>NZ_FORV01000007.1 GCF_900114095.1 Sphingomonas sp. NFR04 | reverse complement strand
TGGGCGGCGGTGATCGAGGGACGCTATGCCTCGCAGCGCTGGCTGACCTTTCGGCAGGCGCTGGCGGCGGGCGGGAACGTGCGGCGTGGCGAGCGTGGGACGACGATCTGCTATGCGGATCGCTTCACGCCGAAGGATGAGGCCGAGCGGGCGCGCGACGAGGACCGCGAGGCGCGGCAGCTGGCGTTCCTCAAGCGCTTCACCGTGTTCAACGTCGACCAGTGCGAGGGGCTGCCCGAGCGGCTCACGGCGGTGGAGTATGCCGGGCCGGTGACCGAGGCCGACCGGATCCCGGCTGCGCATGCGCTTATGGAAGCGTGCGGCGCCGATATCCGGATCGGGGGAGGGGAGGCCTATTACAGCCCGGCCGGCGACTATGTCGCGGTGCCGCCGCAGCTGGCCTTCTACAACCGCATCAACTGGTATCGCACCGTGCTGCACGAGCTTGGGCACTGGACTGGGCATGGCTCCCGGCTCGGCCGCGACCAATCCGGGGCATTTGGCAGCGCCGCCTACGCCCGTGAGGAGCTGGTTGCAGAGATGGCTAGCGCGTTCACCTGCGCGTCGCTTGCGATCCGGCCGACCGTGCGGCACGCCGACTATGTCGGCAGCTGGCTGGCGGTGCTGCGCGAGGACGAAAAGGCGATCTTCCGTGCGGCGAGTGCTGCCAGCAAGGCGGCCGATTACCTGCTCGGGTTCGTCTCGGACGAGGAGGCGGGGCAATGATGCGCTGGCTTCGCCTGCGGCGGATGCGCCGTGCGTTTCGGGCACTACCCGAGCGGGACCGGGCAATCTTCGGATCGGTGCGGTTCGACGACTTGGACTACATTGAAGCGGCCAGGCGGCATGGCTGCACGGTAGCGGAGGTGGAAGAGACTATCACCCGCGTAATCATTGCGCTGGACCGCGCCCTGCGGGGCAAATGACCATGACCGAGGCCTCACCTCGCCCGGGAACCGGGCGAGGTGTACGCCGCAGCATCAGCGCGTTAGGATCGATCCATGAGGACCAGCCTCGACCATCTGCCGCCAGCCAAGCAGCGCGAGCTGGAGCGTGTTGTCCAGATCCTGTTCGAGGAGTTTGGCGACGCGATCGCCATCGCCACCTCGGACTGGAAGAAGCAGGCGCGCATTCTCAAGGTCATCCTGTATGGCAGCTATGCGCGCGGCGGCTGGGTCGACGAGCCGCACACCGCGAAGGGCTATCAGTCGGACTTCGACCTGCTGGTGATCGTCAACAGCGACAAGCTTACCGATCGGGTGGAGTTCTGGGCCACCGCCGAGGACCGATTGAACCGCGAACTGGCGATCACCAAGACGCTGCGCACGCCGGTCAATTTCATTGTGCACACCCTGCAGGAGGTGAACGATGGGCTGGCGCATGGCCGCTATTTCTTCATGGACGTCGCCCGTGATGGCATCGCGCTGTACGAGAGCGAGCCCACGGAACTGCACCAACCCAAGCCGAAGACGCCTCCGCAGGCACTGGCGATGGCGCGGGAGTATTTTCAGGAATGGCTTCAGAAGGCCCAAAGCGGCTTCAAAGGCTTCCACTTCTACCTTTCGCAAGGCGAGGTGAACGATGCGGCATTTCTCCTGCATCAGACGACGGAGCGTCTCTACCACTGCGTGCTGCTGGTCTGCACCTTTTACACCCCGCATGTTCACAATTTGGGTTTTCTGCGTACGCAGGCCGAACGCATCGATCCGCGCCTGATCGACGCCTGGCCTCGTGACCAGCGTGTCGACCGCTCGCGGTTCGAGAAGCTCAAGGAAGCCTATGTGAAGGCGCGCTATTCGAAGCACTATCGGATCAGCGCCGAGGAACTGGCGTGGCTGGGCGAACGCGTCGAAGTGCTGGGGCAGGCGGTGCAGGTGATCTGCGAAGAACGCATTGCCGCGCTGGAGCGTGCCGCTGCCGCATGATGGCGCCCGTCGCTGGACAGGTTGCTATGCTGCACCTAGAGGGCACGCCCCTTTTCATACGGAGAACACGTCCATGAACAATGCCGATCTCGCCGACCGCGTTTCCGAATCGTACGGCCTAACCAAGGCCGATGCGCGCAAGCTGGTCGACGGCATTTTCGCCGCTATCACCGAAGCAGCAGCGGCCGGCGAGGAAGTGTCGCTGAACGGCTTCGGCAAGTTCAAGGTCAAGGAAAGCGCCGCACGCGAGGGCCGCAATCCGTCCACCGGCGCGGCGATCCAGATTGCAGCGTCGAAGAAGCTCGCCTTCACGCCCGCCAAGGCCGTGAAGGACAAGCTCAACGGCTGATGGGGATCGAGGCCGTTCGCGTCTTTCTTGAGGCGCGGGCACCCGACATTCCGATCATCGAACAGGCTTCGAGCACCGCCACGGTGCTCGAAGCTGCCGCCACGCTTGGCGTGCTGCCGGGGCAGATCGCCAAGACGCTCTCGCTGCGCGTCGGCGATGCGGTGGTGCTGGTCGTCGCAGCCGGTGATTACCGGCTCGACAATCGCAAAGTGAAGGACGCGCTAGGCAGTCGTCCGCGCATGCTTTCCTCCGAGGAAGTCGAGCAGCTGACCGGCCATCCCGTTGGCGGCGTTTGCCCGTTCGGATTGCCCGCGCCGCTGCCGATCTATTGCGACATTTCGCTTCGCCAATTCGACAGCGTGTATCCCGCCGCTGGATCGCGCACTGCATCGGTGCGGATCACGCTCGAGCGGCTTGCGGATTTGGTGGGCGCGACCTGGGCCGATCTCTGTTCGCCGCCGTTATAGCTTGGCGTCGCTGTCGGCGAATGTACGCCGCCCGCGCCGTCGCCACAGCGTCAGCGCACGCTCGCGATCATCGCCCTGCAAGGTCGCTGCGGCTTCGATCATCAGCCCCAGCAGCACGGCGCGATCATCGTCGGTAAGTTCGACCAGTCCGGCCTTCGCGACCAGTCCGCCTAGCTCGATCAGCTGACGCGTTCGCTCGCGGCGCTTCACCATCCAGTCCCGCGTGTCATTCCGCGCTTGTTGCGCTTCCAGCCGGTGCCGCGCTGCCGTGAGCTGCCGCAGCCGATGCTGCACGCGAACGAGCGCCGCCGCGAGCTTTGCCCTGCCGCTGAAAGAAGGCCGCGCCACGCTGGCGCCAGTCCTCCCGTGTGATCATGTCGGACGCGCTGACCGCGGCGAGCAGCGCGCCCGCCAGTTGCTCGACCGATAGCGCATCGGCACCGGTCGCGACCACCAGTTCGCCGAACTGCTGGAGCTTGGCTTGTTTGAGCTGTCGCGCCTTGCTGTCGAGCGCCTTAAGCTCCGAATCAAAGTCACGCGGTTTGCGCATCGAAACCTCCGCAGTTGATGGGTGATGGTCGATGATCTAGGAACTGTATCGATCAGTGCAAATGTCGTGAAACATCTTGGGATGACCATGTCGCGAAAAAGATGAAATCTTTTGAGGGCGCGCTTATACGTCGTGCCGACGTCGCTTGTTTGGTGTAAATTGATTGCCGCTATGCCGATCTACCATTTCTCGGCCAAGATCATCAGCCGCGCCAGCGGATCGTCGGCGCTTGCCGCTGCCGCCTATCGCTCCGCCTCGCGGCTGCACGACCAGCGGCTCGATCGGCATCACGACTTCTCGAACAAGACGGGCGTCGTCCATTCCGAAGTGCTGCTCCCGGACGGCGCGCCCGAGCATCTCGCCGATCGGGAGAAGCTGTGGAACGCGGTCGAAGACGCGGAGCTACGCAAGGACGCGCAGCTCGCCCGCGAGATCGAATTCGCGATCCCACGCGAACTGAACCAGGCCGAGGGCATTCGGCTCGCGCGGGAGTTCGTCCAGGCCGAGTTCGTAAACCGCGGCATGGTTGCCGATCTCAACGTGCACTGGGATATTGGTGCGGACGGCGAGGCCAAGCCGCATGCGCATGTCATGCTTGCGTTGCGCGAGGTGGATGCCGATGGCTTCGGCAAGAAGAACCGCGACTGGAACCGCACCGACCTTCTGGAGAAATGGCGCGAGCGCTGGGCTGGGCACGTCAATGCACGGCTGGCCGAATTGGATATCGATGCGCGTGTCGATCATCGCTCCTTGGAAGCGCAGGGCATCGATCTCGACCCGCAGCACAAGATCGGCCCGGCGGCGGCGCGGATGGCCGAGCAGGGTCTGACGTCCGAGCGGCTGGAAGAGCATCACAAGATCGCGCGCGCCAATGGCGAAAAGCTGCTGGCCAGTCCGGCGCTCGCGCTGGATGCGATCACCCATACCCAGGCGACGTTCACCATCCGCGATCTGGCGATGTTCGTGCATCGCCACAGCGAAGGGAAGGAGCAGTTCGACCAGGTGATGGCGGTGGTGCGCGCTGCGCCCGAGCTGGTGAAGCTCGGCAAGGATGGACGCGGCGAAGAGCGCTTCACCAGCCGTGACATGATCGAGACCGAATCGCGGCTGGAGCGCTCGACCTTGAAGCTCGACGCCAGTCGTCGCCACGGCATGGACGAGCAGCACCGCAAGCTCGCGCTGGCACGCGCCGAAATGCGCGGGCTGGTCCTGTCGAGCGAACAGCGCAGCGCCTTCGATCATGTCACCAGCAGCAAGGATCTGGGCGTCGTTGTCGGCTATGCGGGTACCGGCAAATCGGCGATGCTCGGCGTCGCGCGCGAAGCATGGGAGAGCGCCGGCTATCAGGTGCAGGGGCTGGCGCTGTCCGGCATTGCTGCCGAGAATCTCGAAAGCGGCTCGGGCATCGCGTCGCGCACCATCGCCAGCATCGAGCATCAATGGGGGCAGGGACGCGAGCTGCTGACCGACAGGTCGATCCTCGTGATCGACGAAGCCGGCATGATCGGCACTCGCCAGATGGAGCGGGTGATTGCCGAAGCCGAGAAGCGCCACGTCAAGGTGGTGCTGCTCGGCGACCCCGAGCAGTTGCAGGCGATCGAAGCGGGGGCGGCGTTTCGGTCGGTGGCCGAGCGGCATGGTGCGATAGAGATAACCGACATTCGTCGGCAGCGTGACGACTGGCAGCGGCTGGCGACGCGCCAGCTTGCCACCGGCCGCACCGCCGAGGCGCTGGAGGCCTATGCCGAAGCCGGGATGGTCGTCGACTCGGAGACCCGAGTCGAGGCGCGATCGGCGCTGATTGTCCGCTGGGACCGCGAGCGGATCGCTGATCCGGCGGCCTCGCGCATGATTCTGACCCACACCAATCAAGAATGCGATGAACTGAATGCGCTGGTCCGGGATGCGATGAAACGCAGTGGGGCATTAGATGCTGATATTGCTGTCGAAACCACCCGTGGAGAACGCTTGTTCGGTGCCGGCGACAGGGTCATGTTCCTACGCAACGAACGCAGCCTCGGTGTGAAGAATGGTAGTCTCGGCACCATCGAACAGGTCGACCACGCCCGCATGGCCGTGCGGCTCGACGATGGCCGCCAGGTCGGCTTCGACCACAAGGACTATGGCGACATCACCCATGGCTATGCCGCCACGATCCACAAGGCGCAGGGCGTCACCGTCGACCGGGTGCACGTGCTGGCGACGCCGGGGCTCGACCGGCACGCTGCCTATGTCGCGCTATCGCGGCACCGCGACGCCGTGCAGCTCCACTATGGTCGGGACGACTTCGCCGACCAGGGCAAGCTTGCCCGCACGCTGTCGCGCGACCGGCCCAAGGACAATGTCCTCGACTATGATACTGCCGCCGAGCGCTTCGCCGCACGGCGCGGCGTCGAGCGGTCGCGCATCCTCGATACGCTTGCCAAAGAGCCGCTCGCCGAACCCGAGCGCAGCGCACCTGCACCGGCACCACGTCGCGGCATGTTCGACGGGTTGCGGCTGTCCGTCCCCGAGCCCGAGCGACCACCGACCAAACTGCGCTTCGACGGGCTCAAACTATCGGTGCCAGCGGCGGCGTCGGAGGTGTCCGCTACGCAGAAGCTGGAGCGGGCGGTCGAAGGCTATGCACGGGCCGTGGAGGATGCCAGTCGCATGACAGGACAGGGCCGTGCGCCGCTCGAAGTTCAGAAGGCGGCACTTGCGCGCACTGCCGAGACGGTCAACGCCCTGCATCCCCACGGCGCACACGATCTCGATATGGCGTTCGAGCGGACGCCGGGCCTTGTTAGCGAGGCTGCCAATGGCCGGACCGCCCACGCCATTCGCCAGATGCAGCTCGAAGCCGAGGTCCGCGCCAATCCCGAGCTGCGCGCCGACCGGTTTGTCCAGGCTTGGCAGCAGCTTCAGGCGCGTCGGGGCAAGCTGAGCGGGTGGGAGAATGAAGAGAAGCGGGCTGGTGTCGAAAGCGCCATGCGATCGATGGCGAAGGGGCTGGAGAAAGACCCGGCGCTGGGTGCAGCACTCAGCCGGAGGGGTAGTCAGTTGTTCGGCCGGCAGTGGTCGCCGGAATGGACGCCGGGTAGCCGCGATGGCGGTCTCAGCCGGGCGCTCGGCGATGATGCCCGCACGCGCTCGGTCATTCGCCAGCTCACCTTCTCGATCGATCGCGATCGGGGCCTTGGGATTGGAATGTAGCCATGGGTAGCCAAGAACCTCCCGCCGAAGCGGACCAAACCGTTCAGGCGTTCAACGACATGTCGCGCAAGCTCGCGGGGTTGACTGCTGCGATCGATGGCTTCGCCGCGCGTCAGCAGGAACTGCATGCGCGCGACTATGGACCGGACCTGGAGAAGATCCGCGACGGCTACGACAAGGTGTGCGGTGCTATCAACATCCTGGCCAAGCGCCCGGCGATGACGTTAACGCCGCAGGACGTCGCCAAGCAGATTGAGGCGGCTGGCACGCAGGGACGAGCGGACGACCATCGGGCGTGGACCGGCGCCAGTCATGCCCTTGCCG
This sequence comes from Sphingomonas sp. NFR04, assembly GCF_900114095.1. GTDB lineage: Bacteria > Pseudomonadota > Alphaproteobacteria > Sphingomonadales > Sphingomonadaceae > Sphingomonas. Next base: position 257,668 of record NZ_FORV01000007.1, on the reverse strand, counting down.
GCACGCTGCAGGAGCTGAAGGGGATGGTTGCATCGGCGCATTCCGCGGAGACCCAGCAGCTGTGGATCGCGGGGGCAGCGGCTTTGGCACTATTGGTGGGTTTCGCTTCAGGCGCTGCTGTTCCAACGGTTATCGCTCAGCTCGCGCCCGAGAGTTGGCATCGGCCAGAGGAGCGGGCTGCAGCAATACTCAGGCGGACGCCTTGGGACGCGGGCGTGCGGCTAATGCAGATTGCCAACCCGCAGCAGGTGCGGACCGTAGCCGACGCCGCTCAGCTCGCGAAAGACAATGCGGACGTGCTTACAGAATGCCGGAAACGTGCGGAGCAGCTCAGTGCACCGGTAAAGTGCTCCATCAAGATCCACCAAGCGAAGATCGATTGATGCGCGTAGAGCTGGTTCTGGACCGGCAGCTGACCGGCGGCTTTCATCGGCGTCGCGGCGGAAACGGATGCGGCGTTTTAGCGTAGGTGCCCGCCTAGATCGAACGCGCGCAAGTCAGCTCGCGAAACAGCGCGCTGATCGTAGCGGCAATCGCATCGTCCCCGACAAGATCGCGTTCGAACCGGAAGCTAGGCGGCGCATCGATCGGCGCGAGAATTACCGGATCCCCCTCCCTCTCGCGGTAGTCGGTACGCAGTATGGTAGCCGTGAAAACGCTCGGATCGACCTTGGCCATGTGCAGCGCGCCCGCCGGCAGCGCGTAGGTATGACCGGTCACGAACGTGCTGACCGCTGTCTCGAAGACACGCACTGCTCCGGGCTTTCGTTCAAGCACGCTGTGCGGCCCGTCGTATAGTCCTCGATAGCTCGCGAATTCAGCACCCAGCGCGGACTCAACATATTCATGCTGAACTATCTGCCCGGCCAAGATGTGGCTTTGGATGTCATAGACATGGTCATGGATCATCAAATCTTCCGAGCCGGGAAGCGCAAAACCAATTGGCCAGATGTGCAATCGATAGACGATGCGGTGGCGCCCGGGTATAATGCCGAGAGTGACTACGGTAAAGCCATAAGGATGTTGTCGGGCTTCACATGCCTGAATTTTGTCTTGAAGCGCGATCACGAGATCACGAATTATTCGTGGATCATTACGAAATGCACGATCCATTTCTGCAAGCGCACTCGCTTCAAGCATAGGGGTTGTCCACAGTGTTTACTGCCTTTGTCACTGCTGCGATCTTCACGGGATCGGTAACGCTTGGAAGTCCTAGCATGCCCATCGCGGCGCTGACCGCAGTGTCGTCGACCGGAATGTCCTGTGGCCAAACCAAGGATAGATCGACTTCGCCAGCCTGACGGACGCTTTGCTGTATGTCTTCGCGGTAGCTGTCATAGAACACGGTGCCGCGGATCGCCTTGAATGCCGGCAGCTTGGGGTCCTCTCGGGTCATGATCGCCGCGTTATCAGTCATGTTGATACGCAGAATGGAGAAGGACCGAGCCAGTCCAAGGTGGAATTCGAGATACGGGTTCTTACGCGCTTTGGCAGCAACGGCGATTGTAGCCGCCAGTATCTCCATCTGAATATCCCATGCTGTCCATTGCGTTTGACGGCCGCGAAAAGCAGACGCGTTGCGGAAGCGCGCGTAGCTCTCCATCAACGCATGATCTGTCGGATCGGGAAGCAACATCCAGATCACACGGGCTGCGGAACCTGTACGCGATCCCGCCTCGATGAGGGGCAGGATAGTCGAACGAAAATAGCGCGCGGAGCGGCCACGAAAGAAATACTCTCGAGACGTGCTGACGGACGCGATCAGCTCGGCGGCAAGGTCCTTGGGGTGGACAGTCACCAGCTTGGCCTCGCGGACCTCCTTTGGGATTAGCAAGACTAGGAACGCCCCGGTCAGGCCGACCGTCAGCAGCGTGCCGACCGCAGCGTCGATCACTGCAAGGATAGCGTTGGGATAGGTGCTTTTGAACGGACCGAGCGGTTCACGCGGCGTCCAGATATGTGGGAGCACAGCAAACCGTGTCGCAAGGAGCAGGAGCAGCAGCAACCCGATCGAGCCAAACATCCATCGTCTGGCAAAGCGCCGACTGAGTAAGTCGTTCAAATCCATCACGCTTGCCTCTAATGCTAGTCGTTGTCATGATCGCAGAGTGTTGTATTCAAGAATTAAGTTTTGGTCACTGATGATGTGTCCGGCGGATGTGATGGACTCTCACAATGAGACGGCGCATCGCTGGCGTTGCAGCCGCCCCTTCCAAGGCGCATCGGCCTGTTATTGCTGAAGCTCCGCATCGATGTTGGTCCGCACGAACTCGGCACCGAACCGCAGATCGAGCGGCGGCTTCGAGACGAGCGTGAGGTGCGCCCGCCCCCGGCATTTGCCGCCGGGACCCACGAGCGAGGTGGGCCGGGGGAGAGGAGATGGATCTGGCGGCCGTGCTGGATGCGCGAGGCGAAGACGAGCGTGATTGAATGCTCGCCGAGCACGACCGCTGGCTCAACGGCACCTTCGACAACGCAATCGCTTTCCAGGACGCTGCTTCCCCGACGCACTGATCGAGATGATCCGCGCCAACGAACCATGGGTGAAGCGGAAAGTCGCCGCGCTGAGGAAGGAGTTGGGGCTAATCTGAAACGGAAAAACGGACTCCCTTGAAAATGTAGGGCTGATACCTACATCCCAACACATGGACGAAATTCCTACAGACGGGTGGACGAGCGCCAGCGCGCACGCCATCGAGCGCGCCTGTTGCGCTCCGTCGATCGGAATGATGGGCGGTGACGGCGCATTGGTTCGCCGCCGACCGGCTTGGAACAGCATTTCGCGGGCGCGCGAGGATGCCGCTGAAACCACTTGTTCGGCTCTGTTGAAAACGCTTCAAGCGTCTGTCATCGACGCGGAGGCTACCTCGAACTGCGAGATTGGTGGCGGGATGTCGGTCTCGCTCCGCTGCCAAAAGGGCAGAACGCCCCTGGTCCTGAGCTGGGCCGAGACCCACAGCGCCGTCGCCCTTGCGATGGCGACCAAGCAGCATTCGCCTCGCTCGACGCAGCGCTCCGTCCGGCTGCTGAAGCAACTTCGCTCGCATTGGCTAGACTTCGCCTCCGAGATCGAGAAACCGGCCGAGCCGGGCTCGAAGTTGTTGATCGACCTGAACGTCTGGACGGAACTGGTCGAACTGGAGCGCGACGCCAAGCGCTCGTTCGTAGTCAACTACCTAAAGTCCTACTCAACCCGCCTCGCCGATCGCCCGGTCGAGCCGGTCATCCTGCTCGACGCCGAGTTCGACATCGACCCCTTGTTCATCTCGACTGACGTTGGGCACGTGCCGTTCGACGGCCACCACCGGCGTCTTGCGATCGAGTTGGTCATGTCCAGCCGCAAGCGCGAGCGGGTGTTCGAGCGACTGATCGAGCGCATCGACCTCGATCATCTCGTCGCCGGCCGCTGGGACGAGTTCGACGCGACGGCGATCGTCCAGATGTTCCGTCGCGAACTGCGATCGCGGGTTCTCGTCCGGTTTCGCCACCGTCACGCACGCGCGGCGATGGCGCCGTGCGCCACCCGAGACGCGGTGCTCACCTACTACCTTCGAACCGGTTGCCCTCCTCCTGACGCTGCGGCGCGCCCCGATGCGCCCGCACCTGCATTCGCAGTGGTTCAGTCAGGAGGTTTCAGTGGTTTCCCGTTTAGCCGATCCCAAGCTGCTCGCGCCCGACCCGGCGCTGGCACTCATCATCGATCTGCTCCGCCCGTGTGCCCAGGCGCGCGATCTCGACTTCATGTTCCCCGAACTCTCCCACGTGCAGGGGAGCACTTGGCGCGTCCCGGTGGACACCTTCCGAGCGCTCCGCTTCGAGTTCGTGGAGGAACTGGGGGCGATCAACATCCGTCTGGAGTAAGGGAGGCCCATGGCCCATACTGACAACACCATGCCGCCGAAGCCTGGCGACGTGCTGCGCAAGCGCGTGCTCGGCGACATGGACATCACGCAGGATCAACTCGCCGAAGCCCTCGGCGTATCGCGCCACAGCGTGAATCAGCTGCTGAACAGCCGCCGGGCGGTCACACCGGAAATGGCGCTCAGGCTAGAGCGCGTGCTCGATACGTCGGCTGACATGTGGCTGAACTTGCAGGCGCAGGTCGACCTCCACGACGCTCGGCAGAAGATCGGGGACGACCTGAGCAAGCTGCCAGCTCTGCGTAAGAGCGAGTCCAGCAAGACCGCTGGCTGATCGACGAGACTGCCTTTTCGCGCACTGCGGTCGGCGGAGAAAAGCAGGCGGATCAAAACTGAGGTGGTGGTTAGGCTTCGCGAAACCGCGGTTCTATAAGGAGGGGCAATGGACAATACCGAGGCCCTGCGACCCTACGACCATACCTCAGGCGGACTGGCCGGAATCCGAAGCTCGTGCCGATGCCGCGTAGCACGTTCGACGACCGCGTGCGGCGCAGTATGTTTCCCGCTAGCCACGACCTCGGCGGGGGCATCATCGTCTGGTGGGAGTCCGAGGTTCAAGAATGGACGAGCGGCAAGGGCGGGCGAGTTGCGCGCTGACCCATCAGACCTGAGAATCGCGTTCTCGCCAGCTATTGCGCTGGACGCGATTCCACCCAAGTTGTAGACGTGTTGTTGAATCTCCGGTCGGCGCCGAGGCAGTGCGGCATGGCACCGACATCCGAACGGATAGGTATACCATCCGCCGGATTCTCCGGCTCGACTCGGGATTCTTGATAGGGAGATGATCATGCGCTTTCCATATGGCTGGCAAGACGGTCAGCGGGACAAGAAGGTCTCCAACTCGCCTAAGCGCACCCGCGCGCAGTAATCGTGATAATCGATCGCTAGCCGGGCGAGGTCCGCCGCAGCTGGTGGCGTGAGCCCGTGGAGGAACTCAAGGCGTTTCCGGACGGCCCTGAGCTCCTCTTCGGTCTCCGCACTCTGAATGCGGACATAAGCCTCGTTGTCGAGCGCGAAGAACACCTCCTCCGCGACACCCGGCGCGGCACCTGAGATCGCATCGACGATATCTTTGTCGTCGGAGTCCAAGCCCTTCGCTGGCAGCCCGACCGCTGCGTAGAGCGCCAGCGACCGTGTTAGGTAGTCCTTTGCGCACTTCGCCGACCCGCGCTTGTCGCCCTCGTGGGATCCGATGATTTCCGCGTGGAAGTAGGCGAGGTTGGAATACACGCTCAGCCGCATGCGCTCGAACTTCCCCGGATCGCTCAACTTGGCGTCTCCCGCGTCGATGGCGGCGATTTCCGCCTCCATCACCTCGCCGAACTCAATCGCCTCAGCCGTGTCGCCGCCTGCGAAAGGCGCCAGCATGCCGTTGAGCTTGATCTGCAGCTTCTCGATCTGATCCGTCGCGGCGCTCTCGCGAATATCAAGCGTATCCTGCGCCTGCTCGAAGAAGACCGAGCGCCTAGTGACGGCGGCGAGCAGGCAGAGGAGGGTAGAGGCGGCCAGACTGGATCCCGGCGCGCCCCCACCGTCGTCGAAGATGCCTAGAAGGTCGCGGGAGGCTTGTTCGCTGATTTCCGGCCGCGTGTCCTCGTTCATCGCCATCACGCGCGTCTGGATGCCTTCTAAAGCCGCTCTCAGAGCGGTGTCGGGCACTATCTGGACGGTGGACACTGCGATCTCTCCAAGCACTGCGACCTGTACGGCGCGTCGCTTCCTCTCCCTCACCTCCGACGAGCGGACTATGCTGGTGCGCAACGCGTCGCTCTGCTGATCGAGGTTTGCGAGATTCGAGCCCAGCAGGTCAAAACTCGTCAGCAGTTCCTCACCGATGCGACCGGAAGGCTTGTAGGTGAGGTCGTGCGTCTTCGCCCCCCAGGCGTCGTGCAGGAGCGTTTTGATCTGTATCTCGATGACAGGCCTTGCGGTGCCAGCGCCAACCGTGCGAACATTGTAATGGCAGGCATAATACCCCTTGGAGCCGAGCGCGCGCCCGTGCTTCGTCCTGATCCCGACGTCTTCGCTCTTGCCCATCGAAACCGGCTTCAGCCGCTTGGCGTCAATCGCACGGTCGAGCGCCTCCGCCACCGCGGAGATCCCGCTCGGATAAGGCACTACGATCGTGAACCCCACGATGTCAGGCACATCGAAGAGCGACGCCTCGGACAAACCGCGGCCCTCGTTGAACTCATTGAATTTCAGACGCACCTTGCGCGCCGTCTTGAGCTCATCGAATCCCTGAACGTCGCCCCTGCTGTAGATCTTGTAGATCGAACGAAGGCCCGGCTCGTTCTGGCTGAGCTCTTCGACTAGCTTGCGCACGGCATGCAGATCGGACTTGAACCGATCGCGATTTGCTTCGAGGAACGCCCGCACGTCGCTAGCGCCCGCTGGAACCGGGACGACGCCCTTCTTGTTGGCCATGGATCCACCCCCTGAGCCGGACATGATTCCCGGATCAGCCACGCCTGTCCATCTTGAATCACTCCGATGCGGTTTGGCCGTCAGAGGATCCGGCAAAATGTCGCCAGATGAGGCCGTTGCACGCGAGCTCAGCGCATTCCTCGGTGCGGTCCCATCGATTTACTTGTCGTCTAGCAGGTGCGCGGCCACATCACCGTCGAATACGAAGAAGTCGACGAAATGCTCGCTGAGGAAGCGCTGGAACTCTGCGGGCGGACAAAGCCTGTCGATCTGGACCGAGCGTGAAAGCCTGCAGTTCGCGGAGCTGCCGTAGACACCCGGGACTGGCGGTGACGCCCGCGGTCGGGCTCGTCGAGTTGACCCAGCCCGACGACCAGCATGCACCGAGGTCGCGGACGAGGTGTTATCCGACCACATCGCGCGGCAGAGGACCGACGCCGGACGCGGGCTCCATCGCCTTCGTGGTGACATGCTGAGCGTCGAGGCTGATATTTACGACCCCGAAGCGCAATCGGCTCGGCTGCGGTCTTGGTAGGACGCCACTCGGGCCAACGCTGAACGTCCGTTTCCGACAAGAGCTGTCGTTAAACCAGTGGGCTGGGAAATGACGGCTTTGTCCCAAGACACGTCGATCCCGCTTGCGGCGGCAGTCGACCAACATACGCGATTCGTCGGGAGGTGCGGGGATGTCGGCTTTTGCCAAAACCCGCCAACCAGCGGACAGCACCCTGCCCGGTCGCAACGCCCCCCCCCCATCCAAGCCGCTCAACTGAGAAATCAGCCCAACGCCGAGCGGACTTTCTGCATATGCTCGAGGCTGAGACATCCCAGGCCGTCCGCTATAGGTGGCGACAGCTGAGAAAGTTGCCGACATTTTGGGGAGGCGAAGCGCGGCTTTCGGACCGACATAAGGAGGGAGACCTATCGTTAGTGATGGCTAAATATCCTGTTGACGTAGATCTTCGTTCGCTGAAAAATGCATGACGTATAACGGCTTGGAGCGTCGGCTTTGCTGACGATCGATCATGCGATTCACTGGCGACAGTCTTGATGCAGTCTTGCATAAACTTTACAGTACGCTGGCGAGGGATGGCCAAAAGCACACGGGTACGAGAGGTGATACCCGTGAATTGCTTAGCGTAACTCTCCATATTACCAAACCGCGCGCGCGGATTAGCATCTCCGAGAATCGGGGAAAGCCTTTCAGCGCATTGGGCGAATTGCTCTGGTACCTTTCTGGCTCCGACACTCTCGAATTCATCGAGCCATATGTTAGTCGTTATGCCAAAGATGCTGTCGATGGGATCTTGGAGGGCGCTTACGGCCCCCGGCTTCTCTCTCTGCGTGAAGGCATTAACCAGTTCGACAGCATCCACAAGCTGCTGACCGACAAGCCCGGATCCCGGCGAGCAGTAATCCAACTGTTCAACGCCGAGGACATCACCACACGGCATAAGGAAATCCCCTGCACGACCACAATGCAGTTCCACCTGCGTGATAACCACTTGCATATGTCCGCCACACTGCGCTCGAACGATGCCTTTTTTGGCCTGCCCCACGACGTGTTTTGCTTCACCATGTTGCAGGAGATGATGGCGAGGCGGCTGGGCGTCGAGATGGGTGAATACCACCAGTATGTCGGCAGCATGCATGTTTACGAAGACAAGCTGGATGACATGAACGCCTACGTCGTTGAGGGCTTCCAGCAGACCCGCGAAATGCCGCCGATGCCAGCGGGCAATCCGTTCGACATGGTCGCTCGCTTCCTAGATATCGAGCGTCGGCTGCGGGCTGGTGAAAATCTCATGGCAGCAGACGAGATCGACGACCCGTACTGGGCGGATATCGTTCGTCTACTCCAGGCTTTTTGGGCGCGGGAATGGGTAGCCGACTATCCCAATCGTTTGAAAGAGCTGAAGGCTGAACTCGCCTGCAATTCCTATGGCCCATATCTGGATGGCCGACTTCATCTTAAGAGCCGCGCGCCCGACGCCGGCGAGCCCCAAGCAGCCTGAGGATCGAATTACCAATGTGGCCGTCACGGAATGCAGAACATCAACGCCTCGTCGCTGAACTCAAAGCTGCCAAAGCTGCCCAAGGACTTAAGGGTCTGCCGGACGACAAGACTATAGAAACGCTGGCCTATCAGTTCATCGCCAGCCTGCGGCGTGAGGATTACTATCGGATGGTCCAGCGCGGCGGGATTGCAGCAAATCGGGCCGATCCAAACCACGCCTCCTTCGATGCCGAACGGGCGGTCGCCTTTCACATGCAGCAAGGCAATGTTGATGAGGCCGGCTGGCTCATCTTCCTGATGACGCACTTTGCCCGCCGGCCCGACTCCCGATGGCGTCGCCTTCAGGACGTCTACGGTCAGCTTGGTGCAGGTATCTGGGACTGGCCAACCGTCTCCGCCAATCCCACCGCCTTCAACGACTGGCTCACTGCCAACTGGATGAACGTCGGCGGCAACTTCGGGAATCACCGCAAGTACGAGAGCCTGCGTCCGACGGCGAAACGGCCGATGCAACGTGCTGTTTCAGACTATCTGGCATGGATCGGGCCGGCAGGACATGCGGCCTTCTTCGCGGAGGCTGTCGTTGCCGCAGGCAACAACCCGCACACCATCTTCGACTATCTGTACCAGCGCCTCGCGATTAATTCGTTCGGCCGCCTGGCAAAGTTCGACTACCTCTCGCTGATCGGCCGTTACGGGCTTGCGCCGATCAAAGCGGGCTCAGCATATATCCAGGGCGCGACCGGTCCGGGAAATGGCGCGCGCCTCCTCATCGACGGGTCGCGAACCAGCGGTACTCGTCATCAGGCAGTACAGCAGGTGCTGGACGTACTGGACGTCCGATTGAAGGTCGGGATGGCGGTCATGGAAGACGCGCTGTGTAACTGGCAAAAGAGCCCGAGAAGTTTTGTGCACTACTTGGGCTGAGACATCCTAAGGGAGGCTCAGTCCATCACCTCTGCCAGTTCGTCCCATTGCCAGCGGCGCTTCAGATAATTGAGCTGATCGGGTTTGATCATAGCGCGGTGCTGCATCTGACCAACGGTCAGTCCAGGTGATACACCAATTGACACGCTAAAACGCGTGACATCGTACTTTTCGGCCGGCAGCTCCCGAAATTCTTCCTTACGCGCCGGAGGCACGATGAGGTCAGACGCGAACTCATTTGCTTCGCGTTCGCTCTCGTCCACGTCGTTATTGCCCATTTCCGAATCGACGAACGTCTTGGCGCCGTGCAGAATTAGATGGCCGATCTCGTGGAACACCGTGAACCAGAACGTATCATCGGAACGGCCGCGGAAGCTGAGTAGGATCATCGCCTTGTCAGGGGCAACAAATCGACTTGCGCCGGAAGCCCGACATCCTGACGGCGCTTTCTTCGCGACGACAGCCACGCCAGCTTCGCCGCACAACTCCTTGAGCTTGGGCAAGAACGCTTCGGGGCGCTTCAGCTTTGAGAGCTTGCGGATCGTATCAAGACGATCCTGCAAGTTGCCAGCATTCCACGGCTTAGTGGATACGAGATCAGAACTCAATTCGCCATCGCGCAGCCACATGAGCACAGCGCCATCGGCCGAATCAAAAGCCGCAGACGTGCGGAACAGCGTGCTGGTGCAGATCTTCCCGTAACGGGCCTGCCACGCATCCATGGTGCCGACGTTGAAGAATCGCAGGCGCCGACGCACTTCGTCTCGGCGCTTTTCAGATGTCAGACGACCTCTGGGCTTTTCGCCGGGGACGGGAAGAAGGAGCCAATCGTCGGCTTCCACTGCCGTGGCGCGATCAACGGCTCGTTCCAGCGCTGATTCGTACTGCTCTTGCCGCTTGAGCCAGAATGACATGGTGCCGCCGACCGCCCCAGCGAGTGCGGTAGCATGCTCTCTATCGACCGCGCTGGATCCATCGAGAAGGCCGCGCAGCGTGATCATCCCGCCGACCAGATGGCTGGCAACTTCAAGGGCGGAAAGGTTTTGTCGAAGCATCAGTGCGCGCAACGAGTCGCCAGGCTTTGAGAACCAGTCAGGAGTGAATTCCTGTCCTTGCTTCAAGGCACCCTCGACATTGTCACTAGCTTTAACCTCGTCACGCTCGACCAAATCACACGGCCCATTGCGTCGCGATCGAAACGCTTGGCGACCACGACAAGCGCCGCGCAATACCCTGAACCAATCGCGACGGAAAGTGAATCGTCCTCCAAAATTTTTATTTCGTGGCCGGGGAAGTCGATCAGCTCCTGCACATTCTCGAAGGCACGGGCATCCGATATGAACGTCACCAACGCAGCCGCGTGCAAACTACCGTACGCGGCTTCCGCTCGGCTAAGATCGACGCACGTGTCGTGCAGTGGCTCATCCTTAAAGGAAATCGTGATCAAGGCTGAGCCCCAGATCGGCGATCAGGCAAATCTACCGGCTTGCCCCCGGCAAGCGAGAGGTCGACGGCGGCACCTTTCATTGCGGCAGCGGCGATCCGTGAGGTTTTGCCTGCTGCTTGGCGCGGATCGCGTCGATACGATCCCAATTGCGTGCCAGCTCGACATCGCCGGCTTCGCCCATATGGATTCCCGTGGCGCTGCAAAGGCTGGCTAGCGTAACCATCACGCCTCCGACTTCCTGTGTAGGCTCTCCCTTCTGACGACCGAAGACGTAATGGACCAGCGCGACCGCATCGTCATGGCTGCAGCCATTCGCCTGGGCGAGTTCCAAGGCTTCTTCCAGAAAACGATGTGTACGTTCCGCCCGATCCGATCGCACTGATGGAGGGAAGCATGCTTCGAGCCACTCCTCGACCCGCTGCTGATAGGATGTGAGGTCAGCTGCCATTCCTACCCTTCCTGACGCTCTCATAAGACTCTGGCTAGATGTAATCGCTTTGACGGGAAGCGCTTTTCCATCTGGAAGAGGTCGAAGCTCGCTGCAGTGATCCTATTTCGAATGACCAGCATGTCGGAATTATACATAGGCAACCGAACATCCCGTTACGAGCCAGACCTCAAGAATTCTGTCTCATTAACTGACAGTCTGCTCCTAGTGAGCGAAATTTTGCCGATGGATGTCTTGGATGTGCCGACTGGTGCAGCCGTCGTCGAGTGGGTGTCAGCTATCCCCGCAGCTTCATCCTCAAGGAACAGTCGCCTATCGGCCAGCGTTGCCCGTCCCCTGCAGCTATGTGCAGTCTCTCAAAACGTCCGATGTTTGGCTGAAAGCCGCCATTTCGACGCCGGCCTGGGAATGACTGCAATGTCCCAAACTCAGCCATGCCCCGTCGCATCAGCGAACGGCGGCCTTCAGGTTTTACCGGACGGGTTCGGGATGACTGGGATTGGGCGAGTAGCGGTCGGCAGTCGTGTCAGATTGTATCTGGCGATCTCAGCAAAAGTGTGGGGAAAAATGTGGGGGCCCCTTGCGCGCCCTTGCACATTCAACTTTAAATTCAATGCTTTGAGATCGGCCTCAGGCTTCCTCCCGCTCCGCCACCTGCGCCGTTTCTGGGCCTCTCAAACCCGCTAAGCCCGCTAGACAACCGCAGAAATCAGCGGTTTCCGCTTTCGCTACTCGCCGGAAGATTGCGCAGGGTGAACCTCGCCTAGGCTTGCCGCTGCGGACTTCCCGGTCTTCAGGGGCAGGCGATGGAAGGGGCGGCCGCTCCATGTTGTCCGTTGCTGCACGACCGGCGGATGCGGCGCTGGCAGTCCGTACCAGCTTGTGCCGCCACCCTCCGGCGCGGCCCAGGTGGAACCTTGGGGGAGGCGATGCGCTCGGTTCGTCTACCCACCGCGATCACCGGATCGCCGACCCTGTTCTCCTGGCGCCGAGGTGACGCATGCCGATCAAAGCCGTTCTGTTCGACATCGACGGTACGCTCGTCGACAGCAACGCCTTCCACGTGACCGCCTGGCAGGAGGCATTCGCGACGATCGGCAAAAGCTTCGATGCGGGCACGATCCACGATCAGATCGGCAAGGGAACAGACATGCTGGTCCCGACGCTGCTGCCGGGCATCGATGCGGATGCCCAGGAAAAGCTCGGCGAGACGCATGGGGAGATCTTCAAGGCCAAGTTTCTCGACAGGGTCCAGCCGTTTGCCGATGGGCGCGCGATCCTTGCGCGCGTGCAAGCGGACGGTCTGCGCGTGGTGCTTGCCTCGTCGGCTTCGAAGCAAGAACTCGACCATTATATCGATCTGCTCGATGCGCAGGAGATCGTCTCCGAGACGACCAGCGCCGACGATGTCGAGCGTACCAAACCCGCCCCGGACATCTTCGCGACCGCGCTCGAAAAGGTCGCGCCGCTCGCGCCGGACGAGGTGATGGTCGTGGGGGACACACCCTATGACATCGAGGCGGCCCGCAAGTGCGGGATCGCCGCCATCGGCGTACGCTCGGGCGGCTTTGCCGACGAGGCGCTGACCGATGCGGGCGCGGTGGCGCTGTATGACGACGTGGCGCACCTCCTGCGCGACTATGCGCAGTCGCCGCTCGCCCGCTGATCGGCGACGTCGGCGCCGCTGAAGGCAGAAGGAAGATTTGATCTTGGCCACCTCCGCACCCACCGACGCGATCCTCCAGCTCGGCCTGATGGAGGACGAGGCGATCGACCTCGACGCGGCCGCGCTCCAACTGGCAGCGCTCGACCATCCCGACGTGGATCTCGGCCCCTATGTCGGTCAACTCAACGACTTCACCGAACAGCTGGCGACGGTCGGCGGAGATGCGGAGACCGTCGAGGAGCGCGCGCAGGTGCTGGCCGAGGTGATGGCGCAGACCTTCGGGTTCAGCGGTGACCGGTCCCGCTATGACGACCCCGCCAATGCCGACCTCATCCGCGTCATCGATCGCAGGCGCGGGCTGCCGGTGAGCCTCACCATTCTGTATGTCGCCGCTGCCCGGCGGCTCGGCTGGCGCGTGGATGCGCTGAACACCCCCGGCCATGTGCTCGCCCGGCTGGGCTCCGAGACCCAAGCCGTGCTGATCGATCCGTTCAACGATGGGCGCATCGTCGCGGCGGACGATCTTGCCACGCTGCTGCGCGGGGTGCTGGGACCGGCGGTGGTGCCCACGATCGAGCATGTCACGCCCATGTCGAACCGCTCGGTCCTGGTGCGGCTGCTGATGAACCAGGCGAGCCGAGCGGAAGCCGCGGGTGACGCCGCACGCGCCTTGACGCTGTACGAGCGGATGACCGTGATCGCGCCGGATCACGGGCAAGGCTGGTGGGAACGCGCCCGCCTGCTGCTGCGGGCGGGAGAGATTGGCGGCGCCCGCTCCAGCCTCAGCGCCATGCTGGAAATCACCCGTGACCAGGCGCTCCGCACGCACATCTGCTCGGCGCTGGACTCGCTCAGCGGGCGCGACTGAAGCCGCCCTTTCCGTTCACGTCCCGTCTTTTCGTCGATCGGCAGCGATCAGGTCGATAAACGCCCGCAGCGGCGCGGGGACGAAGCGGCTGGAGAAGTATAATCGCGGCCCTTCGAACACCGGCCACCATTGGGGCAGCACGGGCAGCAGCGATCCGTCCTCCAGATGGGGCGCGAGCCAGTTCCCGAAGGTTCCGACCACACCATGCCCGGCGCACGCCGCGGCGATGGCTGCCGGCGCCGCATCCACCCCGATGATCAGCCTGCCGGGCGGGTCGATCGTGATCGACTCCTGGTCTCGCTCGAACTCCCAGGCGACCAGCGCGCCGCTCGAGAAGCGGAGGCGGATCGCGTCATGCGCCATCAGGTCCCGCGGCGCTTGCGGCGCGGGGCGACGGGCCAGATAGGACGGCGCGGCGGCATAGGCGAGCGCCTGCTGCTTCGGCCCGATCGGCACGGCAATCATGTCCTTCGCCAGATGCTCGCCATAGCGAATGCCCGCGTCGCACCCGGCCGCCACGATGTCGACCAGCCGGTCCTCCACCACGATCTCGACGCGAACTTGCGGGTGCAGGATGAGGAAGCGATCGAGCAGCGGCGGGAGGATGTCGACCATCACCGCGCCGGTGACGTTCAGCCGGAGCAGCCCGCGAACCTCGGCTTGCGAATTGGCGGCGTCCTGCAGCGCAGCCCGTGCCTCGGCCAGCAGCGGCGCCATGCGCGTGGCCAGCGCGCGCCCCGCTTCGGTCGGCACGACGCTGCGGGTGGTGCGGGTGAGCAGGGGAACGCCCAGCTGCTGCTCCAGATCGGCGATCTTTTCGCTGACGGTGGAGGGGGAGAGACCGAGCTGCTTGGACGCCGACCGGAAGCCACGTGCGTCGACGACGGACAGGAAGACCCGCAGGCTGTCGAGGCTCGGCACATCGGCATTGTTCGGCATGGCGATCAGCCTATTCGGTTCTGGGCCATTTATCAAAGCTTGGCGAACGCCGATATTGCCGGTCGAGCCGCGCGGCTCCGGCGGCAGACCGCCACCGGGCGCGGCGCAGGAGCAGGACATGACCGACCGGACCGTTCTCATCACCGGTGCCAACAAGAGCATCGGCTACGAAACCGCACGCCAGCTGGGTGGGCAGGGGCTGCGCATCTGGCTGGGCAGCCGCGACGCCGATCGCGGCGGTCAAGCGGCCGAGCAACTTGCCGCGGAAGGCATCGACGTTCGCCTGCTGCATCTCGACGTGACCAGCGACGAGAGCGTTCGATCCGCGGTCGCGCGGGTCGAGGCCGAAGACGGCAAGCTCGACATTCTGATCAACAATGCCGGCATTCCCGGCCTGCAGCCCATCCTGCCCAGCGAGCAGCCGCTCGACAACATCAAGACGGTCTACGAAACCAACGTCTTCGCGCAGATCCGGATGACCCAGGCCTTCCTGCCGCTGCTGAAGGCGGGGGACGATGCCCGCGTGGTGATGGTGAGCAGCGGGCTCGGCTCGCTCGGCTGGCTGTCCGATCCGGCCAATCCGCACCACCCGGTCAACATCCTCGGGTACAACAGCTCCAAGACGGCGCTCAACGCGGTGACGCTCGCCTTCGCCAAGGAACTGGCCGCCTTCGGCATCGCGGTGAACGCGGCGGACCCGGGCTATACCGCGACCGACTTCAACGATCATACGGGCTATCGCACCGTCGAGCAGGCCGCGGGAGGCATCGTCTGGTTGGCCACCCAGGCGGCACCGGAAGTGACCGGCCGCTTCTATTTCGAGCAGCAGCAGGTGCCCTGGTAAGCCGCGTCCGCGCCGCCGACCGGGAGGGCCGACGGCGCGGAGCATTCCTGCTTCAGCGCTTGGCGCCGTCGGCGCGTTCGATGCCGATGATCAGGCGACGGCGACGGGGGTGAGCGGGATCGCGGTCCGCTCGGCGAGGTCGGCGATCTTCGCGGCATAGGCCTGGAAGTGTGGGCTCGCGCGGTGGGCGGTGACGGCATCCGCATCGACATAGAGTTCGTCGAGCACGAAGCGGGCGGGGTCGTCGCGGTCCTGCCAGAGATCGTAGCGGAGGTTGCCCGGCTCGGCGCGGCTGGGCGCGGGCATGGCATCGAGCAGCTGGCGGAGTTCCGCCACCTTGCCGGCATGGGCGGTGAGGATCGCGACGGTTTTCACGTTGGTGGACATGATGGAGTTCCTTTTCGGTCGGGGAAGGGGGGTGGAGCGCAGGCGCAGTGCTCCACCGGTCATGCGGGTGCTCACCCCTGGGCGCGGTCGAGCGCGTCGACCAGCGCGGCGGCGAGCTGGTGGTCCGAGGCGGGATTCTGCCCGGTGATCAGCTCGCGGTCCACGACCACGTTCGGCGCGAAGTTGGTTGCGGTGACCGAGACGTTGCCGCCCGCCGTGCGCAGCGCGCGTTCCATGTCGAACAGCAGCTCGCCGCCCAGCAGGTGCTGCTCGGCGATCTTCTCTTCGCTCGCCGAGAACACGGTCATGCCATAGCCGGCATAGACCCAGTCCTGCCCCAGCGCCGCGGCCTTCTCGCTGTCGCCGGCGGCCAGTGCCGCGCGATAGGCAGCGGCCTCGGGGAGCGCGGCCAGGACGGCGACCGGGCCGTGGCAGAGCAGCGCCGTCGGCTTTCTGGCCTGGTGGAAGTGGCGCAGGATGGTGCCGGCATCGGGATCCTGCATCAGGTCGACCGCGGGGGCATGGCCGCCGGGCACGAACACGCCGGCGAACCGGTCCAGCCCGCCCTCGATCACCGCGCGCAGCGTCTGCACGCTGTTCATCTCGGGCGAATCGGCGAAGAAGGCGCGGGCCCGATCATAGGCGGCCTGGTCGCCGCCGAAATGGTCGACCGTGTCCGATACCGCGTCGATGATCGGCTTGGTGCCGTTGGGCGTGGCGAGCACGACGTCGTAGCCGGCGTCGATCAGCGCCAGCGTGGGGACCACGGTTTCGTTCAGATACTGGCCGATCGTGGCGCTGCCGCCGCCGCGCAGCTCGATCTGCGTCGCGTTGGAGCCGAGGATGAGGATGGTGCCCTTGGTCATGGTGGAAGCCTTTCATGCGGTGCGCCGCAACCGCTGCGGCAGGTGCAACATGGCCCCATCCGACATATTCCAGAAGTTTATCTTCTTGATTTCAGATATACTGCCAGCGATATGACTGCATGCGCTACGACCTGAACCTGCTGCCGATCTTCGTGGCGCTGATGGAAGAGCGCAGCGTCACCCGCGCCGCGGACCGGATGGGGATGACGCAGCCGGCACTGTCCAACGCGCTCGCCAGGCTAAGGCTGATGCTGCAGGACCAGCTGTTCATCCGCGAGCGCTACGGCATCCAGCCGACCCCGATCGCGCTGGAATTGGCGCCTTCGATCGCCGAGGCGCTGGCCCGGCTCGACGATGCGGTGCTCGGCCAGCAGGAGTTCGATCCCGCCACCGCCGAACGCCTGCTGACCATCGCGCCCAACGGCTATGTCGAGTTCGTGCTGGTGCCCGCGGTGGTGGCGCGGCTCCAGCAGGTGGCGCCGGGCATCAAGCTGCGGCTGACCCCCTATGGCAACGATCTGGTGGAGACCGGCGTCGTCTCGGGCACGACGGCGCTGGTGCTCGGCCGGGTGATCGATCCGCCCGACAATCTCGTCGTCCAGCATGTGATGGACGAGGGGCTGGCCTGCGTGGTGCGGGCCGGCCATCCCGAGGTGGGGGACAGCATCACCCGGGAGCAGTTCGAGGGCATGAAGCACGTCAACATCGTGCCGCCGGGGCGGATGCGCGCCGGGCTGTTCCAGGCGCTGGCGCAGCAGCAGCTCAAGCGCGACGTGGCGATCTCGGTCACCAATTTCTTCGCGGTGGCGGAGATGGTCGCGGTCACCGATTATTGCGCGACGCTGCCGTCGCTGATCTGCCGCAGGCTGGCGCACGATCCTCGGCTGAAGGTGCTCGATGCGCCGGTCGACCTGGGGACCTTCCCCGTCGAAATGGCCTGGCATGTCCGGTACCGCCATGACCCGGCGCATCGCTGGCTGCGCAACCTTATCACCGAGGTCGCAGCAGCGCTCCGCTAGCTCTGGACGCCGCGTTCAGAAACGACGGGCGGGGGGAGGGCGCAACGGCGCCAGAGCGCCTGGGTCAGGCAGTTCCCGCCGCTGCCTTGAGCGGCGGGAACGGGATAGCTGCGGAAAGGCTGAAACCGGGGGCCGAACTGGCTAGCGCCGTAGCCCTCGTCCCGTCAGGCATGTGCGACGATCTGCCATTTCGCGCCCAGAACCGCCACCGCATCCGCTCGCCCGTCCGCCTAGCGTGGAACGGCGCTTTGGCGACGAGATGCCAGCCAGGTTTCTGCAATGCGCCACGCCCGTTCATCGTCCACATCGATCCATTGAAGATCGCTGCAATCTTTGACGACCGCGGCCCGGTCGGAAGCCAGGCGCCGCATCCCTTCGGTGAGGGATGGCGTTTCCAACCCGCGGAGTGCATCGAAGAGGCCCCTGCCGACGGTGAAGACGCCCGTATCGAAGCAGTCATAGGACGCGAGGCCCTTGCCGATGCCGACCAGGCGGTCGCCCTCGGTCTGCACGCACGTCACGTCGTCACGATCGATCCAGTCGCTGTCGATCCGCCGGTCGATCCCGAGCGATGCACCGCCGCCCGTCGTGGTGCCGGCCATTCGCCGGTAGAATTGCGGTTCGACCAGATGGTCGCACATCGCAAGGATCGCCTCCTCGTCGCCCAGCAGCGGCTCTGCTGCGAGCAGCGACGAGCCGTTGGGATGCCGGTGATCCTCTACCCGCACGGTCTCGACAGGGATCGGCCAGTCGTTCGCCGCAACATAGGATTCGAGCGTCTCCGCTTCATAGCCGACGACCACGATCGTTCGCGCGAGCCCCGCCTGCGCCATGCCGAACACGGCATGCGCAAGCAGGGTCCGCCCGTCAACGAGGCAAAGCGGCTTGAGCGGGGCGACGTCGCGAAGGCGCGAGCCTTCGCCTGCCGCGAGAACAATGCCGGTGTCGATCATTCCGCCGCAACGGCAATGAACTCGTCGACCGCGCGCGCCGCGAGATCATCGGTCATCTGAAACCGCGGGTGCTTGCAGAAATAGGCCGATGCCGCATCGATCGGCCCCGCCAGACCGCGATCCTTTGCCAGCTTGGCGCAGCGGATCATATCGATGGCGACGCCGGCGCTGTTGGGGCTGTCCTCGACGGAAAGGCGCAGCTCGAGGTTCATCGGCACGCCGCCGAACATCGTCCCTTCCATCCGCAGGAAGCACACCTTGTTGTCGTTCTGCCACGGCACATAGTCGGACGGGCCGATATGCACATTTTCGTCTTCCAGACGCTCGGCCGCGACCGACTGCACCGCCTCGGTCTTCGAGATCTTCTTGGAGGCGAGACGGCGATGATTGGACATGTTCAGGAAGTCGGTGTTGCCGCCGGTGTTGAGCTGATAGGTCCGCTCCAGCTTGACGCCCCGCTTGGCGAACAGATCGGTCAGCACGCGATGAACGATGGTGGCACCGAGCTGCGCCTTGATGTCGTCGCCGATAATCGGCACGCCAGCCTTGGTGAAACGCTCCGCCCACACCGGGTCACTGGCGATGAACACGGGGATGTTGTTGACGAACGCAACGCCCGCCTCGAGCGCGCATTCGGCGTAGAACTCGCTGGCGGCCTGCGAGCCTACCGGCAGATAGTTCATCAGCACGTCGGTCTTGGTCTCGCGCAGGGCGGCGACCACTTCCGCCTTGGACGCTTCGCGCTCGCTCGAGAGCAGGAAGGTCCGATCGTCGCCATAGTCCGCCATATGTTCGGCTACGCCGTCGAGGATATGCCCCATCTGCACCTTCGTGCCCGTGGGAGGCACGGTCTCGCAAAAGATGGCGGTGCAATTGGGCTTCGCAAAAATGGCCTCTGACACATCCTTGCCGACCTTGCGTCGATCGATGTCCCACGCCGCGACGACGCTGATGTCGTTCGGCCTGTAACCGCCCAGGTCCCAATGCATGAGACCGACGGTCTCATTCGCACCTTCGCGGTAATAGGAAAGCCCCTGCACGAGAGAGCTGGCACAGTTCCCCACCCCTACGATGGCGATGTTAATGGCGGGCATTAGTTTTTACTTCCTTTGATTTGTCAGAGAATGATTCATCGACACGGTTCCGAGGTTGTTTTCGACCATGCGATGCTGGAATAGTCCGAAGATGAGGATGATGTTCAGCGGGACAAGCTCAAACCACCAGAACAGGCGTGGATTGCCGAAAAGGCAAGCAAAGAAAATCGCATAGACCCGAACATTGGCGGACAACAGGCTCATCAGCCGCATGGGCCTGGCGGCCAGGGCTCCATATCGCGCCGCAAGATCGGTGGGAGCAGGGTGATGCTGCAGCACGTCGTCGAACCGCGCGGCGACGCGGTCCAACATTCCCCAGCCATAATCGTACAGGCGAACGAGCGGATTGCGGCTGGGCGCTGGAAGGGCAATCAGCGCCATCGCCTTGCAACGACGGTGGAAGCGGGCCCGTTCGCTCTCGTACAGGTTGGATTGGACCATATGGGCAACGCCAGCGGCAACCGCCCATGCCCAGCCTTCCAATGTGCCGATCGACAAGGCCAGCGAAACATAGATCAGGGTGAAAACGCCATGGTCACACAGCCCGTCCAGTACCCGCCCCAGCGGACTGGCGGTGCCCGTGGCGCGCGCGATCATCCCGTCCAAGCCATCGGCAACCAGCCAGCCGACGGACAGCAGCAAACCGGCAAGGGCAAAAGGCCAGATCTTCCACTGGGCGTAGGCGAGCGCCGCTGCCGTTCCCAGGGCCAGGCCGGCCAGGGAAACGGCATTGGCGGAGATCCCGCGATCGAGGAACCAGGGCAGCAGGCGGCGCGCTGCCGGATGTATGATCCACAGGTTTGTCGGATCTTCTATCCGGCGGTCTCGTGACAGGTCGATGATGGCAAGCGTCATTGATCCGTAATCTACGGGTTCAGGTGCCCGTTCAGCAAGCGATTTGCAGCAGCGTTTCGCTCGCCGGTGCAGGGGGGGTGCGCAGGGCGATCGCGGCGATGGCCCGCACCCGGCGCCCTCAGGCAAATGAATTGGCGGTGACACTCGTCGAACTTTGCTGATAAGGGACGATTTGCGCCCGCCATACACCCGTCCTTCTGACCTCTCCGGACGATCGGAATGTCGGTCCTGATGTACCCATATCCGTGCCCAACGCAGCGAGACACACTGCCATGAATGCCAAATAATGGGTGGTTCTACCTTGATGGCGGCGATGCTCCTGATGAGCGGCCCTGCGGCGGCGGACGCGGCAGGCACGCCTGACGAGCTGATCGCGGTGCCGATCGTTAGCGTTGTAGTGCCCGCGCCAGATGCCGAGTCCACATTCCCGCCGGGGCAGGACACGGTTGCGCCGACTCCGCCTGCTGCGCAGGCTACACCGCCGGCTGTCCAGGCTACTGCGCCTGCACCCGAGGCTACCCCGCCCGTTCCTCAGGCTGCCAGCGGCCCGACCGAGCAAGCCCAACCGGAAACTGCGCAAGATGATGAGATCGTCGTTAGCGCCAGGCCACGTCCGCCCCGCGAGGATCCTCTTCAGGAAATAAACCTGAAGACATATGCCGTCGTGCAGACGGCCGACAAGGTGATCGTCGCACCCGCAGCCAAGGCTTATTCCAAGATACTCCCATCGTTTTTCCGCGCAGGCTTGCGTCATTTCTTCAACAATCTGAACGAGCCGATCGTCTTCGTAAACTATCTTTTGCAGCACAAGATCGGGAAAGCGTTCGAGACGGTCGGGCGCTTTGGAGTCAACTCTACACTTGGCGTTGCGGGCGTGGTTGACGTGGCGAAGAAGGCGCCCTTCAAGCTTCCTAAAAGGCGCAACAGTTTCGCCAACACGCTGGGCTTCTATGGCGTAAAGTCGGGACCCTTTCTTTTCCTTCCGCTCGTCGGTCCGACGACGGTGCGTGACCTTGTCGGCCTTTCCGTGGACAAGCTCTTGCTACCCTCGACCGTCGGAAAGCCGTTCAACCGCGTCTGGTATACATTGCCTGCGACCATCATCGGCACGTTGGACGACCGGGTTGAATTCGCCGACAAGCTGCAGTCGTTCCGCGATTCGCCGGATCCTTATGCGGCCTCGCGCGCATCCTACCTCCGGTCCAGGCAGGCGGAAATTGACGCCTTGCATGTGCATGGCCATCGCCGGCGCAAGCCCGAGGTGCAGCCGGACACGCCTGCACCGCCCCCTCCCCCGGAAGGCGCCAAATGACCGTTGGCGGGTCGTTGCCTTCGACACCCGACGCACAGAGTTCCGACGGAAATGAACGCCTCCAGCGCGGAGCGCTGGCTGTAGGCGGCGGATTCGCGATCAAGTTCGGGGCGCGCATTTCGTTCTTGCTGGTGGCCGCCATCTTGTATGGCCCGACGCTCTATGGCGCCTACAGCGTCGCGCTCGCCGTGGTCGAGGTTTCCGTCACCATCGGCGGTGCGGGTATGAAGACCATGCTTTTCCAGATCCTGGAAAATGCGGAGCGTTCGACGTCGCCGGGTGAGCGTCTGCTCGAAATGGGTCTGATCGTCGTCGGTGCCAGTGCGCTGGTCACGGTGCTGATTGTTTCCTGCATCTTGCTCTTGCCAGGGCTCGGACTGGTCGGCTGGACGCTGCTGTGGATGGCGCCGCTCATCACCGGGCAGGCGTTGCTGGATCTCCTGCTCGCGGCCACACGCTGGCAGGGACTTGTTCGCTACGAGGTGCTCTGCAGAAGCATCATCGAACCCTATGTGGCTGTCCTCGTATCTGTCGCAGCCTTCTTGTTCGGCGCCCCGCAATTCGGCCTCGTGATAGGCTATGCCGCCGGCACGCTTGCGGCAATTGTCTTTGCCCTGTCGGCAGTGCTGCGGAGCTTTGACATGCGCGGCGTGACCATGAGGTCCTCCGGTTTTCGGCAGCTGTTCAGCACGATGCGCCACAACAGCTGGGTGACGGGGACGGACTGCGTCACCGCGCTTGCGGAGCGGGTGGATCTTTACATCGTTGGTCTGATGTTGGGCGATGCTCCGGCAGGCATTTATGGTGTGGCCCGGCAGGTTTGCACGCCGCTCCGGCAGGTGCGCCAGTCCTTCGACGCCCTGTTGACGCCCATCGTCGCGCGGGAACTGAGGCTTTCCGGTGTCGATGCGGCGCGGCGTACCATCGCCGGCGTGAGCAGGAAGATATTGGATCTGCAGTTGCCGACCTTCCTGCTCATCGCCGGCATGGGAGCGGCGATCCTGCACCTGCTGGGCGGCCATTATCCCGCCGCTTATGCGCCGATGCTGATCCTGTGCCTTGCCGAGATCCTGCAGGCCAGCTTCGGCATCGCCGATCTGCTCTTCGCGTATCGTGCGCCGGGATACGGGCTTGTCATCACGGTAGCGGGCACGGCAATCGGCGTGGTGGCGTCCTTCCTCCTCGCACGTTTCGGCATGGTCGGCATCGCCTCGGGACTGTTGTTGGGGTATCTCGCCAGGGCCTTGATCCGGCGGAGGATGATCCATGCACAATTCGCCGTCTCCACTCCCCTGCGACCGCTGATCCCGACAGCCATCGCCTTCGCTGCTGGCGGCGGCGTGATCCTGGCGGCGGTTGGCAACCTCGATCTGACCTCAATGGTGCCTGCTGTCGCCGCCACGGTTGTTGCGGGAGCCATCTTCTTCGCAGCCAGAAGACTGGCTGATCGCAGTTTCCATCTTCAACCGAATTGACGCGTGGGCGAACGCGCCCGCTTTCCCTTGAGGTCGGCGAGCGAGACCCTTGCGATCTTCGCCCGCTTTTCGCTCGATAGTCGGCCGCCCGAGCCTGGCGAGCGGCAGAAGTCGTGGCCGTCGAGATTGCGAGGGTCATACCGAGCGGTCGATCGAGGCGTTCGATATCTTGATAGCGTGCAGCGACTTGCCGGCCCTGGCGCCTTTGCCTGTGGAAGGAATGCTTCGAGGTTGACCTCAATTTTGCTGCGGCTCCGCTAGCTACCCTTCCGCCATAGTTACTTCCCCGTCAGCGTCGGTGCCGCGGCGCCGTCGGTCATCGTCACCGGCAGGATGCGGCCGTCCCTCGCATAGCGCAGCCGGTCGATCGCGACCTCGCGCTCGCCGCGATAGGGGCCCGGGCCGCGCGCGCCTTCCCAGCGGTGGTAGACGATCAGCCAGTTGCCCGCGGGGGTGCGTACGACGCTGTGGTGGCCGGGGCCCTGGTGGCGGGCATCGCCGGTCAGGATCGCGCCGCGATAGGTCCAGGGTCCCGTCGGCGATGTGGCGGTCGCATAGTGGACCGAATAGTCGGGGCCGTTCCAGCGGCCGTGGCTGTACGACAGATAATAGGTGCCGCCGCGCAGGTGCAGGAAGGCGCCCTCGGTGAAGTTGCGCGGGGTAGCGACGGGGATCTCGCGCGCGATGCTGGTCATGTCCGCGCGGAGTTCCCACACCCGCAGCCTGGCACCGGCGCTGCCGCCCGCGTAGAGGTAGGCCTTGCCCGACCGGGGATCGACGAACACCATCGGATCGATCGCTTCGAAGCCGTGGCCGCCATCGGCGATCAGCGGATGGCCGATGTCGCGATAGGGACCCTCCGGCCGGTCAGCGACGGCGACCCCGATGCGGCTGGGCGTAGGGTTCTGGGGCCCCACCGAGAAGTAGAGATAATGGCGGCCGTGCCGCTGCGCGATCGCGGGCGCCCAGAGGAAGTGGGCAGGCGCCTCGTCGTCTTGGATCCAGGGAATCTGGTCGCGACGGATCAGTTCGCCGCGCGTCCGCCAATGCCGCAGGTCGCGCGACGAGAAGGCGCCGAAACGGTCCGCCGCCCAGCTGCCGCCCGGGCCGCCGGTGGGGAACACCCACAGCTCCTTGCCGATGAACACCGCGTGCGGGTCCGCGCCGGTGAACTGCGGATTGTCGGCGAGCGCGGTGCCCGCAAGGAGGGCGGCCAGCCCGCATCCCCAGATGAAGCGTCGCATGCCAGCTCCTTGCATGTGTCAAAGCAGGGCGCGGCATCCTGGCCGCGCCCCGCGCACTTTCGTGCTTCCGGTCAGAAGCGGAAGCGGACGCCCAGCGAATAGGCCCGCTCGAGGTACAGCACCTGCCGGGTATAGCTGTCGCCGGTGTCGAACTGGCGGTAGCGCTTCAGCGGGTTGCCGAGCACATTGACCACGTCGAAGGCGATGGTGATGTTCTCGACCGGGGTCACCGTTGCCGACATGTCGAGCTGGCCGCGGCCCTTCTCGATTACGGGGTGGGCGATCGGGTCGAGCGCCTCGAGGCTGTAGAAGGACACGAACTTCGAGCGGTAGTTATACGCCACGCGCGCCGAGAATTGCGGCTTCTCGTACAGCGCGACGAGGTTGCCCGACCATTTCGACACGCCCGGGAAGGCCTGCTGCTGCTCGCCATAGGTTGCGGCGAAATTGGGGATCAGGTCGCCCTTGGCGTCGATATAGGTGCCGTTGGCCTGAACGCCGAATCCCTTGGCCCAGTCCGGCAGCCCATCGATGTCGAGGAAGCTGGTGAAGGTCACCTCCGCGCCCTGGAGCTTGGTCTTCCCGAGGTTGACCGGCGAGGCGAGCCGCAGCCCCGGCTGGGTGCGATCGTCGACGGTGGCGAGGAAGCCGTTCGCGTCGTGCCGGAACAGCGCGGCGGTGAAGGAGCCCGTCCGCGAGAAATACCATTCCAGGCTGACGTCGTAATTGTCCGAGGTCAGCGGCTTGAGGTATGGATTGCCGGCCGATCCGCCGCGACGCAGGCGCTCGACGCATTCCGGCGTAGTCGCGTTGGTCAGGCACGGATCGCCGGGCGCGAGGATCACCGGCTGATTCAGCGAGGTGTTCGGCCGCAGGTCGAAGAAATTCGGCCGGGTGCGCGTCTGGGTGAAGGCCAGGCGCAGCTGCAGCTTGTCGGTGAAGCCGATGCGGGCGCTCGCATTGGGCAGATAGTCGGTATAGTCGTTCTTGGCGCTGACCGGCGGGTTGGTGACGACGCCGCCGACATCCTCGACGCGCGAAAAGCCGTTGATGCTGGTCTTGGTCTTCACCGCGCGCAGGCCGATCACGCCATCGATGTTGGTGCCGCCCAGGTCGAAGCCGTATTTCACCTGCGCATAAGCGGCGTAGGATTTCTCGTTGGCGCGGAAGGTCTCTGCCGGGTTGAACGGCGGGATGCCGGCGGGGGCGCCGAAGAAGCTGCGCAGCGCCGGCAGGTTGTTGCGGATGCTGTCGCGGGTGCTCGCGGCGTAGAAGACGTTGGGCTCGACGAAGTTGTACGCGAAGCCCGGCCGTGTCGGGCGCACATCGGCACCGGGCAGCGAGGCCAGCGGAACGCCCGCAAGCTCGTTGTTGATGTACAGATTGCCGAGGTCGCGCGCGGCCTTGCGGTCGGCATAGCGCAGGCCGACATCGATGCGCTTGAGGAAGCCGCCGTCGAAATCATAGGAAAGGTCGGTGCGCGCCTGCCAGTCGGTGCCGCTCACCACCAGCAGCTCCTGCCACAGCCCGCGGCTGATGAAGTTGGCCGGATCGGTGACGGCGAAATTGACGAACTGCTGGCTCGGGCCGCCGTCGATCGGCGCTTCGAACTGGACGTTGCGCACCGGCGAACTGGCAGCGGCATAGTCGATATTGACGTTGTTCGCGGTGTAGGTGCTGTCGGTATAGGCGACGTCGGCCGAGATGCGCAGCCGGTCGCGTGTCCAGATCGCGCCGCCGCCGCCCTGATAGGTGTCGGTATGGCCGTTGAACGAGCCGCTATACCCGTCGGGGCGGGTCGCACCGCTCACCGTCATGCTGGCGATGTTCCTGCCGTTCGCCTGCGTCGTGATGTTCGACAGCTGCAGATTGTCCCCGAAGATCGGGATGAACATGTAGCGGTTGTAATCGCGCGAGCGGAACCCCTGGAACAGGCCGTCGGCGTAGATTTCCAGCTCCGGCGTCGGCTTCCACTGGAAGGCGGCGTTGGCGGAGGGGCGCCAGCGATCGCCATAGCCGAGGAACAGGCCCTGCGCGTCGGGATAGCGCAGCCCTGCCTGGCCGGCAGGGGCGTTGGTGGCGTTGGTCGTCTGGATCACCAGCGACTGTTCGCGGGTCGAATCGAGGAAGTTGATCCCGACATAGGAGGCGTTGACCAGCAGGCCCATCTCGCCGATGCCGGTGTTCCAGCGATCGCTGACCAGCAGATTGCCGTTCCAGGTCGTGCCCTTCGACTGCTGCGAGAGCACGCCGTTGACCGAGCCGGACAGCTCGAAGCCCTTGAAGTCGAACGGGCGGCGGCCGCGGACGTTGATCTCGCCGGCGATGCCGCCTTCGATCTGGTTGGCGAGCCCTGACTTGAACACCTCCAGCGCGGCGACGGTGCCGGCGGGGAAGTCCTGGATCTGCACATAGCGCCCCTCGGCGGTGAAGATCTGGCGGCCGTTATAAGTGGTGGTGAGGTCGGGCAGGCCGCGCACGGTGACGCCGGCCGATTCCCCGCCGCCGCGGGTGACGTTGACGCCGGCAACGCGCTGCAGCGCCGAGGAGGCGAAGGTATCGGGCAGCTTGCCGATATCCTCGGCGACGATCGCATCGACGATGCCGTCCGAATTGCGCTTGATCGACTGAGCGGACTGGAGGCTGCGGCGCAGGCCGGTGACGACGATCGTGTCCTCGGCGCTCGCACCCGTTTCCTGCACGGCAGCGGCGGGCGATGCCGGGTTGATGCTGTCGGCGCTCGACGTCTGCGGCTTCGGCGACTCCAGCGCGGTCTGGGCAGTTGCGGCGGGCGCCAGGCTCAGGCCGACAACGGCCGAAACGGACGCGCACAAGAATGGCTTCACCTTCATGCTATTCCTCCCCTTTTTTTGCGCCGCTCATGTGGCGGGCTTGTTCGTGATGCGGAGATTATATAAGCCTGACATCGCAAGCAACATATTTATCATATTTTTGCAGAGCGGCCATGCACGGGCTGAGAATCGAAAAAAAGCGCTTGGGAGGAGAAGGATGATGAAGGGTGCAATGGCGATCTGCGGCATCGCCGCGCTGGTCGCGCTGTCGAGCCATGCCGAAGCGGCGACTGCCAAGCGCGGCACCTTCGGCAAGATGGCGGACGGCCGCGCCGTCGCGTCGGTCACGCTCAGCAACGGGCGCGGCGTATCGGCGACCGTCGTCGCCTATGGCGCGATGCTCCAGTCGCTGGTGATGCCCGATCGCGCCGGCCGCAAGGCGGACGTGATCCTCGGCTATGACAACATGGCAGACTATCTCGCCAAGGGGCAGTATTTCGGCGCCACCGTCGGCCGCTTTGCCAATCGTCTGGCCGAGGGCCGCTTCCGGCTCGACGGCCGCAGCTTCCAGACGCCGGTCAACGACGGCAAGAACGCGCTGCACGGCGGCACCGTCGGCTTCGACAAGGTGCTGTGGGAGGTCATCTCGGCGAAGGACGGCCCCACCGCCTTGGTGACGCTGCGCTATGTCAGCCGCGACGGCGACCAGGGCTATCCCGGCACGATGACCGTCGACGCCACCTATGCCCTCGACGAGCAGAACAACCTGACGATCACCTATACCGCGACCACCGACGCGCCGACGATCGCCAACATCACCAACCACAGCTACTGGAACCTCTCGGGCGAGGGCTCGACGGGCGGGGCGATGGGCCACCGTGTTACCATCCCGGCGCAGACCTATCTGCCCACCGATGCCGGCGCGATCCCCACGGGCGCCTTCAAGAGCGTCGCCGGCACGGTGTTCGACTTCCGCACGCCCCAGGCAGTGGGCGACCGGGTCCGCGATGCGCGCGACCAGCAGATCGTCTTCGGCCGCGGCTATGATCACAATTGGGTGATCGGCCGCGAAGTGACGCGCGACCAGCATCTGATGGCGAAGGTCTATGATCCCGCCTCGGGCCGCGGCTTCGAGCTCTGGTCGAACCAGCCGGGGCTGCAATTCTATTCGGGCAATTTCCTCGACGGCACCACCCACGGCAAGGCCGGGCGCATCTACCGCGAGGGCGACGCGATCGTGATGGAGCCGCAGATCTTCCCGGATGCGCCCAACCAGAAGGGCTTCCCCGACGCCCGGCTCGATCCCGGCCAGACCTATCGCAACGTGATAACCTATCGCCTGACCACCGGCCGGGCCGCGGCGCCGAAGAAGCGCTGAACGACACCAGGGGAGCAGACCATATGATGATCCGCCGCAGCTTTCTTCTCGCCGGCGCCGCGCTGGCGATCGCCGCCACCATGCCGTCGGCCGAGGCGCGCGACCAATGGACCAAGGCGCAGGCCAATGGCTGGTATGCCCAGCAGCCCTGGATGGTCGGCGCCAACTTCACGCCCGCCACCGCGATCAACCAGCTCGAGATGTTCCAGGCCGAGACCTGGGACCCCAAGCGCATCGATCTCGAACTCGGCTGGGCCGAGAAGATCGGCATGAACGTGATGCGGGTGAACCTGCACCACCTGCTGTGGGAAACCGACGCGGCAGGGCTCAAGCGGCGCATGGACGAGTTCATGACGATCGCGGCCCGGCACCACATCAAGACGCTGTGGATCTTCTTCGACAGCTGCTGGGATCCCGATCCCCATGCCGGCCCGCAGCGCCCGCCGATCCCCGGCGTCCACAATTCGGGCTCGGCCCAATCGCCGGGTGCCGCGCGGCTCAAGGACGCGGCGCAATACGGCAAGCTCGAAGCCTATGTGAAGGATATCGTCACCACCTTCGCCAAGGATCAGCGCGTGCTCGGCTGGGACGTGTGGAACGAGCCTAACAACCCCGGCGGCGGCAATTATGCGTCGACGCCGGAAAAGAACAACTATGTGGCGCTGCTGCTGCCGCGCGTGTTCGCCGCGGCGCGTTCGGCCGATCCGATCCAGCCGCTCACCTCGGGCGTGTGGATCGGGGACCATTGGGACGACCAGAGCACGCTCGACGCGGTCGAGAAGATCCAGATCGCCCAGTCCGACGTGCTGAGCTTCCACGATTACAGCTGGCCCGAGACGTTCGAGCGGCGCGCCAACCAGATGCTCGGCTATGGCCGCCCGGTGCTGTGCACCGAATATATGGCGCGCGGCAACGGATCGACTTTCGACGGCACGCTGCCGATCGGCAAGCGGCTGAACATCGCCATGTTCAACTGGGGTTTCGTCGACGGCAAGTCGCAGACCCGGCTGCCCTGGGACAGCTGGAAGAAGCCCTATACCTATGAGGAGCCGACCATCTGGTTCCACGAGGTCTTCCACGGCGACGGCAAGCCCTATCGCCAGGCCGAGGTCGACCTGATCCGGCGCCTGTCCGCCGCGCCCAAGGGCGTGGTGCCGGCCGCCCGCTGACCGGCAGGCTGCACTGCCCAAGCATGGCGGTGCAGCCGCTCCCCTGGAGGAGAGCAGGATGGATCTGCTTCGATCGCTCTGTCGGCTGGCCCTGTTCGCGATCGCGCTTCCGGCCGCCGCGCAGACCGCGCCCGGCGGCCCCGAGACGCCGGCCGTCGATCCGGCCAAGGCCTATCTGTTCGCGCACATGACCAAGGAGCGCTACGGCGTCCTCCATTATTCGGTCAGCATCGACGGGCTGCACTGGACCCCGCTCAATGGCGGGCAGCCGGTCTCCAGCGACTATCACGGCCATGCCTCGATAGCGCGGGGGCCGGACGGGCGCTATTATCTGGTCGGCAATCGCAGCGACGAGGATCCGCTGATCCGCTTCTGGGTCTCGGACGACCTGATCCGCTGGACGCCGTTCGGCACCTATCGGCCCAACCTGACCGGCATTCCCGGCCACCCGCACGCGCTGCAGCGGATCGGTGCGCCTAAGCTGTTCTTCGACAGCGCCTCCGGCCGCTTCCTGCTTAGCTGGCACACGCCCAACGAGGACGGCGACGCGCAGGACCCGGAACGCTATTGGGCCAGCCAGCGCACGCTTTACGTGCTGTCGAAGGACCTGCGGACCTTCGCCGATCCGCCGCGCCGCCTGTTCTCCTGGGATATGGCGACGATCGATACCATCCTGCAGCCGGGCGACCGCGGCGGCTATTGCGCGATCCTCAAGGACGAGCGCTATCCGAGCTATGCCTGGACCACCGGCAAGACGATCCGGATCAGCTGCGCCGCCAGCCTTCTCGGCCCCTATCCGCTGCCGAGTGCGCCGCTCAGCCCCAATTTCCGCGAGGCGCCGACGCTGATCCGCTCGCCCGACGGCACCGACTGGCTGCTCTATTACGAGCAATATGCCGGCACCAGCTATGGCCTGTCCAAGGCGCCGACGCTGCAGGGCCCCTGGTTCCAGGTCTCGGGCAACACCGGCGTCCCCGCGTGGAACCGCTACGAGATGCCCGCGGGCATCCGCCACGGATCGATGCTCGCGATCAGCCGCCGCCAATATGACGCCCTGTTGAAGGCCTTCCCGAACCCATGATCCGCGCGATTCTTCCGCTCGCCTTGCTGGCCCTTGCTGCGCCCGTTGCGGCGCAGGTTCATAACCCGCTGCTGGAGTCCGGTCCCGATCCCTGGATCGTCCGCGACGGCAAGACCTATTACTACATGAACACGCAGGGCAATCGGCTGGCGATCCGCAAGACCCGCGACCTCACCCGCCTCGCCGATGCGCCCGAAGTGACGGTGTGGACGCCGCCAACCTCGGGACCGAATGCGCAATCGATCTGGGCGCCCGAGCTCCACCGGATCGGCGGCCGCTGGTACCTCTACTATACCGCCGCTGCGGCGGGGCATGATGACGACGCGCATCGCGGCATCTTCGTGCTCGAGAATAGCGGACGAGACCCCATGCGCGGTCCTTGGGTTGATCGCGGCAAGCTGAAGACGCAGCTGACAGGCATCGACGGCACGACCTTCGCCTATCGAGGCCGCCGCTATTTTGTCTATTCCGCCTATGACGGGCCGGACAGCGCGCTGCGGATCGTCGCAATGGCCAACCCCTGGACCTTGACCGGCGCGGAGACGACGATCGCGCGGCCCGACCGCGCTTGGGAGCGCCAGGGCGGTCGCCAGATCGTCGAGGGGCCGGAGTTCCTCCAGGGCCCGCGCGGGACCTTGTACCTGACCTATTCGGGCAGCGCCTGCTGGTCCGACGGCTATGCGATCGGCCTGCTGCGCGCGCCGGCCGGCACCGACCCGCTCGACGCCGCGGCATGGCGCAAGGCACCCGATCCGATCCTCGCGACCAACCCCGAACAGCGCATCTTCGCCCCCGGGCACAACGGCTTCTTCACGACGCCTGGAGGCGAGACCTGGATCGTCTACCACGCCAATCCGGACGCAGGCATGGGCTGCACCGCCAGGCGCTCGCCGCGCATCCAGCGCGTCCGCTGGCGGGGCGCGGTGCCGGACTTCACCGGGCCCGCCGGGGTGATCGCGCCGCTGGCCTCGCCGCGCTGATCTAGCGCGCCACCGGCCAGCCGTCGGGCGTCCAGCTCAGCCGCTGGATCCGCAGCGTCGGGGTGCCGCCGCGCTGCGTGTCATAGGCATGATAGACGATGACATCGCCGTCGCGCCGCTGCAGGATCGAGGCGCCGCCGCGCCCGACAAAGCGGGTCCCTCGTCCGTTGCCGAGCACTATCGTGCCGCCGCCCGCGAGCATCGGCCGCCCCGCACGATCGACATAGGGCCCGTCCGGCGCCGAGGCGCGTCCGACCACGGTGTGATAGCTGCTCGCGGTGCCGCGGCAGCAAAAGTCGAACGACACGAACAGATAATAGCGCCCGGCATGGCGGATCACATATGGCGCCTCCACCGCGCCTGGGGCCGGCCGCGCCGCCAGCGCGCGGGGCGGCGCGTCGCCTGCCAGCCGCAGCCCGGTCGCGGGATCGATGCGGATCAGCTTGATGCCCGACCAGAAGCTGCCGAACACCAGCCAGGCGCGGCCCTCCGCATCGCCGAACGGCATCGGGTCGATCGCGTTGAAGACGTCGCCGGGCCCCGAGGTCACGACGGGGCCGCGGTCGGTCCAATGCGCCGCCGGCGCCGCCGGGTCGATCCGTGTCGCCGTGGCGAGACCGATGGCAGAGCGATTCTTCCCGAAGGTGGAGACCGCGTAATACAACCGATATTCGCCGCCGGCCTTGGAGATGTCCGGCGCCCATATCCCCGTCGCGCCCGGCACGGCGGTGCGCACCCAGTCCGGCAACTTCGCAACGCTCGGTCCGCGCAGCGTCCAGTGGCGCAGGTCGGTCGAGGTGCGCAGCGGCAGCAGTCCCTGCGCGCTGCCGAGATGGCCGGTGGCGAACAGATAATAGGTATCGCCGTCCTGCAGGATCGCCGGATCATGCACCCCGGCGACCGCACCCTCCAGCACCAGCGGCGCAGGGCGCGGTGCACTGGCCGCCGCCCCGCCCGCCGCCGCGAGCAGGGCCAGTGCAAGCGACGCGGAGCGCCTCAACGCCTTGGCAACGGGCCGTTGGCGACCGGTTCGCCGAAGTCCGGCGTGCCGTCGGCGCGGTAGCGGAAATACTGCATGCGGGTGTGGCGGTTGGGATCGAACAGCGGGTCGCCCTGGATCTCGGCATAGTCGCGCGCATGGTAGACCAGCACGTCGCGCCCGCGCTCGTCTACCGTGAAGCTGTTGTGCCCGGGCCCGTAGATCTTGTGCGCGGCGGAAGTCTGGAACACCGGCACCGGCGACTTGGTCCAGCTGGCCGCGTCCATGAGGTCCGCATCGGCGCGGGCGGTGAGCATGCCCAGGCAGTAGCGCGCATCGGTGGCGCTCGCCGAATAGGTCATGAACAGCTTGCCGTTGCGGATCAGCACGGCAGGCGCCTCGTTGACCTTGAAGCCCCGTATCTCCCAGTCGAGCGTCGGCACCGACAGCCGCACCGGCTTGGCGGCCAGCGTCAGCGGCGAGGCGAGCGGCGCCAGATACAGGTTCGAGTTGGTCTCGATGCCGGGCTCGCGCTGCGCCCAGGCGAGATAGCGCCGCCCCTTGTGGACGAAGCTGGTGGAATCGAGGTTGAAGCTGTCCCATGGCGTCTGGAGCTGCCCCAGCACGGACCAGCTGCCCGTCATCGGATCGGGCCCGTCGCACGCCACGGCATAGGTGCGGATGCGGAACACGTCCTCGCCGCCGCCACTGGGGCCGGCGGCGAAGTACATCACCCATTTGCCGTCGACCAGGTGCAGTTCGGGCGCCCAAAGGAAGCCGGACATCGGCCCGCGCGCCGCGTGCCGCCACAGCACCCGCTCGGGCGCGGTGGCGAGGCCTGCCAGCGTCTTCGAGCGACGCAGCACGAGCCGGTCATATTCGGGCACCGATCCGGTCAGGTAATACCAGCTGTCGGTGTGGCGGAAGACCTGCGCATCGGCGCGCTGGCGCACCACCGGATTGACGATCGTCGCCGTATCGCGCGCCCATGCCGCCGCCGGCGCGACCGACAGCGCCGCCATGCCGCCGATCAGGCTGCGCCGGCCCAGGCGCAACGAAGGCGCGCGCTCCGTTTCCGCGTCGCCGCACCTGTTAGAATCACGGCCTTCGATCATGACATCCGCCCTATACCCGCAGCGCCCCTGCCATCGGCACGCCGTCCTCGGCTTTAGTCAGACAAATTCGATCGACCGTCAACCCGATGCGACAGCGAGCACACGCTTCCGCTTCGGCCCACGGCGAGGCGTGCGCGCCATCATCGCGTGGCAGCGCAGCAGCAGCCAGACCCCGCCCAGGTTCATCAGCGGCAGCGGTGCGAGTACCCACCAGCCGTGCGGCGTCAGCGGCCGCGCGGCGAGCAGGTAGAACAGGTCGGTGAACAGGTCCGAGAAGCGGATCCCGGCCATGATCGCCAGCCAGACCGGCGCCCGCCGGAACCATAGCAGCGCGGCGGCCTGTGCCAGCGCGAAGGCTGCCCATTGCCCGGCGGCGCGCCGCAGCAGCGCGATCTCCAGGCCCTGCGGCGTACCGGCATGGAAGAAGCCGAACCAGAGCTGCGGATGCATCCAGGCGAGCACCGCGATGACCAGGTCCAGCGCTAGCCCCCCCCAGAGATAGACCAGCGTGGCGGCGAGGAGCAGCCGGTTGCCGGAGCGGCTCATTCGAACGTCTCCGCGCCGGTCGGCTCGACATGGCCGACGCCATTGGCGGCCTGACGGAAGCGCGACAGCTCGGCATAGAGCCGGCGGCGGGCGCGGTTGAGATTGCCGAGCGGGCGGTGCTCGGCGATGCAATGCCACGGATTGTACGCAAGGTTGCGAGCGAAGGCGAGCTGCGCCGGGCTGTCGAAGCGCTGCGGGGGAAGGTGCAGTGTCGCCACCGGCACGCGCGGCGAGAGGCGTTCGGGCCACAGCACCCCGGCATGCTCGATCGGCATCCGGCGCGGATCGGTCTGCAGCTGCACGGTCATGGTGAAGCGGGCCGCGTGCGCCGCCAGCGTCTTCGCCATGTTCTCGCGCAAATAGTTGTCCGAGGGGCGCCGCGGCAGCCGGTCGACCCGCATGTCCACGGCGGCTTCGGGGAAGAAGGCATAGTGCATCGCCGTTCCTTCCCCCAGCAGATAGGGCACGCAGCTGTAATAGGGGGTGCCGAGCGGGTTGCCCTGGGTCTTGCTCCACAAGCCCTGCATCAGCAGGTCGAGCAGGTGCGGCCGCCCGGGATTGAGGAAGTACCAGAGCGGCAGCTCGCGCCGGCTCCAATATTGCAGATAGGCGTTTTCGCGCGCCGTCGGCGTGGTGAAGGTAGGGCAGCTGATTCCGGTCAGGTCCTGGGTATGCGCCTCGTCGTCGAGCAGCTTGGGGCCGGGCACGTCCATCAGCTTCACGCCGATGCTGAGCACCCCGACATCGTCGATATCGGGCGGCGTGTGCGGGCCCGGCCCGCCGAACCGCACCCAGGCGGGGTAGCTGCGCTCGACTGCGAAGATGCCCTTGCGCAGTGCCTCGGGCAGCCCGGGATGCACCGTCAGCTCGCCGCGCACGACGCCGTGCGTCTTGGTGTTGCCGCCGCGTTCCATCGTCGCCGGCGCGAAGTCCTGCGCCATGTGCGCGCGCATCCGGGTGAGGATCTGGTCGAGGATCGCCGCCTCGTCGGGCTCGATGCGTTCCTCGGCGAGCGACAGCCCTTCGTCCTTGCGACCGGCGCGGATCAGCGCCTGCACCAGCGCGGTGCCGGGTCGCTGCAGCAGCGCGTCCAGCGCCGGACGGATCCAGGGATCGATCCGCCGCTCCGCATACAGCGTGCCCTGCAGAACATCGTGCAGCCAACGCAATTCCATTGCGCGCATCCACTCCCCCATCTGCGCGCGATTGTGCAGGAAAATGCGATTGCTGTCATCGGCGAATACTGTCGCGCCGCAAATAGAATCCAAGCATGACTTGCCAGGAGCGAGGAAGTGCGGGATGATTTGCGAAGAGAATCGGGAGAGGGGATGCCATGACGGTCACCGTTGCCGATCTTTTGGCGAAATCGAATCAGGAACTCGACGATCTGTTCGCCGGTGCCGAACGCGGTGATATTCCCGATGGCGAGGCAAAGGGCACCGCGATCATCGCGCCGGGCACCGTCTTCACACATGAACTGGCGCAGCTCGTCAATCTTTTTGCGTGGCAGGGCAAGGTGTTCGACGCCGAACATGGCTTTCTGCGCAACCACATCCTGCCATTCGGCCTCAAGGCGATCGTCGCCAGGGTTTATTATGGCGAGAGCTGGTATGATCAGAAGGATTGCATCGTCATCGACTATTCGCAGACCTCGCTCGTCGCCGAGCGGGTGCGCGACGAGATCCGGCTGGTCGCGCCGGGGCTGTTCCTCGGCAAGGTCTATTGGGGCAAGAAGCCGCTGATCCACTTCGTGCTGGAAGTGTAGGGCGGGCACCATGCCGCGGCTGTCGACCCTCTTCGTCGCGGCGGAAGTGGCGCAGGATGCAATCGCGCCGCTCGACGAATTGCTGCGGTCGATGGCCTGCGCGCCGGGCCAGGCAGACCCGGCCAATCCGCTCGTCCCGTTCGGCGCGATCGCCGGGGTGCAGGTCGCGCGGTTCGTGGTGCTCGAGGACCCGTCGCTGCCCGATCGCATCGGGCACAGCCCGTTTCCGCCCCATGAGCCGACCAGGCTCGCGCTGCTCGTCGACGGCGACGGCTCGCCGGAGGAGCTGATCGACCGCTTCGTGGCGGCGGCCGCGCCGGGCCTCACCCGCATCTTCCGCCATTGCGATCCCGGGCTTGCCGAGGATGCGCTGGCGGCCTGGATGCGCCGCCACCAGATCCGTCCGGCCGCCACCTATGCCAATCGCCCCGATCGCGCGAGCCGGCAGATCCGCGAGGAAGCTGCGCTGCACGATGCGCTGCTGGCGGCGCGGCTTGCCTATCCGGCCGCGACACCCGAAGCGCTGTGGCCGCACCTGGAGGCCGCGGCGGCGGCGGTCCCGCTGACGCCTGTCCCCGCGCCCGGCCTGCTGGCGCGGCTCGCAGGCCTGGCCGGGCTGCTCCTGCCGCCGCTGCTGCTGCTGGCCTTCCTGCCGCTGCTGCTGCTCGCCGCGCCGGTGCTGATCGTGATGCTGCGGCGGCGCGAGACGACCGATCCGGTGATCGCGCCGCGGCCCGTCCGCGCGCGCAACGCGATGCTCTCGGCAATCGAGGATCATGATGTCGCCAACCAGTATAGCGCGATCGGCACGCTCAAGCCGGGCCGGTTCCGCCGCTGGCTCACCATCGCGATCCTCGCCGCGATCGGCTGGGGCGCGCACCACCTCTTCCGGCGCGGGCGGCTGGGGCGGGTGAACACGATCCACTTTGCCAGCTGGACCTTCCTCGACGACAAGCGCCGCGTGTTCTTCGCGAGCAATTACGACGGCAGCCGCGAGGCCTATAATGACGACTTCATCAACAAGGTCGCCTATGGCCTCAATCTCTCCTTCTCGAACGGGCTGGGCTATCCGCGCACCGACTGGCTGATCCTGGGCGGGGCGCGCCACGAGCAGGACTTCAAATGGTATCTGTTCCACCACCAGATCCCGACCCAGCTCTGGTACAATGCCTTTCGCGGGCTGACTGCCTACGACATGGCGCGCAATGCCCGGCTGCGCGCGGCGTTCGAAGCGCGGCCGACCGGCACGGCGCTGCACCGCTTCGTGGCGGAGATCTGAGCCGATGCCCGCACCGCGCGCCGATCTGCACGACGTCCAGGCGCTGGTGCGATCCGGCTTCGGCTCGCTCGGCGCCGCACGCTACCTGTTGCTGCGGATCGGCGATGCGGCAGCGGCGAAGGCCTGGCTGGCCCGGCAGGTGCCGACCCCCGCCGGCGCGGTGGGCGGCGGCGGCACCACGCTCGACCGGGTGCTCCAGATCGCCTTCACCCCCGCCGGGCTGATCGCGGCCGGGTTCGAAGCGGCGGAGCTGGAGACGCTGGCCCCCGAATTTCTCGACGGCATGGCGGGCAGCGAGCGCCGATCGCACCGGCTCGGCGATGTCGGGGAGAACGCCCCCGATCGCTGGCACTGGGGCGTGGGCGCGAACGAGCCGCACATGCTCCTCGTGCTGATCGCGCGGCGGGACGCGTTCGGCGGCTGGGCGTCGGCAATCGAGCAGGATGCGCTCGCAAGCGGCTTCACCCGTGTGGCGGCGCTCGACAGCTGCCCGGGGGACGAGGACGGCCGGCCCTCGCGCGAACCCTTCGGCTTTGCCGACGGCCTGTCGCAGCCCGATCTCGACTGGGAAGCCAGGCTCGCGCTGACCGGCGCGGTCAATCGCGATTATCGGCCGGGCATCGCGCTCGGCGAGGTGCTGCTGGGCCACACCAACGAATATGGCGCGGTGGCGGGGGATCCCGGCGGGCCGCTGGTCCAGCGCAACGGCAGCTATCTCGTGTACCGCCAGCTCGAGCAGGACGTGGCCGGCTTCTGGCGCTGGACCGCCGAGGCGGCGGGCCCTGGCCAGGCGCGCTGGCTTGCCGAGCGGCTGGTGGGGCGGGGGATCGACGGCGACGCGCTGCCGGGACTTGCCGGAGAGGGCGCCGGGGCGAACGACTTCCTGTTCAAGGACGACCCGCACGGCCTCGCCTGTCCGCTGGGCGCGCATGTCCGCCGCGCCAATCCGCGCGTCGGCGACGATCCGCTGGGCCGGCGCGGCTTCGTCCGGGACCTGATCGCGACGCTCGGTTTCGCGGGGCCGGCGCAGGAGGATGCGGTGGCGAGCGCGCGCTTCCACCGGCTGCTCCGCCGCGGACGGCCCTATGGCACCCTGCTGTCGCCCGAAGCGGCGTTGGGGCTGGATGGGCCCGCGCCCGAAGCCGGACTCCACTTCCTGTGCCTCAACGCCAATCTCGCCCGGCAGTTCGAGTTCGTCCAGGGCGCGTGGCTGGCCAGCCCCACCTTTGCCGGGCTGTGCCAGGAGAGCGATCCATTGCTCGGCAACCGCCTGCCCTTCCCGGATGCGCGCCGCACCGATCTGTTCCGCTATCACGATGCCGAGGGGCTGCCGCGCATCGCCCGGGCGTTGCCGCGCTTCGTCACCGTGCGCGGCGGAGCCTATTTCTTCCTGCCCGGCCTCGCGGGGCTGGCATCGATCGCGGCGCGCTGACGTCTCAGGCGGTAGCGGGCGCCCCGGGCAGGATGTCGGCGGCGATCTTCTCGGCCGCGAGCATGATCGGCGCGGCGAGGAACAGCCCCGGGATATGCGGGAAGATCGAAGCGTCGACCACCCGCAGGCCGGTGACGCCGTGCACCCGGCACTGGCCGTCGAGCACCGGACCGATCGCGGCCGTCCCGCAGGCGTGATGCCCCCAGGCGTGATCGGCGACCCAGTCGCGCAGTGCCGGACCGGTAAGGCCGGAGCCGGGGATTTCCTCCTCGGCGATCAGCCCCGCTGCGATCAGCGGCGCGGCGAGACTCCGCGCCATTGTGACGCCCTCGACCAGCGCATCGAGATCGGCCGCGCCGCCTTCCGCGAAGTTGCGGAAGTTGATGATCGGCGCGCCGCGCGGATTGGCGGGATTTAGTGTCACGCTGCCCGCCCGGTTGCGCGTACCGCCCTTGAGGATCGCCCAGGTGAAACCGTTCAGCCCGGGCCAGATCGCCGCCGCATAGCCCTCCCGATAGCCGCTGAATCGCCCGAGCAGCCCCATCAGCACCAGGTCCGGATTGGCCCCATCCGCACGGGACGAGCGGCGCAGCGCCGCGATCGCGCAGCCATTGGAGGTGTACATGCCGCCGCGCCACCAGCGCCACCGCCGATAGAGCGGGTCGTGCACGTCGAACCGCGCGCCGCGCAGCGATGCCCAGGGTCTCGCCATGCGATGGACGATGCCGATCTCGTAGCGGTCCTGCAGGTTGCGGCCGACCGCGGGCAGGGCGATGCGCGGCGCGATGCCGCAGGCGGCGAGGGCGGCAGGATCGCCGATGCCGGAAAGCATCAGCAGCTTGGGCGTCTCGAATGCGCCCGCGGCGACGATCACCTCGCGCCGTGCCGCGACGATCTCGACCTGCTCGGCCGGGCGAGAGGGATCGTGCTGGCGGCCGGGGCAACGTTCGACCCGCACGCCGGTGGCGCGGTCGCCGTCGAACTGGATCGCGCTCGCCCAGCTTTCGGTGCGCAGGTGGAGCCGATCGGGGTGGCGCCGCGCCACGTCGAGCAGCCGCTCGCGGGTGCCGCCGCGGGCATGGCGGTACGTCGCCAGTGGCAGATAGCAGAGCTGCTCGCCGCCCGCGCGCCGCACGTCATTGGGGTCGCCGAAATCGGTGAGGAACAGCCCCAGCCGCCGCAGCCAGCCGCGATCGCGGCCGAGGTCTTCGAGCGCGAGCCGTACCAGCATCCACAACAGCGGCAGGTCGGCGAGCGCCTTGAGCGGCATCGCCCGTTCCACCCGCAGCCAGCCGCGCCAGCCATGGCCGGTGGGATCGATGCCCAACCGCGCGAGCAGGCGGCGCAACGGGCGGTGCCGGCACGCCTCGAGCGCGCGGCGATGGCGGCGCATCGCGGCGGCCGACCAGCCGGAATCGCCGGTCGCCGCCGCCAGCGTGTCCCAGTCCGAATCGGGCGGGGTCAGGAAGATCATCGCATGGTGCGCGGTGCAGCCGCCGAGCGCGGCGGCGCGGGGATAATAGATGCCGCGCGGGGCCCAATTGCCGTCGCGTTCGCAGCGCGCCTCGTCGTCGAAATGGCGGACATAATAGGGCCAGTCGAAGCCCGGATTTTCCGATGCCATCGGGTGGAAGGCGGGCACGCGATAGTCGACGCCGGCGCGATCCTTGCCACAGTGCAGCGGATCGCTGCCGCCTTCGATCACCGCGACGCTGTAACCGGCCTCGGCCAGCCGGGCGGCGATCGTGCCGCCGCCCGCGCCCGAACCGACCACGACATAGTCGTAGACCTGGCTCACAGGGTCTTCAGATAGGCGACCAGCGCGGTCTTCTGGGCATCGCTCAGCACCGGTTCGGGTGTCTGGACGAAGGCGCGCTCGTCGGCGGTGAGGCCGGTGGCGTCGTTGAACTGGGCGGTGCCGAAATAATGGCCGCGATTGACCACGAAGTCGCGGCACTTGCTGAGCTTCATCAGATCGCCCCGCATCGGTGCGAAATGCGCGAGCAGCGTCTTGTCGTCGGCATTGCGCGGCAAGGTGAGCAGCAGGCGCTTCAGCGTCACCAGCGTCTCGAGCACCGCATGGTAATGCTGGACGATCACCCGCGGATCGTCGCTCTCCGCCAGCGGCTGGAGCGAGGCGAGCAGGTTGACCGGCATGCCCTTGGGGATCGGCCCCAGCGCGATATTGCCCTGCGCGTCGGTGAGCTTGGCCAGCAGGTCCCGATCGGCCTTGGGCATGCCGGGCAGCTGCGGCACCCAGCTTTCGGGGACGAAGATATAGCTGGTCTGGGTGGTGCGATCGATCCGGCCGCGAATGCCCGGCTGGAGCGGATCGCGGTCGCGGC
Organism: Sphingomonas sp. NFR04; assembly: GCF_900114095.1. GTDB lineage: Bacteria > Pseudomonadota > Alphaproteobacteria > Sphingomonadales > Sphingomonadaceae > Sphingomonas. The sequence continues at coordinate 216,099 of NZ_FORV01000007.1, read as the reverse complement.
GCTCGGGCCGGAGCATCTGGGCGATGGCCGCATCGAACGCGGCCATGCGCCCCGCCACCGAGGGGTCGCCGTTGAACGGCCCGACGCTGTTGTTGAGCAGGAAGGGCGCGGTCGACCACAGCGCGATCAGCGACGGCGGCCGGGTGAAGCCGCGCCCGCCGCCCGGCATCGGATAGGCGAGCGTCTGGCCGGTGAACGGGTCCTGATAGGAAGACTGGCCGATCGAGCCGAGCGTCTTGTAGCTCTCCGAGGAGAAATTGTCCCAGATATTGCCGCGCAGCGCGTTGGTGGCGAGCGGGCTGCACTGGTTGGTGCGTAGCAGAGTCTGCGGAATCCGCGCCTCGTTGCTCAGATAATTGCCGTCGAGGAAATCGGGCCGCTCGACGATCGCGCGCATCTTCGCCTTGAAGTCGGCGGTCTGCGTCCAGCGCCACCAGGCGAGGAAGCCGGCCTTGTAGTCCTTGGTGATCGCCGCACTCAGGTCGATCCCCGCGGGTGCCTGGGGCTGCTTGCTCGAATGGCAGCGCGCGCAGGTCTCGGCGAAGACGGTGCGGCCGCTGCCGACCAGCGCCGCGTCTTTGGCGAGGTAGGCGCCCCCGCCGGGCGCCGCGCGCAGCCGGTCGGGCTGGGCGGCCTTGAGGAAGAAGCGCGCCATGTTCGGCGTGCCCGCCTCGGTCGCGCGCCAGAACACCGAGTTGCGGCGTGCCGTCGCAATGGTGATCGGGGTGATCGGCTTGCCGCCGACGACGGGGTTGAAATGGGTCAGCCAGTCTTCGCTGAACAGCCCGATATTGAGATAGACGCGGTTGAGCGCCCCCAGCGCGCCGACCGAATCCGATCCGTCCTTCAGCACGTGCGGCGTCCACACATCGTCGGGCGCGTGGAAGAACTGGGTGAGCGCGGGATCGTTGGTGAACTGGTTGAACTGGGTGTTGTCGGCGCTGCCGCCCTTCAGCTTCTCGTGTGCGAAGCGCTTGGCGATTCCCAGCCGCGCGCCGAGGCTGTAGATCGCGTTCATCGTCCGCGGATTGTTGATGTTGTCGGTGGAGACGAGCGAGGTGTCCATCGCCCCCGGCCGATAGGTCATCACCAGCTGGTACATGAAGTTGCGCGGGTTGGGATCGGGGAAGAAGATCCGGTCGACCCACATATATTGCGCGCCCACCGTCGAATTGAGCTCGGCGAAGCTGGGATGCTCGGGGTCGGCGGGCGGGTGGATCGGGCTGGGGCCGACATGGCAGAAGCCGCAGCTCATGCCGACGCGGTACGGCCGGACCAGATCCTTGCGGTTATAGTAATTGGGGTCGCGGTAGTAGCGCTCGGCGTTCCACGCGGCGCGCGCCTTCTCGTCGAACGCGGGGTTGGGGAAGAGCCGCAGCCCCAGGATGCCGGTCGGCTCGCCATAATAGGAGCCCGCCGGCTGGACCTTGCCGAGCGCGCCCTGGACGACGCCAGGATATTTCTGCGCGTTGGCGAAGGGGTCGGCCGGGCAGTCCGGGCCGCTGCGCCGCACGTCGCGCCACAGGCCGAACTTGTCGGGCTGCCTCGGCGCGTCGAAACAGGGTTCGTTGACGATGCCGAGCTGGTGCCAGCGATGGTCGCGGCGATTGGGGCCATTGGGATCGGGCGCGACGATCTTGAGCAGGTCGAACCCGCCCAAGGTCGGCTTGTTCATATAGTCCCAGAAGCGATCGTTGCCGCCGGTCCAGACCAGCCACATGTTGCGGCCCTGCACTTCCTCCCGGGTGAGCGGCAGGCCATTGTCCATGGCGCGGAAATAATCCTCGTCGGCGTGCTTGAAATGGTCCGCGTCGAGACCGGCCAGCGCGGCCGCGTCCTTGTTGCCGCCGCTGCACGCCCCCAGCACGAGCAGCGGCAGGATGAACGCCACCGAGCGGGCGATCCTCATAATGTCTTTTCCCCCTCCAGAGCAGTAACGAAACGCTAAGACTCGTCGCACGCACGGACCCGGGTACATTCTTTGCTTGGGATGGTGACAGCTTTGCGCGAAACGGGCAAGATGGGATGCAGGTGGGAACGTCGGGGGAGGCGAAAGAAATGGCGCGCAATCTTGTGCTGTGCTGCGACGGTACTTCGAACGAGTTCGCAAAAGATCGCACCAGCGTGATCAAGCTCTTCCACGCGCTGGAAAAGGATCCTGCGCGGCAAGCGGTCTATTACCATCCGGGCATCGGCACGCGGGCGCCGACCGGCATCGGCACCAAGGTGGGCGGCACTGTCGGCAAGTGGCTGGGGCTCGCCTTCGGCTACCGGCTGCAGGACGACATCGTCGACGCCTATCGCTTCCTGATGAACGCCTATCAGCCGGGCGACCAGGTGTTCCTGTTCGGCTTCAGCCGCGGTGCCTATACCGCGCGGGTGGTGGCGGCGATGCTGTCGATGTACGGCCTCGCGGCGCCGGGCAACGACGCCCTGGTGCCGTTCGCGGTGGAGATGATGTGGGCGATCCGGCGCGCCAGGCGCGAGTCCGACAAGCGCGACTATTTCCAGCTCGCCGCCGACTTCAAGACGACCATCTCCTGGCGCGACTGCCCCGTCCATTTCCTCGGCGTGTGGGATACGGTCAACTCGGTCGGCTGGATCGGCGACCCGCTGGCGCTGCCCTATACGCGCAAGGTTCCCGGCACGGCGATCATCCGCCATGCCATGGCGCTCGACGAGCGTCGCGGCTTCTTCCGGGTCAACTGGTTCGAGGAGGAGCCCGGCCGCGACATCCGGCAGGTATGGTTTCCCGGCTGGCACGGCGATGTCGGCGGCGGCTGGCCCGAGGCGGACAGCGGCCTGTCCAAATATCCGCTCGCCTGGATGGCGGACGAGGCGCGCGCGGCGGGGCTGCTGCTCGACCAGGGGCGGCTCGACGAAGTGCTCGGCAAGACCAATCCCCGCTACGCCCCGGCATCCCCCACCGCGACGCTGCACGACCGTACGATGACCTTCTTCTGGTCGCTGGCCGAATTCGTGCCCAAGAAACGCTACAGCTTCGCCAAGCAACGCTGGGAGTGGCGGGCGAACCTGTTCCGCCGCCGTACCCTGCCGCCTGCGCCGCTGGTCCACCACATCGCCTGGGAGATACCGGGCTATGCCGAGCGGCGGCCTCCCGACGCGATCAAAGTATAGCCCGGCCGGCGATCCAAGGGGGAGGCGCCACGCCGCGATGCCGGCCCATCGGCGCAATCTGTCCGAAGGGCGAATAGTTGGAGCGTATTGTTAACACGCGCCCGGACGCGCAACTGATGCTTTCGGCAACCGCTGCTATCGAAAAACCCGGGCAGCCTCTGGCGCCCGCAGCTTCTTCTTCGTGCGCGCGGGCGGTCGCCTAGTTGCGCTTCCTCCCTGCGACCAGCTGTCTGAGAGAGAACTTGACAGGCCAACCGGAAGCTTCCACGGAGGCGCGGGCAAAGTCATCTCAATTACTGGAATATCATGTCGGTCAAAGCAGTTATCCTAGCCGGGGGGCTGGGAACCCGCCTAGGCGAAGAGACGTCCGTGCGTCCCAAGCCGATGGTGGAAGTTGGCGGGATGCCGATTCTGTGGCACATCATGAAGATCTATTCCAGTCATGGGATCAATGACTTCGTGATCTGCCTCGGATATAAGGGGTACATGATCAAGGAGTATTTTGCGAATTACTTCTTGCATACTGCCGACGTGACTTTGGACCTCTCCAAGAACAGCATGGAGGTTCACCAGAACTGGAGCGAGCCGTGGCGGATCACGCTCGTGGAGACCGGCACGGACGCGATGACCGGCGGCCGTCTGCGCGCCGTGCGCCAGTATCTGGAGCCGGGCACGCCCTTCTGCTTCACCTATGGCGACGGAGTCGCCGATATCGACGTGACGGCGCAGCTTGCTTTCCATCGCGCGCATGGCCGCAAGGCGACGATCACCGCCGTCGCACCGCCGGGACGCTTCGGCGCGCTCGAGTTCCAGGGCGACAGCGTGCGCAGCTTCGTCGAGAAGCCGGCCGGTGACGGCGGGCTGATCAACGGCGGGTTCTTCGTGCTCGATCCATCCGTTGTCGACCTGATCGATGGACCGGAAACGATCTGGGAGCGCGAGCCGCTGGAGCGTCTGGCGTCCTCGGGCGAGCTGATGGGCTATCGCCACGACGGATTCTGGCAGCCGATGGATACGCTGCGCGACAAGCAGCATCTCGAAGCCCTGTGGGCGCAGGGAGCTCCCTGGAAGTCATGGTGAACGAAGATTTCTGGCGTGGCCGCAGGGTGTTCCTGACCGGCCACACCGGGTTCAAGGGCAGCTGGCTGGCCTTGTGGCTGACCCGCATGGGCGCCGAGGTGACCGGCTTCTCGCTCGAGGCGGAGCCGGTCAGCCTGTTCCGCCAGGCCGGAATCGCCGACATGGTCACCCATGTCGAAGGCGATATCCGCGACATGGCGGCGGTGGAGGCGGCGATGGCCGCCGCGCAGCCGGAGGTGGTGTTCCACCTCGCCGCGCAGCCGCTGGTCCGCCTGTCCTACGAGACGCCGGTCGAGACCTTCGCCACCAACGTCCAGGGCACCGCGCACGTGCTCGATGCCTGCCGCCGCGTCGACGGGCTGAAGGCGATCGTCTGCGTCACCAGCGACAAATGCTACGAGAACCGCGAATGGGTCTGGCCCTATCGCGAGAGCGATCCGATGGGCGGCTATGATCCGTACAGCGCCAGCAAGGGCGCGGCGGAGCTGATCATCGCGGCCTATCGCCGCAGCTTCTTCGCCAACGGGCCGCAGCTCGCCTCGGTCCGTGCGGGCAACGTGATCGGCGGCGGCGACTGGGCGGCGGACCGGTTGATCCCGGACATCGTCCGCGCGCTGATCGCCGGCGAAGCGCCGTTCATCCGCTCGCCGGGCTCGATCCGGCCATGGCAGCACGTGCTCGAAGCGCTGGGCGGCTATCTGATGATCGCGCAGCACCTCGCCGCGGGCGATGCCTGGGCGGCGACCGGCTGGAACTTCGGCCCGGCCGACGACGACACCCAGCCGGTGCGCTGGATCGCCGATCGCATGTGCGCCGCCTGGGGCGGTGCCTCCTGGCGCACCGAGGAGCAGGCGCAGCTGCACGAGGCCAAGATCCTCAAGCTCGATTGCTCGAAGGCGCGCACCGAACTCGGCTGGCGCCCGGCGCTTCGGCTCGAAGACGCCCTGCGCTACATCGTCGACTGGCACCGCGCCGTCGCCGATGGCGGAAATGCGCTTGAAACATCAATTGCCCAATTGGATGCATATCGCCAGCAGCTAGACCGCGTGCTGGCGGGGAGAAAGTAGGATCATGACTGTTCAGGAACTGGCTGCGAACCCGGCCGCGCTGGCCGAAGATTGCGACGAGGGCCAGCTTCGCTCGCTGATCCTCAACCTGACCGAGGAATATGCCCGGCGCTTCCACGCGCCCAAGACCTTCGTGCCCGGCGAAAGCGTCGTGCCGGTCTCGGGTAAGGTCTATGATTCGAGCGACATGCGGAATCTCGTCGATTCCTCGCTCGACTTCTGGCTCACCACCGGTCGCTTCAACGACGCGTTCGAGGCTAAGCTGGCCAAGCGTCTCGGCGTCGCGCACGCGCTGACCACCAACAGCGGCTCGTCGGCGAACCTGCTGGCGCTGTCGACGCTGACCTCGCACTATTTCCGCGGCGACGCGCTGAAGGCGGGCGACGAGGTCATCACCGTCGCCACCGGCTTCCCGACCACGGTCAACCCGTCGCTGCAATACGGCCTGACCCCGGTGTTCGTCGACGTCGACATCCCCACCTACAACATCAAGCCCGAGATGATCGAGGCGGCGGTCAGCGACAAGACCCGTGCGATCATGATCGCGCACACGCTGGGCAACCCGTTCGACCTCGCCGAGGTGATGCGCGTCGCCGAGAAGTATAATCTCTGGGTCGTCGAGGATTGCTGCGACGCGCTGGGCGCCACCTATAACGGTCAGGGCGTCGGCACCTTCGGCCATATCGGCACGCTGAGCTTCTATCCGGCGCACCACATCACCATGGGTGAGGGCGGCGCGGTGTTCACCGACAAGCCGCGCCTCAAGCGCGTGATCGAGTCGATGCGCGACTGGGGCCGCGATTGCTGGTGCGCGCCGGGCCAGGACAATACCTGCGGCAAGCGCTTCGCCCGCAAGCTCGGCACGCTGCCGATGGGCTACGACCACAAATATACCTATGGCCACGCCGGCTATAACCTGAAGATCACCGACATGCAGGCGGCCGTCGGCCTCTCGCAGCTCGGCCATCTCGACGGCTTCATCGCCGCCCGTGCGCGCAACTTCGCCGGGCTGACCGAGCGCCTGCGTGCGCATGAGGACGTGTTCATCCTGCCGGAGGCGACTCCGAACAGCGAGCCGTCCTGGTTCGGCTTCCCGATCACGATCCGTCCGGAAGCGGGCATCGATCGCGAGGCGCTGGTCCAGTATCTCAACGAGAAGAAGATCGGCACGCGCCTGCTGTTCGGCGGCAACCTGCTGCGCCAGCCCTATATGAAGGGTCGCAACTACCGCGTGGTCGGCGATCTGACCAATGCGGATCTGGTTACCACCAACACCTTCTGGATCGGCGTCTATCCGGGGCTGACCGCCGATCATCTCGACTATATCGTCGAGCAGATCGCGCTCTTCCTCCGTCAGGGCGCCTGACGCGAAACTTGGTGTGCCGGGCGGCGCAGGCGGGCGCCCCCGGCAGGCACTGGCGGGAACAAGGGCCGCTACGATCCGTCGAACCCCGTAGACAATCATCAACGATATCGAGCCGGTTAAGGAAGTCGCATCTACAATGATGGAGATCTTCTCGGCAAAAAGTGAGCTGGTTCGAATAGCATGGCAAAAACGCGCGTAGCCGATCTCATTGCCCGCATGCTGGTGGAGCACGGGATCACCGACTGCTTCATGCTCACCGGCGGCGGTGCCATGCATCTGAACGATGCATTCGGCCGAGAGAAGGGCCTGAACAAGGTCTTCACCCATCACGAGCAGGCCGCGGCGATCGCCGCCGAGGCCTATTGCCGTCTTTCCGGCACGCCGGCGGTGGTTAACGTCACCACCGGGCCGGGCGGCGTCAATGCGCTCAATGGCGTATATGGCGCCTATGTCGATTCGATCGGCATGGTGGTCGTGTCCGGCCAGGTGAAGCGCGAGACCTATGCCGGCAATTATCCGGCCATCCCGCTGCGCCAGCTGGGCGATCAGGAAGTCGACATCGTCTCGATGGTACGCGGCATCACCAAATATGCCGTGGTGCTCAACGATCCGCTCGACACGCGCAAGGTCGTGGAGAAGGCGCTGTATCTGTGCCGCCGCGGCCGCCCGGGCCCGGTGTGGATCGATGTTCCGATCGACGTCCAGGCCGCGCCGGTCGATTTCGACGCGCTCGAGCCGTTCGACCCCGCCAGCGCCGACGAGGCCGGCGAGGTGCCGAACAACCGTGCCGAACTCGGCCTGCTCGAAGGCGCAGCGCTCGAGGCGGAAGTCGCGGCGATGCTGGGCGAACTCTGCGCCGCCGAGCGTCCGGTCGTGCTGGTCGGCGCCGGCGTCCGCATTGCGGGCCAGCATGCCGAATTCCTGCGCTTCGTCGAGCGGCTGGGCGTGCCGGTGGTGACCGGCTGGAACGCGCACGACACGATGCCCAACGCCCACCCGCTCTATGTCGGCCGGCCCGGCACGGTCGGCGATCGCGGCGGCAATTTCGCGGTGCAGACCGCCGATTACGTGCTGGTGCTCGGCTCGCGCCTCAACATTCGCCAGATCAGCTACAATTGGCAGAGCTTCGCCCGCAACGCCCGCATCGCGATGGTCGAGATCGACGGCGCCGAGCTCGCCAAGCCGACGCTCAGCCTCCACCGCCCGATCCACGCCGACCTGCGCGCCTTCTTCGCGGTCGCCGCGGCCCTGCCGCTGCCGGAAGGCGACAAGGCCGAGGCGCGCGCCGCCTTCCTGGCGCGCAGTCGCGGGCGCGCGGCGCAATATCCGGTGGTCCTGCCCGACTATTGGGAGACCGACGGGCTGATCAACCCCTATGTGTTCGGCGAGCTGCTGTTCCGCGAACTGGAGGAAGGCGACATCATCGTCTCCGGCGACGGCACCGCCTGCGTCACCATGTTCCAGGCGGCCGATCTGAAACAGGGCCAGCGCCTCTTCACCAATTCGGGCTGCGCCTCGATGGGCTATGACCTGCCGGCCGCGATCGGCGCCTATCAGGCGGGCGGCGGACGGCGGATCATCTGCCTTGCCGGGGACGGCAGCATCATGATGAACCTGCAGGAACTGCAGACGATCGTCGGCCAGAATCTGCCGGTGAAGATCTTCGTGCTGAACAATGACGGCTATCATTCGATCCGCCAGTCGCAGCAGAACCACTTCCCGGACAACATCGTCGGCTGCGGCCCGGACAGCGGCCTGTCCTTCCCCAATTTCGCCAAGCTGGCGGCGGGCTTCGGCCTGCCCTCGTCCAACGTCGCGGGCCATGCCGATCTGTCGGCGGCGATCCGCGCCACGCTGGACGGCGAGGGGCCGCAGCTGTGCGAAGTGATGATCGACAAGCGCCAGGAATTCGCCCCCAAGCTCAGCTCGCGGCGCCTGGAGGACGGCACGATGGTGTCGCCGACGCTCGAGGACCTCTCGCCCTTCCTCTCGCGCGAGGATCTGGCCGAGGCGATGCGCCCGTGATCCGGCACGTCATCTTCGATCTCGACGGCACGCTGGTCGACAGCTGCGAGGTCTGCGTGTCGATCCTGACGGGCATGATCGGCGATCGGGGGGTGAAGCACGCGATCGATCCGGTCGAGGCGCGGCTGCACATGAGCAGCGGCGGCGCGGAGATGGTCTCGGCGTTGCTCGGGCCGGCGCGGCGCCACTTCGCGAACGACCTGGTCGACTTCCGCGCCCGCTATGCGCGCCACGTCACCAAGCGCGATAGCCTGTTCCCGGGGGTTGCGGCCGGGCTGGAGCGGCTGCACCGCGCCGGGCTCCGCCTCGCCATCTGCTCGAACAAGCCGCAGAATCTGTGCGAGAAGGTGCTCGCGGACACCGGGCTGGCCCAGTATTTCGAAGTCGTCGTCGGCGGCCAGCCGGGGCTGCGGCCCAAGCCCGAGCCCGATCTGCTGCGTGCGGTTACCGATCGTCTCGGCTGTGCGCCGCACGAGGCGGTATTCGTCGGCGACAGCGAACTCGATCACGCGGTCGCGCGGGATGCGGGCATGGCGTTCTACCTGATGACCTATGGCTATGCCGACCCCGAATGGGATCCCGGCCAGTCCGCCTGTTTCGACTGCTTCGCCACCTTCACCGATGCGCTGTCGGAACGCATCGGTTCGGTCCATGCTTGAACCCGCCGTCGCCCGCCATCTGGCAGAGGGCGACCAGCATATCGTCCTTGCCGGAGCCGGGGGGTGGCTGGGGCTGGCGACGCTCGACCTGCTGGAAAAGACGCTGGGCGACGCGCTGGAGACGCGCGTCTCCTGTTACGGCAGCGCTGCACGCACGCTGACGCTGCAGAGCGGCCGCCAGGTGCGGCAAAAGCCGCTGGCGGAGCTGCTGCAGCTGCAGGCGCAGCGCATCTGGCTGTTCCATTTCGCGTTCCTCACCAAGGATCGCGCCGAGACGCTCAGCGAGGAAGACTATCGCGCCGCCAACGAGACGATCAGCGCGACGGTGCTCGCGGCGGCGCGGAGCTTGCCGGTCGAGGCATTGTTCGTCGCCTCCTCGGGGGCGGTGACCAAGGTCGATGACTTGCAGGCGAGCCGGGCGATGCGGCTGTACGGCGCGATGAAGCTGGAGGACGAACGCCGCTTCGCCGCCTGGGCGGAAGAGTCCGGCCGGCGCGCGGTGATCGGCCGGATCTTCAACATCACCGGGCCATATATCAACAAGCACGCGGCCTATGCGATCGCCAACTTCATCCTCGACGCGCTGGCGCAGCGGCCGATCACCGTGCGGGCGCCGCGCGAGGTATTCCGCGCCTATGTGGCCATTCGCGAACTTATCTCCTTGATTTTGTCCCTGATGCGCGAAAATACGTCGGGCGTCGTCCAATTCGATTCCGGGGGGGCCGTGATGGAGTTGGGCGCCGTCGCCGCGACGGTGGCGGAAACCTTGGGAGGCGTGGGGGTCGAACGAGCGTTGATCACGGAAGGATCGGCGGATCGCTATGCGGGTGACGACGCGAGCTATGCAGCGCTCCTTGCGCAGCACGGCATCGCAACTGTTCCGCTGGATCAGCAAATTCGCGAAACGGCCGATTTTTTGCGCGGCGCGGTTGCGTCGGCGCCGGTGCTGGCCTCTCCGCCAGCCGCATGATAGTGGCCCGCACGGCGGCGCCAGACGACAAGCGAAGGAAATGAGATTTTCATGACGGTAACCATCAAGTCCAGCGCGACCAGGGCGATCCTTCGCCTGTCTGGATCGGTTTCGGTGGGCGCGCTGATGCTTGCACCGCTTCCCGCGCTCGCGCAGCTTGTCGATCCCAGCGAACTCGCCGAGGCAGCCCGCGAGGCCAATGCGCAGCAATCCGGCATGGACAGCAGCAGCGGCGCGGGACAGGGCGAGCGCGGCTCCTACGGCAGCCAGATCACCACGCGCCCCTATGAGCCGGTGTCGATCAGCGGGTCGGAGGTCACCAGCTACGAGCCGCAGAACAGCCCCGCATCGGGGCCGCAGCGCGGCAACAACGGCCTGCTCGACCTGAACAGCGTCGACCTCAAGAAGCCGGCCGCGCCGGGCGAGTTCGAACGCTGGGCACGCGAGGTCACCGGCCGTGACCTGAAGCGCTATGGCGCCGATCTGCTGACGGCAAGCGCACGCGACTTCACGGTACCTGCGACCACGACGATTCCGCCCGATTATGCGCTGAACGTCGGCGACGTGGTGTCGATCTCGATGACCGGCTCCGTCGACGGCAGTGTCGACCGCGAGATCGATCGCGACGGCCGCATCTTCCTGCCCAATGTCGGCTCGATCAGCCTGATCGGCGTGCGCTACCGCGATCTGAAGGATCGCGTCTCCGCCGCCATCGGCCGCCAGTTCCGCGGCTACGACGTCTCGGTCAGCGTCAAGCGGCTGCGCGGCGTACGCGTCTACGTCACCGGCTTCGCGAACAATCCGGGCGCCTATTCGGTGACCAGCCTGTCGACGCTGGTCAATGCCGTGCTCGCCGCGGGCGGCCCGTCCTCGGGAGGTAGCTTCCGCTCGGTCAAGCTCTACCGCAACGGCCGCGAAGTCACCGACTTCGACCTGTATCAGCTGCTCCGCAAGGGCGATCGCTCGCGTGATCCGGTGCTGCAGAACGAGGACGTGCTGTTCATCCCGGCGGTGGGCAAGCAGGTCGCCGTGGTCGGCAGCGTCAACGACGAGGCGATCTACGAAACGCGCGAGGGCGAGAGCCTGGCGGACGTGCTGGCGCTGGCCGGCGGACCGACCACCATCGCCGATCCGTCGCGCCTCATCCTGTATCGCCAGGCCGATCAGGATACCGTGGGCAGCCGGATGATCGACCGCAGCCTCGCCGGTGCCGAACGCGCCGAGGGCGGCGACATCATCCAGCTGCTGCCGCAGGGCTCGCTCACGCGGCCGCTCGAGCGCCAGCAGGCGGTCGTCCGCATCGAGGGCGAAGTGAACCGGCCGGGCAACTATTATGTGCCGCCCAATACGCCGCTGTCGAAGATCCTCGAAATGGCCGGAGGGCTGACGCCGCGCGCCTATGTGTACGGCACGCGATACTATCGCGAATCGGTGCGGGCGCAGCAGCGCCGCAGCTTCTCGGAGGCCGTGGACCAGATGGAAGTGTCGCTCGCCGCGGCACCGCTCACCGGCGATTCGCTGCAGGATGCGGGCCAGCGCCAGGCACAGATCGCGGCGGCCCGCAGCTTCCTCGATCAGATGCGCACCAAGCAGCCCGATGGGCGGCTGGTGCTGAACATCTCGGACGTGACCACCCCGCTGCCGGACGACCTGGCGGTGGAGAATAACGACCATATCGTCGTACCGCCGCGCGTGGCGACGGTGGGCGTGTTCGGCGCGGTGTATCGTCCGGCATCGTTCCTGCTCGAAGGCATGGCCGGATCGGTCGGCCAGTATCTCGAACGCGCCGGCGGTCCGATCCGCGGCGCCGACAAGGCCCGCATCTTCGTCGTTCGTGCCAACGGCTCGGTGCTGACGCAGAAGCGGGGTGCGCTGAAGGCCAAGGTGCTGCCGGGCGACACCGTCTTCGTGCCGCTCAAGACGCAGTCTTCGTCGGTCTGGGCGAAGATCCGCGACATCTCGGCCATCATCTTCCAATTCGGCCTCTCTGCGGCCGCAGTAGCGGCGATCAGCAATTGACCCCCCCTCGCACCATCACCGGCACCATCGCCAACGCGCCCGTCGTGCGGAACCCGCTCTGGCGGCGCGTAGCGCTGCTGGTGCTGATCATCATCTTCGCGCTGCTCACGCTGTTCCCGCAGAAATATCGCGCGGCGACCAGCCTGACCACCAGCGAGCCCAGCAGCCTCGGCCTCAGCGGGGCGCTGGGCCAGCTGGGTGCGATGAACAGCGTCTTCGGCAACCAGGCGGCGATCGAAGTCGCGCTGAAGATCGCGCGCAGCGACTATGTCCGCAGCAAGGTGTCCAAGCAGCTCAAGCTCCAGCAGGTGCTGGGCCGCGACGAGGTTGCCACGCATCGCTGGCTCGACCGGCACATGGACATCCGCTCGCTCAAGGGCGGGATCATCCAGTTCTCGATCCAGAACCGCGATCCCGATCTGGCCCGCAACATCATCTCCGCCTACACGGACGCGGTACGTACCCAGCTGGCGTCGATCGCGCTCGATCAGACCGCCTATAAGCGCAGGATCCTGTTCGAGCTGGTCGAAAATGCGAGCGACCGTCTGGCGAAGGCGCAGAGCGCCTATGACACCTTCCGACTGAAGACGCGCTATTCGAGCCCGCAGGCGGCGATCTATGCTGCCGGCGATCGCATCCCGGAAATGGAAGCGATGATCCGCTCGAAGCAGGTGCAGCTCGCGCAGATGCGCCAGTTCGCGACCGACGACAACATGCGCATCCGCCAGGTGATCGCCGAAGTCGAGGCGCTGCAGACGCAGCTTGCCTCCGCGAAGTCGCTCAAGCCGGGTGACCAGAGCTCGGTCGGGCAGGTCGTGCAGCAGTCGACCGAGGTCGACCGCCTGCGCCGTGAACTGACCTTCGCGCAGAGCCTGTACGACAACTACAAGAAGTTCCTGCAGGGTACCTCGGTCGAAGACCTGACGTCCAGCGCCAACGTCCGCGTGCTGGAGCCGGCCTATATCGATACGACGCGGCAGCTCAACATCTTCCCGCTGGCAATCCTGATCTGCCTGGTCGTGATCGGCGTGGCGATCGAATTCTATTCGGCGCGGCCGCCGCTGCTCGAAAAGGGCCTGGCCTGACCATGTCGACCCGGGCCGATACGCACCCCGACATTTCGGTCGTCATCCCGTGCTACAACGAGGAAGAGAATGCCGCCGCCATCTGTGCGGCGACGATCGCGGAGCTGGAGCCGCTGGCGATAAGCTTCGAGATCATCTTCATCGACAATGACTCGACGGATCGCACCGTCGACATCCTGCGCGCGATCTGCGCGCAGGATCCGCGGGTGCGGCTGATCGTCAACAGCCGCAACTATGGCCAGATGCGCTCGCCGACCTACGGCATCTACCAGGCGCGCGGCCGGGCGGTGATCGGCATGTGCGCCGATTTCCAGGATCCGCCGACGCTGATCCCGCATTTCGTCCAGCGCTGGCGCGCCGGGGTGGATATCGTGCTGGGCGTGCGCGAGACGGAGAAGACGGGGCCGGTCCTCACGGTGATGCGGCGCCTGTCCTATTGGCTGGCGCGCAACTTCGGCGATTATCCGGTGGTGCCGAACGCCACCGGCTTCGGCCTGTACACCGCGCGCGTCGTCGAGGCGACGCGTCGGCTTGCCGAGCCCGAACCCTTTTTCCGGGCGATGCTGGTCGAGACCGGCTATCGCCTCGAGACGATCAGCTATCCCCGCGCGCCGCGTGCGGCCGGCAAGTCGAAGAACAATTTCTTCGCGCTGTTCGATTTCGCGATGTCGGCACTGGCGGGATCGTCGAAGAAGCTGCTGCGCATGCCGCTTTATATCGGCGCGCTCGGCGCGCTGCTCACCCTGGTCATGCTGATCGGCGGCATGGTGGCGTTCGTCCTCGGCAAGCCGATCGCGGGCTGGTTCATCGCCTCGGTCGTCCAAGCCGAATTCGCCGCGCTGTTCGGTTTCATCGGCCTTCTCGGCGACAATGTCCGGATCATCTCCGAGCGTACCCGGCGTACCCCCCTGGTTCTCGAGCGTGAGCGCGTGAACTTCCCGCCGGATTATTGATCATGGTAATGACCCGCGCACGCCTGCAGGAGCTGTGGCGCTACTACCAGATGGGGGTGCTCAACACCGCCTTCGGGCTTGGCATGTATGCGGCGCTGGTGTGGCTGGGCATGAACATGTTCGTTGCGCAGCTGACCGCGCACCTGCTCGGCATGGCGTTCAACTACCTGACCTATAGCCGCCACGTGTTCCGTGACGCGGGGCCGGCAAAGCTGCGGTTCGCGCTGTCCTACGGCGTCAATTACCTGCTGGGGCTGGCGACGCTGGCGCTGATCTCGCGCTTCGTCGCGTCGCCCTATATCGCCGGGCTGATGTCCGCGGTGATCGTGTCGGTCGTCAACTACTTCGCGCTGAAAAGCCTTGTGTTCCGCAGGCGCGCGGCATGATCCGGGCACGCGACGGCGGCCGGTTCTGGCTGTGGTTCGAATATGCGATGGGCTTCTTCGTCCTGGCCCTGATCGGCCGGGTGATGTGGGTGCTGTATTTCGAGGGCTATCTGCAGCAGCCCTTCTTCTACGAACCGTCCGACACCTTCATGGACTGGTTCAATACCGCCTATTGGGCGCACGACCGCGGCACCTACGACAAATGGGGGACGATCTACCCGCCGCTGTCGTTCGTCGTGATGCGGCTGCTGGGCAAGGGCAGCTGCTATCTCGGTGCGGAAGGGCAGGAGGTCCGGGACTGCGACTGGGTAGGCCTGGTCGCCATCCACGCGATCTTCGTGATGAACATCATCCTTACTGCGATCGCGTTCAGCAAGATCGACCGCCGCACCGCGATTCCGCGCGCCATCGCCGTGTCCACGGGCATGCCGATGATGTTCGCGCTGGAGCGCGGCAACATCATCCTGCTGTGCTTCACCGCGATGTTGTTGGCGTTCGGGCCGATCATCAAATCGGCGCGCGCCCGCTGGTTCTTCGCCGGCATCGCGGTGAACTTCAAGATCTACCTGATCGCCACCATTTTCGCCCAGCTCCTTCGGCGCAAATGGCTGTGGGCGGAAGGGGCGCTGATCGCCACCGTGCTGATCTACGCGATCACCTACGGCATTCTCGGGGTCGGTACCCCGATCGAGCTGTTCGACAACATCTTCACCTACTCGACCGGCTTCATCGCGGCACAGGTGCTCGACGTCTGGTATTCGGTAACCTACCAGCCGCTCATCTCGATGCTGCAGGGCACCAGTTTCCCGGTCAGTACCATCGTTGGATCGCGGGTTGCCGATTTCGGTCTGGTGTTCCTGCCCACCGTAACCCGGCTGGGCCAGCTATCGATCGTGCTGGCGGCGGTGGCGACCTGGCTCCGTCCCGAAGCGGTGCCGCCGCACCGGGTCGCCTTTTTCGGCGTTTGCCTCGCCCTGATCAGCTCGGAGGCCGGCGGCTATACCGAAGCGCTGGTGCTGATGTTCGTGTTCATGGAGTCGTGGCGCGGCATCGCCCGGCCGATCGCGATCATCCTCTGCTACATCCTCGCGCTGCCGAGCGACATCATTGTCGGCTATATCCCGCCGCTGCAGCGGATCAGTTATCTCGCCGGTGGCGCGCAGGTGGAAGTGCATCTCGGCGTCGCGCTCGGAATGTTCCTGCGCCCGGGGCTGCTGATCCTCGTCGGGGTCAGCATGTCTGCCGCCACGATCGCCGCGGTGTGGCGCGACATCCGGCACCAGGGCTGGAGCCGCCGGTGGCGCTATCGGCGTGACTATCCGCTGCTCCCGGGTGTCGCGCGGCCCCGGCCGCCCGTCGCCGAGGCCGGCGCGCAGCCATGACCGCCACCTTCTCGCGTCGCGCGATCTTGCCGGCCTCGGCGATGCTGCTGGGCGGCCTGGTCGAGGCGCGGGCCGCACCCGCACCGGCGGAGAACACCCCGCCGCCGCGAATCCTGCCCGCCGGGATCCACCGCATCGCCGCCGACCAGACGATCGAGGGCGACCTCCAGCTGCAGCCTGGCGCGGTGCTCGACATCGCCGCCGGTGCGACGCTGCGGGTGCTGGGTGAATTCGCGGCGCCGGTCGCGCGGGTGTTCACCGGGGCAGGGCGCGTCGACCTCAACCAGGGCCGGACGCCGCACGCGCATCCCGAATGGTGGGGCGCGGCGCCCGGCAATGGCGGGGTCGACAGCCTGCCTGCGCTGACTGCATGCCTCGCGGCGCACCCGGTGCTGCACCTCCTGCCCGCCGACTATTTCCTGTCCGACACCTGGGTGATCGAGCGTCCGTTCGTCCGCGTCGTCGGGGCGGGCTTTCGCGGCACCGCAGCAGGCGCCGGCACGCGGCTGGTGGTGACCAACGGTACCGCCGACGTGCTGCGCGTGGGGCCCGCCAAGCGCCCGCGCTCGGTCAACGACTATCCGCAGAACATCGTGGTGACGGGCATCGCCCTGTGCCGCGCGGCGCCGGTGGGCGGCGACCCTGCGCGCGCGCCCGCGGGCCTGCGCGCCGAATTCCTGCTGTTCGCCCGCTTCGAGGAGATCAGCGCCGCCGAACACGGCATCGGCTTCGTCGCGCGCGGGCTGGTGCGGTCGCAAATGATCAACTGCGTCGCGTTCCGCGCCATTCCGGGCACGCAGCGCGGGGCGCCGTGGCGCGGCTTCTTCCTCGACGGCACACAGGCGATCGGGCTGGCCGGCGGCAACGCCTCGCTGTTCCTCACCGACTGCAATGCCACGATCGGCGGCGATCCGGCACTGGGCGACAATGTCGGCCTCCTTCTCGAAGGCGCGTTCGCCGACAGCTTCATCACCAACTTCGAGACGGCGGGCCCCGCAACGGGCATTCGCGTCGACGGCAAGACCGCGGAGATCGGCGGGCGCGCGCGCGATGGCCATGTCAATCTGCACCTGCACATGCCGGTGCTCGACCAGTGCGGCGCTGTCGGCATCGACATTCGCGATACCAGCCCGCAGGCGCTGATCGACATCACCGATCCCTATATCGCGGCGGCGCCTTCCGCCAAGGCGGCGATCCAGTGCGTCGCGCAGCGGGGGGCGATCAGCATCCAGGGCGGGCAGATGGTGGGCGGAACCAACAGCCGTGCCGGCGGCGGCGCGGTGGGCCTTCTCGCCCGCGACAGCGCCGGCGTGCAGGTGAACGGGCTGAAGATCCTGGAGCATGTCGCGCCCCTCCAGCTCGATCGCTGCCGCGGCTTCGCGGTACAGGCCTGGGTCGGTGCGTCGCGCGACATGCGCGGTCCGGCGGCATCGCTGCGCCAGTGCAGCCGCGGGTCGGTGGCGCTGCTGCTGGGCTGCGAAACCGCCGCATATTCGGCCGGGGTGCAGCTCGATAGCGAAAGCCGCCGCCTGCGCATCGACACTACCGGCATCGACGATGCCGCGCTCGGCGGCGGTGCCGACAGCCGCGTCCGGATCGGCAACCGATCGGCGGCGCAGGCGCGGGTCGCCGACATCGTGATCGAAGGCGCGTGAGCGAAGCCCTGCGGTGGAAGCCGAGCTGGGTGCTGGCGATCCTGGTGGTCGTCGCGCTCTGGCTGCGCTTGCCCTCGATCGGGTTCGGCCTGCCGGCGCTCAACGATCCCGACGAACTGATGTTCGAGCTCGGCGCGATCCGCATGCTGCGCGGGCACACGCTCAATCCCGGGTGGTTCGGCCATCCTGCCACGACGACGATGTATGTGCTCGCCGTGGTCAACGTGCTGGTGGGCCTCGGCGGCTGGCTCTGCGGCCGCTTTGCCTCGCTCGACGCGTTCGGGACAGCGGTCTATGCCGATCCGAGCTGGATCATCCTGCCGGGAAGGCTGGCGATGACGGCCTTCGCGCTGGGCACGATCCTGCTGACCTATCGCCTTGCCCGGCGGCTTGCGGGGGCGGAGGTTGCCCTGATCGCGGCGGCGGTGCTGACGCTCAGCCCGGTCCACATCACCTATTCGCAGATCATCCGATCGGACATGATGGCGTGTTTCTTCATGCTGCTCGTGATGCTGGCGGCGTTGAATATCGCCGAGCGCGGGCGGTGGCGCGACCATGTGCTGGCGGCGTTCTGGCTCGGCTGCGCGATCACCACCAAATGGCCGTTCGCGCTCAGCTTTCTGCCGGTCGCGGGCGGTATCTGGCTGTATCGACACACGGGGGCGATTTCCCTGCGGGCGGCGCTGGCGCGGACGATCGCCACGGGGCTGGCCGCGCTGCTCTTCTGCGCGCTGCTCTCGCCCTATCTCGTGCTCGACCATGCGACGGTGGTGCGCAACCTGACCGGCGAGAGCCAGGCGCGGCACCTGGGATCGACCGGCGGGTCGCTCTGGTTCAATGCCCGCTGGTATCTCACGGGCCCGCTCTC
Source organism: Sphingomonas sp. NFR04 (assembly GCF_900114095.1). Classification (GTDB taxonomy): domain Bacteria; phylum Pseudomonadota; class Alphaproteobacteria; order Sphingomonadales; family Sphingomonadaceae; genus Sphingomonas. Next base: position 197,446 of record NZ_FORV01000007.1, on the reverse strand, counting down.
GACCGGGTTGAGCATCGCGGGGTTGCTGCTGCTGGCGCCCGGCATCGCGGTTGCCGGGCGCAGGCCGCGGATGGCGGCGCTGCTGCTGCCGCTGCTCGCCAGCTTCTTCGTCCTGCTTTGCACCCAGACCATGGTGTGGGAGCGCTGGGCGATGCCGATCCTGCCGATCTGCGCGATCCTGGTCGCCCTGGGGCTGTGCCGCGTCGTCGCCCCGGTCGGCGCACGCTGGCGGATCGCCGCGGGCGTGCTCGCGGCCGCCGCGGTCGCCGTGCCGCTGGCGACGACGTCGCTGGCACAGGCGCGCGAGCGGATGCACGATACGCGGCAGCGTGCCTCGGCCTGGGCGATCGCGCACATCCCGCCCGGCAGCAGCGTGCTGGTCGAGCACTTCGCCTTCGACCTGCTGCCGCAACCCTGGCACTTCCTGTTCCCGATGGCCGAGGCCGGCTGCGTGGATGCGGCGGCCAAGCTGCACGGCAAGATCGGCTATGGCTCGATCGATCAGGCGCGGGGCACGCGCGCCAATGTCGACTATGGCACCGTGGCTGCGGCGAAGCGCGACACCTGCCGGGCCGACTTTGCGATCCTCACCCAATATGAGCGTTACAAGGCCGAACGCAGCGCCTTCCCCGAGGAATATGCCGCCTATCGCGACTATGTCGCACGCGGGAAGACGGTGGCGCGGTTCGTGCCGCAGCCCGGCGAGACCGGCGGCCGCATCGTGACGATCGTGGACTTCCGGGGCGCGCACGACGCGCCGCGCTGAGGCGGTTGGCGCCGTAGCGCGGCCTATCTGCTATGGACAAAAGAAAGGCCGCAACCTCGCACGGGAGGTTGCGGCCTTTCTTGCAGGTCCTGCCCGCCGTCGCCGACGGGCCGGGCCGTATCAGGCAGCGGCAGCGGTGTCTGCGGTGACCGCGATGCGGCGCTCCATCATCTCGATGCGCGATGCGTCTTCCGCGGCGATCTTGCTGTAGTAGTCGCGCTTGTTCTTGAGCCAGAGCAGCTCGAACTCGACCGCGTTGGCGATACCGTCGGCGAGCGACTTGCTGGTCGCGGCTTCACCGTCGAAGATCACCTTGCGGGTCTCGAACCGGTCGAGGCGCACCGCGCGGAACTCGCGCAGCGCGTCGATTGCTTCCATCGATACCGAACCGCCGACGACCAGCTCCAGGTCGTTGTTGACGCATTCCTGGGCGACGCGCAGCACGGCCTCGGTAATGGTCGGCTCGTTCACTGCGGTGCGGGCCATGCCGCGCGACAGGGTGAAGTCGACCCGGCCGAACACGATGCCGTCGACATTGCCCTTCGCCAGCGGCACGATGTCTTCGAGATTGTCGAGCGTGGTCTGGGTTTCCAGGTTGAACAGGAACTCGGTACGCTCCTCGTTCGGGCCATGGGTCTTGTTCTTCGCATCGATGAACTTCGACAGCGCGTAGCGCGTCTCGACCATCGGCGCGATGACATAGTCGATGCCGTAGATCTTGGTCGACAGGAGGTCGGAAACCGCTTCGCAACCACCGATCTTCAGCGCAACCTTGAGGTCCGCGCGCTGCGCGAGTTCGAGGAGTCGGAGGAACTCGTCCGGCCGCGTGCCCTCCGCTTCGAACTCTGCCTTGACGGCAACGACACCGTAATGGTCGCGCCCCTTCTTGAGGCAATCAAGCATCTTACGCTCATTCGGAGTCACAAGGATTTTCCTTTAGCAGTCAACAAACGAAAGCCGGGGTGGAACCCGGGGCATCGGATCGATCGTGGTGGAACATGGTTAACAAACCCCTAGCCGCGCTTCGCAAGCACCGACCAGGCCGTGCCCCGCGGCCGATCAAACCAAACCCAAATACCGTTGCACGTGCCGCGCCTTCACATTGCAACATTATTTGGTGATATTCGTTGGACCCCGTTTCGCCGTTGGTCAATGCAGAAAACAGCGCGCGCGGCTGAATTTGCGCCCGTCTGTGGCGATGGCGGAGTAGTTGTTGGCGCGCGACGCGGTTCCGTTTCGGCCCCGCACCATCCCGCCCGACAACACAGGGCGCGAGGGAGAAGATGCCGCAACGCATCATAGTTGCGGCTGCAATAACGGTGCGCGCATCGGCGCTCTGTTGGTGCGTCCGTCGCAGCAGTGCCGCTACGGCATGGGCCTGTCGTCGAACAGTTAGCCATGCTTCATGCTCGTTTAATCCCGCTTTCATACCAGATCCGGGGATTCATCGATCCAACCGTCAGACGGACGCGCGCCAAAGGTCGCCATGCCTGGGTGGCCGGAGAGGCCGCGCGCGAGATTGACAAACCCGATAGCGCATGCGCCTATTGGATCCAATAGCGTGCGCGACACGAGGAGAGGAACATGAGTCGATCCCCGCAGCTGCCGGGGCAGGCCCGGGATGCCGCGCCGCCTTGGCCGCTACACGCCTGGTATGTCGCGGCAGCGGCCGACGAGCTTGCCGAGCGCCCGCTCGGCCGCACGATCTGCGGGCAGCCCATGGTGTTCTTCCGCGGCGCTGGGAGACAGGCGGTCGCGCTCGAGGACTTCTGCCCGCATCGCGGCGCGCCGCTGTCGCTTGGCTTCGTGCGCGACGGCGAACTGGTATGCGGCTATCACGGGCTGGTGATGGGCTGCGCCGGGCGCGCCACGGCGATGCCCGGCCAGCGCGTCGATAAATTCGCCGGAATCCGCCGTTTCGCGGTGATCGAGCGCTATGGTTTCCTCTGGGTATGGCCCGGCGACGCGGAGACCGCCGACCCGGCCAAGCTCCACCACCTCGCCTGGGCCGAAAGCCCGGACTGGGCCTATGGCGGCGGCTATTACCACATCGCCTGCGACTATCGGCTGATGGTCGACAATCTGATGGATCTCACCCACGAAACCTATGTCCACAGCACCAGCATCGGCCAGAAGGAGATCGACGAGGCGCCGGTAGAGACGCTGATCGAGGGCGAGCAGGTGGTTACCCGTCGCTTCATGGAAGGGATCGAGGCGCCCCCTTTCTGGAAGATGGCGCTGCGCGGCGCCGGGCTGCCCGACGACCAGCCGGTCGATCGCTGGCAGATCTGCCGCTTCACCTTGCCGAGTCACGTGCTGATCGAGGTGGGCGTCGCGCTCGCCGGCAAGGGCGGCTATCATGCCGAGGATCGCTGGAAGGCGGCGAGCATCGTCGTCGACTTCATCACCCCCGAGACCGAGACCTCGCACCATTATTTCTGGGGCATGGCGCGGCGCTTCGCGGTGGCGGACGCGGCACTGACCGATACGATCCGCGCCGGCCAGGGCACAATCTTCGGCGAGGATCTCGAGATGCTCGAACGTCAGCAGGCCAATCTGCTGCGCTACCCCGAGCGCCGGCTGATGAAGCTCAATATCGATGCCGGCGGGGTGCGCTCGCGGCTGATGATCGAGCGGGCGATCGCCGCCGAGCAGGCCGCCCCGGTCGACGCCGCGGCCTAGGCCCTTGGCGGGGCACCGCGCCGATGCTTTAAGCGCCGGCGATGGACAAGCCTGCAAAGCCGGGCCAGCAGGTGCTGGTCGCGCTCCGCCGCATGATCGCCGACGGCACGATCAAGCCGGGCGCACGGATCGCCGAGATTCCCACCGCCGCGGCGCTGGGCGTTTCGCGCATGCCGGTGCGCACCGCGCTGCGGGCGCTGGAGCATGAGGGGTTGGTCGAGAAGCTCGGCGCGCGCGGCTATACCCCGCGCGCGGTGGACGCCGCGGCGATCAGCGGGGCGATCGAGGTGCGCGGCGTGCTCGAAGGGCTGGCGGCGCGTCGGGTCGCTGAGCGCGGGCTGGGCGAGGCGGAACTGGCGCAACTGGAGGCGATCCTGGCGGAAGGCGACGCGCTGTTCGCCAAGGGGCACCTCGCAGACGGCGATCTCGATGGCTTCTACCGCTACAACCTCGCCTTTCACGACCTGCTGATCGCGGCGAGTAACAACCCCTCGATCGCGCTGGCGCTCGGTCGCAACAACCATCTGCCCTTCGCCTCCGCCGCGGCGCTGGCGCTCGACTGGGACGATCTGGAAGGCGAGTATCGCCACCTGCTGGCGGCCCACCGCGAGCACCGCGCGGTGTTCGACGCGATCCGCAGCGGCGATGCCGGGCGTGCCGAGCGGCTGATGCGCGGGCACGCGGCGGTGGCGGTCGCCAATCGCAGGGCCTTCCGCATGCTGGCGGAGTAGCCGACCCAGCATCGGCGTGGCGTGGTCCCGGCGCTGAACAACCATCGTCATTCCCGCGAAGGCGGGAATCCATTTGCCAGGACGCTGGGGTAAGCGCCATGGCGTCAGCGCCAATGGATCCCCGCCTTCGCGGGGATGACGACGTATTTGGTGAAAACGATAGCGTATAGCTACGTTCGAGAAACCCTCAGGCGAGCTGCTCGTCCGGCCAGGTCTCGGTGTCGACCTGCGCCTGCGCTTCCCGTGCGTAGCGTGGGCCGGCGGCGGCATCGGGCGGGAACAGCGCGTCGACCTGGACGAGCAGCTCGGGCGCCACCGGATGCGCGAAGGTGCCGAGCAGGTCGTCGAGATGATCGATCCGCGTGGTGCCGGGGATCGGCACGATGAAGCTGCGCCGCGACAGCAGCCACGCCATGCACAATTGCGCCATCGAGCAGCCCGCCGCCTCGGCGATCGCACGGAAGCGCGCGGCCATGGCGAGGTTGCGGACGAGATTGTCGCCTTGGAAGCGCGGCATGCCGCGGCGCAGGTCGCCCTCGGGCACGCCCTCGGCCGCGATCCCGCCGGCTAGCAGCCCGCGCGCGACCGGCGAAAAGGCGACGAAACCGGTATCGAGCTCGGCGCAGGCATCGAGCACCGCGATCTCCGGATTGCGCGTCCAGGGCGAATATTCGGTCTGCATCGCCGCGATCGGATGGACGGCATGCGCGCGCCGCAGCGTCGCCGCGGACATCTCCGATAGCCCGATCGCGCCGATCTTGCCCGCCTCCACCGCGCGGACGAGCGCGCCGACCGATTCCTCCACCGGCACGGTCGGATCGAGGCGATGCATGTAATAGAGGTCGATATGGTCGGTGTTCAGCCGGCGGAGCGAATCCTCCAGCGTGCGGGTGATCGCTTCCGGGCTGCCGTCGATGCCGCGCTTGCCGTCCGATCCGCCGAGCACGCATTTGCTCGCCAGCGTGAAGTCGCGGCGGCGGTGCATCACCGTGCGCCCGAGCAGTTCCTCGTTGGCGCCGAAGCCGTAGAGCGCGGCGGTGTCGAGGAAGGTCACGCCCGCATCCAGCGCATGGAGCAGCAGCCGCTCGGCATCGGCCGCGTCGGGGCGCGGCAGATAGGCGTGGCTGAGGTTCATGCAGCCCAATCCGATCGCCGAGACGGTGAACGGGCCGATGGTGCGGGTGGGCAGCGTCATCATGGTCAGAGGGGCAGTCCTACATAGTTTTCGGCGATCGTCGTCTGCGCCGCACGCGACGTGGCGATATAGTCCAGGTCGGCCAGCTGCATCCGGCGATCGAACGCATCGCTTTCGGGGAAACGATGCATCAGCCGGGTCAGTTGCCACGAGAAGCGCTCGGATTTCCAGACCCGCGCTAGCGCCTTGTGCGAATAGCCGCCGATCGCCTCCCGGTCGCCATGCCGATAGTGACGGACCAGCGCCTCGGAGAGATAATGCACGTCCGAGGCGGCGAGGTTGAGGCCCTTGGCGCCGGTGGGCGGCACGATGTGCGCGCTGTCGCCGGCGAGCAGCAGCCGGCCATGGCGCATCGGCTCGAACACGAAGGAGCGCAGCGGCGCGATCGACTTTTCGAGCGAGGGCCCGCGGGTGAGGTTGGCTGCCGCCTCCGGCCCAAGGCGCACCGCCAGCTCGTCCCACAGCCGGTCGTCGGGCCAGTCGCCGAGATCCGCGTCGAGCGGCACCTGGATGTAATAGCGGCTGCGCGTCGCCGAGCGCATCGAGGCGAGCGCAAAGCCGCGATCGTGATTGGCGTAGATCAGCTCGTGGTGGCAGGGCGGCACATCGGCGAGGATGCCGAGCCAGCCGAACGGATAGACCTTCTCGTAGGCGGCGCCGACGCTCGCCGGAATTGCCTTGCGCGACGGACCGTGGAAGCCGTCGCAGCCACAGATGAAGTCCGCATCGATCCGTTCGGCCCGGCCATCCCGGGTGTAGGTGAGATAGGGCGCATCGCTTTCGAGGTCGTGCAGTGCGACGTCGGCGGCGCCGTACGCCACCTGCAGCCCGCGCTCGGGTGCGGCTTCCATCAGGTCGCGGGTCAGCTCGGTCTGGCCATAGACCAGCACATGGTGGCCGGTGAGCTCGGTCACCGGAATTCGGATCAGCCGATCGCCATCGGCGAGCGCGAAGCCGTCGTGCGGCAGGCCCTCGCGGTGCATGCGCTCGGCGAGGCCTATCCGCTCCATCAGCATCGTCGCGGTGCGCTCCAGCACGCCCGCGCGGACGCGGCCGAGCACATAGTCGGGCGTGGCGCGTTCGACGACGACCACGTCGATGCCTTCTGCCCGCAGCAAGTGGCCGAGCAGCAGCCCTGCCGGGCCGGCACCGATGATAGCTACCTGCGTCCGCATGCGCCTCTCCAATCTTGTTGCGCAGCATGATGCGGCAGCGGCGGCGCGCGGGCGAGGGACGGGTCAACCTTTTACTTGGACGATTCGCCCGACGCTGCCAGACTGCTGTCATGCGCGAACGGAGCCCGGTCCCGGCCTTCTATCTCTATGGCGAGCCGCAGCGGGGCGTCGCCGAAGGGTTCGTCCATGTCGAGGATCTCGACGATCGCTCGCGGCCGAGCGAATGGACGATACGCCCGCATCTGCACCGCGATCTCCACCATGTCATCCTGATCGCCGAGGGCGGCGGCACCATGACCGCCGAGGCCGAGACGGCGACGTTCGCGGCGCCCGCGCTGCTGCTGGTGCCGGCGGCCATCGTCCATGGTTTCGGCTGGCATCGGGAGTCGCGCGGCTGGGTGTGCACCATAGCCGACGCCTATCTCGCGCAGCTGGCGATGCGCGATCCGGCGCTCGACGGGCTGTTCCGGGTGCCGCGAGCGTTGCCGCTGACCGAAGGCGAGGGGGAGTCTATCGCCGCTTCGTTGGGCGAGGTGCAGCGCGAGCTGAGCTGGGCGGCGCCCGGGCAGCGCGCGGCGGTGGAAGCGGCGCTGCTCGCGATCCTGGTGCGCTGCCTTCGCTGCGGCGGCGCGGCGCCGGCCCTCGGCGCAGGCAGTCGGCGCGAGGCGGAGGTGGTCGCCCGGCTGCGCGCGCGGATCGAGGCGCGCTTTCGCCTGCGCGAATCCGTCGGCGCCCATGCCCGCGCGCTGGGGGTAAGTGTCACCGCGCTGCGCCTCGCCTGCAGCCGGGTCGCGGGGAGCAGCCCCGCGGCGATGCTCGATGCACGCGCGCTGCTCGAGGCGCGGCGGCTGCTGCTCTATTCGAACCTGTCGGTCGGCGAGGTCGCCGACGCGGTGGGGTTCGAGGACCCGGCCTATTTCTCGCGCTTCTTCGCGCGGCATGTGGGTACCCCGCCGCGCGCCTTTCGCGAACGGAGCGGTGCCTCAGCCGCGGTCTAGGATCTGGTGATAGAGCGCGATGTAGCGATCAGCCATCGCCTCCACCGAGAAGCGCGCCTCGATCGCGCGGCGGCAGGCTGCGCGGTCGATCGCGCCGACGCGGTCTACCGCTTCCACCGCGTCGTCGGCCGAGGCGACGAGCAGCCCGGTTTGGCCATCGTCGATCAGCTCTGGCATCGATCCGCGACGCACAGCGATCACCGGCGTGCCGCACGCCATCGCCTCGATCACCGACAGGCCGAAAGGCTCGTCGAAGTTGATCAGGTGGAGGAGCGCGCGGGCGCTGCCGAGTGCCTTGATCCGGGCCTCGCCGCCGACGGGGCCGTGATAGACGATGCGGTCACCCAGGTGCGGCTGGACCGCGCGCTCGAAATAGCCCTGGTCCTGGACGATGCCGTAGAGGTTCAGCCGGCGGCCGGTCGCCTGGGCGACGGCGATCGCCTCGGCCGCGCCCTTGTCTGGATGCATCCGGCCGAAGAACAGCAGGTCGTCGCTCCCGTCCGCGTCATGGGCAAAATCGTCGAGGCGGATGCCGTGGTGGATCGTCGCGGCATAGCGCAGCGCCGGGTGCCGGTCGGCATCCGAGATCGCGACATAGTGCACGCGGTCCTCGAACGGCTTGTACATCGGCAGGATGCGCTCGGAGGAGAAGCCGTGGATCGTCGTCACCATCGGCGTGTCGATCAGCGGGGCATAGGCATGGGCGGGGAAATCTGCCTGGTTGTGGATCAGGTCGAACTCGCCGGCACGGGCGAAGAGGTGCGACTGGTGGGCATATTCCCACACCTTCGCATCGATCGCCGGGTCTTCCTCGTAGCCGCGCGGCACCACCCCGGCGAGGCGCGCGGTGGTGACCGAATCCTGCGTGGCGAACAGGGTGACGTCGACGCCCTTGGCGACCAGCGCCTCGGTGAGCAGGCTCGTCACCAGCTCCCAGGGACCATAGTGCCGCGGCGGGGTGCGCCAGGCGATCGGCGCGAGCATGGCGATCTTCATGCGGCGCCCTGCGCTGCGCCGTGCCCCTGCGAAAGCAGGGGCCCAGGGTTGGAGAGCGAATCGCGCGTGGCACTGGGCCCCTGCTTTCGCAGGGGCGCGGGTGGGTTGATCATGCGAGCAAAATGCCTTGGTTGGGGGCGAGGGAGAGGACAGCGCCATCCACAATCCCGCCGTCATCCCCGCTAAGGCGGGGATCCATTGGTGGGAACGCGTCGGAGTCATCCCCGGCCGCACTGGCAAATGGATCCCCGCCTTCGCGGGGATGACGGGTGGGGGGCGTGGTCAGCACCGGCGCCAGTGCCTGCGCCCAGTCGGGCAAGTCCAGCGTCTGCGGCGCATCCGACAGGTTGAGCGCCACCAGCACGCGCGCGTCGCCATGCCGGCGTTCGTACGCCAGCACCGCGCCGTCGCTCGACACCGCGTGCCAGCTGCCCACCGACAGCGCCGGATGCGCCCGCCGCAGCTGGAGCAGCGCACGGGTGAAGGTCAGCATCGACCCAGCTTCGTCCCGCTGCGCCATCACGTTGCGCTCGGCCCAGTCGGGGTTGAGCGGCAGCCAGGGCTCGACCGTGCTGAACCCGGCATGCGCGCTGGCGTCCCAGGGCATCGGCGTGCGGACCTCGTCGCGATTGAACGCGGTGTCGGGTTCGCGCAGCGCCTGCGGGTCGCGCACCCGGTCGGGCGGGATGGCGACGTTGGGCATGCCGAGTTCGTCGCCCTGGTACAATGTCGGGGTGCCGCGCAGCGTGAGCAGCAGCAGCATCGCGACGGCCGCCTGTTCGGGCCCTACTCGCGACGCAACGCGCGGCTTGTCGTGGTTGCCGAGCACCCAGTTAGGCCAACCATCGGCGGGCAGGGCGCCTTCGTAATCGGCGATCAACTGCGCCAGCGCCGCAGCGTCCCACTTCGCATCGAGCAGGTGGAAGTTGAAGGGCAGGTGCACGCCGTTGGCGCCCTCGCCATAATAGGCGACCAGGCGCGGGATCGGCAGGTAGATCTCGCCGATCAGCACGCGGTCGGTATAGTCCTCCGCCACCTCGCGCATCGCGGCGATGATCTCCATCATCTCGGGCTGGTCGGCCGAGTGGACCGGCAGCAGCCGCTCGATGTCCTGCATGCCGTCGTGCCAGTCGGGGTTGGCGGGGTTGTCGGGGAAGTCGGGATGCTTGATCGCCAGCCACAGCACGTCGATGCGGAATCCGTCGACCCCCCGATCGAACCAGAAGCGCATCGCCTCCAGCATCGCCGCGCGCAGGTCCGGGTTGCGCCAGTTGAGCTCGGGCTGCTCCTTGAGGAACTGGTGGAGATAATATTGTCCGGTGGCCGCGTCCCATTCCCAGGCGCTGCCGCCGAAATAGCTCTGCCAGTTGTTGGGCGGGCCGCCATCGGGGGCGGGGTCGCGCCAGATATACCAGTCGCGCTTGGGGTTGTTGCGCGACGACCGGCTTTCAAGGAACCAGGGATGTTCGCTCGAGCTGTGGTTGGGCACGAAATCGAGCAGCAGCTTGAGGCCACGGGCATGGGCTGCGTCGCGCAAGGCGTCGAAGTCGGCGAGGGTGCCGAAGCGCGGATCGATCCCGCAATAGTCCACCACGTCATAGCCGAAATCGGCCATGGGCGAGGGAAAGATCGGCGAGAGCCACACCGCGTCCACGCCGAGATCGACCAGATAGTCGAGCCGCGCGGTAACGCCGGCGAGGTCACCGATGCCGTCGCCGTTCGAGTCGTTGAACGAGCGCGGATAGACCTGGTAGATCACGCCCGATTGCCACCAAAGGGGGTCGGTCATAGGTGCGTCCTCGCGAAAATTCCTCCCCGGCACGGGGAGGGGGACCATGCGCAGCATGGTGGAGGGGCCGCCGCGGCACGCGGCGGTGGTCCGGCGCGCTGCACCCGCACCGCGCCTGCGGCGCGGCCCCTCCACCACCGCCTTCGGCGGCGGTCCCCCTCCCCGTGCCGGGGAGGATTTTTAGGACCAATCACCGGAATCGCGCCTTCGGGATATGCGTGATCCGGCATGCCAGGTCCGCCTCGCCGCTGGCGACGATGTAGCGCTCGCCGGCATCAACCAGCCCGGTGGTAAACACCACCGGCGTCGGCAGGTATAGCTGGTGGGCGATATCCGCGGTCAGCGCCGGGTTCGCTTCGAGTAGCGGCACATTGTCCTCCTGCCGCAGGAGGATGCTGGGATCGTCGCGGTCGAGCAGTGCCCAGAAGCTGCGATAGATGCCGACCGCGTCGCGCTTCTCCACCCCGTGGTAGATCAGCAGCCAGCCCGCATCGGTGAGCACCGGCTGACTGCCGCCGCCGATCCGCTGGTTCGAGGTCGAGCCCTTGCGGGCGCGGATGCCGGGCTGGTCGAGCGGCTTCCAGTGCAGCCCGTCGGGCGAGCGGGCGAGGTTGATCGACGGGCCGCCCAGCCACGGCGAGTCGTCCGGATAGGCGAAATAGACCTCGCCCAGCGGCCGAGTCAGCGCGTGGAAGAACCCGCCGATCCGCCCCTCGAACAGCAGCATGTCCTTGTTCTGGTGGTCGAGCACCACCCCGAGCAGCTCCCAATCCAAGCCGTCGGTTGAGCGGTACATGGCGGTGCAGTGCCGCTCCGCCGAGACGCCGCACACCGTCATCCAGTAGGTGCCGTCGATGCATGTGATCCGCGCATCCTCGACGCCATAGTCCATGTAGGAGGCGCTGGGCGCGATCGCCTTGTCGTAATGCACCGCCACCACCGTGCGGGCGTCGGCGTCCAGCTCCACCGGCAGCAGCCAGGAGAGCGAGGTGAGCCCGAGCAGCCGGGGGTTGCGGTCCTTGAGTGCGAACTGGCGCGGATCGGCCATGTCGAGCCCCGCCACGGGATGCGCGTCGAGCACATAGCCCGAGGGCGTCCAGCGAATCGCCCGGGCGTGTCCGTCCACCACCGGATCGCGCAGCGCCTCCGCCACGCGCACCATCAGCAGCAGATTGCCGTTCGGCAGCCGGGCAAAGCCGGGGTTGAACGCGCCGAGCACATAGGTCGCGTCCTCCACCCCCTCGCGCAGCGGCGAGCGGGTCAGGTCGACATCGTCGGGCCGGAAGATCAGATAATCGTCGCTCAAGCGCTTGCCCCCATGGGTTTCACGCCCAGCAACGGAGTCAGGCCCCGGCGGTTCCGGCTTCCTGGGCCTGGCGGTGATGCCGGATCACCTCGTCGATGATGAAGCGCAGGAATTTCTCGGAAAATTCGGGGTCGAGATCGGCGTCCTGCGCCAGCGCGCGCAGCCGGGCGATCTGCGCTTCCTCGCGGCCGGGATCGGCGGGCGGCAGCCCGGACTCGGCCTTGTAGCGCCCCACCGCCTGGGTCACCTTGAACCGCTCGGCGAGCATGAAGACGAGCGCCGCATCGATATTGTCGATGCTCTGGCGGAAGCGGGTCAGCGTCGCGTCGGTCATGGAAATCTCTTTTGCCGCTGCGGCACGGCCATGCAAGCACCTCTTGCCTTTGCAATGCACAAAGGCCAGAGGCTCGTTGCATATGAGCGCAACCGTCCACCGCCTGGGCTCGCGAACCCAGCCTTCGCTCGATCCGATCATGGCGCTGGTCGCCCAGGACATGAACCTGGTGAACGCGGTGATCCTCGATCGCATGCAGTCCGAGATCCCGCTGATTCCCGAACTCGCCGGCCATCTGATCGCCGGCGGCGGCAAGCGGATGCGGCCGATGCTGACGCTCGCCAGCGCCCGCCTGCTCGGCTATGCGGGTACGCGCCACCACAAGCTGGCCGCCGCCGTGGAGTTCATCCACACCGCGACGTTGCTCCATGACGACGTGGTCGACAGTTCGGACCTGCGCCGCGGCCGCCGCACCGCCAACATCATCTGGGGCAATCCCGCCAGCGTGCTGGTCGGCGATTTCCTGTTTAGCCGATCCTTCGAGCTGATGGTCGAGGCGGAGAGCCTCAAGGCGCTCCACATCCTGTCGAACGCCAGCGCGGTGATCGCGGAAGGGGAAGTGAACCAGCTCACCGCGGTGCGCCGGATCGACCTGTCCGAGGATCGCTATCTCGACATCATCGGCGCCAAGACCGCCGCGCTGTTCGCCGCCGCCTGCCGTGTATCCGCGGTGGTGGCCGAGCGTCCCGAAGCGGAGGAGCTGGCGCTCGACGCTTATGGCCGCAACCTGGGCATCGCTTTCCAGCTGGTCGACGACGCGATCGATTACGTCTCGGACGCATCGACCATGGGCAAGGATGCCGGCGATGACTTCCGCGAAGGCAAGATGACGCTGCCGGTGATCCTGGCATACGCGCGCGGCAACGAGGCGGAACGCGGCTTCTGGAAGGAAGCGATTTCGGGCCGTCGCATCGCGGACGAGGATTTCGCCGAGGCGATCCGGCTGGTGCAGAGCTGCCGCGCGGTGGACGATACGCTGGCGCGTGCCCGCCATTACGGCCAGCGCGCGATCGATGCGCTGGGCGGCTTCCGCGCCTGCGAAGCCAAGGACGCGATGGTGGAAGCCGTGGAATTCGCGGTGGCGCGCGCCTACTGACGCGCGCCGACCGGAATCATTCTTCGGTCGACTTCTCTTCGCCGTCATCCTCGTCGACTTCGAGCGCGTCTTCCTCGTCCATGTCGAGCACCTCTTCGATGCCTTCGACGATCAGGTCGAGCTGCTCGTAGCTCGCCGTCATTTCGATGGTCTCACCGTCCTCGTCCTCGAGGTGGAGGGTGTAATCGCCGTCGCTGTCCGGGGTGATGGTGAACTGGGAAAGGATTCGTGCCATGTCGCGCTCCTCTGGCGGTGAGTCCGCCTAACCACGCTTGTCCCGATTGGTTGCAGCCCGATGACGCCCTCCCTGCCGATCCACGCTGTTTTGCCGGCGCTGCTCGACGCGCTGCGGGGAGCGAGCAACGCGGTGCTGGTCGCGCCGCCGGGGGCGGGCAAGACCACGGCGGTCGCGCCGGCGCTGCTCGGCGAGGCCTGGTGCACCGGCGAAATCCTGCTGCTCTCGCCGCGCAGGCTCGCGGCGCGGGCGGCGGCGGAGCGGATGGCGGCGCTGGCGGGCGAGGGTGTCGGCAAGACCTTCGGCTATGCCACGCGGATGGACAGCAAGCGCTCGGCGGCGACGCGGGTGACGGTCGTGACCGAAGGCATCTTCGTCAACCGCATCCAGGCCGATCCCGAGCTGGCGGGCGTCTCGGCGGTGCTGTTCGACGAAGTGCATGAGCGCAGCCTCGACAGCGATTTCGGCCTGGCGCTGGCGCTCGACGCGCAGGGGGCGCTGCGGCCCGACCTGCGGCTGGTCGCGATGTCGGCGACGCTCGACGGCAGCCGCTTCTCCGGGCTGATGGGCGACGCGCCGGTGGTGGAGAGCGAAGGGCGCAGCTATCCGCTGACGCTGCGCCATCTCGGTCGCGCGGCGGAAGCGCGGATCGAGGACAGCGTCGCGGGCGCGGTGCGGCAGGCGCTGCGCGAGGAGGCGGGGGGTATCCTTGCCTTCCTGCCCGGCGTGGCGGAGATCGAGCGGACGGCGGAGCGGCTGGGCGACATCGGCGGCGCGGTGCTGCACCGGCTGCACGGCAGCCTCGATCCCGCCGCCCAGCGCGCGGCGATCGCCCCCGATCCGGAGGGGCGGCGCAAGATCGTGCTGGCGACCTCGATCGCCGAGACCTCGCTGACGCTCGACGGCATCCGGGTGGTGGTCGATTCGGGACTGGCGCGGCGGCCGCGCTATGATCGTGCGGCGGGGATGACGCGGCTGGTCACCGAGCGTGCCAGCCAGGCGGCGGTGACCCAGCGCGCGGGGCGCGCGGCGCGGCAGGGGCCGGGGAGCGCCTATCGCCTGTGGGAAGAGGCGGCGACCGCGGGACTGCCGCGCTTCGACCCGCCGGAGATCCTCGAGGCCGATCTGTCGGCGCTGATGCTTGACTGTGCGCTGTGGGGCGTGACCGATCCCCGCCAGCTCGCCTGGCTCGATCCGCCGCCCGAGGCTGCGATCGCCGAGGCGCGGACGCGGCTGGGGGCGCTGGAGGCGATCGATAGCGATGGCCGCCCGACCGAGCACGGCAAGGCAATCGCCCGCCTGCCGCTGCCGCCGCGGCTGGGGCATATGCTGGTGCGCGCGAGCGAGCGCGGCATGGCGCGGACGGCGGCGGAGGTGGCGGTGCTGCTCGGCGAGCGGGGGCTGGGCGGCAATGATGCCGATCTGGAACTGCGCCTGCGTCGGTGGAAGGGCGAACGCGGCCAGCGGGCGGAGAATGGGCGCAGGCTGGCCGAGCGGTGGAGCAAGCTCGTCCTTCCGCGCGGGATAATCGCTCCCCTCCCGCTTGCGGGAGGGGCTGGGGGTGGGCCCTCGCTCTCCACACGGGATTCTGGCGCGGCGGCCGGGGGCCCACCCCCCAGCCCCCTCCCGCACGCGGGAGGGGGAGCGCAGGGAGAAGACGTCGCGCTCTGCGTCGCGCTCGCCTTCCCGGACCGGGTGGCGAAGCGCCGCGACGGATCCGGCGAGACCTGGGCCTCGGTGGGCGGGCGCGGGTTCAAGCTCGACCCCACCTCGCCGCTCGCCCGCGCCGAGTGGCTCGCCGTGGCGGAGACGCAGGGCATGGCCGCCGGCGCGCGTATCCTTTCCGCCGCGTCGATCGACGCCGCCGCGGTCGAATCGCTGTTCGCCGACCGTATCGAGACCCGCCGCACCGTCAGCTTCGATCCCGCCACCGGCCGGATCGAGGCGCTCCGCGAACGCCGGCTCGGCGCCGTCCGCCTCTCCGGCGGCAGCGATTCGGCCGCAATCCCGGCGGAGATTGAATCAGCGCTGCTCGAAGGCGTGCGGACCCATGGCTTGCACCTGCTCCCCTGGTCCGACACCGCGCAGGCGCTCCGCACCCGCGCCGCCTATGCCGGCATCGACGCGCTGAGCGACGAGGCGCTGCTCGCCACGCTCGACGACTGGCTGCCCGCCGCGCTGGCGGGCAAGCGGCGGCTCGACGCGGTGGCGCCCGAATCGCTCACCCAGGCGCTGCAGAACCTGCTCGGCTGGGACGGGCAGAAGACGCTCGACCGACTCGCGCCCGCGCGCTTCGAAACCCCCGCCGGCTCCTCCCACGCGATCGATTATGCCGCCGAGGCCGGCCCCACCGTGGAGGTCCGCGTCCAGGCGCTGTTTGGCCTCGCCGAGCATCCGGTGATCGGGGGCGATGTGCCGCTCGTGCTCAGCCTCACCTCGCCCGCGGGCAGGCCGATTCAGACCACGCGCGACCTGCCCGGTTTCTGGAAGGGCAGCTGGGCGGCGGTCGCCAAGGAAATGCGCGGCCGCTATCCCCGCCATCCCTGGCCCGAGGACCCGGCGGCGGCCTCCGCAACGCTACGGACGAAAAACGCTGATGCAAGGGCGCGCGGGGCGCGCTAAAGGATGGCCCCATGAAGTCCGCTCGCATCTATCAGCGCGTCAAGAACGCGATGCAGTCCGGCCGCGCCCGGACCGACAATTGGGTCCTCGAGTTCGAGCCGCACACGCCGCAGCGGCCCGACCCGCTGACCGGCTGGGCCGGCGGCGGCGAGACCGCGAACCAGGTCCGCATTGCCTTCCCGACGCTGGAAGCGGCGAAGGAATATGCCGAGCGCGAGGGCTATGCCTATCACGTCGTGCCGGCGCCGCAGCGCAAGCTCAAGCTGCAGGCCTACGCCGACAATTTCCGCTGATCGCTGCTGCTTCCTCCGCCCGGCGGGGGAAGCGAACGCCTGAAGGCACGGGCAGGGGGCCGGCGCTTACGCCAGCCCTTCCACCATTTCCGCCAGCTCCAGCCAGCGCATCTCGGCGGCGTCCTTCTCCTCGCGGAGCCTGGCGATGCCCTCGCTCAGCTTGGCGAACTTCGCCGGGTCCTTGGTGTAGAGCGCCGGATCGGCCATTGCCGCCTCGTCGCGGGCGATCGTCTGGTCGATCTCCTCGATGCGCTTGGGCAGCAGCTCGTAATCGCGCTGGTCCTTGTAGCTGAGCTTGGTGCGCGCCTTGGGGGCTTCCACCGCCGGCGCAGCGGCCGCCGGCTTGCTCGCCTTCTTCGCCTCGTTCCGGGGACGGCGCTTGGCCTCCCAATCGGCATAGCCGCCGACCACCACGTCCACCGTGCCGCTGCCGTCGAGCCCGAGCGTCACCGTGACGGTGCGGTCGAGGAAGTCGCGGTCGTGGCTGACGATCAGCACCGTGCCGGCATAATCGGCAATCACTTCCTGGAGCAGGTCGAGCGTCTCGAGGTCGAGATCGTTGGTCGGCTCGTCGAGCACCAGCAGGTTGGATGGCCGGGCGAATTCGCGCGCGAGCAGCAGGCGCGAACGCTCGCCGCCCGAGAGCGTGCCTATCCGCGCCTCGGCGATGCTGGGATCGAACAGGAATTCCTTGAGATAGCCGTGGACGTGCTTGCGCGCGCCCTGCACGTCGATCCAGTCGCCGCCGTCCGCCAGCACGTCGCGGACGCGCTTGTCGGGCGCCATCAGGCTGCGCTGCTGGTCGATGATGATCGCATCCAGCGTCTGCGACAGCTTCACCGTGCCTTCGTCGGGCTCCAGCTCGCCGGTCAGCATCTTGAGCAGCGTCGACTTGCCCGCGCCGTTCGATCCGACGATGCCGATCCGGTCGCCCTTGGTGACGCGGAAGGTCAGGTCCTTGATGATCGTCCGCTCGCCGAAGCGCTTGGTGACGTGCTTGGCGTCGATCACCACCTTGGTCTGGTTGCCGTCCGCGGCGGTGGCAAGCGCGGCGGTGCCCTGCGGGCCCTGCATCGCGGCGCGCTCCGCGCGCATGTCCTTGAGCTTGGCGAGACGGCCCTGGTTGCGGCGGCGGCGGCCGGTAACGCCGCGCTGGAGCCAATGCTCCTCGATCTTCAGCTTGGCGTCGAGCCGCTGGGCGTTGCGCTCCTCCTCGGCATAGACCTGCTCGGTCCACGCCTCGAACCCGCCGAAGCCGATCTCGGCGCGGCGGATGGAACCGCGATCGAGCCACAGCGTCTGGCGGGTCAGGCGGGTGAGGAAGGTACGATCGTGGCTGATGACGACGAAGGCGCCCTTGTAGCGCGTCAGCCAGTCTTCCAGCCATTCGATCGCGCCGAGATCGAGATGGTTGGTCGGCTCGTCGAGCAGCAGCACGTCGGGATCCTGCGCCAGCGCGCGAGCGATGGCGGCGCGGCGCCGCTCGCCGCCCGAAGCGGTGGCCGCCTCGCGCGACAGGTCGATGCCGAGCTGGTCGGCGATCGCCTCCGCCTCGTGCTGGGCCGGGGCATCGTCGCCGGAGAGGACATAGTCCATCAGCGTGGTGCAGCCGAGCATCCGCGGTTCCTGCTCCAGCAGGATCACGCGGGTGCCGGGCACGATCGTGCGGCGGCCCTCGTCGCTGTCGATCGCGCCGGCGATCAGCTTGAGCAGCGTCGTCTTGCCCGCACCGTTGCGGCCGATCAGCGCGAGCCGATCGCGCTCGCCGACATGCAGGTCGAGATTGCGGAAAAGCCAGCCGGATCCCTGAACGAGACCCAGCCCTTCATAGGAAAGCACCGGAGCAGCCATGGTGCAGCACCTAGGAGGCGTCGCGCCTCCCCGCAAGCGGCGAGGCATGGGGTGCGGCGATGCACCAATGCCACAATTGCCGAACCGCGGCTGTCGTTCATGTTCAGGGGCTATTCAATGCCCGGACCCTATGCCATTCCCATGCCGATGTTGGTCAAACCCGTTCTGATCGCGTGTCTTGCGAGCCTCGCGCTCACGAGCCCGGTCATCGCGCGCCCGATCGGCGCCGAGCAGGATGACGGCCAGCGTGCGGCGCGCGAGCGGCGGCTTCGCGGCCAGAATCTGCCCGCGCGCGAGATCGAGCGGCGGGTGATACCCCGCATGCCGGGCGCGCAATATCTCGGGTTCGACTATGATCCCGAGCACGACGTTTACACGCTCAAGTTCCTGCGCAATGGATCGGTGATCTGGGTGGAGGTGGACGGCCATACCGGCCAGATCCTCCGGCGCATGGGCAGCTAGAGCAGCATAGAAAAGGACGGGACAGCGAATGCGACTTCTGATCGTCGAGGACGAACCCAATCTCGGGATCCAGCTGCGCACCGCGCTCGAGGGCGCGGGCTATGCCGTCGACCTCGCGACCGATGGCGAGGAAGGCCATTTCCTCGGTTCGACCGAGCAATATGACGCGATCATCCTCGACCTCGGCCTGCCCGAGATCGACGGGCTGACCGTGCTCGATCGCTGGCGCAAGGAAGGCCGCACCATGCCGGTGCTGGTGCTCACCGCGCGCGACAGCTGGTCGGACAAGGTCGCGGGTCTCGATGCGGGTGCCGACGATTATGTCGCCAAGCCGTTCCAGACCGAGGAGCTGATCGCCCGCCTGCGCGCGCTGATCCGCCGCGCCTCGGGCAACGCCTCGGCCGAGCTGACCGCAGGCGATATCCGGCTCGACACCCGATCGGGCAAGGTCACCAAGGCGGGCGAGCCGGTGAAGCTGACCGCGCAGGAATACAAGCTGCTCAGCTACCTGCTTCACCACAAGGGCAAGGTGGTCAGCCGCACCGAGCTGATCGAGCATATCTACGACCAGGATTTCGATCGCGATTCGAACACGATCGAAGTGTTCGTGACGCGCATCCGCAAGAAGCTGGGCGCCGACGTGATCACCACCATTCGCGGTCTCGGCTACAGCCTCGACGAAGCCAGCTTCACCTGAGGCCGGGCGGGTGGACGCGACGCTGATCTCCGGCGAGGAACAAGACGCCGCGCCCATGCCCGCCGAGGTCGATCCGCGCGAGCGCCGGCCGGTGCGCGTCACCGGCTCGGTCAGCCGGCGCATGCTGCTGGTGGCGACGGCGTGGATCCTGCTGCTGCTCGTCGGCGGCGGCTATGCGCTCGATCGGGTGCTGACCTCCGCGATCACCCGCAATTTCGACGACCAGCTCGACTATCTCGTCTCGTCGATGATCGTCTCGGCCGAACTGGGCTCGAACGGCGAGGTGGTGCTCAATCGTGAGCTTGCCGACCAGCGCTTCCTCGAGCCCAATTCGGGGGCCTATTGGCAGATCAGCGGTCAAGGGTTCGAGCCCTTCTACTCGCGTTCGCTCTGGGACCGGCGCCTCAAGGTCGATCAGGTCCACAATGATCGCGAGATGCACTTCTACGACAGCAACCAGTTCCCGGACCAGAAGCTGCGGATTGCCGAGCGCGACCTGAAGCTTCCGGGATCGCCGGTCCGCTGGCGCTTCCAGGTGGCGGAGAGCCGCGACGTGCTGGACGCACAGATCGCCACCGTGCGCCGCACGCTGGTGCGCAGCTTCGCGCTGCTCGGCCTGGGACTGGTGGCGATGGCGGCGCTGCAGACCTGGTACGGCCTCCGCCCCCTGCGCAAGGTGCGGCGCGAGATCGCCAGCCTGCGCGCGGGGCGCACCCAGCGCGTCGGCGGCCCAATGCCGGCCGAGGTCGGGCCGATGGTCGACGAACTGAACGCCTTGGTCGAGCATAACGACCGCCAGGCCGAGGAGGCGCGGCGCCATGCCGGGAACCTCGCCCATGCGCTCAAGACGCCGCTGAGTGTGATCATGAACGCCGCCGCCGCCGGGCAAGAGGACCTACCCGATACCGTGATCCGCGAGGCGCGGACGATGCGGCGGCAGATCGACCACCACCTTGCCCGCGCCCGCGCCGTCGGCCGCCGCGGCAGCGCGCACAGCCGCGCCGAGGTATGGCCGTCGATCGAGGCGGTGGAGCGCGCGGTGGCGCGGCTCTACCCCAATGTCCGCATCGACGTGGACGGGGTGAAGGACGCGGTGGCGCATATCGAGCGGCAGGATCTCGACGAGATCCTCGGCAACCTCGTCGAGAACGCGGCCAAATATGGCGGCGGCAGCGTGTTCGTCACCGCGCGGCTCGAATCGGGGTTCGTCGAGATCCTGGTCGAGGATGACGGCATGGGAATCCCGGAAGCCGATCGCATCCGCATCTTCGATCGCGGCGTTCGGCTCGATACCGGCAAGCCCGGCACCGGCCTCGGCATGGCGATCGTCCGCGACGTCGCCGAGATCTATGGCGGCACCGTCAGCCTGGAGGAAAGCGAGGATCTGGGCGGCCTGCTCGTCCGCCTCCGCCTGCCCGCCGCCGGCTGATTTCGCCGCCGCAACATCGTGAAATTCCGCTGTGATGCACGCCGTTCATACGGCGATCGTTGGGCTGCGCCTGCGCGGCATTGCACCAAGAAAGTCGCGGCAGGGCAACGATTGCTTAACCCAAATGGTGTAAACTGTGGTGGGGAATGTTCCCCATTGGAGGGCAACCATGAGCAGTATCTCTGCACTTTCCACCGCCAGCACCGCGATGCCGTCGCCGCGCGACCGCATCAACGACCGGATTTCCGCTGCCGTCTCGTCGGGCGAGATCAGCGCCACCGACCAGAGCGCGCTGTCGACCGCGCTCGACTCGATCGATTCGAGTCTCGCCTCCGAGCGTAGCAGCGGCACCAAGCCGTCGGGCGACATGAAGGCGAAGATGGAGTCGCTGATCCAGGGACAGGTCGACAACGGCACGCTGACCGAGGACCAGGCGACCGAGCTGAAGAGCATGTTCGCCAAAGGCGCGGACGGCAAGCATAGTCCGCACGGCGCCCATGGCGGCAAGGGCCCGGAAGGCCCGCCGCCTGCGCAGGATGCGGACGCCGATACGGATACGGACACCGCCACAACTACCGCAGACGCCACGAGCGATGCGGTCTCGCAGTTCCTCAAGCAGCTGCGTGACCAGGCCGAGGACACGACCAGCTATTCGGCGTCGGGCGATACCAGCAAGAGCAGCAGCACCAAATCGACCGGTCTGGTCCTCGATACCCTGGCCTGACCGGCGAGGGGCGGCGCTGCGGGGGCATGCGCCGCCCCAATTCCTCAGGCAGGCTCGACCGCGCGCATCGCCTCCGCCGCGATCTCCAGGCTGCGCTTGCGCGCCTGGTGATCGAACATCGCGCTGGTGAGCATCAGTTCGTCGGCCTGGGTGCGTTCGATAAAGGCCTCGATCTCGCGCCGCACCTTGGCCGGACCGCCGATCGCCGAGGCCGACAGCACATGGTCGAGCACGGCATTGCCCTGCGTGCCCAGGCTCTCGCGATAGCCGCGCACCGGCGGCGGCAGCTGGATGCCGCGCCCGGTGGTGCGGATCGCGACGAAGGCCTGTTGCTGCGAGCTGGCAAGATATTCGGCCTCCTCATCGCTGTCGGCACCGAACACGTTGAAGCCCAGCATCACATGCGGCTTGGCCAGCGCCTCGGACGGGCGAAAGTTGCGGCGATAGACCGCGATCGCCTCGTCGAGCAGCCCCGGCGCGAAGTGCGAGGCGAAGGCATAGGGCAGGCCGAGCGCGGCGGCGAGCTGCGCGCCGAAGGTGCTGGAGCCGAGGATCCACAGCTTGACGTTCGCGCCCGCGCCCGGCGTTGCGCGAATGCCGGTGCGGCCATCATCGGCGAAATAGCTTTGCAGCTCCATCACGTCCTGCGGGAAGTCGTTGCCGTCGCTCTCGAGGTTGCGGCGGATCGCGGCCGATACCCGCTGGTCCGAACCCGGTGCGCGGCCCAGCCCCAAGTCGATGCGGCCGGGGAAGAGCGCGTCGAGCGTACCGAAGGCTTCGGCCACCTGCAGCGGCGAGTGGTTGGGCAGCATGATGCCGCCCGCGCCGATGCGGATCGTGCTGGTCGCCTGGCCGACATGCGCGATCACCACCGCGGTGGCGGCGCTGGCGATGCCCTCCATGCCGTGATGCTCCGCCATCCAGTAGCGCTGGAAGCCGAGCTTCTCGGCATGGGCGGCAAGGTCGGCGGCGTTGGCGAGCGCCTGGCCCACGGTGCCGCCTTGGACGACGGGCACCAGATCGAGCAGGGAATATGCGGTCATGGAAAGGATGTGGGGACGCCGGGGCAGCGTTGCCAGAGGCTTAACTCCCCTCCCGATTGCGGGAGGGGCAGGGGGAGGTTGAGTGAGGGAGGCAAGGGCTGGCGTTGAAGAAGGAATGCTGGGGCTAAGGACCACCTTTGCACCGTGTCGCCTGCTACCCTCTCACACCCTCCCCTAACCCCTCCCGCAAGCGGGAGGGGAATTTTCTCACTCCGCCGGCTGTACCTCGTCACCACCCGGCTTGTGGTCGATCGCGCCGTGCGGACCTGCCGGCCCGAGCACGCGGCTGCCGTCGTCGCCCGGCTTGTAGGTGAGCAGGCGCCGCGAGAGCCGCGGCCCCAGCCAGCCTTCTAAGCCCACCGCGAGGCTGAACAGCGCGGGCACGATCACCAGCGTGAGCAGAGTCGAGACGATCAGGCCGCCGATCACCACCACGCCCATCGGCGCGCGGAACGACGAGTCGCCGTTGAGCGACAGCGCGGTCGGCACCATGCCCGCGACCATCGCGATGGTGGTCATCACGATCGGCTGGGCGCGCTTGCGTCCGGCATCGACGATCGCCTCCATCTTGGACACGCCCTTCGCCATCTCCTCCAGCGCGAAGTCGACGAGCAGGATCGAGTTCTTGGCGACGATGCCGAACAGCATCAGCATGCCGATATAGACGGGCAGGCTCACCGGCATCCCCAGGATCGCCAGCATGATCAGCCCGCCCAGCGGCGCGTTGAGCAGCGAACCCATGTTGACGA
The DNA here is from genome assembly GCF_900114095.1 of Sphingomonas sp. NFR04. Classification (GTDB taxonomy): domain Bacteria; phylum Pseudomonadota; class Alphaproteobacteria; order Sphingomonadales; family Sphingomonadaceae; genus Sphingomonas. Next base: position 174,273 of record NZ_FORV01000007.1, on the reverse strand, counting down.
TCGGCGACACGAAGCGGCGGTAGAGCAGCACCATCACCGCGAAGACAAGGAAGATGCCCGAGGCCAGCGCGACGATGAAGTTCTGGATCATCTCGCCCTGCCACTTGGCCTGGCCCACGGTCATCTCGGCCACGCCCACCGGCAGTCGCTTCATCACGGGGAGGTTGTGGATCTCCTTCATCACGTCGCCCGAGACATAGGTCTTGCCCGTTGCCGGGTTCATCGCGAGGTCGGCCCCCACCACCAGGCGGCGCTGGAGGTTGAGCCGCTCGACCTTGGTCGGGCCCGCGGCGAAGCGGATGTCCGCCACCGACGAGAGCGGCACCGAGCCGCCGGACTGGGTCTGCACCCGCATGTCGCGGAGCGTGTCGAGGCGGGTGCGCGAGTCCTGGTCGATCGCGACGCGGATCGGGATCTGGCGATCCGACAGCGAGAATTTGGCGCTGTTCTGCTCGATATCGCCCAGCGTCGCGACGCGGATCGCGTTGGACAGCGCCGCCGTGGTCACGCCGAGATCGGCGGCGAGGTCGAGCCGCGGCGAGATCACGATCTCGGGCCGCTGCAGATCGCCCGAGATGCGCGGCGCGACGACGGACTTGAGGCCCTCCATCTGCTTCATCAGCGTCAGCGCGGTCTTGTTGAGCAGATCGGGATCCTCGCCGCCCAGCGTGATCGTCAGGTCACGCCCCGACGAGCCCCAGCCGAACTGCGAGCGGAAATTCACCCGCGCGTCGGGGATGGCGAGCAGCTTGGGCGCCAGGCGCTTCTCGAACTCGGTGCTGGTCTCGGTGCGCGCGGGCGTGTGCTTCTCAGCAAGCGTCGCGGTGACGCGGCCATTGCCCACCGAGGTGCGGGCATAGGTGTGCTGCACCGCCGGCTCGGTGCGCAGGATGCCCGCCACCTGCTGGACGACCCGATCGGTCTGCTCCAGCGTGGTGCCCGGCACCATCTCGATGGTCGCGGTCACCGTGTCCTCGTCCTGCGCGGGCTGGAAGGTCTGGGGCATGCCGACCAGCAAGCCGATCGTGCCGCCGAGCGACAGCACATAGGCGAGGATCGCCACCCAGCGGTGCATCAGCGTCCATTCGAGCAGCCGGACATAGACCCGCATCACCGGCCCGCCGCCATGTTCGACATGGCCGTGCGCCTTGAGGAAATAGGCCGCGATCATCGGCGTGAGCATGCGGGCAACGGCCAGCGACATCAGCACCGCGGCGACGACCGTGAGGCCGAAATTCTTGAAGAACTGGCCCGAGATGCCCGGCATCAGGCCCACCGGCAGGAACACCGCGACGATCGACATGGTGGTGGCGAGCACGGCGATGCCGATCTCGTCCGCCGCGTCGATCGAGGCCTGGTACGCCGATTTGCCCATCCGCATGTGACGGACGATGTTCTCGATCTCCACGATCGCGTCGTCGACCAGCACGCCAGCCACCAGGCTGAGCGCGAGCAGTGTCATCTGGTTGAGCGTGAAGCCCATCATGTCCATGAACCAGAAGCTGGGAATCGCCGAGAGCGGGATCGCCAGCGCCGAGATCACGGTCGCGCGCCAGTCGCGCAGGAAGAGGAACACGACGATGACGGCGAGCACCGCGCCTTCGATCATCGCCTCCATCGCGGAATCGAACTGCTCCTTGGCGTATTTGCTGTAGTTGTCGAGCAGCTCGAAATGGACCTTGGGATTGTTCTTCTCGAGCGCCTGCAGCTTCTTCTGCGTTTCCTCGTAGATGGTGACGTCCGAGGCGCCCTTGGCGCGCTGGATGTCGAACGAGATTACCGGATGGCCGTCATAGCGCGCGAAGTTGCGGCGCTCGGCATAGCCGTCCTTCACGGTGGCGATGTCGGCAAGGCGCACGGTGCGGCCGGTGCCGGTGGCGATCTGGGTCTGGCCCAGCGTATAGGCGTCCTTGGCGTTGCCGACGACGCGCAGCGACTGTTCGAAGCCCGAAATCTCGGCGCGGCCGCCCGCGGCGTTGAGGTTCACCTGGCGGAGCTGCTGGTTCACCTGGCTGGCGGTGAGGCCGAAGCTGGCGAGCTTCACCGGATCGAGTACGACGCTCACCTCGCGGTTGACGCCGCCGTTGCGCTGCACCGCCGCCATGCCGGAAATCGACAGCAGTTCCTTCGACACGCTGTTATCGATGTACCAGGAAAGCTGCTCGACCGTCATGTCGGTCGCGGTGACGGTGAAGCTGGCGATGTCGTTGCTGCTGGCGCTGTCGACGCGGCCGACCTGCGGTTCCAGAATGCCGTCGGGCAGGTTGCCGCGGATCTGCTGGATCGCGCTGCGCACGTCTTCCACCGCGCGGTCGATGGGTGTGCCGATCGCCAGCTGCACCACCGTCTGGCTGTTGCCTTCGGACACCGTCGAGTTGATCTCGTCGATGCCCTGCAGGCTGCGGACGGCGCTCTCGACCTTCTGGGTGATCTGCGTTTCCAGCTCGCTCGGCGCGGCGCCGGGCTGGCTGATCGAGATCCACACGATCGGGAAGTCGATATCCGGGCTGTTGTTCACGTCCATGCGCGAGAAGCTGACCAGCCCCGCGATGGTGAGGAACAGGAAGAGGACGATCGGCGGGACCGGGTTGCGGATGGCCCAGGCCGAGATGTTGCGAAAGCTCATCGCGCCGATCCCTTACTTCTTCTGGAGCTGGGGGATGACCTTCTGGCCCGGATTGAGGAAAGCGCCCGCGGTCATTACCACGCGCTCGCTACCGGTGAGGCCGCTGCTGATCCGCACGCCCTGATCCGATACGTCGCCGGTCTTCACGTCCCGGCGCACCGCCTCGTCCTTGTCGTTGAGGATATAGACATAGGTGCCCAGCTGGTCGCTCTGCACCGCCGATTGCGGCAGGATCACCGAGGTGACCGATCCCGCGACGATCCGCGCGCTGGCGAAGCCGCCGGGGCGCAGCGCCGGGTTGTAGGGCAGGGCGATGCGCGCGATGCCGAGCCGGCTGGTCGGATCGATCACCGGCGAAACCTGCCACACCTGGCCCTGGAAGCTGGTCTGCGTGCCCACCGGCGTCACTTCCGCCGGCGCGCCGACGTGGAGCTTCTGGATATCGGCCTCGGCAAGCTGGGTGCGCAGCTCGAGCTGGCCGTCCATCGCCATGCGGAACAGCGTGCCCGAGCCCGAGCTCACGATCTGGCCCGGCTCAATCTGGCGGGCGAGCACCAGGCCCGCCTCCGGCGCGCGGATGTCGAGCCGGCGGTTGCGCGCCTGGGTTTCGGCCAGCTGCGCCTTGGCGACGCGGACGCGGGCGAGCGCCTGGTCGCGCGCCGCGGTTTTCTGATCGATATCGGCGCGAGAAATGAACCCGTTTCCGACCAGCTTCTCGGCGCGTTCCAGATTTGCCTGGGCGAGCTTGGCGTCGGCCTCGGCAACGCGGATCTGCGCGGCGAGCGACTCGGCGGTCTGCGCCTGCACCGAGCGGTCGACCACGGCGAGCACCTGGCCCTTCTGCACCCAGCTGCCGGCATCGACCAGCACGCGGGTGACGATGCCGCCCTCGCCCGCGACGCCGACCGGCATCTCGCGCTTGGCCGCTAGGCTGCCGGTGCCGGTGACGATCGTCGACGCGGTCTGCTGTCCCGGTGCGGAGACGGTGACGGTGAGCAGCTGGCTCTGGTCCTTGCCGCCCTTGGCGGCGGGGACGGGCTTGTTCGCCGAGCGCCCCATCAGCAGGAAGCCGGCGATCACGACCAGCACAAAGGCGCCAAGGCCGATCCACAGCCACCGCCGCCCGCGCCGCGCCGGTTCCCCCTCGAACCCGAGCTGCTCCTGCCGATCCAACATCCCTGCCTCGTAATTCATGCGCCCACCTCGTCCGGAGCGCGTACACGCCCCTCGTCGCACTGTATTATAGGAATATATCACCGGCGGCAAGGCCGGCGTAGCAACGCGCGGCGGCATGCCCGGTTGCATGCACGCACGCAAGTGACACCAAAGAAAAAGCGCCCGATCTGCGGGGGCTTGCAAGTAATGCCAATCGTTTGTCGTCGCCGCTTCGTTCAGCCTGCGTTCGTGTGCAGGCGTCGACAAGCCGGTGCAGGATGACGACAAACAACAGGAGGAACATTCCCATGATCCGCTCTCTGCCGCTCGCCGCGCTGCTCGCGCTGGCCGCTTCGCCCCAGGCCTTCGCGCAGGTGCAGCCGGCCGCCCAGCCGATCCCGGCCGACGGCACCGTGCTCGACATCGTGGCCGAGGGCACCAGCACCCGCGTGCCCGATCTCGCGCTGATCCAGGCCGGGGTGGTCACCACCGCCGGCACTGCCGGCGAGGCGATGCAGCAGAATGCCGCGCGGATGGCCGCGGTGCTGGGCGCGCTGCGCAAGGCCGGCATCGCCGAGCGCGACCTGCAGACCAGTTCGGTCAATCTCGCGCCGCAATATCGCTATCAGGAGAACAAGCCGCCGGTGATCACCGGCTATCAGGCGTCGAACCAGCTCACCGTGCGCTTCCGCGACGTCGCGAAGAGCGGCACGATTCTCGACGCGCTGGTCGCCCAGGGCGCCAACAACATTTCCGGCCCGAACCTGACGCTCGCCGACGAGGATGGTGCGCTCGACGAGGCGCGGCGCGACGCGATCGCCAAGGCCAAGGCGCGCGCGACGCTTTATGCGCAGGCAGCGGGGCTCAAGGTCGATCGCATCCTGCTGATCTCGGAAGCGGGCATGCCGCAGATGCCGCAGCCGGTGCCGATGCTGATGCGCGGCAAGGCGATGATGGCCGAAGCCGATACCGCGATCGTGCCCGGCGAGCAGAAGGTCACCGCCAGCATCTCGGTCCGTTTCCTGCTGAAATGATCCGGACATGAAAAAAAGGGCCGCCCCGGCTGGGACGGCCCTTTTTGTTGGTCTGGTGGAAGCGGGATGCTTAACGCACCGCGCCGCGACGCACCAGGTTGACGATCGCCAGCAGGATGACCGCACCCACCAGCGAGACCAGGAAGGTCATCGGGGTGATCACGCCGCTGTTGATGTTGCCGCCGAACAGCAGGCCGCCGACGAAGGCGCCGACGATGCCGACGACGATGTTGAGGAAGACGCCCTGCTGGGCATCGGTACGCATGATGATGCTAGCAAGCCAGCCGACGACGCCGCCGATGACGAGCCAAACGATAAATCCTACCATTGGTCCCTCCTTTACAAGCCCGGCGACCCGGGCAACGTAAAGGAAAATCCGCGACGTGCGTATTTGGTTCCGTGGCGATATTTTGCGTTGTCAAGGGAACTTTCGTGCCGAAAAACGAAAATATCAGAATTTCTGCTGGCGCTCGTACAACGAACGATAGTGCTGGATGCGCGTGACGCGCAGGCCCGGCATGCCCGAGCGATCGATCGCGCGCTGCCAGCCGGCGAATTCCTCGACGGTGAGGCCGTAGCGATCGCACACCTCGTCCACGGTCAGCAGCCCGCCATTGACGGCGGCCACGACCTCGGCCTTGCGCCGCACGACCCAGCGGGTGGTGTTCGGCGGCGGCAGGCTGTCCAGGGTCAGCGGCTCGCCGAGCGGACCGATCACCTTGGCAGGACGGATCTTCTGGTTCTCAATCATCTACCAAACCTCTTCGGGGCCGGCCGCCCCTGTTACGCAACCGTGAAACGACTTTTACCGGCCTGCCTTGAACATCGGCTAAAATGGCAAGGTAAACGCGCGCTTCACGCCTCTCCCCACTGGTGCAGCGCGGTTGCGGCGGCGCGATGGAAACAGCCATCGGCCGGCGCAAGCAGCGCTGCCACGGGAAGCGGCATCGAAAGCCGGGTCTGGATTCGCGCGGTGAGGCTGGCGGCCTGCCGGCTCGTCACCATCGCCATCAGCACCGCGAGTCCCGTCGGGAGTATCGCAGCGCCCAAGTCGCGGTTCGGATGGGCAAAACTCAAGTCCACCAATGCGTTTCCAGTCGTCCTTCGAGCGCGCAGTATAAGCGGCGAGTGCTGAAAGGGCCGTAAAGGCGCCGAAAACCTCGGCTTAACTTCCATGTCTGGCAGGTTTCCGAGCGCCCCGGGTGGCATCCGGAGCGGGGCTGCCCTATCTGGGCGGCCATGAACGCCGGTGATTTCCAGCTAGCCGAGCCGCTTTCGGGGCGGCGCATCGTCGTCGCCATGTCGGGCGGCGTCGATTCCTCCGTCGTCGCCGCGCTCGCCGCGCGCAGCGGGGCGGAGACGATCGGCATCACGCTCCAGCTCTACGATCATGGCGAGGCGGTGGGCCGCGCAGGCAGCTGCTGCGCCGGCCGCGACATCCGCGACGCGCGCGCGGTGTGCGACAAGCTCGGCATCGCGCACTACGTGTTCGACCATGCGAGCAGCTTCCAGACCCAGGTGATCGACGACTTCGCCGACGAATATATGGCGGGCCGCACCCCGATCCCGTGCGTGAAGTGCAACATGGGGCCCAAGTTCACCGATCTGTTCGCGCTCGCCCGCGACCTGGGTGCGGACTGCCTCGCCACCGGCCATTATGTTCGCCGGGTGGTGGGTGCACAGGGTGCCGAGCTGCACCGCGCGGCCGACCCCGCGCGCGACCAGAGCTATTTCCTGTTCGCGACGACGCAGGCCCAGCTCGACTATCTGCGCTTTCCGCTGGGCGGGCTGCCCAAGCCCGAGGTGCGCGCGCTCGCCGCCGAGCTGGGGCTGGGCGTCGCCGGCAAGCCCGACAGCCAGGACATCTGCTTCGTCCCAGACGGCGACTATGCGACCCTGGTCAAGAAGCTGCGTCCCGAGGCCGAGGCGGGCGGCGAGATCGTCGACGAGCGCGGCGTGCGGCTGGGCGAGCATCGCGGCCTGATCCACTTCACCGTCGGCCAGCGCCGCGGGCTGGAGATCGGCGGTGCGCCGGAACCCTATTATGTCCTGCGGCTGGAGCCCGAGACGCGGCGGGTCGTCGTCGGCCCGCGCCGGGCGCTGGCGGTGGGCGCGGCGCGGCTGGAGAATATCAACTGGCTGGCGGGCGACTATGCTGGGCCGATGACCGCCAAGGTGCGCAGCCTCGCCAAGCCGGTGCCGGCGCGGATGGAGGGCGACCGGGTGGTGTTCGAGACGCCCGAATATGGCGTGGCGCCGGGGCAGGCCGCGGTGCTCTATGCGGGGGATCGCGTGCTGGGTGGCGGCTGGATCGCGGAAACCGAGCGGGCACAGGCGGCGCTTGCGGCCTGACCTCGTTCGATGCTGGACGCTAAGGTCCAGGGGGTTCTGTTGCCCGGCCCCCCTGGCGGCCGCTGGAATCCACTTCTGTTGCCCGGTGTGGCCCGAACCGCGCATTTTAGAATAACCTTAGGCCGTTAAGCCGTGAGGTTACGCCGCAATAGCGAGTGCTTCGTTATCGTTGGCACTTGTGTAATGGGCCGTTGCGGTGGTCCCATTCCGAGCGAAGACAGCGCTTTTCAATACACGTCGATCCTGGTTCGGCCCCGTCAGAAACGGTGTCCAGATACACCACCTTTTATGGTGGAGCCGCCGGGTACTGCCCCCGGGTCCGCTGCATCTATTATACGCCATTGTTTATCGCCATAGCCGGGCGAACCCGGCAAAACCCTATATAGGGCGTTTGCGCTTAATGAAAAGGTCAGGTTGCACGGATTAAGCGCCTTCACACCGCCCCATTCGGTTGGCATGGAGAATGCATCATGTTGACGCAGCGTTCCCGCTACGCGCTCCGCGCAATGCTCTTCCTCGCAGAACAGCCGATCGCCGGCGCGCCCGTGCCGATGAACCGCATCGCCGCCGAGGCGAACGTACCCCGCAAATTCCTCGAGCTGATCCTCGCCGACCTGCGCGAGGCGAGCTTCCTCGTCTCGACTCGCGGCAAGATGGGCGGGTATCGCCTGGCGCGGCCCGCGCACTTAATCTCGCTGGGCGAGATCATCCGGGTCATCGAAGGGCCGCTGGCGCTGGTCCCCTGCGTCAGCCGCACCGCCTATCGCCCGTGCAACGACTGCAAGGACGAGGCCGCCTGCGCGATCCGCCGCGCGATGGCCCGGGTGCGCGACGAAACCGCCCGCATCCTCGACGGCACCAGCCTGGCCGATGCCGCGGCGGAGGAACTGGCGGCGGCCTGAGCCGCTGGATGCGTCGCGCCGCGGCCTTGCTGCCGCGGGAAGGCCGGATGCCCTGCGCACCAAGCCACTGTCATCCCCGCGCAGGCGGGGATCCATTGGCGCTGACGTCGCGGTTCTTTCCTCGAGCGCACAGGCGAATGGATCCCCGCCTGCGCGGGAATGACGAACTTGAGGGGCGAGGCCCCGCCAAACCCTCAAGCCCCCGCGTTGCGCTTCTTCAGCTCGTCGCGAATCTCGCGCAGCAGCACGACATCGGCCGGATCGGCGGCAGGCGGCGCGGCACCGGTCGCCTTCTCGCGCTCGGCGGCGGTGATGATCTTGTTCACCGTGCGCACCAGCAGGAAGACGATGAAGGCGAGGATCAGGAAGTTGATCACCACCGTGATGAACTGGCCGAAGCCGATCAGCGGCACGCCCGCCGCCTTGAGCGCGGCATAGTTGGACGGCGAGCCGGTATAGCTGGGCGGGATCGCGCCGAGCCGGAGGAAATAGCCGGAAAAGTCCACCCCGCCGAAGATCCAGCCGACCAGCGGCATGATCATGTCGTCGGTCAGCGATTTGGTGATGTTGCCGAACGCCGCGCCGATGATCACGCCCACCGCCAGATCGAGCACGTTGCCGCGCGCGATGAACGATCTGAATTCCTTCAACATTCGCAATCTCTCCCATAGCGAAGGCTTCGCGACCTTGCCGAAGTCAGGGACAGAGGCCAACCCCCGAACGTCCGATTTCGCTTCCTCCCGCCGGTGTAGGCGTCGTATAAGACACCCCGTTGATGGGATTTGGAGGTTGCTTCCCCATGAAGTTTCGTACCGCACTCGTGCCGATCGCAGCCCTGTCGCTCTCGGCCTGCGGACTCAACAGCGTGCCCACCGCCGAGGAGAATGCCAAGGCGAAGTGGGCGGACGTGCAGGCGCAGTATCAGCGCCGCGCCGACCTGGTGCCGAACCTGGTCGCGACGGTGAAGGGCGCCGCCGCGTCCGAAGGCAAGATCCTGACCGACGTGATGAATGCGCGCGCCAAGGCGACCTCGGTACAGGTCACCGCCAACGACTTGACCGATGCGGCCAAGGTCCAGCAGTTCCAGCAGGCACAGCAGCAGCTCGGCGGCTCGCTCTCGCGGCTGCTCGCGACGGTGGAGGCCTATCCGGACCTCAAGAGCCAGGGCAACTTCACCACGCTGATGAGCCAGCTGGAAGGCACCGAGAACCGGATCACCATCTCGATCCGCGATTACAACCAGGCGGTGCAGGACTATAACACCCGCATCCGCACCTTCCCCGACGCGGTGGGCGCCAAGGTCTTCTACGGCGCCAAGCCGATGACGCCGTTCCAGGCCAAGGCGGGCGCCGACGTCGCGCCGACGGTGAACTTCGGGAACGGCAGCTGATCCACGCGGCGCTCCTTGCGAGCGCCGTGCTGCTGCACGGCTGCGCGGCGGCAAAGGTGCACTCCCAAGCGGAGGTGCAGCCTGCGCCGCCCGTGGTCGTAGCGACAAGGGATGTACGACCGCTCCCCGAGTTGACGGGGCGCGTTGTAGATAACGCGCACCTTCTCTCCGCAGAGGCCATAACGGCCCTTTCGCAACGATTGGCAGTGGCAGAAGCCCGCACCTGCCATCAGCTTGTGGTCGTCACCGTGCCCAGCCTCGTCGGTGAGAGCATCGAATCCTTGGGCCTCCGCCTTTTGAATGGCTGGGGAATTGGGCGGCGCTTTTACGATGACGGGGTACTGCTGCTCATCGCCCCGAACGAGCGCCGGGCGCGGATCGAGGTTGGTTTCGGCTTAGAGAACAGCCTCACCGATGCGGAAGCGGTAATGATCCTCCATCGCGACGTCATTCCCCGCTTCCGTGCCGGGGACTGGAACGGCGGCATCGATGCCGCCGTCACCTCCATTCTTCGTGAGATCAGCTAATGATCCTGTTGCGTTTCCTGCTGGCCCTGCTCGTGCTGGCCCCGCTTCCGGCCCTCGCCGACCCGACTTTCCCCAAGCTGACCGGCCGCGTGGTCGACGATGCGCACCTGCTTTCACCCGAGCAGGTGGCGCAGCTCACCCAGCTTTCACAGGAGGTGCAGCAGGCCTCCAGCCGGCAGTTCTACGTCGTGACGATTCCGGACCTGCAGGGCTATGAGATTGCCGATTACGGCTATCAGCTCGGCCGTGCCTGGGGCGCTGGCCAGAAGGGGGCCGACAACGGCATCATCCTGCTCGTTGCGCCGAACGAGCGTCGGGTGACGATCCAGGTCGGCTACGGCCTCGAACCGGTCATGACCGACGCGCTGTCGAGCCGGATCATCAACGGCATCATCTTGCCCCGGTTCAAGGCCGGGGACATGGCGGGCGGCATCGTCGCCGGCGCACAGGCGATCGGCGAACAGCTGAAGCAGCCGCTCGAGGCTGCCGAGCAGAAGGCCAAGGAAGCACAGGACGCAGCCACCAAGGCGCGGAGCCGGCACAAGCAGGGCGGCGGACTGCCGATCGGACTGCTGTTCTGGTTCATCATCCTGGTCGTCATCCTGGTACCGATGCTCGCGCGCTTCGGTGGGCGGCGCCGGCCCGGGCCGTGGGACGGCCAGGCCTATCGCGATCGCGACCATGGCAGCGGCATGCTGCCGATCGTGCTGTGGACCATCGCCAACGAAATCGGGCGGGAGGCCGGGCGCCGCAACGACGGCTGGGGCGGCGGTGGCGGCTGGGGAGGCGGCGGCGACGGCGGCAGCTGGGGCGGCGGCGGTAGCGACAGCGGCGGCGACGACTTCTCCGGCGGCGGCGGGTCGTTCGGCGGCGGCGGCGCTTCGGGGAGCTGGTGACAATGCGATTGACCGATCAGGACCGCGCCAAGGTCGCCGCGGCCGTGAAACTAGCCGAGTCCGGCACCAGCGGCGAGATCGTCACAGTGCTCGCCCGGCGCTCGGATGATTATGCCGATGTCGCGCTCCACTGGGCGGTGCTGGCCATGCTGCTGGTGCTGGCACTGCTCGCCTGGCAGCCCTGGCCAATCGAATGGCTGCACACCCGGCTGATCGATCCCTGGGCGCAGACCGTGCCGGCGCACTGGTACCTCACCGCCGCACTGGTGGTGATTGCGCTTACCTTCCTGCTCGTGCGCGTCGCGCTCGCCAGGGACGCGCTGCGGATCGCGCTCGCGCCGGGATCGACCAAGACGCGCCGGGTTCATGCCCGGGCGCTCGCGCTGTTCCGCACCGCCGCCGAGAAGCGGACGACGGGGTCGACCGGCGTGTTGCTGTACCTGAGCCTTGCCGAGCACCGTGCCGAGATCATCGCCGATTCGGCGATCCATTCGAAAGTGGCGCCCGAAGTCTGGGGTGCGGCGATGGCCGCCCTGCTCGCCGAGGTGAAGGACGGCCGACCGGCGGACGGCATGGCCGCGGCGGTGGCGCAGATCGGCATCATCCTGGCGCCGCATTTCCCCCGCGCCGACGATGACGTGAACGAGCTTCCCGATCGGCTGATCGAGCTTTAAGGGCGTCCCCATGACCGACGAACCGATCGAGACCCCCTGGGCGGGCAAGTGGATCACCGTGTTCCGCCAGGGCAAATGGGAATATGTCGGGCGCACCGGCGGCATCCGCGCCGTCGTGATCGTCGCGATCGACGATGAGGACCGGGTGATCCTGGTCGAGCAATATCGCGTGCCGCTTGGCCGCCGTTGTATCGAGCTGCCCGCCGGGCTGGTCGGCGACACCGAGGCAGGTGACACGATCGAGGCGGCCGCCCGCCGCGAGCTTGAGGAAGAAGCAGGCTATGCCTGCGACCGCGTCGAGGAACTCGGCGAGTATTTCGCGTCGCCCGGCATGGTCAGCGAGAGCTTCACGCTGGTCCGCGTCCACGGCCTCACCCGCATCGGCGACGGCGGCGGCGTCGACGGCGAGGACATCAAGGTCCACCATGTGCCGATGGCCGGGCTGCCGGCGTTCATCGCCGAGTGCCGCGCGCAGGGCATGGGCGTCGACGTGAAGATGCTGCTGGTGCTCAGCGGCGCGCTGCTGGGGCGCGGCAACGGCTGAGAGCGTATCGATCGGCATCTACTCGCCATGAAACGACGAACCCCGCCGGATCGCTCCGGCGGGGTTCGCGCTACCAGGGAGGCTGGGAGCTCAGTTGCTCGCGTAGCGCACCTTCACCGAGCGGCGCGAGGCGCGGAGCATGCCGCCCATCATCCCGAACCCGGCGATCATCAGGCCCCAGCTCGCCGGCTCCGGCACTGCCGAGAGCGCGGTTGCCGAGAAGCTGGTTGCGCCGTTGCCCTGCGTGGTCAGGGTCAGCATGGCCGCCGTGTCGTCATAGCCGGCGATGCGGAAGGTCCCCGATGCGATCAGCTTGAGGCTGCCGCCGGCGCTGTCCGCCGAGTAGGTGACCGACTGGATCGAGCTCAGGTCGAAGAAGATCGACGACCCAATGTCGAAGAACGACGCGATCGGCCCGCCGGTGAAGGTCGGCAGGTCCTTGATCGTGCCGCACGGCCCGATGCAGGTGATGCCCGAGAACACGCCGGTCGTGCCCAGCGCAGCGAAGATGGTGCCCGGTGCACCGCCATCGCCCGTGGACGTGCCGGGCATGCCGAAGTTGTAGAAGTCGAGGCCGGTGGCGGCGCCCATGTTGGTGGCGCCGACCGGGCGAACGAACCCGTTGAAGCTGATCTGTCCCAGGATCTGCGCGGCCTGCGCGGGGACGGCCGCGCACAACAAGGCTGCCGCGGCAGCAATCTTCGTATGAATACGCATTGGCGCACCCTTTCCTTTGTTAACGGCGATGTGAGCGACTCGGCTCTGCGGCCGTTAACCCGACGTTAAGTTTATGAAAGGGAACAACAATAACGTTCTCATCAATGAAGGTGCGAAGGTTTGCATTGTGCGGCGCCGAGCAAGCGAGCCCTACCTGGCTTGGTTTCCGGTACATTCAGGCCATGCTGCGTGTGCAAACGATCGCTCGCTAATCACGATGTGGGTGGAGAAAACCTCTTCCCAGCCACTCAATCGAAACGTTATCGCAACGTTGCTGCAACCGCGATGTCGCTTTTCCGCTCGTCCTGCAAAGCGAACAAATCTGTGCTTTTTCGAGACAATCTAGTCGAAAAACGTGCCTGGGTGCGACGTTCAGAGCCGCTTGCCCTGCCGCCCTGCCAGCTCGACGACATATTGCCAGGCGACCCGGCCTGACCGGCTGCCGCGTCGCGTCGCCCATTGGATGGCGTCCTGCGGGTCGAAGCGGAGGCCGTTCGCCTCGGCATAGCCGCGTACGATCGCCACATAGGTGTCCTGGTCGACGACGTGGAAGCCCAGCGACAGGCCGAAGCGATCGGCCAGTGCCAGATCGTCGTCGATCGAGTCGCGCGGGTTGATCGCGCTCGCCTGCGCGTCGATGTCGCGGGGGAGCAGGTGGCGACGGTTGGAGGTGACCAGCAGGCGGCAGTTCGCCGGTCGCGCTTCGGCGCCGCCCTCGAGCAGCGAGCGCAGCGCGCGCGCATCGGCTGCGGCATCGAAGCCGAGATCGTCGAGGAAAATCGCGAAGGGGCGATCGGTGGTGGCGAGCAGCGCGAACAGGTCGGGCAGCGTTTCCAGATGCGTGGTCGCCGCCTCGACCAGCGCCAGCCGGCCGCCCTGCGCCTGGACCTCGGCCACCGCGCCCTTGACCAGCGCGGACTTGCCGGTGCCGCGCGCGCCCCACAGCAGCACGTCCTGCGCGGCATGGCCGGCGGCGAGCCGTTCGAGATTGGCGAGCAGCGCGATCCGCTGCTTCTCCACGCCCTGGAGCAGCGTGAGCGGGGTGGGGGCGAAGGCGCGCGCCGGCACGATGTCGCGCCCGCGCCAGACATAGGCGGGATGCGCCTCCAGATCGGCGGGCGGGGCGGGGGGCGGCGCCAGCCGTTCGAGCGCCTCGGCGATGCGGATCAGCGGATCGGTCATGGCGCGGCTATAGCGCAATGCAGCGCGGGTGCGAGCCCATCCATCCTCCCGTGGAAGGGGAGGTGGCGCGCGCAGCGCGACGGAGGGGTGTCGACGCTGGTGGGCGCCCTTCCGCCACGAGCGGGACACCCCTCCACCACCGCCTTCGGCGGCGGTCCCCCTCCCCCTCCGGGGGAGGATCGGGATCAGCCCGCCGTTTCCTTGTTCCGCCAGAAGTCCTGGACGATTTCCCAGCCTTCTTCGGCGGTTTCGCAGAAGCGGAACAGGTTCAGATCGCGCGGCGAGATCACGCCTTCGTCGCACAGCGCCTCGAAATTGACGACGCGGTTCCAGAACTCCTTGCCGTAGAACAGCACCGGGATCGGATCCACCTTGCCGGTCTGGATCAGCGTCAGCAGCTCGAAGCTCTCGTCGAAGGTGCCGAAGCCGCCCGGGAACACCGCGACCGCGCGCGCATGCAGCAGGAAGTGCATTTTACGCAGCGCGAAATAGTGGAACTGCATGCTCAGGCCCGGCGTGACATACGGGTTCGGCGCCTGCTCGTGCGGCAGCACGATGTTGAGCCCGATGGTCTCCGCGCCCACGTCGCGCGCGCCGCGGTTCGCCGCTTCCATGATCGAGGGGCCGCCGCCCGAGGTGACGACGAAGTGGCGCTTGCCGGCCGCGTCGACCGGGAAGTTGCTCGCCAGCCGGCCGAGTTCGCGCGCCACGTCATAATATTTGGACTTGGCTACCAAGCTCTCGGCGATGCGCTTCTGCTGCTCGGTTTCGGCCAGCGCCAGCACCGCCTCCGCCTTGGCCGGCTCGGGGATGCGCGCCGAGCCGTAGATCACGAAGGTGGAGGCGATGTTCGCCTCGTCCAGCAATAGCTGCGGCTTGAGCAGCTCCAGCTGGAAGCGGATCGGCCGCAGGTCCTCGCGCAGCAGGAAGTCCATGTCCTGGAAGGCGAGCCGGTAGGCGGGATGCTCGGTCTGCGGGGTGCCGGTGGCGGTGTTGGCGGCTTCGGCTTCCTGCTGGGCAGGGCGGAAGACGCGCGACGGGACTCTCGTATCGCTCATTGACCGCGGATTAGGCGCATCCGCCCCGCTTGGAAAGCCTCAGGCGCAGAAGGGCCCGCGCCCCATATCGAGATGGAAATGGTCGCGGTGGACGTAATTGTAGTTGGGGCTCAGCACGGTAGCGAAGCGCCTGCAGGCGGATCCATGGACGGTCTCGAGGAACTTGCGGACCGCCGGGTCCTGGTTCTGCCAGTCCTTGAGGATGGTGATCCGCCGCCCGTCCTTGAGCACGAAGCCCGAGACGTCGACCGCATTGGCCCGCCCATGCTCGGACAGCTTGGTGGACGCCTGCGCGCTGCCGACAATGGCGCGGCAGACATAGGTGCCGAACGTATCCACCCGGACGAGGTCGCTGCCCAGGATTTGCCGCGCCGCAGGCGCCACGGCATATTGCACCCAGCCGGTGAAGGCACGGGCGAGCGGGCAGCGCATGCCCTTGACGCCGCCCACCGGCACGCCGATGTCGATCAGCTGCACCGCGCCCTCGACGATGCAGCCGCCGCCATAGTCGCGATCCGGCATTGCGCTGAACCGCACGCCGGCGCGGGAGAGGTCGGTGAAGCATTGCTGGGTGTCGCGCGGCGTCGGCCGGTTTAGCGTGATCGGCGGGCTGCCGCGGGGGCGGGTGGGGGCCGGAGCCGGTCGTTTGTCGCCACCGCCGCTGCCGAAGATACAAGCCGAAAGCAGCAGGGGCAGGGCCAGCACTGCCAGCGGAAACACACGCGAGAACGCCATGGCGGTGCACCCTACGCGACTTCGGTGGCGGCGCGAACCACCGTTCGTCGCTCGGGCGACTCGTTTTGTCAGCGCGTCGCTTCGATGAAGCGCTCGCCGAGCTCGGCAGGGACGCGCAGCAGCCGGCCGGTAGCGCGGTCGAGCAGCGCCCAGCTGGTCACCGCCTCCACCCGCACCTTGCCGTCTTGCCCGAGGAAGCGGACATGGCGGTTGAAGCGGGCACCGCGCGGCGGCTCGGGCACCCAGGTCTCGCCGGTCACCGTCTCGCCCGCGCGGACATTGCCGCGATAGTCGATCTCGTGCCGGGTGATCACCCAGACATAGGCGGCCTGCTCCTCGGGCGTGGCGAGGCTGTCCCAATGCGCCACCGCAATGTCCTGGATCCACACCACCCACACGGCATTGTTGACGTGGCCGAGCACGTCGATGTCGGCAGGCGTCGCGGTGATCTGGCGGGAGAAGCGGGGCATCACGAATCCTCAGGCGGTAACCATGGAGCGTAGCGCGACCTTCACCCAAAGGGGAGCAGGGTCCGCGCCATGTTGCCGCGCCGCCCCTCCGCCCTGTTTCGCAGCCGCTGGGCGGCACTGCTCTGGGCGGCGGGGGTGCTGTGGACGGCGGTGAGCGTCGCCGGCGTCGGCACGTCGCATATACCTGCCGTGCCGACCGACAATGCCACCGATGTACTGGGGCAGCCGGTCGACAACGAGGATCTGGCGCTGCTCCGAAACGTGATCGGCGGCTGATTATTGGGCCGGCTTGCCCGGATCGTCCTGGAACTTGATCGCCCGGATGTGCCAGGCCTTTTGCTCGGGCGTGGCGCCGTCGATGTCGCCGGCGCGATGCAGCGTGACCTCGCCGAGCTGGTAGAAGGGTTTGCCCGTCGCCTTGATGCGCGCATAGACCTGCACCGGCACGGTGACGTAGCGCTGGCCCGCGCCCGCCTCGATCTGCCCCGGCGCGCCGACATTGGCGTGATATTCGGAATAGGGGGCGAAACGCGCCGCAAACGCCTTGGCATCGCCGCCCGAAGCCTTGCCGCCGTCGCTCCACAGCGCCCAGGCCTGGTCGTACCGCCCGCTTTCGATCAGCGCATAATAGGTCTGAACAACATTGGCCGCGCCCTGCGCGCTGTCGGGGGTGAACTTGGCCTCGCTGACCGGCGTGCGGTCGTCGGGCAGGCCGCCCGGCTGGCCGGGGGCGGGCGGGTCGAGCGGTTCGAGCTGCTCGTTGCCGGGCGCGAGCTCGGTCGCTGCCGGCGCGGTCTGGTTGATCTCGGCGGTGCTCGCGACGTTGGTCGTGTTGTCGGCCGCGGGCGGAAGTCCCGAGGAACAGGCGGCGAGCGAACAGGCGGCAAGCAGGGCAGAAGTCAGGCGCATCCGGGTCTCTTCCAAAACGGGAACATGCGAACGAGCCACCGGATGCGCCGGTTCCTCAATCGGCCAGCGGCTGGTTGCCGACGAAACCGAGCTTCACGATGTTGGCGCGCTTGATCGCGGCGAGGACGGCGTCGAAGCGTTCGTAGCGGGCTTCCGGATCGGTCTGCAGCTGGAGCACCGCGGCATCGCTACGCAGCCCCGCCAGCTTGGCCGGCAGCGCGGCGTCGGCGAGGCGGGTGCCGTCCCAGAACAGCGCGCCGGCCTTGTCGATCGCCAGCCGGTGCGTCGCGTCGTCGGTGGCGGCGGGCCCGCCCTGCGGCAGGTCGACCGGCACCTTGTGGGTCGCCATCGGCATGCTGAGGATCATCACGATCAGCAGCACCAGCATCACGTCGATGAACGGCGTGACGTTGATCGCGCCGAACGGCTGGGGCTCGGCGGTGGACACGAACTTGGGCATGACCTCTCCTCCTTCACTGCAATGGTATAACGTACCATTTCATAGCCGGGAGGCATTCGCAAGAGGCGGCCGAGGGCGCGCAGCATCGGCCGCGCGCCCTCGGCCGAAGGTCAGGGGCGCAGCGCGACGTCGTCCGGATCGTCGAGTTCTTCGTCGAGATCGTCCTCGTCGACATCGTCGTCGTCGAAATCGTCCTGGATGTCGTCCTCGTCGAGGTCGTCCTCATCCTCGTCGGCGTCGTCGTCTTCCTCGCCGATCTCGTCGTCCGCCATCGACAGTTCGTCGAGATCGTCGTCGTCGTCCTCGCTGCCGCCGAGATCGGGGTTGAGGTCGGTCAGCAGCGCGCCGTCGTCCGGCCCGTCGCCCGTCACTTCGAGAATTTCGGCGCGCTGGCTCTCGTCATAGCCTTCCGCGTCATACACGTCGTCGCTGGGACCCTGGGTGCCGCTCATCGCCAAACCTCATCACTGGCCCGGCGGGGATCGCCGGGGTTCGAATGCGCAACGGCGCTGGCCCCGGCTGCGTTCCGACTCAGCTCGGGCGGAACATCCGTCCGCGTTCCGTCACCGCTACTACCACGAGCGAGAGCGCACCCATCAGCAGAAAACCACTATACAGGGGGATGGTGGTGCCATCGAAGGCCTGGCCGATCGCCGCCCCGATCAGCGCGCCGACGATGGTGGTGACGAAGCCCTGCAGGCTGGAGGCGGTGCCGGCGATTGCGCCCATCTTCTCCATCGCCATCGCCGAGAAGTTGGACGTGGCGAGGCCGAAGCACGCCATCATCAGCGCCTGCAGCGCGGCGAAGCTCCAAAGCGTCTCCAGCCCCAGCACCGTCACGGCGAGGTGCAGGGCCGCGATCAGCGTGAGCAGGCTGACGGCGGTGTGCGAGATCATCCGCATGCCCAGCCGCATCACGATCCGTGCGTTGAGGAACGATCCCACCGCCATCGTCCCCGCCACCCCGGCGAAGATGGTGGTCAGCAGATCGGGCCGGTGGAAGACGTCGGCCATCACCTGCTGCACCGATCCGATAAAGCCGAACAGCGCGCCGGAGAGCAGCGCGGTGGCGATGGTGTAGCCGACCGCCGCGCGGTCGCGCAGCATCACCCCATAGTCGGCGAGCACCCGGGCGGGCACCAGCGACTGGCGGGCATCGGCGGCGAGCGTTTCCGGCATGCGCGTGGCGAACCACAGCAGCGCCAGCCCGCCGACCCCGCCGATGCCCCAGAAGATCGTCCGCCACGATCCGCCCGCGGCGAGGACGATCTGCCCCAGCGTCGGCGCGAAGATCGGCGCGGCCATGAAGATGATGAACACCAGGCTCATCACCCGCGCCATTGCCCGCCCGGCATAGCAATCGCGCACCAGCGCGACGGTGATGACCCGCGATCCCGCCGCCGCCGTGCCCATCGCCACGCGGGCGACCAGCAGCAGCGTGAAGCTGCCCGAGATCGCCGCGACGCCGCTGGTCAGCACATAGCTGGCCAGCGCGATCATCAGCACCGGGCGGCGGCCGAATCGATCCGAGAGCGGCCCGTAGAGCAGCTGCGCCGTGCCGAAGCCGACCAGAAAGGCGGTAATCACGAACTGGCGATGATTGGCCGATTCCACGCCCAGGCTGGTGCCGATCGCCGGGAGGGCGGGGAGCATCGAATCGATGCCGATCGCGGTCAGCGCCATCAGCGCCGCGGCAAGGGCGACGAACTCGGCGAAGCGCAGCGGCGCCTGGCCGGTGGCGGCGGTGCTCAGGTGCGGGGCGTTCATGCCCGGCTCATGGCCCAAGCCTTCCCCAACGTCACCCTTTTTCCGGTTGACGTGGATGCCCGCGCAACAACATTGCGATGTGCAACCGCCGCAGGAGTATCCGCATGAATCGCCGTTTCGCACCCCTGTTGCTGCCGATCGCACTCGCCGCGTGTCATGGCAGCGCGAACATCAACTTCGACGGCAACGACAGCGACGGCAACAGCGTCATCTCCACCGACGCCAACGGCCGGATCCAGATCAAGGCGCCGGGCATCCAGGGCTCGATCACGCTGCCGAAGATGCCGCTCGACGCGAAGAATTTCGACATCGACGGGGTGACGCTCTATCCTGGTTCGACGCTGAAGAACCTGAAGGTCAACGACAACCAGGGCGACAAGGATGGCCAGGTCATCGTCGAGTTCGAGAGCCCGGCAGCACCCACGGTGGTGCGCGACTGGTTTCGCGACAACATGACCAAGCAGGGCTTCAAGGTGACGACCAAGGACGATAACCTGATCGGCACCACCGATGACGGCCAGCCCTTCGCGCTCCAGCTCAGCGCGAGCGGCGATGCCAAGACCAAGGGGCTGATGCAGGTCGGCCGCTGATCCCGATCGGGACAGGGCGCCGGCCATTGGGAATCTTCCCAGGCTTGTGGGGCCGGTGGTGGCGGGACTAACCGCCGGTTTTTGCGTTCGGAGACTGTGATGTTGGATACCCTCGCCGAAATCCCGGCGCTTTCGCTGAAGGACCAGGCCAGCGATCCGGAGGGCTTTGCCCAGGCGTTCGGCGGCTCGTTCCAGCGCTTCGGCTTCGCCGTGGTGCGCGATCACGGCGTGCCGCAGGAGCTCATCGCGCGCGCCTGGGCGCTGACCAAGGCGTTCTTCGAGCTGCCCGAGGAGGAGAAGCGTAGCTATTTCCTGCCCGGCGGCGGCGGCGCGCGCGGCTATACCCCGTTCAAGACCGAGATCGCCAAGGGCGCGACCCATGTCGACCTCAAGGAATTCTGGCATATCGGCCGCGAGCTGGCCGCCGGGCATCGCTTCGGCGACGTGATGGCGCCGAACGTCTGGCCGAACCAGCCCGAAGGATTCCGCGAGACCTTCATCGAGCTGTTCGCCGCCTTCGACACGGCGGGCGACAAGCTGCTCTCGGCCGTGGCGCGCTATCTTGGCCTCGCGCCCGACTGGTTCGACCCGGCGGTGAAGGACGGCAATTCGGTGCTGCGCCTGCTCCACTATCCGCCGGTCGCCGCCGACGCGCCCGAGGTCCGCGCGGGCGCGCATGAGGACATCAACCTGATCACGCTGCTGCTCGGTGCCGAGGAAGCCGGGCTGGAACTGCTCGACCGCGACGGCAAGTGGCTGGCGGTGAAGCCTCCCGAAGGTGCGATGGTGATCAACGTCGGCGACATGCTGCAGCGGCTGACCAACCATGTGCTGCCCTCGACCACGCACCGCGTGGTCAACCCTCCGGCCGAGCGCCGCGGCCATTCGCGCTATTCGATGCCGTTCTTCCTGCATCCGGCACCCGATTTCCTGATCAAGACGCTGCCCGGCTGCGTGAGCGCGGAGAACCCGAACCGGTACCCGGAGCCGATCACCGCGCATGATTATCTGCACGAGCGGCTGGTCGAGATCGGGCTGATCAAGAAATAAACAGCGCGTGGTGGTGCTCGCGCGCGACAAAATCTGTCTTTCCTTCTAGGAAGGAGAGGCGCTAGGGACGGCAGGCGGCGGTCGAGCGAAGGCTCTGCCGCCGTCTTGCTGTAGAGTTTTAAAGGAACGAGGAATGGCGGAAGCGTTGCGCGTGGCACTGGCGGGGCTCGGTACGGTGGGCGGCGGCGTGATTCGCCTGCTCGACGCCAATGCCGAGCTGATCAGCCGTCGCGCGGGGCGCCCCATTGAGGTGGTCGCCGTTTCCGCCCGTGATCGCACCAAGGATCGCGGCATCGATCTGTCGCGCTTCGACTGGGTCGACGATCCCGTCGAACTGGCGCGCCATGCCAAGGCCGATGTGGTGGTGGAGCTGGTCGGCGGGTCGGACGGCCCGGCGCTGGCGCTCGCCCGCGCGGCGCTGGGCGCCAACAAGAGCTTCGTCACCGCCAACAAGGCGATGATCGCGCATCACGGGCTCGAACTGGCGGAAGCCGCGGAAGGCGCGCAGGTCGCGCTCAAGTTCGAAGCTGCGGTGGCGGGCGGCGTGCCGGTGATCAAGGGGCTGCGCGAAGGCGCTGCTGCGAACGAGATTGCCCGTGTCTACGGCATCCTCAACGGCACCTGCAATTTCATCCTGTCGAAGATGGAAGCCGAGGGCCGCGACTTCGCCGAGATCCTCGCCGAGGCGCAGGCGCTGGGCTATGCCGAGGCCGACCCCACCTTCGACATCGACGGCATCGACGCGGCGCACAAGCTGTCGATCCTCGCCAGCATCGCCTTCGGTACCCAGCCGGCCTTCGCTGACCTCAAGGCAAGCGGCATTCGCCACATCCTGGCGGCGGACATCGCCGAGGCGGCGACGCTCGGCTATCGCGTGCGGCTGCTCGGCATCGCCGATGCGGGTGCGCATGGGCTGTTCCAGCGCGTCCATGCCCATCTCGTGCCGCTCGGCCATCCGCTGGCGCATGTCACCGGATCGACCAATGCGGTGGTGGCGGAAGGCAATTTCGTCGGCCGGCTGCTGTTCCAGGGCGCGGGTGCCGGCGACGGCCCGACGGCAAGCGCAGTGGTTGCCGACCTGATCGATATCGCCCGCGGCGAATTCGGCCCGCCTTATGCGATGCCGGCGACGGCGCTGGTATCCCAGCCTGCGGCGGACAGCGGCGAGCGGCGCGGGCGTTCCTATGTGCGGTTTACCGTCGCGGACCGCGTCGGCGTGCTGGCGGAGATTGCGGCGGCGATGCGCGATGCGGGTGTCTCGATCGAGAGCCTGATCCAGCGCGGCGTGAGCCCGGACGGCAGCGCATTGGTCGCGATCGTCACGCACGAGGCGCCGGAGCGGAGCATCGCCCAGGCACTGGAAAAGCTGCGGGGATCGCAGAGCCTCACCGGCGAGCCGATGTGGATGCACATTCTCGACGCATGAGCTGCGTGGCGGCGGCTCAGTAGCTCAGCTTGAGCAACTGCTGCCCGCTGCCGGGGCACACCGGCATGCCGGTGCGGTTGCAACTCGGTCCTTGCGCGGCGCGGACCATCTCGAGCTTGCGGTCGACCAGCGGCTCCTGCGTGCCCGTCAGGCGAAAGTGGCTACGCGCCTGGCGGGCCCCGCAGTCGCGATCGATGTCGCATGCGCTGATCAGCGGCGAAAGGTGCGGGTGCGGCCGCGCCGACCGTTTGAGCGTCGCACGCACCACGCGCGGCGGTGCCACTGCCACCGTACGCATCTTGCCGGCCATGGTGGCGCTATGAAGCGCCAATGCAATCAACAACATACGCCCTCCTGTCGTGTTCCGACAAAGCAACGCGCCGTTGCGTGGCTGGTTGCGCAGCCCTGCATTCTGTTTGCCGCGTTCAGGGCGCGAGTTCGCGCCGCTGCACCTTGGCCGTGCCGTCCATGCCCATGGTGGCGGTGAGCCCCACCGCGCCACATTTCACCGTGAATGCGCCTTCGCCGCAGGGCGTGATGCCCTGCTGGACGGGATCGCCGATCAGCCGGTTGAGCCGCGCCGCATCGGAATCCTTGCCAAGATCGGGGGTGACGAAGGAAACCCGATACCGGTCTGCTTCGCGACGCGAACAGACGACGATCTCGCTCTGGTCCGCGGGCGTTCGACATGGAATTTCTGCCTGCGTCCGCGCGCGATAGTCCGCCAGCAGCGTTGACACGGCATCTTGTTGGGCAACCAGCAGCAATATGGGCAGCAACATCGTGTCAATCCCCCGCCATTCCACGCAATCATAACCCAAAGCTCGGCGTGAATCACTAAAGGTCTTTGGCGTAAGGCCTGACAACGCTAGCACCGCTCGACAGGGCGGAACCGGCCCCCTATCGCGGTGCACAAATCGTAAAGGGAATCCCCAGCCGATGCCGAACGCAAGCCATGTTCTCGACCGTGTCCTCGTGCTCGAAATGGTGCGCGTCACCGAAGCGGCGGCGATCTCCGCCTCCAGCCTGGTAGGCCGCGGCGACGAGAAGGCCGCCGATGCCGCCGCCGTCGAGGCGATGCGCGAGGCGCTCAATCAGCTCTACATGGACGGCACCGTGGTGATCGGCGAGGGCGAGCGCGACGAGGCGCCGATGCTCTATATCGGCGAGAAGGTGGGCTCCGCGATCGGCAAGGGCCCGAAGATCGACATCGCGCTCGATCCGCTGGAAGGCACCACGATCACCGCCAAGGCCGGCCCGAACGCGCTGGCGGTGCTGGCGGTGGCGGAGGAGGGCAACCTGCTCAACGCGCCCGACGTGTACATGGACAAGATCGCGGTCGGCCCGGGCTATCCGCAGGGCGTGATCGACCTCACCAAGACCCCGACCGAGAATGTCGAGGCGATCGCCGCCGCCAAGGGCGTGAAGCCGAGCGAGATCATCGCCTGCGTGCTCGATCGCCCGCGCCACGAGAAGCTGATCGCCGAACTGCGCGGCATCGGCTGCGGCATCATGCTGATCCCCGACGGCGACGTGGCGGGCGTGATCGCCACCACCGATCCGACGACCACCATCGATGTGTACATGGGGCAGGGCGGTGCACCCGAGGGCGTGCTCGCCTGTGCGGCGCTGCGCTGCGTCGGCGGCCAGTTCCAGGGCCGTCTCGTCTTTCGCAACGACGACGAGCGCGCCCGCGCGGCGAAGTGGGGCATCGAGGATCTCGACAAGGTCTATGTGCTCGAGGAACTCGCCAAGGGCGACTGCATCTTCGCGGCGACCGGCGTCACCGACGGCTCGCTGCTCGCCGGCGTGAAGCGGGTGAAGGGCAAGATGACCACCGAGAGCGTGGTGATGCGCGCCAGCTCGGGCACGGTGCGCTGGGTGAAGGGCGAACACCGCATCGACTAACCGGTAAGAGCGGCGCCGCCGGCTTGATCCCGGCGGCGTCTTGCCGCACCAAGTCACCCTCGCTTCAAGGGGGATCGACGAACATGCGGCACTGGCTGGTTACGGTAGCACTTGCGGCGCTTGCCGCCCCTCTCGCGGTCGCTGCGCCCCCCCAGAGCGCTCCCACTGCAGCCGACGCGCCCTTCACCTTCGAAGAGGCGATGATCCCGATGCGCGACGGGGTGAAGCTCCACACCGTCATCCTGCGGCCCAAGGGCGTCACCGGCCCGCTGCCGATCCTGTTCCAGCGCAGCCCCTATGGTTCGCCCGACGCCGCGCCTGGGCGCGTGCCGAACAGCTGGGCGCCGCTGGTGCGCGACGGCTATATCTTCGTGTTCCAGGACATGCGCGGCCGCTTCAAGTCCGAAGGCGGCCCCTTCACCCTCTCCACCGAAGTGAAGACCGGCAAGGGCGCCGTCGACGAGGCGACCGACGCTTATGATTCGATCGACTGGCTGGTGAAGAACGTCCGCCCAAACAACGGCAAGGTCGGCATGTGGGGCGTTTCCTATCCCGGCTTCACCGCCGCGATCGCGCTCGCCAAGCCGCATCCAGCGCTCAAGGCGACCAGCCCTCAGGCGGCGTGGATCGACTATTGGAAGAACGACGATCTTCACCGCTGGGGCGCGATGCGGCTCACCTATGCCAGCGACTGGGTGAACAGCCTCCAGGCCGACAAGACCAATGCCGGCATCGACCTGTACGACCGTTACGACACCTATGACTGGTTCCTCCACGCCGGCTCGCCCGACGAGATCGAGAAAAAGTATTTCAAGGGCCGGGTGCCGCGCTTCCGCGAGATGATCGAGCATCCCGATTATGACGATCACTGGAAGAAGCAGGTCTGGTCGAACACGCTTGGCAAGACCACCGTGCCGACGCTCAACGTCGCCGGCTATTGGGACCAGGAGGATCCCTGGGGCAGCTGGAAGATCTGGGAAAAGCAGCGCGCCAACGATCCGAACAAGCTGTCGCATATGGTCGCGGGCCCCTGGGCGCACGGCGTGTGGCAGTCGCCGGCCAACAGCCTGGGCCGCATCCCGTTTGGCGTCGACAGCGGCACCCAGTTCATCGAGCAGGTCGAGGCGCCGTTCTTCGCCTATTGGCTGCACGGCACCGGCACCAGGCCCGACTTCGCGCTCAAGAGCTTCCAGTCGGGCTCGTGGCAGTGGAAGACGTACCAGACCTACCCGCTCGCCAATGCCCAGGCGACGAACTTGTACCTGCATGCCGATGGTGCACTCAGCTTCACCGCCCCGGCGGCAGGCGAGGGGTGCCGCGATTATGTCAGCGATCCGGCGCGACCCGTGCCGTTCCGCCCGCGGCCGATGTCCGCCACCTATGCCACGCCCGACTGGCGCTGGTGGGAAGCCGAGGACCAGCGCTTCGTCGACGACCGGCCCGACGTGCTCAGCTATGTCTCCGCGCCGCTGGAGAATGACCTGACGGTGACGGGCGAGGTCACCGCCAAGCTGATGGCCTCGACCAGCGGCACCGACAGCGACTTTGTCGTCAAGCTGATCGACGTGTTCCCGGAAGATTATGAGAAGGCCCCGACCGCGCTGGGCGCGTACGCCAAGGGCCTCAACGGCTATGAGCTGCCGATCGCGATGGAGATCCGCCGCGGCCGCTATCTCAAGAGCTTCGAGCAGGCGACGCCGCTGGTGCCCGACCAGGTGACCGCCTGGGACTTCCCGCTGCGCGACCACGACCATGTGTTCAAGAAGGGCCACCGCATCATGGTGCAGGTCCAGTCGAGCTGGTTCCCGGTGATCGACCGCAACCCGCAAACCTTCGTGCCGAACATCTACAAGGCGAAGGCGGAGGACTATCGCAAGGCGACGCAGCGGGTGTGCACGGGATCGGTGGTGACGCTGCCGGTGGTGAAGTAGGCTGACGTTCTAAGCCCCTCCCCTTCAGGGGAGGGGTTGGGGTGGGGCAGAGTCTCACCGAGATCAACAGGCGTTCTGGAATCCCTCCACCCCCAAACCCCTCCTCCAAGGAGGAGGGGCTTAAGTTTGATCTTTTAGTTCTTCAGCCGGTACCCGGTGCGGAAGATCCACACGATCAGCCCCAGGCACAGCAGCAGGAACACCCCCGTAAAGCCCAGGCTCCAGGCGATGCCGACATCGCCGTGCCCGAAGAAGCTCCAGCGGAAGCCGCTCACCAGATACACGACCGGGTTGAACAGGCTCACCGTGTGCCAGGGCTCGGGCAGCATGTCGATCGAGTAGAAGGCGCCGCCGAGAAAGGTCAGCGGGGTCACCAGCAGCGAGGGCACGATGTTGAGCTGCTCGAAGCTCTTCGCCCAGATGCCGATGATGAAGCCGAACATGCTGAACGTCACCGCGGTCAGCACCAGGAAGGCGAGCATCGCCGCCGGATGGTCCACCCGCAGCGGCACGAACAGCGCCGAGGTGGCGAGGATGATCAGCCCGATCACGACCGACTTGGTCGCAGCAGCCCCCACGAACCCCACCACCAGCTCGATCGCCGAGATCGGCGCGGAGAGCAGCTCGAACACCGTGCCGGTGAATTTGGGGAAGTAGATGCCGATCGAGGCATTGGCGATGCTTTGCATCAGCAGCGACAGCATGATCAGGCCCGGCACCAGGAAGCTGCCGTAATTCACCCCGTGGATCGCATCGATCCGGCTGCCGATCGCCCCGCCGAACACGACGAAATAGAGCGAGGTGGTGATCACCGGCGTCGCGATCGACTGCCAGAGCGTGCGGATCGTGCGGGCCATCTCGAACTTGTAGATCGCCCAGATGCCGGGAAAATTGATGCCGTTCATGCCTGTGCCCCCACCAGGTCGACGAAGATGTCCTCCAGGCTCGACTTGGACGTGTCGAGATCCTTGAAGGCGATGTTCAGGTCGTGCAGCTTGCGCAGCAGCGACGGGATGCCGGTGCGCTCGGCCTGCGCGTCGAAGGTGTAGCGCAGCTTGTGGCCCTCGTCGGCCAGGCTCAGCTGCCATTCGCCGAGTTCGGCGGGGATGGCGGCGAGCGGCTCGACCAGGCTGAGGTCCAGCTCGCGCTTGCCGAGCTTCTTCATCAGCGC
Organism: Sphingomonas sp. NFR04; assembly: GCF_900114095.1. Taxonomy (GTDB): domain Bacteria; phylum Pseudomonadota; class Alphaproteobacteria; order Sphingomonadales; family Sphingomonadaceae; genus Sphingomonas. The sequence goes on along the minus strand of NZ_FORV01000007.1, from coordinate 146,799 downwards.
GGTCTTTTCCTCGACCAGCAGCAGCTTGCCCTTGTTGATCACGCCCACCCGGTCGGCCATTTCCTCGGCCTCCTCGATATAGTGGGTGGTCAGGATGATGGTGGTGCCGCGGTCGCGCAGGCGGCCGATCAGCTTCCACATGTCGCGGCGCAGCTCGACGTCGACGCCGGCGGTCGGCTCGTCGAGGAACAGGATGTCGGGCTCGTGGCTCAGCGCCTTGGCGATCATCACCCGGCGCTTCATGCCGCCGGAAAGCTCCATGATCTTGGCGTCGCGCTTGTCCCACAGCGACAGGTCCTTGAGGAGCTGGTCGCAATAAGCGTTGTCGGGCGCCTTGCCGAACAGCCCGCGCGAATAGCGGGCAGCCGAGCCGACGCGCGAGAACATGTCGACCGCGATTTCCTGCGGCACCAGGCCGATCTTGGAGCGCGCCGCGCGCGGCTGGCGGATCGCGTCATGCCCGTCGACCAGGATGGTGCCGGTGCTGGGCGTGACGATGCCACAGATGATCGAGATGAGCGTGGTCTTGCCCGCGCCGTTCGGCCCGAGCAGGGCGAAGATCTCGCCCTTGTGGATGTCGAGGTCGACATGGTCGAGCGCGGTATGGCCCGACGCGTAGGTCTTGCTGACCTGGCGTAGCGACAGGATGGGTTGCATGGATGGTGGCCCCGGCCGGAAGGAGCTCGATAGCTAGGGTGGCGTTCATCCTGGGGCAAGGTGTGTCGCCAATCGCTTTCGTTTCAAGCGCTTCCTCCTCCGCCCACAAGGGTTTCCTCCCCCGCCAGGGGGAGGTGGCAGGCCGAAGGCCTGACGGAGGGGGAGGAAGCACGCCGCTATCGTTCTGGCATCCTCCCCCTCCGACCCGCTTCGCGGCCCACCTCCCCCTGGCGGGGGAGGATACGCTTTCAGCTTTGGGCGGGGCCCTTACTTCGCCTTGCGCGCGATCGCGACGGCGTCGACCAGCGCCTGATAGTCGCGCGCGCCGTACAGGATCTGCTTGCCGACCACCCAGGCGGGCGTGCCGTTCATCGCCAGCTTGACGCCAAGCCGGTGGTTGGCGTCGATTTCCCTGGCGATCGCGTCGCTGTTGGCCAGCCTTTGTGTCGCGGCCAAATCGAGACCCGCCTTGGTCAGCGCGTCGCTGATCGAGGCATTGCTCGGCCCGTCGCTGGCGAACAGCGCGTCGTGGAAGGCGCGGAACTTGCCCTGCTGCGCGGCGGCCAGCGCGAAGCGCGCGGCGACGACGCTCGCCTCGCCCAGCACCGGATATTCGCGGTAGACCACGCGGACGTTCGAATCCTTGGCGATCAGCTCGGCAAGACCCGGCAGGCTCGCCCGGCAATAGCCGCAGGCATAGTCCATAAACACGGTGACGGTGACGTCGCCGTTGGGGTTGCCCGCCCAGGCGCTGGCGAAGGGGGTGGTCAGCGCCGGCAGCGCGGCGGGGACGGCCGCCTGCGCGCCGTCCTGCGCCTTTTGCGCCTCGGCAGCTTCCTGCTGCTGGAGCTTCTCCATCATGTCGCGCAGGATCGACGGATTCTCGAGCAGATAGCTATGGACGATCCGCTCCACCTGCGCCTTGTTGCCGCCGATTCCCGGCAGCATCGCCTGCAACCCGAGCACCACCAGGCCACCGAGGACCGCGGCCAGCAGCAGCGCGCTGGCAAAAAAGAGCCTCGATCGCGTCATTATTGGAGATTGCGTCCCTTGTTGCGCTTGTCGTCCTTCATCGCCTGTTCGGAGACCATCGCGATGTCCTGCGCGCGGATCCATTCGGGCGAGCCCTGCGGCAGGCCCCCCATCGCCCGCCGCGCGCTGACCATCGCGGTGCGCGCATCGCCGATCAGATTCGCCCGCTCGGCGGTGGCGAGCGCGGTGCGCGGCTCGTCGCCCTTGCGATCATAGACCGTGCCCAGGTTGATCCAGGCGAAGGGGTTGTCGCGGTCGCGGGTGAGCGAATCGCGCAGCACCTGCTCGGCTTCCTTGAGGTTCGCCTTGTCCTCGGTCGCAACCAGCGCGTGGCCGAAGGTGCTGGCGATCAGCGGCGCGTTGTTCGAGAGCTGGGTCGCCTTGCGCAGCGGCTCCAGCGAGGCCTGGGGCTGGCCCGATTCGAGCAGGATCTGGCCCTGCAGCTCGAGAAAATAGGGATCGTTCGGCGCCAGCTTCACCAGCGCCGCCGTCTCGGCCGCCGCCTGCTCGGGATAGCCCGACTGGTGATAGGCATAGGCGCGGGCATAATGCGCGGGGATCGACTGGTCGCTCTGCGGATAGATGCGCAGCGTCTTCTTGGGATCGTTGGTATAGCCGCGGAGCTTGGCCTGGACGCGCTTGAAGCGGCGTTCGAGATCGGGGTCGAGCGGCTTGGTCCAGTTCGGCGAGTTTTCGAGATCGGCCTTCAGCGTCTGCACGCGATCCTGCGACATCGGGTGGGTCTGCGCGAAGGGATCGACTTCGGGATCGGTGCTGTAATAGCCGTAGCGATGCATTTCCTGCGTCAGCTTGTCGAAGAAGCTGAGCATGCCCTTGCCGGTGATGCCCGCGGTGTTGAGGAAGCGCACCCCGGCCGCGTCGGCCGAGGATTCCTGCACGCGGCTATAGGCGAGATACTTGCCGATCGCGGCGCGCTGGCCGGCCATCAGGATGCCGGTACCCGCTTCGGCCGAGCCGGCGGCCATCGCCGCGGCGCCGAGCAGGAGGCTGAGGATCGAGATGTTGCCATAGCCGCCGTCGCGCTGGAACACCGCGTGCCCACCGACGATATGGCCGATTTCGTGGGCGACGACGCCCTGGACCTGATTGGCGGTATCCGCCGCGTCGATCAGGCCGGCATTGACATAGACGATCTGCCCGCCCGCGACGAAGGCGTTGATCGACGGATCGCCGATCAGCACCACCTTCCCGTTGGCGGGGTTGAGCCCGGCGGCGGTGAACAGCGGCTTGGCCATGTCGGCCAGCAAGGCCTCGGTCTCGGCGTCGCGGAGCACCGATTGCGCCATCGCCGGGCGCGAGGCGAAGGCGGCGAGGCAGAGCATCGCGAGCAGCGTGGCCAGTCGGTGGATGCGCGCCATGATCCTACTCCCGGGGACTCGTTCAAAGGGCTGCCCTGGCAATGAGGCCCTGAACCTATACTGAAAGCCCCGGCGCGGCGTGAGCGGCCGCGCCGGGGATCTTCCTCAGGCGCCGAACGTCCGCTGCCACCATCCGCGACGGGGCTGGCCTTCCTCGTTGGAGCCTTCGCCGGTGGAGCCTTCCTCGGCAGCCGCATCCTCGACGGCCGCGGGTGCGTCCTGCGCAACCGGCGCCTCGACGGCGGGTGCCTCGGGGGCAGCTTCGGCTGCGACGTCCGCCTTCTTGCGACGGGTGCGCTTCGGCTTGGCCGGCGCCTCCTCGGCGGGTGCCTCGACGACGGCCGGTGCGGCTTCCGCCTCGACGTCCGCCTTCTTGCGACGGGTGCGCTTCGGCTTGGCCGGGGCTTCCTCGGCGGGTGCCTCGACGGCGGCCGGGGCGGCCTCCGCCTCGACGTCGGCCTTCTTGCGACGCGTGCGCTTCGGCTTGGCCGGCGCTTCCGCCTCGGCCTCTACCGCTGCGGGTGCAGGGGCTGCTTCGGCGACCGGCTCGGGCGCGGCGACGGGCGCTTCGGCTTCCGCCTCGGCCGCCTCACCGGCGTCGTCGGTTGCCTGCTCGGCACCCTCTTCACCGGCACCGCGACGACCGCCGCGACGGCCGCGACGACGGCGCTTGCGGTTGCGCTCACCTTCCTCGCGCTGAGCTGCGGTTTCCTCGGTTTCGGCAGTTGCCTCAACCTCGGCCGGCTCGGCCTCGTCGGCCTCGCCCTCAACATCGCCTTCAATGCCGTCGGCCTCGACCTGCTCGTCCTGGCCTTCGCCTTCCTCGCGACGGCGCCCGCGGCCACGGCGACGACGACGGCGCTTGCCGCGGCCTTCGCCGTCACGCTCGCCACGCTCCGGGCGTTCGCCACGCTCGCGCGGCTCGGCGGCTTCGGTTGCTTCCGCCTCGGCCTCGAACTCTTCTTCCTCTTCCTCGATCTCCTCGACGAAGTCCTCTTCCGGCTCCTCGATCAGCGGCTCGATCTTGGGCGCATAGGCCGGCGGCGGGCCCGAGGCCTCCACCGTCATCCGCGCGCCTTCCAGCTCGCCGTCCGCTTCGACCTCGACCAGCACGCCGTAGCGATCCTCGATCTCGGCCAGCTCGCCGCGCTTCTTGTTGAGCACGTAGAAGGCGGCTTCCTGGCTGGCGCGCAGCAGGATCTGCGAACCGCGGCCGCGGGCGGCCTCGTCCTCGATCATGCGCAGCGCCGACAGGCCCGCCGACGAGGCCGTGCGGACCAGGCCGGTGCCTTCGCAATGCGGGCAGGTGCGGGTGGAGGCTTCGAGCACGCCGGTGCGCAGGCGCTGGCGGCTCATTTCCATCAGGCCGAAGGGCGAGATGCGGCCGACCTGGATGCGGGCGCGATCGTTCTTCAGCGCCTCCTTCATCGCCTTCTCGACCTTACGGACGTTGGACGAATGATCCATGTCGATGAAGTCGATCACGACCAGGCCCGCCATGTCGCGCAGGCGGAGCTGGCGGGCGATTTCCTGGGCGGCTTCGAGGTTGGTCGCCGTCGCGGTCTGCTCGATATTGTGCTCGCGCGTCGAACGGCCCGAGTTGATGTCGATCGAGACCAGCGCCTCGGTCGGGTTGATCACCAGATAGCCGCCGGACTTCAGCTGCACCACCGGGTGGTACATCGCCGACAGCTGCTCCTCGACGCCCGCGCGCTGGAACAGCGGCACCGCATCGGCATATTGCTTCACCTTGCGGGCATGGCTGGGCATCAGGAGCTTCATGAAGTCCTTGGCCTGGCGATAGCCTTCCTCGCCCTCGACGATCACCTCGTCGATGTCGCGATTGTAGATGTCGCGGATCGCCCGCTTCATCAGGTCGCTGTCGCCATAGACGAGCGCGGGTGCCGACGAGGTGAGGGTGCGTTCGCGAATCTCGTCCCACAGCCGGGCGAGATAGTCGAAGTCGCGCTTGATCTCGGTCTTGGTGCGCTGGAGGCCGGCGGTGCGGACGATGCAGCCCATCGAGGCGGGCAGCTTGAGGTCCGCCATGATGCCCTTGAGGCGCTTGCGATCGGCGGCCGAGTTGATCTTGCGCGAGATGCCGCCGCCATGCGCGGTGTTCGGCATCAGCACGCAATAGCGGCCGGCGAGGCTGAGATAGGTGGTCAGCGCCGCGCCCTTGTTGCCGCGCTCTTCCTTGACGACCTGGACCAGCAGCACCTGGCGACGCCGGATCACGTCCTGGATCTTGTAGCGGCGACGCAGGTTCATGCGGCGCTGGCGGAGCGCCTCGGCTTCGTCGCCATTGCCGCCACGACCGCGACGGCGGCGGCCGCCCTGCGGGGCTTCCTCGCCTTCCGCGGCTTCCTCTTCGTCATGGCCACGCTCGACCATCTCGACGCCGTCTTCATGGTCGTCGTGATCATGGTCGTGATCGTGGTGATCGTCGTCGTCATCCCCATCGGCTTCGCGCAGCGCGGCTTCCTGCGCGGCATGCTCGGCCTCTTCGCGCAGCAGGGCTTCGCGGTCTTCCTTGGGGATCTGGTAATAGTCGGGATGGATTTCCGAGAAGGCGAGGAAACCGTGGCGGTTGCCGCCGTAATCGACGAAGGCCGCCTGCAGCGACGGTTCGACGCGGGTCACCTTCGCGAGATAGATATTGCCCTTGAGCTGCTTGCGCTCAGCGGACTCGAAGTCAAATTCCTCGATTCGATTCCCTTTGACGACGGCCACGCGGGTTTCTTCCCGGTGGCGTGCGTCGATCAGCATACGCATGGTCATTGATGATTCTCCGGGCGCGCCGGCACAGTTCCTCGAGGGAATGGGGCGCGAGCGCGCGATACAAGAAGCGCCCCAGACGATCGGCGAGGCCGATCCGGGTGGCGCGGGTTTCAAAAACTGCTGTTGCTGCACGGGCACGAGCGGACCAGCGGTCCCCTTGCTCCACCATCGCCACGCTGCCGGCCGCGAAGGCCTGGCGATGCGGACGGTGGGGAAATTGCCTCATGCGAACGTCAACCTGAACTGTCGCGACAAAAGAAGCGTCGCGTGCCTGATCCGGCGCAGTGCCGGAAGCATATCCTGCCTAGCACCGCTATGTCGTTGCGGCAACCGGCTCGGCTTTGGAAGATTTGGTTCCCCCGCGCGCCACAAAGCATTTGGGAGGATTTCGATCCCTCCCCCTAGCAAATGGTTCTTCGCATCCGGTTAACCAAGTCCTCCGGTTCGATTTGGAGGCTGGACCGGCCGCGGGGCGGCGCGGCATAGCGGCGGCGTGTCCTGGATGTTGTTCCTGATCGCCGGCTGGCTGACCGGTCTGCCCGGCTGGACCGGCCTCGCCGAGCATGTCCGGTTGGACGCGGGCGCGCTGGTCGTCCCTCTCGAGAACGATGCGGGGCCGCGCTTCGCCTGGCGCGCCGAGGACTATAGCGTCAGCCTCGCCATGCCCGAGCCGGTGGCGGCAAAGGGCGCGCCGCTGCCGCGCGTGCAGGGCGCTGCCGGGCTCCCGCTGGTAGTGCTCGACCCCGGCCATGGCGGACGCGACCCCGGCGCGCCGGGCATCGACGGCATCACCGAAAAGGCGCTGACGCTGGAAGCCGCGCGCGCGATCCGCGACGCACTGCTCGCTTCTGGCCGGGTGCGGGTGGCGATGACGCGCGACGATGATTCGTATGTGCCGCTGCAGCAGCGCACCGAAATCGGCCGCCGGCTGGGCGCAGCGCTGTTCCTCTCGCTCCACTGCGACAGCGCGGCCGATCCGCTGGCGTCGGGCGGCACGCTCTACACCCTGTCCGACGTCGCATCCGACAAGGAAGCGGCGCGGATGGCGGCACGCGAGAATCGCGCCGATCTGCTCGCCGGCGTCGACCTGGGGAGCGAGCGCGCCGATATCGCCTCGCTGCTGATCGACCTCGCGCAGCGCCGCACCATGGGCGTGTCTGCCCGCTATGCCGACCTGCTCGCCCGCGAGGTCGCGCCGGCGATGCGGCTGCATGCGCGACCGCGGCGGATGGCGGCGCTGATGGTGCTCAAGGCGCCGGACATGCCCTCGGTGCTGTTCGAGCTCGGCTATGTCTCCAATGCCGAGGATGCGCAGGCGCTCGGTTCGGCCGAGGGGCGTGCACGGCTCGCCGCAGCGGTGCGCCGGGCGACCGAAATCTACCTCGCCACGCGCTGACGCGGGACAAGGCCCGGGCGCGGCTCCCTTTCTTCCGCCCGAAAAGGTGCTACACCGCGCGCCGCATGGCCGACGGCGACACTCCCCCAATTCCCCAGCCCAACGAACGCACGCCCGGCCGCTGGGCGCGGCTGCGGCGGCGCTGGTGGTTCCGCACCCTTGCGATCCTGGCGCTGCTCGCCGGGCTGCTGGTGTTCGCCGTCTGGCTGCTCGTCGCGCGCGACCTGCCCTCGGTCAACAAGCTGCGCAGCTACGAGCCGCAGTTGCCGAGCTATGTACGCTCCGCCGACGGCGCGCCGATCCACGCTTATGCCCAGATGCGCCGCGTGCAGCTGAGCTACAACGAGTTCCCGCCGCTGCTGGTCCGCGCGTTCATGGCGGCCGAGGACCGCACCTTCTTCTCGCACCACGGGCTCGATTTCCCGGGCCTGGTGCGCGCGGCGGGCGAGGGGATCATCCGCGGCAAGACGCCGCGCGGCACCTCCACCATCACCCAGCAGGTCGCCAAGAATCTCGCGGTGGGCAACGAGGCGAGCTACACCCGCAAGCTCAAGGAAGCGATCCTCGCTTGGCGGATCGAGGACACGCTGTCCAAGCCGCAGATCATGGAATTGTACCTCAACGCCATCGAGCTGGGGCGTAATTCGGGCGGCGTGGCGGCGGCGAGCGATGCCTATTTCGGCAAGCCCCTCGACAAGCTGAGCCTTGCCCAGATGGCCTACCTGGCGATCCTGCCCAAGGGCCCGGCCAATTACGACCCCGACCGCAACACCCAGCGCGCGCTCGATCGCCGAAACTGGGTGCTCGGCGAAATGCTGCGCAACGGCTTCATCAACCAGGCGCAGCATGACGAGGCGGTTGCCGCGCCGCTCGGCACCGTGCCGCGCCAGACCCCGCGCTTCGAGCGGGTCGGCGGCTATTTCGTCGAGGAAGTCCGCCGCCAGCTCGCCCGCCAGTTCGGCGAGAAGCGCGAGGACGGGCCATACAGCGTCTATGACGGTGGCCTGTGGATCCGCAGCTCGCTCGACCCGAAGCTCCAGGCCTATGCGCAGCGGGCGTTGCGCGACGGGCTGCTGCGCTATGAGCGCGGGCGCGGTTGGTCCGGCCCGCTCGGCAAGGTGCCGTTCGAAGGCGATGGCTGGTATTCGGCCTTCGTCTCCAGGAACATCGGCGTCGACTACGACAATTGGCGCGCCGCCGTAGTGATCGCGCGCGATTCGCGCAGCGTCCAGCTCGGCTTCGACGATGGCGACACCGGCACGCTGCCGGAAAGCGCCGCGCAGATGCCGATCCGCGGCAAGGGCGGCCACGCCTTCGACGCGATCAAGGTCGGCGACATCCTCGCTGTTGCGCCGGAGGGTGGCAACTGGAGCCTGCGCAGCGTGCCCAGGGTGTCGGGCGGCATGGTCGTCGAGGATCCCTCCACCGGCCGCATCCTTGCGATGCAGGGCGGTTTCGACTCGCGCCTCCAGGCGTTCAACCGCGCGACGCAGGCGACCCGCCAGCCGGGATCGACGATCAAGCCGATCGTCTATGCTTCCGCGCTCGAGAACGGGATGACGCCCGCCTCGATCGTCGTCGACGGGCCCTTCTGCGTCTGGCAGGGCGCGGGGCTCGGCCAGAAGTGCTTCCGCAACTTCGGCAATGCCCGCGGCGCCGGCCCGCACACGCTGCGCTGGGGCATCGAACAGTCGCGCAACCTGATGACGGTGCAGATCGCCAACGCCACCGGCATGGACAAGGTGGTCGACACGATCCAGCGGCTCGGCGTCTCCAAGAACCGGCTGCCGCCCTATCTCTCCTATGCGCTGGGCGCGGGCGAGACGACGGTGCTGCGCATGGTCAACGCCTATTCGATCCTGGTGAACCAGGGCCGCGCGCTCAACCCGACGCTGATCGACTTCGTCCAGGATCGCCGCGGCCGAGTGATCTTCCCCGCCGGCTGGCGCGCCTGCTCCGGCTGCAACGCGCGCGACTGGGACGGCAAGGCCATGCCGCGCCCGATCGTCCGCGCGCGGCAGGTGATCGATCCGATGGTCGCCTATCAGATGGTCCATATCACCGAGGGCGTGGTCCAGCGCGGCACCGCGACGGTGCTGCGTGACCTGAACCGCCCGATGATGGGCAAGACCGGCACGACGACGGGCCCCACCGACGTGTGGTTCGTCGGCGGCACCCCGCAGATGATCGGCGGCCTCTATCTCGGCTACGACACGCCCTCGAACCTCGGTGGCTATGCGCAGGGCGGCTCGATCGCCGCGCCGATCTTCAAGGAGTTCGCGGTGCCCGCCTATGAAGGGCTGGATCCGTTGCCCTTCGTCGCGCCGCCGGGGATCCGCATGGTGCGCATCGATCGCGGCAGCGGGCGGCCGGTGCAGGGCGGCTGGCCGACCGACGATCCGCTCTCCTCGATCATCTGGGAGGCCTTCCGCCCGGACAGCGATCCGCGCCGCACCCGCCGTACCGCCAATACCGAAGCGGCACCCGCCGCGGCAGCGCCGGTACAGCGCAAAGCCGATCGCCAGGGCGATAGCGACTTCTTGCAACAACAGGGCGGAATCTACTAGCGAGGCCGCCGCACCCTATATGGCATGAGATCGCCGCATCGTCTGGGATGCGGCCAGCGGTTACTTCGGAAGGTTTGGAACATGCGCGCTGAAGCGCAGGCATATGTCGACAAGATCAACAGCGCGCTTGCGCTGCTCCGCCGCTCGCTCGACTGGGACCGCGCGCTGCGCCGTCTCGACGAGCTGAACGCGCGCGTCGAGGATCCGACGCTGTGGAACGACGCCAAGAAGGCGCAGGATGTGATGCGCGAGCGTCGCCGCCTCGACGAATCGATCAGCGCCACCCGCGCGATCGAGAGCGAGCTGAGCGACACGGTCGAGCTGATCGAGATGGCCGAGGCCGAGGGCGACGAGGAAATGGCGGTCGACGGCACCGAGAGCCTGCGCCAGCTGGCCGAGCGCTCCGACGCCGACAAGGTCAAGGCGCTGCTCTCGGGCGAGGCCGATCCCAACGACACCTATGTCGAGATCAATGCCGGCGCCGGCGGCACCGAATCGAACGACTGGGCCGAAATGCTCCAGCGCATGTACACGCGCTGGGCCGAGCGCCACGGCTACAAGGTCGAGCTGGTCGATTACCACGCCGGTGAACAGGCGGGCATCAAGTCCGCGACGTTGCTGTTCAAGGGCGAGAACGCGTACGGCTATGCCAAGACAGAGAGCGGCGTGCACCGCCTGGTCCGCATCAGCCCGTTCGATTCGAACGCGCGCCGCCAGACCAGCTTCGCCTCGGTCTGGGTCTATCCGGTGATCGACGACAATATCGAGATCGAGATCAACGAGAGCGAGCTGCGGATCGACACCTATCGCGCCTCGGGCGCGGGCGGGCAGCACATCAACACCACCGATTCGGCGGTGCGCATCACCCACTTGCCGACCGGTATTGTGGTGCAGTGCCAGAATCAGCGTTCGCAGCACAAGAACCGCGCCGAGGCGTTCAACCAGCTCCGCGCCCGCCTGTACGAGCGCGAGCTGGCCGAGCGCGAGGCGGTGGCCGACGCGCAGAACGCCACCAAGACCGATATCGGCTGGGGGCACCAGATCCGCTCCTACGTGCTCCAGCCGTACCAGCTGGTAAAGGACCTGCGCACCGGCGTCACCTCCACCGCGCCGAGCGACGTGCTCGACGGCGATCTCGACAGCTTCATGGCCGCCGCGCTAGCACAGCGCGTGACGGGCGAGGCCGTCGCAGTGGAGGATGTCGATTGAGCTTGCGCGCGCGGCCCCTGCTGCTCGGCGTGACGCTGCTGCTGGCGGCGTGCGACGGCAGTCCGCGGGCGGTGCGCAACGAGAGCCATGATCCGGCCAATTCGGGTTTCCCGGCGGCGGACCGGCCGGTGGCGACGATCGTCTCGTCGCGCTGGTCGAGCGAGGAAGAGCGCGACCGGCTGAACGAGGCCGGCAAGGTGATGGACCTGGCCGGCATCAAGCCCGGCATGACCGTGGCGGATATCGGCGCGGGCGAGGGCTATTACACGATCCGCCTCGGCCAGCGCGTCGGCGCCAAGGGGCGGGTGGTCGCCGAGGACATCGTTCCCGACTATATCAGCGCGCTCGCCACCCGCGTGGTGCGCGAGAAGCTGGATAATGTCAGCGTGCGGCTGGGCCTGCCCGCCGATCCGCGGCTGCCCGAGAACAGCTTCGACCGCGTGCTGATGGTGCACATGTACCACGAGATCGAATCGCCCTACGAATTCCTCTGGCGGCTGCGCCCGTCGCTGGCGCCGGGCGGGCAGGTGATTGTGGTCGACGCCGATCGCCCGACCGAGAATCACGGGACGCCGCCGACGCTGCTCAAGTGCGAGTTCGCCGCGGTGGGCTATGCGCAGGTCTCGATGCTGCCGATGCCCTCGGCGGGCGGATACATGGCGGTGTTCGAGGCACGCGGCGAACGGCCCGAGCCGGAGACGATCCGCGCCTGCAAGTCCGGCGCGCACGCCAAGGCGGTGACGCCGAAGCCCAACGGCGCGCACGAGTAACTCATCTTCTTAGCCCCTCCTCTTGGGAGGAGGGGTTTGGGGGTGGAGGGATTCCAGAACGCTGGTTGGTCTCGGTGAGACACAGCCCCACCCCAACCCCTCCCCTGAAGGGGAGGGGCTTAAGAGGCCTCCCTGAGAGCAATCTAACAGCAGGGATGACTTCCCCGCGCACACCGGCTAATCCCGCGCGACCCATGACTGACGCAACCGACACCCAGCGCGACTGGCGCGACACCGTCTTCCTGCCGAAGACCGATTTTCCGATGAAGGCCGGGCTTGCCGCCAAGGAACCCGCCATCCTCGAGCGCTGGGCGAAGATTAGCCTCTACCAGAAGCTGCGCGAGGCCCGCGCCGGCCGCGAGCGGTTCATCCTGCACGACGGCCCCCCCTATGCGAATGGCGACATTCACATGGGCCATGCGCTCAACAAGATCCTGAAGGACATCGTCGTCCGCTCGCAGAGCCTGATGGGCAAGGACGCGCCCTACGTCCCCGGCTGGGACTGCCACGGCCTGCCGATCGAGTGGAAGGTCGAGGAAGCGTACCGCGCCAAGAAGCTCAACAAGGACGAGGTCGACCCCGTCGCCTTCCGCGCCGAATGCCGCGCCTATGCCGAGAAATGGGTGGCGGTGCAGCGCGGCCAGTTCGAGCGGCTCGGCATCCTGGGCGACTGGGACGATCCCTATCTCACCATGAAGTTCGACGCCGAGGCGCGGATCGCCGGCGAGCTCTTGAAGTTCGCCGAGAGCGGCCAGCTCTATCGCGGCGCCAAGCCGGTGATGTGGTCCCCGGTGGAGAAGACCGCGCTGGCCGAGGCCGAGGTCGAGTACGAGGACATCACCTCGACCCAGATCGACGTGGCATTCGAGATCACCGAGGCGCCGAACGCGCCCGAGCTGGTCGGTGCGCATGCGGTAATCTGGACGACCACGCCGTGGACGATCCCGGTGAACCAGGCGTTGGCGTATGGGCCGGAGGTGGAATATCTCCTCGTCCGCTTTGATGAGATGGCGGGCGGAACCAACACGCTGCTGATCGCGAAGGATCTGCTGGACAGCTTCGGCGCCCGGATCGGGCACCCGGTGGTCGTCAGGATCGGCGACACGCCGGGCACGGTGACCGCGCTCGCCTCCATCCAGGGTTCGAAGCTGGAAGGCGCCGTCGCCCGCCACCCGATGCACGCGCTCGGCGGGTTCTTCGCCAAGCCGCGGCCGTTCCTGCCCGGCGACTTCGTCACCACCGATGCGGGTACCGGCCTCGTCCATATGGCGCCGGATCATGGCGAGGACGACTTCCTGCTGTGCAAGGCGCACGGCATCGATCCGGTGTTCGCGGTCGACGGCGCCGGCATGTACCGCGCCGATTGGCTGTGGCTCGGCGGCCAGGGATCGGTGATCAACAAGAAGTTCACCAGCGCCGAAGGCCCGATCTGTTCGGACCTGCGCGCGGCGGGCGCGCTGCTCGCCGCCTCGGACGACTTCCAGCACAGCTATCCGCACAGCTGGCGGAGCAAGGCGAAGATCATCTTCCGGGCGACCCCGCAGTGGTTCATCCCGATGGACCGTCCCACTCCCCTCCCGCTTGCGGGAGGGGCCGGGGGTGGGCCCTCGCTCTCCACCGGTGATGCGCTCGCGGATGCCGGGGGCCCACCCCCCAGCCCCCTCCCGCGGGCGGGAGGGGGAGCGGAAAGCAACGCCCCCACGCTCCGCGAAATCGCGCTCGATTCGATCGAACGCACCCGCTGGGTGCCCGAGCGCTCGATCAACCGCATCCGCGCGATGGTGGAGGGGCGCCCGGACTGGGTGATCAGCCGCCAGCGCGCCTGGGGCGTGCCGATCGCGCTCTACGTCAACCGCGCCACCGGCGACTATCTCCGCGATCCCGCGGTCAACGCCCGCATTCTCGATGCCTTCCGCGCCGGCGGGGCCGATGCCTGGTTCCAGGCCGACCACCAGGCGCTGCTCGGCCCCGACTATGCGGCCGAGGACTATGAGGTCGTCACCGACATTCTCGACGTGTGGTTCGACAGCGGCTCGACCCACAGCTTCGTGATCGAGGCGCGCTACGGCGAGGGCGTTCGCGCCAACCTCTATCTCGAAGGCTCGGACCAGCATCGCGGCTGGTTCCAGTCGTCGCTGCTCGAATCCTCGGGCACGCGCGGCCGGGCGCCCTATGACGCGGTGCTCACCCATGGCTTCGCGCTCGACGGCCAGGGCAAGAAGATGTCCAAGTCGCTCGGCAACGTGGTCGATCCCTTGAAGATCATCGGCGAGAGCGGCGCGGACATCCTGCGCCTCTGGGTCTCGCAGACCGATTATTTCGACGACGTCCGCATCGGCAAAGAAGTGCTGGCCGGCACCGGCGACGCGTACCGCAAGATCCGCAACACCTTCCGCTATCTGCTCGGCGCGCTCGACGGGTTCGACGAGGGTGAGAAGGTGGCGGTGGCCGACATGCCCGAGCTGGAGCGCTATGTGCTCCACAAGCTGGCGGCGCTGGATGCCGAGCTGCGGTCGGCGGCGGAGGCGTTCGAGTTCAATCGCTATGCGCGCGCGCTCGGCGACTTCATGAACGAGGACCTCTCGGCCTTCTTCTTCGATATCCGCAAGGACTGCCTCTATTGCGATGCGGAGAGCGACCCCAAGCGCCGCGCCTATCGCACCGTGCTGGACGTGCTGTTCCACGCGCTGGTCCGCTACGCCGCGCCGATCCTCGCCTTCACCGCCGAGGAAGTGTGGCAGAGCCGCTATCCGAGCGAGGACGGGTCGGTCCACGAGCTGGAATGGCCGGTGCTGCCGGAGGGCGCCTCGGTCGAGCATGACTGGACGGCGATCCGCGCGCTGCGCCAGACCGTCACCGAGGCGATCGAGCCCTATCGCCGCGAGAAGAAGGTTCGCTCCAGCCTCGAGGCCGAAGTGACCGTGCCGACGCTGCCGATGCCGGCCGAGGAGCTCACCGAGCTGTTCATCGTGTCGAAGGTGGATCAGGCGGCCGATGTCACGGTCACGCCCACCGATCGCCACAAATGCGGCCGGTGCTGGCGCCATCTTCCCGAAGTGACGCAGGATGGGGCATTGTGCGACCGTTGCGCAGAGGTGGTGTCGTGATGAAGCAGGTTCGCCTCTATGGCTTCGCCGCGGCGCTGGCCGTGTTCGTGCTCGACCAGCTGACCAAGTACATCGTCACCGGCCCGCTGGGGCTGGTGGTGCAGAATGACTCGATGACGCTGCTGCCGATCTTCGACCTGCGTTTCGTCAAGAATATCGGCGTGTCGCTGGGCCTGCTCTCGGCCAACAGCCCGACGATGCGCTGGCTGCTGGTGCTGATGACCGCGTGCATCGCCATCGGCGTGTGCGTGTGGATGCTGCGCGAGAAGAAGACCGGCGATGTCGTCGCGCTCGGCCTGGTGCTGGGCGGGGCGTGCGGCAATATCCTCGATCGCAGCCGCCTCGGCTATGTCGTCGATTTCGCCGATCTGCATTTCGGCGAGTGGCGCCCCTTTTTGGTCTTCAACGTGGCCGATGCCGCGATTACCATCGGCGTGGTGATCCTGCTGCTTCGTGCCCTGCTCGTTCGCGACAAGAACCCCAAGTCGCCTGCCCCTGTGGAGAAGAAATTCAATGCGTAAGTTGATCCTCGTCGCGACCGGCGTCGCCCTGGTGGCCTCGCTCTCGGCGTGCGGCAAGAAGGGGTATGATCGGGCGCGTCCGGACGAGTTCGCGGTGGCCCGCCAGGCGCCGCTGGTGATCCCGCCCGATTTCTCGCTGCGTCCGCCCCAGCCGGGTGCGGCGCGCCCGCAGGATACCAACCCCTCCGACCAGGCGCTGGAGGCGCTGTTCGGCGGCACCGCGGCACGCAGCCCGGCCGAGACCGCGACGCTCGATCAGGCCGGTGCCGCCAGCGCCGATGCCGGCGTGCGCAGCAATGCCGGCAGCCCGTCGACCACCGTGGTCGACAAGGGCCGCACGACGCAGGACATCCTCAAGTCGCCCCAGGGCGATAACAAGGATGCGAGCGTCAAGACGCCGCAGTAACCGCTGCCGTTTCGCGCAAGAAAAAGCGCCGGTCCGCACGATGCGGGCCGGCGCTTTTCGTTTGGGGGCAGGCTACGCCTGAGATGTGCGTTCCCCTCCCGCTTGCGGGAGGGGCCAGGGGAGGGGATGGCGATCGCCTGGCGACGCCCTCAACCCTGAGCGTCCGCGTCAGCCCCTCCCCCGCCCCCTCCCGCAAGCGGGAGGGGAGCGCGGGCTGCTAGCTCTGGAGAGGCAATCGGGAGCGGCCCCCGCCACTCCCGCGCCCCAGCCTCAAGGCGTGCGATCAGAAGCTGACGCCGATCGATCCCAGCACGCTGCCCTTGGCCGCATCCTTGCCGGTCGGCGTGATGAAAGTGGTGTCGGTGTCGACATAGGACACGCCGAGCGTCAGGTTCTTCCAGGTAACCGCCGCGCCGAGCGCCCAGTCAGTATATTCGGAGGTCGGGCCCGACAGCCAGCTCGGCCCGAAGGTGTGGCCGAGGTGTCCGGTGAGGCTGAACGGCGTCTTCGGGATCGCGGCGGAGACGTCGCCGGCGATATAGACATTGTCCTCGTTCTTCAGCAGCCCGCTCTGGCCTTGGTCGATCGCCAGCGCCTTCTGCTTGGGCGCATAGTTGACCGTGCCCTTCGCGGTGACCGGGCCGATCGCATAGGAAACCGAGGCATAGGGCTCGATGAAGTCCGACGAGCTCTTGTCGCCGGTGAAGCCCGGGCGTGTGCCCGGATAGACATAATAGAGCGCGCCGACATCGACGGTCACGCCGTTCTTGAAGCTGTGCTTGTAGCCCGCGATCAGATCGAGCTCCTGGTGCGCGCTGCCATGGACGGTGACATAGTCGTCGATCGAGGAGCCCCAGGCGGAGACGTAGAAGCCCGTTTCGTGGGTGACCGTCAGGCCGCCCTGCACGGCGAAGTTGCGATCGGTCTGCGAGATGCCGCGGAACTTGTAGTCGCTGATCACCGTCGCGGTGCCGTTCAGCGTGATCGCCGGGGCCGGGGCCGTTTCCTGCGCGAATGCGGGCGCGGTCGTGGCGAGCAGCAGCACGCCGAGGCTGATCGAGGAGAAGCGCATGGAATCCCTTTCATTTGAAACTAAAGGGTCCCTCACCTGCTGCAATCGGCATCGCATCGTGCTGGGCTCTACGTCCCGGCGACTTCCGAATTGCAACAAAAGATTGCCCGAACCGGGCGGTAGCGCACAATAGTTTATAGTTTTCCTAGCGCCGATTGTAACGGACTGTTGCTGGTCCGCCACAGGCGTGCCGCTTCGTCGGCCGCGAAGGGACCGAAGAAGCGGTGGAAAATCAGGCGAGTTCGAGGATCGCGTCGACTTCGACGGCGGCACCCAGCGGCAAGGCGGCGACGCCCACGGCGCTGCGGGCGTGGCGGCCGGCCTCGCCGAACAGCGCCTGCATCAGCTCCGACGCGCCATTGGCGACCTTGGGCTGATCGGTGAAGTCGGCAGTGGAGTTCACGAACACGCCGAGCTTCACCACGCGCTTGACCCGCGACAGGTCGCCGTCGAGCGCCTTCTTGATCTGGGCGATCAGCATCAGGCCGCAGCGCTGCGCCGCTTCGGTGCCGAAGGCGATGTCGCGGTCCTCGCCGAGGCGGCCGGTCATCAGCGCGCCGTCCTTGAACGGCAGCTGGCCCGAGACGTGGAGCAGCCCGCCGGCTTCGACGACCGGAACATAGGCGGCGACGGGAGCAGCGGCCTCGGGAAGGGCGAGGCCGAGCTCGGCGAGCTTGTGATCGATGGCAGTGGTCATGGCGCGACCCAACCACCGGGCGCGGGCAGGGTCAAGGCCCGCTCAGGCCCGGGCGAAGCGCTCTAGGATCCAGTCCTGCGCCTCCCGCCAGTCGTCGATGCGGGCATGGGCATGCGGGGCAGGGGGCACCTTGGGCGCGAGGCTCGGCTCGGCGACCATGTGCAGCCGGAACACGTCAGGCGCATGCTTGGCGACCGATTCGTGATGGGTGGCTAGATCGTCGACGAACACCGCCACCGATGCGCCATGCTCCTCGACCAGCCGCGCCACGGGCGTGCCCTTGCCGCCCTGGTTGCACTCTACCCGGTGGACGATGCCGTGATTCGCCAGCTGGGTGATGCGGTGGTCGCGGCAATGGTCCTGCAAATTGGTGAGCACGACGATGTCCGCCACCTCGGCGATGCGCGCCAAAGCCTCGCGGGCGTGGGGCACCAGCGTCTGGCGATCCATTTCATTGGGGAAGAAGCCGTCGAGCAGCGCCCACATCTCCGGGCCTTCCAGCGTGCTGCCGTCGCCGCGGCGCCGCATCGCGCCCTCGAACTCGCTGCCGTTGAGCGCGAAATCGATGTCGTGGTTGTCGCCCAGCCATTCGCCGAAGTGGCGGACCATGTGCAGCAGGACTTCGTCGCAATCGGTGATCAGCAGCGGTTTCATGCACGTTCCAGCTGGCGGCGGGCATCGACCAGCACCGCGGGGGAAAGATCGAGCGCGTCGGCGCAGGCGATCAGATCTGGCTCGTAGGATTCGAGAAAGCCGAGCGCGGCGGCGAGCAGCGCAGGTTCGCCGGCGCGGGCGCGCAGCGTCGCGGGATCGAGCCCCGTCAGGTCCAGCAGGCGCGCGGCTCGGCCAGAATCACTTAGAATCCAGACGAGTGCCTGCAGCGCTACCGTTTCGGGATTTGTCACGTCGCCCGCCATCGCCTAACACCGCCCCGCAGAGTAGGGGTAGCGCGTGCCAAAAAGAGTGCTCGTTGTCGAGGACAACGAATTGAACCTGAAGCTGTTCTGCGACCTGTTGCGCGCGCATGGCTATGAAGCCGAGCCGGTCCGCGACGGGCGGGAAGCCGTGCCCACCGCGCGCCGGTTCAAGCCGCATCTGGTGATCATGGACGTGCAGCTGCCGCACGTCACCGGCTTCGAGCTGATCGGCCAGATGCAGGCCGATCCGGTGCTCGGCCGCATCCCGATCATGGCGGTGACCGCCTATTCGAGCCATGAGGACGAGGAACGGATTCGCGCGGCGGGCGCGCGCTCCTATGTCGCCAAGCCGATCTCGCTGGCGCGGTTCGTCGACCAGGTCGAAAAGCTGATGGCCGCGATCGAGGAATAGACGATCGATGCAGCGAAAACGCCGGACCCGTGAGGATCCGGCGCGATGCGATCAAACAGCGCGGGCGCGGCCTGCGCGCCCGGCAGCCTTACTTGATCTTCGCTTCCTTGAAGTCGACATGCTTGCGCACGACCGGATCGTACTTGCGGAAGCTGAGCTTCTCGGTCTGGGTGCGCGGATTCTTCTTGGTGACATAGAAGAAGCCCGTATCCGCCGTGCTGACGAGCTTGATCTTTACGGTGGTCGGCTTTGCCATGACCCGGAACCCTTGATTCGTGCGAAAAGAAAAGAGCGGCGCGCTTGTGGCACACCGCTGACAGGGGGGAGCGGATGCGCGAATCGTCTGGGAAAGTCAAGTGTGTTGGCGCCGAAGCGCCTGTGCGCCGCATCGAATCTATCGATCAGCTTGATCGGGTTTATCCTAGGGTATGGCTGTTTCCTCGGCGGAACCCGACTCTATATCCCGATCGTTAGGGCAACGAATCGACCGCCTTCAGGAGGATACACCATGGCCGAAAACCCCGCACTCGCGACGCCGACCGACCTCAACCGCAACGACACCAAGAGCGTTGCCGATGCCCTGAACAGCGCGCTGGCGGACTGTTTCACGCTGTATTTCAAGACCAAGAACTTCCACTGGCACGTCTCGGGCCCGCACTTCCGCGACTATCACCTGATGCTCGACGACCAGGCCGCGCAGATCCTGGGGGTGACCGATGCGATCGCCGAGCGCGTCCGCAAGACCGGCAACACCACGCTGCGCTCGATCGGCGACATCGCGCGCCGCCAGACCATCTCGGACAATGACGCCGAGTTCGTCGCACCCGGCGACATGCTGGCCGAGCTGCGCGACGACAATCTCAAGCTGGTCGAGAGCTTCCGCGCGGTGAAGGAAGCGGCCGAAGAGGCCAAGGACAATGCCACCAGCGGCATCGTCGACGAATGGACCGACCAGGCCGAAGAGCGCGCCTGGTTCCTGTTCGAGGCCAGCCGCAAGGGCTGAGCCTGACAGCGGCCGGCGCCCCCTCCGGGAGCGCCGGCCGTCTGCCGCTTATTTGAGGGCGGCGAGGTCGGTCTCGACCTTCTTCAGCATCTCGTCGGTCAATGCGCCGTTCGAGAAGGGCTGCACCGCCTTCAGGCTCATCGCCTTGAACTGGTCGAGCGCCGGGTGCGACGACAGGCCGGGAATATCGGTGTCGAGCACCGCCTTGGCCTTTTCGTCGGCGAGCAGCGTCTCGATCGGCGTATCGAGGCTGAACTTGGTTGCGGCTGCCGGGGCGGCCGCCGGTGCGGGGGTCTGCTGCGCCATGGCGGCGGGGCTCAGCATGGCAGCGGCGATCGCGCCTGCGACAAGAAACTTCATCGGAAAAAGCCCTCCCTGGACGGGCGCAACGCGCGCCCGAGCGAGACGCTAGGGGCGAAATAAGGCAGCTTTGCGAATCCTCAGCGCGCCGGCCCGTCGAAGGTCAGCAGCCAGAAATCGGGCACCGCGCCGATCCGCAGCGGCACGCCACTGGTGCCGATTCCCGCGGTGACCAGCACGTCGCGGCCAGGCTCGCGAATCAGCCCGCAGACATAGCGCAGGCCATAGTTGGACGAGGCGGTGATCGGCCCGATCAGCGGCGGCACGATCTGGCCGCAATGGGTATGTCCCGCCAGCACCAGCGGATAGCGCGCGGGGAGCGTGGGCGCGATGTCGGGCGTGTGGCTCAGCACCACGGTGGGGCCGGGCAGCGCCCGCGCGGCGCGATCCATGCGGCTTTCCCGATATTTGCCATGGTAGAGATCGTCGGCGCCGGCGATCGTCAGCACACCCCGGCGCACCGCATCATTGCGCAGCAGGGTGATGTGCTGCTTCTTCAGCCACGGCAGCAGATCGGTCTTGTCGAATCGCCCATAATCATGGTTGCCGAGCACCGCGACCACGCCATGGCGCGCGCGCAGTGCGGCGAGCGGCGCGGTCGCCTCTTCCGCGTCATAGACGCGCGTCGTCACCCGCCGATACTGCTCGATGTCGCCGGCGATCAGCACCAGGTCCGGCCGCAGCGCGTTGACCTGGCCGACGATGCGCGCGAGCCGGGACGGCGGCGTTTCGGGGCCGGCGACGTGCAGGTCGCTGATCAGCACCACGCGCATCGGCGCCGCGCCCTTCGGCCAGTCGCGCATGTGGATGGTCAGCCGGCGCACGACGGGGTCGCGCATCGCCGTCGAGAGGCCGAAGCCGAGAATGCCGCCGAGCAGCAGGATCAGCGCGAGCAGGCACAGGAGGAAACGCTTCATGTGCCGGCCCTAGAACAAGGCGCGCGATTTTCGTACCCCGGTCGGCGGCAATCCGGCGGTGGATGTCGGCGGCCGGTCGTGGCACGCTGCCGGCATGCGGATGATCGGACTGATCGGCGGGATGAGCTGGGAAAGCTCGGCGGAATATTATCGCATCCTCAATCAGGGCGTACGCGACCGACTGGGACCGACCGCCTCGGCACGCTGCCTGCTCTGGTCGTTCGACTTCGCCGAGATCGAGGCGCTGCAGCACCTCGGCGACTGGGACGCGCTGGGCAACCGGCTCGTCGATGCGGCGCAGCGGCTCGAGGCCGGCGGTGCCGAGGGCCTGCTGATCTGCACCAACACGATGCACCGGCTGGCGGCGCAGGTGGAGGCTGCCGTGGAGATGCCGCTGCTGCACATCGCCGATCCGACCGCCGAACGAATCAAGGCGGCCGGCTTCACCACGGTCGGCCTGCTCGGCACCGCCTTCACCATGGAACAGGCCTTCTACAAGGATCGCTTGGCAGAACGGCACGGGTTGCGCGTGCTCGTTCCCGACATCGCGGATCGCGCCGTCGTGCACCGCGTGATCTACGAGGAGCTGGTCGCCGGCAAGGTCATCGCCGACTCGCGGGCGGCGTATCGCGCGATCATCCAACGGCTGGTCGCCGCCGGGGCCGAGGCGGTGATCCTGGGCTGCACGGAGATCATGCTGCTGATCGGTGCCGAAGACAGCCCCGTGCCGGTTTTCGACACGACCGCGCTCCACGCCGCTGCGGCGGTGGACTGGATCCTGGCGGCGCCAAACGACTCGCATGGCAAGGCCAAGGTCTAGCGCCCTCCGCCCCGCGCACCCATCTACTTGACCATGCGCGCTTTTGCCGACCTGCTCGACCGGCTGATCTACACCCGCTCGCGCAATGCCAAGCTCCGCCTGATCGGCGACTATCTGCGCGTGACGCCCGATCCGGATCGCGGCTGGGCGATGGCGGCGCTGACCGGCGCGCTCGACCTGCCGGCGGTGAAGCCGGCGCTGCTCCGCGCGATGATCGAATCGCGGGTCGATCCGGTGCTGTACGGCATGAGCCGCGATTTCGTCGGCGACTCGGCCGAGACCATCGCGCTGCTCTGGCCCGAGCCGCACGTCCCGCCGCCCGAAAGCGCGCCGCTCACACTGTCGCAAGTGGTGTCGACGCTGGGTGCCCTGTCGCGCTCCGATGCACCGGGCGTGCTGGCGGCGATGCTCGACCGGCTCGAATCGGACGAGCGCTATGCGTTGCTCAAGCTGGCGACCGGCGCCCTGCGCGTCGGCATCTCCGCACGGCTGGCCAAGACCGCGCTCGCCCAGGCCTTCGGGCTCGACGTCGATGCGGTGGAGGAAGTGTGGCACGGGCTGCACCCGCCCTATGACCGGCTGTTCGACTGGGCCGAAGGCCGTGCGGCGCAGCCGCGCGTGCAGGACGTGCCGGTGTTCCGCCCCTTCATGCTCGCGCACCCGCTGGAGGAGACGCAGGTCAGCCTCTCCGACTATGCGGCGGAGTGGAAGTGGGACGGCATCCGCGTCCAGCTCGTCCATGCCGGCGGCGAGACCCGGCTCTACAGCCGGGCGGGCGACGACATCACCCGCAGCTTCCCCGAAGTAGCCGCGGCGTTCGCCACGCCAGGCGTGCTCGACGGCGAGCTGCTGGTCCGCGGCGAGGTGCAGGGGGGCGAGGCGGGCAGCTTCAACGCGCTCCAGCAGCGGCTGGGGCGCAAAATCGTCTCCGCCAAGACGCTGGCCGAGTTTCCCGCCTTCGTCCGCCTCTACGACATCCTCTTCGACGGGACCGAGGACGTCCGCGAGCTGCCCTGGCATGCGCGCCGCGCGCGGCTGGAGGCGTTCGTCCCCGGCCTCGATGCCGAACGCTTCGACCTTTCCGCCGTGATCGATGCCGCCGATTTCGCCGCGCTCGAGGAAATCCGCGCCGGCGCGCGCGATGCGGCGATCGAAGGCGTGATGCTCAAGCGCCGCGATTCCCCCTACGTCACCGGACGCCGGGTCGGGCTGTGGTACAAGTGGAAGCGCGATCCGCTCACCGCCGATTGCGTGCTGATGTATGCCCAGCGCGGCTCGGGCAAGCGCAGCAGCTTCTATTCGGACTTCACTTTCGGGGCCTGGACCGAGAGCGGCGAACTGCTCCCTGTCGGCAAGGCCTATTTCGGCTTCACCGACGAGGAGCTGAAATGGCTCGACCGCCATGTCCGCACCCACACGGTCAATCGCTTCGGCCCGGTGCGCGAGACCGACAAGTCGCTGGTGCTGGAAGTGGCGTTCGATTCGATCCACGAATCGAAGCGGCACAAATCGGGGCTGGCGATGCGCTTCCCGCGAATCGCTCGTATCCGCACCGACAAGCCCGTCGCCGAGGCGGACACCATTGCGGGTCTGCGCCGGATGGTGACCTGAGGGACAAATTTCTTGGGGTCCGCGCGGGGGAGGCTGGCGGGCCCCTGCGCCGCTTCGTACAAGCGGGCATGGGCATGGGGGACGCATCGCCGCATCTGCGCGACGACAGGGCGCTGACCGAGCGCGAGAAGACGACGCTTCGCCTGCTGCTCGCCGGGCACGACGCCAAGTCGATCGCGCGCGAACTCGGCCTCTCCGTCCACACCGTCAACGAGCGGCTGCGCGATGCGCGGCGGAAGCTGGGCGTGGCCAGCAGCCGCGAAGCCGCGCGGAGACTGGCCGAAAGCGAAGCGGCGGACCCCCAAAAACCTGGGGACGCGCCGTTCGGGGTGTCGCCGGCGCCGGTATTCATGGCTTCTCCCGATCTGCCAGCGGTCCGGCCGCAACGATTGCCCCGGCTCGCCTGGCTGAGTGGAGGAATGCTCATCATGTCGCTGTTCATCGCCGCCGTCGCCGCGATCGCGCTGCACGCCCCGTCCGCCCCGGCCCCGCAGGCGCCTGTCACCGCACCTGCCGCCGAGAACACGCCCGCCAGCCTCGATGCCGCCTTGGCCTGGGTGGCGCTGGTCGATCAGGGCAAATGGCAGGAGAGCTGGCAGGCCGCTGCCGGCATGTTCCGCGCCCAGGTTTCCGACGCGCGCTGGGCCGAGATGGTGACGCCGGTCCGGAAGCCGCTGGGCGCGGTGGTGTCGCGCACGTTCGAATCGGTGCTCAAGAGCAAGACGCTGCCCGGGGCGCCCGACGGCGACTATGAAATCCTGAAGTTCCAGACCGCGTTCGCGGACCGCCCCAATTCGGTCGAGACGGTCATGCTCGTGCGGGAAGGCAGCGGCTGGCGCGTGATCGGGTACTTCATCCGCTGACCGGCGCGCGGGCGCGATTGGACAAGCGCTCGCCCGCAACGGTAAGACCCTCGGGGAACCGCTTGCACGTTCCGTGTCCGCGCTTCGGCGGGGCCGTTCCCCCGAGGAGATGCAATGCCGACCAGATCGGGCTTCGAATCCGCGGCATTGTCGGAACGCTTCAGCGGGCGGGATGCGCTGCTACGGCGCGTCGCCGGCGATGCGCCCGAAGCCTGGGTCCGCGAGGTCGCCGAGCATAGCGCGCGGCAGGGCGAGATCTTCGTCGAGCTGATCAACAAATGCCCGTTCGGCATCTATCTCGTCGACGATTCGCTGACGATCGTGGCGATGAACGCGCGCAGCCAGGAAGGAGCGTTCCAGAATGTGCGTCCGGTGATCGGCCGACCGTTCGAGGAAGCGATGCGCATCCTGTGGCCGGAAGCGGTCGCGCAGGAGATTGTCGGTCAATTCCGTCATACGCTGGAGACCGGCGAGCCCTATCGCTCGGACGCGTTCGTCGAGCCGCGTGCCGGTGGGGAGCAGGTCGACGGCTATGCGTGGGAACTCCACCGCGCACGCTTGCCCGAAGGGCGACAGGGCGTGATCTGCTACGATTTCGCCTCTACCGCGCTGCGCGCGGCGGAACGGGCCCTGGTCGAGGCCGAGCGGCGGCAGCGCCTGCTGATCGACGAGCTCAACCATCGCGTGAAGAACATGCTTTCCGTTGTGCAATCGCTTGCGCGGCAGACGATCGGCCGCAACCCCGATCCCGCCGCCGCGCAACTGGCGTTCGAGGGGAGGCTGGCGGCACTTGCGCGCGCCCATGACACGTTGACGCGCGTCCACTGGGGAAAGGCCGAGCTGGCCGATGTGGCCGAAGGCGCGCTCGATTCGAGCGGCGTCGCCGATCGGGTGCGGACGGGCGGCCCGACGATCTGGCTCGAATCGCGCGTCGCAGTGACCGTGGCGATGGCACTGCACGAGCTTTCCACCAATGCGATCCAATATGGCGCACTCTCGACCGAGGCGGGCCGAGTCGATTTCAGCTGGCGGTTGGAGGAGGGGCCACCCAGGCTGCTGCTGGAGTGGCGCGAGCGGGGCGGCCCTGCGGTGACTCCGCCTACGCGTCGCGGTTTCGGCACGCGCATGCTCGAACGCGCTTTGGCCGGCGATCTCAAGGCACAGGTGCGGCTCGATTTCGCGCCGGACGGGCTGGTATGTTCGATCGAGGCGGCGGCACCGGCGCTGTTCGAAGAGCGGGTCGCGCCCGGCGACGGGACTGCCTAAGCGTCGACGCGATCCGATGCCGTGCTGTCCGCCCCGGCGAGGAACGGCGCGATGACGCCGAGAATGCGAGTGACCGTCGCCTCCTTTTCGCCGACCGGCGCGACATAATGGATCGCCTCTCGCGCCGCTTCGAGCGAACCCCCGCGCGCGAGCATCCAGGCGGCGAGATATTGCGAAGCCAGGCAGCCGCCCGCGGTCGCGACATTGCCATGCGCCACGAAGGGCGCGTCCAGCACCTCGACCCCGGCCTCGACCACCCAGGGCTTGGTGGTAAGATCGGTGCAGGCGGGCAGGGTGCCGATCAGGCCGAGCCTGGCGAGCAACAGCGTGCCCGAACATTGTGCGCCGATCAGCTGGCGCGCCGGATCGAGCCGGATCTGTGCGAGCAGATCGGCGTCGGCCGCGATCTCGCGGGTCTTGCTGCCGCTGCCGATGATCACCGCGTCGGCTTCCGCGGCGAAGGACAGCGGCCGCTGCCGGCGCACCGTCACGCCGTTGAGCGAGGTCACCTCCTCGGTCGGGCAGGTGATGTGCGCGGCCCAGCCTCGCGCGCGCATCCGGTTGAGGATCGCCGCCGCCACGAAGCTGTCCAGCTCGTTGAACCCATCAAAGGTCAGAACGGCGATCTGCACGGGCGTCTCTCCAGCGAGTGTCTCCAAACACAGAAAAGGCCGGACGTTGCCGCCCGGCCTCTTCGATCCGTCAGTAGCCCGTTCGGGTTACTGCTGCGGCGACAGGTTCACCGCTGCGTACTTGCCGCGACGATCAACCTCCAGCTCGAACTCGAGCCGGTCGCCTTCGTTGAGCGTCGGCATGCCGGCGCGCTCGACGGCCGAGATGTGCACGAACGCATCGGGCTGTCCGTCATCGCGCTGGATGAAGCCGAAGCCCTTCATCGCGTTGAAGAACTTGACCGTGCCGGTCGCCTTCTCGCCGGTCAGCTGGCGCTGCGGGCCGCCACGCGGAGCACCGCGGTCGCCGCCGAAGCCGCCACCCTGCGAATCCTCGCGCGGGGCGCGCTCGGTAACCGCCATCGGCTCGCCATCGATCTTCAGCGTGGTCGCCGAGATGCGGCCCCCGCGATCGACGAGCGTGAAGCCGAGCGGCTGGCCTTCGGCCAGCGCGGTCAGGCCCGCCTGCTCGACGGCCGAGATGTGCACGAACACGTCTTCGCCACCGTCATCGCGAACGATGAAGCCGAAGCCCTTTTGCGCGTTGAAGAACTTCACCACGCCGGTGCCTTCGCCGATCACCTGGGGGGGCATGCCGCCGCCACCGCCGCCGCCGCCGCGGAAACCACCGCCGCCGCCGCCGCCGCCGAAGCCGCCACCACCGCCGCCGCCGCCGAAGCCGCCGCCGCTGCGGAAGCCACCGCCACCGCCGCCGCCGAAGCCGCCACGATTGCCGCCACCGAAGCCGCCACGATCTTCGAAGCCGCCGCCGCCGAAGCTGCTGCCGCCGCCGAAGTTATCGTCGCCGAAACCATCGCGCTTGTCTCTGCCGCGCCCACCGCGCTCGCCGCGACGTCCTCTATCGAAACTCATGCCCTGTTCGTCTTCCCGGTTCGCCCTCAAACTACCAATCAAAACCGAGCGCCGGACGAAAAACGCAGGTCTTACGGCACTAACGTAGCGCCACACTGCATGTCATAACCCAAAAAAATCGGGTGCGCGAACGAAAATCGCGCGCATGGCCGCTTTGCGGCAGGAAAGTGTCCGCCGTGCCACGCTTTCAGGGTTGGCCGCGCGTGAACCGTGCCATTTTCGCGACCAGTTGGACCCGGCCAGC
Source organism: Sphingomonas sp. NFR04 (assembly GCF_900114095.1). Lineage (GTDB taxonomy): Bacteria > Pseudomonadota > Alphaproteobacteria > Sphingomonadales > Sphingomonadaceae > Sphingomonas. The sequence goes on along the minus strand of NZ_FORV01000007.1, from coordinate 119,248 downwards.
CGGTCGGATGCGCCCTCTATCCCTTCGAATCGCAAAATGCAAAGCCGTGCAGGCACGGCAAAGCATTGAGGTGCGGCGCCAACCCCGCTACGCGAACCCGATGACCGTCCATTTCCACGAAGAAGACCTGCCGGAAGGCGTGTTCGCGCCCGGCGCCGCCATCGCCGTCGATACGGAGACGATGGGCCTGATCACGCCGCGCGACCGGCTGTGCCTGGTCCAGCTGTCCGACGGGTCGGGCGACGAGCACCTGGTGCGCTTTGGCCCGCAGTCCAACTATGCCGCGCCGAACCTGCGCGCGGTGCTGGCCGATCCGGAGCGGCTGAAGCTCTATCACTTCGCCCGATTCGATCTGGCGGCGATTCGCTTCTATCTCGGCGTCACCGCCGGACCGGTCTATTGCACCAAGATCGCCTCGCGGCTGGTGCGCACCTATACCGATCGCCATGGCCTCAAGGACCTGGCGCGCGATCTGGTTGGTGCGGAGATTTCCAAGCAGCAGCAGTCTTCGGACTGGGGCGGCCCGGATCTGTCTGATGCTCAGCGCGATTATGCCGCGTCCGACGTGCGCTTCCTCCACGCGATGAAGGTCGAGCTGGACAAGCGACTCGAGCGCGAGGGTCGCACCGAAATGGCGCAGGCCTGTTTCGACTTCCTGCCCTGGCGCGCCGAGCTCGATATCGCCGGCTGGCCCGAGGTGGATATCTTCGCCCATGCGTGAGCGCACGGCCATTCTTGACGGCAGGGATCGAGTAGTTGTCTCGGCCGTTTCGGCTCCCCACAAGGGAGCCTATGTCTGAGATCGCCGCCCGATTGACCACGCAGAACCGCGCCTGGGCCCATCCCGGGAGCAGCCACGATCGTGCCGTGCGCATCGCGCTGGTGCTGCTGCCGGTCCTGATCGGCGCGCTCGCCGCGTTTCTGGTCAGCGCGCCCTTGTTCATGGGCGGCGACGTTAGCTTCGTGCTCGACAAGAACAAGGTGGCGATGTCGCCCGAGCGGCTGAAGATCGTCGCTGCCGATTATCGCGGCGAGGATTCCAAGGGCCGCCAGTTCGAGCTGCATGCGGGCTCCGCGGTGCAGAAGAGTTCGGCGGAACCGGTGGTGCAGCTCAACCAGCTCAACGCGCGGCTGAGCCTCACCGACGGCCCCGCCACGCTGGTGGCGAATCACGGCCGCTACAATCTCAATACCGATCAGATGATGATCGACGGGCCGATTCGCTTCCAGACGAGCGACGGCTATCTGCTCAACACCCATGACGCGACGATCGACCTGAAGACGCGGCAGCTGGAAAGCGGCGGGGCGGTGACCGGCGATACGCCCACCGGCACTTTCCGCGCCGATCGCCTGCGTGCCGATCTCGACAAGCGTCTGATCTCGCTCGAAGGCAATGCGCACTTGCGGATGACGCCGAAGCCGGCAAGGAGGCCCTGATGACCCGCGCTCTCGCTCCGCTCGCCCTCGGGCTGCCGCTGCTGCTCGCCGCTGTTCCCGCGGTGGCGCAGGCGCGGCACGATTCGAACGCTCCGATCGATTTCGATGCGAAGAACATCCAGCTCGACGACAAGGCCAACCGCGCGATCCTGAGCGGCGGCGTCGTCATCAAGCAGTCGGACATGACGCTCCGCGCCGCACGGGTGACCGTCGCGTATAGCGGCAGCGCACTCAACGGCTCGCCCCAGGCCTCACGCCTCGACGCGACCGGCGGCGTCACCGTTACCCGGCCCAACCAGACCGCGCGCTCCAGCTATGCCGTGTACGATGTCGACCGGCGGATCATCACGATGATCGGCAACGTCACGCTGCAGCAGGCCGGGTCGAACGTCGCCAATGCGGCGGGTCCGCGGCTGACGATCAACCTCGACACCAGCCGAGCCACCTTCGGCGGCGCACCGGCGGGCCCGAGCACGCAGAATTCGGGCGGTCGCGTGACCGGCCGCTTCTCCGTGCCCAATCGCGACGCGTCGAAGCAGTAAGACGGGGCAATGCCACGGCACGCCGTGCACTGTCTTCCCTTTGTGCGCGTTATCATGCAGGAACCTTGCCAAGCGGCCACGCGCTTGGCGGGGACCAGAACAGCGTTACCCTTGCAGGACCCGTCATGACCGACGTCGCCATCGCCGCCCCCGAAAGCTCCGCCCCGGATCCCGTGCCGCTGCCCGATCGCGGCCTTGCGGTCGTCTCGATCGCCAAGTCCTACGACAAGCGCACGGTGCTCACCGACGTTTCCGTATCGGTGGGCCGTGGCGAAGTGGTCGGCCTGCTCGGCCCGAACGGTGCGGGCAAGACGACCTGCTTCTATTCGGTGATGGGACTGGTGAAGCCCGACAGCGGCCGCATCATGCTGGACGGCGAGGACATCACCCGTCTGCCGATGTACCGCCGCGCGATCCTGGGCCTCGGCTATCTGCCGCAGGAAACCTCGATCTTCCGCGGCCTCAGCGTCGAAAAGAACATCGCCGCGGTGCTCGAACTCGCCGAGCCGGACCGCGATGCGCGTCAGGCGCGGCTCGAGGAACTACTCGACGAGTTCGGCCTCACCCGCCTGCGCACCTCGCCGGCGATGGCGCTTTCGGGCGGCGAGCGGCGCCGCGCCGAAATCGCCCGCGCGCTGGCCGCGAATCCGACGATCATCCTGCTCGACGAGCCGTTCGCGGGCATCGATCCGATCTCGATCTCCGACATTCGCGACCTGGTGAAGCAGCTCAAGCAGCGCGGCATCGGCGTGCTGATCACCGACCATAATGTCCGCGAGACGCTCGAAATCGTCGATCGCGGCTATATCATCTATGATGGCCGCGTGCTGTTCGCGGGCTCGCCCGACGATCTGGTGCGCGACGAGAATGTCCGCCGCCTCTATCTCGGCGAAAGCTTCTCGCTCTAAGCCGCATGAGTCTCGCGCCTCGCCTCGATCTGCGCCAGTCGCAATCGCTGGTGATGACGCCGCAGCTCCAGCAGGCGATCAAGCTGCTGGCGCTGTCCAACCTCGAGATCGAGACCTTCATCGCCGAGGAAGTCGAGCGCAACCCGCTGCTCGACGCGCAGGGCAGCGACGACGGCGGCCCGCCGGAGCCTGCCGACAGCGCTGACGATTTCGAGCCGCGCGACGGCCCGGCCGATGCGAGCGAGCTGATCCTCGGCGGCGGCGAGGCGAGCGGGGAGGCGGCGCTCGACGTCGATCTCGCCACCGAAGCCTTCCACCATGATTCGGCCAGCGACTCGATCGGCGGGCTCGACGGCGGGCTCGGGATGACCGGCGCCGGCGGCGGCGGATCGGAGGAGGGCTCCGATCTCGACAGCCTCGGGAGCGGCGACCTCAGCCTTGCCGACCATCTGCTCGCCCAGGCGGGCTCGAGCGTCTCGGGCCCCGACCTGTTCATCGCCCAGCATCTGATCGACCAGATCGACGAATGCGGCTACCTTACCGTGCCGCTGCGCGAGATCGCCGAGCGGCTGGGCGTGCCGCTCGCGCGGGTCGAGGGGGTGCTGGCAGTGATCCAGACCTTCGATCCCACCGGCGTCGGCGCGCGCGACCTCGCCGAATGCCTCGCGCTCCAGGCCAAGGAGGCGGATCGCTACGATCCGCGCATGGCGCGGCTGATCGACAATCTCGAACTGGTCGCGCGCGGCGATCTCGCCCGGCTGCGGCGGATCTGCAATGTCGACGACGAGGATCTCGCCGACATGATCCGCGAGCTGCGCAACTACGATCCCAAGCCCGGCTGCCGCTATGGCGGCGATCCGGTGCCGGCGGTGACCCCCGACATCTTCGTCGCGCGGCGCGGCACTGGCTGGGCGGTGGAGATCAACGCGGCGACGCTGCCGCGGCTGCTGGTCAACCGGGCCTATTATGCCGAGGTCTCGGGGGGCAAGCAGGACAAGGCGAGCAAGGCTTGGCTCACCGACATGCTCGCCAGCGCCAATTGGCTGGTCAAGGCGCTCGATCAGCGCCAGCGCACGATCATCAAGGTGGCGAGCGAGATCGTGAAGCAGCAGGAAGGCTTCTTCCTGAAAGGCGTCGCGCATCTCCGCCCACTGACCCTGCGCCAGGTGGCCGACGCGATCGAGATGCACGAATCGACGGTCAGCCGGGTCACCAGCAACAAATATCTCAGCTGCGCGCGCGGCCTCTTCGAACTGAAATATTTCTTCACCAGCGCGATCCAGTCGGCGGATGGCGGCGAGGCGGTGTCGGCGGAGGCGGTGAAGAGCGCGATCAAAACGCTGATCGCTGCCGAGGACCCGAAGAAAATTCTTTCGGACGATACGCTCGTGGAAATGCTCAATGCGAAGGGCTTCGATATCGCCCGGCGCACGGTCGCGAAATATCGCGAGGCGATGGGCATTGGCAGCTCGGTGCAACGCCGGCGCCAGAAGGCACTCGAAGGAGCGGGTTGATCATGCGTGTTTGGGGTATGGTGGCGGCGCTTGCCGCGATGCTGGCGTGCGCGCCGGCGCTGGCGCAAGGCGCGCCCGAGCTGACGGTGATGAGCCTCAACATCCGCATGCCGAGCGATGGCGACGGCGCGAACCTGTGGGAGAAGCGCCGCGAGCTCACCTTCGCGACGATCCGCGCAGCGGATCCGGATCTGATCGGCACGCAGGAGCTGTTCCAGCGCCAGGGGGACGACGTCGTCAAGGCGCTGCCGCAATATGCCTGGTTCGGCACCGACCGCTATGGCGGGCACGCCAACGAGCATATGGGCATCTTCTACCGGCGCGACCGGCTGCGAATCGTCGAGCAGGGCCAGTTCTGGCTCTCGGACACGCCCGAGGTGCCGGCCAGCATCAGCTGGGGCCACCCGCTGCCGCGGATGGTGAACTGGGCGACCTTCGAGACCCGCGACGGGCACCGCTTCCGCTTCTACGACACGCATTTCCCCTATCGCGACGAGGACGAGGATGCGCGCACCCGGGGTGCGCAGCTGCTGTCCGATCGGATCGCGGCGGGCCCCAAGGATATGCCGGTCATTCTAACCGGCGACTTCAACACCACGGCCGACAAGCCCGCCCATGCGGTGCTGACCAAGACGCTCGCGGATGCCTGGGCGTCGCGGCCGGACCGTCAGGGCCCCGACTTCACCTTCCACGGCTTCACCGGCAAGGGCGACCGCCGCATCGACTGGATCCTGACGCGCGGCTTCGCGGTCGAGCGGGTCACCACCGTGGACAGCCATCGGGGCGAGGTCTACCCGAGCGACCATTATCCGGTCGTCGCCCGGGTGCGGTTCGCGCGCTGAGCCGGCTCAGCCGCCGGGGCGCAGGCCGCCTTCCATCAGCATCATCGTGATGCTGCCCATGTCGGTGTACTGGAGCACGCCGGCGAGCGTGCCGACCACGTTGGGGTCCTGCGCCAGGTCCATCAGCGCGACGCGGCCGAGCGCGGTGAAGCTGTTCTGCAGCGCGCCTGGATCGCTTTTCATCCGGTCCATCGCCTGGGCGCGGCAATCGCGGGTGACGAGGCGGGTGATCAGCTGGCCCGCCTGCTGGCTGGCCTCGACGCGGCGGCCCTCGTCGACCTTCACCATGTCGCGCACCGCGGCGCTCTGCGCGACGGCGGCGAACACCCAGCGGATCAGCACGTCGCGATCGGCGCGGCTGGTGCGCGCGCGGAGGCACTCGCCGAACGGGTCGCGCGCCTGTGCCTGCGCAGCGGCGGGGGCGAGGAAGGAAGCGAAGGCCGCAGCGGCGGCGAAGAGCGGGCGAATCGTCATGGGGCTCCAGTAGGAAAGCTCCGCGGCAAGATCGCGGCAAAAAGATCCTCCCCTGGAAGGGGAGGGGGACCGCCGCCGAAGGCGGTGGTGGAGGGGTGTCCCCGTCGAAGCGGCGTACGACGCACCAGCGCTGACACCCCTCCGTCGCGCTGCGCGCGCCACCTCCCCTATCAGGGGAGGATCTGGAGTCAGAGCGCGATCAGCACTTCGTTCCGCCGCAGCGGGCCGGGAATGAAGGGCGAGTTGTAGAAGGCATATTCCACCGCGCCGCCGTTGATCCCCTTCGCTGCCAGCCAGCTGCGCAGCTCGGCCTCGCGCTTCTCCAGCGCAGCGTCGTCGGGCGAACCCGAGAAGCGCAGCACCGCGACGCGCCGCGCAGGGCGGGTCGCCAGATCGACATTGTCCGAGGGCTTGGGCAGCGTCGCCAGGGTGAACTTCGACGGCATCACGAACTGCGTCCGCCAACTGGCATCCTGCTTGGTGCTGAGCACCGGCGCGGTCATCGAAATCTTCTCGCCGCCGCTGCCGCCATTATCGCCGCGGCGCTTGGCAAAGATATAGTCGGCGAGACGCGAGAAACCTGCGTTGAGCGCCGCCTCGCGCGTGCCGATCGCGCGCGTTTCCGCCACCACCAGCTCGGGATAGTCGCGGATCTCGAAGGCGCCGTCCTTTTCCACCAGCGTGAAGGGCGGCTGTTCGCTCGCCTTCTCGAACGCATAATAGGCCGCCGCACCCACGATCACCGTGCCGCCCAGCAGGCCGCCAACCCAGGCCCAGGTCTTGCCCTTCGCCATCACCAAAACTCCCTTAATCGTCTTCGTCCTCGAACCCGGCGAGATCGAGCGCTCGGGCGCGTATCTGCCGCAGCCTGCACCAATGTACCAGCGCATCCTCGCGGCCATGTGTCACCCACACTTCGCGCGGGGCCAGTTCCTCGATGGTGCGGGTCAGCTCGTCCCAATCGGCATGGTCGGAGAGGATCAGCGGCAGCTCGACATTGCGCTGGCGGGCGCGCTGGCGCACCCGCATCCAGCCGCTCGCCATCGCGGTGATCGGATCGGGCAGCCGCCGCGACCAGCGATCGTTGAGCGCGCCCGGCGGGCAGAGGATGATCCGTCCCTCCAATTCCTTCTTCGCGACGCCGGTGGCGGGGCGCAGCTCGCCCAACGCCACGCCGTGCTCGACATAGAGGTCGCACAGCGCCTGGAGCGCGCCGTGGATGTAGATCGGATCGTCGAATCCCATCGCGCGCAGCTCGGCGATCACCCGCTGCGCCTTGCCGAGCGCATAGGCGCCGACCAGCACGCAGCGCTCGGGCTCGGTGCGGAGCGCGGACAGCAGCTTGTCGATCTCGTCGGTGGTCTCGGGGTGGCGGAACACCGGCAGGCCGAAGGTCGCCTCGGTGACGAACACGTCGCACTTCACCGGCTGGAAGGGCGTGCAGGTCGGGTCCGGCCGACGCTTGTAATCGCCCGAGACGACGATGCGCTCGCCGGCATGATCCAGCACCACCTGCGCCGAACCGAGCACATGCCCCGCGGGCACGAACCCTACCTCGATGGGGCCCAGCTGGATGCTTTCGCCATAGTCGACCGACCGGCCGTTCTGCGGCCCGTAGCGCGCCGCCATGATCGCCAGCGTACCCGGCGTCGCCCACACCTCGCCATGACCGCCGCGGGCGTGATCGGCATGGCCGTGGGTAATGATCGCCCGCGCGACCGGCTTGGACGGGTCGATCCACGCGTCCGCCGCCGGAAGGTAGATCCCGCAAGGATCGGGGGTGAGCCAGCTGCCGAGCGTCATGGCGGCGATATGGGGGCGCGGGCACGGATCGAAAGGGGCGCAGGCTTCGTTGGTCCTGGCAAAACGGAGAGATGCCATGGACTTGTCGAGCATGCAGGGGCTGCTGGTGATCGTCGGCCCGATCGTCCTCGCCGCGGCGCTGATCTGGGCGATCGCACGCAACCGCACCTCGAAGCGCCAGCTGGACGAGACCGAGGCGGCAACGCGCCGCAATTACGACGCGCACGACGAAGCCGACCGGAAGCGCTGAACCGCCCATTTTGCTTTCGTTCCGTGCCCTGAATCCCTATATCCTCGGCATGGCAGACACTCCCAAGACGAACGATCCCAACGCGAACGAGTATGGCGCCGATTCCATCAAGGTCCTCAAGGGCCTGGATGCGGTCCGCAAGCGCCCCGGCATGTATATCGGCGACACCGACGACGGCTCGGGCCTGCACCACATGGTGTTCGAGGTTTCCGACAACGCGATCGACGAGGCGCTGGCCGGGCATTGCGACCTGATCCTGATCACGCTCAATCCGGACGGATCGGTTTCGGTCGAGGATAACGGCCGCGGCATCCCCACCGGCATCCACTCCGAAGAGGGCGTGTCCGCCGCCGAAGTGATCATGACCCAGCTCCACGCGGGCGGCAAGTTCGAGAACACCTCGGACACCAACGCCTACAAGGTCTCGGGCGGCCTGCACGGCGTGGGCGTGTCGGTCGTGAACGCGCTCAGCGAGTGGCTGGACCTCAACATCTGGCGCGACGGCGAGGAGCATTACATGCGCTTCCGTCACGGCGATGCCGAAGCGCCGCTCAAGGTGATCGGTCCGGCCAACGGCAAGAAGGGAACGCGAGTCACCTTCCTCGCCAGCCCGGAAACGTTCAAGATCACCGAGTACGACTTCGAGAAGCTCGAGCATCGCTACCGCGAGCTCGCCTTCCTCAATTCGGGCGTGCGCCTGAAGCTGCGCGACGCGCGGCACGAGGAAGTGAAGGAAATCGACCTGTTCTACGAAGGCGGCATCGCCGCGTTCGTCCAGTATCTCGATCGCAACAAGGTTGCGCTGATGCCCGAGCCGGTGGCGATCAGCGGCACCCGCGACGACGTGACGATCGACGTCGCGCTGGAGTGGAACGACAGCTATTACGAGAACGTCCTCGCCTTCACCAACAACATCCCGCAGCGCGACGGCGGCACCCACCTCGCGGCGTTCCGCGCGGCGCTGACCCGTACGCTCAACAACTATGCCGACAAGTCGGGGATGCTGAAGAAGGAGAAGGTCTCCCTCACCGGCGACGACATGCGCGAGGGCCTGACCGCAATCGTCTCGGTCAAGCTGCCGGACCCCAAGTTCAGCAGCCAGACCAAGGACAAGCTGGTCTCCTCCGAAGTCCGCCAGCCGCTCGAAAGCCTGATGGCCGACAAGCTGGCCGAATGGCTGGAAGAGAATCCCGCCGTCGCAAAGCAGATCATCCAGAAGGTGATCGACGCCGCCGCCGCGCGCGAGGCCGCCAAGCGCGCGCGCGAGCTCACCCGGCGCAAGGGCGTGATGGACATCGCCAGCCTGCCCGGCAAGCTCGCCGACTGCCAGGAGCGGGATCCCGCCAAGTCCGAACTGTTCTTCGTCGAGGGTGACTCGGCCGGCGGATCGGCCAAGCAGGGCCGCGACCGCCACTTCCAGGCGATCCTGCCGTTGCGCGGCAAGATCCTCAACGTCGAGCGCGCCCGCTTCGACCGGATGCTCGCCAGCCGCGAGATCGGCACGATCATCACGGCGCTGGGCACCGGCATTCGCGACGATTTCAACATCGAGAAGCTGCGCTACCACAAGATCGTCATCATGACCGACGCCGACGTGGACGGCGCGCACATCCGCACGCTGCTGCTGACCTTCTTCTACCGCCAGATGCCCGAGATTATCACCAACGGGCACCTCTATATCGCCCAGCCGCCGCTCTATAAGGCGACCAAGGGCCGCTCCGAGGTGTATCTGAAGGACGATGCGGCGCTCGACCAGTATCTGGTCGATGCGGGCGTGGGCGGCACGGTGCTCGACACCAATGGCAGCCAGCGCTCGGGCGAGGACCTGCGCACGCTGGTCGAGCATGCCCGCCGCATGCGCACGCTGATGCGCTACGTGCCGCGCCGCTACGATCCGATGATCATCGAATCGCTGGCGCTGGGCGGCGCGCTCGATCCGTCGGTGAGCCGCGAGCGCCATGCCGAGGAACTGAAGACGGTTGTCCACCGCCTCGACGCCGCCGACACCGAAGCCCGGTGGAGCGCGCGCATCACCGAGGATGGCGGCTATCATTTCGAGCGGCTGTGGCGCGGCGTGACCGATCACCACATCGTCGAGGCGAGCTTCCTGGTCTCGGCCGAGGCGCGCAAGCTGCACACGCTGGCGAGCGAGCAGGCGGCGGCCTATCTCACGCCGTCCAAGCTCGTCTCGAACAAGGGCCTGGCGACCGAGGTGGATGCACCGGTGCCGGAGGAAGAAGCCCCCGTCGCGGTCGGCAAGGGCGAGAGCTTGGTGTCGCGCCCCTCGCAGCTGCTCGACGCGATCCTCGCCTTCGGGCGCAAGGGGCTGGCGATCCAGCGCTACAAGGGTCTGGGCGAGATGAACGCGGAGCAGCTGTGGGAGACCACGCTCGATCCGCAGAACCGCTCGATGCTGCAGGTGGCGATCGACCAGGCCGACGTGGCCGACGCGATCTTCACCCAGCTGATGGGCGACGTGGTCGAGCCGCGCCGCGACTTCATCCAGGAGAATGCGCTCAGCGTGGCGAATCTCGACGTCTGATCGAAAGCGCGGAGGCTAGCACCTTATCCTCCCCTTGGCGGGAGGAGGATCGGTCTTTCCCTCTCCCGCCTGCGGGAGAGGGAGGGAGCCGCTGGCAGGCGGCGGAAGGGTGAGGGTGTGTGGGGCCAATGCGGCCCTCTCCTTCGCCCGACTCACCCTCACCCCGGCCCTCTCCCGCAAGCGGGAGAGGGGAGGCGGATGCCGCTTTAGTCGGAAAGGCGCTCCGCCAGCGCCGCGATGCCTTCGCCTTCGAAGCGATTCACTGCCGCGCCGTCGAGGTGCACCGGATGGTCGAGGATCAGGACGGCGTGCGCCCGGTGGTCGGGATCCAGGTCGCGCCAGGCGCGCACCGCCGCGCCCAGATTGGTGACCTCGGCGATGTCCCCGCCGCCGCGCACGACATTTTCCAGCGCCGCGCTCATCGTCCAGTCGATCGGCGGGTTTTTGGCGTCGTCGCCCCAGCGTGCCTCGGTCATGCCTGTGCCTCCTGGTCGAGATCGTTCTCGCTGATCACGATGATCGGCCGGTCGGGACCCTTGGCAAGCGCGGCGAGAGCGGCTTGCAGGATGGGGTCGCGGTAGCGGCGGAAGCTTTCCTCGGCATCGCCGTCGGGCTGGCTGCCGCTCAGCGCCTCGAGCACGCTATACTGCACCGCGAACTGATAGGCGTCGCCATCGACCTCGCCATCGAACTCGAGCTGGCGATCGTCGAGATTGTCGAACAGGGTGGTGTCGTCGATTTCCAGCTGCGGTGCGGCCATTCCAAAATACTCCATCGCTTGGGGATCGAAACGGCACGAGCATGGGCGCGGTTCCGAGCGGCTGGCCGTTCCGCCGCGGTCGCTGTGCCCCGCGCAAAAAGCTGATCCAAACCGCCTCGGCGTGCGTATAGGAGGGGAAACCCGTTACGCTCAGGAGTTGCCATGCCTACCGTACTCATCACCGGCGCCACCGCCGGAATCGGCGAAGCTTCGGTCCGCGCCTTTGCCGATGCCGGCTGGCATGTCGTGGCGACCGGTCGCCGCGCCGATCGGCTGGAGAAGCTCGCCGGCGAGCGCGTCCACACCCTCGCCTTCGACATCCGCGACGATGCCGCGCGCGAAGCGGCGCTGGACGGCCTGCCCGCGCCCTTTTCGGACATCGACCTGCTGATCAACAATGCCGGCCTCGCACTCGGCCTCGAGCCCGCGCAGCAGGCGTCGCTCGATAACTGGCGGACGATGATCGACACCAACATCACCGCCCTGGTTTCGATCACCCACAAGCTGCTGCCGGGCCTCGTCGCGCGGAAGGGCGGGATCATCAACCTGTCGTCGGTGGCGGCGACCTATCCCTATCCGGGCGGCAATGTGTACGGCGCGACCAAGGCGTTCGTCCGCCAGTTCACGCTCAACCTGCGCGCCGACCTGATCGGCACCGGCGTGCGCGTCACCTCGATCGAGCCGGGCATGGTCGAGACCGAGTTCACGCTGGTCCGCACCGGCAGCCAGGAGGCCTCGGACAAGGTCTATGCCGGCGTGAACCCGATGACGGCCGAGGACATTGCCGAGACGATGCTGTGGGTAGCGACGCTGCCGCCGCACTTCGCGGTCAACACGCTGGAGCTGATGCCGGTGAACCAGGCCAACGGCCCGTTCGCGGTGCAGCGCGAAGGCTGAGCGGAGCGCACGCGGCCCTCGCAGCGTTGCACCAGCCATGAGCCTTGCCCCCCGCCTCCGCAGCGACCCTCCGCCCGCCGGCCTGCGCCGGATGCGGATGGTCGCCACCGGCCTGTTGCTGGCGATGGCGGCGCTGTTCCTTGCGGCGCGCCATTTCCAGGGCCTCCACCCGGCCTTGCCCTTCGTCCGCGCCTTTGCCGAGGCGGCGATGGTGGGCGGGCTGGCCGACTGGTTCGCGGTGACCGCGCTGTTCCGCCATCCGCTCCATTTGCCGATCCCGCACACCGCGATCATCCCGCGCAACAAGGATCGCATTGCCGACACGCTGGGCCAGTTCCTCCGCGCCAATTTCCTCATCCCCCGCGTGGTGGCGCGGCGGATGCAGCGGCTCGACGTGGCCGGCGCGGCGGGGCGCTGGCTGGCATCGCCGTCGCACGGCACCGGGCGGATCGGCGCGGGTGCTTCGCGGCTGGCGGCGAACATCCTCGAATCGCTCGACCAGGAGCGGCTGGGCGGCATGGTGAAGGGCGCGATCGCCTCGCGGCTGCGCGCGATCGACGTCGCGCCCTTGTTCGGCCAGGCGCTGGCGGCGGCGATCGCCAATGGGCGGCATTTGCCGCTGCTCGATTCGATGATCCGCGGCGGCGCGCGCATCCTGGAGGCGAACGAGCATCTGATCCGCGAGATGGTCCATGCCCGCGCCGGATCGGTGATGCGCTGGACCGGGCTCGACGAGACGCTGGCGACCAAGATCATCGAGGGGCTGAAGAAGCTGATCGACGAGATGGCCGAGGATCCGGAGCATCCCGTCCGCGCCAAGGTGGAGGAGGGGCTGGAGAGCCTCGCCGGCCGGCTGCAGCACGATCCCGAGCTGCAGGCCAAGGTGGAGAGCTTCAAGCTCGAGATGCTGGAGAATGAAGGCTTCCAGCGCTGGGTGGAAGGGCTTTGGGAGCAGAGCCGCGGCGCGATGCTGCGGCTGGCGCGCGATCCCGAACGCGCGCTGGGCGGCCGGATGGGCGAGGCGCTGCGCCAGTTCGGTGGCACGCTGCAGACGGACCGGAAGCTGGCACGAACCATCAACCGCTTCGTGCGCCGCTCGGCGGTGGGCGCGGCATCGGACTATGGCGACGGCATTGTCCGGCTGGTCTCGGACACGATCCGCGGCTGGGATGCGCAGACGGTCACCTCGCGGCTGGAGAATGCGGTCGGGCGCGACCTGCAATATATCCGGATCAACGGCACCGTGGTCGGCGGGCTGGTCGGCGTGGCGATCCACGCGGTGGATGTGGTGCTGTAGCCGATCTTAAGCCCCTCCCCTTTAGGGGAGGGGTTGGGGTGGGGCTGTGTCTCGCAGAGACCAACGGGCGTTCTGGAATCCCTCCACCCCCAAACCCCTCCTCCAAGGAGGAGGGGCTTCAGGCGCGTTACGACGGGTGCGCTTCGGCCTCAGCGTCGGTACCCGCGTCGTCGGCGAGCTGCTCCACCTCCACACAAGGATCTTCCTCCCCCGTCATCGGAATCCCGTCCGGATCGTCCCCGGCCAGCGCATCCAGGCGCCCGTCGCGCGGCGGGGCGCCCTGCGCGTCAACTTCATGAGCGTGGCGTTCGGTCTCGGTACGGTCGCGCGTCGGATTGGTGGTCATCTGCATTCCTCTCTCAACGTCGAGGCGACGAACATAGCCTAGCTTGGTTCCGTTCGCGATGCGCGCTGCCGGAGCAGTGCGGCGCCCCCCACCGCCAGCAACGTCCCGCCTGCCAGCAGCAGCGGCAGCCGTCGGGTCAGCGGCTTGCGGAAGCCGCCAGCGACACGCGGGCTGTCCTCGGGCGGGGCAAACAGGTTGCCCGACGTGATGGCCGCCGGCTGCGCCTGGGCGAAATAGCCTTCGAACCAGCGGTCGATGATTTTCAGGCTGAGCGTCGGCGCCAGCGCATGGCCGATCCGCGCCGCCCAGTTCTGCGCGCCCACCAGCGTGGTAGCCCGGGGATGATCGGCGAGGCGCACCACCGCTTCGGCTACGCGGCGCGGATCGAGCAGCGGCGTCGGCGGATGGATCGCCTTGCCGGTATAGTTGCCCGCATGGTCGAGCGCGGGGGTGTCGACCAGCGCCGGATAGACGTCGCAGATATGGATGTGCGGGTGCACCGCCTGTTCGGCACGCAGCGCTTCGGACAGGCCCTTTAGCCCGAACTTGCTCGCCGAATAGGCGGCGGCCAGCGGCGCGGCGGCGAAGCCGACCATCGAGATCATGTTGACGAACACGCCCCGGCCCTGACGCTGGAAGATCGGCAGCACCGCATGCGCTTCGTAGAGGTGGCCGAGCAGGTTCGATCGCAATATCTGTTCATGCGCCTCGATCGGCACGTCCTCGAACCGACCGACCGCGCCGATGCCGACATTGGCGAACCACAGGTCGATCGTGCCGCCGAACGTCTGCGCCGCTTCCGCCAGCGCCACGACGGCGGCGTTGTCGCCGATGTCGGTGGGCACCACCTGCACCGCCGCCCCCCGTCCGCGCAGATCGCCGGCAAGGGCGTCCAGCGCGTCGGCGTCGCGCGCGGCGAGCACCAGCCGCCAGCCGCGTTCGGCGAACAGCTGGGCGGTGGCGCGGCCGATGCCGCTGGAGGCGCCGGTGATCACGGCGGTGCGGGGGGATAGGGTCGTCGCCAAGCAGGGTCTCCGAGCAGCCAGCGCGGACGGCGCCGTGTCGCTCGATCAACCGGAGGCACGAGCAAGGGTTGCAAGGCTTTCAAAACAAAGCCTTGCTCGTGCGGTCGCGGCGCTTCCCGAAGCGCGACGGGTTCGGCTATGCACGGGCCATGCGGATCGATGCCCACCACCACCTCTGGCACTACACTACCGAAGCGTTCGGCTGGATCGAATCCGGCAGCGCCATCGCGCGGGACTTCGGCACCGACGATCTGGCCGAGGAGATGGCCGCTTCGGGCATCGATCGTGCGGTCGCGGTACAGGCGCGGCAGAGCGAGGCCGAGACGGACTTCCTCCTCGACTGCGTCGCGCATCAGCCGCGGATCGCGGGCGTGGTCGGCTGGATCGACCTGCGCGCGCCCGACATCGCCGAGCGGATCGCCACGCGACCGGCGGGGCCTATCGTCGGCTACCGGCACGTTGTGCAGGACGAACTCGATGCCGATTTCCTGCTGGGCGACGCCTTCGTCGCCGGCGTGCGCGCGGTGCTCGCGTCCGGGCTCAGCTACGACGTGCTGGTCAATGCCGCGCAGCTCGGCACGCTTCCCCGCTTTTTCGACCGGGTCGGCGAAGGCCGGCTGATCCTCGATCATGCCGCCAAGCCGAACATCGCCGCGGGCGTCTGGCAGCCCTGGGCCGAGCAGATCGCTGCTGCCGCCCGCTACCCAAACCTGTTCTGCAAGGTCTCCGGCCTGATCACCGAGGCCGCGCGCGACTGGCAGCCGGACGACTTCGAACGCTATCTCGACCACGTCTTCGCCTGCTTCGGCGCCGACCGCATCCTCTGGGGATCGGACTGGCCGGTGTGCCAACTCGCCGGCCGTTATGCCGACACGCACGACCTTATCGCGCGCTACGTCGCGCGGCACTGTCCGGAGATGGAATCGGCGGTGTTCGGCGGCAACGCGGCCCGTGCCTATGCACTGAAATCGAGTGAATAAGAAAACCGGCTTGCATATATGCGAACGGTCATGGCAGGGCTTCGGCAGGAGACCCATGCCATGCGTACCATCCTCTGCAACGCGCCGTTCGAACTGACCCAGATCCAGCGGGAGGCGCCCGAGCCCGGCCCCGGCGAGGTGCTGATCCGCATCCACCGCGTCGGCCTTTGCGGCACCGATTATCACATCTTCGCGGGCCGCCACCCGTTCCTGCAATACCCGCGCGTGATGGGGCATGAACTGGGCGGCGAGGTGGTGGCGATGGGCGAGGGCACGACGCTCACGCTCGGGCAGACGGTGGCGATCAACCCGTACATCGCCTGCGGGCACTGCGTCGCCTGCCGCAAGGGCAAGCCCAATGCCTGCGTCAACATTCGCGTGCTCGGCGTCCACAGCGACGGCGGCATGGCGGATCTTCTGGCGGTCCCCGCCAGCGCGGTGATCGATGCCGAGGGGCTGAGCGTCGACCAGGCGGCGATGATCGAGTTTCTCGCGATCGGCGCGCATGCCGTGTCGCGCGCACCCAAGGACGGCGAGGGGCGGATGCTGGTGGTCGGCGCCGGGCCGATCGGCATCGCCAGCGCGCTGTTCGCGCGGCTCGACGGCTTCCAGGTGACCCTGGTCGACCAGCGCGCCCAGCGGCTCGCCTTCGCGCGCGAGCAGCTCGGCTTCGACGGGCTGGTCGTCGACGACGCGCTCGGCGAAGCGCTGGCGGCGCGGACGCAAGGCGACATGTTCGACGTGGTGATCGACGCGACCGGCTCGCTGCCGGCGATGCGCCGCAGCCTCGATTTCGTCGGCCATGGCGGCGCGCTGCTGCTGGTCGGCGTGGCGCCCGGCGACCTCAGCTTCGCCGATCCCGAATTCCACAAGCGCGAGGCGGTGCTGATCGCCAGCCGCAACGCGCTCGCCAGCGATTTCCAGCGCGTGATCGCGGCAATCCGCTCGGGCGACGTGCCTACCGACAGGCTCCACACCCACAGCGTCGATGCCGACGACCTCCCCCAGCGCCTGCCCGCGCTGATCGAGGAGGCCGATCATGTGCTGAAGGCGATCGTCGCCTTCTGACGGACGCAGCGCTCGTCGGTCAGGGTTGATCGGCGAGCGTGAAGATCTGCTCGGTCGGCACCCATTTCACGCCCGGCTCGGCAAAGGCGAGCCGGCGCTGGAAGCCGTCCATCAGCGTCTCCCAGGCCTGCACGTCGGGATCGGCGGCGTCGCGGGCGCGCTTGGCCTCCGGATCGAAGCTCGGGCCGGTCTCCATCACCATCACCAGCCGGTCGCCCGCCTGCCAGATTTCCATCGCGTCGATGCCGGCATCGCGGATCGACTGGGTGACCGCGGCGGGCGGCCCGCCGGGGCGGTGCCAGTGGCGATAGGCGGCGATCGCCTCGGGATCGTCGTTCAGGTCGAGCAGCAGGACGTGGCGCATCGGAAACTCTCTCCTTGATGGTGGTCTGCATAGCCGCGGTCTGCGATGGCACAAGCCGGCACCGCATCGCGTCTTTTCCGATCCGCCCGCATCGCGTACGTCCTGCCGAATTCGGGGCAGGGAGAGCAAAGTGGCGAAGGCGGGCAGGCCGGTGCAGGGGGCGACGATCATCGACGTGGCGGCGAAGGCGGGCGTTTCCGCCATGACCGTGTCGCGGGTGATCAACGGCCGCAGCGGGGTGAGCGCCGCGACGCGCGAGGCGGTGGAGCGGGCGATCGCCGAGCTCAGCTATGTCCCCAATGTCGCCGCGCGCAGCCTGGTCACCTCGGCCGAGCTGCGCATCGGCGTGGTCTATTCCAACCCCAGCGCCGCCTTCATGAGCGAGCTGCTCACCGGCGTGTTCGAGGAAGCCTCGACCTGGGGCGCGCGGCTGGTGCTGCTCAAGGGCGAGGGCGGGCGCCCGCCCGCGGAGGCGGAGCTGGCGCGCTTTGCGGCCTCGGGGCTCTCGGGCATCCTGCTCGCGCCGCCGCTCGGCGAGGCGCCGGTGGTGTTGCGGGCGCTGAAGGGGGCGGGCGTGCCGATCGCCGCGATCGGCGCCTATCATGTGCCCGGCGCCACCTGCGTGCGGATCGACGACCGCCGTGCCGCGCATGAGATGACGCGCCACCTGCTCGATCTCGGCCATCGCCGGCTCGGCTTCGTCGTCGGCAATCCCGACCAGGCGGCGAGCGCCGAGCGGCGTGCCGGGGTGGAGGATGCGATGCGCGATTTCCCCGATGCGGGCGTGCAGCTGGTGCAGGGCGATTTCAGCTATGCCTCGGGCCTCGCCGCGGGGGAGGCGCTGCTCGACGGGCCCGCACCGCCCACCGCGGTGTTTGCCAGCAACGACGACATGGCGGCGGCGATCGTCTCGGTCGCGCACCGCCGCCAGCTCGACGTGCCGCGCCAGCTCACCGTGGTGGGCTTCGACGACACGACGGCGGCGGTGACGCTGTGGCCGCCGCTCACGACCATCCACCAGCCGGTCCGCCGCCTTGCCGCCGAGGCGCTGGCGCTGGTGGCGGACGAAGCGCGCGGCGCCTCGGCCAAGACCCGCACGCGCCGCGATCGTGTTCTCGAGCACGAAATCGTCAAGCGCAGCTCGACGGCAGTGCCGCCGAAGGACTGATCGCTCAAGCAGTCGCGCCATCGGGGCAGGTGAGCCGGACGCACAGGCCGCCGAGCGGGCTCTGCTCCAGCGCCATCGTGCCGCCATAGAGCGTGACCAGATCGCGGACGATCGCGAGACCGAACCCGTCGCCCGCCGGCCCTTCGTCCAGCCGTACGCCAGGCTGCAGCACCTGCTCGCGTCGTTCGGGAGCGATGCCGGGGCCGTCATCGTCGATCGTCAGCACGGTGCCGTCCGCCGCCGCCGCCGTGAGGACGACGGTGCTGCGCGCATGCCGCGCGGCATTGTCGAGCAGATTGCCAAGGATCTCGGCGAGATCGTGCGCGTCCATCGCGATGCGCACGCCCGCGCCAATCTCCAGGCGCGGCGTGATAGCGGGGTAGAGCGTGCGCAGCACGCCCGCGACGTCGGCGGCGACGGGGGCGATCTCCGTGCTGGCGCGCCGATTGACGGCCACAGCCCGGGCGCGCGCGAGCGTATGCCGGATCACGCCCTCGATGCGGCGCACCTGCGCCGCCTCCGGCGTGTTCGGCGCCACCGTGAGCGCCAGCGTCGCGACGGGGGTCTTCAGTGCATGGGCGAGGTTGGCCGCCGACTGCCGCGCCGCCGCCAGGGTCGCGGCATTGGCGGCCGCCAGGGCGTTGAGCTCGGTGGCAAGCGGCCGCAGCTCGGCAGGCTGATCCTCGTCAACGGCCGCGCGCTCGCCGCGGCGGATCGCGCCGATCTGCCCGACCAGCGCCGCGAGCGGCCGCAATGCCAAGCGCAGCTGCACCCAGGCGGCCGCCGCGAAGATCACCGCCAGCGCCACGATCACGCTGGCGAGTGGCACCAGCGCGTCGCGGACGGGGCGGCCGATCACCCGGCCGGGCGCGGCGGCGGTGAGCGTCACCGGGCCGGCGCTGCTCGCCAGCACCAGCCGCCGGGCATGAACGCGGCCCTTGGCATCTTCGCCGTCGAGGGGGGTGGGCAGCGCTGCGGGGGCAATTTCGGCAGGGCCCGGCAAGGGCAGGTGCAGCGCCGGGAAATCGGCATCGCCCACCGTCTCGCGAGGCGCTTCGATCCGCCATCGCCAGCCCGGCCCCGCCGCAAGGGCACCTTGCCGTGCCGCCAATCGCGCGCGATCGACGCTGCCGTCGTCGCGCACCGCGCTCGCCAGCACCGCCAGCTGCGCGTCGAGCCGCTGGTCGACACCGCCGGTCACCACCCGGCCGAGCACGCCCGCCATGGTCCACCCCGCGAGCCCCAATGCCACCAGCGTGACCAGCGCCGACAGCAGCACCATCCGCGTGCGTAGCGACCCGCGCGTCATGCGGGCTGCGCGCCGCAGGTCAGCCGATAGCCGCGGCCGCGTACCGTCTCGATCCGCTCGGCGCCGATCTTGCGGCGCAGCCGGCCGATGATGACCTCGAGGCTGTTCGAATCGACATCGGCATCGCCTTCATAGACGCGCTCGAGCAATTCGAGCCGCTCGATCACCACCTCGCGCCGCAGGATCAGCTGCGAGAGCACGCGCCACTCGAACGCGGTGAGCTTGAGCGGCAGTCCGTCCAGCTCGAACTGGCCGGTCTGGCTCTCGAAGGCGAGCGGGCCGCATTCGATCCGCGTCTGGGCATGGCCGGCGGCGCGGCGAACCAGCGCGCGCAGCCGCATCATCAGTTCCTCGACGCGGAAGGGCTTGGTCAGATAGTCGTCGGCGCCAGCCTTGAACGCCGTCACCTTGTCCGCCCATGCCTCGCGCGCGGTGAGCACCAGCACGGGCAGCGCCCGCCCGTTCGCGCGCCAGGCGGTGAGGATCTCGGCCCCGGTCCGGCCCGGCATCCCCAGGTCGAGCACCGCCGCGTCATAGGCCTCGGTCTCGCCGAGATGCTGTGCATCGACGCCGTCGGCGGCGAGATCGACCGCGCAATGCTCCGCCCGCAGCGCCCGCGCGATGGCGGGGCCGAGATCGGGGTCGTCTTCTACCAGCAGGATCCGCATGCGTGTCGCCTAGCCTCCCGGCTTAAACCCAAACTGAACCGCGGGGTTCAGCGGAGGTCGGGTGCGACTCGCTAGACCGATGCCATCGAACACCCAAGAGGAGTTGATGGAATGACCGATTGGAAGAATACGTTGCCGCGCAATCGTCTTGCCGTAGCCGCCGCGGCGCTGCTGGCGCTGGGTGCCGCGGGCGGCGCCGGCGCGGTGCAGCTCACCCGCCCGACCGTGGAAATGGCGCCGACGGTGCCGACCGCAGTCGCAAAGCTCGCACAGACGAGCGGCATCGTGACCGTGAAGGGACGCGTCGCCGAGACCTATGGCGATCGTTTCGTGCTGCAGGATGGTTCGGGACGGACGCTGGTCGATGCCGGCCGGGGTGCGGCCGATGTGCAGTCCGGCGCCGCGCTGACGGTGCAGGGTCGCTATCTCGATGGCCAGCTGCACGCCTCCTACCTCGTAGACGGCCAGGGCAATGTGCAGGCAGTAGGTGCCCCGCCGCCCCCGCCGGGGGGTCCGCACGGCCCGCCGCCGCCGCCCCCTCCGGGTGGGCCGGGCGCCCCGCCGCCGCCTCCGCCGAGTGCCGGCGCTCCGCCGCCCCCGCCGCCGGGAGCGGTGCCGCCAGCCCCTGGCGCAGTGCCCCCGCCGCCGCCCGAGGGGGCGGTAGCGCCGCCGCCCGCGGCAGGCGTTGCACCGGCCCCCGGTGCGGCCATCCCGCCGCCTCCGGCGCCGACGCCCAGCGCCACGCCCCGGCGCTGAGCCTCGCTTCGGCCCTCGCACCCGGCGGTGCGGGGGCCGCTTCGTCGCGCGGACGCAGAACGCGACGAAGCGCCGTCAGTCGAAAGACCGCAGCGCCACATCGTTGGTAGATCTGAATTTTTGCGCTTCGCCCCCGGCGGGGGGAAGTGGTGCCCAGAAGAGGACTCGAACCTCCACGACCTTGCGATCGCCAGCACCTGAAGCTGGTGCGTCTACCAATTCCGCCATCTGGGCACGGGGTAGGCCGGCGCCTCTAGGGGAGGATCGGCGGACCTGTCAACGACCTTTTTTCGAAAAATGTTGGACTTCGCGTCGCGCTTGCCGTTTAGCCCGTCCCACGGCATTGGGGCCGCAAGGTTCGCGCAGGCAGTGAGGCGGAAGATGAAGGACAGGCTGGTAACCCTGATCGGCGGTGGAGGCTTCCTCGGCCGCTACGTGGCGCAGGAGCTGCTCGCCGCCGGCGCGCGCGTCCGCGTCGTCGAGCGCAAGCCGCGCGACGCATGGTTCCTCAAGACCCAGGGCAATCTGGGCCAGACCCAGCTCGTCGTCGGCGACATCACCAAGCCCGAGACGCTCGCCCGCGCGCTGCAGGGCAGCGACGCGGTGGTGAACTTCGTCGGCATCCTCGCCGGCGATTTCGACAAGGTGCATGTTCAGGGCGCACGCAACGTCGCCGAGGCTGCGAAGGCCGCCGGGGCCGGCGCGCTGGTGCACATCTCGGCAATTGGCGCCGACCAGAATTCTCCTTCCGGCTATGGCCGCAGCAAGGCGGCCGGCGAGCAGGCCGTGCTCGCCGTCTTCCCGGGTGCGACGATCCTGCGGCCCTCGATCGTGTTCGGTCGCGAGGACGCGTTCGTGAACCGCTTCGCCGGCATGATCGCGGGTGCCCCGCTGAACATCGTGCCGGTCGTGCGCGGCGAGACCAAGTTCCAGCCGGTGTTCGTGACCGACGTCGCCCAGGCGATCACCGCCGCGCTCGCCGATCCGGCCGCGCATGCCGGCAAGACCTATTCGCTGGGCGGCCCGGACGTGCTGAGCATGTCGGCGCTGCTCCACTGGATCGCCGGCGCGATCGGCCGCAAGCCGCACTTCGTCGAACTCCCCGATTCGCTGGCCAGCCTGGTGGCGTCGCTGCCGGGCACGCCGATCACGCGCGACCAGTTCGCGATGCTGCAGGCCGACAATGTCGTGCCGGCGGGTGCCGAGGGCCTCGCCGCGCTGAGCGTGCAGCCGACGCCGATGGCGACGGTGGCGCCGAGCTGGCTGGTGCGCTTCCGCCAGGCCGGCCGCTTCAGCCGCTTCCGCGCGACCGCCTGATCCATTCCCCCTGCCGGGCGGCGCCTTGCAGGGGGTCGCCGGGCGCGACCCCTTGAAGGAGCCTTTCCATGACCACGCTGCTGGTGGCGATCCTGCTCGGCATCGTCGAAGGCGTTACCGAATTTCTGCCGGTCTCCTCGACCGGGCACCTGATCCTCGCCAGCGAGCTGATGGGCTATGATTCGGCGCGCTGGGCGATGTTCAACATCGTCATCCAGCTGGGCGCGATCCTGGCGGTGGTGGTGCTCTACTGGCGCACCTTCTGGGCGGTGCTCGACGGGCTGATCAAGCTCAACCCGGTGTCGATCCGCTTCGTCCGCAACCTGCTGATCGCCTTCATCCCCGCTGCGGTGATCGGGCTGGCGCTCCACAAGCATATCGAGGCGCTGCTCGGCGCGCCCAAGGTGGTCGCCTGGGCGCTGATCGTCGGCGGCGTCGCGATCCTGGTCATCGAGCGGCTGGTGAAGTCGGCGACGATCCACGGCATCGCTGAGATCCCGGTGGTGCGCGTGCTCGGCATCGGCTTCGTCCAGTGCCTGGCGATGGTGCCCGGCGTCAGCCGCTCGGGCGCGACGATCATGGGTGCGCTGTCGCTGGGCGTCGAGCGGCGCACGGCGGCCGAGTTCAGCTTCTTCCTCGCCATCCCGACCATGCTGGGCGCCACCGCGCTCGAGCTGCTCAAGAACCGCGAGATGCTGGCGACCAGCGGCGTGGGCTGGGGCGAGATCGGCGTCGGCTTCGTCGTGGCGTTCGTCGTCGCGCTCGCGGTGATCAAATGGTTTGTCGGGATCGTGAGCAAGCATGGCTTCACGCCCTTCGCGTTCTATCGTATTGTTGCGGGAACCGCCGCCCTGATTTGGCTATCCATGCGATGAGACCGCTTCGGACCTTTATGGGTGACTATTTTGCCCTAAAGCTGCCGATTTTTGGCTCCTGAGCTCTTATAGGTCAGTATTGCTGTCTTTATCGTCCTGCCGCTCTCCTGTACGGGGGCGGCATGGCTGACGATCCCATGCTCAAATTCGTCGGGCGCCCGCAGGCGTATCCGGCCAAGCGCCCCGCCCAGCTGCGCGCGGAAGACTTTCGCGAGATCGCGGAGCGCTATGCGGTGCCCGATGCGGAATCGCAGGCAGGCCGCTGCAGCCAGTGCGGCGTGCCCTATTGTTCGGTGCACTGCCCGCTCCACAACCACATCCCGGACTGGCTGCGCCTGACCGCCGAGGGGCGGCTGCAGGAGGCGTACCAGCTCTCCAACAGCACCTCGACCATGCCCGAGATCTGCGGCCGCATCTGCCCGCAGGACCGGCTATGCGAAGGCAATTGCGTGATCGAATTCTCGGGCCACGGATCGGTGACGATCGGCTCGGTCGAAAAGTTCATCACCGACACCGCCTGGGCCGAGGGCTGGGTGGAGCCGGTGCAGGTCGGGCGCGATCGCGGCCAGTCGGTCGGCATCATCGGTGCGGGCCCGGCGGGCCTCGCCGCCGCCGAATATTTGCGCGGCTATGGCTATGCCGTGCACGTCTATGACCGCTATGATCGCTCGGGCGGGTTGCTCACCTATGGCATCCCCGGCTTCAAGCTGGAGAAGGACGTGGTAATGCGCCGCGTCGATCGGCTCGAGCAGGCGGGCATCGTCTTCCACCGCAATTTCGAGGTCGGTCGCGACGCGACGCTGGGCGAACTGCGCCAGCGCCACGATTCGATCCTGGTCGCCACCGGCGTCTACAAGGCGCGCGCGATCAAGGCGCCGGGCGTCGGCGCCAGGGGCGTGGTCGACGCGCTCGACTATCTGACCGCGTCCAACCGCAAGAATTTCGGCGACGCGGTGCCCGCCTATGACGATGGCAGCCTCAACGCGCTCGGCAAGCATGTCGTGGTCGTCGGCGGCGGCGACACCGCGATGGACTGCGTCCGCACCGCGATCCGCCAGGGTGCTGCCTCGGTGAAGTGCCTCTATCGCCGCGACCGGGCGAACATGCCGGGCTCGCAGCGCGAGGTCGCCAATGCCGAGGAGGAAGGCGTCGAGTTCGTCTGGCTCTCCGCGCCCGAGGCGTTCGAGGGCACCGAGCAGGTAAGCGGCGTCCGCGCCTCCAAGATGCGGCTCGGCGCGCCGGACGCGTCCGGCCGCCGCGCGCCGGAAGTCGATCCGGGCGGGGCGCTGCAGATGCCGGCCGATCTCGTCATTAAGGCGCTCGGCTTCGAGCCCGAGGACCTGCCCAAGCTGTTCGGCGCCGAGGAACTGGGCGTCACCCGCTGGGGCACGCTGCGTACCGACGGCAAGACGATGATGACCAGCATGGACGGCGTGTTCGCCGCCGGCGACATCGTCCGCGGCGCGAGCCTCGTCGTCTGGGCGATCCGCGACGGCCGCGACGTGGCGGCGCACATGCATGCGTGGATGAAGGCGCATGCGAAGGCGAAGGTTTCGGCGAAGCGCGAAGCGAGCGTCGCATGAAGGCGCTTGCCACCGCACTGCTGATCGCCTTCGCAGCGCCGGCTGCCGCAATGGCGCAGGCCGCGCCCGCCGTCACCCAGGCTCCCGAGCCTGCACGCCTCGCGGCCGCCAAGGCGCTGATCGCAAAGATCATGCCGCCCGAGCGGATCGACGCGATGATCGACCAGATGATGCGGCCGATGATGGAAAATCTCCGCAACGCGATGGCGCAGGCGCCGCAGCTGCAGGCTGCGTTCGCGAAGGACCCGAAAGCCAAGGGGGTGCTGGACACCTTCGTCGACGAGGAGCTCCGGCATTCGATGGCGCTGACGAAATCGTCGATGCCGACCATGATGGACGCGATGGCCCGGGCCTATGCGCGGCGCTTCACCGTTGCGCAGCTGAACGATGTCAGCACCTTCTTCGATACGCCTTCGGGCAAACTCTACGCCGAACAGGCGCCGACGATCATGGCGGATCCCGACGTCCTCGCCGCGCAGCGCGCCGTGATGGAGAAGTCGATCCGCGGCACGATGGAGCGTGCGCAGGCGATGGTGGCGAAGCTCGCCGCAGAACAGGACAAGAAGTGATGCCCAAGACCTTGCAATCCGAGCGCGAACGCCTCGCCCGCGAGGGCATGTACCGCCCCGAATATGAAGGCGATGCCTGCGGCGTGGGGCTCGTCGCGGCGACCGACGGCCAGGTGTCGCGCCGGGTCGTCCAGTCGGCGATCGATGCGCTGAAGGCGGTGTGGCACCGCGGCGCCGTGGATGCCGACGGCAAGACCGGAGACGGCGCCGGCCTGCATGTAGATCTCCCCTTGCGCTTCTTCGACGAGCAGATCGTCGGCAGCGGCCACCGCGTGCTGCCGAACCGCCTCGCCGTCGGCATGATCTTCCTGCCGCGCACCGACCTTGGCGCGCAGGAGACCTGCCGCACCATCGTCGAGAGCGAGATCATCGAGGCGGGCTACACCATCTATGGCTGGCGCCAGGTGCCGGTCGACGTCTCGGTCATCGGCATGAAGGCGCAGGCGACGCGCCCCGAGATCGAGCAAATCATGATCGCGGGCCCGATGCCCGACGCGATGGACGCCGCCGAGTTCGAACGCCAGCTCTACCTGATCCGCCGCCGCATCGAAAAGCGCGTGATCGCGGCCCAGGTCGGCGGTTTCTACATCTGCTCGCTGTCGTGCCGCTCGATCATCTACAAGGGCCTGTTCCTCGCCGAATCGCTGTCCGACTTCTATCCGGACCTCAAGGATTCGCGCTTCGAGAGCCGCGTCGCGATCTTCCACCAGCGCTATTCCACCAACACCTTCCCGCAATGGTGGCTGGCGCAGCCGTTCCGCTGCCTGGCGCATAACGGTGAAATCAACACGATCCGCGGCAACCAGAACTGGATGCGCAGCCACGAGATCAAGATGGCGAGCATCGCGTTCGGCGAGCAGAGCGAGGACATCAAGCCGGTGATCCCGGCCGGCGCGTCGGACACGGCGGCGCTCGACGCGGTGTTCGAGGCGATCTGCCGCTCGGGCCGCGACGCGCCCACCGCCAAGCTGATGCTGGTGCCCGAAGCCTGGCAGCAGGACGAGGACACGCCGCCGTCGCATGCCGCGATGTACCAGTATCTCGCCTCGGTGATGGAACCGTGGGACGGCCCCGCCGCGCTGGCGATGACCGATGGCCGCTGGGCGGTTGCCGGCATGGACCGCAATGCGCTCCGCCCGCTGCGCTATACCCAGACCTCGGACGGGCTGCTGATCGTTGGCTCGGAAACCGGCATGGTGCCGGTGCCCGAGGCGAACGTCGTCGCCAAGGGCCGGCTCGGGCCGGGCGAGATGATCGCCGTCGACCTCGACGAGGGCAAGTTGCTCCACGACCGCGCGATCAAGGACCAGATCGCGAGCGAGGCCGATTATGCGTCGATGGTGCAGGGCTTCCTGTCGATCGACGACCTGCCCGCCGCGCCGGCCGAGACCTATTATGAGCGCGCCGAGCTGTCGCGACGCCAGGTCGCCGCCGGGCAGACGCTGGAGGACATGGAGCTGATCCTCGCGCCGATGGTGGAGACCGCCAAGGAAGCGATCGGCTCGATGGGCGACGATACGCCGCTGGCGGTGATCTCGTACAAATCACGGCTGATCAGCCAGTTCTTCCGGCAGAATTTCAGCCAGGTCACCAACCCGCCGATCGACCCGCTGCGCGAGCGCTACGTGATGTCGCTCAAGACGCGTTTCGGCAACCTGTCCAACATCCTCGACAACGAAGGCGCGGGCAGCCCGGTGCTGGTGCTGGAAAGCCCGGTGCTCACCAATGCCGACTGGCACCGGCTGCGCGCGCATTTCGGCACCAACGCCGCCGAGATCGACTGCACCTTCGCGGCGGACGGCGACCCCGAATCGCTCAAGACGGCGATCAAGCGCATCCGGCACGAGGCCGAGCAGGCGGTCCGCGCCGGCTGCACCGAGCTGTTCCTCACCGACGAGCATAGCGGGCCGGACAAGGCCGCCATCGCCGGCGTGCTGGCGGCGGCGGCGGTGCACACGCACCTCGTCCGCCGGGGGCTGCGCTCCTATGCCAGCGTCAACGTCCGCACCGCCGAATGCCTCGACACGCATTATTATGCGGTGCTGATCGGCGTCGGCGCGACGACGGTGAACGCCTATCTGGCCGAAGCCGCGATCGCCGATCGCCATGCTCGCGGCCTGTTCGGCGACATCAGCCTGACCGACTGCCTCAAGCGCCACCGCAAGGCGATCGACGAGGGGCTGCTCAAGATCCTGTCCAAGATGGGCATCGCGGTGATCAGCTCCTATCGCGGCGGCTATAATTTCGAGGCGGTGGGCCTCAGCCGCGCGCTGGTGAACGACCTGTTTCCCGGTATGCCAGCCAAGATCTCGGGCGAAGGCTATGCCTCGCTGCACCTCTCGGCGATGATGCGCCACGATGCGGCCTATGACTCGGGCGTGGCGACGCTGCCGGTCGGCGGCTTCTACCGCCAGCGCGCGGGCGGCGAGGCGCATGCCTATTCGGCGCAGCTGATGCACCAGCTGCAGACGGCCGTCTCGAACGACAGCTATTCGAGCTACCTCGCCTTCTCGCGCGGGGTGCGCGATCTGCCGCCGGTCTATCTGCGCGATCTGCTCGAGTTCAACTTCCCCGAAAGCGGCCTGCCGATCGACCAGGTCGAGGCGATCACCGAGATCCGCAAGCGCTTCGTGACGCCGGGCATGTCGCTCGGCGCGCTCAGCCCCGAGGCGCACGAGACGCTGGCCATCGCGATGAACCGGATCGGCGCGCGCGCCGTGTCGGGCGAGGGCGGCGAGGATTCGGCCCGCTACACGCCCTACGAGAATGGCGACAACGCCAATTCCTCGATCAAGCAGGTCGCGTCGGGCCGGTTCGGCGTGACGGCAGAATATCTGAACGCCTGCGACGAGATCGAGATCAAGGTGGCGCAGGGCGCCAAGCCCGGCGAGGGCGGCCAGCTGCCCGGCTTCAAGGTCACCGAGTTCATCGCCAGGCTGCGCCATGCGACGCCGGGCGTGACGCTGATCTCGCCGCCGCCGCACCACGACATCTATTCGATCGAGGATCTGGCGCAGCTGATCTACGATCTGAAGCAGATCAATCCGCGCGCGCGGGTGTGCGTGAAGCTGGTCAGCTCGGCCGGCATCGGCACGGTCGCGGCGGGCGTCGCCAAGGCGCAAGCCGACGTGATCCTGGTCGCCGGCCACAATGGCGGCACCGGCGCGTCGCCGTTCACCTCGATCAAGTACGCGGGCACGCCCTGGGAAATGGGCCTGTCCGAGGTGAACCAGACGCTGACGCTCAACGGCCTGCGCGGCCGAATCAAGCTGCGCACCGATGGCGGGCTCAAGACCGGCCGTGACATCGTCATCGCCGCGATCCTCGGCGCCGAGGAATTCGGCATCGGCACGCTGAGCCTGGTGGCGATGGGCTGCATAATGGTCCGCCAGTGCCACTCGAACACCTGCCCGGTGGGCGTCTGCACCCAGGACGAGAAGCTGCGCGCCAAGTTCGTCGGCACGCCGGAAAAGGTCATCAACCTTATGACCTTCATCGCCGAGGAAGTGCGCGAGATCCTGGCCAAGCTCGGCTTCAAGAGCCTGGACGAAGTGATCGGCCGCACCGAGCTGCTCCGCCAGGTCAGCCGCGGCGCCGAGCATCTCGACGATCTCGACCTCAACCCGATCCTCGCGAAGGTGGATGCGGACGATGCCGAGCGGCGCTTCAGCCTCAGCACCTTCCGCAACGACGTGCCCGACAGCCTCGATGCGCAGATGATCAAGGATGCGGCGCCGGTGTTCGCGCGCGGCGAGAAGATGCAGCTCACCTATTCGGTGCGCAACACTCACCGCGCGGTGGGCACGCGGCTCTCGTCCGAAGTGACCAACCGGTTCGGCATGTCGGCGCTGCAGGATGGCCACGTCCACGTCCGGCTGCGCGGCTCGGCGGGCCAGTCGCTCGGCGCATTTCTGTGCAAGGGCATCACGCTCGAGGTGTTCGGTGACGCCAACGATTATGTCGGCAAGGGCCTGTCGGGCGGCGTGATCGTCGTGCGGCCGATGGTCAGCTCGCCGATCGAATCGTGGAACAACACGATCATCGGCAACACCGTGCTCTATGGCGCGACCTCGGGCCGGCTGTTCGCCGCCGGCCAGGCGGGCGAGCGCTTCGCGGTGCGCAATTCGGGCGCCGATGTGGTGGTCGAGGGCTGCGGCGCGAATGGCTGCGAGTATATGACCGGCGGCACCGCGGTGGTGCTGGGCCGCGTCGGCATGAACTTCGGCGCGGGCATGACCGGCGGCATGGCGTTCGTCTACGATGTCGACGGCAGCTTCGAGCGCCACGCCAACCCGGAGAACATCACCTGGGCTCGGCTGGCCTCCAGCCACTGGGAGGCCAAGCTCCGCGCGCTGGTCGAGGCGCATGCCGAGGAGACCGACAGCAAATGGTCGAAGGGCCTGCTGGAGGATTGGGACCGCGAAGTGGGCAAGTTCTGGCAGGTGGTGCCGAAGGAAATGCTCACCCGGCTGCCGCATCCGCTGAACGACACCGTCGAGGCGGTGGCGGCGGAGTAATCGCTCAATCGAGGGCGGCGATGACGTCGGTATGGCGGAAGTCGTCGCCCTTGAAGAGCAGCGGGCAGTCGGCCAGTGCGGCGACCGCATAGGCCATGCAGTCGCCATAGTTCAGGCGCGCGGGCCGTCCGCCAAAACGGGTGAGCGCCTCGATCGCAATCCGGGCATGCTCTTCCGTCCAAGGCACGATCTCGATCGTTGGCAGGTGCAGCAGCCGCTCTGCCGCCGGCAGAAAGGCAGGGCCCTTTTGCCGCAGTACCACCAGCCGGAACTCGAACGCGGTTGGCGCACCGAGCAGCACCCGGTCTGGCGTAGCGATCGCGCGGAGGAAGATTTCCGCCTCGGCTTCGTCCTGCAGGATCGCCATCAGTGCCGAGGTATCGGCGGCGATCACTTCGGCAGGCCATCCTCGTCGTACAGGATGGCGTCAGCGTCCCGCGGGTCCAGCGTCGGCATGGCGGCGTACGCCTGGCGCACCTCCCGGGCCACCGAACGATAGTCGGCCAGACGCTGCTCGACGTCCGGGTCGGCCACGGAATCGCCGCTGCGACGCATCGCTTCGCTTACGGCCAACTTGATCGCCGCAGTATAGCTCACGCCCTTGGCGCGGGCGTAGCGCCGCACCAGTCGGTCGGTCTCTTCGTCCTTGATGCTGAGCGCCATGGTGCGGCTCCGTTCTAGAATGCCGCCTAAAATATAGAAATGCGGGCGGCGGCACAACGAGTCTTCCCCGGCCTATTTCCGCCGCTTATGGCTTTGCGCATGTGGCAGCTCCTTCAATTCCCGCTCTGTCCCTTCTCGCGCAAGGTCCGGCTCCTGCTGGGCGAGAAGGGTATCGCCTATGAGCCGGTGCGCGAATCGCCCTGGCTGCGGCGCGACGAGTTTCTCGATCTCAATCCCACCGGCCAGACCCCGGTGATGATCGATGCGGAGCGCCACGTGACGCTGATCGACTCCACCGTGATCTGCGAGTTCTTCGAAGAGACGGTCGGCAAGAACGCGCTGCTCAACGGCTCGGCGGTCGATCGCGCCGAGATCCGCCGGCTGGTCGTGTGGTTCGACAACAATTTCTACAGCGACATCACCGCGCCGCTGCTGCACGAGCGGATGATCAAGCGCATCGTCTATCGCCAGCCCCCTGACGCCAAGGTGCTGCGCGACGCGATGAAGGCGGCGGTCGGCCATCTCGACTATATCGATTACCTGCTCGACCACCGCACCTGGCTGGCAGGCGCGACGATGAGCCTTGCCGACATCACCGCTGCCGCGCAGATCTCGGTCGCCGATTATTTGGGCGGGATCGACTGGAAGAGCCACGAACTCGCCAAGCGCTGGTATATCGGGATGAAGAGCCGCCCGAGCTTCCGCCAGCTGCTCGCCGAGCGGATGGAGGGAATCACGCCGCCGGCCGATTACGAGAAGCTGGACCTCTAACGCGGGATAATCGCGGGGCCCGGCGCGTTTGGCTGCCAAACGGGAGAGAGTCCGCGATGCTCGAACATATACCCCACTGGCTGGGAAGCGCGCTGAAAGGCCTGCGCGCCGGCGCCAACAAGCTGGCGATCGTCCAGCCCGAACTTGGCAGCTTCGAGGTGCTCCACCTCGCCAGCCCTGCCTTTGCCAATGGCGGGCGGTTGCCCGAGCGCTTCACCGCGGATGGCGAGGGGGTCTCCCCACCCTTGTTCTGGACGGGCGTGCCTGAGGGTACCCAATGCCTGGCGCTGATTGTCGAGGATCCCGACGCCCCGGCGCCGCAGCCGCTCGTCCATGCTGTCGTCTGGGGTCTGCCGGCAGACGGCGACCTCAAGGAAGGCGCGATCCGTGCGGATGGCGCAGGCGCCGAAGGCAAGGATGTCGGCCGCAACAGCTATCTTGGCGAGGGCTGGCTGCCGCCCGATCCGCCGACCGGCCATGGGCCCCACAACTATGCCTTCCAGCTGTTCGCGCTCGGCGGCGGGTGCGAGATCGGCGAAAATCCCGGCCGCAGCGCGCTAGTCAAGGCGATGGCAGGGCATGTGCTTGCCGCCGGGCTGCTCACCGGCGTCTATTCGCGCGGCGAGGAGGCGCCGACCGGGCTGGTGGGCGAGACCGCGCCGGTCTGAGACCGGCGCGGCGCGCCTTCAGCCGTTGACGACGGTGCCGCCGTTCGGGTGGAGCACCTGGCCCGACATATAGCTCGAATCCTCGCAGGCGAGGAACAGAAAGGCCGGCGCGACTTCGTTGGGCTGGCCCGGCCGGCCCATCGGCACGTCCTCGCCGAAATGCTCGAGCTTCTCCGGGCTCGCGCCACCGCTGGGATTTAGCGGGGTCCAGATCGGGCCCGGTGCCACCGCGTTCACGCGGATGCCCTTCTCGATCAGGTTCATCGACAGGCTGCGGGTAAAGGCGGTGATCGCGCCCTTGGTGGCGCTATAGTCGAGCAGCTCGGGCTCGCCCTGGTACATCGTCACCGAGGTACAGTTCACGATCGCGGCGCCTTCTTTCAGATGCGGCGAGGCGGCCTGCACCATGAAGAACATCCCGAAGATGTTGGTCTGGAAGGTCCGGCGCAGCTGCTGCTCGGTGATGTCGGTGATGTCCTTGTCCGGGTGCTGCTCGCCGGCATTGTTGACCAGCACGTCGATCCGACCGAACTCGGCAATCACCTTCTGAACGGCCTGCTCGCAAAACGCCTTGTCGCCGACATCGCCGGCAATCGTGATCGCGCGGCGGCCCTCGGCGCGGACCGCTTCCGCGGTGTCCTCGGCATCCTGGTGCTCGTTCAGATAGACGATGGCGACATCGGCGCCTTCGCGGGCATAGAGCGCGGCGACCGCGCGGCCGATTCCGCTGTCGGCGCCGGTGACGATGGCCACCTTGTCCTTCAGGCGATCCGACCCGCGATAGCGCGGCTGCCATTCCGGCTTGGGATCGAGGGAGCGCTCCTCACCGGGGAGCGCATCCTCACGGACTCGATCGATTACAGGGGTTTCGGACATCGGCACGGCTCCTGGGTGTTGGGGAGGGGTGCCGAAAGAACCGGGCGCAAGGGCTCCAAGTTCCGGGGAAAAGGGCCGCCGGGGCGGCCGGCAGGGTCAGCCGAGGAGGCTGGAGCCCTGCAGGCCGCTACCGAGGATCATCACGCTGGTGATGCCGAACGATGCGACGCCGATGAGAAAGCTGCGGAACATGCTGATCTTCTCCATGGGTGCAAGCGCGATCATGCGACCGGGATCACGGGGGTGGAGAACAGGACGAGCGCGGCGGTGAGCAGGACGGCGGCGCTGACGGCAACGGTCTGGTGCAGCGAAACGAGACGAGCGGTCATGGTAGTTACTCCCTGTGGTTCGGCTGGCGGACCATCCGGCGGCCGATGCCAGCAGTTTTGCAGGGAGCGTGCCAACTTCGCTAAGTGGCTGTCATATCGAGATATCTTGGAAATGGGCCTCAGTGCACCGGTGTGATTTGCGAATTGAGGTGGTAAATCCCGCCATTCAGCGGCGAAATTCGCTATAGCTGGCGCTGCCAATCTTCACCTGATTGCGGCCCTCATGCTTTGCGAGATACAGCAGGCGGTCGGCGCGGTGGAACGCGGTTTGATGCATCTCACCCAACTCCACGGGAGTCAGTCCGGCCGAGAAGGTGATTTCTCCCAAAGGCGCGTCGTTGTCGCGCAGCTTGTAGCGCTTGGCCTGTACCGTGCCGCGTGCATGTTCGAGTACGGCGCGCGCCTGCTCCAACGGCACGTTGGTGAAGAGGATCGCGAACTCCTCGCCGCCATAGCGGGTGACCAGGTGCCCGCGGCAGCACAGGCTCAGCGCATCGGCGATCACCCGCAATACGCGATCCCCCACCGCATGGCCGAAGCGGTCGTTCACCGACTTGAAGTGATCGATGTCGCAAACCGCGATGCACATGCTGCCACCGGTCGCTTCCTGCGCGGCGAAGGCTTCCTCGAAGGCGCGGCGGTTGGGGAACTGTGTCAGCGGATCTCGGCGCGCATTGTCGCGCGCTTCTTCCAGCTTCTCGCGCAGGTCGTTCGCCTCGCGTGTCGTGCTCTCCAGTTTCTCCTCGGCGACGCGGATGCGGTCGAGCATCGCGGCGGTAATGCGGACGACGTCGTCGCTTGCCTGGGGCGCATCGCTGCCGGTGGACATCGCCTCGGCGCTCGCCGCCAA
Organism: Sphingomonas sp. NFR04; assembly: GCF_900114095.1. Taxonomy (GTDB): domain Bacteria; phylum Pseudomonadota; class Alphaproteobacteria; order Sphingomonadales; family Sphingomonadaceae; genus Sphingomonas. Next base: position 85,280 of record NZ_FORV01000007.1, on the reverse strand, counting down.
GTCGCGGCCGAAATCGGCGGTTTCGGCGCGCATCGCCGTCACCATGTCGGCAAAGCCCTCGACCTGCATCTGGGTGCGCGCGACCAGCCCTTCGGTGCGCGCCTTGAGGTCGATATGGCAGTCCTGCGGGTCTTCGGGGCCATGATCGGCAGTGAGCGTCTGGATGTCGCGCGGGGTGATCCGCACGCCGCGCTCGGTGATCAGTTCGACCGCGCGGGCGAGCGCATCGTCGGGTTCGGTGAACAGCCGGTGGACAAAGGCATAGTTGGTCGGCGTCGGTGCCAGCCGCTGGTCGAGGAGGAACGCGCCGATCCGCTCGAAGAGCGCCCGGCCTTCATCCCCCTCCATCTCTGAACGAATGGCACGCGCGATGCGCATACGCTCCTAACCCCCGTGCAAATCACGGCATGACGGCCGCTATGTTGCGCACAAGGAATAAGCCGAGAGTGCTAATATTGGGTTGCCGCGCGGTTCACCCTGCACGCAGCCAAAGAGAGGGGACGGCGAAGCGCCCCCACATTATAGCGAAAATTCAGAAGCTTGGTGCAAAAGCTGAGCGAGTCTGCACCGATCCGGAGGATTAACGCCTCTGGATCGGCACGGACAAGGGCCTCGGGGCGGACGCGCCGGGCGGCTCAGTTCCGGTGAGTCGCGCGGTATTTTTCCACGGCGGCGAGAGTGAGTCGGATATGGTCGGCGGGGTTCGGATCCGAATGGACGAACAGCACCTTGCCGTCGGGGGCGATCACATAGCTGGTGCGGCTGGTGAACTTGGCGACGGTGCCGTCGGGCTTCTTGGCGGCCACGTCATAGCCCGTAGCGACTTCCGGCGTGGCGGCGGCGACGGCGAACTTGCCCGCGCAATATTGGCTGCTGAACTGCTCGAGCTGGTCGACATTGCCCGCGGTCATGCCGATCACGGTGGCGCCCGCCTTGGTGAAGTCGGGCAGCGCCTCGGCAAAGGCATGCGCCTCGGCATTGCAGCCCGAGGTGAAGGCGGCCGGGAAGAAGTAGAGCACGACCGGGCCCTTCTTCAGTGCGGCCTTGAGGTCGACGGTGATCGGCTTGCCGGCCACCGCGCCCTTTGCGGTGAACACGGGCGCCTTGGCACCGGTGGTGAGCGATGCGTTCGCCGGCATCATGGCGAAGGGCAAGGCAAGGGCGGCAAGGGCGAGCTTCAGGCGCATATCGATCTCCCTGATCTGGTTGGTCCCGTGTCTACGCCACCCGACACGCGGCGGCTAGCGGGTGAAGGCAATGCCGATCCGCGCGTGCGTGTCGTTGACGTTGTAGCGGTCTAGCGCTTCGCCATAGCCGGTGAATGCCTGTCCGAAGAGGTAGATGCCCAAGCCCCCGCCCAGCCGGCGCAGCGGATAGGAGACGAACGCCTCGGCCGCGCCGTGCCCGGTCTTCACATTGCCGCGCGCGGTGAGGGCGAGCTTGATCCCGTCCTTCTGCGCGATCGAGGCGGCGAGCGCGGTATAGCCGTAATAGTCCTTCATGTCGTGGAAGGTGCCGCTGCTGCCGACATAGAACCAGGCCTGCGGCGCGACATCGACCCGCCAGTCGCCGCCCAGATCGAAGGTCTTCTCGCCGCGCACGAAGATGCGGTTGATGTCGACCGAATCGCGGACGCCGCGCCCGTTCGAATCGTGCCGCCAGCCGAGCGCGACCCGCGCCGTCTCGTCGACGGGGACATCGGCATAGAGCTCGGGGCTGTAATTGGTCGAGCGGAACGGGCCGGAGGGTTCGTTTAGCGCCCAGAACATCGTCTGGGTATAGGCGAAGCGGAGGTTGCCGAGCTGGAGCGGCGCATCCTCGGCGAAGGGGCGCAGCGCGAAGCTGAACTGCAGCTTGGCCCCGGCGTCGCTGAGCCCGGCGACGCCGTAGATCGGCTCGTGCGGCTCGAACCGGGCGAGCAGCCCGCTCGAACTGCCGGTGGAGCTCTGCACCACCGTTTCCTGCTCGGGCATCTCCGCCGGCTTGTGCTGCGCAGCCGGCGGCACCGCGACGCCGGCGACGCCCACCGGCACGTAGCGTGCCTTGGCGAAGCCATTCGGGGCAATCGTCGGGGTGGGCCCGGGGGTGCGCTCCAGCATCAGGCGGGTGCCGTCGGCGGCGGTGATCTCGATCTGGCGCGGGCCGGCATCGGCGATCGGCGCCTCGCCCTCGTTGACCAGGAACACCTCCACGCCGCGCAACGCCGCCTGTTCGGAGGCGGGCTGGGCCGGCACCGCGCGCACCTGCGCCAGCGCAGGCAGGGCGACGAAGCTGAGGCCGAGCAGGGGAAGGGCGGCGATACCACGCATATTCAGCGAAGTGGCAGGCGTTTGTGACCTTGGCGAGTCAAATTCGGCCCGGTAGGGCTGGGGCATGGCCGTTTCCCAAACCGACATCGCGCTTGCCGCCCGCCTCGCCGACGCCGCCGGCGCCGCGATCCGCCCCTATTTCCGCGCCGAGCACGGCGTGGAGGCCAAGGAAGACCAGTCGCCCGTCACCCTCGCCGATCGCGCCGGCGAGGAGGCGATGCGCAAGCTGCTGATCGCCGAGCGGCCGATGGACGGCATCATCGGCGAGGAATTCGGCGTCCGCGAAGGCACCAGCGGTCGGCAATGGGTGCTCGATCCGATCGACGGCACCCGTGCCTTCATCGCCGGGCGGCCGGTATTCGGCACGCTGATCGCGCTGGTCGACAATGGCTGGCCGGTGCTGGGGGTGATCGACCAGCCGATCATCAACGAGCGCTGGCTGGGCGTGACCGGCCGCCAGACCCTGTTCAACGGCAAGCCCGCTACCACCCGCATCTGCCGCGAGCTGAACCAGGCGATCCTCGCCACCACCTCGCCGGCGCTGTTCGACGACGGCCAGCTGCATGCCTTCGAGCATCTCGACGCCAAGGTGATGAGCACGGTGCTCGGCGGCGACTGCTATAATTATGGCTGCGTGGCGAGCGGCTGGCTCGACATCGTCGTCGAGGCGGGGCTCAAGCTGCACGACTTCGCCGCGCTGGTGCCGGTGATCGAAGGCGCGGGCGGGCGGATGTGCGACTGGCAGGGCGACCCGCTCCACGCCGGCAGCAACGGCGAGGTGATCGCGGCAGGCGACCCGGCACGGATCGACGACATCCTCGAGGCGATGGACTGCCGCGGGCACTGAGCGGAGCTAGCGCCCGTCCCAGAATCCCGGATGCGCATCGATCGCGCGGATCAGCCAATCGGCGATCTGCCGATGCGCTTCGAGGCCATAATGGCCGTGGCAGGCGGTTGCGCGGAACTGCGCGGCCGGAAAGGGCAGGAACAGCACATCGCGCGCGCCGGCAGCTCGGGCTTCGGCGCTGATCTGCGTCTCGGCGGTACGCAGCATCGCGACCTGCTCGGGCGGCGCACCGCTGGTGTCGAACCACCACAGGAGGAACACGGCACGTGGATAGCGGCCGTGCAGCTGCGCGAGGAACTGGCCGTACTGCTTGGCATAGTCGGCAACGAGCGCATCGAGCGTAGACCAGCGCGCATCGGGGCGGAAGCCGACGAAATCGGCCTGGAGCTTGAGCATCACGATCTGCGGCTGCCAGTGCGGATCGACATAAGGCGTGGGCTCGGCCGGCAGGCGGCGCGGCCATAGCTGCTCCATCGTGCCCTGCGGCGCGGTGCCGCCGAAATTGCGGATCAGCCCGCGACCGGAGATCGCGTTCACTTGATAGTCCGCCCCGAAATGCTGCGCAGCAAGTGCCGAGAAAGCATCGGGCGTGTCGGTGGTGGCGCGGACCTGCGCCTGGGTGCAGTCGATGCGATCGGCCCGCGCGCCATAGCCCGCCATGGACGAATCGCCGATGAACTCGATCTGTCGTCGGCGCGGCTGGGGAGCGGGCAGGCTGTTCCCTCGGCCGACGAAGAAGCCGCCGAAGCGCGCAGGCGCGGCGCTTTCGGTGACCTTGTCGAGCCGGATGCGATGCGTGCCGGGCACGAGGCCGTCGATCGTCACATCGGCCTTGCCCGGACGATCGATCGCAACCGGCGGCGCGCCGTCGATGCTCGCGCGCCATTCGTTGATCGCATCCTCGAACCGCAGCACCACGCGGGGTCCGCGAAAGGCAGCCTCGAAATAGATGCCGGGCCATTGATGGCGATAGCCAGTTGGGCCGGTCTCGACCCGCCCGCCGACATGGACCGGCAACCGTTCCCCCGCATCCGATGTGGCGGGCGCGATCGTCACCCGCTGCGGCGGCCGGACATCGCCCGCCATGGCGAGCGCAGCGGAGAGGATCAGCAGGCGCAGCATCGCGCACCGATCCTGCGCCCGCGCCGGCCTCCCGCGCAAGCGGATCAGAAGATGCCGAGGAACTTCTTGCGCTGGCGCTTGGCTTCGCCGGCGTTCGTCTTGCCGCTTTCGGACTTGGCGGTGGTGCCGTGGCCGACATCGTCGCGCGGGCGGCCCTTCACGTCGCGCTGGCTCGCAGCGGTGGCACCCGACAGCACCGGCCCGCAATCCGCCGCCTTGGCATTGCCGAAGTCGACGAACGCGAGCACCGCGGCCAGCGGCGAGGCGGCGACGCCCAGCCCCAGTCCGACGCCGGCGCGGCCGACCAGCTCGGGGCTGATCACGCTGATCCCCGGCTTGGCGAAATATCCGCCGATCCCCACCGGCGACTGGCCCGAGAACAGGCTGAACCGCTTCGAATCGGCGCGGAAGGCAAGGTCGATCGTCTCGTTCTTGAAGCTGAACCCGCCGCGGCCGAGCATCACGTTCTTCTGCGTGTCGATCAGGATCGGGTCCGCCGCGGCGATGCCGTCGCGCACGGTGAAGCCGATCAGCCCGCAATTGATCTGCACCGGCTCCTTCAGCTTCTTCTCGAACATCTTCTGGACGAAGGTGCCGATATCGAACTCGGCGAGTTCGGTGTTGCGCGTCCAGAAATCGCCCTTGGGCAGGATCACCGCGATGCGGCCATTGGCGCTGGCGAGCGAATCGCGCACGCTGTTGCCGCTGCCGCTCATCTGGATTCGCGCCTTGAGCATGCCGGTGGTGCCGGACTGCTCCGCGCCGAAGCCGGCGAGCAGCACGCCCATCGGCGTCGGCGACAGGCGGATGTCGTAGGTGGTGAACACCGGCGCCTTGCGCGCGTCGATGCTGATGTCGGACGTGACCGTGCCGCGCGCGAGGCTGAAGTTGAGCGGGCTCAGCTTGAGCAGCCGGTCGTTCAGATCGAGCCCCAGCTCGATGTTCGACACCGGCAGATTGGGTGCGCGCACCGTGCGCACCTGCCACTGCACCTTGGCGTCGAAATTCTTGAGCGCCTCGATCCGCAGCGGCGCGTCGGGCAGCAGGCGCGGCGTGCCGGAAACCTGCGTCACCGCCGCCGTTGCGCCCTGCGCGGCGAGCGCATTGGGATTGTAGCCGATGAAGGGTCCGGCATCGACGATGTCGAGGACATGGGTGAACAGGTCCGCCGTCACCAGCATGCGCGGCTGGCGCAGCGCGACGGTGAACTTGCCGGCGAGATCGCTGTCGCCGAACCGGCCCTTCATACCGGTGAAACGCCACTCGTCGCCGGCTTTGGTGACGACCGAGGTCAGCCGATAGGTGCGGGTATCCGGCACGGCGATCCCGGCGAGCAGGAACACGTCGGCGAGGTTCTGCCCGCGCAGGTCCATGTGGAGCTTGGCGCCCTCCAGCACCGTCGCGCCGGGCAGCGTGCCGGCGATGTCCACCGCGCTGCGCACGCCCTCGGCATGCAGCTTCAGCCGGTTCTCGCCGCCCGCCAGCGTTTTGTTGGAGGAAAGCAGCGCGCCGGCCAGCGTGAAGCGGGCGCCGCGCGCCGTGCCGTTGCCGTCGAACCGAATCGTGTCGGCGAAGCGATTGTCCTCGGCCGCCACGGTGTCGACCCGAATCGCCGCATCGAGCTGGTGGCGCGGATCGAGATAGCGGATCTGCGTGCCGGCGATTCGCGCGCGCTGGATCAGCGGCATCGTCAGGGGCTTTCCGCCGCCGCTGCCGAAGGTCCATGTGTTCTGCTTGCCGTCGCGATCCCATTGCAGGTCGATTCGGCCGTCGGTGAGGCCGAGCCACTGAAAGCGCTTCTGGTCCGCCAGCAGCGAGAAGGTGGCGATTCGCGCATCGATTCGGGCGGCGCTGAAGAAGGGGCTGGTGCCGGCCCAGTTGGGGTTCTCGACGTTGAGCCCCTCGGCCACGAACTTCAGGTTGAACGGCGCGAAATAGAGCTGGAAGTCGCCAGCCACCCGCACCTTGCGGTGCGTGCTCGAACTGGCGATCGATTCGAACGTGCCCTTGAGGAACCGACCCTTGGTGACGAACAGGATCGCCCAGGCCAGCACCACGAGGCCCACGAAGCTGGTGACGACGGCGATCGTCGCGGCGAGCGGCGTCCCCATCGCGCGCGCCGGCCGGGGCGGCGGGGGCGCCTGCTCGGCGGCGAGAACGGGCGTGTCCAGATCGGCCATGATCTTCCAAATCCTCGGGGCTCCCGCGGTTCCCCGGTGGTTGCATATCGCCGAACCATCCGCTAAGGGCCCCGCTTTCCGCGATCGAGGGACCGTCCGGCTAATAGGGCTGCCGCGGCTGTCTGCAATCGTCGAACCATAAGGAGACGAAAATGCCCAAGCTCAAGACCAAGAGCGGTGTGAAGAAGCGCTTCAAGTTCACCGCCACCGGCAAGGTGAAGCATGGCGTCGCCGGCAAGCGCCACCGCCTGATTTCGCACAATTCCAAGTATATCCGTACCAATCGCGGCACTTCCGTGCTGGCCGATGCAGACGTCGCGCGCGTTGTCGCGTGGGCGCCGTACGGCCTGAAGTAAGGGAGTCCTGAAAAATGGCACGAGTGAAGCGTGGCACGACCACCAAGGCGAAGCATAAGCGGATTTTGGATCAGGCGAAGGGCTATTATGGCCGTCGCAAGAACACCATCCGCATCGCGCGCCAGGCTGTCGAAAAGGCCGGCCAGTACGCCTATCGCGATCGCAAGGTAAAGAAGCGCAGCTTCCGCGCCCTGTGGATCCAGCGCATCAACGCTGGTGTGCGCGCCGAAGGCCTGACCTATTCGCAGTTCATGCACGGCCTGAAGCTGGCGGGTGTCGAACTGGACCGGAAGGTCCTGGCCGACATCGCGATGCACGAAGGTGACGCATTTAGCGCCATCATCGCGCAGGCGAAGGCGGCACTGCCCCAGGCCGCCTGAGCGGACCTGCGCGCAAGCTGATATAGGGGCGTCGAGGCTGCGGCTTCGGCGCCCTTTTTCATTCCAACCCGGGGGGAGGCGATCCCGTGGCGATGAAGACCTGGTGGCTCTACGTCACCGCCGTGTTTTTCGTGTCGATGACGCCGGGGCCGAACATGCTCCACGTGATGGTGCAGAGCATCCGCGAGGGCGCACGCAGCGTGCTGCCGACCACCGCGGGGCTGATGAGCGCGAATATGTTCTGCCTGATCGCCTCGGCGGCGGGGCTGGGGGCGCTGCTCAAGGCGTCGCCGGGGCTGTACGACGTGCTGCGCTATGCCGGGGTCGCCTATCTGCTGTGGCTGGGCATCAAGGCCTGGCGCGCGCCGGTGGAGGAGGCCCATGCCGACGCACCGGTGCCGGTGCGCCAGTCGGCGCGTGCGCGCTATCTGACCGGACTCGGCACGGGGCTGTCCAACCCCAAGCTGATCGTCTTCGCCGCGGCGCTGTTCCCGCAGTTCCTGGACGTGCACCGCCCGTTCCTGCCGCAGCTGGCGATCCTGATCGCGACCTTCGCGGTGATCGAGGCCTTCTGGTTCTCGGTTTACGCGCTGGGCGGTCGCTCGCTCGCAGCCTGGCTGGCACCCGCGGCGCGGCAACGGATGTTCAACCGGGTGACGGGCGGCGTGTTTGTAGCGTTCGGTGCGGCGCTGCTAGGCAGCCGGGTGTAGTCAAGCCCAACACCCCCCAGTCGTCATTCCCGCGAAGGCGGGAATCCATTGACTCAGCGGGTGCGGCTCCTGCTGGATCGGCACGGGCAATGGATCCCCGCCTTCGCGAGGATGACGAGGGGGTGGGGGAGAGGGCGTGGACAAGCAACCGTGTGTATACATCCTCGCCAGTCGTCGGCACGGGACCCTCTACACCGGGGTAACCTCCAACCTGCTGGGCCGCCTCTACCAGCACCGCGAGAAGGTCACCCAAGGCTTCACCGCCGAGCACGAGATCGCCCGCCTCGTCTGGTTCGAAGTGCATGAAGACATGAGCGCCGCCATCCTTCGGGAAAAGCGGATCAAGAAGTGGAATCGGGACTGGAAGCTTTCCCTGATCGAGCGCAGCAACCCGCAATGGGTTGACCTCGCGATCGGACTAGGGTTCGAGCCCCGGCAACCGACTGGAAAATGGATCCCCGCCTCCGCGGGGATGACGGAGTAGACTGTGGCAGAGCTGGACCCGCAAGAAGCGATCCTGGACCGTATCCGGCAGTGCGACACGCTTGCCGCGCTGGAAGACATCCGCGTCGAGATGCTCGGCAAGGCGGGCGTCATCACCGCCGAGCTGAAGACGCTGGGCAAGCTGAGTCCGGAGGAGCGACAGGCCGTCGCTCCGGCGATCCATGCGCGCCGGGAGGCGGTCACCGAAGCGATCGCCACGCGCAAGGCCGCTCTCGAGCAGGCCGTGCTCGATGCGCGTCTTGCCAGCGAGACGGTGGACATGACGCTGCCGGTCGACGGCGTCGCGCCGGGCTCGGTCCACCCGGTCAGCCAGGTGATGGACGAGCTGGCCGAGATCTTCGCCGATCTGGGCTTCGCGGTCGCCACCGGCCCCGAGGTCGAGGACGACTGGCACAATTTCACCGCGCTCAACATTCCGGAGACGCATCCGGCGCGCGCCATGCACGACACTTTCTACATCGCCGGCGAGCATGAGCGCCCGATGGTGCTGCGCACGCACACCAGCCCCGTGCAGATCCGCACGATGACGAGCAGCAAGCCGCCGATCCGCATCATCGCGCCGGGCCGCGTCTATCGTTCGGATTCGGATGCGACGCACACGCCGATGTTCCACCAGATCGAAGGCCTGGTGATCGACAAGGGCATCACCCTCGGCCACCTGAAATGGACGCTGGAGACCTTCCTCAAGGCGTTCTTCGAGCGCGACGACATCGTGCTGCGCCTGCGTCCCAGCTATTTCCCCTTCACCGAGCCTTCGGCCGAAGTCGATGTCGGCTTCACCTGGAAGGACGGCAAGCGCGTGATTGGCGGCAGCGGCGACGCGCCCGGCGGCGGCTGGATGGAAGTGCTGGGCAGCGGCATGGTGCACCGGCGGGTGATCGAGGCCTGTGGGCTCGATCCGGACGAATGGCAGGGCTTCGCCTTCGGCACCGGCGTCGACCGGCTGGCGATGCTCAAATATGGGATGGACGACTTGCGCCCCTTCTTCGACGGCGATCTGCGCTGGCTCAAGCATTACGGCTTCTCGGCCCTCGACGTGCCCACGCTGAGCGGGGGAGTCGGCGCATGAAGTTCACCCTTAGCTGGCTCAAGGAGCATCTGGAGACGGAGGCCTCGCTGCCCGAGATCCTCGAGGCGCTGACGCGTGTCGGCCTCGAAGTCGAGGACGTCGAGAATCCCGCCGAGCGATTGTCCGGCTTCCGCGTCGCCCGCGTGCTGACCGCCGAGCGCCATCCGCAGGCCGACAAGCTGCAGGTGCTGAGCGTCGAGACCGGCGACGGCGTGCTGCAGGTCGTCTGCGGTGCGCCGAACGCGCGGGCGGGCCTCGTCGGCGTGCTCGGCCTGCCCGGCGCGGTGGTGCCGGCCAACGGCATGCAGCTCAAGGTCTCGGCGATTCGCGGCGTCGAATCGAACGGCATGATGTGCTCGACGATGGAGCTGGAGCTCGGCGAGGACCATGACGGCATCATCGAGCTGCCCGAAGACGCGCCGGTGGGCACGGCCTATGCCGATTATGCGGGTCTCGACGATCCCGTCATCGACGTGTCGATTACGCCGAACCGCCAGGACTGCATGGGCGTGCGCGGCATCGCGCGCGACCTCGCCGCAGCGGGCCTTGGCACGCTCAAGTCGCTCGATGCCGTGGTCGCCGGTCTGCCGACGATTGCGCCGCAGGGCGCGGGCCCCGACGTGCGCACCGACGACACCGCAGGCTGCCCGGCCTTCTACGGCCAGGTGGTGCGCGGCGTGAAGAACGGGCCGTCGCCGGACTGGCTGCAGCAGCGCCTGAAGGCGGTGGGGCAGAAGCCCATTTCCGCGCTGGTCGACATCACCAACTTCGTGATGTTCGGGCTGGGGCGTCCGCTCCATGTCTATGACATGGCCAAGCTCTCGGGCGGGCTGGTCGCGCGCAAGGCGAAGGACGGCGAGACCGTGCTGGCGCTGAACGGCAAGAGCTACACGCTCACCGACAGCATGACCGTGATCGCCGACGACGTGGCGGTCCACGACATCGGCGGCATCATGGGCGGCGAGCATTCGGGCTGTTCGGACGACACCACCGACGTGCTGATCGAATGCGCCTATTTCGATCCCGAGCATATCGCCCGCACCGGCCAGAAGCTGCTGCTGACCAGCGATGCCCGCACCCGCTTCGAGCGCGGTGTCGATCCCGAGTTCCTCGACGAGGGGCTGACGATCGCCACCCGGCTGGTGCTGGCGCTGTGCGGCGGTACGCCCAGCGAGGTTACGCGCAGCGGCACGCCGCCCAAGGTGGGCGCGGTCGTCGGCTATGATCCGAACCTGGCGGAAACGCTGGGTGGCCTCGCCGTTCCTGCTGAGCAGCAGGTCGAGATCCTCGAAAGCCTCGGCTTCGTCGTGCAGCCGCTCGACGGCAATGGCGATCCCGTGGCGCTCGACGGCGGCTTTGAGGCGTTCCGCGTCACCGCGCCGAGCTGGCGCCGCGACATCGACGGCCCGGCCGACATCGTCGAGGAAGTGATCCGCATCGCCGGTATCGACAATGTGCCGTCGGTCCCGCTGCCCCGCACCCCCGGCGTCGCGACGCCCACCGCCACGCCCGAGCAGAAGCTCGAGCGCCGGATGCGCCGCACCGCTGCCGCACGCGGGCTGAACGAGGCGATCACCTGGAGCTTCCTCCCCGAGTCGCAGGCCGAAGTGTTCGGCGGCGGCGCCTGGACGCTCGCCAACCCGATCAGCGAGGACATGAAGGTCATGCGCCCCTCGCTGCTGCCCGGGCTGCTGGCGGCGGCGGAGCGCAACCTCAAGCGCGGCGCCACCAGCGTCCGCCTGTTCGAGGTCGGCCGCCGCTATCTGGCGGACAAGGAGCGGCTGACGCTTGGCGTGGTGCTGGCGGGTCACAAGACGGCGCGCGGCTGGCAGGCCGGCAAGGCCCAGCCCTTCGACGCGTTCGACGCCAAGGCCGAAGCGCTGGCACTGCTCGAGGCCGCCGGCGCGCCGGTCGCCAATCTGCAGGTGATGGGCGAGGCGGGTGCTGCCTATCATCCCGGCCAGTCGGCGACGCTGCGGCTGGGGCCCAAGACCGTGCTCGCCAGCTTCGGCATGGTCCACCCGAGCGTGCTCAAGGCGTTCGACCTCGACGGCGCGGTGGCGGCGGTGGAGATCCACCTCGACGCGCTGCCCGCCAAGAAGGCCGCCGGCTTCACCCGTCCGGCCTTCACGCCGCCGGCGCTGCAGGCGGTGACCCGCGACTTCGCCTTCCTGGTGCCGACCGCGCTGGCGGCCGGCGATCTCATCCGCGCCGTGAAGGGGGCCGACAAGGGGACCATCGTCGACGCGCGGCTGTTCGACCGGTTCACCGGCCAGGGCGTGCCGGAGGGGCAGAAGTCGTTGGCCATTGAAGTCACGCTCCAACCGGGCGAAAAGAGCTTCACCGACGCGGACCTCAAGGCAGTGGCCGACAAGGTCGTCGCGGCGGCGGCGAAGCTTGGGGCGACCCTGCGAGGATGATGCGATGATCGAGCGGTTCCTTCCCGGGCTCGACGCCCTTCTGGCAGAGCCGCTCGACACGCATTCGGTGTCGGTCGCCTTTCCCGGCGACATGGATCCGCATGAGCGCGAGGGCCGCTACGGCGTGTTCCTCGATGCCGAGCTGCGCATCGCCGGGCTCGGCACCTGCGGCGGCGGCACGCTGATCGAGACACTCGACGATGCCGGCCAGTGGCGCCCGGCCTGCGCGATCCTCGATGTCGATCTCGTCGATCTCGAGCGTGGCCTTGCCTTCTGTCGCGACGAGCTGGCGTCGCTGGGCTGCTCGGTGGGCACGCTGATCCAGTATGACGACCGCGAGGACCGCTGGGACGGCGCGACCTGGCACTGCAGCGAGCCGCGCTCGTTCGACGAGGACATGCTGCCCTATCGCGATAATTGAGGGACGCATGCAAAAAGGGGTTGCGCTACCTGCAAACCTCGGTTAGGCGCCGCACCTCACCGCGCGCCCGTAGCTCAGCTGGATAGAGCATCAGACTACGAATCTGAGGGTCGGACGTTCGAATCGTTCCGGGCGCGCCAATTTCTCTCACCCTCGCTGTCTAGGTACGCGGCTGCTCCGCCGCGGGTCGCGCGCGCAATCCATCGTGATCGCCGGGTAGACGGCGATCACGGTTTTGCTATGACCTGTCCCCCACGCAGGGGGGCTTGCCAAAAAATGCTGAAATGGTTCGTTCAAGCGAGCGGCGTCGCCGCCGCGGTGTTGCACGCGTCGTCGGGGTACGCTCAGGCGCAGGGACCCGTTCTCAAGCCGGGTGCAGCACAGAATTTCCAGACGTGCGATGGCTATGGCGCGCCCAACGGGAATGGGGACGGCATCACCAAGGCCGCTTCCGGGTTTCTGGGAATTTTCATTCCGGAGCCGAAGTCGGGCGACACCGGGTTGCGCGGAATGACGGTCTCGGCCTTTGGTATCGAGGCCTGTACCGATGCACTCGCCAACACGGAGAGGTTGCTGCCGCAATATCATATTCGGCGCGCGAGCCTGTTGCGGGCGCGGGCGATTCATCGGTTCGGAACCAATGACAAGCGGGGCGCGCAGGCGGATCTCGACGCGGCCGATGCCGAGGGTGCGATCGAGAGCGATCGCTTCTATCTGCGCTCGATGGGGCTCGGCAATCAGCTGCTCCGCGCCTATTTCGTGCTTTCGGAAGGGCAGGCGGAGCGGGCTGCCACGCTGACCCGCGAGACTGCCAAGGCGCGTCCCTATTCCGGCGCCATCCAGCGGCTGGCAAACGTCATGCTGTTCAATGCGGAGCGCAACCCCGACGCCCGCTATGCGGCGCTGGATGCCGATGCCACGCTCAATCCGAACATGCGCCGGGTGCCGCTCGAAGCGGCTGCCGATCGGCTCGATTGGGCCAAGGTAATCGAGACCCGGGCGCAGCTCGATTTCACCCCACCCAAGCAGCACCAGGCGGGCTTCCTGATGGAGGACTATCCGCTGGTTCTAGCACGCCTTTTCGTAGATCGCTTCCGGTTCGACACGCTGACGAGCTTCGCACTCGCGGCGCAAGGGCGGGATGCAGACAGCCGGGCCTTGCTGAACGCACTGGCGCAGCGCCTGGAGCCGCTGAAGGCGGATCTTCCCCTTCAGCCAAACGGCAGCAAGCAGCCCCGCGTCCAGCGCGATGCGCACCGCTATCTTCAGGCGTATCACTATGAGCTGAAGCAGCAACTTGCTGCCGCGCGCGCGGATGCCACGTTGATGGAGCTCGCCCGACGGGGAGACACTCAGGCTTTCCTGAAGGAAGCCGAGCGGAGGTCCGTTCCGCACAACGGCCGCGGCCTGGCGATGCTGCGCGCCCTTCGAGAGGCCAAGGCCAGCAATGCTGCGCTCGATGCGCTCGAAGCTACCCTGACGGAAGCGAAGGCGCGGCATGACCGCGACCCGATTCCGCTCACCGTCGACCAGCTATATCGTATCGCGCCGGCGCCCGAAACGCGGGGGCGTGTCCCCAAATACGCGTCGTCCAAGGCGCTTCTGGGTGACAGCGGCAACGGCTTCATCCTCGACATGGACGGCGTCGTTCAACTGGTAAGCTTCGAAGGGATGAACGCGTCAGAGGCTGTGGTGGAGGAACTGGCGCTTCTCAAAGCCGCGGAAGAAGCGCTGGCCGCCGGAAAGGATCGATTTGCGCTGCTCGACAAGGATGCCGTCGGGCGTAGCTCGATGTACGGCTATATGGGATTCGGCCGTCCCATAGCATCCGGTTATATCGTCAATTTGCGCGTGATCCGATTCGGTCCGGAAGGCCCGCCGCCCGGTTATGAGGCGTTCGCCACGCGAGCGATCGCAGCGCGCGAGGTGATCGATGCATTGGCACCCGTCTACGAGGTCGAAACCGCAAACGCCAAGCCGTGAGTGCATGTGGTAGGAGGCAGGGCGCGGCTGCTGGTGCAGCCGCGCCGCGCCAGGATCAGCCGCGCGTGCGGGCCAACTCGCGCCAGCCGATGTCGCGCCGGCAGAAGCCGGTGGGGAAGTCGATCGCGTCCACGCCCCGATAGGCCGCGGCCTGCGCCGTCGCGATGTCCGGCCCCATGGCCGTCACGTTGAGCACGCGGCCGCCGCTCGCCACCAGCGAATCGCCCTGGCGCCGGGTACCCGCGTGGAACACCTGCACCCCGCCGGCCTCGGCCGCGTCGATCCCTTCGATGCTGCCGCCGATCTCCGGCGTGCCGGGATAGCCGCGCGCCGCCATTACCACCGTCAGCGCCGTGTCGGCGCGGAAGCGGGGCGCTGGGCGGCCGGCGAGTTCGCCGCGTGCGGTCGCGAGCAGCAGGTCGAGCAGGTCGTCCTCCAGCCGGAGCATCAGCACCTGGCATTCGGGATCGCCGAAGCGGGCATTATACTCGATCAGCTTGGGCCCATGCTTGGTGAGCATCAGCCCGGCATAGAGCACGCCCGAATAGGGGATGTCCTCGGCCGCAAGCGCGGCAATGGTCGGCGCGACGATGCGCTCCATCGCCTCGCGCTCCAGCGCAGGGGTGAGCACCGGGGCGGGGCTATAGGCGCCCATGCCGCCGGTATTGGGGCCGACATCGCCTTCGCCGACGCGCTTGTGGTCCTGCGCCGATCCGAAGAGTACGGCATCGGTGCCGTCGGTGATGACGAACAGGCTGGCTTCCTCGCCGTCGAGGAATTCCTCGATTACCGCGCTGGCGCCCGCATCGGCGAAGATCGCGGTGAGGGCGCCGATCGCCTCGTCGCGGGTCATCGCAACGGTGACGCCCTTGCCGGCCGCGAGCCCGTCGGCCTTCACCACCACCGGCAGGCCGAACGGCTCCAGCGCCGCCAGCGCCTCATCGAGCCCGTGGACGCGGACATAGCCCGCCGTGGGGATGTTCGCCCGCGCGCAGAGATCCTTGGTGAAGCCCTTCGATCCCTCCAGCTGTGCCGGCAGGCGGTTGGGCCCGAACACCGGAATGCCGGCCTCACGCAGCATGTCGCCGACGCCCGCCACCAGCGGCGCTTCGGGACCGACGATCACCAAGCCGATGCCGTTCGCCTGCGCAAACGCAAGCACCGCCGCCGGATCGGTCGGCACAAGGTCGACGAGCGTGGCATGCGCCGCTATGCCCGGATTGCCCGGTGCGGCGAAGAGCTGCGTCAGCAGCGGCGATTGCGCGAGCTTCCAGGCAAGCGCATGTTCGCGCCCCCCCGAACCCAGTAGCAGGACGTTCATGGCCGACCCCCTTTTCGAGACTTCATCGACGCGGCTCGTAGCCGAGGCGGTGCCCGGGGACAACGCGGCGCCGATGAGCGTCAGCGAACTCTCCGGCCGGCTGAAGCGGATGGTGGAGGGCGAGTTCGGCCATGTCCGCCTGCGCGGCGAGATTTCAGGCTGGAAGCGCGCCGCCTCGGGGCACGCCTATCTCGCGCTCAAGGACATGGACGCGGTGATCGACGGAGTCATCTGGCGTGGTGCCGCCTCGGCGCTGCCCTTCCAGCCGCAGGACGGGCTGGAGGTGATCGCCACCGGCAAGCTCACCATCTATGCGGGGCGCTCCAAATATCAGATCGTCATCGAGCGGATGGAGCTGGCCGGCGAGGGCGCGCTGATGGCGCTGCTCGAAAAGCTCAAGGCCAAGCTGGCGGGGGAGGGGCTGTTCGACGCCCGCGCCAAGAAGCCGCTGCCCTTCATGCCCAGGGTGATCGGCGTGGTCACCTCGCCCACCGGGGCGGTGATCCGCGACATCCTTCACCGGCTGGAGGATCGCTTCCCCACCCATGTCCTCGTCTGGCCGGTCAAGGTGCAGGGCGACGGCTCGGCACAGGAAATCGCGCGGGCGGTGCGCGGCTTCGACGCGATCGCCCCCGGCGGCGCGGTGCCGCGCCCGGACCTGCTGATCGTCGCGCGCGGCGGCGGCTCGATCGAGGATCTCTGGTCGTTCAACGAGGAAGTCGTTGTCCGCGCCGTGGCCGAATGCGCCATCCCGATCATCTCGGCGGTCGGCCACGAGACCGACACGACCCTGTGCGATTTCGCCGCCGATCTCCGTGCGCCCACGCCCACGGCTGCCGCGGAAATCGCGGTGCCGGTGCTCTCCGAAGTCCGTCACGGCATCGCCACGCTGTCGCACCGCACCGAACGCTGTGTCCGCCGCTATCACGAGCGCGCCGGCGAGCGGCTGGCGGCGCTGGTCCGCGTGCTGCCGCGCCGCGATGCGTTGCTCGGGCCCCAGCGCCAGCGGCTCGACGATGTCGGCGCTCGACTTGGGCTCGCGCTCGAACGCCGGGTGACGGTGGCGCGCGGGCAGCTCGATCGTGCGGGCGCGGCGCTGCGCCCGGCGACACTCGAACAGCGACTGGCGACCGCGCGGCAGCGGCTGGGCGGCGTCGCGCTCGACCGCGCCGCCGATCGCGAGCTGGCAGCCCTCCGCCAGCGCTTCGCGCGCCCGGCCGAGGCGCTGAAGCTCGCAAGCCTGGAGCGCCGCTTCGCCACCGCGTCGGAGCGACTGACGGCGATGGGCCGGCATCTCGAACTTCTGGATCCCGAACTGCCGTTGAAAAAGGGGTATGCCTGGGTGGAGGGGCGCGGCACCGGCAAGGTGGTCGCCTCGGCCGAGAATGCGCGCGCGGCACAGGCCGTGACGCTGCATTTCGCCGATGGTTCGGTGGATGCCCGGGTTGAGCGCGGCGCGGGCAAGGCCTATGCTCCGCCCAAGCCCGAACAGCCGACGCTGCTCTAGGGCGCACCCACCACCTTCAAGAGCAGGAATGGCGCCGCCCATGCTGATGTCCAACACCGCCCGCGTCGCCAAGCTGCATTATATGGCCAATGGCTTCCGCGTCCTCTCGCCCGGCGACCATGTGCTGTGCGCGGTCACCGGCGAGCGCATCCCCGTGGATTCGCTCCGCTACTGGAGCGTGGCGCGGCAGGAAGCCTATGCCACGCCCGAGGCGGCCACCAAGGCGCTGCTCGAGGCATGATCGACCGGCGGCGCTTCGCCGCGGCGATGCTGGCGACGACGCTGGTGGCGCGGACCGCACGCGCGGGCGGGGACGCCTTCGCGCTCGACGGCAGCTTCGAGCAGGGCGGCATCGCCCGCGGGCAGGTGCCGCCCGGCACCACCGAGCTGCAGTTCAATGGCCAGCCGATCCCCTTCGCCGCCGATCGCCGCTTCCTGATCGCCTTCGACCGCGATGCGGTGCCGGCCGCCGCGCTGGAAGCGAAGGGCAAGGACGGCCGAACGGTGCGCGAGGACCTGCAGATCGCGCCCCGCGAGTGGAACATCTCGCGGCTCGACCAGCTGCCGAAGTACCCGGTGCCCAGCGCAGAGTTCGAGGCGAGGCGTCCGGCCGAGCTTGCGCGCATCAAGGCCGCGCGTGCGCTGCAAACCCCGGCGGAAGGCTGGCGCCAGCGCTTCGCCTGGCCGGCCACCGGCCGCATCTCCACGCTGTTCGGTTCGCAGCGTATCTATGCCGGCGAGCCGGGGGCCTATCATTCGGGCATCGACATCGCGCTGCCCACCGGCACCCCGGTGCGCGCGCCGGCCGACGGCGTGGTGATCCTCGCTGCCGAGGCGCCCTTCACGCTGGAGGGCAATCTGCTGATGCTCGACCATGGCATGGGCCTGTCGAGTGCGTTCCTGCACCTCTCGCGGATCGACGTGCATGAGGGCGAGGCGGTGCGCCAAGGGCAACCCATCGGCGCCGTCGGTGCGACGGGTCGTGCAACCGGTCCGCACCTGCACTGGGGCATCATGTGGCGCGGCGCGCGGATCGATCCGCTGCTGGTTGCTGGTGCAATGAGTGCCGCAGACTAGACAAAAAAAGAGCGGCACTCCGAAGAGTGCCGCTCCCAGGTCGATCTTCCCCGTAAGGGATGGGATCAGAACTTGAACCGTGCGCCGGCGCTGAACGTGCGGCCGACGACGCCGGCCCAGTGCCAGGTCGGCAGGTAGTTCGTGCCCGAATAGGACGAGGTCGCAATCGGAGCGCGTTCGTTGGTGAAGTTGCCGACGTTCATGAAGAAGGTGAAATCGTCGTTGACCTGCACCTGGGCATTCAGATCGGCATAGATGAAGCGACGAACGTAGCAGAACTTGTTGAGCGCTGCGTCATCCGGATAGGGATACAGGTTCCCGGCCGCCGCACCGCACGACAGATCGATGTTGCCGCTCGCGCTCGGCGATTCTTCGTCCGCAGCCACCTGCTTGATCCGCGAAACGTAATAGGCGGTAGCAGAGAGCGAGAACTTGCCGACCTCGAGCGTGTTCTGCCAGTTTCCGCGCCATTCCGGCGTGCCCGCGCCCGACGACAGTTCGTACGGACCGACGGTGCCGACATATTTGCGGACCACGCCATCACCGAAGTCGACGTCGAACTTCAGGATCTTGTTCACGTCGAGGCGGCTGTAGAACTTCACGCCCGGTGCGATGCCGAACTCCGCCGAGGCGCCGAAATCGAGACCCTGGGTCTTGAAGTAACCGGCGTTCACGTACGGGCCGTTGATCACCAGCACGCGCGGCAGCGCGTTCGGGTACAGCGGATCGGGCGCGTCGACGGCGCCGACCGAGTAACCGGCGGGCAGCGGCAGACCGGCGAAGTAGTTGGCGCGCGCGGTACCGGCGTTCGGACCGGCAACGATCACGTTCTTCTTCTTCACATTGTAATAGTCGATCGTGAAGCTCAGCTCGCGGATCGGCTGGAACACGGCGCCGCCGGTGAAGCTGCGCGAAGTTTCGGGCTTGAGGTTCGGGTTGCCCGAGAAGCCGCCACCGACGCTGTACGACTGCGCATACGGATTGGTCGTCGTGCAGCCGGTGGCCGTCGCGGTACCGCCATGGGCCAGCACGAAGCTGCACGGCGGCTGATAGGTCACGAAGCCCGGGAAGCTGGAGCGCGGATTGCTTTCCGCGAAGGTCGGAGCGCGGAAGCCTTCCGAATAGGTGCCGCGGAGCATCAGCTCCTTGACCGGCTTCAGCTTGATGCCGACCTTCGGGGAGAAGCGGCTGAAGCCTTCGGAGTAATGGTCGTAGCGGCCCGAACCGCTGAGCTCGACTTCCTTGAGGATCGGCGCGCTGACTTCGAAATAGGCCGCGGTCACGGTGCGCTTGCCGAACGCCGCCGCGGTATTGGCATAGTTCGTCTTGTTCGGGTTCAGGCCCGGATAGTCGAGCGTCTCGCGGCGGATCTGGCCACCGACCGCGA
The DNA here is from genome assembly GCF_900114095.1 of Sphingomonas sp. NFR04. Lineage (GTDB taxonomy): Bacteria > Pseudomonadota > Alphaproteobacteria > Sphingomonadales > Sphingomonadaceae > Sphingomonas. The sequence continues at coordinate 65,687 of NZ_FORV01000007.1, read as the reverse complement.
CCTGCAGGTCACCACCCGGCAGGGTGAGGAAGGAGTGCGAGATCGAGGCATCGAGCGAGGCCAGCGAGCTGGAGCCGCGGGCGATGATGTCCGGGGCGACGAGCTGGCGGGTCGCATCGGTGTTCTGGCTCGGGTTGACGAAGTTATAGGCGCCGGTCGCCACCGCCTGGCGAAGGCCGTCGATGCTGATGGTGCCGAACGATGCCATCTTGATGTTGTCGCGCGCGCCGACCGCCTCGGCTCGCCAGTTCCAGTCATCGCCGAACTGGCCGTTCAGGCCGAAGGTGCCGCGAATGACTTCGTTGCCGCGCTGGGTGCCCGTCGCGATGTCGCCGAACGAATAGAAGATGCGGGCCGCGCCGTTGGCCGGATCGGCCGCGAAGGCGGCGGCATAGGGGTTGTTCGGGTTGAGCTGGCGGTCGGCTGCCGTCGAGCAATTGGTGCCGGACGAGCAGATATAGACCGGCAGCGCGATGCCCGGGTTGTTCGACGCGGTGGTCGGCGAAGCGCCATAAGGCTGGCGCTGACGGATTGCCGACGGGGCAGTGAGGATGTTGACCTGGCTGTGCGAATAGCTGCCGGTCACATAGCCTTCGATATTGTCGTTGAGGCGGATGCTCAGACGACCATTGACCGAGAAGCGCTCCTGGAACGGCTGGACCTGCGTGTACTCATCGGTCAGGTCATGCGCGCAGCCGGTGCCGCCGGCAGCGCCGGCCACGGTAAAGGTGCGGCTGCACAGCGCCGGGTTGAGCAGCTGGTAGGTGCTCGCACCGGTCGCGCCGCCGGCGAAGGGATTGTTCGGGTCGCTGCCGGTGACGCGGCGGACAATGGCGTTCGGCGTATTCACGTTCAGCGCGTTGTCGGCCGAGTTCTGGTCGGCCAGGCCGATCGAGCTCAGGTCGGTGGTGTTGAACGGGAAGCCAAGGTCGTGCGCCGAGATGCGGCCATCGCGCTGATATTCGCCGTTGACGAACACGTTCCAACCGGTCGACTCATAGTCGCCATAGCCTGCGGTCAGGTAGCTGCGGACGCGCGAGCCATAGCCCTTCCCTGCCGCACCGGCCTCGACGCTGCCCTGGATACCGGTGATGTGCTTCTTCAGGATGATGTTGACCACGCCGCCGATTGCCTCGGCGCCATAGGTCGACGATGCGCCGTCCTTCAGCACGTCGACGCGCTCGACGAAGCTGAACGGGATCGAGTTCAGATCGACATAGGCGTTGTGGCCGTCGTCGTTGAGCGGGAAGTTGGTGGTGCGCAGGCCGTCGATCAGGACGAGCGTCGACGAAACGCCGAGGCCGCGCAGCGAGACCGCAGCGCCACCGGCAGAGAAGCCGCCCTGGAAGCCGGTCGGGATCGAGCCGGCGCCATCGGCCGAAACGCTGCGGATCGCATCCGAGATCGTCGTCGTGCCTGCGCGCTGCAGGGTTTCGGTGGTGAGCGTGGTCACCGGCGAAGTGGTTTCCGTGTCGGTGCGGCGGAAGAGCGACCCCGTCACGACGATTTCGCCCTGCGGCTCCTGCTGCGTGGTGGGCGCCTGCGCGCCGGCATTCTGATCCTGTGCCATGGCCGGTGCGGCAAACAGCGCAACCGCACCCAAGCCCGCCAACGCGGTACCGGCGCGAAGACCACTTGCAAGTCGTGTCATTCTCACGTGTCGATTTTCCCTTGTTTCACCCGCGCAGCCCGAAGACCGGGCGGGGTGTCTCCCCGCTTCGCCGAACGGCTGCCTGAATCCGTCGCGAAGCTTGCAAAAAGGATGAAGCTCTCACGTGGGGGTGTAAAGCGGAAGCCAAGGTATATGCTTACCATTTCGTATCAAACTGTGTCGCGAAGGACACAGTTTGCGTTCGAAACAGAATGATAAGAGCGGGGTACGCGAATAAATGTTGCACCGCAACAAGGCGTTCTCGGCCCAGATGCTGCTTTGATGCGCAGTGCTGATCGCAACTGCCGAATTTAGTGTCTTTTGAGACGATTGGTGAGAAATATAGTTACGCACCTGTGACATGGAGGCGACAGGTGATGAGAATTGCGACCACGTTGCCCGTTGCTGCTACGCGTGCGCAGCATCATGTGTCTGGTTTGCGGCGGCGAAACCCCCCAATCGTGAAGGACGCGGAACTGTCGCAACAGCGTTGCAAGGAGTTGCGGCGGTCTGGTTGTGGCAAGGCAACATGGTTGATGTGGAGCGGTGGCGCTCGACAAGCGGGACCCGCAGGACGCGGTCGATATGCCTCCGATCAAGCCGCTTGCGCCGCGTGGGTGTTTGTCGCTCCCCTGCGTGGGCGAGTCGGCAGGCAACATCGCCCGTCGTCGCGGATCGGCTGCGGCGGAAACAGCTACCGCGCGAATTCTGCGGGGGCAGCGGTCTGCTCGAACGCTCGGATCATCCGGCTGGACATGTCTGCTGGGGTGGCAGCGGTCATCGGCAGCTTGTCACGTGGCTTCGAATAGCAAGCGACAATATGTGGAAATCTGCCTCATGTTTGGGCAGGATGCCCCGTGCGCCAACATTTAATATCGCAGATTGTTGCGTTTGAGACATATTACGTCGGTAGTGTTGCAGCGCGGAGACACCTTCGGGAAAGTGTATACCGAACCTGAATGACAGCTTTACAGCCGACCGGGTTCGTTGCTTCCTTCGTTGCAGCTCTTCCCGGTGCGCATGGGGCTATGCCGGGAGGGAGTTGGGAGACGGCCCCGGCTTGGGGAACTCGGTCGGGGCAAACCGAGGGAAATCGATGAAGAAGACGCAGATCAAGCTGCGGGGCGGCTCCGCTTTGTCGGTGCTCGCCCTGCTGGGTGGTACCGTATGCGCATCCGTGGCCGTTTCGGCGCCCGCGGCGGCACAAGACTTCACCAACGTGACCGCGTCCGGTCGCGTCGTCGACAAGAACGGCAAGCCGATCCCCGGCGCCACGGTCAGCGTGACCTCGAACACACAGGGCTTCAAACGATCGGTAGAGACCGATGGCAGCGGCAGCTATCGGATCCCGCTGCTCCCGCAGGGCGCCTATACCTTCGAAATCTCGGCCACCGGCTTCGGTTCCTTCCGCGACGACAATGTCGACCTGACGCAGGCGAGCGGCGGCAACAGCTTCCAGCTGGTGTCGAATGCGGACATCGCGGCTGCGGGCAGCGAGATCATCGTGACCGGAAGCCGCGTGCGCGTCTCCGACTTCGACCGCACCACCACCGGCGCCGTGATCAACATCGCCGAGATCGAAGACCGCGTGCCGGTGGCGCGCGACCTTACGTCGGTGGTGCTGCTTGCCCCGGGCACGACCCTGGGGGATTCCGCGTTCGGCAGCCTGCCGGCGATCGCCGGCGGTTCGGTTTCCGAAAACACCTATTTCATCAACGGCCTCAACATCACCGATTTCCGCAAGGGGTTGGGCTCGGTCGAGGTGCCGTTCGAACTCTACAACACCATCGAAGTGAAGACCGGCAGCATCCCGGCCGAGTTCGGCCGATTCACCGGCGGCTTCGTGAATGCGACCACCCGCTCGGGCGGCAACGAGTTCCACGGCAAGGTGCTGTTCAACTATATCCCGAACGGCCTCTACGAGACGCGCCCGAACACGCTGGTCGACGAGAATTCGCAGGATACGCGCGAGACGACGCAGACGCTGGTCTCGCTGTCCGGTCCGATCATGAAGGACCACATCTTCTTCTACGGCTTCTACCAGACCAACAACATCAAGCAGGGTGACACGCTGCTGACGGTGAACCCGAACACCATCGTGGGTGGGGTCGCGGTGGCACCCTACAGCACCGGCCTGCGCCGCGAGGAGCGGAGCAGCACCTCGCCCTATTGGGGCGGCAAGATCGACGTCATCCCCTTCGACGGTCAGCGACTCGAATTCACCTATTTCGATTCGAGCAAGACCACCAGCATCGCGAGCTATGGCATCACCGATGCGAGTGGCGGCGGCTATGATACGCGCGTCGACAAGGACGGTCCGCGTACCGGCGCCTATCTGAGCACGTCGGTGCTCGAAGAGGGCGGCGAGAATTATGTCGGGCGCTACACCGGCCAGTTCACCAACTGGCTGACGGTGTCGGGTGCCTATGGCAAGAACCGCAGCAAGGACATTTCGGGCTCGACCCGCAACGACTATCCGTTCATCTCGGATACCAGCGGCAACTTCTCGCCGGCCCTTTCCGGAAACTCGCTGAACACGATCGATGCGAGCTCCGACCAGCGGGAGTTCTATCGCGGCGACGTGGACGTGTATGCCAACCTCTTCGGCAAGCATCACTTCAAGTTCGGCTATGACCGTGAAAACCTGACGACCCGGAACACGACCTCGTACACCGGCGGCGTCGCCTGGACCTACGTCAACTCGGGCGTGGGCGGGGACGTTTACGTCACCACGCCGAACACGCTCTACGTCACCGGCCGCACGTTCGTGAACGGCGGTACGTTCAAGTCGAAGAACGATGCCTTCTACCTGCAGGATTCGTGGTCGCTGCTCAACGATCGCCTGAACCTCAACCTCGGCATCCGCAACGATCGCTTCGAGAACAAGAACGTCGACGGCAAGACCTTCTACAAGTCGGGCAACCAGTGGGGGCCGCGTCTGGCGTTCGCGCTCGATCCCTGGGGTGACAGCAAGACGAAGATCTGGGGTTCGTTCGGCCGCTATTTCATCCCGGTGGTGGCGAACACGAACATCCGCCTGGCCGGCGCGGAACTCGATTATACCCGCTACTTCCTGGTCCAGGGCGTCAACTCGGACAATACGCCGAAGCTCGGCGCGCCGGTGCTCGGCTTCGCCGATGCGCAGGCCTGCCCCGACACGGGCGTTCTCAACTGCGACATCACTTCGGACGGCCGGGCAACGCCGACCGAGGCGACGGTGGCGAAGAACCTCAAGCCGCAGTCGGTCGACGAATATACCTTCGGCATTGAACGCAGCCTGGGCGGCCGCATCACGGTCAGCCTGTTCGGCCAGTATCGCAAGCTGAACGAATCGCTGGAAGACGTCGCGATCGACGCCGCGGTGCTCAACTATTGCAGCCAGCAGAAGATCGCGGGCTGCGACGACCTGTGGACCGGCTTCCACCAATATGCCCTGGTCAACCCGGGTGCAGCGTCGCGGATCACGCTGTCGGAGCCGATCAACGGCGAAACGACGCTGCGGACGGTCGATTTCAGCGCGAGCGATCTCGGCTACCCGAAGGCGAAGCGGACCTACAAGGCGATCACGGCGAAGGTCTCGCGCGACTTTGACGGCAAGTGGAGCCTCGACGGGTCCTACACCTGGTCCGAACTCAAGGGGAACATCGAAGGCGGCGTCCGCTCGGACAATGGTCAGGACGATTCGGGCCTCACCACCGCGTTCGACCAGCCCGGCCTCACCGACGGTGCCTATGGCTATCTGCCGGGCCATGCGCGGCACAACATCAAGGTCTTCGGCTCCTATGCGATCACCGAATGGCTGACCTTCGGCACGCAGTTCCAGGCGCTGTCGCCGCGCAAGTTCGGGTGCATCGGCCGCGTGCCGGTGAAGCGCGATGCCTTTGCCGGCTCCTATGGTGCGGCGGGCTTCTACTGCAACCTCGACAGTTCGGGGAAGGTGATCACCGACCCGGCCTATGCGGGCTTCGCCAACAACACCACGACCACCTCGCTGAGCGTCACGCCGCGCGGTAGCCAGCTCGAGTCGGACTGGACGATCTTCACCAACGTGACGATGACCGCGAAGGTGCCGACCAAGGCCTTCGACGCCAGCTTCCGCGTCGACGTGTTCAACCTGTTCAACCAGAAGGGCGTCACCGACCTGAACGAAACCGGCACGCAGGGCAATGGCCGTCCGCGTGGCGACTACGGCACGCCACGGGGCTATCAGCAGCCGCGCTACTTCCGTTTCCAGTTGGCGGTCGGCTTCTAAGCCTGCATCCTCGGAAAGGGTTGGGGGACCAGCGTGCTGGTCCCCCTTTTTATTGGTCTAGCAGGTACGATGGCTTCGATACGCGATTTCGTGGCGGCGCTGAATCAGGGCAAGCCGGATACGGCATTGACGATCGTGCGCGATCTGCTGGTCTCGGCTGCCCCGCTCGGCACCCAATGGGGGGCGGTCGCACGCTTCTGCGCGGCAACCGCCGAATGGTCGCTGGCGCTCGATGCGGCGCGGCGGTTTTGCACGGCGGCTCCGGGGCTGGAAAGCGGCCTTTTCCTTGCCGATCTCCTGGTGCGCGCCGGGCGGTTCGATGCAGCCCGGGAATGGGTTGAGCGCATCGCCGCCGAACATCCCGCATCGGCGGAGGTTTGGCATTTTCTCGGCACGCTGCTCAGCCAGCTCGACGAGGCGGAAGCGGCGCTGGCCTGTTTCGACCGGGTACTCGCCATGCCCGAGGCGACGGCCACATCCTGGCTGAGCTGGGTCCATGCCGGCGGCTGCCGCGGCCGCCCCGAGGCGGTGGCGCGGCTGGTTCGGGCAGTCGACGCCGCAAGGCGGGACCACAGGTCGGATTTCGCGACCTTGCTCTATGCGTTGGCCAAGGCGCGCGAAGATGACGGCGATGGCGACGCTGCCGAATCGCTCTATGTCGAAGCGGCGGCGCGGATGCGCGAGACGCGCAGCTATTCGGCGGACGACGACGGCCGTTTTGCCCGCGCCTTGATCCAGCGCTTCCCGCGCAGGAGCGATACGATCGAGACGGCGCCGAGCCGTTCGATCTTCGTCACCGGACTCCCGCGCTCCGGTACGACGCTCGTCGAGCAGATCCTTGCGAGCCACTCGACCGTAGCGGGCGGCGGCGAGCTCAACCTGCTGGGGATCGCGTCGCGCGCAGTGGGCGGGCCGATGGTGCCTGGCGACCTGCATGCGACGACCGCTTCAGCCTTTGCGGCGCTCTATCACCACCTGCTTGCCGAGCGGTACGGAGCGGCAGGACGTGTCATCGACAAATCGCTCAATACCAGTCGCTTCACCGGCATCGTCGCGACGGCGCTGCCCCAGGCACCGATCCTCTGGCTGAAGCGCGACGTGCTGGACGTCGCCTGGTCCTGCTTCAAGACGCCATTCTCGGTGGAGATGGGGTGGAGCTTCAGCCTGGAGGACATGGGCATCCACTTCGCGCTGGAAGATATGCTGCGCGACCATTGGCTGCAGCTCTACCCGGATCGCATCCTGTCGGTCTCTTATGCCGCGCTGGTCCAAGATCCGGCGAGTTGGATCCCGCGGATCGCCAGCCATTGCGGGATGACGTTCGAGCCGCAGATGGCGCAATCGCATACCGTCAAGCGTGCGGTGACGACCTCGAGCGTGCGCCAGGTGCGCGAACCCATCTACACGCGGGCGCTGGGGTCGAGCGCCCCCCATCGGGCGGTGCTCGACCCCTTCCTTCGATCCTATCAGGCGGCGCGCCGCTCGCTCGGGCTCGGCGACGCCGCCCTGTGATCAGCCGACGCTGAGCGTCAGCGCGCCATCGCCCTCGTCGACATGCACGGTCGACCCGTCCTTCACCGCGCCGCGCAGGATCAGGTCGGCCAGCGGATCCTGCAGGTAGCGCTGCACCGCGCGCTTCAGCGGGCGCGCGCCGTACACGGGGTCATAGCCCACCCGGCCCAGCCAGTCGCGCGCCGCCGGGGTGAGGTCGATCGCCACCTTGCGGTCCTTGAGCAGCTTGGCCACCCGGCCGACCTGGATGTCGACGATCGGCGCCATGTGATCCGCGGCAAGCCGATGGAACAGGATGATCTCGTCCAGCCGGTTGAGGAACTCGGGGCGGAAATGCGCCCGCACCACGTCCATCACCTGCGGCTCCACTTCCTCCACCGGATGGCCGTCCGGCAGGTTGGTGAGGAACTGGCTGCCCAGGTTCGAGGTGAGGATCACGATCGTGTTCGAAAAGTCCACCGTGCGACCCTGGCCGTCGGTCAGGCGACCGTCGTCGAGCGCCTGGAGGAGGATGTTGAACACGTCGTTGTGCGCCTTCTCCACCTCGTCGAACAGCACCACCTGATAGGGGCGCCGACGCACCGCTTCGGTGAGCACGCCGCCTTCCTCATAGCCGACATAACCCGGAGGGGCGCCGATCAGTCGCGCGACCGCGTGCTTCTCCATGAATTCGCTCATGTCGATGCGCACCATCGCGTTGGGATCGTCGAACAGGAATTCGGCGAGCGCCTTGGTCAGCTCGGTCTTGCCCACGCCCGTCGGCCCGAGGAACAGGAAGCTGCCCAGCGGGCGGTTCGGATCCTGCAGCCCCGCGCGGCTGCGGCGCACGGCGGTGGAGACCGCCTTCACCGCATCGGCCTGGCCGATCACCCGCTTGCCGAGCTGCTGCTCCATCTGGAGCAGCTTCTCGCGCTCGCCCTCCAGCATCCGCTCCATCGGGATGCCGGTCCAGCGCGCGACCACGCCGGCGATGTCGTCGGCGGTCACTTCCTCGCGCAGCATCGCGCCCTTGGTGACGTTCTGCGCTTCGTCGAGCTGGCGGGTGAGCTGGGGGATCACGCCGTAGGACAGCTCGCCGGCACGCGCGAGGTCACCCGCACGCTGGGCCTGGTCGAGCTCGATCCGCGCCTGGTCGAGCTGGGCCTTGATCGTCGCCTCGGCGTTGATCTTGTCCTTTTCCGCCTGCCAGCGGGTGGTCAGCTCGGCCGATTGCTGCTCGAGATTGGCGAGGTCCTCCTCCAGCGTGGCGAGCCGGTCGCGCGAGGCTTCGTCGGTCTCGCGCTTCAGCGCCTCGCGCTCGATCTTGAGCTGGATGATCCGCCGATCGAGCGTCTCGATTTCCTCGGGCTTGCTCTCCACTTCCATGCGGATGCGGCTCGCCGCCTCGTCCATCAGGTCGATCGCCTTGTCGGGCAGGAAGCGGTCGGCGATGTAGCGGTTGGAGAGCGTCGCCGCCGCGACGATCGCCGCGTCGGTGATCCGCACGCCGTGGTGCAGCTCGTACTTCTCCTTGAGGCCGCGCAGGATCGAGATGGTGTCCTCGACCGTCGGCTCACCGACGAACACCGGCTGGAAGCGCCGCTGGAGCGCGGGGTCCTTCTCGACATGCTTCTGATATTCGTCGAGCGTGGTCGCGCCGATGCAGTGCAGCTCGCCGCGGGCAAGCGCGGGCTTGAGCAGATTGCCGGCGTCCATCGCGCCCTCGGCCTTGCCGGCGCCGATCAGCGTGTGCATCTCGTCGATGAACAGCACGATCTGGCCCTCGGCGCCCTTCACTTCGTCGAGCACGCCCTTGAGGCGCTCCTCGAACTCGCCGCGATATTTGGCGCCCGCGATCAGGCTGCCCATGTCGAGCGCCATCAGCGTGCGGTCCTTCAGCGTGTCGGGCACGTCGCCATTGGCGATGCGCAGCGCGAGGCCTTCGGCGATCGCGGTCTTGCCGACGCCGGGCTCGCCGATCAGCACCGGATTGTTCTTGGTGCGGCGGGCGAGGATCTGGATGGTGCGGCGGATTTCCTCGTCGCGGCCGATGACGGGGTCGAGCTTGCCGGCGCGCGCCGCCTCAGTCAGGTCGCGGGCGAACTTCTTGAGCGCGTCATAGCGGTCCTCGGCCGAGGACGTATCGGCGGTGCGGCCGCCGCGCATGCTGTTGATCGCGGTGTTGAGCGCCTCGGGCTTGGCATTCGCCGCCTGCAGCGCCTTTCCGGCCGCGGTGTTGAGGCTCAGCGCCAGCGCGACGAGCAGCCGCTCGACGGTGACGTAGCTGTCGCCCGATTTCTGCGCGATCGTCTCGGCCTGGTCGAGCACGCGGACGAGGTCGTTGTCGAGACCCGGCGTCGACTGCGCGCCCGAGCCGCTGACGGCCGGGATCTTGGACAGCGCCAGGTCGGTTTCGCTCAGCGCGCGCTTGGCGTCGCCGCCCGCCGCCTGGATCAGGCCGCTGGCCATGCCCTGCTCGTCCTCGAGCAGCGCCTTCAGAAGATGTTCCGGGCTGATCCGCTGGTGGTTCATGCGGATCGCCACGGTCTGCGCTGATTGCAGGAAGCCCTTGGCGCGGTCGGTGAATTTTTCGAGGTTCATGCCTGATCCCTGTTCGACGTTGACCAGCAGATAGTGTTGCAAATGGGCAACACAAGAGGGGCGACGTAGGTTGTGGGTATCGTAGTGCCGATGGTCTCGACAACGGGAAATCCGGTCTTTTCCGCAGCGTAATCCAATTGTCACGGGGCTGTCACCCAGGAGTCCCGGTAGTGAAGCGTTAACTATCGAATGTTGCAACGCGACACGCGTAGCGGCGGCGCAGCACGGGGCGAGGGGCCTGGTGCTTTCCCAAGGGGATCATGCGCATGCGCATCCGTATGCTTGCCGCCGGCCTGCTCGCCGGTACGTCGCTGTTCACTGCCGGCGCGGCCCTCGCGCAGACTGCGCCCACCGCCACGCTGATCGACGACACCCAGCCGCAGAGCGGCGCCGACGACATCGTCGTGATCGGCAAGGGCGAGACCCGCCAGATCCAGACGCTGACCCAGGCCGACATCGCGCTGCTCGCGCCGGGCACCAGCCCGCTCAAGGCGATCGAGAAGCTGCCCGGCGTCAACTTCCAGGGCGCCGATCCGTTCGGCGCTTATGAATGGGCGCAGCGCGTGTCGATCCGCGGCTTCAACCAGAACCAGCTGGGCTTCACCCTGGACGGCATCCCGCTCGGCGACGCCAGCTACGGCAACGTCAACGGCCTGCACATCAGCCGCGCGATCATCAGCGAGAACATCGCCGAGACCCGCGTCTCCCAGGGCTCGGGCGGGATCGACACCCAGGCGACCAACAATCTCGGCGGCACGCTAGAATTCCTGTCGAGCGATCCCAAGGAGAAGCTGGGCATCGACCTCAACGCCACCGGCGGCAGCGACAATTTCTGGCGCGTGTTCGGCCGGCTCGATTTCGGCGAGCTGACCCCGGGCGGCACCCGCGCCTATCTCTCCTACCTCCACTCGGATACCGACAAGTGGAAGGGCTGGGGGGCGCAGCGCATCAACCAGGTCAACGGCAAGGTCGTCACCCCGATCACGCCGGAGCTGCGTGCGGTGGGCACGTTCGACTTCTCCGATCGTCGCGAGAACGACTATCAGGACATGTCGCTCGATATGATCAAGCGCCTCGGCTACAACTGGGACAATATCTCGAACGATTACGCCAAGGCGATCCTCGTCTCGGACATCGGCGCGAATACCGGCTATACCGGGGTGACGCCGACCAATCCGGGAGCCGGCAAGGTCTATCCGGCGCCGTTCCTCAACCCCGACGATGCCTATTACAACGCCGCGGGCCTGCGCCGCGACTATCTCGCCTCGGCGGGCCTGGAGACGACCGGCAGCGCGACGGTCCACGGCGTACTCAAGGGCTATTTCCACAACAACCATGGCCAGGGCCTGTGGTACACGCCCTATGTCGCCTCGCCCAATGGCGTACCGATGTCGCTGCGCACCACCGAATATGACGTCCGTCGTGGCGGCGTGTTCGGCAATATCGGCACCAAGCTCGGCTTCAACGACGTGACCGTCGGCGGCTGGTACGAGCGCAACGATTTCCGCCAGGCGCGCCGCTTCTACGCGCTCGACAGCCGCACCAACCCGGGCCGCGACAGCCTGAGCTTCCAGAGCAACCCGTTCGCCACCCAGTGGTACTGGAAGTACCAGACCGACACCTTCCAATATTATGTGCAGGACAAGATCGAGCTGGGTGCGCTGACCGCGAACCTGGGCTGGAAGGGCTTCGCCGTCACCAACCATGCCACGCCGATCGTCGCGGGCGGGCTCGCCGGCGGCCGCATCAAGGTGACCGACTGGTTCCAGCCGCACGCCGGCCTCAACTACCGGGTGACCGACAATGCCGAGCTGTTCGCCGGCTTCACCCAGGTGACCCGCGCCTTCGTGTCGGCCGCCACCAGCGGCCCGTTCGCGACGACCCAGGCGGGCTTCGATGCGCTCAACAGCGGCGCGACCAAGCTCAAGCCCGAAGCGTCCGACACCTATGAAGTGGGCGGTCGCTATCGCAACGGCATCTTCACCGGCTCGCTGGCCGGCTATTATGTCAACTTCCGCAACCGCCTGCTGGCCGTGACGACCAGCGCCGGCATCGTCGGCAACCCGGCGATCCTGCAGAATGTCGGCGACGCGCGCTCGGTGGGCGTCGAGGCGACCGGCGACGTGCGCCTGCCGATGGGCTTCGGGCTGTTCGCCTCGTACAGCTACAACGACTCGACCTATCGGGACGACGTCGTCACGGCGACGGCAGTGATCCCGACCAAGGGCAAGACGGTGGTCGATTCGCCCAAGCACATGCTGAAGGGCGAAGTCACCTGGTCCGGCCAGGGCTTCAATGCCCGCGTCGGCGCCAACTACATGAGCAAGCGCTACTTCACTTACACCAACGACCAGTATGTCGACGGCCGCGTGGTGGTGGATGCCACGCTCGGCTACAAGTTCGACCTGGGCGGGCGGAAGCTGGAACTGCAGGGCAATGTGACCAACCTGTTCGACAAGAAGTACATCTCGACGATCGGCACCAACGGCTTCGGCAACAGCGGCGACAACCAGACGCTGATGGTCGGCGCACCGCAGCAGTTCTTCCTGACGCTGAAGGTCGGGATCTAAAAGCTGCCGGGAGAGGATGAAGAGGGGCGGGGCACCAGGTGCTCCGCCCTTTTTCGTTCAGCCGTTGACGATCGGATAGGTGATCCGCAGCTCGTCGAGCAGCTTCTCCACCGCCGCGACATCGCCCGGAGCGCCGCTGGGTGCCAGCGACCAGTTGCAATGCGGGTGCGTCTCCGCGTCGTAGAGGCGAACCTTGCCCAGCACGGTCTTCCAGCGGCGCACGGTGCCGCCGTGGCGGCGGACCAGTTGCGCGACGATGCGGTCGATCAGGTCGGCTTCGGTCATCAGGCCCCGGCGGCGGTCAGGCGGTCGCGCTGATCGTGGCTGAGTTCCACGTCCCAGGCGCCGATCAGTTCGTCGAGCTGCTCGATGCTCGTCGCGCTGGCGATCGGCGCGGTGACGCCGTCCTGCGCGGCCAGCCAGGCGAGCGCAATCTGGGCGAGACTGGCGCCGGTCTCGGCCGCGACCTCGTCCATCGCCGCCAGCACCTTCCCGCCCTTGCCCGCGAGCAGCTTGGCCATGCCTCCGCCGCGCACGCTCTTCGAGAGATCGGCTTCGCTGCGATACTTGCCGGTGAGGAAGCCCGAGGCGAGGCCGTAATAGGGGATCACGCCGAGATTGTGGGTGATGCACAGATCCTGCAGCTCGCCCTCGAACTTGCGGCGGCTGACGAGGTTGTATTCGGGCTCCAGCACCCGGAAGTGCGGCAGCCCTTCCTTGGCGGCGATATCGAGCGCCGACTTCAGCCGCATCGCGTGGAAGTTGGACGCGCCCAGCGCACGGACCTTGCCTGCATCGATCAGCGCGCCGAACGCCGCGAGATAGTCCTCCTGCGGCACGCTCTCATCGTCCTGGTGCGCGAAATAGAGGTCGATCGTCTCGATACCCAGCCGCTGGAGCGACGCCTCGGCCGCTGCGGCGATGCGCGCGGGTGCCAGTTTCTCGCCGCCCTCGCCTGGCAGCATGCCGACCTTGGTGGCGATCAGCACCTGGTCGCGCTTGCCGGAGCTGCGCAGCCATTCGCCGATCACCGTCTCGGACTCGCCGCCCTTGTGGCCCGAAACCCAGGCCGAATAGACATCGGCGGTGTCGATCATTACCCCGCCGCGCTCGGCGAAGCGATCGAGGATGCGGAAGCTGGCGGCCTTGTCGGCGGTCCAGCCGAACACGTTGCCGCCCAGCACGAGCGGCGAAATCTCGAGGCCCGAGGCGCCGAGGTGGCGAAGATGCGGCATGGCTGGTCTCCGAAGGGAAGAGGAGGGCGAGGAACGCGTCAGTCGGTGATCTCGTTGCCGGCCGGCCCGGTGTCGTTCGAATAGGCGCTCTCGGCATTGGCGAAGGCAGCATCCTCGGCGGCGTTCACATCGGCGACGGCGTCGCCCATCGTGTTGCTGTCGCCGGCCATCGCCTCATTGGCCTCGGCGGCTTCGTTCTTCGCCTTGTTGCCGCAGGCGGCAAGGCCGGTGAGCGCCAGCGCGGCTACGGGGAGGAGGAGAAGCTTGCGCATGGGAATGGGTTCCTTCACGGGGTTCGGGGCCGGGCTAGCCAGAGGCGCAAACGCATGCAACCGCACAGCGATGCGTTGACCTGATATAAAGATATCTTTATATCTCTATTCCGCCCATGACAGAGCCCCTCGCCATCTTCCGCGCGCTCGCGGATTCGACCCGGTTGCGGATCGTAGCATTGCTGCGTGCGATGGAGCTGAGCGTCGGCGAACTGGCGCAGGTGCTGGGGCAGAGCCAGCCGCGCGTCTCTCGCCACGTCAAGATCCTGTGCGACGCGGGCGTGGCCGAACGACGCAAGGAAGGCAGCTGGGTGTTCGTGGCGCTCGGCCGGCAGGCGGTCACTTTACCCGTGCTCGCCGCACTGGACGCCTGGGAACTGGCAGGCGACCCTTGGGTGGTCGCCGACCAGGCGCGGCTCTCGGCCGTGCGCGCCGACCGGGCCAGCGCGGCGGAGAGCTGGTTCGAGAGCAATGCCGGTCAATGGGATGCGATCCGATCGCTGCATGTCGCGGAGAGCGAAGTCGAGGCCGCGATGGGCACCGCGCTCGGCGAGGGCTCGCTCGGCACGCTGGTCGATATCGGCACCGGCACGGGCCGGATGCTCGAGCTGTTCGGCCCACGCGCCGCGCAGGCGGTGGGAATCGATCGCTCGTCCGAAATGCTGCGGCTGGCGCGCGCCAAGCTCGCCGATCTCGGCCATGCCGAGCTGCGCCAGGCCGATCTCTATGCGCTGCCGCTGCAGGATGGGGCTGCGGATACTGCTATATTGCATCATGTGCTCCACTTCGCGCAGCAACCGGCGGCGGCGATCGGCGAGGCGGCCCGCGTGCTCGGCCCCGGCGGGCGGCTGCTGATCGTCGATTTCGCGCCGCATGAGCGCGAGGAGCTGCGCACCCGCGATGCGCATGCCCGGCTGGGGTTTTCGGACGAGCAGATGCTCGGCTGGTTCGATCGCGCCGGGCTCGCCCCGGTGCAGGTGCAGACGCTGGAAGGCGGTGCGCTGACGGTGAAATTGTGGCTCGGTCGCAAGACCGGGGAGAGCGTGGAAAAGGTGAAGGCGGCATGAGCATCGTAGACCCCATGGCACCGCCCCTGTTCGCCGATGTGGCGGGCGACGTGGCAGTGAGCTTCGAATTCTTCCCGCCCAAGACCGAGAAGATGGAAGAGACGCTGTGGTCGTCGATCGAGACGCTGTCGCCGCTCGGACCGCGCTTTGTCAGCGTCACCTATGGCGCGGGCGGGACCACCCGCGAGCGCACCCATGCCACGGTCTCGAAGATCGCGCGCGAAACGCCGCTGGCGGCCGCCGCGCACCTTACCTGCGTCGAGGCGACGCGCGAGGAGATCGACCAGATCGCCGAGGAATATTGGGCGGCGGGCGTGCGCCACATCGTCGCCCTGCGCGGCGATCCGCCCCGCGCCGGCGAGAAGTATCGCACCCATCCCGGCGGCTATGAGAATGCGGCCGATCTGGTCGCGGGCCTGCGCCGGCTGCACCCGTTCGAGATTTCGGTGAGCGCCTATCCCGAATGCCATCCGGATTCGCCGAGCCCCGAGGCCGATCTCGACAATCTGAAGCGCAAGATCGATGCCGGCGCCAACCGCGCGATCACCCAGTTCTTCTTCGAGGCCGAGACCTTCCTGCGCTTCCGCGACCGCGCGGCGGCGGCGGGGATCCATGCCGAGATCGTGCCGGGCATCATGCCGGTGATGAACTATGCCAGCGTGGTGAAGATGTCCGCGATGTGCGGCACCGACGTGCCGGCCTGGATGGAGAAGCTGTTCGAGGGGCTCGACGAGCATCCCTCGGCGCGCCAGCTGGTGACGGCGACGCTGACGGCGGAACTTTGCCGCAAGCTCTATGCGGGCGGCGTTCGGCAGTTCCACTTCTACACGCTCAACCGCGCCGAGCTGAGCTACGCGATCTGCCACCTGCTGGGGCTCCGCCCGCGGCAACAGCCGGCGGTGGCAGCGGCGTAACCCAACCTAAGCCCCTCCCCTTCAGGGGAGGGGTTGGGGGTGGGGCATGACCGAGAAGTGAGTCCCCGGGCTTGCAGCGGTGTCCCCCACCCCAACCCCTCCCCTGAAGGGGAGGGGCTAAAGTAGGAATTTGACATGACTGCACGCGAGAAACTGCTGGCCGAAGCCGCCAAGCGCATCCTGATCACCGACGGCGCGTTCGGCACCGAGATCCAGAACTGGAAGCTCGACGAGGCCGCCTATGCCGGTACTCTCGGCCTCAGCCACGATCAGAAGGGCAACAACGACATCCTCGCGCTGACCAAGCCCGAGGTGCCCGGCTCGATCCACCGCGCCTATTTCGAGGCCGGGGCGGACATCGCCGAGACCAACACCTTTTCCGCCAACCGGATCAGCCAGGCCGATTACGGCGCCGAGCATCTGGTGCGCGCGATCAACATCGAGAGCGCCAAGCTCGCCCGCCAAATCGCCGACGAATATGAAGCGAAGGATGGCCGCCCGCGCTTCGTCGCCGGCGCGCTGGGCCCGACCAACAAGACGCTGTCGCTCTCGCCGGACGTCAACGATCCCGGCTATCGCGAGATCGACTTCGATTACCTCAAGGACGTGTACCGCGAGCAGATCGATGCGCTGGTCGAAGGCGGCATCGACTTCGTGCTGATCGAGACGGTGTTCGACACGCTCAACGCCAAGGCCGGCATCATGGCGGCGATCGAGGCGGGCGAGGCGCTGGGCCGCGACCTGCCGATCATGCTCTCGATGACGCTGACCGACCTGTCCGGCCGCAACCTTTCCGGCCACACGGTCGAGGCATTCTGGGCGGCGGTGCGCCATGCGCGGCCGGTGACGATCGGGCTCAATTGCTCGTTCGGCGCCGAGCAGCTCCGCCCGCACGTGAAGACGCTGTCGGCGCTTTGCGACACGCTGATCATGGTCTACCCGAATGCGGGCCTGCCCAACGAGCTCGGCGCCTATGACGAGATGCCGGCGACGACGGCCGGCCTCGTCAAGGAATGGGCCGATGCGGGGCAGGTGAACATCCTCGGCGGCTGCTGCGGCTCGACGCCCGCGCATATCGGCGCGATCGCCAAGGCGGTGCAGGGGCTCACCCCGCGTGCCATCCCGACGCCGGAAGTGCGGACGCGGCTCGCCGGCCTCGAACCGTTCACCATGGCGGCCTGACGTTCAGATCCTCCCCTGCAAGGGGAGGTGGCAGGCCGAAGGCCTGACGGAGGGGTGTCCCCCTCCCGATAGCGCGATACCCCTCCACCATGCTTCGCATGGTCCCCCTCCCCCTCCGGGGGAGGATCGAAGAAGAAGAAACCCGATGACCACGCCTTCCTCCACCAACTTCGTCAATATCGGCGAGCGCACCAACGTCACCGGATCGGCCCGCTTCAAGAAGCTGGTGATGGCCGGCGACTATCCCGCCGCGGTCGAAGTCGCGCGCCAGCAGGTCGAGAACGGCGCACAGGTGATCGACGTCAACATGGACGAGGGTCTGCTCGACGCGCACGAGGCGATGACCACCTTCCTCAAGCTGATCGCCGCCGAGCCGGACATCGCCCGCGTGCCGGTGATGATCGACAGCTCCAAGTGGGACGTGATCGAGGCGGGGCTGAAGTGCGTCTCGGGCAAGCCGATCGTCAATTCGATCAGCATGAAGGAAGGCGAGGCGGCGTTCCTCGCGCACGCCCGCAAGTGCATGGCATACGGCGCCGCCGTGGTCGTCATGGCGTTCGACGAGGTCGGGCAGGCCGACACGCAAGCCCGCAAGGTCGAGATCTGCGAGCGCGCCTACAAGCTGCTCACCGGCATCGGCTTTCCCCCTGAGGACATCATCTTCGATCCCAATGTGTTCGCGGTGGCGACGGGCATCGAGGAGCACAACAACTACGGCGTCGACTTCATCGAGGCGTGTCGCGAGATCAAGAAGCGCTGCCCGCACGTCCATATCTCGGGCGGCCTGTCGAACCTGTCGTTCAGCTTCCGCGGCAACGAGCCGGTGCGCCGGGCGATGCACAGCGTGTTCCTCTACCACGCCATCCCCGCGGGCATGGACATGGCGATCGTCAATGCCGGCCAGCTCGACGTCTATGACGCGATCGATCCCGAGCTGCGCGTCGCCTGCGAGGACGTGGTGCTCAACCGCGATCCCGAGGCGGGCGAGCGGCTGGTCGCGCTGGCCGAGAAGTATCGCGGCACCGATGCGGTGGCGGAAAAGCAGGCGGCGGAATGGCGCAGCTGGCCGGTGACCAAGCGGCTCGAGCATGCGCTGGTCAAGGGCATCGACATGTATGTCGTCGAGGATACCGAGGAATGCCGCCTCGCCTTCGCCCGCCCGATCGAAGTGATCGAAGGCCCGCTGATGGACGGCATGAACGTCGTCGGCGACCTGTTCGGCTCGGGCAAGATGTTCCTGCCGCAGGTGGTGAAATCCGCCCGCGTGATGAAGAAGGCGGTGGCCCACCTCCTCCCCTATATCGAGGCGATGAAGGAGCCCGGTGCCAAGGGCAAGGGCAAGATCGTGCTCGCCACGGTGAAGGGCGATGTGCACGATATCGGCAAGAATATCGTCGGCGTGGTGCTCCAGTGCAACGGCTTCGAGGTGGTGGATCTGGGCGTGATGGTGCCCTGGTCGAACATCCTCCAGGCGGCCGTGGAGCATGATGCGGACATGATCGGCCTGTCCGGCCTGATCACCCCGAGCCTGGACGAGATGGTGACCGTCGCCGAGGAAATGCAGCGCGCGCAGATGACGATGCCGCTGCTCATCGGCGGCGCGACCACCAGCCGCGTCCACACCGCGCTGCGCATCGATCCGGCCTATACCGGCCCGGTCGTGCACGTGCTCGACGCAAGCCGCGCGGTCGGCGTGGCGACGGCGCTCGTATCGGACACGCAGCGCGATCCGTATGTCACCAAGGTGGCGGACGAATATGAGCATGTCCGCGTCACCCGCGCCGGCAAGGGCCAGAGCGAGCTGCTGCCGCTGGAGGACGCCCGTGCCAACGCTTTCGAGGCGGACATGAGCCTCAAGCCGGGCAAGCCGCGCCTGCCCGGCGTCCATAGCTTCGACGACTGGGACCTCAAGGACCTGTGCGACTATATCGACTGGACCCCCTTCTTCCGCGCCTGGGAGCTGGCCGGCAACTACCCGGCGATCCTGACCGACGAAGTGGTCGGCGAAAGCGCGACCTCGCTGTTCGCCGATGCGCAGAAGATGCTCGACAGGATCATCGACGAGCGCTGGCTTACCGCACGCGGCGTGGCGGGGCTGTGGCCGTGCCGGCGTGAGGGCGACGACGTGATCGTGCATCTCGAGAACGAGAACCATGTCCGCCTGCCGTTCCTGCGCCAGCAGATCGCCAAGCGCGAGGGCCGCGCCAATATGTGCCTGGCCGACTTCATCGACCATGACGGCGACTGGATCGGCGGCTTCGCGGTCTCGATCCACGGCATCGAGCCGCACCTCGCCCGCTTCAAGGCGGCGATCGACGACTATTCGGACATCCTGCTGAAGG
This sequence comes from Sphingomonas sp. NFR04, assembly GCF_900114095.1. Taxonomy (GTDB): domain Bacteria; phylum Pseudomonadota; class Alphaproteobacteria; order Sphingomonadales; family Sphingomonadaceae; genus Sphingomonas. Next base: position 46,110 of record NZ_FORV01000007.1, on the reverse strand, counting down.
CGCTGGCCGACCGTCTCGCCGAAGCCTTTGCGGAACGTCTCCACAAGTTCGTCCGAACCGCGCTGTGGGGCTATGCCGAGGGCGAGCAGCTCGACAACGAGGCACTCGTCCGCGAGCAGTATCGCGGCATTCGCCCGGCGCCGGGCTATCCTGCCTGCCCCGAGCACAGCCTCAAGCCGATCCTGTTCGACCTGCTCGATGCGCACAAGCGCACCGGCATCAGCCTCACCGAGAGCTTCGCGATGCTGCCCACAGCGGCGGTGTCGGGCTTCTATTTCGGGCACCCGCAGGCCGAATATTTCGGCGTGGCACGCGTGGGGCAGGACCAGCTCAAGGATTACGCGGTCCGCCGCGGGATCAGCGAGGAACTGGCGACCCGTTATCTGCGGCCGAACCTGGACTAAAAACGCTTATCGTCATCCCCGCGAAGGCGGGGATCCATTGGCGCAGGTGTTTCGGCTCCATCTGCGCCCGCACAGGCGAATGGATTCCCGCCTTCGCGGGAATGACGGGTGTGGTGTGGTGCGGCGGGCAGCCCTACAGCGCCCGGCGGATCTGCACGTAGAGATACTGCCCGCGCCGCTGAACGCGCCGCTCGCGATAGGCCAGCGGCGCGGCGTTGCGCTCGCCGGTGTACACGTCGCGGTCGTAGATGCGCGCGGGGTTGTTGAGGCTGCTGGCGTCGAGCCGGATCGTCAGCCGCTTGCTTGGTTTCCAGATGCCATAGACCTCGAAACTCGGTTCGATCGCGGTCGAGCGATACTCGGCGATGCGATAGAGGCTGGTCGCGGGCTGGCCGCAGCTGCCGTACACGCCATAGGTGAAGCGGCCGCCGAACAGGTCCTGGCTGAAGCTGCCCGAACAGGTGAACGGCACTTCGTTGGTGTAGCGCCGCCGTGCGCCGGTCAGCGGATCGGTGACGTGGCTGCGCACCACCTCGGCATTGCCGCGGAAGCGTGCATCCTTGATGCCCAGCTTGTCGAACGGCAGCGTCAGCGTGCTCGACAGCGTGTCGCGGGTGCCGGTGCCGATATTGCCGATCGCGTCGAACCCACCCTCCAGCGGGATATAGTCGATCACGTGCCGCGTCGCTTCGTGCTTGGCACCCAGCTCCAGCGCGCCCTTGCCCCAGAAGCGGTGTTCGACCACGGCCTCCAGCGTGAGCGTCTGCTCGGGCCGCAGATCGCCATTGCCGGCCCGGACGGTGCCGAGGTTGATCTCGGTCGCCGCGACGAAATTGGTGAAGTCGAGCTGGCTGACGCTCTGCTCCGCCCGCAGCCGGATCTGGTCGCGCGCGTTGGGGCGCAGCGTCAATTGCACGCGCGGCTTGGGATAGAAGAAGGAGCGGCTGCGCTGGGTATCGCCATCGGAGCGGATGCGCGACATCTCGGTGCGCAGCCCCGCCTCCAGCGTCACCGGCGCAGAGGGCTGCCAGCGCGCCAGCCAGAACAGCTCGCCGCGCACTTCGCTGACGAACACCTTCTCGTCGGGCAGCGCCACGGGGGCGCCTTCCTCGGTATAGGTCGTGCGATTGTCGAGGAAGTTATAGGCGATCTCGCCGCCGCCTTCGAACGACAGCTTGGGGTTCGTCTTGTGGCGCAGGATCGTGCGCAGGATCGATTCGCCGGTGCGCGACTGCTGGCCGAAGGTGGAGGCGAAATCGCCGACCAGCGTGTCCGAATCATAGCCGAGATGGCCCAGCCGCTGCAGCCCGATTACTTCCACTTCGCTCTTCTGGCCGAGCGCCCGCGTCCAGTTGGCGCCGAGTTCGCCCTTCCACTGGTGCGTGATGTCGGTGGCGCGCGTGTTGTCGCCGCTGCCTTCCACCGATGTGGCGGTGAAGCTGGTCGGGTAATCGAGATAGTCGAAGCGGCCGTTGACGGTGAGCAGCCCGCCGCCGGCGGTGCGCTGGATCGTCGAGCGCAGGATCGCGGTGCGGTCGCGGTCCCACAGGTCGAGCGTCTGTCGGACGAGCAGATTGCCCGCGGCATCCCGGCGGACGCGGTTGCCCTGCGCGGTGCCGCTGGTGCGGTCGCTGATCACCTCCAGCGACACTTCGTCGCGGCGATCGCCGTCGCGCCGGGCATATTGCAGCGTCACGTCCGGGCCGACATAGCCGTCGCGATAGACATAGCTCTGGTAGTTGATCAGCTTCTCGGTCGCGGCGGTGCGCTTGAGCACGACATTGGCGATCACGGCGCGGCCCTGCATGTCGATGCCCGGTGCCCCGCCGCGGATCAGCTCGATCCGCGCGACGCTGCCGGCGCTGATCCGGCGGAGGATCTCGCCCAGCCCGTCGGTCTTGGAGGCAGGCGGCTTGCCGTCGATCAGCACGTTGCCGGTATTGCCGGCGATGCCGCGCGCGTCGCCGTTGCCCACGTCCAGCGTGAAACCGGGCAGACGCTGGACCATGTCGAGCGCGGTGGGCAGGGCGGTGTTGGCGAAGAAGTCGGGGCCATAGACCAGCACCCCTGCGGCAGGCGGCGCGCCGGGGGCGCCTGAAGCCGGTTCAGGCTGTTGCTGTGCGAACGCGGTGACAGGGCAGGCCAATGCGGCGGCCGCCAAAACGCACCTGACTTTCATCCGACTCGAAATGTCCCCCCAGGACCAACAAGATAGCTGCCCCTTCCCGCAAGTCTGGCCGAAGCGGCGCAAGCTTTGCAAATGAAAACCGGGTGTTAAGCAACTTTCCGGAGTCTGACGTGCTGTTCGCGCAACAGAAAGGCTATCTTATACCGCTTGCGCTGCGGCCCAGCCGCTCGCCCAGGCCCATTGAAAATTGTAACCGCCGAGCCAGCCGGTGACGTCCACCGCTTCGCCGATCGCGTAGAGGCCGGGCACTTTCCGCGCTTCCATCGTCTGCGAGGAAAGGTCGGCGGTGCTGATCCCGCCGACGGTCACTTCGGCCTTGGCGAAGCCTTCGGTGCCGTTGGGGGTGAAGCGCCAGCCCGCCAGCTGTGCCTCGGCCTGGTCCAGCAGCGCGTCGCGGCAATTGCCGAGTTCGCTGGGAAGCGCGATGCGTTCGGCGAGCGTGGTGGCGAGCCGGTCAGGCAGCTGGCGGTTGAGCAGCGTGCGGAGGCCCAGACGGGGCTCGGCGCGCTTGGCCTCGCGCAGCCAGCCCTTGGGATGCTCGGGCAGGAAGTCGATCGCGATCGATTCGCCATGCTTCCAGTAGGAGGAGACCTGCAGGATCGCCGGGCCGGACAGGCCGCGATGGGTGAACAGTGCCGCCTCCCGAAACGCCGCCTTGCCGGCGCTTGCGGCAACCGGGGTGGAGACGCCCGAAAGATCGCGGAACAGCGCCTGGTCCGGGCCGAGGGTGAGGGGGACGAGCGCGGGCCGCGGCTCGACCACCTTGAGGCCGAAGCGGCGGGCAAGGTCATAGGCGAAGCCGGTCGCGCCGAGCTTGGGGATCGCCGGGCCGCCGGTGGCGATGACCAGGGCAGGGGCCTCGGCCACGCCCTTGCTGGTGGTCACGCGGAAGCGGCCATCGGCGTGGTCGATCGCGGTGATGCTCGCGCCGAGTTCGATCGTCACGCCGCCCATCGAGCATTCGCCGAGCAGCATGTCGACGATCTGGCGCGCGGAGCCGTCGCAGAACAGCTGGCCCAGCGTCTTCTCGTGCCAGGCGATGCCGTGGCGCTCGACCAGCGCGAGGAAGTCCTGCGCGGTGTAGCGGCCCAGCGCCGACTTGGCGAAATGCGGGTTGGCGGAGAGGTAGCGATCGGGCGCGGTTCCGAGATTGGTGAAATTGCACCGCCCGCCGCCGGAGATCAGGATCTTCTTCCCCGGCGCCTCGGCATGATCGAGCAGCAGCACGCGGCGACCCCGCTGTCCCGCCATCGCGGCGCAGAACATCCCCGCGGCGCCAGCGCCGAGGAGGATTGCGTCATGGGTGCCGAGGGAGTTGGTCATGCGGGGGCGTTAGCGCGGTTCGAGAAGCCGGAACAGCAAAACGCCGCCGAGGGGCCGGCGGCGTTTTGCTTTGGATCTTGGTGGGCTGGATCACCCTCACCCTTCCGCCGCTTCGCGGCTCCTTCCCTCTCCCAAGGGGAGAGGGACTTTTACCCCTCTCCCCTTGGGAGAGGGAGGGGCCCATCGCGCCAGCGATGGGAGGGTGAGGGTGGCCTAAACCGGGATCAGATGTGGATCGGCTTGCCGAGCACGCCCATCGCCGCTTCCTTGATCGCTTCGCTATGCGTCGGGTGGGCATGGCAGGTGTAGGCGATGTCCTCCGACGTCGCGCCGAACTCCATCGCTTGGGCCACCTGGGCGATCATCGTGCCGGCCGGCGCGGTGATGATCCAGGCGCCGAGTACGCGATCGGTCTTGGCGTCGGCAATCACCTTCACCCAGCCGGTGGTGTCGTCGATCGCCTTGGCGCGGCTGTTGCCCGCCATCGGGAACTTGCCGACCTTCACTTCGCCCTTTTCGCGCGCCTGCTCCTCGGTGAGGCCGACGCCGGCGATTTCGGGGTGGGTGTAGACGACGCTCGGGATCACCGCATGGTTCACGATGCCGGTCAGGCCCGCGATGTTCTCGGCGACCGCGATGCCTTCGTCCTCGGCCTTGTGCGCGAGCATCGGGCCCGGGATCACGTCGCCGATCGCCCACACGCCGTCGACGGCGGTGCGGAAGCTGTGGTCGGTCTCGATCTGGCCGCGCTGGTTCGGCGTGATGCCGATCTTGTCGAGGCCCAGGCCCTCGGTGTTCGGACGGCGGCCGATCGCGACGAGCACGGCATCGGCTTCCAGCGTCTCAGGCGTGCCGCCGGCGGCGGGCTCGATCGTGACGGTGGCCTTGTCGCCATTGACGACGACGCCGGTCACCTTGGTGGAGAGCTTGATCTCCATGCCCTGCTTCTTGAAGATCTTGGCGGCTTCCTTGCGGACTTCACCGTCCATGCCCGGGAGCAGCTGGTCGAGATACTCGACCACGGTCACCTTGGCGCCGAGGCGCTGCCAGACCGAGCCGAGCTCGAGCCCGATCACGCCGCCGCCGATCACGACCATGTTCGCCGGCACCTTCTCCAGCGCGATCGCGCCGGTGGAGTCGACGACGACCTTCTGGTCGATCGTCACGCCCGGCAGCGGGGTCACCGACGAGCCGGTGGCGATCACGATATTCTTGGCGGTGACGGTGCGCTCGCCCACCTGCACGGTGTGCGCATCGATGAAGGTGCCGAGGCCCTTCACCCACTCGATCTTGTTCTTCTTGAACAGGAATTCGATGCCGCCGGTCAGGCCCTTCACGGCCTTGTCCTTGTCGGCCATCATCGCCGGCAGGTCGAGCTCGACCGAGCCCAGCTTCACGCCATGCTTGGCGAGCGCGCCCGAGGCGGCTTCGTAGAACAGCTCGGACGCGTTGAGCAGCGTCTTGGAGGGGATGCAGCCGACGTTGAGGCAGGTGCCGCCCAGCGTCTCGCGGCTCTCGACGCAGCCGGTCTTGAGGCCCAGCTGCGCCGCGCGGATCGCCGCGACATAGCCGCCGGGGCCGGAACCGATGATCAGGACGTCGAAATCATATTCAGCCATTTTCCGCTCCATGCGTGCGCCGCGTCAGGCGCCTTGCCGTGCTCCTGCGAACGCAGGAGCCCAGGGTTGCGAAGGACGTTCTTCGATCCGGCACCATCGCGCGACTCAGCCGAAGAGCGTCCCGTACAAATCCTTCCACTGCGGGTTGTCGCGTTCGATCAGCTCGATCTTCCACGCCCGCTTCCATTTCTTCATCTGGCGTTCGCGAAGCCGCGCTCCGTCCAGATCCTCATGCGCCTCGTACCAGACGAGGAGCGTGCAGCCTTTGTCCTTGGTGAAGCCCTCGATCATGCCGGTGCGATGCTGGTACGCTCGGGCGGGCAAGTCGCTGGTCGATCCGACATAGATCGTGCCGTTGCGCTTGTTGGCCATGATGTACACGCAGCCGGATTTCGTAGGGCTTCTCCTTGGTCTTTGCGCACCTGCGGAAGCGGAGACCCAAGGCGAGCGCAGTACGCCGCGACCCTGGGCCCCTGCTTTCGCAGGGGCACGATTAGAGGTCGATCAGCAGGCGGGTCGGATCCTCGATCGCGTTCTTGATCGCGACGAGGAAGGTCACCGCCTCGCGGCCGTCGACCAGGCGGTGGTCGTAGCTGAGCGCGAGGTACATCATCGGGCGGACGACGACCTGGCCGTTGTGCACCACCGGACGATCCTCGATGCGGTGCAGGCCGAGCACGGCCGACTGCGGCGGGTTGATGATCGGAGTCGACATCAGCGAGCCGAACACGCCGCCGTTGGAGATGGTGAAGGTACCGCCCTTCATCTCGTCCATCTTCAGCGTGCCGTCCTTGGCGCGCTTGCCGAAATCGCCGATCGTGCGCTCGATGCCCGCGACCGACAGGTCCTGCGCATCGCGGATCACCGGGACGACCAGGCCCTGCGGGGCCGAGACCGCGACCGAGACGTCGCAATAATCGTGATAGACGATCTCGTCGCCTTCGATCGAGCCGTTGACGCCGGGGATGTCCTTCAGCGCCATGCACGCGGCCTTCACGAAGAAGCCCATGAAGCCGAGGCGGACGCCGTGCTTCTTCTCGAACAGGTCCTTGTACTTGGCGCGCGCCTCGATCACCGCGGTCATGTCCACGTCGTTGAACGTGGTGAGCATGGCAGCGGTGTTCTGCGCTTCCTTGAGGCGCTTGGCGACGGTCTGGCGCAGGCGGGTCATCCGCACGCGCTCTTCCTTGCGACCGCCGGTCGAAGCCGGGGCAGCGGCAGGTGCCGGCGCGGCAGCCGGAGCCGGCGCAGCAGGCTTGCTGCTGGCGGCGGCGATCACGTCGTCCTTGGTCAGGCGGCCGTCCTTGCCGGTGCCCTGCACGGTCGAGGGATCGACACCCGTTTCGAGCACCGCACGGCGCACCGACGGCGACAGCGCCGCGGCATCGGCCGAGGGGGCCGGCGCAGCGGCAGGCGCCGGGGCCGGGGTAGCAGCCGGCGCCGCAGCGGCGGGGGCAGCAGCCGGAGCGGCCGCCGCGCCTTCACCCGCGATGATCGCGATCACCGCACCCACTTCGACGGTATCGCCGACCTTGACGATCTGCTCGCCCATCACGCCGGCGACCGGCGACGGGACTTCGACCGAGACCTTGTCGGTCTCGAGGCTGGCGATCGGCTCGTCGGCGCGGACGGGGTCGCCCGGGTTCTTCAGCCATTCACCGACGGTAGCTTCGGTGATCGATTCGCCCAGTACGGGGACTTTGACTTCGGTGGCCATTCTCAACCTTTCCGGGTGCGGCGGATTTCATCGCGGACATTATGGCCGAGCGCGTCGGCAACGAGCGCGCCCTGCTCTGCGGTGTGGCGCTTCATCAGGCCGGTGGCGGGCGATGCCGCCGCCGAGCGGCCCGCATAGCGCGGACGCTGGACGCGGGTGCCCGCGTCGATGAGGCATTGCTCGATCAGCGGCTCGACGAAGAACCAGTAGCCGTTGTTCTTCGGCTCTTCCTGCGCCCACACCACCTCTTCGAGGTTGGGCATGCGCTTCAGCCGCTCGGTCAGCGGCTCGCCCGGGAACGGGTAGAGCTGCTCGATCCGGACGATCGCGGTGTTCTGGTCGCCGGCCGCATCGCGCGCTTCCATCAGGTCGTACGCCACCTTGCCGGTGCAGAGCACGAGGCGCTTAACCTGCGCGTCCGCCGGCGCCTTGGGGTCCGACAGGATCCGCTTGAAGTGACTGTCGCCCAGGAACTCCTCGGCGCTCGACACCGCCATCTTGTGGCGGAGCAGCGACTTGGGCGTCATCTGGATCAGCGGCTTGCGGAAGTTGCGGTGCATCTGCCGGCGCAGCAGGTGGAAATAGTTGGCCGGCGTGGTGATGTTCACCACCTGCATGTTGTCCTGCGCGCAGAGCTGGAGGAAGCGCTCCGGACGCGCCGAGCTGTGCTCGGGGCCCTGGCCTTCATAGCCGTGCGGCAGCAGCATCACCAGGCCGTTGGCGCGGAGCCACTTGGACTCGCCCGACGCGATGAACTGGTCGATCATGATCTGCGCGCCGTTCACGAAGTCGCCGAACTGCGCTTCCCACAGCACCAGCGCCTTCGGATCCGCCAGCGCATAGCCATATTCGAAGCCGAGCACGCCATATTCGCTCAGCGGCGAATCGAGCACCTCGAAGCTGCCATGCGGCACCGTGGTGAGCGGCACGTACTTGGCCTCGGTCTTCTGGTCGACCCAGACGGCGTGGCGCTGCGAGAAGGTGCCGCGGCCCGAATCCTGGCCGGACAGGCGGACGGTATAGCCTTCCGAGAGCAGCGAGCCGAAGGCCAGCGCCTCGCCGGTCGCCCAGTCGAAGTTCGCGCCCGTCTTGAACATCTCGCGCTTGGCGTCGAGCACGCGGCCGAGGGTCTTGTGGATCTCGAGATCCTCGGGGACCGTGGTCAGCGTGCGGCCGAGGCTGTCGAACAGCTTCTTCTCGATGCCGGTCTCGACGTTGCGCCGCGAGCCTTCACCGTCCGACGGCGCGCCGAGGCCCGACCAGCGGCCGGCGAACCAGTCCGCCTTGTTCGGCAGATAGGTCTTGCCCGCCTCGAACTCGCCTTCGAGCAGCGTGGTGAACTGGTGGGTCTTCTCGTCGATGAAGCCCTGGTCGACCACGCCCTCGGCGATCAGCTTCTGGCCATAGATGCTGCTCACACCGGGGTGCTGGCGGATCTTCTGGTACATCAGCGGCTGGGTGAAGCCGGGCTCGTCGCCTTCATTGTGGCCGAAGCGGCGATAGCACCACATGTCGATCACGATGTCGCGGTGGAATTCCTGGCGGAACTCGATCGCCACCTTGCAGGCGAAGGTCACGGCTTCGGGATCGTCGCCGTTGACGTGCAGGATCGGCGCCTGGACGCCCTTGGCGACATCCGACGGATAGGGCGAGGAGCGCGCGAACTGCGGGCTCGTCGTGAAGCCGACCTGGTTGTTGATGACGAAGTGGATGCAGCCGCCGGTGTTGTAGCCGCGGATGCCGGAGAAGCCGAGCGTCTCCCACACGATGCCCTGGCCGGCGAACGCCGCGTCACCGTGGATCAGCACCGGCAGCACCTGCTCGTGCTTTTCCAGGTCGCCGCGGATCGTCTGCAGCGCGCGCGCCTTGCCGAGCACGACCGGATCGGCCGCCTCGAGGTGCGACGGGTTGGCGACCAGCGACATGTGGACGCTGATGCCGTCGAACTGGCGATCGGTGGAGGTGCCGAGGTGATACTTCACGTCGCCCGAACCGGCGACGTCGTCCGGGTTGGCCGAACCGCCGCCGAATTCATGGAAGATGATCCGGAACGGCTTTTCCATGACGTTGGCGAGCATGTTGAGGCGGCCGCGATGGGCCATGCCGTACACGATCTCGCGGACGCCCTGCTGGCCGCCATATTTGATGATCGCTTCCATCGCCGGGATCATCGATTCACCGCCGTCGAGGCCGAACCGCTTGGTGCCGACATATTTCTTGCCGAGGAATTTTTCCCACTGCTCGGCTTCGATCACCTTGGACAGGATCGCCTTCTTGCCGTCCGGCGTGAAGTTGATCTCCTTGTCCTTGCCTTCCATCCGCTCCTGGAGGAAGCGGCGCTCCTCGACATCGGCGATGTGCATGTACTCGAGGCCGACATTACCGCAGTAATTGGCCTGGAGGATCGCGACGATTTCGCGCACCGTGGCATGCTGCAGGCCGAGCGCGCCGCCGAGATAGATCGGACGATCGAGATCGGCGCCCGAGAAGCCGTGATATTCCGGCGTCAGGTCGGCGGGCAGATTCTGCCGGGCGAGGCCCAGCGGATCGAGATTGGCAGCGAGATGGCCGCGTACCCGGTAGGTGCGGATCAGCATCATCGCGCGGATCGAATCCTCCGCGGCCTTGGTCACGTCCGCGGTCGAGGCGGCGGGGGCGGCCGGCTTGGCCGGCGCGCCGCCCTTGGCGGGCTTCGGCGCGGGCTCCATCTGGGTGGGGTCGAGCCCGGCCGTGAGCGCGTCGGTTTCGGTCAGCGGCCAGTTGGTCCGCTGCCAGCTGGGTCCCGAGGCGGTCGATTCGAGACCCTCGAACCAGGTCCGCCAGCTGGGTTCCACCGAAGCCGGATCGCTCTTGTAGCGCCGGTACAAAGTCTCGACGAAGCCGGGGCTCACACCGCCGGCGATGTCGTCGAAGTCGAGGCCTTCATAGCCCATGATCATGCTTCCGTTCGTGTTAGCGCTCCCATACCCACCTATATAGGAGCGCTACCGTTGCAGTTTAGCCCTTCAGCGCTTCCAGCAGCGTCTCGCCGAGCAGCGAGGGGCTGGGGGAGACGCGGATGCCGGCGGCTTCCATCGCCGCGATCTTGTCTTCGGCACCGCCCTGGCCGCCCGAGACGATCGCGCCGGCATGGCCCATGCGGCGGCCCGGAGGCGCGGTGCGGCCCGCGATGAAGCCGGCCATCGGCTTCTTGCGGCCACGCTTGGCCTCGTCGATCAGGAACTGGGCGGCTTCTTCTTCCGCCGAGCCGCCGATCTCGCCGATCATGATGATCGACTGGGTGGCTTCGTCGGCCAGGAACAGCTCCAGCACGTCGATGAAGTTGGTGCCGTTGACCGGATCACCGCCGATACCCACCGCGGTGGTCTGGCCCAGGCCCGCATTGGTGGTCTGGAACACCGCCTCATAGGTGAGGGTGCCCGAGCGCGACACGACGCCCACCGAGCCCTTGGAGAAGATCGAGCCCGGCATGATGCCGATCTTGCACTCGCCCGGCGTCAGCACGCCCGGGCAGTTCGGGCCGATCAGGCGCGACTTGGAGCCGGAAAGCGCACGCTTCACCTTCACCATGTCCAGCACCGGAATGCCTTCGGTGATCGCGACGATCAGCGGGATCTCGGCGTCGATCGCCTCGAGGATCGAGTCCGCCGCGAAGGGGGGCGGCACGTAGATCACGCTGGCATCGGCGCCGGTCTTTTCCTTGGCTTCGGCGACCGTGTCGTACACGGGCAGGCCGATATGCGTGCTACCGCCCTTGCCGGGGGTGACGCCGCCGACCATCTGCGTGCCATAGGCAAGCGCCTGCTCGGTGTGGAACGTGCCGGTGGCACCGGTCATCCCCTGGACGATGACCTTGGTGTTCTTGTCGACGAGGATGCTCATTCAGTTCGCCTTTTCCGGGTCGCTGGGAGGAGGGGTAAAGGAGCGCAGCGCAATCCAGCCGCCGAACGTGGCGAGCGAATATTGCGTCGTTCCGAACGAAGCGGCCGTGAAGGTCGCGCGGTCGGGCTTGGATTCGGGGCGCGCATAGAGCGGCACCTTTTCCTCGCTCGGCAGCACGATCCTGCGGGCCGCGAGATAATCGTCGCCGCCGCCGATCCACAGGACCATGCAGCTTTCGGCGAGGGTGCCCGTGCCGGTGCCGGCCTTGGGGACGAACAGATAGGTGTTGCCGCCGGCGATGCGGTAGATGCTGTTGGGCACCTTGGCCGGCTCGGGGGCGGGCGCCTTAAGCGCATCGGCGGCATTGGCGGTCGCGGCGGCGCCGATGCCGATCGCGCGCTGCGCGGGCAGCGGCAGCGTCGCATAGGTCGCCGGCTCCGCCATGCCACGAGTCAACCGGGCGCTGCCGCCCATGCACACCGCACGGAACAGCGCCACCGGCTCGGTCGGTGCCGTGGCGACCGCTTCCTGTGCGGAAGCGACGCCCGGCACCGCGACGAGCGCGGGCAGGATCAGGCGAGCGAGGAGTCGATCGACTTGCATGCCGCGACCAGTTCCTTGACCGCGTCGACCGAGACGTCGAAATTCTGCTTCGCCGTGGGGTTCAGCTCGATCTCGACGATGCGCTCGACGCCGTCCTTGCCGATCACGATCGGCACGCCGACATACATGTTGTCGACGCCGTACTGGCCGGTGAGGTGCGCGGCGCAGGGAAGCAGGCGCTTCTTGTCCTTCAGATAGCTCTCGGCCATCGCGATCGCGCTGGTCGCCGGGGCATAGAAGGCCGAGCCGGTCTTGAGCAGCGCGACGATCTCGCCGCCGCCCGAACGGGTGCGGGCGACGATGGCGTCGATGCGCTCCTGGGTGGACCAGCCCATCTTGATCAGGTCGGGCACCGGGATGCCGGCGACGGTCGAATACTCGATCACCGGAACCATGGTGTCGCCGTGGCCGCCGAGCACGAAGGCGGTGACGTCCTCGACCGAGACGTTGAACTCTTCGGCGAGGAAGTGGCGGAAGCGCGCCGAGTCCAGCACGCCGGCCATGCCGACGACCTTCTGGTGCGGCAGGCCCGAGAACTCGCGGAGCGCCCACACCATCGCGTCGAGCGGGTTGGTGATGCAGATCACGAAGGCATCGGGCGCGTGCGCGGCGATGCCTTCGCCCACGGCCTTCATCACGCCCAGGTTGGTCTTGAGCAGGTCGTCGCGGCTCATGCCCGGCTTGCGCGGGATGCCGGCGGTGACGATGCAGACGTCGGCGCCCGCAATATCCTCGTAGCTGTTGGCGCCCTTGAGGTTGGCGTCGAAGCCTTCGACGGGGCCGGACTGCGCGATGTCGAGCGCCTTGCCCTGCGGGGTGCCTTCAGCGATGTCGAAAAGGACGATGTCGCCCAGTTCCTTGATGGCGGCGAGGTGCGCGAGCGTGCCACCGATCATGCCGGAGCCGATCAGCGCGATCTTCTTGCGGGCCATGGAATCTCCTTGGTTGGTTCCAAGCAAAGCGGTCGCGTGAACATGCGCCGCGAAAGCGAGGGCGGGATAGGCCTATAATAGCGAGGCTGCAACCCGGGATTCGGCTTAGGGGCAGGAATATCTTTGCAATTCGTTCGCAAGAGCAATAGTGCGCGATTTGCGCGGATTTGCGTGGGTCCTGGCGACGTTCGGTGGGGCAGTCGCGGCGGTGCCTCGCCAGCGGCTAGGCCGCGCGCGGCTTCCAGGTAAGTACACGCCAAATATAGAAGATCAGCATCGCAACCACGCCGATCACGATTGCGGGCGTTACGAAGCGATCGATCTCGGCGATGGCCGAGCCCAGGCCGTAGCCGACACCGACCAGCGCGGCGTTCCACAGCGCGCTCCCGGCGGCGGTGTAGAGGCAGAATTTCCAGAAGGGCATGTGCATCAGCCCGGCGGGCAGCGAGATGATCGTGCGCCCGAAGGGCATGAAGCGGAACACGAAGATGGTGGGGCCGCCCCAGCGATCGAAATAGCCCTTGAACCGCTCGACATCGTGCCACTCGACGGTCAGCCAGCGCCCCCAGCGCGCGACGAAGGGCTGCAGCCGCTCATAGCCGAGCCGCCGCCCGATCTCCCACCAGAAGAGATTGCCGACCACGGTGCCGAGCGTGCCGACCAGCACCAGCAGCACGGGATCGAAATGCCCGCGCGCCGCGCCGATGCCCGCCATCCCCATGATCGCCTCGGAGGGGACCGGGGGGATGACGTTCTCCAGCACCATCAGCAGGAAGATGCCCCAATAGCCCCAGCCGAGGATCACCGCCATCGCGTCAGGCCCCGATCAGCCGCGTGCGGCGACCCGGCGCTCGATCGCATCCCAGATCATGCCCGCCGTGTCGGTGCCGTTGAACCGGTCGATCGCGACGATACCCGTGGGCGAAGTGACGTTGATTTCGGTCAGCCATTGCCCGCCGATAACGTCGATGCCGACGAAAAGGAGCCCGCGCTTCTTGAGTTCGGGCCCCAGTACGGCGCAGATTTCCTGCTCCTTGTCGGTCAGCTCGGTCTTCGCCGCCGATCCGCCGACCGCGAGGTTGGAGCGGATCTCGCCCTCGCCGGGCAGCCGGTTGATCGCGCCGGCCACTTCGCCGTCGACCAGCACGATGCGCTTGTCGCCCTTGGCGATGTCGGGGAGGAAGGCCTGCACCATGTGCGGTTCGCGATAGGCGGTGTTGAACACCTCGATCAGCGAGGAGAGGTTGGCGCCGTCGCGGCCGATCTTGAAGATCGCCTTGCCGCCATTGCCGTGCAGCGGCTTGACGACGATCTCGCCATGCTCGGCAAGGAAGGCCTGGGCCTCGTCGACCGAGCGGGTGACCAGCGTCGGCGGCATGAACTGCGCGAAATCGAGCACCCACACTTTTTCCGGCGCGTTGCGGACCTGCGCGGGGTCGTTCACCACCAGCGTGCGGTCGGCGATGCGCTCGAGCAGGTGGGTGGCGGTGATATAGCCGAGGTCGAAGGGCGGGTCCTGGCGCATCAGCACCACGTCCGCCTCGTCGCCGAGATCGAGGCTGACCGAATCGCCGAAGCTGAAGTGGTTGCCTGCGACGCGCTGCACCGTCACCGAATGGGCCTTGGTCCACACGCGGCCCGCGCTGTAGTTCAGGTCCTCGGGGGCATAATGAAACAGCCGGTGGCCGCGCGCCTGGGCGGAGAGCATCAGCGCGAAGGTCGAATCGCCTGCGATGTTGATCGAATCGAGCGGGTCCATCTGCACGGCGACGGTAAGCATGCGGCCTCCTTGGGTGTCTTGCCGGGCTAGGTCACCCGATCCAGGCGTTCTCGATATGGCGAGGCAGCGTGCGCGGGGCAATGAGGATCACGTCGACGCGGATATCGTCGCCCGGCCCGGCATAGCGCGGCATCAGCAGCTCGGCGGCGGCGGCGACGCGGGCGAGGCGGCGTTCGTCGATGGCGAAATCGAGTTCGGCGGCGGTCTTGCGGGTCTTCACCTCGACGAACGCGACGAGGCTGCCGCGCCGTGCGACGATGTCGACTTCGCCGGCGGGGGTGCGCACGCGCTGGTCGAGAATTCGCCAGCCGCGCAGCCACAGCCACCAGGCGGCGCGACGCTCGCCGTCGCGGCCGCGCAGCTCGGCGGCCTGGCGCTTGGGGCTCTTCATCTGGTCCCGCACGTCGACGCACAACCAGTCGTCATTCCCGCGAAGGCGGGAATCCATTCGCCGTGACGCTGGGGGAAAGAGCCGCGGCACCAGCGCCAATGGATCCGCGCCTTCGCGGGGATGACGTTGAGGAGGGGAAGCCGGGAGATCACCCCTTTAGTTCCATCGCGCGGGCGTAGAGCGCCTTGCGGTCCAGCCCCAGCTTCTTGGCGACTTCGCCCGCCGCCTTGGAGGCGGGCAGGCGGGTGAGCGCCTCGACCAGCGCCGCCTCGCCGTCTTCCAGCGTCGCGGGCGGGGCTTCGCCGGGCGGGCCTACGATGATGACGATCTCGCCCTTGGGCGGCGCCTCGGCATAGCGCGCGGCGAGCGTGGAAAGCGTGCCGGTCACGCACTCCTCGAACTTCTTGGTGATCTCGCGCGCGACGCCGGCCTCGCGGTCGCCCAGCCCCTCGGCGAGCGCCGACAGGCAGGCGGAGAGGCGCGGGCCCGATTCGTACAGCACCAGCGTCGCCTTGATCGCCGCGACCTCGGCGATCGCTTCCGACCGCGCATGCGCCTTGCTCGGCAGGAAGCCGAGGAAGAAGAAGCGGTCGGTGGGCAAGCCCGCCAGGGTCAGCGCGGCGATCGCGGCGCAGGGGCCGGGGATCGTCACCACGGTGTGGCCCGCCGCGCGGGCGTCGCGGACCAGCTTGTAGCCGGGATCGGAGATCAGCGGCGTCCCCGCGTCCGACACCAACGCCACCGCCTCGCTGCCCATGCGCGCGATCAGGCCGGGGCGGACGGCATCGGCATTATGGTCGTGATAAGGCTGCATCGGCCGCTTCACCCCGATGTGGCGAAGCAGCCCGGCGGTCACGCGACTGTCTTCCACTGCAACCACATGGGCTTGTGAGAGTATCATGCTGGCGCGCGGCGACAGGTCACCGAGATTGCCGATCGGGGTGGCGACGATATAGAGGCCGGGCGCAAGCGTGTTTTCCATCGGGGAGTGTCATGGCAGAGGGCAGCGGCAGATCGCAACCGGGACGCATCGCGTCCCTTCGTTTGGCCGTGACCGGTCTCGCCCTGCTGGCCAGCGCCTGCGTTGCGCCGCGCGGCGGTCCGCCGACCGCGCCGACCGCGCCCGCCGAGCGCCCGGCCGAGCGGCCCAGCACCCCGATTCAGCAGGGACTGCCGCAGGATGTCGCGCGCCACCGCGTAGCACTTCTGGTGCCGCTGACCGGCACCAATGCCGGGCTCGGCCGCTCGCTGCAGAACGCGACCCAGCTGGCGATCCTCGACACCAACACCGATGCGATCCGCATCACCAGCTACGATACCGCCGGTCCGGGCGGGGCAATCGCCGCGGCCGAGCGTGCGGTGGCGGAAGGCAACAAGCTGATCCTCGGCCCCCTGCTCGGCGAGGATGCCCGGGCGGTCGCGCCGATCGCCCGCAAGGCGCGGGTGCCGGTGCTCAGCTTCTCGAACGACGCGAGTGCCGCCGGCAACGGCGTCTACCTGCTCGGCTATTCGCCGACCCAGTCGATCGAGCGCGTGGTCGACTATGCCAAGGGCAACGGCATCACCCAGTTCGCCGGGCTGATTCCCTCGGGCGTCTATGGCCAGCGCAGCTCGACCGCCTTCCTCCGCGCTGTGGAGAGTGCCGGCGGCAAGGTGCTGTCGATGCAGAATTACGACGCAAGGCCGGGGTCGATGAACGCCGCGATCGCCAGGCTGTCGGGCGTGCCCTATCAGGCGATCCTGATCGCGGGCAGCGCCGGTTCGGCGACGCTGGCGGTGCCGGCGATCCGCCGCTCGGGGGCGGGCAAGGCGGCGCGCGTGCTCGGCACCGAGCTGTGGAACACCGATTCGGCCATCGCCAGCCGTCCGGTGCTCAACGGCTCCTGGTTCGCGAGCGTGCCCGACGGCGTCTATCGCCAATATGCAGTGAAGTACCGCAACCGCTTCGGCGCGGCGCCCTACCGCCTCTCGGCGCTGGGCTATGATGCGGTGCTGCTGACGGTGCGCATCGCCCGCGACTGGAAGAACAACACCGACTTCCCGGCCTCGATGCTGGTCGACCATGATTTCGGCGGCGTCGACGGCGCCTTCCGCTTCGGCCGCGACGGCGTCGCCGCCCGCGCGCTGGAGGTGCAGGAAGTGCGCGACGGGTCGATCGTCACCGTGTCGGCGGCGCCGGCCAGCGCGCAGTAAGGCATTCACCCTCACCCTCCCCACCGCCTCCGGCGGCGGGTCAGCATCGGGTCGGCCCTGCCCCCGGCAGGGCCTGAACAGCGCGGTGCGCTGTTCACCCGATGCTCCTCTCCCAGAGGGAGAGGGCGCTTATTCCCTCTCCCTCTGGGAGAGGGAGGGAGGCGCGAAGCGCCGAAAGGGTAAGGGTGGCAGGCGCCTAGGCCACGATTTCGCGGAGGATCGCTTCGAGCACGGGCATGCCGGCCTCGGTGACCCGGAGCCGGTTGCCCTCGCGCTCGGCCAGCCCTTGCTGCACGATACGGTCGAGCGCCCTCGCGTCGATCGGCGGCGTCCCGTCCGCCAGCACGGCAATGCGCTCCAGGTCCACGCCTTCGCCGATGCGGAGCCCCATCAGCAGCGCCTCGATCGCGCGATCGGCGGGGTCGAGCTGGTCTTCGCGCTCCATCCCATGGCCGTTGCGGGCCAGCGCGGCCAGCCAGTTCTCGGGCTTCTTGTGGCGCAGCGTCGCCAGCCCGCCGCGCCGGCCATGCGCGCCCGGCCCGACCCCAGCATAGTCGCGGTAGCGCCAATAGGTGAGGTTGTGCCGGCTCTCCGCGCCGGGGCGGGCGTGGTTGGAGATTTCATAGGCGGGCAGCCCCGCCGCCGCGGTGATCGCCCGCGTCATCTCGAACAGGTCGGCGCCCATGTCGGCATCGGGAATCGTCAGCTGGCCCTTGGCCGCCAGCGTCGCGAAGCGCGTGCCCGGCTCGATGGTGAGCTGGTAGAGCGAGAGATGCTCGGTGCCGAAGCCGATCGCGCGGCGCAACTCGGCTTCCCACGCCTCCAGCGACTGGCCGGGTCGCGCATAGATCAGGTCGAAGCTAACCCGCTGGAATGCGGCCTGTGCCGTCGCCAGCGCCGCCAGCCCTTCGTCGACGCCGTGTGCGCGGCCGAGGAAGACCAGTGCCTCGTCGTCGAGCGCCTGCAGCCCCAGCGACACGCGATTGACCCCGGCCCTTGCGATGTCGGCAAAGCGTGCGGCCTCGACCGAGGAGGGGTTCGCCTCCAGCGTGATCTCGACACCGTCCTCGAACGTCCAGGCCTTGGCGGCCGCATCGATGATCGCGGCGACCGTCTCCGGTGGCATCAGCGAGGGCGTGCCGCCACCGAAGAAGATCGAGCCCAGCCGCCGCCCGGGCAGCGCCGCCGCCTCATGGGCGAGGTCCGCCAGCAGCGCATCGCGCCACCGCGCCTGGTCGACGCTCTCGCGGACATGGCTGTTGAAGTCGCAATAGGGGCATTTGGACACGCAGAACGGCCAATGCACATAGAGTGCGAGCGGGGCGAGATCATGTGTCATGGGGTGTAAAATGGAGCGGGTAGCGGGAATCGAACCCGCGTATTCAGCTTGGAAGGCTGCTGCACTACCATTGTGCTATACCCGCCCGCTGCGCATGCGCCTGCCACAAGCAGGGGCGTGCGGTCAACCGCCCGGATTAGCGGTGGGCGCCGAGCCGTCCACCGGCTGCGGCCCGTCGCGCGTCACCTCGAGCTGCGAATCGCCGCCGAGTGCGCGGTACAGGTTCACGCGGTTGGTCGCCGCGGTGAGTTGCACCGTCACCAGCTGCTGCTGCGCCGCATAGAGCGAGCGCTGCGAGACGAGGCTTTGCAGGAAGGTGTCGATGCCGCCGCGATAGCGCGCCTCGCTCAGCCGGTAGGTGTCGGCCGCGGCCTCTTCCTGCAGCTGGGTCGCGCGGATCTGCGCGTCGATCGTGCCACGCACCGCGAGCGCATTGGCGACGTCGCGGAACGCGGTCTGGATCGCGCGCTCGTAATTGGCGAGCTGCGCCTGCTGCTGCGCTTCGCTCAGCTGGACGTTGGCGCGGCCCGCGCCGCCGCGGAAGATCGCGTAGCTGGCAGTGCCGCCCGCCTGCCAGTTGAACGCGTCGCCGTCGAACAGGCTGGACAGCGCAGTGCTGGCGAAGCCGAGCACGCTGGTCAGGCTGATCCGTGGGAACAGCGCCGCGCGCGCCGCCCCGATCTGGGCGTTGGCGGCGCGCAGCTGATATTCGGCCTGCACCACGTCCGGGCGGCGCAGCAGGATGCTCGAATCGAGCCCGGCCGGCACCGCCGCGATGGTGGGGGCCGCCTGCTCGATCGAGGCGGGGAGCAGTGCGGGGTCGACCTCCGACCCGGCGAGCAGGCGCAGCGCGTTGACGTCCTGGGCGAGCGCGCTGGTCTGGCGGGCAACGTCGTTCTGTGCGGTGGCGAGCGTCTGCTCGGCCTGGCGCAGATCGGTGCGGGGCGCGACGCCGCCCTCCAGCCGGGCGCGGGTGAGGCGGACGCTGTCCTCGGCGCTCTTGGCGGTCTGCCGGGCGACCTCGAGCAGGCTCGCGTCCGAGGCATAGTTGAGCCACGCCGTGGCGATGTCGCCGACCAATGTCAGCCGGGTTGCGCGCGCGCCGGCTTCGGTGGCGAAATAATTGTCCTGCTGGACGCGGGTGAGCGACGCAAGGCGGCCGAACAGGTCCAGCTCGAACCCGGTGATGCCCACTTGGGTGGAATAGTTGGTGCGTAGCGCGGTGCCGTTGGCGCCGGTGTTGACCACCGTGCCGGTGCCGCCCGTGTTCGTGCCTGTTCCCGTGCCGGTCCCGGTCCCGGTTCCCGTGCCGGTATTGCCCAGCCCGGTGCCGTTCGTCGTCGCATTGCCGCGCCGCTCGGTGATGCCGAGGCTGGCGTCGACCTCGGGGAACTGCGCGCCGCGCTGGATGCGGTACTGCGCCCGCGCCGCCGCGATGTTCGCCGCCGCCACGCGCAGGTCGCGATTGTTGGCGAGCGCCTGCTCGATCAGCTTCTGCAGCCGCGCATCGCGGAACACCTCGCGCCAGGTGAGCGCGGGCAGGGTCGCCTCGCTCGTGCGCAGGTAGGAATCGCCCACCGGCCAGCTCGGCGGCACCGGGGCGGCCGGGCGCACGTCCTTCGGCGCCATCGAGCAGCCGGCGAGCGCGGCGGTGGTGAGGAGCGTCAGCGCGCGCTTCATGCCTGGGCCTCCGGGGTGTTGCGATGGCGGCGGTTGCGCAGCGCGGCCAGCCCGTCGCGCACGCCGCGGCGGACGAGCACGAAGAACAGCGGGATGTAGAAGATGGCAAGGATCGTTGCGGTCAGCATGCCGCCGATCACCGAGGTGCCGATCGCGATGCGGCTGTTGGCACCGGCACCCGTGGAGATCGCCAGCGGCAGCACGCCGAAGATGAAGGCGAGGCTGGTCATCAGGATCGGGCGGAGACGGATGCGGGCCGCATCCAGCGCCGCTTCGATCACCCGCTTGCCCTGCTTCTCGGCCTGCTCGGCGAACTCGATCATCAGGATCGCGTTCTTGGCGGCCAGGCCCATCGTCGTCAGCAGGCCGATCTGCAGGTACACGTCGTTCTGGAGCCCGCGCAGCGTCACCGCGAAGATCGCGCCGACCAGGCCGAGCGGGATGACGAGCAGCACCGCGATCGGGATCGACCAGCTCTCGTACAGCGCCGCAAGGCACAGGAACACGACGAGCAGCGACACGCCGTACAGGAGCGGCGCCTGGCCCGAGGAGAGCCGCTCCTGATAGGAGAGCCCTGCCCAGGCGACGCTGGTGCCGGGGATCTGCGCGGCGAGCTCGGCGATGCGCTTCATCGCTTCGCCCGAGCTCTTGCCCGGTGCTGCCTGGCCGCTGAACTCGAACGACTGGACGCCGTTGAACCGCGCCATCGAGGTCGGCGCCGTCGCCCAGCTGGTCGACGAGAAGGAGGTGAACGGCGCCATCTGGCCGTTGCTGCTGCGCACGAACCACTGGGCGAGGTCGCTCGGCTCCGAGCGATAGGGCGCGTCGCCCTGGACATAGACGCGCTTCACCCGGCCGCGATCGATGAAGTCGTTGACGTAGCGGCCGCCCCAGGCGGTCGACAGCGTCGAGTTCACGTCGGCTTGGGCGAGGCCCAGCGTGGCGAGCTTCTGCTGGTCGAGATCGACCTTGAGCGTCGCGACGTCGGGCAGGTCGGTCAGGCGGACCTGCGCCAGCTCCGGGTCGCTATTGGCGGCGGCGAGCAGCTTGTCGCGCGCGGCGACGAACTGGTCGCGGCTCATGCCGCTGGTGTTGAGCAGCTCCATGGTGAAGCCCGTCGACTGGCCGAGGCCGCGGATCGCCGGGGGCACCAGCGCGAAGACCTGCGCGTCGCGGAAGTTGCGGAAGGCGCCGGCCGCGCGATTGACGATGCCGTCGGCGCTGTTGTCCTTGCCCTTGCGATCCGACCAGTCGGTGAGATTGATGAAGCCCTGGCCGGTATTCTGGCCGTTCACGCCGCCGCCCCCGCCGCCGGCGACCGAGAACATCACCGAGACGTTCTTGGCTTCCTTGGTCAGGAAATACTTTTCCACCGCGAGCTGAATTTCCTTGGTGCGCGACATGGTCGCGCCCGCGGGCAGGCGGAACTGCACCGAAGCGGCGCCCTGGTCCTCGGTCGGCAGGAAGCCGGTGGGCAGGCGAACGAACATCAGCACCAGGACCGCGCACACCGCGACATAGACCAGCAGGAAGATCCACTTGCGGTCGATCACCGCCTGCACCCAGCCGGTGTAGCGCTCGACGCCGCGGTCGAAGCCGTTGTTGAACTTGGTCTTGGCCGTGGTCAGCCCGCGTCCCACCCAGGGAAATTTCCGGGCGAACCAGGTCTCCTCGATGTCCTTTTCCTCGCTCTTCTGCTTGAGCAGCGTCGCGGTCAGCGCCGGGCTCAGCACGAGCGCGACCAGCACGGAGAGCACCATCGCCGAGACGATCGTCACCGAGAACTGGCGGTAGATCACGCCGGTCGATCCGCCGAAGAACGCCATCGGCAGGAACACCGCGGAGAGCACCAGCGCGATCGCGACCAGCGCAACCTGGATTTCGTCCATCGACCGGATCGTCGCCTCGCGCGGCGTCATGTCCGGATTTTCTTCCATCAGCCGCTCGACATTCTCGACGACGACGATCGCGTCGTCGACGAGCAGGCCGATGGCGAGGACGAGCCCGAACAGCGTCAGCGTGTTGATCGAGAAGCCGAGCGCGTAGAACACGCCGAAGGTACCGAGCAGCACCACCGGCACCGCGATCGCCGGGATCAGCGTCGCGCGCCAGCTCTGCAGGAACACGAACATCACGATGACGACGAGGATGATCGCCTCGACCAGCGTCTTCACCACTTCCTCGATCGAGAGCTTGATGAAGCCGGTGGTGTCGTTGGCATAGGCGTATTTGAAGCCGGGCGGGAAGCCCTTCGAGGCGGCCTCGACCTGCGCCTTCACCAATTCGGCGGTCTTGAGCGCGTCGGCGCCCGGCGACAGCGAGATGGCGAGACCGGCGCCCGGATGGCCGTTGATCCGGCTCGACGAGTTGTAATTGTCCGAACCGAGCTCGACCCGCGCGACGTCGCGCAGCTTCACCGCGGCACCGGTCGAATCGGTCTTCACGATGATGTTGGCGAACTGCTCGGGCGTCTGCAGCCGCGACTGCGAGGTCACCGTCGCGTTGAGCATCTGCTCGTCCGGCATCGGCTGGCCGCCGAGCTCGCCGGCGGCGATTTCGGTGTTCTGCGCCTGGATCGCGGTGATGATGTCGTTGGGGATCAGCCCGTAGCTGGCGAGCCGCGCCGGGTTGAGCCAGATGCGCATCGCATAGGGCGCGCCGAACACGTTGGTGTCGCCCACGCCCTCGATGCGCGACAGCGGATCCTGCAAGTTCGAGGCGAGCCAGTCCGAGACGTCGAGATTGGTCTTCTGGTCGGTCGAATCATAGACGCCGACGATCATCAGGAAGTCGGGGTTCGACTTGGTGACGGTCAGGCCCTGCTGCTGCACCTGGCTGGGCAGGCGGGACAGCGCTTGCTGCACCTTGTTCTGCACCTGGACCTGGGCGATGTCCGGGTTGGTCCCCTTCTCGAAGGTCGCCGAGATCGTCACCTGGCCGCGCGAAGTGGACGAGCTGCTGAAATAGAGCAGGCCGTCGATGCCGCTCAGCTGCTGCTCGATCACCTGGGTGACGCTGTTCTGCACCGTCTCGGCCGAGGCGCCGGGGTAGGTGGCGCGGATATTGACCTGCGGCGGCGCGATGTCCGGATATTGCGCGATGGGCAGCGAGAAGATCGCCGCCAGCCCCATCAGCATCACGATGATGGCGAGCACCCAGGCGAAGATCGGCCGGTCGATGAAGATGCGCGACATGGGGGCTCAGCCCGCCTTGGCCTGGCTGCCGCCCTTGGTCTGGGCGCCGCCTTGCCCCTGGCCCTTTTTGGGCGGCTCGATCTTCTGCGGCGTGTTGGCGGGCACCGGCTTGATGTCGATGTCCGGCTTGAGGTTGGCCGTGCCCTGCACGATCACCTTGTCGCCCGGTGCAAGCCCCTGCGTAATCACCCAATTCTGCCCGATCGTGCGATCGGCGACGACGGTGCGCGCCACCGCCTTGTTGCCCGGCCCGACGACATAGACGGTCGCATTGCCCTTGGGATCGCGCGACACGCCGGCCTGCGGCACCAGATAGGCCTGGGTATCGATCGCCTGCGCGAACACCGCGCGCACGAACATGCCAGGCAGCAGGATGTTCTGCGGGTTGGCGAAGCGCGCGCGCAGCGTGACCGTGCCGGTGCTTTCGTTGACCACGACTTCGGAGAATTCGACCGTGCCGGCCATCTCGTAATCGCTGCCGTCTTCCAGTTTCAGCCGCACCGCGGCGCTGGCCGGCGTGATCCCGCCCTTGGCGAGCGCCTTGCGCAGCGCCAGCATGTCGGCGCTCGACTGCTGGATGTCCACATAGATGGGGTCCAGCCGCTGAATGGTGGTGAGCGGATCGGTCTGGTTGGTCGTGACCAGCGCGCCTTCGGTGACGAGGCTGCGGCCGATCCGTCCGGTGATCGGGGCAGGGACCTTGGTGAAGCGCAGGTTGATCTGCGCGGTCTGCAGCGCGGCGCGCTGCTGGGCAACCTGTGCGGCGGCCTGGCGCGACGCGGCGACGGCGTCGGTATAATCCTGCTGGCTCACCGCCTGCATCGCGGCGAGCGGCTTGTAGCGATCGGCCTTGATCCGCGCGGCCTCGAGATTCGCCTGGGCGTTCTGCAGGTTCGCCTGCGCCTGCGCGGTGCTGGCCTGATAGAGGCTGGGGTCGATCTGGTAGAGCGTCTGGCCCTGGTGGACGATCGTGCCCTCGGTGAAGAAGCGCCGCTGGACGATGCCGGCGACCTGCGGGCGGACCTCCGACGACTGGTAGGCGGTGACGCGCCCCGCGAGCTCGGTCGTCATCGGCACGCTGCCCGGCTGCACCACGACATAGCCGACCTGCGGCGGTCCCGAGGGGCCACGGCGGCCACCGGCCTGCTGCTTGCCGGCGCCGTCGCCGGAACTGCACGAGGCGAGAAGCAGGGCCGATGCAAAGACGATCAGGCCCGAACGGCCATAGCTGGTCGGAGCGTTCAAATTTCAGAACCCGCTTAGGGGTGGCCCGAGGAATGCCGGACCACCGGTCACTGCCAAACTCGCCATTAGATGGCACGTTTCCGTGGTGCCACAAAAAGGTTGTCGCAAAATATGTCGAACGGCGTAGCGACGAGGAGCGGATGCCCCAAAGGCCAGGCACCCGCGCGCCGGCAGCGCGGGTGCCTGGCGCGTCAGAAGGCGAACGACTCGCCGATCGCACGCTCGCCGAGGAGGAAGGCATCGGCCACCAGCTGGAGCGGACGGACGTCCACGTCGCTCTGCTTCGCCGCGACCAGCTCGGCGAAGCGGGCGTAGAGCCGGGCATATTCGCGGTCGGGCGCCTTCTGCTCGTCGGCGCCCGGCAGCTGGAGGATGCTGCCGCCCATGCCCAGGCGTAGCGTGCCGGCATCGGTATCGACTTCGATGTCCCAGGTCTGCGGGCCGGTCTGGAGGAAGTCGAAATCGGCGGTCACCGTCGCGGCGCCGCTGCGCATGTGCAGCTTGGCGCGCAGCGGCGAGGCGCGGCCTTCGGGCACTTCCATCCAGGCGGAATCGAGCAGCAGCGCCTCCGGCAGGATCTTGGTCGCGATCGACAGCGCGTTGATGCCCGGATCGAACACGCCGAAGCCGCCCGCCGCCAGGATCCATTCCTGCCCCGGGTGCCAGCGGCGGATGTCCTCGCGCCAAGTGATGCGCGCGGCCTTGATCTGCTTGCCGTCCAGCCAGGCCTTGGCGGGCTCCACGCCTGCGGCCTCGCGCGAATGCCAGGTAGTGAACAGCGTCACGCCCTTGGCGCGCGCGCGCTCGGCAAGGTCGGCGATTTCGGTCAGCGTCGCGGCCGGCGGCTTTTCCAGCATCACGTCCAGCCCGGCATCTATCGCGATCCGCGCCTGATCGTAGCGGCCCTCGGGCGGGGTGCAGAGCGACACGGCGGTAAGATCGTGCCCGCCGGCAATAAGGGACTCGATGTCCTTGTGCGCGGCGACGCCGTCGACCGAGGCGTTGCGGCTCGCGGTGGCGACCAGTTCGAAACGGCCATCGCCTTCCAGCGCCGGCAGATGCTGATCGCGCGCGATCTTGCCGATCCCCACCAACCCCAGACGAATCCGCTCCGACATATCAGGCCATCCTTTTATAAGATATATATGCTTCCTATGGGCGTAGCCGGCGGTTATCAAGAGCCGCAGATACGCGCCAAGTCGCGCCGTAGCGGAGGAATCATGACCGAAGAAGCTGGAACTCGTCGCGCGCCGCTGCGCTCCCGCGCCTGGTTCGACAATCCCGATAACCCCGACATGACGGCGCTGTACGTCGAACGCTATCTCAACTTCGGGCTAAGCCTGGAGGAGCTGCAATCGGGCAAGCCGATCATCGGCATCGCGCAGACCGGCAGCGATCTTTCCCCGTGTAATCGCCACCATCTCGAACTCGCCAAGCGGGTGCGCGAGGGCATCCGCGAGGCGGGCGGCATCGCCATCGAGTTTCCGACCCACCCGATCCAGGAGACCGGCAAGCGCCCGACCGCGGGGCTGGACCGCAACCTCGCCTATCTCAGCCTGGTCGAGACGCTGTACGGCTATCCGATCGACGGCGTGGTGCTGACGATCGGCTGCGACAAGACGACCCCGGCCTGCCTGATGGCGGCGGCGACCGTGAACATCCCGGCGATCGCGCTGTCGGTCGGGCCGATGCTCAACGGCTGGTTCAAGGGCGAGCGCACGGGCTCTGGCACGATCGTGTGGAAGGCGCGCGAGATGCTCGCGGCGGGCGAGATCGATTACAAGGGCTTCATCCAGCTCGTCGCCTCGTCCGCGCCATCGACCGGCTGGTGCAACACCATGGGCACCGCGACGACGATGAACTCGATGGCCGAGGCGCTCGGCATGTCGCTGCCGGGCTCGGCGGCGATTCCGGCGCCGTACCGCGACCGCGCCGAATGCGCCTATCGCACCGGCCTGCAGATCGTCGAGATGACGCTGGCCGATCGCAAGCCGAGCGACGTGCTGACCCGCGAGGCGTTCCTCAACGCGATCCGCGTCAACTCGGCGGTCGGCGGTTCGACCAACGCGCCGATCCATCTCAACGCCATCGCCCGCCACATCGGCGTCGAGCTGACGCTGGCGGATTGGGAATCGCACGGCGCCGACGTGCCGCTGCTGGTCAACTTGCAGCCCGCAGGCACCTATCTCGGCGAGGATTTCTACCGCGCCGGCGGTGTCCCCGCGGTGATGGGCGAGCTGTACCGCGCGGGCATGCTCCATGGCGACGCGCTGACCGTCAACGGCCGCACCATCGCCGAGAATATCGGCACGGCGGAGATCGAGGATGACGACGTGATCCGCCCGCTCGCCACGCCGCTGCGGCCGGCGGCGGGGCTGACCGTGCTCTCGGGCAATTTGTTCGACAATGCGGTGATGAAGCTCAGCGTGATCTCGGACGAGTTCCGCGCGCGCTATCTGTCGAACCCCGACGATCTCGGCGCCTTCGAGGGCCGCGCGATCGTGTTCGACGGGCCCGAGGACTATCACCACCGCATCGACGATCCCGCGCTCGGCATCGACGAGAATTGCATCCTGATCATGCGCGGGGCCGGGCCGGTGGGCTATCCGGGCGGCGCCGAGGTGGTCAACATGCGCCCGCCGGTGGCGCTGATCCAGGCGGGCGTCCATGCGCTGCCGTGCCTGGGCGATGGTCGCCAGTCGGGCACCAGCGGCAGTCCCTCGATCCTCAACGCGGCACCCGAAGCGGCGGTGGGCGGGGGCCTCGCGCTGGTCCGCACGGGAGACCGCATCCGCATCGATCTCAACACGCGCTCGGCCAACATGCTGGTCAGCGACGCGGAACTGGCGCAGCGCCGCGCCGAGCTCGGCATCGACTATGTGCCGGAATCGCAGACGCCGTGGCAGGAAATCCATCGCGGGCTGGTCGGCCAGTTCGACGGCGGCGCGGTGTTCGAAAATGCGGTGAAGTATCAGCGCATCGCCCAGACCAAGGGCCTGCCGCGCGACAGCCATTAAGGGGGAATCAGGCGCGACGGGCGGTGGGCCGGCTGCCGAGCTGGTCGAGCGCATCGGCATTGTCGCGCCCCCAGGCATAGAGCAGTTCGACCGGTTCGACGAAGCGGTCGCCTAGCGGTGTCAGCCGGTACTCCACCGCCGGCGGCACCGCGTTCTGCACGATCCGGTCGACCAGGCCGGCCTCTTCCATCTCGCGCAGCGTCTGGGTGAGCATCTTCTTGGAGATGCCGGGCAGGCTGCGCAGCAGCACGCCGCTGCGGGCCGCGCCGCCATGGCGGGCGTGGAGCGTGTGGAGCACCATGCTCGTCCATTTGGTGGCGAACAGCGCCAGCACGCGCCGCGGCGCGCAATTCTCCCGCCATTCCGAATCCGCCGTGCCTGGCTGCATATGTGGGTACCTTCTGGTGCCTAGGTTCCGATTTGGTGCCGTCTAGAAGCCGCGCGTGCGGCTGCCTAGCTCGCTCTCCAACGCTTTATGGAGGTGAAGATGGCCAAGACGGCTTTGGTGGTAGGCGCAAGCGGCATCGTCGGCAGCGCAACGGCGGACCTGCTGGTGGCGCAGGGCTGGACGGTGCACGGGCTGGCCCGTCGCCCGGTGGAACAGGCAGGTATGGCGCCGGTCGCCGCGGACCTCACCGATGCGGCCGCGACCGCGCAGGCGCTGGCGGGCGTGAACCCCGATGCGGTGTTCATCACCACCTGGCTGCGCCAGGACAGCGAGGCGGAGAATATCCGCGTCAATTCGGCGATGGTGCGCAACCTGCTCGACGGGCTGCCCAAGCCGACCGGTCCGCGCCATGTCGCGCTGGTCACCGGGCTCAAGCACTATCTCGGGCCGTTCGAGGCCTATGGGAAGGGCAGCCTGCCCCAGACGCCGTTCCGCGAGGAGCAGGGCCGGCTCGACGTCGACAATTTCTATTATGCCCAGGAAGACGAGGTCTTCGCCGCCGCCGAGCGCGACGGCTTCAGCTGGAGCGTGCACCGTCCGCACACGGTGATC
The DNA here is from genome assembly GCF_900114095.1 of Sphingomonas sp. NFR04. Lineage (GTDB taxonomy): Bacteria > Pseudomonadota > Alphaproteobacteria > Sphingomonadales > Sphingomonadaceae > Sphingomonas. Next base: position 17,603 of record NZ_FORV01000007.1, on the reverse strand, counting down.
GGCAAGGCGGTCGGCAACGCGATGAACATGGGCACCACGCTCGCCGTCTATGCCACGCTGTGTCGCAAGACCGGCCGCCCGTTCCGCTTCCCCGGCTCGGCGGCGCAGTGGAGCGGGCTCACCGACATGACCGATGCGGGCCAGCTCGCCCGGCATCTGCTCTGGGCGGCGGAAACGCCGGCGGCGGCGAACGAGGCGTTCAACGTCGTCAATGGCGATGTCTTCCGTTGGCAATGGATGTGGGCGCGCATCGCCGAATGGTTCGGGCTGGAGCCGGCGCCGTTCGACGGCAGCGTGCAGCCGCTCGAGCAGCAGATGGCGGACGACGCCGACCTGTGGCGCACGATCGCCGAGCGGGAAGGGCTCGCCGAGCCGAACCTCGCGCGGCTGGCCTCGCCCTGGCACACCGATGCCGATCTGGGTCGCCCGATCGAAGTGGTCACCGACATGTCGAAGAGCCGCAGACTTGGCTTCACCGCCTACCAGCCGACCGACGACGCTTTCTTCGCGCTGTTCGAGCGGCTGCGCGCGGCTCGGCTGATTCCGTAAGTGCCCGCCCGGTAGCGGAAACGAAAAAGGCCCGCCTCCTCGTCGGAAGCGGGCCTTTTTCTTTGCCGGTTGGCTGTCGCCTCAGGCGGCGGGTGCCTCGGCCTCGTCGCTCTTCACGGTGCGACGGCGGCGGGGCTTCTTCGGCGCTTCCTCGTCCGCAGCCGGTGCGGCATCGGCACCGATCGCGGGCGGGAGGATCGCGGCGTCGATGCCGTGCGACGCTTCGGCCTCGACCGGGGTTTCGCGACGCGGGCGACCGCGACGGCGGGGTGCCTCGGCGACGTCCTCGCTCACCGGCGCTTCGATCGGTGCGCTCGGCTGGACCGGCGCTGCCTCGGCGACATTGCCGTTGGCGTGGCCGTTGGCGGCGCCGTTGCTGCGCTCGCGACGATCTTCGCGATAGCTGCGCGGCTCGCGCTCGGCGCGGGGCTCGCGGGCTTCACGGTCGCCACGGGGTTCACGCTCGGCGCGCTGCTCGCGGTCGCCGCGCGGTTCACGGGCTTCGCGCTCATAGCGGGGCTCACGCTCGCGACGGGGCTGCTGCTGCTGGCGAGGGGCGTCGCCCTCGTCCTCGCGGCCGGCTTCGCCTTCCATCTCGAACTCTTCCTCGTCGCCGTCGAAATCCTCGCGCTGGCGGCGCTGCTGGTTCTGCTCTTCGAAGCGCGAGCGGTTCTCGTTCAATACGCGGAAATAATGATCGGCAAACTGCAGATAATATTCGGCGTTGACGCGGTCACCCTGCATCTGCGCATCGCGCGCCAGGTTCTTGTATTTCTCAAGCAACTGGGCGGCATTACCACGGGCGCGGTTATCGATCCGACTACCATTGCCCTGATTGTTCGAGCTTCCGCCCTGGCGCTGTTGCTGGCCGCCCCGACCGCGACGGCGGCCGGCCTGACGATTGTTCATCAAGGTCTCGTTGTCCTGTCTTTACAAAGCCGTCCGTCGATTCATCGAGGTTCCGGATGCAGGGTTACATTCGCGGGGGGTTCCGGGCGTACCCAGAACCATCCGCTTGCCACGGCCGCCGGACTGCAGCGGCACACATGACCATGGAGTCGGGCCTCAGCCCTTTATCTCAACAACTTGGTTGAAGGTGCCTCGCCCCGGCCTTCTTCTAGCCGCTGGCGTACCAATCTCCAAGCAGAAATATGTGACGTTTGCGCGTAGTTTCAAGTCAGCCGGACCACGCGCGGCCGTCCACCCATGTCTTTATAGACGCTTGAAGACAGGCCGTGTTCCTGTCCCAGCAAAGAAACTGCGTCGCCCTGCGTCCATCCGATCTCCAGCACTGCAGCGCCGCCCGGTGCGAGCAGGGCAGGGAGGGCGGGGACGATGCGGCGATAATCGTCGAGCCCGTCGCTGCCTGCGAACAGCGCCTCCGCGGGTTCATGGTTGAGTACCTGCGGCGGCAGGGGTTCGTCTGTCCCGATATAGGGCGGATTGGCGAGGATCAGGTCGAACTTGCCTTCGATATCCTTGGTCCAGTCGCCGAGGCGGAACTGGGTTCGGTTCGCCATGCCCAGCGCCTCGGCATTGCGGCGGGCATAGTCGAGCGCGGTTTCGGACGCGTCGATGCCGAGCCCCTGCGCATCCGGCCATTCGGCGAGCGCGGCGAGGAGTAGCGTACCGGGACCGGTACCCAGGTCGAGGATGCGCGTCGGCGCGCGCGTGCCGAACCAGGCCAGCGCCGCCTCGAGCAGCGTCTCGCTGTCGGGGCGCGGGATCAGCACGCCGGGACCGACCGCGAGGTCGATCGTCCAGAAAGCGCGCGTGCCGGTGATATAGGCGATCGGCTCGTGGGTAAGCCGGCGAGCGACGAGCGCGGCGAAGGCTTCGGGCGCGGGATCGTCCAGCCGGCCGAGCAGCAGCCTGTCACGGCTGGTGCCGAGGGCGTGCGCCATCAGCAGCTCGGCATCGAGCCGCGGGGTGTCGGAGACGGATTGGAGCTGGCGGGCGGCATCGGCGAGGGCGGCGCGGACGCTCACGGCTTGGCGCATCGCAATTCCTCCCCGGCACGGGGAGGGGGACCATTCGCAGAGCGAATGGTGGAGGGGCCGCCGCGCCAGCGGCGGAGTTCCTGCGTGCGGAAGGCGTACCGCGCCTGCGGCGCGGCCCCTCCACCCCGCGGCGTTGCCGCGCGGTCCCCCTCCCCGTACCGGGGAGGAGCTTTAGCCATCCAGCTGCGCAAGCCGGTCGGCCTCGTCCTGCGAGACCAGCGCGCCGATGAGTTCGTCGAGCTCGCCTTCCAGGATTTCGGGCAGGCGGTGCAGCGTCAGGTTGATCCGGTGGTCGGTCACCCGACCCTGTGGGAAGTTGTACGTCCGGATCCGCTCCGAGCGATCGCCCGAGCCGACCATCGAGCGCCGCGCCCCGACGCGCTCGGCCGCCAGCCGCTCGCGCTCGGCCTCGTACAGGCGGGTGCGGAGCACCTTCATCGCCTTGGCCTTGTTCTTGTGCTGCGAGCGCTCGTCCTGCTGGATCACGACGATGCCGGTAGGCAAGTGGGTGATCCGCACCGCGCTGTCGGTGGTGTTGACGCCCTGGCCGCCGGGGCCGGAGGCGCGGTAGATGTCGATGCGCAGGTCCTTGTCGTCGATCTGCACATCGGCTTCCTCGGCCTCGGGCAGCACCGCGACGGTGGCGGCGGAGGTGTGGATGCGCCCGCCCGCCTCGGTGGCCGGCACGCGCTGCACCCGGTGCACGCCGCTCTCGAACTTGAGCTTGGCGAACACGCCGGTGCCGGTGATGCCGATCACCACTTCCTTGTAGCCGCCCGCTTCGGAGCTGCTGGCCGAGATCAGCTCGGTCCGCCAGCCCACGCGATCGGCATAGCGCTGGTACATGCGGAGCAGATCGCCGGCGAACAGCGCGGCTTCGTCACCGCCCACGCCCGCGCGGATTTCGAGCAGCGCCGGGCGCTCGTCCGCCGAGTCCCTGGGTAGCAGCGCCAGCGCCAGCTTGCGTTCGGCCTCGGCGAGCGTGCCTTCGTTGGCGCGGAGTTCCTCCACCGCCATCGCGCGCAGCTCGTCATCGGCGTCCTGCGTCATCTGCTGGAGCGACTGGCCCTCGGCACGCAGCTGCCGGACCTTGCCTGCCGCGACCGCGACCGGCTCGATCTCGGCATATTCCTTCGAGACCTGGACGAAGCGATCGCCGCCGAGTTCGCCCGACGCCATCAGCGCCTGCAACTCGTCGCGCCGCGCCTCGATCGCCGCGATGCGATCCGGGGGGATTCGGGTCATTTCGCTAGCGGTCGCAGAAGCGCATCTGGATTGAACGCGCCTTCTGTCGGCTCCATCCTCACCACATCATATGAACGCGAAAGCGCATCCAAGATTTGCTCGCGAAGATTTTCGCCCGCTCGTGCGAATGAACCTACTTCGTTGATACGCACCGGAATGCCTTGGCGCGAAGAAATAGCGCCTTCGCCTGACTCCGGAGCAACAACAACTCGCGCGCGAACCTTGGCTTTGGAGGCCGCTTCGAACCGACGCTTCTCATTGCCCTTGAATGCAATGTGCGTAGAAACGCCCTGGCGCCGCAGCTCAGCTGCGACTCCAATTGCTGTAAACTCCGCTTCGGGCATCCAAGGGATCACCGAGACTAGTGGCTGATCTTCCGCCGGCTCCTCGATCAGCATCGCCAGCCGCTCGACGCCGGCCGCCCAGCCCACACCCGCCGTCTCTGGGCCGCCGAGCGAGCCGATCAGCCCGTCATAGCGGCCGCCGGCCAGCACCGTGCCCTGCGCGCCGAGCCGGTCGGTGACGAACTCGAACGCGGTGTGGCGATAATAATCGAGCCCGCGCACCAGCCGCGCATTGCGCGTCCAAGCGACGCCGGCGGCATCCAGCCCGTCGGTCACCGCCTTGAAAAAGGCGGCAGCTTCGTCGGTCAGATACGCGTCGATGTCCGGCGCGCTGTCGGCGATCGGGCGGTCGCGCGGGTCCTTTGAATCGAGGATGCGCAGCGGGTTCTTCTCGAGCCGCGCCAGGCTGTCTTCGGAGAGTTCGCCCTTGTGCGCCTCGAAATGCGCGACCAGCGCGGTGCGCCAGGCGTCGCGCGTCGCGGCATCGCCCAGCGTGTTGAGCTGCAGCGTCACGCCCTCGGCGATGCCGAGCTCCTTGAGCAGCTGGTCGGCCAGCACCAGCAGCTCGACATCGGCGGCGGGTTCGGGCGCGCCGAGGATCTCGGCGTCGATCTGGTGGAACTGGCGGTAGCGGCCCTTTTGCGGGCGCTCGTAGCGGAACACCGGGCCCGAGGTCGCGACCTTCAGCGGCGCGAACTGCTGCCAGCCCTCGCTGATATAGGCGCGGGCGATGCCAGCGGTGAACTCCGGGCGCAGCGTGATCGAATCGCCGCCGCGATCCTCGAACGTATACATCTCCTTGGAGACGACGTCCGAGGTCTCGCCCATCGAGCGGGCGAACACGCCGGTCGCCTCGAAGATCGGGATCTCGAGCCGCTGGAAGCAATAAAGCTTGCGCACCCGATCGAACGTTTCGAGCACCGCGGCGAAACGCCGCTGGTCTTCGCCGAAGATGTCCTGGGTGCCCCGGATGCGCTGGGGGGTCTGGATACGTGCCATTTGGGCGCGGCTATTAGGCCGGTTTGGGACGCGCCGCAATGCAGGCGAGGGGAAGCGCTGTCATGTTGATGCGGGCGCGCGGCGGGCCTAGGGCTCCGCCCATGAGTCGTATCCTATTTATCCTCGCCGCGTTGCTCGGTTTCGGCGCCGCTTCGCCCGCTTCCGCCTATTGGGAATATGGCCACGAGACGGTGGGCGCGATCGCCTATCGCAACGTGACACCCGCGGTGCGCGCGCAGATCGATGCGCTGCTCAAGCGCCAGGCGCTGCTCGAGACACCGACCTGCCCGGCCAACACGATCGAACAGGCGGCGGTGTGGGCGGACTGCGTCAAGACGCTGGGGCCGCGCTTCAGCTATGCCTATTCCTGGCACTATCAGAATATCGACATCTGCCAGCCCTTCGACCTGAAGCCGCCGTGCCGCGACGGCAATTGCGTCTCGGCGCAGATCGAGCGCGACGTGAAGCTGCTCAAGGACCGCAAGGTGCCGGTGCGCGAGCGGGTGATGGCGCTGGTGTTCCTCGTCCACTTCGTCGGCGACCTCCACCAGCCGCTCCATGCGGGCGATCACAGCGATCTCGGCGGCAACAAGGTGAAGACCAACTACGGCGCCTTCACCAGCGCCAAGCTCAACCTGCACTCGGTGTGGGACGGCTATCTGGCCGAGCGCGCGATCTCGCAGCCGCCCTCGCCGGTGCGCGCCTATTCGGCGGCCGAGCGGAACGCGGTTTGGGGCGGCAATGTCGAGGACTGGAGCCGCGAGAGCTGGCAGGTCGCGCGCGACGTGGTCTATCCGAGTGCGGCGGGGGAGGCGGTGTGCACGCCGGGCGACCATCCTGCCCATCTCGACGAGGCGACGCTGGCCAAGCTGGTGCCGGTCGCCCGCGAGCAGGTGGTGCGCGGCGGGCTGCGGCTGGCCAAGCTGCTCGACGAGGCGCTGGGCTGACGTTTCGCTCCTTCGGGCGGGCTGCTATATCCCGTCCATGAAGAAAGAAACGCATGTGCTGGAGAGGCCGCCCGAAGACGCGGCGGCGGACTGGACGATACCGCAGGATTGGAGCGCCTATACCGCGGAGGAACACGCTACGTGGGACAAGCTGTTCGCCCGCCAGGCGAAACTGCTGCCGGGCCGGGCCTCGGCCGCCTATCTCAAGGGGCTGGAGGCGCTGCGGCTCTCCGAGTCGGGCATTCCCAATTTCGAGGAATTGTCCGAGCGGCTGATGCAGCTGACCGGCTGGCAGGTGGTCGCGGTGCCGGGGCTGGTGCCCGACGACGTGTTCTTCGACCATATGGCGAACCGGCGCTTCGTCGCGGGCAACTTCATCCGCCGCCCCGACCAGCTCGACTATATCCAGGAGCCGGACGTGTTCCACGACGTGTTCGGCCATGTGCCGATGCTCGCGGACCCGGTCTTCGCCGATTATCTGGAGGCCTATGGCCGCGGCGGCATGCGCGCGCTGGAGCTGGGGGCACTCAAACAGCTCGGCCGGCTCTACTGGTACACGGTGGAGTTCGGGCTGATCGAGGAGGCCGAGGGGCTGCGCATCTATGGCTCGGGCATCGTGTCGAGCTCGGCCGAGAGCGTGTTCGCGCTCGACAGCGACAGCCCCAACCGCATCCGCTTCGACATGCAGCGGGTGATGCGGACGGACTATCGCATCGACGATTTCCAGCAGAATTATTTCGTGATCCCCAGCTTCGAGGCGCTGCTCCGCGAGACGGTGGAGACCGATTTCGCGCCGCTCTATGCCGAGATCTTGGCCCAGCCGGACATCCCGATCGCGGCGATCCTGCCGGGGGACGGGGTGATTACGCGAGGGACGCAGGCTTATGCGGAGGGGAAGGGCTGACGGGCGGGGAACGCTTGGTCGGCAGGACTTCCGTTTCCACCCGCCATCGTCATTCCCGCGAAGGCGGGAATCCATTTGCCAGGACGCTTGGGGCAGGAACTGCGGCATCAGCGCCAATGGATCCCCGCCTTCGCGGGGATGACGAAGTATTGGTTCTGGACGAGCACCATCGCGGAAGGTGAAGAGCTGCAAGGGGTTTAGGCTCGCCAATCCCGATCGCTCCCGCTACCCGCACCCCCATGTCCCGCTCGCCCCGCCTTGCCTTTTTCGTCGCTGCGCTTGGCATCGCCAATTATTCGGTGATGGACGCGGTGATGAAGGGCATGTCGATCGCGCACGGCGCCTATAGCGCGGTGCTGTGGCGCTCGGTCGGCGCGATCGTGCTGCTCGGGCCGATCTTCCTGCTGCGGCGGACGCCCTGGCCGGGCCCTCGCGCGCTCAAGCTGCATTTCGCCCGCGGTGTGCTCGCCGGCAGTTCGGTGGTGCTGTTCTTCTGGGGGCTCGCTCGCGTCACCATGGCGCAGGGAATCGCGCTGACCTTCCTCGCGCCGCTGATCGCGATGTTCCTCGCAGCCGCGTTCCTCGGTGAGCGGATCCGCCGTGCGGCGATCGGCGGCTCGCTCGTCGCCAGCCTTGGCGTGCTCACCATCGCGGCCGGCCAGGCGCAGGCGCATGCCTCGACCGAGGTGGTCCTCGGCTCGATCGCGGTGTTCGCCGCCTCGATCCTCTATGCCGGCAGCCTGATCCTGCTGCGCCAGCAGGCGCAGATCGCCGATCCGATCGAAGTCGCGCTGTTCACCAGCCTTGTCCTCGCATTGGTGATGCTGCCGGGCGCGCCGTGGTTCTCGGCCATGCCGTCGCTCGCGCTATGGCCGTGGATCCTCGGCGCGGCGCTGGTCGGGTCGATCTCGGCCGTGCTGCTCGCCTGGGCCTATGGCCATGCCGAGGCGCAGGTGCTGGCGCCGGTGGAATATACCGCCTTCGTGTGGGCGGCATTGCTCGGCTATGTCGTGTTCGACGAGCGCGTCTCGGCCTGGACGGTCGCGGGCGCGCTGCTCATCATCCTCGGGTGCCTGGCCGCGATCCGCGGTCGCGTCGCCCCCGCTCCCCAGACCGAGGCCGCCGCATGACCCAGATCCGTTTCGCCACCCCCGCCGATGTCCCCCAGATCCTCGCCTTCGTCCGCGAACTGGCGGAATTCGAGCGCGAGCCCGACGCCGTGCTCGCGACCGAGCCGATGCTGGAGGCCGCGCTGTTCGGCCCGCGCCCGGCGGCCGAGGCGGTGATCGCCGAGAGCGCGGACGGCACGCCGCTCGGCTTCGCATTGTTCTTCCAGAACTTCTCGACCTGGACCGGGCTGCCCGGCTTGTATCTGGAGGACCTCTACGTCACCCCCGCTGCCCGGGGCGCAGGCGTCGGCAAGGCGCTTCTGCGCCATTTGGCCGATATCGCCGTCACGCGCGGCTATGCCAGGTTCGAATGGTCGGTGCTCGACTGGAACCAACCGGCGATCGATTTCTACCGCGCGATGGGGGCTATGGGCATGGACGAATGGACGGTGCAGCGGGTGACCGGCGACGCACTGCTCGCGCTGGCCGGACGCTGATGGGCTGGATTTATTTGCTGCTCGGCGGACTGTGCGAAGTCGGCTTCACCACCTGCATGCGCTTCACCGACGGCTTCCGGAACATCCCCTGGACGCTGGCCTTTCTCGCCTTCATCGCGGTGTCGATGGCACTGCTGGAGATGGCCTCGCGTACCGTGCCGCTGGGCACCGCCTATGCGGTCTGGGGCGGGATCGGCGCGCTGGGCACGGTGATCGTCGGCATGCTGTGGTTTGGCGAGCCCGTGAGCACGGTGCGCATCCTGCTCATTTTTGGCCTGGTCGCCTGCATCGCCGGGCTGCGGCTGGCGGGCGGCGGCCACTGATGGCGCTGGACACCGGCCTAGTCGAGTGGGTGCGCGAGGCGCTCGCCCCGATCGGCACGGTGACGATGCGCAGGATGATGGGCGGAGCGACGCTCTATTGCGACGGCACAGTCTTCGCGATCCTTGCCTTCGACGAACTCTGGTTCAAGGCCGATGCGGAAAGCGACGCCGCCTGGGACGCGGCCGGCGCCGACCGCTTCACCTATGACGCCAAGGGCCGCACGATAGTGATGAACTATCGCCGCGCGCCCGCCGACGCCTATGACGATGCCGACACGCTGCGCGAATGGTCGGTTCTGGCGATCGGCGCCGGGCGCCGGGCGCCGCCGCGCAAGGCCCGCAAAAAGGACTAGTCGCTCCCGATCTAGTCTGACAAGAATGCGGCAAGACCGTCGCGTCAGGGGAGGGAATGTCCGTGAAAGCCAAGTCGCTTCTGCTGCTGGGGGCAGCGCTCGCTGCGACCATTGCGCCGAGTTTTGCCGCCCAGGCGGTGCCGATCCAGGCGGCAGCCAGCGAGGGCGCGACGCTGCTCGCGAAGAGCGAGACCGGCGCCACCTTCCGTACCGCGCAGGGGGTGCTGGCGCTCACCATCTGGGGCGACCGGATCATCCGGGTTTCGCTGCTGCGCGACGGCGCCGAGCGGACGCCCGACCTCGCCTTGGTCGGCCAGCCGGCCAAGACCGCCTGGACGCTGGACCAGCAGCCCGATCGCTATCTGCTCGCCACCCCGGCGATGCGCGTGAGCGTCGACCGCAAGACCGGCGCGCTGGCATTGCTCGGCGCCGACGACAAGCCGCTGGTCGGCGAGACCGATCTCTATCGCCGCAAGCTGGGCGGCACGCCCGATGCGGACGGCGCCGTGCGCACCGCCTTCACCGCGCCCGAGGGCCGCGCGGTCTATGGCCTGGGCCAGCACCAGGCAGGTCTGCTCGATTATCGGGGTCATATCGTCCGGCTGCAGCAGGCGAACACCGATGTCGGCGTGCCGGTGCTGGTGTCGCCGGCCGGCTTCGGGCTGTTCTGGAACAATGCCTCGGTCACCGAAGTGGCGGTGGATACGCCGCAGGCGGGCAACCGGATCGTGTTCCGCTCGGCGGCCGGCGAGGGCGTCGACTATTTCCTGTTCGCCGGGCCCGATGTCGACCAGGTGATCGGCGCCTATCGCCAGCTCACCGGCGCGGCCTCGCTGCTGCCGCGCTGGGCCTGGGGCCTGTGGCAGTCGAAGGAGCGCTATGGCTCGCAGGCCGAGCTGCTGGGCGTCGCCGCCGAATATCGCCGGCTCGGAATCCCGCTCGATGCGGTGGTGCAGGACTGGCAGTACTGGCCCGCCGGACGCTGGGGCAGCCATGAGATGGACCCGACGCGCTACCCCGATCCCAAGGCCATGCTCGACACGCTGCACCGGGAGAATGTCCACAGCATCGTCTCGGTATGGCCGCGCCTCGATGTGCAGCTGGAGAACACCAAGGCGCTCGATGCGATCGGCGGCCTCTACCCCAAGACCTATCCCAACGTGTATCCGGCCGGTGAAGGTCGCTGGTACGATGCCTTTTCGCCCAAGGCGCGGGCGCTCTACTGGAAGCAGATCTCCGGCCGGCTCGGCAAGGCTGGGTTCGACGGCTACTGGCTCGACGGCAGCGAGGCCGAGCTGGGCGGCCATTGGGGCGAGATGGCCGAGGTGAACACCGCCGCCGGCCCCGGCGCGCAGGTCTTCAACGCCTATCCCTTGATGCACACCACTGCGGTGCACGACGGCATGGCTGCGGACTATGCCGCCAAGCGCCCGCTGCTGCTCACCCGCTCGGCCTGGGCGGGGCAGCAGCGCAACGGCGCCTTCACCTGGTCGGGCGACGTCAGCGGGCGGTGGGACGTGTTCGCCAGGCAGATTCCCGCGGGCGTCAATTTCTCGATGACCGGCAATCCCTTCTGGTCGGCGGATATCGGCGGCTTCTTCGGCGGCAGCCCCAAGGATCCGGCCTATCAGGAGCTGTTCACCCGCTGGCTGCAGTTCGCGGTGTTCAACCCGATGTTCCGCATCCACGGCACCGGCGAGGGCAAGGAAGTCTACAGCTTCCCCGAGAACGTCCGCCAGCCGCTGCTCGATGCGGTGGCGCTGCGCTACCGGCTGCTGCCCTTTATCTATGCGCAGAGCTGGCAGGTGGCCGATCGCGGCGCCTCGTTCCTCTATCCGGTGGGCATGGTGTTCCCGGAGGATCGCGCCGCCCAGGATCTGCGCGACCAATATCTGTTCGGGCGCAACCTGCTGATCAGTCCGGTGATCGAGCCCGGCGCCACCTCGCGGTCGGTGTATCTCCCGGCCGGTACCGAGTGGACCGATTTCTGGACGGGCGCGCGGCACAAGGGCGGCGCGAAGCTCCAGGTCGCCGCGCCGATCGGGCAGATCCCGGTCCACGTCGCGGCGGGCACGATCCTGCCGCTGGGTTCGCCGGTGCAATATGCCGACCAGTCGCCCGACCGCCCGATCGAACTGCGCGTCTATCGCGGCGCCGATGGCCGCTTCACCCTCTATGACGATGCCGGCGACGGCCAGGGCTGGCGCCGCGGCGAGCGCGCGACGATCGAGCTGGCGCTGGACGACAAGGCGGGCACGCTGACGATCGGCGCGCGCGCTGGCCGCTATCCGGGCATGCCGAAGACGCGCCGATTCCGGGTGGTGACGGTGGCGCCCGGCGTCGGCACCGGCCTCGCCGAGGCGGCCGGGCGCGAGCTGGTGTATGACGGGCGGCGCGTGGTGGTGACCCTGTAGAGAAAGCGTATCCTCCCCCGCCAGGGGGAGGTGGCGCCGAAGGCGACGGAGGGGGAGGATGCCAGACCCTCTCACGCCTGCGTGCTTCCTCCCCCTCCGTCAGGCTGCGCCTGCCACCTCCCCCTGGCGGGGGAGGAAACACTAGCCGAAGTCGCGCCATCTGCTACGATCCTTACAAGCAAGGGGGGGGGACGAGGATGCGGCGTGTGGTGTGGCTCTTGGCGGCGGCATGGCCGGCGCTCGCGCAGGCCCAGCAGCTCCCCGCACCGGACAAGACCGCGCAGGGCGATCTCGCCATCACCATCTACCAAAACGGTCAGGCGCTGGTGCAGGATGCCCGCACGCTGGACCTCGCCGCCGGCCGCACCCGCCAGGAATTCGCGGACGTCTCCGCCAAGATCCGGCCGGAGACGGTGACGCTCGCCGGCCCCGGCATCGGCATTGTCGAGCAGAATTTCGATTACGACCTGCTCACGCCGTACAAGCTGATGGAAAAGGCGGTCGGCTCGGTCGTCACCATCGTGCGCACCAACCCCGCGACCGGCGCGGAGACGCGCGAGCAGGCGCGGGTCCTCTCGGCCAATGGCGGCATCGTGCTCCAGATCGGCCCGCGTATCGAAGTGCTGCGCGACGACGGCCTGCCGGTCCGCGTCATCTTCGACAAGGTACCCGAGAACCTCCGCGCCCGGCCGACGCTCTCGGTCGCGCTGCAGGTGGCGAGCGGCGGCCGGGTGCCGGCGACGCTCAGCTATCTCACGCCCGGCCTCGGCTGGACCAGCGACTATGTGATGCTGTTCGACGAGGCGAAGAGCGCGATCGACGTGCAGGGGTGGATCACGCTGACCAACGATACCGGCACGTCCTACCAGAATGCCGAGGTGACCCTCGTCGCCGGTGCGCCCAGCGGCGCGCGCGCCTTCGGCCGGCTTGCGGGCGACGACACGACGATCGACACGCCCGGCACCGAAACCGGCCCGCGCGAGCGGCTGGGCGACTATATCTTCTATCCGCTCGCCCAGCGCACCACGATCGCCAACGCCCAGCAGAAGCAGGTCAGCTTCCTCGACGTGAAGGCCGCGCCCGCCCGCAAGACCTATGAGTGGGTCAATGGCTGGCTCGGCGCCGACACCGATCCGCGCAGCGCCTCTTCGGTGCTCAAATTCTCGACGTCGAAGACCGGCGGCCTGGGCGACCAGCTGCCGAGCGGCACGATCCGCGTCTATATGCGCGACCGCAAGGGCGAGCCGCAGTTCATCGGCGAGAGCCGGGTGGATGCCGCGCCGATGGGCTCGGCGATGTCGATCCGCACCGGCGAGGCGTTCGACGTGAAGGGCGCGGCGGTGGTGGTCGAGCGCAAGAAGCTCTCGGCGCGGCGCTGGAAAACGACGATGCGCTACGACTTTACCAATGCCCGCGCCGAGCCCGTCACCGTCGACCTCGCCCAGACCGGGCTGTGGGGCGACGTTCGCGTCACCGACCAGACCCTCGCCGGCGAGCGCGTCTCCGCCGATCGGATGGAGTGGAAGGTGCCGGTGCCCGCCAATGGCAAGGCATCGGTGACCATGGTGTTCGACAGCCGCTACTGATCCGATGCTCGCGCGCATCGCCTTTGCCCTTCTCGCACTGCTCGCCGCGCTGCCGGCGGCGGCGCAGACGCTCGTCGTCTCGGACAAGCCCGATGCGGTCGCGGTGACCGTCTATCGCGATCCGAACCGCAGCGAAGGCGCGATCCGGCGGAGCTGGCCCGGCGGCTATGCGCTGGTCACCGAGACGCGGACGCTGCAGCTCCCCGCCGGCGCGTCGGTGATCCGCTTCGTCGGCGTGTCCGAAGGAATGATGCCCGAGACCGCGATCGTCACCGGCCTGCCGCGCGGGGTAGGGGAGAAGAATCGCGACGCCCGGCTGCTCGGCCCGGCGACGCTGGTCGACGCCTATCTCAAGCGCCGCGTCACCGTCCGGCGCACCGATCGCGCGACCGGCAAGGTCCGCGAAAGCGAGGCGGTGATCCAGGCGGGCCCCGAAGGCGGCGTGCTGCTCACCACCGATCAGGGCGTGGAGGCGCTGGGCTGTTCGGGCCTGCCGGAGACGCTGGTCTATCCGGGCGTGCCCGCCGATCTCGCCGCCAAGCCGACGCTCTTGGTGGCGACCGACAGCCCGCGCGCGCAGACGGTGACGGTGCAGCTTTCCTATCTGGCGCAGGGGCTGGACTGGTCGGCCAATTATGTCGCGCAGCTGGGCGAGGGCGACACGCTCGACCTGTTCGGCTGGATGACGGTGGTGAACGGCGGCAGCCAGGGCTTTGCCGACGCCCGCACCAGCGCGGTGGCGGGCCAGCCCAACAAGGAGAAGGCGGCACGGCTGCCGCGCGGCGCCGCGACGGCGTTGCGGCTGGAATGCTGGCCGATGGGGACGACCAGCGATGGCGATCCCCAATATCGGTTTCTGAACGCGCCGGGCGCACCGTCAGCGCCCCCACCGCCGCCGCCGCCAGCGCCTTCGACGGAAATCATCGTCACCGGATCGCGCATGGCCCCCGCGCCGGTGATGATGGCCGAGCAGGAGGAGTTGGGCGACCTCAAGCTCTACCGCGTCCCCGAGCCGGTGAGTGTCGCCGCGAACGCCACCAAGCAGGTCGCGCTGCTCCACCGCGAGCGCGTGCAGATGGCGCGCCTCTATGCAGGGACGTTCCGGCCTTTCGCCTATGATCCGGACCGCGACGCCGAGAGCGAGCCGGCGCAGATCCTCCTGCGCGCCGAGAATCGGGCGAGCGCCGGGCTCGGGCTCCCGCTGCCGGCCGGATCGGTCGCCCTGTTCGCGGCGCGGGGCGACCAGCCGGTGCTGCTGGGCGAGTCGGCGCTCCAGGACCGCGCGATCGGCGACGAGATCGAGCTGAGGCCGGGGGACAGCAGCGAAGTCCGCTACACCATCGTCGGCGAGCCGGGCTCGAAGCGGCGCGCGAACTACCGGGTCGAAGTGACCAACGCACTTGCCACCCCCGTTATCTTCGAGCTGCCGATTCCCTATCGCGACGCCAAGGCCGGCGCGCCGCTCGTCTCGCACAAGGGTGTGCCCACCTGGCGGGTGACCGTGCCGGCCAACGGCACCGCGCGCCTCGACCTCACCCTCAAGCGCGCGCGCTGAGTCGTCAGTCGAGGTCGACTTCGCCCTTGAGCGGGTCTTCCACCTGCGCGTCATGGCCGCTGCCCGAGCTGAGGAACATCAGCCCCATCAGCGCCGCCGCCATCATGATGGTGAAGAACACCCCCAGAAAGGTGGCGATCGCGGTGACGATATGGAGCTCGCCCATCGTCGCCCAAAGCCAATATTCGGCCACGCCTGCGGCCAGCACCGCCACCGCCGCCATCCCCCACAGGATGCGGCGGAACCGCCCCCAGGCAAAGGCGGCATAACCTGGATCATCGAGTCCGTCGGGCTGTTCCATCGCTTTGCAAGTTGGGCCGATTCGTGGGATACACAACGCCTAAAAAATGAAAGCCAAGGAGAGAAGGCGATGACCATCGCGGCAATCCTCGAAGGCAAGGGGCGAGACATCGTGTCCATCGCCTCCACCAGCACCGTCGCGGAGGCGGTGGCACTACTCGCGGCACGCCGGATCGGCGCGGTGCCGGTCCTCGAAAACGGGCAAGTCGTCGGCATCTTTTCCGAGCGCGACGTGATCCATTGCATCGAACGCGAAGGCGCGATCGGGCTCGAGCTGCCGGTCAGCCGGGTGATGACCGCGCCGGCGATCACCGTCGGTCCGGAAGAGACGGTGCTCGGCGCGCTGGCGCTGATGACGCGGCGGCGCATCCGCCATCTGCCGGTGCTCGACGGCCAGGCGGTGGTGGGGTTCATCTCGATCGGCGACCTGGTGAAGTATCGGATCGATCGGATCGAGTCCGAAGCCGAGGCGATGCGCGCCTATATCCAGGCGGCCTGACGCGGCTCAGCCGGCGCGGTTGCGCACCAGCGCGATCGCCCCGGCGAGCGTCTCCCGCGCAAAGGCGAACAGCAGCGCGGCATAGCTCGCGGCGCCGATGCTCGTGAGCAGCGCCAGCCGAGGCAGGGGGGCGAGCGGCGGCAGTTCGCGGTCGACCAGCGTGACGATCAGCCCCATTGCCAGCGCCGCGAACACCGGCGGCGCGATCGCCCGTCCGAGACGCGCATAGGAAACGCCGATCGCCGGCAGCGTCCGGTGTGCCGAGAAGGCCAGGTACAGCGGGTAGGCGACGTACCAGGCGGCGACGAGGCCCAGGATCCCCCAATGCACGCCGACCAGAAAGGCGATCGGCAGGCACAGCGCACCGGTCGCCCCGTTGCGCGCGCTGATGCCGGGTCGCCCGCGCGCATCGCTGGCGGGCGCGAACAATATCTGCAGCGTCATCAGCGGCATCACCAGCGCCAGGCCATGGACCACCGGCGCGGCTTCGGCCCATTTCGGCCCGAGCACCACGGCGACCAGCGGCTCGGCGGTCGCAGCCAGCCCGATATAGAAGGGCATGGCGGCGAGCAGGATCAACTGCGCGCCACGCACGAACGCCGCCGCCACGGCCTCCGGATCGTCGCGCATTCGTGCATAGGCGGAGAAGGCGACCTCGTTGAGCGGCGGCACGAACTTCGCGACGAAGATCTGGGTGAGGAACAGGCTGGTCGTATAGATGCCGAGCAGATGCGGGTCGAACATGCGCCCGGCGATGAACACGTCGGCCTGGCTCTGCAGGAACCAGAAGACCTGCCCCGCCGCCATCACCCCGCCATAGCGCGCCATGTCGCCTGCGCCGCGAAAGTCGAAGCTCGGCCAGACCATCGCGCGGGCCGCCACCGTCATCCCGATCGCGCGGGTGGCGAACAGCACGATCGGGGCGGCGACCAGCGTCCACACGCCCCACCCGGCATAGGCGCCGGTCAGCGCCGTGATCGCCCCGGCGAGCGCCGAGACGAAATTCACCTGCGCCTGCTTGGCGAAATCCATGCTGCGCGCAAGCAGCGCATAGGGGAGCGCGATAAAGGGCGTGCAGAGATAGAGCAGCGCCTGCACCCGCAGCAGCTCGGCGACCATCGGCTGGCGATAATAGGCAGCGGCAAGCGGCGCGGCCGTAACCTGGAGCAGCGCCAGCCCGCCATTGAGCAGCAGCAGCATTCCGAATAGCTGCCGCTGCGCGCGGTGCCCGGCATCCGCACGCTGGATCAGCGCGCTCGCCAGCCCATAGCCGTTGAGCATGTTGAGCAGCACCAGCACCACCTGGGTCATCGCGAACAGCCCGTAATCGGCGGGCGCGAGGATCCGGATGACGAGGAAGGTCGACGACCAGGTGATCAGCTGCCCCAGAATCTGCGTGCCCGAACGCCAGATCACGGCCTTTCGCACCTGATTCCGGAGCGATTCCGGGGCCTGAGTCGGCGATTCGAGCGTTGATTCGGTCACCAGCGGCATATCGCACGCCTCCATTGAGAAGCCGTAAACCGCAGATTTCTGCGGGTTTCGAGCACGCCTGTCACGAAAACGACAGAAAGTTTCATTTTCTCGTTGACGGTGTTGGGAACGGCGCATAGAAGCCACTCCACCGACGCGGTGCTCTTCACTGAGGCAGCGGCGGTCACCGAAATTCAGGCGCAGCGGCCGCCCCGGAAAAAGGGGAAAGGCGCAGCGTCGATTTTTGTCGCTCTTTGACATTGTTGGTTTAGATGAAGGGACATGTGGGCGGCGGCTCCGGGTCTTGCAGCTTCTAGGTGCAAGGTGCTCGGTAAAAGCCAAGCCGTTTCATACATGTCCTTACACGTTTCCATACGTGGAAGCTGTTTGGTTGGGTTCGCCTGACCGGATGGTTTCTTAAAGATGTGCAGGAACGGCTCCTAGAAATGAGCTGCTGCATGGTCGCACATTCCGGCGGCTATGTGGTGGAACATCAAACTTGAGAG
>NZ_FORV01000006.1 GCF_900114095.1 Sphingomonas sp. NFR04 | reverse complement strand
TTCGGCGAGCGGCAGGCTTCACCAGTTTTTTGCGGCAACTTCCTTCAGCACCGCATTGTCGAGCATCGCATCGGCCAGCAGCCGTTTCAGCCGCGCGTTCTCGTCCTCGAGTACCTTCAACTTGCGCGCCTGCGACACATCCATGCCCCCGTACGTCGCCTTCCACTTGTAGAACGTCGCGCTGCTTACACCGTGCTTCCGGCACACGTCTGCCGTCGACGAACCGGCCTCCTGCTCGCGCAGGATCCCGATGATCTGCTCTTCTGAAAACCTGCTGCGCTTCATCTTCGTCCTCCTTGATCGAGGACTCTACCTCAAACTGGAGGAGTTTCAGGGGAGCACGTCATGCCCACACCGGCTTTGCCGAAAACCGGGATGTACAGCGTGCCCTTGCGCTCCTCGCGGGGCGTCCTGCTCGGTCATCTCAGCTGGCGGCCGGACATGCCCGGCCGCGACATCCTCAGGTCGGTAGCCAAGCGTGGCGGCGCGGCGGCAGCGGCGCTGATCACGTTATTGGCGGCGCTCGTCTTAGTCGTTGGTCGATTGATGTTCAGGGATGCGAGGTCGATCGACACTTTGGAGGCGGCGCGCGTTGAGCTTCAGGCGAAGGAGGCGCGCGCCCAGTATCTTGCCAATCACGACGTGCTTACCTCGCTGCCGAACCGGGCTGCGTTCAATCGCTTCGTCGATGGTGCCGCCGGCAATATTGCTCAGCAGGCGCTCGGTGTGCTGCTCATCGACTTGGATAAGTTTAAGCACGTCAACGACACGCTCGGTCATCTCGCCGGAGACCAGCTGATCCAGAGCGTTGCCGGCCGCCTCTCCGCTCGGCTGCCCACGGGGGGGCTGCTGGCGCGGTTGGGCGGCGACGAATTTGCCGTCTGCCTGACCGAAGACCTCGAAGCGGATTCGCTTCGCGCTCTTGCCGAAACTTGCCTAGCCGAGCTGCGCAAGCCCTTCCCGATCCTCGGATCTGAAGTGCAGATTGGCGGTAGCATCGGCATCGCTGTTGGCACCCCGCGTACCTCCAATCTTACTGAGCTGCTGCGCAAGGCCGACATTGCCATGTACAGCGTAAAGGGCAGCGGTCGCGACGGCTATCGCTTCTTCACCGCGGAGATGGACGAGAGCCTCGCCAATCGGCGCGAGCTTGAAGAGGATTTGCGGAAGGCGCTTAGCGTCCAGCAGCAGCTGTTCGTCGCTTATCAGCCGAAAATGGATGCCAGCGGTGCAATTGTAGTCGGGCTAGAGGCGCTCGTCCGTTGGGATCACCCGGCAAAAGGGCTGCTGACGCCCGATCTCTTCATCCCGATTGCGGAGGAAGCAGGCCTGATCCACGCGCTGGGCAGCTGGGTGCTCGCGGAAGCGTGTCGCGTAGCGAAGATGTGGCCCGGCCTTAAGATGGCCGTCAACGTATCTCCCGTCCAGTTCAAGGCGGAAGGCTTCGCCGCAACCATTCGATCCATCGTCCAGACCTGCGACGTGGATCCGCGGTCTATCGAGCTCGAGGTGACGGAGGGGATCCTTATCGATGATACGGAAGAGGTGCGCGACGCACTGCATGACCTGCGCGACGCGGGCTTCCGGATCGCGCTGGACGATTTCGGCACCGGCTATTCCAGTCTGAGCTACCTAAAACAATTCAAGGTCGACCGGATCAAGATCGACAAGAGCTTCGTCAAGCGCTTAGGACGGGACCAGGAGGCGATTGCAATCGTCCAAGCGGTTATCGCTCTGGGCCACGCGATGAGCCTGTCTGTCACAGCCGAGGGCGTAGAGACCATGGAGCAGGGCTCCCTGCTCCGAACGATAGGCTGCAACGAACTCCAGGGGTATCTCTTCTCTGAAGCTCTCCGCGAAGAGGAGCTATCCATCCAACTCGACCGGATATCAAACGCTGCTGTCAGAGGCCGAAGGGTAGGCTGAGTTGTCGTTTGGCGAGCAGGCGTCATCTGTCTGCGTCCGCTTGTGGGAACAGCGATCGGCCCGCTGAATGTCTGAAACTTTGGCGGGAGCTGCCAGAGCGGGATCACGATTTCAGGGCGCTGCCGCCGACCGAGCGATCAGGCTGCCTATGGCCGCTTTCGGCTCGAGCCGTCATTCCCAGCCGCTGAGCGGAACGGCTTGAGTTGGTCGATGTTCGCCACTTGCGCAGGGATTACCCCGCCGACGGCTTGGCCCTGTTCGGCGGGCGGCGATCGGCCAGTGCAACCCGCCCCGCCAGGGGGCGAGGATACGGCGTCTCTTGGAGAGTTCGCCAGATCTCGCGCTGGCCGTCTCGCCCTAGGAAGCCAATCTATCCCGCTGACAAATAGCCACTTTCGAGCTGATTTGTGTGCGCCTTGATGTCCATCAAGCCCCCCGTCTTAGAAGCAGCGTATACGATCGGTGCCGGCGCTACAATGTGAGCGCGGCGATGGCTGTCGGTCCCAATTAGGCTGTCGCTTGAGCAAGGAGGCAGTGAATGCGAGAACCGCAGTTGAAGTCGGTAGCCGATAGCCGGCGATTGATGCTGACTGGCCTGAGCGAACGCGGGCCTTTACTCCTTTTGCTTCATAGCAGCGCGCGAATGAAGCTTCTGGGCAACCGCATTGCCGAATTCGATCCACTCGCTCCCGAGGTGTTTTCGCGCATCGTTTGTGCCGCTCAGCGGCTCATCGACGCCGAAGGATCGCACCCGTCCGAACTCATCATCACGGCTCTCGATCTCGATTGAGCATCGAGGGGGGTGGCTTGCTGTCTCGCCAGGCAGCATCCGCTATATCTATCTTCCTCAATAAGTCGTCGAAAGCTGCAGTGTCATCGAGTGGGCAAAAGCGCGTGAACGTCTTGCCTAGTCGGTCAAGCTCCGTTGCGGTCAGCAGCCCAACTGCGACGATAGGTTCTTCCGTGGCCATTCTGATCCTGCCTGCGGGCTGCTCCGGTCTGGATCAACCGCCGTAGATCCACTTATCTCCCGTATCGGCAGCGTGAGCGTACTGATTTGATACATTTTTTTTGGAGTCTAAGTGCGGCGATCAGGAACCCGAACGACGACTGCGTCTGCGAAGCTTATCTGGTCGACGACATCGTCGGAATGCTCGGTTATGAGAATGTACCATGTGAGATCCAAATGGCCTCGGCGGATTTCACCGCTCATGACATCCCGCGCGTTGACGATGGCATAGGCCGCAGCCTCCTCCGAGGATCTGAACTCGCGGCCCTCGTAATCCTCGAGAAGACGGCGCCCGTCGTGAAGATGGAAGAAATAGCGACCCATCCGGTCCGATATCCGTTCTGGTGCTGCGTCGGCCTAGGCGGCCGCGTGCAGGTAGGCTGCGTTGAAGGTTGCTGCGCGCTTGAAGCCCGGCCAGTCCAGGACTCGCAGGACGCCAGGTGTTCGCTCAATCAGGCCTTCGTCCGTGAGCTCCCGAAGCATCCGGTTGACGTGTACCGCGGTAAGGCCCGTCGCGTCGCCGATCTGCTCCTGCGTGAAGGGAAGACGCATACTCTCGACAGTACCCAGGCCAGCCGCTTCACTCCGAACGATGAACTCACAAAGCATATGCGCCACCCGGGTCTTGGCGTCGCGCCGACCGACATTGAGGACCCATTCCCGGAAGATTGATGCATCCACAAGGGCGTCTCGCCAAAAAGCCGTTCCAATTGCCGGATGTTCTGAGGCCAAATCGCGGAGCGCCACCATCGGCAACCACACGAGCTTAGCGTCGGTCATCGATTGTACGGAATGGTCCGCGCGCTCGAGGAACAGGTGCTGTAAGTCCAGTATGTCCCCAGCGATGTGGAAAGAGACGATCTGCCGACCCCCGTCCGTTGCGAGTTTGCTGCGTGCGGCATAGCCTTCCACCAGAAGACAGCATTCGCGCGGAACGTCCCCCTCACGAATGATGTAGCGGTTCGCATCTATACGGCCGACTCTGTGCGGAACGGCGAGAAGTGCCCTCTCGTCGGCTTCGCTTAATCGCGCGATCCTTCTTACCTTAGAGAGCAGAGGCTGCAGCGGATGGGTTATAGAATGCATACTCCACTCGCGAGTTGGTGAGCAGGACAATAATTCCTTACATCAAGGTGCGTTCCCTCTGGATATCTGCCAAGTCGTGAACAAGCCTCGATCCGTCGCCAGCTTCTGCCGAAGGGGGGAGGAGTTCGGGGCGGCAGACGGAGTCGCAAGGTAACTTGCGCGACGCGCGGGGACGGCGAGAAAGGTCTATGGAAGCCAGCAGCCGATCAGGATGAGCAAGCCAGCAGAGACTAGCCCACAATTCCAGCTTCACCGCCGTCGTGTAGCCGCCACGATGGTCACGCTGGTGGGTTCACCTCTGAAATCAACCAGCGCTGCGCATCAATATCGGCGTTGAACTCTTGGGCGGAGGCGGGCTGCTCGTGGCGCCAAGTCGGCGAGGGTGAGATCCCGCCGCTTCGAGCGACTGGCCGGTAGCTTTCGGCGTAAGCCGACATGACGGGCGCTAGATCGGGACGGCGTATTGTGGTCGGCAGGTGCCTCGGGGCATGCCTGCTTACAAGGCGCAAAAAGCGTTCTTCCGACGGCCACTCTGGCCATCGGAGAATGATCATGGAGATGCCTGAGACGGAACCCACCGATACAAAGCGCCCAGTCTGGAATGCTGGACGGACCGTCGGCGCGAAGCGCGCGCTGAAACCGAAGCAAATATGGGAGATCCGATTTTATCTCAATCAGCGCCGCCGCTTGCGAGATCGTGCGCTGTTCGACCTGGCGATCGACAGCAAACTCCGGGGCTGCGACCTTGTGCAGATGAGGATTCGCGACCTTGTCAGCGGCGGGCAGATCCGAACGCGTGCGATCGTGGTGCAACAGAAAACCAGTCGGCCGGTCCAATTCAAATTGCTTCCAGACGCCCGGGCGAGCTTGCTGGCATGGCTTGAACGGCGGGGCGGTGCAGTGGACGACTATGTCTTTCCCAGCAGGATTGATCATAATGGCCATCTCAGCACCCGCCAGTATGCGCGGCTTGTCGATGAATGGGTGACCGGCGTCGGGCTGATGCGAAGCGAGTATGGAACGCACTCGCTTCGCCGAACGAAGGCTTCGATCATCTACCGAGCTACCGGCAACCTGCGCGCTGTTCAGATCCTCCTCGGTCATAGCAAGATCGAGAACACAGTGCGCTATCTCGGCATCGACGTGGAAGATGCGCTTGCCCTTGCTGAAAACACTGAGATCTAACCGGAAGGCTCCTCGCCTCCAGCGAGGGGCCTTTTCACCGTCATGTGGGACTTAGTGGGCATTCCAAATTTCCGTGCTTAACAACGGGTTTTGCCAAGAGCCGACGTTCAACGTTCGCCCGATCACGCGCGTTCCTGAATCAGGCGAAGATCTCTGTCAGTAGGGCCGAAGGTTGGGGGGACCATATCGCCATCGCGAGCTTTTCTGGAGCACTGAGCCACGTTTTCCTCGGCTCCTCTTTCGAACTTGTGCGTTCCATTGCCGAGAGGAAACCCCATGACCGATCGTTCTGGCACGCCTGCAGCTACTCCGTTCAACGATCTGGAGGGCTATTCCGGGCAGGATTACAACAGGGACAAAGAAGCGGAGCTCGCCCGTGTCGATCCCGCCGGCCGTGTCCATTCCGACGGCGAGAGCTTGCTCCCCGCCGATCTGGGCGATCGCGACATCGGGCCGGAGAACGGTCGCAGGGCATCGTTCGACCCGGCAACTGGCGCGCTCCATGGTTCCGGTTCGCGCGAAGGCGAGGAGTTCGATGAAGGCCCGAAGGGCGGCTCCGGGTACAAGAAGACCGGCGCAGACGGCGAGAATCTCGGCCACGACGTAAAACCCTGAGGAAGGCTGCAGGGGCAGGCGCTCATGCTTAGTGGTGTAGTTGCCTGAAACAACAACGTTCGCGGCAATAAGACTACACATAGATCAATGTTCGGAACAACCCGCCAATGCTGCTGTTGGCTTGCGCAATGGAGGAATGCGCATGCTGGCAATGGACTATCGCGGACCCTATCGCGTCCGCCTTTCCGAGAAACCGATGCCTCGCATCCAGCATCCGCGCGATGCTGTTGTTAAGGTGACTCGCTCCTGCATCTGCGGATCAGATCTTCACCTGTACCACGGCATGGTGCCCGACACCCGTGTCGGCATGACGTTTGGCCACGAATTCTGTGGCATCGTCGAGGAAGTCGGGCCGGAGGTGACAAACCTGAAGCCGGGCGATCACGTGCTCGTGCCGTTCAATATCGCCTGCGGCCACTGCCATTTCTGCAAGCAGGTCCTGTTCGGCAACTGCCACGAATCCAATGCGCAGGCCACTGCAGTTGGCGGCATCTTCGGCTATTCGCACACCGCCGGCGGTTATGATGGCGGCCAGGCGGAATATGTCCGCGTGCCCTATGCCGATATCGGCCCGATGATCCTGCCCGACTGGATGGATCCGGACGACGCGGTGCTGCTCACGGACGTGGTCCCGACCGGCTATCAGGCCGCCGAGATGGGCGGCATTCAGAAGGGGGACACGGTGGCGATCTTCGGCGCCGGGCCGGTTGGGCTGATGGCCGCGCGCGCCGCCTGGCTGTTCGGTGCCGGCCGGGTGATCGTATTCGATCATATCGATTACCGCCTCGAATTCGCCCGCAGCTTCGGCCCGGCGGAGGTCTACAACTTCAAGGAAGTCGACGACGTCGTTGTCTTCCTCAAGAAGACCACCGACGGGCTCGGCGTCGATGTCGCGATCGACGCGGTCGGCGGCGATGCGAAGGGCAATTTTCTGCAGACGCTATTCGGCACCAAGCTGAAACTGGAGGCGGGATCGGCCATTGCGCTCCACTGGGCGATCAATTCGGTGAAGAAGGGCGGCGTGGTGTCCGTTGTCGGCGTCTATGGGCCGACCGGCAACATGGTGCCGATGGGTAATGTCGTAAACAAGGGCATCACGATCCGCGCCAACCAGGCTTCGGTCAAGCGGCTGCTGCCGCGGTTGATCGAGCATATCCGCGCCGGCCATATCAACCCCAAGGCGATGATCACCCACAAGGTGCCGCTGGCCGACGTGGCCGACGCCTATCATCTTTTCGCCGCCAAGCTGGATGGCTGCATCAAGCCGGTGCTGGTGCCCCATGGCTGAGCAGGAGACCCGCATGAACCTCGTCCGCAAGACTGAGAGCCCGGCGCTGTTCGACACCTCGACGATCCCCGGCTGGGGGGTGGATGCCGATCCGCGCAACGACCCCACCTATCCGATGCGCGACCAGACGCAGGATCATGGGCTTACCCGCCAATGGGACCGCCCGCCGATCCAGCGAACCGACGTGGAGATCCTCCAGTCGATCGAGCATGTCCGTCGGCCTGCGGTAGTCGGCACCTCAACCCCGCCGAGCGGGTTGAGCGGCGTGCTGCGCCGCCTCGCCTTCCGCTGGAGCGAATCCAACTGGCTGCACTGGCTGCTGCTGTTGGGTGCCGACCGCATCAACGTGGTCGAGGGCGTGGTCGACGACCTGGCGCATGCCAAGCTGCCGAACATCCCCGGCGAGATGGGCATCCGCGCCGAGCTTGCGCACAACAAGCGGGGTTTCGCCACCAAGGTCGCCGTCGTCGCCGGTCTGACCCTTACCGTCGCCTTGCTTGCCCGCCGGGGTTCCGCGCAGCGGATCGAGGATGCAGGCGAGCGCTGACGCGGTGGAAGTGTGGCAGTACTGGCCATCCTGAGATTGGGCGGGGCCGAACGCCCCCGCCCAGTCGCGCGGTCGGGGCGACACCAAGCTGCACTATCCCAAGTTACTGTTATCGCTGGGAACGGGCAACGGTCGCGATCCGTTCGCGACCGTCAGACTCCCCGGGAGAGATCATGGGCTCGCTATCCGTTCTACGCGCATTCTTCGCCATTCTGTCGCTCTGCCTCCTGGCCGCTTCCGCCTATCTGCTCTGGAGCTGGTATGACGGCGAATGGGTGCGCGATGCAGAGGGCGTGCTCCGCCGCGTTCGCGAGGATTGGCGCCTCTGGACCGGGGGCAGCTTGCTCGCCTGGTCTTTCCTGGGCCGGTCGGTGGTGCTGTTGCTCGTGGCGCGCGGGGACACGGACCCCATGCGCCTGGAACGCGGAAACGGCACCTTTGTCGATAGCCCGACCGGTGCGCGCCTGTACGTTGAGATCCACGGGTCGGACGATCTCCCGCCGCTTATCCTCACCCATGGCTGGTCGCTCGACAGCCGCATCTGGCATTATGCCAAGCGGGAGCTGGCGCGTCATTTCCAGCTGATCGTCTGGGATTTGCCCGGCTTGGGCCAGTCGAAACGCGCCCGCGCCAAGGTCGACATGCGCGGCTTTGCGCAGGATCTCGCCGCAATCCTGCAGCTTGCCGGCGGACGCCCCGCATTGCTCGCAGGGCACAGCATCGGCGGGATGATCCTTCAGACGCTGGTCCGGGATCAGCCAGAACTGTTCGGCCGAGAGGTGCGCGGTGTCGTCCTTCTCGACACCACCTACACGAATCCGCTCAAGACCATGATCCTGAGCGGCCTAGCGCAGGCACTGCGCTGGCCGGTGATCGAGCCGCTGATGCGCCTGACCATCCTACTGCAACCGCTGGCCTGGCTCGCCGCATGGCAGAGCTACCTCAGCGGCACCTCGCACCTCTCGACGCGGCTCGGCTTCGGCCGGTCGGTCACGCGAACCCAGCTGGACCGCACCGCGCGCCTGATGACGATGCAGAATCCCGCGGTGACCGCGCACGGCGATCTGGCGATGTTCCGATGGAGCGCCGAAGAGGCGCTGCGCGCGTGCCCGGTTCCGATCCTGGTGCTTGGCGGCAGCAAGGATATCGTGACGAAGGCCGAAGCCTCCGAACACCTCGCCCATATCGCACCACGCGCCCAACTGCAGATCATGGAGGGCGCCAATCACATGGGGCCGATCGAGCAGGCTGCGGCCTATCACAGCGCGATCATCGACTTCGCACAGGCGGTGCAGTTTCGCAGGCCAACGCCGCTGTGATGGCGCTTGCCGTCTTGAGATGCGCGAATTCGCTAAATCAGATCAATTGGGCGCAACGACATGAAATGTTTAGCATTTCATCCTCATGCCCAGCTATCATTTCTGCTTCCGAACCCCCAACAACATCGCGCATCTGAGCGAGCAGCGTGACCTGCCGGATCTGCGTCAGGCGCTCATCGCGGCGCACCAGGTGGGGCGCATGCTGCTGCACAAGCATGTCCGCCGCGCCCCCAGTGCCCTGCACGGTAGCCTGGACATCGAGGATGAGGACCGCCAGCCCGTGGCCCGCATCCTGCTCGCCGATCTCGCCCGGCAAATCTCGTAAACCCGATGTGCGGCCTGCCACAGCCGGTGCCGGAACCGGCGCCCGTCGCCATGCCGGAAGACGTGCCCTACCCAGGCACCATCATCCTCGATGTCGACGCGCGCGATGTCGAGCGACGGATCTTCCGGGTGCGCGAGACGATCCCGGTGGCGCAGGCCGGCGAACTGACCTTGCTCTTTCCGCAATGGCTGCCCGGCTATCACGCGCCCCAGGCGCCGATCGAACTCTTCGCCGGACTGGTCCTCGAAGCGGGCGGCCAGGATCTGCGCTGGAGGCGCCATCCGGTGAACGTGCAGGCCTTCCTTGTCGACGTGCCGGATGGCGTTGACGCCATCGAGGCACGCTTCCAGTTCCTGTCGCCGACCGATCCCGCGCAAGGGCGCGTGGTGGTCGGCCCCGACCTGCTGATGCTGCAGTGGAACACGGTGCTGCTCTATCCGGCCGGGTATTTCGCACGACGGATCGAAGTGGACGCTGCCCTGCGCCTGCCCGAAGGCTGGCAGCACGGCTGCGCGATGGAGGCCGCGAACGACGGCGACCGCCTCCGCTTCCCGCCCGTGCCGCTGGATGTATTGGTCGATTCGCCGGTGATCGCCGGCCGTAACTTCCGCCGGATAGCGCTGGACGATCAGGCGCAAGTGCATCTGGCGATGGCCGCCGACGCGCCAGACCAGCTCGATGCCACACCGGAGCAGATCGCTCTCCACCGCGCGCTCATCGAGGAAGCGGACCTGCTGTTCGGCACCCGCCCCTTCGATCGTTACGAGGTGCTGTTCGCGCTGAGCGACACGATCGACAGCATCGGCGTCGAGCATCACCGCTCGTGCGAAGCCGCGACACTGCCGGGCTATTTCACGGATTGGGACGAAAGCTTCTCGCGCCGCGACACGATTCCGCACGAATTCGTCCATAGCTGGAACGGCAAGCACCGTCGCGGCGCGGATTCGTGGACGCCCAGCTTCGACCGGCCAATCGGCAACAGCCTGATGTGGGTCTATGAGGGGCAGACGCAATATTGGGATCGGGTGCTGTGCGCGCGCTCGGGCCTCTGGGCGCCGGAACATGCGCTGGGCGCGCTGGCGCTCACAGCCGCCACCCACGAAGTGCGCGCCGGCAGCCGCTGGCGGCCGATGAGCGACACTACCCGCGATCCCATCATCGCCGCGCGGGCGCCGCTTCCCTGGCCCAGCTGGCAGCGCAGCGAGGATTACTATTCCGAAGGCGCGCTGGTCTGGCTGGACGTCGACACCCGGATCCGGGAGCTGAGCGGCGAGGCGCGCTCGCTTGACGATTTCGCCCGCGCTTTCTTCGGCGCCGAGGCGGCAGGCGATTGGGGCACGCGCACCTATGTGTTCGAGGACGTCGTCGCTGCGCTGGAGCAACTCGCGCCGTTCGACTGGCACGGCTTCTTCGCCGCCCGCATCGAGGGCAAGCATGAAGGCGCGCCGCTGGCAGGGATCGAGCGTGGCGGGTACCGGCTTGTCTACCGCGACGAACCCACCACCTATTGGGCCAATACCGAGAAGGTTGCGGGCAATCTCAACCTCACCTTCTCGCTGGGGCTGACGGTGGCGGCGGACGGCGCCGTGGGTGAAGTGCTGTGGGAAGGGCCTGCCTTCACGGCGGGGCTCACCGCAGGCTCGACGCTGCTGGCAGTCCAGGGAAAGCCCTTTTCGCTCGAGGTGCTGCGCGATGCCGTGCGTGCGTGCCGTGGCCCGCTCCAGGTGCAGCTGCGCACCGGCAAGCGCGAGCGGTCCCTCGTCATCGCGAACTGCTCCGGGCACCGCTACCCGCACCTGGAACGGGTGGCCGGAGCAACCCGCCGGCTGGACGACATCCTGCGGCCCCGGCGCGCTACCGCGTAATCGCTGCCGCGAGCGTCAATCCTGCCGCAACAGGCGGGAGAGCGTCGCCGACAGCGCATCGATCGAATAGGGCTTGTGCACCAGCGGAAAGCCGTGCGTACCCTCGGCGGCGAGCACATCGCTATAACCGCTCGCCAGCACGATCGGCAGCTCGGGATGGGCGTCCCGAAGCCGGTGCGCCAAATCGATGCCGTTCATGCCGGGCATCACCACGTCCGAAAATACGAGGTCGAACTTGCCGGGTTCCTCCGCGAACAGGTCCAGCGCCGTCTGGCCGTTGGTTGCCCAGATCGTGGAGAAGCCGAGATCTTCCAGCAGCGTACGGGCAAACTGGCCGACCGATTCATTGTCTTCCACCAGCAGGATGCAACCATGCCCCCTGGGGATCGGTGCCGGCGGCTCGGGCACCTGCCTGGCCAATGTTTCGGTCGAAGCCGCGCGCGGCAGGAACAAAGTGAACGTCGTGCCGCGACCGTGCTCGGACGTGAGCCCGACGTCGCCGCCGGACTGTTTGGCAAAGCCAATCACCTGGCTGAGGCCCAGACCGGTCCCCTTGCCGACGGCCTTGGTCGTGAAGAAGGGCTCGAAGATGCGGTCGCGCTGCTCCGGAGGAATTCCGGCGCCGGTGTCGGTCACCGAAACGGCGACATAGGCACCGGCGGCGGCTACATGGCCCCGCCGCGCCGGCAGCTCATCGACGCCGTCGACGACCAGTGTTAGCGCGCCCTCGCCGTCCATCGCGTCGCGCGCATTCACCACCAGGTTGAGGATCGCGGTGTCGAACTGGTTCGGATCCACCTCGACCGGCGCGGGCATGCTCCGGATCTCCACAATCACCTTTATGCGCGATCCGAGCGTCGACTTGAGGATGGCCATGGTTTCGTTCAGCCGTACGCCGGCGTCGAACAGTTCCGGCTGCAGCGGCTGGCGCCGGGCGAAGGCCAGCAGCTGGCGCGTCAGCCCGGCCGCACGGTCCACGGTGTCGGAGATCGCATCCATGTAGCGGGCGCGCTGCGCAGGCGAGATGTTGGGGCGGCGCAACAGATCGATGGACGAGCGGATAATCGTCAGCAGGTTGTTGAAGTCGTGCGCGATTCCGCCGGTGAGCTGGCCGACCGCCTCCATCTTCTGCGCCTGGCGCAGCGCCTCTTCGGTCTTCTGGCGCTCGATTACCTCGCGCTGCAGCCGTTCGATCGCGGTCGCAAGATCGGCGTGCGACTGGGTGGCGCGATGTTCCAGCGTCTGGTTCAGACCCTCCAGTGCCGTCCGTGCGCGCGCCTCATTATCAACATCGAGGCAGGTCCCAAGCCAGCGGAGGATCCGTCCTTCCGAGTCCCGCTCGGGTACGGCCCGGCAGGCAAAGGCGCGATATTCCCCGTCGTGCCGACGAAAGCGATAGCGGGCCTCGTAGCCGTCCCCGTTACGCACCGCTTGCTCCCATATCTCCGCCGCGCGCTCGCGATCCTCGGGATGGAGCGCCTCCAGCCACCGATCGCCGGCGAGCTCGGGGCCAGCACGGCCGGTGAAGTGCTGGAACTGCTCGTTGGTCTCGACATTGCTGCCGTCGGCATCGGTGACGAAGACGAAGCCCGGCAAGGCGGCCGTCATGGCGCTGAACCGGCGATCTGCCTGTCGCTCCACCGTACGATCCCGCAACATCTTCACGAAGCCTTGTACCTGCTGAGGACCGCCCAGCAGCGGCATCAGCAATCCCGAAGCCCAGAAGCGCGTTCCATCCTTGCGCAAATGCCAGCGCTCGTTGATCGACCTGCCCTCAGCAAGGGCGCGCCGCATCTCGTTCTCCGGCACCTGCGCCGCGCGATCCTCGGCGGTAAACACCAGCCGCGAGTTCATGCCGAGCGCTTCTGCCGGCGTCCAGCCCATCAGCTTTTCAGCGCCAGGGTTCCAGCTGGTCAACATGCCGGCCGGATCCGTGGTGTAGATTGCGAAGTCCGTCGCGCTCTCGAGAATAAGCTCGGCGAAGGCGGGATCCAGCGGAGCAATGCGAGCGTCGTTCATGGCGGCCTGTAGAAAGTTTGGACGAAGAACGACCGACCGAGCAAACTGTTCTGTCGCTTCGCTTGACGTCAGGTGCGCGGCCGGATGCGGCATCGCCCGGAGTGCAGCCGCCAGGAGGCGGGCGTCATCTCCGGGCATCTAACGGAGGAAGATCGGGAGCGTTGCAAAAACTCCAGCACGTTCGTTTAGATGCAGATCAATCCTTTTCCTGGGAGCTTGCGACTGCCGGGAAGGTTCTGGTTGCAACATGAAGGAAGCTAGCATGTGGGCGCCCGAGCCATTCTTTCAACACGCCACGATCTTGCTCGCTAGCCAGCACAGCTTTTGCTCCGCATATCTTGCCCAGGCGCTTTCGATGTTCGGCCTGCGGACGATAGGCCCGTTCGATTCCGAGACAGAATTGCAGGCGCTGCTTGATGCTGCGCCGCCTGCACCTGCGGCGATCATTGTCGCCGCTGACTGGCTCCGGGACGGAGCGGGCACGCTTCATGCATCGCTGGAGCAGTTCAACGTACCCTTTATCCTGGTAGAGAACGCGCCTTGGCGAAGCGTGAGTTCCCCTCTGCAGCCGGCGTTCATCTGGCCTTACGCGGCGTTCCAGATCGTTGAAGCTCTACAGGAAGCCGTCGCGAGATCGATGGGCTTGATCAGCCCAGCGCAGATCGAGCGACAGGGCAGCTGACGGTTCGATAGGCAAGGTTGATTAACTTCAACCACGCAAAACCGGGCGTAGCACATCAGCGAATTTTACCTTTAGCCGAACGGCAGCTTGCAAGTGCTACGCGGGTAAGTTGAACGATCAGAACACGGACGCATAGCTGATCGTCCACTCGACCGCCTAATCGGCAGCTTCCGTCCACGGCGGACCTTCAAGGTGGCAGATGGGAACGTCCGATTGTGGTCGACTACTGCCGATCGATCGTGGGACATCTCCGGCGTTCGTAGTTGCCAAACCCGATCGCGTTTGTGCTTCGAACCCGATTTACGAAAAGGGGATGGGGCCTGACCCCTGGGTCTCCATTTTTGCGGCAGTGCGGTAAGTAATTATTTTGACAAACGTATTTCGGTCGGTTGGTTTACCTTCACCGCAGGCGATTGGGGCAACTCTACCCGCGCTTTCGGAATTTCGCCTTGATCACCGCACCGCCAACGCGAAGCTGGTCAAGGTAGTCAGACCACCACTGCGCCATGCGGACCCGCTCATCCCAGTGAGCGCCTCGGTGATAGGCTGCCCGGACCCGATCCCGTTCGCCATGGGCCAACGCACGCTCGATCGCATCGGGGTGCCAAAGGCCGGATTCATTGAGCAGCGTGCTCGCCATGGCCCGGAAGCCGTGGCTGGTCATTTCGTCATGTTCAAAGCCCAGGCGCCGAAGTGCGACATTCAATGTGTTGTCGGAGATCGGACGCAACGTCGTATGCAGTGCGGGGAACAGGAACTCACTCGACCGCGCCAGCGATCGCAGATCCTGAAGCAGATACAGCACCTGCCGGGACAGTGGCACAGCGTGCGGCTGCTTCATCTTCATGCGCTCTGCGGGCACGCGCCACACCTTCTCGGCAAGTCGATCTCGCTCCATTTCGCCTGCCGGAGCTCACCCGGCCGTAGGAACACGTGCGGTGCGATCCGCAGCGCGTAGAGCGTTTCAGTGCGCCCCTTATAGTCTTCGATGGCGCGAAGCAGTTCTCCAACCTTCTTCGGCTGAACGATCGCCGCATGATGCTTCACGCGCGGAACGGTAAGCGCACCCCGGAGAATGTCTGCCGGGTTCTTTTCGGTGCGCAGGGTCGCGAAGCCATAGCGAAACACGCGGCCTGCAAACGAGCGCAGCCGCACCGCCGTCTCGTGATGCCCGCGGCGTTCAACGCGCTTCAGGACATCCAGTAGCTCGTGCGGCGTGATGGCCGCGATGGGCCGGCGGGAGATTCCACCGAGCAGTTCGAGAAACCAGCGCGCCTTCTTGAGGGTCGCCGCCGATTTTCCCTCGCGCTCCATCTTCTCAATATATTCATTGGCGACCAGTTCGAAGGTGGTCTTCGCTGCCAGTTCTGCCTCGAGTTGCTTCTGTCGCTTCTGCTCGACCGGGTCGAAGCCGTCGACGAGTTCGGCGCGCGCCTCATCTCGTTTGTGGCGCGCCTGCTGGAGAGTCACCTCGGGGAAGCTGCCAAGCGAAAGCTTCCGCTCAACACCGAACACCTTGTAGCGAAACCGCCACAGCAGCGCGCCAGAGGGCTGGACGAGAAGATACAAGCCATCGCCGTCCGGAACCTTGAACGGACGTGCCGCCGGCTTCAGCGCGCGAACCTCGACGTTCGTAAGCATGGTGGGCCACGCCTTCCTGCGATCTCCGTGGCCCACTGATTCGTGGCCACTTCGGGTGGGCCACGGTGGAACAAAATGGGAAACTACGGGACCCGCAGGAGACATTTTACCGCAGTTTTCCGCGGTTTTCTACAATGTTCTCAATATGTACTGGTGCCGCTTACAGGACTCGAACCTGTGACCCCCGCATTACGAATGCGATGCTCTACCAGCTGAGCTAAAGCGGCGCCCGGTGCCGGGCGCTGGCTTGCCCGGAGGAGGGCGCGCTTACCAGCCGTTCCCGGCGCATGCAAGCACCTCCTTGCACAGCCGCCAACTTTCTTCGGCCCGCGGCTTTTCCTGATCCGCCTTTTACGCAGCATTTACCATGGACCCTGCACAAGGCCCCGGATCAGCGTTTTCGGGCCCTCGCCCGCAGTGGAGCATCCGCATGAACATGGCTCGCGGCATCAATCGTCCGACGGACCCCGAGCCCGTGCCCGCGGCGGACGAGGCGATCGACGAACGCCCGGTGGCGATCGGCGGTGACGAGCGGCGGATGCATGTGCGCGCCTACAACCATTGGGTCTCGCTGCTGCGCGGCCGCCCCTACCCCGCGATTCACGACCTCGATCCCGAGAACATCGCCGATTTCGGCCCGAACAGCGTGCTGCTCGATTTCACTGCCGGCATCGAGAACCCCGCGATCCGCTATCTCGGCACCGCGCTGCGCGAGGAATGCGGGATCGAGGGACCGATCGCGCATGTCGGTGAAGTGCCGAGCCGCTCGCTGCTGTCGCGGCTGACCGACCATTATCTCCAGATCATCGCCAACCGCGCGCCGATCGGCTTCGAGGCCGAGTTCGTCGGCCAGCGCGGCCACCAGATGTTCTACCGCGGCATCCTGATGCCGTTCGCCTCGAACCCCGAGACGATCGACTTCATCTACGGCGTGATCAACTGGAAGGAAGTCGTCGACGCCGAGATGCAGGCGCGACTCGATGCCGAGATCGAGGCCTCGCGCCGCGCGGTGCCGCACCCTGCGCCGACCCAGTCGGTATGGGCGGATGGCCCCAGCGCCGGCCTGGATTCGCCCGCCGCGGCCGAGCTGCCGCGCACCGAAGTCGCCTCGCCGCTGGCCGATCAGCTGATGCTCGCGCGCGAGTCGGCCGCGGCCGCCCGCGCCTCGGAGCTGCGCGGCCGCGCGGTGCTCTACCGCGCGCTTGATCGCGCCTATGGCTTCGCGATTGCGGCCGAGAAGGACGCCGAGGGCTATGCCGCGCTGCTCGCCGAGGCGGGCATCGGCGCCCAGGCGCGCGCGCCGATGACGCCGGTGGCCAAGCTCGTCTTCGGCG
Organism: Sphingomonas sp. NFR04; assembly: GCF_900114095.1. Lineage (GTDB taxonomy): Bacteria > Pseudomonadota > Alphaproteobacteria > Sphingomonadales > Sphingomonadaceae > Sphingomonas. The sequence goes on along the minus strand of NZ_FORV01000006.1, from coordinate 256,446 downwards.
CCGATTACGACAAGACGCGGCTGGCCGAATTCGCCGCCGTGCTCACCCATGCCCGGCGGCTGGCGGTGCCGGCGGACGGGCTCGACGCCTTCCTCGAAATCACGCCCGGCGGGATCAAGGGCGTCGTCGCGGCGGAGCGTGAGCTGCGTGCGTCGGTCGCCGGCGAGCGCCGCCCAGCCGCCTTCGCCCGCGCGGTCGAGGCGCTGCGCCAGCGTCCGCCGCTCGCTCGTGTGGCGATGACGCCGGGTGAAGCGGAGTTCGTGCTGCTGCTGGCGCGTGCGGGTGCGCAGGGCCTGGATATCATCGCCAAGCTGGAAGACGACGCGCAGCTGACCGACCGTGCCGTGCGTCGCGCCGCGGCCTGAGTCCCGCTGCCTGAGTCCAACCGCGGCGGAGGGCGCTTCTGCGCCTTTCCTCCCGGTTTTTCCAGACTTGAGGTGGCCTTCGCCCGGGAGCATAGCCGCATCCATGAAGAACCTAGAAAAAAAGATCATGCAGGCTTTTGAGGATCGGATCTTCGAAGGAGCCCTGCCCGGAGAGCTGGAAGGACTGGACGACGCCGAGCGCACCGAAGTGGCGCGGTTCGTCGCGGAAACGGCGGCGGAACGCCCGCCGCAGACGGTGCGGCTCAATCTCGAAACCTATCAGGACGATGCCAGCCGCAAGATGCGGCTCGCCGTGATCAACGACGACATGCCGTTCCTGGTCGATTCGATCGCGGCGGCGATCGCCTCGTTCGACCTGAGCATCTTCCGCATCATCCACCCGATCCTGCCGGTGGAGCGCGACGCCAAGGGCGTGGTGACCGACATCGGCGAGAAGGCGAAGGATTCGCAGCCCGAATCGATGATCTACATCGAGATGGAGCGCGCCGACGCCCGCACCCGCCGCGCGCTGACCAGCGAGATCGAGCGGGTGCTCGAGCATGTCCGCGACGTCGTTTCCGACTGGCGCCCGCTCCAGCAGGCGCTGTCGATCGACGGCGCCCGCGTCCCCTCGCGCGAAGGCGAGGCGCTGCTCCGCTGGTTCGCCGACGATGCGATGACGCTGCTCGGCCACGAGAAATGGTCGGTCAGCGGCGAGAGCAGCGACCAGATCGGCCTCGCCCGCTACACCCATGAGGTGCCGCTGCTCGCCGACACCTCCCGCAAGCTCGCGATCGACTATTTCGAGATGGGCGGCGAGATTCCCCTGCTGCTGAAGTCCAACGCCACCTCCACCGTGCACCGCCGCGTGCCGCTCGACATCGTCGTGACGCCGCTGATGACCGGCCAGGATGTCACCGGCCTGTCGATCCATTACGGCCTGTGGACGAGCCAGGCGCTCAACACGCCCCCGGCGATGGTGCCGATGCTGCGCGGCCGGCTGGAGATGCTCGAATCGAAGTTCGGCTTCGATCCCTCGGGCCATACCGGCAAGGCGATGACGCATGCGCTCACCGGCCTGCCGCACGACCTGACCACCGCCTTCGACCTGGAGGCACTGGAGAGCCTGGTGCTCACCGCGATGTCGGTCGCGGACCGGCCGCGCTCGAAGCTGGTGCTGGTGCGCAGCACGCTGGGCCGGCATCTGTTTGCCTTTGTCTGGCTGCCGCGCGAGCAGGTCGCCGCCGGCCACCGCGAGACGATCGGCAACATGCTCACCGAGGCGGCGCACGCCAAGATGATCAACTGGTCGATCGCGCTGGAGGACGGCGTGCTGGCGCAGTTGCGCTACACGCTCGACCTGCGCGGCGACACGACGATGCCGGACGAGGACGAGCTCGACGCGCGCATCGCCCGGATGGTGCGCGGCTGGGGCCCGGCGGTGGAAGCGTGCCTGAACGACATCGCCGGCAGCGGCGCCGCCCGCCTGTCGCTGCGCCTCGCCAACGCCTTTCCCGACGTCTACCGCCTCACCCACACGCCCGAGGAAGCCGCGCAGGACATGGTGCGGATCGGCGGGCTCGAGGACGAGCATGCCCGTTCGGTGCGGATCGTGCCGCTGCAGGGCGAGCCCGGCAAATACCGGATCAAGCTGTACCGCCTGGGCGGCGCGCTGGCGCTGTCCGACGCGGTGCCGGCATTCGAGAATTTCGGCTTCCGCGTGCTCGAGGAAGTGCCGACCGAGCTGACCAACGGCGCCTTCATCCACGACTTCAAGGTCGAGCCGGCGACGCCCAGCACGATGCTGGACCGCAATCCCGCGATCGTCGAGGCTGCCGTGGCGGCGGTGCTCGAAGGCCGTGCCGAGAACGACCTGTTCAACCGCCTTATCGTGGAAGCAGGTCTTAGCCCCGCCGCGGTGGTGCTGTTGCGTGCCTGGTTCCGCTATCTGCGCCAGACCGGCATGCTCTACGGCCTCGGCACCGTGGTCGACGCGCTCCGCCGTGCCCCGCTCGTCGCACTCGCGCTCGTCGACCGCTTCGAGGCGGCGCACAATTCTGCACGCAGCGGCGAGGCCGATGCGGTTGCGCTGGCGGAGAAGGCGATCGACGCGGGCCTGGCGCAGGTCAATGCGATCGACGACGACCGCATCCTGCGCCTGTTCAAGGGCGTCGTGCTGGCAACGCTCCGCACCAACGCGTTCGCGCCCGCCGGTGTAGAGGCGTTGGCGTTCAAGCTCGATTCGGCCAAGGTGCCCGGCCTCCCCGCCCCGCTCCCCTGGCGCGAGATCTGGGTGTACAGCCCACGTGTCGAGGGCATCCACCTGCGCGCCGGCCCGGTCGCCCGCGGCGGCCTGCGCTGGTCCGATCGCCGTGACGACTTCCGCACCGAGATCCTCGGCCTGATGAAGGCGCAGCGCGTGAAGAACGCGGTGATCGTGCCGACCGGCGCCAAGGGCGGCTTCTATCCGAAGCACCTCCCCTCGCCCGCCGTCGATCGCGACGCCTGGCTGGCGGAAGGCACGGAGAGCTACCGCATCTTCATCCGCGCGCTGCTGTCGATCACCGACAACATCGTCTCCGGTGAGGTGGTGCATCCCGAGGGCGTGACCATCCTCGACGGCAACGATCCCTATTTCGTCGTCGCGGCGGACAAGGGCACCGCCACCTTCTCGGACGTCGCCAATGCGCTGGCGATCGAGCGCAATTTCTGGCTGGGCGACGCGTTCGCCTCGGGTGGCAGCGTCGGCTACGATCACAAGGCGATGGGCATCACCGCCAAGGGCGCCTGGGTCTCGGTCCGCCGCCACTTCCTGGAGATGGGCACCGACATCCAGTCCGAGCCGGTAACCGTCGCGGGCGTGGGCGACATGTCCGGCGACGTGTTCGGCAACGGCATGCTGCTGTCCAAGTCGATCAAGCTGGTCGCGGCGTTCGACCATCGCCACATCTTTCTCGATCCGAACCCGGATGCGTCGAAGAGCTGGGAGGAGCGCGCGCGCATGTTCGCGCTGCCGCGCTCGAGCTGGGCGGATTACAACCCCGACCTGATTTCCGAGGGCGGCGGCGTGTTCCCACGCACCGAAAAGTCGATCCCGCTCAGCCCGCAGGTCAAGGCGCTGCTCGACCTCGACGTCGACAGCATCGATCCCAATGGCCTCATGATCGCGATCCTCAAGGCACGCGTCGGGCTGCTGTGGTTCGGCGGCATCGGCACCTATCTGAAGGCGGCGAGCGAGAGCAACGGCGAGGTGGGCGATCCCGCCAACGACCGCATCCGCATCAATGCCGAGCAGGTCCGCGCGCAGGTGGTCGGCGAAGGCGCCAATCTCGGCGTTACCCAGGCGGCGCGCATCGCCTTCGCCCGCAATGGCGGCCGGCTCAACACCGACTTCATCGACAATTCGGCGGGCGTCGATTGCTCGGACAATGAGGTCAACATCAAGATCGCGCTCAACCGCGAGATGATCGAGGGCCGGCTCGGCTTCGAGGACCGCAACGCGCTGCTCGTGTCCATGACCGACGACGTCGCGCACCTCGTGCTGGAGGACAATCGCCTGCAGACACTGGCGCTCTCCTTCATGGAGAATGACGGCGCGCTCGACCTGCCCAGCTATGTGCGGGTGATCGAGATCCTGGAGGCGAGCGGCCGGCTCGACCGCGGCGTCGAGGGTCTCGGTTCCAACGAGGACCTGCTGCGCCGCGCACAGGATGGCCGCGGGCTGACCCGGCCGGAACTGGCGGTGCTGCTCGCCTCGGCGAAGCTGGCGCTGCAGGACGCGATCGAGAAGGGCGACCTCGGCCATGATCCGGCGCTGGTCGGCGATCTCCACGCCGCCTTCCCCAAGGCGATGCAGGAGCGCTTCGGCAAGGCGATCGACGAGCATCGCCTCCGCAACGAAATCGTCGCGACCAAGCTCGCCAATCGCGTGGTGAACCGCCTCGGCGTGCTCCACCCGTTCGAGCTGGCCGAGGAAGAAGGCGCGTCGATGCGCGACATCGCCGCGATGTTCGTCGTGGCCGAACGGCTGCTCGGCCTGCCGGCGCTGTGGGAAGCGGTGGAAACCGCCGAGATCGGCGAAGGCGCCCGTATCGCACTGCTCGACGAGCTGGCGGTGGCGGTACGCGGCCAGATCGCCGATCTGCTGCGCATCACCCGGCCGGGCGCCAGCCCCGCCGAGGTGATCGCGCGGCTGCAGCCCGGCATCGAGGCGCTCGGCCGCGAGACCAAGAGCCTGATGCTCACCGAAGTGCGCGCCCAGGCCGACCGCATCTGCGGCAAGCTCACCGCGGCAGGCGCACCGATCGAGCTCGTCGACCGCGTGGTCCATGTGTTCGAGCTGGACGGTTGCATCGGTCTCGCCGATCTCGGCCAGCGCAGCGGCGTCGACGAAGTGGTGCTCACCCGCGCCTTCACCTCGCTGGGCCAGGCACTGGGCCTCGACTGGGCCCAGTCGACCGCAGCGCGGATCACCACCGGCGATGTGTGGGAACGCCTGCTGATCGCCGGCCTCGCCCGCGACTTCCAGCAGCTGCGGCTGGATTTCCTCGGCCGCGTCGACGGACAGGATCCGCAAGCGGCGGTGGATGCCTGGCTCGCCGAGCACCGCGCTCGGGTCGACCAGTTCAGCGCGCTGGTGCGGCGTGCCCGCCAGTCGGCGGTGCCGAACGCGGCGATGCTGGCGCAGATCGCGGGCCAGGCCCGCGTGCTGCTCGGGCGGGAGTAAGGCTGTAAAATCCTCCACTACCTCAAATCCCCCTCCCGCTTGCGGGAGGGGTTAGGGGGAGGGTGAGTAAGGGTAGCGGGCGATCCGCCGAAGAGGAGCTGACGCAGCGCGGCCCTCTCCTTCGCCCGCGGCCCTCGCTTCCAGCACACACCCTCCCCCTGCCCCTCCCGCAGTCGGGAGGGGCGAATAGAAGAAGAAGGCGCTAGCCTTCGAGCGCCGCAAGCATCTCGAGCAGGTCCTCCGGGAAGATCGGCTCGTCATGCGCGGCGACCTCGTCCCGCGTGAACCAGCGCCAGCCGCGCATCACGCGCTGCTCCAGCGCCGTGTGGCCCCCGGTCTCGATCGCCTCCACCTCGGTGCGAACCAGGAAATAGCGCTCGTCCGCCCACACAGGCACGCCTTCGATCGTCACGAACTCGACGACCCGCTGCGCCACCTCCGGGCCGGGATCGGCGCGGATGCCGGTCTCTTCCCACAGCTCGCGCCGCGCGGCCGCTTCATAGCTCTCGCCCGTATCGACCGCGCCGCCCGGGGTGCACCAGAAGGGCGGCCGGTCGCCGGGATCGAAGCGGAACAGCAGCACCCGCCCTGCGCCATCCAGCAGCAGGATCCGCGCCGCCGGGCGCGCGATGCGCGTGCTCATTCGCCGGGCGCGGTCGCCTTGATCGCCAGCGCGTGGATACGCGTGGCGAGCAGGTCGGCGAGGGCGTGATTGACCTTGCGCTGGCGAGCGACGCGGTTGAGCCCGGCAAACTCCGGGCTCTCGATGGTGACGGTGAAGTGGCTTTCGCCCGTGCCGTCATCGCCCAGATGCCCGCGATGCTGGGCGCTGTCGTTGCTGACATGGAGCTGGGAGGGGGCGAGCGCGGTGCGCAGGCGATCGGCGATAAGATCGGCCAGGGGGCCGGTAGCGAGGTCGGTCATCGCGCCTATATAGGCGGTTTGTTCGAGGGAGTCGCGTGGCTAGCCGTCCGCCGAAAAAGGATCGTCCGAATGCCCGTTTCCATGGTCGCATGGAAGCGGAGGGAAGATTGTGCGCAGAGCCGGGCTGCACCGCCGCCGGCGAGTTCCGCGCGCCGCCGCTGGAAGGCGCGCGCAGCGGCTTCGACGGCCCGCCGCAATTCCGCTGGCTGTGCCTCGACCATGTCCGCGCGTTCAACTCGGGCTACAACTTCTTCTCGGGCATGAGCCCCGACGAGATCCACGAGGCGCAGCGCCCGATCGCCGGCTGGGAACGCGAGACGCGCGCGTTCAGCGCCAACCCCGACGTGCCGCCGCGCTGGGCTGATTTCGCCGATCCGCTCGACGCGATCGGCGCGCGCTTCCGCGATCGGATGAAGGATCGCGGCGAGCGCAAGGACGGGCGGCCGCTCTCCGGCGCGGACCGCGATGCGCTGAAGGTGCTGGACCTGGAGATCGACTGCGATCGCACGGCGCTGCGCAAGCGCTATTCGGAGCTGGTGCGGAAATACCATCCGGACCGCAATGGCGGCGACCGCAGCCATGAGGCGCGGCTGCAGCGGGTGATCACGGCGTATCAGCAGTTGAAGGGGTCGGCCGCCTTCGCTTGAGTTTCGAGGCGCGGGGAAGCCCCCTCCACCACGCCGCTGGCGCGGCGCGGTCCCCCTCCCCCGCTTTGCGGTGGAGGAAACACTTCCCTTGAGCCGTTTCCTCCCTCGGAGCGCAGCTCCGGGGGAGGGGGACCGCCGCCGAGAGCGGTGGTGGAGGGGGCCAGCCGCGAACTTTGTTCTTTATTCGTTCCGAAAAATGCGGCATCCTCCACCCCATCTAAACGGATGGAGTCGCCGAAATGCGCCTTCGTGGAACCCCGCGGACCCGCAGCCTCGCCCGCAAGCTCCGCCGCGAGATGTCGCCCGCTGAGCGCCGCCTCTGGCGCCACCTCCGCGGCGACCCCGAAGGCCTCCACTTCCGCCGACGGCACCAGGCCGGCCCCTATGTCCTCGATTTCTACTGCGCCCGCGCCCGCCTCGCGATCGAACTGGACGGCGCCGGCCACGCCCATGGCGACCGGCCGGAACACGATGCCCGCCGTGACGCCTGGCTCGCGGCCAACGGCATCACCACGCTCCGCATCCCCGCCGACGCCCTGCTCCACAATCTCGACGGCGCCCTCCGCCACATCCTGGAAACGGCACGCAGCCGCTATGCTTCGACCCCGCTCACCAGCCCGAACAACGCCCCGTCCGCATCCAGCCCCTGCACGACGCGCTCGCCGCCCGGTACGTCCATCGGCCCGTTGACCACCGTCCCGCCCGCCGCCTCGATCCGGCCCTTGGCCGCATCGACATCGTCCACCCGGATGTAAAAGCCCCAACCGGTCGGGCCCTCCGCCATACGCGGCATGATCGCGCCGATCGGCTCGCCGCCATCATGGCCGATGAAACTGTACTCGCCCAGCGCGCCCATCGGCATGCCGCCCATACGGGTAAGGCCGAACTGGCGATGGTAGAAGCCCAGCGCCGCCTCGGCATCGGGCGCATGCAGCTCGTTCCAGCCGACATGGCCGAGCCCGCGCCGCTGGTAGACGGTACTGGTCGCACCCTCGGTCGCGCCGCGCATCACGTAGAAGGGAATGCCCTGCGGATCGGTGACCATCGCAATCCGGCCGACCCCGGCCGCATCCCGGGCCGGCACCAGCACCTTGCCGCCCTCCGCGACGATCGCCGCCACGCTCGCATCGACATCGTCGACCCCGAAATAGGCGAGCCAGCCGGGGCTCGCCCCCGCCGATAGCATCGCCGGGTCGAGCTGCAGCATGCCGCCGGCATTGCCGTCCGGCGCCACGATCATGCGATAATCAAGCCCGCCGGGCGGCGCCGCGCCGACCTCCCAGCCGACCACCGCGCCGTAAAAGGCCGCAGCCTTGTCCGCATCGCGCGTCATCAGTTCGTACCAGATGATTTCCCCCTGCCGATTGGTCATGTTGCTCTCCCCTGCCGTCAGCCGTCGCCGCGATCGACGATCGGCTCGAATCCGCCCCAGAACATGCGCTTGCCGTCGAACGGCATCGTCCGCCCCTGCATTTCGGGCGCTTCCATCAGCTTGCCCCAGCCGGCATCCCGCGTCGGCTTGTCGGGCCACAGCACCCAGGCGAAGACCACCGCCTCGCCCTCCTCGGCCAGCGTCGCGCGGTAGAAATCGGTGGCGGTGCCGTGCGGCACGTCCTCGCTCCACGTCTCCATCACCCGCGTCGCGCCGAACTTGAGGAACAGCTCGGCCGTCACTTCCGACAGCGCGCGATATTCTTCCTTCTTCGCCTCGGGCACCGGGATCACATATCCGTCGAGATAGGCCATGGTCGTGCTCCCTCAGGCTGGTACGGGCATCTCGGCCCGCAGGTCCTCGAGCTGCGCCGCGATCGCTGCACCGAAAGCCGGGCGTGCGAGACAGCGCCGCTGATAGGCCGCCAGCGCCGGATGCGCGGCCAGCATGTCCGTATGGTCGAGCATCCGCAGTGCCGAGGCCATCAGCAAGTCCCCAGCGGTGAAGCGGCCCTCCAGATAGTCGCGGTCGCCCAGGGCCGCGGCAAGGTGGCCGAGCCGCTTGTCGACATCCGCGACCAGGCTGGGCCGGCGCAGCCGCGCCCATTCTTCGCCTTGCGCGAACCTGTCGACCGTGGCGAGCTCCATCAGCATCGGCTCGACGCTGTTGAGTGCCGCGACCGTCCAGCTGAGCGCCCGCGCCCGGCCAACCGGATCGCGCGGCAGCAGCTCTTCGGAGCGCTCGGCGATGTGCAGCACGATCGCGCCCGATTCGAACATCCGCACATCCCCCTCGCGATAGGCGGGCACTTGGCCGAAGGGCTGTTCGGCGAAATAGGCCGCCGGCCGGTCCACCGTGCTGATCGGATCGGTGCGATAGCCGATCCCGGCCTCCTCCAGCGCCCAACGGACGCGGAAGTCGCGGACATAGCCACGCGCAAAGTCCGGCACCCAGTCCAGGGTGACGATCTCGATCGGGCTTTCGGAAACCACAGGCATGCTATCCTCTCCTCCGGTTCAGGCATCGCCTTCGCGCTTGGCACCCTTGAGCAACGCGACGATCGCCATCGCGTGGCCGTGCCCCAGTCCGAACTGTTCCTTGAGATCGGCGACGATCGCCCCAGCCTTCACGCCTGCGCGCAAGCCGGAAGCATCGGCCCAGCCCTTCTCGGCGGCGTAGCTGCGGAAATCGTCAGGGCTGCGGCCGGTCTTGGCCTGGATATTGTCGAGATAGGCCTGGAACGACATGGTCGATCTCCTCTTTGGCTCAAGCCGGCTCGGCGGCCGCCTCGAGGGCGGCGATGTCGATCTTGCGCATCGTCATCATTGCCTGCATCGCGCGGGCGGCGCGTGCCCGGTCGGAATCGGCCATCAGCTCGCCCAGCCGGCGCGGCACGATCTGCCAGCGCAGCCCCCAGCGATCCTCGCACCAGCTGCAGTCGCGCTCGGCCCCGCCATGGGCGGTGATCGCATCCCACAGCCGATCGGTTTCGGCCTGGTCCTCGGTGTGGATCTGGAACGAGACGGAATCATTGAACCGCGCCTGCGGGCCGCCATTGAGCGCGATGTAGCGCAGGCCCGCCAGCGTGAACTCCACCACCAGCACCGCGTCCGCCTCTCCGGCGGGATAGGCTGCGGGCGCGCGGACCACCTTGTCGATCCGGCTATCCGGCAGCAGCGAAACGTAGAAGCGCGCTGCCTCCTCGGCGGCGCCGTCGAACCACAGGCAGGGGACGATCTTCTGCGCCATGGCTCAGGCCGGCTCCGCCTGCGCCATCGCTTCGGCGGCGGCGGCCATGTCCATGTGGAACGGCTCGAAGATATGGCCGTCGGGATCGGTGAAGGTGCGGCCGTACATGAACCCCATGTCCTGCACCGGCCGGATGTCGCCCGAGCCACCCGCTGCCGCCGCTTTCTCGACCAGCGCATCGACCGCGGTGCGATCGTCGAGCGGCAGTGCGATCAGCACCTCGGTCGTCGTGGTCGCATCGGCAACCGCGCGCGGCGTGAAGGTCTGGAAGAAGTCGCGGTGGAGCAGCATGAAGGTGAGCGATTCCGACAGCACCATCGCGCTCGCGGTCGGCCCGCTGAACTGCACGTTCCTGGTGCAGCCGATCGCTTCGTAGAAGGCGGTCGCGAGCGGCACATCGGCCACCGGCAGGTTCACGAACACGGCGTTCGGCATCGCTGTCTCTCCCCTTTGTGCAGCGCCTTCGAGTCGCGCGCTGCTTGATTCGTGCCGCGCCTGATCCTAAAACACAACCGTGAAGTTAGAAAATATAACCAACCCCAAGCGCCGCTATGAGGATGCCTGCGGCACCGCGCTCGCGCTGGAGTTCGTCGGCGAGCGCTGGGCGCTGCTGATCATCCGCGAATTGCTGCTCGGCCCGCGCCGCTTCGGCGAGATTCGCGCCGGGCTGCCGGGGCTCAGCGCCAATGTGCTCACCCAACGGCTGCAGGGGCTGGAGGCAGACGGGATCGTCGTGCGCGAGAAGCTGCCGCCGCCGGCGAGCGTGCAGGTCTATGCGCTCACCCCCTGGGGATATGAGGCCGAGCCGGTGGTGATGGCGATGGGCCGCTGGGCGCTACGCTCGCCGCGGCACGATCCCTCGCTCCCTTTCTCGCGCGTCTCGCTGATGCTGGCGCTGCGCATGCTGCTGCTGCCGGACAAGGCCGCGGGCTGGGCGGGCCGCATCGGCTTTCGACTGGGCGAGGAGACCTATCGTGTCACCGTGCACGATGGTGCGCTGGCGATCGACCGTGGCACGCTCGCCGACACCGAAGCGGTGTTCGTCGGCGAACCCAATGACTTCCTGCCGGTATTGTTCGGGGTCATGCCGCTGCCCATGGCACTCGCCGAGGGCAGGTTCGTTGTCGAAGGCGACCAAGGCCGCGCAGCCGCCTTCGCCACGCTGTTCCTGCTGCCGCCCAAGATCGGCGCCTGAACCCTCCCCTTTGGACATGCGGTTGCAGTGCGGCAAACAAGCCACTAGGTCCGGTGCGACTGAAGGATTTGATATGGCCGACATCCCCAACACCCAGCCCGACAGCCGGGAAACCACGATCCTCGACGCGCCCGACAAGATGGTGAAGGTGCGCGACCTGTTCGGGATCGACATCGACATGGAAGTCCCCGCGTTCAGCGAAGCGGACGAGCGCGTGCCCGATCTGGACCCCGCCTATGTGTTCGATCCGGACACCACCCTCGCGGTGCTGGCCGGCTTTGCGCACAATCGCCGCGTGATGATCCAGGGCTATCACGGCACCGGCAAATCCTCGCACATCGAGCAGGTGGCGGCGCGGCTCAACTGGCCGTGCATCCGCATCAACCTCGACGCGCATATCAGCCGCATCGACCTGATCGGCCGCGACGCGATCGTGCTCAAGGACGGCCAGCAGATTACCGAATTTCGCGAAGGCCTGCTGCCCTGGGCGCTGCAGACCCCGACAGCCCTGGTGTTCGACGAATATGATGCGGGTCGCCCGGACGTGATGTTCGTCATCCAGCGCGTGCTGGAGACCGAGGGCAAGCTGACCCTGCTCGACCAGAACCGGGTGATCCGCCCGAGCCCCTGGTTCCGCCTGTTCGCCACCGCCAACACGGTGGGCCTGGGCGACACCAGCGGCCTGTATCACGGCACGCAGCAGATCAACCAGGGCCAGATGGACCGCTGGAACATCGTCGTCACGCTCAACTATCTGCCCGCCGCCACCGAGGCGCGGATCGTGCTCGCCAAGTCCGGCGAATATGACAAGCCGGGCGGCAAGGAGACGGTGGAGAACATGGTCCGCGTGGCCGAGCTGACCCGCCGCGGCTTCATCAACGGCGACATCTCGACGGTGATGAGCCCGCGCACCGTGATCACCTGGGCGCAGAACGCGCTGATCTTCGGCGACATCGGCTTCGCCTTCCGCCTGTCGTTCCTCAACAAGTGCGACGATGCGGAACGGGCGCAGGTGGCCGAATATTACCAGCGCGTGTTCGGCAAGGACCTGCCGGAGAGCGTGGTCGGCCGGGCCTAAGCTGGCCTATCCTCCCCCGCCAGGGGGAGGTGGCGCGCAAAGCGCGACGGAGGGGGAGGATGCCAGACCCTCTCGAACCGTCGTGCGTCCTCCCCCTCCGCCCCGCTGACGCGGGTCACCTCCCCCTGGCGGGGGAGGATCAGGGCCTGCTCTCCAGCCGCCAGCGCAGCGCGCGGACAAACACGCGCACCCGCGGGGGCGTCAGCGCTCAGGTCTGCAAGCGGCCTGAGCTGTCCTGCAACAGCCAGAAGCGGGTGTAGCGCTGCAGGCGGGGCAAGATGATCCATTGCAGCGTCGCGGTGAGCAGCAGCGACGAGGGCAGCAGCTGGAGCGGTAGCGGCACGTCCTTCAACACGGTCCGCACGCCGAGGCTGACGAGCAGCAGTACCGGGAATACCGTCAGCCAGGTGGTGACGAAGCGCTTCCACTTGCTCGCGCTGGCGTCGCTCGGCAGGTCGAAGGCGATGCGGTCGCCGGTCTGGATCTGGCGGAGCGCCGTGGACCAGCCGTCCGCGACGGCGACATGCGCGCGCACCGCGTCGCTGTCATGCCATGCCTCGGCGCTTGCGCGATCGTCGAAGCGGAACAGTAGGTGCTGGAAGCCGGCGGTCTGCCCGAGCCGGATCGCCGCGCGATAGCCCGGCGCGGCCTCGGCAAGGTCGCCCAGCGCCGCCGCCCAGCGCTCGAAATCCTGCTCGTGCCCGGCACGGATCGCGCGACTGGTGACGACGGTGGCGGTTTGGGGAGGATCGGCCGGCATGGCGGGAGAACGTCCGCGCCGCCCTGTCGTTGCCGGCTGGCCGAACGTGCCGCCCTTACGCGTCCGCCCAGCGGCGCAGCAGATTGTGGTACACCCCCGTCAGCGCCACCACCTCGGCATGGCCCTGCCCGACTTCGCCGACCAGGCCCTGGATCGAGCGGTCGAGGTCGAACAGGATCCGCCGCGCGCCGTCGTCCCGCACCATCGATTGCAGCCAGAAGAAGCTGGCGACCCGGGCGCCGCTGGTCACCGGGGTCACCCGGTGCAGGCTCGACGACGGATAGAGGATCGCATGGCCCGCCGGCAGCTTGACCGATTGCGCACCGAACAGCCCCTCGATCAGCAGCTCGCCGCCGTCATAGGCGTGCGGATCTTCCAGGAACACGGTCATCGACAGGTCCGAGCGCACGCGGAACTCGCTGCCGCGCTGGATGCGCACGGCATTGTCGACGTGCAACCCGAAATTCTGGCCGCCGGCATAGCGGTTGAACAGGGGCGGGAAGATCTTGAGCGGCAGCGCCGCGGCGATGAACAGGGGCGAGCGTGCCAGCGCGTCGAGGATGATCGCCCCCGCCTCGCGCGCCGCCGGGTGCGTCTCGGGCAGCTGCTCGTTGCGCTTGGCGAGCGCTGCCTGCGGACCCGAGGTGACGTTGCCGTCGACCCATTCCGCCGCATCCACCAACGCACGCACGCGGGCAAGCTCGGCGGGCGACAGCAGGTCGGGGATCGGGATCAGCATGCACACACTCCTGCGCGGGGAAGGGTCCTGTCCTGTGATCGCTCGCCGCCCTGCGGGACATGCGCCAGATCAAGGGCGGAGAAAAGAAGCGCCCCTCCCGGCAGGGAAGCCGGAAGGGGCCGAGGGGTCGCGGCCTTCGCGATCAGAAGCGATAGTTGAGGCTCAGCACCGCCGAGCGGCCGTCGCCCGGGGTCGCCCAGCCATTGTTGCGGATCCGGGTGTAGTAGAGCGAGTCGGTCGCGTTCTTCACGTTCACCTGCGCCGACAGCGCGCGGGTGATCTCGTAGGAGAGGAACGCGTTATGGACCCAGTAATCGGGGCTGTGGAACACCTGGGTCGCACCCGCCGCCGGCAGGTTGAGCGCCGCCTTGCCCTGATAGGTAACGCCGTAGCCGAGCGTCAGCCCGAACGGCAGGCGATAGGTGGTGAACAGGCTGCCAGAATGGTCCGGCGTGTACTGCAGCGCGGCGTTCCTGGCATAGTCGATCGTTCCGGCCGGGCTGTTCTTCGCGATGCCGCGCAGCACCTTGCCGTCGAGATAGGTGTAGTTGGCGGTGACCGACCAGGCCTTGGTGATCTGGCCCACGGCACCCAGGCTCACGCCGTCGACTCGCGACTTGCCGTCGAGCTGCTGCTCGGGGACGAGCGGGTCGCCGGTAGCCACCTTGTAATTGGTGCGCTCGTTGCGGAACACGGCCGCGGTGAGCAGCAGCCGCCCGCCGAACACTTCGGCCTTGCCGCCCACTTCATAGTTGCGCGCGGTTTCCGGATCGACGTTGCAGGTCAGCGCGGTGCACGAACCGTTGACCGAGGTCTTCGATGGAGTCTTGGAGTTGCCGTACGCGACATAGAGGCTGATCGCCTTGACCGGCTTGTAGACGAGGCCCGCGCGGTAGGAGAACAGCTTGTCGCTGTTGTAGAAGACCGTGCCCGGCGTCACCTGGCCCAGCGTCGCGGCCGTGGTGGAGACGGTGTCGGCGCGGTAGCTGCCGTCGTTGGATTCCCAGCGCAGGCCGCCGTTGATCTCGACATGCTCGCCCAGCTTCATCGTGTCGAACAGATAGACGGCATAGTTGGTCAGCTCGCCGGTCTGCCGTGCGCTTTCGATGAAGTGGATCGGGCCGGTATAGACATTGCTGCCATAGGTCCGCGCGATCCCGCTCGCTGCCGCCGGACCTGCCACCACCGCGTTCGGATTGGTGATGCTGATCAGCGGGTAATAGAGGAACGGGCTGGTGCCGTCGGCATTGCGCAGCACGTTGCCGGCGGAGAGCGCGAACTTCTCCCAGCTGGCCGAGGCGCCCAGTGTTACCGAATGCTCGATGAAGCCGGTGTTGAACCGCGCCATCAGGTCGACCTGGTCATAGGCGAGCTGGTTGCGGGTGTTGCGGGTGTTCCCGCGTGGGCCCGAGGCATAATAATAGCCGGCCGGAACGGTGAGCGTACCGGTGGTCGCGCCGGTGAAGGCGACGGTGCACGGCGCGCCGGTGGGCGTCAGGCCGTTCGCCAGGCACCAGGTGCCCTGGGGCGGATCGACGATGCTGTGCTGGGTCACATCCTGCCAGCGCGTGACGTTGCGGATCGTCACCCGGTCGTTGAAATGATGCTCGAAGGTCGCGGTCGCCTGGTCGACATTGCTCTGCTGCGTGTCGACGTTGCGGAAGCCGTAATAGCTGGCGCGGCTGACGCCCGGCAGCGAACCGCCCGCGACCGAGAAATAGGGCACGCCATATTGCGGCGTGTTGTCGTCTTCCTGGTGGAGATATTGCAGGGTCAGCCGGGTCGGGCTGTCGATGCCGATCGTCACCGCGGGCGCCACGCCCCAGCGCTTCATCGTCTCGACATCGCGGCCGGGCACGTCGTTGTCGTGCTTCATCGCATTGAGGCGGAAGGCGATCAGATCGTTGACGCGCACATTGGCATCGACCGTGCCGCGGTAATAATTGTCGGTGCCGACGCCGCCCGAGGCGAGGATGCGGGTATTCGCCTGCGGCTTCTTGGTGACCATGTTGATCGAGCCGCCGACCGAGCCCGCGCCGTTCTGCACCGAGTTCGGCCCGTTGACGACTTCGAGCTGCTCGAGGTTGAACGGATCGGTGCGGGTGTATTGCGCGCTGTCGCGGATGCCGTCGACGGTGATGTCGGTATTGGCCGAATAGCCGCGCAGATTGATCGAGTCGCCATAACCGCCGCCGCCTTCGCCCGCACCGAAGGTGATGCCGGGAACGGTCGCCAGCATGTCGCGCAAAGTCAGCAGATTCTGCTGCTCGATCACCTCGTTGGTGAGGATGGTGATGGTCTGCGGGGTGTCGCGGACCGGACGCGTCGCCTTGGGCGACTGCTGGTGCGGCGAATAGGGCTGGCCGTTGACGATGATGGTGTCGCGATCCTGCGCGGTGTCGTCCGCAACGGCGCTGGTGGCGGCGCCGTCCTTCGCGTGCTTGTCGTCGGCCTGGGCGGGTGCCGAGACGAGGAAGCCCACACAGGCGAGTGCAACGAATGCCGGCGCATTGGCCAGCGTCGCAGAAGTGCGATTCACGTAATTCCCCTTTAATCGTCGTTACGGAGGCGCTTATTGCGACCTATTCGCATTGTCAATGCGATTGCGAGCGAGTTGCATAAACGCCGTTCAGCACCGACATCCGGGGCGGGGTCCGTCGGAGGAGTTCCTGCGCAGGAGCATCTAGCCCGAGTAATGGCGGCACCTAGCGCGACGGCGTGGGTCACCCGAACGGCTTCGGTGCCCGCCTTCTCCCTATTTATCGGATTTATTCTGCCGAAAATGGCGAATCGAGGTGCCGAGAAGGCGTATTTAATTGTTGGACAAACGCAGCTCGGCTGCCGATACTATGCCAAAGCAAATAATGGGGAGGATTGGATGCGTTCACACCAGCTGAAACGTCGGCCCGCAACTGCGCTGCGGGTCGGGCTCGCCATGGCGGCGCTGCTCGCGGCGCCCCTGCCGGCGCTCGCGCAGAACGACAAGATGGCGGTGATTGCCACGCCGGCGCAGCCCAGCGCGATCGAGCTCGGCACCGGCCCGCTGCCCGGCGCCACCGCGACCGAAAGCTGGCACAGCCAATACGGCAGCGTGTTCGCCCGCAACGTGACGGTGGCGACGCTCACCCCGTTCCTGCCCGACCCGGCCAAGGCGAACGGCACCGCGGTGATCGTCGCGCCCGGGGGCGGCTTCACTTCGCTGTCGATGCAGAATGAAGGCTGGGACGTCGCCAAGGCGCTCGCCGCGCACGGCGTCGCCGCCCTCGTGCTGAAGTACCGGCTCAACCAGACGCCGCAGGATCTCGCCGCCTATGAGGCTGCGATGAAGGCACGCTTCGCCGGCGGTGGCGGCGGCCCGCCGCGCGGCGCCGATCCCAAGGCGATGATGGCGGGAATCGCGACCCAGGTGACCGATGCCCGCGCCGCCTTCGCGCTGGTGCGCAAGCGCGCGGCCGAATGGCACGTCCAGCCGGACAAGGTCGGCATGGTCGGCTTCTCGGCGGGCGCGATGCTCACGCTGGCGACCGCGCTCGATGGGCAGGATGCCAAGCCCGCCTTTATCGGCACGATCTACGGCCCGCTGACGACCTTCCAGGTCCCCGCCGATGCGCCGCCGCTGTTCGTCGCGCTCGCCGCCGACGATCCGCTGTTCGGCAATACCGGCTTCGGGCTGATCGACAGCTGGCGCGGCGCCAAGCGGCCGGTGGAGTTCCATCTGTTCGAACAGGGCGGCCACGGCTTCGGCATGTACCCGAAGAAGACCACGAGCACCGGCTGGTTCAACGAATTCGTCCGCTGGATGACGATGCACGACTGGGTCAAGCCGGGGGCTTGATCTCCCCGTATCCTCCCCCGCCAGGGCGAGGTGGCAGGCCGCAGGCCTGACGGAGGGGGAGGACGCACGACGACCAGAGGTTCTGGCATCCTCCCCCTCCGACCCGCTGCGCGGGCCACCTCCCCCTGGCGGGGGAGGATAAGCTACCTTCGCGTTGTCGCCATCAGCCAGGTCCGGATGGCGCTCGCCAGGTTCGGCGGATCCTCCGCGCTGATCCGGGCATGGTCGATCGCCGCGACCAGCGCGCTCAGCGGCAGCGTGGCGTTCACCGCCGCAGCCTCCAGCGCCGCCCAGAAGATCGGCTCGAGGCTGATCGAGGTCGGGTGGCCGGCGATGGTGATCGAGCGCTTTACCGGCCCGTGAAAGCCCCCCGGCGGGGCCGTGATCTCCAGCCCCACCGCGTCACTCGGTGTCGAACAGGGCGGCCAGCTGCTCGACCATCGTGCCGGCCAGCTGCTCGGCATCCATGATCGTCACCGCGCGGCTGTAATAGCGCGTCACGTCGTGCCCGATGCCGATCGCCGCCAGCTCCACCGGCGAGCGCGCTTCGATCCAGCCGATCACCTGGCGCAGGTGCCGCTCCAGATAGGAGCCGGAGTTCACCGACAGCGTCGAATCGTCCACCGGCGCGCCGTCCGAGATCACCATCAGGATCTTGCGGTCCTCCGGCCGGGCGATCAGCCGCGAATGCGCCCAAAGCAGCGCCTCGCCGTCGATATTCTCCTTGAGCAGCCCCTCGCGCATCATCAGCCCGAGAGACTTCTTGGCGCGGCGCCACGGCTCGTCGGCCTGCTTGTAGATGATGTGGCGCAGGTCGTTGAGCCGGCCGGGCTGCGCGATGCGCCCCTCGCCCAGCCACTTCTCGCGCGACTGGCCGCCCTTCCACGCACGGGTGGTGAAGCCGAGCACTTCGGTCTTCACGCCGACGCGCTCCAGCGTACGCGCCAGAATGTCCGCGCTGATCGCCGCGATCGAGATGGGCCGACCGCGCATCGAGCCCGAATTGTCGATCAGCAGCGTGACGACGGTGTCCTTGAACTCGGTGTCGCGCTCGATCTTGTAGCTGAGCGACTGCATTGGGTTGACCACCACCCGCGCCAGCCGCGCCGCATCGAGCAGACCCTCGTCCTGGTCGAAGTCCCAGCTGCGGCTCTGCTGCGCCATCAGGCGCCGCTGGAGCCGGTTGGCGAGCTTGGTCACCGCGCCCTGCAGATGCACCAGCTGCTGGTCGAGGTACGAGCGCAGCCGCTCCAACTCGTCGGTGTCGCACAGGTCGGTGGCGGCGACGACTTCGTCGAACTGGGTGGTGTAGGGACGATATTCGAAGCTGGGCGGCAGGTCGCTCCACGGGCGGTTGGGGCGGACGGGCATCATGCCCTCGTCGCCATCGTCGCCAGGCTCGCCGTCGCCATCGTCCATGCCGTCGGACTCTTGGTCCTGGTCGCCTTCCTCGCCCTGTTCTGACTCGCGCTGTTCGCCGCGCGCCTCGGTCTGGCCCTCGCCCTGCTGCTGCTGGGCCTCGCCTTCCTCTTCGCCCTGTTCCTGCTGCTCTTCCTGGCCCTCGTCCTCGCCGCCGCTCTCATCGGCTTCGTCGGGGACCATCTCGCCTTCGGTCAGCTCTAGGTCCTGGAGCAGCTTGGCGGCGAGCGCCGCGAAAGCGTTCTGGTCGTCGATCGCCATCGCCATCGCGTCGAGATCGGAGCCCGCCTTCTCCTCGATCCAGTCGCGCACCAGCGCCAGCCCCAGCGCGGCGCTGGACGGCGATTCGCGGCCGGTCAGCCGCTCGCGCACCATCAGCCCGAGCGCGGTCGACAGCGGCACCTCGTCGCGGGTGCGGGCGCGGCCGATCGGGTCCGAACGCAGCCGCATCGCCAGCGCCTGCTCCAGATTGTCGGTGATGCCTGCATAGCCGCGCGAGCCCAGCGCCTCGACACGGGCGGCCTCGATCGCGTCGTAGACCGCACGCGCGACCGGCTCGCGCGGGGCAGTGCGGCCGTGCAGGGTCGCGTCATGATGGCGCATGCGCAGCGCGAAGCTGTCGGCAAAGCCGCGCGCCTCGGCGATCTGTTCGGGCGGCAGGGTGCGCGACGGCATCGGCACCTTGATCGTCTTGCCGCTCTGGAACGGCGCATCGGCGGTGAAGCCGAATTCGAGTTCGTCGGCACCCGAAAGCGCGCGCGCGGTGCCCGCGAGCACGTCGCGAAGCCGGTCGAGAGGATTGTCCTGCGCCATCCCTCCCACATGCGCCCGGCGGGACAGAAGTCAAGGAAGGCGCGGGGGAATGGCCGAGGGGGAAGGTGCGCATCGCATTCCCACCCGCTCGTCATCCCCGCGAAGGCGGGGATCCATTGGGGTCGCCGTTGCGGCTCCTGCTGCGAACGCACTGGCAAATGGATCCCCGCCTCCGCGGGGATGACGATGGAAGCTTGGAGAAGGTGAAAGATGATAGGGCGCCGACATGTCTGCCGGCGCCCTTCAGCATCACTTCACGCCCAGGAAGGGCATCGGTCCGCTGCCGCCCATATAGGTGGGCAGCTGGCCGTTCCATTTCTCGACCGCGCGCAGGTTGACGATCTCCGGGTTGGTGCGGATCGCCTCCGCCTCGACCTGGATCGCCTTGGCGTCGCCCGCGGCCTTGGCGATACGCGCTTCGGCATCGGCCTTGGCGGTCTCGACATTCGCCTTTGCCGCCAGTGCCTGCTGCTCGTTCGCGATCTTGGCGTTGATCTGGTTGAGCACTGCCTCGGGCACGACGATGTTGCCCGCCCAGTAGATCTGCTCCACCTGCAGCCCCACCGGCGCGAAAAAGGCCTGTACCCGCTTGGTGGCCGTCGCGATCAGCTCGGCCTTGTGGGTGCCGTAGATCTCTTCGACGCCCAGCTGCGCCGCGCGCTCGACGATCGCGTTGCGGATCGCATTGCGCAGCGGCCCGGCGATGATCTCGTCCATGTCGGTGCGGTAGCGCTGGAACAGGATCGACGCGCGCGCCGGATCGACATGGTAGGACACGCCCACGTCTGCCCGCAGCGACAGCCCGTTCTTGTCCTGGAAGCTGAAGGCCTCGTCGATCGGGCTCTGCTCGGTGTGCGACGCCGTCCAGGTATAGGTACGGGTGAACACCGGATACTGGTAGATGTGCGTGCCGGGCAGCGCGATGTACCAGCCGACCGGCAGCGACTCGGGCCGGACGCCGCCGGCGATGTTGTTGACGCGGATGCCCACCTGCCCCGGCTCGACCCGTGCGAAGCTGCTCAGGCCGAAGATGGCTGCCGCCACCGCAATCGTGATCCACAGCCAGCTGCGCCCCAGCAGCCGGAACATGCCGAAGCCACCACCGAAATTCCCCGGTTGATATGCCATTTCTCAAGTCCATGAAGATGGAGGAGAAGCGTCCTCCCGCGCCACGTTCGGGCGGGGGCGACCCCAATGTCGCCCCCGCGCGGATGCACGCGGCCGAACTGATCGGACCGTTGGTCGATGGTCAGGTGGAGGTCGGGCGGGATGCGCGGCCGAAAGGCTTCGGTTGCGCAGGCAGGACGACACAGCAACAGCCAAATCGCGGAACAGATGCCGGGAAGACCGGCAATCCCACAATCCTACAGCTCAAGCCAAAACGTCGTTGATCCCTGCTCCTTGTGCAGCACCGAATGTAGGCGCGAATCTACGCCTTTTGTTGCGGTGCGCAAGCGAATCCGGAAGGCACATTTCCGATATTCGGCGGGATCGGCTCAGCCGAGCATCGCCTGCAAACTGGCGGAGATCCGCTCGGAAAAGGCCTGCCCCTCGCGCGTCACCATGTGCGCGGCCAGCCCCTGCTGCTCGGCGAGCGCCATGCCCGCGGGCCCCAGCACGGTCAGGGCCGTCGCCCAGGCATCCGCCAGCATCGCCTCGCGGTGCAGCACCGAGACCGAGACCACCTGGTTGTCGATCGGCCAGCCGGTGCGCGGATCGATGCTGTGCGCGTAGCGGCGCCCGTCGCGTTCGAAGAAGCGGCGATAGTCGCCCGAGGTCGCGACCGACAGACCGTGCAGCGCCACGCGGAGCGGCGCAAGCGTGCTGTCCGGCACCGGCTCCAGCTCGACCCACCAGGGCTGGCCGTCGGGCTTGATCCCCTCGCCGCGCAGCTCGCCGCCGATCTCGATCAGGAAATCCTCGATGCCCAGCGCGAGCAGCCGCTCGGCCACGGCGTCCACCGCATAGCCCTTGGCGATGCCGGAAAGGTCGATCTGCACCGCCTCGCGCCGGCGGATGCGGCGCTGTTCGGAATCGAACTCCAGGTGCCGCGCGCCGGACATGACCTTGGCCTCGCCGATCGCATAGGCGCTGGGCACGTCGTCGCGCGGGCCGGCGGGGCCGAAGCCCCACAGGTCGGCGAGTACCCCCGCAGCCGGATCGAACGCACCGCCGCTCGCCGCATGGACCGACAGCGCCGCGTCGAGTACACGTACCGCCTCGGGCGAGAGCGGCTGCCAATAGCCTAGCATCCCGCGGTTGAACCGGCCGATACGCGAGCCCGGCTCCCAATGGCTGAACTCGGCGATCATCCGCGCCAGCACCGCCTCGACGGTGTCGCGAATATCCTCGGGCGGGTCGACGACGACCAGCCGCCAGGTGGTGCCCATCGTCGCGCCGCCAAAGGTGGCGACGGGCGCAGCCGATCGCCGCCGGTGGAACGCCGCCGGCGACAGGCTCTCGGGAACAGCAATACGAGCGTCGGCGATCAGGGTGCCAGTACCTCCAGCGTGGTCGTGTAGCTGACGCGGCGGCCGGAGGGAACGCCCCGCATGCCCTGCGGTCCACCCTCGGGACGCGGCGCCCCTGCCCCGGCCTGCGCCTGCGGACGCGGCCCCTCGCCTTCACCCTCGGGCCGCGGCGCATTGGGCGTCACGTTGATCCAGTACATGCCCGCTTCCGGCCAGCGAATCGTCACCTTGCCCGAAGCATCGGTGCGCTGCTCCATCTGCTTGGGCGCCGCGCGGTAGCGGCCGCCGCCGAGGATGGTGGTGACGTACAGGCCCGAGGCCGGCTTGCCGTCGAGCAGGAACTGGAAGGTCGCGGGCTCATTGGCGACAAGGTCGTTCGGGTGGGTCACCGGCACCAGCTCGATGCCCTCGTCGGTCGGCTTGAACACGGTATTGGTCGGCGCGCCCTGCGTCACGAAGATCTCGTTGCGGGCGAGCATTTCGCTGGTCTGCACGTCGGTGGCGCCCGCCGGGATCGCGGTGGCGAGCTGCGCCTTGGTGGTGCCGCGCGGCAGCATCTTGGTCTCGCCGTTGAGCGTGTAGCGGCCGAACACGCCCTGGTTCACCACAGCGATGCGATAGGTGCCCTGCTGGGTGAGGTGCACGTCGAAGGTCGCGCGGAACTGGCCGACATTGTGATGCTCGGCCTTGCCCTCGGTGCCGTCGGGCTGGGTGATCGTGGGGAGCGCGCCCATCGGGCGATGGTCGAAATAGAACAGGTCGTTCGACACCGCGGCGTCGACGGTCACCCAGTTATCGGTGCCCGAGACCACCGTCGACGACGGCAACAGCCACATGCGGTGGGCGATCGCGGCCGGCGCGGCAAGCGCGGTGACGGCGGCGAGGGCGAAGAGCGGCTTGCGGAACTTCATGATGCTGGATCCCCCCAGTTTAGCGCTTGAGCGTGAACGAAACGGCGCCGAGCTCGCTGGCACCCTTGGCAGTGGCGGTGGCGCTGCTGCCGTTCCAGGCGAAGGGCAGGCGCACGACTTCACGCCCGCCGACTTCGCGCGCGGCTTCCACCACCAGCGTATACTGGCCCGGCGTGAGCGCGGGCATGCCGCCCTTGCCGGCGACGAGGCGCTGTTTCTGCACCCCCGGCGCGCGGGTGGCGCCGCTGATGCCGTCGGCGGGGAAGCTCATCGTGCGGCCCGAGGCGCGCCACCATTGGCGCACCTCGTGCAGCCACTTGGTGCCCTCGCCGCCGCGCTTGTCGACATCGTACCAGACGGAGAGCGTACGGGGCGCCTGCCCCTCCTTCTCCAGCCACACCGCGACATAGGGCTTGTGATATTCGGCCACACGGATGCGCGGCAACTCGATCGACAGGTCCATCGTCTGCGCCGCCGCCGCGTTCGGCAGCAGGGCGCCGGCGCCGAGCGCGGCGGTGGTGAGTCCGGTCAGGCGAAACTGCATGAAACCCCCTTTAGTGAACCAGGAACAGCGCGATCAGCGCAGGAACGGCGAGGCCAGCGGCGACCAGCGGCCAGGTGCTCTTGCGATGCTTGGAATGCATCCACAGCAGCACCAGCCCGGTGAGCGTGAACACCAGGCATGCGAAGGCGAAAACGTCGATGAACCATTTCCACGCGGTGCCGGCATTGCGGCCCTTATGGAGATCGTTGAGATAGGCGATCCAGCCGCGCGAACTGGTCTCGCTCGTCACCTTGCCGGTCTCGCGCTCGATCGCGATCCAGCCGTCGCCGCCGGGGCGGGGCTGGGCGAGGTAGATCTCGTCGGCCGACCATTCGGCGATGCCCTCCGCCGGCGTCTTCAGATTGTTGCGCAGCCAGCCCGCGACCGGCGCGGGCAGCTTCTGCTTGGCATCGGGCTTGTCGTCGGGCTTGACCAGCGGCAGCAGCGCGGGCGGCAGCTGCGCGGCGCGATCCACCGTCCTGGGCGCACCTTCGATGTCCGCCGCATGATTGAGCGTGAAGCCGGTGACCGCGAACAGCAGCAGCCCGATGAGGCTGATCGCCGAGCTCATCCAGTGCCAGGTATGGAGCTGCTTGAGCCAGAAGCTCTTGCGGCTGCGCTTGCGCGGCGCGACGGGAGGAGACGGGGCGTGCATCGGGTTGTCGGGAATCTCGGCTAGGGTCGGACCGATGCGATAACGCGAACGATTCGCATTTACAACGATCGAGTTGTAACAAGCTGTACCGGCCACATCGGAAACACTGTGTTCCCGATCCTATCCGCTGGTTTGTCTGGGCGTGCCGGGCCTGAGCGGCTATCCCGGCATCAGCAAACACGGAGACCAACGATGCGCGACGACCTGGTGATCCAGACGATCGAGCCGACCACGCACGACCTGGGCGGCTTCAAGGTGCATCGCACCCTCCCCTCGCGGCCGCGCACCATGGTGGGGCCATTCATCTTCTTCGACCAGATGGGCCCGGCGATCCTCGACGTCGGCACCGGCATCGACGTGCGCCCGCACCCGCACATCAACCTCAGCACCGTCACCTATCTGTTCGCAGGCGCGCTCGACCATCGCGACTCGCTCGGCACCTACGCCACGATCGAGCCGGGCGCGGTGAACCTGATGACCGCCGGCCACGGCATCGTCCATTCGGAACGCTCGCCCTCGGCCGAGCGCGAGAAAGGCCCCGAGCTCTCCGGTATCCAGACCTGGCTCGCGCTGCCCGAAGCGGTGGAGGAAATGGACCCCGCCTTCGAGCATGTCGCCGCCGCCGATCTGCCGGTCATCGAGGCGCATGGCGCCCGCGCCCGGGTGATCATGGGGGAGCTGTGGGGCGCCGCCGCGCCGACCACCACCTATGCCCAGACCATCTATGGCGATATCGTCCTCGACGGCGGCGCGAGCATCCCCATCGACGCGGTGGCGGACGAGCGCGCACTCTATGTCGCGATGGGCGACGCCAGCCTCGACGGCATGCCGCTGCTGCCGATGACGCTCTATCTGCTCCGCCCCGGCATCCGCGCGACGCTGCGCTCCGAACGCGGTGCGCGGGTGATGTTCTGCGGCGGCGAGGCGTTCAAGACGCCGCGCCATGTCTGGTGGAATTTCGTCAGCTCGAACCGCGATCGGATCAACCAGGCGAAGGAAGACTGGAAGGCCGGCGCCTTCCCCAAGGTGCCGAATGACGACAAGGAATTCATCCCCATCCCCGAGGTTCCTAAGACGGTAAGTTACCCCTAGTTTTCCTTTACTTGCGGCTTTCGCCCAACCGGCGCATCTAGAGCCAGGGCAGAGACTGGACGGCACGGAGGCGGTGCCGGACAGGAACAGGGAGAGCCGTGTGACTGCAATTCGACAGACTAGCCTGCCGCTAGCGACGGGCGTGACGCTCAACGTCGCGCTCGCGGGAGATCCTGCCAACCCGCCCGTGATCCTGCTCCATGGCTTCCCGGAATCGCACCGCACCTGGCGGCACCAGATTCCGGCGCTCGCCGACCGCTATTTCGTGATCGCGCCGGACCAGCGCGGCTATGCCGGCTCGTCCAAGCCCGAGGGTGTCGAAGCCTATGCAGCGGACAGGATCGCCGCCGACGTGTTCGCGCTCGCCGATTCGCTGGGCGTCGACCGTTTCACGCTGGTAGGGCATGACTGGGGCGGCGCGATCGCCTGGATGGCGGCGCTGCGCGAACCCAAGCGGGTCGCCCGGCTGGTGATCATCAACGCGCCGCACCCCCAGGTCTTCCAGCGCAAGCTGTTCGACGATCCCGGCCAGCGCCGCGCCAGCCAATATATCCGCTTCTTCCGCGAGACCGAGCTCGATCGCGCGCCGGACAAGACGGGGCTCGAGCAGTTCCTGCTGTCGCTGTTCGGCGAACATCTCCAGGTAACGGTGCCGCCCGAGGAGCGGGCAATCTATCTCGAGCAATGGAGCCAGCCCGGCGCGCTCACCGCGATGCTCAACTGGTATCGCGCGACCCAGATCGTGGTGCCGGCGATGGACGAGGATCCCCCGCGGCCGAGCTGGATCGACGGCCCCTTCCCGCTCCAGCCCCAGCCGACCCTGGTGATCTGGGGCATGCGCGATCGCGGGCTGCTGCCGTGCCTGCTCGACGGGCTGGAGACGCTGATCCCCGACTATCGCGTCGTGCAGATCCGCGACGGCGGCCATTTCGCGCCCTGGGAAAAACCCGAGGAGGTGACCGCCGCGCTGCTCGAATGGCTCGCCGCCCGACCGCTCTAAAAAAATCGCCCGGCCGAAGCCGGGCGCAGGGGGAAGGAACCGGAAGTCCGGGTCTCAGAAGCGGAAGCGCACGCCGGCGCTGTAGTAGCGCCCCTCGTAGCGTGTATCGATCGGATAATATTGCGTTTCGTTGAAGTAGCGATAGTTGCTGAACGGCTGCGCGAGGATGTTGTTCACCTCCGCCGTCAGCGTGATATTCTCGAACGGCGTGTACGAGGCCGAGAAGTCCAGGCGCGAGATCGGCCGCACGCTCTGACCCGTATATTGCTGATCGTTCGAGTTTCGGCTGTAGAAGTCGATGTACGAGCTACGGTAATTATACGACAGGCGTAGCGAGATCTTGTCGCGCTCGTAGAAGCCGCTGAGGTTGTACGACCATTTCGACAGGCCGGTGAGCGGCACCATCGGCTGGGCCGTCCCCAGCGCCGCCGGCAGCTGGTTCTTGGCGTCGACATAGGTGAGGTTGGCCTGTGTGCCGAACCCGCTCAGCCAGCCCGGCAGGAAGTCGAAGAAGCTCTGCGCCGACAGCTCGAAGCCCTTGATCTTGCCGGTGCCGGCATTTTCCGGACGGCTGATCTGGATCAGGCCATAGACCGGATCGTTG
The DNA here is from genome assembly GCF_900114095.1 of Sphingomonas sp. NFR04. Taxonomy (GTDB): domain Bacteria; phylum Pseudomonadota; class Alphaproteobacteria; order Sphingomonadales; family Sphingomonadaceae; genus Sphingomonas. The sequence continues at coordinate 229,487 of NZ_FORV01000006.1, read as the reverse complement.
ACGTCGCGGGTGTAGTTGTTGATGAACCCCTTGAGATCGCGGTAGAAAACCGCGCCGCTCACCGCGCCGTTGCGACCGAAATAATATTCGATCGTGGCGTCGTAGTTCTTCGACGTCAGCGGCTCGAGCTCGGGGTTGCCGCCCGAACCGAAGAACGCATAGCGCGAATTGTTGCCGCCGGAGCTGGTATCGGTATTGCGGGTCAGGCTGAACGCCGGGTTGAGCTGGCCGAAGCCGGGCCGGGTGCGCGTCATGGTGAAGCCCAGGCGCGCCTGCAGCCCCTGCGCCAGCTTCGCCCGCAGCCCGAAGCTCGGCAGCACGTCGACATAATTCTGCCGGTTGGTATCGGTCACCGCCGAGACGGTGCCGTCGGTCGCCACCACCCGCGACGTGCCGACATAGCGGCCATCGGTATTGACGATCCGGACGCCGACGGTGCCGTCGATCGGGATGCCCACGTCGAACGCATAGCCGGCCGAGGCATAGGCGGCGTAGCTCGATTCCTTGGCATAGAAGCCGCCATAGGGATCCATCGGGATGGCCTGGGTGCTGAACTGCGCCAGCGCGTCCTTATATCCCTGGTCGTTGGGATTGGCGGCGACGATCTTCTGGAGCGACGCGTAGGAGAGCTGGCGCAGCGCATCGGCATTGCTCTGGATCGCGTCGTAGGACGGCATCAGCCAGTTGCGGAACGGCGGGCCGTCGCCGCGGAAGCCATCCTGCACCTGCTCCAGATTGCCCGTCGGCAGGCTGGCGAGCGCGATGCCCAGCGTGGAGGTGTTGGCATAGCGATTGCCCTGGCGCTTCTTGGCATCGCGATCCGTGGCGCGCAGGCCGAACTTGATCTTCGGCAGCCAGCCGATCTCGGTATCCAGCGCGACATCGCCGCGCCACTGGATGCCCGCGCCGGTGACGTAATATTCGCGCTCATAATAGCCGCGCCACGCATAATTGGCGGGGTTGGTCATGTCGTAGTTGCCGAGATCGAACCACGACGATTTGTTCTTCTCGAAGATCACGTTGACCGGGGGCGATCCGGTGGTCTGCGCATCGAGGCTGCGCTCGTTCGCACCATATTCGGAGAAGGTGTAGGCGAAGTCGCTCGAGATCACCGCGCGGCCGGTGTTCCAGATGAAGCCGGCGGCAGCCTGGTAGGTGTTGGTGAAATCGCGGGTGGTGGATCGGAACATCTCCGCCGGATAGCCGCCGGTCTTGCTGACGCTGACCAGCTTGTTGGGCTCGCCGGGGACGCGAACGATGTTGAACAGGTTCGGCGGCACCTCGACGCCGTCTGCATTCTTCGGCGCCGCGCGCAGCAGCGACACGTCGAAGCTCTCGGTCGAGCCCTGGTTGCGGAACGCCTGCCACAGGCCGTCGGCATAGATTTCGAGATTGTGCGCCGGCTTCCACTGGAGCGAGCCGTTGACCGAGGGCCGTTCGCGCAGCCCGCGCGGATAATAGAGGCCGACGCTGTACGGCAGGCGGAAGTCCGCCGCCTCGCCCGCGGGCAGCGTCGCCTTGCTGTTCGCCACCGGATCGACCCCGCCGTTGGTGTAGCGGATCGCGTTGTTGTAATAGAAGCGGTTGTACGCGACGTTGATCAGCGCACCCATCTCGCCGATCGGCGTGTTCCAGCGATCGCTGATCAGCAGATTGCCGTTGGGGTTCGTCTTCTTCGACTGGTCGTTGTACGAGGCGCGGATCGCCCCGGCGATCTCCAGCCCCTTGAAGTCGAACGGGCGGCGCGAGCGGACGTTGACCAGCCCGGCCAGGCCCGGCTCGATCAGATCGGCGGTGGCCGACTTGTACACTTCCAGCGCCGCGAGCGCGCCCGCCGGGAAGTCCTGCACCGCCACGGTGCGGTTCTCGGCGGTGAAGATCTCGCGTCCGTTGAACGACGTGCCGACGTCCGGCAGGCCGCGGATCAGGATGCCCGAGGCCTCGTCGGCATAGCGGCCGACCTGCACGCCCGGCAGGCGCGCGAGACTCTCCGCGGCATTATTGTCCGGCAACTTGCCGATGTCCTCGGCGACGATGGCATCGAGGATCGAGTCCGAGTTGCGCTTGAACTCGCGCGCCGAGGCGAGGCTGGCGCGGATGCCGGTGACGAGGATCTCCTCTTCGGTCGCACTGCTCTGCGCGCTCGGCGTTTGCGGCGTTTCGCCAGCACTTGCGTCGGATTGTGCCCAAGCCGGTGCGGCGCCGGCGAGCGCGATCAGGGCCACGCCCATCAACAGAATCGGTTTGCGAGTCACGTCGTCCTCCCCTTTTGACGTCCTCCGGCGCCGGCTTTCCCGGTCGCTGCGGCGGACACAGACCACCGCGGCAGGCGCGGTCTCGGCCTTTTAAGGCTGACAAAATGGGAAAGCTGTCAATGATGCGGGGATGAAATTTCCCTTGCAGCGACGAAAGGCGTGCAGCCGCAAGCAGTTGCGACCGCACCGGCGGCGCAGGCATGCAACGGGGGGCGAAAGGGACGGTTTGCGCCTCCGTCAGGCGGTGCGCATCACATAGGGCTTGGTGTCGTAGGGCGGCGCCAGTCCCTCCACCCAGGCGCCGTGGGCATGGCTCCGCGCGACCAGCTCCATCGGCGTATCGCCCGGCCAGCCGCGCACGCGCACCTCTTGCGCCGCGAGGTCGCGATTGGGCTCCATCATCACCCAGCCGAGCGGGCGCTCGGGCGTCGCGGCGGCACCTGCCTTGTCCATCATCGCGGATATCCGCGCCTGCGCCTCGGGCCGCAGATATTGCCAGACGACCGAATGCAGCAGCACCCGCGTCACACCCGCCGGCTGCGGCTCGGCGAGCCGCGCTTCGAGCCATTCGGCGGCGTCGCCGCGCTCCAGCTGCACCGGATCGGCACGCAGCATTGCGATCGCAGTGTCCAGCCGCGCCTGCCGCTCGACCGCATCGACCCAGACATAGGCCTGGAGCCGATCGGCATCGCGCGCGTCGGTAAGGTCGAGCGGGGCGATATCGACCCCGCGCGCGGCGACAATCTCCACCGCTGCCGCGGGCGGCGGACTGCCCCGCCATTCGGGTTGCAGCACCAGCGACGACTCGGCCGGCCCGACCGTCACGCCACCCAGATCGAAGCGGTAGCGGCCGAGCATCAGGTTCAGCCCGGCGCTCGATCCGATCTCGAGCAGCTCGAAACGCGGGCCGTAGCGCGCCGCCAGGTGGAGTAGCCCGGTCATCAGCCCGTTCGAGCGCGCCGCTTCGTTGGTCTGGGGCGGGCCGTACAGCCACGGCATCAGCGGCAGGTCATAGGCCGAGAGCACCGCGTCGAGCGCCGCGCCGATCCGGCCGAGATCGGTCTCCTCGCCGGTGAAGATGCGCCGCAGCTCGGGCACGCCGCGCCGGTGGAGCGCATGCAGCCCGCCGACCAGCCGCAGCACCAGCGCATCTGCCACCGGCTCGCCCGGCCAGTCGAGCACCCGCCGCCCGGTTTCGCTGGCGCGGGTGATTCCCTGCCCCAGCGCGGTACAGATGCGCCCGGTGATCGGCGCATCCATCGCCGCGCAATATCCCGCCTGCACGGCAAAACTCTTGCGGTTCTCGGCTTCGCTTGCCATGCGCATCTCCCTTTGGCGCCTGTTGCGCCCATGGCGCCCCCCAAGTAAAGCCCCCGCACCCATGACCGAGCCGTTGATCCTTGCCGTGCCGAAAGGCCGGATTCTCGAAGAGGCGCTGCCCTTGCTGGCGGCGGTCGGCATCGTGCCCGAAGCGGCCTTTTCCGATAAGAATTCGCGCGCGCTGCGCTTCGCGACCAACAACCCCGCGATCGACCTGATCCGCGTGCGCGCCTTCGACGTCGCGACCTTCGTCGCGCATGGTGCCGCGCATCTGGGCATCGTCGGGTCGGACGTGCTGGCCGAGTTCGACTATTCGGAGCTCTACGCGCCGGTGGACCTCGGCATCGGCCATTGCCGCATCTCGGTCGCAGAACCCGTGGCGCTCGCCGCGCAGGACGATCCGCGCGGCTGGAGCCATGTCCGCGTCGCGACCAAATACCCCCACATCACCCGTGCCCATTTCGAGTCGCGCGGCGTGCAGGCCGAATGCGTAAAGCTCAACGGCGCGATGGAGCTGGCGCCGGTACTGGGCCTTGCCCCGCGCATCGTCGATCTCGTCTCCTCGGGCCGCACGCTCCAGGAAAACGGTCTGGTCGAGGTGGAAGTGATCGCCGAGGTGACCAGCCGCTTGATCGTCAACCGCGCCGCGTTCAAGACGCGCGCCAGCGAAGTCGTGCCGCTGGTGGATGGATTTAGAAAGGCAATCCAAAGCCCCTCCCCTTCAGGGGAGGGGTTGGGGGTGGGGCCTGACCTGGGAGCGAATCCGGTGCTGGGGGCGAAGTCCCCCACCCCAACCCCTCCCCTGAAGGGGAGGGGCTTATGATTCGCCTGGACTCGAGCGCGCCCGATTTTGCCGAGGCATTCACCGCGCTGGTGAACGCCCGCCGCGAGGCGGACGACGATGTCGCGCGCAATGTCACCCACATCATCAAGCGCGTCCGCGACGAAGGCGATGTCGCGCTGCGCGACCTGACGCGCCTGTTCGACAAGCACGACCTCGACCGCTCCGGCTGGACGATCGACCGCGCCGACTGCCTCGTCGCCTATGAGGGGCTCACCCCGGAGCTGCGCGACGCGCTGGAGCTGGCTGCCGAGCGGATCGCGGTCTACCATTCCAAGCAGCGGCCCGAGGACCGCGACGAGACCGACGCGCAGGGCATCCGCCTCGGCGCGCGCTGGACGCCGGTCGATGCGGCGGGCGTGTACGTGCCCGGTGGCCGCGCCGCCTATCCCAGCTCGGTGCTGATGAACGCCATCCCCGCCAAGGCGGCAGGCGTGCGCCGCCTCGTGATGGTCACCCCGACGCCGAACGGCGAAGTGAACCCGCTGGTCCTCGCCGCCGCGCATGTCGCGGGCGTCGATGAGCTGTACCGCGTCGGCGGTGCGCAGGCGGTGGCCGCGCTCGCCTATGGCACCGAGACGATTGCGCCGGTCGACGTCGTCACTGGCCCGGGCAATGCCTGGGTGGCCGAGGCCAAGCGCCAGCTCTACGGCGTGGTCGGCATCGACATGGTCGCGGGTCCTTCGGAGATCGTGGTGGTGGCGGATGGCAAGAACGATCCCGAGTGGATCGCCGCCGACCTGCTCAGCCAGGCCGAGCACGATCCCACCAGCCAGTCGATCCTGTTCACCGACGACGCCGGCTTCGCCGACAAGGTCGCCGCGGCTGTCGACGCGCAGATCGCCACGCTCGCCACCGGTGCCACCGCGCGCACCAGCTGGGACGCGAACGGCGCGATCATCCTGGTGCCCGACCTGCCCACCGCGATGCCGCTGGTCGATCGCCTCGCCCCCGAGCATCTCGAACTCGCCTGCGACGATGCCGAGGCGCTGTTCTACATGGTCCGCCATGCGGGCTCCGTCTTCCTAGGCCGGTTCACGCCGGAAGCCGTCGGCGACTATGTCGCTGGCCCCAACCATGTGCTGCCCACCGGGCGGCGCGCGCGCTTCGCGTCGGGCCTGTCGGTGCTCGATTTCATGAAGCGTACCTCGTTCCTGAGCCTGGATCCGTCCGGGCTCGCCGCGATCGGCCCCGCCGCCGTGGCGCTCGCAGAAGCCGAAGGCCTGCCTGCGCACGCAAAGTCGGTCGCGATCCGTTTAAAGTGATAGATTGAGATTATGGCCAGTCCGCAAGCAAAGTCCCGTTCCAAGGCCCGCGCCGCCGCGCGCCTCGCCGCCGTCCAGGCGCTCTACCAGCGCGAGATGGAGGGCACCTCGATCCCCGCGCTGCTGCACGAGTTCCACCAGCACCGGCTCGGCGCGATCATCGAGGACGTCGAATATGCCGAAGCGGACATCGCCTTTTTCGACGACATCGTCAGCGGCGCCGATGCGCGCCGCGAGGAGATCGACGGCATCATCGCAGGCAAGCTGAGCACCGGCTGGACGCTGGAGCGGCTCGACAAGCCGATGCGCCAGATCCTGCGCGCCGGCACCTACGAACTGCTCGCCCGCCCCGACGTGCCGACCGCGGCGGTGATCAGCGAATATCTGGATGTGACCGACGCCTTTTACGATCGCCGCGAAAAGGGGTTCGTGAACGGCATCCTCGACGCGATCGCCAAGGACGCACGCCGTTGACGCGCCCGCCTGCCCCGTGCCGGGCGGGCGGCACCGTGGATAGCACCAATCCTCCCCTGCGCCGCAGGGGAGGGGGACCGCGCGCCGAAGGCGCGTGGTGGAGGGGCCGCGGCGGCACGCCGCGGCTGCCCGCGCTCCGGGCAACGTCCGCGCCATATGGCGCGGCCCCTCCACCACGCTGCTGCGCAGCGCGGTCCCCCTCCCCCAGCCATGCTGGGGGAGGATTGGCATGCCGATGAACGAAGCCGCGTTCCTCGCTTACCTGCGCCACCTGCCGCTCCATGCCGGCGCGCGCGGGCTGCGCGACGATGCGGCCGTGCTCGGCGATCTCGTCCTCACCCATGACGTGCTGGTGGAGGGGGTCCATTATCTGCCCGACGATCCCGCGGAGGACGTCGCCTGGAAGCTGGTGGCGGTGAACCTGTCCGATCTCGCCGCCAAGGGCGCGGTGCCGGAGGGCGTGCTGCTCGGCTATCCGCTTGCGGGCGACGACGCTTGGGATTCGTCGTTCCTGGCAGGGCTGGACGCAGCGTTGGCGGCCTTTGCCTGCCCGCTGATCGGCGGGGACACGGTGAAGGCGCCTGCAGGCGTGCCGCGAACGCTGTCGCTGACGGCGCTCGGGCGCTCGACCCATGCGCCGGCGCGAAGCGGCGCGCAGGCCGGCGACCTGCTCTACGTGACCGGAACGATCGGCGATGGCGGGGCCGGGCTCGCAGTGGCGATGGCGGGCGAGGGCCCGGCGACGCTGCTCGCGCGCTATCGTCGTCCGACGCCGCGGCTGGAAGAAGGACAGGCGCTCGCCCCGGGCGTCCACGCGATGATGGACGTGTCCGACGGACTGCTGATCGATGCCGCACGCATGGCCGAGGCGAGCGGGCTGGCGGTGACGATCGACCTCGCCGCCGTGCCGCTGTCGGCGGACTATCAGGCGGTGCGCGGCGGAGATCGCGACGCGCGCCTCGCCGCGGCGACCGCAGGCGACGATTATGAGCTGCTGTTCGCCGCGCCGCAGGGTCCGCTCCCGCTGGCGGCGACCTGCCTCGGCGCGTTCAGTGAAGGCGAAGGCCTGACGCTCCACGATGCAGGCACGCCGCTCGCGCTGCCCGGGCGGCTAGGCTTCGAACACGGCGGGTGACCTAAAGCGTATCCTCCCCCGCCAGGGGGAGGATAGGGGCAAACCTCAGTCGAACAGCCCGTCCTGCGACCCTGCCGGCGGGTTGAGCCCGAGATGCTTCCAGCCCGGTCCGTTCAGGCACCGCCCGCGCGCCGTGCGCGCGATCAGGCCGAGCTGGATCAGATAGGGCTCGATCACTTCCTCGACGGTGTCGCGCGGCTCGCTGAGCCCGGCGGCGAGCGTCTCCACCCCCACCGGGCCGCCGCGGTAGACGTCGGCGATCATCATCAGATAGCGCCGGTCCATCGCATCGAGCCCCAGCCCGTCGACTTCCAGCCGATTGAGCGCCGCATCGGCCACCTTGGCATGCACCACCGCCTCGCCGAACACATTGGCGAAGTCGCGCACCCGGCGCAGCAATCGCCCGGCGATACGCGGCGTGCCCCGCGAGCGCCGCGCGACTTCCCGCGCGCCGTCGGCCGCGATCTCCAGGCCGAGCAGCCCGGCCGCGCGCGTCACCACCCGCTCCAGTTCGTCTACCGTGTAGAATTGCAGCCGCACCGGAATGCCGAAGCGATCGCGCAGCGGCGTCGTCAGCAGCCCCTGCCGGGTCGTCGCGCCCACCAGCGTGAAGCGCGGCAGATCAATCCGCACGCTGCGCGCCGACGGCCCCTCGCCGATCATCAGGTCGAGCGCGCGGTCCTCCATCGCCGGATACAGCACCTCCTCCACCGCCGGATTGAGCCGGTGGATCTCGTCGATGAACAGCACGTCGCCGTCCTCGAGATTGGTGAGCAGCGCCGCTAGGTCCCCCGACTTGACGATCACCGGCCCCGAGGTGGAGCGGAACCCCACCCCCATTTCGCGCGCGATGATCTGAGCGAGCGTGGTCTTGCCGAGCCCCGGGGGCCCGAAGAACAGCACATGGTCCAGCGCATCGCCGCGCGCCTTGGCGGCATCGATGAACACGCGGAGATTCTCGCGCGCCGCCTTCTGCCCGACAAACTCGTCGAGCGACTTGGGACGCAGCGCGGCGTCGACGTCTTCGGCACGGCGGCCGGCGGTGAGGAGGCGATCGGTATCGGTCATGCAGTCCAGATGGTTTGATAGCCGCTAGGGCCGAGTTGGTCGATCACGTCGAACCGCAGGCGAAGATAAGCGAGCACCGCGTCCGGCACCGGCCCCTGCCGCATCACCGCCACCCGCCCCGGCGTATCGAGATAGGCGCGGGCGATATGGTCGTCGCCGAAGTCGTAGACGAGATAGTTATAGTCCTCCTCCACCCCGCCGTCTGCATCAAGGATACGGTCGCGCAGATGGACGATGACGGGATCGGTATGCCCGCTCATCGCACGTTTTCCGTTGTTTGCGGCTGGCCAGCGGCGCCGGACAGGCGCATCAGATCGCCATGCCCGACCTGTACCTTGCGACGCCCGCATCGCCCAGCCTTCGCGCCGAGCTCGACCGACGCTTCACCGTGCATGACAAGGATCCGCCCCCGACCACCCGCGCGATCGTCGGCGGTGGGCAGCTGCAGCTGGGTGCCGAGATGCTCGAACGGTTTCCGACGCTCGAGATCGTGGCGATCAACGGCGTCGGCTATGACGGGCTCGACCTCGATGCGCTGCGCGCCCGCGGGGTGCGGGTGTCGACCACCCCCGACGTGCTGACCGACGACGTCGCCGATCTCGCCATTGGGCTGATGCTGGCGGTGCAGCGCCGGATCGCCGCCAACGACGCGCTGGTGCGCCGTGGCGGCTGGAAGGCGCCGCTCGGCCGGCATGCCAGCGGGCGACGGATCGGCATTTTCGGGATGGGCAAGATCGGCGCGGCGATCGCCGCCCGCGCCGCGCCCTTCGCGCGCGAGGTGCTCTATACCGCCCGCAGCGCGAAATCGGTGCCCTGGCGGTACCTGCCCGACATCGCCGCGCTGGCGGAGGAAAGCGACGTGCTGATCCTGGCGGCACCCGGCACGGCCGCGACGTCGCACATCGTCGACGCCGCGGTGCTGGACAAGCTCGGCCCCGCCGGCGTGCTGGTCAACGTCGCGCGCGGCAGCCTGGTGGACGAGGACGCCCTGGTCACCGCGCTCTGGGCAGGCACCATCGCCGGTGCGGGACTCGACGTGTTCGCCGACGAGCCGCACGTGCCCGAGGCGCTGCGATCGATGGAACAGGTCGTGCTGGCGCCGCATCAGGGCAGCGCCACGGCAGAGACGCGCGCGGCAATGGCGGCGCTGGTGCTCGCCAATCTCGATGCGCATTTCGCCGGCGAGGACCTGCCGACGCCGCTGCTCTGAAAATACGATCCTCCCCTGGAAGGGGAGGTGGCAGGCCGAAGGCCTGACGGAGGGGTGTCGCCAGTCGAAACGCAGGTCTGCCACACCAGCGTGGACACCCCTCCGTCGCTTCGCGACACCTCCCCTTACAGGGGAGGATCTTGGCGATCCCTCCCTCATCCCAGCAACGTGCTCAGCACGTCGGGATGGAAACCCCAGGCGGCGAAGCCGCACAGCCCCATGAACAGTCCGAACGCGCCGAACACCCAGGCGACGACCAGCAGCCAGCTGCTCTCCGCCAGCGCCGATACCGCGGCGACCGAGATCGCGGTGGCGATCGCTGCGTCGCTGGCATCGAACTGGTCGTCATGCACGTTGAGCGCGTCATATTGCGCCGCCTGCGCCTTGGCCTGCTCGGCGAGCTTGGGCGCCTCGACCTTGTACTTGGCGATGTCCCCATCGAGCCCCTTCAGCACCGGCGCCACCTTCGCTGGATCGCTCGCCACCGCGGCGATCTGCGCGCGGCTGGTTTCGGCGAGGTGCTGCTTGGTCTTGGTCGCCTGATACTCGTTCCACAGGTCGACCGAGCTCGATTGCGCCTGCTGCATCGCCTGGACGATATTGCCGTCCTTGATGCCGCACACACCGGTGAAGACCGACAGGATCACCACGGTGATCGCCACGCGGCGGTTGAGGCGCTTGTCCTTGGCTTCGGCGGAGACTTCGATTTCCATGGGGGGGTCCTATACCCGCTTGGTCCAACAGATCCTCCCCTGAAAGGGGAGGTGGCAGGCCGAAGGCCTGACGGAGGGGTGTCGCCGCCCGATACGGAGGAACACCGCTATGGCGGTGACACCCCTCCGTCGCTTCGCGACACCTCCCCTTCCAGGGGAGGATTGCGACGCAGACTTCACTTCGCCGCCTTGCGCAGTGCGAGCCGCACCAGCGCGTCGAGCGTTGCCGCGGGGCCCAGTTCGTCGCTCGCGGCATTGACCGCGGCGCTGGCTTCCGCAGGCTTGAAGCCGAGGTTGAGCATCGCCGACACGGCATCCGCCGCCGCCCCGCCGCTCGGCGCGGCCGCCGCGCCCACCCCGCCGAGCGCGAGCCCGCCGGCCTTGTCCTTCAACTCGTTGACGATGCGCTGGGCGAGCTTCGGCCCCACCCCGTTCGCCCGCGCGATCGTCGCCGAATCGGCGCGGGCGACGGCGGTGCGCAGCTCTTCCGGCGCGAGGATCGAGAGGATCGCCAGTGCCACCTTCGCGCCCACTCCCTGCACGCTGGTGAGCAGCTTGAACCAGTCGCGTTCGTCGGCGGTGGCGAAGCCCATCAGCCGGATCGAATCCTCGCTGACCAGCATCTCGGTGTGGATGGTTACCTGCTCGCCCACCGCGCCCAGCTTGTCGAGCGTCTTGGCCGAGGCACCGACCAGATAGCCGACGCCGTTCACGTCGATCACCGCATGGTCGGCCCCGCTGGACGCCAATGCGCCACGAAGATGCGCGATCATCGGCAAGGCTCCGAAACGACGGAGCGCGGCGGCAGGGGAGAGGCGAAACGCAGCATCGCAGGTACATAAGCGGAACAGCAACCGGGAGGAAGCGATTTCCGCGAGGCCCGACGTCGGTCGCTCAGGGCCGCCAGCGCCACCCGCCGTCGGTCTTCGCCCAGCTGATCCAGATCAGCGCCAGCGTCAGCGGCACCAGCAACGTCAGGAACAGCGGGTGCCGCGGCATTGCGAAACGCACGGTCAGCCCCGTCAGCAGCACGAACAGCGCCACGACCAGCCAGCCCTGCCACGTCGCCGGCGTGGCGCCATAGCCGAACGCCTTGGGCTTGAACCAGAAGCCCGGGCGCACATCCTCCTCGGTCATTCCTCGTCTCCTTCCACCTGCCTGGGCGGGCGGCCGCGCTTGGGCCGCACCGGATCCGCCAGCTTCACCCCCCGCCGCGCCAGCGCCTCGCGCAGCAGGCATTCCACCTGCGCGTTGACGCTGCGCAGGTCGGTCCCCGCGCTCCGCTCGATTGCGGCGTAGAGCGCCGGGTCGAGGCGAAGCGGGAAGGCCTTTTTCTGCGGGGGAACGCTCACGCTACGGCCTTACTGATACAGCGAGCCAGCATTCACCACCGGCTGGGTGTCACGCTCGCCGCAGAGCACCACCATCAGGTTGGAGACCATCGCCGCGCGGCGTTCGTCGTCCAGCTCGACGACATTCTTCGCCGAAAGCTGCTCCAGCGCCAGCTCGACCATCCCCACCGCGCCTTCGACCAGCGTCTTGCGCGCTGCGACCACCGCCTGGGCCTGCTGGCGCCGCAGCATCGCCCCGGCGATCTCCTGCGCATAGGCGAGATGGGTGAAGCCGCATTCGTCGACGGTGATGCCCGCCACCGCCAGCCGCGCGATCAGCTCGGCGCGGAGTTCGCCGCCGACCTGGTCGTGATTGCCGCGCAGGGTGACTTCCTGATGCTCGAAATCGTCATAGGGATAGCGCGAGCCGATGGTGCGCACCGCCGCCTCGATCTGGACGTTCACGAACGCCTTGTAATCGTCGACGTCGAACAGCGCCTGCGCGGTGTCGGTCACCCGCCACACCACCTGCGCCGCCATCTCGATCGGGTTGCCGCGCAGGTCGTTCACCTTGATCTTGTCCGAAATCATGTTGTTGGCGCGGACCGAGACCTTGCTCTTGATCAGCCATGGCCAGGACCAGCGCAGCCCCGTGGTGCGATCGGTGCCGCGACAGTCGCCGAACAGCAGGATCGCGGCCGCCTGGTTGGGCTGGAGCAGATAGAAGCCGGCGAGGACGAGCAGGAACACCAGCGCCGCGGCCACGAGCCAGCCGACCACCAGCCAGTCCGGCAGGCGGTTGATCTGCGGCAGCGCCAGTGCGCCGACGACCAACGCGGCCGCCGCGACCAGCAGCATGCCATAGCCGCTGGCGGTATGCGCCGCCGTCTCGCGGCTCTCCCGCAATGCGGGTGCGGTGCTCCGTGCGTCCATCCTCTTTCCCTCCTTAATTATGATATCATATTTATATCGGCTCAGAGGGTCGGGCAAGCGGATTCGGCGCGCACGAAAAAGGCCGCCGGAGCCTCTGCCCCGGCGGCCTCGCTTTCGGCCTCAGGCCTGAACTCAGTTCAGGACGAGCGTCACCGCGCGGCGGTTCTGCGCCCAGGCGGCTTCGTCCGAACCCATCGCGACCGGGCGTTCCTTGCCGTAGCTGATCGTGGTGATGCGATCGGCCGAGACGCCCTGCGCGGCGAGATAGTTCTTCGCGGCGTTGGCGCGGCGGTCGCCCAGCGCGAGGTTGTACTCGCGGGTACCGCGCTCGTCGCAATGCCCTTCCAGGGTGATGCGGACATTCGGGTGCGCGACCAGCCACTTGGCCTGGCTGTCGAGGATCGCGCGCGACTGCTGGTCGACGTCATACTGGTCGAGGCCGAAGTGGATCGTGTCGCTCGTCACTTCGCGGCGGAACTGCTCCGACATCGGCGTCGTCTGCGTGGTTTCGCCATTGCCATAGGGCTGGCTCGGTGCCGGGGTCTCGGTCGGCGCGGGCGGCAGTTCCTTCGGCGGCTTCTTCGAGCAGGCCGCGGTGGCGACGAGCGCCACGCCGAGCATCAGGCTGGGGACGAGCTTGGTCATGAAATCCTCCTTTTACGGGTGTCGCGCATGCCGCGCATTCGTTACGCTAGAGTTTCTACTCGGTGTCAGGGACGCACGGCGCCCCAATTTGGATCCGAACCATCGAGCGGCGTCGGCACTTTTCGCGTCGCGCGGCCGGTGAGGTCCACCGTCCACAGGTCCGGACGGCCCGATCCCTGCGCGGAGCGGAAGAAGATGATCACCCGGCCGTTGGGCGCCCAGCTCGGGCCTTCGTCGCCCCAGCTGTTGGTGAGCAGCTGCTCGCCGCCGCCCGAGGGGTTCATCACGCCGATGCGGAACGCGCCACCGCCCATGCGGGTGAAGGCGATCTGGTCGCCGCGCGGGCTCCAGGCCGGCGCCGCATAGCGCCCGCCGCCGAAGCTGATGCGGTGCTGGTTGGAGCCATCCGCGTTCATCACGTACAGCTGCTGGGTGCCGCCGCGATCGCTTTCGAACACGATCTTGGAGCCGTCGGGCGAGTAGGACCCGCCGGTGTCGATGCCGGGCGAGGTGGTCAGCCGCTGCGGGGTGCCGCCGCTCGAAGGCACGCGGTAGATGTCGGTATTGCCGCCGACCGCCATCGAGAACACCACCCAGCGCGCATCCGGCGACCAGTGCGGCGCGAAGTTGAGCGCGACATTCGCGACGAGCGTGCGATCCTGGCGCGAGGCCAGGTCGTAGATGTGGATCGACGGGCGATCGCGCTCGAAGCTCATGTAGAGGATCGCGTTGAGCCTGGGGCTCAGCCGCGGGGTCAGCACGATCGACTGGCCGTTGGTGAGGAAGCGGTGGTTGGCGCCGTCCTGGTCCATGATCGCGAGCTGCTTGCGGCGGCGGTTCTTCGGCCCGCTCTCGGCGATATAGACGACCTGGGTGTCGAAATAGGGGCCCTCGCCGGTGAGCCGCGCATAGATCGCGTCGGCGCATTTGTGCCCCGCACGACGCCAGTCGCCGGGCGAGACGACGAAGCCCTGGCGGATCAGCTCCACCTTGGACGACACGTCGTAGAGGTAGCAGCCGACCGTCAGCGTGCCGTTGGAATTGGCGCGGACATAGCCCTGCACCAGCGACTGCGCGCCGGTGCCGCCCCAATAGTCATAGGCGGGCGCGGTCACTTCGGAGAAGGCGACGGTGCGCAGCTGCGCCGGCGGCACTGGCGTGAACAGGCCCGAGCCGCGCAGATCGTTGGTGATGATGTCGGCGAGCTTCTGGCCCAGCACGTCGGTCGAACCCGCGGGGGTGTCGACCACCGCGGACGTCGGCATCGTGGGGATCGCGATCGGCATCGGCGCGGAGATGCCGCCGACGATGTCGATCACCGGCTGGCCGCCGCCCTGCTGCGCCGGCTGCGCGGCCTGGGCCTGCGCCTGCGGGCTGTTGGCGATCGGCGGCGGCGGGGTCGTCTGGGCGTGGGCCGCGGTTGCGAAGCAGACCGTCGCAACGGCCGCAAATTTGAATTTCATCGCTTCATCCTCATCCAGGCAGCTTGTAGCGAAGAGCTAGGCTCTTCCAGCCATTTGGTACGGCGTAGAGATCAGCAGGCAGTCCGCGTATCGGTGTACAACCCTTGAAGGTCGCCAGAGCGAGGTCCTTCACACGGGCCACATACCGAGCGTTGCTCGCATCGTCCCCGTCTACTCCCCTGATCTGGGGCTCGCTGGCCAACGAGCCGTCGGGCTTGAAGTTCAGGAGAACCGTTACCCGTATGCGCTCCGCACCGGGCCCAGGAGTGACTTGTCGATCAGCGCAAGGCTGGACCTGTCTTGTAATCAAGCCAACGAAGCTCGCAACTTCCTGTGCCGAGGCCTTGCTACCCGGGTTCTGCAGCGCAGTACTGTTGGTCTTGTTGTTCGATCGGCCGAGGTCGAGCCCGGCGAGGTTGCCGGTCGGCTTCACCGGACGCCGTTCGCTGCCCGTCGCCGCGCTCTGCGACGGCGCGTTGCTCGGCTTGGCAGGCGCTGCCTTGGCCGGCGGCGCCGGCTTGGCGGGCTGCGCGGGCTTGGCCGGCTGCGGCTTTTCGGCGGGCGCCGGCTTGGGCTTGGGCTGCGGCTTCTCCGCCGGCGCGGGCTTTGGCTGGGGCGGCTGCGGTTTTGGCTGCGGAGCCGGCTGCGGCTGCGGCGGCGCGGGCTGCGGCTTGGGTTGCGGCTGCGGCTCGGGCGAGGGCGGCGGCGCCGCCTCGGGCTCGACCGGCGCCTCGACCGGCGACTTCTTGGCGGCCAGCTCTTCCTGGCTCGGCACCGGCGCGCTGCTCTCCAGCCCCACCTTTTCGGCGAGCGAGATGTCGATCGGGATCGCCTTGGGCGGCTCCTGCGGCGGCGTCTTCGCGAAGCTGAGCGCCAGCGCGGCGAAGACCGCGGCATGCGCCACGATCGAAACGCCGAGCCCTACTCGCTCGCTACGGTCCATGGTCTCGCTCACCTCAGCGCTGGTCGCTCGGTTCGGTGAGCAGCGACACCTTGTTGAGCCCGGCCTGGTTGAGCTCGCCCATCACCCGCATCACCTTGCCATAGCCGAGCGCGGTGTCGCCGCGCAGATAGATGGCGGCGGGCTTGCCGTCGGGCCCCTTCTTCGCGGCGATCGCTTCCAGCCTGGCCGGCAGCTCGGCGTCGCTCACCGCATCATTGTCGAGGAACACCTGGCCCTTGTCGTCGATCGAGATCTGGACGGGCTTCTGCTCCTGGTCGAGCGCCTTGGCGCGGCTCTCTGGCAGGTTCACCTGCACGCCGGCCGTCAACAGCGGCGCGGTGACCATGAAGATGATCAGCAGCACCAGCATCACGTCGACGAGCGGGGTGACGTTGATCTCGGCCATCGGCGCGCGGCGGCCGCGGCCCTTGCCGGAGGGGAGGTGCATGGCCATCGGCTTAGCCCTCCATCTCCAGGCGGCGACTGAGCGTCGCGTGGAAGCCGTCGGCGAAGCGGTTCAGCCGCGCCTCGACGCGGTTCACGGCATGGCTGTAGCGGTTGTACGCGATCACCGCCGGGATGGCGGCGAACAGGCCGATCGCGGTGGCGAACAGCGCCTCGGCAATACCCGGTGCCACGACCGCGAGCGACGAGCTCTGCGCCGCGGCGATGCCGGTAAAGCTGCGCATGATGCCCCACACGGTGCCGAACAGGCCGACGAACGGCGCGACCGAGCCGACCGTAGCGAGGAAGTTCAGCCGATCCGAAAGCCGATCGATCTCCATCGCGACGGTGGCGCCCATCGCGGTGGCGAGGCGCTCGCGCGTGCCCTCGCGGTCGATCGTCTTGCCCGCGGTCGAGCGGCGCCATTCGCTGACGCCGGCGGCGAACACGCGCGCGATCGGCTGGTCGCGGCCGGCGGCGCGGCGGTGGAACTCGTCGAAGTCATCCGCTTCTCGATATTCGGTCTCGAAGCGCTGCATTTCCTTGCGCAGGCCGCTGACCTTCAGCGCGAAGCCGACAATGATCGTCCAGGTCCACAGGCTGGCGAGCAGCAGGCCGATCATGACCAGCTTCACGACGATGTCGGCTTCCAGGAACAGATGGATCGGCGACAGGACGGCACCGGTTGAGACGGACGGCATGGACGCTTAACTCTCCTTCCACACGAGCGGTTCGAACGCGGCCAGCCACTCGGCCGGCTGCCGCCGCGGGCGACCGCCGGGGGCGACGAACGCCACCTCCACGGTTGCTTCGGCGACTATGGTTTCGTCCCGCATGACTCGTTGCTGAATAGTGACGACGGCGGCGCGCAGGCGGGTCAGTCTGCTGACAACCACCAGCGTGTCGCCAAGTTTCGCCGGCGCGCGGTAGCGGATGTCTAGCCCGGCGACCGCATAGGCACCGCCGCCCGCCTCGAACACGCCGCGCTGGTCGATGCCTGCGACGTCGAGCATGTCCGATCGGGCGCGCTCCATGTAGCGCAGATAATTGGCGTGATAGACGACCCCGGTGAGATCGGTGTCCTCGAAATAGACGCGCAGCGCAAAGCGGTGCTCGCGGCCGTCGAACCGGCCGGCAGGGGCTTGGTCGCTGCAGGTCATGGATTGGCCTCTAGCGGAGGCGGAACGCTAGCGGAACCCCAAAGGGGGCTAAGCTTTGGTGGGTGGAAGGATGTTGGTAGTTGGCGGCGCTTCAAGCCCCTCCCCTTCAGGGGAGGGGTTGGGGTGGGGCAGTGTCTCACCGAAACCAACAGAGGTTCTGGAACCCCTCCACCCCCAACCCCTCCTCCGAGGAGGAGGGGCTTAAGGTAAGTCAGAACAACAGCCGCTGCGTGGAACTTCCCCGCCCCACCGGCGCCCCGCCACGCCGCCTTGCCAGCTCGGTTTCCGCGGTGAACCGCACATCCTCGTCGCGATCGGTGAGGAAGCCTTCCAGCGAATCCTCGGAGATCTCGCTCCACTCCTTGCCGCGATCGGGGCCGTAGCGGACGCGGGGCAGCAGCCCGGGCTGGCTCGACCATTCGACCAGCTGCGCGACGCTCGCCTCGTTGAGCATGTCGCGCAGGTGGAACGCGGTTACATAGGCGTCCGGGAAGGCACGGTGGGCGGGCAGGCCGCGTTCATGCTCCATGCCTTCGGGCCGGCGCCAGTAGCGCAGCATCTGGTTGGAGAAGCCCGGGCTGTCCGGCCACAGCCGCAGCGCGCATTTCCAGGTGCAGATCCAGTCGGCGCCGCGGGTGAGCGCGGGCGTGCAGAACTGCTCCTCGAAGCTCGCTCGATGCGCGGCGAGCGCGACGCGGCGCGGCCAGGGATCGAGGATCGGGCGGGCGACGTCGTGCCAATAGGGGGCCTCCGCCACGTCCTCGTCGCGGATATGGTGGATCGCCATGGTCAGCGGCGGGATGCCCCGGCCGGGATTGACGAGGCGGCTGCCGCCCTCGCCCTGCAGTTCCCAGCGGCCATCGGGCCCAAGCGCGACATCCTGCCAGCCGATCTCGCACACGGCATGGGCAGGCGGCTTGTCGCCGGTGGTCTCTAGGTCGATGACGCGGATGATCGAAGGAGGTGGCGGAGCCATGGCCGCGATGTGGGGGTTTTCGGGGGGAATTGCCAGCCGAAAGCGGCGCGGGGGAGGCTAAGCGCTCTTAAGCCCCTCCTCCTGGGAGGAGGGGTTGGGGGTGGAGGGATTCCAGAACCTCCGTTGGTCTCGGTGAGACACTGCCCCACCCCAACCCCTCCCCTGAAGGGGAGGGGTTGAGCGTGCGACTTACTCCGCCGCCTTCTTCTTCGCCGGCGCCTTCTTCGCGGCAGGCTTCTTGGCCGCCGGGGCCTTCTCGCCCGCCGCAGCCTTGGCCGCCGGCTTCTTCGCCGCGGCCTTCTTCGCCGGCGCCTTCTTCTTCGCCTTGCCCTTGGCCGGCCCCTGCGCCGCCTTGGCGTCGATCAGCTGGGCGGCTTCCTCCAGCGTCAGCGCGTCCTTGTCGATCGTCTTGGGCAGCGTCGCATTGGTCTCGCCGTCGGTGAGATAGGCGCCGTAGCGGCCTTCCATCAGCTTGATCTCGGCCTCGGTGCGCGGATGCTTGCCGAACACCTTGAGCGGCTCGCGTGCCGCGCCGCGCGCCGGGCGACCGCCGCCCGCCGCCGCTTCGGCCAGCTTGACCACCGCCGCGTTCATACCCGTCTCGAACACCTCGGCGGTCGACTGGAGCCGGGCATATTTGCCGTCATGCGCCAGATAGGGCCCATAGCGGCCGATCGAGGCGGTGATCGGGTTGCCGGTCTCCGGATGGTTGCCGATGGTGCGCGGCAGCTTGAGCAGCTTGAGCGCCCATTCGAGGTCGAGATCGACATCCTTCGGAATCGAGGCGCGCGCCGCATCCTTGCCCTCGCCGAGCTGGATATACGGCCCGAACCGCCCCGACTTGCGCTCGACATTGAGCCCCGTCTCGGGGTCCTGGCCCAGCACTTCCGGCCCCGTGTCCTCAGACCCCTCGCCGCCCGGCTGGCCGAAGCGGCGGGTATATTTGCACTCGGGATAGTTGGAGCAGGCGACGAACGCGCCGAACCGGCCGCCGCGCAGCGCCAGCTTGCCGACGCCGCAATTCGGGCACAGCCGCGGATCGCTGCCGTCCGCCTTGGCGGGGAACAGGTACGGCTCGAGGAACTGGTCGAGCGCCGCGGTGATGTCGGAGGGCTTCTGCTCCATCACCTCGGTGGTGCGCGGCTTGAAGTCGCGCCAGAAGGCTTCCAGCACCGCCTGCCACGCCGCACGGCCGCCGGAGACGTCGTCCAGCTCTTCCTCCAGCTCGGCGGTGAAGTCGAACGACACATATTTCTCGAAGAAGCGCTCCAGGAACGCGGTCAGCAGGCGGCCGCTTTCCTCGGCGAAGAAGCGGTTCTTCTCCACCCGCACATAGGCGCGGTCCTTGAGCACCTGGATGATCGAGGCATAGGTCGAAGGCCGGCCGATGCCGAGCTCTTCCAGCCGCTTGACCAGCGAGGCTTCGGAGAAGCGCGGCGGCGGCTGGGTGAAGTGCTGCTCGGCGTTGACCGCCTTCTTGGCGGGCGAGGCGCCTTCGGACATGCGCGGCAGGCGGCGGCTGTCCTCGTCGCCCTCGTCGTCCTTGCCCTCTTCGTAGAGCGCGAGATAGCCGGGGAAGAGCACCACCTGGCCGGTGGCGCGCAGGCCGTGCTGGCCGGTGCCGTCCGCCAGATCGACGGTCGTGCGCTCCATCCGCGCCGAGGCCATCTGGCTGGCCAGCGCGCGCTTCCAGATCAGGTCGTACAGCCTGGCATGGTCGCCCGAGCCCGCGCGGTCCTTGCCAAAGTCGGTCGGGCGGATCGCCTCGTGGGCTTCCTGGGCGTTCTTCGCCTTGGTCTGATACTGGCGCGGCTTGTCCGGCACGTACGAGCCGTCATAGCGATCGGCCACAGCCTTGCGCGCCGCCTGAATCGCCGAGGGGTCCATCTGGACGCCGTCGGTACGCATATAGGTGATCGCGCCGTCCTCGTAGAGCGCCTGCGCGATCCGCATGGTGTGGCTGGCCGAGAAGCCGAGCTTGCGCGCCGCTTCCTGCTGCAGCGTGGACGTCGTGAACGGCGGCGGCGGATTGCGCATCGCCGGCTTGGTCTCGACCGCGACGACGGTGAAGCGGCCTTCCTCGACCGCCTTCTTGGCCGCCTCGGCGCTGCCCTGGTCGCCGATCGACAGCCGGTCGATCTTCTCGCCCTTCCACTTGACGAGGCGCGCCTGGAACGGCGTGCCGTCCGATTCCATCTCGGCGATGACCGACCAATATTCCTGCGCGACGAAGCTTTCGATCTCGCGCTCGCGCCCGACGATCAGCCGCAGCGCCACCGACTGGACGCGGCCCGCCGACTTCGCGCCGGGCAGCTTGCGCCACAGCACCGGCGAGAGCGTGAAGCCGACCAGATAGTCCAGCGCGCGGCGGGCGCGATAGGCGTCGATCAGGTCGGTATCCAGCTCGCGCGGATGCTGCATGGCGTGGAGGATCGCCGGCTTGGTGATCGCGTTGAAGGTGACGCGCTCGACCTCCTTGGGGAGCGCCTTCTTGTTGCGCAGCACTTCCTGCACGTGCCAGCTGATCGCCTCGCCTTCGCGATCAGGGTCGGTCGCGAGGATCAGGCGATCGGCCTTCTTCGCCTCGTCTGTGATCGCCTTCAGCTGCTTCGACTTGTCGGCATAGGTCTCCCACTCCATCGCGAACGATTCGTCGGGGTTCACCGATCCGTCGCGGGCGGGCAGGTCGCGGACATGGCCATAGCTGGCCAGGACGCGGTAATCCTTGCCGAGATACTTCTCGATGGTTTTCGCCTTGGCGGGCGATTCGACGATGACAAGCTGCATGAAGTGGTTAGACCGATCCCTACGTGTACGCGTGCGAGGATGACGACCGGCACCGCACCGCGTCAAGCGGGCGCGGCGCCAGTCTTCGGAGCGATCAGGCGGTAGCCCGCATCCGCTCCAGCACGACATCTATATCGTGTGCCGAATGGCGTTCGGGAACCCGCTGGTCTTCGGGGCCGGTGCCGCGATTGACCAGTCGGCCGCGTTGCACCGGCTCGCGCTCGGCGATCTCCGCCGCCCAGCGCAGCAGGTTCGGATATTCCTGGGCGTTGAGGAACACGTCCGCCCCGGCATAGGTCTCGCCACGCACCACTGCGCCGTACCAGGGGAAGATCGCCATGTCGGCAATGGTATAGATGTCGCCCACCATGTAGCGGTTGTTCGCCAGATGCGTGTCGAGCACGTGGAGCTGGCGCTTGGCCTCCATCGCATAGCGATCGATCGCGTACTGGATCTTGATCGGCGCATAGGCGAAGAAATGACCGAAGCCGCCGCCGAGGAACGGCGCCGAGCCCATCTGCCACATCAGCCAGCTCAGCGTCTGCGCGCGCTTGGCCGTGTCGGTCGGCAGGAAGGCGCCGAACTTCTCCGCCAGATGGATCATCATCGCGCCGCTCTCGAAGATCGGCAGCGCAGGCGTGATCGAGTGGTCGACCATCGCCGGGATCTTCGAGTTCGGATTGATCGCCACGAAGCCGCTGCCGAACTGGTCGCCCTCTCCGATGCTGATCTTCCACGCGTCATACTCCGCGCCCGCGTGACCGGCGGCGAGCAGCTCCTCGAGCAGGATCGTCACCTTCTGGCCATTGGGCGTGCCAAGCGAGTAAAGCTGGATGGGGTGCTTGCCGACCGGCAGTTCCTTGTCGTGCGTCGCGCCCGAGACCGGCCGGTTGATGTTGGCGAACTGGCCGCCATTGCCGGGCGCCCATTCCCAAACCTGGGGCGGCACATAGCCGGCGGGGAGGTTGTTGGCGGGATCGGGGGCGTCGGCCATGTGGGTGTCTCCTCGGAGGAACTTGCCGGCGGCATGTAGGGCGCGGACGGCGACTTGCCAGTCCCACGCGCCGGTCTCGCACAACTTCCCCCGCTTGCGGCCGCTCGGTTCGCCGGGCAAAGGCGCCAGCATGACGGCAGCCCACCGCCTCCTCCGCATCGCCGGGTTCGCGCTGGTCGCGATCCTCGGCACCTATGCGATCGCGCTGATCCCCCGCGAGGTGCATCCGCTGGAGCTGACGTTCAACTCGATGCTCGACCATCTGCTGCGCGGCCGGTTCGACGTGTACCCGGGGACGGTGGGCCGCGAAGGGTTCACGATCCACGGGCAGGTCATGGCCTATTGGGGACCGCTGCCCGCGCTGCTGCGGCTACCGATGATGGTCTTTCCCGGCTGGCACATGCTCGATTTCACCATCGGCTCGTGCCTCGTGGCACTTGCCGGCATGATCGCGACCAAACTGTGGACGCTGCGGCTGATCCGGCGCGAACTGCCCGGCGTGCCCGCATGGTTAGGCCGCGCGATGGCGGTGGTGCTGGTGCTCGCGGGCGCGCAGACCTGCTTCCTGCGCTTCAGCCTCTACCAGGAAGTCTGCCTGTGGGCGGCGCTGTGGGGCGCTTTGTTCGTCGCGGCGGCGATCCATGCCCAGCTGCGGGGACTCGGGCGCGGGGCGCTGCTGGTGATGGCGCTGGCGGCGGGCCTTGCGATGCTGACCCGCGTGTCGCTCGGCATCGGGCTGGTCGCGGCGTTCGGCGGCGTGCTGCTGGTCGAGGCGGTGCGCAGCCGCGCGGATCTACGCGGCTGGCTTGCCGCTGCCGGCCTGCCGGTGCTGCTGCTGATGCTGTTCGGGCTGGTTACCGCCGGGGTGAATATCGGGCGCTGGGGCAATCCCTTCACCTTCGCCGACTATCACCATTACAACTACAACGCCTGGTACCCCGACCGGATGGTGCGAATGGCCGAACAGGGGCTGTTCAACCTCCACCGGGTACCGTTCGGGCTGGTCTATTATTTCGCACCGATCTGGGTGCTGCGCGGGGCCGACGGCCAGCTGCTGCTCGAGGCCACCCGCACCAAATGGATCGACGCCGCCGAACTGCCGCCGAGCAGCTTCCTGCTGACCGATCCGCTGCTGCTGGTGCTGGGAGCGCTGACGATCCTCGGCTGGGCCCGCCATGCGACCGCCGACCGCGCCCGCGGCATCGCGATCGCGCTGGGGCTGGCGATCCCCGCCGGGCTGATGCTGTGCGCCGTGAGCATGAACTTCCGCTACCGACTGGATTTCTACCCGCTGTTCGAGTTCCTCGCCTTTTCGGGTCTGATCCTCGCCGGGCGAGGCGGCCCCGCGCCCGGCCCGCGCTGGACGGCCGCCTTGGCGACCCTCTCAGTCCTCGCCTCGCTGTTGGTCGGCGCCGCCTATCTGGTCGGCCGTCTGGGTCCAGGCCAGCTGCTGATCGGCGACGGCATCGCCGCCTATTATCTCCAGGCCTTCGGGCTGCGCTGAGCGGCTAGCGCAGCGACACCCGCGCGCCGGCGTGCCGATCAAGCCGTGCCGCCAGTTCGAGCTCGAGCAGCACCGTCTGCACCACCGCCGGCGCGCAGCCCGACTGGCGGATCAGCTCGTCCACGCCCACCGGCACCGGGCCGAGCAGCCCGGTCACGCGCCGACGATCGGCGTCGCTGGCATCCTCCGGCGGCGCCGCGCCGAAGCGGTCGCCCGGCGCGCGCACCACGCGCGAGTCGATCGGCCGCACCTGCTCCCAGATGTCATCGGCCGACTGGACCAGGATCGCGCCCTCGCGGATCAGCAGATTGCAGCCCTGCGCGCGCGGATCGAGCGGCGAGCCAGGCACCGCCATCACCTCGCGCCCCGCCTCGGCGGCGATCCGCGCGGTGATCAGGCTGCCCGAACGCGGCGCCGCCTCGACCACCACCGTGCCCAGCGACAGCCCGGCGATGATGCGGTTGCGCGCCGGGAAGAAGCGCGCGAGCGGCTCGGTGCCCGGCGGCTGTTCGGTGACGAGCAGGCCCTGCCGGGCGACCCGCTCCTGCAGCTCGGCGTTCTCGGGCGGGAAGACGATGTCGATGCCGCTGGCGATCACCCCCACCGTGCCCCCGGCGAGCGCGCCCTGGTGCGCTGCGGTGTCGAACCCCCGCGCCAGGCCGGAGACCACCGTCGCGCCCTGCTCGACCAGCCCGATCGCCAGCTGGCGGGCGAAGCGGCATGCCGCCGCAGAGGCGTTGCGTGCGCCGACCATGGCGACGCAAGGCCGCTCCAGCAGTGCGGTGTTGCCGCGCAGGATCAGCGCCGGCGGCGCATTGTCCAGCTCGGCGAGCAGCGGCGGATAGGCGGGATCGTCGAGGAACAGGTAGCGCGCGCCGAGCCGCTCGACCGCGGCGATCTCGCGCCGCACCGCGCCGGCATCGGCGATCTGCGGCGCCCGCCCGCCGCCGCGCGCGGCGAGCATCGGCAGCGCCTCCAGCGCCGCCTCGGCGGTGCCGAAGCGGGCAATCAGCTGGGCATAGGTAACGGGACCGACATTGGCGGAGCGCAGCAGCCTCAGCCGCGGCTCCCGCCCGTCAGCCACGCTTGCTGCCGACCCGGGGTTCGGCGCCGCTGAGCAGCCGGTCGATATTCTCGCGATGCTTCCACAGCACGATCAGCGCCAGCGCCAGCAGCATCAGCACCAGGTCCAGCCGGCCGAAGAACGCCGCGCTCACCGGCGCGCTCACCGCCGCCGCCATGCCGGAGACCGAGGACATCCGCACCGTCGCCAGCAGCCCCAGCCACACCGCCGCATAGACCAGCCCCGAGGGCCAGTAGAGCGCGAGCACCACGCCCATCAGCGTCGCCACGCCCTTGCCGCCGCGGAACTTGAGCCACACGGGGTAGCAATGGCCGATGAACGCTGCGGTCGCCGCCAGCGCCGCCGTGCCGGGCAGGAAGGCGGCGGCGAGCAGCACCGCCACCGCGCCCTTGGCCATGTCGAGCAGCAGCGTCGCCGCCGCGAGGCCCTTGCGACCGGTACGCAGCACGTTGGTCGCGCCGATATTGCCCGATCCGATCTGGCGCAGGTCCCCCGCCCCCGCGGCGCGCGTGAGCAGCACCCCGAATGGGATCGAACCGAGCAGATAACCGAGCAACAAGGCCCCGGCCGGGGCCATCCATGGAACTTCCGTGGGCAATGCGGCCCCCTTTCGTTCCTCCGTTTAGCCGCATCCCTTACCCAAACGCAATGATCTGCATCAGCGTGCAGACGGGGCCTCTTGTTGACGCTGGCGCGGTGCCTCGGCCATGGCGGGCGCATGGCCGATCGTCGTCCCGTGCTGTTCTTCGATTCCGGTGTCGGCGGGCTGTCGGTGCTCGGACCCACCACCGCGCTGCTGCCCCAGGCGCCTTTGGTCTATGTCGCCGATTCGGCGGGCTTTCCCTATGGCACCAAGAGCGAGGCGGAAATCGCCGCGCGGGTGCCGGCGCTGCTCGGCCGGCTGGCGGAGCGCTACGATCCGCGCCTGATCGTGATCGCCTGCAACACCGCCTCGACGATCGCGCTCCGGCATGTCCGCGCCGCGCTCGACCTGCCGATCGTCGGCACGGTACCCGCGATCAAGCCCGCGGCGGAGATCAGCCGCACCCGCACCATCGGCGTGCTCGGCACTGCGGCGACGGTGCGCCAGCCCTATGTCGACGATCTCGCCGCGGGCTTCGCGGGCGACTGCACGGTGCTGCGCCACGGCTCGGCCGCGCTGGTCGAGCTGGCCGAGGCGAAGCTGGCGGGCGAGACGATCGCGCCCGAGGTGATCGCCAACGAACTCGACGGCCTGTTCCACCAGCCGGGCGGCGACCGCATCGATGTGATCGTCAATGCCTGCACGCACTTCCCGCTGCTGGAACCGGAAATGCGGGCGGTGGCGCCGGCGGGCATGCAGTTCGTCGATGGCGGCCCCGGTATCGCGCGCCGAGTCGCCTATCTCACCCGCGCGCAGAGCTGGCCCGCCGATCTGCCGCCCGGCCGCGCCGTGTTCACCGCGCGCGACCATCGTGCCGATGCGCTCGCCCCGACGCTCGCCCGCTATGGGCTCAGCCGAATCGAGACGCTGTAGCGCTCAGGCGAAGTCGCCGAGCACTGCCTGCGGATCGCGCACGGCGACCTTGGCGGTATAGCGATCGGCCATTTCCTGATGCACCCGCCGGGCGCTGCTGTCGTCGCACTTGCCTGCGCGCTCACGCTCCTGCCGCGCGCGCCGTTCAAAATATTCGATGTCGTTCTTCGCCATGGGCCGCTCTCCATGCCAGGCGGGAGCTCAGCGTCTCTCAGCCGCGGACATGCTGGCGCCCGAGTCGTCCGCGATACGCTTTGTTTACCACACGCGAAGCTGCAGATCCCTGATCTTGCGCAAACATCGATTACCGAGTGCGAGATTCTTCATCGCAACCGGATGCTGAGGATGCCGCAGGCACCCCCTATCTCCGGCTTGCGGGCCGTCCGGCCATGCCCCAGGAGCAATCCCGATCCTATACGGTGGTTCACGTGCTAGAATTGCTGAAAATTAAGGCGTAGAGACGTTTTCCATGCAGCGCCAAGACGCCTCCGCGCCCGCGATCGACTATACGCGGGTCTTCACCCAGGCCATCGACCGCCTCCACGCTGAGGGGCGCTACCGGGTCTTCATCGACATCCTGCGCAACAAGGGGATGTTCCCCAATGCGCGCTGCTTTGCCGGGCATAACGGGCCGAAGCCGATCACCGTATGGTGCTCGAACGACTATCTCGCGATGGGCCAGCACCCCAAGGTGATCGCGGCGATGGAAGAGGCGCTGCACGATGTCGGCGCCGGATCGGGCGGCACGCGCAACATCGGCGGCAACACCCATTACCATATCGATCTCGAGCGCGAGCTGGCCGACCTGCACGGCAAGGAAAACGCGCTGCTGTTCACCTCGGGCTACGTCTCGAACGAGGCGACGCTGGCGACACTGGCCAAGGTGATGCCGGGCTGCATCATCTATTCGGACGAGCTCAACCACGCCTCGATGATCGCCGGCATCCGCAATTCGGGCTGCGAGAAGCGCGTGTGGCGCCACAACGACCTCGCCCATCTAGAGGAACTGCTCGCCGCCGACGATCCCTCGGTCCCGAAGCTGATCGCGTTCGAGAGCGTCTATTCGATGGACGCCGATATCGCCCCGATCGCCGAAATCTGCGACCTGGCCGACAAGTATAACGCCCTCACCTATCTCGACGAAGTCCATGCCGTCGGCATGTACGGCCCGCGCGGCGGCGGCATTTCGGATCGCGAGGGGCTTGCCGACCGGCTGACGATCATCGAGGGCACGCTGGGCAAGGCCTTCGGCGTGATGGGCGGCTATATCGCGGCCGACCAGGTGATCATCGACGTGATCCGCAGCTATGCCCCGGGCTTCATCTTCACCACCTCGCTGTCGCCGGTGCTGGTCGCCGGTGCGCTGGCGAGCGTGCGCCACCTCAAGGAGTCGAGCGTCGAGCGCGAGGGCCAGCAGGCCGCCGCCGCGATGCTCAAGCAGCTGATGAACGACGCCGGGCTGCCGGTGCTGCCCTCGACCACCCACATCGTGCCGCTGATGGTGGGCGATCCGGTGAAGGCCAAGAAGATCAGCGACGTGCTGCTCGCCGAGTATGGCGTGTACGTGCAGCCGATCAACTATCCGACGGTGCCGCGCGGTACCGAGCGGCTGCGCTTCACGCCGGGCCCGTCGCACGATGAGGCGATGATGCGCGAACTGGTGGACGCGCTGGTCGAGATCTGGGGCCGGCTGGAGCTGCGACTGGCGGCGTAATATTACAGAACATCGTTAACGCCGACGCAAGTACGTTCCTAGAATATCCTTGAACACCAATGTCGCGAAGCCGCCTGGCGGCTCCGCGCCTGGAGGCTTAGGATGCAGGAACTCGTAGATCGTCCGACCGAGGCATCGGAGATCGCCACCTCGGAATTCGATGCGATCTTTCATCGGCTCGCCCAGCAAGGCGTGGAGGCACTGGCCACGACAGTGACGGAGCTGGCGGCACGGTCCCCATACTGGGACCTTCAGACGGCGCAATCGGCCTATGTCCAGCTTCTTAGCACCGCGAGCGAGGGGATCGAGACGGGTCGCGTGCTGGATACGTCGCGGGCGCTGGTACGGACACCGCAGCCGCTCGCGCGCGAGGTACGCGCGCTGCTGCACCTTGCCCTTTGCGGCGATTCCGGCTTCGACGTGACCCGCTTCTCCGATCAGTTGTTGCTGTGTGACACGGCACTGGGCGCGGCGGCAGGCGATGCGCAAGGTGCGTTGGCCACGCTTGCCGCCGAAACGAAGCGCCGCGGCAATGGCTTTGCCGAGGCGGCGGAATGGACCCGCTTCGCCATTGATGCCTGGGATGGCTTCAAGCCGAAGCTGTTGATCTGGGATCTCGACGATACGCTGTGGCACGGCACGCTGGCCGAGGGCGACGACGTCCAGCTGATCGCGCGGCGCGCGGAGATCGTGCGGGCGCTGAACGGCCACGGCATCGTTTCGGCCATCTGTTCGAAGAACGATCCCGCGGTCGCGCAGGCGCGACTCGAAGCGTTCGGCCTGTGGGACGCCTTCGTCTTCCCGCGAATCGCATTCGTCCCGAAGGGAGAGGCCGTTCGCCAGATGATCGAGGACATGCAGCTTCGTTCGCTGAACGTGCTGTTCCTCGACGACAATCCCCACAATCTGCACGAGGTGGCCGCGGCTTGCCCCGGTATCCGCACGATCGACGCCACGACTACCGCGTGCGACGATCTGCTCGAACAGATTCTGGCGGAACACCGCCACATCGCGCGGGACCGCGTTTCGGAATATCGCGTGCTGCAAACCAAGATCGACGAGCGCACCGGCCGCGGGATCAGCAACGAGACCTTTCTTGCGGCCAGCAACATCCATGTGCTGTTCACGCGACTGACCGAGAATGTTCAGTTCGCCGACCGCATCGAAGAGCTGATCAATCGCTCCAACCAACTCAATTACACCGGCTCGCGCGTCGAGCCCGGTTCGATGAGCGAATATATCATGCGGATCGATCTGCACGACACGCACGGCGTGTTCGTGTGGGACAAATATGGCAACTATGGGCTTGTCGGCTTCATGTCCGTCACGCCGGACACGCGCGAAGTCGAGCATTTCGTGCTGTCGTGCCGGGTCATGCACATGGGCATCGAGGCGGCAATGCTGCATCGGCTGGTCTGCTTCTATCGCCCGCCGGATTTCAAACACCTGCGCAAGCCGCTGCCCGAGCAGCCTGCCGTCGGGATTACCTACGCACCGGTGACCGATCCTGCCAACCTCGCCCGCATTCGGGAAAAGGAAGGCAAGCAGCGGGCAACGCCAAAGCTGCGGATCATCTGCGACTGCCAGTCGGGCGCGCTGCAGCACTACAGCCGGTTCGCCGACGAGATCGAGTTCGACGCGAACCCGCGTCTCTTCAGCCTGCCGATGATGAAGACGGGCACGTACCGCGAGCAGGTGTTCCCCCAGCACCTCGTCTTCGCGGCGGCAACCGACTATCTGCCCTTCCGCTGGGAAGAGCGCGATGTGCCCTTCGATCCGGAAACCTATGAAGAATGCGCCCGGGCCTTTTGTGAGGCCATGAACGACGGCGAGCGCCGCATGCTGGTGATCCTGCCGCCCGAGGATGCGCCGGACCGCTGCTATTATCCGGAAGCGCGAATCCGCAGGGCCTTTGCCCGGGACAATGGCCTCGGGTGGAACGCGCTGTGGCGCGCGCTGGCCAGCCAATATCCGGCGATAATCGACCTCATGGAACTCACCGGGCGCATCGCGCACGAAGAGATGGTCGATGCCTGCCACTATATCCCGCCGCGCCTCCGGGAGATCTCCGGCTGGATCGACGACTGGTACGCCAGCGTCAGGCCGGCCGCCTGAGCGCCGCACTCCAGGTATAGCCGCGCAGCGAGGAGCGGAACTCGGCCGTCAGCCCCTGCTCGGCCGCGACCGCCTCCACCACCTCGCGCAGGTCGGCGCGCGGGTAGACGTGGAAGGCGTTGAGCTCCTTGAAGTGGAAGCGCTTGGCGAAGCCGGGCAGCCGTTCATACTGGCCGAAGTCGACGATGTGCAGGCTGCCGCCCGGTGCGAGCGCCTTCGCCCCCAGCGCGATTGCTTCCTTCCAAGGCGGCATCATCGACAGCGTGTAGCTCATGAACACGCGGTCGGCCTGTTCCAGACCGAACAGCGCGTTCACATCGAACGCCCCGGCGTCACCCTGCGCGAGCGTGATCTTGTCGCTCAGGCCATGCTTGGCGACCGACTTTCGCGCGGTATCCAGCATCGCCTCGCTGATGTCGAAGCCGTGAAAGCGGGCGTTGGGCCAGCGCTTGGCCGCGACGATCAGGTTGCGCGCGGTGCCGCAGCCGACCTCCAGCACCGTGCCGCCGGGCGGCGGCGCGAGCTCGCGGATCAGCCGGTCGCGACCGAGCAGATAGAATTTGCGCGTGAGATCGTAAAAGTGGCGATGGAGCGCATAGGTTGCGTCCATCAGCCCCTTCTGGTCGCTCGCCCCGGCCTTGGCGCTCATGCGTGCGGCTTCAGCGTCCAGACATGGGTCGCGCCATAGACCGACGAGCGATCGCGGCGCGTCCAGTCGTCGAGCTTGGCCTGGTCCTCATATTGCCACTGATTCATCAACTCGTCGGGGATATGGCCGCGCACGACGTCCGGCACCGCGGCAGTGCGGTAGAGCACGCGCGCGCCCGGCTTGGCGGTGCGGGTGATCTCGGTCCAGATGCGGGTCAGCTGCTCGTCGGTCATCCAGTCCTGCGCGTCGAGCAGGATGTAGCGATCGAGCGACTGTGCCGGCATCGACTCGAGGTAATCGGCATAGTTGGTGTGGCGGATCTCGACCCGGTCGGCGCGGTCGCGGACCAGCTCGTAGTTCTTGCGCTCGAGATAGGGCGGCAGCGGCGCGCCCTCATGCTCGCCATAGCCGCGGCCGAACGCCTGCCAGGCGTAATAATTGTCCTTGAGGTCGAAGTCGCAGGCCAGCTTGCGCAGGCGGCTGCGCAGCGCGCCGGTGATGCCTTCCTGATCGTCGACCTTGAGCAGGTCATACTGCGCCGGCGGAATGCCGAAGCCGAACAGCGCGGCGGGCTGGTCGACCATCCAGCGCAGCAGCTTCTTGTCGAAGAACGGCGCGAAGCGCGTCTCGAAGATGTGGCGCTGCTCCTCGATGGTCTTGGCCTGGAGGATTTCCTTGGGATCGATGCCGTAGCGCGCGCCCAGCCAGTGGACGAAGCCGATCAGCCGGCCGAGCAGGCCCTGGCGGTAGAATCCGGTCTTGAAGCCGTTGATCCGGCGCACGCCATTGGGCGCGCGGCCTTCCCAGTAGGCGCGCGACGTATCGTCCAGCGCCCCGCGCAGATAGGTCTTGTAGGCGTCGATATTCTCCGGCCGGTTGGCCAGGCCGAAGAAGCGGTGGAACGCCTCATAATCCGGCAGCCGCAGCGCCGCCTGCTGCTTGAGCTTGTTGAGCGCGATGTGCGCCGGGTTGAGGTCCACCGCGGTGATCTTCGCGGGGTTCGCCGTCAGGTAGGAGAAGACATTGCAGCCGCCCGACGCGATCGTCACGATGTGGCTGTCGGGGGTGATCTGCAGCGCTTCCATGTCGATCACCGGGTCTTCCCAGATCTGGGCATAGACCAGGCCGCGGAACGCGAAGGTGAAGGCGCGCTCGAGGATGCCTTCCTTGGAAAGATGTTCGTGGCGGTGCACCGCACCCCGAACCGCATCGTTCTTCGGCGACTTGGCGATAGATGGCATTCGAAACGACTCCCGGCGAACCAGCCCGTCCGGCGCCCCGCCGAACAAGCTCCCCACACCCCCTGTGACAAAAGCTTTGCAGCCTTGTGACAGCGGCACCGGGAAATCAATCCTTCACCATGCGACCTGCCGCAGCGAGGCGACCGAAAGAAAGTAGCGACGCGGCTGCAACCTTTCGGCCGGGCGAACCGAACCTATATCGACACCATCCTTCCAAGAGGTTCGCCATGCCGATCGATCGCCGCCAGTTGCTTGCCGCCGCCGGAGCCGGGGCCATTGCCCTGCCGCTGTTCGCGTGCAGCAGCGCGCCCGCCGCGCCGCTGCCGAACTTCCCGTTCAAGCTGAGCGACGCCGAATGGAAGAAGAAGCTGAGCCCGGCCGCCTATAACGTGCTGCGCAATGGCGGAACGGAATATCCCTTCACCAGCCCGCTCAACAAGGAGCACCGCAAGGGCGTGTTCGGCTGCGCCGGCTGCGCGCTGCCGCTGTTCGATTCCGCCACCAAGTTCGACAGCGGCACCGGCTGGCCGAGCTTCTATCAGCCGCTGGCCAATGCCGTGGTGACGCGGAGCGATCGCAGCCTGGGGATGGAGCGGACCGAAGTGTTGTGCCGCCGCTGCGGCAGCCATCTCGGCCACGTCTTCGACGACGGGCCGAAGCCGACCGGCAAGCGCTATTGCATGAACGGGGTGGCGCTGCGCTTCACGCCGCGCGCCTGATCAGTTGATCGAGGCGATCTGGGTCAGCGTCGGCAGGCTGAGCGCCGCGACCTGGACGTTGGCCCAGTCGCTGGCCGGGGCCGAGTCCGGGTAGATGAAGCCGTTCACCGGATAGGCCGAGAGGCCGAGGCTGGCGGTGCGGCCATACCACACGCGCACTTCGCTCCAGTCGCCGGCGGCCGACACGTCCACCGCGCGAACGTCATGCTCGACGGCGCCGGGAGTCGACCAGTTGGCGTGGGTGAGCAGCACTTCGCGCGGGCTGACGACCTGCGAGACCATCGCGACATGGCCCATCGGCATGCGGGCGGTACGCTGGAACGACATCACCGCGCCGACCTTCGGGGTCTCGCCGCGCTGGTAGTGGCCGGCGGCCTGGTCCCACCAGGTCCAGGCATTGCCGCGCAGATCCACGCCCGAGGCCTGACGGGCGAACGTGACGCACTGCCAGAAGGTGCCCTTCGCCTGAGCGGGAACGACAGTCATCAGGGCGCACGCCGCCATCAGCGCAAAACGCGCTGCGAAACGAGTGAACATCTTTGGACCCCCCGGTCAGGAAAGGAAGTGGTTGAGGGTTGGTACCCAAACTATAGGACGGCCGTACACCCCTGCGGTTCGCCGATCCGACGAACCGTTGGAATGCGCCGACGAGGTGCGCTGAACCGTTTCTGAACGACGGGAACCAACCGCAAAACCGTCTTGCCGCGCGGCGCGCAACCGATTGCCCGGAATGGGATAGGGGCCGCGCCCTAGGGGAAAATACGACCTGAATTCAGACGCCTAAGGAAGTTCCCTTAGTGTCTTCGCTTCGTCGCAAACCGATGTTGCGTCGCAGCACATTTTAGGGTCCAATGCTCGTGGGGATACGGAGGGGGTCATTAAGCTCTGCGTTAACCAGTGCAGAGCATGATCCATCCCACGGGCCAAAAGGAACCGAGCGGGAGACGTACAATGGCTGCACGAGCAAAACCGGCCGAAGGCGCTATGACGCTGGCAGAGATGAAGGAATTCGCGGGCTTCGCCGCGGGCACCCAGCGCTATGTGCGCCGGTCGCTCGATGTGGGTCTGGAGCGCGACGATGCGCTGTCGCGCTGGTCGCGCGACGTGGTCGAAGCCGCCAGCATCCGTGCCCAGGCGCGCGTATATGAGCGCCTGAAGGACATCCGCACGCTGCTGCCCAACGAGAGCGACCTCGGCGCGATCGAGCCGTTCATGGCGCCGCTGGTGACGCTCTCCGCGTTCGACCTCGGCCAGGGCCGGCTGACCAGCTTCTCCTCCTATCGCTTCCTCTACGAGCGGCTGCTCGGCGCGGAAGTGCGGCCGTGGCTGCCGGCGGCGTTCTGCTCGGCCTCGGCACTGCCGCATCTCCATCCGGACCTGCGCCGCAAGCTGCTCCAGTCGATCAGCGAAGCCGCGGCGACGGCCTCGGGCTGGTCGAACCGCCAGCCGAGCTTCTTTCCCCAATGGGTGGAAAAGATCGACACCAACGCCCTGCCGAACTGAGGATCCTCAGCGGCAGGCCCGCCACCCCATCTCGCCGCGTGCAGCCTGGTCGAGATGGAGGTGGTCGCGGTGGGCGGCGTTGTAGTCGGGCGAGAGCACCGTCGCGAACAGCCGGCAGGCGCCGTCCCGCACCGCGCGCAGGAAGGCGGGCTTGTCCCCTTCCCCCTTCCAATCGTTCAGCACGCTTACCCGCCGCCCGTCGGCGAGGATGAACGCGGCGATGTCGACGGCATTGGCGCGCGCATGCTCGCTCCAGTCGCCGGTGGTGCGGCCATACATGCGCCGGCACGAATAGCTGCCGAAATGCTCGATCCGCACGACGCGGGATCCCAGGAACTTCTGCGCCTCGGGCTGGACGATGTTCCACTCCCACAGCGCCAGCCCCGCCGCCACCGGACAGGCGGTGCCGAGCGACGCCGGGCTGAACGCGATCGTGCGCGACCCGCCGCTGGTGAAGCGCACGCCATTGGCATAGCCGCATTCGCCCTGCCGCCGGACGGGCGCCAGCTTCTCGTAGCGCACGCCCGCCTGGGTGAGCAGCGCGCGGCACTGCCCGTCATCGCCCCCCAGCCCCGCGAGCTTGCGCCCGGTAAAGGCGCCGATCGGCTGCGACAGGTCGAGCGGCGTCCAGGGCACGTCCTGCGGGCGGCTGCGCGTCCACATCAGCAGGAGCAGGGCACCGCCGGCGATCAGCGCGAAGACCAGCAGCACCCAGACGGTCTGCTTGAGCGCCTTCACGCCCGCACCTCGCGGTCCATCCGCTCGGCGGTGACGGGATAGCCCAGGCCTTCCGGTATGCACAGCCAGTCGACTCCGCCGCGCGACTCGACGAAGGGGGTGATCGGCTCGATCGGGTATCGGCGGGCATGGGCCATTGCCGAGTCGAAATCGTCGAATAGCGCCAGCCGTTCCAGATTGCGGCGGGTGGGATAGATCACGGTGGCTTCGCCGCGATCGGCCAGGTCCAGCGCGCCCTGCGCGGTGACCCAGCACAGCCGGACATTCTCGCTGCCATCGACCTGCGGCGCGGCGCCCTCGGGCGCGCGGGCGAGATAGAAGCGGGTGTCGAACACGCGATGCGGCAGGCCGTAGGGCAGCCAGCGGGCGAAGGGCACCAGCGCGTCCAGATCCAGCGCCAGCCCGGCCTCGGCGAGCAGTTGGACGAATGGCGTGCCGGCATGGAGTTCGGCCCGCAGCGCGGCCAGCGACTCGGCGTCGCACGCTATACCGATCGCGATCCCTGCTTCCTCGATTGTTTCGCGGATTGCCGCGACTCGCGCCGCCGCATCGGGATGACTGTCGGTAAGGAGGTGATCGCCCGGATCGATCCGCCCGCCGGGAAACACCAGCGCCCCGCCGGCGAACGCCATCGCCCGCGAGCGCTCGACCATCAGCAGCTCCGGCGGCCCGCCCGCCACCGCGCGCATCACGATCACGGTGGCGGCGGGAATGGCTTCGGCTTGCGACATCGCTCCGGCTCTACGCCGGGCCGCGGACGCATGCCAGCCCAAGACATTTGGCGCGAACGGTAAGCGGCACCCTGGAAAAACCGGCGTCATTCCCGCGAAGGCGGGAATCCATTGCCCTGTGCGCTCGGGGAAGGAGCCGGGACTTCAGCGCCAATGGATTCCCGCCTTCGCGGGGATGGCGAGGTACGTTGGTCCCACGCAGTCCCCCTGCCCTGACGGAAGAGCAGCACCCTTGAGCGGGCGGCCGATCTCAAACGCGATCGCGCCGCTTACCAGCCGGAGGCGCGCAGGCGCAGGCGGAACACCTGGTCGCTAGAGGTGATGAACAGCGTCTTCCCGTCCTCGCCGAAGCAGCAATTCGCCGCCTTCTTGCCGGTCGAGATCAGCCCCAGCCGCCGCCCGTCCGGGGCCACGACGTAAATACCGCCGGGGCCGCTTGCGTAGAGATGCCCGCTCGCCGCAACCTTCATCCCGTCCGGATGTCCCTGCAGACCCTGGGCAACGGCAGCGCGATGATCGAGGAACAGCTTGCGCCCGGTCGCCAGACCGTCCTCGCCCAGGCTGTACGCCCAGGTGAACAGCGCCGCATCGTCCGAGACCGAAACGTACAGCGTCCGCTGGTCCGGCGAGAGGCCGATGCCGTTGGGCCGGGTCAGCTTCGATTCGATCAGGTGCACCGTGCCGTTGGTGTCCAGCCGGTACACACCGTTGAACGGCAATTCCTTGAGCGGGGACTGGTCGCCATCGGTGAAGCCATAGGGCGGGTCGGTGAAATAGATCGCGCCGTTCTTCGCCTGCACGAGATCGTTGCAGCTGTTGAAGCGCTTGCCCTGGTACTTGCCGGCGAGGATCGTCTTTTCCTTGGTCTCCAGATCCACCGCCGCGATGGCGCGGGTGCCGCTGTCCGCCATCAGCAGCTCGCCCTTGCGGCCCTGGATCATGCCGTTCGATCCCGCCTCGCGCACGCCCTTGGGGATCGGCCCGGCGAGGCCGGAGGGCACGAGGAACGGTTTGGTCTCCTTGCCGTCCCAGCGATAGGCGATATTCGCCGGCACATCGGAAAAGAGCAGATAACTGCGATCGAACGCGCTCGCTCCGCCGGCCGCATCGCCCGAGACCGCGCCGTCGCGGATCCACACCGGCCCCTCGGCCCATTGGATGCCGCTCGAAATCACCTCGAGCGGCGACTCCACGTCGAGCAGCGTGTCGAGCTCGGGATCGAACCGGGTGATCGTCCCCGCCCCCGCCGCGCGGGCGACGCCCGGCAGCAGCGGCAACGCGGCGAGGCCACCCAGCAGGGTGCGGCGGGTGGTGGCGAACATGGTCAGGATCCCCTCAGACGAACGGCCATAGCAGCAGCGCCATGGCGAAACTGGTCAGTCCGGCGATGGTGGCACCGATGGTCCAGCTGCGAAAGGTCTGCGCTTCGGTGAGGCCGAGATATTGCTTCACCAGCCAGAAGCCGGTGTCGTTGACATGGCTCGCCACGGTCGCCCCAGCGCCGATCGCGACGGTGACCAGCGCGATCCGGTCCGGCCCCAGCCCGGCCGCGGTGATCAGCGGCGCGGCAAGCCCCGCGGCCGTCACCATCGACACCGTCGCCGAGCCCTGCGCCACGCGGACGAAGGCGGAGAGCAGGAAGGCGAACACCGGGATCGACACCTGCGCTGCCTGCACCGCCATGGTGATCTGCTTGCCCGCGCCCGAGTCGATCAGCACTTCCTTATAGGCCGCGCCAGCACCGATGATCAGCACCATCAGGCCCGCGGGCTCCAGCGCGCGGGTGCTGATCCTGGAAAGCGTCTCGAACCCCGCCCCCGCCACGAAGCGCAGCCACGCCATCGCCGCCAGCACCGCGAGGATCAGCGCGGTGAAGGGGTGGCCGAGGAAGACGAGCGTGGAGCGCGCCAGCCCCGGCGCCATCGCCTCGCTCGCCACCGTGCCGATCAGGATCAGCGCCAGCGGCAGCAGCATCGCGGCGAGTGCCGGACCGAAGCCGACCGCATTGGTCTGCGGCGCGCCTTCGTCGAGCATCGGCGGCGCACCGATCGCGCCATAGCCGGGCGCGCCATGCGCCAGCTTGGCGAACACGGGGCCGGCAAGGATCGCCGAGGGGATGCCGCAGATCAGGCCATAGAGCGCCATCCGCCCATAATCGGTATGGAGCAGTTCGGCGACCGCGACGGGCCCCGGATGCGGCGGCAGCAGCGCGTGCATCGTCATCAGGCCCGCGAGCAACGGCAGCGCGAAATAGGTGACGCGCCGCTCCGCCCGCACCGCCAGCGTGGTAAGCAGCGGCGCGAGAATGATGAAGGCGACATCGAAGAACAAAGGCACGCCGATGAGGATGCCGATCGCGGTCAGCGCCCAAGGCACGCGTTTCTGCCCGAACAGGTCGAGCAGCCGCCGCGCGATCGCCTGCACGCCGCCCGACGCCTCCAGCATCCCGCCGAGTACCGCGCCGAGCCCGATCACCACCGCGACCGAGCCGAGCGCTTCGCCGGTCCCCTTCTTGATCGCCGCGATCACCGCCTGGGGATCGTTGCCGAAGACGAGGCCGGTCGCCAGCGCGACCAGCAACAGCGCGACGAAGGGCTGGAGCTTGAGGCGCAGCACCAGCAGGATGACCGTCGCGATGCTGCCCGCGACGATGAGCAGCGTATGCCAGGGCTCGCCCATCACGCGACCTCCACCTTGGTCGCAAGCGACGCGGCAGGCACCTGCCCCTCCGCGCCAGCGGTGACGCGGAACTTGGCTTCGCTCTTCAGGTCGGCTGACGAGGCGCCGGCCATCAGCCGGATGTCACCGGCCTCGACGATCCACTTGCCGTCCCGCCAGAAGGCGAACTGCTCGGGGGTAAGGGTGAAGCGGACAATGCGGCTCTGGCCTGGATTCAGGGCCACGCGGGCGAAACCGCGCAGCTCCGCCACCGGTCGCGAGACCGATGCGACGGGATCGTTGGCGTAGAGCTGCACCACTTCTTCCACCGCCATGGTGCCGCGATTGGTGACCTGCACCGAGGCGATGATCCGGCCGCCGGGGGCGAGCGTCTCGGCGCTCAGCGTCAGCGGGCCATAGACGATCTCGCCATAGGTGAGGCCGTGGCCGAAGGCGAAGAGCGGGCCGATCTCGGTATCGTGATAGCGCGCGCTGTCCACCGCCAGGTCCGGATTGGCCGGGCGGCCGGTGGGCAGGTGCGCATAGCTCTGCGGCGACTGGCCGGTCCTGCGCGGCATGCCGATCGGCAGGCGACCGCCGGGGGCGGCCTTGCCGGTGAAGATTTCCGCGATCGCCGGCCCGCTCTCGATGCCGAGCAGCCAAGTCTGGAGCACCGCAGGCACGCCGGTCAGCTCGCGTTCGAGCGCGAGCGGACGGCCGCCCATCAGGATGGCGACGATCGGCTTGCCGGTGCCCTTCAGCGCCTCCAGCAGCGCCGCCTGCCCGTCGGGCAAGCCGATCTCCGCATAGCTGCGCGCCTCGCCGGTGCGGTTGAAATCCTCGCCGAGCGCGACGAGCACCACGTCCGCGCGCTTGGCGGCCTCGACCGCCGCCGCGACATCGGTGCCCGGCTGATAGTCCGCACCGGCCAGCGCCGCCTTGAGCGTCACCGCATCCGTCGGCTGCCCCCGCGCGCGCCACGAACCGATCGCGGAGGAGGCATCGTCCGCCAGCGCGCCGATCAGCGCGAGCTTGGCGCCCGGCTTGAGCGGCAGCACCGCGCCTTCGTTGCGCAGCAGCACTACCGAGCGCTTGGCGAGGTCCCGTGCCTCGCTCCGCCGCAGCGGCGCCTTGTCGCGCGCCGGATCGCCGAAGCCATAAGGATCGTCGAACAGCCCCAGGCGCGCCTTGGTGGCAAGGATGCGCCCGACCGCCTCGTCGATCAGCGGCACGAGAGAAGCGTCCGCCGTCGCGGCTTCGGCGAGGTAGGTCGCATAGCTGCCGCTCGCCATGTCCATGTCGACGCCTGCCTTGAGCGCCAGCACCGCCGCTTCGCGCGCGTCGGCGGCGATGCCGTGGTTGACCAGCTCGCGGATCGCGTTCCAGTCGCTTACCACCAACCCCTGATAATGCCATTGCGCACGGAGGAAGCCGCGGACCAGATCGGCATTGGCGGTCATCGGCACGCCGTCGAGCGCATTGAACGCGGTCATGAAGCTGCCCGCGCCTGCCCGCGCCGCCGCATGGAAGGGCGGCAGATAGACTTCGTTGAGCGTCCGCGAGCCCACTTCCGCGCTGTCATAGTCGCGGCCGCCTTCCGCCGCGCCATAGCCGACGAAATGCTTGGCGCAGGCCATCATCCGCATGCCCTTGCCGAGATCGGCGCCCTGGAAGCCGGCGACCTGCGCCTCGGCGATGCGGGAGCCGAGATAGGCATCCTCGCCCGCGCCTTCGACCACGCGGCCCCAGCGTGGATCACGCGCCACGTCGACCATCGGCGTGAAGGTCCAGTGG
Source organism: Sphingomonas sp. NFR04 (assembly GCF_900114095.1). Lineage (GTDB taxonomy): Bacteria > Pseudomonadota > Alphaproteobacteria > Sphingomonadales > Sphingomonadaceae > Sphingomonas. Next base: position 189,564 of record NZ_FORV01000006.1, on the reverse strand, counting down.
AGCCCCGCCGCCCAGGCCTCTTCCGCCGCGATCCGCGCGGCCTGTTCTGCTACCTTGGGGTCCCAGCTCGCCGCCAGCGCCAGCGGCACCGGCAGGATGGTGCGATAGCCGTGGATCACGTCCATCGCGAAGAGCAGCGGGATCTTGAGCCGCGATTCCTCCACCGCGACGCGCTGCAGGTCGCGCAGCGGCTCGGCGCCGGCGACGTGGAGGAACGAGCCCATCTCGCCCTTGCGCACCCGGTCGAGCATCGCCGCATCGAGCTTGGAGTTAAGCGACTTCTGCCGCCCGCCGGCGATCTGGTTCATCTGCCCGACCTTCTCGGCCAGCGTCATCTGGCCGAGCAGCGCCTGGATACGCGCGCGGTGGTCGGCGCCCAGCGGTCGCGCCGCACGGGCTAGCGGGGTCCAGGCAGAAGCGGCGAGCATCGCGCCCGCCGCCAGTACATTGCGCCGATTCATCCGTCCGTTCTTCATGCCAGCGTGATCGCCCGGTGTTCGCGCGCCGCGCGGTAGATCGCCTCGATCAGCCGCATGTCACGCAGCCCTTCCTCGCCCGAGACGATCGGCTCGCGCCCGCTCATGATGCATTCGGGCAGATGGTCGAGCTGGCGGACGAACTGGTTCTTGGCGGGCTTGGGCAGCACGACCTGCTCGCGCTTGCCGCCGATCCGGGTCCACATCTCCTGCCCCTCGTAATTGGTGGCGGGCTCCAGCTCGACCCAGCCCCTCTGGCCGGTGACGCGGTAGTGATTGTGGTTCGAGCTGTAGCTCGACACGCAATCGGCGATCAGCCCGCTGGGAAAGCGGAACTGCCAGTCGATCCGGTCCTCCACCGCCTTGAAGCGCGGGTCGCTGCGATCGGTATATTCCATCGCGGTCACCTCGACCGGCTCCTCACCGGAGAGATAGCGCGCCGCATTGAGGCTGTAGATGCCGATGTCCATCATCGACCCGCCGCCGGACAGCGCCTTGTCGAGCCGCCATTGGTTGGGCGAGGCGTAGAAGCCGTGCTCGGCGAAGATCAGCGTCGGCTTGCCGAGCGCGCCGGACTTCACCGTCTCGATCGCCTTGAGGTTGTACGGCTCGAAATGGCAGCGATAGCCGATCATCAGCTTCTTGCCGGCCTTCTTCGCCGCGGCGATCATCGCCTGGCATTCGGCGACCGAGACCGCCATCGGCTTCTCGCACATCACATGCTTGCCGGCCTGGTGCGCGCGGATCGTGTATTCGGCGTGCATGCTGTTCGGCAGCACGACATAGACGATGTCGATGTCCGGATTGTCGCGGATCCGGTCATAGGTTTCATAGCTGTACTGATGGGTCTTGGGGATGCCGTATTCGGCGCCGTATTTCTCCAGCTTGGCGGGGGTGCCGCTCACCAGCGCCTTGAGCTCGGCGAACTCGCAGTCCTTGAGGTTGGGCATGATCTGCTTGGTGGCGTAATAGCCCAGGCCGACGATTGCATAGCCAAGCTTGCGCTTGGGCGCCGCCTGCGCCGCCGATCCGCCGAGCGAACTGGCCAAGACCCCGGCGCCGATCCCGCCGAGCACGTCGCGTCGTGTTCCCATGATCCTCGTCCTCCTCGTCCCCGGCGGCATTGGGTGCCGCACGGCCGACAGCGGTATCAACAATGGGGAGGGCGGGCCAGTAGCTCGGGGTCGTATATGGAAGCGGCTGAAATCAAAGCGGAAGCGTGACGGTGGCGCACAGCCCCCCGCCGCTGCGCCGGTGCAGCGTGATGTCCCCGCCATGCGCCCGCGCCGTCGCCCGGGCGCTGGCGAGGCCCAGCCCCATGCCGCCGGTATCGCGGTTGCGCGAGCGCTCGCCGCGGAAGAAGGGGTCGAACACCCGCTCCATATCCTCGTCGGGGATTCCCGGCCCGCGGTCGCGCACCGTGATCACCGCCTCATGGTCGCGCGCCGACAGCAGCAGCTCGGCACCGCCGGCATATTTGACCGCGTTGCCGACCAGATTGGCCAGCATCGCCTTGAGCGCCACTGGATCGGCCTCGATGACCACCGGGTCGCCCAGTTCCAGGCTGACGTCGGCGCCGCGATCGGCCGCGTCGTCGACCACCGTCTCGGCGAGCGAGCGCAGATCGAGCGGGCGGCGCACGCCGATGCGGCTGCTGTCGCGGACATAGGCCATCACCGCCGAGATCATCGCCTGCATCTCGCGGATATCGCCTTCGCAGGCGGCGCGGATGCCCGGATCGGCATCCTCGACGCGCAGCCCCAGCCGCATCAGCGGCGTGCGCAGATCGTGCGCCACCGCCGCGATCATCGTCGCGCGATCGTCGACATAACGGTTGAGCCGCGCCTGCATGTCGTTGAACGCGCGGGCGGCCTCGGCGATCTCGGCCGGGCCGTCGAGTTCGATCGGGGGCGCGCGCGGATCGCGGCCCAGCCGCTCGGCGGCGCGGGCAAAGGCGCCGATCGGCCGGGCGAAGCGCTGCGCCATCGCCCAGGCGAAGACGGCAGCCGCCAGCGCCGACAGGACCAGCCAGACGATGACGAACAGGCGCCAGGGCTCCAGCCCCTCGCCCGGCGACACCGTCCGCCAGCTGCCATCGGGCAGCTTCATCGATGCTTGGAACCCGCCGGTGACGACCACGTCCTGCGCCGCGGCGGCACTGGCGGGGGCCGGCGCCGGCGGCAGGCCGGCACGGTTATAGACCTGCGGGCGCTGCAGGAAGCCGACGGGGAAGCGCAAGATCACCTGATCGTGCGGGACGCCGAGCGCAGTCGCCAGCGCGACTTCGGTCCGCTCGACGCGCGGGTTCCAGGGCTGGCGCTCCACCGCGGGCGCGCGCACCACTTCGAACCCGTCGGGTGCCGCCGCGGGATTGCGCATCGCCTGGACGATCTGCCCGACGGTGTGCAGCTTCGGATTGGGCGTCTGGACCGCGAACAGCAGCCCGAAATTGAGCAGCTGCACTACCGCCACGCAGGCGAGCATCCGCACGAAGATGCGCAGGAACAGCGGCGAGCGGGATGCCGCCGTTCCCTTGCTCATGCGCGCGTCACGCGGGGGACGAACAGATAGCCTTCGTTGCGCACGGTGCGGATGATCTCGTCGGCGCCCGAGCGCAGCTTGCGCCGCAGCCGGCTGACCTGCACGTCGATCGCGCGGTCATAGGCATCCGAATCCGGACCGCGCGCGGCGGCGAGTAGCGCCTCGCGGGTCAGCACCCGGCGCGGGCGCTCGATGAACACGCGCAGCACCGCGAACTCGCCGTCGGTGAGGCCGACCAGCACGCCCTCGGGATCGAACAGCTCGTGGCTGCCCAGGTCGATCCGCCAGCCTTCGAAGGTGTAGACATCGCCCGCCGGCGGCGCCGCGGTGGTGCCGCGCTTGCGCAGCGCCGCGCGCACCGTCGCAAGGATCTCGCGCGGGCTGCACGGCTTGGGCAGATAATGGCCGGCGCCGACTTCGAGCCCGAGGATCCGGTCCTGCTCCTCGCCCAGCGCACTCAACAGGATCACGTCGGGGCCGTCGGCGGTGGCGATGCGGCGGCAGGCGGAGAGCCCGTCCTCGCCCGGCATCATCACGTCGAGGATCACCACGTCGACCGGCATCTTCTCGAGGATCACGTCCATGTCGCGCGCGCTCGACGCCGTCTCGACGCGGTAGCCGCGGGCGCCGAGGCTGTTGGCGAGGAGAAGGCGGATGTCGCGGTCGTCATCGACCACCAGCAGCGTCGCGGGATCGTCGAAAGCGGGATGGGTTGCCATACTCAAACTCGACTCTTGTACCATGTAGCCCCCGCTGAGGGCCCTATGGACCCATGTGCCCCAAGGTTCAACGTTCGCGCACCGGCCGCGCGCCGAAGCTGACCAGGCTCTCCGCCCCGTCCGCTGCCAGCGCCGCGACGCCGACGAAGGTATCGTCGACAATGATGCCCTTCAGCGCGGTTTCGGTCTTGTCGCCGGCCACGTCGACATGGCTGGTCCAGGCATCGCTGTCGGCGGAGCGCCAGTAGACGCGGTACTTGGCCGCGCCGGCGACTGCCGGCCATTTCACCGTGGTGTCGGTGGCGAGCGCGCCGCTGAGGATCACCGGCTCGGGCGCGGCAGGGGCGCTGGCGAGGCGGCGCAGCGTCGCGACGTTGAGCGCGGTGACCTTGGCGAGATAGGGGAAGTCCATCCGGTCGACCGTGTCGCCATAGACCTTGCCGCCTTCGGTGCGCAGATCCTGGTGCTGCGCGTCGTAATTCTCCACGCCGACCGAGAACCGCACCGCCGGAAAGCCAAGTGTCAGGAAGGGCGAGTGATCCCCGCCGCGCCCGAAGCGGTCCGGACGGCGCACCATCAGCACCTTCAGCCCCGCCTTGTCCGAGGCCGCGATCCCGCGGATCGCCTTGGCGAGCGCACGGCTGGGGCCGTCATCCTCGCCGCCATCGGCGCGGCGCGCCTTGCCCTCCGCCGTGCTTTCGGAGTCGCGCGCACCTTCGGAGAAAACGCGGACGCGGTCCGCAACGCGCCGGCCGTCCTGACCGATCGTGTTGCCGACGATGTCGTTGTTGAGCACCGCCGAGACGGTCCAGCCGCGTTCCTTGGCCGTCTCCGCCAGCAACTGCCCGCCATAGAGCCCCTGCTCCTCCCCCGAGAGCGCGGCATAGACGATGGTCGCCTTGAACTTGTGCTTCGACAGCAGCCGCGCCGACTCAAGCACCAGCGCGACGCCCGAGGCATCGTCATTGGCGCCGGGGGCATCGGCGGTGGTGTTCATCACGTCGGTGACGCGGCTGTCGATATGGCCCATCACGATCACCACGCGATTGGGCTCGCTGCCGCGCTGGATGCCGAGAACGTCGACGATCCGCACGCCATTGGGCGCGCGCGGCCCCTTGAACTCCCGCGCGACCTCGCTGGTCTCGATGCAGCCGCCACAGGCCGCGCCGATCTTCGTGAGTTCGCCGCCGAACCAGCGCCGCGCCGCGCCGATGCCGCGCGTCGGGTTGTCGGGATCGGACAGCGTGTGCCGCGTCCCGAAGCTGACCAGCTTTTCGACGCTGGCCTTCAACCGCTGCGGATCGGGGCGATCCTGCGCGAGAGCGGGGGTAGCGAGCAGGGCGAGCGGCAAAAGAGCTAGGATGCGCATGGGCTTATGCTGACGTGCCCGGCCGCGCCGGTCAATCGACTCAGCTCAGTCGGTCGATCGCATCCATGTCGAGCGAGCCCGGGATGATCATCACCGGCACGGTGAGCTTGCCCGAATCCGCACCGGTGAAGTGCGCGACCAGCTTGCCCGGCGGCCCGCTCGGCGCGGCGCCCAGCACCAGCGCGGCGATGTCGCCATTGGCCGCCAGCATCTCGCGCACCACCTTCGGGCCATCCCCTTCCCGGACGGTGATCGACGGGGTGAGGCCGGATTCGCTGAACAGCGTGCCCGCCGCGCGCATCACCAGCGCCTCGGCGCGTTCGCGCGCTTCCTCCTCGATCGTCGCCATCACGCCGCCCCATTGGACGAACTCGGCGGGCGGGATCAGCGCCAGGATTTCGACATTGCCGCCGGTCTTGCTCGCGCGCCGTGCGGCGAAGCGCAGCGCGATTTCGGCCTCGGGCGAATCGTCGATCACCACCAGATAGGTGCGCATGGGGGCCTTCCTTGCAATCCTGCGTTACGTGGACCGGCACGGGCCGCAGCGCAAGAGCGGGGCTTGACCCTAGGGACTGCGGCGGCAAAGGAGGGGCCAGCCACCCCCAGGACCAACGACGGGAACCTTCATGGGAATCGAAATCAAGATGCCGGCACTTTCTCCCACCATGGAGGAGGGCACGCTTGCCAAGTGGCTCGTCAAGGAAGGCGACACGGTGAAATCCGGCGACCTGCTTGCCGAGATCGAAACCGACAAGGCGACGATGGAATTCGAAGCGGTCGACGAAGGCGTGATCGGGAAGATCATGATCGCCGAAGGCACCGATAACGTAAAGGTCGGCACCGTGATCGCGGTGATGGCCGGCGAAGGCGAGGACGCATCGTCCGCCACCGCCGCCCCCGCGCCGAGCCCGACCCCTGCGCCCGCGCCGGCACCGGCCGCAAGCGCACCTGCTTCCACGCCGACTCCGGCCCCTGCCCCGGCGGCGCAGCCCGCCGCAGCTTCCGGTTCGCGCGTCAAGGCGAGCCCGCTGGCCCGCCGCATCGCCGCCGACAAGGGTGTCGATCTCGCCGGCGTGAGCGGCACCGGCCCGAACGGCCGCATCGTCAAGGCCGACGTCGAGGGCGCCAAGCCCGGCGCTGCCCCGGTTGCCGCACCGGCCGCCGCCGTTGCTGCCCCGGCTCCGACGGCTGCTCCGGCCGCTGCACCCGCCGAGACCAAGGCCGTCTGGTTCGACGACTCGATCCCGCACGAGGAAGAGAAGCTCTCGAACATCCGCAAGACGATCGCGCGTCGCCTCACCGAGTCGAAGCAGACCGTCCCGCACATCTACCTCACGGTCGACATCCGCCTCGACGCCCTGCTCAAGCTGCGCGGCGAGCTCAACAAGGCGCTCGAGGCGCGCGGCGTGAAGCTGTCGGTCAACGATCTGCTGATCAAGGCGCTGGGTGTCGCGCTGGCGCGTACGCCCAAGTGCAACGTCACCTTCACCGGCGACAAGCTGATCAAGTACAGCCGCGCCGACGTGTCGGTCGCGGTGTCGACTCCGACCGGCCTGATCACCCCGATCGTCAAGGACGCGGCGAACAAGAGCGTCTCGGCCATCGCGACCGAGATGAAGGACCTCGCCGCCCGTGCCCGGGAGGGCAAGCTGCAGCCGCAGGAATATCAGGGCGGCACCGCCAGCCTGTCCAACATGGGCATGTACGGCATCAAGCAGTTCGAAGCGGTCATCAACCCGCCCCAGGGCATGATCATGGCGATCGGCGCGGGCGAGAAGCGCCCGTACATCATTGACGACGCGCTCGGCGTGGCGACCGTGATGAGCGCCACGGGCAGCTTCGACCATCGCGCCATCGACGGTGCCGACGGGGCCGAGATGATGAAGATCTTCAAGGAACTCGTCGAAGGCCCGATGGGCATGATCGCCTGATCGGAGCCGGGCGGTGCGCGTGCTTGTAGAAGTCATCCATATCGTGGTCGGGTTGATCGCGGCGTGGATCATCGCGTCGCTCGCCGCCTGGTCGTACCGCCGCGCCACCCACGACATCTGGCTGGTCGCCTATGTCGCGATGGTGGCGGTGGTGGCGATGGGCATCGGCCCGCTCCGGCGGGCCTATGCGCAGGATCGCGAAACGCTCCGTCGCTTCAGCAGCAAGGGTCGACAGGATGATTGATCAACAGGGCGGCCCGCCCGATCGCCAGCCGGCGATCCGGGTGACGACGATGCCGGCGGATACCAATCCCTATGGCGACATCTTCGGCGGCTGGCTGATGAGCCAGATGGACATGGCCGCGGGGCTGTTCGCCTCGCGCTATTCGCGCGGCCGCGCGGTCACGGTGGCGGTGGAGGGGATGAAGTTCCACTCCCCCGTCGCGGTCGGCGACGAGGTTTCGGTCTTTGCCGAGCTCGTCAAGGTCGGCCGCACCTCGATGACCATCGAGGTCCAGGCTTGGCGCCGCGGCCGGCATGTCGAGGAAAGCTGCCTCGTTACCCAGGCGCAGTTCGTGTTCGTCGCGATCGACGCCGAAAAGCGCCCGCGGCCGGTAGAACAGATCGCGTAACGCACCCGCGGAAGCCGGGCGATCATGCAATTCGCCGGCGCCGCATTATGTACTCCCCAGCCCTCCCCTGCCGATGGGAAGGGAGCAGAAGGAAGCAAGTCTTGGCTGAATCCTACGACCTCATCGTTCTCGGCTCGGGCCCCGGCGGCTATGTCGCGGCGATCCGGGCGGCCCAGCTGGGCCTGAAGACCGCCATCGTCGAGCGCGAGCTGCTCGGCGGCATCTGCCTCAACTGGGGCTGCATCCCTACCAAGGCGCTGCTGCGCTCGGCGGAAATCTTCCACTATATGCAGCACGCCAAGGATTACGGCCTCATCGCCAACCAGATCAGCGCCGATCTGGACGCGGTGGTGAAGCGCTCGCGCGGCGTCGCCAAGCAGCTCAATCAGGGCGTCACGCACCTGATGAAGAAGAACAAGATCTCCGTCCACATGGGCACCGGCGTGCTGACCGCGAAGGGCAAGCTGACCGTCACCGCGGCGGACGGCAAGAAGACCGAGCTGGAAGCGAAGAACATCATCGTCGCCACCGGCGCGCGCGCCCGCGACCTGCCCTTCGCCAAGGCCGACGGCGAGCGCATCTGGACCTATCGCACCGCGATGACGCCGAGCGAGATGCCGACCAAGCTGCTGGTCATCGGCTCGGGCGCGATCGGCGTGGAGTTCGCCAGCTTCTACAACGACATGGGCGCGAACGTCACCATCGTCGAGATGCTCGACCGGATCGTGCCGGTGGAAGACAAGGACATCTCCGCGCATCTGGAGAAGGCGTTCAAGAAGCAGGGGATGACGATCCTCACCCAGACCGGCGTCGACAAGCTCGACGTCACCGCCACCGGCGTGAAGGCGTCGATCAAGGGCAAGGACGGCAAGGTCACCGTCGAGGAATTCAGCCACGTCATCGTCGCGATCGGCATCGTGCCCAACACCGAGAATATCGGGCTCGAGACGCTGGGCGTGAAGACCGAGCGCGGCCATATCGTCACCGACGCCGCCTGCCGCACCAATGTCGACGGCCTGTGGGCGATCGGCGACGTCACCGCGCCGCCCTGGCTTGCGCACAAGGCCAGCCATGAGGGCGTGATCGCGGTGGAAGCGATCAACGGCGGCCACCCGCACGCGATGGACGTCCGCAACATCCCGGGCTGCACCTATTGCCACCCGCAGATCGCCAGCGTCGGCCTTACCGAAGCCAAGGCCAAGGAAGCCGGCTATGAGGTCAAGGTCGGCAACTTCCCGTTCATCGGCAACGGCAAGGCGATCGCGCTGGGCGAGGCCGAGGGCTTCGTGAAGACGGTGTTCGACGCCAAGACCGGCGAGCTTCTTGGCGCGCACATGATCGGCGCGGAAGTGACCGAGATGATCCAGGGCTACACGATCGGCAAGACCGGCGAGCTGACCGAGGCCGAGCTGATGGAAACGGTGTTCCCGCACCCGACGATCAGCGAGACGATGCACGAAGCCGTGCTGGGCGCCTACGGCCGCGCGCTGCACATCTAAATCGGCGGCGGCGCACCCCGCGCCGCCCGCCTTCCAGAAAACAAGCTCCGGCCCGGGCACTCACCGGGCCGGAGCCGTTTCGGGCCGCGCCGTCGCGCCGCCCTGCCGGCCCCGATGCGGGGGATCACATCGAGGCAAGCCCGACTTCGCAGCCGGGCGCGGCCCTCAGGCCTCGGCGAGCGCCTGCTGCGACGCGCGTTCGAGTTCCAGCCCGATCGAGCCTTCGCCTTGATAGGTCATGGTACCATCGAGCTCGACGCCATTGCCCTTGGCGTTGATCGCCACCACGCCCTGATTGGTGCGGCAGCCCAGCACCCAGGTGCCGCCAGGATGCCAGGGCTGGTCGTTGCCGCCCCACTGGTTCACCACGCTGTAGGTATTGGCCATGATCAGCGTGCCGCGGAAGCCGATCGGGCCCTCGCCCTTGTAGGTGATCGTCCCCGCCAGCGTCTTGCCGGCATCGCCGCTGGAGACGTCGATCGCCACGACCGCCTGCTGCGGGCGGCAGCCGAGAACCCATAGGCCGCCCGGATGCCACGGCGCGTGATCACCGCCCCACTGGTTCTGCGCGTCATAGGCCACGCCGTCGGAAACCGCGGCCTTGACGCCGATGTCGCCCTCGCCCTGATAACGCATCGTGCCGGTGAGCGTCTGCCCCTGGTCGTTCGAGTGGAGATCGAACGCAACCGCGTTCTGGCCGTTGCGCGCGCCGAGCAGGAACAGGCCGGCATCGTGCCAGGGCGCGCCGGAGCCACCCCACTGATTCTCCACACGATAGGTGTTGGTCGTCACCAGCGTCGCGCGCACGCCGATCGGGCCCTCGCCCTGATAGGTCATCGTGCCGGTGAAACTATGCCCGCCGTCGCCCGACTGGATCTTCAGCGCGATCGGGCGCTGGTCGGCGCGGTTGCCGATATTGAAGATGCCGCCTTCGTGCCAGGGCGCACCGCTGCCGCCCCATTGATTCTGGACTGCAAATACCGTCATTGTTCCTCTCCTGCCAGATCATGCATTCGGCCGCCGCCCACCATGCACGAGCGGCGTCGAGTGCAAACGACTGCAAACAGACCTGGCACTTATGGCCAACTCTGCTTCCAATGGTTGTTTTATCGTTGTTTTGCCACCCCGCGGCAGTGACGACTCGCTGCCGCATGTTCATTTTACGCTACTTGCATTACTTCGCAATAAGCACTTTGCACACTTGGCAGCCTCCGAGACCATCTGCCGAAATACTCTACGCAATTTTAGACCGATGCTCAGCCGACGAATCGCCCTTCCCACGCGAGGGCGCGCGCTGGCGTCGCAGGAGGTTCGCTCCTAGAGTCGCGCGGCACTCCGCCCTTGTCCGCCAGGAAAGCCGCTCGATGACCATGTACCGCTCGCGTTCCCAGGCCTTTGGCGGATCGCCGCGCGGCCGGGGCGGGCGGGCGTTGCAGCGTCGGCCGGTGGGCACCCGCCGCAAGGCGCTTTCGGCGCTGATCGTCGCGGTCCTGCTCGCGGGCGTCACCCTCGCCTTTTTCTGGCCGGGCGTCGCCAGCTACGACAGCGTCGTCCAATATCAGCAGGTGCTGCACGGCCAATATGACGACTGGCATCCGCCGGCGATGGCGCGGCTGTGGGCTGTGTTCCATGGGGCTGGCTGGCGCGGGCAAGCGCCGATGTTCGCGCTGCAGCTGCTGCTCTACTGGAGCGGCCTGGCATTCTTCGCCGGCGCGCTTGCCCGGCGAGGACAATCGATCGCGGCGCTCCTCGTGCTGCTGCTCGGGATCTGGCCGCCGATCCTCGGCTGGCAAGTCGCGGTGCTCAAGGACGGGCAGATGGCCGGCGCGATCCTCGCCGCGGTGGGCCTGGCGAGCTGGTGGCGGCTCGACGACCGGCGGCTGCCGCTCTGGGCGGCGGTGCTGGTGCTGATACTGCTCGGCTATGCCACGCTGGTGCGCTTCAACGCCGCCTTCGCCACCGTGCCGCTGGCCTTCGGACTGCTCGGCGGCTGGCGGTGGGAGCGGCCGCGCTTCCAGCTGGTGCTGGTGGTGGCGGCGACCGCGGCGGTGATCGCCGTACTCACCCCGATCAACCAGCGGCTGCTGCACGCCGCGCCGAGCGGGGTCGAGCGCTCGCTGCCGCTGTTCGATCTCGCCGGCATCGCGCGCCATGCCGGTCCGCAGGCAGTGCCGCAGGTACCCGCCCGGCTATGGCATCGCGCCGAGGCCAGGGGCTGCCTCACCCCGATCCTTTGGGATCCGATCGGCGACGAAAAGGCCTGCGGCTATATCGTCGATACGCTCCAGCGTGCCGCGCCCGGCAGCAAGTTGCGCAGCGCCTGGATCGAAGCCATTGCCACCCATCCGCTCGCCTATGCCGAGCACCGGATCGCGCATTGGAACAGCGAGATGCGGCTGTGGATGCCCGCCACCATGCCGGGCACCGGGCCGCTGGCGCGCTCCGAGCCCAACACGATCGGGCTCGGCTCGCCCGACAAGCGGATCAACGGCTTCCAGAAGCTGGGCTATACGCTGGCGAGCAGCGCGGCGGGCGCCCCGATCCTGTGGTTCGCGGCGGCGATCGGCGTGCTGTTCTGCAGCTGGCCCGCGCGCGACGGCGCGGGTGGCGTCGCGGTGACGCTGGCGCTCTCGGCGATCCTCACCGAGCTGGCGTTCGGCGCGGTCGGGGTCGCCTCGGACTATCGCTACCATGTCTGGGGCGTGCTCGCTGCCGGTCTGGCGCTGCTCGCCGCCAGCGGCACCCGGCCACCGCCGCAGCGCGTGCTGGTCGCGGTGCTCGGCGTCGTGGCCGTCGCGGCGGTGGTGATCGTCGCCCGCTGGATCCTGCCGCCGGCGCTGCCGCCGCTCTGAACTGCCCACTTTAGTCGGAGTAGAATCCATGGCATGCATCCCCTGAGAAAAAGACCAGGGAGGATTCATGCTTCGAAAGACATTGCTCGCGGGTGCGGCGCTGCTGCTCGCGCCCCTGCCGGCGCTGGCGCAGGACCTGACGGTCACCGTCGACGCCACCGCCAAGCCAGGCCCGACGATCGACCGCCACATCTTCGGCCAGTTCGCCGAGCATCTCGGCAGCGGCATCTATGGCGGCATCTGGGTGGGCAAGGACTCAGCCATCCCCAACACCCGCGGCATCCGCAAGGACGTGGTCGCGGCACTCCGCGCGATTCACGTGCCGGTGGTGCGCTGGCCGGGCGGCTGCTTCGCCGACGAATATCACTGGCGCGACGGTGTGGGCCCGGCGGCGCAGCGCCGCAGCAGCGTCAACACCAACTGGGGCGGATCGGGCGAGCCGAACAGCTTCGGCACCGACGAGTTCATGGACTTCGCCGACCAGGTCGGCGCCGAGGCCTATGTCTCGGTCAATGTCGGCTCGGGCACGATCCAGGAGGCGGCCGACTGGCTCGCCTATATGACCGCCGACCCCTCCACCACCGCCGGCAAGGAGCGCGCCGCCAACGGCCATGCCGCGCCCTACAAGGTCAAGTGGCTGGGCCTCGGCAACGAAAGCTGGGGCTGCGGCGGATCGATGCGGCCGGACGCCTATGTCGACCTGATGAAGCGCTTCGCTCGCTTCACCCACAATCTCGATCCGGTGCAGGGCGAGAAGGGCGCGGAGCCGATGCAGCGCATTGCCGTCGGCCCCAACGACGCGGACACCACCTATACCGAAGCGGTGATGGCGGCATGGAAGGGCCATGACTGGGCGTGGAATATCGAAGGCCTGTCGATGCACGCCTATACCACCGGCGGCTGGCCGCCCTCCTATCCGAGCGTAGGGTTCGACGAGACCGGCTATGCCAAGCTGGTCAAGGCCGCGCTGGCGATGGACGGGATGATCGCCAAGCATTCGGCGATCATGGACAAGTACGATCCCGACAAGAAGGTGCCGCTGGTCGTCGACGAATGGGGCGTGTGGCTGGCGCCGCTGCCGGGTTCGAATCCGGGCTTCCTCTACCAGCAGAACTCGCTGCGCGACGCGATCATCGCCGCGCTGCACTTCAACATCTTCGCGCGCCATGCCGATCGGGTGCGGATGACCAACATCGCGCAGATGATCAACGTGCTCCAGGCGATGCTCCTCACCGACAAGGAGAAGATGGTCCTCACGCCGACCTATCACGTGTTCCGCATGTACGTGCCGTTCCAGGATGCGCAGGCCGTGCCGGTGTCGTTCGACGCGGGCACCTATACGCACGACGGCGTGACGATGCCGCGCGTTGACGCGATCGCGGCGCGGGGCAAGGACGGCAAGCTCTGGCTGGCGGTGACCAACCTCGATGCCGGCAAGCCGGCGCGGGTCGCGGTCAAGTTCGCGGGCGTGACGGCGAAGAGTGCGGCCGGCGAGGTGCTGACTGCCGCCAAGGTCGATGCGGTCAACAGCTTCGAGGCGCCGAACACGGTGGTGCCGAAGCCGATCCGCGGGACGGTGGCCAAAGGTGGTGTGACGCTGGAGCTGCCGGCCAAGTCGGTCGCGGTGGTCGCGATCGAAGGCTGACGTCGCGGCCCTTTCGCCCCCCTCCCGCTTGCGGGAGGGGACGGGGGAGGGTGTGTGAGGGTAGCGGGCGACGCCGGTTCAGCAAGAGCCTCCACGTCGCACCCTCCCCTAACCCCTCCCGCAAACGGGAGGGGGATTTGTCGGGAGAAATCTTCAGGTCACAGCGTCTTCACCGCCGCGATCCCCGCATCCGCCACCTGCGCCAGCGGGTTGCGGAGCGGCAACGTGAACGGCGCCGCCTCGATCTCGAACGTGTCGCCCACTTCCGTCTTAACGCCATCGCTGAACGACAGCGTCGCGGTGCCGAAGAAGTGGACGTGCACGTCGCCCGGCTGGCGGAACAGGCCGTATTTGAAATGATGATGCTCGAGATTGCCGAGCGTGTGCGACATGTTCGCCTCGCCCGAAAGGAACGGCTTCTCCCACAGCGTCGCGCCGTCGCGGACGATCCGGCTGGTGCCGCGCACGTCGCTCGGCGCCTCGCCGACCAGCAGTTCCGGCCCGAGCGCGGCCTGGCGCAGCTTGGAGTGCGCCAGCCACAGATAATTGTGCCGCTCGGTCACATGGTCGCTGAACTCGTTGGCGAGGCACAGGCCGAGGCGGAACGGCGTGCCGTCCGGAGCGATCAGGTAGATGCCGGCGAGTTCCGGCTCCTCGCCGCCGTCCTGCGCGAAGCCCGGCATTTCGAGCGTCTCGCCGGGGCCAACCAGATGGTGGCCATTGCCCTTGTAGAACCATTCCGGCTGCTGGCCGATCGCGCCCGCGCCGGGCTTGCCGCCCTCCACGCCCTCGAGGAACATCCGCATCGAATCGGTCTTGTGCTCGGACGCCGCCGCATCGCGGTGCATCTTGTCGCGGCCCTCGGCCGAGCCGAGATGGGTGAGGCCGGTGCCGGTCAGCACGAGGTGCGCGGCATCGGGATGGTCGATCGGCGCGAGCAGCTGGCCTGCCGCGAGGGCCGCCGCCGGATCGGCATCGCCGTCGCTGCCTGCCGCCGCCACCGCCTCGGCGAGCGACTGGCCGGCGTCGATCGCGTGCAGCGCCAGGCTGCGGACATCGGCGAAGCCACGGACGAAGCTTGCGCCGCTATCGTCGGCGGCGATCACCCGCCGCTGCCCGTCCGCCCCTCGATACTGCATCAGCCGCAACGCCATCGAACCACTCCTTGTCTCGGTTTAGTCCGACTTATTAGCGTCCGTCCCACTTGGCAATCGCGCATCGTTTGCGGGAGGGCCTAGCTTCGCGCTACACGGTGCATCATGCAGGAGAGCGAGCGGATGGCAGTGGACGATCAGGCGGACGGCGTGGACGAGGCAGGCGTGCAGCCGATCACCCGCACGCCCAAGGGCTCGGGCCGCCGCCTGCGGGGCGCGATCGCCCATTATCTCGGCACGCAGATCGTCTCCGGCGCGATCGCACCCGGCGAGAAGCTGACCGGCGAAGTCGCCAACGCCGAGGCGCTGGATGTGTCGCGCAGTGCCTATCGCGAGGCGGTGCAGGTGCTCACCGCCAAGGGGCTGGTCGAAAGCCGTCCCAAGGCGGGCACGCGGGTGCTGCCGCGCAGCCGCTGGAACATGCTCGATCCGCAGGTGCTCGCCTGGGCTTTCTCCGGCGAGCCCGACACCGATTTCGTCCGTGACCTGTTCGAGCTGCGCGCGGTGGTGGAGCCCGCCGCCGCCCGCCTCGCCGCCGAGCGCCGCGACCGCGACGACGTCAAGGCGATGCGCGACGCGCTCACCAAGATGCGCCGGCACACGCTGGCGACCGATGCCGGCCGGGCGGCGGATCGCGACTTCCACGATGCGCTGCTGGAAGCCACCCACAACAACGCACTGGTCGCGCTGAGCGCCAGCATCGGCGCGGCCGTGAGCTGGACCACCAAGTACAAGCAGCGCGCCCGCGCCCTGCCGCGCGATCCGGTGCCCGATCATATCAAGGTGTTCGACGCGATTGCCGCGGGGGATGCGGATGCTGCTGCGGCGGCGATGCGTACGCTGGTCGATCTCGCGCTGGAAGATACCCGCCTGTCGATGTGAGGGTGCCCCCCCCTCCACCACCGCCTTCGGCGGCGGTCCCCCTCCCCCGCTTCGCGGGAGAGGCAATGCTCTTCGTTACCTTTGAAGCGTTTCCTCCCTCGGAGCACAGCTCCGGGGGAGGGGGACCGCGCCGCGACAGCGGCGTGGTGGAGGGGGGCCCTCCCGCCCATACGAAAAGGGCGCCGCCCGCGGCGACGCCCCCTCCACCACCGCCTTCGGCGGCGGTCCCCCTCCCCCGCTTGCGCGAGGGAGGAAACGGGTATTCCTCAATCCTCAATCGCGTTGGTCGGCTTGCTGCCCCACAGCGCGTAGAACAGGATGTACAGCTCGCAGATCGCGGTCAGCAGGAACGAGTGCTGCAGGCCGTAGGTGTCGGCCAGCCAGCCCTGCACCGCCACCAGCGCACCGCCGGCGATCGCCATGATCAGCAGCCCCGAGCCCTCTTCGGTCAGCGGGCCGAGGCCCTTGATGCCGAGCGTGAAGATCGTCGGGAACATGATCGAGTGGAACAGGCCCACCAGGATCAGCGACCACATCGCCACTTCGCCCTGGGTGAACACGGTGACCACCATCACGATGAAGGCGGCGATCGAGAAGGCGGCGAGCACGATCGCGGCGTCCACCTTCTGCATGATCGCCGAACCGACGAAGCGGCCGACCATCATCCCGCCCCACAACAGGGTAAGGTAGCGGCCCGCCTGCTCGGTCGTCATGTTGCCGATCTCGGGCCGGCTGACGAAATTGACGAACAGGTTGCCGACGCCGATCTCGGCAATCAGGTAGATGAAGATCGCGCCGATGCCGAACACCAGGTTGCGGTGGCTCCACAGGCTGTGGTGCTTGCGCTCTTCCTTGGCGACGCGGCTGGTCGCCGAACCCATCGCCGGCAGCGGAAAGCGGGCGATCACGATCGCCAGCACCAGCAGCACCACGGCGACCAGCACATAGGGCAGGATCACGGCATGCGCGTCGGCCAGGCGCTCGGCCTGGGTCAGCGCGGCCGCGCCGGCATGCGCCGTGCCGCCCTTCGAGCGACCGAGAATCAGATACGCACCGAACAGCGGTGCAAGCATCGTACCCGCCGAGTTCATCGCCTGCACCAGGTTGAGCCGCGACGAGGCAGTCTCCGACGGGCCGATCACCGCGACATAGGGGTTGGCCGCGACCTGCAGCAGCGTGATGCCGCTGGCGATCACGAACAGCATGAACAGCGTCACGCCATAGGAAGGCAGGCTTGCTGCCAGCGTCATGCCCAGCGCGCCCGCCGCCATGATCAGCAGCCCAACGACCAGCGACTTCTGGTAGCCGATCCGCTCGATCAGCTTGGCCGAGGGGATCGAGGCGAAGAAATAGGCGATGAACCAGACGCTCTCGATCAGCGCCGCCTGGAAATAGCTGAGCTCGAACACGCTGCGCAGATGCGGCAGCAGCGTGCCGTTGATCACCGTGATGAAGCCCCACATGAAGAACAGCGTGGCCAGCAGGGCCAGCGCGCGTCCATATTGCGTGGGGGGAGAGGCTTGCCCGGCCCCCGCCGGAGCAGCCTTAGACGTCGGCATGACCGCCATGCTGGTATGATCCTCTCGTTTTTTGCCACGGGGAGACGCGGCGGGGTTGCTCTTCGCTTTCTAGTCCGAGTATTCACCCGGATGTCCAGCGTCAACGGCCGCGTCGCCGCTTGCAGCGAGCGATAGCCCATGGGGAGAGGTTTTGCATGAATTATCTTATCAAGGGCGCCCTGCTCGCCACCGCGATGATCCCCTTCTCGGCGCACGCTGGCGAAGCGACCCGCGCAGCCTTCGGCACCACCGCCGAAGGGCAGAAGGTCGAGGCGATCACCCTCACCAACGGCCATGGCATGCGCGCGACGATCCTAAGCTATGGCGCGATCCTCCAGTCGCTGTCGGCGCCGGACCGGAACGGCAAGTCCGAGGACGTGACGCTCGGCTATAACGACATGAAGGGCTATCTGGTCGCCCCCAACTATTTCGGCGCCACCGTTGGCCGCTATGCCAATCGCATCAAGGGCGGCACCTTCAGCATCGACGGCAAGACCTATACGCTCGCCAAGAACAACGGCCCCAACGCGCTGCACGGCGGCCTGAAGGGCTTCGACAAGCGGCTGTGGACCGTCGAGAAGGTTTCGAGCGGGGAGAGCGCCAGCGTCACGCTGCGCTACGTCGCCGCCGATGGCGAGGAAGCCTATCCCGGCCAGCTCACCGTTACCGCAACCTATGCGCTGAACGAGAAGAACGAGCTGTCGGTCGAATATACCGCGACCACGACCAAGCCGACCATCGTCAACATCACCAACCACAGCTTCTTCAACCTCGCCGGTGAAGCCTCGCAGCGCTCGATCTACGATCAGGTGCTGACGATCCCGGCCGAGACCACCACGCCGGTCGACAAGACGCTGATCCCCGCCGGCACGCTTCGCCCCGTCGAAGGCACGCCCTTCGACTTCCGCAAGCCGACCGTCATCGGCGCCCGCATCCGCGACGGCCGCGATCCGCAGATCGTGTTCGGCCAGGGCTATGACGAGAATTTCGTGATCGCGAAGGCGCCCTCCGCCCAGCCGGTGCTGCATGCCCGCGTCGAGGATCCGTCGAGCGGCCGGGTGATGGAGATCCTCTCCAACCAGCCGGGCGTGCAATTCTATACCGGCAACTTCCTGGACGGCACCGCGATCGGCAAGTCGAACCACGCCTATCGCCAGGGCGATGCCCTCGCGCTTGAACCCCAGGTCTTCCCGGACACGCCCAACCAGCCGGCGCTCGGCTCGGCGCGGCTCAATCCGGGGCAGACCTATCGCAACGTGATCGTCTATCGCTTCTCGACGACCAACTAAACTTCCCCTCCCGCAAGGCTTTTCCGATGACCGACTCTGCCCCCAAGCTGCGCAGCCGCGCCTGGTTCGATAACCCTGACAACGTTGATATGACCGCGCTCTATCTCGAGCGGTACCTCAATTACGGGCTGAGCCTGGAGGAACTGCGCTCGGGCAAGCCGATCATCGGCATCGCCCAGACGGGTTCGGACCTCAGCCCGTGCAACCGCCACCACCTCGTGCTCGCCGAGCGCATCCGCGAGGGCATCCGCGAAGCCGGCGGCATCGCGATCGAGTTCCCGGTCCATCCGATCCAGGAAACCGGCAAGCGGCCGACCGCCGGCCTCGATCGCAACCTCGCCTATCTCGGGCTCGTCGAACTGCTCTACGGCTATCCGATCGATGGCGTGGTGCTCACCACCGGCTGCGACAAGACCACGCCGGCCTGCCTGATGGCGGCGGCGACGGTGAACATCCCGGCGATCGCGCTGTCGGTCGGCCCGATGCTCAACGGCTGGCACCGCGGCGAGCGCACCGGCTCGGGCACGATCGTGTGGAAGGCGCGCGAGCTGCTGGCGGCGGGCGAGATCGACGACGAGGGCTTTATCCGCCTGGTCAGCTCCTCGGCGCCGTCGACCGGCTATTGCAACACGATGGGCACGGCGACGACGATGAACAGCCTCGCCGAGGCGCTGGGCATGATGCTGCCGGGCTCGGCGGCGATCCCGGCGCCCTATCGCGACCGGCAGGAAGTCGCCTATCGCACCGGCAAGCGCATCGTCGACATGGTGGCGGAGGACCTCAAGCCCTCCGACATCCTGACGCGCGAGGCGTTCCTCAACGCGATCGTGGTCAATTCGGCGATCGGCGGATCGACCAACGCACCGATCCATCTTGCCGCGATCGCCCGCCATGTCGGGGCCGAACTGGCGCTCGACGACTGGCAGACGCACGGCCACAAGGTGCCGCTGCTGGTGAACCTGCAGCCCGCCGGCGAATATCTCGGCGAGGATTATTACCGCGCCGGCGGCGTGCCTGCCGTGGTCGCCCAGCTGATGCAGCAGGGCCTGATCCACGAGAATGCGATCACCGCCAACGGCAAGACCATCGGCGAGAATTGCCGCGATGCGACGATCGAGGACGAGAAGGTCATCCGCCGCTTCGAGGCGCCGCTGGTCAACGAGGCCGGCTTCATCGTGCTGCGCGGCAATCTGTTCGACGCGGCGATCATGAAGACCAGCGTGATCGGTCCCGAATTCCGCGACCGCTATCTCTCCAACCCCAATGATCCCGAGGCGTTCGAAGGCCCGGTGGTGGTGTTCGACGGTCCGGAGGATTACCACCACCGCATCGACGACCCCGCCACCGGCATCACGCCGGACACGCTGCTGGTGATGCGTGGCGCCGGCCCGATCGGCTATCCGGGTGCGGCCGAAGTGGTCAACATGCGCGCGCCGGCCTATCTGATCCGAGAGGGCGTGCATGCGCTGCCGTGCATCGGCGATGGCCGCCAGTCGGGCACCTCGGCCTCGCCGTCGATCCTCAACGCCTCGCCCGAGGCGGCGGCGATGGGTGGCCTGGCGCTGCTCAAGACCGGCGACCGGGTGCGCATCGACCTCAACCGCGGCACCGCCGACGTGCTGATCCCCGCCGACGAGCTCGCCGAGCGCCGCCGCGTGCTGGCCGAGGCGGGCGGCTTTGCCTATCCCGCGTCGCAGACGCCGTGGCAGGCGATCCAGCGCGCCGTGGTCGGCCAGATGAACACCGGCGCGATCCTGGAAGGCGCCGAACAGTTCCAGCGCATCGCCCAGACCCACGGCATCCCGCGGGATAATCACTAAGGGCGGCAACAATCCTCCCCCGCCAGGGGGAGGGCAATCGCATATGGAATAGGGGACGGCGATAGCCCCAAAACCGCCGTCATCCCCGCAAAGGGGGGGATCCATTGGCGCTGGTGCCGCAGTTCTTTCCTCCAGCGCACAGGCGAATGGATCCCCGCCTTCGCGGGGATGACAGCGTATTGTCGGGCGAGCGCTGCCTCAATATTTTATCTGCCATTGCCCTGCCCGCCAGGGGCAGGATCGTCGCGCAGACCACCTTGGATACCCCCATGCCCACCTTCACCCACCGCCTCGCCCAGCCAGACGACTTGGAGGCGCTGCGGGCAGTGATGGCCCGCGCGATCGCGCAGCTCCAGCATGGCTTTCTCACCCCCGAGCAGGTTGCCGCCAGCCACCAGGTGATGGGCCTCGACACCCAGCTGATCGCCGACCAGAGCTATTTCCTGATCGAGGACGAGGCCGGCACGATCGCCGGCTGCGGCGGCTGGTCGTTCCGCGCGACGCTCTATGGCGGCGACGCGAGCATCGTCGCCCGCGAGCCCCAGCGGCTCGATCCGGCCCGCGACGCCGCCAAGATCCGGGCGATGTACACCGATCCCGCCTTCACCCGCCGCGGCATCGGCCGCCGCGTGCTCGGCCTGTGCGAGGATGCCGCCCGCGCCGCCGGTTTCGCGCGCGCCGAGATGATGGCGACGATGGCGGGCGTGCCGCTCTACGAGGCATGCGGCTATCGCCCGATTGAACCGACCCTGTCCGCCCCGATCGCGGGGGTGCGGGTACCGCTGGTGCGCATGGAAAAGGCACTCTGACGGTCGCGACGGCTATCCCCGGGAAACTCCCTAGGCGCCAGGCAACCTATCGCTAATCAAATCGGATCTAGGCGCAGCGTAGATTCTTAGCTTGAGCCACCAAATCCCGTATGCTCAACAATAAATACGTCCAGAAGCGAATTTTTTGCGCGTCTTTCTGGACCAGCCAGCGATACCGCGGGCCACTAACGCATTTCTACGTAAGAGATCATCTTTCATTTCATTGCCGGATCGTTCGAACGCACCCGTCCTATATTGGTACTCGGTTGCCCTTGGCGACGCAGGATCAACAAACGGGGTTGTGACGATGAAGATGAAGTTCCTGGCGGGCGCGGCGCTGTCGGCGCTGCTGTTCGCCACGCCGGCGCTCGCCCAGAGCACGCCGGGCGATCAGGCCGAGCTGGTCAAGCTGCTCAAGGCGCAGGCCGAAGAGATCGCCGCGCTGCGCGCCCGTCTCGACAAGATCGAAGGCAATCAGGCCGCCGCGCCCGTGGCGCATGCCGCTGCACCGATATCGGTGCCGCAGGCCGCGCGGGCAAAGCGCACCAACGTCGCCAATGACGAGACCGTCGCCGACTCCTTCGCGCCGCAGCTCGCCCCCGTCGGCCTTGCCGACCAGAGCGTCGCCCAGGCCCGCGCGACCGCCAATGTCTCGAACGTCACCACCGAATGGCGCGGCGGCCTGCCGATCTTCCGTTCGGCCGACGGCAAGTATCTGTTCAAGATGCGCGGTCGTATCATCAACCATGTCAGCTCGACCTTCGGGTCGAACTATGACGCCCGCAACATCACCACCACCGGCGCCCGTGCGCTGCGTATCGGTATCGAGGGCGCGGTCGGCCCGCACTTCTTCTACCAGTTCGAAAACGACTTCGCCGACAACACCTCGGACGTCGGCACGATGTTCGTCGGCTGGCGCAACGATGTGGGCAAGGTCTCGTACGACGTCCGCTTCGGCAACATGTTCAACGACCGCAGCTTCGAAGGCTCGAGCGGGTCGGACGCGCCGCCGTTCCTCGAGCGCAACGTGGTCGCCACCTCGATCATCCCGCAGCGCGGCTTCTACGGCATCGCGCTGATGCCGCGCCTGTTCTGGAAGACCGGCCACGCTTCGGTGACGATCAGCGGCGACAGTGTCGACGCCAGCCAGGCGATCAACGACAGCCGCACCGTGCTGGCGCGCGCGCACTGGAACCCGTTCAAGACCGATCGGTCGATCGTCCATGTCGGCCTGTGGGGCTTCGACGAGGCGCTGTCGTCGCGCGGGCCCGGCACGCTGACCCGCAACACCGTGATCGGCGGCCGCTTCAACGGCAATCTGCGCGTGCAGACCGGCACGCTGGTCGGCGGCACCGGCACCACCGGCTATGGCGCGGAACTGGGCGGCTATGCCGGCCCGTTCTGGGTGATGGGCGAAGCCGGCAAGCGCGTCGCGCGCCTCAATGCCGGCCGTCCGGACTTCGAGAGCAAGGCGTGGAGCCTCTCCACCGGCTTCTTCGTCACCGGCGACCTGCCGCCGTACAACCCGCGCCTCGGCACCTTTGCCCAACCGCGCGTGTTGCGGCCGGTGTTCGATGGCGGCCCGGGCGCGATCGAAGTCCTCGCCCGCTACGAGAGCATCGATTATTCGGGCATCCCGAACGCGACCAAGGGCAATGCCGCGACGATCGGCACCAACTGGTATCTGGACAGCATCATCCGCCTCCAGCTGAACCTGATCCACTGGAACACCAGCAACCGCGCCGGCTCGTACACCGGCAAGGACAAGGGCGAGACGATCAGCGCCGGCTTCGGCGTCACCTTCTGATCCCCCCGAACCAGGCTGCGCGGCCGTCGCTTCCGATGGGAGCGGCGGCCGCAAGGCTGTTCAGGATCCGCTTGTCACCAGGGCGAGGATCGGCGATCCCGTGCCCGCGCCGCGCGCGCGGCAGGGGAGATGCACCGAATGACGACGCCCTTTTCACTGGTCGACGTGTTCCATGACGGCCCGTTCACCGGCAATCCGCTGGCGGTGGTGCAGGGCGGCGGCGAGCTCGACACGGCGATGATGCAGGCGATCACCCGCTGGTTCAACCTGAGCGAGACGGTGTTCCTGCTGCCGCCGAGTGTTCCCGGCGCCGACTATCACGCACGCATCTTCACGCTCGACCGCGAACTGCCCTTTGCCGGACACCCGACGCTCGGCGCCTGCCATGCCTGGTTGGCGGCGGGCGGCGTACCGGCCGCGGCGGATCGGATCGTCCAGCAATGCGGCGCAGGGCTGATCCCGATCCGCCCCGAGGGCGACCGCCTCGCCTTCGCCGCGCCGCCGCTGCTGCGGGGCGGACCGGTGGATGCGGAGACCCGCGCCAAGCTCGCCGCGGCACTGCGGATCGATCCGAGCGCGATCGTCGACGCTGCCTGGGCGGATAACGGACCCGGCTGGGTCGCCGTGCTGCTCGAGTCGGCGGAAGCGGTGCTGGCGGTGGAGCCGGTGCGGCATTGGGACGGTCCGCTGGACATCGGCCTGATCGGCCCCCACCCCGCCGGCGCGCCGGTGGCATGGGAAATCCGAACCATCTTCAAGGGCGCGTTCGGCGCGGTGATCGAGGATCCGGTGACCGGCAGCTTCAACGCCTCGGCCGCGCAGTGGCTCTATGAAAGCGGCCGCGTGACCGGCGGCTATGTCGCCGCGCAGGGCACCCGGCTCGATCGGCGCGGGCGCATCTTCGTCGAGTATGAGGCGGACGGCCAGGCCTGGGTCGGCGGGCGCAGCATGACGATCGCCGAGGGCAAACTGCCCGGTCTCAGCGCCCTCGCCTGACCAGCCGCGCGACGAGGGTGGTCGCCGTCACCTGGCCGGTGACGCTGGCGGTGGTGATGAACATGTCCGGGATTGCCGACACCGCGATGTAGAGCGGGATCATCGCCAGCGGCGCGCCGAGGATCTGCATGCCCGGCGCGTCGCACGCATAGAGGATCGCCGCCCCCGGCAGCCCCGGCGTGGCGATGCCCGCGATCACCGCCGACAGTCCGGCCAGCACCCATTGCACCGGCGAGGCATGCACGCCCGCGGCATGCGCGGCGAGAAACACCTCGATCACCGTGACGCCCGTGGTTGCCAGTCGAAAGGTGGAGATGGCGAGCGGCAGCGTGGTGCCTGCCACCTCCTGCGGTAGCTGAAGCCCGTTGAGCGCGACCTCCATCGATACCGGGGCAGTCGCCATCGACGAGCAGGTGCCCGCCGCGGTGGCCTGCGCCGGCACGATGCCGCGCGCGAACCGGCCGAGCGGCATTGCCCGCAGCGCGACGACGAGCAGGTAGCACATGCCGATCGCGAGCAGGCAGAAGAGGATCTCCGCCGCCACGTCGCGCGCCAGCACGCCGGCGACGCTCGCGCCTGCCGCCTTGCCCGCACCCATCGCCAGCACGAAGATGCC
Organism: Sphingomonas sp. NFR04; assembly: GCF_900114095.1. GTDB lineage: Bacteria > Pseudomonadota > Alphaproteobacteria > Sphingomonadales > Sphingomonadaceae > Sphingomonas. The sequence continues at coordinate 164,968 of NZ_FORV01000006.1, read as the reverse complement.
GATCGGCGCGGCAAGCAGGATCCAGTCGACGATTTGCGTCATCGCCTTGCCGAGTTCGTCGATCACGCCGGCGAGGCCGTTGCCGCCGGTGCGCGCAATCGCCACGCCCAGCAGCACCGCGAACACCACCAGCGGCAGCATCGCGCCGCTGGCCGCCGCCGCGATCGGGTTTTCGGGGAGGATGGCGAGGATCTGCTCCGAGGCGCTCGGCACGTGCGGCACCGCCGGCGGGCCGGCCGCAAGGAGCCCGGCGAGCGGGTCCGGGCCCAGCGGGAACAGCCACAGCACGATCTCCAGCGCGAGCCAGGCGAGCAGCGCAGCAAGCACCAGCATCGGCAGGAACACCGCGAAGCTGGTCGCGAGCAGCCGCCCGCCCTGGCCATGGCGCACCGCATTGACCACGCCCGTCACCACCAGCGCGAATACCAAGGGCACCAGGGTCATGGTCAGCGCGCGGATCCAGAAGGCGCCGACCGGCGCGACCAGGTCGATCCACGGCACCAGGAACGCGCCCGCGGGCCAGCGGGCGGCAAAGCCGAGCAGCACTCCCGCCAGCAGCGCGCCGATCACCAGCGCCGTCTTCGCCATATCCCGTCCCTTTCCTGATCCGGGGCGGCTGATGGCGGCAGCGTCCGGCATATGCCAGAGGCTTTTTTCGCCTCGGCCCTCAGGCCAGACGCGCGCGGGGTCGCGCGACGAAGTCCGCGAGCGCAGAGACGCCGCCGACCACGACATGCGTCGCCAGCATCAGCGTCGCGACAAACAGCACCGCGCCGGCCAGCCCAGCGGAGTCGCCGAGCAGCGCGACGATCAGCGGCGCAAGCAGCGCCTCGCGCGCGGGGACGAAGGGCAGACGCGACATCATCATCCGCAGCGTCCCCACCAGGAACAGCGCCGCCACCGATATTGAGGGCAGCAGCAGCTTCCACAGCAGCGCAGTAAGCACCAGGCTGAGCAGGATGCGGGCGGTGTGGATTCCGATCGTCACCGCCAGCTGCCGCGGCGGCAGCGCGAAGACGAAGCGCCGGAAGAGAAAGATAGCCAGCGACGACAGCACGATCGTCGCGGTAGAGATCAGCAGCGTGGTGAACAGCGTGCCCTGGGCCAGCCCCTGGACGATCGGCGCGTTGAGCACCAGCATCGCGAGCGTGACGAGGTTGCCCGCCAGCGCCGAGGTGACCGCCACGTCGCGCAGCGTCTCGAACGGCCGCCCTTCGGGACCGAGCGTCCGCCGCGCCCAGACATAGAGCTGCGCATCGCCCGAATAGCCGAGCACCACTTCGTTCGCGGCCTGTTTGCGCAGCAGCGCCGGAAAAGCGGCGGCGCCCAGGCCCCAGATGCGGCGCAGGATCAGCCAGTCCATGAACGGCGACAGCACATAGGTCGCGACGAAGCACAGCCAGAACAGCGGGTTGGTGGGCGTCTGGGTGAGCACGGTGAAGTCGAGCCCATCAAGCTGCCAGAATACTGCGGCCAGGATGATTGCCGAGAACGCGAGGCCGATGATCGCGAGCAGCCGCTCCCGCGTCGTCGTGGAAAGCGATGCATAGGCGGCACGTACCGCCTGCACGGGGGATTTCATGCAGGAACCTCTTGCTCCCTCGGCATCGGCCGGCGGGCGGCGCGCGCTTCCGCCGCCGCGACGAACAGCGCCAAATAATCCTGTGCCGAACGCTCGATGGTGAAACGCCGCAGCGAGGCGAGCAGCGCCGGCCGATCGGGCGCGGCGCAGGACGCGGTACGGATCGCCTCGGCGAGCAGCGCCTCGTTCTGCGGCACGATCGTGCCGAACCGGCCTTGGCCGAGCAGGCTGCGCAGGCCGGCACCGCAATCGGTGGAGACGACGGCGAGGCCCGCGGCCAGCGCTTCGATCACCACCGCCGGCACGCCTTCGTAGCGCGAGGACATCAGGAGCACGTCATAGCCGTGCAGGTGCGCGGGCGCGTCCGCGACATGGCCGGCAAAGCGCACGCGATCGGCGATACCGAGCGACGCGGCCAGCGCCTCCAGCGCGGCGCGTTCGGCGCCGTCGCCGAAGATCGTCAGCGTCTCGCCCGGCTGCACCGCGCGCGCGAAGGCGCGCAGCATCAGCGCAAAATGCTTTTGCGGCACCAACCGGCCGATCGCGACGAAGCGGCGCGGCCCGGCGGGGGGCGCGGCGCGCTGGGGAAGCAGCTGCGTGGCGCAGATCGCCGGATCGTGGACGACATGGCCGCGCTGCGCCATCACCGGCGGCAGTTCGGGCAGCATCGCCTCGTCCATCACCACCCAGCTGCGCGCGCATCGCGCCTGGATCCGCAGCCACAGCCGCCAGAAGAAACGCCCGACCGGGTTAAGGTCGCGCCGCGCGAGATCGTTGCTGACCTTGACGACGATCGGCGGGCAGCGCCGCCCAAGCAGCAGCGTCATCGCCACGGCAACGATCGTGTAGGTGGACCCGGCGACGAACAGCACGTCGGGCCGCAGCCGGCGAATCGCGGCGGGCAGCGTGAGGATCATCCACAGCGTTTCCCAGCCGCCCTGATGGGTGCGGGGCTGGCGCGGGATTTCATGGCCGATATCGGCAAACTCGCCGCGCATCGCCCCATCCTCGCGGCCGAGGAACAGCGGCGCGTCCACCCCCATGGCGCGCCAGTGGCGAACCAGCCGCAGTGCCACGCGCTCCACGCCGCCCGGCGCGAAGCTGTGCAGGAAGGTGAGAACGCGGATTCGTCCGCTGCTACTATGTGGCGACAATCGCGGATCCCCTTGCCATCATTGCGATCGTCCCGCCAACTTGCCAGCTTCTATTCGACCCGGACACTAAGGAGCACCCCGCATGCTCCGAAGTCTCCGCGTCATCCCGCGGCAAGTTCAGCGACAACAATCCACATCGTCATGACGACGCCGATGCGCGGGATCCGCACCACCGACTGAAAATCTTTTTCGGGTGCCGCGTGCGGCGTGAGATCGATACGCCGGAAAGGCTGCCACGCCAAGCCGCAAGCGCAATCAGGCTCCGCGCGTCCCGGCCGCCACAGATCGCCATGCTGCACCGAGGTACGAATGCGCCCTGCCCGTAAAGCAAAAACCCCGCCAAGCCGGTGGCTTAGCGGGGTCTTTGATGGTGGGCGCGGCAAGGATTGAACTTGCGACCCCTGCGATGTCAACACAGTGCTCTACCACTGAGCTACGCGCCCGAAACTCGGGAAGCGCGCCTCTAGCGAGGGTCAGCCCCCCGCGCAAGCGCTAATTTCAATTCAGCCCCACATTCTCCGATTCGAACATCCGGTCGACCTCCAGCACCAGGTCGCGCAGGTGGAACGGCTTGGAGAGCACGCGGGCCTGCGGCACCTGCTTGCCGGCGCGCAGCGTCACCGCGGCGAAGCCGGTGATGAACATCACTCGCATCTCCGGCGCAATCTCCGCCGCGCGCTGGGCGAGCTCGATCCCGTCCATCTCGGGCATCACGATGTCGGTGAGCAGCAGGTCGAATCGCTCGGCCTCGAGCAGCGGCACCGCCGCCGTCCCGCGATCGACAGCGCTGACCGCATAGCCCGAACGCTCAAGCGCACGGGAGAGGTATTCGCGCATCACGCGGTCGTCCTCGGCCAGCAGAATCCGGATCATCTTCACCCCATCGGTACCAACCGCTCGGTCCTTATGCGGCAAGACCTTAAGATTTTCCAGCCGCCGCACCGTATGATTTGCCCACGCGAGCGCCCGGGCCTAGGCTGGCAGGGTGACTAGCGCCGCCAGCTTCGATCGCCATGGCCCGGCTCTGCCGGGAAGCCCCGTGGTGCTCTCCGCCCCGCATGGCGGGCGCGACTATCCGGAGTCGCTGCTCGCGGCGCTGCGCGTCTCCCCCACCGTGCTGCGCGCCCTGGAGGACCGCCATGTCGACTCGCTGGCGCTGGGCGCACGGCGCGACGAGACGCTGTTCGTCGCCACCCGTGCCCGCGCCTGGATCGACCTCAACCGCGCCGAGCATGAACGCGACCCCCAGATCGACGACGGCGCGCATCTGATCGGCCGGCCGCTCTCGGCCAAGGTGCGCAGCGGGCTGGGACTGGTGCCGCGGCGCGTGGGCACGCTCGGCCAGCTCTGGCGCGGGCGCTTCGCTGCCGAGGACGTGACGGCCCGCATCCTTGCCGACCATCGTCCCTATCATCTTGCGCTCGGCGAGGCGCTGGCGGCGGCGCGGGCGCGGTTCGGCATCGCGCTGCTGCTCGACATCCATTCGATGCCGCCGCTGGGGTCGCCCGAGAGCGCACCGCGGCTGGTGATCGGCGATCGCTTCGGCCGGGCCGCCGCTGCGCGTTTCGGGACGCGGGTGGTGGCGGTGGCGCGGCAGCACGGCATCGCGGTCGCCGCCAACACGCCCTATGCCGGCGGGCACATCCTCGAGCGGCACGGCGATCCGCGGCGCGGGGTGCATGCGCTGCAGCTCGAAATCGATCGGTCGCTCTATCTGGACGCGGCGCTGGATGCGCTGGGCCCGGGGGCCGAAGCGGTAACGGCACTCCTCCGCGCGATCATCGACGCGCTCGCCGACGAAACCCTGCCCGGCGCCCTCGCCGCCGAGTGAAACGCCCATAAAAAACCACCCCGTGGTTACCCACGAGGTGGCCAAGGTTCAGGGAGGAGACACGCCCGAAGGCGCGTCGCACGGCATCGCGAAAGGGGGGACACGAGCCGTACCTACAAGATATAGAGCGCGGGCGATCGAGTTCAAGGCAACTCATCGCAGAAGTTCTTCGATTAAACGGCGGGGATGTTTTTGTGGCCGCGGGGCGGCTGGAGATGCCCGACGGTCGCGGACAAATCTTAAGCCCCTCCTCCTTGGAGGAGGGGTTTGGGGGTGGAGGGATTCCAGAATGCCTGTTGGTCTCTGTGAGACTCTGCCCCACCCCGAACCCCTTCCCCTAAAGGGGAGGGGCTTAAATAGGATCAGCCGACCAGCTGGACCTCGGGCTGCCAGCCCGAGCGCATCTGGCGGGCGAACAGCTCGCGCATCTGCGCCAGCGAGAAGAGGTGGGCGTAGATCAGCGGCAGCATGCCGTTCTGGACGATCTTGCGCAGCTGGTCGCCGCGCATCTCGTTCAGCTTGTTCTCGTCGACCATCATGAAGCCGCGATAGATGAAAGGCTGCGCGGCGCCGTCCGGCTGAATCGAGACTTCGCCGTCGATCAGTAGGTTCATGTCCTTCAGCTCGCGCATGAACTGGCTGGTGCGGGCGCCGGCCGTCTCGAACTGCTCGTTGAACTGCAGGATGTTCTTGGTGATCTCGCTCGGCTCGCCATTTTCGAACAGGGCCTCGCCCTCCTCGAACTTGCCGATCACGTCCGAGGTCGGATCGAAGCACAGCGACAGCTCGTCGCTCTCCGGGCGCAGGCGCGCGAGCAGGAACGGGTAGCGGCGGATATAGGCCGGCACGTAGAAGTTCGGGTCGACCAGCTTGCCTTCGGCGTCGAAGAAGGTGTTCACGCCTTCGTTCAGGCCCATCAGCGCCAGCGGCACGGGATCCTCGCCCACCGAGAAGACGATCGGCATGAAGCGCTGCACCAGCGGGAATTCCTCGACGGTCACCGGCACGGCGTGCTGGTTGGCGAGGAACGGCGCGCGGTCGGTCGAACGCGAACGGAAATCGGCATGGACCTGGCTCGAAAGCGGTTCGAGCTGATTGTAGAACAAGGGAAGCGACTGCTGCGGCGCGCTGGCCATGAGGATCTCCTGAGAACTTTTTTCGTCGAAAGGCGTTTCAACCGGCCCGCGGTCTATTTGCTGGCGGTGGTCGGCGCAAGCGCGACCAGCTTTCCCGGATTGAGAATCAGCTTCGGGTCTAGCGCCGCCTTGATCGCGCGCAGCGCCGCCATCCGCGCCGGAGTCGACAAGCGCGCGAGTTCGTCGCGCTTCATCTGGCCGATGCCATGCTCGGCCGAGATCGACCCGCCCGCGGCCACCACCATGTCGTGCACCAGCCGGGTGATGTGCGGCGCCTCCTCGGCATACCAGCGGTCGCGATCGACGCCCTTGGGCGCGCGGACGTGGAAATGGACGTTACCGTCGCCTAAATGGCCATAGGCGATCGCATGCGTGCCGGGGAAGCGCGCCTCGGCCTCCGCTCCGCCTTCGATCATGAAGCGCGGCATGTCCTCGACCGGCACCGAAATGTCGTGCTGGACCGCCGGCCCGGCCGAACGCTCGGCCTCGGAAATCGAATGGCGGATGCGCCAGAAACCCTCGGCCTGCGCTTCGCTCGCGGCGATCACCGCGTCCTGCGCCAGTCCCGCCTCGAAGGCTTGGGCGAGCATCCGCTCGAGCACCGCCGCGGGCGCCTCGGCGGTGGGATCGCTGGTCACCGCCTCGATCAGCACGTGCCAGCGATGCGTGCCGGAGAGCGGCAGGCGCGTGCCCGGCACATGCTCCAGCACCAGCGCGACGGTGTCGTCGGGCATGATCTCGAAGCTTTCGACCATGTCGGTCGCCGCCTGCAGCCGGCGCAGCAGGGTGAGCGCCCTGGCCGGGCTCTCCAGCCCCACCCAGGCCACCGCCCGCGCCGCCGCGGCCGGTACCAGCCGCAGCGTCGCGGCGGTGACGATGCCGAGCGTCCCCTCGGCCCCGACCAGCAGCTGGTTGAGGTCGTAGCCGCGATTGTCCTTCTTCAGCGCCGACAGCCCGTCATGCACCGATCCGTCGGGCAGCACCGCCTCGACGCCGGCGACCAGCGCGCGCATCGTGCCGAAGCGCAGCACCTGCACGCCGCCGGCGTTGGTCGATACCAGCCCGCCGATCGTCGCACTGCCCCGCGCGCCGAGATCCAGCGGGAAGCGCCGCCCCGCAGCTTCGGCAGCGTCGCGGAAGGTGCCGAGAATCACCCCCGCTTCCGCCACTGCCAGGTTGGCATCGGCATCCATGCGCCGGATCCGGTTCATCCGGCGCGTCGACACCAGCAGCGCCGATCCGTCCGCCGGAGGAATCGCCCCACCCACCATGCCGGTATTGCCACCCTGCGGCACCAGCGCGACGCCGAGGTCATTGGCAAGCGCCACCAGCGCGCTGACTTCCTCGGTCGAGGCGGGGGAGAGAATCGCGGGCGCCGCACCGTGGTAGCGTCGGCGCCAGTCGGTGAGCCAGGGCTCGATGTCCTGCGGATCAGTGGTGACCGCCTTGGGGCCGAAGCGTTCGGCGGCAAAGGCATTGATGCGCTGCTGCTCGGGTGTCATGATGGTTGCGCACTAGCATGGTGTGCGGCAGTTCATCCACCGTTCAAGCCCATGGCTCTACCGTCCCATCCCACCATGTTGAAACTGCCGATCGCCGCTGCCGGCCTTGCGCTGCTGCTCGCCGCCCCCGCGGCGCGGCCGGCCATGGCCGTCGATGCCGCCATGGCGCCGTCTTTCCAGCAGCATGTTTCGATCCACGTACCGCGCATGACGGTGACGACCACGACGATCGTCGTCCGCGAATCCCCGGCGATGGTCGAGCGCCACGCCAAGAGCTGCGTCGAGGTCGGCCGCATCCAGGGCTTCACCGTCAACGCCGCCGACAGCGTCGACCTGATCCTCGAGGACGGATCGCTGCTCCGCGCCAAGCTCGGCGCCGAATGCCCGGCGCTCGGCTTCTATTCGGGCGCCTATCTGAAGCCGACCAAGGACAGCAAATTCTGCGCGGGACGCGACGCGCTGCGTTCCAGATCGGGTAGAACCTGCCCCGTTCAGGCCTTCAAGAACCTCGTTCGCGCACGGTGAAGCTTGACTTTTGCGGCTGAATCCGCAAGCGCCATGGCTTCTGTAAAGGTGCATAGCAACGCGCCCTATTTCCGGACATTTGCATGAGCTTTGCCGACCTCGGCCTTTCTGACGACCTTCTCCGCGCGGTAACCGACGCCGGCTATACCGAGCCGACGCCGATCCAGCGGCAGGCGATCCCGTCGGTGCTGATGGGCAAGGACCTGATCGGCATCGCCCAGACGGGCACCGGCAAGACCGCCGCCTTCGTGCTCCCGATGATCGACGTGCTCGGCGAAGGGCGCACCCGCGCGCTGATGCCGCGCTCGCTGATCCTCGAGCCGACGCGCGAGCTGGCGGCGCAGGTCGCCGAGAATTTCGAGAAGTATGGCGTCAACCACAAGCTCTCGATGGCGCTGCTGATCGGCGGCGTGCAGATGGGCGACCAGGTCAAGGCGCTGGAAAAGGGCGTCGACGTCCTCATCGCCACCCCGGGCCGGCTGATGGACCTCTATGGCCGTGGCAAGATCCTGCTCACCGGCTGCAGCCTGCTGGTGATCGACGAGGCGGACCGGATGCTCGACATGGGGTTCATCCCCGATATCGAGGAAATCTGCACCAAGCTGCCCAAGGTGCGTCAGACCCTGCTCTTCTCGGCGACGATGCCGCCGCCGATCAAGAAGCTGGCGGACCGCTTCCTCACCGATCCCAAGACGATCGAAGTGGCGCGCCCCGCCACCGCGAACATCAACATCACCCAGCGCATCGTCCAGGTGCCGGCCACCGCGCATGTGAAGCGCGACGTGCTGCGCCGCCTGCTGCAGCAGGATGAGGTCTCCAACGCGATCATCTTCTGCAACCGCAAGACGACCGTGCGCGACCTGAACAAGAGCCTGAAGAAGCACGGCTTTCGCTCGGCCGAAATCCACGGCGACATGGACCAGTCGGCCCGCATCGCCGAGCTGGACCGGTTCAAGAATGGCGACGTCAACATCCTCGTCGCCTCGGACGTCGCCGCGCGCGGCATCGACGTGAAGGGCGTGAGCCACGTCTTCAACTTCGATGCGCCCTGGCATCCCGACGATTATGTCCACCGCATCGGCCGCACCGGCCGCGGCGGCGCGACCGGCATCGCCTATACGCTGGTGACGCCCGAAGATGCCGAGAACATCGTCGAGATCGAGAAGCTGACCGGCCACAAGATCGAGCGCGTACCGAGCCCCGTCGCTTCGGACGGCAGCGAGGATGCGCCCGCGCCCAAGCGTGAACGCGGCAAGAAGCGCGAGACCAAGAAGGCCGAGCCGCGCCGCGAGGAAGCTGCCGCCGAGGCACCGGCCAAGCCCAAGTCCCGTCGTGCCGCCCCGGCGCGCGAGGAAGCCGCTGCAGCGCCCGCACCGCGCGAGGAAAGCCGCGCCCGTCAGCAGCGCGAGGAGCGCCCGGCCCGTGACGAGCGTCCCGTCCGCGAGGAGCGCCCAGCCCGCGCCGAGCGCCCGGTCCGCGACGAGCGTCCGGCCCGCGACGACCGCCGTCGCCGCCGCGACCAGGATGACGGCCCCGACGACGGCTGGAACGGCCCGATCCCGGACTTCCTCAACTACACGATCGACGCCTGAACCGGCGCGGGTGCGGTTCAGCCGCCCCGCCCGTGCAACGTGACCAACCACCAGTCCGGCGGCGCGCCCAGGCGGATCGGCATCGTGCCGCTGCCTACGCCCGCCGTAACCACGATCGTGCGCCCATCCTGGTGGACAATCCCGCAACGCAGCTGCGGGTCGTAGAGCCGTCGCCAATGCTCCTGCGGAGCGTGCAGCAACAACGGCCCCCAGCCGGGCAGCACCACCTGGCCGCAATGGGTATGCCCTGCCAGCACCAGCGTCAGCTCGCGCGGCAAGCGATGCACCAGGTCCGGCGCATGGGTGAGCAGTATCGGAACGCCGCCGACCCGCCGCCATGCCGCAATCGCCGCTGCCGCATCATCGTGGCCGGAATAGGCATCGTCCACGCCGACGATCGCCACCGCCCCCGCGCGCAATGCCGTGTTCGTCAGCACGTGCACCCCCGCGCCCTCCAGCGCCTGGCGGATCGCGGCCGGGGCCGTCCAGTGATCGTGGTTGCCCAGCACCGCGACGACACCCAGGCGCGCCCGGAGACCCGACAGCGGCACCTGCAGCCCGGCCGCCCGCGGGGCAGCACCGCTCGCATCATGGCCGACGATCATGTCGCCAGCGATCAGCACCAGGTCAGGCCGTACGGCATTCACCTGCGCGACGATCCACCGCAGCCGGGCATCGTCCATCGCCCCGCCGCCCAGATGGATGTCCGAAAGCAGCGCCATCCGCACCGGTGCGCCCTCCGTCGGCCAGCCCTGCACGCGAACGTCCAGCGTGCGCATCACGGGGTCGGCCCACGCCTCGCGAAACCCCATCGCGGCGGCAAGCCCGGCCAGTCCCGCCAGCAGCAGCGCGGCCGCGCCCACCACCCGGCGTCGGCGCGTCACCTAGAACTTCGCCCCCGCGCGTATCCCGATGGTGCGCGGTGCGATCGGCACGATATAGGTCCGCTGCCCGCACGAGCCGCATTCCTGGAAGCGCGACAGCTGGCCGCGCTCGTCGGCGACGTTGCTGACGAACAGCTCGATGTTGAACCGCTCGAAGGTCATGCCCGCGGCAAGACCGACGGTGGTGAACGCCTCGAGCCGCCCGAGCTGCTCGGCCGGGCTGACGATCGCACCGGTCCCGGTCTGGAGGATCGCCGTACGGATGTCGGACGCGGCCGAGCTCTGGTGCGACACCGTCGCCTGGCCATAGCCCTTCGCGCTTCCCACCGGCACCGTGTAGCGCGCGCTGCCGCTCAGCTTGACCTGCGGGGTGATCGGCAGCCGCGTTCCCTTGGGCGCCGACACCAGGTTGTCCGGCCCGGCACAGGTGAAGCTGGGGTCGTCGAACAGGCACAGATTCTTCGTCGTCTTGGCGTCGGTATAGCTGCCCGCCGCGGTCAGAGAGAGGCCGCCGCGGGTAAAGGCCGCATCCGCCTCCACGCCGCGGATCCGCGCATTGGGGCCGTTGTGGATCTCGGTGAAGCTGTTCGCGCCCAGGAAGGAGAATTGGAACTTGTTCCAATCCTGCTGATACACCGCCGCGTTCAGCCGCAGCGCCCCGTCGAGCCACGTCGTCTTGGCGCCAAGCTCGTAATTGGTGAGGTAATCGGCCTGATAGGGCGCCACGTCGACGCGGCGGTTGATGCCGCCCGGGCGGAAGCCGCGCGAGACGGTGCCGTAGAGCAGGATGCCCTGCACCGGCTTCCAGCTGAGGTTGAAGCGATAGGTCGCCCCCTGCCCCTGCGCCCGCACGGGCACCAGGCCCGCACCGCGCGCATAGACCGCAAGGTTGGTGCAAGGCCCGCCAGCCACCGCCGCCGGCAACAGCGTCGTCGATCCACCCGCCGCTACCGCGTCGCGCAGGCGCGTGCCGTCGCTGGTGAAGCACTGCGCCACGCCGGTGCGCGAGCTGCCCGCGCCGTTATAGGGCGTCGCGCTGAAGCCATCGGCCGGATTGCGGCCGAAGCCGAAAAAGCCGATCAGCGTGTTGTCGTAGATGAAGGCGCGGCCGCCCGCCGTGGCCGTCAGCTTGTCGGTCAGGTCGTAGCTGACCTCGCCGAACGCGGCATAGTCGCGGTCGACGCGGTGCTGCTGGGTGAGCCACAGCGTACCCGGATGGCCGTTGACCGACAGGTCGTCGGCGAGGCCGGTCACCCGATAATCCTGATGGATGTCGTTCGACTGGCGCTGGTAGAACAGCCCCGCCACGAGCCGCAGCCGCTCGCTCGACGGCGAGGCGACCCGCAGTTCCTGGCTCAGCTTCTTGAAGTGATCGGTCGCGACGATCCGCTGGCGCGGGTCGATCGGATTGCCGGCATTGTCCGAGAAGTAGAAATAGCCCGCCAGGCCGCCGACCGAGGAATAGAGCGAGTCATAGGCTTCGGCATAATCGGTATAGTCGCTCGACTGGGTGTCGCGCCGGTCGAGATAGGCGCTGGCATAGGTCAGGTCCCAATTGCCCAGCTTGCCTTCGATCGTCAGCGCCGCCTGGATGAAGCGGTCGCGGCGATATTCGGGGAAGAAGTGCTGGACCTGCAGGTCGCCTACCTTGGGGTCATAGCCATAGGCGCCGTGGCTGCGCGTTTCCTGGTAGATGGCGGCGGGCGTGACCGTCCAGTTCTCGTCCAGGTCCACCTTCAGCGCGGCGCGGCCACCCCACAGGTCGGTATCGTTATAGTCCTTCTTCACGAAGGCCTTGTTGTCGACGACCACCCCGCCCTTGGTGGCGGTGCAGGCGGTGCCGGTCGGCTCGGGCAGGTAGCTGCGGCAGCCGGCGACATTGTCGATATAGCCCGCGTCATGCTGGTAGAAGCCGACCAGCCGCAGCGCCGCCATGTCGTTGATCGGCAGGTTGAGCATGCCTTCGAGCTTGCCGCCGACGCCGCCCTTGTTGACCGTGTTCACCTCGCCGTCGACGCGGCCATAGGTACCCTTGTGGTCCGGCTGGTTGGTGATGATGCGGATCGTGCCCGCTTCCGACGAGGCGCCGTAGAGCGTGCCCTGCGGCCCCGACAGGCTCTCGATCCGGGCGATGTCGTAGACATGCACGTCGAGATTGCCGCCAATCGTGGTGACCGGCTGCTCGTCGAGATAAACGCCCACCGAGGGCAGCGAACCCGAATGGTTGCCGTCGCCGCCCGAGGCGACGCCGCGCATATAGACGACATTGGTGCCCGGCGTGCCGCCCAGCGCCTGGAACGAGACTGAGGGCAACTGCTGGACGTAATCGGTGAAGTTGCTGACGTTGAGCTCGTCCAGCTTCTGCGTGCTCAGCGCCTGGATGCTGAGGGGGACGTTCTGCAGGCTCTCGCTGCGCTTCTGCGCGGTGACGACGATGTCGTTCGAGTCGGTGGTCGGCGGCGGCGCGTCGGCCTGTTGCTGGGCCAGCGCCGGCGCGGCGGCGAGCATGGTGGAAGCGAGCAGCAGCGAACGAACGACGCACCGATTGAGCGGCATGGAAAACCCCCGATTGTTGCGTTGCAGCGTCTTGCGCAACGATCTTCTGGTCAAGCGACGCGACTGCGGCGTGACCGCAAGACGCAAGGATTGTTCATCTGGTGTGACAATTCAGCAACGAACCGGAAGCACCATAGCTCACGCCGCGGCGAATGGCGGTACCTCGGGATATGCCGTCAGCACCGCGCCCAACGCAGCCTTCAGCGGATCGAGCCAGGGTTCGAACGGCTTCCAGCCCTCCACGCCGTCGCGGAAGATCGGACGGCGCACCTGCTCGGAGCTGGCGGTGCGCACGGCCCGCTCCGTCTCGTAGAAGGCGAGGCAGGCCGGCTCGAACTCCAGCCCGCAGGCGGCGAGCAGCGCGCGAACCTGCGCCTCGGTATCCTCGACCATCGCCTCGTAGAAGACCCGGTGCACGCGGCCCGGCGCGACCGCGTCGACATGCGCCATCAGCCGCACATAATCGGCATAATAGCGCCCCATGTCGTCCAGCGCGTAGCTGAAGCCCTGGCCGCGCGCGAAATGCTGCTTGAAGTTGGAGAAGCAGCAGCCGAGCGGGTGGCGCCGCGCGTCGATGATCCGCGCATTGGGCAGCGCCAGCAGGATCAGCGGCACATGCGCCCAGTTGTTGGGCAGCTTGTCGATGAAGAAGGGGCGATCGGTGCGGCGCTGGATGCGGGTGCGGCGGAGATAGGCCTCGCCGATTGCCCGGAGCTGTTCGCCCGAGAGGTCCGCCAGGCCGGCGGGATAGCCGGCGATCTCGCGCGCGAGCACCGGCAGGTCGGCGAGTTCGGCGGTGCCTTCGACCAGGCTGTGGCTCGACAGGATCTGCTCGACCAGCGTCGATCCGGCGCGCGGCATGCCGAGGATGAAGATCGGGTCGGGCGCGGGGTACCCCTGCCCTTCGCGAGTCGCCAGCAGCGCTGGGGTCAGGTGCGCGATGTGCGCGTCGACCAGCCGGGTCGTGTCCTCGGCCGCATAGCGGAGCGACTTGCGACGCAGCGCATTGCCGGCGGCGTAATGCGCAAAGGCGGGGGCAGTCTGTCCCCGCTCCTCCAGTGCCTTGCCCAGTGCGAAATCGAGGTGGAAGCGGTCCTCCTCGGCAAGCTGGTCGCCCGCCAGCGCGGCTTCCATCGCGGCGAGATCGGCCTCGTCGAAGCGCACGGTCTTGAGGTTGGCGAGGCTCCACCACGCCTCGCCCAGCGCCGGCAGCAGCGCGATGGACCGGCGATAGGCGGCGACCGCATCGGCCTGGCGCCCGACCGTCTTGAGCATATGGCCGTAGCTCATCCACACCCGCGGCTGGTTCGGTGCCTGGTCGAGCACGCGTTCGTACAGGCTGATCGCCGCGTCGAAGTCGCCCAGGCGCGCGTTCGCCGCCGCCTGGAGGTTGGTATGGGTCGGATTGTCCGGCTCGTCGGCGAGGACCCGGTCTAGCTCGGCCAGCGCGTCGACCGGCCGGTTGAGCCGGTACAGCACCAGCGCGAGGTTGGCGCGCGCCGGAGTGAAGCCCGGCGCCAGCTCGACCGCGCGGCGCAGCAGCGACTCGGCATCGCGATAGCGCCCGATCCGCCCGGCGAGTTCGGCGAACATGCGGATCGCGGCGACGTCAAACGGATCGTCCTTCAGATGCGCACGCAGCAGCGGCTCGGCGAGGTGCAGCTGGTTGTCGTGCAGCGCCAGCGCCGCCTCGATCAGCCGCGGCGGGTAGCGGCCCGCCGTCGCGATCCAGCTTTGCGGCGGCGCTGGCGGACGCCGGCCGACCGCGCCTCGTTCTGCAGCGGCGCCGGTCATGCCAAACGGCCCCCACAGCACCCGACCGTCATCCCCGCGGAGGCGGGGATCCATTGACGCTGATGGTGCGGTTCTTTCCCCCAGCGCACAGGCAAATGGATTCCCGCCTTCGCGGGAATGACGATGGAAGTGGAAATTGCCTCAGCCGTTATCATCCCGTCCCCGCGCATCGCGCAAGCATCGGCGCGTGGGGCGTGCGGATCAAGCGGGTTCGGCGGCCTTTTGCAGTTCGGCCGCGGCTGCGTCGTCGAGCGCCCAAGCGCGCTTGTAGGCCTCACGGCTTTGCACGCGCTCGACATAGGCAAGGAACGAATCGCGCTTGGGCAGCATGCCGAACATCACCGTCCAGCCGATCTGCGAGCCGAGATAGACATCCGCCGCGGTGAAGCGATCGCCGGTAGCATAGGGGCGCGACGACAGCAGCCCGTCGAGCACGTCGACTACCAGATCGTAGTTGCCGTAGCCGAACATGCGCGACTGCTCGCCCGAATCGAACTTTGCGAAGTGGTTGGTCGTGGCCTGCTCCACCGGACCCGCCGCGTAGAATAACCAGCGATAATAGTCGGCGCGCTCTTCCGGCAGCGGCGTCAGGCCTGCCGCAGGAAAGGCTTCCGCCAGATAGGCGCAGATCGCCGCGCATTCGGTGACGACCTTGCCGCCATGGACGATCGCCGGCACCTTCCCCATCGGATTGATCGCCAGGTAAGTGTCGCCCTTCATCGTCGAGGCATAGTCGAGCACCTCAACCCGGTAGGTCGCGCCGACCTCCTCGAGCATCCAGCGCGCGATCCGGCCGCGCGACTGCGGGTTGGTGTAGAGAATCAGTTCGTCCGTCATGGCCCCGTACCCCTGTTGCTCCCGACTCGGTCGGTCGGGAACAAGAGGGGAACATGATTCGGCCGACGGGTCAACCGATCAGGGGCAGGCGATCACAGGCTGGCAAAGGTCGCGAGCAGGCGGTCCCAGGCGCGGTCGGCCTGGGCGGCGTTGTAGACGCGGCTGTCGGGCGGGCACCAGCCGTGCATCGTGCCGGCATACACCTCGATCTCCGCCGGCACCTTCGCCGCGGCGAAGGCGGTGCGCAGCGCGTCCTTGTCGCCGGGCGCGCGCGCATCGTCATTCTCGGCGATGGCGAACAGGTAGCGGCCCTGCAGCTGCGGCGCGAGCTTGTGCGGGCTGTCGGCCGCCTCGGTGACCAGCGGTGCGCCGTGGAAGCTGCCCCCCGCCTTCACCCGCCCCGGCAGCGCGGCGGCCGTACGCACGACGAACGGCCCGCCCATGCAATAGCCGGTGCTGCCCATCCCGCGCTTGGTGTCGACCTCCGGCTGGGCGTCGAGGAAGGCGGCGAAGGTCCTGGCGTCGGCAGTGATCGCGGCGGGGGTCAGCGGATCGCGCCACGGCATGATCATCGCACGTACCTCGGGCTGGTCGAACGACTGGCCGGGCTTGAGGAACGGCGCCTTGGTGGAGCGGTAGAACTGGTTGACGGTCAGCACCGCATAGCCCGATTGCGCCAGCCGGTCGGCCATCTGCCGGAAGGCCGGGCGCAGGCCCATGATGTCGGGCCAGACCAGCACGGCGGGATGCCTGCCGCTGGTGGGCGCGACGAAATAGGCGTCGGCGGTGCCGTCCGCAGTCTTGATCGTGACGTCGCGGCCCTTCACTGCCGCGGCGTTGGCCGGGCTCGGCAGGACGGCGAGGATGCCGGTCGCGGCGGCGGCGGCGGCGAAGCCGCGGCGAGTGAGGCCGCCCAGGGCACGGTCGTTGTCGGCTGCGGTATGTTCGTCACACATGGCGATCCTCCTCCAATGGGGTGCGGGATCTGGCCCGAGTCACCCTCACCCTCCCCACCGCCTTCGGCGGCGGGGCCCCTCCCTCTCCCGCAGGCGGGAGAGGGCAAAAGCCCTGATAGCCTAGCCCGCGACCCCCGCAAAGCTGCCCCAAGAAGCAGAACGGGCCCCGGCGCTGGATGCGCCGAGGCCCGCTCGTCAACGCCCGGGAAGGCGAAATCAGTGCTTGAACAGGCTCTCCGCGGTGTGCTCGACCGGCGCGGCTTCCTGCGGCTCGGGCACGTGGCTCGCGGCATAGCGCTCGGCGCGGAGCTGCTCGATCAGCGCCTCGCGGTCGCCCTCGAGGCGGGTGTCGGTCGGCGCCTCGATGCCGGCGGCCTTGGCGGCCTTGGCCACCAGCGCGTCGAGCTCGCGCTGCGAGCACAGGCCCAGCGTCACCGGATCCTTCGGCACGATGTTGGCGATGTTCCAGTGGGTACGGTCACGGATCGCGGCGATGGTGGTGCGGGTGGTGCCAATCAGCTTGCCGATCGCGCCGTCCGACACTTCCGGATGGTGGCGCAGGATCCAGGCGATGCCGTCCGGCTTGTCCTGGCGCTTCGAGACCGGCGTGTAGCGCGGGCCCTTGGTGCGGCGGACCTGCTCGGGCCCCTTCTGCATCTTGAGGACATAGTTGGGGTTCGCCTGCCCCTTCTCGATCTCGTCCATCGTCAGTTCGTGCGCGCGCACCGGATCGCGCCCGGTGAGCTTGGTCGCCGCAGTATCGTCGGCGATCGCCTGCACTTCGAGGATGTGGAGACCGCAGAACTCGGCGATCTGCTCGAACGACAGCGACGTGTTGTCGACCAGCCAGGAAGCGGTCGCGTGCGGCATCAGCGGCTGGGCCACGGTGGATCTCCGGAACTTGAAACAATAAGGGCCGCCCATCACGGGCGGCCACACATGGTCTTGATGTAGGGGAGCTTGCCCGCAGGAGCAAGCGTTTCCGCGATTCAGGCGGCGGCCTTCTCGCAGCCGATCGGCACCAGCGCGGTGAGGAACTGCCGCGCGCTCGCCTCCCAGGTGAAGCTGCGGCCATAGGCGGCGCAGGCGGCGCGATCGAGCGTCAGCGCCTGGTCGATCGCCGTGCCGAGATCCTCGTCCATCACGCCGGTCTCCGGGGTCAGCACGTCGACCGGGCCGGTCACGGGATAGGCGGCGACCGGCGTACCGCAGGCCAGTGCCTCGATCATCACCAGCCCAAAGGTATCGGTGCGGCTGGGAAAGACGAACACGTCGGCCGCGGCATAGGCGCTGGCGAGATCGGTGCCGAACTGCGCGCCGAGGAACACCGCGTCCGGATATTTGGCCTCCAGCATCGCCCGCGCCGGGCCGTCGCCCACCACCACCTTGGTGCCGGGCCGGTCGACGCGGAGGAATGCCTCGAGATTCTTTTCGACCGCTACCCGGCCGACATAGAGCATCACCGGCCCGGGCAGTTCCGCCATGCGCGGGTGCGGCGCGATACCGGGATGGAAATGGGCGAGATCGACGCCCCGACCCCAGTGGCGGACCTGCGGCAGGCCATGATCGACCAGCGACTGGCGGATCGACGCAGTGGAGGCGAGGATCGTCGCGCTCGGCGTGTGGAACCAGCGGATATAGCGCCAGATCCACTCGGCCGGCACGCCCGAGCGCGCCGAGACATAGTCGGGGAACTGGGTGTGATAGGCGGTGGTGAACGGCCGCTTCTGGCGCAGGCACCAGCGCCGCGCGGCGACGCAGAGCGGGCCCTCGGTGGCGAGGTGGATCGCGTTGGGGGCGAACTCCTCCAGCATCGCGCCGACGGCGGCGACGCTGGTGATCGCCAGCCGGATCTCCGGATAGGTCGGGCACGGCAGCGAATAGAATTTGTCGGGAGAGACCACCAGCACCTGATGGCCCTGGCTCTCCAGCACCCGCCGCACCGACTGGAGCGTGCGGACGACGCCGTTGACCTGGGGCTCCCAGGCATCGGTCACGATCGCGATACGCACGGCTTCGATCTCCGCCGCTGCCGTCACGCCGCCGCCAGTCTGGCCTCGGACTCCGGCAGCGACTCGCGCGCTGCCATCTCGTCGGCCCAGTGGAGAATTTCCATGGACCCGTCGTAATGCTCCACCAGCGCCGTGCAACCCTCTACCCAATCGCCGTCGTTATAATATTCGATGCCGTCGATCGGGCGGATCTCCGCCTTGTGGATGTGCCCGGCGATCACGCCGTCGACGCCGCGCGCACCGGCTTCGCGCGCGACGATCTCCTCGAACTTGGAGATGAAGGACACCGCATTCTTCACCTTCTGCTTGGCGTATTTGGAGAGCGACCAATAGGGCAGCCCCATCCAGCGCCGCACCGCGTTGAGCCAGCGGTTGAGCGTCATCATCATCTCGTACGCCGCGTCGCCCAGATGGGCGAGCCAGCGGTGCGACATGGTGATCGCGTCGAACTCGTCCCCGTGGAGCACCAGCAGGCGGCGGCCGTCGGCAGTGGTGTGGATCGCCTGGCGCTTGATCTTCACGCCGCCGAAATCCAGCCCGGTGAACTGGCGGAACATCTCGTCGTGATTGCCGGGAATATAGACGATCTCGGTCCCGCGCTTCGCCCGCTTGAGCACCCGCCAGACGATGTCGTTGTGCGTCGCCGGCCAGTATAGCCGCTTCTTCATCGCCCAGCCGTCGATGATGTCGCCCACCAGATACATGACGTCGCTGTCGACATGGTCGAGAAAGTCGATCAGCATTTCGGCATTGCAGCCGCGGGTGCCGAGATGGACGTCGGAGATCCAGATCGCGCGATACTTGCGCCGCGCGCCGATCGGTCGTTCCGGAATCGTGGGAGTCGTCGCGTGGAAGTCCGCGAGACCCGCGACATCAAACGAAAGCCTGGTGATCGTGGCCATGCCCAAGTTCCCGTGCAGCTGCCCTGTACCGGATCTCGCCTATGCCTCGGCATTGTTACAAATCGAATCCTTTGGATTTCATCGGACTGTCATAGTCACGCGCGGGCGGGACCCGGTTGTAACAATTCGAAGCAGTCGCCGCACCGCCACGCCCACCGCCTCTACAATGCGCCCGGGGAGGACAATGCATGCCCGTGCAAAAGCTTCGCGCGATCACCTGCGACATCTTGGCGATGACCGAGGCGATTCACCGCGCAGCGGAACCGCCGATCGACCCGCAGCGCCTCGCCGAGCTGCGCAAGAATGTCGCGCTCGCCTACAATGTCTTCTTCGCCGAGCAGGAACGGGTCCTGCTCCGGCCGCTGCGCGCAAGCGGCGATGCCACGCTGATGGCGATCGCGCGAAGCTGTGTCGAGCGCGACCTCGAGGGGCGGCAGAAAGGCCTGGAGCATTATCAGCGCTGGACGCTCACGCGCATCCTCGAAGACCCTGACGGCTATCGCGCAGATGTGCGGCAGGTGCTTGCGTGGATCGGAGCGCGCACGCTCTATGCCGAGCAGACCGCCTATCCCGCGCTCGCCAGACTCATTTCGTCGCTAAAACGACCAACCGTCTGAAACGCCGCTAGAATGGCGTCATGCCATTCCAATCGCTGTTCGCCGCCACCCAGAATCTCACCGACGCCGCCAAGGCCCTGTCCCAGCTCGACCCCCGGCCGACCGCCGCCGCGCTCAACGCCGCGCGCGAGCGCCTGCTCGATGCGATGCGCGCCCACACCCTCACCAAGGACCGCCTGCTGCTCGCTACCCTGCGCGAAAGCGAGGATTGCGCGCACCAGGCGATGGCGCGCCGCACCACCGAGCAGGATCTGGAGTGGCGGCAGCGGACGCTGGACCATTGCGCCGCCTGGACGCACCGCAAGATCCTCAATGATCCCGATGGCCACCGCGCCGCCGCGCAGCGCCTGCTGCGGCTGTGCGAGCGCCGCGCCGCCCACCAGGAGCAGTTGTTGCTGCCGATGGCGGAGGAAGCGCTGGAGCAGCGCCCCCTCGCCGCCTGATCAGGCGGGCTGGTCGCCGATCGTCAGCACGATCTTGCCGACATGCTCGCCCGCTTCCATCCGCCGGTGCGCGGCGGGCGCCTCGGCAAGCGGGAAGCTGCGGTCGATGATGGGCTTGAGCTTGCCCTCGGCGACGAGCGGCCAGACATGACGGCGCAACTCGTCGGCGAGCAGCGACTTGAACTCCACCGAGCGCGGCCGCAGCGTCGATCCGGTGAGCGTCAGCCGGCGGCGCATCACGTCCCACACCGGAATCGTCGCGGTCGCGCCGCCCTGGACCGCGATCGAGACGTGACGGCCGTCCTCGGCAAGGCACTGGAGGTTGCGCGCGACATAGTCGCCGCCGACCATGTCGATCACGATCTGCACGCCCTTGCCGCCGGTGAAGGCCTTCACTTCCTCGACGAAATCCTGCGTCTTGTAGTTGACCGCGAGATCGGCGCCCAGCTTGCGGGCCGCGGCGCACTTCTCGTCCGATCCGGCGGTGACCAGGATGGTCAACCCGAACAGCTTGGCCAGCGCGATCGCCATCGTGCCGATGCCGCTGGTGCCGCCATGGACCAGCACGCTTTCGCCCGGCTGCGCCCAGCCGCGATCGAACAGGTTCGACCAGACGGTGAACAGCGTCTCGGGCAGCGCCGCCGCCTCGACCAGGCTCAGCCCCGCGGGCACTTCCAGGCACTGGCCGGCCGGCGCCACCGCATATTCGGCATAGGCCCCGCCCGCGATCAGCGCACAGACCTTCTTGCCCATCAGCGACTCGTCGGCGCCTTCGCCGATGCCGACGACCGTGCCGGCGATCTCCATGCCGAGAATCGAGGGCGCGCCCGGCGGCGGCGGATATTTGCCTTGCCGCTGCAGCACTTCGGGCCGGTTCACGCCGGCCGCCGCGACTCGCACCAGCACTTCGCCCTTCCCCGGCTTGGGAACGGGGCGTTCGACGGGAACAAGGACTTCTGGGCCGCCCGGCGCATCGGGGTCGATGGCCAGCATCATTTCGGCTGCGATCATTCGGTTCGTCGCTTTTTGGCCTAAGGGGAACTTCGGGGCCTTATTGACATCGACCTCCCCAGGGTCAACGTTTCGTCGCATGGACGCCGACGAAAATCTTCCGCGTCGATCCGACGATCTCGCGGTGCAGCTGGCAAAGCAGGACCTCGACCCCTTTTCGGTGGCCGAACTAGAGGCCCGAATCCAGGTGCTCGAATCCGAGATCGTCCGATGTCGAGAAAAGATTCAACGCGCCGTTCACCATCGTGCAAGCGCTGACGCTCTATTTAAGAGATGAGCGTCAAGGCACCGGAATTCGGGCGATACGCCACG
This sequence comes from Sphingomonas sp. NFR04, assembly GCF_900114095.1. Classification (GTDB taxonomy): domain Bacteria; phylum Pseudomonadota; class Alphaproteobacteria; order Sphingomonadales; family Sphingomonadaceae; genus Sphingomonas. The sequence continues at coordinate 143,322 of NZ_FORV01000006.1, read as the reverse complement.
AACCTCCGGTGCGGGGCCGCAGCGCTTGATGCGGGGCCTGCCACTCCCGACATAGGGGAAGACGGGCTCAGCACCCTTTCGGCCCGACTGGAGTTGTATCCGAATGCCTAGTTTCGCCTCCGCTCTCGAAGCCACCCTCCACAAGGCGCTCGAGGCTGCGTCCTCGCGCCGGCACGAATATGCGACGCTCGAGCATCTCCTGCTCGCGCTGATCGACGACGAACATGCCTCAAAGGTAATGGGCGCGTGCGGGGTGGACCTGGGCGAACTGAAGACCACCGTGGCGCACTATCTCGATACCGAGCTGGAAGCGCTGAAGGTGGACAATGCCACCGATCCCTCCCCCACCAGCGGGTTCCAGCGCGTCGTCCAGCGCGCGATCCTGCACGTCCAGTCCTCGGGCCGCGACGAAGTGACCGGCGCCAACGTGCTGGTCGCGCTGTTCAGCGAGCGCGAGAGCTATGCGGTCTATTTCCTGCAGCAGCAGGACATGAGCCGGCTCGATGCCGTCAGCTTCATCAGCCACGGCGTCGGCAAGGGCGGCACCACGCCCACCGAGGCGAGCACCCCCAAGGGCGCTGCCGAGGAAGACAAGTCGAACAAGCAGGAGGCGAAGACGGGCAAGGGTGAGAGCGCGCTCAAGCAATTCACCGTCGACCTCAACGAGAAGGCGAAGATCGGCAAGGTCGATCCGCTGATCGGCCGCGCGGCCGAAGTCGACCGCACCGTCCAGATCCTCTGCCGGCGCAGCAAGAACAACCCGCTCTATGTCGGCGATCCCGGCGTGGGCAAGACGGCCATCGCCGAGGGCCTGGCGCGCAAGATCATCGAGGGCGAAGTGCCTGATGTCCTCAAGGACGCGGTGATCTACTCGCTCGACATGGGCGCGCTGCTCGCCGGCACCCGCTATCGCGGCGACTTCGAGGAGCGCCTCAAGCAGGTCGTCTCGGAGCTCGAGAAGCTGCCGCACGCGGTGCTGTTCATTGACGAGATCCACACCGTGATCGGCGCGGGCGCGACCAGCGGCGGCGCGATGGATGCGTCGAACCTGCTCAAGCCGGCGCTGTCGGGCGGCTCGATCCGCTGCATCGGCTCGACCACCTACAAGGAATTCCGCAACCACTTCGAGAAGGACCGCGCGCTGCTCCGCCGCTTCCAGAAGATCGACGTCAACGAGCCGTCGGTCGAGGATACGGTGAAGATCCTGGCGGGCCTGCGCTCGGCGTTCGAGCAGCACCACTCGGTCAAGTACACGCCCGACGCGATCAAGTCGGCGGTGGAGCTGTCGGCGCGCTACATCAACGACCGCAAGCTGCCGGACAAGGCGATCGACGTGATCGACGAAGTCGGCGCGATGCAGATGCTGGTGGCGCCGTCCAAGCGCAAGAAGGTCATCACGCCCAAGGAGATCGAGCAGGTCATCGCGACCATGGCGCGCATCCCGGCCAAGACCGTCTCGTCGGACGACACCCGCGTGCTCGCCAATATCGAGCAGGATCTGAAGCGCGTCGTGTTCGGCCAGGACAAGGCGATCGAAGTGCTCAGCTCGGCGATCAAGCTGAGCCGTGCGGGCCTGCGCGATCCGGACAAGCCGATCGGCAACTACCTGTTCTCGGGGCCCACCGGCGTCGGCAAGACCGAAGTGGCGAAGCAGCTCGCGACGCTGCTCGGCATTCCGCTCCAGCGCTTCGACATGTCCGAGTACATGGAACGCCACTCGGTCAGCCGGCTGATCGGTGCCCCTCCGGGCTATGTCGGCTACGACCAGGGCGGCCTGCTGACCGACGCGGTCGACCAGAACCCGCATTCGGTGCTGCTGCTCGACGAGATCGAGAAGGCACATCCGGATCTGTTCAACATCCTGCTGCAGGTGATGGACAACGGCAAGCTGACCGATCACCACGGCAAGACCGTCGACTTCCGCAACACCATCCTCATCATGACCACCAATGCCGGTGCGTCGGACATGGCGAAGGAAAGCGTGGGCTTCGGCGATCTGAGCCGCGAGGATGTGCAGGAAGAAGCGGTGAAGAACCTGTTCACCCCCGAATTCCGCAACCGCCTCGATGCGATCGTGCCGTTCGGCTATCTGCCGCCGGAAGTCGTCGCCCGCGTGGTCGACAAGTTCGTGCTCCAGCTGGAGCTGCAGCTCACCGATCGCGGCGTCCACATCCATCTGGACGAGGAAGCCAAGGCGTGGCTCACCAAGCGCGGCTATGACAAGCTGTACGGCGCGCGCCCGATGGGCCGCCTGATGCAGGAGAAGATCAAGCAGCCGCTCGCCGAGGAACTGCTGTTCGGCAAGCTCGTCCATGGCGGCGAAGTGAGCGTGAAGCTGAAGGACAATGCGCTGGCGTTCGAGATCGTGCCGGCCGCACCGAAGAAGCCCAAGAAGGGCAAGAAGGAAGCGCCGGCGGACGTGTGAGCCTTTCCCGCTTCGGTTAAAAAAAACAGCATCGGCCCGGGGGAGCGATCCCTCGGGCCGATTGCGTTGTTGGTGTGCCGAACGACAGCGGCTACGCTCCCGCCACGCGCGCGTGGGGCGTGCATCGGGGGAACGCATGACCGCCATCGCACTGATCGCCGCGCTGCTCGCCGCAACGGACCCGTCCGCCGCCGATCCGCTGACGGCGGAGATCAGCGCGCTCGATGCGACGGTGTTCGACGCCTATAACCGCTGCGACCTGCCGGCCTTTTCCGGCTATTTCGATCCCAAGGTCGCCTTCTACCACGACAATGGCGGCGCTACCTTCGACCGCGACGCGATGGTCGACGGCGTGCGGAAGTATATCTGCGGCAAGGTGCGCCGCGAGCGGATCGCGGCCTCGTTCCGCGTCTATCCGATCAAGGACTATGGCGCGATCGAGGAAGGCGAGCACCGCTTCTGCGAGCTGGCGAGCGGCCGCTGCGAAGGCATCGCCAAGTTCGTGATGGTATGGGCGAAGCAGGAGGGCCGGTGGCGGATCACCACCGTGCTGAGCTATGGCCACCGCGCGGCGACGCCCGCCGAGCAGCGGGACGCGGACGGCAAGACGGAATAGCGGTTGCGGCAATGGACCGCCCGGTTACACTTCCGACCGTGAGCCATGCCAACGACAAAGCGCTGGTCCTGATCGACCTGCAGCGCGCCATGTCCGATCCCGCGCTACCGCCGCGGAACAACCCGCAGGCGGAAGCGAACGCTGCGAGGCTGCTCGCGGCATGGCGGCGCGGCGGCGGCCCGATCGTGCATGTCCGCCACCTCTCGCTCGATCCGGCGTCCGGCTTCCGACCGGGACAGCCCGGCGCCGAATTTCAGCCCGCCTTTCTGCCGATGGGAAGAGAGCATGTCGTCGACAAGCACGTCACCGACGCCTTTGCCGGCTCCGGGCTGGAGCGCTATCTGCACCTTCGCTCGATCACCGGCCTCGTCTTTGCCGGGGTCGCGACCAACTATTCGGTCGAGGCGACGGCGCGTTCGGCCGGCTGCCTAGGGTTCCGCGCAACGGTCGTTTCCGACGCCTGCTTTACCTTCGCCCGGCACGATCTTGCCGGCGCACTGCGGTCCGCGGAAGACATCCACCTCGCCTCGCTCAGCAACTTGGACGGCGAATATGCGGCGATCCGCTCGACCGATTCCGTGCTTTCCGGGGTCTCGGAGACGGTGCCGGCCTGACCGGCGCAGCACCATCTCCCCAAAGGCGGATCAGCGCTGCTGTTGGCCCACGCGCCGCCACCACGACCGGCCGATCGCAAGCCACATCGCGCGCCACCGCGCGATAACCAGTGGCCAATGGCTCCTGGGACAGCGGCCGCAACGTGGCGGCGTCGGCCGACTGCGCGTCCACCGATTGGATGCTGGCGTTCTCGCAACGCGTCACAGGCGTCACGGCGTCGACGGCGGCAGCTGCGGTAGCTGCGGTAGCTGCGGTAGCTGCGGGTGCATCCTCCGCGGTGATCGACAGCAGCAACAGGATCATCAACATGCCCGGCCCTCCGACGCACCCTGCCTCTCCCGGCCAGCGATGCACCGGCATGATGGGAGGAAGGCCGCTGCCTATCGCCCGCGTTCGGCCAGCTTGCGCTCCCAGGCGAGCGCATCGCGGACGATGCCGTTCAGGTCGGCATGCTTCGGCCGCCAGGGCAGCGCCGCGAGGATGGCGCTGTTGTCCGCCACCAGCGCATCGGGATCGCCGGCGCGGCGACCTTCCAGCTTGCGCTCGATCGTCATGTTGGTGACGCGGTCGACGGCGTCGAGCACCTCCAGCACCGAGAAACCGCGGCCATAGCCGCAGTTCATCGTGTGGCTCTCCTCCGGCCGGGCGATCAGCAGGTCGAGCGCGTCGACATGCGCGGCGGCGAGATCGCTGACATGGATGTAATCGCGCACCCCGGTGCCGTCCGGCGTCGCGAAGTCGGTGCCGAACACGCTGACATGGTCGCGCTTGCCCGTCGCCGCCTCCACCGCGACCTTGATCAGATGCGTCGCACCCGCGGTCGACTGGCCGCTGCGCCCCTGCGGGTCCGCGCCCGCGACGTTGAAATAGCGCAGCGCGCAGTAATTGAGCGGGTGCGCGGCGGCGACGTCCTTCAGCATGATCTCGGTCATCAGCTTGGACATGCCGTACGGGTTGATCGGCTGCTTGGGTGCATCCTCGCGGATCGGCACCTGGTCGGGGATGCCATAGGTCGCCGCGGTCGAGGAGAAGATGAAGTGGCGCACGCCTTCCGCCACCACGCTTTCGATCAGCGCGCGGCTGGCGACCGTGTTGTTGCGATAATATTTGAGCGGATCGGTCAGCGACTCCGGCACCACCACCGATCCGGCGAAGTGCATCACCGCGATCACGCCGTGCTCGCGGATCGCGCCGCGCACCGCCTCGGCATCGTCGATGTTCGCCACCACCAGCGTGGCGCGCGGATCCACCGCCCAGTCGAACCCGGTCACCAGATTGTCGACCACCACCACGCGCCAGCCCGCGTCGAGCAAGGCCAGCACCGCATGGCTGCCGATATAGCCTGCACCGCCCGTCACCAGCACCGCACCGTCGCGCATCACGTCATCCTCTTTGTTCCGCCCCGGCTCCACCCTATCTTGGGGCCACAAGCAAGGAGTTCCTGAGACATGACCATTGAAACGGCGACGCTCGCCGGCGGTTGCTTCTGGTGCACGGAAGCCGTGTTCAACGACGTGATCGGCGTGCAGGGCGTCGAAAGCGGCTATATCGGCGGCACCAAGGAAAACCCGACCTACAAGGAAGTGTGCAGCGGCGACACCGGCCATGCCGAGGCGATCCGCGTCAGCTTCGACACCGATGTGGTGAGCTATGGCGAGATCCTCGACATCTTCCTCGCCACCCATGACCCGACCCAGCTCAACCGCCAGGGCAACGACATCGGCACCCAGTATCGCTCGGCGATCTTCCCGCATTCGGCGGAGCAGGAGCGCGAGGCGCTGGACGCGATCGAGCGCGCCCGCCCCGATTGGCCGCAGCCGATCGTCACGTCGATCGAGCCGCTGGGCGAATGGTGGCCGGCCGAGGACTATCACCAGGAATATTGGCAGGGCGACGGCCAGCGGAACCCCTATTGCCTGGCGGTAATCCCGCCCAAGCTCCGCAAGCTGCGCAAGAGCTTCGCCAACCGCACGAAAGAGGGCGCAGCAGCTTAAGGCCGCGCCCTCCCACGGGGGTGTTCGAGACCGCGGCCGGCTTGCGAAGGCTGGCCGCGGAACGAAGGCGCGCGGTGCTGCGGGGGCAGTTCGGCGCCATTCGGGTTCCGCTCTCGTCCACTGGCCCGATCCCCGAACGCGCGGCCCGGTATTCGGGCGACGGCGGCGCAGACGATCGTCCAGCAGTTGCCGCGTCGCTCGTCTTTGTTGCGCAAGCTATACGACACGCCGGAACCTAAACGCTTCGCAACGGGTGTAAAGGCAAGATCGTATACAGCCTACTCATAATGAGAATGTCAGGCAGAATCATCCAGTTTGGATCGACTTTACACAAGACAAACGATTGGCTGATTTGCGCTCCCGGTCAGGTCAGTCCAGTTTAGGTTAACTTCATCTTTGCCGTCGGATCGCCGCGCATGCGCGTGGGATGATCGTATACCCAGCATGTGCAGTGTGGATCTTACCAACGACTAGTCCGACAAACCATCGGCAGGCGGTCAGGTCCGCGGGTGCGCAGCGCGCGCCAGGCGGTCTTGAATGGCCAGACCAAGCCCGTGCAGCGGCACCGGCGCCACTGCGATCCGCGGCCGATCGGACGCGTCGGCGCGGTGCAGCGCGTCGAACAGACGCGCGGCCGCTTCGCGCAGGTCGCCCGTGGCGGACAGCGTGTCGTCGCCCGCAATGGCACCGAAGCCGATCAGCCACTCCCCCGCCTCGGCGCGCGCGGCATCCAGCCGCACCGGCTTGGACGGCGCATAATGGCTGGCCAGCTGCCCCGGCGCGGTGATCGCCCCCGGCGTCGTGCCGCTGCCATAGCCCGGCAGCTGCTCGGCGGTGACCGGCCCCGGCCGCAGGATGCGCCGCGTGGCCGGCTCGACGATGGTGGATTCGATGCCGTCCATGGTCGCGCCGTCGTCGATCACCAGCGGGATGCGGCCGGCAAGACTGGCGGCGACATGGGCGGCGCGCGTCGGGCTGATGCCGCCGCTGACATTGGCCGAAGGCGCGGCGAGCGGCAGCCCGCTCGCCCGGATCAGCCCCTGCATTGCGCGGTGATCGGGCATGCGCAGTGCCACCGTTGGCAGGCCGGCGGCGACCAGGCTCGCCACCGGGGAGCCCTCCGCCAGCGGCAGCACCATGGTCAACGGCCCCGGCCAGAAGCGCGCCGCCAGCGCAAGGGCCTCGTCGTCGAAGCGCGCGATCGTGCGGGCCTGCGCCATGTCCGCCACATGCACGATCAGCGGGTTGAACGAGGGGCGCCCCTTGGCCGCGTAAATCCCCGCCACCGCATCCGAATCGGTCGCGTCGGCGGCGAGCCCGTAGACGGTTTCGGTCGGCACCGCGACGCATTGGCGTGCGCGAATCAGCGCCGCCGCTTCGCCGAGCGCGGCCTCGCCGTAGGGTAAGATGCGCGGATTTGCTGGGGTCACCCGCAAGGCGCTATATTGGCTGCAACAAGATCACAAGAGAGAGGCCTGATGTTCACCCCCGCCACCGCCGAGCAGCGTTTCGTGCTCGACCATATCGTCCGCCTGTCCGAGATCAGCGAAGAGGCCACGCCCGACCTGCTCGACGCCGTGCTGGAGGGCGCCGGCCAGTTCGCCGCGGGCGAATGGGCGCCGCTCGAACGGCTGGGCGACACCGAAGGCGCGCGCTGGACCGAGCAGGGCGTGAGGATGCCGGAGGGCTTCGCTGCGGCGTACCGCGCCTATGTCGAGGGCGGCTGGGGCACGATCGGTTCCCCCGCCGAGCATGGCGGCCAGGGCCTGCCGGTGAGCCTGTCGGTCGCGGTGCTGGAGACGCTGGGCACCGCGAATATGGGCTTCTGCCTCTGCCCGGTGCTGACGGTCGGCGCGGTCGAAGCGCTGCACCATCACGGCTCGCCCGAACAGCAGGCGCTCTATCTGCCGAAGCTCGCGACCGGCGAATGGACCGGCACGATGAACCTCACCGAGCCGCAGGCCGGCTCGGACGTCGGCGCGGTGAAGACCAAGGCCGAGCCGGCGGGCGACGGCAAGTGGAAGATCAAGGGCACCAAGATCTACATCTCGTTCGGCGACCACGACATGGCGGACAATATTGTCCATCTGGTGCTGGCACGCACGCCCGGCGCACCGGCCGGCACCAAGGGCCTGTCGCTATTCCTCGTGCCCAAGTACCGGCTCAAGGACGACGGCACGCCGGGTGATTTCAACGACGTGCATGTCGTGTCGATCGAGCACAAGATGGGCCTCCACGCCTCGCCCACCTGCGTGCTGAGCTTCGGCGACAAGGACGATTGCATCGGCGAGCTGATCGGCCCCGAGCTGGGCGGCATCCGCGCGATGTTCACGATGATGAACAATGCGCGGCTGAACGTCGGGCTGCAGGGCGTGCAGGTAGCCGAGCGCGCTACCCAGCGCGCGGTCGCCTATGCCCGCGAGCGGGTGCAGGGGGTTCGCGGCGGCGCCCCCACCGCGATCATCGAGCATCCCGATGTCCGCCGCATGCTGCTGCGGATGAAGGCGCAGACCCAGGCGGCGCGGGCGCTGGTCTATTATGCCTTCGGCCAGCTCGATCGCGGCCGCGCGGGCGATGCGGAAGCGGACAAGCGCGTCGAACTGCTCACCCCGCTCGCCAAGGCGCACGCGACCGATCTCGGCAACGAAGTCGCCAGCCTGGGCGTCCAGGTCCATGGCGGCATGGGTTATATCGAGGAGACCGGCGCCGCCCAGCATTTCCGCGACGCGCGCATTACCCCAATCTACGAAGGCACCAACGGCATCCAGGCCGCCGACCTGGTCGGCCGCAAGCTGAGCATGGACAATGGCGCGACGCTGCTCGGCCTGCTGGCGGACATGCGCGCGGAGGCGGAGGATGCCGGGCTGCGCGCGCTGATCGACGCGTGCGAGGACGTCGGCCGCAACCTGCTGGGCAGCGATGCCGATGATCGGCTGGCGGCGAGCTATCCGTTCCTGACGATGCTGTCGGTCGCGGTGTGCGGCTGGCTGATGGAGAAGAGCGGCCGGCTGGCGGCTACCGGCGAGGGCGAACCGGCCTTCCTCCAGATGAAGCAGGCGGCGGCGCGCTTCTATGTCGAGCAGATCGTCCCCGAAGCGCTCGGCCTGCGCGCAGCGGCGATGGCGAAGGCGGCGGTGCTCTACGCCGTGGAGGCGGAGGCGTTCGCGGCGTGAGGGGAGCCGTGTAAATCCTCCCCCGCCAGGGGGAGGTGGCGCCGTAGGCGACGGAGGGGGAGGTCAGCGATGCGCTTGGGAAGCCGGGAAGACAGCCGCCGCAACGCCAAGCACCTCCGCGACGAAATGACGCCGCCGGAGATCGCCCTCTGGCTGGCCCTCCGCAAGAACGACGCCGGCCTCCGCTTCCGCAAGCAGCACCCGGCAGGGCCCTACGTCCTCGACTTTTACTGCGCCCCAGCCGCGCTCGCCATCGAAGCCGACGGCGAAGCGCATGCCCGCGGCGACCGGCCGGAACGGGACGCCACCCGCGATGCGTGGCTGAAAGCCCAAGGCGTTCGCGTCCTCCGCTACGCGGCGACGGAGGTACTGAACCACACCGACGGCGTCGTCCGCCAGATCCTCGCGGTCGCGATCGACCGAAGGGTCAAACTGCAAGCTGCTCGCCGACCTCCCCCTCCGTCGCCTTCGGCGCCACCTCCCCCTGGCGGGGGAGGATAGAGAGGCACGCTAGAATCCTCACCCGCCAGGGGGAGTGGCCCGCGCAGCGGGTCGGAGGGGGGAGGTACGCGCTGCGCCCCCTCACAACGCTCCCAGATCCCCCACCGCATCCTTGTCCAGCCAGGTCCCCGCCTCGGGCATGGGATACTTCAACCCCGTCGCACAGTTGAAAAGCACGGTCCGCTCCTCCGGATCGACCAGCCCGTCCCGCATTGCCTGCCGGTACGCCGCCAGCGTCGCCCCGCCCTCCGGACACAGCAGCAGCCCGTCCTTGCGCGCGCAGTCGTCCACCGCCTCGAGGATCGCGGGATCCCCCACCGCCAGCGCGCGACCGCCGGATTCGCGCACCGCGCGCAGGATCAGGAAATCGCCCACCGCGCGCGGCACGCGGATGCCTGCCGCCACCGTCGCGGCATTCTCCCAGCGCTCGGCATGTTCCTCGCCCGCCTCGAACGCGCGGACGATCGGCGCGCAGCCCGAGGCCTGCACCGCATACATGCGCGGGCGCTTCGAGCCGATCCAGCCGAGCCGCTCCAGTTCGTCGAACGCCTTCCACATGCCGATCAGCCCGGTGCCGCCGCCGGTGGGATAGAAGATCGCGTCGGGCAGCTCCCAGCCGCACTGGGCGGCGAGTTCCAGCCCCATCGTCTTCTTGCCCTCGATCCGATAGGGCTCCTTGAGCGTCGAGAAGTCGAACCAACGCCCCTCGGCAGCCCCGCGCCCGACTATCGCGCCGCATTCGTCGATCTGGCCGTTGACCCGGTAGACCCGCGCGCCCTGCGCGGCGATTTCGCGGACATTCACTTCCGGCGTCTCCTCCGGGCAGAGGATCACCGTCTCGATGCCGCAGCGCGCAGCATAGGCGGCCAGCGCCGCGCCGGCATTGCCATTAGTCGGCATGGCGATGCGGGTGACGCCCAGTTCGCGCGCCATGCTGACCGCCATCACCAGCCCGCGCGCCTTGAACGAACCGGTCGGCAGCCGGCCCTCGTCCTTGACGATCGCGCCGGGACCGCCGGATTTGGGGATGGCGATCAGCGGCGTCTCGATCTCGCCCAGCGAGACGATGTTCTCCGCCCGTCGCACCGGCAGCAGCTCGCGCCAGCGCCAAAGGTCGGTCGGCCGTGTTTCCAGCGCGTCGCGGGTCAGCGCACCGCCGGCACCCGCCAGATCATAGCGCACCAGCAGCGGCCGCCCGACGCGCGAGAGCCCGTGCAGCTGGTCCGCCGCATAGGTCTCGCCCGTCATCGAGCATTCGAGATGGGTGACGAAGCTTGGCCGCTCGGCCGTGAGATTGTCCTGCATGGGCGGCAGCTTAGGAACCGCCGCCGCCCCTGTCGATGGCGCTTCAAGCCATGTCGAGAACGATCCGCCCCTCGATCTCGCCCCTGCGCATCCGGTCGAACACGCTGTTGACGTTCTCCAGCTTCTCCGTCGCCACGGTCGCATGGACCTTGCCCTGCCCGGCAAAGTCGAGCGCCTCCTGCAGGTCCAGCCGCGTTCCCACGATCGAGCCGCGCACGGTGATGCCGTTGAGCACCGTGTCGAAGATCGAGAGCGGGAAGTCCCCCGGCGGCAGGCCGTTGAGCGACACGGTACCGCCGCGCCCGACCATGCCCAGCGCCTGCTGGAATGCCTTGGTCGAGACCGCTGTGACCAGCACGCCCCGCGCGCCGCCGACCGCCTTCTTGACGAACGCCGCCGGATCCTCGTGCCGCGCGTTGACCGTCAGTTCGGCGCCCAACTTCCGCGCCAGCGCCAGCTTCTCTTCATCGATGTCGACCGCGATGACGTTGAGCCCCATCGCCTTGGCATATTGCACCGCCATGTGCCCGAGCCCGCCGATGCCGGAGATCGCCACCCAGTCGCCCGGCTTGGTGTCGGTGACCTTGAGGCCCTTGTAGACCGTCACCCCCGCGCACAGCACCGGTGCGATCTCCACGAAGCCGACATTGCTCGGCAGGATGCCGACATAGTTGGGATCCGCCAGCACATAGTCGGCGAAGCCGCCGTTCACCGAGTACCCCGTGTTCTGCTGGCTCTCGCACAGCGTCTCCCACCCGCCCAGGCAGTGCATGCAATGGCCGCAGGCGGTGTAGAGCCAGGGCACGCCCACCCGGTCGCCCTCCCTCACATGGCTGACGCCCGCCCCCACTGCGGCGACATGGCCGACGCCTTCATGGCCCGGGATGAAGGGCGGCTTGGGCTTGACGGGCCAGTCGCCCTCCGCGGCATGGAGATCGGTGTGGCACACGCCGCTCGCCGCGATCTTCACCAGGATCTGGCCGGGGCCGACCTGCGGCACCGCCACTTCCTCGATCACCAGCGGCTTGCCGAATTCGCGGACGACGGCGGCTTTCATGGTCTTGAGCATGGGGCTCCCCTCCGATGGTTCAGAACAGGCCACGCGCGGCGGTGTCGTAGCTGACCAGCAGGTTCTTGGTCTGCTGATAATGGTCGAGCATCATTTTGTGCGTCTCGCGGCCGAAGCCCGATTCCTTGTACCCGCCGAACGCTGCGTGCGCGGGATAGACATGGTAGCAATTGGTCCAGACGCGCCCGGCCTCGATCGCACGGCCGATTGCGTAGGCATGGGTGCCGTTGCGGCTCCACACGCCGCCGCCCAGGCCATAAACGGTGTCGTTGGCGATCTCGATCGCCTCCTCCACGGTCTTGAAGGTGGTGACCGAGAGGACGGGCCCGAAGATCTCCTCCTGGAAGATCCGCATCTTGTTGTGGCCGACGAACACCGTCGGCTCGACGAAATAGCCCTGGTCGAGCTCGCCGCCGGGCAGCGCCCGCTTGCCGCCGGTCACGCACTCGGCAAGCTCGCTGCGGCCAATGTCGATATAGCCGAGGATCTTGTGGAGCTGGTCCTCGGAGGCCTGCGGCCCCATTTGCGTGGTCGGATCGAGCGGATCGCCGACGCGGATCGCGGAGACGCGCTTCACCGCGCGTTCGATGAACTTCTCGAAGATCGTCTCCTGCACCAGCGCGCGGCTCGGGCAGGTGCACACCTCGCCCTTGTTGAAGGCGAACAGCGCGAAGCCTTCCAGCGCCTTGTCGAGGAACGCATCGTCCTCCTGCATCACGTCGGCGAGGAAGATGTTGGGCGATTTGCCGCCCAGCTCCATGGTCTGCGGGATCAGATGCTCGGCGGCATATTGCATGATCTGGCGGCCGGTGGTGGTCTCGCCGGTGAAGCTGACCTTGCCAATGCGCGGATTGGCGGCGATCGCCCGGCCGACCGACGCGCCCGGCCCGGTGACGATGTTGACCACGCCCGGCGGCAGGATGTCGGCGGTCAGCTCGGCGAAGAGCAGCAGGCTGAGCGGCGTCTGCGAGGCGGGCTTGATCACCGTGCAGTTGCCCGCCGCGAGCGCCGGCGCGATCTTCCACGCTGCCATCAGCAACGGAAAGTTCCACGGGATGATCTGGCCGACCACGCCGATCGGCTCCTTGAAATGATAGGCGATGGTCTTCGCGTCGATCGTCGAGATCGTGCCTTCGGCGGCGCGGATGCAGCCCGCGAAATAGCGGAAATGGTCGATCGCCAGCGGCACGTCGGCGCCGCGCGTCTCGCGGATCGGCTTGCCATTGTCCATCGTCTCGGCCAGCGCGAGCAGCTCCAGATTCGCCTCGAGCCGATCGGCGACGCGGTTGAGGATCAGCGCCCGCTCTTGCGGCGACACGGCGGCCCAGCGCACCCGTGCGGCATGCGCGGCATCGAGCGCCGCCTCGACATCGGCGGGCGTGGACTGGGCAATCTCGGCCAGCGGCCGGGTGTTGATCGGGCTGTGATCGGTGAACCAGTGGCCCTCGATGGGATCCACCCAGCGGCCGCCGATGAAATTGCCATAGCGGGCGGGCTGGTGACCTTGCGTCCGCACGGTCTGGATTGCCTGTTCGAACATCGCTTCCTCCATCCGAAACCCTGTCGGCGGGAGGCATGCGCCCGGACCTGCGAAAACCCTATTCGGAGAGGTGCTTAGGGGAAGTACCCAATGGCGGCGCACCGGCTTCTTCGCCAGCCGCCTCGCCCTGCTCGCGGCGCTTCTGCAGCGACTCGGTGGCCTCCGCCCTGGCGGGATCGAACAGATGCCCGAAGGCGAGACCGAGCATCAGCGCGGCGGCACCGGCCTTGCCCCGCGTGCGGCCAAGGCCCCAGCGGACCAGCAGCGGTATCGCCAGCACGATCGCCGCCGCGACGGCCCATGGCAGCATGCCGCTCAATCGGCGTGCTTGGGCCGCAGGCTGGTGAAGCTGCGGTCCCAGCGCACCGCGGTCACATAGGCGAGCGGGTCGAACCACGATCCCTCGCCGTCGAAGCTGTGCGTCACCAATTCGGCGCGCCCCGCGATCGTCGCCAGCGGCACAGGACCGTCCAGCCCCAGCTCGTCCGAGCCGAAGCGGCTGTCGGCGGACTGGTCGCGATTGTCGCCCATCAGGAAAACATGGCCCGCGGGTACGGTGATCGGCCCATACTTGTCGCCGGGGCTGAGGAAGCCGTTGGGCAGCACGGTATCGCCTAGGTCGATCACATCGTAGCTGGCGCCGTTCGGCAGTGTCTCGCGATAGAGCGGCGGTTCGCAATAGAGCTTGCCATCGGCCTCCCGCGTGCGGAACGCGGCGATCGGACCCTCGTCGCACGGCACCGCCACGTCGACTGGGATCCTGGCGCGCCCCTCGGCGACGCGCGGCACGGGCTTCCCGTTGAGGATCACCACGCCGCGGCGGACCGCCACCGTGTCGCCCGGCAGGCCGATCACCCGCTTGATCAGATCCTCGCCGTCGCCGCGCCGTACCACGAGGACGATGTCGCCGCGCGCCGGCGTGCCGCCGAACAGCCGCGCGGCCGCGATGTCCTTGCCGTGGAGCAGCAACGAGGCCTGCGAGAAGCCATAGGGGAATTTGCTGGCGACCAGCCGGTCCCCGGTGCGCAGCGCAGGCATCATCGATCCCGAGGGGATGTAATAGGGCCGCGCCACCGCGCTTTGGAACAGGAAGAAGATACCCAGCGTCGCCGCCCAGCCGGCCAGCGTGCGCTTCCAGCCCGGCTTGGGTTCGGCCATGGCGTCAGGCGATCTCGTGGCTGCCATCGAGCAGTTCGCGTGCATCGAGGCCGAGCAGCGCGATATGATCCTTCACCCGCGGCCAGAAACCGGTGAGGAAGCGTTCGCGCTCCGCCGTCCGCAGCCGCTCGACCGCGCCGGGCACCACGAACATGCCGACGCCGCGACGGACCTCGACATAGCCGTCGTCCTGGAAGCTCTGATAGGCCTTGGCGACGGTGAGCGGGTTCGCGCCATGCTCGGCGGCGAGCGCGCGGACCGAGGGAAGCTGGTCCCCGGCGCGGTACTGGCCGCGCAGGATCGCCGCGGCGATGATCGCGCGCAGCTTGAGGTAGACCGGGCTGTCTTCGTGCTCCAGGGCTGTCATGCTGCCATAATACAGCACGTGGCTTCCGAGTCCATACTCAGGGATTCCACCGATGGACGATCTGGGACAGTTCGCCGCGCGGGCGCTCTTCCAGCGGACGCGACGGCGTGCCGATAAAGACGAAGCCGGCGATGCGCTGGCCGTCGCTGCCGAACAGGTCGCGCACCGCATCCGAATAGGCCGGCCAGCCGGTCAGCCAGCCGCCGGCAAAGCCCATGGCGTGCGCGGCGTGGAGCAGGTTCATGCAGGCCGCCCCTGCCGAGAGCTCCTGCTCCCACAGCGGCACCTTGTGCGGCTGGACGGGGGCGGAGAGCACCACCACCAGCGCCGGTGCCTGGGTGGCGAATTGCGCTGCGGCTTCCTCGTCGCGTGCGGTCGCGTCGGGCTTTTCGGCGCGCAGGATCTCGACCAGCTTCAGCGCGAGCGCGGGGCGCGCTTCGTCCGGCACGATCACGAAGCGCCAGGGGGCGAGCTTGCCGTGATCGGGCGTGCGCGCGGCGATCGCCACCATCTGGTCGAGCTGCTCGGGACTCGGGCCCGGCGCCGCCAGGTCGCGCGGCTTGCCCGATCGGCGGGTCTGGAGGAGGCTGAGCGGCGTGGTGCGGTCGTTGAAGGTCATGCCCCGCGCTCTATCGCCTGGTATCGCCTGCAACAACCGCTCTTCACAGGAGCGCGCAGGCCGCTAGTCTGCGCCGCTTTGGCGGGCACGAACCCGCGAGGTCGCATAGGGAAACATCGGTCGCATGGCATCTGTTGCAACGGGCGGGGGCGTACCCGCTACGGCAAAAACGCTCCTTGGACACCCGCGCGGGCTGTTCATGCTGTTCTTCGCCGAAATGTGGGAGCGCTTCTCCTATTACGGCATGCGGGCGATCCTGGTCTTCTACCTGACCAAGCATTTCCTGTTCGGCGAAAGCCCCGCCTACGCGGTGTACGGCGCCTATACCTCGATGGTGTACATCACCCCCGTGCTCGGCGGCTATCTGGCCGACAAGTATCTGGGCGCGCGCAAGGCGGTGTTCGCCGGCAGCCTCTTCATCGCGCTCGGCCATCTGCTGATCGCGCTGGTCGAGGGGCCCTCCGGCCAACAGGGTGGGTATCTGCAGGGCTTCTATGTCGGCCTGGCCTGCATCATCGTCGGCACCGGCTTCCTCAAGGCCAACATCTCGGTGCTGGTCGGCCAGCTCTATCGCCGCGACGACCTGCGCCGCGACGGCGCCTTCTCGATCTTCTACATGGGGATCAATCTCGGCGCGTTCATCGGCCCGATCCTGGTCGGCTATCTCGGCGAGCGCGTCGGCTGGTCCTGGGGCTTCGGTGCCGCCGGCATCGGCATGCTGCTCGGCACGGTCGTCTTCGTGCTGTTTCGCGGTGACCTGCACGAAGCCGGCAAGCCGGCGGATGCGGCGCTGCTCGCCGCGCGCACGCCGGTGGTGCTGTCGCGCGAATGGCTGATCTATCTCGGTTCGGCCGCGGCGGTCGGCGTGTCCTATCTGCTGATCAGCAACGAAAGCCTGGTCGGCACGCTGCTGCTCGCCACCTTCGGGCTCACCTTCCTCTACATCTTCTATCGCGCGCTGTTCACCCTGCCCAAGGTCGAGCGGATGCGCATCTTCGGCGCGCTCTACCTGATCGCGCTCTGCCCGCTATTCTGGGCGCTGTTCGAGCAGGCGGGCTCGTCGCTCAACGTGTTCACCGATCAGCGCGTCGACCGCCACCTGTTCGGCTGGGAAATGCCCGCCTCCTGGTTCCAGTCGGTCAACAGCTTCTGGATCATCACCCTGGCGCCGGTGTTCGGCGGCCTGTGGGTGTGGCTGGGCAAGCGCGGGCTGGAGCCGAGTGCGCCGCTGAAGTTCGCGCTGGGGCTGATCCAGGTCGGCCTGGGCTTCGTGGTGCTGGTGCTGGGCGCGGCCAAGGGCGATGCGCTGACGCCGATGCTGTTCGTGGTGCTGCTCTACCTGCTGCACTCCACCGCCGAGCTCTGCTTCTCGCCGGTCGGGCTGTCGAGCATGACGCGCCTGTCGACCGGATCGATGGTCGGGCTGATGATGGGCACCTGGTTCCTGTCGACCGCGGCGGGCAATTTCCTCGCCGCCAAGATCGCGCAGGCGACGGGCGGCGAAGGCGCCGGGCCGGAACGCGTGCTCGACGTCTATTGGTCGATCGGCTGGTACATCATCGTCATCGGCGTGATCGCGGTACCGGTCAGCTGGTGGATCGCCAAGCTGATGCATCTCGATACGATCGGCAAGGACGAGGCAGGCCATGGCCTCGCCGGGGAATCGACGCTGGCCGAACCGGCTGCCGCCGGCACCCGCACTACCGGCGAGGAGCGCTAAGAGGGACGGGGCGCCGCGGAAATGGGGGCACAGCGGCGCCCCTGTCGTTCGCCCGAGGGGGAGTGGGCGAACGAGTCTCGAAATCAGGCCGCGAGCGGCAGGAACGCCAGCGCTTCCTGCTCATTGGCTGCCGCGAGCGCACGGACGTTCGCGGTGCTCGTCTGGCCAGTGGCGGCCATACGGCGATGGGCGAAATAGAGCGCGATCAGCGAAAACATGGGAACCTCAATACAGCTTTGCTGCAATGCAGCGCGGGCGCCGCATCTGGTTGCCTCCGCGTGAGTCCGCAACTGCAAAGCCGCTTCCCCCCAGTTGCAGTTGCTGCAAGTGCGAACGTTTTCCCTGCCAGAACGCAAAAAGGCCCGGCATCGCTGCCGGGCCTTTTCCGTATAAATACGAATGGCGCTTACCAGATGTGCACGCGCTGCTCCGGCGGCAGGTACAACTTGTCGCCCGGCTTGATGTCGAACGCCTTGTACCAGGCATCGACGTTGCGGACGATGCCGTTGACTCGCGCGGTCGCCGGCGAATGTGGATCGGTGAGGAGCTGCTGGCGCTGCGCATCCTCGCGCACCTTCGTCCGCCAGGCCTGCGCATAGGCGAGGAAGAAGCGCTGGTCGCCGGTGAGCCCGCCAATGCTCTTCGCCTTGCCGTGCTTGGCCTGGTACTTCTGATACGCCCCGTACGCCGCCTCGACGCCGCCGAGATCGCCGATATTCTCGCCCAGCGTCAGCCGTCCGTTGATCTTGGTGCCGGGCACCGGCTCATAGGTGTCGTACTGGCCCGCGAGCGCCTTGGTGCGCGCGGCGAAATCTTCCTTCGCCTTGGGCGTCCACCAATTCTCGAACTTGCCGGTGGGGCCGAACATGCTGCCCTGGTCGTCGAAGCCATGGCCCATCTCGTGGCCGATCACCGCGCCGATCGCGCCGTAATTCACCGCCGGATCGGCATTGGGATCGAAGAAAGGCGGCTGCAGGATCGCCGCCGGGAAGGTGATCTGGTTGAGCGAGGGGTCGTAATAGGCGTTCACCGTCTGCGGCGTCATCGCCCACAGGCTGCGATCGACCGGCTTGGGGAAGCGCGACAGCTCCAGCCGATGCTCGAATTCGCCCGAACGCATCACATTGCCGAGCAGATCGTCGCGTTCGACCTTCAGCGTCGAATAATCGATATAGGTTTGCGGGTGGCCGATGCGCGGCTCGAACGCCGCCAGCTTGGCAAGCGCTGCCTTGCGGGTTGCCTCATCCATCCAGGTCGAAGCCTCGATCCGCTCGCGATAGGAATCGCGCAGATTCTCGATCAGCTCGGCCATCTGCTTCTCGGATTCGGGCGGATAGTATTTGGCGACATAGGCCTTGCCCACCGCCTCGCCGAGCGCACCGTTGACCATCTGCACGCCGCGCTTCCAGCGCTCGCGCTGGACCTGCACGCCGGAGAGCGTCTTCGAGTAGAAGTCGAACCGCGCCTGGTCGAACGCCTTGGGCAGATAGGTCGCGTGATCGCTGACGAAGCGATAGGCGAGATAATCCTTCCACGTGGCCAGCGGAATGGCGGCGAAGATCTTGCCGAGCGCGATCAACGCGGTGTTCTGGGTCATCAGGATCTGCGGCGAACTGTCGACACCGTACGTCTTCAGCATCAGCGCCCAGTCGAACTCGGGGGCCTTGGCCGTCAGTCCCGCGATCGACTGCGGATCGTTGAGCTTGACCAGGTCGCGGCTCTGCTCCGGCGACCATTGCACCTTGGCCATCGCGGTCTCGAGCGCGACGATCGCGTCGGCCTTGGCGCTCGCATCGGGGATGCCGGCCAGTTCCTGGATCTGCTGCACATAGGCCCGATAGGCCTTGCGCACCGCATCGAACTTCGGCCCCTGGTTGAGGTAATAGTCGCGCGGCATGCCAAGGCCGCCCTGGCCGACGGCGGCGGTGTATTTGGTCGGATCGGCGAAGCCCGGAGTCACGCCGACCTCGACCGGCGAGGCATAGCCGGTGGTGGCGAACAGCACCTGCAGCGCGGTCTTGTCCTGCACGCCGGCGATGCGATCGAGATAGGGTTTGAGCGGCGCGGCACCGCGCGCGGCGATACCCGCTTCGTCCATCCAGCTCGCATAGAAGTCGCCGACCTGCTTGCCGCTGGCACCATAGGCGTCGGGATTTTTCGCCATGTCGTCGAGCAGCGCGCGGACATTCGCCTCGGCCGCGACGACGAGGTCGACGGCAACGCCGGCCGAACCGCGGTCGGCGGGAATCTGGGTGCGTGCCGCCCAGCCGCCATTGGCGAAGGTCCAGAAGTCGTCGCCGGGCTTCACGCCGGTCTGCTGCGCGGCCAGATCGACACCGAAGCTGCCATATTTGGGCTTGCCGCTCTGGGCGAGCGCAGGCGCGGCGACGAGCAGCGCAACCGCACTGGTCAGCAACAAGGAACGACGCATTTTCATGATGTTAGGCTTCCCCACCACGTGTGTGTTAGCCAAGTGTAACGGGGGGTGCGGGACGCCGCAATGGTATTTTGTTACAAGTGATACTGTCCACATGCGTTGCTCCTCTCCCTTGAGGGAGAGGATAGCGGAGCTTGGCGGCTTGCCGCCTAGCGTAGCTTGGAGAGGGTGAGCGGCTGCAACGCAGCCGCGCGAGGCAGCGCCTCGCAATGCCCCTCTCCCTCCCACCGCCTTCGGCGGCGGGCCCCTCCCTCTCCCCGGTGGGGAGAGGGTTGTTTAGGACACCCTATTGGCGACCAGATCGTCGACCACCGCGGGATCCGCGAGCGTCGAGGTATCGCCCAGGCTGCTGACATCGCCTTCGGCGATCTTGCGCAGGATGCGGCGCATGATCTTGCCCGAGCGCGTCTTGGGCAGGCCCGGCGCGAACTGGAGTGCGTCCGGCGTTGCGATTGGCCCGATCTCGCCGCGCACCCAGTCGCGCAATTCCTTGCGCAGCGCCTCGCTGGCCTCGACGCCGGCGTTGAGCGTCACATAGGCATAGATGCCCTGCCCCTTGATGTCGTGCGGCATGCCGACGACGGCGGCCTCGGCCACCTTGTCGTGGAGCACCAGCGCGCTCTCCACCTCGGCGGTGCCCATGCGGTGGCCCGAGACGTTGATCACGTCGTCCACCCGGCCGGTGATCCAGTAATAGCCATCGGCATCGCGGCGGCAGCCGTCGCCGGTGAAGTATTTGCCGCGATAGGTGGTGAAATAGGTCTGGAAGAACCGCTCGTGATCGCCCCAGACGGTGCGCATCTGCCCCGGCCAGCTCCGCGCGATGACCAGATTGCCCTCGGTCGCGCCCTCCAGCAGCGCGCCGTCGCCGTCGACCAGCTGCGGCTCGATCCCGAAGAAGGGCATCGAGGCCGAGCCTGGCTTGAGCGCGGTGGCGCCCGGCAGCGGCGTGATCATGTGCCCGCCGGTCTCGGTCTGCCACCAGGTGTCGACGATCGGGCAGCGCCCCTCGCCCACCACGTCATGATACCAGCGCCATGCCTCCGGGTTGATCGGCTCGCCGACCGAGCCGAGCAGCTTGAGCGACTCCCGGCTGGTGGCGGTAACGTAGCTGTCGCCTTCCTTCATCAGCGCGCGCAGCGCCGTGGGAGCGGTGTAGAGGATCTCGACCTGGTGGCGATCCACGATCTGCCACATGCGCCCGGCGTCGGGCCAGGTCGGCACGCCCTCGAACATCAGCGTGATGCCGCCGTTCGCCAGCGGGCCATAGACGATATAGCTGTGCCCGGTGACCCAGCCGATATCGGCCGCGCACCAATAGACCTGCCCCGGGCGGTAATCGAACACGACCTCGTGGGTATAGGCGGCCCAGAGCAGATAGCCGCCGCTCGAATGCAGCACGCCCTTGGGCTTGCCGGTCGAACCCGAGGTGTAGAGGATGAACAGCGGGTCCTCGGCATCCATCGGCTCGGCCGGGCAATCGGCAGAGACCTTGGCGGCTGCCTCGTGATACCAGAGATCGCGGCCGGGCTGCATCGCCACCTCGCCGCCGGTCGCCTGCACCACGATGACCTTCTCGAGCACCGGCGCGTGGCGTTGCGCGGCATCGACATTGGCCTTGAGCGGCACGCGCTTGCCGCCGCGCCGCCCCTCGTCGGCGGTAATCACGATGCGGCTGTCACAATCGACGATGCGGCCGGCCAGTGCCTCGGGGGAGAAGCCGCCGAATACCACCGAATGGACCGCGCCGATCCGCGCGCAGGCGAGCAGCGCGACGGCCGCTTCGGGGATCATCGGCATGTAGACGGTGACGCGGTCGCCCTTCCGCACGCCTTCGGCCTTCAGCACGTTGGCGAAGCGGCAGACCTGTTCGTGAAGCTCGCGATAGCTGATCCGGCGCGCCTCTTCCTTGGGATCGTCCGGCTCCCACAAGATCGCGGTCTGGTCGCCGCGCGTCGCCAGATGACGGTCGAGGCAGTTGGCGGCGACGTTGAGCTTGCCGTCGGCGAACCAGCGGATGCGGAAGTCGGCTTCGTCGAAGGACCAGTCCCCGGCGGTCTGCGGGGGCACGATCCAGTCGAGCCGCTTGGCCTGATCGAGCCAGAACCCGTCCGGGTCGGACAGGGACTGGGCGTGGAGACGTTCATACGCTGCGGCATCGACGCGGGCGTGCTTTGCCCAGGCTTCCGGCACCGGATACAGATTTTCGCTCATCGAGACCCCTCCTGGTCGGCGGGCATCTAGGAGCGCAAGGGGTGGGTAGGCAAGGCACCCGTGGTTGCAACATCGTTACAATGTGCAAACAAATTTCGGTGGAACCGGGAAACCGTATCAGCCATATAAAACGCTATGGCACGACCTGCGCTTGCTCTGTTGCTCTGTGCGGCGCTGCCGCTTGCAGCCTGCTCCACCGGTTCCAGCCATCCGCAGCAGGCCTCTGCCCCGATCGATCTGCCCGATCGCTTTTCGGTCGACCCGCAGGTGCAAGCCCGCGAGGATCTGGTGCGCTGGTGGGACAGGTTCGACGATCCCATGCTCGGCCAGTTGATCGGCCAGGCGCAGACCGCCAATCTCGACATTGCCCAGGCGGTGATCCGGCTGCGCCAGGCGCGCGAGTCGCTGGTCCAGTCGCGCTCGGCCCTGCTGCCGACGGTGAGCGGATCGGCCGGCTATTCGCGCAACGAGCCGCTGCGCGGCGGCAGCGTCACCACGCAGCTGCCCGACGGCACCATCGCCTCCTTCTCGCAAGGCGGGAGCAGCAACTTCTCGCTGGGTCTGGACGCGAGCTACCAGGCCGATCTGTTCGGCGGGGTGCGCAGCGGCGTCCGCAGCGCCCAGGCGACCTATGAGGCCGCTGGGTTCAACCGTGCCGCGGTGCTGCTCTCGGTGGAATCCGAAACCGCGCGCAACTATGTGCTGGCGCGGCTGTCCCAGGCGCAGCTGGCCAATGCCCGCGAGAGCCTCGCCATCCAGGACGAGAACCTCCAGATCGCGCAGTGGCGAGTGCAGGCGGGGCTCGTCTCCTCGCTGGACGCCGAGCAGGCGCGTGCCCAGCGCGCCCAGACCGCCGCCTCGATCCCGCAGCTCCAAAGCAGCTATGCCGCCAATGTCGCCCGGCTGGGCGTGCTGACCGGCCGGGCGCCCGGCGCGCTGCGAGCAGCGATGGAGACGTCCAAGCCAATCCCGCGCGGTCCTGCCAGCGTCGCCGCCGGCATCCCCGCCGATGCGCTGCGCCAGCGGCCCGACGTGCGCGCGGCCGAGCGCAACCTCGCCGCCGCCACCGCGCAGATCGGCGTGTCGCGCGCCCAGCTCTATCCCAGCCTCGCGCTCGGCGGCAGCGTCAGCGCCGGCAGCGGTTCGGTGCGGTCGCTGCTCGACATCATCACCGGCCGCGCCTTCGCCAATGTCGCGCAGACCATCTTCGATGCGGGCCGGCTGCGCAGCCAGCTCCGCTCGGCGCGGGCCGGGGCGGACGGCGCCTTCATTAGCTACAAGGCCAGCGTGCTGCAGGCGATGGAGGAGATCGAGAATGCGATCGTCGCCCTCCAGGCCGCGCGCGAGCGCGAGGCGGCGTTCCGCACCGCGCTGGAAGCCGCAACCAACCAGGCGCTGCTCGCCCGCTTCCAGTATCGCTCGGGCCTCACCGACTTCACCACGCTCAACCAGTCCGAAAGCGCACTGCTTTCGGCCAAGAACGGCCTGTCTCAAGCCGAATCCGAACAGGCGACCGCGCTGGTCCAGCTCTATGTCGCTCTCGGCGGCGGCTGGGACGAAGCCGCGCCGATCTCGCCCCTCCCTCCAAGAACAGGCAGCGCCACCGATGGCCAGTGAACCGCAGGACCTCGACACCTTTCTGGGCACCAAGCGGCGTCCCTGGTGGCGGCGCAACCTGCGCTGGATCATCATCGCGCTGGTCGTGGTGGTGCTGGGGCTGCTGGTCTCGCGCTGCTTCGCGCCCAAGCCGCCGCCCAGCTATATCACCGCACCCGCCGAGAAGGGCGCGCTGTCGGTCACCGTCTCCGCCACCGGCCGGCTGGCACCGATCCGGCAGGTGACGGTGGGCTCGGAAATCTCCGGCCTCGTCCTCAAGGTGCTGGTCGACGTCAACGACCGCGTGACCGAGGGGCAGCCGATCGCGATCATCGATCCCTCGCGGCTCGACGACACGATCACGCAGAGCCGCGCGACCCTCTCGGCAAACCAGGCGGCGGTGGCGCAAACCCAGGCGACCCTCGACGAGGCGACCGCGCAGCTGCGCCGCATGGAAGAGGTCAGCCGGCTTTCGGGCGGCAAGGTGCCCGCCAAGACCGAGCTCGACACCGCCCGCGCCGCCGTCGCCCGCGCCCGCGCCAACCTGCGCTCCGCGCAGGCCAACGTCGTCTCCGCCCAAGCCTCGCTCTCCTCGAACCAGACGCAGCGCTTCAAGTCGATCATCCGCTCGCCGGTGAACGGCGTGGTGCTCGCCCGCCAGGTCGATGCCGGCCAGACCGTCGCCGCGCAGTTCAGCACGCCGAACCTGTTCGTGATCGCGCAGGACCTGACCCACATGAAGCTGGAGGTCGCGATCGACGAGGCCGATGTCGGCTCGGTCAAGGTCGGCCTGCCGGCGAGCTTCACCGTGGATGCCTTCCCCGGCCGCACCTTCCCGGCGCAGATCACCCGCGTCGACCTTGGCTCGAACCTCACCGCCTCGACCGCGACGACGAGCGCCACGACCAGCACCACCACCACCGCCAACCAGGTCGTTTCCTATGCCGCGATTCTATCCGTTGCGAATCCGGATCTGACGCTGCGCCCGGGCATGACCGCGACCGCGACGATCGGCGTCGAGAAGCTGGACAACGCACTGCTGATCCCCAATGGCGCGCTGCGCTTCACCCCACAGGATGCCGGCGCCAAGAATGGCGGCGGCGGAATCCAGTTCGGCCCGCGCCGCGAGGAGCAGCAAAAGGCGATCGGCCGCGGCAGCAAGCAGACGGTCTATGTCGTCGGCAGCGACGGCAAGCCGCAGAAGGTGGAGGTCGTCACCGGCCCCAGCGACGGCAGCCGTACCGCGGTGACCAGCGCCCAGCTCAAGCCGGGCATGAAGGTGATCGTCGGCGTCCAGGCCAATGGTGCGGCGAAACCCGCCAAGGACGACCAGAACTGACATGGCCGAGCCGCTGATCCAGCTCCAGGGCATCACCAAGACGTTCGGCGAGGGGCCGACCGCGTTCCAGGCGCTCAAGGGCGTCGATCTCGCGATCGATGCCGGCGCGTTCCTGGCGGTGATGGGGGCCTCGGGATCGGGCAAGTCGACGACGATGAACATCCTCGGCTGCCTCGATGTACCGACTGGCGGCAGCTATCGGTTCCGCGGCGTGCCCGTCGAAAAGCTCGATCGCGACCAGCGCGCCTATCTGCGCCGCCGCTATCTCGGCTTCGTCTTCCAGGGCTTCAACCTGCTCGCGCGGACGACGGCGCTGGAGAATGTCGAGCTGCCGCTGCTCTATCGCGGCGAGCACCGCAAGGCGCGGCGCGAGGCGGCAATGGCGGCGCTGGAGCAGGTGGGGCTCGATCGCTGGGCGGATCATACGCCCTCGGAGCTTTCGGGCGGCCAGCAGCAGCGCGTCGCCATCGCCCGCGCGATCGTAACGCAGCCCGATGTGCTGCTCGCCGACGAACCGACCGGCAATCTCGACAGCGAGCGCTCGGTGGAGATCATGAAGCTGCTCCAGCGTCTCAACGCCGAGCTCGGCATCACCGTGCTGATGGTCACCCACGAGCCCGAGATGGCGAGCTTCGCGCGGACGATCGTGCACTTCAAGGACGGGCTGGTGGAACGCACCGAAACCCCCGCCGGCATGGGGGTCTGAAGCGATGCTGTTCACCACCCTCCTCCTCTCGCTGCGCGAAATCCGCCGCCACATCCTGCGCTCGTTCCTGACGACCCTGGGCATCATCATCGGCGTCGCCGCGGTGATCACCATGGTGACGCTGGGCAACGGCGTCTCCGCCTCGGTGCAGGCATCGATCAGCTCGCTCGGCAACAATACGCTCGCCGTTTTTCCGGGCGGGGGGCGCGGACGGGGTGGCAGTACCCCGCCGCCCAGCTTCGAGAATGCCGACATATTGGCGATTCGCCAGCAGGTGAGCGGCGTCCGGGCGGTCGCCCCGCAGGCCTCCTCCTCGGCGCTGGCCGTGCGCAATGCGCAGAACTGGACCGCCTCCGTCACCGGCACCACCAACGACTATTTCGATGCACAGAAACTCGAATTCGCCGGCGGCCGTCGCTTCACCGATGCCGAGCAGAGCGCGGGGAAATCCGTCTGCGTGATCGGCGACACGATCCGCGCCAACCTGTTTGCCGACGAGGATCCGGTCGGTGAGCGCTTCCGCCTCGGCACGGTGAGCTGCGAAGTGATCGGCGTCCTCAAGAAGCGCGACAATGCCGGGTTCAGCGATCCCAACTCCACCGTATTGCTGCCGCTCAAGACCGTGCAGCGCCGTTTCGTCGGCAACCAGAACGTGCTGGCGATCCTGGTCGCGGTTGCAGACGGCTATGAGCCGTCGGCCGTCAAGCAGTCGCTGACGGGTCTGCTACGCGAACGCCGCCACTTGAGCGCTGGTCAGCCCGACAATTTCGACATCTTCGACACCGCGGAATTCGCCGCTACGGTACGCAACCAGACGCAGCAGCTCACCCTGTTCGTCGCAGCCATCGCGGCGGTGAGCCTGCTGGTGGGCGGCATCGGCATCATGAACATCATGCTGGTGTCCGTCACCGAGCGGACCCGCGAGATCGGTATCCGCCTCGCGATCGGGGCGCTCGGCAAGGAAGTGCTGCTGCAGTTCCTCGTCGAGGCGGTGGCGCTGTCGTGCCTGGGCGGGCTGGTCGGCGTCGGCCTCGCCTTCTTCGCCTCCTGGGGCCTGGCGGCGCTGGCCCAGCTGCCCTTCCAGTTCGACCTGTCGATCAACCTGGTCAGCTTTGCGATCTCTGCGCTGATCGGCATCGTGTTCGGCTTCTTCCCGGCGCGGCGCGCCGCGGCGCTCAATCCGATCGACGCCTTGCGGCACGAATAGCCGCGGCCGCTTCGCGCCCGCGCAGGTCTTCCAGGTCCTGCCGGGTATCGATGTCGACCAGTTCCTCGGGCCGCGTGATGACATGGTGGCCGCGCAAGATCAGCGTCCGCGCGCCGGCGTCGCCCTCCAGGCTCCACAGCTCGGCGAAATGGTCGCGGCCGATCAGCGCCGGGGGCATCGGCTGGACGCCGTCGCTGGAGGCGACCAGGGTCGCGCCATTGTCCGATCGGTCGAACAGCCGGTAGCAATGCGCAACGGTGACGCGCGGCATGTCTGCCAGTGCGATCAACACCGCTTCTGCTCCGGCCTGCTCCGCCGCCTGGACGCCGTAACGCACCGAACGCGCCTGGCCCTGCGACGGATCGGGGTTCTCCACCACCTGGAACCCGCGCGACGTGAAATCGAGCGTCGTGTCCGACACCACGGCGACGCGGGCGAGGAACGGGATCTTCTCCAGCGCGGTCACCACGTGGAACGCCAGCGGATGACCGAGATATTCCTCGGTCAGCTTGTCGCCGTCGGCAAAACGCTCGGACTTGCCCGCGGCGAGCAGGACGAGCGCGGTCTTTTCAGGAGTCAGCATGGAAGGTCTTCACCATGGCGGCAGCGATGGACAGGGCGATCTCGGACGGACCGATCGCCCCGATCGAAAGCCCCGCCGGTCCTTCGATCCGCGCGAGATCCTGCGCAGAGACGCCCGCGGCGCCAAGTCGTTCCAGCCGCGCCGCCTGGCTGCGCCGCGAACCCAGCGCCGCGACATAGCCGGTGGGGTGCGCCAGCGCAGCGATCAGCGCGGCATCGTCGATCTTGGGATCGTGGCTCAGCGTCACCACCGCCGTCGCCGGATCAGGCTTGAGCGCCGTGACCGCCTCGTCGGGCCAGCGGTCGTCGAGCGTCACGCCGGGGAAGCGCTCCTCGGTGAGGAAGCGTCCGCGCGGATCGATCACCGTGGTCGCGATGCCCAGCTCGCGCGCCAGTCCCGCCAGCGCCTGCGCGATCTGCACCGCCCCGACGATCAGCAGCCGCCGGGGGGGATCGTAGCGGTTGACGAAGCCCGAGCCGCCGATCGCGCTCTGCCGGGTGGTGAGATCGGTGCCGACTTCGATCGGACGACCCTCCGCACGGGCCTCGCGGATCGCATCGAACAGCTCGGGCGGGAACCCGTTGGCGGCGACTGGCTGGACCAGCACCGCGATCTGCCCGCCACAGGGCAGTCCCACTTCCCACGCCGCCGCATCGGCGACGCCATAGTCCTTCACCACAGCGGGCGCGCCGGCGATCACCTCGGCGGCGGTCTGCAGGATGTCGGTCTCGACGCAGCCGCCGGAGACCGATCCTTCGAAGCGGCCGTCCTCGTGCACCAGCAAATGGCTGCCGCGCGGGCGCGGGGCCGAGCCCCAGGTGGTCACCACCGTCGCCAGCGCCATCTTCGCGCCGCGCCAGGCCTCGGCCGCTGCCAGCACGCCGTCATTGTCCGCCACTTGTCGCGCTCCCGTCACATCCGCTTTCTACCCGCCTAGCCGAAGGAGAGTTTCGTGACGAGACTGATGTTATTGGCCATGGCGCTGCTGGCGCCGAGCGTCGCTTTCGGACAAGGTCATCCCATGCAGAAGCCCATGCCTCGTATCGTCGTGATCGGCCATCGCGGCGCCAGCGGCGAGCGGCCCGAGCACACATTGCTCTCCTATCAGCGCGCGATCGACGTCGGCGCCGATTTCATCGAGCCCGATCTCGTCCCCACCAAGGACGGCGAGCTGGTCGCCCGGCACGAGAATGCGATCACCGACACGACCGACGTCGCAGCGCATCCCGAATTCGCGGCCCGCAAGACGACCAAGACGATCGACGGCCAGACGATCACCGGCTGGTTCACCGAGGACTTCACCCTCGCCGAGCTCAAGACGCTGCGCGCCAAGGAGCGGCTGCCCAAGCTCCGCCCCGGCAACACCGCCTATGACGGCCAGGCCACGATCCCGACGCTCGACGAGATCATCGCGCTCGCCAAGAAGGAGTCCGCGCGGCTGCACCGCACGATCGGCATCTATCCCGAGACCAAGCACCCCAGCTATTTCGCCTCGATCGGGCTGCCGCTGGAGGCGCGTCTGGTCGCCAAGCTCAAGGCGGCCGGCTGGGACCGCGCCGATGCGCCGGTATTCATCCAGTCGTTCGAAGTGAACAACCTCAAGCGGCTCCACACCATGACCAAGGTCCCGCTGATCCAGCTGATGGCGGGCAGCGAAGGGCCGGCCGACCACGCCTATGCCAGCTACAAGGAGATGGCGACGCCGGAAGGGCTGAAGGCCGTTGCGGAATACGCCACCGGCATCGGCCCCGAGCTGACCCAGATCATCGCCAAGGACGGCACGCCCTCGACATTGGTCGCCGATGCCCATGCGGCAGGCCTGAAGCTCCACCCCTGGACCTTCCGCGCCGAGAACTTCTTCCTGATGCCCGCCTATCAGGTCGGCACCGATCCGGCCGCGCATGGCCGGCTGGCGGAGGAGATCACCGCCTTCCTCAAGGCCGGGATCGACGGCTTCTTCACCGATTTCCCTTCCATCGGCGTGCCGGCTCGGGATAAGTTCCTGACATCCAACGGCAAGTAAGGCTTACCCCGATGCGCATCCTCCCCGTTCTGCTGATGTTGCCGCTGCTCGCGGGGGGATGCGTGGTGAAGACTGCCGCCAATGTGGTGACGCTGCCGGTCAGGGCCGGTGCCAAGGCGGTCGACTGGACCACCACCAGCCAGGAAGAGGCCGATCGCAACCGCGGCCGGGAAATGCGCAAGCGCGAGAAGGAATGCCGCAAGCATCCCGAGCGCTGCCAGAACGCGCAGCGCTAGGGGCATTCGGCTCAGTCCGGCTTGCCCACCGCTTCCTCGACCAGGTCGGCCATGCGCCGCTGGTCCGACAGCGAGGGATGGAAGTTGCAGGCGGTAAGCGCCAGCGTCGGCACTTCCACTGCCTTGACGTTCGTCGCCGCGGCTACGGCGCGCACGTCGGCGACGAAATTGGCGGCGCCCATCAGCAGGAACCGTGCGCCGGGATTGGCCTGCTGCAACCGGCGGACGAACGCGACATAGGTCGACCGATAGTCGGCCCGCAACGCCGCCTCGTCCTTCCACGCCTCGCCACCGTGCACCGGGGTCGAGAAATCGTTGGTGCCGAGGTTGATCACGATCAGCTGCGGCTTCCAGTCATCGGCGGCAGCGGGCGCGGGCTCGCCGGGGATCGAGCGGGAGTAGAGTAGCGGCATCGTCTCGCCGGGATTGCCGCCGGCATAGTTGCGCACCACCCCGCGCCCGGAAAAGGCGATCACGCGGTAGTCGGCATCCCATTTCTTCGCGAGCAGCGGCCCGAAGGCGAGCGACGTATTGGTCGTGTCGTGCACCGCATCGGGGGTGCAGGTGCGGCTGTCCGAGGTGTCGCCATAGCCGACGCTGTGCGAGTCACCGATGAACTCCACCCGACGCGCGCGGGAAATCGGCGACAGCGGCGTGCCGTTCGTCGTGATGCCCAGCATGCGGCTGTAGCCCGACTGCGTCTCGGTCAGCTTCTCGACGCGGATGACATGCTCGCCGTCCGCCAGCCCATCGAACCGGCGTTCGACGCGGCCGGGCTTCTTCAGCACCGCACGCTCAACGCCGTCGATCAGGATGGCAAGATGGTCGATGCCGGCCTCTATTGAGACCGTCACCGCCGTCCCCTTGAACCGCCCTTCGAAATAGACGCCCGGCCAGCCGAAGCGGCCATCTTCGGTCACCCGCCCGCCGGCATGCAGCGGCACAGGGGTTTCGGCAGGCGCAAGCATCAGCGCGGCGGCAAGGGCTAGGCGAAGCATGGTGCCCGCCTAGCAACCCGCCGGGCGCGCGTCAGCCCCAGAGACGCTCGCGATAGGCCTCGAAGCAGCGCGCGCCGCAGCGCAGCCGGATCAGCGCCCCTTCGGCCATCGCGGTCGCGCGGCGCGGATCCTCTTCCACCGCGGGACGGATCGCCTCGCGGTTCCAGTCCTCGCTGTGCTTGATGTCGAGCACCGCGTGCAGCGTGAAGTAGCGCGCTTCCTTGGGGCTCAGCCCGACGCGCTTCAGCCCCTCGGCAGTCGCGGCCGATCGGCCCGGCGCGGTCAGCTCGATCACGCCCAGCGCGCCCACCGAATGCCAGGCATAGCGGCGGCTGCTTGCCATCGCGGTCATCGCATTGGCGAGGCACAGGCTTTCCCACACGGTGTTCTCGATCACCGGTGTCACTGCCAGCGTCTCGACCAGCGCGTCGAGCATCGGACCGTGCATGCCCTTCTCGGTGCCATGGCCCATCTCGTCCCAGTAATTGCGGGCGAGTTCGAGCTTGGGCCGGGTCGGCAGCTTGACCTGCGTCATCGCGACGAGATCGTCGAACCCCGCCTCGCCGGCGGCTTCCTGCTCGAAGAACCATCGAAGCTGGTCTCGGTCGGCCTGTTCGGCAAGCCAGGGGAAAAGCGGGTCGCCCTGCCCAGGACCGGTCGCCTTCAGCCCCTCGAACCAGTCGATAAAGCCTTCCACGTCGGTCGGCGCCGCAGCCGCCTCTTCGATCACCTCGGCACGCAGTTCCTCGAGGAACGCGCCCTGCAGCCGCTCCATGCGGACGTCGCGCTCGAACAGGCGCTGCCAGTCGTCGGACGGGAAGCCGGGTTCCAGCCGCTCCCGGTTCCAATGGGCGAGGCCGCGCTGGAAGCTGTCGGTCAGAAACTGCGAACGGATGCGTGGCGCGAAATCGCGCGCTAGCGTTGCCATGGGAAAACTCTCTCCTGCTTGGCCGCCTAAACCCCCGGGCGAAGGGGGGAGTTCCGGGCGATTCAACCAGATCAACCACTTGGCAGTCGTTGATCTGTCATGTTCGGCCAGAAGAACGCGGCTCTAGGTTGCGCATGCGCAAGGTGCATCCACCCAACCCAAGTAGGTAATTGCAACAATTGCACGCGGCTCGATAGGGCTGCATCGCCGCCAATGATGCAGACCCCGAGAGGATCCATGAGCCGAATTGCGTACCCGGGACTGGCCGCCAAGGTCACCACCGCCGAACACGCCGCCTCCTTCATCGCCGATGGCATGACGGTGGGGATGAGCGGCTTCACGGGCTCCGGCTATCCCAAGGCGGTGCCGATCGCGCTCGCCGCGCAGATCGAGGCGGAGCATGCCGCCGGCAAGCCGATGCGGCTGAAGGTGTGGACCGGCGCCTCCACCGGGCCGGAGCTCGATGGCGCCCTCGCCTGGGTCGACGGCATCTCGGCGCGCCTGCCCTATAATTCCGATCCGATCGCCCGCGAGAAGATCAACGCGGGCGAGATGGACTATGTCGACCTCCACCTCAGCCAGGTCGCCCCGCTCGCCTGGGAAGGGTTTCTCGGGCCGCTCGACGTCGCGGTGATCGAAGTCGCCGGCATCCGCGAGGACGGATCGCTGATTCCCTCCTCCTCGGTCGGCAACAACAAGACCTGGCTCGATGTCGCCAAGCGGGTGATCCTCGAGGTCAACAGCTGGCAGAACCCGGCGCTGGAGGGGATGCACGACATCTATTACGGCACCGCGCTGCCGCCCAACCGCGTGCCGATCCCGCTCACCGCGCCCGACCAGCGCATCGGCCAGCCGACGCTGCGCTGCGATCCGCACAAGGTGATCGCGGTGGTCGAAACCAACGCGCCCGATCGCAACCTGCCCTTCGCCGCACCGGACGCGAGCGCACTCGCCATCGCCCAGCACCTGATCGAGTTCTTCCGCCACGAAGTCGGCAAGGGCCGCCTGCCGCCCTCGCTGCTGCCGCTTCAATCGGGGGTGGGCAATATCGCCAATGCGGTGCTCGCAGGGCTGCTGACCGCGCCGTTCGAGAACCTCACCGCCTATACCGAGGTGCTGCAGGACGGGATGCTGGACCTGCTGGCGGCAGGCAAGCTCCGCATGGCGAGCTGCACCGCCTTCTCGCTGAGCCCCGGCGCGGCCGAGCGGCTCAACCAGGATCTCGACCGGTTCCGCGACCGGATCCTGCTGCGCTCGCAGGAGATCAGCAACCACCCCGAAGTGGTGCGCCGCCTCGGCTGCCTGGCGATGAACGGGATGATCGAGGCCGATCTGTACGGCAACGTCAATTCCACCCACATCATGGGTTCGCGCATCCAGAACGGCATCGGCGGATCGGGCGATTTCGCGCGCAACGCCTATATCTCGATCTTCATGTCGCCCTCCACCGCCAAGGGCGGGGCGATTTCGTCGATCGTGCCGCATGTCAGCCATGTCGATCACATCGCGCAGGACGTGCAGATCGTGGTGACCGAGCAGGGCCTTGCCGATCTGCGCGGACTCGCGCCGCGCAAGCGCGCCGAGCAGGTGATCGAGCGCTGCGCCCATCCGAGCTACAAGCCGATGCTGCGCGACTATTACGAGCGGGCGCTGGCCGGCAGCTATGGCAAGCAGACACCGATGCTGCCGGGCGAGGCGCTCGCCTGGCACCAGCGCTTCATCGATACGGGATCGATGCGGTAAAATTCCGTAGCGGCAGTTCCACGAGCAGCGCCCTTCTCGCGACCGCGCTATCGCAGCGGAAAATCGCGGCGATCCGCGTCGCGTGAAGGGGATTTCGCGCGTGGCTGCAGGCAACGCACCGCCCATTGAAGTCGATCCGCTGGAGCAATCGATCCGGCGGCGAGTGGTGCTGGCCACCATCGCCATCCTGCTGATGATGGTCGCGCATATCGTCGGGCCGCTCGTTCGCAGCGAAGATTCGAAGGTGGTCGATCTGTTGACGGAGTTCGGCAGCGCCATCACCGCGCTGTTCCTCCTGCTGCTCGGCACGCCGAAAATCCTGCGGGCACTTCGCGAACGGCGCGAGGATGCCGCCATCGCCCATGCAGAGCGGATGCAGGTCAACCATCTGTTCCGCATGACCGAGCTGCTGCAGAGTGCCAATGGCTATGGTGATGCCAATGCGGTCCTGGGCGCGACAATCGATTCGCTGCTCGAGGGCTTTGGCGGCGCGCTCTATGTCTTCAACAACTCCCGCGATCGGCTGGAGCTTTCAGCCACCTGGAACTGGCCGGAAAGCGACACGCTGCGGCCGATGCTGATGCCGTCGCAATGCTGGGCGCTGAAACGCGGCAAGGCCCATCTCAACGCCGACACGCAGGGCGCGCTTTGCTGCGAACACCATGTCGGTGCGGCGACGGTGCTGGAACTGCCGATGAGCGCGCATGGCGAAATTCGCGGCATGCTGAAGATCGGCACCGCCCGGCCCGATGCCGCGGCGCAGCTGGCGCGCATACAGCCCATCGCCACGGCGATCGCCGATGCGATGTCGCTCGCCATCTCGAACATCGCCTTGCGCGAGACGCTGCGGACCCAGGCACTGCGCGACCCGCTGACCGGCCTGTATAATCGCCGCTACATGGAGGATGCGCTGACTCGGCTGGCCGCGCTGGCCGAACGCACCGGCACCCACCTTTCGGCCATCATGATCGATCTCGATCACTTCAAGAAGCTCAACGATCAATTCGGCCATGCCGTGGGCGACACGGTGCTGCGCGAGGCGGCAAGGCAGATCGTGGGCGCGCTCCGCGTCTCCGATGTCGCTTGCCGCTATGGCGGCGAAGAACTGCTGGTGATCCTGCCCGAATGCAGCTTGAACGAAGCCAGGGCCAAGGCGGAGGTGCTGCGCGAGCGTATCGAGGCGCTGTCGGCCGTGCATGGCGCGGCGATCTCCGCCTCGCTGGGCGTCGCCTCCCTGCCCGAAAGCACGCGCACCATCGCGGACCTGCTGCCGATCGCCGACGCTGCGATGTATCAGGCCAAGGCGGCGGGACGAAATCGCGTCGTCGCGGCACCTGCGCAGGAATCGCCGATGTTACCCCTCGCCGCGGAGTGATCCCGGGCGGGCTTCCGTACGCAGCTTTGCTCGGTTAAGCCTTAAGAATGCAGGGGACCTTTCAGCGCGCCGCGCTCGCACTCGCCGCCACGTCGCTTCTCGCGGCGCCGCTCGCCGCCCAGACCGGCTATGAGCATGCCGATCCGCTGGTCGGCACCGGTGGCGAGGGCCACACCTTCCCCGGCGCGGTAGCGCCCTTCGGCATGGTGCAGCTGAGCCCCGATACCGATACCGGCTGCGCGATCCGCGAATGCTACGGCCATGCCGCGGGCTATCGTCATGGCGACCTGACCATCCAGGGCTTCTCGCTGACCCATTTCTCGGGCGCCGGCCATTCGGACCTGGGCGATTTCCTGATCGCGCCGGTTGCGGGCGACACCGTATCGCTAGAGCCTGGCGATCCCAAGAAGCCAGGCTCGGGCTATCGATCGCGCTTCGCCCATGCCGACGAAGTCGCGCGGCCGGGCTACTACGCCGTCACCCTGCAGGATCAGGGCGTCCGCGCCGAGATGACCGCAGGCACCCGTGTCGCGGTCGAGCGCTACGCCTTCCCGGCCGGCAAGGCCGCGCACCTCGTGCTCGACCTGCGCAGCTCGCTGTACAACTATCCCGGCAAGATCCTCTGGTCCTCGGTGCGCGTCCGCCCCGATGGGACGATCACCGGCGCCCGCGAGACGCGCGGCTGGGCGCCGGCCCGCAAGCTGTTCTTCGCGATCCGCCCCTCGGTCCCGCTCAAGGACCACGCCTTCGTCGATACCGAGGGCAAGGTGCCGTACCGCGGCTTCCAGGGACCCGGGCGCGGTGACGATGGCGTCGCCCAGCTGCAGGGCCGCTCGATCGTCGCGCGTCTCGACTTCGGCGTGCTCGATCGGCCGCTCGAACTCCGTGTCGCGCTGTCGAGCGTCGACGAGGATGCCGCGCTTGCCAATCTTGCCACCGAGGCCGGCGATTTCGACGCCGTCCACGCCCGCACCACCACCGCGTGGAAACAGGCGCTCGGCGCGATCGACGCGCAGGGCAGCGACACCGCGCTCCGCAACTTCTACTCGGCCTTTTACCACACGCTGATGGCGCCCAGCGTCTTCTCCGACGCCGACGGCCGCTATCGCGGGCCCGACGACCAGGTCCACCAGGCCGAGGGCTTCACCTTCCACTCGACCTTCTCGCTCTGGGATACCTTCCGCGCCGAGCATCCGCTGCTGCTGCTCGTCCAGCCCGAGGCGCGAAACCGCGACATCATCAAGTCGCTGATCGCCAGCCAGCAGAGCAGCCCCTTCGGCATCCTGCCGGTCTGGCAGTTCCAGGGGCGCGAGACCTGGACGATGATCGGCTATCACGCCGTGCCGGTGATCGCCGACGCGTACCTCAAGGGCCTGCGCGGCTTTGACGGCAAGGCGGCGCTCGACGCGATGGTCGCCAGCGCCACCTACGGCCCCTATGGCGGGCTCGACTGGTACCAGAAGCTTAGCTACGTGCCGATCGACAAGGAGCCGGAAGCCGCCTCCAAGACCGTCGAATATGCCTATGACGACTGGACCATCGCCCGCATGGCGCGCGCCATCGGCAAGGACGATCTCGCCGCGACGTTCGAGAAGCGCGCGGGCAACTGGCGCAACAGCTTCGACGTGAAGACCGGGTTCCTGCGCGCCCGCAAGAGCGACGGCGCCTATCGCACGCCGTTCGACCCCACCGCGATCAACTATGGCTCGGACTATACCGAGGGCAACGCCTGGCAATATTCGTGGTTCGTGCCGCAGGACCAGGCCGGGCTGTTCCGCCTGATGGGCGGCGACGCCGCGGTGGTACGCAAGCTCGACGCGATGTTCGATTTCGACAATTCCAAGATCGACTACAGCCATGCCGAGGACATTGCCGGGCTGATCGGCCAATACATCCATGGCAACGAGCCCAGCCACCATGTCGCCTATCTGTACAGCTATGCCGGCCAGCCCTGGCGGACGCAGGAGCGGCTGAAGCAGATCGTCGACAGCCAGTACAAGCCGACGCCCGATGGCCTCGCCGGCAACGACGATCTCGGCCAGATGTCGGCCTGGCTCGTGTTCACGATGCTCGGTTTCTATCCGGTGGCGCCGGGGTCGAACCAATATGTGCTGGGGCGGCCGTTTCTGGAGCGCGCGGCGTTGACGCTGCCCAACGGCAAGCGCTTCACGGTGTCTGCGCCGGGGCTGTCGGAGGCGAACCGCTATGTCGGCAGCGTGACGCTCAACGGCCGCAAGCTCGACCGGCAATATGTGACGCACGAGGAACTGATGCGCGGCGGCGAACTGCGCTTCGCAATGCAGGCAGCACCGAACCGGGCGGCGGTGCCGGTGGCCGGCCGGCCCTATTCGATGTCCCGCTGATCCTCTTGCGCCGAGAGGGGCGGCGCTTTCGCACCTCCCTCGTCATCCCCGCGAAGGCGGGGATCCATTGGCGCTGAAGGTGCGGTTCTTTCCCCCAGCGCCTAGGGCAATGGATTCCCGCTTTCGCGGGAATGACGATGATATTTGAGGCGAGGCCTGCCCTCCCCCGCGCGGGGAGAGGGTTTCGTCCTCAGCCGTCGCCCACGCGCTCGATATCCGCGCCCACCGCCTGCAGCTTCTCTTCCAGCCGCTCATAGCCGCGGTCGAGATGATAGACGCGGTTGACCTGCGTCTCGCCCTCCGCCGCCAAGCCGGCTAGGATCAGGCTCATCGAGGCGCGCAGGTCGGTCGCCATCACAGGGGCGCCGGTGAGCTTCTTCACCCCGCGCACGATCGCGGTGCGGCCATGCACCTCGATGTCCGCGCCCATCCGCGCCAGCTCGGGCACGTGCATGTAGCGGTTTTCGAAGATCGTCTCGGTGAGCGTGCTCGCCCCGTCCGCCTTGCACAGCATCGCCATGAACTGCGCCTGCATGTCCGTCGCGAAGCCCGGGAAGGGTGCGGTGTTGAGCGTCAGCGGGCGGATGCCGTTGTTGGCGGCGATGCGCACGCCGTTGGCGGTTTCCTCCACCGTGATGCCGGCCTCGACCAGCGCATCCAGCGTCGCGCGCATGTCCTCGGCCGAGGCGCCGACCAGTTCGACGTCGCCGCCGGTGATCGCCGCGGCGCAGGCGTAGCTGCCCGCCTCGATGCGATCGGGCATCACCGCATAGGTGGCGCCGTGCAGCCGGTCGCGGCCGTCGATTTCCAGCGTCTCGGTGCCGATGCCGCGGATCACCGCGCCCATCGCGACGAGCAGGTTGCACAGGTCGACGATCTCGGGCTCGCGCGCCGCATTCTCCAGCACCGTGGTGCCGCGCGCGGTCGCCGCTCCCATCAGCGCATTCTCGGTCGCGCCGACCGAGACCACCGGGAAGCGGAAGCGCCCGCCCGAGATACGGCCGCCGGGCGCAGTCGCCTTCACATAGCCGGCGCTGATCTCGATCTCGGCGCCCATCGCCTCCAGCGCCTTGAGGTGGAGGTCGATCGGGCGATTGCCGATCGCGCAACCGCCGGGCAGCGATACCGTCGCCTCGCCTTCGCGGGCGAGCAGCGGGCCAAGCACCAGGATCGAGGCGCGCATCTTGCGCACGATGTCATAGGGCGCGACCGTCGAGGTCAGCCGGCTGGCGCGCACCGAGAGCACCCGGCCGAATTCGTTGGGGCGCGTGCCCTCTACCGAGGTCGATGCACCAAGCTCATTCAGTAGATGTCCGAAGCTGTCGACATCTGCCAGACGTGGCAGGTTG
Source organism: Sphingomonas sp. NFR04 (assembly GCF_900114095.1). Taxonomy (GTDB): domain Bacteria; phylum Pseudomonadota; class Alphaproteobacteria; order Sphingomonadales; family Sphingomonadaceae; genus Sphingomonas. The sequence goes on along the minus strand of NZ_FORV01000006.1, from coordinate 105,123 downwards.
CGCAGCGTGAGCGGCTCGTCGGTGAGCAGCGCGCACGGCATCAGGGTAAGGGCGGCGTTCTTCGCCCCGGAAATCGCGATCTTGCCGGCAAGTCGGTTGCCGCCACGGATGAGGATACGGTCCATGGCGAGCTTCTAGCCGCTCTGCGCGCCCGCGCAAGCGGTGGGCTGCTGGAGGGGCTTGATCGATTTTAATGCGCTGTTTCCGTTGCGCTGCTTTGCAGGAGGAGCCCGGGGGAAAGTGCAGAGCGTGTCATCCAGTTGTTTTGCCGATGTTTTGAGCGAGTTCATCGCGCTCACGCCAAGGGAGCGCGAGGCGCTGGATGCGCTCGAGCTGCGCCAGCGCCATGTCCGGCGCGGGGCGATTTTGCAGCGTGAGAACGAACCTTGCGGGGAATTGTTCATACTCCGCAAGGGGCTGATGATGAGCTATGTGCTGCTCGACGACGGCAGCCGGCAGATTCTCCGCTTCCTGTTCCCGGGCGACATGCTCGGCATCTCCTCGGCGATTTATCACGAGGCACCCGAGACACTCTGCGCCCTTTCGGACACGGTGGTATGCCCTTTCGACCGCGCGACGCTGTCCGGAATCATGCAGGAACATCCCCGGCTTTCGGCGATGATCCTAGTCTACAGCCAGATCGAGCGGGTGGCGCTCACCGATCGGCTCGCGGCACTGGGGCGCACCAGCGCCAAGGCGCGCGTGGCCGCGCTGCTGCTCGACCTGCGCAACCGGCTGCGCGCGACCGACAAGTCGATCGACCGCGCCTTCCCGCTCGGGCTGACCCAGGAGGAGATCGGCGACGCGACCGGCCTCACCGCGGTGCACGTCAACCGCATGCTCCGCCAGCTCGAAGAGGAGGGCATGATTGCCCGCGAGGGCGGCCGGGTGACGCTGCTCGATCGCGGCGCGCTGGCGGGGGCGGCGAACTACGTCAATCGCTACGAAGGGCTCGACCTGCGCTGGCTGCCGCCGGCGCGGTGAGACCGGGAAATCGGCTCCCCGCCCTTTCCACCCTGGTCGCGTCATTCCCGCGAAGGCGGGAATCCATTTGCCAGGACGCTGGGGGAAACAACCGACGATTCAGCGCCAATGGATCCCCGCCTTCGCGGGGATGACGGCTGAGGACGTAGGCGAAAGCGCCTATGCCTTCTCCAGCGTGCACTGCAGCGGGTGCTGGTTCTGCCGGGCGAAATCGATCACCTGCGAGACCTTGGTCTCGGCGACTTCGTAGCTGAACACCCCGCACACGCCCACGCCGCGCTGGTGGACGTGGAGCATCACCTGGGTCGCTTCCTCGATATTCATCCGGAAGAAGCGCTGCAGCACCAGTACGACGAATTCCATCGGGGTATAATCGTCGTTGAGCATCAGCACCCGATAGGGTGTCGGCTTCTTGGTGCGGGTGCGGGTGCGCGTGGCGATACCGACCGCGTTGTCGTTGCCGCGATCATCCTGGTCGCCGTCCTCGGCCATCCGAATCTGTGTTGTACGAAGCTCGACCATAGGCGTGGCAAAATATGTCGCACTGCCCCCAAGGGCAAGGCATGCCGAGGTACCTTTGGCATTTTGTCGCAATGAAAAAGGGGCGATCGCCGCAGCGACCGCCCCCAAATTCATTTATTCCGGATCGGCAGCGCCGATCAGGCGGTGGTCTTCACCTTCTCGACCGCAACCGCGAAGCGGTTCGAGATCGGCTGCGCGGCGTCGCCGGCGAGCTTGATCATCGCTTCGGTATGCTTCGAGGCTTCGGCGACATAGGCGTCGAAGGCGCCGCGCATGTAATCGCTCTGCAGCTTGAAGAAGTCGGTCGGCGACTTGACCGAAGCGAGGTTCTTCATCGCGGCAGTCGCGCTCTCGAACGAACGGCGGCTATAGTCGGCAGCTTCCTGGCCGAGATGCTCGAAGCCCTTGGCGGCGATGCGGCCCGACTCGACGAGCGCTTCGATATTGCCCTTGGCGAACTCGTTGGCTTCTTCGACCAGCTTGGTCGACTTCTCGACGGCGGCCTTGGCGCGCTCGTTCATGTCGGCGAAAGCGGTGTGGGCCTGGGTGGTCGCGTTTTCGTAGGTGGTAGCCATGATGGTCGTTTCCTTCGCGGTGCTGGTGGTGACCGCCGGCACGACGGTCTCTGCGGCTTCGATCACCGGTTCGGCCACGGCCTCGGCCGTTTCCGCGGGGGCGGCGATCGCTTCTTCAACGTCAGTCTTCACTTCCTGCGGTGCAGCGGTTTCGGCCGGCGCCGGTACCAGGGCCGCGGCCGGGACGATCGTCTCGGCGAGCGGAGGTACGGGCGGCGGCGTCACCGCGGCAGCTTCGGCCATAATCGCGGGCTTTGGAGCACCGCGGGCCGCCATTTTGGCGGCGGGTTTGGCCGTCGTCTTGGGTCCCTTGGACATGTGACTAGCTTCCCTGCCTATTGCTGCACCGCAGCATATAACGGGATGGCGTCAGATTTGCAAGACGTCATTGTGCACTGCACAAAAAGTTACAAATCGCTCAATTTGAGAACAATTTCTCAGCGCATCTTAACATAATCGCCTGGGGCTTCCGCAACCGCACAAAGGTTTCCGCTCCCTGGAATCCGCGCGCCGTTCACCGCAACTTTGGCACCGCTTACCGCGCGCAACCAGTCGAGCCAGTCGGGCCACCAGCTTCCGGCATGTTCCGTCGCATTTTCCAGGAACGAATCGAGCGACTCGGCAGGATCCTGATTGGTCCAGTATTGGTATTTTTTAGCAGACGGGGGGTTTATTACACCTGCGATATGGCCGGATCCCGCTAGCACGAACTTGTGCGGCCCGCGGAAATGTTCGGTCAACTTCCACACGCTTTTGGCCGGCGCGATGTGATCTTCGCGGCCGGCCTGGATGTAACTGGGCGTCGTCACCTTGGAAAGATCGACCGGGGTGCCGCCGATGCGCAGCGCGCCGGGCGCGATCAGCTTGTTGTCACGATAGAGGTCGGTCAGATAGCTAAGGTGCCAGGCCGCCGGCAGGTTGGTGACGTCCGAGTTCCAGTGAAGCAGGTCGAAGGGCGCATATTCCTGCCCCATCAGATAGTTGTTGGCGACATAGTTCCAGATCAGGTCGCGCCCGCGCAGCAGGTTGAAGGTCGCCGCCATGTAGCGCCCGTCGAGGAACCCCTCGGCACTGAGGCTGCGGATCATCGCCAGTTGGTCGTCATCGACGAACACGCGGAGATCGCCCGCCTCGGTGAAGTCGACCTGCGCGGTGAAGAAGGTCGCGCTCGCCACCTTCTCCGCCTGCTGGCGCGCGGCGAGCACCGCCAGCGTCGCCGCCAGGGTGGTGCCGGCGACGCAATAGCCGATGGTGTGGACGCTCTCGACGCCGAGCAGGTCGCGCACGGTGTCGATCGCGTCGATCTGGCCGCGCTCGACATAATCGTCCCACACCACATCCTTCATGCTCGCATCGGCCGAGCGCCAGGACACGACGAACACGGTGATCCCCTGCTCCACCGCCCAGCGGATGAAGCTCTTCTCCGGCGTCAGGTCGAGGATGTAGAAGCGGTTGATCCAGGGCGGGAAGATGATCAGCGGGGTCTCGAGCACCTCCTCGGTCGCCGGCGAATACTGGATCAATTCGTACAGCGGCGTACGCTTGACCACCTTGCCCGGCGTCATCGCCAGGTTGCGGCCCAGCTCGAACGCGCCCGCGGCGGTCTGCGTCATCTGTCCCTTGGCGATATCCTGCAGCATGTTCTGCAGTCCCTTGAGCAGGCTCTCGCCCTTGGTCTCGACGATCTTCTCGATCACCTGCGGGTTCGTCGCGGGGAAGTTGGTCGGGCTGATCGCATCGATGAAGCCCTGGGTCGCGAAGCGGATCTGGTCCTTCTGCCGACCATCGACATGCTCCAGCGCCTCGACATTCTTGAGCAGGTGATCGGCGATGACGAAATAGCTCTGCCGAAGGAAGTCGAACACCGGCTCCTCGCGCCATTGCGGCGCCTTGAAGCGCTTGTCGCGCGCCTGCTCGGGCGTTTCGACGAAGGGCTCGGCATGGGCGGGGTCGAGGAAACGCTGCCACAGCTGCATCGTGTCGGCCCAGAAATCGGCGCTGGCGCGCATCGCCGGCGTGGGATCGAGCAGCATCCCGAAGGGCGGCGCGGCCGGCACATGCTCCATCAGGTCCAGCCCGTGCTCCAGCATCATCTGCTGCGCCCGACCCAGCACCCAGGTCCAGTGCTGCAGGTCCTCTAGGCGCGGCAGGGTGGGCGTGAGCGTGTCGGGCATTTGGTCCTCTCCTTCGCCCCGCCTTAGCGCAGGCAATGCAATGCGTCATTCCCGACTTGGTTATTATGGCGTAGAACGACGGCACGACACAATTTTGTGTCGCATGCCAGAACCCTTGAAAGTCGAGGAAATGTCCGAAGAATTCTACCGCATCAAGCGCTTGCCCCCCTATGTCATCGCCGAAGTGAACGCGATGCGGGCGGCCGCGCGTGCGGGTGGAGAGGACATTATCGATCTCGGCATGGGCAACCCGGACCTGCCGCCGCCCGACCATGTGATCGAGAAATTGTGCGAAGTCGCCCGCAAGCCCGACGCGCATGGCTATTCGCAGTCCAAGGGCATTCCGGGCCTGCGCCGCGCCCAGGCCAATTATTATGGCCGCCGCTTCGGCGTGGAGCTCGATCCCGAGACCGAAGTGGTGGTGACGATGGGCTCGAAGGAGGGCCTCGCCAGCCTCGCCACCGCGATCACCGCGCCGGGCGACGTGGTGCTGGCGCCGAACCCGAGCTACCCGATCCATACCTTCGGCTTCATCATCGCCGGCGCGACGATCCGCGCGGTGCCGACCACGCCCGACGACGCCTATTTCGAGAGCCTCGAGCGCGCGATGAACTTCACCGTGCCGCGCCCGTCGATCCTCGTCGTCAACTATCCGTCGAACCCGACGGCGGAGACGGTCGATCTCGCCTTCTACGAGCGGCTGGTCGCCTGGGCGCGCGAGAACCAGGTGTGGATCCTCTCCGACCTCGCCTATTCGGAACTCTATTTCGACGGCAAGCCGACGCCGTCGATCCTGCAGGTCAAGGGCGCCAAGGACGTCGCGGTCGAGTTCACCTCGCTGAGCAAGACCTACTCCATGGCCGGCTGGCGGATCGGCTTCGCGGTGGGCAACAAGCAGCTGATCGCGGCGATGTCGCGGGTGAAGTCCTATCTCGACTATGGCGCCTTCACGCCGATCCAGGCGGCGGCCTGCGCCGCGCTGAGCGGGCCGCAGGACATCGTCGAGAAGAACCGCCTGCTGTACCACAAGCGCCGCGACGTGATGGTGGAGGCCTTTGCCCGCGCCGGCTGGGAGATCCCCTCCCCGCGCGCCTCGATGTTCGCCTGGGCGCCGCTGCCGCCAGCGCTGGCACATCTCGGCAGCCTGGAGTTCTCGAAGCAGCTGCTCACCCATGCCAAGGTCGCGGTGGCGCCGGGCGTCGGCTATGGCGAGAATGGCGAGGGCTTTGTCCGCATCGCGATGGTGGAAAACGAACAGCGCCTCCGCCAGGCCGCGCGCAATGTGAAGAAGTATCTGCAGTCGATGGGGGTCAACACGCCGGCCGCGAACGCGGGGTGATGCGCGCGGCGGAGGTTCTTCGCCCCCGCCTCGCCACCCCATCGTCATTCCCGCGAAGGCGGGAATCCATTGGGCTGACGCTTCGGCTCCATCTGTGAACGCACAGGCGAATGGATCCCCGCCTTCGCGGGGATGACGCTTAGTGTTCGGAGACGACACGCCCGCATGCGCACGCCGCACTTGCGAACCGCGCCCTGCCCGGGGCAAAGCCCGCCTCCATGTCCCGCCCCGGCTTCCCCTTCTCCACCCGCTTCCGCGTCCGCTATTCCGAGATCGACGGGCAGAAGATCGTCTTCAACTCGCGCTATCTCGAATATGCCGATGTCGGGCTCACCGAATTCTGGCGCTGGGCGGATCTCGCGGCGCTGGGCCCCGAATGGATGGAGGCGGAGTTCAACGTCGTCCGCGCGCAGGTCGAATACAAGCGCCCGTTCCGCTTCGACGATCTGGTCGAGGTGTTCGTCCGCGTCGAGCGGCTGGGCAACAGCAGCATGACGATGCGCGCCGACCTCTGCCATGCGGAGACCGGCGAACTCCATGCCGAGGTGGAACTGGTCAGCGTCCATCTCGACCTCGACACACGTCGCCCCAAGCCGATCCCGGATACGGTCCGCGCCGCGCTGCTCGCAATCGGCGGCTAGACGACGACGTCGGCAAAGGCGCCGCCCTGGGCCCTGCCCAGCTTGCGGCGCATCTCGTCTTCGATCTCCTTGCGGATCGCGGCCTGCTTTTCGGGGGCGAGCTGGTCGAACTGTTCCTGCGTCAGGTTATAGCGCTTGAGCACGGCTTCCTTGGTGCGCTCGGCCGGGCTCTTGCGGGCTTCACGGAGAAAGGCTTCGGCGGTCTCGTCGACAGGGCCGCTCGCGCTGCCATGGGTCGCGGCGGTCCCCGCCACGCCGCGCACGCCGTTGATCCCCACCGTCGAAATGCCGAACGTCATGCGCAAATTTCCCTGATGCACACGCCATTATAGAAGCATTTACGCTTCAGCGGCGGAGCGGCCCCAAGGTTACTCGGCCGCATGCGCCTCTTCGGCATCCTCCGGCAGCGCCCAGAGCAGGTCGCCCTTGCCCAGCACCCGCCCGTCCTGGGCCTGCACCGTCACCGGCGCGATCGGCTTGCCGTCCCGCGCGTCGACCAGGATCGGCGACGCGGGCACGCCGGTCTCCCAGCGCTCGCCCCATTGGCGCAGCGCCACCATCGTCGGCAGCAGCGCATGCCCCTTGTCGGTCAGGCGATACTCCACCTTGCGGCGATCGTCGGCGCAAGGGACCCGGGCGAGGATGCCATGCTCGACCAGCCGCGCCAGCCGGTTGGCGAGGATGTTGCGGGCGATGCCCAGTTCGCTCTGGAATTCCTCGAAGTGGCGCAGCCCGTTGAACGCCCCGCGCAGGATCAGGAACGACCAGCGCTCGCCCATCGCCTCCAGCGCGGCCGGCAGGCTGCATTCCCGCGCCATGGCCCGCAGCGTTTCTCGAACGGCTCCACCCATGCAGGCACCCTATCGCAAAAATGAGGGGTGGGAAACCGGCGCGGCGCAGCCCTTCGGCCACAGCGTTGCAGCTAAGCCGCGATTGCAGCTTCAAATCGGTTGCAAAAAGCGGGCCAGTGACGCCATCTAGCAGACGTGCTGCGTCAGTATGAACTTGTAGACCGGGTCCTTTCCTACGACCCCGAAGCCGATGAGGCATTGCTCAACCGGGCCTATGTCTTCTCGGTCAACGCCCATGGCACCCAGAAACGGGCCTCGGGCGACCCTTATTTCAGCCATCCGATCGAGGTGGCCGGCATCCTCACAGACCTGCATCTCGACGACGAGACGATCGCCACCGCGATCCTCCACGACACGATCGAGGACACGGTGGCGACGCCGGAGGAGATCCAGCGGCTGTTCGGGCCGAACGTCGCCCGCATGGTGGACGGCGTCACCAAGCTCTCCAAGATCGAGGCGCAGACCGAAAGCGAGCGCGCCGCCGAGAATCTCCGCAAGTTCCTGCTCGCGATGTCCGACGACATCCGCGTGCTGCTGGTGAAGCTCGCCGACCGGCTGCACAACATGCGCACGCTCCACTTCATCAAGAAGGAGGAGAAGCGCCGCCGCATCGCCCGCGAGACGATGGACATCTATGCCCCGCTCGCCGAGCGGATCGGGATGTACGAGTTCATGAAGGAGATGCAGACGCTCGCCTTCCGCCAGCTCGAACCCGAAGCCTATGAATCGATCACCAAGCGGCTGGAGAGCTTTCGCGTCGAAGGCGAGGACCGGGTGCTCAAGATCGCCTCGGGCCTGAAGCTGCTGCTGGGGCGCGGCGGCATCGAAGCGGACGTGACGGGGCGCGAGAAGCACCCCTATTCGATCTGGAAGAAGATGTCCGAGCGCCATGTGAGCCTCGAACAGCTGTCCGACATCATGGCGTTTCGCGCGATCGTCGATAGCGAGGAGGAGTGCTACCGCGCGCTCGGCGCGATCCACCGCCGCTGGCCGATGGTGCCGGGGCGGTTCAAGGATTACATCTCGACGCCGAAGCGCAACGGCTATCGCTCGCTCCACACCACGATTATGCATGCGGGCGACACCCGCATCGAAATCCAGATCCGCACGCGGGACATGCACGCCCAGGCCGAATTCGGCCTCGCCGCGCACTGGGCGTACAAGCAGAGCTCGGTCCGGCCGGACACGCAGGTCAGCTGGATCCGCGACCTGATCGAGATCCTGGAACATGCCGAGAGCCCGGAAGAGCTGCTCGAGCATACCCGCATGGCGATGTACCAGGATCGCATCTTCGCCTTCACTCCGAAGGGCGAGCTGATCCAGCTGCCCAAGGGCGCGACGCCGATCGACTTTGCCTATGCGGTGCACACCGATCTCGGCGACCAGTCCGTCGGCGCCAAGATCAACGGCAAGGTGGTGCCGCTACGCACCGAGATCGAGCAGGGCGACCAGGTGCAGATCCTTCGCTCCAAGGCGCAGGAACCGCAGCCCAACTGGCTCAACTTCGCGATCACCGGGAAGGCGCGCGCGGCGATCCGCCGCCACCTGCGCCACAAGGAGCGCGACGAGACGATCCGGCTGGGGCGCAAGCTCTACGAGGACATCGTCGCCCGCCTGCCCGTCGCACCCGGCGAAGGCGCGCTGGGCGAGGCGCTCAAGCGGCTGAAGCTGGCCGATGCGGAATCGCTGATGGAGGCGATCGCCCGCCGCAGCCTGACCGACCGGCAGGTGATGGAAGCGGTGATGCCCGGCTCGGCGAGCGGCGAGGACGACCAGCTGCCGCCGCAGCATCATGCGATCGACATCAAGGGCCTCACGCCGGGCGTGGCGTTCACCTATGCCGAGGATTGCTGCCCGGTGCCGGGCGACCGCATCCTGGGCGTGCGCAAGCCGGACCAGCCGATCATCGTCCACCGCATCGATTGCCCGAGCCTCGCCGATGTCGAAGAGGCCGACTGGGTGGACCTTACCTGGGGCGACAAGGCCGATGGCGGCGTCGCCGAGATCGCGGTGACGCTGAAGAACGAGCCCGGCGCGCTGGGCACGGTCGCGACGCTGATCGGTCAGCACAAGGCCAACATCCTCGGGCTGCGGCTGGATAACCGCGACACCACCTTCCACACCAACACGATCGACCTCGAAGTGCGCAACGCCGCACACCTGATGAAGCTGCTCGCGGCCCTGCGCGCCGCGGATGCAGTGAGCTCGGCCGAACGGGTTTGACCTGATCCGTATCCTCCCCCGCCAGGGGGAGGTGGCGCCGAAGGCGACGGAGGGGGAGGATGCACGCAGGCCGGAGAGGTTCTGGCATCCTCCCCCTCCGTCGCGCTTCGCGCGCCACCTCCCCCCGCCAGGGGGAGGATACACTCTGACCCGCACCGCAACGCTCTGGACCTCCCGGGAATCTCCGCTACCCTCCCCCACACCATAAAGGGGGAAAAGCCTTGGATCGTCGTACCTTCCTCGCGTCATCGAGCACGGCCGCCCTGGCCGTACTGCTCCCCGCCGCGGCCCGCGCCGCCATGGCCGGCACGCGCGATGCCGAGATCAATGCCGTCTACAACCAGATCGTCGCCGAACGCATCCAGCGTTCGCCGGAGTTCGCCACCTCGCTCGGCTTCGACAAGGGCCCCAACGCCGCGCTCAAGCACAAGCTGAGCGACGACAGCCCCGCCGCCAAGGCCCGCAACCTCGCCGATACCAAGGCAGCGATCGCCAAGATCGAGGCGTTCGAGCCCGCCAGCCTGTCCGAAGCCGCGCGGCTCGACCGCGAAGTGGTGCTCTACTCGCTGCGCAGCGCCACCGTCTCGCAGGACAAGTTCCAGATCGATTCGGTCGGCCGCCCCTTCCCGATCACCCAGCAGGGCGGCGCCTATTTCTCGACGCCGGACTTCCTCAACTCCAGCCACACCATCGTCACCCAGGACGATGCCGAGGCCTATCTGGATCGCCTCGATGCCTTCGCCCGCGTGCTCGACCAGGATACGGCGGACCAGAAGGAAGCCGCCGGCCGCGGGCTGGTCGCGCCGGTCTTCTGCCTCGAACTGACGCTCGCCCAGATGGCCAAGCTGCGCCAGCCCGATCCGGCTGCGAACACGCTCACCCAATCGCTGGTCCGTCGCGCCGCCGCCAAGCAGCTCCAGGGCGACTGGCAGGGCCGCGCCGCCAAGATCGTCGGCGACAAGGTCTATCCCGCACTTGACCGGCAATATGCGCTGATCAAGGAGCTTCACGCCAAGGGCCGCCCCTCGGCCGGACTATGGGACGTGCCGCGCGGCCAGGAAATCTATGCCGCCGCGCTGGAGCAATGGACCACGACCAGCTTCACCCCCGATCAGGTCCACAAGATGGGTCTGGAGCAGGTGGCGGAGATCAGCGCCAAGCTCGATGCGCTGCTGAAGGCGCAGGGCATGACCCAGGGCAGCGTCGGCGCGCGGCTGACCGCGCTCAACGAGCGTCCGGACCAGCTTTATCCCGATAGTGCGGAGGGCCGCGCTGCGCTGATCGCCGGGCTCAATGCCGGCATCCAGAACGTCGCCGCGCTGCTGCCCAAGGCGTTCCTCAACCCCAACAAGGCGCCGCTGGAGATCCGCGCGGTGCCGGTGGAGATCCAGGACGGCGCCTCGAACGGCTATTACACCCGTGCCGCGCTCGACGGCTCGCGCCCGGCGATCTACTGGATCAACCTCAAGAGCGTCGCCGACTGGCCGAAATATTCGCTGCCGGCGCTCACCTTCCATGAGGGCCTGCCGGGCCACCATCTCCAGATCAGCACCGCGCAGGCGGCCGAAGGCCCGCTGATCCGCAAGTTCGGCTTCTTCAGCGCCTATACCGAAGGCTGGGCGCTCTATGCCGAGCAGCTGGCCGACGAGCTCGGCGCCTATCACGGGCCCCTCGAGCGCGCCGGCTACCTCCAGTCCTTCCTGTTCCGCGCGGTGCGGCTGGTGGTCGATACCGGCATCCACACCCAGAAATGGACCCGCGACCAGGCGACCGATTACATCGTCCAGAACACCGGCTTCGCCCGGCCGCGCTCGCAGCGCGAAGTGGAGCGCTATTGCACGATGCCGGGCCAGGCCTGCGCCTATAAGCTCGGCCATATCGCCTGGACCCGGGCGCGCGCCAATGCCCAGAAGATCGCCGGGCAGAAGTTTGATCTCCAGCAATTCCATGAGGTTATCCGGCTGGGCGCGATGCCGCTCACCATGTTCGAACGGCTGGTGGAGGAACGCGCCAAGGCGATGGCCTAAGCTTTGCAAGGTCCTCCCCCGCAGGGGGAGGGCTGTCGCATTTGGCCCTCGTCCCCCTCACCCTTCCCACCGCCTGCGGCGGCGGGCCCCTTCCCTCTCCAACAGGGGGAGAGGGAGTTTCGATCCCCGCTCCCTCTCCCCCTGTGGGAGAGGGAGGGAGCGCCGAAGGCGCGGAAGGGTGAGGGGCACGAGCGGCGAAATGCGATAGCCCTACCTTCCAGGGCAGGATCTTCCCGCCTGCGCCCCAGTATGGTTGCGGCGACCGGAACCGGTCGCCACAAGGGCGGTTGCCTTTCCCGTGTCCGTGAGCCCCCCATGTTCAACCTGCCCCGCACCGCCACCGCGCCCTTCTGTCCCTCCGAGGTCCGCGGCAGCGTGAGCGTGCCCGCCGGCCTGTCGCCGCTGGCCAAGCTGCTGCGCTATATGGGGCCGGGGCTGCTGGTCTCGGTCGGCTATATCGATCCCGGCAACTGGGCGACCGATATCGAGGCGGGCTCGCGCTACGGCTATGGCCTGTTGTTCGTCATCCTCGCGTCGAGCGCGGCGGCGATGGTGCTGCAATCGCTCTGCGCGCGGCTCGGAATCGCGACGGGGCGCGACCTCGCCCGGCTGGTGCGCGACCGCTATTCGCCGGGGGTCGCCAAATTCCTCTGGGTGTTCGCCGAACTGGCGATCATCGCCACCGACGTCGCCGAAGTGCTGGGCAGCGCGCTGGCCTTCCAGCTGCTGCTCGGCATTCCCTTGTGGATCGGCGTGCTGATCACCGCGTTGGACGTGGTGATCGTGCTCAGCCTCAAGGGCCAGGGCTTCCGGCAGATGGAAGCGATCATGCTCGGGCTGGTCGGCACCGTTGCCGCCTGCTTCGTCGTCCAGCTGTTCCTGTCCCCGCCGGACGGCGCAGCGGTGCTGGCGGGCATGGTGCCCGATCCCGCCCGGCTCGCCGACCCGCATGCGCTGTACCTCGCCATCGGCATCCTCGGTGCGACGGTGATGCCGCACAATCTCTATCTGCACAGCTCGGTGGTGCAGACCCGCGTTTCGGGCACCGACGAACCCGCCAAGCGCGAGGCGGTGCGCTATGCGCAGTTCGACATCATCGCCGCGCTGCTCGCCGCCACCTTCGTCAACGCTGCGATCCTGATCGTCGCGGCCTCGGCCTTCAACGCGAATGGCAACACCGGCGTGCGCGAGATCGAGGATGCCTATCGCCTGCTCACCCCCGCCACCGGCGCCGCGATCGCCGCGCCGCTGTTCGGCATCGCGCTGCTCGCTTCGGGGCAGAGCGCGACCTTTACCGGCACCATTGCGGGGCAGGTGATCCTGGAAGGCTTTCTCGACCTCAAGATCCCCTGCTGGGTCCGCCGGCTGATCACCCGAGGCCTCGCGCTGATCCCGGCGCTGGCGGGCGTGCTTCTGCTGGGCGACGGCGCGGTCGGACGGCTGCTGGTGCTGACCCAGGTGGTGCTCTCCGCCGGGTTGCCCTTCGCGATGGCGCCGCTGCTGCTGCTCACCGCCGATCGCACGTTGATGGGCCGGTTCGCCAGCCCGGTCTGGCTGCAGGCGATCGGCTGGCTGCTGTTCGCAGGGATCACCGGCGCCAATGTGTGGCTCGTTACGAGCCTGTTCGCCTGATGCGCGCCCGCTCGACGGGCCGTTCCGGCAGCGCTACAGAGCGCGCGTCATGAAACGTCCCCAGCTTTCCGTCGTCGTCCCCTGCTACAACGAAGAAGCATGTCTCGACATGCTCCACGGCCGCGTCAGCGCCGCCGCGCGTGCGGCAGTCGGCGAGTCCTACGAGATCGTCTTCGTCAACGACGGGTCGCGCGACCGCAGCTGGGAGGTGATGCAGCGCCTGTCCGCCGCGGACCCGCACCTCGTCGCGATCAACCTGTCGCGCAACCATGGCCACCAGCTCGCGCTCACCGCGGGACTCGACCTGTGCGCCGGCGAGCAGATCCTGATCATCGACGCCGATCTGCAGGACCCGCCCGAGCTGCTGACCGAGATGCGCGCCACCATGGCCGCGCAGGGCGCCGACGTGGTCTATGCCGTCCGCCGCAAGCGCGAGGGCGAGAGCCTGTTCAAGAAGGCGACCGCGGCGATCTTCTACCGCATGCTGGATCGGATCACCGACACGCCGATCCCGCTCGATACCGGCGACTTCCGCCTGATGAGCCGCCGTGCGCTCGATGCGCTGCTGTCGCTGCCCGAGCAGGCGCGCTTCATCCGCGGCATGGTCGCGTGGATCGGCTTCCGCCAGGTGCCCTTCGTCTATGACCGGCACGAGCGGCACGCGGGCGAGACCAAATATCCGCTGGGCAAGATGATCCGCTTCGCGCTCGACGCGATCACCGGCTTCTCGACCGCGCCCTTGCGCTTCGCCAGCCATGTCGGCCTGCTGCTCACCGGCGCGTCGGTGCTGCTGATCCTCTACATCCTGATCGCCTGGGCGATGGGCCATGCGATCCAGGGCTGGACCTCGACCATGCTGGTTGTCGTCGTGATCGGCGCGGTGCAGATGTTCGTGCTGGGAATGATCGGCGAGTATCTCGGCCGGCTGTATGTCGAATCGAAGCGGCGGCCGCTGTACCTGATCGCCGATGTCGCCGGGCCGGTGCAGGCGCATGCCTCGCTGGGCTACCGCCAGCAGGATTCGGGGACGATCAGCGTGTCACCCCAGGCGCGGCACAACGACGCGGCGGAGTGAAGCCTTCTAGATCCTCCCCCGGAGGGGGAGGGGGACCACCGCCAAAGGCGGTGGTGGAGGGGTGTTCCCGCTGAAACAGTGTCCTATCGCACCAGCGTCGACACCCCTCCGTCGCGCTGCGCGCGCCACCTCCCCTTTCAGGGGAGGATTGATTATTGCTTCGGTTCGGCGATCACGATGATCGACAGCCCCGGCGGCATCGGCAGCCGGCCGAGCAGGTGTCGCTCCAGCCCGAAGATCGTCTCGAACGCCTTGTTGAGCACGGCCGGCGGCGGCGAATCGTCGCTGTCGTCCTTGCCCATCAGCTTGCCCGCAAAGCGCGCCGCCACCGCTACCGGAAACAGCAGCGAGTTGAACCAGCGCAGCTTGCGCCACTTCAGCCCCGCCTTCTCCAGCGACGCGAGCAGCGTGGCCTTGGAATAGCGGCGCTTGTGGTGGTTCACCACATCGTGCGCGCTCCACATCCACTGGTGGGCGGGCACCGTGATCAGGATCTTGCCGCCGGGCTTGAGCACGCTGGCCATCGCCTTGAGCGCCGCCACATCGTCCTCGATATGCTCGACCACGTCGAGCACCGCGATCAGGTCGTAGCTGGCGGGTTCGACCCCCGTCAGTTCGGGCAGCGGCGAGGCGCCGACCGGCTTGCCCAGCCGCGCGCTGGCGATGTCCCGCGCCGCCGGATCGATCTCGATCGCGTCGACCTCGCCGAACGCGCCGAGCATCGGCAGATTGTGCCCGGTGCCGCAGCCGATCTCGAGGATCTTGGCATCCTTCGGCACCGCCCCGTAGCGGGCGAGATAGTCGGCGAGGATGTCGCGGCGGGCGCGGTACCACCAATGGGTGGAGTCATGCGCCGCCATGCGGTCGTAAACGATACGGTCCATTCAGCCGAAAACCCACAAGCGATTGAGTGCGAAAGTCGCGAAAGGCGTGACGAGCACCGCCGGCACCAGCGGCCACCAGGTGGGCCCATGGACCCAGGGGCCGGTGAGCAGCCAGGTGAAGCCGGCATTGAGCACCATGCCCGTCGCCTGCACGACGAAGAATTTCAGCTTCAGCGCCGCATTTTCCTCGGCGCCGTGCCCTTGGAAGCTCCAGCGGCTGTGCATGAAATAGCCGAACACCACCGCGACCAGGAAGCCCGCCACGGAAGCGGCCACCGGATGGATGACATAGGTGGCGAGCGGCCAGTAGACGGCGGCATAGACCACCGTCGAGAGCCCGCCGACGATGACGAAGCGGATCAGCTGGCCCAGCACCCCGCTGGCCCGCAATGCTTCCACTCTTCGTAGTACCGCCGTCATCTCGCTTGCCCTCAGACCGGGGCTCGCCCTAATGCGCGGCAGCATCCGAGGAAAGCGATTTTGACGCCCAACATTCAGCGGCTTTTCCGCCTTCGAGACGAAATCGACCGCCACTGGCTGCTCTGGACGCTGGTCGCCTGGGCGTGCGTGACCGTCTGGTTCGTCACCCAGCGCCAGGGCAATATCTACTGGCTGACGCTGGGCGATACCGACGACAATATGCGGCTGATGCAGGTCCGCGCGCTGCTGGCGGGCCAGGGCTGGTACGATCTGCGCCAGTACCGGATGGACCCGGCGCTGGGCGGGTTCGACATCCACTGGTCGCGGATCGTCGACCTGCCGATCGCCGGGCTGATCCTGCTGCTCAAGCCGTTCGTCGGCATGGCGACGGCGGAGAAATGGGCGTGCGGCGTGGCACCGCTGCTGCCGCTGTCGATCACCATGGCCGGGCTCGCGCTGACCGTACGACGTCTGGTGTCTAATTTCGCCTGGCCGATCGCGCTGGTGCTGCTGGTGAGCGTCTGCACCACGACGCTGCCGATGTACGCGCCGCTGCGCATCGACCATCATGGCTGGCAGCTCGCCGCGCTGGCGATGACCGTCGCCGGCATCGCTGATCCCCGCGGCGCGCGCGGCGGCGCCACGGTCGGGCTGGCCAGCGCCTTCTCGCTCTCGATCGGGCTGGAGCTGCTGCCCTTCTGCGCCATGGCGGGGGCAATCCTCGCGCTACGCTGGGTATGGGACGCGGCCGAGCGGCCCCGGCTGATGGTCTATGGGCTCACTTTGGGCGGCGGCTCGGCGATCGGCTTCGCGGCCTTTGCGTCCACCGCCAACCAGGCGATGCGCTGCGACGCGCTGACCCCGGTATGGCTGAGCGTGCTGGTCGCGGCGGGCGCGCTGCTGGTGGCGCTGACGCTCGCCAACCCCGCGTCGCGCTGGGTGCGGCTGGCACTGGCGGTGATCGCCGGCGGGCTGATCGTGGCGGGCTTCGTCCACTTCTTCCCGCAATGCCTCGGACGGCCCGAGCAGGTCTCGGACGAGCTGTACAAGACCTGGCTCTCCAACGTGCGCGAGGCGCGGCCGATCTACCGCCACCCGGCCGATGTCGCCGTTCCGGTCGCGATCGTCGCGGGCCTTGGGCTGCTCGGCGCGCTGCTTGCGGTGTGGAACGCGCGGCGCAGCCCCAAGCTCGTCGGCTGGGTCGCGGTCGCATTGTTCACCGCCTTCGCCGCCGCGATGCTGCTCTGGCAGATGCGCGCGGCGCCGGGCGCCCAGCTGCTCGCCGTGCCCGGAATCACCGCGCTGATCTGGATCCTGGTGCCGCTGGCCGTCCAGCGCGGGCCGCTGTGGGTGCGGATCGGCGTGGCGGTGCTTGCCTTTGTCGGCGTCGGCGTGGTCGCCAGCGGGGTGAAGATGCCCTGGGCCAACAAGACCGCATCCAAACCGGGCAGCGACAAGGTGCGCCAGGCGAACATCGCCTGCACCCGCACCTCGCAGCTGCGCACGCTGAACGCTATCCCCGCCGCGACGATGTTCACCCAGGTCGATCTCGGGCCCCGGCTGATCGTGGTGACGCATCACAATGCCGTCGCCGGGCCCTATCACCGCAACGGCCAGGCGATCCTCGACGTCCACCATGCCTTTACCGGCCCGGCCGACGGCTTCCGCCCGATCGCGGCGCGGCACAAGGCGGCCTATCTGCTGCTCTGCCCGAACATGGCGGAGACGACCGTCTACCGTTCGCACAACCCGGTCGGCTTCTACGCCCAGCTCGCCAAGGGGCAGGTGCCGGACTGGCTGGAGCCGGTGCAGCTCCCCGATGGCTCGCCCTACAAGCTGTGGAAGATCCGCTACCAGGGGCAGTGACCCCGCGCCCGGATGGACGAATGGGGCATGGCGCGGCTACAGCAGCGACCATGCCCGCAACCCCCGCCTGGCCGCCGCAATCCGCCCCCCGCCTCTTTGTCGAAGGCCCGCTTGAACCCGGCCTGCGCCGGATCGATGGCCCGCAGGCGCATTACCTGGGTTCGGTGATGCGGATGAAGCCGGGCGAAGCGGTGAAGCTGTTCGACGGCACGAGCGGCGAATGGCTCGGCATCGCCCGCGACGTCGGCAAGCGCGACCTGACGCTGGAGATCACCGAGCAGCTCCGCTCGCACGAGGCGGTGCCGGACCTGTGGCTCTGCGCCGCGCCGATCAAGAAAGGGCGCATCGACTGGGTGGCGGAAAAGGCCTGCGAGCTCGGGGTGGCCCGCCTGATGCCCGTGCTCACGCGCCGCACCGTGGTCGACCGGCTCAACCTCGATCGCCTGCGCAGCCACATGATCGAGGCGGCCGAGCAATGCGGCCGCACCGCGCTGCCCGAGCTGGTCGAGCCGGTGAAGCTGCCCGCGCTGCTCTGCGACTGGCCGGCGGAGCGCGCGCTGTTCTTCGCCGACGAGACCGGCGGCGTACCGGCGCTGGAGGCGATGCGCGCGCGTCCCGGCCCGGCCGCGATCCTCGTCGGCCCCGAGGGCGGATTCGATGCCGAGGAACGCGAAGCGATTCGCGCCGTTCCACAGGCGGTCGGCATCGCGCTCGGCCCCCGCATCCTGCGCGCGGAGACGGCCGCCGCCGCCGCCGTCACGCTGTGGATGGGTGCGGCGGGCGACTGGTAAACCGAACGGTACAAAAATCCGCTGGCGTGGTTTCGTCGGCATCGCTAAGGGCGCGAAAATGAGCACCAAGACCGTTTCGACCAAGACCGCGGCGGTCATCGAGGATCGCGCCCAGCTGGTGGAATATTTCGCCAAGGGCGAGAAGCCGGCGGAGCGCTGGCGCATCGGCACCGAGCACGAAAAGTTCGTCTACTGGATGGACGGCAGCCACCGCGCGCCGAGCTATGAAGAGCGCGGCGGCATCCACGCGCTGCTGATCGGCCTCACCGAATTCGGCTGGAAGCCGATCTACGAGGGCGAGCATGTCATCGCGCTCTCCGGCCCCGACGGCGCGATCAGCCTGGAGCCCGCCGGCCAGTTCGAGCTTTCGGGCGCGCCGCTGGAAAACCTTCATGACACCTGCGCCGAAACCGGCCGCCACCTCAAGCAGGTGAAGGCGGTGGGCGACCGGCTGGGCATCGGCTTCCTCGGCATGGGCATGTGGCCGGACAAGACCCGCGCCGAGCTGCCGATCATGCCCAAGGGCCGCTACGAGATCATGCTGCGCCATATGCCGCGCGTCGGCACGATGGGCCTCGACATGATGCTGCGCACCTGCACGATCCAGGTGAACCTGGACTATGCCAGCGAAGCCGACATGGCGAAGAAGTTCCGCGTCGGCCTGGCGCTGCAGCCGCTCGCGACCGCCTTGTTCGCCAATTCGCCCTTCACCGAGGGCAAGCCCAACGGCTTCCTGTCCTATCGCAGCCATATCTGGTCGGACACCGATCCGGCGCGCACCGGTATGCTGCCCTTCGTGTTCGAGGACGGCTTCGGCTATGAGCGCTATGCCGATTATGCGCTCGATGTGCCGATGTACTTCGTCTACCGCGACGGCAAATATATCAACGCGGCGGGCCTCAGCTTCCGCGACTTCCTCAAGGGCGAGCTGTCGGTGGTGCCCGGCGAGCTGCCGACGATCGACGATTGGGCCGACCATCTCTCCACCGCCTTCCCCGAAGTGCGGATGAAGCAGTTCCTCGAAATGCGCGGCGCCGATGGCGGCCGCTGGGGCCGCATCTGCGCGCTGCCGGCCTTGTGGGTGGGCCTGCTCTACGACCAGGGGGCGCTGGATGCGGCGTGGGATCTGGTGAAGGGCTGGTCGATGGAAGGCCGCGAGGCGCTGCGCAGCGCGGTGCCCAAGCTGGCGCTGGATGCGCCCCTACCCGGCGGCGGCAAGCTGGCGGACATCGCTGGCGAGGTGCTGGAGATCGCCGGCGCGGGGCTCAAGGCGCGCGCCCGGCTGAACGGCTCGGGCGACAACGAATCCGGCTTCCTCGATCCGCTGCGCGAGATCGTGCGCACCGGCAAGGTGCCCGCGCAGGTGCTGCTCGATCGCTACCATGGCGACTGGCAGGGGGACATCACCCGGGTCTATGGCGAGGCGAAGTTCTAAGGGCCATTGATCTCCCCCGCCAGGGGGAGGTGTCAGGCGCAGCCTGACGGAGGAGGAGGAGCGCGACGGCGGATTGGTCGCCAACCTCCCCCTCCGTCGCCTTCGGCGCCACCTCCCCCTGGCGGGGAAGGATAACGCCTAGCGGCCCTCGACTGCCGAATTTTATCCGAGGAACTGCACCAGGTTCTTGATGTCCTTGCGCAGCACGAGCTTGCCGCCATAGGCCTTGATGATCGACGCAGCGCGCCCGGCAGGATCCTGGATATCCGGGTCGGGTAGCTGGTACTTCGTCTCCGACGCGACGATACCATTTTGGTAGATCTGTGCGACGACACGGCCGTCCACTTCGATGTTGCCCCATACCTTCGACACATCGTTGTCGGCGATGCCCGTGAACGCGCGCGCCTGTTCGTCCAGCTTGCCAAACGTGGCCATTGCGTCGACGATCGACTGCGGTGGCGTTGTCGCCTTCAGGGTAGAAAGCGGGATAACCTTTGCGTCTTCCGGGATGCGAAACCCCGGCGTTGCAGCCTGCTTCTCCCGCGTGGCTCCGACAGTAGCGATGAACGAACCGATATCGTTGCGCACCGAACCAACCATCCAAATCCCCCTCGCTCATCGCACAGCCGCCCCGCCGATCTGGCAAGATCGCCGACTATACTCATGAGGATTATAGAAGAATGGAGGGTGGTGAGCGGCGCCCGCGGCATCTTGGATGCAAAATACGGTAATATGCGGCCGCAGTAGGGTGACCCGCATTGCGCCGGTGACCACCCACTCCCCCTCCCGCTTGCGGGAGGGGGAGTTCAGAGGAACAGCCGTCAGACGGTCGGCTTGCCGTCCACGCGCGCCGGCACGCCGGCACCGTCGCGCACGTCGGCCGGGAGCAAGGCTTCCGGCAGGTCCTGGTACGACACCGGACGCAGATAGCGGTCGATCGCCAGCGTGCCCACCGAGGTGCTGCGACCGTCCGAAGTCGACGGGAACGGCCCCCCATGGACCATCGCGTCCGTCACTTCGACGCCGGTCGGCCAGCCATTGGCGAGGATGCGGCCGGCCAGGCGCTCCAGCGACGGCAGCAGCTCCTGCGCGATGGCGATATCGGCGTCGTCCATGTGCAGCGTGGTGGTCAGCTGGCCCTCGATCAGCGACACCACCTGCTTCAGCTCCTCGACGCTGGCGCAGCGCACCAGCAGCGAGGTCGCGCCGAAGATTTCCTCGGCATGGCTCGGATCGGCGATGAAGTCCGCACCCTTCATCGTGAACAGCGCACCGCGACCACAGGTCGGGCCCTGCGCTTCGACGCCCTGCGCGATCTGCTGGACGGTCGAAACGCCCGAGAGCTTGGCGACGCCGCTCTCATAGGCCTTGTGGATGTTCGGCGTCAGCATCACCTGCGCCGGCGCGCCCATCATCGCTTCGCTGGCGGCGCTAAGGAAACGCTCCAGCGCCGGGCCTTCCAGCGCCAGCACCAGGCCGGGGTTGGTGCAGAACTGGCCCGCGCCCATCGTCACCGAGGCGACATAGCCCTTGCCCAGCGCCTCGGCGCGGGCTTCCAGCGCCGCCGGCAGCAGGAAGACGGGGTTGATGCTGCTCATCTCGGCATAGACGGGGATCGGCACCGGGCGGCTCTGCGCGATGCGGACCAGCGCCAGGCCACCGCCGCGCGAGCCGGTGAAGCCCACCGCCTTGATCCGCGGATCGCTGACCAGCGCGCTGCCCAGCTCGTTCGCCGTGCCGGCGACCATCGAGAACACGCCTTCCGGCATGCCGGTCTTCTCCGCCGCGCGGGTGATCGCGCTGGCTACCAGCTCGGCCGTGCCCGGGTGCGCCGGATGGCCCTTCACCACCACCGGGCAGCCGGCGGCGAGCGCCGAGGCGGTGTCGCCGCCGGCGGTCGAGAAGGCGAGCGGGAAGTTCGATGCGCCGAACACCGCGACTGGGCCCAGCGGCACCATGCGCAGGCGCAGCTCCGGCTTGGGCAGCGGCGCGCGGTCGGGGATCGCATGGTCGATGCGGACGCGGAGATAATCGCCCAGGCGCAGTTCCTTGGCGAACAGGCGCAGCTGGCCGGCGGTGCGGCCGCGCTCGCCCTGGAGGCGGGCCTGGGGCAGGCCGCTTTCCTGCATCGCGCGCTCGATCAGTTCGTCGCCCAGCGCCTCGATTTCCTCGGCGATGGCTTCGAGGAACTTGGCGCGCTCCTCGCGCGACAGGCTCGAATAGGGCAGGAACGCGGCCTCGGCGGCGGCGCAGGCGGCGTCGACATCTTCCAGCGTCGCCGTGCTGAAGCTGGGTTCGATCTCGCTGCCGGTGGCGGCGGCAACGGCGCGGAAGCCGGCGTCGCGGGCGACGCGCTTCGATGCGATGAACAATTCTCCGGTCAGCGCCATGATGAGCTCTCTCTCCGATCGACGAGGATGATTCTGAAACTGGGCGTTAGCGGTAACAGGCCGCATGCGCGACTTAGGGGCCGCGCGGGCGCGGTTCAACCACGGAGTGGCGCACGCGTCAAATGTCGGAGTAAGCTTCTATGCCGATCGCGCGCGCTCAGCCGCAGCGGCGATCGGCATAGAGCGCTTGCCACTGCCGCCCGCGCAGTTCCTCGATCCGCGCGCCGTTGCGGCGCAGCGCGGTCTTGTCGAAAAGGCCGTTCTTCACCTGGCACTGGTTGAAGAACACCGTCAGCGCGCAGGCCGCCTTGCTGGTATAGCCGATCAGCTTCCAGTCGCCCGTATAGCGATAGCAGGCGCCCACCCCGCTGCTCTGCCAATGATGGCTGCGTTCGAGCTTCTGCAGGTCGACGAGCTTGCCCTCCGCATCCTCGGCGGGCTTGCGCGCGAGTGCCTCTGCCGGTGGCGCCTCGGGCGACGGCTTGGCGGCCGGGAGCGCGGCAGGGGTCGGCGCCGGGGTTGGCGTCGCTGTGGGCACCGGCAGCGGAGCGACCACGGTGGCAGGCGCCGCCGTTTTCACGCTGGGGCCTGGCGATCCCGCCGGCGCGGGACGCGGAACGGCAGGCGCCTGGGTGGCGATGCGCGCCACCGCCTTTGGTGGCGGCGGGGCAGCGGGCGGATGCGAGGCGGGCGCGGCGACCAGCCACCATGCGCCCCCGGCGATCGGCAGCGCCGCGAGTGCCCATGTCGCCTTGCCCCGCCCCCGCTTCGTCGCAGGTGCGGGTTTGGGAGCGGCGGCCGGTCGCTTCTGGGCGACCGCGACGGCGGGCGCGAACACGGTCTCCGGTGCAGGCGGCGCAGCGGGCGCCGGGGCGGGTACGGGCGAGGCTCCGGCCGCATCCTCCTCCGGCAGCACGAGCGTGTCGAGGAACGCCAGCACCTCCGCCATCGAGCGGATCCGCTCGGCGGGGTTCGGCGCGAGCATCTTGCGGAACAGCGGCACCAGGGTCGGCGGCACCCCGTCCCAGTCGGGCAGCTGGCGGCGGCGCTCGACGGCGTCGGCCAGGGTGTTGCCCATCGCCGGCGCCTTGCCGCGCGCGAAGGCGAGCAGCACCAGCGCGGTGCTGTACACGTCGGTCCAGGGGCCGACCTCGCGACCATAGTCGCCGAACTGCTCGGGCGCGACATAGCCGAGCTTGCCGGCAAAGCCGTCGCCGACGACGGTCTCGCCGCCGATGTCGAGGCTCTTGGCGATCCCGAAATCGATGATCTTCGCCCGCGCGATCGCGCCGCCGGGCAGCAGCACATTGTCCGGCGACATGTCGCGGTGGACGGCGCCGTGCTCGTGCGCGGCCTGCAGCCCCGCCGCGAGCCGCCGCGCCAGCGTCGCGATCGCGGCCGCCGCGGGGTGCACGCCGCCGAGATGCGTCGACAGCGGCTCGCCGTCGATGAAGTCGGTGACGATATAGTAGAGGTCGAGCGTCGGATCGCGGGCCAGCACGCGGTACTGCACGATCGCCGGATGCGCGATCTGGGTGAGCACACGCGCTTCCTTGCGGAACATCGCGATGATCTTGTCTTCCTGCGCCAAGTGGCTGCGGATCGCCTTGATCGCGACGCGCTCATCGCTCTCGACGTTGATGCCCTCGAACACCTCGCCCATGCCGCCGCGCGCGATGAAGCGATCGACCCGGTAGATGCCGTTGAGCACGTCCCCGGGCGCGAGGCTGGCACCGCGACGGGCGCCACCGCCGCCGCCCGGCAGCGAGCCGCCCGCGCTGGGCTCGATCGCGACGACGGTGCGGCCGTCGCCGGGCTGGTCTTTGTCGGGCATCGCCTCGCTACTCATTCGGCCGCCAGCGCGGGGGCTTCGGCCGCCGCGCCGTCGAAACGGTAGGTGAAGCCGTCGCCATCGACGCCGACATGGATCGCCGTCACCGCCGCCCCCGCGATCTGCCGCTCGATCAGCCCCAGCGAGAGATCGGGGAGCAGCGTGTTGGTGAGGATCGCGTCGATCATGCGACCGCCCGAGGCGACTTCCTCGCAGCGCGACACGATCAAGTCGATCGTCGCCGGCGCCACGACCAGCATCGCGCCGTGATGCTCCGCAACCCGGCGGACGATGCGATCGAGCTGGAGCCTGACGATCTGCCGCAGCATCGCTGGCGACAGCGGCAGATAGGGCAGCACGCTCAACCGGCCGAGCAAGGCCGGCGGGAACACCTGGAGCAGCGCCGGGCGCAGCGCCCCGGCGAGCGCCTCGGGCACCGGCGCGGTTTCCTCGTCCTCGCAGAGGCTGGCGATCAGATCGGTGCCGACATTCGAGGTGAGCAGGATCAGCGTGTTGCGGAAGTCGATGTACCGGCCCTCGGCATCTTCCATATAGCCCTTGTCGAACACTTGGAAGAACATCTCGTGGACGTCCGGATGCGCCTTCTCGATCTCGTCGAGCAGCACCACCGAATAGGGCCGCCGCCGCACCGCTTCGGTGAGCACCCCGCCCTGGCCATAGCCGACATAGCCCGCGGGCGCGCCCTTCAGCGTCGAGACGCTGTGCGACTCCTGGAACTCGCTCATGTTGATCGTGATCAGGCTGTCGTCGCCCGAATAGAGGAGTTCGGCGAGCGCATGCGCGGTCTCGGTCTTGCCGACGCCCGAGGGACCGCAGAGCAGGAAGACGCCGACGGGCTTGTCCGGATTGTCGAGCCGCGCGCGGCTGGTGCGCAGCCGCTGGGCGATCGCCGCCATCGCATGGTCCTGCCCGATCACGCGGCGCTGGAGCCGCGTCTCCATCTCCAGGACCGCGGTGAGCTCGTCCTGCACCATCCGCCCGACCGGGATGCCGGTCCAATCGGCGACCACCGCGGCGACCATCTCCTCGGTCACCTCGCCATGCACCATCGCCCGGTCGCCGCGCGCGGCATCGGCGGCGGCGAGCGCAGCATCGAGCGAGGCATCGTCCCCGCCCGCCAACGCAGCACGCGCCTCGGCAACGGCGGCGACCGCCCTGCGCTCGCCCGCCCATTGCTGCTCGAGCGCGGCGAAGGTCGCGCGGGCCTCTGTTAGCGCCTGTTCGAGCGGTGCGATCCGCCCGGCATCGGCATAGCGCCCGGCGGCCTCGCGCTCGGCGATGCCCAGCTCGACCTCGAGCAATTCGATGCGGCGGCGCGCATCCTCGACGGGCGCAGGCGTGGCATGCTGGGAGACCGCGACGCGGGCGCTGGCCGTGTCTAGCAGGCTCACCGCTTTGTCGGGCAGCTGCCGCGCCGGAATGTAGCGCTGCGACAGCCGCACCGCCGCCGCAACCGCTTCGTCGAGCACCACCACGCGGTGATGTTCCTCCATCAGCGGCTTGACCGAGCGCAGCATCGCGATCGCCGTCTCGGTATCGGGCTCGCCGACCGCGATCGGCTGGAAGCGCCGGGTGAGCGCCGGGTCCTTTTCGAAATACTGGCGATACTCGGCCCAGGTGGTCGCGGCGATCGTCCGCAGCTGCCCGCGGGCGAGCGCTGGCTTGAGCAGGTTGGCGGCGTCGCCGGTGCCGGCCTGGCCGCCCGCGCCGATCAGCGTGTGCGCCTCGTCGATGAACAGGATGATCGGCTTGGGCGAGGCCTCGACCTCGTCGATCACCGCGCGCAGCCTTTTCTCGAACTCGCCCTTCACCCCGGCACCGGCCTGGAGCAGCCCGATGTCGAGCGCGTGGAGGGTCACCTCGGCGAGCGCGGGCGGCACGTCGCCATCGGCGATGCGGCGCGCCAGCCCCTCAACGATCGCGGTCTTGCCCACGCCCGCCTCGCCGGTGAGGATCGGGTTGTTCTGGCGGCGGCGCAGCAGGATGTCGATCGCCTGCCGGATCTCGGCATCGCGCCCGACGATCCGGTCGATCGCGCCGGCACGGGCGCGCTCTGTGAGGTCGACCGCATAGCGGGCCAGTGCGCCTTCCCCCGTGGCCGGGGCCGGCGTCTCGGCAGCGACCACCGGTTCGGCACCCGCCGCCTCGGTCGAATGGCGGACGATGTCGGCGAAGTCGGCGCCCAGCCGCTCGGCGGAAAGCTTGCGCCATTCGGCCGAGGTGGCGTGAAGCAGCCCGCGCAACGTGGGCGTCTTGAGCATGGCGAGCAGCAGGTGCCCGCTGCGCACGCGCGGTGCGGCGAACATCAGCGAGGCGAACAGCCAGCCCTTCTCGATCGTTTCCTCGATCTGCGGCGCGAAGTCCGAGATCGCGCTGGCGCCGCGCGGCAGCCGGTCCAGCGCCTCGGCAAGGTCGCCCGCCAGCCTTGCATCGTCAATCGCGAAGGCGCTGCGGATCGCGGCGACATCGTTGCCGGCATCCTGCACCAGCACGTGCAGCCAGTGGACCAGCTCGACATAAGGATTGCCGCGCATCCGGCAGAAGCCGGTCGCGGTCTCGATCGCCTTGAGGGCGGTGGGGTTTAGGCGTCCGAACAGCGCCGACCGGCTGATCTCCGTCACGTGATGGTCTCCTTGGAAAGGGTGCGGGCAAGCCGCCGGGCGCTGGGGCCGAGCCGGGCATCGGCGCGGATGCCGCCGGGCGCGGCGTGTCCGGTCCAGCCGCTCCAGCCGAGCCGTGCGCCACCGCCCAGCCGCGCCGGGCGGATCGCCTCGGACGCGACCGCAAGTTCGACGTCCCATTCGAGATGCGGCGGCGCGAAGGCATCGAGTGCCGCGACCAGCAGCGCATAGCGCTGCCCGCCGGGCAGGAAGGCGGCATGCTCGCGGGGATCGCGAATGGTGAGTTCGACGCGGAAGGCATCCTGCCAGGTCCGCACCCGGCCGCCCGCCATCGCATCCTGCCCCAGCCCCGCGCACCGCCCGCCGAGCCGCGTGCCGTCTTCGGGCTCGACCTCGCGCCACCGCGGCACGAATTCCCGGATGCACACCGGCACGCGGAGCAGATCGGCAAGCGCGTCCTGCAGCCCCGCCGGGCTGCGCGGCGAGACGAACAGCGCGGCATGCCGCAGCCGCGCGGCCGGCGGGAAGGCGCTGTCCGCGCGCCCGCCGTCCTGCGCGCCGGTGAGCGCGGCAATGCGATCGGCGAAGCGGTCGTCGGCCGGGCGATCGGCACTCGCCGCCGGGCTGGTCGACGCCCAGGCGCGGTAGAAAAGCTGCAGCATCCGCCCGGAAAGGACGTCGAGAAAGCCGCCATAGGGCTGGGTGCGCGAATAGCGCTGCTCATAGGCGGCGAACTCGCTCAGGTGGAGCGGCAACGGACCCATCGGCCCGGTGAGCCCCAGCCATTGCCCGGCGACGGTCGCGCGGCCGTCTTCCATCCGGATGTCGTCGAGTGTCGCGGCAGGGAATGCCAGCGACGGGGTGTGCTTGAGCGTGGCGATGTCCTGCGCGGGCAGCTTGGCCTCGCCGATCCGCGGCAGGCCCGGCGCACGCGCCTCCGCCCCGCGCAGCAGCGCGAGCGGACCCAGCCGGCGCAGCTGCTGCGCGGCGCGGGCGAAATAGCTCAGATGGTCGGACGGCGGCCGATGCGCGCGGGCCATTGCGCCAACCTCCCTTGCTGGAGGGTCTCGAACACCGTTTCGGTGAAGCTGTTGACCGCGGCGAACTCGCTGAGGAAGCGCTCCAGCACCGCACCGAAGACGAACATGCGGCCATTCTCGAACGCCGCTTCGTTGAGCGTGATGCGCAGTTGCTGCCCGCGCACGAAGCCGGGCTGCGCCTCGCCGGGCACGCGGCGCGAGACAGGGCGCGCGGTGACCGAGCAGACGCCGTCGACCTGGCGCCGCAGCGCCGGATCGTCGACCCGGCCGTAGAGCGCGAGGTGGCTGCGCAGCACGTCGGGGCTGCCGTCGGGATCGCTGGCGAAGCCGGTGTAATTGGGGGTGAGATGGCTCACTACCCGCCACGCTGCATCGCCGATGCCGAGCGGCGGCCGCGGCGGGGTCGGCGCGCGCAGCATCGTGATCGCGCGCACCGGCAGACCGTCTGCCGATAGCGCTGCGCCGGTGCCGCGCACCAGCTCGGGCAGCTCGCGATTAGTGACGAGCGCCCGCACCGAAAGCTCGCCGATCTCCTCGATCCGATCGGGCCGCCCGGGCGCGGTGAGGCTGATCCAGGTCTCGGTGCCGGTATAGTCGTTGCGGCGCCGTGCACGCTGCTCGCGCGTCGAGAGCCGGCGGTAGCGCAGCCGCGGCACGTAGAAGATCGCGTCGCTCCAATCATAGAGCAGCCCGGAGAAATCGTGCAGCGGCAGCACCGGCTGGACATCGTCCGCCTCGCGGCCATGCGCCTTCACGTCGAGCAGCCGCCAGACCTCGTAGTTGAGCGGGCGGGTGCGATCGGCGATCACCTGATGCTCATGCTCGAACCCGCGCAGCGGCACGCGATCGAGCTGCTTCTCGAACAGGTTGATCGCCGGCGCCGCGAACAGCCGGAAATTGGCCGAGGACAGCGCGCCGGCGAGCACCGGCGCGGCACGACGCAACAGGATGACAACGTCGCACGTCTCGCCGTCGCAGGCCGCAAAGGCGGCGCGGAGCCCTTCCAGCCGCGCGAACAGGAAGCGCTCGGGGCAGGCGAAATATTCGCCGAGCAGCCGATAGCCGCGATGCGAGCGCCGGTCGTGCGGCAGCAGGGCGTGGTCCTCGTCGAAGCCGTGCTGCGCCGGCACCGGCAGGCGCACGCCACCGGCCGCGCCGGACTCCGGCGCGCGGGCGACGACGGCAACCGCATCGCCGATCAGCTGGCGGTACAGCTCGCCCGGGACGCTGCCGGTACCGTCGAGATAGAGCGGCAGATCGTCGACCGGCAGATCGGCCAGGCG
Organism: Sphingomonas sp. NFR04; assembly: GCF_900114095.1. Taxonomy (GTDB): domain Bacteria; phylum Pseudomonadota; class Alphaproteobacteria; order Sphingomonadales; family Sphingomonadaceae; genus Sphingomonas. Next base: position 76,498 of record NZ_FORV01000006.1, on the reverse strand, counting down.
CATGCCCTCGGTGGTGCCCAGCCGCAGGCGGATGCCGGCTTCGATCGTCTCCCCGGTCCCCGCCGCGGTGAGGAACGGCGCGACCGCCGCGCGCGAGCCCAGATATTCCGCCTCGACCACGCGCAGCGGCCAGAGCGTCACCGCATGGCCGGTGACGAACTGGACGGGGGAGTTGTCCCGATCGGCGGCGAGCGCCCGCAGCCGCGTGCCGCGCGGCACGGCGACGCCTTCGGCCAGCGCCCCGTCCCCGGCATGCGGCTCGAACCCGGCGATGCAGATCGACGGAGTCGGCGCGAGATAATGCGGCTGCACCACCTGCAGCAGATGCTGGGTAAAATCGGGGAACTGGTCCTGCAGCTTGAGCTGGACGCGCGCCGCGAGGAAGGCCACGCCTTCCAGCAGCCGCTCGACATGCGGATCGACTTCGCCCGAGGCGTCGAGCCCCAGCCGGCCGGCGACGGTCGGGTGCTCCTCGCCGAACGCGCGCGCGGTTTCGCGCAGATAGACGAGCTCGTCGTTATAGGCGTGGAGGAGGCGCGGATCCATCACTGCTCCCGGAAGGCGACCGCGCCGGTTTCGATCTCGACGTCCGAGCGGAACTCGACCGGCAGCGCGGCGACGGCACTCACCAGATCGCCGCGGATCACGAAGCCGACGCTGCTGGCGCGGGTGCGACCGGGATCGACCGCGACCTCGAGGCTGCCGCGCGCCACCCGCGGCTCGAAGCGGGCAACCGCCTCGCGCATCTCGCGCGCGCGGGACTGCACGCCCGGGCGGGTGAGCAGGCTGCCGGTCAGGTCGGCAAGGCCGTAGTTGAGGACCGAACTCGCCACTTCGGGCGCCGCCGAGAGATCCTCGGCCGAGGCGAGCGAGATGGTGTTGAGCAGCCAGTTTAGCTCGCGCAGCACCGTCGTGCGCAGCGCCGCCTCGTTGAACCGCTCGATGCGCGGCACCGTGTAGAAGCGCAGCGAGGTGCGATCCATCCCGCGCACCTCGACCGATTCGTCGCGCAAGCCATCGAGCTCGAGATCGGCGACCAGCTTGTCGAACAGCGTCGGGTTGATCCGCTGCGTCATGACCGGGGATCGAAGCGGATGCGGCGAAAGCCGAGGATGCCGATGTCGGTGCCGTCGCTGGTGGTCCAGAGATGCTGGCCGAGGCCGTGCACGGCGTCGCCCGTCTCGCGCCATTCGGTACGTCGGGCGAGCCGCAGGGCGCCTTCCTCCTGCGTTTCGGTGCCGGGATAGCGCACCGGCAGCAACGCGGCGATCCCCGCGCCGCCCTGCAGGCGGATCTCGACGGGGAGCCATACCAGATCGCGCAGGTCGACGGGCCCCTCGCTGGTGATCTCCGCGACCGCCGCGAACGGAATCAGCCCCCAACGGCCCGCCACCACCGCCTCGAACATCGGCCCGAAGCGGCTGTCCGCGTCGAACAGATAGTCGAAGCGGTGGCCGTCGACCTCGCCCGGCGTATCCGGGCTCCCGTCGAGGGCGTGCTGACGCAGCAACCCTGCGTCGGGGCCTACTGCGGCGAGCGCATCGACAAAGACCTCCGCCCAGCTATCGCTCTGGACGAGCAGCGGCGCGCGTTCCTCGCCCGCCATCGCCGCCGCGCGCAGCGGCTCTGCCTCAATCGCCTGACCATAGGCGACCGACAGCATCTGCGCCTCGGGCGACAGCTGCGCCAGGGCGCGAAGATGCGTTCGCGCGCGCTCCCACGCCCCCTCGATGCACAGGATCTGGCACAGGAACATCCTAACCCGTTGGTCCCCCGGCGCCTGGCGCACGGCTTCGATCAGCGCGCGGCACGCTCCCTGAAGGTCGCCAGCGGCAAGCTGCGCGTTGATGCTCTCTTCATATGTGGCGGCCATCATCGACTTTCCTTTCGACGTCGCATCGAACCAGGATCAATCCACGGGCCTGGGGCCCTGCGCATCGCGGTCGCGGGCATAGGCGGAGCGCAGCATTCGGCCTTGCTTGTTCCGGGTTCCGCCGTTGCATTCGGAGCATGAGATTTCGAGGTTCCAAGGTCCTTCGACCCGCCGGGAGAGGCGCGCGCCGGGGTGAATCGGCTGCAGATATCCGATGCCGTCACCCTGCTGCTCCGCTTCTTCGAACAGGCCCCGCAGCTCCGGGTCGCTACTTCTTCCCGCTGACTGCGTGACGATATGATCGCCTTCGATCGCAGCCGATACCAAGTTGCTATTCTTGCACCAGAAGCACGTGAACAAGATAACGTTCTTCTCTCGAACATATTCGAAGTCGCCGTTACGATACGCGCGATTGATCACGTGCGCCTTGTAACTATTGCCCGGCCAATCGGGTACATCACAACGATTTCCCTTCCGGTCCGTTCGAATAGGCATGACTGGTCTCCGTAAGTACCTACCGCGAAAGTCTAGACGACATGCCAGGTTTCCAGCGCCGCTATTCGTCGGGCAGGAAATAGGCCATGACCCATTCCAGCTCGCTCCTGATCCGCGGGTCCGCGATGCGCGTGGCGCGTGCGGCGTAGTTGGTGGCTGGCGGCGCATCGCGCGATCGGACGATATCCGGCGTCTGGTCGAGCCGCAGCGTCGAGGGCCCCGTATAGCCCGCAAGCACCAGGGGAGCAGGCGGCGGGCCGGCGCCTTCCGGACGCGGCCCCATTACCGGGGTACCGAGCCGCATATAGGTGGTTCCACCGCCACCCCGGCCCTGCCCGCCGTCGCTATAGGCAATCATCGTCACCGCCGCGCGGATATCGCCTTCGGGCCGATCGGGGCTCCCCCGCCGTACGGTCCGTTGCCCGTCGATCGAGATGTGGAGATGCGGGTGCGACGCCGTACCGTTCCCGTTGTAGTAGAGGCTGCCCGAGCTCCACACCCAGCCGCGCGCACGGAACCGCGCCTTGATGTCGTCGGAATACAAGAACGCCATCGGCTGCGTCGCGGCCGGCATCGATCAGGCGCTCGTGTTCTTCAGGATGTCCCACTTGAACTCGGGCGCGCCGCCGGCGGCGCCGTCCTTGGTCTGCTCCTTGTAGGTCATGTGCATCTTCTCGAAGTTGAGCGAGACCATCTCCGTGGTGCGCTCGTCGCCGCTGCTGCCGCCGTGCTGGATGTTGGAGACGAGCACTTCCTCCATCTCGATCGTCAGATATTCGAGCGGGCTCGTGCCGCCGGCCTTGCGCATGGTGAGCGTCGCCTTGGTGACGTGCTTGCCCTGCGCGCAGCTGAGCATCAGCGGCATCGAGGCGAGGTCGACGAACTTGGTGATGGTGATGTCCTGGAAATTGGCTTTGCCGGTGCCGGCGCCCCCGCCCATATGCGCGGTGCCGACATTGCTCATGCCCCAGTTCCAGCCGATCACGTCGATCTCGTCATTGTGGACGGCGTCCTTGGACTCGCCTTTGATGCCTTCGAGCTTCAGGAAAATATCGACAGCCATGATTCACCCTTGGTTGGTTTGAAGCGGTAGAGAGGGAGGTTGGGCGGACCCGCGGCTCAGTTGCCGGACCTGGGCAGCCGCGAGACCATGCTCAGCGACACGTCCATGCCCTCGAGCTGGTAATGCGGGATCATGCGGAACAGCCCGCGATAATAGCCGGGGTTCTCGGGGTCCGGGATCACTTCGACCGAGGCCTGCTTCAGCGGCTTGCGGGCCTTGGTGTCCTCGGTCGAGAAGTCGGGCTGGACGTCGACATATTGCATGATCCAGCTCTGCAGATCGCGCTCGAGCACCGGCGCCTCGCGGCTGCTGCCCACCCAGTCGCGCACCATGCACTTCAGGTAATGCGCGAAGCGGCAGCTGGCGAAGATGTAGGGCAGCCGTGCCGAGAGATTGGCGCTCGCCGTCGCGTCCGGATCCTCATAGGCCTTGGGCGCGTGGAGCGTCTGCGCGCCGATGAAGGTCGCGTGGTCGGTGTTCTTGCGGTGGACCAGCGCCATCAGCCCGGCCTTGGACAGCTCCGCCTCGCGCCGGTCCGAAATCGCGATCTCGGTCGGGCACTTCACGTCGAGCCCACCCTCGTCGGTGGGGAACAGCGCAGTCGGCAGATCCTCGACCGTGCCGCCCGATTCCACGCCGCGGATGCGGGTGCACCAGCCATAGGTCTTGAACGCCTCGGTGATCCGCACGCCCAGCGCATAGGCGGCGTTGAGCCACAGATAATTGTCGTGATCGCCCTCGACCTCTTCCTCGAAGGCGAACTCCTCGACGGGATCGGTATTCGCGCCGTAGAGCGGGCGGCCCAGGAAGCGCGGCAGCGTCAGCGCCATGTAGCGGCTGTCGTTCGAGGCACGGAACGAGCGCCAGGCCATGTAATCGGTGGCGTCGAACTGCTTGGCGATGTCGCGCGGATTGGCGAGCTCGCGCCAGCTGTCCATGCCGATCAGCGCCGGCCCCGCCGCGGCGAGGAACGGCGCGTGCGCCGCCGCGCCGATCTTGGCGAGGCCCTTCATCACTTCGATGTCGGGGCCGCTATGATCGAACTGATAGTCGCAGACGATCGCGCCATAAGGCTGGCCGCCCAGCTGGCCGAACTCGGCCTCGTAGATGCGCTTGAACAGCGGGCTCTGGTCCCAGGCTGCGTCGCGATACTGGCGCAGCTGCCGGCGCGTCTCCTCCTTGGAGACATTGAGCACGCGGATCTTGAGATCCTTGCCGGTCGAGGTGTTGCCGACGAGATACCACAGCCCGCGCCACGCCGATTCCAGCTGCTGGAACTCTGGATGGTGCAGGATCGCGTTGACCTGCTCGCTGAGCTTGCGATCGATCGCCGCCTTGAGCGCGTCGACCGTCATGTAGACGTCCTCGCCGATCACCGCGGCGTCGGCGAGCGCCTGCTCGGCGAGCGTCTTCACCGCTTCCTCGATGCGCGCGCGCTTGGTGTCCGAGCCGGGCTTGAACTCGCGCTGGAGCAGCATCGCGAACTCGTCCGCGGCGCCGTCTTCCGTCAGCTGGACGCGATCGTCCTGCTGCGTTGCTTGCTGGGCCATATCTGCCTCCTGGTTCCGGGATCTGCGCTTATGCGGCCGCGTCGCCGTCGGCCGCCGTCTCGGCCGGTTCGGCATGCGCCGCGCGGCTGGCGGCGAGCGAGCGCATCAGCTCGGGGTCCTTCAGGACCTTGTCGAGCAGCTCCTGCGCGCCGGCCTTGCCGTCCATGTAGAGCATCAGGTCGTTGAGCTGCTCGCGCGCCTCGAGCAGCTTCGCCAGCGCCGGCACGCCGCGGGCGATCTGGCCGGGGCTGAAATCCTCGAGCGTCTTGAACGTCAGATCGACACCCAGCCGACCCTCGCCGGTCAGCGTGTTCTCGACCGTGAAGGCGGCGCGGGGCGCGATGCGCTCCATGCGCTCCTCGAAATTGTCCATGTCGAATTCGACGAAGTCACGCTGGTCGTGCGGCTTCTTCTCGACCAGCGACTTGCCGGAAAGATCGGACATCACGCCCATCACGAACGGGATCTCGATCTTCTGGCGCGAGCCATAGGTCTCGACCTCATATTCGATATGGACGCGCGGCGCCCTGTTCTCCTTGATGAAGCGCTGACCGCCTCTTGCCGAAACCATAGCCACCTCGTGCGTTTGCGATTGCGCGGGGGGACCGGTTGGGCTCCCGCCGTGCGACGCCTGCCGAGTAGCGGGCGGACGGCTTCAGCCGGATTTCAGAAGCCGGCAGCGAAGCTACGATGGAAATAAGCGGCTCTGGACCCACGAGAAAAGCGGCACCCTCGGCCCCCGCAATATTTCAGGCGCAACGCAATCCTCCTACCGCCCGGCACCCGGCCGCGCCTATTTCGGCGGGGACAGCTTCACACAGCAACGGGAACCGCAGCACATGGCAGCGCCGCTCGCCGCCCGACATCGCCATGCCGCAAACGCGCGCGCCGCCTTACTGGCCGCGCATGCGCAGAATGGCCTGCGCATCGACGAGCGCAGTGGGTGCGATGTCCTCGAGCACCGTCATGAAATCGAGCCCGATCCAGCCCCGCGCCCGCTCGACCAGCATCGGCACCGGGCTCGACGGTTCGTGCCGGCGGTAATAATCGAGCACCAGATCGAGCACCCGGGCCACATCCTCCCGGTTCCGCACGGTGCCGCCCACCGGCTGCATGCCGCCCTGCTCCACGTCGGCACCGGCAACGCCCTCTTCGCTCGGCATGTCGATCTCCGCGTCGACCGGCGCAGGCACGAAGCTGCGCAGCGCGATCTTTTGCGTGGAAAGCGCCCCGTACAATGCGGAAAAGTCGGTCGCGTTGCGGGCGCCGGCATTGGCCATCAGTTGCTCGTCGATGCCGTGGACGGCCGCCTCGATCCGCTCGATCGCCGCCGCGCCCGCGGTCATCGCCTCGCGGATCTCGGGCTCGGCGAGCATCGCCCGGAACATGCCATAGCCTTGCTCGCCGTCGCCGCCGCGGTGGAAACGCGCGACATCCTCGCCGGTGATTCGACCCAGCCGCGCGTGATCGGCGTAGACGACGCGCCGCAGCGGGCCCGCGAACGCCGGCACCGAGGCGAGCGCATCGAGCGCGCTCTTGCGTGCCTCGACACCATAGTCGTCAAGCCGCGGGTGCATCACCTCCCAATAACGGTCGAGCAGGCCGGCGACGAACGCCACGCCCAGCTCGACCTGGTCGAGCCTGCCCGACTCCGCCGCGGCACGGCTGAAATACACCGCGAGCCAGAGATCCTTGGTGCGCGTGGAGAGCGTCGCGATGGTGTCGAGCAGCTGCCGCCAGTCGGTGTCGGCGCGCTGCTCGACGATGCCCGAGGCGTCGATCGAGACCGACGCGTCGAATGCCTGCTCGATCGCGTGACGCTGGGGATCATAAGCGAGATCGGGGCCGGCGGGATCCTCGTCGGAGACGGGCGCCAGCAGCGTGTCGAGGGCGATGGCCATGTCGGGAGCATCCTTGATCGGGGAACCGCCGGGGCCCGGCGGGCGGCGCCGGCCTAAGCGCGTGGCCGGAGCCGATCAATCAACGACATGATGACAACAGTAACAGAATGGAAAGCACCACAGCATGAAGCGCCAGGCCGAAATGACGCTCGACGTGGGCTCGCCGCTCAAGCTGGTGCGCTTCGCCTCGCACGAACGACTGAGCAGCTTGTTCACGATCACCGCCGAGATCGTCGTGCGCGACAAGGTGGATTTCCTGCCGCGGCTCGGCAATGCTGCCAAGATCGAGCTCTTCGAGCTGGATGCGCATGTGCGCTACTTCCACGCGCAGCTCGCCGAAGCGCATTTCCTGCACGAGGAGGACCAGGGCTATCACTACAGGCTGGCACTGCGGCCCTGGCTGCACCTGCTGGACCATAATGTCGCCTATCGCGTGTTCGAGGAGCGCAGCGTCGTCGATATCCTCAAGGCGGTGCTGGAGCCTTATAGCCGCCACGTCGATTTCGGCGGGCTGACCGGCAGCTATCGGCCCTGGAAATATTGCACCCAGTATCGCGAGAGCGACTTCGCCTTCGTCTCGCGGCTGATGGAGCGCGAGGGGATCTATTATTATTTCCGCCACGAGGCGGGCGAGCATGTGCTGGTGCTGTGCGACTCCCCCTCGGCGCACAAGCCGGCACCCGGCTATGCCACGGTCAAGCTGCGCCCCGACTGGTCGGGCGGCAGCGGCGGCCTCGCCGAAGCGCTGTGGGACTGGCACGAGCATGTCCGCAGCGGCGGCGAGCGGCGCTACCTGCTGCAGAGCTTCGATTACGAGGCAAGCACGGTGCGCGAGGGCGAGAAGCAGGGGCCCACGCGCAACAAGGCGGACAGCCAGGAGGTGCATCGCTACACCGGCGATTTCGTCGAACCCGCGCTGGCGCAGCATTGGGCGGAGGTGGCGCTGCAGGCGGCGCGGGCCGGACAGCGTGTCTATACCGGCACCGGCGATGCGATCGGGCTCGCCTGCGGCGGGCGGTTCACGCTCGATTCGCAGGACGCCTTCGATCGTGGGGCCGAGTTCGTCGTCACCGCGCTCGACATGGCGATCGAGGCCGAACCCTATCGCACCGGTGCCGACGCGACGCCGCGCCGCGTCTCGATCGAGGCAGTTCCCGGCGACACGCCCTGGCGCGCGTCCGCAGTCACGCCCGCACCGATTGCCGGGCCCGAAACCGCGATCGTGGTCGCCGGCGGCGCCGATGACAGCAATGTCGATCCGCAGGGTCGCGTGCGGGTGCGCTTCCTGTGGAAGCGGTCGTCGGAGGGGGAGGAGAAGGCGCGCTCCTGCTGGCTGCGCGTCTCCTATCCCTCCGCAGGTGCCGGGTTCGGCCATGTCGCGCTGCCGCGTACGGGCGAAGAGGTGATCGTCGACTTTCTCGACGGCAACCCCGATCGCCCGATCCTCACCGGCCGCGTCTACAATTCGGAACACGTGCCGGCCTATGCGCTGCCCGAGCACCGCACGCGGTCGCTCTACCGCTCGCAGACGATCGGCGCGAGCGGCAGCTATGCCGGTGCGGAAGGCGGCGCGCCGGGCGGGCGCGGCTATAACGAGCTGCATTTCGAGGACAAGGGCGGGGCCGAGCAGGTCTATCTCCGCGCCCAGCGCGACCGCCTCGCCGAGGTGATGCTCGACGACGAACTGCGCGTACGGCGCGACCGCAAGACGCGGGTGGGGCGGGACCGCACGACCGAGGTGCACGGCGACGACAGCGTGTCGGTCGAGACCGGCAATCACAGCCTCGACGTCGCGCGCGGCGGCGCCGACATCACGGCAGCCCGGGAGATCAAGCTTACGGTGGGGCTCAACACCATCGTCATGAACGAAGCGGCGATCACCCTGCGCGTCGGCATGAACAGCGTCATGATCACCCAGGGGGGGATCGTGCTCAACGGCCTGACCATCACCGGCAACACGACGGGGGCACTGACGCTCAACAGCCTCGGCACCGCCACCGTCACGGCTGCGGGACTGCTGACCCTGATCGGCGGATCGCTGGTGATCCTGTGAGCTGGCCGCGCACCATCTGGGCGCAGGCCCGCCAGATCAACGCGCTGCTGCGCTGGCCGGCGCTGCCGGGCGACGACGCGCCGCCCGAACATTTTTTCGAGCGGCTTCGCGCCGAGGGCAAGGCCGCCGAAGCGGCGCTGTTCCTCGGCCAAGCGCTGCCGCGGTTCGAGGCGGTGTTCTGGGCGGCACAGGTGGCCGCGCCGGTCGCGACCCCCGAAGACGCCGCGGCAATGGCGACGGTGCAGGCGTGGCTCGCCGATCCCGCAGAGCCCCAGCGCCGCGCCGCCGGGGCGGCGGCCCTGCACGGTCGGCCGGCGGCCGCCGCGACCCTGGCCGCCAGCGCGGTGTTCCATTCGGGCGGCTCGATCGCGCCGCCCGACCAGCCGCCCGCGCCACCACCGCGTGCGGTCGCCGGCACGCTGGCCGCCGTCGCCGTGCTCGCCGCGGTCGCCACCGCCTGCCGGGATCACCGCGCCGCGCTCGACCATGCCCTCGACCTCGGAACGGCCCTCGCGCGACGCGAGGCGGAGACCACCCCATGACGCTGACTCTTACCCTCCAGCCGGGCACGTCGCCCGTGCCCGACCAGCCCGCCCCGCTGCACCTGGACGGGCATGGCGCGCTGATCGGCCGCTCGCCCCATGCCGACTGGCACCTGCCCGACCCGCGCCACCACATCTCGTCGCGCCACTGCGAGATCGGCTATCGCGACGGCGCCTATCTGCTCATCGACCTGAGCACCAACGGCACCTTCGTCAACGATTCCGCCGAGCGGCTGACGGCGCCGCATGTGCTGCGCGACGGCGACCGGATCGCGATCGGCGACTATCGGATCGCGGTATCACTCCCCGCCGAGGCGAGCGCCGGCACGCAAATCGAGATGGCGGCCCCGGCACCGGCAGGGTCGCCCTGGGGCAGCTGGGACCCGCCCTCGCCGCCCGCCACACCCTCGGGCTGGGACGAGCTCCCTGCCGCGCCACCGCCCGACTCCGGCATCTGGGCAGTGCCCGAGCCGCAGCGCGCGCCGTCCGACTGGGCCAGCGCGCCGCGGGAAGGCACCCAGCCGTCCGCACCCGACCTTTGGGGGCAGCTCGCCGCCGAGAGTGCGATCGACTGGTCGCGCGGCGATTTCGCCGCCGCCGAGGCGTGGAGCGCCGCGCAGCAGCCGGCGCCCTTGGCGCTGCCGCTGCAGCCGGAGGACGCCGCGTCTGCCGCGCAGGCTGGCGCCGTCGAAGCCCGTCCCGCCCCCCTGCCTGCCGCCATCGACGACGACGGTTGGGCGGCGTTCCTCCGCGCCTCGGGGGTGCCTGCGGATCGGCTGCGCAGCCGCCCGGCCGAGGCGCTGGCCGCCGCCGGCGCGATGCTGCGGCAGATGGTCAGCGGCCTGATCCTGATGGTCGACGCCCGCGCCCGCGCCAAGGCGCAGCTCGGCACGCCGGCGACGAGCCTCGAGCTGGAAGGCAACAACCCGATCAAGTTCGTGCGCTCGCCCGAACGCGCCCTGCTCCAGCTGCTCGACGCGCCCGAGCCCGGCTTCATGGATGCCGCCCGCGCGGTGGAGGATGCCTATCAGGATCTCCAGGCGCACCAGATGGCGACGCTGTCGGCGATGCGCGGCGCGCTCAGCCAGACGCTGGCGCAGTTCGCTCCCGACGCGATCCGTGCCCGGCAGCCCGAGCCGGCAGGCCTTGCCCGCTGGTCCCGCCAGGCCCGCGAAGCTGCGCTGTGGCGCGCCTATGTCCGCGATTTCGAAGGCGTGGTGCGCGGTGCCGACGAGGCGTTCATGGACCGCTTCGCCAAGGAATTCCGCACCGCCTATGAGGAGCAGATCGCCGCGATGCGCGGGCGCCTCTAGCCGATCAAGGTGGTCGAATCGCAGCCGATCACGACCACGGTGACATTGTCCGGCGCGCCGCGGGCCAGGGCCAGTGCGACGAGCGCGTCGGCGGCGCGGCGCGGATGCTCGGTGGCGAGCGTCTGCGCGATTTCGGCATCGTTGACGATGCGCGTCAGCCCGTCGCTGCATAGCAGGAACACATCCCCCGCCAGCACCACCTCGTCACGCATGTCGACATTGAGCCGCGGCTCCACCCCGACGGCGCGCGCAAGGACATGCGCCATCGGATGCTGCTCCGCCTCGTCGCGGGTGAGGAGCCCGCGCGCGACCAGCTGCTCGACCTGAGAATGGTCGGTGGTGAGCTGATCGAGCACCCCCTCGCGCAGGCGATAGACGCGGCTGTCCCCCACCCACATCACCCGCGCCCGCCCCTCGCGGGCGAGCAGCAGCGCGACGGTGGAGCCGATCGTCGCCCCCTTCGCGCCGGTGGCGGCATAGATTCGCGCGTTGACGGCGAGCAGCGCGGCGCGCGCGGCGGCGGCGGCCTCCTCGAACGTCTCTGGCAGCGGCGCGGCTTCGAGCGCGGCGGCGATGGTCGAGGACGCCCATTGGCCATGCGCATGCCCGCCCATGCCATCGGCGACCAGCCACAGCCCGTCGCGCAACCGCGCCGCCCAGCTATCCTCGTTCACCCGGCGCACGCAGCCGACATCGCTGCGCGCGCCCTGTTCGAAGCGAAGCCGCGTCGCGATCGTCATCGGCCGATCCAGTCGTGCCGCCAGTCGGTCATCTGCGGCGCAGGCGCGGCGGGATCGGCGACGCGCGCCGCGCAGGCCGGGAGGAATGCGTCCAGGTCGAGCGCGGGCGCGAAGGCAGTGTCCATCACGTCCGCCATCGCCGCGGCCAAGCCCGCAAGGAACAGGGGTGCCGGGGTGCCGATGCCCTTGCGTCCCAGCACCAGCGGGAAGCGGCGGCCATGGCTGTCGCACGCGGGCGCGATGCAGCCTGCCTGCCAGCTTCCGTCCGCCAGCGACAGGCCGAAGCGCCACGGTGGAGTGGCGTCGAACGCCGTCTCGAAGCCATTGCCGAGCCGCGCGGCACCCTCTGCCATCACCGCGCAGCACCAGGCGTCCCAGTGCAGGCGTTCGGCCGACGGGAGGCCGCGACTGGTGAACTCGCCGCGCGACGGCAGCTTGCCGAACAGGAAGGCCGTGCCGCTCATAGCCGCTCGGGGCAACGGAAGGCGAAGGGACCGCCGCGGCCGAACGGGCTTTCGCTGCCCGGCAGCGCCATGGTCAGGCTCGTGGCCTGCGCACCCTCGCCGAAGCCGAGCCGGAGCGTCGACGGTCCCGCATTCGCCACCCGCGCGCGATCGACCAGGCGGAACAGCGCCCAGCTGCCGCGCGTCTCGATGGTCGAGAGGATGCGCGGATCGGCCGATAGCTGCAGGCTCGCGCTCGGCAGGGCGCTCGCCGACCACAGCACCGGCTTGGGATCGCGCGTGGCGGCATCGAAGCGATAGCTGGCGCCCCCGGCGGCGAATTGCACCGCACGCACCTCGGGCCCAAGCTGCGCCAGGCCGACATTGACCGCGATCCCGCCGGCGAGCAGCGCGCGGATCGCCGCCGCCTTCTGGAACTGGGCGGCGCTGCTCGCGGCGAAGCTCGCGGCGACCGGGTCCCCCGACTTCCAACGCCAGACCGGCCCGGACAGGTCGAGCAAGGCCAGCAATCGCTGCTGCACGAATCGGTCGAGCGTGCCGCCCATGGCGAAGACCTGCTGCACCTCGGCCAGCGGAGCATCCTGGGTGGCACCGGCCGCGAAGGGATAGCGGCCCCGCGTTGCCGCCAGGCAGGCGGGCAGCACGTCGCGCGCATATTCCGCGCCCAGCGCCGTCTGCGCCGACCGCGCCGCGGCGCTGGCACCGCTGCGGGTCGCCTGTCGCGCGAAGTCCTGGAGCTGCGGGGGTGCCGAGGCGCCGCTGGTCGTCAGGTCGCCGAGCGCTACCGCCAGCTGCCCCTGCGCCGCGTCGCTGCCGAGCGAGGCACCCGCCACGCTCGTCGCCGACCGTGCCGAGGCCGCCTTGCGCACCCCGTCCACCAGCGCATCCACCGGCGCGGGTCCCGAGCCCTCGCCGGCGTAGCGGGCGAGATCGGCGAAATGCGCGGTGATCGTGCCGCCGGCATCACCCGCCTGTCCGCCCTCGCTGCCCAGCCGGGTGTTGCGGGCGACATCCTGGAGCAGCACCTTGAGCGGCGACGGGGTGCGGGTGAACGCGCCCAACGCGGCCGGGCTGCCGAAATAATCGGCCGGCTGGACCTGGGCGAGCAGCCCGTCCCAGGCGGCGATCGCGTCGCGGGCATAGGCAGCGGCGACCGCCGCCCGCAGCGCCGGCACCTGCGCGCGGATCGACTGCCGCGCCGCATCGGGCCCCAGCACCCACAGGCTGTTGCCGAGCTCGGCCTGCACGTCGGCGAGCCCCGGGCGATAGGCCTTGGCATAGCCCTCGCGCGTGAAGAACCACGGCACCTGCGCCTCGAGCAGCGCACCGCCACCCCGGAACGCCTGCGCGTCGCCGCTGGCGAGCACGCCGCCAGGCTGCCAGTCTGGCCGGCCGCTGGCCGCCGCGCGCGTCCGCAGCTCGGCATAGGCGCGATCGGCGAGCGACAGCGTCTGCACCGCGGCGCGGGTCGAGGCGACCAGCGCGCCGTCGAGCGGCGCACGCCGGTTCGGCCAGACGCGGCCGAGATCGGGATCGGCGAGCAGCGCATCGAGGTGCCGGGCGAGATCGGCGCGGAGATCGGCACGGTCGTCGCCGGCGAGCGGGCCGGTACGCCAGTCGGCGATCGCCCAGGCGCGCACCGCCCGCGAGTCGAGCGGACCCTGGCCGCCGAGCATCAGATAGACCTTGAGCGGCTCGTAGAGCGCCGCCGGCGTCGCCGCATCGGCGCGCAGCACCTGCTGGAGCCGGAGCAGCAGCCGGGGCAGCAGGATGCGCTGCAGCCCTTCGAGATAGGCGCCCCGCGCGGTCATGGCATGGCCCGACTGGAACAGCCCCAGCCGCATTCGCCACGACGGATCGCCCTGCGCCTGGTCGGCGAAGCCGCGCGGCAGCGCACGCAGCCGGTCGAGCACCGGCAGCACCTGTTCGAGATCGGGATCGCTGGCGCGAACCTCGACCAGGTCGATTCCCGATGTGCCGATCTGGCCGGAAATCGACTGCGCCTGCGTGGCGAGATCGGCCTGCAGCGCCTTGTTGCGCGCGAAGCTGCCTGCCCAGAGCGCGCTCATCGCCACGACCAGCAGCACCATGCCCCCGAATACGCCCGCCAGCACCGCGCGCCGCCGCCGCTGCACGGCGGGGGCCGACCGGACCAGGCCGGCTTCGGGGATCACTACCTCAGTGAGCAGCCGGTTGAGGAAATAGGCGCGGCCCTGCCCTTCGCGCGCGGGCGACTGCGGCGCATCATACACCGCCGCCATCGCGCTCAGCACGCGATCGAGCGTCGCGCCTTCCTGCACGCCGCTGGCGAAATAGAAGCCGCGGAAGTCGCCCGCGCCGTCGCCATCGGCGAGAAACGCGCCCTCGACCAGATAGACCAGCCGCTGGCGCAGCGAGGCCATCTGCGCTGGGAAAGCGAGGATGCGGGCGCGACGCGCGGCGTCTGGCTCTTGATGCAAGCGGCGCGGCAGCCGCTGCCACAGCGCCTGCACCACGCGGTCGAACTCCGCCGCGACCTCGGGCCCATCGGGCAGGCTGCCGGACTCCAGCGTGGCGCCGAGCACGGCGCGTCGGCCCTCGGCGCTGAGGTCTCCGAAAAAGTCGGTGAAGCCCGCCAGCAGATCCGCCTTGGGCAGCAGCAGATAGACCGGCACGTCCACCTGCAGCGTGCGGCGCAGCTCCGCCAGCCGCTGGCGGATTGCCGCCGCGTGCGCGTCCAGCGTGGCGCGGTCCGCACTGCCCAGCATGTCGGTGGCCAGCGCGACGAGGATGCCGTTGATCGGCTGGAGCGGCCGGTGGCGGCGCAGCAGGTCGAGGAAACCCCGCCAGCCCGCCGCATCGGTGCCAGCCTCGGCATCCTGCGTGGTGTAGCGCCCGGCGGTATCCACCAGCACGGCCTCGTCCGCAAACCAGAAGTCGAGGTTGCGCGTGCCGCCCACGCCCTTCAGCGCGCGCTTTGCCCAGGGGAAGCGCAGCCCGGACTGGACCAGTGCCGTCGTCTTGCCCGCACCCGGCGGGCCGATGATGACGTACCAGGGCCGGTCGTAGAGATAGGCGCGCCGCGATCCCGACAGCGACTTCAGCTCGGCCAGCGCCTCGCGCATCCGCGCGGCGAGCGTGCGCGTTTCCTCGGCCCCCTCTTCCGCGTCGGTCGCCGCCAGCCCCTCGGCCAGGCCATCGGCCGCGCGCTTGCCGCGCCACCAGCGCCGCAGCACCGCAAGCCCGAAGCAGAGCGCGACCAGACCGACCAGCGCGAGCCGGATCCAGGTCGCGCGGAACAGCGGGAACAGCGTCGGCAGGCCGAACAGCACGATCAGCGCGAGGACCGCCGCCGCGGACGCGCTCACCGCCATCCAATTGCGCATCAGCTTCTGCATGGTCTTATCCGTTCCGCGCGATCACGATTTCGACGCGCCGGTTCTGCGCCTTGCCTTCGGGCGTGGCGTTGGGCGCGATCGGCTGGGTCGCGCCGAAGCCCTGCGCCTGCACCCGCGCCGGATCGGCGAGCCGCGCTCGCAGGATCGCCGCGACCGTTTCCGCCCGCGCCTTCGACAGCGCGACATTATCGGGGAAGGTCAGGCTCGCGACGGGATCGCTGTCGGCATGGCCCTCCACCCGGATCTGGCCCTTCTCGCCGGCCACGGCCTCGGCAATCTTCTCGAACAGCGCCTGCCGGCCCGGCGCGAGCTGGTCCGAGCCCGAGCGGAACAGGGTGCCGACGGTGGTGCGCACCCGCACGCTGTTGGGGTCCTGCTCGACCACGACCAGCTTCCGCGCGATCGCGTCGGCGAGGAACGCCTGGAGCCGCTGCTGTTGCGCCCCCACCGGCACCGCGACGGGGGCCGCCGCGCGCGAAAGGCGCAGGGGCTGCTCGGGGTTGAGCGCGAGCAGCGCGGTCATTGCCGGCTGGCCAGTCTGGATCAGCACCAGCCGGAAGGCGAGCACGACCAGCAGCAGCACGCCGAGCGCGATGCTCGCCGCCAGCCCGATCGGCGCCCAGAAGCCGATCCGCCCCCGCGCCGTCGGCGTGCCGCGCCAATGCGGCACCAGCTCGGTCTCCGATAGCCCGCGCGCGGCGGGGATCGCGGCATAGGCGCTCGCCAGGATCGCGCTGCGCTGGCCGCGCTCGTCGTGCGCGACCCGATAGCGTCCCTCGAACCCTGCGGCG
Organism: Sphingomonas sp. NFR04; assembly: GCF_900114095.1. Classification (GTDB taxonomy): domain Bacteria; phylum Pseudomonadota; class Alphaproteobacteria; order Sphingomonadales; family Sphingomonadaceae; genus Sphingomonas. The sequence goes on along the minus strand of NZ_FORV01000006.1, from coordinate 60,336 downwards.
AGGCAGGCATGGTAGAGCTCGATCAGCTCGGCATGCGCCGCCGGTTGCGCCAGCATCTCGCGCAGCAAGGCCCAGAAACGGTCGCCGCCGATATTCTCGCCGAAGCCGCGCACCACCATGCTCCGCCGCGCCCATTCGGCGCCGTCAGCGGCCTGGCCGGGCAGGTTCTGGGCAATGTCGTCGACCGTCGCATAGACGGCGTAGCGCGCCCGGCGCTGGGTCTCGGCGTCATGGCCGCCGCCCGCGATCGCCGCATCGAACCGCTGTGCGGCGGCGGAGGCGCGGCGGTGCAGCGACGGCAGGTCGAGCGCGATCCGGCCCGAGCGCGCCGACGCGATCAGCGCGAGCAGCGGCGCGGCGGCCACGACGATCGGATTGTGCGCGCGCACCGCGACCGGCGGCTCGGGGAAATCCTCGTCGGCCGGGGGCGGCGCCGCCTGCGTCTCGGCAAGCCGCGCACGCGCCTGCTGCAGCGGCGTCGGCTGGAAGACGGTGTGGCCGTCGCTTCCCAGAGCGTCGTCGTTCATCGCGGTGCCTTCTTCACGCACCAGAGCTCGAGCCGCAGCTCGGGCCAGTCGCCGGCGACGTGCAGCCCCAGCGCGGGCGCGGCGGCGAGCGCCGGCCAATCGGCTGCCGAGCGGTCGAGCTCGAAATAGACATGCCCCGGCAGCGCGCGGATCTGCGGGGGCGGGGTCGGCGTGTGGCGCAGCGGGATGCCGGCCAGCGCCGAATCGACGATCTGCCGCATCTTCTGCACCGGCCCGATCTTGGCGACCGAGGGGAAGCGCGCGCGCAGATCCTCCAGCGACATGCGCGCCGAGGCGACCAGATAGAAATAGCCGGTCTGGAACAGCGCCGGATCGGTGATCCGCGCGGTATAGGCCCCCGGCCCCGCCTGGACGAGCGGCAGCTGGACCGCGGCGCGATCATAGACCGCCGACAGCGCCGCCTGGATCGCCTCGACCACCGGCTCGAACGTCTCGCGCAGGTGGAGATGGTCATAGGCCGGGAAGGGCGGCGGCTGGCGTTCGGGCCGGGTGAGCGTCGCCAGTTCGCCGGCCATGCCGAGCAGCGCCTCGTACAGCCGCTCGGGATGCACCATCGGCAGGCCGGCCAGATGCGCGAGCTGCGGGCGCCAGCGGTTGAGCGCCTGGAGCAGCAGGAAATTGGCGATGCTCTCGGCCCCCGCCTCCGCCGCCTCGACCGCGCGCAGGGCGAGTTCCTCCACCCGCTGCCCCGCCCGGCCCAATATGTCGGCGAGGAAGCCGGCAAGCCGCGGGCTCGCGCGCAGGTCGAGCGCAGGTGGAATGTGGCGCTCGTCGAACTGGATCGCGCCGTTCCGCACCTCGCGCACCCGCGCCAGCTCGAGCGTGACGCGGCCATAGGTCTGGTCGCGGGTGATGCCGAAGCGCAGATTTGGACGCGCCATCTCGATCGGTTCGCTCGCCCGCTCTTCGGAAAACACGTCGGCGACATCGCGGGTGTCGACCAGATAGCGCGCGCCCTCGGCGCCGGCGGCATCGACGTCGCGGAACGCCACCGCGCCGGGCTGGTGCGCCGGTAGCGTCAGCTGGATGCCGGCGTCGCGCGCATCGGCGGGGATGTCGATCGGCGGCGGCGGCGGCAACGTGCCGGGGATGGCGAACTGCAGTCCGTCGGGCAGCACGCCCGAGAGCTTCTCGATCGCGAACTTGCCGAGCGCGGCGAGATCCTGGTTGATCACCAGCTCGGTCACGCCCCAGCGATAGGGTCCCGCATGCCGCACACTGCCGGCGAACTGCGCGTCGAGATGGCGCTCCAGCTGCTGGAAATGCTGCTGGCGAAGGAACAGCCCCTCGCGCCAGGCGACGCGGCCGTCAGCGGACAAGGTGCGCGCTTCCGCGGCGGCAGCAGAAATTCCCGGCTCGAAACACATCCACTCCCAACTACAGGTGGCGACCGTCGCGCCGGCTGTGCCCGAAAGACGGTTTCACCCGCATGTCGGATCGGGTGGGGGCGGTTACGGCTGTAGTGTTGGCGCGACGGTAAGCGGCTGCAGCGCGGCGGCGAGCGCGCCCGGATCGAGCGGTGCGGCGAGCGGCACCGGCGCGAACGCCTGCCCGCTTGCCGGCCGCATCAGGAGCAGCACGCCAGGGTGCAGGCCCGCCGGCCCTGCCGGCAGGAAATGACGTACCGCGTCCGACGCGTCGACCAGCAGCACCGCATCGGCACCCGCCCGATCCGCCTGCGCGCCGATGTCCGCGCGCGCGGGATCGACGCTCACCGGTTCGTACCCGAGCTGCGCCACCAGATCCTCGACCGCATCGCGCATCGCCTCTGGCGCGACCACCAGCACGCACTCGCCATTGCCCGATAGCGGCGGCGCCGCCTGCTGCACCGGTACGGGCAACTGCGCCCGCATCGCCGGCAGCCAGATATGGAAGCTGCTGCCTTGACCGCGTTCGCTGCAGACGTCGATCGTTCCGCCATGTGCCTGGACGATCTCCCACGCCGTCGAAAGGCCCAGCCCGGTGCCACCCTGCCGCCCGGTGAAGAAGGGCTCGAAGAGCCGCGACTGGGCGCCGGCGGCGATGCCGCATCCGCGATCCGCGATCGTGACCACCGCATAGTCGCCCGCCTCCAGGCTGCCATGGCTGAACGTGCGCGGCCTGCATTCGGTACGCAAGCCGAGCGTCACGTCGACATGCGGGTCTGCCGGCGATGCGTGAAAGGCGTTGTTGCAGACGTTCATGAACACCTGCTGGAGCTGCGCGGCATTGCCCTGCACTTCGCGCGCCGCGGGCCAATCCTGCGCGACGAAGCTGATCGTCCCCCGCCCCGCCGCCTGCACGAGCCGCACCGTCTCCTCCACCAAGGCCTGCAGCGCCAGCGGCCTGTATTCGGCATCATGCCCCCGCCCGAAGGCGAGGATCTCATCGACCAGCTCACGGGCACGATCGACCGCCTGGCGGATTTCCGACAGGTCCTCCCGCACCACCTGGTTGCGGCCGGCATGGATCTCGGCGATCTCGCTGAAGCCGCCGATCGCGCCGATGATGTTGTTGAAGTTGTGCGCGACGCCGCTCGCCACCGCGCCGATCGCCTCCATCCGCCGCGCGCGGGCCAGCCGCAGCTCGAGCTGGAGGCGGGCGCGCTCCAGCCCGTCGCGTCGCAGCGCCTGCAGGATCGCCGCCTGCGCCATGCGAAGTCCGGCGATCACGTCGGACCGGCCGCGATCGGTATCGTGGCGCTCGAAGCCGAGCAGCGCCGGCACCGGCGTGTGCGCCCGGATCAGCAGGAGCGACGTCGTGCCGCGCGCCAGCAGCATCGCGCCCAGCGCGGTGTCCGCGCCGTGCGGCAGCGCGAGATGGAGCACGTCCTCCTCCCACAGCGGCGTGTCCTGCGCGGCGGCCGCTACGCGCGCGGGCCAGCCATCGCTCAACCGGCCATCGCTGCTCCAGATATAGGCACGACCGACCTGATAGCCCTGCAGGACGAGATAGGCATCGGTGGCGCCGGCATGGGCGGCAAGTCGCTGCAGCGCATCCCCGATCCGCTGCTCGAGCTGTTCCGACGAGACTTCGAGCAGCAGGCTGGCGACGGTGGCGCTCAGTCGCTCATTCTCGCGGCGGCGTCGCCGCTCCCGCGACTGCACGCGAAGCGCAGCAAGCAGGGCGAGCCACAGGATCCCCGCCGCGGCGCCGGCGGCGAGCAGCCCCAGAAAGGCCCGCTGGTGCCGCGCTTCGATGCGCCGCTGGTGCTCGACGATCAGCCGGCGAACGGTCTCCAGGTCCCCGTCGCGACCGCCCTCGCGCACCGCATCGAGGATCGCGTCGACGCGCGGCAACAGCGCGATCAGCAGGCGGCCATGGGCAATCAGCTGGCCTTCGAGGTCACTGTGCGCCCCCGCCACGCGCGCCAGCGCCATCTGCGCCGCCGCCACCGCCGCCGGGCTGGTATCGAGCGTCAGCCGAAGGAAACGGGCCGAGACCGTGCCGGCCCGGGGCGAATCCTGCAGCAGGTTGCACAGCGCCGTGACCCGGGCGAGCGAGTTTTGCAGCAGCGCATTCTCGCTCTTGAACTCCTCGGCCATTCCCTCGGCCGCCCGCGTGTGATCACCGAGTCGCGATACGGCGCGACGCAGCGGCGCGTCGTCGCCCGCGAGATCGGCAAGCCGCGCGATGCTGGCGTCCGCGCTTGCCAGATCCTGGTTGATCATGTCGTAGTTGCGCAGCAACCCGATCCGCGCGCTCAGCATGTCGCGGGTGAGCGAGCGGTCGGCAAAGGCGTAGCGCTCGATCGACCGGTTCGCCTCCACCGCCCAGCCATCGCCCATCGTCCGCATTCGCGCCGCCGCCCCGAACAGCAGCACCGCCGCCAGCGCAGTCGTCGCGGCCGCGGCGCGCAGCATGGCGGCCGACTTCACTTGCCGCGGCTCGGCAGCGGCGGCCGAACGGGCTTGCCCTGATAATTGCCGGTGAGGGTGCCGAGAAAGGCAACGATATCGTCGACCTCCTGCGGCGACAGCGCGAGGTCGAGCTGCGCCCGCCCCATCGCGCGCACCGCGTGTCGCAGCGTGGGTGCACTACCGTCGTGAAAATAGGGCGCGCTTGCCGCCACGTTGCGCAGGCTGGGTACCCGCACCAGCACGGGGTCCTGCGAACCGATCGGATGGAAGACGCCGTGGCGCTGCATCAGGTTGCCGCCGACATTGACGCCCTGATGGCAGGAGACGCACCCCAGCGCCTTGAAGCGGGCATAGCCGCGCCGCTCCTGCGCGGACAGCGCCCGGTCGTCCCCGGCAAGCCAGCGATCGAACCGCGCACCTGGCGTGACCAGGCTGCGTTGATAGGCCGCCAGCGCATCGACCAGCGCGGCCTCGTCGATCGGCCGCCCGTACACCGCCTGGAACCGCGCGGCCATCGCCGGATCGCGCCCCAGTCGCGCCACCGCCACCCCGTTGGCCGCCCCCATCAGCGCAGGATCGTCGAGCACCTGCGCGGTAAACCGCTCAAAGGTCTCGCGCCGCCCGCGCCAGTTGAAGCGATAGTTGAGCGCCGCGTTGAACACGGTCAGCGTGTTCATCCGCAAGGCGCCGCCATCCTGGGCGGCATCGGAGTTGCGGCCGCTGGCGCCGCTGGTGCCGAGGTCGTGGCACGAATTGCAGCTCACCGTCTGGCGCTGCGACAGTCGCGGATCGCGGAACAGCAACGCACCCAGCGCCAGCTTGGCCGGCGCGATCGCCGGCGCCGGCGGCAGCGGCGTGATCGGCTCGTCGCGCGAGCGCCATTGCACCGCCAGCGCTGCCCCCGCGCACAGCAGCGCGGCACCGGCAAGGGCTGCGCGGATGGATGCGGGCAGCCTTCGCCTCACACGGTCCGCACGTCGGCATCGAAGACATAGCCGACGCCGCGCTCGGTGCGGATCAGCCGGGGCGCGTCGGCGTCGCGCTCCAGCTTGCGCCGCAGCCGGAGGATCTGCACGTCGATGCTGCGGTCGTACACGTCCTCATGCACGCGCGTCGCCTGCAGCAGACGTTCGCGCGTAAGCGGCCGCCGCGGCGCCGCGACGAACGCGCTGAGCAGCGCGAACTCGCCCTTGGTGAGCGGCACCGTCTCCCCCGTCGGGCTCTTGAGCCGACGCGAGCGCTGGCTGAACACCCAGCCGGCAAATTCGAAGCTCTGCTCCGATTGCCGCGCCGGCTGGAGCCGGTCCATCGTCCGCCGGCGCAGCACCGAGCGGACGCGGGCCAGCATCTCGCGCATTCCGAACGGCTTGGTCAGATAGTCATCGGCGCCGAGTTCGAGGCCGATCACCCGATCCACCTCCTCGCGGCGATGCCCGGTGATCAGGATCACCGGCACCACACTCTTGGCGCGCACTTCGCGGAGCAGGTCGAGCCCGTCCTGATCGCCGAGATTTAGGTCGAGCAGGATGACTTCGGGCTCACGGCCGGCAAGCGCGCGCACGACCCCCTCGCGCCCGGAGACCGCGGTCGCCTGCATGTTGTTCTCGCCCAGATAGGATACGAGCATGCGCTGCATGGCGGGATCATCGTCGACGACGAGGACCCGCGGCGTGCCCGGGACAATGGTGTCCCCAAAAACCTCCGCGTTCATCCTGCCAGGTCCGCCACGACGAGCCGCCGCTCGACGGCAAGGCACAAAAAACTCAGCTTCATACCAATACTCTACCAGAACAGGCGCCGGCTCCACGGAGGTATTTCGATACCGTCTGCTCAAGCCACGCGAGGTTCGAAAAACTGAACAGCTTCGTGCGCGGCCTTGGGACAGGCGCCGTCGAGCCGATTCCGTGGCCGGCTAACGCTTTTTCTTTACCAACGCAGGCCTGCAAGGACAGCAGCTTCCGCAAAAGCTTTGGTTGCGACCGTAACGCAATATCGGAGGAACCCGCTCGCGGTGCAACATAGACCCGGGGATAACTAGACATGGCCTGCGCCCGTGGCGGCCATGCGCACGCCGAACGCACATGCCGAGTTCGCGACGAACGGACGGGCGTGCGCAAGGGCGACCCTGCGCGAGAAAGTGATGCGCGTGCAGCTTGGTCGCAATTTCCAGGCGGGAGCGCCTGGCGGAGACGGAGGGATTCGAACCCTCGGTACCAGTAATCCCGGTACGGCGGTTTAGCAAACCGCTGGTTTCAGCCACTCACCCACGTCTCCGGATGCGCTGAGGTCGAGCCCTATAACGAGCCCTTCGCCCGCAATCAACGGGGATAACCACATGGACGCGAAATCGAGTCGATCAGGCGCCCATTCATTGCCGCGACAGCCCCGCGCGCCTAGGATGGCGGCCGCAAAAGCAGCAGGGTTCGGGAAATTTTGATGATGCGATCGGGTTGGTTCACGCTTCTGGCACTTGCCGTCACCGGGCTGGGCAGCGTGCCCGCCGCCGCCCAGATGACGACGATCGACCCCAATACCGCGATCGATTCGGACCTGAAGTCGCCGCCGCAGCGGCAACAGCCGCAGCAAAGCGCACCGCCGCCCGCGACGACGCAGATGCAGGAATCCTATCCCCCGGCGGACACCGCGCCGCCGCCGGTCGACAGCCCGCCGCCGCCGGTACAGACCGCACCGGCAAGCCCCGTGGCCGCCGATCCCTCGGCAACCACGGCGCGCCAGGCGGCGACCGACACGTTCGAGAAGGACGATCTGCTCGCCGCGGCCGAGGGCACGTTCGGCAAGGGCGCCTCGGGCCTCGCCAAGCTGCTCGAGGACATCCTCAAGGACCAGGGCAAGCCCAACGCCTATATCGCCGGCAGCGAGGCCTCGGGCGCGATCGGCGTCGGTCTGCGCTACGGCAAGGGGCAGATGTTCCACAAGGTGGAGGGGCAGCGCCCGATCTACTGGACCGGCCCGTCGATCGGCTTCGACCTGGGCGGCGACGCCAACAAGGTGTTCGTGCTGGTGTACAACCTCTACGACAGCCAGGAAATCTACAAGCGCTTCCCGCAGGGCGAGGGCCATGCCTATCTGGTCGGCGGCTTCTCGGCCTCGTATCTCCGCCGCGGCGACGTGGTGCTGATCCCGGTGCGGCTGGGCGTCGGCTGGCGGCTGGGCGTCAATGCCGGCTATATGAAGTTCAGCGAAAAGCAGCGCTGGCTGCCTTTCTGATCGGATGCAGGGCGGGGCCGCACGCGCAGCCCCGCCCCCGCGCTCAGCCGAATTCGACGGCTTCGAACTTCACCGGCTCGCCGATCGCCTGGTTGGCGAGCTGGCCTTCCCACATCACCCGGTTGCCGCGGATGATCGTGCCGACCGGGCGGCCGGTGAGCTCCATCCCCGTGAACGGCGACCAGCCGCAGCGCGAGGCGAGCCAGGCTTCGTCCACCGTCCAGCGCGCCTTGAGGTCGACGACGGTGAAATCGGCGTCATAGCCCGGCACGATCCGTCCCTTGCCGACCAGCCCGAAGATCCGCTGCGGACCGGCGCTGGTCAGGTCGATCAGCCGCTGCAGCGTCAGGCGGCCTTCCGCGACATGGTTGAGCATCAGCGGCAGCAGCGTCTGCACGCCCGGCATGCCGCTGGGGCTGTCGGGATAAGCCTTGGCCTTTTCCTCGCGGGTGTGCGGCGCGTGGTCCGAGCCGAGCACGTCGGGCACGCCCTGGCGCAGCCAGTGCCACAGGCCGTCGCGATGCGCGCGCGATCGGATCGGCGGGTTCATCTGCGCATAGGTGCCGATCGTGGGATAGGCCTCCTCGCCCGCCAGCGTCAGGTGCTGGGGCGTGACTTCGCAGGTCGCGATGTCCTTGTTCTGGCCGAGCAGTTCCAGCTCCGCGGGCGTGGTGACGTGGAGGACGTGGATCCGCCGCCGCGCCGCACGCGCCAGCCGCAGGATGCGGCGGGTGGCGAGGATCGCGCTCTCGTCGTCGCGCCACACCGGATGCGAGGAAGGGTCGCCGGGCACGCGCTCGCCGAGCCGTTCCTGCATGCGGAACTCGTCCTCGGCATGGATCGCCACGCGACGATGCCCCGAGGCGAGCACGCGCGCGAGATTGGCGTCGTCGGACACCAGCAGGTCGCCGGTCGAGGCGCCCATGAAGATCTTCACGCCCGCCGTGCCGGGCATCCGCTCCAGCTCCGCCAGATGCTCGGCATTGTTGTTGGTCGCGCCGACATAGAAGGCGTGGTCGCACCACATGCGGTGGTACGCGCGGCTGAGCTTGTCGGCCACTGCCGCCTCGCTGTCGGTATTGGGCTTGGTGTTCGGCATCTCGAACACTGCGGTAACGCCGCCGAGCACCGCCGAGCGGCTGCCGCTCTCCAGGTCTTCCTTATATTCCAGCCCGGGCTCGCGGAAATGGACCTGGCTGTCGATCACACCGGGCAGCACGTCCAGCCCGGTACAGTCGATCGTCTCGCCCGCATCGCCGACATCGCCGATCGCGACGATCTTGCCGCCGGACACGCCGACATCGACCTCCGCCGGTCCGCTCGGGAGATGCACGCGGCCGCCGCGCAGCTTGAGTTCGACATTCGCCATGGCTTGCCTCTTTCGTCAGCGTTTGCCGCGTCCTACCTGTTCGGCATGGACGATACCAGCACCTGGCTCGACGATCGCGCGCTGCTGCGCCTCACCGGCGACGATGTTCGCGGCTTTCTGCAGGGCCTGTTGCCGCAGGACCTGGCCAGCGTCACGCCGCAGACGCCACAATGGGCCGGGCTGCTCACCCCCCAGGGCAAGGCGCTGTTCGATTTCCTCCTCTGGGCGGAGGGCGATGCGATCCTGATCGACTGCGAGGCGAGCGCACGCGACGCCATCGCCCGACGGCTGACCATGTACCGCCTGCGCCGCGCGATCACGATCGAGCCGATCGAGGGCGGCGTGCATTGGTCGCCGTCGCCGCTACCCGGCGCGGTTCCCGATCCGCGGCTGGCGGCGCTCGGCTATCGCTGGCTCGGCGATGCGGCGGGCGAGAGCGCGGCGCACGCCTGGCGGGCACATCGCTTGTCGCTGGGGGTCACCGAAGGCGCCGACGAACTGGGCAGCGACAAGACGCTATGGCTCGAATGCAATGCCCAGGAACTGCACGGCGTCAGCTACACCAAGGGCTGCTACGTCGGCCAGGAGAACACCGCGCGGATGCACTATCGCGCCAAGGTGAACCGCCGACTGGTCGTGGCGCCGCTCGGCGAAGCGGGCGATCGCACCCGCGCTGTCTACCCCGATCTCGGCAAGATGGTGGAGTTCCGCCGCGTCGAAGCGCTGGGCGATGCGGCCCTCCCCGACTGGCTGCGCGCCGCGCTGGCGGCAGAGGGCTGAACGCCGCTCAACCGAGGCGCTTCTGCAGGAAGAGGCGCTGATGGCCGGGCGGGAAATCGTCGATCGTCCCGAAGACGGTGAAGCCCAGCTTCTCGTAAAAGCCGCGCGCCTGAAAGGAGAAGGTGTCGAGCCAGATGCCGACACAGCCATGCGCGCGTGCGATCGCTTCGGCCTGTTCCATTAGCGCGGTGCCATGATCCGCGCCGCGATGGCCTTCGGGGACCGCGAGATACTCGACGAACAGCCAGTCATAGGCGCATTCCCCCCATAGCCCGCCGACCCGCTCGCCTTGTTCGTTCGTCAGCACGATGGCGACGGGCTTGTAGCGCAGATCGCCTGCGCGGGCGATGTTGTAGGCGCGCAGCGGCGCCAGGATCGCATCGCGATCCGCATCGCTGGGCATTTCGGGGATGTGCAGCTGGAGCGTCATCCACCGACCCTGTCGCGGCCGGGGCCGATCCGCAAGCCTCCCGCCGATGGCGCGCCCACCGCGCCCGGGGCAAGCACACAAAAAGAAAGGGAGACCGGTTGCCCGATCTCCCCTCCTTGCTTCCATCCCTTGCGGGAAGGCGGCAATTACATGCCCGAACCCGGACCGTAGGTGATTTCCACGCGACGGTTCTGGAGTTCGCGAACGCCGTCGGCGGTCGGAACGCGCGGGTTGCTCTCGCCGAAGCCCTGGGCCTGCATGGCGGCGTCGGGGATACCCTTGCCACCCATGTAGCTGCGGACCGTGTCGGCGCGACGCTGCGACAGACCAACGTTGTAGCTCGCCGAACCCGAACGGTCGGTGTAGCCGGCGATGACAACCTTGGTGTTGCTGCAATCGGCATAGTTGCTGATCGCATTGTCCAGGATGCTCGCTGCTTCCGGCGTGATGTCCGACTTGTTCCAGTCGAAGAACACGATGTACGGCCCAGGCGTGCAGACCTTGGCTTCCGGAGCCGGGGGCGGCGGAGGCGGCGGAGCCGGCTCAGCAACCGGCGGCGGCGGCGGCGGCGGCGGCGGAGCGACGGGCTCTTCCGGCGCACCGAAGTTGTAGGTCAGGCCGACCAGAAGGCTGTGCGAACGGAAGCGGCCCTTCCACTGGTTGCCGCCGATGTCGATCAGCTTGACATCGGGCGCGTTGAAGAAGCGATACTTCAGCGACACGTCGACATTTTTGTTGATCGGCGCACGGACGCCGGCCAGCGCCTGCCATGCGAACACGGTGTCCGAATCGTCCAGCGTGCTGGCGTTGCCGCTGACGAACAGATTGTTCTTCACGCGCGACACACCCGCACCGCCGCCGACAAAGCCCTGCAGGCCGTTGTCGTCGCCGAAGTCGAGCAGGCCATTGACCATGAACGACAGTGCCGAGGTCTTGCTGCCGGTGTTCTCGTACGAACCCGCCGGGAAGGTGGCGGCAGTGCCGGCACCGGTCACGATCGGAACGCCGACCGCGGTGCGGATCGAGTCACCCGAGACACGGCGATAGCTGACTTCCGCTTCCGCACGGAACGGACCGAAGTCATAGCCGATGGTACCACCGACATCCCAGCCGGCATGGTTGTTGTTCTGCGTCACAGCATCCTGGCTGGCGCCGACGTCGAAGTGAATATCCTCGACGAGCATCGCGCCGCCTTCAACACCCACATACCACGCGTCGTCGCGGGCAAAGGCGGGCGTGCTGAGCGCGGTCGTGGCGAGCGCCAAAGTGACGGCAAGCTTCCGCATCATAATCCCCTTTCATGGTCGTCCTTACGGACAGGCCAAACTCACTACTCAAACCAAAGTTTCGGCGCAAGCGCACAAACCCGCGGACTGTTGCACAAACGTCACATGTTAATCGACACCGATCAACCCGTGTTGGCGCAACATTTGCACGACCGCAGAGATCGCCCTCCTCGCCTCTGCGTCAACCGTCGTGCCACCCGTCGGTTCCGCCACATTCGGCTGCCGCGGCCCAACTACTTGGCGCCCTTCGATAAAAAGTCTTCCATAGGTACGCCCTTGGTACCATTCTCCGCCGCTGTAGAGCGCCAGCGCCTGATCCGCCGCGACCCATGCGCGCATGCCATCGCGCGGCGTCAAAAATCGCCAGCCGCCTTCGGTCCAACCTGTTAGCTTGCGTGCCTGCCCGGCCCAGGCACCTTGCGGTGCAGCACCGATAATCCAGCATTGGCCGATGGTTGGCGCCGTGGGCGGCACATTCACCAACGCCGCGACCACGGCCGCCTGCGCCGCGATGTCGAGCAGCGCCAGGGCTTCGTTGTGGAACATCTCCTTCTGCGCCTGCCCGGGTTCGAGCAGCGGCAGCGCCAGGCGCGGCGTCGGCGAAACGGTCATTGGTCGTCTCCAAGGCTGGGAAGCGAAAGCTGGGCGGCGGGCGACAGGCCGTGCGTGCCGATCTGGCGGACCGCCAGCGTGAGCGGCAGCGCGCGGTCGGCGGCGGAAAGCGTCAGCCCGGGGGTATCCAGCGTCAGCAGGCTCCGCTCGGCGCCGCGCACGATCTCCACCTGATACCGTTCGCTCTCTTCGCCGAGCGGCACGTCGACGCCGTCGCGCCAAGCCCAGCCGACGCGGCTGCGCCGGGCCCAGCCGATCTGCGTGACGTCCCCCTCCCGCAGCGCGCGGAGCTGCACCGGTGAGGGCGGCAGCAGCGAAATGCCGGTCGCGGGGGCGGTGACGGCCGGCGCATCGACCGGGTCATCAGAGCCCTGCGCGAGCAACTGGACGGTGCCGCCGATCGCGACGCGGAGATCGAGCGGCTTCAGCGTGTCGCGCGTTACCAGCACGAAGCGGTCGCCCGCACGCTGGGTGCCGATCGCCGCCTCGGTCCCGCGTCGCCCGCGCCAGAGTTGGGACAGGCGCCAGCGGGTCCCGCCAAGGCTTTCCGCCTGGCCGAACTGGAGCAGTTCGTCGCCCAGCATCGCGAGGTTGGCGCCGGCGTCGAGCGCTGCCGGGTCCGCATTGCCCAGCGCCATGTCGGCACGGGCGAGGTCCACCTCGGCATAGCCCGCGCCGTCTATCAGCGCCGCGCGCGCCGCGCCCGGCGGTACAAGCACCGTGCCGAGGATCGCCGGATAGGCGGTGTCCCCCGCCGGCGCCCAGCTCGCGCCGCCATCGCTGCTCGCGAGCAGCGCCGCGCGGCGCCAGCCGCTGCCGGTGCCTGTCGCCGCGACCACCAGGTTCGGAGTCGTTGCCGCCACCTCGTCGAGCGGCGGCAGTTCGAAGGGCTGCAGGATCGTGCGGCCGCGTTGCGCGTCGGGTGCTGCGACTGCCCGGCCCGGGCTCGCCGCGCCCGCCAGCGGCGCCTCGGCGATCGGCACGCATTCGAGCTTCACCACCATGTTCTCGAGCGACCAGCGATCCACCCGCCACTGGCCGGGTGCCCCGTCGATGGTGATGCGCGCGCCCGGGGCGAGCGTCAGCGCCTCCCAGCCGACCGTCAGCGTGCGCCGCTCCCGCGCCAGATCGGTCCGCGCCAGCGCACCTGCCGCCATCGCCTTGGCCGATCCGGCGTCGAGCACGGCGGGCAGGTCGATCCGCGTCTCCCGCGTGCCGGTGCCCTGGCGCGAGGCCTGTTGCACGCCGGCCTGATAGTCGCGCGCCGGATCATAATAGCCGATGCTCAGCCGCCGTGGCGCGGCATCGGCGGCGGCGATCGCGCGGATCCCACGGCCGGTGGGCTCGGCGTCGGCGCCCACCCCGCTATCGGCCATCGCCCGCGCCGCGCCGGTGCCGGTCTGCAGAGTCAGCGCGTTGCCGTCACTCTGCACCCAGGCACCCGTCGCCGCGCATAGCGCATCCAGCGTGGTCCGCAGCGAGTCCTGCGCAGAGAAGCCGGCGAGCGGCGTGGCAAGGCCCTCCGCCGCCACGCCGAGCGCCTGGGCGACGCTGGCGGCCGCCACCGGTTCGGCATCGGCGATCACCTCGAAGCTCAGCTGGGGGATGCGGTTGCCGAAGGTGGCGAGTTCCAGGTCCTCGAACACCGCATAGGCGATGCCGCGATGCGCAGGCACCGTGCCCGCACCCTCGATCGAGGCGATCAGCGGGTCGACCGGCTGGTCCTCGGCACCGGTATAGAAGCGGTAGCCGGTGCGCACCTTGAAGTCCCCGGCCGCGCCGCGCAGCAGCTGGCCATCGGCCCAGATCCGCCCCACGTCGAGGATCGGCCGCGTCGACAGCGCCACGGCGAAGGATGCGGTGTAGCTATAAGAAGTGGTCGACGGCCGACCCTTGCCGCCGCCCTCGGTAGCGCGATGCTCGATCAGGTCGGTCGCCCAGATCACGCTGCCCGCCACTCGGATCGTCCCGAACAGCTGCGGGACCGCGGTGCCGTAGCTCGACGTCTGTACGCGCAGATCGGCGAGCCGCGGACCCTCGCGCGGGCCTTGCTTGAACAGCAGCTGGCGATCGATCGCACCGCCGATCAGGCCCCCCAGGCTCGCCCCGAAGGGCCCGCCGATCAGCCCGCCCGCCACCGTCAGCACCACCGTCGCCATCAGCCTTCCTCCTCCAGACGCCAGCAGCTCAGCACCGGCCAGGGCACGGGGCCGGGCCGTTCGACCACCCGGCGCGCGATCGCGTCGGCATGGATGATTCCGTCCTCGCAGCGGATCGCGAGGTGCAACTGGCCGGGCGCGCTGCGGCAAAGCAGCAGGTCGCCCGGGCGCGGATCCGCGACCTCGACCAACCCCGCCGCACGCAGCTGCGCCGCGGTGCCTGCCGCATCGCCGGTCCGCAGCCGATACGTCGCCGGCGCGTCGCGTCCGAGCGCGACCACCGCCAGCCCGACGCAGTCGAGCCCGGTTGCAACATCGCGGCCGTGCAGTCGAAAGGGCGCGCCCAGCGCCGTCCGCGCTGCCGCGACCACCGCCGCGCCGCTCATGCGCTCGGATACCGGGTGAGCAGGTCGGTGCCCGGCAGGAAGGGCTCGCCGCGGAAATTGGCGGCGTTGGCGAAGCGGCCCGAGCAGGTCTCGAACCGGCCGTCGCAACCCTCGATCAGCTCGACCAGCGCCCCCACCCCGCCGAAGCGCGGCGGGCGGCGAAGGGTGATGCGGTTGCCCTCGGAGGCGGCGATCGCGTCCTCCAGCCCGCCATTGGCCCCGCCGAACCAGCGCAGCCGGCCATTGCCATAGGCGTTGGCGCTGGGTTCGGCGGCATCCAGCGTCACCACCGCATCGGCCACCGCCGTCACCCGGGCGAAGCGCCGCCGCCCGGCCATCGCCACCCGGCACCGGGCGTCGCCCAGCTCGGCGCGGCAATCGGGCGAGGTGGCCTCGGCGACCGGCGCGTCGAAGGCGGCGGTGAGCCCGCGCAGCTCGGCGGTGATCGCGCCGTCGCGCGTCTCGATCGCGCCGATCGTGCCCTCGCCCAGCGCCACCGTCTCGCCCGGCGCGGTCCAGTCGGTGGCGAACAGCGCGACGCGGGCGAAATTCCAGCGGCCCGCGAGCAGGTCCGTCTCCGAAATGGCGTCGCCGGAGAGCATGCCGTGCACGTCCATGCTGTCCGCCTCCAGCGTCGCGCTGCGCTCGACCGCGCTGGGGGTCATCCCCGGCGCCGCGCGGTAGAGCACGCCGTCGATCAGCAGGTCGCGATCATGCGCGGTGAGGCCGATCGTCACCCCGTCGCGCCGCTCGATCCGCCAGCACAGGGTGACGGTGGTGAGCGTGCCGTCGAGCCAGCTCATTCGCGGATCTCCACCAGCGGGACCGAGGCGGCAGCACCGGCGAGGAAGGTCGCGCGGCTGACGCGCAGCTGGTCCTCGGCGAAGCGCACCGGCACGTCGAACAGGAAGGAAGCGGTGAGCTTCACCCCCGCGGCAGGCGCGACGTCGAGCGTCACCACCCCGCCCGCGCCCAGGGTGAAGGCCGAGGTCGCCGCGCCGTTGAGCTTGAGCGCCACCGTGCCCGCGACCGGCCGGGTGATCCGGCGGACCGTGTCGCCATAGGTCTTGATGAGCTGGAACCGCGCGGTCTGGCCGTCGCCGGTGCCGACCGGCTGGTCCTTCGCATCATAATCGAACGGATCGCGCAGCCGGAACCCGCGCGCCGGGCCCATCCGCGCCCGGTAGAACGCCAGCAACGCCGCGATGTCGCCCTCGGAGCGAACCCCGGGCCCGACATCGTAGCGCGTGCGCGCCTGTGCCCAGGCGGCGTTGCGCCGCTCGGCGCCGCCCGCGCTGGTGACGATCGCGGTGGAGAGTTCGGGCACAACCTCCGCCTCGCGACCGAGCGCGATCGGGAAGGACACGTCGTCGAAGGGCGTCACATCCGCCTCCTGGTCGAAATGAGTGAAACCGTCGCGCGCCACCTGCGGCAGCGCCCAGACGAAGGTCGCGGCGACCCCGCGGGTTCGGCCCCGCTCGGCGGCATCCGCAATCGCGCGCCACTGGAGCCGGTCCTCGGCGCGCAGCACGAAGCCGGCGAGATAATGCTGCCGCGCCGCCGGATAGCCGAGCCGCGCCTGCGCCGCCGCGACCGCGCGCTCGGACGCCGCCGCATTGCCCGCCGCCGCCCAGTCATAATCCTCGAGCTGGAGCACATCGAAGGCGGGCGAGGCCCAGCCGACCGGCATGTTGGCGCGCTTCGCCTCCGGCATCGCCGGATCGAGCACGGTCGGCAGATAGGTGAGCAGCAAGACCTGCGCGCCCGGCGCCGCGGCCTTCACCGCATCGCGCAGCGCCATTGTCGAGGCGGCGAGCAGCGCTCCGGCCGCATCGAGCACCGCCGTGTTCACCGCACCCTTCAGATTCTGCGGCGCCGGATTGCCCAGCGCCGCCTGCGCCGCCGCATCGTGAATGCACAGCCGGCCATCGGCCATCACCCACCACCAGGGCTCGCCGATCTGGAACTTCACCACCAGCCCCGCGCCTTGCGCAATGCCGACGAACGCCAGCGCCACCGCGCGCAGATAGGCCATCGCCCCGCCATGCGCGGGCGAGAGCAGCGTCGAGGGCGGGCTCCACCCGGTCAGCGCCGGGCTGCCATCGGCGGCGCGCTGCTTCCAGTCGCCCCAGCAATGCTGGTCGAGCAGCTCGTAGCTCAGCGACCAGATCACGCCGTAGCCGAGCGCCTTGGCCCGCGCCGCAAAATCGGCATGCCAAGCCGCGCAGGCCCGGTTGAGCGGCCCCCCGGCCAAGCTCGCATAGAAGCCGCCCGAGGCAGGCTCGAGCCGGAAGTAATGGCTCATGCCGACATAATGGAGAATGTCGCCGCGATAGCCGAGCTGCAGGATCGATCGCAGCAGCCGCGCCGGCGTCTGGTTATAGCCGTCGTCATAGCCGGTCGCGATCGACAGGCCGTGTTCGGGCACCACCACGTCGCCGATCGTCAGCACCGATCCCGGCCCGTCGCAGGCGATGCCGGTCAGCTCGACCCAGCCCTCGGCAGCCGCCGCCAGCGGCGTCGTGTCCCCCGCAACATAGCCCGGCGGCACCAGCGAGACGAACATCCGGTCGATATCGCCGGCCCAGACCGGATCCG
This sequence comes from Sphingomonas sp. NFR04, assembly GCF_900114095.1. GTDB lineage: Bacteria > Pseudomonadota > Alphaproteobacteria > Sphingomonadales > Sphingomonadaceae > Sphingomonas. Next base: position 43,101 of record NZ_FORV01000006.1, on the reverse strand, counting down.
CCTCGCCCGGCAGCAGGAAGCCGCCCGCGACGTGCGTGAAGTCGATCGTCACCTCGGCATCGCCCGGCGTGCCGCTGGCATAGTTCCACAGCCGCACATACCAGGATCGCGGCGCGCCCTGTTCATCGCGCCCCTCGATCGTCAGCACCGGGCCGTTGACCGCATCGAGCGCGATCACCCCCGACGAGCGCCAGCGGAACCGCAGCCGGCAGCCGCGGAAATCGCGCGCGGTCGCATAGGCGAGCAGCGGATGGTCCCAGCGGTCTTCCGCCTCCCAGATCAGCCCGGCGAGATCGCCGCGCCGCTGGAAGACGAGGTCGACGCGCAGCGCATCCGGCGCCGTCGTGACCACGCTCGCCATCATCGGCCGGGGAAAGTTGACCGTCCAATAGACGGGATCGAACCGGCTGATCACGCCCGTCGCCTGGTCGCGCCGCCGCGCGGCGAGCCACCAGCCCATCAGTCGAGCCCCGCCAGCGCCGAGCGCACCGCCCGCGCCACCTGCCGGCTCGATTGCGCCAGCGCCCTGGGCGCGGCATCGGCGGCGGCATTGACGATGATCGACACCCGCACGTCGCGCCCGCCGCCCTGCCCGCTGCTGGGCGCCACTTGGCCGGCGCTGGTCGGCACGAACAGCTCGGGCCCGCGCTCGCCGACCCAATAGGGCCGACCGGGGCTTACCGGCCCGCCGGTCGCGCGGCCAGGCAGCCCCAGCAGCCCCCCGAGCAGCGACAGCACGCCGCCCGCGCTCTCGCCGCCGCGGCTCGACGGCAAGCTGACGCCCATCGCCGACTTGGCGATCTCCTCCAGCGCGCGGATCGCGATCTTGGCGAGATCGTCGAAGCCGAGCTTGCCGGTCTGCACCGCGCGCAGCAGCGTCGTCTCGATCGTCTTGCCCGCCCGGTCGACGCCGGTGGCCAGCGGGCCTTCGAGGGTGCCGCGCATCGCATCGACATCGCGCGCGAAGCCGGCGGTATCGGCCCGCACCGACACCACAAGCCGTTCGATTTCCTCATCCATCGGGAAATTGCTCCTGCAATCTTGCGATCAGGTCCGCGCTCGGCGGCTCCCCCGCCTCGGGGGCCGCCGCCGTCAGCAGCGTGGCGAGTTCGGCAGGTGTCGCCCGCCAGAACCGATCGGGGCTCCAGCCGAAGGCAAGGCCCGCCAGCCCCGCCAGCCGCCCGGCGGCCTCGGCGAAGGTCGTCATCGTCCTGCGAGGATCTGGCCGATCAGCGTCTTGAGCGCGGGCGTCGCCGCCACCAGCCCGGCCTCGGCCACGCCCTCGGAAAACACCTCGCGCGTTAGCCCCTCGGGGGCCGCCTTGAGGCAATGCCAGAACAGGGCGACCATCTCGCCCAGCGCCAGCCGCCCGGCGGCGGCGCGCTCTACCAGCGCGAACAGCGGTCCCAGCTCGGCCTCGGCGGCGACCAGCGCCTCGAAGCTCGGCCGCAGCACGAGCGGCACGCCGCCCACCCGCAGGGTCGCCTCGCCGCGCACCGGATTGGCCGCGCCGGTCATGCGCTCACCACCGGGCCGGAGCTTTCCAGGCTCAGCGTGTAGCTGCGCTCGCCATTGAAATCGCCGGCATAGTCGAGCCGGGTGACGAGGAACTTGCCGGTCATCGTCTCGCCGCTCTCGAAGCTCAGCCGATAATCGTCCAGCGCGCCCGACAGCGCATTGGCCTTCACCCGCACCTCCGCGGTCGATCCGGTGAACACGCCCGCCGCGGACACGCTCACCGATCGCACCCCGGCGCCGGACAGCAGCTCGCGCCAGCCGCCCGAATCCTTGCTGGTGATCGCCACCGCCTCGCCATTCACCGAAAGCTGCGTCGTCCGCAGCCCCGCCACGGTGGCGTAGACCACCGGCGTCGCGCCATTGCCCACCTTGAGCAGGAAGGCGCTGCCTTTTTCCGCTGCCATATTGCTTCTCCTGTTGGTTGTTTTTTGGTGGGGGTGGCCCCCTCCACCACGCCGCTCGCGCGGCGCGGTCCCCCTCCCCCGCTTCGCGGGAGAGGAAACCCTTGTGCGGAGAGCGTTTCCTCTCCCGGTTGGGCCGGCGCGCTATGACCGCCCCAGAAAAGAGCGTTTCCTCTCCCGCGAAGCGGGGGAGGGGGACCGCCGCCGAAGGCGGTGGTGGAGGGGGCCCTCACGCGCCCCGCAGCATCCGCACGCGGTGCTCGACCACCGCCGTCACCCCGCTGCCCTCGTCCACCACCCGCGTGCGGAGCAGCACCCGGCTGACGATCCGCCAGCCGCCGCCCAGCGCCGAGGGCATCGCCGCGAGCGCCGCCTCGACGTCCGCCGCCAGCGCCCGCACCCGCTGCCGCGAGGCCCCGGCGTCGCGCACCAGCACAGAGGTGCGTACCTCGCGGCCGTCCTGGTCCTTGGTGCTCCAGTCGGTGAGCATCGGCTCGTCGAGCAGCAGATAGGGTCGCACCGCCCGCTGCGGCGGCGCGTCGAACACGCCGTTGACCGGGGTGGACAAGGCGCCCGTGGCGGTGAGCGCCGTGCGCATCGCCGCGGTGATCGCTTCCTGCGGGCTCATCGCAACAACCCTCCCAGCCAGCGCAGCGCCGGATCGGCGAGCCAGCGCCGCAACAGTCCCCGCCCCGACAGCGTCACCGCGCTGCCCTCGACCGCCACCGATACGCCCGGCACCGCTTCGCGAACGCGCTCGGCCAATCGCCCGGCCGCATCGGTGGCCGCAGCGCGACCCGCGCTTTCGGCCCGCGCCTTCATCTGCTCCAGCATTGCCGCCGTGCCCCCGCCATCAGCTGCAGCCGCCGCCACGGCCGCCAGAATGCCACCACCGCCGCGGGCGGCACCGAGGCGTCGCCGCGCGCTTCGAGCAGATGCGCCGCGAGCAGCACCACGCCCTGGGCGAGCGGCGGCGGCAGGTTCTCCCAGCCCGGCACGGTGCCCGCCACGAAGGTCACCCGCACCCGCGTCGGCGCGGTCGTCGAAGCCAGACGCACCCAGCCCTCGCCGCGCGCGTCCAGATCGATGGTGTAGGCCGCCACCGGCAGCGCGGTCGCCGTGCCGGCAGCATCGACCGTCTCGACCGCGCCGATCGCGGTCACCGGCGCCACCGGCAGCCGCTGCCAATCGGGCGCGCGGCTGAGCCAGGCCTGCCATTGCCGCGCGATCCAGGCGGTGCCGGTAAAGGCCTCGCCCAACGCCAGCGCGGTCTGGACCGCGGCGGTGACGGCGGCATCGTCGGTGCCGTTCGCCATGCGCAGATAGTCCTTCACCGCCGCGCACGCGCTCGCGATCGCCGCCGCCGGAAAGGGCGGTGCGTCCATGGTTCTTCTCCCTCTGTTGATTGCCGCCGCGCGTTGCTGCGGCGCGTGCTCAGGCGGAGGCTTCCGCCTCGGCCTCCAGCGTCCGGTTCTCGCCCGGATCATACGGGGACGTGCCGTCCCACTCGATCCGGTTGACCACCGCGCCCGCCTCGATCACCCGATAGACTGCCATCGTCCCGCTCCTCAGCTGAAGGTCCAGGTGACGCGGACCTCGCCGCGCCCGCCAGCGCCGCCCGCGCCGGGGGAGAAGCCGGTGTCGCAGGCGCCGCCCCCGCCGCCGCCGCCGCCGGGGGCACCGCCGGCACCGCCAGCGCTGCCGTTGCCGGTCAGGTTGCCGGAAAAGCCGCCCCCGCCGCCCGCGCCGCCGGAATGCAGGGCCGGATCGGCAGCGGCGCCCGCCCCGCCGGCAGGCACCGTCGCCGTTCCTGCCGTTCCGCCCGAGAGCGGCGCGGCGGCATGGCTCGATCCCGCGCCGCCGGCCGCAGCGCCGCGCGCGACGTTGCTCGCATCGATGCTCGCCCCTGCGGCCCCGCCGCCGGTCGCGCCACTGCCGCCCAGCCCGGCGGTGGCGCTCGAGGCGCTTGCCCCGCCGCCGCCGAGCGTGCCGAACGTGCCGACGGGCAGCGCAGCACCGCCCGATGCATTCGCTGCCTGGCCGGCACCGCCGCCATTGCCGCCATCGGCACGGATCAGCGCGCCCAGCAGGCTCGCGCCGCCACCGCCACCGGCGACGCCGTTGGAGGCGGCGGTGCCCGGCGAGGGACCGCCGCTGCCGCCGGCGCCTACCGTCACCGATTCGGTCGCGCCATGCGCCGCGGCGGCGAAGCGCAGCTGCTGCACCATGCCGCCGCCCCCGCCCCCGCCGCCGGTGCGGATCGAGGCGCTGGCGCCGCACCGGCCGGAGCCGCCGCCGCCCCCGCCGCCGATCGCCATCACCTCCAGCGTGGTTGCCAGCGGCGGCCGGGTGCTGGTGGCGGAGCTGGCATAGACGATCCGCAGCGGCGCGATCCGCCAGTCGAACGCCTCCCACGCGCCCTTCCACCAGACGAACCACACCGCATCGCCCTGCGCCGACAGCCAGGCAAGATCGCTTGCCGAGGCATTGCGCACCGTCACCCGGTTGCTGCTCGCATCGCCCTTGTGGACGCGGAGGAAATCGCCGTCGCGCACAGCGCTCGCCGGCAGGGTGATGGCGAAGCCGCCGCCGCTCGCATCGGCGCGGATCGAGCTGCCGCAATCGTCGCTCGACGCCGTATAGGCGGCGGTCTTCTCGATCTTGGGCAGCCGTGCGGCGCCGTCATAGAGTTCGTCGAAATTGGCGTTCGCCTTGATCCAGGCGGCACGCTCGGTATCGCCGGTCCCGTCGTTTGCGGCGGACCCGACATTGATGCTCTGCTTGGCCATGCTCAGCTCCTGTCGGTGCTGCGCAGCGTGGAATCCACGGTGCTGGTGGTGCGGTCGACCCGCGTCGAGAGCCCGGCCCCCGCCGGCGGGGGCACGCGTCTGCGCGCCACCGCCGGGATGGACAGCGAAAGCCCGTCCATCAGTAGAGCGCCAGCATATCGGCGGCGCTGGTGCCGGTCGCCCGCACATAGCGTGCGCGGAACGGCAGGATCGTGCCGTTCGCGACGTTCTTCCACACCGTGTCGACGCTGCCGTTCACCCCGCGCATCGTCACCGTGCCGCCGGTGCCGACATAGAGCGCCTTGGGGATGTCGGTCAGCGCCACGGTGTCGCTCGGCACCACCGCAATCGCCGAGGTCGCCGGGGCCGCGACATGATCGGCCCGGTTCGCGAAACTGTCTGCCATGTTGCGTTCCTCCCGGCTCAGTTCGCGGCGAACTTGAGGAGCTTGATCGCCTCCGAATTGCTCACCATGCCGCCCAGCCGCTTGGTCGCGTAGAAATGGACGAAGGGCTTGTTCGAATAGGGATCGCGCAGCAGCTGGGTGTCGCCGCGCTCGGCGATCAGATAGCCGGCGTGGAAATTGCCGAACGCGACCGAGAAGGCGTTGGCGGCGATGTCCGGCATGTCCTCGGCCTCGACCACCGGATAGCCGAGCAAGGTCGCCGGCTGGCCCGCGGCGATGCCGGGCTGCCACAGCATCTGGCCGTCGCTGGTCTTGAACTTGCGGATCCGCGCCAGCGTCGCCGAGTTCATCACCCAGCTCGCCCCCTGGCGATAGGGCGCCCGCAGCGCCTGGACGAGGTCGATCAGCTTTTCCTCCGGGTTCGCCGCAAAGGCGCCCGCCGCACCGGTGGCGAGATATTGCAGCGTACCGAAGGCGCGCGTCGCATCGGCCGCGGTCGAGGTCGGCACCGCGAGGAAGCCCTTGGGCTGGTTGGTGCCGCTACCGTTGACGAACGCCGTACCCTCCGACTGCGCGAACTCCCGGGCGATCTCGCCTGCCAGCCAGCTTTCCACGTCGAACATCGCATCATCGAGCATCGCCTGGCTCGCCGCCGGATTGGCGTAGAGCTCGCCGAAGGGTGGTGCGACTTCGTTGAAGACCGGCGTCGCGGTGATCGGACGCGCCGCGGTCTCGGACGCCCAGCCGCTGTCGAAGCCGCCGCTCGCGACCAGCTTGCGATAGCCGCTGCTGCCCACCTTCACCACATTGGCGATGCTGCGGATCGGCGAGATCGCCTGCAGCGTCACGTCGATCTGCGCATCGATCTCGCGCGGTACCGCATAGCCGCCCTCCGCGCCGCTATTGCCCGACAGCGCCTTGGTCTCCACACCGCCGCGCAGATAGCCGTCGAACGCCGCGCTCGCTGCCGGCCGGCCCCCGGCCAGCATCGGCCGCACCGGCGGCAGCGTCACCTGTTCGAAGCTCGATTCCATCGCATCCATGGTCTTCTCCCGCTCAAGAAAGATTGAAAAAACTCAGCCGACCGCGTGCACCCGCGCGAGCGGCTGCATCGGTTCGGCCACCAGGCTCACCTCGATCAGCTTGAGCGCCGTCAGCTCGCGCACCCGCCCGCGCCGGGCGGCGGCCACGCGGTAGCCGAAGGACAGCCCCGCGACGGCGCCCTCGGCGACCAGCGCCGCCAGCCGCGGATCCTCGACCCGACCGATCACCCGCAGCCCGCGCGCATCCTCGCCGACCGCCTCGATCGTGCCGACCGGCGCACCGCGATGCTGCCAGAGCAGAGGCACCGGCCCGACGGCGCCGAACGCCCCCGGTCGCACCACGTCGCCGCCGCGATCCTCGCGATCGAACACCGCGGCATAGCCGGCGAAGCGCACGCTCATTTGAGCCAGCCCGGAAAGCCCAGCCGCATCGCCAGCAGCACCAGCACCAGCGCCGCGACCGTGCGGCCCAGCCATTGCATCACCGCCTTGATCATCGACTTCTTGGCATCGCGCCACGCGCTCAGCAGCTCGCGCAGCTCGGCCATGTCCTTGGCCGCGCCCGTATCCTCCAGCCCCAGCCGGGCCAGCGCGCGGGTCGCGCCCGCCGTCCCGGCTTCTTCGGCAATGGCGCGGAGCGTGGTCAGTTCGGCGCCTTCGTCCTCGGCCTGCGCGATCAGCTGGCCCAGCATCGTCCCATCGGTCATGGCAACCCCACCATCTTGCGTTTCTCTTCGCTCGTCAGGAAATCGGCGCCCGCAACCTGCCGCCAGAGCAGCTCGCGCTCCTCGGCCAGCGCCGTCACCCGATCGAGATCGACTGCGAGCGCGGCGCCCGGAAACCAGGCGCCCAGCCCCTGGACCAGCCCGCCGAGCAGATGCTCGGCCATCGGCAGGATCGCGAGCCGCCACAGCGCGCGATTGGCCTCGCGGTAATTGGCGTAGGCGGCGTCGCCGGGCAGCCCGAGCAGCATCGGCGGCACCCCGAAGGCCAGCGCGATCTCGCGCGCCGCCGCCGCCTTGAGGCCGACGAAATCCATGTCGGCGGGGGTCAGGCTCATCGCCTGCCATTTGAGGCCGCCTTCGAGCAGCATCGGCCGCCCGGCATTGGCGGCGCCGGCGAACCCGGCCTCCATTTCGTCCTTCAGGCGCGCGAACTGGTCGGGCGCCAGCGCCGAACCGTCGCCCGGATCATAGACCAGCGCCCCGCTCGGCCGCGCGGCATTGTCGAGCAGCGCCTTGTTCCACCGCGTCGCCGCATTGTGGATCGCGATCGCGCCCGCCGCCGCATCCAGGCAGCCCAGGCCATAATGGTCGTCGGCCGGATGGAAGGCGCGCAGATGCAGGATCTGCGGCCGCCCGCCATCGTCCGCCGCCAACCGGGTGACATGCTCGCCGACCCGGTAGCGATAGGCGACCGGCCAGCCGGCAGCATCGGGCTCCACCGTCACCCGCTCGGGGCGCAGCGCATAGAGCGTGTGCAGCGTGCCGGCCTCGTCGGTGAGCAGCTGGACATAGGCATTGCCGTGGAGCAGCAGCTGCGCCGCCAGCGTCTCGAGCAGCCGCTGCCCGCCCGAAGGTGCTGCGACCAGCGCGAGCAGCGCCGGATCGCTGCCGGTCAGCGGTGCGCCGCCGACGCCCTCCGCCACCATCCGCACCGCGCGCTGCGCCACCGGGTTCTGGCAATAGCCCTCACGCAGCTGCACCTCGTAGCTGCGCGGCCAGTCGCCGACGCTGCTCCAGCCGCCGCGCGCCAGCGCCGGCCGCTGCCCGTCGCGCGCGGCCTTCCGCCCGAACCACTTCATCGCGCCAGCTCCGCGACGCTGAGCTTGTCGTCCTGATCCAGGTCGCGCGCCCAATAGGCGGCGGTGAGGCTGGCGCGCATCCCGTCCCAGAAGCCGCCGGTCAGCTTCTCAGGGGGAAATACCTTGGCGACCAGCGCCTGCACCTCGGCGGCATCGAGCATGCCGTCGCCGTCGCGATCGTTCACCGCCACGGTCACGCCCGCGCCCACGGCAAGTCCGGTCTGCGCATTGAGCGCGCACGCGCCCGTCAGCAGGGCGAGCAGCCCTGCAGCCATGCAGTTTCGCATTGCGTTTCTCCTGTCGCCTGAAAAGCCCCTCCCCTTCAGGGGAGGGGTTGGGGTGGGGCTGTGTCTCGCAGAGACCAACCGACGTTCTGGAATCCCTCCACCCCCAACCCCTCCTCCAAGGAGGAGGGGCTTAGAAATGCCATGCCCAAGATCCTCCCTCTGGCGGGGGGAGGATCAAGCGGCCACACCACCCGCAGCACCGCCTTTCCGCGCCGGACTCGCTTGTGGAGAGCCCCCTTCACCCTTCGCTGACGCGCATGGCCCCCTTCCCCGCTCCGGGGAGGATCGGAAAGCTGTGTGCCCTTAGCCCCTCCCCTTCAGGGGAGGGGTTGGGGTGGGGCTGTGCCTCGCAGAGACCAACAACCGTTCTGGAATCCCTCCACCCCAACCCCTCCTCCCAGGAGGAGGGGCTTAGTGACGCGTTCTCACACCGTCCGCACCTTCGCTTGCCCGCGGCGGCCCAGCATCAGCTCGGTCACCGCCCAGACCAGCGCATCCGCCCGGTCCGGCGAACGGCCCGGCCCTTCATACCCACCGCTCGCCTGCAGCCCGGCCAGTTCCGCCTCCAGCGCCGCGAACACGCCCGCATGCCACACCAGCCCGCGCTCGTAGAGCAGCGCCACCGGCTCGGCGCGGGCGGACTTGCCGCGGCTGGCATGGACCAGTCGCAGCGGCAGCGCGCTGTCCGCCGCCTGCAGCACGCTGGCCACCATCGCGCCGCCCTGGTTCTTCTCCGCCACCACGCATTCGGCCTCGAACCGCGCGGCGCAGTCCGCCACCGCCGCCGCCCAGCCCTCGGGACTGAGCCCCGCGACGCTCGCATCGGCAAGCACATAGCCCTGCTTGTCCGCTCCCAGGCCGACCGCGACGATCCCGCAGGCATCGCCCTCGGTCCCCGCCGGTGGATCGACGCCGACCACCACGCGCACCAGCGGGACCTCGACCGCACGCCGCTGCCGCTCGATCAGCGCGCCCGGCCATAGCGCGCCCGCGACATCGTCGATCATCTCGCCGTCAAGCTCCTGCCGCCCCAGCCGCGTGCCGGCATATTCGGCGAACATCGCCTCGACGAAGCTGCGCGGCAGATGGATATTGTCCCGCGTCCGCCCCCGGGTCTCGTGCAGGTCGGGCGGCGGGATCGCCATCACCCGGCGCATCAGCTTCACCGGGCGCGGCGTCGTGGTCACCACCACCCGCGGCTTCTCGCCGCGGCGCATCCCCATCATCAGATTGTCCCAGGTCGCGTCGGCCCTGCTCGCCGACCATTTGGCCAGCTCGTCCGCCCAGGCGAAATCATGCTCCGGCCCGCGCAGTTTCTCCGGCGCCTCGGCCGAATAGACGAGCGCGCGGGCGCCCGATCCGAACACCAGCTCGCCCGCACTCGAACGCCAGTCGAGCATCTCGCCCTCCAGCCCCAGTGCAAGCAACCCGGAGGGCCCCTCCACCATCACCCGCCGCGCATCCTCGATCGTCGCGCCGACCAGCGCGATCCGCGCACCGGGCACGTCGCGCGCCATCTGGCTCACCCATTCGGCGCCCGCCCGCGTCTTGCCGAAGCCGCGCCCGGCGCGGATCAACCACACGCGCCAGTCGGTGTCGGGCCAGAACTGGCCTTTGAGCGCCCAGCGTTCCCACCATTCGTTGAACGCGCGGATCTCGCTGTCCGACATGCGCTCCAGCATCCGGTCGCGCTCCTTGCGCGGCAGCAGCGCGAGCCGCTCGAGCGGATCGCTCATTTGCCCTGCTCTGCCTTGAGCCGCTTCTCCAGCGCATCCAGCCGCTTGGCGAGTGCCGCCTGCACTTCCTCGCGGCTGATGCGGTGGATCTCGCCGCCCGGCCGTTTGCGCCGCCCCTCCACGGTCGGGCGGTGGGCGCGCAACAGGCTGAGCGCGAGGTCGGGATCCAGCGGCTCCTCCGGCGCGTCGCCGCCGCCGAATTCGACATCGTTTATACCCGCACCGGCACGGCGCAGCAGCCGTTCCTCCAGCCGGTCATAGCCCATCAGCAGCGCCTGGCGCCAAAGCTCGGCGAACTCCGGATCGCGCCGGCGGAGATGGTAGACGCTCGATCGCGACATGCCCGCCTCCGCGCAGGCGATATGGACGTTGCAGGTTACCGCCAGCGTATCGAGGAAGGTCTGCCGCTTCTTGCTCGTCCAGCCGGACGCCTTCACGTTTTGCATCTGCCGCCGCCGCTGGTTGCCTGCCGAAATCGTCAGTCCCACCCGCTCTCTCCCGAACATGCAAACGGGCCGCAGCACCAAGGTGCCCGGCCCGTTCAGCGGAGCCGCCCCCGGCGACTCGCAATTCTTCAGCGTTCCTGTTTTGTGCCACAAGAGCGTGACGATGTCAAGTTATTTTAGCCCATTTGGTTATCTGGACAGCTTCGCGCCAGCGTCGTCCTGGCGGAACCTCATCTACCTGCAATAAGCTGCTGATATTCAAACGTTAACCACATTGCCTCCTAGTCATGTTCCGCTACGGTCGCGTTCTCGAACGTCAAAACAGGTGGGAACCATGATACGAACTGCGCTGATTGCTGCCGCGCTGCTGCTCGGCACGAGTGCCGAAGCGACGCCGTACAAGATCACGATGAACGCGTATTACGACACGCTCTACACGCCGGGGACGCCGAAAAGCGGCACCATGTCCTTCCAGGCAATCATCAACGACCCGCAGGTCGTCACCACCACCTCTACCGGAGACTGGGGCCTCGATATCGTCTCCTCCGAGACGCGCTTCGCCGCGATGTTCGACACGAAGGTCGACGGGGTCACCGCTGCGAAGTCCTTCATGGACCTGACCTTGGGCTGGTCCACGATCCCCAATCTCGACTTCGGATATCCCAGCTACGAGAAGGTCCTTCAGGTCAGCTTCAACACCTTGTCGCTGCCATCGACGGTGCAGATGGCCAAGCCCACGATCACGGATCTCTGCAACACCGGATATCAACCCTATGGCGCTTGCACGCTCGGGCCGATCACGGCGACGACGCGGCCGGACGTCGCGGGGGCGCTGTTCCTCGACACCTACGCGCCGTTGGACGGCAGCAAGAAGAACATCCTCGATTTCTCGCTCGGCAACGACGGCAGCTATCTTGGCTATAACGAAGCCGAGGTGAGCTGGCAGGCAACGCCGCCAGCAGGCTATACCGGCGATGATCCCTGGCCCGACCACAAGATTGTGTACCAGTTCACCCTGGGCAGCTTCACCATCTCCCCGGTGCCCGAGCCGGCGAGCTGGGCGATCCTGATCACCGGCTTCGGCATGGTCGGCGCGGCGATTCGCCGCAAGACGCGGGTTGTCGCCCGCGCCTGAAAGGTGGGGCTGGGCGCTTCTGGGCGCTCAGCCCGCCAGCCCGGCGACCATCGCCTCCCAGGCCGCGCGCTCCTCGCCGCGATCGCGCAGCATCTCCACCGCGCCCAGCGTGCCGGCGGCGAAATCCACTTCCACCGCCCGCTCCGCCTCGAACGTGGCGTTGCCGCTGAGCATCACCCGCGTGTCCGCCTCGGCCTGGCCGCGGACCATGCCGCCGCGGTTGAATACCTCGATCGGGGCGCCGAAGGGCACCCGGCCGGTGAGCGCGGCGCTCAGCACCGAGGCGGCCATGGCGCTGCCGCAGCTGTCGGTCAGCCCCACGCCGCGCTCGAAGGTGCGGACGAACAGGCGGGTGGGCCCGCGCAGCTCGACGAACGACACGTTGGCGCGTGCCGGGAGCAGCGCCGGGCGGCTTTCGCACCATTCCCCAAGTGCCACCAGCTCGGCCTCGTCGACCTGGTCGACAAAGGTCACCAGATGCGGGTTGGGCATCGCCACGGCGGTGAAGGCGCGCGGGTCCGGCAGGCCGTCAATGGGGGCATCGAGCACCTGCTCGGGCGCGCCGACCAGCCCGACATCGGCGGCGCGGGTCGAGTTGGGACCGACCAGCGTGCGGATCGTCGCAACGCCGGGGGCGATCTCCGGATCGCGCGCGACGCTGGCCGAGCTGGTCTTGAGCTTCACCTGCGCGGCGTCCAGCCCCAGCAGATCGAAGCCCAGCCGCGCGGTGCAGCGCAGGCCGTTGAGGCAGGTCTCGGCCTCGGAGCCGTCCGAATTCCACATCCGCATGCCGAAGGCGTGGGTATCGTCGCCCGGCACCAGCGCGAGCAGGCCGTCACCGCCCACCGGCCCGGCGCGATCGGCGAGCAGGCGGGCGAGCGTCGCCCAGTCGGGCTCGGACAGCGTCAACGCACGCGCGTCGATCAGCGGGAAGTCGTTGCCCGAGCCGTGGCACTTGGTGAAGGGGATGCGCATGCCGCCCATTTAGGCGGCGACAGTCGCCTTGGCTACTGCGCCGCCCATCGCCTCCACCTGCGCCTTGTCGCGGGCGAGGATCGCGGCGAAGCTCGGCCGAGCGTGGATCGCATCGACATAGGCGGCGGTGCGGGGGTAGCGGGCGGCATCGACGCACACGCCGATGCAGCCGAGCGTGGCGAGCGGGCTGGTGATGGCGATGTCCGCCAGGGTCAGCCGGTCCTCCACCAGGAAGCCGCTGTCGGGGATGGCCTTCTCCAGATAGGCGAAGATCGGCGGCAGCTGCTCGTTCTCGGCCTGGTCCGCCGCCGTATGGTCGCACGGCAGCTGCATTACCCGCGGCTTCACGAACCGATTCCCGAAAATAGCCCCACCCGCCGCCATCATGATGGTGTCGGCCAGTTCGTCGAACCAGATGGTGCAGGCGCGGGCCTCGGGCGCCAGCGGGATCAGATTGGGCTCGGGATATTTGGCTTCGAGATAGGTGACGATCGCGGACGAATCGGCGATGGTGAAGTCGCCGTCGCGAAAGCCGGGGATCTTGCCGAACGGGCTGATCGCGCGAAATTCGGGATCGGGGCTGCCGGGCCCCGCGAATTTCAGCTGCAGTTCCAAGCCCTTCTCCGCCCCGAACACCATGCATTTGCGCACGTACGGGGACAATGTCGAACCATAGACGATCATCGGCGTTCCTCTCCTTGATGGCGTGCAGCATAGCCGATTTTGCGCCGTGTTGCGCGCCCCGTGCGCGACATCGCCGCCCGAACGTGCGAAGTCCGGCGCGATGACCGCCTATGCCTTCCTGCTGCTCGTCGTTGCCGCCGCGACCGCCTTCGCCGTGTTGAAGCGGCGGATCGACCGGCTAGAGCGCGACCTGCAGACGCTGGAGGTGCGGCTCGCGCGGCTCGACGGCCGCGAGCAGGCACCGCCCCCGGCCACACGGCCGGCGGCAAGCGTGCGAACCGCCGAGCCCCAGGGCTCGCGCATACCCGCGGACGAGACCGAAGACGGAACCGCCATCCCGCCGGTGCACACACCCGCGCCGGTCAAGGCACCGCCGCCGCAGGCACCCCGCCCGGCCTTCACCCTGCCCCGCCTCAGCTTCGAGACATTGGTCGGCGGCCGCCTGCCGATCTGGATCGGCGGCGTCGCGCTGGTGCTCGCCGGCTTCTTCCTGGTGCGCTATTCGATCGAGCAGGGCCTGCTCGGCCCCGCTGCGCGCACTTTCATCGCCGCGCTGTTCGGCCTCGCGCTGGTCGCGGCGAGCGAAGCCGTGCGCCGCCTGCCCGCCACCCGCGACGATGCCCGGCTGGGCCAGGTGTTCGCCGGGGCGGGCATCGCCAGCCTCTACGGCACGCTCTACATGGCCGCCGCGCTCTACCATCTGATCGCGCCGCTCACCGCCTTCGGTGCCGTGGTGCTCGTGACGCTGGGCGCAATGGGGCTGTCGCTGCGCCACGGCCCGCCGACCGCGATCATGGCGCTGGCGGGCGGCTTCCTTGCGCCCCTGGTCGCCGGGTTCAACGCCGCGGGAATCGCGCCGCTGCTCGTCTATCTCGGGCTGTTCGTCGCCGCCTTGTTCGGGCTGGCGGTGCATCGCCGCTGGGGTTGGCTGGCGCTGGCGGCGAGCGTCGCGGGACTGGGCTGGACCCAGTTCCTGATCGCCGTGCTCGACGGGCACGGCAATCTCTCCGCAATCGGGCTCTACACCATGCTGCTCGCCGGCGGCGCGAGTGCCGCGCTGCCCGCCGCGGGGCTGCGCAACCGCTGGCTGCGACTGGCGCCGCTGCTGGTGGGGCTGCTGCAGCTGGTGGCGATCGCGCCGGGGCTAGATTTCGGGCCACTCGCCTGGAGCTTCTACCTCGTCCTCGCCGCGGCGACGCTGGTGCTTGCCTGGCGCGACCCGGTCTATCTGCCTGGCGCCCTCGCCGCGATGGCATTGCTGCTCGCGCTGGAGAGCCTGGGCCTCACCGCCGTGCATCACGGCAGCACGCCGGCGGGCGCGCTGGTCGCGGCGCTGCTCTTCACGGGCGCGGGGCAGGCGCTGGCCGCACGCGGGCGGCAATGGATCGCGCTCGCGCTGCTGGGCGCCGCGGGACCGGTGCTGGTGGCGCATATACTGGCCCCAACGCTGCTGCCCCCACTCGGCTGGGGCCTGCTCGAACTCGCCGCCGCGCTCGCCTGCGCGCGGCTCGCCTGGATGCTGCGCAGCGAAGCCGACGACCCCGCACTCATCGCCGCGACGCTGGCGAGCGCGGTGCTGCTGACCGTCGCGCTGGCCCAGCCGCTGCCACAGGGCTGGCTGTCGCTGCCGCTCGCGTTGGTGCTGGGTGGGCTCGCCGTCTGGGCGCGGCAGGTGCGCGCGCCGAGCCTGTTCGCGCTGCCGATCCTGTGGCTGCTCGCCGCACTCGTCGCCGCGGCGCTGCCCCTGCTCGACAACGCGTCGGCGATCTTCGCCTCGCTGACCGGCGACCGCCTGCCGTACAACGAACTGCCCGCCTTTGCCGATCTGCTGCGCGTCCTTGCGCTGCCGATCGCGGCGGCGCTGGCCTTCCTTTTCACCGATCCGCGCGCCTTCGGCCGCGCCCGCCGCGCCGCCGCGATCCTCGCAGGCACGAGCGCCGTGCTGCTGCTCTACACGCTCGCCAAGCAGCCGCTGGCGATCGCGACGCCCGAGCGCTTCCTCGCCTGGGGCTTTGTCGAGCGTGCGCTGTTCACCCAAGCTGCGCTCGCCGCCGGATGGGCGCTGCTCCGCGCCGGGCGACTGCCGGGGCTGGCCAAGGCGTTGCTGCTGCTCGGCCTCGTCCGGCTGGTCTGGTTCGATCTGCTCCTACTCAACCCCGCCTTCGTCGCGCAGCAAGCGGGCCCGCTGCTCGCCGCGCATCTCGCCCTCGCCGCCTTCTGGTGCTGGACGCTGCCGCGGCTGCGCGTGCCCGCCGCGCTGCTCAGCATCGCCGCCGCACTGGCCGCGATCCGATGGGCGGCGCACGGCACGCTGCTCACCGGACCGATCGGCAGCCTGGAAAATGGCGGCTATTCCGCCGCGCTGCTCCTCCTCGCGCTTGCCTGGCTGTGGCGCGGCATCGCGGCGGGGCGGCACGATTTGCGGCTTGCCGGGCTGGGGCTGCTGACCCTCACCACCTGCAAGGTGTTCCTGGTCGACGCCGCCGCGCTGGACGGGCTGCTGCGCATCCTTTCCTTCCTCGGGCTCGGCGTGGCGCTGATCGCGATCGGCTGGGCCTATAGCCGCTTCCTCGCCCGCCCTGCCGCGACACCGGAGGCGCCGCCGGTTACCTGAGCCGGTAATGGTCCGCGACGCGGTCGAGCGCGAGGCACAGCACCAGCTTGCCCGCGCGGCTCGGCCAGCCCAGCCCCTTTTCGGCGGCACTCAGCCCCTCGCCCGCGCAGACCACGCGCCACAGGATGTCGGAGAGGCCGCCGCCCACCACCGCGATCGCCGCATCGAAGCGACGCTTGGCCGCGATCTGCGCCAGCGTGGGGTCGAGCGGCTCGGGTGCCGATCGCCGCCCGCCCTCGCGCGGTGCCGGATCCCAGCGCATCGTCACGCTCGGCCCCAGCGACGCCGTCTCGTAATCGCCGCGCAGCCGCTCGCCCGCCTCATATTGCCGCGCATCGACATGGCCGCGCGCGCGCAGCCAGTCGAGCGGCGACTCGCCCAGATTCACCGTCACGCTGCGGCCCTTGCCCGTCGACCGCTCCACCAGTTCGCGCATCCTGCGATCTCCTTTTGTTCCAATTCGATCCTCTTGCCATCGCGGCGCATCTGTAGGAAAGAGGAAAACCGATTTGGTTAGGAGCAGGCCATGATCACTGCGATACGCGAAGTCCGCCGGGCCAAGGGGCTGACGCTCGACGACGTCGCCCGCCGCTGCAAGCCGCCGACAACCGCGCAGACGATCGGCCGACTCGAAACCGGTACCCGCACGGTCTCGGTTGCCTGGCTCAACCGGATCGCCGCCGCACTGGAGGTGGATGCCGCCGATCTGGTCCAGCTTCCCGATCGCCCCGACGTGCCTGTGGCCGCGATCCTGGAGGCCGACGGTGCCCATGCCCCGCGCCGCCCCGCCACGCTGGTCCCGCCCCGCCCCGAGGCCGGCACCATCGCCGTCGCCGTGGAGGCGAGCATCGGCGACTATCGCAGCGGCGACGCGATCTGGTGCGAGCGCCTCGCCCCCGCCGAATTCGGCCGCGCGCTCAACCGCGACGTGCTGGTGCCGCGCCCCGCCGGCCGCTTCCTGTTCGGCCGGCTGATCGGCCGCGACGGCACCCGGCTGCAGCTGCTGCCCCCCGGCGCGGGCGGTCGCCAGCAGGTGGTGACCGACCCCGCCTGGATCGCCGTCGCGGTGCGGCTGGTGCGCACGCTATAGGCATTGTTACGCCCTTGCTCGCTGCACCTGTTGGGCGCAACATGCTGCGCAACAGGAGGGAAGAAGACCATGAAGAAACTGGCTCTCATTGCATCCGCAGCGTTCCTCGCCGCGGCTGGCCCCGCGCTGGCCGACGACTGGGATTTCATGCTCACCAACGCCACCGGCAAGCTGATCACCAAGATCGAAGTGTCTCCCGCCGGGGGCGGCGCCTGGGTCGACAACAAGGTCGATGCCGAGCTCAACAAGGACGGCAAGGTCAAGCCCGGCGGCCGGACCACGGTGCATTTCGAAAAGGCGGCGAGCGCCTGCAAGTTCGACGTGCGCGCCACCTTCGAGGACAAGACCAACGCGGTCTGGCCGAACATCAACCTGTGCGACAACAGCTATGTCACCGTCGCCTTCACCGGCGACAAGCCGACGTTCAAGGCGAATTGAGCGATCCGCCGGGCGGCCCGCTGCGGTCGCCCGGCCCCAAGCCCGCCGCGTCGGGCTGATAGCAAATCTTTGTTCTCCTACTTAGCGGATAGGATATCGTGGCAGGCCGAAAGGAGCCGCCACGCATGGCCAATGCCGTCCCCGCCCGTATCCGCCCCCATTTCGCCCTGCAGGTGCTGCTCGGCATGGCCGCCGGCCTGGCTTTGGGCTTCGCCGTCCGCGCGACCGGGCAGGCGGGACTCGGCGAGGTGCTCCACACCACCGGCCAGATCTTCGTCCAGCTGCTCAAGGCGCTGGTGCCGCCCTTGGTGTTCACCGCGATCATCGCCTCGATCGCGGCGCTGCGCGACCTCGACAATGCCGCGCGGCTGGTCGCCCGCACGCTGTTCTGGTTCGCCACGACTGCGCTGATCGCGGTGCTGATCGGCATCGCGCTCGGGCTGCTGCTCCAGCCCGGCCTCCATGCCGGTGTCGCGGCGAGCGCGGCCAAGGCGCCGTCGAGCACCGGCAGCTGGCTCGATTTCCTGAAAGGCATCGTCCCCGCCAATTTCCTCGGCCTCACCGCGTCGACGACGCTCAAGGAGGGCGGCGCGACCACCGGCCTGTCGTTCAACGTCCTCCAGATCATCGTCGCGGCGATCGCGATCGGCGCGGCGGCAGTGCGCGTCGGCGAGGCGGGCAGCGCCTTCCTCCAGTTCAACGCCTCGGCGCTCGCCATCTTCCGCCGGCTGCTGCGCTGGGTGATCGCGCTGACGCCGATCGGCACCGCCGCGCTGATCGGCGATGCGGTGGTCCGCTATGGCTGGGACGCGCTGTCGGCACTCGGCGCCTTTGCGGCGGCGGTCTATATCGGCCTCGCGCTGGTGCTGCTGGTCGTCTACCCGGCCCTGCTCCTGGCCAACGGCCTCAACCCGCTGCGCTTCTTTGCCACCGCCTGGCCGGCGATCCAGCTCGGCTTCGTCTCGCGCTCCTCGGTCGGCACGCTGCCGGTGACCGAGGAGGTGGTCGAGCGGCTGGGCGTGCCCGCCGCCTATGCCGCCTTCGCGGTGCCGCTGGGCGCCACCACCAAGATGGACGGCTGCGCGGCGATCTACCCCGCCGTCTCGGCGATCTTCGTCGCGCAGTTCTTCGGCGTGCCGCTGCACCTGGCCGACTATGGCCTGATCGCCTTCGTCGCGGTGGTCGGCTCGGCCGCGACCGCGGGGCTCACCGGCGCAACGGTGATGCTCACCCTCACCTTGTCGACACTCGGTCTGCCGCTCGAGGGCGCGGGGCTGCTGCTCGCGATCGACCCGATCCTCGACATGGGCCGCACCGCGGTGAACGTCGCGGGCCAGGCGCTGGTGCCGACCATCGTCGCGCGCCGGAGCGGCCTGCTCGCCCCCGACGCGCTCGGCGCGCCGGCCCGTGTCGCCACGGCCTGAACCCATGGTGTCCGACCACGGCTTCGCGGGCGAGATCGCCGATGCAGTCTCGGCGCTCAACAGCGTCCGCTCGGCCTGGCGCGCGCGCCGCGCCGAGCATCGCGGCCTCTCCCGCTTCCCCGCGCCCGCCGAGCTTGCCCGCTTCGTCGAGCATGTCGCCGCCGCGCTCTTCCCCACCCGGCTCGGCGGTTTTCGCGGCGGCATCGCGCGCGAGGATGATTTCGTCGCCGAGCAGCTCGCCCGCGCCTTCGCCATCCTGCGCGAACAGCTCGCCGCCGAGTTCGACTATTGGCAGCTGCACAGCGCCACCCCGTTCGACAGCGACCAGCCCGACCTGCTCGTCCGCCTGTTCGCCGCCGCGCTGCCCGAGATCCGCACCCTGCTCGACGCCGATGTCGACGCGGCCTTCGTCGGCGACCCCGCGGCGCGCAGCGTCGACGAGATCCTGATCAGCTATCCCGGCGCGCTGGCGATCCTCCATTATCGCATCGCCCACCAGCTGCACGGGCTGGGCGCGGTGATCGTCGCGCGGATCCTGTCCGAGCTCGCCAATGCCCGCACCGGCATCGACATCCACCCGGCCGCGACGATCGGGCCGAGCTTCTTCATCGACCATGGCACCGGCGTGGTGATTGGCGAGACGACGATCATCGGCCGCAACGTGCGCCTGTACCAGCATGTCACGCTCGGCGCGCGCAGTCCGCTGGGGCTGGCGCCAGCGGGGCCGCGCAGCCTTTATGCCCGCCATCCGATCATCGAGGACGACGTGATCATCTATGCCGGTGCCACGATCCTCGGCCGGGTGACGATCGGCCGCGGCAGCACGATCGGCGGCAATGTCTGGCTGCTCGACGACGTGCCGCCGCACAGCGTGCTGGTGCAGCCCGCCGCGGTACCACTGCATGGCGACGCGCAGAGCAACCTGACGGCGCGTCTGGCCGAGCATCGCGACTGAGGGAGAAAATGGTGGGCGGTGACGGGCTCGAACCGCCGACCCTCTCGGTGTAAACGAGATGCTCTACCAACTGAGCTAACCGCCCGCGCGCGCCGATGGCGTCCGCGTTGGACGCCGATGCCAAAGCCGCGCGCGAAGGGCAAGCCTCAAACGAGCGAAAGTCCCGCCCGCTTCACCGCCGCGATATAGCGCTCCATCCCCCGCCGCGCCGATTCGCTGAGCGCGATGTACGCCCGCCGGCGGTCGCTGGGATCGGCCTTGCGGTCGAACAGCCCGGCCTCGTTGAGCGTGCCGATCCAGCGCAGCGCCGTCGTCGGCGGCACGGCTGCTGCGATGCACAGGCTGGAGACCGAGATCTGGCGATGCTCGAGTTCCGCCGCATACAGGTCGAGCAGCATGTCCCAGGCGGGATCGGCGAACAGGTCGCCTTCGAAATAGTCCGCCCGCATCCGCCGCGCGCGGATCACCCGGCGGATTTCCGCCGCGTCGGTCTCGACGGTGTCGTCGGCGCTGTCCATCCGGAAGGCCGTCGATTCGTTGCGTACGCCGGCGGGGCGTTCGAGCACTTCGCTGCGGGTGAGGCGTGACAGCGAATCGGCGATGCGCGCCACTTCCTCGTGGAAGCGCCGCATCCGCGTCGCTTCCTGGTCGCGCATGCCGTCGTGCAGCCGCGCCACCGGCTCGCGGCGGACGGAGAACACCGCGCCGAGCCGGTCCATATCGCTCGGCGCGCATTGCAGCACCGCCGATTCGGGCAGCAATCCCACCGCAATGTCGATCTGGTCGGGCGTGACGGTGGCGATCAGCGGCACGCAGCGCGCTTCGGCCATCGCGCCCAGGCGAACCAGCAGCGGCTCGAGCAGGGCCGGCGCCACTCCCTCCGCCTCCAGCAGCAGCAGCTGCGCGCCGTCGAGCAGCGTCTCGGCGTGCAGGGCCGTCGCAGCGTCGACCGGCAAGCGGGCCCGCAAGCCCGCCGCCGTCACGATGCGCGCCGCCGCCGCCTCCCCCGCCCGCGACCCCGCGACGATCTGCGCGACATCGACGGTGATGTCATACGTTATGCTTGCGAGCCCCCCGGCCCCTTCTGCCTCGTACATGTCTGCCCCCATGGTTCGACATCTGTTCCCCAACAAATGCCGTATCGCTCCGAAATGGCGGAGTCTGGTTTACTCCAGATCGGAGCGGTTTGGCAGAGCGCGTGGGCAGTTTCTCCGAAGTGGAGCAAAGAGCTTGGAACTATCCGCGCGATCGTCGCAAATCCTCGATCTGGCCGTCCTGCAATCCTAGCATGGTCCGCGCCGCGCTGGCCAGAGTCGCGGTCATCAGAACGAAGCCCAGCGCGACCAGCGCAAGCATGCCGGATACCAGCAGCACCTGCGCGGCGGCGGGCAAGTTCTTGGCGGCGAGCACGAGCATCAGCACCATTTCCATCACCGCCTGGGCATTGGCGCCGGTCTGTACCAGCGTGCCGAGGATCGGCAGGAAGAAGGCGGCGAGCAGCGCCAGCCCGGCCAGCGCGAGCAGGATCGCCAGCGCGGCGAACGCACCGAAGATCGACCAGAAATGGCCGCGCGACTGCGCCCAGGCCTCGTCGACGGTGATCGTCTCGTAGAGATAGGTGAGCGGCAGCGCGATCGAGAGCCGCACCTGGACGAAGATCAGCCCCGCCATTTCGGCCAGCAGCAGCGCGACGCCTATCCAGCCAGTCGCGGCCGCAGGGACCAGCCAGCCGAGCAGCCCCAGCAGCAAGCCGTTGGCCAGTGTCAGCAGGAAGGTCGCGACCATGGTGGCGATCGTCAGCAGCATCAGCAGCGCGAACACGCGGAGTTCGTTGGCGCCGAGCCGCAGATAGCAGGCGCCGCGCTTATAGGGGTGCAGCGTCGCGCGGGTCGCCGCGGTGATCAGCACCGCGACGAGGGCGAGGACCAGCCCCTGGCTGAGCAGCCCCGCACCGATCGCACCCACGACGCTCTCCGGATCGGCGGGGGCGATCAGGATCCGCAGCAGCCCGATCGCGAAGATGCCGACGAGATAGAGGATCGCCCACACCAGCACCGAAAGCGGATGCCGCCGCAACAGGCGGAACGCGCCGCCCAATATCGATCCGACCACCCCGACCCCCGATCAGTCCAGCGACTTGACGATTTCCTCGACCATTTTCTTGGCGTCGGCGAGCAACATCATCGTATTATCGCGATAAAACAACTCGTTATCCACACCGGCATAGCCGACGCCGCCCATGCTGCGCTTGATGAACAGCACCGTCTTGGCCTTCTCCACGTCGAGCACCGGCATGCCGTAGATCGGCGAGGACTTGTCGGTCTTGGCAGCCGGGTTGGTCACGTCATTGGCGCCGATGACGAAGGCGACGTCGGTCTGGGCGAACTCGGAATTGATGTCCTCCAGTTCGAACACCTCGTCATAGGGGACGTTGGCCTCGGCGAGCAGCACGTTCATATGCCCCGGCATGCGCCCCGCGACCGGGTGGATCGCATATTTCACCCGGACGCCGTGCGCCTTCAGCTTGTCGCCCATCTCGCGCAGCACATGCTGGGCCTGTGCCACCGCCATGCCATAGCCGGGGACGATGATCACCTGCTCGGCCTGGCTCATCAGGAAGGCCGCGTCCTCGGCGCTCCCACGCTTCCACGGCCGGTCGACCGCCGCCGCGCCGCTTGCCCCCCCGCCGGCATCGCCGCCGAAGCCGCCGGCGATCACGCTGAGGAAGCTGCGGTTCATCGCGCGGCACATGATGTAGCTGAGGATCGCGCCCGAGCTGCCGACCAGCGCGCCGGTGATGATCATTGCCGAATTGTGCAGCGTGAAGCCCATCGCCGCCGCCGCCCAGCCCGAATAGCTGTTGAGCATCGACACCACCACCGGCATGTCCGCCCCGCCGATCGGAATGATCAGCAGGAAGCCGATGGCGAAGCTGAGCGCGGTCACCGTCCAGAAGATCCAGGGGCTCTGGTCCTGGGTGAAGTAGGCGATCAGGCCGAGGATCGCGGCGAGCACGGCCAGGTTGATCACGTGGCGGCCGGGCAGCAGGATCGGCTTGCCGCCCATATTGCCGTTGAGCTTGAGGAAGGCGATCACCGATCCCGAGAAGGTGATCGCGCCGATCGCGACGCCCAGCCCCATCTCGATGCGGCTCTGGAGGAAGATCACGCCGTCGCTGGCGATGCCGAACGCGCCGGGATTGAGGAAGGCGGCGCCGGCGACCAGCACCGCGGCGAGGCCGACCAGCGAGTGGAAGGCGGCAACGAGCTGGGGCATCGCGGTCATCGCGATCCGGCGCGCGGTGACGATGCCGATCGCCGCGCCGATGCCGATCGCGGCGAGCAGCTCGACCAGCGTGAGCGTGTCGAGCACCGGGGTGCCGTAATTCTCGCAGATCGCCCCCGTGGGACAAGGCGGCGCGATGCGCGGGACATGGGTGACCAATGTGGTCACCACCGCGATCGTCATGCCGATCATGCCGGCGCGATTGCCCCGCTGGCTGGTGGCGGGGCTCGACAGGCCGCGGAGTGCCAGGATGAAGCAGACACCGGCGACGAGATAGGCCAGCGCCGCCCAGGGATTTTGCGCGATGCTCTCCATGCTCAGCGAACCTTCTTCTTGTACATGGCGAGCATCCGCGCGGTGACCGCGAACCCTCCGAAGATGTTGATGCTGGCGAGCACCACCGCGAGCAGGCCGAGCCATTTCGAGGTCTCGCCCGCGCCCCCCAGGCTACCGGCCGCGGCGGCGATCAGCGCGCCGACGATGATGACCGAGGAAATGGCATTGGTCACCGCCATCAGCGGCGTGTGCAGCGCCGGCGTGACCGACCAGACGACATAATAGCCGACGAAGCAGGCCAGCACGAAAACCGAGAGGATCGAGATGAAGTCCATCAGGCGTTTCCTTGATCCCCGAGCCGGGCTTCGGCTCGAGCGACAATCCCACGGACGACCGCATCGCAATCGTCCAGTACGTCCCGCGCGGGCACACGCAACACATCCAGCCCCCGCATCGTAAACCAGCGATCGCGTGCCGCATCGCATAGCGGCCGATCGCCAAACCCATGTGCCGCCCCGTCCACCTCGACGATCATCCGGGCGGCGTGGCAGTAGAAATCCGCGACATAGGGGCCGGAGGGATGCTGCTTGCGGAACTTCAGCCCGGCCGGTCGATCCTTCAGCGCCACCCAGAGAAGGACTTCGGGCAAGGACAGTTCCTTCCGCGCATGCTTCGCGCGACGATGGCTGTCCGGCGCCCCCTGCAACACCCTTCAGATCCTCCCCTGCAAGGGGAGGGGGACCGCGCCGAAGGCGTGGTGGAGGGGTGTCCCCGCTGCAACGGAAGGTCCACGCCCCCAGCGGCGACACCCCTCCGTCGCGCTGGCGCGCGCCACCTCCCCTTCCAGGGGAGGATTGGTCGGGGCAACCGACGAAGACTGCCCCCAAGCGCCCTGCAACACCCCCAAGATCCTCCCCTGAAAGGGGAGGGGGACCGCGCCGAAGGCGTGGTGGAGGGGTGTCCCCGCTGCAACGGAAGGTCCGCGCCCCCGGCGCCGACACCCCTCCGTCGCGCTGGCGCGCGCCACCTCCCCTTCCAGGGGAGGATTGGTCGGGGCAACCGACGAAGACTGCACCCAGGCCCCCTGCAACACCGCCCAGATCCTCCCCTGCAAGGAGGGGGACCGCGCCGAAGGCGTGGTGGAGGGGTGTCCCCGCTGCAATCGAGGACCCACGCCCCCAGCGGCGACACCCCTCCGTCGCGCTGGCGCGCGCCACCTCCCCTTGCAGGGGAGGATTGCTCACGACAACAGCCTCTCGTGCACCACCTTGCCGCCCTGCGTCACCCGCACGGCGGTGCCGATCTCCTCGTCGAGCACCGGCTTGCCGGCATCCTTGTCCCAGAAGGCCGAGAGGAAGTTGAACAGGTTGCGCGCGAACAAAGCCGAGCTGTCCGCCGCCAGCCGGCTCGGCACGTTGCGATGGCCGACGATCTTCACGCCGTGGCGCTCAACCACCTCGCCGACCACCGAGCCTTCGACATTGCCGCCTTGCTCCACCGCCAGATCGACGATCACGCTGCCCGGGCGCATCGTCGCGACCTGTGCATCGCTGATCAGCCGCGGCGCCGCCCGGCCGGGAATCAGTGCGGTGGTGATGACGATGTCCTGCTTGGCGATGTGCGACGAGACCAGCTCGGCCTGCGCGGCCTTGTAGGCGTCGCTCATCTCGGTCGCGTAGCCGCCCCTGCCCTCGCCTTCGATCCCGGCGACATTCTCGACGAAGATCGGCTTGGCACCGAGCGACAGGATCTGCTCCTTGGTCGCCGAGCGGACGTCCGTGGCCGAGACCTGCGCGCCCAGCCGCCGCGCGGTGGCGATCGCCTGGAGGCCGGCGACGCCGACGCCCATCACGAACACTTTGGCGGCGCTCACCGTGCCGGCCGCGGTCATCATCATCGGGAAGGCGCGGTCGTACTCGGCAGCGGCGTCGAGCACCGCCTTGTAGCCGGCGAGGTTCGACTGGGAGGAGAGGATGTCCATCGATTGCGCGCGGGTGATGCGCGGCATCAGCTCCATCGCCAGCGCCTCGAGGCCCAGTGCCGCGTAACGGTCGATTCGGGCGCGCTCGCCGAACGGATTGAGCCCGGCGACCAGCCACGCGCCCTGCTTCAGGCCGGCGAGGCTGTCGGGGTCCGGCCCCTGCACCGCCAGCACGATATCGGCATCGGCGAGCACCTCGCTGCGCGATCCGATCGTCGCGCCCGCCTCGCGAAAGGCGGCGTCGCCGTAGGAGGCAGCAAGTCCCGCCTCGGACTCGACCGCGACCGAAGCCTTCAAATTAATGAATTTCTTGACGGTTTCGGGCGTAGCCGCGACACGTCGTTCGGCAATCGCCGCTTCCTTGAGTACTGCGATCTTCACGTCAGCGGGCGATCAGGAAGACGACGAACGCAGCGATGAGGAATACCGCCACCGTGCCCCACTTCATCAAAGCCGTGAAACCATTGAAGGTTTCGACATGCGATTGGATCTCGCCGGCATTTTCACCTGTTTCAGCCATTGATGCGCTCCTCTCCTAGGTGCTCGATGTCTTATACCGCTGCTTCGGCGCCCCTCAACCCCGCCGCCCAAAGAACTGTTTCGGCCCTGCTTAAGCCGAACTTTACGCATCTGGTCTAACCGATGCGGCTCGAAACGGGACATTTGGGACTGGAGTCGGCATGACGCGCAACGGGCAACGTCTTCTGTTGCTGATCGATTCGGAACCGGCGCAGCGACGCCTGGTCGCCGCGATCGCCTCGCGCCGCGGATGGCGGACGATCTTCGCCGACGATGCGGAGAGCGCGCTGGCGTCGCTCGGCACGCCCGATGGCCTCGCGGTCGACGCGATCCTGCTCGACCATCCCGCCTCGGATGCCGATGCCGCGATCCTGATCGCCGAGCTGCGTGCGCGCAGGCCACACATGCCTATTCTGGTGCTAGCCGCCAACGGCTCGGTTGCCGCCGCCGTGGGCGCGATGCGCGCCGGCGCCAGCGACTTCCTGGTCAAGCCGATCGCTTCGGAGCGGCTGCTCGCGGCGCTGGAGGCCGCCATGGGCGGCAACAGCGCCGGCGAACTGCGCCCGCTCACCGAGAAACTCACCGCCAATCTTGGCTTCGCCGAAATAGTCGGCTCGGCGCCGCAATTCCGCGCCGCCCTCGCAGTCGCTGCGAAAGCCGCCCGTGCCCGTGTGCCGGTGCTGATCGAAGGCGAGAGCGGCGTCGGCAAGCATGTCGTGGCGGAGGCGATTCACGGCGCCTCGCCGCGTGCGCGCAAGGAGCTCGTCGTCGTCAATTGCGGGTCGATCCCCGCCAACCAGGTCGAATCGGAGCTGTTCGGCCATGAGGAAGGCGCCTTTACCGGCGCGTTCGAGCGCAAGGTCGGTCGGCTCCAGGATGCCGATGGCAGCACGATCTTCCTCGACGAAGTCAGCGAGATGCCGCTCGAGGCGCAGGTCAAATTGCTGCGCATGCTGCAGACCGGCGAGATCCAGCCGCTCGGTGCGCGTCACCCACGTGAAGTCGATGTCCGCGTGGTCGCCGCCAGCAACGTGCCGCTGCTCGCCGAGGTGGAAGCGGGGCGCTTCCGCGAAGACCTCTATTACCGGCTCAATGTCGTCCAGGTGACGATCCCCCCCTTGCGCGAGCGCGCCGGCGACATCCCGGCGCTTGTCCGCCACCTGCTCGCCCGGATCGCCGAACAGCCGGGCCTGCGCCAGCTCGGCATCAGCGAAGACGCGCTGCAGCTGCTCACCGCCTATGACTGGCCGGGCAATGTCCGCCAGCTGCAGAACGCGCTGTTCCGCGCGGCCGTGCTGTGCGACGAGGAAGGGCTGACCCGCGACGACTTCCCGCAGATTGCCCAGATCGCGCTGGGCAAGCCGATGTCGGCCGGGCCGGTGGCGAGCAACTCGGGCATGGGCGGCATCACGCTGTTCCGCCCCGACGGCAATCTGCGCCCGCTAGACGAGATCGAGGCGGACGTGATCCGGCTTGCGATCGGCCATTATCGCGGGCGGATGACCGAGGTCGCCCGCCGCCTGGGCATCGGCCGCTCGACGCTATACCGCAAGCTAGGCGAGCTGGGGATCGATCAGACCGCGGCGTGAGGCGCGGTGAGCGCGGCGTCCTGCATGCCGCGCCACACCCGCAGCGCCTGGACGCTTTCGAACACGTCGTGGACGCGCAGCAACTGCACGCCCAAGCCTGCGCCCTTCAGCGCCAGCGCCAGCGATCCGCCCAGCCGCTGCTCGGCCGGTGCTTCGTTGGCGAGCGCGCCGACGATCCGCTTGCGGCTGGCACCCAGCAGGATCGGGCAGCCGATCCCATGGAACAGCGCCAGCCCGTTCATCAACGCGAGATTATCTGCCAGCGTCTTGCCGAAGCCGATGCCGGGATCGATGACGATCTTCGCGCGGTCCACACCTGCAGCGACCGCCGCCTCGACGCGGGCCTCCAGCCAGTCATAGACTTCGATCAGCACGTCGCCATAGGCGCCCTTCCCCTTCGCGCCATGCTTGGGGTCGGCGGCATGCATCAGCACCACTGGGCAGCCCGCGCGTGCCACCACCTCCAGCGCGCGGCCGTCGTAGAGCAGCGCGGACACGTCGTTGACGATGTGTCCGCCCGCCGCAAGCGCCGCCTCCATCACACCTGCCTTGCGCGTATCGATCGAGATCGCGGCACCGCTCGCCGCCAGCCGCTCGATCACCGGCACGACGCGGGCAATCTCGTCGCCTTCCCACACCGTTTCCGCGCCGGGGCGGGTGGACTCGCCGCCGACGTCGAGGATCGCCGCGCCCGCGATGCTCATGTCAACGCCGGACTGCGCGGCGGCAGCGGGATCGCCGAGATGCTTCCCGCCGTCGGAGAAGCTGTCGGGGGTCATGTTGAGGATCGCCATCACCTGCGGCTGGTCGAACCGCAGCGTGCGGGGGCCGAGGGTGAGCGGCGCGCGGGGGGCGGTGATGCGCGCGGCGATGGGGGCCAGGCGGGGATCGGCCTCGGCCTCGGCGATGGAGATGGTGCGCTGTAGGGTGCACCGACCGTTCTGCACGGCGATCAGTTCATAGGCGGAGAACCACAACAGCCCACCGGCCAGCCGAGCAACCTGGCCGTCGCGGCCGACGGGCGTGTCGACGAACTGGATTGGGCGGAGGTACAGGCGCGCGGCGGGCGGAAGATCGGGCATGCGGCCGTGCTACCGGGCCTGGCACTGCGAGGGAAGCCATGCGCCCCTCTCCCCATCGGGGAGAGGGTGGGCCCCGCCGCCGTCAGGGGGTGGGAGGGAGAGGGGCAATGCGAGGCGATGCTCGCGCGGCTGCTACACAGCCGCTCACCCTCTCCAAGCTGCGCTAGGCGGCAAGCCGCCAAGCTTCGCTATCCTCTCCCTCAAGGGAGACGAGACACAGATTATGGCTGCGTCGCGAGCAGGTAGGTCTGGCGCAGCGCGTCGATCGG
Source organism: Sphingomonas sp. NFR04 (assembly GCF_900114095.1). GTDB lineage: Bacteria > Pseudomonadota > Alphaproteobacteria > Sphingomonadales > Sphingomonadaceae > Sphingomonas. Next base: position 14,355 of record NZ_FORV01000006.1, on the reverse strand, counting down.
CTTGAGGCCGCTCTGGTCCTCGTAATGCCAGAAGGTCCAGCCGTTGCAGCTCGGCGCGCCCTGCAGCGTGGCACCGAGCTTGTGGATCGACCCGGCCTGCCCCTCGCAGCTGAGCGAGCCGTCCGCGCCCACCGTCGCCCGCCAGCGCGCCTTGTGGTCGCTGAGCACGGTGCCGGGCGCGAGATAGCCATTCTCGACCAGCTGGCCGAACGCCACGCGCGGCGCCGCCTTGGGGGCCTGCATCGTCTGCAGCGCGCTCTCGTCGAGCGGCAGCGCCGCGGCGATGCGCTCCAGCGCCGCTTCCACGTACACGCCCTCGCGATCGATGCCGATCCAGCGGCGGCCGAGGCGCTTGGCCACCGCGCCGGTGGTGCCGGTGCCGAAGAAGGGATCGAGCACCACGTCGCCCGGCTTGGTGCAGGCGAGCAGCACGCGGTACAGCAGCGCCTCGGGCTTCTGCGTCGGGTGGACCTTGGTGCCGTTCTTCTTCAGCCGCTCCTGCCCGCTGCAGATCGGGAATTCCCAGTCGCTGCGCATCTGCAGTTCGTCGTTGAGCGTCTTCATCGAGCGATAGTTGAAGGTGTAGCGCGATTTCTCGCCCTTTGACGCCCAGATCAGCGTCTCGTGCGCGTTGGTGAACCGCGTGCCCTTGAAGTTGGGCATCGGGTTGGCCTTGCGCCAGATAATGTCGTTGAGGATCCAGAAGCCCAGGTCCTGGATCGCCGAGCCCACTTTGAAGATGTTGTGATAGCTGCCGATCACCCAGATCGTGCCGTCGTCCTTCAGGATGCGGCGCGCCTGCGCCAGCCATTCGCGAGTGAACTTGTCATAGGCGGCCAGGCTGTCGAACTTGTCCCACTCGTCGGTCACCGCGTCGACATGGCTGCCGTCGGGCCGGTTGAGATCGCCGCCCAGCTGCAGATTGTACGGCGGATCGGCGAAGATCATGTCGATCGACTTGTCGGGCAGCCCGCGCATCGCCTCGATGCAATCCTGGCGCAGGATCGTGTCCAGCGGCAGCACGGCCGGCGCCTGCTTCGCGACGCGCACACCCGCCCTTTTGACCTTCTCCAGCACGCCCATGAATCATTGCCCCTTCGCTCAAAAGGCACCCCTATTCGGGGCCGAGCGACTCCTCCGTCAAGAGGGGGGATCGCCGGGTGGTGACCCGAAGCAGGTGCTTGGCCCGGCGGAACATTTCGGCACCCGCCATATCTTGAGTCAAGAAGTTATCCACAGGCCCAAGCGCTGGTGGGTGTGGCCGAAAAGACTCAGTTGCGGGCCCACGAAAATTTTCCCGGCCTGTGGATAAGCTGGAACGTTCCGCAAACGATTCAGCCGATCGCAATCGCCTCGCCGCCGCCCGCGACGCTCGCCGCGAGCCGCGCGCGGGCTTGGGTGAACAGCCCCATTTCGTACAGCGCCTGCGCCTCGCGACCGAACCATTCGGCTTCGCCGCCGAATCGGATGCGGGCCGCCACGCACAGCGCCACGCGAACTTCCCAGGAGGTGCCTGCTGCCAGGATCGCGGCCCGAACCGCCTTGCGGCTGGCGCGGGCGCCCAGCATGTCGGAGGGCAGCCGCAGCGCCAGCGCACGCTCGCGCCACGGTACGATCTCGCCGAGATCGGCGTAATCGCTGGCCAGCACGGGGTCGCGCAGTGTCTCGAGGAAGGCGACATGCAGCGGGTGCGTGGGATCGGTCAGCGCGGCACCGTCGTCGAAGCGGAAGCGGATTGCCCCCAGCCCGCGCGATTCGGCATAGCGCACCATTGCTGCCATCTCGTGAAAGCTCGCCGCGCCGATGATCGCCTCGCGGAGCAGCTCGGCCAGCACCGGGTCGTAGCGCGTCGCCGGCTGAAACCCGCCGGTCGTCCCCCGTATCAAGCTGCCCAGATATGCCATGCCCGCTCCTCCCGCTGCTATCCCAACATCATAGGACAGCGGCGGGGCAAGCGGGTGCACTAGGCAAAATTTGCCGGGTCTACCCGCATTTTCATTGTCATCCCCGCGAAGGCGGCGATCCATTGGCGCTGAAGTCGCGGTTCTTTCCTCCAGCCTCGAGGGCAATGGATTCCCGCCTCCGCGGGAATGACGATGGGTGTAGTGGGCAAGCGCGGCGCTATTCCGCCGCGATCGGTCCGAAATCGAGATGCGCCTGCGCGACCGGCGCGAAGCTGCGGCGGTGGTGCGGCGTGGGCCCCAGCGCGCGCAGCGCCTCCTGGTGCGCCTTGCCACCATAGCCCTTGTTCGACGCCCAGCCATAGCCGGGGAACTGCGCGTCCAGCTCGATCATCATACAGTCGCGCCGGTGCTTGGCGACAATCGAGGCCGCCGCGATCGACAGGCACAGCGCGTCGCCGCTCACCACCGCCTCGCTGCGATGATCCCATTTCGGACAGCGATTGCCGTCGACCAGCACGAAGGCGGGGGGGAAACCCAGAGACTCCACCGCGCGCGACATCGCCAGCATCGTCGCCCAGAGGATGTTGAGCCGGTCGATTTCCTCGACGCTGGCGATCCCCACCCCCACCTTGGCGCAGGCGAGCAGTTCCTCGCACAGCCGCGCCCGCTTGGCGGCGGTCAGCGCCTTGGAATCGTTGATGCCCTCGGGAATGCAGTCCGGGTCCAGCACCACGGCCGCTGCGACCACGGGGCCGGCCAGCGGGCCGCGCCCAGCCTCGTCCACCCCAGCGACCGGGCCGGCATGGAGCTGGAAATAACGGGTCTCGTACAAAAGGTCAGGCATCGTCCTCGATCCGCCATGGCGGAAAGCGGCGCATCTCGCCAGCCTGATAGAGACGAACCGCATTGCCGGCAGGATCGCGCAACCGCGCTTCGCGCCAGCCCCACTTCTCGTCCCTGGGCTCCTGCTCGAAGCGGAAGCCCTGCTGCTGCAGATAGGCGACCGTCACGTCGAGGTCGCCGCATTCGAAATAGACCACCGGCGCGGTATAGGCCTCGTCGGTCGCGATCGAGAAAGTGGCGCCGCCCTCGGTCTCGAACCGGGCATAGCGGGGCGAGGCCCGCACCACCTGCCGCAGTCCGAGCAGGCGGTAGAAGCGTTCGCTCGCCGCCAGATCCTGCGCCGGCACCGTCACCTGGTTCAGCATCGGCTCGAAGAAGCTCATGTTGAGGTCGAGCCGCACCGCCTGCTGCGCCATCGGGCCATGGCCGCGGCCCAGCCCCTCGGCCTCGCGCATCGCGATCCGCACGAAGCGGCGCGCGCGGCCCACCGCCTCGGGCAGGTCCCATTCGCAGGCAAGGCCGCAGGCGATCGCCGACGCCAGCGTGCAGCCGGTGCCATGGTCGTTCTCGGTATCGATCTTGGGGTCGCGCCACTCGATCTGCGGCGGGTCCTCGGGATCCGACGAGTAGAGCGTATCGACCACCTCGGGCCCCGTGCCGTGCCCGCCCTTCACCAGCACCGCGCAGCGATGCGCCGCCACGATCTCCTGCGGATCGCGGCCGAGCGCCTCCAACTCCGGCAGATTGGGGGTGATCACCGTCGCCCGGTCCATCAGCCGCTCAAACGCGGCAACAGTCGCCTCGTCCGCCAGCCGGGCACCGCTGGTCGAGATCATCACCGGATCGAACACCACGGGAACGCCGGGCAGTTCGGCCAGCCGCTCGGCCACCGCGAGCGCGGTGCGGGCAGAGCCGATCATGCCGATCTTTACCGCGTCGACGCCGATATCGCGCACGACGGAGTCGATCTGCGCGATCACCATGTCGGTCGGCACCGGATGGACCGCCTGCACGCCCACCGTGTTCTGCGCGGTGATCGCGGTGATCGCGGTCATGGCATGGCCGCCGAGCATGGTCACGGTCTTGATGTCCGCCTGGATCCCGGCGCCGCCGCCGGAATCCGAGCCTGCGATGATCAGCACGCGTGCGGCCATGGCCCTATTCCTTGTGCTTGCGCTCGGTGGATGCCGGATGTCGCTTCAACGCGTCGCCGACGCGGGCGGGGCGATCGAGCAATTCGCCGCCGCAATTGGGGCAGCGTTCGTCCATGTCGTCGGCGCAGTCGGCGCAGAAGGTGCATTCGAACGAGCAGATGAACGCACCGCCGGCATCGGCGGGGAGGTCGACGCCGCAGCGTTCGCAATCAGGCCGCATTTCCAGCATCGGGCAACCTTCTAGTCACCTTGCGGCGGGAGGCAAGCGCCGCTCAGCGCGGCGGGTTGAAGGCGACGATCAGCACCGCGATCAGCAGCGCCCCAAGGCCGCACAGAAAGGCCTTGTCCGCGATGTCCTCGGTCCGCGTCGCCTCGGGCGCGCGGATCGCGAGATAGGAGAGCAGGCAGCTAATGGCGAAGAACAGGCACGCGCCCATGGCCACCTCGTCCGCAATCGTCTGATCGGCGACCTTGGTGAGCTTGAGGCCGGTGATGATGAGCAGCGCGATGCCGAGCAGGTTCGACGCGGCGCCCAGGATGTGAGGAGAGCGATCCATGACGAGCCTTGTCCCAGGCGAGAGCTGAACGCGGGTGAAACGGCGTACCGACGGGCAATCGAACCGGCCGGCGGGATCACCCCGCCGCTACGCGCACCGCATCACACACACGGTCGACCACCGCTTCCACCTGCGCCTTATCGTCGCCTTCGGCCATGACGCGGATCACCGGCTCGGTGCCCGAGGCACGGATCACCAGTCGCCCGCGGCCCTTGAGCTCGGCCTCGGCGGCGGCGATCACGTCCTGAACGCGCGGATCGTCGAGCGGCTTGCCACCGGCGAAGCGGACGTTCTTGAGCAGCTGCGGCAGCGGTTCGAAGCGGTGCAGAACCTCGCTCGCCGGCGCGCCGGCGCGGACGATCTCGGCCAGTACCTGCAGCGCGGCGACAAGCCCGTCGCCGGTGGTCGCATAGTCGGAGAGGATGATGTGCCCGCTCTGCTCGCCGCCGACATTGTAGCCGGAGCCGCGCATCTTCTCGAGCACATAGCGGTCGCCCACCTTGGTGCGCACCAGCCCTAGGCCCTGTGCAGAGAGGTGCCGCTCCAGCCCGAGGTTCGACATCACGGTCGCGACCAGCCCGCCCCCGGCGAGCTTGCCCTGCCGCGCCCAGCCGGTGGCGATCAGCGCCATCAGCTGGTCGCCGTCGATCACCGTACCGGTCTCGTCGACGACGATCAGCCGGTCGGCATCACCGTCGAGCGCAATGCCCAGCGCCGCGCCCGAGCCGACTACCGTCTCGCTCAGCACCTGCGGCGCAGTTGAACCGACGCCGTCGTTGATGTTCTTGCCGTTGGGCGACACGCCGATCGAGACGACATTCGCGCCCAGTTCCCAAAGCGCGGATGGCGCCACCTGATAGGCCGCGCCATTGGCGCAGTCGACGACCACCTTGAGGCCATCGAGCGTCAGGTCCGAGGGGAAGGTGGACTTGGCGAAGTGGATGTAACGGCCGCGCGCATCCTCGACGCGGCGGGCGCGGCCGATATCGGCAGACGCCGCCAGCGGCACCTCGCCGTCGATCAGCGCTTCGATCGCTTCCTCGTCGGCGTCGGAGAGCTTGAACCCATCGGGCCCGAACAGCTTGATGCCGTTGTCGGCATAAGGGTTGTGGCTTGCCGAGATCATCACGCCCAGGTCGGCGCGCATCGAATGGGTGAGCATCGCCACCGCGGGCGTCGGCATCGGGCCGACCAGCACCACGTCCATGCCGACGCTGGTGAAGCCGGCAACCATCGCATTTTCCAGCATATAGCCGGAAAGTCGGGTGTCCTTGCCGATCACGACGCGGTGGCGGTGGTCGCCGCGGCGGAAATGCGCGCCGGCGGCCATGCCCACCTTCATCGCCATCGCAGCGGTCATCGGAGAGAGGTTGGTGGCGCCGCGAATGCCGTCGGTGCCGAAATATTTTCTTGCCATGTGGTTCGTTCTCGCGCCCTTGTGGCGTTGTGTGCGTGCTGTGATAGCGGCGAAAACTCCAAAGGGCGAGCATGTCGCAACCTACTCGTATTCTTCTTTCCCTGCTGGCCGGGCTCGCGGTGGGCGCCGCGCTGGCGGCTTTCTCCCCGCAATGGGGCCTGACGATCGCCGGCTGGGCGCAACCGGTCGGACAGGCATGGCTCAACGGCCTGCAGATGACGATCGTGCCGCTGGTCGTCGCGCTGCTGATCACCGGCGTGACCGCGACGGCCGAGGCCGCTGCTGCCGGTCGGCTAGCCGGGAGGGCAATCGCGCTCTATGTCGCGCTCCTGTTCTGCTCGGCGCTGCTTGCCGCAGTGCTGACGCCGCTATTCCTCAAGATCGCGCCCTTGCCCCAGGAATCGGCCGCCAGCCTGCGCGCCGCCCTGACCGGCGCCGAGAAGATCGGCCCGGTGCCGCCGCTCGGCGAATTCCTCGCCGCGATCATTCCTGCCAACATCGTCAAGGCGGCGGCGGAAAACGCGTTCCTGTCGCTGATCATCTTCTCGCTGGTGTTCGCCTTCGCGATCACCCGCGTCGCAGCGGAATCGCGCGCGCTGCTCACCAACTTCTTCGTCGCGGTGCGGGACGTGATGCTGGTGGTGATCGACTGGGTGCTGTGGATCGGCCCGGTCGGAGTGTTCGCACTGGCGCTGGTCGTCGGCGCCAAGGCGGGCACGGGCGCGTTCGGCGCGCTGCTCCACTATATCCTGATCGTCTCGGCGGTCGGCCTGGTCGTGACGCTGTTCGCCTATCCGGCGGCGGTGCTCGGCGGGCGCATCGGCCTCGGCCGGATGTTCCGCGCGGCACTGCCCAGCCAGGCGGTGGCGCTGAGCACACAGTCGTCGCTGGCAACGCTGCCGGTGATGATCGAGGGTGCCGAGGAGGTCGGCGTACCGGTCGCCGTCTCGGGCGTGACCATGCCGCTTGCCGTCGCGATCTTCCGCTCGACCGGCCCGGCGATGAACTTCGCCGTTGCCATCTATGTCGCGGAATGGTTCGGCGTGCCGCTGCATCCGACCACGTTGCTGGTCGGCGCGGTCGTTGCGATGCTGACATCTCTGGGCTCGGTCAGCCTGCCGGGCACGGTGAGCTATGTCAGCGCGATCTCGCCGGTCGCGGCGACGATCGGCGCACCGATCACGCCGCTGGGCTTGCTGGTCGCGGTGGAGACGCTGCCGGACATCATGCGCACGGTCGGCAACGTCACCTGGGACCTCGCCACGACGATCTGGCTGTCGCGCAAGGCAGGTGCGCAGCAGGGCTCGGGCGACGCGATCCTGCGCCACGAGGCCTGACGGGGCAGCGCCTCCCCTCGGGGAGGCCCGCCTTCCTTACTTCAGCAGCACCAGTTCCTCGGCCATGGTCGGGTGCAGCGCCACGGTCGCGTCGAACGCGTCCTTGGTCAGCCCGGCCTTCACCGCCACCGCAGCCGCCTGGAGGATTTCCGGCGCATCCGGGCCGATCATGTGCAGGCCGACGACCTTGCTGGTCACACCGTCACAGATCATCTTGTAGAGCGACCGCTCGTGGCGCCCGGCGAGCACATTCTTCATCGCGCGGAAATCCGAGGTGTAGACCTTCACCGATCCCAGACTGTTGCGCGCCTCGCCCTCGGTCATGCCGACCGACGCGATCGGCGGGTGGCTGAACACCGCGCTGGGGATGCAGTGATAATCGACCTGGTGCGGCTTGCCGCCGAACAGCGTGTCGGCAAAGGCCTGGCCCTCGCGGATCGCCACCGGCGTCAGCTGCACGCGATCGGTCACGTCGCCTACGGCATAGATGCTCTCGACCGTGCTACGATTGTCGGCATCGACCTTCACCGCGCCGCGCCCGTTGAGTTCGACACCTACCGTCTCCAACCCCAGTCCCTTGGTGTTGGGCACGCGGCCGGTGGCGAACAGCACGCAATCGACCTCGATCGGATCATGCCCGCTCATCGAGACGAGCAGGCTGCCATCCGCCTGCTTCTCGATCTTCTCGAACTCGGCGAAGAAGCGGAACTCGATGCCCTTGATCATCGAGATCTGGAGCAGCCGGTCGCGGACCTGCGCATCATAGCCGCGCAGGATCACGTCGGTGCGGTTGACCAGCGTCACCTTCGATCCGAACTCGTTGAAGATCCCGGCGAACTCGTTGGCGATATAGCCGCCGCCAGCGATCAGCACGCGCTTGGGCAGCGTCTCCAGGTGGAACACCTCGTTGGAGGTGATGCCGTGCTCGCTGCCGGGGAAGCTCGGCACATGCGGATGCGCGCCGGTGGCGATCAGGATGGTCTTGGCGCTGACCACCTTGCCGCTCGCCAGCGTCACCTCGTTAGGGCCGGTGATGGTGGCGCGCTCGTGGAAGATCTCGACGCCGTTATTCTCCAACCCCTGGGTGTAGAGGCCGTTGAGCCGGTCGACATCGGCGAGGACGTTGTCGCGCAGCGTCGGCCAGTGGAAATGGCAGTCGGGCACCTCCCAGCCGAAGCGACGCGCGTCCTTCAGGTCCTCGGCGAAATGCGCACCGAAGATCAGCAGCTTCTTCGGCACGCAGCCGCGGATCACGCAGGTGCCGCCGACGCGATACTCCTCCGCCACCGCGACCTTGGCGCCGTACGCCGCCGACATGCGCGAGGCGCGCGTCCCGCCGGAGCCTGCGCCGATCACGAACAGGTCGAAGTCATAGTCGGACATGGGTCACTCCGGAGATGCGCCGGCGCGGGAGGCCGGAAGAAAGGGTCGCAGGGGAAGATAGGGTGCCGACGGCGAATACAAGGGCGCCCCGGCATCAACCTATACCATTGTCATCCCCGCGAAGGCGGGGATCCATTGGCCTGTGAGGCCGCAGCAGTAATCGCGACGTCCTGGCAAATGGATCCCCACCTTCGCGGGGATGACGGCTTGAGGAGGCTCACCGCTTGCGGACGAACTCTGCGCGCAGGACCAGGCCCTTGATGCCGTCGAACTTGCAGTCGATTTCCTGCGCATCGCCGGTCAGGCGGATCGACTTGATCAGCGTGCCACGCTTCAGCGTCTGGCCGGCGCCCTTCACGGTCAGGTCCTTGATCAGCGTTACGTGATCGCCATCCTGCAGGATGTTGCCGACTGAGTCGCGGACTTCCACCGCGTCCGCCGCATCGGCCTTGGCCGCAGCCTCGGCGGCGGGGATCCACTCCCCGCTCGCCTCGTCGTACACATATTCGTCTTCGCCGCTCACGCGCCGAACGCCCGCTGGATCAAGTCGTTGGTGGAGGGGTCGAAATCGAGCCCGCCCTTGTCGGCCGCCTTGGCCATTTCCTTGCCCAGCTCGACACCGAACTGGTCGAACGGATTGATGCCGAGCAGCACCGCGTTCACGAACACGCGGTGCTCGTAGAAGGCGATCAGCGCGCCCAGCGTGCGCGGATCGACGGCGTCGAGCAGCAACGTCGACGACGGCCGGTCACCCGGATAGCTGCGCGCGGGGTCTTCATGTCCCTTGCCGGCCATCAACGCGGCCCCTTGCGCGAACATGTTGAGCAGCAGCTGGCGGTGATGCTCCGGCGCAAGCGCGTCGCCCGCCTCGATAACGCCGACGAACTCGAGCGGCACCAGATGCGTGCCCTGGTGGAGCAGCTGGAACACCGCATGCTGCGCATCGGTGCCGACGCCGCCCCAGGTGATCGCCGAGGTCGGGTAGGTCACCACCTCGCCCTCAGCCGTGACGCGCTTGCCGTTCGATTCCATCTCCAGCTGCTGGAGATAGCTCGGCAGCAGCCGCAGCCGCTCGTCATAGGCGAAGGTGGCGCGGGTCTCGCAGCCGCGCGCCTGGGTGTAATAAAGGTCTGCGAACGCAGCGAGCGCAGGGGCGTTCTGCGCGAGATCGGTGAGGCGGAAATGGCGGTCCATCTCGGCCGCGCCTTCGAGCAGTTCCTCGAACGCGTCCCAGCCCAGCGCCAGCGCCGCCGGGAAACCGATCGACGACCAGAGCGAATAGCGCCCGCCGACGCTCTCGAAGAAGGGCAGCACGCGGGTTTCGTCGACGCCCCATTCCACGGCCTTGTCCGGCGAGGCGGTGAGCGCCACCACCTGGCCATAGGGATCCTCGACGCCGCCCTCGGCCATCCACGCGAGCGCGCTCTGGGCGTTGAGCATCGTCTCGGTGGTGGTGAAGGTCTTGCTGGCGATCACCAGCAGCGTCGCCTGCGGATCGAACGCGTCCATCGCGTCCTCCAGCGAAACCCCGTCGACATTCGAGACGATCGCCACGTCGTAGCGGTCCATGTCGCGGCCCAGCGCATCGACCAGCAGGTCCGGGCCCAGCGCGGAGCCGCCGATGCCGATGTGGAGGATGTGGCGGATCGGCCCCAGCGCCTCGGCTTCGATCGCGTCGATCAGCGCGCGCATCCGCGCATGCTGGCTGCGGGCGCGGGCGACGCTATCAGGCGCGCCTTCATAGCGCTCGGCGGTATGCTCGGCCGCGCGGCCCTCGGTCACATTGACCACCTCGCCCGCGAACAGCGCATCGCGCTTGCCCGCGAAGTCCATCTGCTGCGCCAGCGCCGCGAAGGCGGAGACGGCGTCGGCGGTCAGGTGGGTCTTGGACCAGTCGAAATGGATGCCGGCGACATCGACGCTCAGCCGCGACAGCCGATCGGCATCGGCGGCGAACAGGTCGGTCAGCTTGGTCTGGGGAAGGGCTTGGATCGGCGTCCAGTCGGGCAAGGCCATGTTCATCTCCTTGGTGGCAGGGCTCCCCTATCGTCCCGCACCGGCCCATTCCAGCCTCATTCCGCCGCTTGACCTCCCCGCCGCGCCCTAGCAGAGCAGTGCCCATGGAAACGCCCGCCTCCACCGAACCCGTCGCCTCGCGCCCCGAAAACGTGCAAGCGCCTGTCGCAAAGCCGGAAAAGCCGAAGTCGGAGTGGCGGGACCTCGCCACCTTCCTGCTCAAGCTGGCGCTGATCGTGTTCGTGGTGCGCAGCTTCATCTTCTCGCCGTTCAGCATCCCGAGCGAGTCGATGCTGCCGCGGCTGCTGATCGGCGACTATCTGTTCATCACCAAGTGGAACTATGGCTACTCCAAGCACTCGCTGCCGTGGAGCCTGCCGCTGATCCCGGGCCGCATCCTGCCGCGCAACCCGGCCCGCGGCGACGTGGTGGTGTTCAAGGCGCCGAACCATGGAGGCGAGGACTGGATCAAGCGGGTCATCGGCCTGCCGGGCGACACGATCGAGATGGTCAACGGTCAGGTGATCCTGAACGGCAAGCCGGTGCCCAAGCAGCGCATCGCCGATTTCGTGCTGCCGATCACGCCGAACTTCACCCATTGCCCGACGCAGTTCCAGACGGCGGATGCCAAGGGTGCGCCGATCTGCCGCATCCCGCAGTTCCGCGAGACGCTGCCGAACGGCAAGCAGTATAACGTGCTCGACCAGGACAATCTGCCGCAGGACAACACCCAGGTGTTCACCGTCCCCGCCGGCCATGTGTTCCTGATGGGCGACAATCGCGACAACTCCACCGACAGCCGCTTCCAGCAGCCGCCCTATGGCTCGGGCATCGGCTTCGTGCCCATCGAGAATATCGAGGGCAAGGCGGTCGTGAACTTCTGGTCGACCGATGGCGGCGCCAACTGGCTGCTGCCCTGGACCTGGTTCACTGCGGCGCGGTGGAGCCGGATCGGAGAAGGCTTCTGAGCGTGCCCGATCTGGGCGGCTGGGTCGCAAAGACCTTCGGCCGCCCCGCCAAAGACCTGCCGAGTTTCCAGCGCGCGCTGACCCATGGCAGCCAGGCTGCCGGCAATTACCAGCGGCTCGAATTTCTCGGCGACCGGGTGTTGGGGCTGATCGTCGCCGAATGGCTGTTCGAGCGGTTTCCCGAAGAGCCCGAAGGCGCGCTCTCCCGCCGGCTCAATTCGCTGGTGACCGGCCCGGTCTGCGCCGATGTCGCGCGCGAGCTCGGCGTGGTGCCGCATCTCCGCCTCGGCAAGCAGGCCCGCGACGACGGCGCGGCGGACAGCGACAATGTGCTGGGCGACGTCATGGAGGCGCTGATCGGTGCCTTCTACCGCGAGGACGGGCTCGATGCGGCGCGCGCCTTCGTGCGCAAGGCCTGGGGCAACCGGATCGACGAACACGCCAAGGCCCCCAAGCATCCCAAGTCGGCGCTCCAGGAATGGGCCGCCGCGCGCAACCGCCGCCCGCCGGAATATGAGATCGTCGACCGCTCAGGCCCGAACCACGCGCCGCGCTTCACGGTGAAGGTGTCGATCGGCAAGCTCGCCGAAGCCAGCGCCGAGGGCAGCAACAAGCAGGAAGCCGAAACTGCCGCGGCGGCAGCGCTGCTGGCGAAGCTGGGCGGCTGAACCATCTTAAGCCCCTCCTCCTTGGAGGAGGGGTTGGGGTGGAGGGATTCCAGAACCTCAGTTGGTCTCTGTGAGACACTGCCCCACCCCACCCCCCCTTGAAGGGGAGGGGCTTAGTTTGCGCTTACTCCCCCTCGCCCCCATCCCCATTCCCCAGTACAACCGGAACCCATGACCGAACCCACCACCCAACAATCCTGCGGCGTCGTCGCGATCCTCGGCGCCCCGAATGCCGGCAAGTCGACGCTGGTCAACGCCCTGGTCGGCCAGAAGGTCGCGATCGTCAGCCCCAAGGCGCAGACCACCCGCGCCCGCGTGATGGGCATCGCCATCGAAGGCGACACTCAGATCATCCTGGTCGACACCCCCGGCATCTTCGAGCCGGAGCGCCGGCTGGACCGCGCCATGGTCGCCGCCGCCTGGGACGGCACCGACGGCGCCGATCTCGTCGCGCTGGTCGTCGACGGCAAGGGCGGCATCGGCCCCAAGGTCCATGCGGTGATCGACAGCCTGCGCGGCCGCAACGGGCGCAAGATCCTGATCCTCAACAAGGTCGACATCGCCGACAAACCCCGCCTGCTCGGCCATGCCGCCAAGCTCAACGAGGCGCTGGCGTTCGACGAGACCTATTTCGTCTCGGCCCAGACCGGCGACGGCGTGCCCGAGCTCAAGGCCGCGCTCGCCGGCGCGATGCCGCAGGGCGAGTGGCACTTCCCCGAGGACCAGGTCTCGGACGCCACCGACCGCATGCTGGCGGCCGAAGTGACCCGCGAGCAGCTATACCTGCAGCTCCACGCCGAACTGCCCTATGCCAGCGCGATCGAGACCGAGAAATATAGCGAGCGCGAGGACGGATCGGTCGAGATCCACCAGCAGATCCTCGTCGCGCGCGACACCCAGCGCGCGATCGTGCTCGGCAAGGGCGGCCAGCGGCTCAAGGAAATCGGCAGCCGCGCCCGCGCCGAGCTCGCGAAGCTGCTCGGGGTGCCGGTGCACCTGTACCTGCACGTCAAGGTCAATCCGAAGTGGGAAGAGGACCGCGGCCTCTACCGCGAGATCGGGCTCGACTGGGTCGATTGACGGCCTGAGCAGGGCTACCGGGGCACCCCTGCTTCGGGCTCGGCAGCACATGCCCCGGCATGTGACTCAGGATCTGGGGGTCCGGCCACGTCTGGAGCGCCCGGCCGTCATCGGATCTGGCTTGGGCGGGGGGCGCCATCCCGCGGGGGGATTTACCTTCTGCTGGCTCGTACCCAAGCCCATCGCGCCCGGCTCCTGCCGCTTCAGTCCCGCGAAGTCGGCTGATTCTGCCTCCACCGCGGTAGCGCCTCCGCGCATGGCGCTGATCATGTCCCGGCACCTGCTCGCCGTCTCGAAATCGAGCGCGGCGACCGCCTCGTCCATCTGCTGCTGTAGAATTTCGATTGTTAGGGTCACCCGGCCTGAACGCCCGATGGCATTAATCGGGTGCACGGAGACCGCCCGCCGCTTCCTCGGCGACAATGCGCCTTAGAACACGCTCGTCGCCGCTCATCTTCACGATGATTTCGCTGGTCGCAGACCGCCGCAGCTTCTCGGCGAACGCCTCCATTGCACTATGTCTGGCAGCGCAGATCGGTGCGATCAGTGTCGGTGCGTGCTTTACCGTGCACCGTCCCCACGATCGGCGGGATGGCTGCGTTTCCATTCCATGGCACGGCGGATCCGCCTCGCGATACTGGGATGGTCGTAAAAGAGCGTCTCTTCGACAGGACTCGGCGCACTGGCGCGGAAATCGACCGTTCGGATCAGCGCCTTGGCCATGCCGTCCGGTTCGTTCGCAAGCTGCAGGCCATAGGCATCCGCATCCACCTCCACCCATCGTTCCGTCGACACGATGATCGGCGTCGTCAGCAGCGTGAAGGTGATGAACACCAGATGCGCGAGCGGTATCGCGGCGGGATTCTGGACCAGGGGTGACTGACGATCCCGGCTCCGCGGCACGGCCCCCAGCATGCGGTCGACAAGCCACAATCCGGCCCCCGCCAACACCGCGACGACCGCGGCCAGGATCAGCAGGTGATTGTGCTTATAGTGCCCGATCTCGTGCGCGACGACGGCGCGGATCT
>NZ_FORV01000003.1 GCF_900114095.1 Sphingomonas sp. NFR04 | reverse complement strand
ACATAGTCGCCGGCCGGGCTGTAATAGGCCTCCCCTCCCCCGATCCGGATATCGGCGCCGCACGCTTCCATAAGCGCATGCGCAGCCGGGATCCGGTCGGCCTCGGTCACCGGCCCGGCATACTCCACCGCCGTGAGCCGCTCGGGCAGCCCCTCGCACTGGTCGACGTTGAACACGGTGAAGCGCTTGAGGAACGCCAGCTGCCGCGCCTCGCGGTCCTCGTCGCGCGCCCGCTCGGCCTCATCCTTCGGCGTGAAGCGATCCGCATAGCAGATCGTCGTCCCACGCTCGCCACGCCGCACGTTCCCGCCCGCCGCCAGCGCCTGCCGAAAGGTCAGCCAGCGCTGCGAGGCATAGCGTCCCTCGATCACCGCCGCCCACAGGATCAGCACATTAATTCCTGAATAGCGCCGCCCGGTCACCGCATTGGCCGGCATTGCACAGCCGCACGCGGCGGCATCCCAAGGCTGCACCCAGGGCAGCCGTCCCTGCTCCAGTTCGGCAATCACCCGTCCCGTCACCTCGGCATAGAGGTTCGCCCGGTTCTCGTGTCCAACACCCATGGTCCTGCTCCTTCCAAAACACCGCAACCGGCGCCGGAAGGGCGGGGGGAGCGGCAGGAGCGAACCGGCAGTCCTGCCGAGGGAGGCAGGCTGCACCCGCAGGGCCGTAACGGAGTGGAGGAGCCGGGCACCGCCCGGCTTGCGGCATGCCGCGGCAGGACTACAGGGAAGCGACGCTCCCCCCGCCCGTTCGCGTGCCGGCGCACCAACGCCGCCGCGCCCAGCGCGGCGACCATCCTGTCAGCGCAACCGCGCTGCCGGGCGCCACCGGCGCCCGGACAAGAACTGCACCCTTGCAACCCGGCGGGCCCACGCGGGCGGCGTGCGCGCGCCAGCACGTGCGCCAGCCGCCGCCCGTGCCTCCCGCCCGGGCAAGTGTGCCACGCGGGCACCGACACCTCACGCGCCCTGGTGTCGCCGAAGGCGTGCGCCAGCGCGCGCACCATACCCGCGTTCTGCTGCCGGCACCCGCCGGCCGCCGACCCTCAGGATCGGCCCACGTCCGCGATCAAAACCCAAAGGGCCGAGACGGCCCAGCCGACTCGGCGCCGCGCCAGCGGCGTGCGAGCGCGGTCACGCCGGAGGCGTGAGACGTCTTGGCACACCTGCCTTGAACCTCAGATGTTTCTTATTCGACGACAGGGGGCCGAGACTCCCCAAAGCGACCCCATCTGACCCCAACCAGACTCTTTTCCCGACCAGCCGCCCGGTTCAACCTTGCACCGGAGCGCTCCACCAACCCTCACACGATGCAAGGTGATCGCAATGCAACCCCAACACCCAGACCGCATCCTCCGGATCAAGGCTGTCATGGCCCTGACCGGTCTCACCCGCTCCACCCTCTACCGAAAGATGGACGCCGGCACCTTCCCGAAGAACACCCGGATCAGCGCCCGCTGCGTGGGCTGGCGCGAGTCCGCAGTCTCCGAGTGGCTCGATAGTTTGAAGACACAGGAGACTTCCGTCAGTCCGCGAGCCTGACGATCCCGTTCCACACATCCGAATGCAGCAATTCCACGGGGTGAAACGGCTTCGGCCCATCAAACGATCTTCGAGCCCACCGTTTCACCTCACCCCCGCGATCCGCCGGACATGCGCCATCACAGCGACAGCACATGCGCCCGCAGCACGTCGACGGTCTCGGTCAGCCCGTCGGCTTCCATATCGAGCAGCAGCACTTCGGCCGTCTTCTCCGGACGCTTGAACCGCTCACGCATCCGTCGAATGGCTGCCACGGCTCTGCCCGGATCGAGCGCAATGGTGTCGGCGATGAACTGATCCGCCGACCGGGCCTCGATGTTCAGGCCCGCAAGAATTGCTTCGGGGAAGTCCTTCAGATTCTCGGTGACGATCGTCGCCGCCTGCGTCTTCAGCGCTGCGGCGACGACATGCGCATCGTTCGGATCGGGCAACCCGACACAAGCACCCAGGAAGACGTCATAATCCTCCACGGCCGCATCCTCGAACGCCGCTTCCATGCTCGACCGGGCGCGCGCGGCACGATCCTCGGCATCCGCCACACCCTTGCCGCCTAGGATCCTGGCGATCGCTGCCTCGGTTTCGTCCATCACTCGTTCGGACCAGCGGACGCGGAAAAACTCCGCCTCGGCAAGCGTCAGCAAAAGATTGCGCTTAAGCGTGCCCGCCAGCGTACAGGCGTCGATGAACGCGGTGTACCTGTTGGCGAACAATGCTACAGGTGCTCCGCGTCCAGCTCGGCGAGCGCCGACAGCGCGCTGCCGCGCTTTTCATCGCGCGCGCGCTTGTAGGCGAACAGATCCTCGGCCTTGATCCGACGATGCCGGCCCACGGTGTCGAACGCGATCTCGCCCTTCTCCAGCAACGAAATGAAGAAGGGGCGAGAGACGTTCAGGATGTCAGCCGCCTGCTGGGTGGTCAGCATCTGGCTGACCGGCACCAGCGTCACCGCATCGCCCCGTCCGACGTGCCGCAGCAGCTCCATCAGCAGCCGCGACAGGCCTGGGGTCAGCGTGACCTCGGTCGACGTCTTGTCATCGTCCAAAACCCTGAGGGTCGCATCGCCCGACGCGTGCGACGCCAGGATCTGACGAAGCTGATTGGCCGCCGCCTTCTCGCTCGCGGAAGGCAGGCGGCTGCCGAGTTCCTCGGCAAAGGCTGGCATGGTCATGGGTCTCTCCGTGGGCCGATCCGCTACGTGATATTCGCATTAGACGCTATAAACGAAATAAGCGTAAGCGAAATATGTTCCGAGCGTCGGGGCTGTCATCCTTCCGTCGTCCCTGTCAGCTGCGGTGAACGTCCGCTTCTGAAGGAGCCTGCACGCCAGGCTCCGCGGAGCGGGACAAGTGCAAGTGATGGGTCTAGCGCCGCTTTTGCTCGAAGCGTGAATTCAGCCCTCCCTTTCGCCATCGTAGCGCACGCGATTGGCATCGATCTGCTCCAAGTGCGCGCCTGCCCAGGAGCCAAGATCGCGAAGCGGTTCGGAAAGCGAATAGCCCAGCTCGGTCAACGCATATTCGACTTGCGGGGGAACCGTTGGGTACACGGTCCGGCTTATGAAGCCGTCGCGTTCGAGCGCCTTCAGCGTGCGGGTCAGCATCTGCTGCGAAATGCCACCGATGGTCCGCTTGATGTCGTTGAAGCGGCGCGGCCGAGCAATCAGCACCATGACGATCATGATCGTCCACTTGTCCCCGATGATCGACAGCACGCCGCTCATTTTACGGCAACGGTCGCTCACGCCGGTTGAGGCAGGCATATCCATGTGACCTGGTCCTAAAAATGTGCGTTCTTGGCGAATGATGAGCGGTCACATAACTGGTCCTGGTCACAAATCTAGACCGGAGATGATCAGTGAAAATCCTGCACCTTGACTCCAGCATCACAGGGGATGGCTCCGCCAGCCGCGCGATCTCCGCCGCGATCGTCGAGCGGCTCCGCGGGGCGCAGCCCGATGTCGACATCACCTACCGCGATCTTGTCGCTGAACCGCTCCCCCATCTGACGCTCGATACCTTCGCGGCGCTGGACCAGGGAGAGGACGTGCAGCAGTTCCTCGAAGCTGACATCGTGGTAATCGGCGCCGGCTTCTACAATTTTTCCATTCCCAGCCAGCTCAAGTCCTGGATTGATCGCATCGCGGTGCGCGGCAAGACGTTCGGCTACGGTGAGAATGGCCCCGTCGGACTTGCGCAGGGGAAGCGCGTGATCATCGCCCTCGCTCGCGGCAATGTTTATAGCGCGGGCTCCCCCTATGCGGCGTACGAACATGCCGAAACGCTGCTCCGCTCCGTCTTCAGCTTTGTTGGCGCGGAGGTGGAGGTGATTGTCGCGGAAGGTATCGGCCGTGGTGAAGATGCGCGCCGCGTTGCGATCGATGGTGCGCTCGCCCAAGCGAGCAGGCTTGAACGGGCAACAATCGCCACGGCTGCGTAGTTTCGAGTCCGGCCGCTCTGGTCCGCCGAGAAGGGCGGACCAGAGTTTGACGCTGTGCTCACCGACAGGCGCTTCTGGAAATACGGCGTCGACGAGGGCATTGCCGCGATTGCGGCAGAGGCAGCTGAAGCCGAGTAGGATTGGGGACGCTGGCTGCTGCGCGGCCAACAGGATCGGCCATCGCACACCTCCACGCCTCCGGGAGAGGCTGTCATCAGGCCGCGCCAAAGCCGCCTAACGAAAGGCTGGAAGTTGGAGCATCCTTCCGTCCGCCTCGTAGCGGCGACGCTTCCTCGGGCCTGTTAACACCCATCGTCCGAAGGTGGGCTCGCGACCAGAAAAGTCGTTCGCTCCGTCCCCATGAACGTCCGATCCGGACCGCAACTGCCGTTGGGAGAGAGCCAAGGCAATCATCGCAGGGCCAGAAAGCGTCACGCCACGTCGCGATGTTCACACGCGCGATAGTGAACGTTGACAGCGCGCAGCTTTGGCTGCACATTCTTCAGCGATACCGGCGCCATGCGCGACCGGTACGCTGGGAGAGAGAGCATGCGGGCAACAGCATTTGTGTCGGCTTGTGCCGTCGCAACCATGGTGAGCGCGACCCCCGTCGCAGCGCAGACGACGGAGCCGCCGACGCGGCCCGACCAGACCGCTGGTCAGGATCATGGCAACGACATCGTCGTCACGGCGACGCGGCGCGAGGAACGTATCCAGGATGTGCCGCTGAGCATCACAGCGTTCCAGCAGGAAGAGCTGACGCAGAAGGGGATTGTCGGCTTCGAGGGGATCGCGCGCGAGACGCCGGGTGTCGTGCTCAATCGGCCAACGCAGAACTTCAACAACTTCACCGCACGCGGCATCGCCACCAACGGCTACAACGCCAATCTCCAAAGCTCTGTCGCCGTCTATATCGACGAGCTTCCGGTCTCGACGATCGGCAACACAACGGTGGTCGATCCGAACCTGTTCGATGTCGAGCGCGTGGAATTCCTTCGCGGTCCCCAAGGGACGCTGTTCGGATCGGGCTCGCTGTCCGGTGCGATGCGCATCCTCACCAAGAGCCCAAACCTCACCAGCTTTGACGCCTCCGCATTGGCGGACCTGGGGCTCACCGGGCCGGATTCGCTGCGCCAGCGCTACAATCTGATGCTCAACGTGCCGGTGGTGCACGACCGGCTGGCGGTGCGTGGCGTCGGCTTCTACCGGCACGAGGAAGGCTATCTCGACAATGTCGGGACCGGCGTGCGCAATTCGAACACGCTGGTCGACTGGGGCGGGCGCCTGATCGCGCTGTGGAAGCCGAGCGACCGCCTGTCGGTGCGACTGCTCGGTTCGTACGAGGACAGTGATCCGAAGGATTCGTCGCTCACCAGCCCCTCGCTGGGTCGCGAAAAGCGGGTCTCCGACCAGCCCGACCGCTTCACGGGCAAGCAGACCGTGCTCAACGCGACGCTGGAATATAGTTTAGATTTCGCCAAGCTGACCAGTTCGTCGACCTATTCGAAATTTGACCAGCGCTTCTGGCTCGATCTCGCCGGCACATTCCCGAAACAGGCGATCTACCCTGGCGCGCCGATCGCCTTCGGACTCGATGCGAACGGGTACGACAAGGTGTTCGTCCAGGAAACACGGCTGGCGTCCACGCTAGAAGGCCCTTTCCAGTTCGTCGTCGGAGGCTTCTATCTGCACCGTCGGCGCGACGTCGACTATTTCTACCGCTCGTCGCTCGCCTTCCTGGCCGCGCGAGGGCTCACCGGCCTTCCGGACCAATATTATCAAAAGCAGTACACCCACCAGATCAACGAGGAACTCGCGGGCTTCGGCGAGCTGACCTACCGCTTCTCGAACAAGTTCTGGGTGACAGGCGGCATGCGCTATGGCCGCATCTCGGCGCAGGGCTTTACCGAGGCGGGCGGCTATCTGGCCAGCGCATTCGGGCAGAATTACTTCACCTATGCGCTGCTCGGCATCCCGGTGAATTTCAACACCTTCACCCCCTATGCGGCAGTGGCGGGCGTGAAGGCGACCGGATCGAAGCCGTCGTGGAAGGCGAGTGTCACCTACAAGCCCGATGCGGCGCTGACGACCTACGCGACCTTCTCCACCGGCTTCCGCGCGCCGATCGTCAACGCGTTCGCGGGTCGGCCGAGCCTGGTCAATCCGAACGACATCACCATTCCCGCCGGCGCCTCGTCGGACGATCTGAAGAGCTATGAAGTCGGTGCCAAGGCGCGGTTCCTGAACGGCCTGGTGACGATCAATGCCGCCGCCTATCTGATCGACTGGAGCAACATTCAGGCGCAGGCGAACCGCGTTTCGGATTCGGTGCAGTTCGCCACCAATATCGGCGCGGCGCGCAGCAAGGGCGTCGAGCTCGAGATGGGCGTGGTGCCCGCCAAGGACGTCTTCCTCGGCCTGAACGCGGCGTACAACGACGCCAAGATCACCAAGCTTAGCGCCGCCGAAGCGGCGATCTCGGGCGCGGTGCTCGGGCATCGGCTCTCGGCGCCGCGGCTGCAGGGCGCGCTCTTCCTTTCCTACGGCATGGATCTGGGCAAGGACGTGAAGGGCACCTTCGCGGTGAACGCCCAATATGTCGGGTCGTACAACAGCGCATTCCCGAACACGCCGGGCCTGCCCAACGTGCCGCTGTCGACCTTCGGCAAGACCGATGAATATGTGAACACCAATGTCAGCTTCGGCGTGAAGCGGCGGAGCTGGTCGGCGCAGCTCTATGTCGAGAATGTGTTTGACGATCACTCCGTGGTCTACATCCACCCCGAGGCATTCTTGGTGAGCCGCTTCGGCACGTTGCGGCCGCGCACCGTCGGCATCCGCCTTGGCTACGGCATCTGATATGGCGACCGTTCCAGACGACGACGGTATCCAGCGCGAGCGGCAGGGCGCGCCAGCACCCCGGCCGCGCCTGGTGCTGGCGGCGCTGACCTTCGTCTATGTCCTGAACTTTCTCGACCGGCAGCTGATCGGCATCCTCGCCAAGCCGATCCAGGATGCGCTGCAGGTCAGCGACGGCCAGCTGGGGCTGATCGGCGGGCTGTATTTCGCGATGTTCTACTGCTTCATCGCCATTCCGGTTGGCTGGCTGGCGGACCGCAGCAACCGGGTCACGGTGCTGTCGCTCGCCTGCGCCGTGTGGAGCGGGGCGACGCTCGCCTGCGGGCTGGCAGCGAATTACGGGCAACTGGTCGCGGCGCGGATGCTCGTCGGTTTCGGGGAGGCGGGTGGCGTACCGCCCTCCTATGCGATCATCACCGACACCTTTCCGCCGGGCCGCCGCGCTGGCGCGTTCGGCATCTACAATCTGGGCCCGGCGATCGGCGCGGCGCTCGGTGTTGCGTTCGGCGCGGCGATCGCCCAGCGCTTCGACTGGCGCATGCCCTTCATTTTGATCGGCGGCCTCGGCATCGTTACCGCGCTGCTCGTCCGTCTGCTGGTGCGGGAACCGGCGCGCGGTGCGACCGATCCCGTGCGGACCGGCATGCCACACGCCAAGGCGCCGTTCTGGCCGACGTTGCGCATGTTCTTCGCTAATCCGGTGCTGATGCTGGCGGCGCTGGGCAGCGGCGCGACGCAGTTCGTCACCTATGGACTGGGCAACTTCGCGGTGCTGTTCCTGATGCGCGACAAGGGCATGGCGCTCGGTGAGGTCGCGCTGTGGTATGCGCTGGTGCTGGCGATCGGCATGGGCGGCGGCATGGTGTTGTCCGGCCGCGTCGTCGATCGGATGACGCGCCGCTCGCGTAGTGGCTATGCGGTGGCGCCAGCCGTGTCGCTGGCCGTCGCGATGCCCTTCTACGTCGCGTTTCTTTGGGCCCCGGGCTGGCCGCTCGCGCTGCTGCTGCTCGGGGTGGTGATGGTGTTCAACTATTTCTACCTCAGCGCCTCGGTCGCGCTGGTCCAGGAGGAAGTGCAGCCCAACCAGCGGGTGCTGTCGGGCGCGCTGCTGCTGCTGGTGATGAACTTCATCGGGCTGGGGCTGGGGCCGACCTGGGTCGGCTTCGCCAGCGACTGGTTCAAGCTGCACGGCCAGACAGACCATCTCCAGGCCGCGCTGTTCACGCTGACGCCCTTTTATCTGATCGCGATCGCGCTGTTCCTGTGGCTCGCACGACTGCTGCGCGACGCGCATTCCAATCCTCCCCGGAGTTCAGCATGAGACGCATTTATCGGGCCGCGCTCCTGGCCGCACTTGCCACGGCGCCCGCCGCTCGGGCGCAGGCGCCGATCGTCGCGGCGCCGGCCGGCGTGGTGCAGGGAAGCCAGGAAGGCGGTCTGCGGGTGTTCCGCGGGGTGCCTTATACCCAGCCGCCGGTGGGCAAGCTGCGCTGGCGACCGCCCGTCGAGCTTCCTGCGTGGCAAGGCGTACGCAAGGTCACGACGTTCGGTGCGGCCTGCGTGCAGCCCCGCGCGCAGGCAGCCGGCATTTACACCGATCCGCCCAAGCGGATGGACGAGGATTGCCTGACGCTCAACATCTGGGCACCCCAGCATGCCGCGAAGCTGCCGGTGATGGTGTGGATCCATGGCGGCGCACTCGTCTCCGGCTATGGCCATGCGGCGATGTACGACGGCGCGCGCATCGCGGCGCGCGGCGTAATCCTGGTCTCCATCAACTATCGGCTGGGCATTCTCGGCTATCTCGCGCACCCGGCGCTGAGTGCCGAGTCGAGCGACAGAATATCGGGCAACTACGGCCTGCTCGATCAGATCGCCGCGCTGCGCTGGGTCCGCCGCAACATCGCGGCTTTCGGCGGCGATCCCGGCAACGTCACGATCGCGGGCGAGTCCGCGGGCGGGCTCAGCGTGATGTACCTCATGGCGAGCCCCGCCGCGCGCGGCCTGTTCCACAAGGCAATCGCGCAGAGCGCCTATATGATCTCCGCGCCCGAGTTGAAGACCGCCCGCTTCGGGATGCCGGCGGCCGAAACCGCGGGAAGCCAGATCCAGCAGGCGCTCGGCGCGAGCGATCTGGCGGCCCTTCGCGCGATGGATGCGGAGAAGCTCACCGCGCTCGCGGCGGCCAAGGGCTATGGCCCCTGGGGAACGGTGGACGGCAAGCTGCTTACGCGGCAGCTCGTCGAGACCTGGGATCGCGGCGAGCAGGCGCCGGTGCCGCTGATCGCCGGGTTCAACGCCGGCGAGATCCGCTCGCTCCGCGTGCTGTTGCCGCCGGCGCCCGCGGATGCGGATGCCTATTCGGCCGCGATCCGCAGCCGCTATGGCGATCTCGCCGATCCGTTCCTCCGCCTCTATCCGGCGGAGACGATCGGCGAGAGCATGCTCGCGGCGACGCGCGACGCGCTCTATGGCTGGACTTCGATGCGGCTGGCGATCGGCCAGACTGCCATCGGCCAGCCCGGCTATCTCTATTTCTTCGATCACGGCTATCCTGCGGCCGACGAGAATGGGCTGCACGCCTTCCACGCGTCCGAGCTGCCCTATGTGTTCGGCACTGCCGGGGGTACGCCGCCGCTATGGCCGAAGGTGCCGGACACCTTGGCCGAACGGCGAATGTCAGACGCGATGCTCGGATATTGGACGTCGTTCGCGAGGACCGGCGCGCCCAGCGCCGCGGGCCAAGCCGGCTGGCTGCCCTATGGCAACGAGGCGAACTATATGGCGTTCGCGCAGGTGCCGCAGGCGCGCACCAAGCTCTTTCCCGGCATGTTCGCGCTGCACGAGGCGAGCGTCTGCCGCCGCCGCGCCGCCGGCAACCAGCAGTGGAACTGGAACACGGGGGTTATCTCCCCGGTCCTCACCAAGGTTGCAGGGTGCCGATGATCGACGGGAGCATGCAGGACTTCGCGCTCACGCTCGACAAGTTCCTGGACCATGCCGCGAAGTGGCACCCGCACGCGGAGGTCGTGACGGCGGTGGCGGGCGGCGTCGATCGCATCGGCTACGCCGCCCTGCGCGAGCGTGCGCGCGCGATCTCCACGCTGCTCGCCGGGCACGGGGTCGGTTTCGGCGCCCGGGTGGCGACGCTCGCCTGGAACAGCCAGGCGCATGTCGAAACCTGGTACGCGGTGATGGGCATGGGCGCGGTGTGCCATACGCTCAATCCCCGCCTGACCGCGGAGCAGCTTGCGGCGATGCTCGTCCAGTCGGAAGCGCGGCTGCTCGTCGCCAGCGCGGATCTGGTGCCGCTCGCCCGCCGCATTGCGGCCTTGGCGCCGATCGAGCGGATCTGGGTGATCGACGGTGAGGCTGGCGTGGCCGCTGCGGACGAGCCGCCTGTGGTGCCGCTGGCACCCCTGCTGGCAGGCGTCGAGCGGGATGTCCCGTGGGGCGACTTCGACGAGACAGCGCCTTCCGGGCTATGCTTCACCTCGGGCACTACCGGCGCGCCCAAGGGGGTGACGTACACGCACCGATCGAGCTTCCTGCACACGCTGCGGCTGCTGCAGGTGGACGTGATGGCGATTTCGGGCAGGGACACGGTGCTGGCCGTGGTGCCGATGTTCCACGCCAATGCCTGGGGGCTGCCGTTCGCGGTGCCGGCGGCGGGCGGCAAACTGGTGCTGCCCGGACGCTGGACCGACGGTGCGAGCCTCACTCGGCTGATCGCGGGGGAGCAGGTGACCGTCGGGGTGGGCGTGCCCACGGTCTGGCTCGGCCTGCTGGAGCACCTGGAAGCGAGTGGCGAAGACCTGCCGTCGCTCGAGCGGGTCATCGTCGGCGGGGCGCCGCTCGCACCGGCACTGATGGCGCGGATTGAGTCGGGGCTGGGGGTGGAGGTGCAGACTAGCTGGGGCATGACCGAGCTCTCCCCCTCCGGCACCGTTGCCGTGCCACGGGACCCGGCCCGCGCTGCGGCGCTTTCGGGCAAGCCGGCCATCGGAGTCGACCTGCTGCTAACCGACGCGCAGGGCCATGCACTGCCGGACCAGCGCGGCGGCGAAGGCCATCTGCGGGTCCGCGGCGCTGCGGTGATCGCGCGCTATTTCGGCGAGCCGGATTCCGCGCTGGATGCCGATGGCTGGTTCGCGACGGGGGATCTCGCGCGGATCGACGCGGGCGGCAATCTGCAAATCACCGGGCGCGCCAAGGATCTGATCAAGTCGGGCGGCGAATGGATCAATCCCGCCGAGATCGAAGCCGTGATCGGCGCCCTGCCGCAGGTGTCGCTGGCGGCGGTGATCGGGCGTCCAGACCCCAAATGGGGCGAGCGCCCGATCCTGCTGGTGGAGATGCGCAGCGAGCAGGTGGTGAGCGACGAGGCGCTGCTGGCCCCGCTCAAGGGCAGGGTCGCCTCATGGTGGATCCCCGATGCGGTGGTCCGCCTCGCCAGCATGCCGCTGGCGCCGACCGGCAAGATCGACAAGATCCGCCTTCGCAGGGACTTCGGCATGGCTTGACGCCCGCGCACGCACGCGGGAGAGACATTCGCGTGGAAGAGAATGTCAAAGCCCCTCGTCGTTCCAAGAAAGCGGAACAGCGCGCCGAAACGATGGAGCAGATCCTCGACGCGGCCGAATATCTCTTCTCCAAGCACGGGCTTTACGGCGTCACGCTGAAGGACGTCGCCAAGCGGGTCGGCGTCCATCACACGCTGCTCAACTATTATTTCGAGGACAAGGCCAAGCTCTTCCACGCGGTATTCGCGCGCCGTGCCGCCGTCACCAGCGAGCGGCGGATGCAGGCGCTGGACCGCTATGAAACCGAATGCGCGGGCAAGCCCAGCGTGGAGGGGGCGCTGCGCGCCTTCCTCGATACCGATCTCGACCTGTACATCGAGGGCGGCGAGGCGTGGAAGAACTATGCCGCGCTGGGCGCCCAGGTCGCCAACACCCCGGAATGGGGTGCCGAGCTGATGGACGAGCATTTTGATCCCGTGGTGCTGCGCCTGATCGGCCTGCTTAAGCAGGCGTTGCCCGACTGCGCCGAGGAAAACATCTTCTGGGGCTATCACTTCGTCACCGGTGCGCTGATGCTCACGCTGGCGCGAACCGGTCGCATCGACAAGCTGTCGCACGGGCTGTGTAAGTCCGACGATTTCGTCGCGGTGAAGGAACGGATGGCGTCGTTCATGGCTGCCGGCTTCCTGGAAATCTGCAATCGCGGCTGAAATCAATCATTCACTCTCTTGTTAGCGAACGTCCGATGGAATAGCCTCGCGGAAACAGGAGAGGGGATATCCATGCAGCTTGCGGATCGTGTCGCGATAGTCACCGGCGCCGGCGGAGGGCTGGGCCGCGAACATGCGCTTTACCTTGCGCGACAGGGCGCCAGGCTCGTCGTCAACGATGTTTCCGAACCCAATGCCGCTCGGGTCGCGGCTGAGATCGAGGCGGCGGGAGGCCAGGCACTGGCCGTCGCCGCCTCGGTTACCGACGAGGATGCCGTCTCCGCGATGGTCGACGCGGCGCTCGGGCGCTGGGGCCGGATCGACATTCTGGTGAACAACGCGGGCATCCTGCGCGACAAGAGCTTCGCCAAGATGTCGATGGACGAGTTCCGGCTGGTCGTCGATGTGCACCTGATGGGTGCTGCGATCTGCTCCAAGGCGGTGTGGGAGCCGATGCGGGCGCAGCGGCACGGCCGGATCGTCATGACGACGTCGTCTTCGGGGCTCTACGGCAATTTCGGGCAGGCGAACTATGGCGCTGCCAAAATGGCGCTGGTCGGGCTGATGCAGACGCTGGCGATCGAAGGTGAGAAATACGGCATTCGGGTCAACGCGCTGGCGCCCACTGCGGCAACGCAGATGACGCATGGCGTGCTATCCGAGGAAAGTTTGCAGCTGCTCCATCCAGCGCTGGTGAGCCCCGGCCTGCTTGCGCTGGTCGGCGAGGATGCGCCCAGCCGCGCGATCCTCTGCGCGGGCGCCGGCCATTTCGCCGCAGCGCATGTCACCCTCACCCAGGGCATTCAGGTCGGCAGCGGCGATGCCGCGGGCGTGGCGGTTGTCCGGGACTGGGATGAGATCACGCGGCGCGACGGCGAATGCGTGCCTGGCTATGGGTTCCTGCAGGCGGAGCGCGAAGTGGAAGCGGCTGGCTATGCGCGGGATGTTGCCGCAGCGGCCGCTCGCTGACCGGACCGGTCGCGCCTTGTCCGGCGCTCAGATGGGTTCCGCTTTGCTCGCGCGGATACCTGCGACGGTCTTGCCGGTCCAGCGCCGGATCGCACGTCGGAGGTTCGCGCCGTCGCTAAAGCCTACCTTCCACGCAACATCGTCGACGCTCATCCGCGTCGTCTGGAGATATTCGATCGCCAATCGGCGGCGGACGTCGTCAACGATCCCGCCGTAGCTTGAGTCCTCCGCGGCAAGGCGCCGGCGGAGCGTCCGCTCCTGCAAGCCCAGATGCGCCGCGACCGTCTCCATCGAGGGAAACCGGCTGGGGGCGTTCAACAGGATCTGGTACACCTCGCCGGAGAGGCCCGAGGATGTCCTGGATTGGCCGATCAGCCGCTCGCAGGTTTCCTCCAGCATGATCCGGGTCAATCGATTGCCCAGCTCGGGCGTCTGCTCGAGAATGCCGATCCGATAATGAAGTTCGTTCGCCGCCGCGTCGTAGGTGCAGGGGCAGGAAAGTTCGCGTGCATCCTCCGCGGCATGCGCGTCCCGCGGCAAGGCGAAGAGCGCGCGAACCGGGAGATTGTCGGTCCCTGCGGTGTCGCGGATGTGGGTGAAGGTCATCTTCATCTGCTGCCGCACCAGGAAGGTGCGCACCTCGCTGCTCATCACCTCGCGATAGATCTCGCGGAACTGCCACACCGCCACGTCGCCCTCCGCGCGCCATTCCAGCCGCACGGTCGGCGTGGCGAGGGGCTGGTAGCGGACGGCGAAGTCGAAAAAGTCGCGCATCGTGGGCGAGCACATCAGCGCGTAACCGTACATTCCATAGGCGGAGAGATGCAGCCGTGCGCCGATTGCGAAGGCGTCGGCCGGCGCTGCGCCTGCGGCCACGATATTCTCGCAGGCGACCAGATACTGGCCGATCGAGGTCAGCGTATGGGGATCGCGGACATCGGTCAGGGTGAGCCCGGTGCGTTCTAGGACCGTCTCCGGCGTCATGCCGCGCCGCGCCACCGCATCGATGACCGTCGCGATCTTGAACGGCGCGAAGATGCGCTGGTTGAGCGACGGAAACCCTGCCCGGCCGCTGCGCATCCTTGCCGCATCGTCATCCTCGAGCGGCATGGCGATCCTTCTCCGTTTTCCGCCCGGCGTGTCCGCTAATGACACAGCGATGTCCGCCGGTGCGCTTACCGACATGTCTTCCAGACCATAAGCAAAGGATCAAGCCGACAAAGCGCGGCAGCGGCGGAGTCCGCATTCAAGAAGAGCCCATGCGGGGAGAGGAAATGATGTCGGATCGAGCAGAATCTGCGCGTTCGCCTGCGCGTCTATGCCGCCGCTCTGCACTCGCGGCGGCGATGCTGAGCCTACCGGCGCTGGCCCATGCCCAGAGCACCGAAGCCGCCAAGCAGACCGAGGAGAGCAGCGCCGAAGCGGAGCCGGTGATCGTGGTCACCGGCACCAGCATCCGCGGCGTTCCGCCGACCGGATCGGGCCTGATCAGCGTGTCGCGGGAAGACGCCAAGATCATCGGCGCGGCGAGCACCCCCGAACTGCTCGCGACGGTGCCGCAGCTCAACAGCTTCAACACCGCCCCGCGCGTGAGCAATGGCGGTCTCGGCTCCTTCGCGCCCGGCCTGCGCGGCCTGCCGAGCGCGGCCACCCTGCCGCTGATGAACGGCCATCGCCTGATTTCCGGCAGCACCCAGCAGACCAACCCCGACTATCCGTTCATCCCCGAACTGGCGATCGAACGGGTCGAGATCGTCGCCGACGGCGCCTCGGCGGTCTACGGGTCGGATGCCGTGGCCGGGGTGGTCAACTTCATCACCCGTACGCGCGTCTCCGGACTGGAGGCGAACGTGCGGTACGGCATGGCGGACGATTATCACGCGTTCAACGCGGGCGCGATCACGGGCAAGGACTGGGGCAGCGGATCGATCGTCGCCGCCTATCAATATCAGGAAAACAGCAACATCACCGGCGCGAACCGCGACTATCGCGCGCTCGATTTCCGCGCCGTCGGCGGCGTCGATACGCGCTCTACGGTGTGCCCCGACGCGAACGTCAATCTGTTCACCGGCACGATCTACGCCGCGCCCAGCCTAGCGCCGGGCATCAACACTTGCGATCCGCGCGGGGCAGTCGATCTGCTGCCGGCGAACCGCACGCACAGCGTGCTCGTCTCGGGGCGACAGAAATTGTCGAGCCGCGTCACCGCCTGGGCCGATCTCCTCTATTCGGACCGTCGCGACATCGTGCAGGCGGCGCTGCCCGGGCAGACCTTCGTGCTGCTCACCGCCGCCAATCCCTTCTTCCGCGCGCCGCCGGGCACGAATACGCTCTTCGAATATGTCGACTTCCGGCCGGACCGCCTGGTCGGCGCCGACCACTTCGATCAGCGCTTCCGGGTGCGCGCCGGCAACGCGACAGCCGGGATCGACGTCGATCTCCCCGGCGACTTCAAGGCGACCGCCTTCGGCACGATCAACTGGTCCCGCAACGACACCTTCCAGCCCGGGATCAACACGACGGCGCTGACCGCCGCCGCGGCCGGCACCACGACCGCCACGGCCCTCGATCCCTTCGGTACGCGAACGAGCCCCGCCGTCGTGGCGGCGATCCTCGACAACCCCACCGATTTCACCAACCATCAGCGCCTGGAGATTGGCGCGGTGAAGATCGATGGCCCGCTTGCCAGCCTGCCTGGCGGCAAGCTGAAGGTGGCGCTGGGGGCGGAATATCGCCGCGAAACCTATACCCAGCGGGGATCAAGCGGCGGCGTCGGCTTCCCCGAAGACTTGGGGCGGAACGTCCAATCGGTGTTCGGCGAGCTCTTCGTGCCCCTGTTCGGCGATGGCAATGCCGCGCCGCTCGCGCACAGCCTCACCCTGTCGCTCTCGGGGCGCTACGACCACTATAGCGACTTCGGCTCGACGACGAACCCGAAGCTGGGGGTCACCTGGGAACCGATCGCCGGCATCAACCTGCGCGGCAGCTATGGACGATCGTTCCGTGCGCCCGGACTGCGCGATCTTGGTTCGACTGTCGGCTCCTACTATTCCGCAGCCGCGCTGGTGGACGCGTTCGGCGCGCGCGATCCGGCCCGCGGCGCGGCCCAGGTCAACACCATCCTGCTATATGGCGGCAACCGGAACCTGGAGCCCGAAACCGCGCGTACCTGGTCGCTCGGCGTCGACGTGCAGCCGAGGTTTGCCCCCAATCTTAGCGCCAGCGTCACCTTCTATGACATCAAATATGACGACGTGATCGGGACGCCGTCCGGGCTTGGCGCGCTGCTGTTCAGCGATCCGACCTTTGCCTCGCGCGTGGTCCGCAATCCCACGCCGGCACAGGTGAGCGCGGCCATCGCCAACACGGTGCCCTTCTTCTATACCTTCGCGGCGGTGCCGACGATCGGCAACATCCTCGACCTGCGGCAGGGCAATTTCGGTGTCCGCAAGACCAACGGTCTGGATTTCGACGTGCGGTACCGCCACGCCACGGGCTTCGGGACCGCCTTCGGCGGCATCGCGGGCAACTACATCCTGAACTACACGAACCGGCTGTCGCCCACTTCCCCCGAGAGCGACTCGCTCGCGGCGGGGATCCCGCGAACCACGTTGCGGACCACGCTCGGATTCACCGCCGGACCGGTGACCTTCGTCAATTTCGTCAACCACCGCTCGGGTGTCACGGCGTCCTACGCGACCCCAACCGGGTCGAGCCTCTACACTTCCGGCGGCTACACCACCGTCGATCTGCGCCTGACGGTGCGCTTGCCCGACATCGCGTTCGCCAGGCGGACCGAACTCGCGCTGCAGGTGAACGACCTGTTCGACGCAACGCCGCCCTTCTTCCCCGGCACCGACGGCATCGGCGGCGCCTACAACCCCATCGGACGCTACGCCGCGATGAGCCTGCGGACATCCTTCTAGCCCGGTCGGTCGGCGCAGACGACCGCGTGCAGCGCCGCTCGCGATTGCACCAACAGCCAAGGTTTGCCCCTCGATGATTCCTCCCGGTACCAGCGTGCACGTCCCGGCTCCGATCCCGCAGATCCGCCTTTACCGCGACTGGTTGAAGGCAGCGCGGGGACGGGACTTCGCAACCTACGAGGATCTGCGCCGCTGGTCGGTCGACGATCTCGACGGGTTCTGGCGCAGCATCTGGGACTATGACGGTATCGAGTCACCGACGCCGTTCGCCGCTGTCCTGAGCGACGATCCCATGCCCGGCACGCGCTGGTTCGACGGGGCGCAGCTGAACTATGCGCGGCACGTGTTCCGCCATGCCGCCGCCGCGGATGCCGCGGACCAGCCGGCGATCATCGCCATGGACGAGAGCGGCGGCAGCGTCGCGATTGGATGGGGAGAATTGCGGCGACAGGTGGCGTCGCTTGCGCTCACTCTTCGCGCACGCGGCATCGTGCCGGGCGACCGCGTTGCCGCCTATCTGCCGAACATTCCCGCGGCGGTGGTGGGGCTGCTCGCCTGCGCCAGCCTGGGCGCGATCTGGACCTTGTGCTCACCCGACATGGGCACCGCTGCCGTGCTCGACCGCTGGCGCCAGACCGCGCCCAAGGCGCTGATCGCGATCGACGGCGTCTTCTATGCGGGTAAGGCGCTCGATCGGAGCACCGCCGTGGCCGCCATTCGCGAACAGCTACCGTGCATCGAAACGGTGTTGCTTGTGTCCACCGGATGCGGCGCGAATGACGTGTCCGACGCCATCGACTTCGCCGCTGCAACGGCGCGCGAACACGCGACCGTCGCGGCGTTCGAACCGCTATGGCTGCCCTTCGACCATCCGCTGTGGATCCTCTATTCGAGCGGCACGACCGGACTGCCCAAAGCGATCGTCCACGGCCATGGCGGCGTCGTGCTCGCGACCGCCGCAGGTCGGCTGCATTTCGACCTTGGCCCGAGCTACGAAGCCAACACGCGCGGGGATCGCTTCCACTGGTACAGCGCAAGCGGCTGGGTGATGTGGAACATCCAGGTTGGCGGGCTGCTCAGCGGCACGACGATCTGCCTGTTCGATGGCTCGCCGAGCGGTACCAAGGCCGCTCCCGACTGGACCCGGCTCTGGGACTTCGCGGTGCGCAGCGGCGTCACCTGGTTCGGCGCGGGCGCCGCCTTCTTCTCCCAGTGCCGCAAGGCAGGGATCGACCTGGCGCGCATTCCCGGCCTGGGCCGCATCCGCGCGCTCGGCAGCACCGGATCGCCGCTGCCGCCCGATGTGCAACGCTGGGGAACGGGACAGTTCGCTGCCATCGGACGACCCGGCATCTGGTGGTGCAACGTCAGCGGGGGCACCGAGATCGCCGCCGCATTCCTGGCCGGCAATCCCGAACTCCCCGACACGCCCGGCCGGCTGCAATGCCGCCATTTGGGTGCCGCGATCGAAGCCTGGGACGAGGCGGGCAGGCCGGTCATCGACACGGTGGGCGAGATGGTGTGCACGCGTCCGTTTCCGAGCATGCCGCTCCATTTCTGGGGCGATGCGGACGGCAGTCGCTACCGCGATTCCTATTTCGCCGCGTGGCCGGGCGTGTGGCGGCATGGGGACTGGCTGACGATCGGCAGCGACGGCAGCTGCACGATCTCGGGCCGCAGCGACGCGACGATCAATCGCCATGGGGTGCGCATGGGGACCGCGGAAATCTATGCCGCGGTCGAGCACCTGCCCGAGATCGCCGACACCATGATCATCGATGTCGAGGATGCGGAGGGCGACAGCCAGCTGCTCTTGTTCGTCGTACCCGCGGCGAACCAGCCGGTCGACACGCGCATGGAAGCGGCGATCGCCGCAGCGATCCGCACCAGCCTGTCGCCCCGCTTCGTGCCCGATCTGCTGATCGCCGCGCCCGGCATACCGCGTACGCTTTCCGGCAAGAAGCAGGAGCTTCCGATCAAGCGACTGTTCGCCGGATGGGCTGCCGCCAAGGTGGTGCATGCCGACGCGACGGCCACGCCCGAGCTTCTGCCCTGGTACATCGAACAGGCGCAGCGCTGGCTACGCGAGCGCCGCTCCGGCGCCTTGTCTGACATGGGAGACGCATCATGAATGTCGGCGTTGTCGGCGCCGGGCTGATGGGCGCGGAGATCGCGCTCGTCTTCGCCTTGGCCGGGCACGAGGTCCTGCTGCACGATGCCAGCGAGAGTGCGCTGGCCGGCGCCCTGGCTCGGCTGGATGGTATCCTCGAGAAGGGTGTCGTGCGGCAGATCTACGCCGCCGATGTGGCTCAGGCTGCGCTTGCCCGGATCGTTCCGGCCAATGCCATTGCGGCAATGGCCGACTGCGTGATGGTCACCGAGGCGGTGTACGAGTCGCTCGACGCCAAAGCCGCAGTGTTACGCGCGCTGGACGAAGCCTGTGCCCCGACGTGCATCCTTGCATCGAACACGTCGACGCTGCCGATCTCGACGCTTGCAGCGTTCCTGACGCCGGCCCGGCGAGCGCGCTTCCTCGGCACCCACTATTTCTCGCCGGTCTCGCGCATGACGCTGGTCGAGGTGATCCCCGGTTTCGCATCGGACGATGCAATCGTGGACGAGGTCACCGCCGTGCTCGCCGGGCTCCGCAAGCAGCCCGTGCGGATCAAGGATGTTGCCGGCTTCGCGGTGAACCGGATGCTGCATGCGCTGCTGATCGAGGCGGTCAAGCTGGTCGAGGAGGGTGTGGCCACTCCGGCCGACCTGGATGTCGCGTGTCGGCTGGGCCTGGGGCATCCGATCGGCCCGTTCGCGCTGATGGACATCGTCACGTCGGACCTCTGCCTGCAGGTGCAGCAGATCCTGCACGATGCCTATGGTGAGCGCTTCCGCCCGCCGGCATTGCTCAAACAGCGCGTCGCCGCGGGCTATGGTGGCGGTACGAAGCGACCCGGCTGGCTGGCGACGGACCGGACATAGACGATGCTGGAGAGGAAAAAGCGGATGATCGACGCGCAAGCCATGGGGGCAGCGCCCGGCGGCGGCTCCACGCCGGTGCGGGGCGCGCGGATCACGCTTGCCATGCTGTGCTTCGTCTATGTGCTCAACTTCCTCGACCGGCAGCTGATCTCGATCCTGGCAAAGCCGATCCAGGAGGGGCTGGGCATCACCGACGGCCAGCTTGGCCTGCTGACCGGCTTCTATTTCGCGCTTTTCTATTGCTTCATCGCGATCCCGATCGGCTGGCTCGCCGATCGCACCAGCCGCGTGAAGGTGCTCGCCGCAGCTTGCGCCATCTGGAGCGCGGCGACCGCCGCCTGTGGCATGGCGGGCAGCTACCCGCAGCTCGTGGTGGCGCGGATGATGGTTGGCGTCGGCGAGGCCGGCGGCGTGCCGCCATCCTATGCGATCATCTCGGACAGCTTTCCGCGCACGCGGCGGACGACGGCGATGGCGATCTTCAATCTGGGCCCCCCGATCGGCTCGGCGCTCGGCGTTGCCTTCGGTGCCTCGCTGGCAGCCGCTTTCAACTGGCGCATTCCCTTCTACGCGATCGGTGCGGTGGGCGTGGCGGCAGCGCTGGCGGTGTATTGGCTCGTCCGCGAGCCGCAGCGCGGCGCTACCGACGGTCGTCCTGGAGCTTCTGCGCCGGCGCCGGTGCCCGAAAGCTTTGCCGCAACCATCGCGCGGTTCTTCCGCAATCCGCTGCTGCTGATGGCGTCGCTCGCCAGCGGCGCCGGCAACTTCATCACCTATGGCCTGCTCAATTTCACCGTGCTGTTCCTGATGCGCGAAAAGGGGATGACGCTGCAGGAAGTGGCGCTCTGGTATGCGCTCGTCGTCGGCATCGGGATGAGCGCGGGCATCTATGCCTCGGGGCGCATCGTCGATCGGTTCGCGCGGCGCAGCAAGACCGCTTACGCCAACGTGCCCGCCGCTTCCCTCGTCCTGGCGCTGCCATTCTTCCTGGCCTTCACCTGGGTGCCGAGCTGGCAGGTCGCACTGGCCTTTCTGGCGGTGCCGATGTTCCTCAACTCCTTCTTCCTCTCGGCGACCGTCACTTTCGTCCAGAGTGAAGTGGCCCCTGAGCGCCGCGTCATCTCGGGTGCGCTGCTGCTCCTCGTGATGAACTTCATCGGCCTCGGCCTCGGACCGACCTATGTCGGCATCGCCAGCGACCTTTTCCGCCCCAATTATGGCGATCATGCCCTGCAGGCGGCCTATTTCGCGCTGGCGCCAATGTATCTCGTCGCCGCCGCGCTGTTCCTGTGGCTCGCGCGGCTGATCCGCCGATCATCCCCCGCCGGTGCAGCATGCGTCTAGCCGAAGCAACAGATCGGAATCGTTGGAGAGGATCATGAAGCCCAAGCACTGCCTCGCCCTTCTAGCCGCGAGCGCGATCGGCGCGCTGGCCCCTCATCTTGCGTGGGCGGAAGCGGGTGATCCTCTCTCCGACGGCGGCATCCGCTGCGCGGCAATGATGCGCCTCAAGCTGGCCGACACGACCATCTTGAGCGCGGCCATGGTGCCCGCCACGCCCGCCGAGTCCACGGCCGCCGGCGACGTGCCCGGCTATCGAAGCTTTTGCCGCGTGGTCGCCCGTGTGCGCGCTGAACCCGGCTCGGATGTGGGGGTGGAGCTGTGGCTTCCCGCGCAGGGCTGGAACGGCGTGTTTCACGGCAATGGCAGCGGCGGGTTCGGCGGCAACTTCGTGCTGGGCTATCCGGGGATGGTCGAAGGACTCAGGCGCGGCTTCGCGACGGCGACCACCGATACGGGTACCGCGCCCGCCACGCCGCTCGAGGGCGAGGCCCTCGCTGGTCAGCCGCGCAAGTGGCGCGACTGGGGGCGGCTTTCCACCCATGTGATGACCGTCGCCGGTAAGGCGATCACCAAGGCCTTCTACGGGAAGGCGCCGCGGAAGGCGTATTACACCGGCTGCTCGACCGGCGGGCAGATGGGCCTGATCGAAGCGCTCTACTATCCCGGCGACTATGACGGCATCCTGGTGGGCGCACCGGTGATGAACCGGACCTGGGGTCACGCCGCCGTTCTGTGGGACTATGCGGCGGCCAATCGCGCGCCGGGGCATCTGCTCTCCGACCCCAAGCTCAAGCTTCTCCACAAGACCGCGATCGCAAGTTGCTGGCGGCAGGGCCGCGGGCTGGCCGGCGACCCGTTCGTTTCCGATCCCCTGCGCTGCACGTTCGATCCACAGGTGCTGCTGTGCAAGGGCGCGGCATCCGACACCTGCCTGACCGAGGGCGAGGTTGCCACCGCGCGCGCTTTCTATGCCGGCCCAACCGGCCGCGACGGCAAGCCCGCCTATTTCGGCTGGCTGCCGGGGAGCGAGATGCCTGGCACGTTCGGCTGGTCCTTTCTGCAAAAGCCGATCAACGGCCAGCCGCCCTTCGGCGCGCTGTTCCAATGGGTGTTCGGCCCCGACTGGGACTGGCGGCGCTTCGACGTTGACCGCGACATGCCGATTGTCGACGCGCGGCTGGATCCCATTGTCAATGACGCGATGCGGGGAAGTCTCGAGGCATTTGCGGCGCGCGGCGGCAAGCTAATCGTGTTTCATGGCCTTGCCGACACGCTCGTCCCACCCGGGCAGTCGGTTGCCTTCTTCGATCGCCATGCCGAACAGATGGGCGGAGTCGCGAAGCTGGCCGGCAGCGCGCGCCTGTTCCTGGTTCCCGGCATGATGCATTGCGGCGGCGGTACCGGGCCGGTTGCCTTCAACACCGCGTCGGGCATCCCGCAGCGGCCGCCCTGCGACGACGCGCAGCACGACATGTTCTCGGCACTGATCGCTTGGACGGAAGGAGGGGAGGCGCCCGCCAGGATCGTCGCGACACGATATTCCGATGACGATGGCGACGTGATCGCGATGCAGCGTCCGCTTTGCCCTTATCCGGCGCGAACCGTGTATCGGGGCACGGGATCTACTGCGGCGGCCAACAGCTTCCGGTGCGAACTTTCTCAGGAGTGAGGAGGTACCTCATGACCGCGCCGTCAGGCATACTACGATCAGGTGTCAGTGCGAGGATCTCCGCATCGGCCAAAGGCGTGAGCAGCGGACCAACCCGCCCCGTTGTCTGCGCTCGCCGATGGATGGCTTCCCGTAGCCCCTGCTGTTAAAGTCGTCTCGCACCCTAGAGCGAAATCTCAGTCTGACCAGATTGGCCCCCTTCGTCCTGGTCACCATCCGCACCCACTTCATGGGCTGGCGCGAGTCCGCTGTCTCCGAATGGCTCGATAGCCTCAAGGCACAGGAGACTGCCGTCAGCCCGCGAGCCTGACGATTCCCCTCAGTACATCCGTAATGCAACAATCGCGCGAGGTGAAACGACCTCGGCCCATCAGATGATCTCAGAGCCCACCGTTTCACCTCACCCCGGCGATCCGCCGGACATGCGCACCGTCACAGCGACAGCATATACGCCCGCAACACGTTGACGGTCTCGGTCAGCCCATCGGCTTCCATATCCAGCAGCAGCACCTCGGCCGCTTGACCCGCCCGCGCGTCCGTCGAATGGCCGCCAAGGCCTTGGCCGATGGTCAGCCGGTGCGGCGTTGCCAGAACGGCGCGTCCGGCCACCGCCGCTCCATCGCATAATAGGTTCGGTGGTGCGCATGATAGGCGTGCCATGTAGTCGCGCGCGGTCTCGGGGAGGTCCTCGAATGCGAAGGCCCACACGATCTTGACGCTCACCGAGGTGGTGAAGCGGAACGTGCGGTCGGTCTTGTTGTAGAGCGCCAGGCCTTTCGGGGGGCGGCGGGTCGTATAGTCGTCCGTCGGGCCCATCCCCTCGATCTTGAGGGCGCCCTCGGGGCCCAGGATGATCCCGTCGGTATCCGGCAAGAGCGGATAGTTCTCGTCGGTTGAAGTTGAAGCCGCGCGAGAAGACCCGTCGGGTCATGCTCTGCAGGCGGGGGCTCTTGCGACGGACACATCCCTGATGCCAGTAACGGACAGGGTGTTCACCGGGGCCTGACCGATGCTCATCAGCATCTCGTTGACGGCTTCCAGCTCCGTCATCGCGGAGATAATGGGCATAGGTGAAGCTCCAGGGGGAAGGTTTTAGCGGCCAACATGAAAGCGTTTTTGATAACGGTGATTGGCGGCTTGATAGTCGCCCTTGGTTCCGTCTGGGTGACGGATTGGTACAACACCCAGAAGGCGGCGAATGCACAGCAGCTTAGCTATGATATCGCTTCGGGCTACTTGTTTGAGCCAACCGATGATTGGGTGTCGCTCTGGAAGAAGCCAGGACCCCACGGCATGATGCCTCTCCAAATTGAAAACGTCGGCAACGATGACTTAGATAACCTCACCATCAATGTGCG
Organism: Sphingomonas sp. NFR04; assembly: GCF_900114095.1. Taxonomy (GTDB): domain Bacteria; phylum Pseudomonadota; class Alphaproteobacteria; order Sphingomonadales; family Sphingomonadaceae; genus Sphingomonas. The sequence continues at coordinate 511,504 of NZ_FORV01000003.1, read as the reverse complement.
GAGTGACTTCGAGCCAATCGAGCTCGTCACTTATGGGAAGCAGTCTAAGGTTAATTCGGAGATCCCAAAAATTGAACGCGAAGGGAAAGGGTTCAAGATAACCTACCAGTTGTTACGCAAGGGTGACAGTGGTATGTTTTGGGTATCAACGAAGTATTCTTCGGGAATGTCTATTAATTCCCCCAAGAAGGGGATGGCTCTTATCCAGAAACAGGGACAATCTGCCGATGAGGACTATTGGTCTCCAATCTGGTTCCTCGTCGGTTTTTTGGCGCTCCTGGGAGCCTTCGTGGGCGGAATGGTCGCGTTTGAATCTTACGTTAAAACGGTCCTGAATACCGTTGGTCTTGACCCGAAAGAACTGCAGCAAGCATACGAAGCCGAGGTCGCAAAGAAGAAAAAATAGGGGACCCCCGAGGGGGCCCCTGGGCCCGACTTGTCGGGATCGCGCCGGTGCGCAGCTCGATGGAGCACTTGCTCCGCAGCTTGCGGGTACCGACCATCATCCGCGAGATGAGCAGGGTGCCCTGCTTCTCCGGCTGATCGACGATCTGGAACGACGGGTCCTGCACGATCGCCGAGCAGGCAGCCATCGGCGTCCAGATGACGCCCACGGTTGTGCCGTACTTGGCGCGGTACGGAGCCGGGTTGGCCGCGTTGGCACTGTCGTCAGCGCCGAACACGCCCGAAAAAATGGAACGATATTGTCGTGTGCTCATGCCGCCTCGACTGCATGGGCCTGGATCTCGACGCCAAGGCGCTTGCGCACGGCACCGAAGATCGCCGCGAGATTGTCCATGCTCGGGTTGCCGTTCTCGGACAACATCCGATGAAGGCTCTTGCTGGGCTTGTTGGTCTCAACGGCCAATGCCTCGAAACCGACCGACGCGTTGACCAGATCACGCAGGATCAACCGGGCCGTGTGCGGCTCTCCGTTGAGGAACAGGGTTGCTGCCTCGTCGAGCAACGCCTTCGCAAAGGCAGGATCTCGGCCCGCGCGCTCCTTCACCGTCTCTTTGAAATTCCGAGTGAGAGCCACTGTCCTACCTCTTTGCCTTTTTCTGCGCCGCCTTCCGCGCCTTGTATTCAGCCAGCAAATCGCTGGCGCGATCAATATCTGCCTGCTGCCGCTTTTTCGTTCCACCGGCGAACAGCACGATGAGGTCATTGCCGTCCTGGGTCAGATAGAGCCGATAGCCTGGTCCCCAATCGATTCGATATTCGCCAAGGCTGCCACCGATCCATTTGATGTTGGACGTGTTGCCTAGCTCCATTCGCAACATTGCGGTCGCCACTTTCGTGGCCGCTTGCGCATCGAGCCCATCAAACCAAGAACGAAAGGGACAGGCGCCGTCCTCCTGAACATATTCCTCTATGACCACTTATCACCTAGTGGTGGTAACATAACCGTTACCATGCGTCTAGCGCCATATCGCCGTCAGCCCCGAACTGAGCGCAACAACAATCGTCGTATCGCAATGTCGATCGAGGACGCATGAGACTCTGATAGAGAATCAAACAGAAGGCTTCGCACAGAAGGCAGCCCAGTCGCGCATGAGCAGCCTTCGCTTGTCGAGAAAGTCTGTCCGGCGATAGGCGGCCTCGACCTTGTTCGAGACCGTGTGGGCAAGCGCCGCCTCTGCGATCTCGCCCGAATAGTCGGTCTGCTCCGCAACCCAATCACGGAATGCCGAGCGGAACCCGTGCACGGTCACCGCGAGATCCATGTCCCGTAGGATCTTGAGGAGTGTCATGTCCGAGAGCGGCTTCTTCACGTTCTGACCGGGGAACACCAAGTCGCTGGCGCCAGCCTTGAACTTCTTGGCGCACTCGAACACGGCCACCGCTTGGGGTGCGAGAGGCACGACGTGCACTCGCCCCATTTTCATCCGTTCGGCCGGGATGGTCCACAACGCTGCTCCCAGGTCGAGTTCCGACCAGGTCGCACCCCGAATTTCGCCTGATCGCGCCGCTGTCAGGATCAGCGCTTCCAACGCTACGCGGCCCACCGATTCACGCGCGCCCAGCTTCTCCATGAAATCCGGCACCGAAGCATATGGCAGAGCCGCGAAATGGTTGTCCTTCTTGGGCTGGCGAGGGAGACCCTTGGAAAGCGAGCGCATCGGCGCTTCGGTCGCGCGAAACCCGCGTGCATAGGACCAGTCGAGAACCGTACCGATGCGTTGCCGGACGCGGCGCGCAGTCTCCGGCTTCGACAGCCAGATCGACGCCAGCACATCCCGGATCAGCGGCCCCTCGATCTCGCTGACCAACCGGTCGCCCATCTTCGGGAAGGCGTAGGTCTTCAGCGTTGCGATCCACTGGTTCTGATGCTTGCCGTTCTTCCACGCCTTTTCGTGTTCCTCGTGGACCATTTCGGCAGCTCTCCGAAAAGTCGGAATGACCATCCGCTCCTGCTTCCGTTCAGCGACAGGGTCGATGCCCAGCGCGATCTTCTGGCGAGTAGCGAAAGCGGCGTCCCGAGCCTCTTTGAGAGAAACGACCTTCGAGGAGCCCAGCCCGATATCCTGGCGCTTCCCATTATTCTGGACCCGGAGGATCCAGCTGGCTGCTCCCTTGCCATTGATTTCGAGAAACAGGCCATCCCCATCGGAATAGCGACCGGGTTCGGTAAGCGACCGGATCTTGAGCGCAGTGAGCTTTCCCATGCCACCTCCACCTCATTCTTCCCCACACTTTTCCCCACACTTCACGTGAGATCGTGTCGGATTGAGTGAAACGCAGCGGAACGAAAAAACCGCTGATTTCTGCGGCTTTTTAGCAGTTTTTAGGGGGTTTGGGGAGCCCCAAAAAGGGCGCAGGTGGCGGAGCGGGAGGGATTCGAACCCTCGATACGCTTTTGGCGTATACTCACTTTCCAGGCGAGCGCCTTCGACCACTCGGCCACCGCTCCGCAGGATACCTGGAAGGCGCGGCCCTACCGTTCCTTGGGCGGCTAGGCAAGCGTCCGTTGGCATGCCAAGCTCACCCCATGGCAAAAACCCTGCTCGTCCTCGCCGCGACCCTCGCCGCCGCGCCGCTCGCCGCCCAGACCGCCCCGCAGTCGCCCACACCGTCGCGCCCTGCCCCCTCGGCGGCCGAACCCGCCCCCGAGGACTGGCACGATATTCCCGATGATGAGATCCTGCTGATCCAGCTGGCGAGCGGCAAGCAGGTTGCGATCCGCCTCGCCGCCCGCTTCGCGCCCGCGCACGTCGCCAATATCCGCAAGCTCGCCGCGGCGCGCTGGTGGGATGGCGAGAGCGTCTACCGGGTGCAGGAAAACTGGGTCGCGCAATGGGGCGATCCGACCGAGAAGAAGCCGCTGCCGCCCGAGATCCTCACCCGCCCGCCCGCCGAGTTCGAAATCGGTGCCTTCACCCCCGCACAGCGGCTGTCCAAACCCGACTCCTACGCCGCCGCCACCGGCGTCACTGCCGATGGCTGGCCGATCGCCAGCGACGGCAAGGCGGCCTGGCTCTCCCATTGCTACGGCATGGTCGGCGTGGCGCGCGATAGCCTGCCCGATACCGGCAGCGGATCGGAGCTGTTCACCCCGATCGGACAGTCGGCACGCCGGCTCGACCGGAACTACACGGTGGTCGGGCGGATCGTCGAGGGGATGCAGTATCTCTCCGCCCTGCCTCGCAGCGACGCGGCGATGGGCGTCTATGCGACCGCAGCCGAGCGGACCGGCATCGCCTGGGTGCGCCTCGCCAGCCAGCTCCCGCCCGACGAGCGGCCGCACTTCCAGGTCCGCGCCACCGACAACGCGCGCTATGCGGCGATGATGGCGCTGCGCGAGAACCCCGCGCCGCCGACCATCGCCACCGGACTCAACGTCTGCGACCTGCCGGCAGCGATCCGCCGCCGGCCCTGAGTCTTACTTGCCGACCCAGTCCGCCACCTCGGCGGCTACCTGGTTGGCCGCCTGGTTGAGCGCCGGGCCGATCGCGGCGGTGGTGATCGCGGTCACCGGCACGTGCGCCTCGAAGCGGCGGCGTTCGAACGTCTGGGTGCCTTCGCGGCCCAGCGCCGCGTCGAACACCACCACCGCTTCCATCTTGCCCGCATCGACGCCGAAGCTGCGCACGTCGCCGCCCAGGCTGGCGCTGGGGGTGCTGAGCGACTGGCGGCGGCTGAGCACGATGCGGCCGGTGCGCGCGGCGATGGTGTCGGCGAGCAGCCGGCCGAACAGGCTGGCCGGCCCTTCCACCCATTGCGCATCCTTCACATAGGCGACCGTCGTCCCGCCCGGGCCCGAATGGACCGGCACCCGTGTCGTCGCCAGCTCCTGCGGCGCGTTGACCGGGCCGATCGTCACGGCCTTGACCGTGCCTGATTGCTGGACCTCGCCCGCGGGCAGCACCGCCGCCGGCTGCAGCGTCAGCAGCGAGGCGGGCGGCTTGGCCGCGAAGGAAATGCAGCCGGAAAGCGACGCGGCGGCGAGCAGCGCGGCAATAGCGGATTTGTTCATCCGGAACCTCACTTCTTCGGCTTGTAGGTGGGCAGCGCAGGCGCCCCGATCAGGCTGGAGGCGCCCCCCTGATCGAGCTTGTGCGCGACATTGGTGAGCGCCAGCGACATCTCGCGCAGATCCTGCACGAGCTGGCCGACCTCGGGCATCGTCTTGTTCGAGAAGGCCTGGATCCCCGGCCGGGCATCGCCGATCGTCGCGTCCAGCGTCTCGACGCTCTTGCGCGCCGAGGTGATGGTGGCGTTGAGATTGGCGATGGTCGGCTTGATGTCGCTCGCCATCATGCCGTTGGTGGTGGCGGCGAGCTGGCCGATCTGCTGCGCGGCGGCGCCGGCCTGCTGGATCGCGACGCGCGTCTCGGCCAGCGTCGCGGCGATCTCGGGCCCGCGATCCGCCAGCGACTTGGTCAGCCGGTTGGTGTTGGCCAGGATGCCGCCGATCGAGGCCTGGTTCTTCTCGTCGAGCAGGTCGGACACGCGCTCGGTGAGCGTGGTCAGCCGCTCGAGCAGCTTGGGTGCCGAGCTGAGCAGCGCGCCGAGACCGCCGGCCTTGGTCGGGATCACCGGCACGCCCAGCGGGCAGGCCGCGCGGGGATTGTCCTTGGGGCATTCGATCGGCGGCTGGCCCTTCACCGCGCCGTCCAGCTGCACGGTGCTGGGGCCGGTGAAGCTGCCCTGGATCGTGGCGTTGGTGCCCTCGAGGATCGGCACGTCGGGCTGCACGCTGATGCGCACGCGCACCAGGCTGGGGTCCGGACGCCAGAACTGGATGTCCTTCACCGTGCCCGCAGGCACGCCCGAAAAGCTCACCGAGGAGCCGCGGCTGAGGCCGTCGACCGACTGCTTGAAGAAGATGTCGTACTGGCGCTCGTCACCGCCGCCCAGCCGCGACAGCCAGACGATGAACAGGCAGAGCACCGCCAGCAGGATCAGCACCACCGCGCCGACCAGCACATGATTGGAACGCGTTTCCATCAGCCCCTCTTATCCTCATGCACCGGCCGGTTCGGGCCCGCGACCGCGGCGCGGCCGCGCGGTCCGTTGAAATATTCCTGGATCCACGGGTGGTCCAACGCCAACAGCTCCGGAATCGTGCCCACCGCGATCACCCGCTTGTCCGCCAGCACCGCGACGCGGTCGCAGATCGCATAGAGCGTGTCGAGATCATGGGTGATCAGGAACACGGTGAGCCCCAGCGTCTTCTGGAGCGATGCGGTCAGCTCGTCGAATGCCGCCGCGCCGATCGGATCGAGCCCGGCGGTGGGCTCGTCGAGGAACAGCAGCTCGGGATCGAGCGCCAGCGCGCGCGCCAGCCCGGCACGCTTCTTCATGCCGCCCGAAAGCTCGGCCGGATATTTGGGGCCGGCCTCGGCCGGGAGCCCGGTCATCACCACCTTGTAGGCGGCGATTTCCTCGAGCAGTGCCTGGTCGAGCCCCGGATAATATTCCTTGAGCGGCACCTGGACGTTTTCGGAGACGGTCAGCGTCGAGAACAATGCGCCGCCCTGGAACAGGATGCCCCAGCGCTTGCGGATGTCGACCGCGTCGGTCTCCTCGCGGCCGATCGTGTTCTCGCCGAACACCTCGACGGTGCCGTCGAGCGGGGTCTGCAGGCCGATGATCGAGCGCATCAGCACCGACTTGCCGGTACCCGAGCCGCCGACCACGCCGAGAATCTCGCCGCGGCGCACGTCGAGGTCGAGATCGTCGTGAACGATCTGTTCGCCGAAGCCGTTGCGCAGGCCGCGGACGCGGATCAGGATTTCGCGATCATTGTCGCGCGCAGCGTCGGTCATGCCCAACCCACATTGGTGAAGAACACCGCGAAGAAGGCGTCGAGCACGATCACCAGGAAGATCGCCTGCACCACTGCAGTGGTGGTGCGCTGGCCCACCTGTTCGGCATCGCCTTCCACCTGCATGCCGTGGAAGCAGCCGGCCATGGCGATGATCGCGCCGAACACAGGGGCCTTCACCAGCCCGACCCAGAGGTCGGTGAGCGGCACCACTTCATGGATGCGCTGGATGAAGGTGACCGGCGTGATGCCCAGGTCGACCCAGCAGAGCAGCCCGCCGCCGAGGATCGAGATGATCGAGGAATAGAAGCCGAGCAGCGGCAGCATGAACACCACCGCGAAGACGCGCGGCAGCACCAGCGCTTCCATCGGCGAGACGCCGATCGTGCGCATCGCGTCGATCTCTTCGGTCAGCTTCATCGTGCCGATCTGCGCGGCGAAGGCGGAACCCGAGCGGCCGGCGATCATGATCGCGGTCATCAGGATGCCGAGTTCGCGCAGCGTCAGCCGGCCGAGCAGGTTGATCGTGTAGATCTCCGCGCCGAACTGGCGCAGCTGCACCGATCCCTGCTGGGCGATGACGATGCCGATCAGGAAGCTCATCAGCCCGATGATGCCGAGTGCGCCGACGCCGACCACCTCGAAGCGCTGCACTGTCGCGTTGAAGCGGAAGCGGCGCGGATGGGTGATGACATGCCACAGCGCGAGCACCGTCGCGCCCATGAAGCCGAGCAGGCCGTACAGCGTCCTGCCCGAATTGATCACCGCCTTGCCGATCTCGTCGAGCGCACGGGTGAGAGATCCGGGCGGGGGCGGCGGAAGCTGGATCGGGTGTTCGGCGGCGACCACCTGGTCGAGCAGATGCTGCTCGTCGGCGTTCAGCCCCTCGATCTTGGCGCCGCGATCGCGCGCGAAGCGATGGACGACCCAGGCGCCCACGGTGTCCATCCGGCCGACCTCGCTGAGGTCGAGCCGGGCGACCCCGCCCTCCACCGTCTCCAGCCGCGCGGGCAGGTCGCCCAGGCAGGCAAGCGAAAGATTGCCGGAGAAGCGGAGCACCGCCTCGCCGTTGTCGTCGGACCGTTCAAAGTCGGCGGGTGCCCTCATCGAAACCCCCTTTCCGCGATTCTTGCTGGAACGGCAAGTTCCTCCGTGGCTAGAGAGCGCAATGCAACGCCTCGCCATCTACGACATGGACAAGACCATCACCGCGAAACCGACCTGGACGCGGTTCCTGCTGCACGTCGCGCGCACCCGTGCACCGTGGCGGCTGGGGCTGTTCCCGCTGGTGGCGCTGGGTGGCCTGGCCTATCTGGCGCGCCGGATCGATCGCGCGGGGCTCAAGCGCCTGTCGCACCGCCTGCTGCTCGGCCGCGCGCTGCCGCCCGCCGACATGACCGCGGTGGCCGAGGCCTTTGCCGATCTCGAGCTGCAGAAGGGCGTACTGCAGGGCGCCCGCGCGCAGATCGAGGCCGATCGCGCCGCCGGCTACCGGCTGGTGATGGCCACCGCCTCCCACCGTTATTATGCCGAGGCGATCGGCAAAAGGCTGGGCTTCGACGACGTGATCGCCACCAATGCGAGGCGGGACGGGCAAGGGCATATTCTCTCCGAACTCGAGGGCGAGAACTGTTACGGGCCCGTAAAGCTCCACATGATCGAAAATTGGTTGGCGGTAGAGGGTCTGCTGCGCGCTAACTGTTACGTCCGCGCCTATTCCGATCACGTCTCGGATGCGCCGCTGCTCGGCTGGGCGGACGCGGCGTTCGCGGTCAATGCGCACGGCCCGCTGGCAAAACTCGCCGCGGCGCGCGGCTGGTCGCAACTGGACTGGCGGGGGCGCTGACTTTTCCCTACGCTTCCAGAAGGTTCGCAACCGAAACGGCGTTTCGCGCATTTGTCTGGCGGGTTGCTGTGATCACGAGGAAGCCAGACGCGTGCAGAATGACGACGAGCATAAGCCCGCCGCGACCGGGGAATCGGCCGGCGATCTGAACGACTCGACCTCCTACAGCCCGACGGGCAATCATCCGACGCACCACTGGAAGCGTGCCGTCATCGGTACGCCCGGTTTGGGCGATCGCAGCACCGTATTCTTCGCCGCGCTGCAGATGACGCGGATGCCGATGACGCTCACCGATCCGAACCAGCCGGACAACCCGATCGTCTTCGCCAACAAGGCGTTCCTCGACCTCACCGGCTATGAGGAACACGAGATCCTCGGCCGCAACTGCCGCTTCCTCCAGGGCGCCGAGACCGATCGCGATTCGGTCGCCGAGCTGCGCGCCGCGATCGAGGCCAAGGAAGCGATCGCGCTGGAGCTGATCAACTATCGTCGCGACGGCAGCTCGTTCTGGAACGCGGTGTTCATCGCGCCGGTGCTCGGGCCCGATGGCGAGCTGCTCTATTTCTTCGCCAGCCAGCTCGACGTGACGCGGCGGCGCGAGTCCGAACAGGCGTTCCGCCAGGCACAGAAGATGGAGGCGATCGGCCAGCTCACCGCCGGCCTGGCGCACGATTTCAACAACCTGCTCCAGGTCGTGTCGGGCAATGTCGACATCGTCGCCAGCCAGACCGAGGACGACCGGCACCAGCGGCTGCTCAACAACGCCGCGCGCGCCGCCGATCGCGGATCGAAGCTCACCCGCCAGCTGCTCGCCTTCGCGCGCAAGACCCGGCTGGAGCCCAAGACCGTGGACATGAACCAGCTGATCCACGACTTCGGCGACCTGCTCGACAACACCGTCGGCGCGCAGATCCGGCTGGTCACGGCGCTCGAGCGGCGGCTGCCGGCAGTGCAGATCGATCCCACCCATCTGGAAATGGCGATCCTCAACGTGCTGCTCAACGCGCGTGACGCCATGCCCAAGGGCGGTACCGTCACCATCGCGACGCGGCTGTGGAAGCTCAACGGCGATGCGCCGATGCACCAGCTGCCCGAGGGGGACTATGTCGTCCTAACCATCCGCGACGAAGGCACCGGCATGCCCGAGGATGTCCGCCGCCGCGCGACCGAGCCCTTCTTCACCACCAAGGGCGCCGAGCGCGGCACCGGGCTGGGCCTTGCGATGGTGCATGGTTTCGTCCAGCAATCGCTGGGGCGTCTGGAGATCGACAGCGCGCCCGGCGAGGGGACCGAGATCCGCATGCTGTTCCCGGTTGCCAATGCGATGACCGGCGCGACGCCCTCCGCCCCCGCACCCAAGGCAGCGCTCGGCAAGGGCGCCACCGGCGGCAGCGAGACCATCCTGCTGGTCGAGGACAGCGACGACGTCCGCGCGCTGGCGCAGGAGCAGATCGCCGCGCTCGGCTACCGCGTCGTACTCGCCGCCAGCGGCGAGGAGGCGCTGGAGCGGCTCAAGACCGAGACGATCGACCTGCTGTTCACCGACATCGTCATGCCCGGCGGCATGAGCGGGCTCGAACTGGTCGAGCAGTTCCGCGAGACCCATCCCGACACGCCGGTGCTGATGACCACCGGCTATAACGAGGACCTCGTCGCCGACATCCCGCGCGGTTCGAACCTCGACGTGATCGGCAAGCCCTATCGCCGCGAGCAGCTGGCCGATCGCATCCGCGCCGCGCTCGACCGGCGTACGACGGGTCCCCGCCGCGACATCAATCCGATCGTGCCCGCCGAGGGATGAACCCGCCGGCGGGCCTTGATGCCCCCGGCACGGCACCGCTCGATCGACTGATCGCGGCGCGGGACTGGCGTGATTCGCCGCTCGGCCCGCCCGAGAGCTGGCCCCGCAGCCTGCGCGACGCGCTGCTGCTGATGCTGCCCTCGCATGCCCAGATCGCGATCTTCTGGGGGCCCGACTATGTCGCGCTCTACAACCCCGCCTATGCCCAGACGATCGGCAACAAGCATCCGCAAGCGCTCGGCAACCCGGCACAGCCTTATTGGGCCGAGACCTGGGACGAGCTGGGGCCGATGCTCGACCATGTCCGCAGGACCGGCAAGACGCTCTCGGCACGCGACCGCCGCTTCTACACCGAACGCTATGGCTTCGGCGAAATCGTCTATTTCGACATTTCGCTTTCTCCCGTGCTCGATGCGGACGGGGCGGTCGGCGGGGTGATGTCGGTGGTCTCCGAGACGACCGAGCGAGTCAAAGCCGATCGCCGGCTGCGCGAAAGCGAGGCGGCGCTGCGTGCCAGCGAGGGGCTGGCCCGCGAACAGGCCGACGAGCTTGCGGTGATGTACGACAACTCGCCGGTGGGGCTGGCGGTGCTCGACACCGATCTGCGCTATCTGCGGATCAACCGCCAGCTCGCCGAATGGAACGGCCTACCCATCGCCGACCATATCGGCCGCCATGTCAGCGAGATCGTCCCCGAACTCGGCGAGCAGGTGGTGGCGACACTATTGCGGGTGCTGGGCGGCGAGCCACTGCTCGGCATCGAGATCACCGGGGCGACGCGGGGGCGGCCCGACGGCACCTCCACCTGGCGGCAGAACTGGGTGCCGATCTATGACTGGGACGGCAAGGTCCACCAGATCGCGATCTCCTGCGAGGACGTGACCGAGGAGCGCCGCGCCCAAGTCGCGCTGGAGACGCTCAACCGTGTCGGCGCGGCGCTTTCGGCCGAACACGACCTCGAACGGCTGGTGCAGATGCTCACCGATGCCGGGGTTGCGCTCACCGGCGCCAGCGTCGGCGCCTTCTTCCACAATGTGATGGACGAGAGCGGCGAGCGTCTCCACCTGTTCACGCTCTCCGGCGAGGACCGCGCGCGCTTCGAAGCGCTGGGGCGCCCGCGCGCCACCGCCATTTTCAAGCCGATCTTCCACAATGTGGTGATGCGCTCCGATGACGTGACGCGCGAAGCCGACTATGGCCGCAACGCGCCGCATCACGGCATGCCGCCGGGCCATCCCGTGGTCACCAGCTATCTGGCCGTGCCGGTGGTGTCGCGCGATCGCTCGGTGCTGGGCGGGCTGCTGTTCGGCCATCCGCTACCCGGGCGATTCACCGCGCGGCACGAGGAACTGGCGCGCAGCCTCGCCGCCCAGGCCGCGGTGGCGATCGACAATGCCGGGCTGCTCGCCGACGTGCGCGCCGCCAACGAGACGCTGGAGCGCCGCGTCGAGGAACGCACCGCCGCGCTGCACGAGACCGAGGCGGCACTGCGCCAGAGCCAGAAGATGGAGGCGATGGGCCAGCTGACCGGCGGCGTCGCGCATGACTTCAACAATCTGCTGACCCCGATCATCGGCAGCCTCGACCTGATCCTGCGCAAGCGCGGCGACGATCCGGTGCTGCACCGGTTGCTCGATGGCGCGATGCGCTCGGCCGAGCGGGCGAGCACGCTCGTCCAGCGGCTGCTCGCCTTCGCCCGCCGCCAGCCGCTCCAGCCCGCGCCGGTGGACATGGCGGCGCTGGTCGACGGCATGGTGCCGCTGCTCGCCAGCACGCTCGGCCCCAAGATCGCGCTGTCGGTCAGCAAGCCCGAGACGCTGCCGCCCGCCCATGCCGATGCCAACCAGCTGGAAATGGCGCTGCTCAACCTGGCGGTGAACGCGCGCGATGCGATGCCGGACGGCGGCGCGCTCGAAGTGCGGCTGGGGCTCGGCGCGGCCGCCGAGGCGCCGACGCCGCTTGCCGAAGGGTGCTATGTGCGGCTGGCGGTGCGCGATACCGGCTCGGGGATGGACGCCGCCACCCTCGCCCGGGCGATCGAGCCCTTCTTCTCCACCAAGGGCGTCGGGCGCGGCACCGGGCTCGGCCTGTCGATGGTCCACGGGCTTGCGAGCCAGCTGGGCGGCACGATGGGGCTGTCGAGCCGCCTCGGCGAAGGCACCGAAGTCGAGCTGTGGCTGCCGGTCAGCGCCGAAGCGCTTGCCGCCATCGAGGCGCCGCAGCGCCACGAGCCCCATGACGGCGCCGGCATGGTGCTGCTGGTCGACGACGAGGATATCGTCCGCGGCACGGCGGCAGAGATGCTCCGCGCCCTCGGCTATCAGGTGCAGCTGGCGGATTCGGCCGAGGCGGCGCTCGGCATGCTCGACCGGGGGCTGGTGCCCGACCTGCTCGTCACCGATCACCTGATGCCGGGGATGACCGGCACCGATCTCGCCCGCACGGTGCAGGCGCGGCTCGGCACGCTGCCGACGCTGATCGTCTCGGGCTATGCCGATGTCGAAGGGCTGGGGCGCGACTTCGCGCATCTCCCCAAGCCCTTCCGCCAGGCCGATCTCGCCCGTGCGCTGACCCTGCTCGGCGTCCGCTGAATCCTCAGCCGGCCAGCTGGGTCTCGAGCTGCCCGAGCACGCGGTAGCAATCGAACACCTGGGCGACCGAGCTGTTCGGCTCGCGCCCTTCGCGGATCGCGGCGACGAATTCCCGGTCCTGCAGCTCGATGCCGTTCATCGACACATCGACCTTGCTGACGTCGATCGGTTCTTCCTTGCCGTTCACCAGATCGTCGTAGCGGGCGATATAGGTGCCATTGTCGCAGATATAGCGGAAGAAGGTGCCCAGCGGCCCGTCATTGTTGAAGCTGAGCGACAGGGTGCAGATCGCGCCGCTTTCGCTCTTTAGCTGGATCGACATGTCCATCGCGATGCCGAGCTCGGGGTGGATCGGCCCCTGCACCGCATGCGCCTGGACGATCTTGCCGGCCTGATAGGCGAACAGGTCCACCGTGTGCGCGGCATGGTGCCACAGCAGATGGTCGGTCCAGCTGCGCGGCTGGCCCTTGGCGTTGATGTTCTTGCGGCGGAAGAAATAGGTCTGCACGTCCATTTGCTGGACCGCGATCTCGCCTGCGGTGATGCGGTTGTGGACCCATTGGTGGCTCGGATTGAAGCGCCGGGTGTGGCCGACCATGCAGACCAGCCCCGTCTCCTGCTGTTTGGCGAGCACCGCCTGCGAATCCGCCCAGCTGTCCGCGAGCGGGATCTCGACCTGGACGTGCTTGCCGGCGTTCATGCAGGCGATCGCCTGTTCGGCGTGCATCTGGGTGGGCGTGCAAAGGATCACCGCGTCGACATCGTCGCGGGCGAGCGCATCTTCCAGCTCCGTCGAATGATGCTTGGCGCCGTATTTCTCGGCGACCGCTTCGGCTTGCTCGGCGGTGCGGCTGATGATCGAGGTGATCTCCACCCCGTCGATCTTCTGCAGGCCGTCGAGATGCTTTTCGCCGAACGCGCCGGCGCCGGCCAGGGCAATACGCATGGAGGTCTCCTGTAAGTCTTGGATCAGCGGACGGGTTCGAGCACGAGATGCCCGACCGCGGTGTTGGAAGCAGGCACGTGATAATGGCGGTGCAGCGCCCGCACGTCGCGCCCCAGTGCGCCGCGCATGATCAGCCACATCACCATCTCGATGCCCTCGGAGCCGGTCTCGCGCAGATATTCGATGTGCGGGATGGCGCGCAGTTCGTCGCCATAGGGGCCGCTCATCCAGTCGAGGAAGCGATTGTCCCATTCGGCGTTGATCAGGCCCGCACGCGGCCCCTGGAGCTGGTGGCTCATGCCGCCGGTGCCCCAGACCTGCACGTTGAGATCCCCGGGATAGCTCGCCACCGCCCGCGCAATCGCCTCGCCGAGCAGCCAGCAGCGATTGCCGGTGGGCGGCGGATAGGTGACGACGTTCACCGCCAGCGGCACCACCTGCACGGGCCAGGCCTCGGGCTGGCCGAATAGCAGGCTCAGCGGCACGGTGAGGCCGTGATCGACCTGCATCTCGTTGACGATGGTCAGGTCGAACTCGTCGAGGATGCAGCTCTGGGCGATATGCCAGGCGAGATCGGGATGGCCGATCACGTCGGGCACCGGGCGCGGGCCCCAGCCCTCGTCGCAGATGCCGTAGCGCTCGGCGCACCCGATCGCGAAGGTGGGGATCACCCGCATGTCGAAGGCCGAGGCATGGTCGTTATAGACCAGGATCACCACGTCGGGCTTCTCATAGGCGATCCACTGTTTCGACCAGTCGTATCCGGCGAACACCGGCTGCCAATAGGGCTCGGCGGTCTTGCCGAGATCGATCGCCGCGCCGACGGCGGGGACATGGCTGGTAGCGACGCCCGCGCTAATCCGTGCCATCAATTTTTCTCCCGGATCGAGCGGACGCCTTGCGGGCTACGGCCGCCGGCGACCATCATCGCCTGATAGTCCTGCGGGCTCATCCCCGTCATCGTGCCCACCGCCTGCAGGAAGCTGAGCCCGTCGGTGGAGAATAGCTTGGCGAGGAAATAGATGTTGCCGCCCAGATCGAGGCAGCGGTTGTAGTCGCGGTGGAGCAGCGCCTGCTTCTGCTCCTCGCTGAGCGGCCAGGCGTCGAGATAGGCGCGTTCGTCGGCCTTGAACTTCGCGCGATTCTCCGCCGTCATCAGGCTCATCGCGAACTGGTTCATCCAGTACCCCTGCCGCGCCCGCGCCGCGGTGTAGACGCGGGTGCCTGGGATATCGTCGAACTCCGCCAGATAGGCGTGGATGTCGCGCGGCCCGCTCACAGCCCGCGCGCCTTCAGCTGGGCGTCGAGCCGCGGAAACACCCGGCGGGCATTGCCCTCGAAGATCGCGTGGCGCGCCGCCTCGGCCAGGTTGAGCGCATCCACATAGCGCTTGGTATCGTCGAAATACTGCCCGGTGGTGGGATCGATGCCGCGCACAGCCCCGACCATCTCCGAGCCAAACAGGATGTTCTTCGTGTCGATCACGTCCGCGAGCAGGTTGATGCCCGGCTGGTGATAGACGCAGGTATCGAAGAAGATGTTGTGCATCAGGTGCGTGTCGAGCGACGGCTTCTTGAGCATGTCCGCCAGCCCGCGATAGCGGCCCCAGTGATAGGGCACCGCGCCGCCGCCATGGGGAATGATGAAGCGCAGCGTCGGGAAATCCTTGAACAGATCACCTTCGAGCAGCTGCATGAACGCGATCGTGTCCGCCGCGATGTAATAGCCGCCGGTCGCGTGCATCGCCGGGTTGCAGCTGCCCGAGACGTGGATCATCGCCGGTACGTCCAGTTCCACCATCTTCTCGTAGAAGGGGTACCAGTAACGGTCGGTCAGCGGCGGATGGGTGAAGTGCCCGCCGCCGGGATCGGGATTGAGGTTGCAGCCGATGAAGCCGAGCTCGGTGACGCAGCGCTCCAGCTCCGCGATCGAGCCCTGCATATCGGCCTTGGGGCTCTGCGGCAGCATGCACACGCCGACGAAGGTCTCGGGGAACAGGCCGACGACGCGCGCGATCAGGTCGTTGCAGCGGCGCGCCCATTCCTTCGCCACGCCCTCGTCGCCGACATGCGGGGCCATCGCCGAGGCGCGGGGCGAGAAGATCGTCAGGTCGGCGCCGCGCTCCTGGATCAGGCGGAGCTGGTTGGACTCGATCGTCGTGCGGATCTCGTCGTCGCTGACCTCGGGATAGGGCGGCGGGGTCTCGCCGGCCTTGAACGCCGCCTTCTGCGCCTCGCGCCAGGCGTCGTGCGCCTTGGGCAGCACGGTGTAGTGGCCGTGACAGTCGATGATCATCGTCATGCGGGTTTCGTCCTCTCCTCGATCGCGGCGAGCTTCTCCGCCAGCCCCTCGGGCGGGGTGCCGAGCCCGAGCGTGCCGATCGCGCGCTGGCGCTCGACGGTGCCGCGGGTCATGGCGGCGCCGGTGCCCAGCGCTTCCAGGGTCTTGACCACTTCCTCCATCTCGGCGGCGCGGCGCAGCCCGTGGATCAGCATGCGATCGAGATTGTAATCGGCGCGCGCTTCCCAGGGCCGGGGGCGCTCGCTGGCGTCGAGCGAGGCGAGCACCGCGTCGCGCACGCCCGCCGCCTCGGCCGCCAACACGCATTCCGCGGTCAGCGCCTCGATGCCCTTCACCATTACTGACCGGATCATCTTGATCGACGAGGCACGACCGACCGCGTCGCCGACGATGCTGAGATTCTGGAAGCCGAGCCGGGCCAGCGCCGCCGCCGCGGCTTCGGCCTGCGCCCCGCTCAGCAGCAACGGCACCGCCAGGCGCGCGGGATCGACCGGCGCGAGGATGGCAAGGTCGACATAGTGTGCGCCCGCCGTGGCCACCGCCCGCGCGGCCGCCTGCTTGGTCTGCGGTGCGACGCTGTTGCCGTCGCAGTAGAGCGCGCCCGGGGCCAGATGCGGCGCGGCGGCTTGCGCGACGGCCAGCGCCTGATCGGCGGTGACGAGCGACAGGACGAGCGGGCGGTCGGCCAGTGCTTCGGCCGGCGTCGCGGCGCCCTCGATGCCGGCCTCGGCATAGCGCTCGCGCATCGCGGCGGCATCGGCGCCGTCGGTCTTGCGATCGAACACCCGCGCATCGGTTTCCCAGCCGCCGGCGCGCGCGAAGGTCGAACCCGCCTCTCCAAAGCCGATCAGGGCGATCCTGTCTTGCATGGGTTCGGCATGGCCGAGCCGCGTCGGGGTCACCAATCGAATCCGCCGCCCCGCTATAAGTTTTTACGTATAGAGCGTTGCCGCCGAGGCATGGAGCGTCGCCAGGAAAGCGGCCTGTGCGCGGGTGGGCCGCCAGTCGGCGCGGTGGGTCACGCCGATCGTCCGCGTGACCGCGCCGGGCGCCGGCCCCAGATCGACGAGCAGCCCGCTGGCCAGTTCCACCGAGAGCTGGTCCACCGAGAGCAGGGTCAGCTCGTCCCCGGCCTGGAGCAGCTCGCGGATCGTCATCACCGAGCCGCATTCGATCGGCACCGGCGGCAACGGCCCGCCGATCGCGGCAAACAGGTTGCGCCACAAGCTGCGCAGCGGCGTACCCTCGGGGGGCACGATCCAGCCATGGCGGTGCAGCGCCGTGAGCCGATCGGGCGCGGCCGCCAGCGGATGCCCGGCGCGGGCGATGATCGTCGGCCGGTCGTCGAACAGCCGCGCCTGGACCAGGTCCGGCCCCAGCGTCTCGGGATCGCGCAGCGCGCCGATCATCAGGTCGACTTCGCCGTCGCGCAAGGGTCCCACCAGCTCGCCATGCGCGCCTTCGTGGATCAGCAGGTCGATGCCCGCATGGTCGCGGCGGAAGGCGTTGATCGCATGGGGCAACAGCCTTGCCCGGCAGAGCGGCATCGCGCCGATCGAGATGCGGCCGGCACTGCGCCCGACCAACTCGCCGAGATCCTCCACCCCCGCGCGCAGCTCGGCGAGCGCCAGCCGCAGCCGCCGCGCCACCTGCACCCCATAATGGGTGAGCACCAGCCCCCGCCCCCGCCGGTCGACCAGCCGTTGCCCCAGCGCCAGCCCGAGATCGCCGACCGCGCGGTGCAGCGAGGAAACCGTCACGCCCGCCGCCTGCGCCGCCGCCGGGTAGCTCCCCTGCTGCGCCAGCGCGACGAACGCGCGCAGCTGCGCCGCCGTCACCCGGTTGCTGCCGATCAGCCGCAGCGCCGCCTCCACCCGCGGGGCGAGCCGGGCGGCGGCCTCGGTGGGTACCATGCCCGTCGCGCGCCGCTCGAACAGCGCGATCCCCAGCTGCGCCTCCAGCTTGGCGATGCCCTGCGTCGCCGCCGGCTGGGTGAGATTCACCGCCTCCGCCGCGCGGCTGACGCTGCCCAGCCGCACCGCAGCAGCCATGGCGGCGAGGTGGCGGATATTGAGCTGATCGACCTGCACAAACGACGATTAGCAAAAACTAATGACCCTGCCATCCTTCCGATTGGATGCCGCCGCCCTAAACGCGCACCGCCACCGGCGAAGATCCAAGAGGAGCTGCCATGTCGGGCATCGTCGTCCAGACCATCGAACGCGCCGATCCTGCGGTGATCGACGGCCTCGCCCATGCCGGCGTCGCCACGGTGCATGAGGCGCAGGGCCGCACCGGGCTGCTCGCCCCGCACATGCGGCCCATATACGTGGGCGCGCGGATCGCGGGCAGTGCCGTCACCATCTACGCGCCGCCCGGCGACAATTGGATGGTGCATGTCGCGATCGAGCAGTTGCGCGACGGCGACATCCTGGTGCTCGCCCCCACCAGCCCGTGCACCGACGGCTATTTCGGCGACCTGCTCGCCACCTCGGCGCAGGCGCGCGGCTGTCGCGGGCTGATCATCGATGCGGGCGTGCGGGACGTGCGCGACCTGACCGCGATGGGCTTTCCGGTCTGGTCCAAGGCGGTGCATGCGCAAGGGACGATCAAGGCGACGCTCGGCTCGGTCAACGTGCCGGTCGTCTGCGCCAATGCGCTGGTGAACGCGGGCGACGTGATCGTGGCGGACGACGACGGCGTGTGCGTCGTGCCCCGTGCAAGTGCGGCTGCGGTTTTGGAAAAGGCGCAGGCGCGCGAGGCGTCCGAGGAGGCCCGGCGCAAGCGGCTGGCGGCGGGCGAACTCGGGCTCGACATCTACAATATGCGGCCGAAGCTCGAAGCGATGGGCCTGAAATATGTGTGAGGCACGCGCCAACAGCCGTCATCCCCGCGCAGGCGGGGATCCATTGGCCGTGCCGTCCCGGCGCCTGCCGGAAGCGATTTGCGAATGGATCCGCCCCGCGGGGATGACAGAAATGGGGTACGCCGCATGACCGCCGCCCGGGTAATGTGGATGCGCGGCGGCACCTCCAAGGGCGCCTATTTCCTCGCCGAAGACCTGCCCGCCGACACCGCCGCGCGCGATGCCTTCCTGCTGCGGATCATGGGCTCGCCTGATCCGCGCCAGATCGACGGCATGGGTGCCGCCGATCCGCTGACCAGCAAGGTCGCGGTGGTGCGCAAATCCAGCCGCGAGGGGGCGGATGTCGACTATCTGTTCCTCCAGGTGTTCGTCGACCAGGCGATCGTCTCCGACGCGCAGAATTGCGGCAACATCCTCGCCGGCATCGGCCCCTTCGCCATCGAGCGCGGGCTGGTCGAGGCGCAGGAGGGCGAGACACGCGTCCGCGTCTATCTGGAGAATACCGGCCAGCGCGCCGTCGCCACGGTGCAGACGCCGCAGGCCCGCGTCACCTATGCCGGCGACGCACGAATCGATGGCGTGCCCGGCACCGCCGCCCCGATCCCGCTCGAATTCCGCGACACCGCCGGCTCCTCCTGCGGCGCGCTGCTGCCCACGGGCAAGGTGGTGGACGTAGTGGAAGGCGTGCCCGTCACGCTGATCGACAACGGCATGCCCTGCGTGGTGATGAAAGCCGAGGATGTCGGCATCACCGGCTATGAAGACCGCGACGCGCTGGACGCAGACACCGCGCTCAAGGCCCGGATCGAGGCGATCCGCCTCGCCGTGGGCGAGCGCATGAACCTCGGCGACGTGCGCGAGAAATCGGTGCCCAAGATGATGCTGGTCGCCCCACCCCGGAACGGCGGCGCGGTGACGGTGCGCAGCTTCATCCCGCACCGGGCGCATGCCTCGATCGGCGTGCTCGGCGCGGTGAGCGTCGCCACCGCCTGCCTGTTGCCCGGCTCACCCGCGGCCGAGGTCGCCGTCGTGTCCGATGGCCGGCGCAAGACGCTCTCGGTCGAACACCCCACCGGCGAGACGACCTGCGTGATGGAACTGGACGAGGCGGGCAATGTCGCCACCGCCGCGATGCTGCGCACCGCGCGCAAGCTGATGGACGGAGAGGTTTTCGCATGAGCCGCATCACCAGCTGGCACGCCGATCCCAGCACACCGCGCTTCACCCCGCCTCCTGGCGCAGTGGACGCCCATTGCCACGTGTTCGGCCCGATGGCGGACTTCCCGTTCAGCGCCAAGGCCAAGTATCTGCCCGAGGATGCCGGGCCCGAGATGCTGTTCGCGCTCCGCGACAAGCTCGGCTTCACCCGCAACGTCATCGTCCAGGCGAGCTGCCACGGTACCGACAATGCCGCGACGCTGCACGCCATCGCCCGGTCCAACGGCAAGGCGCGCGGCGTGGCGGTCGTCGATCCGGCAATTACCGATGCCGAACTGGAAGCGCTCCACGCCGGCGGAATCCGCGGCGTACGCTTCAACTTCCTCAAGCGCCTCGTAGACGATGCGCCCAAGGACAAGTTCCTAGAGGTCGCCCGCCGCATCCAGCCGCTCGGCTGGCACGTCGTCGTCTATTTCGAGGCCGACATCCTCGCCGAGCTCCGCCCGTTCCTCGACGCGATTCCGACGCTTCTGGTGATCGACCATATGGGCCGCCCGGACGTGGCGCAGGGCCCGGACGGTCCCGACATGCGCGCCTTCCGCGCGCTGCTCGACAGCCGCAACACCATCTGGACCAAAGTCACCTGCCCCGACCGGCTCGACGCCAAGGGCCCGCCCTGGGACGATTTCGCGGCCGCGGTGGCACCGCTGGTCGCCGACTATCCGGACCGCGTGTTGTGGGGCACCGACTGGCCCCACCCCAACATGCAGGATGCGATCCCCGATGACGGCGCGCTGGTCGAAATGATACCGCGCATCGCCCCCACGGCCGAACTCCAGCACAAGCTGCTCGTCGCCAATCCGATGCGCCTGTACTGGCCCGAGACCTGGTCAGGATAACGTTAACCTTCAATTTTTAGGCTTAAGGCGAAACCGTGCGCCCTCCCCCTCGTTCATGGCGAAACCAGAGGGAGGACAGCACATGGCTTCGGCCGCTTTCGGCACCGGGTGCGCGCGCGCATGAAACTACCGGGATCCGACGATTCTTCGACGCTTCTCTACGACCTGCGCAGCGATACGCGCAGCGTCGGCATCCTCACCTTCCACCGCTGCATCAATTACGGCTCCTATTGGCAGGCGCGGTGCCTGGCCGAGGGCGTGCATGCGCGCGGCCACCGGGTGATGCTGCTCGACCATGAATCGCCGCGGGTCACCCGCGCCGAGTGGCGCAACGCGCTGCAGCCGACGCTGCCGGCGCGCGCCAGCGCCGAGGATCGCCGGCTGTACGGCGCCAAGCTCCGCAAGTTTCTCTGCGCCTTCGATGCGCTGCCGCTCTCGCCCGGCTTCGACCTGGTCGATCCGCTCGAGATGCCGCATGTCGATACCGTGCTGGTCGGCAGCGACGAGGTGTGGAACCTGCGCCATCCCTGGTATGGCGGCGCCTCGATCTTCTTCGGCCAGGGGCTCAACGCCGAATGCGTGGCTGCCTATGCCGCCAGCTTCGGCAGCTATGATGCCGATGCCGGGCTCGACCCCTATTGGCAGGACCAACTGCGCCGCTTCGACACGATCGCGGTGCGCGACGAAAACAGCCGCCGCCTGGTGGCGCAGGCGATCGGCAAGCCGCCCGCGCTGGTGCTCGATCCCTGCCTGCAGTTCCCGCCCCAGCCCGACGCGGCGACGCCGGTGCCCGAGGGCCGTTATGCCCTCGTCTATGGCCATGGCATGCCCGAGGCATTCGCGCAGGCGGCCCGGGCCTGGGCGTCGGCACGCGGCATAAGGCTGATCAGCATCGGCTATCGCAACGACTGGGCGGACGAGCAATGGCTCGATGCCGGCCCGCACGACTTCGCCGCGGCGATGGCGGGGGCGCAGGCGGTGCTGACCAACTTCTTCCATGGCTGCGTGTTCGCATTGCTCAACGACACGCCCTTTGCCTGCGCGCCCTCGCCCTATCGGATGAACAAGGTGCGCGACCTGACCGAGCTGCTCGGTGCCGAGCGGCACCTGCTGGTGCCCGGTGCGCGGATCGACCTGGGCGCGATCCTCGACGTGCCGCTCGACGCGGCGATCGGCGGCAGGATCGAGGCGATGCGCGACCAGTCGAACGCCTATCTGGACAAGGTGCTTGGCTGAGGCGCCCAGCCCGGCCGCCATCGTTCGCTCCGGATTGTGCATCGGCTGCGGCGGCTGCGCGTCGAGCGGCGGCGGCGGGCATATGGGCTGGGACGGCTACCGCCAGCTCAAGCCCCAGGGACCGCCCGGCTGGCGCGAGACGCCGACGCCGCGCTTCGCCGCCACCTGCCCCTTCTCGCCCGAAGCCGTGGACGAGAACGCGATCGCCGGGGATCGCTTTCCAAGCGCGCCGATCGCCGACCAGCGGATCGGCCGGTTCGAGACCGCCTATGTCGGCCATGTCGCCGAGGGGGATTTCCGTGCCGGCGGCAGCTCGGGCGGGATGGTCAGCTGGGTCGCCGCCGAGCTGCTGCGCCGCGGGCTGATCGACGGCGTCGCGCATGTCGTGCCGCTGCCCGGCCCCGGCGCGCCGCATTTCGGCTATCGCATCTCGCGCAGCCTCGACCAGATCGCCGAGGGCGCGCGCTCGCGCTACCACCCGGTGCATCTGGCGCATGTGCTCGACGAGATCCGCCGCGTGCCGGGCCGCTATGCCGTGGTCGGCATTCCCTGCTTCGTGAAGGCGGTGCACCTTGCCCGCGCCGCCGAACCGGTGCTCGCCGAGCGGATCACCGCTACGCTGGGGCTGTTCTGCGGCCATATGAAAAGCGGGCGGCTGGTCGACAGCTTCGCCTGGCAGCTGGACGTGGACCCGGACGCGGTCACCGCGGTGGAGTATCGCCGCAAGGACGCCGATCGCCCGGCAAACTGGTACACCGCGCACCTAACGCTCGCCGACGGCAGCGCACGCTGGCAGGACTGGTGGCATCTGGCCGACGGCGACTGGGGCGCCGGCTTCTTCCAGAACAGCGCTTGCAACATGTGCGACGACGTCGTCGCGGAAACGGCGGACATTGCGTTCGGTGATGCGTGGGTGGAGCCCTATTCCTCGGACGGGCGCGGCACGAACGTCGTGATCGTCCGGTCCCCGCAGCTGCGCGACGTGGTGGCGGCGGCGATCGGCGACGGGCGGCTGGCGCTGGAAGGCGTCGACGCCGATTTCATCGCCGGTACGCAGGACGCCGGGCTGCGCCATCGCCGCGAGGGGCTCGCTTATCGACTGACCTGGGCACGCCGGGGGATCCGGCCAATCAAGCGCGTGGCGCCCAATGCTGCCGGGATCGGCTGGCGCCGGAAGCTGGTCTATCGCACGCGGGCGGGGATCGCCGCCTGGAGCCACCGCGTCGCCTGGGCGGCGGATCGGCTGGGCATGCCGAGGCTGTACATCCGCTGGGCCAGGGCGTCGCTCGGCCTCTACCAGGCGCTCACCTATTCGCGCGGCCGGTTCGGCGCCTGGCTCGACAAGCTCGAGCGCCGCTGAACGGGTCCCGGCCGAGCAGTGCCCGGCCGGGAAGCGGAAGGTTCAGGCTTCCACGTCGTTCTTGGTCCGCCCCGCGCCTGGGCCGGCGGCGAGATCGGCGCCGGTGGTCGGATTGGTCGAGGGATCGGACTTGGTCCGCTCGGCCAGCTGCGTCAGCGCGGCGGTATCGGCCGAACCCAGCGTCACGGTCGGCATGCCGTCGCCACTGTCGGCTGGGAGCGTCTGCTGGAGATCGTCGACCCGATCCCATTCCGGCCCGTCGTTCCACGGCCCCAGCATGTCGCCCTCGCCCTGCGAGGTGTTGACGTACATGCTCGCATATTCCGGCACGCCCGGCAGCTTGCCCGGCGGGAAATTGTCCTCGATCGCATAGAGTGCCTTCTCGAACGATTTCTGGTGCGCCACCTCGCGCGTCATCAGGAACTTGAGCGCGTCCTTGATGCCGGCATCGTCGGTGATGTTGATCAGCCGCTCATAGACGATCTTGGCGCGGCTCTCCGCGGCGATGTTCGAGCGCAGGTCGCAGGTCGGGTCGCCGCGGCTGTCGACATAGGCCGCCGTCCAGGGCACGCCCGCCGAGTTGGTCAGCGCCGGGCCGCCGCCATAGAGAATCGCCTGGGTGTGGCTGTTGCCGCCTTGCGTGAGCGACATGTACAGCTCGGCCTCTTCCATATCGCCTTCGGAGATATGCGCCTTCACGCCCTTGTTGAGCATCGCGACGATCGAGCCGATCACTTCGAGATGGCTCAACTCCTCGGTGGCGATGTCGAGCAGCATGTCCTTGCGGCCGGGATCATCCTCGGCGAGGCCTTGCGTGAAGTAGCGCATCGCCGCCGCCAGCTCGCCGTCCGGGCCGCCGAACTGTTCGAGCATCAGCGAGGCGAGGACCGGGTTTGGCTCGGCCACCCGCACCGTATATTGCAGGCGCTTGTTGTGCATGAACATGCAGTCTCTCCTTGAGCATTGCGTACGGGAAGACAGC
This sequence comes from Sphingomonas sp. NFR04, assembly GCF_900114095.1. Lineage (GTDB taxonomy): Bacteria > Pseudomonadota > Alphaproteobacteria > Sphingomonadales > Sphingomonadaceae > Sphingomonas. The sequence continues at coordinate 487,247 of NZ_FORV01000003.1, read as the reverse complement.
GGATGGCCGAGCACATGGTTCAGATACTTCTGCGCTGATCGATTATTTGTGATTGATATGAATCAACTGGACTGCCTCGTGGACAGAACTATGCGGGTCGTTCCGGCTTCTTCAACATAGCTGTCGCTTGTGCGCTGAACGAGCCAGCCGATCAATGGAACGGGCAGCGGCGACCCTTCGTTGATGAACGAGAGACCCATAGAGTCAGGAGCGCGGCACATGAGCGACAAGCAACCGATGCAGGCGAGCGGGGGCGATGCGCACAAAGGCGCGCCCGACGGCGTCTCGGACGTCGACACCCATGGCCGCAGCGCGGGCGAGAGCGAAGGCGGCGCCTATCCGAACCCTTATCCGGACAAGGCGAAGAAGGAAGGCCCAGGCCATCTGATGGGCCATGGCGGGCAGAGCCATGTCAACTATGAGGGCGGCCCGAACCCGAACGCGACGACCAAGGGGGAGTAAGGCGCAGATGATCCTCCCCCGCCAGGGGGAGGTGGCGCGCGAAGCGCGACGGAGGGGGAGGAAGCACGAACCTCTCGGGCCTGCGTGCGTCCGCCCCCTCCGTCAGGCTGCGCCTGACACCTCCCCCTGGCGGGGGAGGATAGAGGTTGTCACCCGACCGCTGGCGTGAGGGCCTGGGCACCACCTGGCTCGATCGACGTGGCCTTATCCTCCACTGCAGGCGTCTCCGCGACTGCCGGGCTGGCGCCATCGGCTTCCTCTTCCTGCCCCAACGGCAGCGTCTTGCCCGTGGTGCGATCCAGCCCGATCGCGGTCACGATATCGAGCGCGGTTGCTGCGGCGACGAAGGCGATCGCACCCCACACCGCCTTGTTCTGCGGTGCCCGCCGCGCGGCGAGGCCGAGCGCTGCGATATCCATGGCATCGCCCGCCACGCGGTTCCACACGCGCACGCTGTGCGCCGGCCCGGCAAGCAACGCCGCCCCCGCGAACAGCTCGCGTGCACCGAAGGTCCGCACCACGCCGTCATGGTCTTCCGCCGAAAGCCCGCGCGCGATGCGCTTCGAGGCGGCGAGTTCGGCGATGCCGAGCCCGATCGAGAAAACGCCCAGTCCAAATCCCAGCTTGCGATAGTCCATCGGTCCGCTCCTTGCGCTTCGTGTGATCGATGCGCCCGACAAGGTTGATGCCGGACGGCGCTTCACCAACCGCTTGCAAGCAACCGCCGTTCCGAGGATTTCGCCAATACTATCCTATGTTTACAGGATCATTTGCACGGGAAGCGCTGCTGCATCATCGCAGCGAACGCCGCCTTCACGCTGATGCCGCGCTGCGCCGGCGGGATCTTCTCGAACGCCGCGATCAGATCGTTGCTGCTCATCTTCGCCTGCCCCTTGGGCGGCGGGCAACTGCTCGGCTTCTTGCCCGCCGCAGCCTCCGCCGCGAGGTCGCCGCGATAGGCGGTCGATGCGCCTTCGATCTCCTGCTTGAGCAATCCGATGTCGGAGGAGAACATCGCCATCGCGCCCTTGGCCTTGAGCGCGTTCACCTTGGCGAGGAAGTCGGCCACGCTCATCGCCTGGGCGGGAACCGCCACCAGCATCAGTCCACCGGCCGCCAGAAACAGTCGTCGCATAAGAAAAAACGCTCCCGGGAGGGGTTCCCGGGAGCGTTCTTTATCGGTGCGAAGCTGAACCTGGCAATGCCAGACCGTTCAGGCCCCCTGCGGTGCCGGGTTGCCGAACGGATCCTTGAGCTTGCGCGTCTTGGGGATCGAGGTGCCGCCCACGGCCGGCATCCCCGGCGTACCGGTCGGGTCGCCGCGATCCAGCGTCTCGCCCGCGATCAGCTTCTTGATCTCCTCGCCGGTCAGCGTCTCATATTCGAGCAACGCCAGCGCGATGGTGTGGAGCTGGTCGGTATGGTCGCCCAGGATCTGGCGCGCGCGGTTGAGGCCCTTCTCGACGAAGGCCTTCACTTCAGCGTCGATCAGCCGTGCGGTCTCGTCCGACATCGGCTTGGAGCGCGCCACCGAATAGCCGGTGAAGCTGTCCTCGCTCTCCGAGAAGTCGAGCGGGCCGAGATTGTCCGACAGGCCCCATTTCGTGACCATCGCGCGGGCGAGACGGGTCGCTTGCATGATGTCGTTCGAGGCACCCGAGCTGACCTTGTCATAGCCGAAGATCAGTTCCTCGGCCACGCGGCCGCCGAACGCCACGGCGATATCGGCATGCATCTTGTCACGGTGATAGCTGTACGAATCGCGCTCCGGCAGCGGCTGCACCATGCCCAGCGCGAAGCCGCGCGGGATGATCGTCGCCTTGTGGATCGGATCGGCGGTCGGCTCGTGCGCGAATACGAGGGCATGGCCGGCTTCGTGATAGGCGGTCATCCGCTTCTCATCGTCGGTCATCACCATGGAGCGGCGCTCGGCGCCCATCAGCACCTTGTCGCGCGCGTCGTCGAATTCCTGCGCCGCCACCAGCCGCTTGCCGCGACGGGCCGCGAGCAGCGCCGCCTCGTTGACGAGGTTGGCGAGATCGGCACCCGAGAAGCCCGGCGTGCCGCGCGCGATCACGCGGGCGTCGACGTCCGGTGCGATCGGCACCTTCTTCATATGGACCTGCAGGATCTTCACGCGGCCCTCGATATCGGGGCGCGGCACCTGCACCTGGCGGTCGAAGCGGCCCGGACGCAGCAGCGCCGGATCGAGCACGTCGGGGCGGTTGGTTGCGGCCACGATGATGATGCCTTCATTGGCTTCGAAGCCGTCCATCTCGACCAGCAGCTGGTTCAGCGTCTGCTCGCGCTCGTCATTCTGGTTGCCCAGACCGGCGCCACGCGAACGGCCGACCGCGTCGATTTCGTCGATGAAGACGATGCACGGCGCCGACTTCTTGGCCTGCTCGAACATGTCGCGCACGCGGCTGGCGCCGACGCCGACGAACATCTCGACGAAGTCCGAACCCGAAATGGTGAAGAAGGGCACGCCCGCCTCACCCGCGATCGCGCGGGCGAGCAGCGTCTTGCCGGTGCCGGGCGAGCCGACCAGCAGCGCGCCCTTGGGGATCTTGCCGCCGAGGCGTGCGAACTTCGACGGGTCCTTGAGGAACTCGACGATCTCCTGCAGCTCCTCGCGCGCCTCGTCGATGCCGGCGACGTCGTCGAAGGTGACCTTGCCTTCCTTCTGCGTCAGCAGGCGGGCGCGGCTCTTGCCGAAGCCCATCGCGCCCGAGCCCGAATTCTTCTGCATCTGGCGCAGCACGAAGAAGGCGATGCCGAGGAACAGCAGGAAGGGCAGCGACTGGACGAGGATATACTGCCAGATCGACGGACTGTCCTCGGGGCGGGCGTTGATCACCACGCCCTTGCCGCGCAGCGTCTCGACCAGCTTGGGATCGCCCGGGTTGTTCGTGCGGAACTTGCCCTCGCTCGTCGATCCGGTGATCACGCCGGAGCCGACCGCGATGTTGACGTCCTTCACGTCACCCGACTGCACCTTGTCGAGGAAGGTCGAATAGGGGATCGCGTTGCCGGTGGGCTGCGCGGTGCGGGTGTCGAACAAGGTGACGAACAGCGCCAGGGCTGCGAGAATACCTACCCAGATGAGCAGGCTCTTCATCCAGGGGTTGTTGCCCCCGTTTTCCGGACCCTGCTGCTTGCCGTTATCGCTCATCGTGTACCCGGTACCTTTCAAGCCCTAAGATAGGCGCGGCGGCGTCAATGACAATGGAACAACGTCGATCATGGTGATCGATGCGGGGGCGCCGGCGCGAACTGCCAGCGGGGCCCCGGTCGCACCACGACTCCGGCCAAGGTCGCCACCCGACCGGCATCCACCGCGGCGATCAGCCGGTCAAGCCCGGAACCGCGCGGGGGCGGCGCGTCGGCCACCGTTTTGAGCGCGCGGGCGACGAGGCGGCGACGGAGTTCGCGCGGCAGATCGGCGAGGTCAAGCGCGACCTTGTCGTCGTCCACCTCTGCCCGCTCTGCCCACTCGCGCTCGGCTACCCAGTCAAGCGCCGCTTCGGCGTCGCGCAGGTTGGTGGCGGCGAGGGCAAGGCGCGACGGCGGCAGTTCGGGGGTTTCTGCAAGCAGGCGGCGCGCGCGGCTGCGGTCGAAGCGGGGATGGCGGTTCGACGGGTCCTCGACGGGCTCGATGCCGGCGGCGTGAATCAAGGCGGCCAGCTCGGCGCGCGACCAGCCGAGCAGCGGGCGGACCAGCAATGTCGGCGCGCCGGTGCGCAGCGGCCGGTTCGGGCGCATCGCGGCGAGGCCGCCCAGCCCTGCCCCGCGCCGGGCGCGGAGGAGGAAGGTCTCGGCAAGGTCGTCCTGCTGGTGGGCCACGGCGACCCATGGCGCACCGGCGGCGACGGCCCAGTCGCCGAGGCAGCGATAGCGCATCGCTCGCGCACGATCCTGCAGGTTGCCGCCCGCCAGCATTTCGGGCCGCGGCGGCAGGATCGCATGGGGGACGCCGATGCGCGTGCAGAGCGTGCCGACGAATGCGGCTTCCTCTGCCGATTCCGCGCGCAGGCCGTGATCGACGGTGGCGGCGAGCACGGCGCCCGGAAAGGCCGCACGGGCGAGGAGCAGCAGCGCCACGCTGTCCGTGCCGCCCGAAACGGCGATCCCGATAGGTTCAGCGGCGCTGGGCGGTCGCCCCGCCACGGCAAGCCAGTCGGGGGTGAAGCGGGCGACGTCCGCGCCCGCGATCGCGTCGATCAGCGACGCGTCATTTGCAGCGCTGATCCGCACGACCCTTGGCGACGCCCGCGCGCATTTCGGCCGAGAGGCCGGGGCCGTAGACCTTGTTCAGCTCGTCATAGACCTTGCAGACCTCGCCCGCCGGCTTGTTCAGCTTCACCAGCGCCTGGGCGAGAAAATAGAGGCTGTCCGGCGCGCGCTCGCCATTCGGGTCCTTGGTGTAGTTCTCGTACAGCGCGACCGCGGCGAGGCTCGGCTTGTTGTCGTCGAGATAGGCACGGCCGAGCAGATTGCGCGCGAAGCTGGCACGCTTGCCGGTCGGGTATTTGGCCTTGTACTGCTCCAGCGCCTTGGCCGCTTCCGGATAGAGCTTCGCCTGCCACAGGCGGAAGCCGTAGAGATACAGGTCCTCGCCGGCATCGCCGGTGCTCGGCTTGCCCACTGCGGCGACCTTGGCGGCACGGTCGCCCGAGGGCTGCGCCGGGGCAGCGGCGGAATCGCCCGAGGCGGCGACGGCGCCGTCGGTCGGCATCGCATCGGCCACCGGCTGGGGCGGGGTTTCCAGCGCCTTCACGCGCGCATCGGTGGCGGCCTTGTAGGCGCCGAACGCCTCTTCCAGCTGGCGCATGCGATACTGGTTCTGCTCGACCTGGCCGGTCATCGTCTGGATCTGGCTTTCCAGTGCCGCGACGCGCTCGGTCAGGTCGGCCAGCGGCGTGGTCGCGGGCACACCGGGCGGCGTGTTGTCGACCTGCTGGGTGATCTGCGGCTCGACGGTCATGCCCGCGCCGCCGGGGAACACCTTGCGCTGCACCGCGCGCATTTCGCGCTCCAGCTTGTCGACGCGCGGGCCGACATTGCCGTCCTGCGCCATGGCGGTGCCGTTGAAGCCGAACGCGGCAAAGGCCAGTGCCGCTGCGAGAGCAATACGCATCGTCGATCAATCCTTACGCGCCTCCCGGGGAACGGAGGCGTGGCGCCGCTATAGCCAAGCGGCGCCCGCTTGCGCCACCCCCTCAGGGGTTGGGCGTGTCACCCGCCGGCGTGGTGGCGGCCGCAGGGGCCGCGGTCGCATCGGTGCTGCTGGCGCGCGGGGTGCTGCGGCGACGCAGCGGCGTCGCGGCGGCGGTCGCGTCCGGCGTCGGCGACGGGGTAGCACCCGGCTGGCCGCGGGCACGCAGCGCCGCCGAGGTCAGCTCGGCCTCGACCACCTTCACCTCGGTGCCGAGCGGGGCGACTTCGCTGCCGTTGAGCAGCACCTGCAGCTGGTCCGGGCGGCCGGTGCGGATGCGCGGATGGTCGGCATCGTCGGGCACGTCATAGCGCTCGCCGGCGGCCAGTTCCTTCTCGGCGAGCTTCTTGCCGGTCGCGTCGGTGATGCGGATCCAGGCCGGGCCGCGGGCGACCAAGGTGACATGCTCGACCGCGGGAACGGTCGGCGTCGGTGCCGGCGCGGGGGCGGGGGCCGTGGGGGTCGGGGATGGCTCGAGCTGCTGGACCAGGCTGTCGCCCTGCGAGGCGCTGCCGCCGCGGAACCAGTCGGTGCCGTACCAGATGCCGATGCCGGCGACGATCACCAGCGCGACGATCACGCCCAACCAGACGATCCCGCCGGGGGCGGCGCGCGACGGCTCCTGCAGCGGATATTCGGGGGTGATGGCGGGCCGCTCGATCTGGCCGAGCTCGGCGCGGACGTCCTGCGCGATCGACACTTCGTCAACGTTGACCGCGCGGGCATAGGCCTTGGCGAAGCCGCTGGCATAGGTGATCGACGGCAGCCCGGAATAGGTGCCCTGCTCGATCGCTTCGAGGTGGCGCTGGGGGATGCGGGTGCGCGCGGCGATCTCGGGGAGATCCAGCCCCATGGCTTCGCGCGCGGCGCGCAGACGATCGCCGGGGCGCGCGGATGTCGGGGTGAATTCTTCGGGCATGTCGCCTTGCATTCTGTCCTCCGGCGAACGCGTTAGACCCTGGAACGTCCGCCTTATGCTGCAGGGGATGCCCTCCCGGCCGTATCGCTGTCAACGCCGGGGAGGAAATCATTCCGGTGGATGGTCAGGCCAGTTCGACGCCCTGCGCTTCCGCCCAGGCGGTCAGCACGTCGCGTAAGGGAGCCTCTGGGTGCCGCAGCATCTCGTCCATCGCCGCCATCACCGCGCCGCGATCGAGGCCGCGCAGCATCGCCTTGATCGGCCCCACCGCGGCGGGGGTGATCGACAGCCGGTCGATGCCCAGCCCGATCAGCGCCAGCGCCTCGAGCGGCCGCCCGCCCATCTCGCCGCACACCGCCACCGGTACGCCCGCGGCGCGCGCCTGGTCGCTCACCCGCTTGAGGAAGCGCAGGATCGCCGGGCTCAGCCAGTCGTAGCGCAGCGCCAGCTTGGGATGCGCGCGATCGGCGGCGAACAGGAACTGGGTGAGGTCGTTGGTGCCGATCGACAGGAACTGCAGCTTGGGCAGCAGCAGGTCGAGCACCTCGGCCAGCGCCGGCACCTCGAGCATCGCGCCGTAGCGGATCTCGGTCGGCATCTTGCGCCCGCGCGCGGCAAGCCAGCCATGCTGCGCCTCGAACAGCGCCCGCGCCTCGTCGAACTCCCAGGGTTCGGAGACCATCGGGAACATCACGTTGAGCGTGCGTCCAGCCGCCGCCTCGATCAGCGCGCGCGCCTGCGCCTTCATCAGACCGTCGCGATCGAGCGCCAGCCGCAGCGCGCGCCAGCCCATGGCGGGGTTCTCTTCCTCGCCATCCTCGTCGTGATTGAGATAGGGCAGCGCCTTGTCGCCGCCGATATCGACGGTGCGGAACACCACCGGCCGATCGCCGGCGGTTTCGAGCACGTCGCGATACAGCCGCCGCTGCGCCTCGCGCTGCGGCAGCGTCGCGGAGACGAGGAACTGAAATTCGGTGCGGAACAGGCCGATCCCGTCGGCGCCAGTCAGGTCCAGCGCCGCCACATCGTCGCGCAACCCGGCATTGACCATCACCGTCACCCGGTGCCCGTCCTTGGTGACGGGTGCGACGTTCTTGAGCTGGGCGAACGCCGCGCGACGCTTCTGGCTGAGCGCGAGCTTGGCCTCGAACGCCTCCTCCATCACCAGCGACGGCCGCACGAACAGGCTTTCCTCGCCCACGTCGAGCAGCAGCAGGTCGCCCTCGGCCACCTCGCGGCGGATCTCGCGGACGCGACCCAAGACCGGCACGCCCATCGCGCGGGCGACGATGGTGACGTGCGCCGTGAGCGAACCTTCCTCCAGCACCACGCCCTTCAGCCGCCGGCGGTCATATTCGAGCAGTTCGGCCGGCCCCAAATTGCGCGCGATCAGGATCGAATCCTGCCGCAGCCCCAACTGCGCGGCGGTGCCGAGCTGGCCCGAGACGATGCGCAGCAAGCGGTTGGACAGGTCCTCCAGGTCGTGCATCCGGTCGCGGAGCAGCGGATCGTCGATCTCGCGCATGCGCTGGCGGGTGCGCTGCTGGACGCGCTCGATCGCCGCCTCCGCAGTCAGGCCGGAATCGATCGCCTCGTTGATGCGGCGGCTCCAGCCTTCGTCATAGGCGAACATCTTGTAGGTGGCGAGGATCTCCTCATGCTCGCCGCCGATGGCGAACTCGGCCTGGCTGGTCATGCGGTCGATCTGTTCGCGCATCTTGTCGAACGCGGCATAGACGCGGTGGCGCTCGGCCTCGGTATCCTCGGCGACGGTATGTTCGATGGTGATGCGCGGCTGGTGGAACACGGCCACGCCGCGCGCCATGCCCTCGACCAGCCGGAAGCCGCGGATCGTGCCCGCCGCGGTGGGCTGGAGCCGGGTGGAGGTGCCGCCGGTGGCGTCGATCAGCTCGGCATTCGCGATCAGTTCGGAGAGCACCATCGCCACGGTCTGCAGCGCCTCGATCTCGATATCGGCATAGCGGCGCGGATCGACATGCTGCACGGCGAGCACGCCCACCGCCCGCTCGCGCCGGATGATCGGCACGCCGGCAAAGCTGTGGAAGCGGTCCTCGCCCGTTTCGGGGTTGTGGACGAAATTGGGGTGGCTGGTCGCCTCGTCGAGGTTGAGCGTCTCGACATGCGCGGCGATGGTGCCGACCAGCCCCTCGCCGAGCCCCAGCCTGGTGACGTGCACCGCTTCCTGCGCCAGACCGCGGGTGGCGAACAGCTCCAGCACGCCTTCGCGCAGCAGGTAGATCGAGCAGACCTCGCTGTGCAGCGCCTCGCCGATGATGTTGACGACCGAATTCAGCTTCGACTGGACCGGCAGCCGTTTCGCCATCAGGTCGTGCAGGCGGGTGAGGATTTCCCGGGCGGAGGCGGCTGCGGTCAAGGCCATGGATCAGCGGTAACAGATTGTGCGCACCCGCGCCAAGCCGGGCGCGCAGCAAAAGCGCGGAATACGGAACCGCGGACGCTGCGGCAGGCAGAGAATGCCCGCCGAACCAACCATCGTCATTCCCGCGAAGGCGGGAATCCATTTGCCAGGACGCTGGGGGCAGGAACCGCGGATTCAGCGCCAATGGATCCCCGCCTGCGCGGGGATGACGATGGGTTTGTGGAGCGCGCGCAGTCTTACGCCGCGCGCTTCTCCAGCGCGTGGGCGGCTTCGGCCATCAGCGTTGCGATGATCGTCGCGACCGGCTCTTCCTTGGTGACCATGCCGACCGACTGGCCGGCCATCACGCTGCCATGCTCGATATCGCCGTCGATCACCGCGCGGCGCAAGGCACCCGCCCAGTAATGCTCGATCTGCAGCTGCGCCTCGGCCATCTCGATGCCGCCCTGGTCCAGCGCCTGCGCCACTTCGCGCTGCTTGGCGGTGAACAGCTCGCCGCCGGCATTCTTGAGCGCGCGCACCGGGATCACCGGCAGGCGCGGATCGATCTGCACGCTGGCGATCGCGTCGCGCGCCGAGGCGCGGATGAACGCCTTCTTGAAATTGGGATGCGCGATACTCTCCGTCGCCGCCGCGAAGCGGGTGCCGAGCTGGACGCCCGCCGCCCCCATGTCGAGATAGCCCGCGATCGCCTCGCCGCGGCCGATGCCGCCGGCAACGAACACGGGTACCTGCGAAGCCACCTCGGGCAGGATTTCCTGCGCCAGCACGCTGGTCGAGACCGGGCCGATATGGCCGCCGGCTTCCATACCTTCGACGACGAGCGCGTCGACACCCGAGCGGATCAGCTTCTTGGCGAGGCTCAGCGCCGGCGCGAAGCAGATCAGCTTGGCCCCGTGGCCCTTGATCGCGTCGAGCGAGCCAGCCGGCGGCAGCCCGCCCGCGAGCACCACATGCCCCACGCCGTGCTTGCCACACACCTCGATCAGCTCGAACAGCTGCGGGTGCATGGTGATCAGGTTGACGCCGAACGGCTTGTCCGTCAGCGCCTTGGTCGCGGCGATCTCCGCGTCGAGCAGCTCGGGGCTCATCGCGCCGCACGCGATCACGCCGAAGCCACCCGCGTTGGAAATGGCGGCGACGAGGTTGCGCTCAGATACCCAGGACATCGCGCCGCCCAGGATGGCGGTCTCGCTGCCCAGGAATTCGCAGCCGCGCGCCATGCGGCGGGCCAGGCGCTCGGCGCCGATCGTGGAGGTGCTGGTCATCGAGCGCGCCTAGCGCCGCGGGGGCGGACTCTGCAAGGGGCCGCAACCATCGCGATGTGCCGGTTTCCTCCTTGCCCGCCAAACCGCAACTGGTCATGATAGCGCTATCAACCATAAGAAAATCCAGGAGTTGCGATGTCCTCCCCCGTTGATTCTCTCCTCGCGGTGGATCGCCGCATGCTGCTGCAAGCATCGGCCGCGGCGGCGCTGGCCGCAGGCGCTGCGCATGCCGGCACCTCGTCGGAGCCGCTCGCCCTGGTGGACGGCAAGGGAGTCGGCTTCCCGCTGATCCGCGGCGGCGTGCCCGCGACGTTGGTGGTGGATGCAGGTGCCGACCCGGCGCTCACCCATGTCGCGGATGCCTTCGCCCAGGATCTCGCGCGTGTCGGCGGCACCGCCCCGCGCCGTATCGAGAAGCTCGAGGAGGCGAAGGCGCCAGTGGTGCTGATCGCCCAGCTCGGCCGCTCGCCGATGCTCGACGCGCTGGTGCGGCAGGGCCGGATCGACGTGCACGACCTGCAGGGCGAATGGGAAGCCTATCGCCAGATCGTGCTCGACAACCCTGCCCCCGGCATCCCCCAGGCGCTGGTGATCGTGGGGTCGGATCGGCGCGGCGCGGTCTATGGCACCTACGATATTTCCCAGCGGATCGGCGTCTCGCCCTGGCACTGGTTCGCCGACGTGCCGGTGCGCCGCCGCGCCGATGTGACGCTCGCCCCCGGCTCGCGGCGCGACCAGCCGCGGGTGCGCTATCGCGGCTTCTTCATCAACGACGAGGACCCCGCCTTCAGCGGCTGGGCCAAGAAGCATTTCGGCGGGATCAACGCCGCGATGTACGCCCATGTCTTCGAGCTGCTGCTGCGGCTGAAGGGCAATTATCTGTGGCCGGCGATGTGGGGCAAGGCGTTCAACGACGACGATCCCCAGAACATGGTGCTCGCCGACGCGATGGGCGTGGTGATGGGCACCTCGCACCACGAGCCGATGACCCGCGCGCAGGAGGAATGGCACCGCAACACCGACCAGGGCGTCACCGGCGGCAAATGGGATTACGCAACCAATGCCGAGAATCTCCGCCGCTTCTGGCGGGGCGGCATCGAGAGGATGATGTCGAAGGGCGACGGCAAGGGCTATGACTGCCTGGTCACCGTCGGCATGCGTGGCGACGGCGACGAGGCGATGGCGGAGGGCACCGCCACCGGGCTGCTCGAGAAGATCGTGGCGGACCAGCGCAGCATTCTGGCCGATGTGACCAAGCGCCCCGCCGAGGCGACGCCGCAGATGTGGGCGCTCTACAAGGAAGTGCAGGATTATTACGACCACGGCATGCGCGTGCCGGACGACGTCACGCTGTTGTTCGCCGACGACAATTGGGGCCAGATCCGCCGGCTGGCGACCGCCGACCTCAACCGCAAGGGCGGCTACGGCGTCTACTACCATTTCGATTATGTGGGGGCACCGCGCAACTACAAGTGGCTGAACACCAACCAGATCGAGAAGAACTGGCAGCAGATGGACCTCGCCTGGCAGCGGGGCGCGCGGACGATCTGGATCGTCAATGTCGGCGACCTCAAGCCGATGGAATATCCGCTGAGCTTCTTCCTGGAGCAAGCGTGGAACCCCGAGGCGATGACGCTGGAGACGATGGCCGCCTATCCGGCGCGTTGGGCAGGCGCGGCGTTCGGTCCGGCGCAGGCGGAGAAGGTCGGCGCGCTGCTCACCCGCTATGGCCAGCTCGCCGCACGGCGGAAGCCCGAGCTGCTTGACGCCGATAGCTTCGCGCTCGGCCCGGTGCGGAGTGACGGCAAGCTCGACGGCGGGGATTTCGGCCGCGTGGTCGCCGAATGGGAGGCGCTGGAGCGCGACATGGCGGCGGTGAAGCCCCGCATCGCCGCCGATGCGCGCGACGCGTGGTTCCAGCTGGTCGAGCACCCGATCCTCGCGGTCGCGAACGTCTACCGGCTTTACTACGCCGTCGCGTGGAACCGCCGTCTGGCCGCAGCCAACGACGCGCGCGCCAACGCGTTCGCCGAGCAGGCCGAGCGCGCCTTCGCCCGCGATACGGAGATCACCGCCGCCTATCACGCGCTGAACGGCGGCAAATGGGACGGGATGATGGCCCAGACCCATATTGGCTACACCAACTGGCAGGAGCCCAAGCAGCAGGTGATGCCGATGGTGCGCCGCGTTGACGGCAAGGCCGGGCCGATCGTCTTCGTGCCGCCTTCGCGCCCCGCCGATCAGATCGTGATCGAGGCACCGGACTTCGTGGCAGCCAGCGGCGGCAAGGGGCTAAACTGGCGTCGCGTGCCGCATCTCGGCCGCACGCAGGGCGCGGTGACGACCTTCCCGCAGGGTCGCCCCGCCACCGCTGCGGCGGACGGCGTCCATGTCGACTATGCAGTGGTGCTACCGAAGGGTGGCCCGCTCACCGTCGCGCTGGAGCTGGTGCCGACCCTCGACACGACGGGGCGCAACCAGCAGCGCATCGGCGTGTCGGTGAATGACGGCCCGGTGCAGATCCTCACCGACACGCTCGTCCCCGCCCCCAACGACACCAAGACCCAAGCCCAGCGCGACTGGAACAAGGCGGTCGAGGAGAACGGCCGCACGCTCGTCGCGCGCTTCCCCGCGGTGGCGCCCGGTGCCCATGTCGTGAAGGTCTGGCGCATCGACGACAATGTGGTCCTCCAGCGCCTCGTCGTGAAGACGGGGGCGTAGCCGGTCCGGCCACGCCCCCGCGCACGGGTCAGGCGGCGACGTCGTCCGCGTCGAGGCCATAGGCGGTGTGCAGCACGCGCACCGCCAGCTCGGTATAATCCTCTTCGATCAGCACCGAGACCTTGATCTCCGACGTGGTGATCGCCTGGATGTTGATGCCGCGCGCGCCCAGCGTCTGGAACATCGTCGCGGCAACGCCGGCATGGCTGCGCATGCCGACGCCGACTACCGACACCTTTGCCACCCGCGTGTCATGGCTGATGCCGGTGAAGCCGATCGCTTCCTTCTGCTGCGCCAGGATCTCCAGCGAGCGGGCAAGATCCGCCGCCGGCACCGTGAACGTCACGTCCGTCGCGCTGGCGCTGCCGGCGCTCTGGTGCGCGATGTTCTGGATGATCATGTCCACGTTGATGCTGGCATCGGCAAGCGGGGTGAAGATCGATGCCACCGCGCCGGGCTTGTCCGGCACTGCGGTGAGCGTGATCTTGGCCTCGTTCTTGTCGTGCGCGATGCCGGTGATGAGCTGGCGTTCCACGTCCTGAATCTCCTCTTCGCCCACGATCATCGTCCCGGGCAATGTATCTGCCATCGGCGCGTCATCGCCCGTGAAGGACGAGAGCACCTGCACGCGAACCCCTTCCTTCATCGCCAGGCCGACCGAACGAGTCTGGAGCACCTTGGCGCCGACGCTGGCGAGTTCGAGCATTTCCTCATAGGTCACGCGCTTCAGCTTGCGTGCGCGGGGCACGATGCGCGGATCGGTGGTGTAGACCCCGTCGACATCGGTGTAGATGTCGCAGCGATCGGCCTTCACCGCCGCCGCCACCGCCACCGCCGAGGTATCCGATCCGCCACGGCCCAGCGTGGTGATGCGGTTGTCGTGCACGCCCTGGAAGCCCGGCACCACCGCAACTTCGCCCGCGCCCATGCTGGCGAGCAGCGCGTCGGTGCCGATATCCTCGATCCGCGCCTTGGCGAAGGCGTCCGAGGTCTGCACCGGCAGCTGCCAGCCGAGCCAGGAGCGGGCCGGCACGCCGATCGCCTGCAGCGCGATCGCCAGCAGCCCGCTGGTGATCTGCTCGCCGGCCGAGACGACGACATCATATTCCTTGGGGTTGTAGAGCGACGAGGCCTCGCGGCAGAAGCCGACCAGCCGGTCGGTCTCGCCCGCCATCGCCGAGACGACCACGGCGACCTGGTTGCCCGCCTCCCATTCGCGTTTGACGCGGGCGGCGACGCTGCGGATACGCTCGATCCCGGCCATCGATGTGCCGCCGAACTTCATTACGATACGCGCCATGGCTGGTTGCTTGTTTCCTGCCCTTGGGAGAGATGGGCGTGCCTGATAGGAGCCAGCGATGCCGAACGCAACAATAGCTACGATTGACCCCCGTGAAGCGGAACATTTCGGTCGTCTGGCGGCCGATTGGTGGAATCCAAAGGGTTCCTCCGCCATGCTCCACAGGCTGAATCCTGCGCGGCTGGGCTATATTCGCCGCGCGATCGACGCGCATTGGGCAGGCGATTCGGCCGATTTCATGCCGCTGACCGGCAAGACCGCGATCGACGTCGGCTGCGGCGCCGGGCTGCTGTGCGAGCCGCTGGCCCGTCTCGGCGCGCGGGTAACCGGGGTGGACGCGGCCGCCGAGAATATCGGCGCGGCGCGTGCGCATGCCGAACTCTCCGGGCTGCCGATCGACTATGTCCATGGCGGCATCGAGGACCTTGCGGGGCGGACCTTTGATCTCGTCACCTCGATGGAAGTGATCGAGCATGTGAGCGATCCCGCTGCCTTCGTGCGCGGGCTGGCGGGAGCATTGGCCGAGGGCGGGCTGATGGTGCTCTCCACGCCCAACCGCACGCCGCTGTCGCGCCTGGCGATGATCACGCTCGCCGAGGGCACCGGCGCGATTCCCAAGGGCACGCACGACTGGAGCCGTTTCCTCAAGCCCGAGGAACTGGAGGCGCTGCTGGTCGACGCAGGCCTGAAGGTGTTCGATCGTCGGGGCCTGACCTTCTCGCCGACGCGCGGCTTCGTGGTGAACGAGCATGACGCGCTCAACTATCTGGTCACCGCGGTACGGGCCTGATCGGATGTCTACCGTGAAGCTCCACCCGAGCTGGCTCGCCCCGCTGGAGGAGGAATTCGCCCAGCCCTATATGGCGGCGCTGCGCGACTATCTCCGCGCCGAGAAGGCGGCGGGGAAGCGCATCTTCCCGGCGGGCAACGCGTGGTTCCGCGCGCTCGACCTGACGCCCCTGGAACAGGTGCGCGTCGTCATCCTCGGGCAGGATCCCTATCATGGCGAGGGCCAGGCGCACGGCCTGTGCTTCTCGGTGAAGCCCGGCGTGCGGGTGCCGCCGAGCCTGGTCAACATCTACAAGGAGATGGAGACCGACCTCGGCATCCACCGCGCGCAGCACGGCTTCCTGGAGCATTGGGCGGAACAGGGCGTGCTGCTGCTCAACGCGGTGCTGACCGTGGAAATGGGCCGCGCCGCCGCCCACCAGGGCCGCGGCTGGGAGCGCTTCACCGACGCGGTGATCCGGCTGGTCAACGCGAAGGCGGAGCCGGTGGTGTTCCTGCTCTGGGGCAGCCATGCGCAGAAGAAGGCAGCGTTCGTCGACTCGATCGACAAGGGCGGACGCCATCTGGTGCTCAAGGCCCCCCACCCCTCGCCGCTCTCGGCGCATTCCGGGTTCTTCGGGAGCCGGCATTTCAGCAAGGCGAACGCGTTTCTGGAGAGCATCGGCCAGAAGCCGATCGATTGGGCACTGCCGCCGCTGTGAGATTGAAGTTTTGTACAGATTGATGTACAACACTTGCCATGCAGACCCTGACCGTCTCGGAAACCCGCGCCAATCTTAAGGCCGTTCTGGACCGCGTCGTCGCCGACAAGGCGCCGATCCAGATCGTGCGTCCCAAGGGCGAGGGCGTGGTGCTGGTCTCCGAGAGCGAATGGGAGGGGATGCTGGAGACGATGCACCTGCTTGCGTCCCCCGAAAATGCACGGCGGCTGATGGAACGGATCGCCCGGTTCGATGCCGGTGAAGGCGAGGAGCACGAGCTGATCCAGCCGTGAAGGTAACGTTCGACCGCGATGCCTGGGCAGAATATGTCGATTGGCAGCGCGACGATCCCAAGGTTGCCGATCGCATCAACGCACTGATCGAGGAATGCCGGCGCCACCCGTTCACCGGCATCGGCAAGCCGGAGCCGCTCCGCCGCAACCTCTCCGGCTGGTGGTCGCGCCGGATCAGCGGCGAGCATCGACTGGTGTATCGGGTAAGCGGAACGGGCGACGCGCAGGTGCTGGAAGTGCTGAGCTGCCGCTATCATTATTGAGTGACCCGCCGCGTCACGCTATATTTGTATAGCAAGGAGGCGGACATGCTCGCGGTACGAATCGACGCAGACACGGAAAGGCGGCTGGAGGCACTGGCGGCCCGGACGGGGCGGACCAAGACCTTCTACGCCCGCGAGGCGATCCTAGCGCACCTCGACGATCTCGAAGACTTCTACCTCGCCGAAGAGCGGATGAAGGATTTCCGCTCCGAAGACGCGATCCCGCTGGCGGACCTGAAGGCCGAGCTTGGCCTGGGCGATTGAGTTCGCCCCCGAGGCGGCAAAGGAACTCCGCAAGCTCAGCAAACAGAAAGCCGGGCGCATCCTCCGGACACTCGAAGAGCGGATCGCAGCACTGGAAGATCCGCGCTCGCTCGGCGCCGCGCTAACCGGGGACCATAGCGGCTATTGGCGGTGGCGGATCGGCGACTATCGCGTGATTGCGCGGATCGAGGATGCGCGGGTGGTCATCCTCGTGGTGCGCGTCGGCCATCGCCGCGAGGTATATCGGTAGCCGGGCAGGCAAGCTGCCCACCCGGCTCCATAGCCGTCAATCGTGCTCGCGGTCGCCGGCGCCCATGTAGAGCTCGCTGCCGGTTTCGCGGAACACCTTGCTCATCTCGGCCATGCCGGCCTCGGCATCCACCGTTGCCGGCGTCGCCGCCAGGAAGGTATCGGCCGAGGCGTTCTGCTTCGCGGCGAAGTCGCGCACTTCCTGCGTGATCTTCATCGAGCAGAATTTCGGCCCGCACATCGAGCAGAAATGCGCGGTCTTGGCGCCCTCGGCCGGCAGCGTCTGGTCGTGATACTTCTCCGCCGTGTCCGGATCGAGCGACAGGTTGAACTGGTCGCGCCAGCGGAACTCGAAGCGCGCGCGGCTCAGCGCGTCGTCGCGCACCTTGGCTGCCGGATGGCCCTTGGCGAGGTCCGCCGCGTGTGCCGCCAGCTTGTAGGTGACCACGCCCACCTTCACGTCGTCGCGATCCGGAAGCCCCAGATGCTCCTTGGGCGTGACGTAGCAGAGCATCGCCGTGCCGTACCAGCCGATCATCGCGGCGCCGATGCCGCTGGTGATGTGGTCATAGCCCGGCGCGATGTCGGTGGTCAGCGGCCCGAGCGTGTAGAAGGGCGCCTCGCCGCACGCCTCGAGCTGCTTTTCCATGTTCTGCTTGATCTTGTGCATCGGCACATGGCCGGGGCCCTCGATCATCACCTGGACGTCCTGCTCCCAAGCGCGCTTGGTCAGCTCGCCCAGCGTGTAGAGCTCGGCAAACTGCGCCTCGTCATTGGCGTCGGCGATCGAGCCGGGGCGCAGGCCGTCGCCCAGCGAATAGGCGATGTCATAGGCCTTCATGATCTCGGTGATCTCGTCGAACCGCTCGTACAGGAAGGATTCGCGGTGATGCGCGAGACACCACTTGGCCATGATCGAGCCGCCGCGCGACACGATGCCGGTGACGCGCTTGGCGGTCATCGGGATATAGGGCAGCCGCACGCCGGCATGGATGGTGAAATAGTCGACGCCCTGCTCGGCCTGCTCGATCAGCGTGTCGCGGAAGATCTCCCAAGTGAGGTCCTCGGCGATGCCGCCCACCTTCTCCAGCGCCTGGTAGATCGGCACGGTGCCGATCGGCACCGGCGAGTTGCGCAGGATCCATTCGCGGGTGTCGTGGATGTTGCGGCCGGTGGAGAGGTCCATCACCGTGTCCGCGCCCCAGCGGATCGACCAGACCAGCTTGTCGACTTCGCTCGCCACGTCGCTGGCGACCGCCGAATTGCCGATATTGGCGTTGATCTTCACCAGGAAGTTGCGACCGATCGCCATCGGTTCGCTTTCCGGGTGGTTGATGTTGTTCGGGATGATCGCCCGGCCGCGCGCCACTTCGTCGCGGACGAATTCGGGAGTCACGTAATCGGGGATCTCGGCGCCCCAATCCTGGCCGTCGCGGACATATTCGGCGAGCCGCTCGCGGCCGAGATTCTCGCGCTCCGCCACATATTCCATCTCGGGCGTGATAATGCCGCGCCGGGCATAGTGCATCTGGCTGACGTTCATGCCGGCCTTGGCGCGCAGCGGACGCTTGGTCACGTTGGGGAATTGCGGCACGCCGGCCGAGCGGTCCGGGCCCTTCAGGCCATTGTCCTCGGGGCGCACTTCGCGCGCGTCATAGGCCTCGACATCGCCGCGCCCCAGGATCCAGTCGCGGCGGATCGCGGGAAGGCCGGCCATGATGTCGATGCGGGCATCGGGATCGGTATAGGGGCCCGAGGTGTCGTAGACGCGCACCGGCGCCTCGCCGCTGCCGGGCTCCAGATGGATCTCGCGCATCGCGACGCGGTGCTTGCCGACATGGATCTTGCGGCTGCCGCGGATCGGGCCGGTGGTAACGCCGATTTCGGTCTTGGCGGGAATGTCGGCCATGCTCGTCTACTCCTTGGGCAGACGTAGAGAGCAGACGGACCTCGGGGAACAAGACCCTCCCTCCCTACGCCGGTGTCAACCGGATCAGGTTCAGCGGGTCGAAGGCTGCAGCCTTCCTCTCAACCGCTGCGCCAGCGGTCCCCCGGGGAATGGCGCCGGTGTACGCGCAAGCGGCGCGCCGGGCAATCCCGACGCGCCGCTTGCCTGCCAAAGGTTAGGAAGATCAGGCGAAGCGAACCGCGGTGCGGGCCCGGCGACGGCGCAGCGCACCCCCGGCCAGCCCGAAGCCACCGATCAGCATCGCCCAGGCCGCCGGCTCGGGCACGCCCGCACCAGCCGTGGTGCCGGGGCTGAACTCGGCCCTGAACTGTACATCGCCATATAGCCCGTGGATATCGTCCCACGGCGTACCGGCGATCGCATCGAGGCTGTCGCCGGCATTGGTGTAGACGAAGTCGCCCCCCGCATAGGCGTTGCTGCCGAAGCTGCCCGCCGTGGGCATCCAGCTGCTCTCGCCGGCGAGAGGCTGGGTCAGGCCCGCCGTGGTGAGGAAGGCGACATAACGCTGCCCGGTGCGCAGATCGAGCGCGCCGACATCGAAGTGGAGCGCCTCGAACGCGTCGCCCGCCGTGCCGCCAAAGCTGCGCGCGTCGCTGGCGTAGAGCGCTGTACCAAGCGCCCCAACGCCGTTCCAGGAATAGACATAGGCGCGCACCTTGGCCGCACCACCGCCAAGATAGAAGGTGAAGCCGTTGAGCGCATTGTCGTTGCCGACAGTGAAGGTCTGCCCATAGGTGGGGGTGTAGCGCGCGCCGAAATAGTCGATCTTCGATGCGTAGCCGCCGCTGGTGTCGATCGCCGATGCCGCAGCCGGCGCGGCCGTTGTCGCGGCGAGCACACCAATGGCGCCAACGAATGCTGCAAGTTTCATACATCTCCCCCTGATGTTGCCCCGCGACCACAGATGCCGCGAGTCTTGGACGGGCAGGCTAGCCCCCAAGACTCGCAGCGGCAATTCATAAGTTGTTAAGAAATAGGACGTTCGTCGCAATTATCGACGTCGACACTCAGAAGGTATAGGCAAGTCCCAGCGCGCCGTACCACTGGTTGCGCGAGCCTGCGATGCGGACCACCGGCGAGTCCGCCGCGTCGTCGAGCATGCGACGATAGGCGACGCCGCCTATCGCCGACAGGCCATGGGTGAGATCGCCGGTGAGCGCGACATTGCCCATCGCGCCCAGCGTCCAGTCCTTCCAGCCTTTGCGGGCGTAATAGACCGGCAGGCCGCTGCGCGCGCTGCCGCCCGGGGTCACCCCGAAATAGGTCTGGGCATAGCCATTGCCCATGTAATTGGCCGAGAGGTTGAGCAGCACAAAGGCCTTGCGGCTGAGCGGCGTGCCGTAGCTGACCGACGGCGACATCACGTAGCTCTTGTGCACGCTGCCGACGTCATGGACGTAGGAGAAGCTCGCGGTCAGCTTGTCATAGTCGCTGGTGATCAGCCCCTGCTTGCCGATGCCGACAAAGCCGCCGGCCTCGACTGCGGTACCGATCTTGCCGAGCGCGGAGACCTGACGGTCGTCGATCCGCGAGGTGCGGTTGAGGTTGACGTTGACCACCGGGCCCGCCTGGAAATCCCAGCCCGGACCATTGTTGTCGGCGATCGCGTCCGCCCAGGCGCGGCTGCCCAGCACGACGAAGTTGATGCCCGACACCTGGCCACGGATCAGCGGCGCGGCGGTGACGACGTTCTTGTCCGAACCGTCATAGCTCGGCACCGTCGCCACGCCGACGCCGAGCGTCACGGTGTCGCGGGTCAGGTCGGGCGGCGAATCCGTATTCTGCTGGGCAAAGGCAGGTGCCGCCGCGAGCAGCGGGAGCGAGGCGAGCGCGGCGCGCGTCGCGTTGCGCAGGAAAGGCATGGGGGTACTCCGGGAACAGGATCGCGAGGATCAGAACCCGGGGAACGCCTGCAATCTCACGCAGTTCCTATAGCAGGTAGCGCAGCTTTACTTCCTGCCGGTCATTGCCGCCCTCGAGCGGGAATCGCGCGGCGGAGAAGCGCGGCGGGCCGAAACCGATCACCGGGTTGCGCGAAAAGCCGAAGCCTTCACGCGGGATGCCCATGAAGGTGTCGAGCTTGCCGTTGCCATTGGCGTCGTGGATCACCGCCACGGCATAGTCGCCGGGGGCGAGACCGCTGAGGCGCAGCTTGCCGTCGGCGGCGGGAATGGTCCGCTTGATCGCGCCGTGCCCGTCGCGGCAATCGGGGAACTGGCTGGCGGCGGGTGCGATGCAGATCTGCAGCAGCCCGCGTGTCGAGCGCAGCTTGGTGAAATCAAGCTCCAGCGTCGCCAGCGGCGCGGCGCTGGTCAGCAGCGGCAGAGCGACGACTGCCCAGGCGCCGCGCCGCAGGATCGAACCGCCCCAGCCCCTGGTCGGTCCCGCACAGCCGGTCCCAGAACCGGAAATATAATCCATAGTTGCACCCATACCGCTCATGATGCCGCTGGTGATGACTCGCCGTGATCAGCCACGCACCCAACGGCCCCCGCCACATCCAGGCCGGGAAGATTTCCCAGCCCATATGATTAGTGACCCCCATAACCGTCATGATCGTCAGGACCAAGCCGAGCGCGGCGACATGAATGGGAATTGCGAAGACCAGCAGCGGAATCACGATCGCGCCCGACAGTGCCTCGCCCCAATGGAAGCTCATCGCCGCCCAGGCGGTGGGCGGACGGCTGGCATGGTGGACGGCGTGATAGCGGCGGAACAGCGCGGGCACGTGCATCGCCCGGTGCGTCCAGTAGAACCAGGTGTCGTGCAGCAACAGGTACAGGAACACCGACACCGGCAGATACCAAAGCGGCAGCGCGTGGACATCGGCATAGATCCGCGTCCATCCTTCCGCCTTCCACCCCCAGGCGACGATGCCGGCGGGGATCCCGTAGATCGCCGCCGAAGCGAGGCTCCAGCCGATCTCCCTGCGGATCTGCCTGGCCTGGCCGGCATAGAGGCCCGGATGCCGCACGCGCGTCGCCAGCGCGAAGCCCGCCGAGGCGGCGACGTAGCGCACGCCCACGATCACCGTCATGGCGAGCGCGGAGACGAGGATGGCAAGGGCAATGTCCATGTCTCCCGCTGCTAGCCCTTCGCGCGAACGGCGGCAATGCGGCGCAATCCCGATTGTGAGCCCGCGCGCACTGTTGCCCCTTCGTAACATTCGTAGTTCTACGAAGAAGCGCGGCACCGAAATATCAACACCCGACTGCGTAGATAGCACCACCCAGAAGAACACATACGGGTCGGGAGAGGTTGTCGTGAAACTGCGGTATCTGCTGCTCGCCTTTTGCTCGAGCGTCATCGTGCATCCTGCGCTCGCCCAGTCGACGGACGAGGCGCCAAAGCCTGCGAAAGCCGCGCAAGTGCCCGAGAAGGAAGTCTTCTCCACTGGCGTTGCCAAAGGTCGCGACCGGTTGGACAGTGCCACCTCGACCAGCGCCTTCCGCGCCAGCGAGTTCGAGAAGCTCGGGCCACGGCCGCTCGGCGACGTGCTCCGCACCATGCCCGGCCTGCGCGTCGAGAGCGGCATCGGCGAGGGCAACGCCAATTACACCGTGCGCGGCCTGCCGCTGGCGGCCGGCGGCTCCAAATACATGCAGTTCCAGGAAGACGGGCTGCCGGTGCTCGAGTTCGGCGACATCTTCAACGTCGCGGTCGACGTGTTCATGCGCGCCGACTTCAACGTGGCGGCGATCGAGTCGATTCGCGGCGGCTCCGGCTCCACCTTCTCGTCCAACGCGCCGGGCGGACTGATCAACCTGATCTCGAAGACGGGCGAGACCCGCGGCGGGGCGGTGCAGGCCACGGTCGGGCTCGGCTATGGCGAGAAGCGGGTGGACATGGATTATGGCCAGCCGCTCGGCGATGGCTGGCGCTTCCATGTCGGCGGCTATTACCGCTCGGGCGAAGGCCCGCGCGACATCGGCTTCACCGGCTACAAGGGCGGCCAGATCCGCTTCAACGTCACCAAGCAGTTCGCGACCGGCTATGTCCGGGTGAGCGGTAAGTGGCTCGACGACCGCTCGCCCACCTTCGCGCCCTATCCGATCAAGATCACCGGCACGAACGACAATCCCGTCGTGAGCAGCGTCAGCGGCTTCGACATCCGCAAGGATTCGCTGCTCTCACCGTTCATCGGCCCGGTGACGACGCTGGACGGCAGCAACCAGCTCGCCCGCTTCGACGTCGCCAACGGCATGCACGCCAAGAGCAAGACGATCGGCCTGGAGGCGCAGTTCGACGTCGCCGGGATCACGATCAGCGAGCGGGCGCGCTACTCCGCCAATTCGGGCGACTTCCTGCGCGTCTTCCCCTCCGCCGTCGGCCCGATCGCGACGATCGCCGCCTCGCAGGCGGGTACCGGCGCAGTGGCGACCTATGCCAGCGGCCCCAATATCGGCCAGCTGGTGCCGGTGAACGCCAACGGCAACGGTCTGCTCTCGTTCAACTATATGGCGCAGACCCGGATCGGCGCGCTCGACAATTTCACCAACGACATCCGCGCGACCAAGGTGTGGAAGCTCGGCCGCGGTGACCTGACCATGACCGGCGGCCTCTACAAGGCCAACCAGAAGCTGTACGCGACCTGGCTGCACTCGGGCATCGACACCGATGTGGCGGGCGACGCTCAGACCGCGATGGTCAACATCACCAGCGCCAGCGGCGTCGCGCAGACCCAGAACGGCTATTACACCTTCAGCCGCAACGGCAGCAAATTCCGCCGCATCTTCGACGTGTCCTACGATATCCTCGCCCCCTATGGCTCGGTGAACTACCATGTCGGCAAGCTCTCGATCGGCGGCAGCGTCCGCTATGATCGCGGCCGGGTGCGCGGCTCGCTGATCGGCGCGGACCTGGGCGGCGGCCGGGTAGGCCTGATCAGCTACGACATCAACGGCAATGGCGTGATCTCCGCACCGGAGAAGCGCGTCGCCTTCCTGCCGCTCGATACGCCGGCACCGGTCAACTACAACTATGGCTACTGGAGCTATTCGAGCGGGATCAACTACCGCGTCGCCGAGCCCTTCTCGGTCTTCGCCCGCTACAGCCGCGGCGCCCGCGCCAATGCCGACAAGATCCTGTTCACCCCCGCGGTGAGCCCGGTCGACGGCAGCGTGCCCAATGCGGCGGACAAATATGACCAGGTCCGCCAGCTCGAAGGCGGGTTCAAGTTCCGCAAGGCGGGCGCGACGCTCAACGTCACCGCGTTTCGCGCCACCGCGGACGACCATAATGTCCTCAACGGATCGGCCAACCAGACCATCCGCAGCTACCGCGCGACCGGCGTGGAGATGGAAGGCGGCTATCGCCGCGGCATCTTCAGCATCACCGCCGGCGCCACCTACACCACCGCCAAGATCACCAAGGACTTCCTGGATCCGACGCTGACCGGCAAGGAACCGCGCCACCAGCCCGCCTGGACGCTGGAAGCGACGCCGCAGATCGAGCTGCGCAACGTCACCTTCGGCACCAACGTGGTGACGATCACCAGCAGCTATGCGCAGGACAGCAACCTGCTCAAGATGCCGGGCTTCACCGTGGTCAACGCCTTCCTGGTGGTGAAGCCGATCGACCGGGTGCGAGTGATGCTCAACGCGAGCAACCTGTTCGACCAGGTCGGCTTCTTCGAGTTCAACCAGAGCGAAGTGCCGGCGAACGGCATCGGCTGGGGCCGCGCGATCAACGGCCGCACCGTCTCGCTCTCGGCCAAGCTCGACTTCTGACGAGAAAGAGGCGCCGGTCCGCCCGGCGCCTCCTCTGTCTTCAGGCGAACACTGCCTTCTTCGCGCGACGACGCAGCGCGGCGCCGGCAAAGCCGAAGCCGCCGATCAGCATCGCCCAGGCGGCCGGCTCGGGCACCGCGCTCGGCGCCAGCGTGGCGATGAGCGTCAGGTCGTCGATCGCCAGCCCATGGTCCGAACCGCCGACGTCGCGATCGGTCCAGCGGATGGCAAAGCCGCCGCCATTGGCGATCGACAGGTTGCCGATCGTCGCGCTGATGTCCGCGCGATTGCCTGCGGCATTGCCGTCGAGCACGCTGCTCGAACTGCCCGAACCGGTGCCGTTCTTGATGCTAACGAAGTCGAGGGCATTGAACGCCGTCCAGCTGCCGTTCGACAGCGAGGTGGCGTCGAGCGAATATTCGAAGCTGAGGCGCTCGCTGCTCGCGGTACCGAGGCGCCACTGCTCGCCGAAATAATTGAGGGTGAGCGACTCGATCGCGCCGCCCAGCGCATTGGTGAAGAAGGCGCCGAACAGGATCGGCGTCGCGCTGCCCGAGGTGACGCTGCCCAGCGCCCGCTCGCTGCCGGTGCCGAAGGCATAGGCGGTGCCGGTATTGGCGTTGCTGGTCGCATAGGCGTCGTCCGAACCGGCGGTGCTGCTGCCGCGCTCGTCGAGCTTCCAGCCGGTCGGCAGCGCCTTGCTGGTGCCGCTGGTCGCCAGCGTGTCGAAATTCTGGGTGTAGGTCTTGGCCGTGAGCGCAACCTGCGCCTGCGCGACGGGCGCGGCGAGCAGCGTGGCGGCGACCAGTGTCGCGCCAAAAAGCTTCTTCTGCATTGCTTTGGTTCCCCTACTTCACAAACCGCCAGCGCGGTTCCCCGGCATTAGGGGCCAAGTGTGCAAGCCGCGTGACGATAGTTAAAATAAAATGAACCACTTGGGTCTGCGCCGGGGCGCCCCGGGCCGGCGACCGTTTCGCGCCGCGTCCCCAAGGGTGGGGTTCCCACACCCCCGCCCTTGGGCTAGGCGACGGCCATGCCTTCAACCATCAGTTGTGACGTTGCCATTGTCGGCGGCGGCCTCGCCGGCGGGCTTATCGCGCTGGCCATCCGGAAGAAGAAACCCGATTGCACCGTCCGGCTGATCGAAGGCTCGGCACGGATCGGCGGCAATCACCTCTGGTCGTTCTTCGCGGACGACGTCGCGCCCGAGCATCGCTGGCTCTCCGCGCCGCTGATCGGCCATGGCTGGAACGGCTATGACGTCGCCTTTCCCGGCCATTTCCGCAGCCTGCCGTCGCGCTATTACTCGGTCGAGTCCGACCATTTCGATCGGGTGGTGCGCGCCGAGCTGGGCGAGAAGAGCCTGTTGCTCGAGCGCGAGGCGGCGGACATCACGCCGACGGCCGTAGCGCTCGCCGATGGCGACCTGGTCGAGGCCGAGGGGGTGATCGACTGCCGCGGCGTCGGCGATACCAGCGCGCTCCAGCTCGGCTGGCAGAAATTCCACGGCGCCGAGCTGGTGCTGAGCGACCTGCACGACGTGACGCGGCCGGTGATCATGGACGCGACGGTGCCGCAGATCGACGGCTATCGCTTCGTCTATTGCCTGCCGTTCAGCCCGACGCGGATATTCGTCGAGGACACCTATTACAGCGACACGCCCTCGCTCGACATCCTCGCCACCGGCGACCGGATCGAGGCCTATGCCGATGCCGCGGGCTGGCAGGTCGATCGCGTGCTGCGCGAGGAAGTGGGCAGCCTGCCGGTGGCGATGGGCGGCGACCATGCCGCCTATTGGGCCGCTGGCGGCCGCGGCATCGCCAAGGCGGGGATGAAGGCCGGGCTGTTCCACCCGATGACCGGCTATTCCTTCCCCGACGCGATCCGCACCGCCGCGCTGATCGCCGAGACCCGCGACTATTCGGGCGAGGCGCTGCACCAAATGCTGTATGGCTATTCCCGCGCGCTCTGGCGCAAGCGCGGCTTCTATCGCATGCTCGCCGCGATGTTGTTCAAGGCGGCCGAACCCGAGGAGCGCTATCGCGTGCTGGAACGTTTTTACCGTCTGGATGCAGGATTGATCCAGCGCTTCTACGCCGCGCAATCGACCTTCGGGGACCGCGTGCGGGTGCTGTCGGGCAAGCCGCCGGTGCCGGTGGGCCGCGCGCTTTCCGCGATCTGGGGCCGCTGATGCGCCGCGCAGTCGTGATCGGCGCCGGGTTCGGCGGCCTCGCCCTTGCCATCCGTCTCCAGTCGGCGGGGGTGGACACCACCGTGATCGAGGCCCGCGACAAGCCGGGCGGCCGCGCCTATTATTGGGAGCGCGACGGCTTCACCTTCGACGGCGGCCCGACGGTGATCACCGATCCCGATGCGCTGAAGGAGCTGTGGCGCCTCTCCGGCCATGACATTTCGGAGGACGTGACGCTCAAGCCGGTCACGCCCTTCTACCGCCTGTCCTGGCCCGACGGGACGACCTTCGACTATACCAATGACGACGCCGTGCTGGCGGGCGAGATCGCCAAGCTCGATGCGAATGACATCGCCGGCTATCGCAAGTTCCTGGAATATTCCGAGCGGGTCTACCAGGAAGGCTATGTAAAGCTGGGCGCCAAGGCGTTCCTCGACTTCAAGTCGATGCTCAAGGCAGCGCCTGCGCTGATGCAGAACCAGGCCTGGCGCTCGGTCTATTCGGTCGTCGCGGGCTATGTGAAGAACGAGAAGCTGCGCGAGGCGCTGTCGTTCCACACCCTGCTCGTCGGCGGCAACCCGATGGCGACCAGCAGCATCTATGCGCTGATCCACAAGCTGGAGCGCGACGGCGGCGTGTGGTGGGCCGAGGGCGGCACCAACCGGCTGATCGCGGGCATGATCACGCATTTCGAGCGGCTGGGCGGCACGGTACGGATCGGCGACCCGGTCGACGAGATCCTGACGCTGGGCGACCGCGTCGTCGGCGTGCGCACGCATAGCGGCTTCGAGGTCGAGGTCGACGCGGTGGCGAGCAACGCCGACATCGTCCACAGCTACCGCGACCTGCTGCGAAATTCGCGCAGCGCGCGGCGGACGGCGAACCGGCTGGTCAACAAGCGCTACTCGCCCTCGCTGTTCGTCGTGCATTTCGGGTTGCGCGGCACCTTCCCCGACATCCCGCACCACATGATCCTGTTCGGCCCGCGCTATAAGGGGCTGCTCGACGACATCTACACCCACGGCGTGGTGAGCGAGGACTTCTCGCTCTACCTCCACCACCCAAGCGCCTCGGACCCGAGCATGGCGCCCGAGGGCCATTCGACCTTCTACGCGCTGGCGCCGGTGCCGCATCTCGGCAAGTTCCCGGCGGACTGGAACGAAGTGGGACCGATCCTGGAATCGCGCATCCTGGCGGAAGTCCAGCGCCGGCTGATCCCGGACCTGGCCGAGCGGATCGTCACCAAGTTCCATTACGCGCCGACCGACTTCCGCGACGATCTGGCGGCGCATCACGGCTCGGGCTTCAGCCTCGAGCCGATCCTCACCCAGAGCGCCTGGTTCCGCGTGCACAATCGCGACGATGCGATTTCGAACCTGTATTTCGTGGGGGCGGGTACCCATCCGGGTGCGGGTATTCCGGGCGTGGTGGGAAGCGCCAAGGCGACCGCCGAGCTGATGCTGGGCGAGATGGCCTGAACGAACTTTAGCCCCTCCTCCTTGGAGGAGGGGTTGGGGGTGGAGGGATGCCAGTCCGTTCGTTGGTCTCTGTGAGACACTGCCCCACCCCCAACCCCTCCCCTTAAGGGGAGGGGCTTAAGATCAGGCTCTCCCTCCCCGCCAAAACACGCTATCAGCCCCGCCACAGGAGCACAGCATGAAGCGTATCGCCGTCTATTGCGGCTCGGCCAGCCCGGCCGATCCGGTCTATATCGAAGCCGCCCGCGCGCTGGGCCGCACGCTCGCCGAGCGCGGCATCGGCGTCGTCTATGGCGGTGGCCGCCTCGGCCTGATGGGCGCAGTCGCCGATGCGGCGCTGGAGGCCGGCGGCGAGGTGATCGGCGTGATCCCCACCCTGCTGGTCAATGCCGAGGTCGCGCACCGCGGGCTCACCAGCCTCGAAGTCTGCGAGACGATGCACGAGCGCAAGGCGCGCTTCACCGAGCTGGCCGACGGCTTCGTCAACCTGCCCGGCGGCACCGGCACCATGGACGAGCTGTGGGAGGCGATGAGCTGGGCGCAGCTCGGCTATCACGCCGATCCGATCGGCCTGCTCAACATCGCCGGCTATTACGACAAGCTGGTCGAGTTCTGGGAGCATATGGGTACCGTCGGCTTCGTGCGGCCCCAGCATCAGGGGCTGCTGCTGGTCGACTCCACGATCGACGGGCTGCTGACCAAGATGGCCGAGGCGCAGCCGGTGGTGCCGATCGCACAGCTGCGGCGCGAACAGCTGTAATGCGCTTTCCCGGCCGCGATGCGATCGTCGCGACCGCGGGCGAGTCGATCGCCCGCGGCTCGCGCAGCTTCGCCGCCGCGAGCAAGCTGTTCGACCCCAAGACCCGCGAGCGCGCCTGGCTGCTCTATGCCTGGTGCCGCCGCTGCGACGACATCGTCGACGGCCAGGACCATGGCCATGGCATGACCCGCGTCGCCGATCCGGCGGCGCGACTGGCGGAGGTGCGCGCGCGCACTGCCGCGGCGCTGGCAGGCGATTGGGTCGGCGACGCCGCGTTCGACGCGCTGCGCATCGTCGCGGCCGAGACCGGCATGCCGCACCGCTTCGCCTGGGACCTGATCGACGGCTTCGCCCTCGACGCCGAGGACTGGCGCCCGCAGACCGAGGACGATCTGCTGCGCTATTGCTACCATGTCGCCGGCGTGGTCGGCTGCATGATGGCGGTGGTGATGGGCGTGGCGCCCGACGACGAGCCCGTGCTCGACCGCGCCTGCGACCTCGGCCTCGCTTTCCAGCTCGCCAATATCGCCCGCGACATCGGCGAGGATGCCGAAGCCGGACGCTGCTACCTGCCCGCCGACTGGCTCGCCGAAGTGGGGCTTAGCGCGACAGACCCGATGGCCGACCGCAACGCGCTGGCGATTCTCGGCACCCGCCTCGCCGACCGGGCGGAAGGCTATGAGATCAGCGCGCGCGGCGGCGCGGCGGCGCTGTCGTTCCGCTCGGCCTGGGCGGTGCTGGCAGCAGCCGACATCTATGGCGGGATCGCGCGCAAGGTACGCGCACGCGGCCCGCAGGCCTGGGACAGCCGCACCACCACCTCGGGCAGCGAGAAGCTCGGCGCGATCGTGAAGGCGTGGACGCAGGCGAAACGTCGCGCGCCGACGCCGCGGCCGGCAGGGCTTTGGACCCGGCCTCGGTAAGCCGAGCCTGATCCCACCCTCACCCTTCCGCGGCTTCGCCGCTCCCTCCCTATCCCAAAGGGAGAGGGAATTAGCGCCCTCTCCCCTTGGGAGAGGGAGGGGACCCGCCGCCGAAGGCGGTGGGGAGGGTGAGGGTGAGCAGCGTCACCCGTTCAGCGCATTGATCGCCGCGTGCACCCGCGCCTCGATCTCGCGCCGGGGCAGCCCGGGCGGTATCGGTTCGCCAAAGCGGAAGACGATCTCGCCCCGCCGCATCAGCCCCTTGCGCGGCCAGACGGTGCCGCTGCGCACCGCCACCGGTACCACCGGCAGATCGAGCGCGCGGTAAAGCCCGGCAAAGCCCGAGCGCAGCGGCGGCGCCTCGCCCGGGCGCACCCGCGTCCCCTCCGGGAAGATCAGCACCGAGCGCCCGCTCGCCCGCGCTGCCTGCGCCGCGCGCATCATCGCGCGCAGCGCGGTCGCATTGGCCTCGCGATCGACGACGATCGTGCCATAGCGCTGCGCCGCCCAGCCCCAGAGCGGAATACGGGCCAGCTCGCGCTTCATCACCGTCGCCGGGCTGCCGAGCATGCGGGTCAGCTCCAGCGCCTCGAAATAGCTTTCATGCTTGCCGGCGAACAGCAACTGGCCCTCCGGCACCTTGCCCTCGATCCGCAGCCGCGCGCCGACGATCCGGCGCACCATCCATTGCAGCGTCCACGCCCAGAAGTTCGAATAGGCGCGCAGGAATCGGCTGCCGAACAGCGCCGCGACCGGCACGCACAGCACCAGGAGGATCGACACGCCGTAGAAGAAGATGCGGAAGAGAACAGTACGCACCGCGTCCATCAATCGACCCCCAGCAACAGCGCCCCCCGGCGCACCAGATATTTGTGATATTCGCGCAGCAGCATCCGCCATCCGGGGGTGCTCGGCACCCCGTCGCCGACGATCGCCACGCCCTGCAGCACATGGCGCAGCTCCAGCCGGGCCCGCGCCATGTGCCAGTCCGAAGTGACCAGCCGCACGCTGCGATAGCCATGGTCGCGCACCCAGCGGCCGGTCTCGTCGGCATTGGAGCGGGTGTCGACCGCCTCATGGCCGAGGTCGACGCAGCAGCGGAACAGCGCGCGATCGGCCGGGAATTGCGCGGCCAGTTCGCGCGGGCGCACGTCCGGGTTCACGCCGCTGACCAGCATCCGCCTGGCATCCTCGCGGCGGAGCGCGTCGAGCCCGCGCTGGATCCGCCCCGGCCCGCCGGTCAGCACGACGACGGCATCGGTGCGGTGTCCGCCGAGCGGCTTGCCGAGGCTGAACAGGAACAGCGCGAAGCCTGCGCCCCAGGCCAGCGCCAGCAGCACCAGCAGGAAGAACAGCCGCCGGATCACAGCTTGCGCCCCAGCGTGTGGAGCACGGTGAGCCGCGTCGCCACGGTGGCGAGCAACGCGAAACCTATCGGCAGCAGCAGGAGCAAGGTCCAGTCGACCGGCGCCAGCGTCACGCCGCCCAGCACGTCCGACCCGGTCAGCGCCAGCTTGGTCTGGAACAGCGCGACCAGCGCCAGCGCCGCCAGCGTGCCGATCGCGCCGCCGAGCAGCGTGTCGCGCGCGATTCGGCGCTGGAGGAGGCGCGCCACCTGGAGGTCGGTCGATCCGAGCATGTGGAGCACGTCGATCGTATCGCGGTGCGTGTCCAGCCCCGCGCGTGCGACGAGCAGCGCAACACCCGCGGTCGCGGCGGCGATGACCAGCACCAGCCCGATCGCGACCAGCCCCAGCGCGCCGAGCAGCCCGCGCACTGGCGACAGCCAGCGCGCGCTGCTGTCCACCCGCGCCTGCGGAGCCACGCGGCGGGCGGCGGCGGTCACTTGCGCGGCCGAGCCTTCGGTCGCGGTCACGTCGATCAGCACCGGCATCGGCAGCTCGGGATCGAGCCCGACATCGCCGAGCCACGGCTTGAGCAGCGCCGCCAGCTCGGCGCGATCGGCCTCACGGACGCGGGCAACGCCGGGCACTTTCGCGATCGCCGCGACCAGCGCCTTGGCACGCACGTCGCGCAGCCCGGCATCGGGCTCGACAAGCTGGACGGTCAGCTGCCCGGCGAGCTGCCGATCGAGCCCGCCGGCAGAGCGCGCCACGCCCAGCCCCAGCGCGCCTGCCAGCACGGTGAGGAACAGCATGATCCCCATGATGCCCGCCATCACCCAGCCGCGCTGGCCCTCGCCGAGCAGCCGCAGGTCGATCGCTGCGCGGTGCCGGAAGCCGTTCATGCGCCCCCCGGCGGATGGCGGAGCAGGCCGCTGGGATCGACCAGCTTGCCCTTTTCGACGCGCATCAGCTGCGCACGCGGGATGCGGCCGATCAGGTGGAGGTCGTGGGTCGCGACGACGATGGTGGTCCCCAGCCGATTGAGCGCCTCGAACAGGTGCAGCAGCCGGTCCGCCATGTCGGGATCGACATTGCCGGTCGGCTCGTCGGCCACCAGGATCTCGGGCCGGGCGATCACCGCGCGAGCGATGGCGATGCGCTGCTGCTCGCCGCCCGACAGCGTCGGCGGCTTGGCGGTGACGCGCGCGCTCAGCCCCACCCAGGCGAGCATCTCCATCACCGGCGCCTCGATCTCGCTTTCGCGGACCCCCGCGACGCGCAGCGGAAGTGCCACATTGTCATAGGCGGAAAGCTGCGGGAGCAGCCGGAAATCCTGGAACACCACGCCGATGCGGCGGCGAAAGCCGGGCAGCCGCGCGCGCGGCAGCGACCCCGCATCCTCGCCGAACAGTCGCACCGCGCCGCGCGTCGGCCGCTGAGCGAGGTAGAGCAGCTTGAGCAGCGAGGTCTTGCCGGCGCCCGACGCGCCGGTGAGGAAGTAGAAGCCCCCCGTCGCCAGCGTGAAGCTCACGTCGGACAGCGTTTCCGGTCCGGTCCCATAGCGCAGGCCGACATTTTCGAAGTGCACGATGTTGCCCATGCGCCGTGCGGCCCGGCCTCCTGTTCGCTTTGGTACCCGGTCGCCATCGCACAGCCCCGGATGTCGCTCAAGCCGCCGTCCGTCCCAAGTCGCTTGCTGGCCCGAATCGGCCCCGCTAGACTCGCACGTCCTGCCGCGTTTTCGGCAGGTACCAGGGGGTTTGGGCATGATCTTGGAGTGCAGCCAGTGCGGATCGCGCTACGAGGTGCCGGATGCGGCGATCGGCCCCGACGGCCGCACGGTGCGCTGCGCCAATTGCAAGCATAGCTGGTTCCAGTCGGGCGCGCCGCTAGAGCTGACCGCACCGGCCCCCGCCCCGGTGGCAGCACCCACGCCGGAGCCCGAACCCGCGCCGCTCCCCTCACGCAGCTTCGCCGCGGCCGAGCCCGCGCCCGAGCCGAGCTACGATCCCTTCGACGAGCCGGAGCCGAAGAAGCGCAGCGGCATCCGCTGGACGATCGCGGCGCTGGTTGCGCTCGTCTCGGTGCTGCTCGGCGGCGCGGCGTTGCTCTACTGGAAGGCGCCGCAGGTGCTTACCCAGCTCGGCCTGCCGATCGGGGGCGCGAATGCGCAGCTGGTGTTCAGCGAGAAGAACGTGGCGCTTCAGGCCCGCGCCGACGGCAGCAAGCTGTTCATCGTCTCGGGCAAGGTGCTCAACGACAGCGGCGCAGCCCAGCATGTGCCGGATATCCGCATCCAGCTGCTCGATGGCGAGCGCCGCGAGGTCTATAGCTGGCGGATCACCCCGCCGGTCCGCATGCTGGAGCCGCAGGGCGGCTTCGACTTCAACGGCGCCAAGGTCGACGTGCCGAGCGGCGCCAAGTCGGTGAAGCTCAGCTTCGTGAGCGAATTCGACGGGTGACGACGAGCAGGCGGCCGCCATCGAGCAGCGCCGCCGCCACCATGCCCAGCCCCGAGGCGAGCACCAGCGCGGTCGCGCCGAACCCCGCCTGGACCAGCCACAGCCCCAGGCCGCCGGTCACCAGGAAGAAGGCGAGGATGCCGTTGATGCCCGCCGCGACCTGGTCGCCCAGCGAGCGCAGCGCATAGACGAACACCACCTGGACGCCGTCGAACAGGATAAACGGCGCCCAGAGCAGCAGCATCGTCGCCGCCATCGCATGCACGTCGCCGGGTGCCGGGAAGCGCTCGACCACCAGCATCGGCACGAACATCAGGCACGCCGCCAGCAGTCCCGTTGCTAGGCCGGCGAGCAGCGCGGCAATGCCCGCCCGCCCTGCCGCCGCCTGGGGCACGCCCTCGCCCACGGCATTGCCGACGCGCACCCCCGCCGCCGATCCCAGCCCCAGCGCCACCGCGAAGGTGACGTTGTGGATCGAGAAGACGATCTGGAAGGCATGGGCGGTGGTCTCCCCCAGTTGCGTCGAGAGCGCGATCAGGATCGAGAAACCGACCAGTTCGAGCCCCGAGGCAACCGCCGGCACCACGCCGAACTGGGCAAGGGCCCAGGCACCGCGCCACGTTTCCGCCCGCCCCCAGTCGCCGAGCAACCGCACGCCGCGCGGCTCGGCGCGCGGCAGCGTCCAGGCGGCGGCAAGCATGCCGATTGCGCCGAGTGCGGAGGCGATGGCGGTGGCGGTCGCCGCGCCGACGGCGCCGAGCGCCGGAAGTCCCCAGGCGCCGGTGGCCAGCAGCCAGGCTAGCAGCGCGTTGATCGGCAGCACCGCGAGGTTGACCACCGTCACCCGCGCCGGCCGGCTGACGCCTTCGAGGAAAAAGCTGGTCGCGATGGTGAGCAGCTGGAACGGATAGGCGAGCGCCATCACCTGCACCACTGGCGTGCTCGCGGCGACAAGATCGGGCGCAACACCCACCCCGGCGAGCATGGGCGCCGCGAAGCCGAACAGGATCGCCATGCTCGCCATGCCGAGCAGCAGCGCGAGCAGCAGCCCTTCGTGGAGCACGCGGCCGGTCTGGCGCAGCTCGCCCGCACCATCGGCGCGCGAGACATGGACGAGGATGCCGGTCAGCGCGCCCAGCCCCATCACGATTCCCGGGAAGGTGATCGTCCGGCTCGCCGCGAGGGCCGCGACCTGGTGGCTGCCCGCCAGGCCCACCACCACCACGTCGGTAACGTGCAGGATTGTCCAGTTGAGCCCGGTGAGCATCACCGGCCAGGCCAGCGCGAGGAGGCGGCGCGTTTCGGCGGCGAGCGGCGTGGCGACGGGCATGGAGCGGGGCATAGGCGGAAGCGACAACGCAAGAAACCCGCACAAAGCGGCTTGCCAGCCCCATTTCGCTTTGCTAGGGGCCGCTGCCTTACCAGCCGCTGGTATGGAAATGCCGGCGGAAATTCACGTGCGGTCGTGGCGGAACTGGTAGACGCGCAACGTTGAGGTCGTTGTGGCCGAAAGGCCGTGGAAGTTCGAGTCTTCTCGACCGCACCATGAATACAGACGATGGGGGCTTCGGCCCCCATTTTCGCATCTGTGCAACAGGCGCGACAATTTATCCGATAATCGGGCACAGTTTTGCGACATGTGCGTCGTACTCGCCGAACAAGGACGAGCGGGCCTGCGGGCCCGCTTCTGATTCGGAAAAGGGACGGAGCAACGATGAAGCGACTGGGGACCACCCTGGCAGGACTGCTGGCGGGCGTATCGCCGCTGGCAGCGCAGGCACAGACGACGACGACGCAGCAGTCGGGCGGCCGCCCTGCGCAGACTCAGCCCGCCGCGCCGGCGCAGGACGACCCCTATACCGACGAGATCGTCGTCACCGCCAGCGAACCGCGCGGCGCGGTGAAGGGCGATATCCCGCCCGAGATCCAGCTCAACCAGGCCGATATCCGCGCCTATGCCGTCTCCTCGGTTTCCGACCTGCTCACCGAGCTCGCACCGCAGACCGGCAGCGGACGCGGCAGCGGCCGGCCGGTGGTCCTGCTCAACGGTCGCCGCATCTCCAGCTTCGCCGAGATCCGCGACCTGCCGACCGAGGCGATCGAGCGCGTCGATATCCTGCCCGAGGAAGTCGCGCTCAAATTCGGCTATTCGGCCGACCAGCGCGTGGTGAACTTCGTGCTGCGCGAACGCTTCCGCGCGCTCACTACCGAGCTGCAGGGCGGCATGCCCACCGAGGGCGGCAACAGCACCCAGCAGGTGCAGGCGGACATCCTCAAGATCAACCGCGATCGCCGCGTCAATCTCGACGTGAAGTACCAGGGCAATTCGGCGCTGCTGGAGAGCGAGCGCAACGTGCAGGCGACGTTCAACGACGGCAGTGGCGTCAACCAGGCGCCCTATCGTACGCTGGTTGCCCCCAGCCAGGATCTCAACATCAACGGCAGCTATGCGCGCAACCTGAGCGAGAAGGTCGGCGCGACGTTCAACGGCACGCTGGAGGTACTGCAGAGCGAGGCGCTGCGGGGGCTCGCCCTCTCGCAGAGCGCGGCGCCGCTGGCGCTGACCGCCGAGCCCAGCCCGCTCACCGCCAGCAGCCGCACGATCACCTCGCATTTCGGCACGACGCTCAACGGTGACGAACTGCCGTGGAGCAACAGCTGGAGCTGGTCGCTTACCGGCAATTACGATCGCGTGGAGAGCAAGACGATCACCGATCGCGGCTTCGATTCGCTCGGCGCAGCACGCCCGGCCGATCGCGGCAACTCCACCTCGAACACCGGCACAATCGACGCGCTGCTGCGCGGCCCCCTGTTCTCGCTGCCGGCCGGCGAGGTTTCCACCTCGCTGCGGATCGGCGGTAGCCTCAGCGGCTTCGACAGCACCGGCTTCCGCAACGGCGTCGCGACCGACGCCTCGCTCTCGCGCAACATCGCCAGCACCCAGCTCAATGTCGACCTGCCGATCGCCAGCCGCCGCAAGGACGTGCTTCAGCCGCTGGGTGACCTGACGATCAACGGCAACGTCGCCGTCCAGCACCTGTCGGACTTCGGCACGCTGACCACCACCGGCTACGGCGTGAACTGGTCGCCATTCAAGCCGGTGCGGCTGCTCGCCTCCTGGACCGACGCCGAGGATGCGCCGACCACCAGCCAGCTCGGCGGCCCGATCGTCTCCAGCCCGAACACCCGCGTGTTCGACTATCGCACCGGCCAGACGGTGACCGTCACCACCATCACCGGCGGCAATCCAACGCTCCAGGCGGAGAAGCGCCACGTGATGAAGCTCGGGCTGGAACTGCGCCCGCTCGAGAAGACCGACCTCTCGATCCGCGCCGACTATGTCACCAGCCGCATCCGCAACGACATCGCGACCTTCCCCGCCGCCACCGCGGCGATCGAGGCGGCCTTCCCCGATCGTTTCGTGCGGGATCCCGACGGCGACCTGGTGAGCATCGACAATCGCGCAGTGAACTTCGCCGAGAACGACACCAAGCAGCTGCGCTGGGGCTTCAACCTGTCGGTGCCGATCAAGTCGTCGCTCGAGAAGAAGATCGCGGCGATGCGCGCCCAGCGCGAGAAGGAGCGCGCCGATGCGATCGCCGCGGGCAAGCCGCTGCCGGCGGAAGGCCAGGCGCGAATGTTCGGCCAGGGCCAGAATG
The DNA here is from genome assembly GCF_900114095.1 of Sphingomonas sp. NFR04. Taxonomy (GTDB): domain Bacteria; phylum Pseudomonadota; class Alphaproteobacteria; order Sphingomonadales; family Sphingomonadaceae; genus Sphingomonas. The sequence continues at coordinate 449,882 of NZ_FORV01000003.1, read as the reverse complement.
GGCAGCGTCCGCCGGGCGGCGGCAGCCTGTTCGGTCCGCCGCCGGCGCGTCCCGCTGCGGGGCCGGGCGGTGGGGGGCCGGGCGGTGGTGGTCCGGGCGGCGGCGGCCGTGGTCGCTTCGGCGGACCGAACGGTGCGCTCGCCGGCCGACTGCAGTTCAGCCTCTACCACACCTGGTATTTCAAGGATCAGATCAAGATCCGCGACGGCGTCCCCATCCTCGACCTGCTGCATGGCGACGCTGCGGGCAACAATGGCGGCCAGCCGGCGCACCAGATCGATGCCCAGGCGGGCTTCACCAAGGACGGCGTCGGCATGCGGCTCGGCTTCAAATGGCAGAGCAGCACCAGCGTCTATACCGGGCTGAACAACACGAACCAGCTCAACTTCGGCGATCTCGGCACGTTCAACCTGCGCGTGTTCGCGGACCTCGGGCGCCAGTTCAAGCTGGTGCGCGCGCATCCCTGGCTGCGCGGCACGCGGGTGAGCCTGGGCGTCACCAACCTCCTCAACAGCCGCCAGCGGGTGACCGACCAGACCGGCGCGGTGCCGCTAAACTACCAGCCCGACCTGCTCGATCCCACCGGCCGCGCGGTGACCCTCAGCATCCGCAAGCTGTTCTTCTGAGTGCCGGCGGGCGCGGCGCCGGTTGCGCGCCGCGCCCGCTTGGCCCATCACCCGGCACGAACCGAACGGGGGATGGCGAATGAAGCGTGGATTGCTGCTGGCGGCATGGGCCGCCGCGAGCGTGCTGGCGGTGCCGGCGCAGGCACAGGTGAGCGCAGACTGGGTCCGCGCGCACGAGACCTTCCTCGCCGGCGACGAACTCCGCGGCCGCGGCAGCGCCACGCCCGACGAGGCGATCGCCGCCGCCTATGTCGCCGCCCAGTTCCGCGGCTTCGGCCTCCAGCCCGCGCCGGGCATGGACGGCTATCTCCAGAAAGCCGAGATCGTCCGGCTCAAGCTCAAGGCGCCGATCACGCTGACCGCCAACGGCGCGCCGGTGCCGGGCGCGGTGCTGCTGGTCGGCGACGGCACCGGCAGCGAAGGCGTGGCGCGCCTCACCCCCGCCAAGGCAATGTCCAAGATGGCGCCCGCGCCGGTGATGCTGATCGTCGGCGACATGCCGGTCATGCAGCTCTACCGGCTGGCACGCTCGTTCAAGACGCCGCGGCTGCTGCTGATCCGCGAGAGCGCCGATACCCAGGCGATGATCAAGGGCCTCCACGGCGAACCGCGCCTGCCCGGCGGGCTGCGCGGGGAGCCGCGCGAACCGGCACCGTCGATCGTCGTGCTGCCCGCTGCCGCCTTTGATGCGCTGGCGGCGCAGAAGGACGCCAAGGTGTCGCTGACCGTCCCGGCGGAAGAGACGGTCGCGACCACCACCAACGCGATCGGCTGGCTGCCGGGTTCCGATCCGAAGGCCGGCGTGCTGCTGCTCAGCGCCCATCTCGACCATCTGGGCGTCCAGGGCGACGGCACGGTGATGCACGGCGCCAATGACGACGCCTCGGGCACCACCGCGGTGCTCGAACTCGCCCGCACCCTCGCGGCCAAGGGCAAGGCCAAGCGCGGCATCCTGTTCGTCGCCTATGGCGCGGAAGAAATCGGCGGCTATGGCTCGACCTATTTCGGCGCGCACCCGCCGGTGCCGCTCGACCAGATCGTCGCCAATGTCGAAGTCGAGATGATCGGCGCGCAGGATCCCAAGCTGCCCGCCGGCACGATGATGATGACCGGCTATGAGCGCTCGACGCTGGGCGAGACGCTGAAAGGCCATGGCGCGCTGGTCACCGGCGATCCCTATCCGGAGCAGAACTTCTTCCAGCGCTCGGACAACTACTCGCTCGCGAAGAAGGGCGTGGTCGCCCACACCATTTCGGGCTGGGCGGTGGTGCCGACCTATCACAGCAAGGACGATACGGTGGCAAACATCGACATCGCCTTCATGACCCGCGCGATCCAGTCGCTGGTCGAGCCGCTGCATGCGCTGGCCAACAGCGACGCCAAGCCGGAATGGAAGCCGGGCGGCAAACCCGAATGACCGCGCAAGCTGGCGCCCAGCGCTGGCTTGCTCTAGCGAGGGACCATGCACACGCCTCACATCGTCGCGCTGGGTGGAACGCTGCGCGCCCAGTCCAGCACCGGCCGCCTGCTCGCCGCCGCCCTCGCCCGCGCCGAGGCGCGCGGCGCGCGCACGACGCTGCTCACCGGACCCGACATCGTCTTCCCGCATTTCGGGCCCGAGCATGGCGATACCGACGCGAAGGTGATGCGCTTCGTCGAGACGCTGCGCAGCGCCGACGCGGTGATCATCGGTTCGCCGGGCTATCACGGCACGCTGTCCGGGCTGGTGAAGACGGCACTAGATTATGTCGAGCTGCTCAGCCGCGACGACCGCGTGTATTTCGACGGGATGCCGGTCGGCCTGATCGCCACCGCCGCCGGATGGCAGGCGTCGGTCGCGACGCTGCAGGCGCTGCGCACGATCACCCACGCATTGCGCGGCTGGCCGACGCCGATGGGGATTGCAGTCAACACGGTGGAGACGCCGGATGTGGAGACCAATTGCCAGAAATCGCTGGACCTAATGGTCGGGCAGATCTTCGAGTTTTTGGGGCGCTAAGCTTTCAACCGTCATTCCGGCGAAAGCCGGAATCCATTGGGGTTGCCGTTACGACTCCTGCTGCAACGGAGTGGCGAATGGATCCCGGCTTTCGCCGGGATGGCGGCTAAGGGCTGGTCACTCGAACCAGTGCCGCCGCACGAAGTAGCCGGCAATCCCCAGCGCCATCATCGTGCAAACCCCCACCACGCCCCAGAACGCCCAGGGCTCGTGCGCATAGGGGATGCCGTCGACGTTCATGCCCAGCAGACCGGTGAGGAAGGTCAGCGGCAGGAACACCATCGCGACGATGGCGATCACCAGCGAGCGTTGGTCGAGCAGCTCGCCGCGCAGGTCGGTGAGCGTTTCATGGGTCAGCGCGGCGCGCTCGCGGATGCTTTCCACCTCTTCCGCCATGCGCGCGGCGCGATCGGCGGCGGCGGAGAGGTGCAGCCGGTCGTCCTCGCGCAGCCAGTCGCCGGGCAGGCCCGCCAGCTTCTCGATCGCCGCGCGCTGGGGGTTGAGGAAGCGCCGATAGCCGATCGCCTGAACCCGCACCTTGTTGACCATCCGCCGCAGCTCGAAGGCGCGGTGGCCGGAGATCTGCTCCTCGCAATCGTCGAGCGAGTCGCCGAGTTCCGCGACCACCGGGTCCAGTTCCTCGGTAATCGCCTGCGCGAAGGCCGCGATCAGGTCGCCGGGATCAAGGATCTTGCCGGTTTCCACTTCCTGGCGCACCGGCTGGAGCGCGGTCAGGGGCTTGCGCGTCACCGAGAAGACGCAGCCGCCCATCGCATAGATGCGGATCGACGCGAGCGGATCGGAGGCGGTCGTCGCCTCGGACGAGAGCCCGCGCAGGTTGATCACCGCGCCGTCGCCCACCGCGTCGCAGCGCGGCCGCGTCTCGGTCGCGGTCAGCGAGTCGATGATGTAGGGCGACAGTTTGGCCTCGCCGCCGAGCCAGAGCTGGGCACGCTCGTCATTGGTGGTGAGGTGGATCCAGGTGAGCCCGCCGCGCTGGTCGAGCGCGGCGCGCATCGTCGGCTGCTCGACCTTGCCGTCGTGCACGACATAGGCAAAGCCGCTCAAGCCGCCATCTCCAGCCAAAGCGACAGGCCTTCGCCGGGATCGGCGGGGGGACGGGCGAGGATGCGCGCGGCATCGGCGCGCGCGCGGTTGAGGATGGCGTCGGGCACGTCGCCTAGATGGAAAAGCCGATCGGCCTGCGCAAGCAGCCGGGCGTGACGCAGCGTGAGCTCCTCCGGATCGGGCGAGGTCAGCCTCAGCGTGACGAGTTGCGCTTGCGGCGCGGCCCCCTCGGCCAACCAGCGATCGACATCGCCGTCGCTCGCCAGCAGGTCGAGCATCCCGCCCTCCCCCAGAGCATCCGCCAGCGCTCGGCGCCGCGCACCGGCATCGGGCCAGCGCGCCTTCATCGCTGACCGGCTGCGACCCAGCCCCGTGGCGAGCGCGCCGAGGGTCGCGGGCAACAGCGCCTCCAGCCGCTGCCGCAGCGCCGCCGCCAGCCCCGCCGAGACCCCGCCGGTGCCGATCGCGATCAGCACCGGATCGCGGTCGACGATCGCCGGCAGCGTGAAGTCGCACAGTTCGGGCCGGTCGACGCAATTGACCAGCACGCCCCGTGCCTTCAGCCGTGCGACCACGTCCTCGGGCTCGTCGAGTGCGACGATGGCGAGCGCGGCGGTATCGCCTTCGCCCACCACCTGCGCGCCGGCGCGGTCGAGCAGGCGACGCTTGGCGTTCGCCGGCTCGCCCTCGCCGACGAGAATCACCGGCCGCCCCGCCAGCTTCACGAACAGGGGCAGCGCGGCGAGCGTCACTTCAGCCAGTCCGGCACCTGCTCGGCGGCCATGATCTCCTCGGCGGAGATCCGGCCGGCGACGATGGCATAGCGATCGCCCGACACCAGCACCTCGGGCACCAGCGGGCGGCTGTTATAGGTGCTGGCCATCGTCGCGCCGTAGGCACCCGCGGTTTCCAGCACGGCGAGGTCGCCCGCTTTCACTGCGTCGATCTCGCGCGCCTTCACGAACACGTCGGTGCTTTCGCACACCGGGCCGGCGACGTTTGCGACGAAACGCTCGCCATTCGGCTTCACCGCCGCGAAGCCGTGATAGGCATCGTACAGCGCCACGCGGGCGAGGTCGTTCATCGCGGCGTCGACCACCACCCAGGGATGGACCTGCCCCGGCTTCACCCACAGCACTTCCGTGACCAGCACGCCCGCGCTGCCCGCGATGGTGCGACCGGGCTCGAACATCAGCTCGACGTCCCAGTCCTTGGTCACCCGCGCAACCATCTCGGCATAGGCTTCCGGCGTCGGCGGCACCTCGCCCGGGCGATAAGCGACGCCCAGGCCGCCGCCGAGATCGACATGGGTGATGGTGTGACCGTTGCCGCGCAGTTCGGCGAGCAGCCGGCCGACACGCTCGAACGCGGCCTCCAGCGGCGCGAGGCCGAGCAGCTGGCTTCCGATATGCACCGCGATGCCGTGCAGATCGAGGCCGGGGAGGTTTCCCAGCCGGTTGAAGATCGCCGGTGCCTCGCCGATCGGCAGGCCGAACTTGTTCTCGGCCTTGCCGGTCGAGATCTTCTCGTGCGTGCCGGCATCCACATCGGGGTTCACCCGCAGGGCCGCGCGCGCGGTAAGGCCGCGCTCGGCCGCGAGTGCCGCCAGCACTTCGCCTTCCTCGACCAGCTCGAGATTGAACTGGCCGATCCCGGCCTCCAGCCCCTTCACCAGCTCGCGGCGGGTCTTGCCGACGCCGGAGAAGACGATGTCCTTGGGCGCCACGCCCGCCGCCAGCGCGCGCGCCATCTCGCCGCCCGAGACGACATCGGCGCCAAAGCCCTCGTTCGCCAGCAGCTTGAGCACCGCCAGGTTGGGGTTGGCCTTGATCGCGAAGGCGAGGTGGATGCGCCCCAGCGGCTTCAGCGCGTCGCGAAAGGCGCGGGCATTGGCCTGGAAGCGTTCGGTCGAATAGACATAGACGGGCGTACCCACCTCGGCGGCGATGCGCGCGAGGGGCAGCGATTCGACGTGCAGTTCGCCGTCGATCATCGAGAAATCGGTCATGAGCCTCTGGTGCGGCGCTTAAGGCCGCCAAAATCAGTTGGGTGGCAGGTCGAACTCGTCGCTCCGCCGCGCTTCGGACGCCTGGATCAGGTCGTCGCTGCGCGCGGGGCGAGTCTGTGCCGTGGGTTTGAGAAGATCGGGAGGCGTGGGCGTCGCCGCGGCGCCGTACGGCGCCACCGGCAGCGATGCCCCCGGCGGCGGGGCCAGGGCCTCGCGCACGCCGCAACCGCTCAGTGCCAGCCCCAGGGCCGGTACGACGAGCAGCAGTCGCTTCCTCATGCTTCCTCCTCACGGCCCTTCCGAGCCGCTGCTATCGCCGCGCGAACCCGCGACGGTGCCGTGCCGCCGAAGCTGGTACGGCTGTTCACCGATGCGTCGACGCTGAGAACGCCGTACACACGTTCGTCGATCCGTGCATCGATTTCCTGGAGCGCTTTGATCGACAGCTGGTCGAGCCGGATGCCCTCGGCTTCGGCCTTCGCCACCGCGCGCCCCGTGATGTGGTGCGCCTCGCGGAAGGGGATGCCGCCTTCGCGGACCAGCCAGTCGGCCAGGTCGGTCGCGGTCGAGAAGCCGGCTTCCGCCGCCGCGCGCATCCGCTCCAGCCGGAAGGTCGCGCTCTCGACCATGCCGGTCATCGCCGCGATGCTGAGGCCGAGCAGGTCGTGCGCCTCGAACACCGGCGGCTTGTCGTCCTGCATGTCCTTCGAATAGGCGAGCGGCAGGCCCTTCATCGTCATCATCAGGCTGAACAGCGCGCCGCTGATCCGGCCCGAATGGCCGCGGACCAGCTCGGCCGCATCGGGATTGCGCTTCTGCGGCATGATCGAACTGCCGGTGGACCATTGATCGGACAGGGCGACGAAACCGAAGGGCTGGCTCGCCCAAATCACGAATTCCTCGGCCAGGCGGCTGAGGTGGAGGCTGCACTGCGCGGCGGCCGTGAGGTAATCGAGCGCGAAGTCGCGGTCCGACACCGAATCGAGCGAGTTGCGCGTCGGGCCGTCAAAGCCGAGCGCCTTGGCCGTCGCCTCGCGATCGAGGTTGAAGCCGGTGCCGGCCAGGGCCGCCGAGCCCAGCGGGCACAGGTTCATGCGGGTGCGGGCGTCCTGGAGCCGCGAGCGATCGCGCGCGAACATCTCGAAATAGGCCATCAGATGGTGGCCCAGCGTCACCGGCTGCGCGACCTGGAGGTGCGTGAAGCCCGGCATCACGCTGTCCGCATGCTGCTCGGCGCGGGCAAGCAGCGCATCCTGCAGTGCGCCCAGCGCCGCGTCGGCCTGGTCGACCGCGTCGCGCACCCAGAGGCGGAAGTCAGTCGCGACCTGGTCGTTGCGCGAGCGCGCGGTGTGGAGGCGGCCCGCGACGGGACCGATGGCCGCAGCCAGCCGGCTCTCGGAAAGCATGTGGATGTCTTCGAGCGCCAGATCCTCGGGCACGCCGTTCGCGGCGAACTCCTCGGCGACCTGGTCGAGCCCCGCGCCGATCGTCGCGGCGTCCTCGGCCCCGACGATCCCCTGCTGGCCCAGCATCGCGACATGCGCCTTGGAGCCGCGCAGATCCTGCTGCCACATCCGCTTGTCGAAGGGGATCGAGGCGTTTATCTCGCGCATCACCGCGGACGGGCCTTCGGCGAAGCGCCCTCCCCACATGGAATTGGAGCTGTCCTTGCGCTCGGTGATCGGTCTTCTCCTTCTGGGCGCCCTCGCACTGGGCGCGTGCGATAAGCAATCGCAGCCTTCTCAGCAAGCGAACGAAACAAGCGCGACGGCAAACGCCGCTGCACCCGCGCCGGGCGGCACGGTCGACCGCAGCCACAAGGGCGAGGCGGCGCCGACGATCGGCTTCACCGATGCGGCGGGCAAGAAGACGACGCTGGCCACCTTCAAGGGCAAGCCGGTGCTGCTCAACCTGTGGGCGACCTGGTGCGCGCCGTGCATCAAGGAGATGCCGACGCTCGACGCGCTGGCGGGCAAAATGGGCGACAAGCTCGTGGTGCTGCCGCTCAGCCAGGACCTGAAGGGGATGGAGGTCGTCGGCCCGTTCTTCCAGAAGAACGGGTACAAGAACCTGAAGCCCTATCTGGATACCGACACCGCGTTCAGCGTGCAGCTGGCCGTCAACCTGCCGACGACGATCCTGTACGATTCCACCGGCAAGGAAGTGTGGCGCGTCTCGGGCGAGTTCGACTGGGCGGGTAACCAGGCTGCCAAGCTGATCGCAGAGGCGAAGTAACGGGCAAGTCCCCCTCACCCTTCCGCCGCTTCGCGGCTCCCTCCCTCTCCCAAGGGGAGAGGGAGTTTAGCGCCCTCTCCCCTTGGGGAAGGGAGGGGACCCGCCGCCGCAGGCGGTGGGGGGGTGAGGGTGGCCACCTACCCTATCCCTGCCAACACCCCGCGCAGCCACGCCTCCGTTGCGTCCGCATGCGTCAGCGGCAGCATGTGGCCGCCGTCGATCAGCGTGCACCTGCCCCCCGCGATCTCCGCTGCCGTCCGCTCGCCGTGCAGCGCCGGATCGAGCAGCGCGTCCTGCCGGCCATAGAGGATCGACACCGGCACCCGGATCTCGCCGTAGCGCGCGATCAGCGGCGGCATCGCCTGCTGCGCCATGCGGATCTCGAAGCTGCCCATCTGGTAGGCGGACGCGCGCGCCGACAGCGCCCCACCACCGGCGGTGGCGAAGTCCGCGGGCACCGGATCGGGCGCGAACACCGCCTCCGCCCCTTGCTTGCCGAATGCCACGGCCATCGGCACCGCGATCGTCCAGGCGAGCAGCTCGCGGACGCCCGGCGGCGCCATCAGACCGCGAAACACCGCCGGCGGCTGGTCGACGATCTGGGTAAGCGGGGCGATCAAGGCGAGCGCCGCGGGCACGTCGGGCCGCTCGGTGGCGAGCGCCAGCGCCACCGCCCCGCCCATCGAATGGCCGACGACCAACGGCTTCTCCAGCCCCAGCGTTTCGATCGCCTCCGCGATCATCCGGCCCTGCCGCGCGAGATCGGGTCGCGGACCGGTCAGCCGCGAATAGCCCCAGCCGGGGCGATCGACCAGGATCACGCGGTGGTCCTTCGCCAGCCGCCCGGCCAACGAGTGGCTGAAGTTGCGCAGCTGGGCCATGATCCCGTGGATCATCACGATCGCCGGCCCGGCCGCGTTCTCCGGCCCCAGCTCGACGATATGCAGCCTTGCGCCGTCGACATCGACGAAGCGGCCCTCCGCCGGCGCCAGCTCCTCGGCCTTGCGCCCCGCCCAGGCCGACCATCCGGCCAGCCCGAGCACGCCCATGCCTGCCAATCCGAACGCTATCCGCATCTGCCCTCCTCGACCTTGTCAGCGCATATACTCGGTCTTGCGCAGAAAGGCTGCCAGAGACTGGGGGAACGTGCGAAAACAGCGTTGGTCGGCGCCGGCGTTCCCGCGCGGCACGGAGGCCGCACAACCCCGCCAGATGTCGATACCCTCGCGGTTATAGTGGTGAAGCATGGCCTTCCACGCAGTGGAAACCTGCCCCAGCCGCGCCGCCGTTGCGACATAAGCCGCGCAGCTGCCGTTGCGATAGCGCTCGTGCCGATCGAAGCAGCGGTCTCGCAAGTCAGGCAAGGCGCGCCGGAACACGTCGGCATAGGCACGCTCGCGCGATACATCGATGGCCACGCCGTTCCGGAAGCTGAGCACCATGGGCGGTCGCGGCGTGCAGGCGTTGCACCCGAACGCGCCATCGAAGGACCCGTCCCCCAGCACGAAATCGACGGCGCCGTCGCCCGAAAGATCGGACAGCCGGGCCGGCAGCTCCCCTTGCAGATGCCCGGGCAGGAATTGCTCATGATAGGTGCTGCCATCGGGAAGCAGGATCTGCTCGCGAACATCGCCCCCGGACCCGCCCGACTGGTTCTCGAGGACGATACCCGGACGACCATCGCCAGGCTGCAGGCGGGCGACGGCGATCCGGTAGAAGGAGGATTGCGAGTCCCCCAGCGTCCGATAGTCCGGCTGGCCCGGTGCCGTGACCGTCACCAAGGGCTGGTTGTTCACATGATCGAAGCTGCAGCCCTCGGTCTGCGGCGGGGTGCGGCAGGGCGCGGGCTCGATCCGGATGCGAACGCCTGCCGAGGTCCAGGCCACCACCCCATCGCTGGGCTTCCAGAAACGAAACACGCCTTCCGCGACCGTTTCCGCCGGGCGAGCGGCAGCCGCGAGCGAAAGGAACAGTAGCGAAGCGGCGATCGTAGAGAAGAAGAGCAGGACGCGCATCTGACGCTCCGGTCTGGAGGAAGCGCAATGCTAGCCTGACAGCTCTACTCAATCCATCGATATATTAGAACGCTTTGTCGCAGTCTACTCCGCGACGGGCGCCTCGCCCTCTTCGCGCTCCTGCGCCTGCCGCGCCCACATCTCGGCGTAGATGCCGCCTTCGCGCAGCAGCTCGGCATGGGTGCCCTGCTCGACCACGCGGCCCGCCTCCAGCACGACGATCCGATCGGCATGGACCACGGTCGACAGCCGGTGCGCGATGACGATGGTCGTGCGGCCCTGCTCGATCGACTCGAGCGTCGCCTGGATGTCCGCCTCGGTACGGCTGTCGAGCGCGCTGGTCGCTTCGTCGAGGATCAGGATCGGCGGGTTCTTCACCAATGTCCGGGCGATCGCGACGCGCTGCTTCTCGCCGCCGGAGAGCTTGAGCCCGCGCTCGCCCACCCGCGTGTCGAGCCCGTCGGGCAGCGCCTGGATGAAGTTGGCGATCGAGGCGCCGCGCACCGCCTCGGCGATCTCCTCGGGCGTGGCACCCTCGCGGCCATAGGCGATGTTGTAGCCGATCGTCTCGTTGAACAGCACCGTGTCCTGCGGGACGATCCCGATCGCGGCGCGGAGGCTGGCTTGCGTCACCGCGCGGATGTCCTGCCCGTCGATGGTGATGCGCCCGCCGGTCACGTCGTAGAAGCGGTACATCAGCCGCGCGAGGGTCGACTTGCCTGCCCCCGAGGGGCCGACCACCGCGAAGGTGGCGCCCGCCGGGATGTCGAGATCGATGCCCTTGAGGATCTGGCGATCGGCGTCGTAGCCGAACTGCACGCCCTCGAAGCGCACATGCCCCTGCGCGATCGCGAGCGGCTGCGCGTCGCCAGAATCCTTCACCTCGGCGCCGGTATCGAGCAGGTCGAACATCGCGCCCATGTCGATCACGCCCTGGCGGATCGTGCGATAGACCCAGCCGAGCATGTCCAGCGGGCGGAACAGCTGGCTGAGCAGCGTCGACACCAGCACCACATCGCCCGGCGTGAAGCGCCCGGTGGACCAGCCGAACACCACCAGTGCCATGCCGGCGGCGAGCATCAAATTGGTGATCACCGCCTGGCCGATATTGAGCCAGGCAAGCGAGTTCTCGCTGGTGACGGCGGCGTTCATATACGCCGTCATCGCCCTGTCGTAGCGCGCGCTCTCGCGGGCTTCGGCGTTGAAATATTTGACGGTTTCGAAGTTGAGCAGCGAGTCGACCGCGTGGGCGACGGCGCCGGTATCCAGGTCGTTCATCTGCTCGCGCAGCTTCGAGCGCCAGTCGGTCACCCAGCGGGTGAAGGCGATGTAGATCACCACCATCGCCAGCGTGCCGGCGACCAGCCACCAGCCGAAGCGCGTGCCGAAGATGCCGAGCACCATGCCGAGCTCGAGGATCGTCGGCGCGATGTTGAACAGCAGAAAATAGAGCATCGTGTCGATGCTCTTGGTGCCGCGCTCGACCACCTTGGTCACCGCGCCGGTGCGCCGGTTGAGGTGGAAGCGTAAGGACAGCTGGTGGAGGTGGCGGAACACGTCCGAGGCCAGCCGCCGCGTCGCGTCCTGCCCCACCCGCTCGAACACCGCGTTGCGCAGATTGTCGAACAGCACCGTTCCCAGCCGCGCGGCGGCATAGCCGGTGACGAGCGCGACGATCAGCCACACCGCGTCGCGCGGGCCCGAGGCCATCCGGTCGATCGCGCCCTGCAACGCGAACGGCGCGCCATAGACCTGCACCAGCTTCGAGCAGAGCACGAGCAGCAGCGCGAGCACGATCCGGATCCGCAGCCCCGGCGCATGCCGCGGCCACAGATACGGCAGAAAGCGCTTCATCGTGCCGAGCATGGGCCGATCGAGCGTGGCGGACGAGGTTTCGGGAGGCATCCGCCCTAATCTGGGACGCGGGCACGCGCGACGCAACCACGGGAACAGCCCGGAGGTCTGTCCGTTGAATCGGGCAGGAGGTCATCTGCCATGGACCAACTGCTCTACGTACTGGCGATCATGGGCTGCAGCGACGATGCGCAGGCCTGCCGCCAGGTTCGCCTCGAACCCGCCCGCTATACGTCGCAGGTCGCCTGCCAGGAAGCCATGGAAGCCGCGCTTCGTCGCGCCGCCGATGTCGATTATCCCGTCGTGCAGGCCGCCTGCCAGCGGCAGAGCGCGCAGATGGTGTCGCGCGAGCCGCAGCGCCCGGTGACCGGGGGCTGAGGCGCCTCCCGCACCCCACCCTTTGTCATCCCCGCGAAGGCGGGGATCCATTGGCGCTGGAACCGCGGTTCTTTCTCCAAACGTCCTGGCAAATGGATTCCCGCCTTCGCGGGAATGACGATAGTGTGGACGGACGCTGGGTCCGGCGCCCTCACCCCTATTCGTGCGACCGCCCGAAGTCCGGCCGAGCATCGTCCTGCCCCTGATCGATGATCGAGCGGCGGATCGCCCGGGTCCGGCTGAACAGCTCGAACAGCTCGTCGCCCTTACCCCAGCGGATCGCGCGCTGGAGCGCGGTCAGATCCTCGGTGAAACGCTGGAGCATGTCCAGCACCGCCTCGCGGTTGCTCAGGAACACGTCGCGCCACATCGTCGGATCGGACGCGGCGATGCGGGTGAAATCGCGGAAGCCGCCGGCCGAATATTTGATCACTTCGGACTGGGTGACTTCCTCCAGGTCCGACGCGGTGCCGACGATCGTGTAGGCGATCAGGTGGGGCAGATGGCTGGTCACCGCGAGCACGCGGTCATGATGCCCCGGCTCCATCGTCTCGACATTCGCGCCCAGCCGCCGCCAGAATTCGCTCACCCGCTCCACCGCCAGCGGGTCGCTGCCCTCGGGGGGCGTGACGATGCACCAGCGGTGGTGGAACAGCGAGGCGAAGCCGGCGGTGGGCCCGCTATTCTCGGTACCCGCCACCGGGTGGGCCGGGATGAAGGTCGCGTCCGGCAGCGCCGCACGCACCGCCTCGATCACGCTCAGCTTGGACGAGCCGACATCGCTGACGATCGCGTCAGCCGGCAGATCGGCGGCGAACTCGGCCGCCACCGCGCCCATCGCACCCACCGGCACGCAGAGGATCACCAGGTCGGCGTCGATTACCGCGGTGCCGGCGCTGTCTGCCACGTCATCGCACAGGTCGATCGCCACCGCCGTCTCGCGCACGGTCGGATCGGCGTCATAGCCGGTCACCCGCACGCTCGGCATGTGCTGGCGGACGCCGCGGGCGATCGACGAGCCGATCAGCCCGAGGCCGATAATGGTGACGCGCGCGAAGGGCAGCATCAGGCGCCGAGCACGCGGCGCAGCGAGGCCGCCACGCCCTTGATCTCGTCCTCGGTGCCGATGGTGATGCGCAGCCCGTGCGGCAGGCCCTGGCCGGGGAGCCAACGGACGATATAGCCGTCCTCCATGAGGTGCTTATAGGCCTGCTCCCCGGTCACCTCGCCCTCGAACAGGACGAGCTGGAAGTTGGCCTTGGAGGGCACCGCGCGGACACCCTTGTTGCCCATGCTGGCGATCTCGTCGGCGAACCACTGGCGCCACTGGGCATTGTGCGCACGGCTGTGCTCGACGAACGCCTTGTCGCCCAGCGCCGCGATCGCGGCACGGCCTGCGCCGATGCTGAACGCAAACGGCGCGCGGATGCGGTGCATCGCGGCGATGATGTCGGGGTGCGCATAGCCCCAGCCCACCCGCTCCGAGGCGAGGCCGAAGATCTTGGAGAAGGTGCGCGTCACCAGCACGTTGTGCTGGGTGCGGGCGAGCTCCAGCCCGCCGTCATCGTCCTCGGGATCGAGATATTCGGTATAGGCCTGATCAAGCACCAGCAGCACGGTTTTGGGCAGTGCCGCGTGCAGGCGGGCGATCTCCTCGCGCGCCGTGTAGGTGCCTGTCGGGTTGTTCGGGTTCGCCAGGAAGACGAGCTTGGTCTTCTCGGTCACGCAGGCGAGGATCGCGTCGACATCGGTCGCATAGTCGCGGTCGGGCGCCACCACCGGCGTTGCGCCGACACGCCTCGCGGCGATGTCGTACACCGCAAAGCCATAGCGGACATAGATGATCTCGTCGCCCACGCCCGCGAACGCGCCGGCGGCAAGGTGTAGCACCTCGTCCGAGCCGGTGCCGTAGACGATCCGCTCGGGCTCCACCCCGTAATGCGCGCCCAGCGCCTCGCGCAGCGCGACGGCGCCGGCATCGGGATAGCGCTCCAGCTCGGTCGCAGTGGCGGCATAGGCGTCGCGCGCGGCCTGGGGCGTGCCGAAGGGATTCTCGTTGGACGAGAGCTTGGCGGCGGGCTTGCCCGAATCGGTGGTGGCGCGGCCCGGGACATAGGGGGCGATGGCCATCACCCAGGGCTTGGGGACGGGTGCGTTCATGGGGCCGGGGATTGGCGGAATGGCAGCCGATTGGCAAGCAGCCCCTTCGTTCCTCCCCGGCACGGGGAGGGGGACGGCGCGGCAGGGAAGCAGCCGATCCTCCCCTGCACCGCAGGGGAGGGGGACCGTTCGCGTAGCGAAGGGTGGAGGGGCCGCGCCGCGAGGCGCGGGGCTCGTTGCGAGCGCAGGATACCGCCGCGTGCGCGGCGGCCCCTCCACCACGCTGCTGCGCAGCGCGGTCCCCCTCCCCGAGCTTCGCCCGGGGAGGAATGGCGGGAGACGCTTGAACGTGCGGCTCGCTCCGCCTAACCGCCGGATATGTCCGATGATCCGCGTTTCGGCCTTCGCCGCTCGGTAACGCTGCCGGGGCCGCTGCGCCTCGACGGCGGCGTGCTGTTCTCGCCGGTCGACATCGCCTACGAGACCTATGGCACGCTCAACCCGCAAGCGAGCAACGCCATCCTGGTCTGCCACGCGCTGACCGGCGACCAGCATCTCGCCTCCGAACATCCGGTCACCGGCAAGCCCGGCTGGTGGGCGCGCATGGTCGGCCCAGGCAAGCCGATCGACACCAATCGCTGGTTCGTGATCTGCTCGAACGTGCTCGGCAGCTGCCTCGGCTCCTCCGGACCCGCGACGATCAACCCGGCGACCCGACAGCCCTGGGGCATGCAGTTCCCGGTGATCACCATCCGCGACATGGTCCGCGCGCAGGCCATGCTGCTCGACCATCTCGGTATCGACCGGCTGTTCGCGGTGGTCGGCGGCTCGATGGGGGGCATGCAGGCGCTCAGCTGGGCGGCGACCTTTCCGGAGCGCGTCCGCGCCGCGGTGGTGATCGCCTCGGCCGCGCGGCATTCGGCGCAGAACATCGCCTTCCACGAAGTCGGCCGCCAGGCGATCATGGCCGACCCGAAGTGGCGCGGCGGGGCCTATTACGAGACGCAGGACCCGCCCGCGGCCGGCTTGGCGGTCGCACGGATGGCGGCGCACATCACCTATCTGTCGGAGGCGGGCCTCACCGCCAAGTTCGGCCGCAAGCTCCAGGGCCGAGAGACCAAGACCTTCGGCTTCGACGCCGACTTCCAGGTGGAGAGCTATCTGCGCCACCAGGGACTGGCCTTTGTCGACCGGTTCGACGCCAACTCCTATCTCTACATTACGCGAGCCCTGGATTATTTCGACCTTGCCGAGGAACATGGCGGGCTGCTCGCCAACGCCTTCCGCGCGTCCCAGGCGCGGTTCTGCGTGGTGAGCTTCGACACCGACTGGCTCTACCCCACCGCGGAATCGCGCAGCATCGCCCATGCGCTCAACGCCGCCGGGGCACCGGCCAGCTTCGTCGAGCTCAGCTCGCCCTTCGGCCACGACGCCTTCCTGCTGGAGAGCCCCGAACTCGACCGCGTGATCGGCGGCTTTCTCGCCGCGGGAGAACGCGCATGAGCCTTCGCCCCGACCTCGCGATCATCGCATCCCATGTGGACCGCGGCGCGCGCATCCTCGATGTCGGCTGCGGCGACGGCGCGCTGATGGCGGCGCTGCGCAACGACCGCGGCTGCGACGCGCGCGGGCTGGAGCTGGAGCCGACCAATGTCGCCGCCGCGGTTGGGCGCGGCCTGTCGGTGATCCAGGGCGATGCCGATACCGACCTTGCCGACTATCCCGACGACAGCTTCGACTATGCCATCCTCAGCCAGACGCTGCAGACCACGAGGCGGCCGGACTGGGTGCTGGAGCAGCTGCTGCGGATCGGCCGCCACGCCTTTGTCTCCTTCCCCAATTTCGCGCATTGGCGGGTGCGCGCCTCGCTGCTGTTCGGCGGGCGGATGCCGGTCACGCGGCTGCTGCCGATCGCCTGGTATGCGACGCCCAACATCCACCATGTCACCGTCGACGATTTCCGCGCACTGGTGAAGGAACGCGGCATCGCCATCGAGGGCGCCTGGTTCCTCTCCGGCGACCAGCAGACAGGCTCGGGGCTCGCCAATCTCCTGGCGGAACACGCCGTCTTTCTGTTGAGGCACGATCGATGACCGACGTTACCCTGCTCGCCACCCACGCGGCGTATCGCGACGATATCGGCGATCTGGTCACCCGCCGCCCGGTGCCGGGCCCGGGGCTGGAGCAGATCGGCGCCTTCCTGTTCCTCAACCATCACGGGCCGCAGACCTACTCCGCCAATAATCGCGGCCTGCCCTTCGGCCCGCACCCGCATCGCGGCTTCGAGACGGTAACCTTCATCCTGGAGGGCTCGCTCGCCCACACCGACTCGGCGGGGCACGAGAGCATCATCCGCGCCGGCGGCGTGCAGTGGATGACGGCGGGCCGCGGCATCGTCCATGCCGAGGTCTCGCCGGCTGAGTTCAAGCAGGCCGGCGGGCCGATGGAGATCCTCCAGCTCTGGGTGAACCTGCCGAGCCGCCTCAAGATGACCGCGCCGCGCTATGTCGGGCTGCAGGCGGACGCATTTCCCGCCGTGGCGGCGGGGGACGGCGCGACGGTGCACCTCGTCTCGGGCGATTTCGGCGGCCGCACCGGCCCGATCGAGTCGCTCACCGGCGTGTTCCTGTGCTGGGCCGAGCTGGCGGCGGGCGCGACGCTGCGCTTCGACGGGCTCAAGGACCGCGACCTGTTCCTCTACGCGGTGCGCGGGAGCGTGAAGCTGGGCGATCGCGCGCTGCCCAACTGGCACCTCGCGACCCTGTCGGCGGGCGACACGCTGACGCTCACCGCCGACGAACCCGCATTGATCCTGTTCGGCCACGCCGCGCCGATCCCCGAACCGGTGGTCGCGCATGGCCCGTTCGTGATGAACAGCGTGCAGGAAATCCACCAGGCCTATGCCGACTATCAGCGCGGGGCATTCGGCGTTGCGGAGATCGTGGCGGGCTAACCAGCCCAGCCTCCTTGTTGTCATTCCCGCGAAGGCGGAAATCCATTGCCCTCGGCGCTGGGGGAAGGAACCGCAGCTTCAGCGCCAATGGATCCCCGCTTTCGCGGGGATGACGGGGGAAGGCTGCGAGAGCCCTCCCCAACTTCTACATCAGTCCCTCCCTCTCCCCGATGCGGAGAGGGAAGCCATATCAATGCGCCGCCTGCTCGCCGCGGACGATGCCGCTCTTGCCGAGCTGGTCGTCGATCTGCGCCATCAGGCGATCCAGGCCTTCCTGGTCCTTCGCCTCGGCGCGGGCGACGAGCACGTCCTGGGTGTTCGACGCGCGCAGCAGCCACCAGCCGTCCTCAGTGTTGACCCGCGCGCCGTCGGTGCGGTCGACTTGGGCACCGTCCGCCTCGAGCCGATCGAGCACTTCCTCGACCACCGGGAACTTGCGGCTCTCGTCGACCTGGAAGCGCATCTCCGGCGTGTTGACCATCGCCGGCATCTCGTCCTTGATCTGGGTGAGCGACTTGCCGATCACGTGGATCGCCTGGATCAGGCGGATCGCGGCGTACTGGGCGTCGTCGAAGCCGTAATAGTCCTGCGCGAAGAAGATGTGGCCGCTCATCTCGCCCGCGAGCGGGGCGCCGGTTTCCTTCATCTTGGTCTTGATCAGGCTGTGGCCGGTCTTCCACATCACCGGCTTGCCGCCCAGCTCGGCGATCCGGTCGTACAGCGCCTGGCTGGCCTTGACGTCGGCGATGATCGTCGCGCCCGGATCGATGCGCAGCACCGGTTCGGCGAGGATGGCGAGCAGCTGGTCGCCCCACACCACCCGGCCCTGGCCGTCGATCGCGCCCAGGCGGTCGCCGTCGCCGTCGAAAGCGAGACCGAAATCGAGGTTCTTCTCGGCGACCAGCTTCTTCAGATCGGCGAGATTCTTCTCTTCGGTAGGATCGGGATGATGGTTGGGGAAATTACCGTCCACATCGGTGAACAGCGTATGGTGCTCACCCGGCAGCAGCTTGACGAGCTTCTCGATCACCGGGCCGGCGGCGCCGTTGCCCGCGTCCCAGCCGATCTTGTACGAACCGCCGGCATAGCCCGCGATCAAGCGGCTGACATAGAGGTCCTCGATGTCGGCATCGGTCACCGTCTCGGTGCCGTCGCCCTCGTCCCAATCGCCTTCCGCCGCCATCTTGCCCAGCGTCTGGATGTCCTGACCGAAGAACGAACGGTGCTGGAACACCATCTTGAAGCCGTTATAGTTGCCGGGATTATGGCTGCCGGTAATCTGGATGCCGCCATCCACCTCCAGCGTTGCCTCGGCATAATATAGCATTGGCGTCGGGCCCATGCCGGTGCGCACCACGTCGCAGCCCGAGGCGGTCAGGCCCTCGATCAGCGCGGCCTCGAGCATCGGCGAGGAGATGCGGCCGTCCCGGCCCACCGCCACCCGGCGGCCGCCGGCGCGGCGCAGCAGCGTGGCAAAGCCGCGGCCGATCGCACGGGCGTCGTCCGGACCCAGCGTCTTCCCCACGATTCCGCGGATGTCGTATTCGCGCAGCGACGTCGGATCGAAACGGTGCGTCATGTAAGCCCTCCCGAAGGTAAAGATGCGCGCCTCTTCCGCGACTCGAAACGAAGTTTCAAGCGGCCCGAGGCACGAATAGGTTAATATTTTGCACTGCAACATCGTCGCAGGCAAATGTTACGTGACGAGGACGGACCTCAGCCCCGCAGCAACGTATCGCGGGCCATATTGATCCGGCGCGTCAGCTCGGCCGAGCCGCCCTTGTCGGGGTGCAGCGCCGAGACGAGCCGGCGGTGCGCCGCGCGAATCTCGTCGGGTCCCGCCGCCGCATCGACGCCGAGGATCGCCCGTGCTTCGCTCTCGCCGAGCCGGGGCGGCGGCGCGACGGGCACCTTCTTCTTCGGCTGCAGCCAGCGCCACAGGATGTAGAGCAACGCCGCTGCGATGAGGAGCTTCGCCATCAGGCGAACAGCGGTGCGTTGACGTCGGGCAGCGCGAGGCCGGCCATCATCTCGCGCAGTTCTTGCCGCGCCGCGACATGGCTCAGCCCCATCTCGCCGAATTCGCGCGAATCGAGCATGGTCAGTCCCTGCGGGAACAGCTCGCGATAGATCACGCGCTCGGAAAGCCCCGAAATCACCCGGAAGCCGACGCGCTTCGAAAGCTGGTCGATCGCCTCGGAAACGCGCCGCATGTTGCGTGCCTCGATATGCTGCATGCGGTTGCGCAGCACGACCCAGTCGATCGTCTCGCCGTCGGCCTTGGCACGGCGCTTGCGCGATTCCCAGATCATCTCCGAATAGAAGCTGGGGCGCGTCACGCGGAAGCTGTCCGGATCAACCTGGCCGATCAGGTCGAAGTCGACGAAGCTGTCGTTCATCGGGGTGACCAGCGTGTCGGCATTGGTCACCGAGATCCGCGCGAACTTGTCGTCGCGGCCGGGGGTGTCGATCACCAGGAAGTCGGCGCCTTCGCCGAGTCGATCGAGCGTTTCGGTGAAAAAGTCCATGCTCTCGCCATCATGCGTCTCGTAGACCGGCATCGGCAGATCGCGGCCCACTCGGCGCACGGTCGCACGGCGATTGTCGAGGTAGCGACCCATCGTCCGCTGGCGGTGATCCAAATCGAAACAGGCGACACGCGCGCCCTTCGCCGCCAGCGCGATCGCCGCGTGCACCGCGGTGGTCGACTTGCCCGTGCCGCCTTTTTCATTGGCAAAAACCAGCACATGCAGTCGTTTGGCGGGCTGATTCAACGCAGCTATTCCTTCACTTGATCGGGCGGCCTCCCCCCCATAGAAGGCCCCGCTTCCGTTCATATCGAAAGTGCCCAAGCGTGCAAACCGTTCGCCAGATCGACGATCTTCGCCAGGCGCTGGACGCCTTCCGCGGTGAAGGCGCCCGGCTGGCCTTCGTGCCCACCATGGGCGCGCTGCATGACGGGCATATGGCGCTGGTCGAGGCGGCCAAGCGCGCCGGCACCCGGGTGATCGTATCGATCTTCGTCAATCCGATCCAGTTCGGACCAAATGAGGACTTGGCAAAGTATCCACGACGTGAACAGGCCGATTCGCGGCTGCTGACCACGGCGGGCGTCGACCTGCTGTGGATGCCGACGCCCGAGATCATGTACCCCGAAGGCTTCGCCACCAGCGTGCGTGTTGCCGGGGTAAGCGAGCCGCTCGACGGTGCGCACCGCCCCGGGCATTTCGACGGCGTCGCCACGGTCGTCAGCAAGCTCTTCCACCAGGTGCAGCCCGATATCGCGCTGTTCGGCGAAAAGGACTGGCAGCAGCTCCAGGTGATCCGCCGCATGGTCATGGACCTGGACATGCCCATCGAGATCCAGGGTGTGCCGACCCAGCGCGAGGACGACGGTCTCGCCCTCTCCTCCCGCAACGCCTATCTGATGCCCGAGGACCGCGCCCGCGCGGTGGCACTGCCGCGCGCGCTCGGCGCCGCTGCGAAGACGATCGGCGAGGGCGGCGACCGCGAGGCGGCGCTTGCCCAGGCGCAGGAATCGCTGGCCGCGGCCGGGTTCGACGTCGATTATGTCGCGCTGGTCGATGCCGAGTCGCTCGGTGCGCCGGTGGAGGGCCGGCCGATGCGGCTGCTCGCCGCCGCGCGGATCGGGGGTACCCGGCTGATCGACAATATCCCCGTGCTATGAACTAATACGGTTAAGCCGCTTAACCTTTTGTTGTCCTTACCCCCCCAAATTCGGCTGCAGCAAACAAGCCGAATCCGGGGTGATGGAACAATGGCGAATAGCGAAAAGAGTGCGCGTTTTCTGGTCGAAAGCCGGCTGCGCGATGCGGCGCGGGGTAGTGCCGATGCCTGTTTCGATCTTGGTATCGTCTATTCGAGCGGGGCCGAGGGCGTGACGATCGACTTGGTCGAGGCGCACAAGTGGTTCAACATCGCCGCGATGACCGGCAGCACCGAGGCCCAGGCCTGCCGCGCCGACATCGCCGAGGACATGACCGCGCGCGAGATCATCGAGGCACAAAAGGCCGCCCGCGCCTGGCTGCGCGGCCTGGAAAGCCGCGCCGCCTGACGCGACTCAGGGCGCCTTCTGGCCCCAGTTGATCGAGACGCGGGTGCGGCCGATATGGCTCTCCACCACCACCCGCAGGCTGCGTTCGCTTTCCTCGCCCGCTTCGTAGCTGAAGCCCGTTTCGCGGCGATATTTCAGGCCCGAGGCATTGGCCTGGGCACGCGACCAGCCGAGCACTTGCTTTTCCGGGGCGTCGGTCTCGTAGACCAGATTGCCGCTGACATGCCGCCCTGGCAGCCCATCGGGCGCGGCGGTGCAGCTGAGAATCGTCGCATTGGCATAGACCGGGACGAAATCGGGCTTGTTGCTGCAGTCGATCGCCGCCGAGACGTTCGCCGGCACCCCCGCCGCCGCTGCGGACGCGACATTCTGTCCCACTGGATCGTCGGTCGTCTGCTCGCCGCCGCCGCGGCCGCAGCCCGCGAGCAGCACGAATGCGCCGAGCAGCGTGGCGCGCGCGATGGTGTGACGACGACGATGCATCCTGGCCCCTTTTCCGACCGGTCGACCTCGCACCGGCGCTTGGCATAGGAACGGCCCGCCACGCGCTTTGCTCCCGCCCCTTGGTGCGGCGGATCAGCGCTGCTAGCGAGGTCCTGGGCCGCCAAGGCCCGCCTTGGGGAATTGCCGAAAGCATGGTTCGATTGTCGTCCGCCGGGCTGGCGCTGGCCGGTGCCGCGCTCGCATTGCTCTTCTGCGGCGGACTGCTGGTCTATGGCGCCGGGCGCGGCATCGATCTGACCGACGAGATCTTCTACCTCGTCTGGGCACGCGATCCCGAGGCCTATGCGCTGCTCTACCAACCCTTCGGCTATCTGCTGCATCCGCTCTATGCGCTGCTCGGCGGCGATGTGGCGCGCTACCGGCTGGTCGGCTTTGCGATCACCGCGGCGGCGGGCGCGTTGCTGGGCCGGCAGCTCGCCCCCGAAGGCGCACTGCGCCTGCCCTTCGCGACGTTCGGCGCGGCGGCGGCGCTGGTCATCTATTTTCCGTGGATCGTCACCCCCAGCTACAATTCCGCCGCGAATGTCGGCGCGATGCTGGTGCTGGCCGGGGTAGCGACGCTCCTGCGCGCCGGCGCTATTCCCGTGCGCGCCGCGGCAAGCCTGGCGATCGCCTGCGGGCTCTGCGCCGCGGCCTTCGCCAAGCCGCCACTGTTCGCACTGGGCAGCGTGTTGGCGGTCGCCCTGGCCGCATGGTCGTTCCGGCGGAATCGCGGGCGGAGCATCGCACTGCTCGGCGCGATGGCGCTGGCCATGCTGCTGATCGCGCTGTTCCTGCCGCTACCTCGCATCCCGGGCCTGCTCGCACGGATCGCGGCGAGCCAGCATATTCTGGCACTTCCCAACACGCCGACGCACCTGCCGATCAAGGTGCTGGGCGACTGGGCCGCGGTGCCGCCGCTGCTCTGGGCGGCGGCGCTTGCCGCACTCGGCGCGCTGGCGTTGCGACGCACCCGCTGGGCTGACTGGCTCGGCCATGGCGCCATGGCGTTCGGCCTGGCCAATCTGGCGTCGACCATCCCCGACACGCTGGACGGCGGCATCCCCGAATTCCCGGGGCTCGCGCTGCTGCTGATCGCGACCGGCTATGCGGCGCTCTTTGCCCGGCGCGACCTGCTACTGCTCGCGCTGCTCCTGGTCGCGCCATTCGCGGTGGCACTGGGCACCTTCAACAACCAATGGGCGCAGCTCGATTTCAGCATGACCTTCCCGCTGGTCGCGCTGTTCCGCCTCGCCAGCGACGATCCCCTCCGCTGGCGCCGGGCCGCCGCAACGCTGCTGAGCCTTGCCGCACCGCCGCTGCTGCTGCTCGCGGCGGCAGCGGCGCCCTACAGCCTGCCCGACTCGATCTTCGCGCAGACGATCCCGGTACGCCACCCGCTCACCGGCAGCCCGCTGCTGGTCGACCAGGAGACCGCCGACTTCCTCAACGGCACCCAGGGCAAGGCGGCTGGCGCGCTGCTGGTCGACCTGTCCGGCACCGGCCCCGGCGTCGCCGCCGCACTGGGGGCGAAGGCGCCGGTGCTGCTCTGGCTCAACCCGGCGACCGCGACCTGGCCCGACGTCGTCTGGTCGCGGCTGACCGAGCGGGAGCGGGCACGTGTCTGGTTCGTCGCCCCGGTGCTGCCGCTGTTCGCGCCTTCCGCCCCGGCGCGGTGGCTGGCAGCGCATCGCGGCGGCTATTGCCGCACGCCGCTGCCGCGCATGACCTTCTGGTGGGAGGAGCGATCGCTCGAACTCTGGCGCCCCTGCCCGGCGCCGCGCGCGCACCCCGAAGGCTGAGCGCACGGCGCGCAGGGTCGGGGCTCAGCGGCGGATCGACAGCAGCTTGTACTTGGTCTGGCCCACCGATCCGTCCACCGGATAGCTGGTGATGCACACCCGGTTGCCCTGGTTGCCGCCGAGCACGCGGATCCGGTCCTTGCCGTCCTGGCCGACGAAGAAGCCGACATGGCCGCCATCGACCGAGGGCGACTTGCGGCTCCACACGACGATGTCGCCGGGCTGCGGATTGCTGGTGACGTCGTGCCCCCAGCCACTATCGTGCCAGCTGCGCGCCCATTTGCTGTCGGTGCCTTGCATCCCCGCCTTCTCGACGCAGTAATTGACGAAGGAGGAGCACCATGCCGTCTCGTCGGGCGCTTCCCCGCCCTTGGTGGTGCTGTGGTAGAGGACGATCCGCGGATTGTCCTGCCGGCCAGGCGTTTCCTTCACGCCCAGCGCGAGCTCCGCTTGCGCGACCGCATACGGTGTCGTCGGCGCGGTGGACGGTGCCGGCAGCGGCAGGCCACCCGAGAGCGGCTTCAGGAACTGCCGGGCCATATAGCCATCGGCGACCCCGTCGCCATTGACGTCGACCTGCACCCAGTCCGCCTCGGTGCCGAGACCGTGCACCACCGCGCCGAGCGGCAGGCTCTGCACCACGTCGAACTGCGCGCCCGCACCGCCGCGGACCCGAAGGCCGCTGCGCGCCGCGACCTCGAACACCGCAACTGCGTCTTCCGGCCGCCGGACGGGTGCAGCCGGTGCCGCGCCGAACTGCCCGAAATCCGCGAAGGCGGGATTGGCCAGATTGCCGTCATAGTCGAAATTGCCGAACGGCCCCCTGAGGCCCTGGAATTTCTGGAACAGCGTCCATTGCTGGGAGGCGAGGAATGCCTTCGATCCGGTCCACCCCATCGAGGCGGGCAGCCAGAACAGGGTCGCCAGGCCGCCGGCCTTGAGATGCGAGCAGACCGCCCCCGAGCCATAGACGCCGACGCGGAAATGCCCGTTCAGCGCGGCGTTGACCTCCTGGAAATAGTGCTCGATCTGGGCCAGCTCGGCCGGCCGGGCGAAGTCATGGTCGACCGCGAAATAGATCGCCGAGTCCTTGGGCTGGCCGACCGTTCCGGCAAGTTCGAGCGCACGCTTCGCATCGCGCGTGCCCTTGCCGTTGCCGAAATCGTCGATCGCCCCACCGGCACCGCCGCGCTGCTCGAAGACGACGGCGAGATCGAGGCCGGCGGCCACCAGCTTCCCATATTCCGCCGCCGTGAGGCACTTGGACAGGAAGGTGCTGGAATTCTTGATATTATAGTAGCGGATGACGGTGCGGACGCCCTCCTGGAACAATCGCGCAGCATAGTCGCCGACATTGTACGGCGAGTCGATGATCTCTTGCATGGCTGATCCCCCTGCTCGCGCCCCTCCGCGAGCAAGATACAGCATGCCATCTATGCCGATTCGAAAAAAGGGCCCGCAGGTTTACCCGCGAGCCCTTCCAACCTCGTGTTCGAATCGTCGACAGACGATCAGAACGGCACGTCGTCGTCCAGATCGTCCGGGAAGCCGCCGCCGAAGCCGCCGCCGCCGGCAGGGGCGCCGCCGCTGCGCTGGCCGCCGCCGTTGAAGGTACCGCCGCCGCGACCGGCCGGGGCACCGCCGCCGAAGCCGCCGCCACCACCACCGCCGCCGCCGAACGAATCGTCCGCACCCCAATCGTCGCCACCGCTGCTACGGCCGCCGCCCGCGCCCGCACCCTGGCCGCCGCCGGGACCGTCGAGCAACACCATCTGCGCGTTGAACCCCTGCAGCACGATCTCGGTCGAATAGCGGTCGGCGCCGCTCTGGTCCTGCCACTTGCGGGTCTGCAGCTGGCCTTCGAGATAGACCTTGCTGCCCTTGCGCAGATAGCGCTCGGCAACGTTGGCGAGACCTTCGCTGAAGATCTTCACCGTGTGCCACTCGGTCTTTTCCTTGCGCTCGCCGCTGTTGCGATCCTTCCAGCTTTCCGAGGTGGCGATGCGCAGCTCGACCACCTTGCCGCCGTTCTGGAACGCCCGGCTCTCGGGGTCGCGCCCCAGATTGCCGACGAGGATCACCTTGTTGACGCTGCCCGCCATGCCGCAAAAACTCCGATATACGATGGTGCGCCCGCGCGAAGGGGCGCTAGAAAGACTCAGCTATGGCCGACATCCTTAACCTGAACAAAGCGAGAAAAGCGAGAGCGAAAGCGACCGCCCAGGCCGAAGCCGAGGCCAACCGCGCCCGCTTCGGCCGCACCAAGGGGGAAAAGGCGCGCGATGCCGCGGAGGCCGAACGCAAGGTCCGCACGCTGGACCAGGCGAAGCGAGAGACGCCGGGGGATTGAGGCCGACTGGCTGTCCGGAGAATAGCCCCCACCTTTTCTTTCATGTCGTCATTCCCGCGAAGGCGGGGATCCATTGGCGCTGAATCGGCGGCTCTTTCCCCCAGCATCCTGGCAAATGGATCCCCGCCTTCGCGGGAATGACGAAGGCCGTTTAAATGGGCCTGTAGCCGTAGCACCGTCGATGTTGCACCCACCGCCCACCGCATTGCCGCTGTCAAAGCGGAACGCATCGTGTACAAGCAGCGCAGTCCGATGCTGCCGCCGCTTCCCTATCCCGCCCTCCACGCCAGCCATTCGGGCGTGTGGATCGCTACGTCCGACGGGACCCGCGGGCTGAGCCGCGGCGAGGCGATCCGGATCGCCGCCGATACGCCGGTGCTGCTGCTCAACGCGCCACTTGTAGGCCAGCGGCTGGGGCACCCGGAACTCAACGGGCTCGACCTGCTCGAGCTGTTCGCCTTTCTCCGCCCCGCGCGCTTCATGGTGCCGACCGCCAAGGGACTGGCCCGCGCCTGCGGCCTCGAACCGCCGAGCGACGACGCGCAGGTCGCCGCCTTCCTGCGCGATGCCGCCGCCGCGCTGCTCTCGCTCGCCGAGGGCGACTGGCCCGAGCGCGAGGGCGCGTGGCACGGGCTGCAGTCGCTGGGGCGGCTCCGCTGGCCGTGGAGCGCTGCGCTGGGCCAACGCATCGCCAAGCCCGAGCGCGCCGAGCGCTGGCTCTTCTCCAAGCTGCCCGAATGGGAGGAAGGCGCGCCGCGCCCCGCCCCGCGCACCATCACGCTCGATTCTGCCGACGTCGCCGAACGCCTCGCCCGGCTGACCGGCGCCACTGCTGAGCGCCGCCAGGGCCAGCGCGACTATGCCGAAGCCGCCGCCCAGGCCTTCGCCCCGCGCAGCGTGCCCGATACGCCCAATCTGGTGCTGGCCGAGGCGGGGACGGGCATCGGCAAGACGCTCGGCTATCTCGCCCCCGCCTCGCTCTGGGCGGAGAAATCGGGCGGGCCGGTCTGGGTCTCCACCTTCACCAAGGCGCTGCAGCGCCAGCTCGGCAACGAAGGCGAGCGGCTGTTCCCCGATGCCGAACAGCGCCGCGCCCGCATCGTCACCCGCAAGGGCCGCGAGAATTATGTCTGCCTGCTCAACCTGGAGGATGCGCTGCAGGGCGGGTTCGCCGGGCGTGCGGCGATCCTCGCGCAGCTGGTCGCGCGCTGGGCGGCGTATACGGCGGACGGCGACATGATCGGCGGCGACCTGCCCGGCTGGTTGCCCACCCTGTTCCGCCGCAACGGATCGACCGCGCTCACCGATCGCCGCGGCGAGTGCATCTATGCCGGCTGCCCGCACTATCGGAAATGCTTCATCGAGCGCGCCGCCCGCGCCAGCGCCGATGCCGATATCGTCATCGCCAACCATGCGCTGGTGATGGTCAACGCCGCGCGGGGCCGCGAGAACCAGACGCGCCCCACCCGCTATGTGTTCGACGAGGGCCACCACCTGTTCGACGCCGCCGACGCGATGTTCTCGGTCGCGCTGACGGGCCAGGAATCGATCGAGCTGCGCCGCTGGCTGACCGGCCCCGAATCGGGTTCGCGCGGCCGTCGCCGGGGCCTGGCCGCGCGCCTGTCTGATGTCGCCAGCTATGACGATGCCGGCGGCCGCGCCATTGCCGAGGCGGTCGACGCCGCCCGCGCGCTGCCCAGCGACGGCTGGCTCCAGCGGCTGAACGAAGGCGAGCCGTTCGGTCCGATCGAAACGCTGCTCGCCGCCGTACGCGGCCTGGTCTATGCCCGCGATACCAACGGCTCTGCGGACGCGGGCTATGGGCTGGAGACCGAACTCACCGAGCCCGATGCCGCGCTGGTCGAGGCCGCCGGCAACGCCACCGCCGCGCTTGACGCGCTGCTCCGCCCGATGGTGGTGCTCGGCCGCCGGCTCGAGGCGGTGCTTGCCGAAGCGCCCGACTGGATGGACGGCCCGGCGCGGGCCCGCATCGAAGGCGCGATCGCCTCGCTCGGCTGGCGAGTGGACACGGTCGGCGCCTGGCTGGCGCTGATCGCGCGCATCGGCGGCCCGGCCGATCCCGAGTTCGTCGACTGGCTGGCGGTCGACCGCGTCGAGGGCCGCGAATTCGATATCGGCCTGCACCGCCACTGGCTCGACCCCGCCAAGCCGCTCGCCAAGACGGTGCTGGAGCCCGCGCACGGCGTGCTCGTCACCTCGGCGACGCTCCGCGCCGGCGGCGACTGGGACGTGGCCGAGGCGCGTTCCGGCAGCGTCCATCTGCTGCGCCCCGCCCAGCGTTTCGAGGCGAAGAGCCCGTTCGACTATCCCAACCAGGCCGAGGTGCTGATCGTCACCGACGTCAAGCGCGGCGACATGGCGGCGCTCGCCAATGCCTATGCCCGGCTGATCGCGGCGGCGGGCGGCGGCACGTTGGGATTGTTCACCGCGATCCGCCGGCTCCGCGCTGTCCATGCCCGCATCGCCGATCGGCTGGCCCGCGACGGCCTTCCCCTGCTCGCCCAGCATGTCGACCCGATCGACACCGGCACGCTGGTCGACATCTTCCGCGACGATCCCCGCGCCTCGCTGATCGGCACCGATGCGCTGCGCGACGGTGTCGACGTGCCCGGCGATTCGCTGCGGCTGGTGGTGATGGAGGGCGTGCCCTGGCCCAAGCCGAGCGTGCTCCACGCCGCGCGCCGACTGGCCGGCGGGGGATCGGCTTATGACGACCGCATCGTCCGCGCCCGGCTCGCCCAGGCGTTCGGCCGGCTGATCCGCCGCGCCGACGATCGCGGCGCCTTCGTGCTGCTCTCCGCCGCCACCCCGTCGCGGCTGCTCGATGCCTTCCCGCCGGGCACGCGGATCACCCGCACGACGCTGGACCAGGCGGTCGAGCGGGTTCGGCTTTCCTTGGGGGCCGGCTTGCGGCATGAGGCGGGCGAAGCCGCCAGCGTCCACATTGGGGAAGCATGAAGACCCTTCTCGTCCTCCGCCACGCCAAGTCCGGTTGGGACGATCCGGTCGCGCGCGATTTCGATCGGCCGCTCAACCCCAAGGGCCAGCGCGCCGCCGTTGCGATGGGTCGATACTTGCGCGCGCAGGGCCTGCGCTTCGACCACGCCATCGCCTCGCCGGCGGTGCGGGTCGAGGAAACGCTGGCGCAGGTCTCCAACGGCTATGGCGAGACGATCGCGCCGGCCTGGGACAAGCGCCTCTATCTCGCCTCGCTCGGCACGCTGCTCGATGCGATCGAGGCACTGCCCGATACCGCCGAGGTGGTGCTGCTTTCCGGGCACAATCCGGGGCTGGAGGAGCTGGTGCTCGATCGCGTGTCCGCGGCCAGCCCGTTGCGCGACGAAGTCGAGCAGAAATACCCCACCGCGACGCTCGCCGAACTGCGCTTCGATATTGCGCATTGGGCGGAGGCGTCCCGCGCGGACGCCGAACTCGTCCGGTTCGTGCGTCCGCGCGATCTCGATTCCAGCCTCGGCCCCGATGGCTGAGGCCTAGAGCTTCACGCTCTAGCGGTCTTCTTCCAAGGCGTCGGACAGCGAGTCCCGGATCGCCTGCAGCTCGGCGGCCTTGCTTCGGCCGCGTGCCGCCTTCTCTTCCGCCAGCAGCTTCTGCACGCCGCGGATCGTATAGCCCTCCTCGCTGAGGAGATGGTGGATGCGGCGCACCAGCGCCACGTCTTCGGGTCGATAATACCGGCGGTTGCCCGCACGGGTGAGTGGCTTCAGCTGGGGAAACCGCGTTTCCCAATAGCGCAAGATATGCTGCGGCCTGCCGATTTCAGCGGCGAGCTCACCTATGGTCCGCAACGCACCGGCGGCCTTTTCGGTCGCCGGCATCGCGGGCCTCAGCGGGCTGAGACGATGCGATCCCGCATCATCTGGCTGGCACGGAAAGTGAGCACCCGGCGCGGTGCGATCGGCACCTCCACCCCGGTCTTGGGGTTGCGGCCGACCCGCTCGCCCTTGTCCCGCAGCACGAAGCTGCCGAAGCCCGAGATCTTGACGTTCTCGCCCTTCGCCAGTGCCTCGCACATGTGCTTCAGGATCTGCTCGACGATCCGCGAGGCGTCGGCGCGCGACAGCCCCACTTCGCGATGCAGCGACTCGGCCAAGTCTGCCCTGGTCAGCGTACCCGCAGCATTCATTCCGGCAATTCCTTTCGTGTACTGGGCTACCCGTATCAGATTGTTACGCGCTATCAAGAATGATCTTGAAGCGCCAGTAACGCCTCAGACATATTCTGGAAAAACACGTAACTCGTCCAAAATGGGCATATTGCCTCTAACGCTTAGAAGCGCACCACGGCTGCACCCCAGGTGAACCCGCCGCCCATCGCTTCCAAAACGAGTAGGTCGCCTCGCTGGATACGCCCGTCGCGAACCGCCGCATCGAGCGCGAGCGGCACCGAGCCGGCCGAGGTGTTGGCGTGGCGATCCACGGTGACGATCACCTTTTCGGGCGCGAGGTCGAGCTTGCGCGCGGTGGCATCGAGGATGCGGGCGTTGGCCTGGTGCGGCACCACCCAGTCGACGTCGCTCGGCTGGAGCCCGGCCATCGCCAGCGATTCGTTCATCACCGAGGCGAGGTTGGTGACCGCGTGGCGGAACACCTCGCGCCCCTTCATCCGCAGCTTGCCGACGGTGCCGGTGGTGGACACCCCGCCATCGACATAGAGAAGGTCGTTATAGCGGCCATCGGCATGGAGCTTGGTGGAAAGGATGCCCTGCGGCGCCTCCCCGTCCGTATCCTGCGCCTCGAGCACGATCGCGCCGGCGCCGTCGCCGAACAGCACGCAGGTGGTGCGGTCTTCCCAGTCGAGCAGGCGGCTGAAGGTCTCCGCACCGATCACCAGCGCGCGGCGGTGGACGCCCGCACGCAGCATCGAATCGGCGACCTGGACGGCATAGAGAAAGCCCGAGCAAACCGCCGCCACGTCGAAGGCGACGCAATCGAGGATGCCGAGCGCACTCTGGACGCGCGTCGCGGTGGCGGGGAAGGTCTGGTCCGGCGTGGCGGTGGCGAGCACGATCAGGTCGATCGAGGATGCCTCGACGCCCGCCGATTCGAGCGCGGCGCGCGCCGCATCGGCGGCAAGCGTCCCCGTCGTTTCCTCCGGCCCGGCGATGTGGCGGAAGCGGATGCCGGTCCGCTCGACGATCCATTCATCGCTGGTATCGACGCGCTCCGCCAGCTCCGCGTTGGAAACACGCTGCGCCGGCAGGGCCGAACCCGTACCGAGAATCACCGAACGTACGGTCATGCGACCCCTTCTTATCCCGTCTCTTACGCGGCCTTGGCCTCGAAGTTCCCCAGATCCTCGGCAATACGCCGAGTCAGTTCGTCGCGCACCATCTTGGCGGCAAAGCCAATCGCGGTGTCCACGCCGAGTTCGTTCGCGCCGCCATGGCTCTTCACGACGATGCCGTTGAGCCCGAGGAAAACGGCACCATTATGATTGTTCGGGTCGAGATGGTGGCGCAGCAGCTCGGTCGCGGGCTTCGAGATGAGGAAGCCTACTTTGGAGCGCAGCGAGGAACTGAACGCGCGGCGTAGCAGATCGGCGACGAAGCGCGCGGTGCCCTCGGCGGTCTTGAGCGCGATGTTGCCCGAGAAACCGTCGCAGACGATCACATCGACATCGCCGCGCGACAGCCGGTTGCCTTCGATGAAGCCGGTGAAGTCGAGCGGCAGATGCTTGGCCGCACGCAGCTGGGCGGCAGCGTCGCGGATGCTGTCGGTGCCCTTCATCTCTTCGGTGCCGATGTTGAGCAGCGCCACGCGCGGGCGCTCGAGATCCAGCGCGGTGCGCGCGTACGCCGCGCCCATCACCGCGAACTGGACAAGGTTGCGCTCGTCCACCTCGGTATTGGCGCCGAGGTCGAGCATCACCGTATCGTTGTCGCCGAGCGACGGCAGCAGCGCGGCGAGCGCCGGCCGGTCGATCCCCGCCATGGTGCGGAGCGAGAGCTTGGCCATCGCCATCAGCGCGCCGGTATTGCCCGAGGACACGGCCGCGCCGGCACGCCCCTGCTTCACCAGATCGATGGCAATGCCCATCGAGGTGGTCTTGGCGCGGCGAATCGCCTGGCTCGGCTTGGCATCGGACGCAACGATTTCGGCCGCGTGGACGATCTCCGACGCGGCTGCCAGATTCGGATGCGCCTTCAGGCCGTCGCGAATGCGCGACTCGTCGCCGACGAGGAGGAATTCCATCCCCTCGAAGCGGCGACGTGCACGTGCGGCGCCGGCGAGCATGACGGCGACCCCCTCATCGCCGCCCATTGCATCGACGGCGATCCGCGAGGGAACAGTCATGCCGGCAACCCCCCGTTGCGGAACGTCGTTCAGCCCTCGACCGAAACGATTTCGCGGCCGTTATAGTGGCCGCACGCGTTGCACAGATTGTGCGGACGCTTGAGTTCGCCGCAGTTCGGGCACTCCTGGAACGATTCGACGGTCAGCGAATCGTGCGACCGACGCATGCCGCGCTTCGACGGCGAGGTCTTTCTCTTAGGAACGGCCATTTCGGCACCTTCAACAAGCTAATGAATCAATAAGTCGCGATACGCCCACAGGGTTGTTCGGGCAAGCGACGGCTAGGCCGGCCGCTCGCCGGACCAGCAGGCAGGTCACGAAGCGAGCCCGCGCGTATAGCGATTCTCCTCCGCGTTGCAAGCAGAAGCCGCACGTGGCAGGGCTGCGCGCCTTGGTTTCAGGGGGACGCGCATGTTTTTTCTGCCGGTAACACTCACCAGTGCGGGCGCCGCGGCGCTGCTCAACCTGTGGCTGGCGATTCGCGTCATCCAGATTCGCCACGCCGAAAAGGTGCTCACCGGCGATGGCGGCAACCCGCGCCTCCTCGCGCGCATGCGCGCGCAGATGAACTTCGTCGAATATACGCCCTTCGTGCTGATCCTGATCGGCCTGATCGAGCTGGCCCAGGGCACCAGCCTGTACCTCTGGGTGGTGGCCGCGGTATATCTGCTCGGCCGCGTGGTGCACGGTATCGGCATGGACGGCTGGCGCCGCGGCCGCGAGATCGGCGCAGGAATCACCTTCCTGATCGTCGCCGGGCTCGGCCTCTATGCCGCGTGGCTCGGCTACACGGGCTCGAACCCGCTCCATTGAGTCGTCAGGCGCGCGCGAGCACCGAATCGGCGACGAACGGGTTGGTGCGCCGCTCCTGGCCGAAACTGCTCGGCTGGCCATGCCCTGGGATGAACACCGTTTCGTCGCCCAGCGGCCAGAGCCGGGTGGTGATCGCGTCGATCAGGTCCTGATGGTTGCCCAGCGGGAAGTCCGTCCGCCCGATCGATCCCTGGAACAGCACGTCGCCGACGATCGCCAGCTGCGACTTGGGATGGTGGAACACCACATGCCCCGGCGTATGCCCAGGGCAGTGATAGACGTCGAGCACCAGTTCGCCGACCGTCACCTGGTTGCCCTGCTCCAGCCAGCGATTCGGCTCGAACGGCTTGCCGGGCACGCCATAGGCGCGGCCGTCATCCTCCAGCCTGGCGATCCAGTAGCGGTCGGCCTCTTGCGGGCCCTCGATCGGCACGCCCAGCTCCTCGGCGAAGATGCCCGCCGAGCCGCAATGGTCGATATGGCCGTGCGTGATCAGCAGCTTCTCGATCGTGACGCCGTGCTGGGTCGCCGCCGCGCGCAGCCGATCGAGATCACCGCCCGGGTCGACAAAGGCGCCGCGCATCGTGCGGGTACACCAGAGCAGGGTGCAATTCTGCTGGAGCGGCGTGACGGGCACGATCGCCGCGCGGAGCGGCGGCTGGGCGGCGTTGGGATCGGAAGCCATGCGCCTTCGCTAGCCCGCGGGCGCGCGCGCGGCAACCAAGGCTTGCCCTTCGCGGCGCGGCTCTGCATTTCCACCGGCTGATGGTTTTGCGTCCCCCCTTCGTCCTGCTCGACGACGCGCGTGCCGATGGGCGCGGCGCACGACTCTATACGGATCCGGTCGAGATCGTCGTCGCGCACCGGCTGACGGAGGTCGCGCCGGCGCTGGACCGGCTGCGCAGTGCCGCGGCGGAGGGCCTCGATGCCGCCGGCTGGCTTGCCTATGAAGCCGGTGCCGCGCTCGAGCCCGCCGCGCCTGCGCGTGAGACGGAAGGCCCGCTGCTCTGGTTCGGCCTTTTCCACAGTCACCAACGTCTCGCCCCGGACGCGGTCCCCGCACTGCTCCCCAATCCCGCCGGTGCCTGGGCCGGACGCCCCCGCCCGCAGATCGACCGCGCCGCCTATGATGCCGCCCTCACGCGCGTGCTCTCCTATATAGAAGCCGGCGACATCTATCAGGCCAACCTCACCTTCCGCGCCGAGGTGCCGGTCGCCGGCCACCCCGCGGCGCTCTACGCGCTGCTCCGCGCCCGCGCGGCGGCGGGCCATGGCGCGCTGGTCGCGACGGGCGAACACTGGCTGCTCAGCCTGTCGCCCGAACTCTTCTTCACGCTGGAGGACGGCACCCTCACCGCCCGCCCGATGAAGGGCACCGCGCCCCGGGACTCCGATCCCGCGGTCGACGCGGCCCTCGCCCGCGACCTCGCCGAGGATCCCAAACAGCGCGCCGAAAACCTGATGATCGTCGACCTGATGCGCAACGATCTCGGTCGCGTCGCGACGCCCGGCAGCGTCGCGGTGCCGCAGCTCTTCCACGTCGAGACCTATCCCACCGTCCACCAGATGACCTCGACGATCACCGCGCGCCTGAACGAAAGCCTCGGAGCCGTCGACGCCCTTGCCGCGTTATTCCCCTGCGGATCGGTGACCGGCGCGCCGAAGATCCGTGCAATGCAGGTGATCGCCGAAGTCGAACCCGATGCCCGCGGCGTCTATACGGGTTCGATAGGGAGGATCGATGCCGATGGTGGGGCAGAATTCAACGTCGCGATCCGCACTTTGGCCATCGACGGCGCCGGCCGCGCCAGCCTCGGCCTCGGCTCGGGCGTCGTCGCCGACTCCTACGCCGACAGTGAATGGGCGGAGTGCCGCGCCAAGGGGGCGTTCGTGACCAAGGACGAACCTGGCTTCGACCTGGTCGAGACGATGCGCTTCGATCCCGAGGAAGGCATCCTGCTGCTCGAGCGCCATCTCGAGCGGATCCGCGACAGCGCCGCCACCTTCGGCTTCCCCTTCGACCGCCATGTCGTTCGCAACGAGCTGCAGGCCGCCACCTTCCGGCTGCGCGACGCCGCCAAGGTGCGCCTGCTGCTCGGCCCCTCCGGCGCGGTGGCGATCGGCATCTCCCCGCCCCCGGCCCCGCCGCCGGCGCCGGTAAAGGTCCGGATCGTACCCCATTCGGTGCCGCGCGACGATTTCCGCCTCGCGCACAAGACCACGCGGCGCGCCCTTTATGACGAACCCCGCCGCGCCGCCGGCACCTGGGAGGTGCTGTTCACCGATGCCGAGGGCTATCTGACCGAAGGCAGCTTCACCGCGCTGTTCGTCGAGCGCGACGGCGTGCTGGTGACCCCGCCCCGCTCCCGCGGCCTGCTCCCCGGCGTGCTCCGCGCCGAGCTGCTCGCCACCGGCCGTGCGGTGGAAGGCGATCTCCGCCCGGAGGATCTCGCGAATGGATTTCTGCTCGGCAATGCGCTGCGCGGACTGGTTGCAGCCGTTACAGTTGCGGAAGGCGCCGAAGCGGACCTATAGGCGCGCATCTTCCCCGGAAAAGGCGCTCAGACTCATGCAGACCTCCGCCGCGCTCCAGCGCATCCAGCCCTCCGCCACGCTCGCCATGACCAGCCGCGTGTTCGAGCTGAAGCGTGCCGGCGTCGACGTGATCGGCCTGGGCGCGGGCGAGCCCGATTTCGACACGCCCGATTTCGTCAAGGAAGCCGCGATCCAGGCGATCCGCGACGGCAAGACCAAGTACACCAATGTCGACGGCACGCCCGAGCTGAAGGACGCCGTGATCGCGAAGTTCAAGCGCGACAACGGCCTCGACTACACCGCCCAGCAGATCACGATCAACGTCGGCGGCAAGCACACGCTGTTCAACGCGATCGTCGCGACGGTGGAAGCCGGCGACGAGGTGATCATCCCCGCACCCTATTGGGTCAGCTATCCTGACGTAGTTCAGTTCGCGGGCGGCACCCCCGTGTTCATCGCCGCCGGCGCCGAGCAGGCCTACAAGATCACCCCCGCCCAGCTCGAGGCGGCGATCACCCCCAAGACCAAGTGGGTGATCCTCAACTCGCCGTCCAACCCCACCGGTGCCGCCTATTCGGCCGCCGAGCTCAAGGCGCTGGGCGAAGTGATCGAGCGCCACCCCCATGTCTGGGTGTTCGCCGACGACATGTACGAGCACATCCTGTACGACGGCTTCGAATTCGCCACGATCGCGCAGGTCTGCCCGTCGCTCTATGAGCGCACGCTCACCGTCAACGGCTGCTCCAAGGCCTATGCGATGACCGGCTGGCGCATCGGCTTCGCCGGCGGCCCGGCGCCGCTGATCAAGGCGATCGCCAAGCTCCAGTCGCAGTCGACCTCGAACCCGTGCTCGATCGCCCAGGCAGCGGCCGTTGCGGCGCTGACCGGCGACCAGAGCTTCCTCAAGGACCGCGCCGCCGCCTTCCAGACGCGCCGCGATCTCGTCGTCGGCATGCTCAACCAGATCGACGGCATGACCTGCCCGACGCCGGAAGGCGCCTTCTATGTCTATCCGGAATTCAGCGGCCTGATCGGCAAGACCACGCCCAAGGGCAAGGTGATCGCCACCGACGAGGACATGATCGGCTATTTCCTCGACGACGCCCGCGTGGCGGCGGTGCACGGCGCGGCGTTCGGCCTGTCGCCGGCGATGCGGATCAGCTATGCGACCTCCGAGGCGCTGCTCCGCGAAGCCTGCACCCGCATCCAGACGGCCTGCGCCGACCTGCGCTGAGGGACCTGTAACGCGGGGGCTTCCTCGTCCCTATATGGGGGTATCATGACCCGACACACGCTGAAGCTCCCGCTGTCCCTTGCCGCCCTTGCCGGCGGCGCCCTGCTGCTGGTTGCGGCGGGCGGTATTCCCATCGAGAAGGTGAAGGCCGTCGCGGTACCGCCGCCCGCCATGGACGTCGCCAAGGCGAAGAAGCCGCAGACCGCGATATTCGCCGGCGGCTGCTTCTGGGGCATGGAGGCGGTGTTCCAGTCGGTGAAGGGCGTCCAGTCGGTCACCAACGGCTATGCCGGGGGCGCGGCGAACACCGCCACCTATGACCAGGTCTCGACCGAGAAGACCGGCCATGCCGAGGCGGTGAAGGTGGTCTACGACCCGACGCGGGTGAGCTACGGCACGCTGCTGCGGGTGTTCTTCTCGGTCGCGCACGATCCTACGCAAAAAGGCGGCCAGGGCCCCGATCGCGGCCCCAGCTATCGCAGCGCGATCTTCCCGCAGACCGCCGAGCAGCGCCGCGTCGCCACGGCCTATATCGCCCAGCTGACCCAGGCCAAGGCGTTTGCCAAGCCGATCACCACGAAGCTCGAGACAGGCGGCTTCTACCCGGCCGAGGAGTACCACCAGGACTTTTTCTGGAAGCACCCGACGCACCCCTACATCATGCGCTGGGACCAGCCCAAGGTCGCAGCGTTCCGCTCGACCTATCCCCAGCTGGCGCACTGATCGCTTCTTCCCCCCTCCCGCTTGCGGGAGGGGTAGGGGGAGGGTGTGGACGGGAAGCAGAAGACTGGCTTGGAAGAAGCGGTGCCGCATCGCGGCCGTCTCGCCGGCTGACCTCTAGCACCCACCCCTAGCCCCTCCCGCAAGCGGGAGGGGGACAGACCCTCAGAAATCGATCGCGATGCCCTTCAGCTCCCAGTCGCCATAGCGGACGGGATCCTTTGCCAGCGGGTCCTTGTCCGGCCGCTGCATCGGTTCGGGCTTGGGCACCGGCGGGCTCTTCGAGAGATAGGCCGGGGGCTGCACATGGTCGGGTCGCTTGCCCATCGGGATTGCCTTCCTTGGTTGCCCGGCCCATGTCGGCCCGCGAAGGAGCATGGTCAAGTGAACGGTTGGGTAGCGTACGAACGAGCAGAACTTTCGATGGGAGCGCGCTGACCATGGCCCGCCCGTCCACCCGCCGCCCGGCCGAGCGCGAGCCCGACGCCCCCGGCGTCCCCGCCCGCCGCGCCGCGCTCAAGCTGCTCGATGCCGTGCTGCGCCGCGGCCTCGCGCTCGAACAGGCGCTCGATTCCGCCGCCCAGGGCCTGGCGCCCAATGACCGCGGCCTCGCCCATGCCATCGCCGCCGAGGCGCTGCGCCGCCTGCCCGATCTCGACGCGCTGATCGATTCCGCCACCCGCCAGCGCCTGCCCGACGACGCCAAGGCGCGCTTCGCGCTGCGCATCGCGCTGGTCCAGGCGATTGCCCTCGGCACACCCGGCCATGCCGCGATCTCGACGGTGCTGCCGCTGGTCGATGGCGGACCGCGCAAGCTGGTCCACGGCGTGTTCGGCACGCTGATGCGCGGCAACGCCACCTTGCCCGACGTGCCGATGCTCCCAGATCCGGTGGCGCTGCGCTGGCAGGCGCTGTGGGGCGACGCGGTGGTCCAGGCCGCCTGCGAAGCGATCGCCACGCCGCCCCCGCTCGATCTCAGCCTGAAGACCGACGGCGTGACGGTGGAAGGCGCCGCCAGCCTCGCCCCGCGCCATGCCCGGCTCGAACCCGGCACCAGCGTGCCCGATCTCCCCGGTTTCGCCGAGGGCGACTGGTGGGTGCAGGACCTCGCCGCCTCGATCCCCGCCCGACTGATCGGCGCGGGCACCGGCACCGGCACCGCGCTCGACCTCTGCGCGGCGCCCGGCGGCAAGACGCTTCAGCTCGCCGCCGCCGGCTGGCAGGTGACCGCGGTCGACGTCGCCGAGAACCGCCTCGCCCGCCTGCGTGAAAATCTGGAGCGCACCGGCCTCTCGGCGCAGATCGTCACCGCCGACCTGCTGACGTGGAGCCCCGCCGCCCCCGCCGACGCCGTGCTGCTCGACGCGCCGTGCAGCGCCACCGGCATCTTCCGCCGCCACCCGGACGTGCTCCACCGCGTCCGCCCCTCGCTGGTCACCGAGATGGCCGAGCTCCAGGCCAAGCTGCTCGATCGCGCCGCCGCCTGGGTGAAGCCGGGTGGGACGTTGGTCTTCGCCACCTGCTCGCTGGAACAGAAGGAAGGCGAGGCGCATCTCGCCCCCTTCCTCGCCGCGCATCCGGAGTTCGAACTGGTGCCCGCCACGGCCGAGGAGCTTCCCGCCGGCATTGCGCCGCGCGAGGACGGTTCGGTGCGCGTGCTGCCGGGCATGCTGGCCGATCAGGGCGGGCTCGACGGCTTCTTCATCGCCCGCTTCCGCCGCCGCTGATCGCACGCGCGGGGCCCTTCGTCCCGCTTGTGCAGCAAGCTGTGGATAAGTCTGTGGAGAAACAGTGTGCAACCGGTGGGCACCCGCCCCCTCCGGTTGCGCCCGACTCGCCCCTTCCCTAGGAGACGACCATGTCCGTCCGCATCGCCCCTTCGATCCTCTCGGCCGATTTCGCGCGGCTCGGCGAGGAAGTCCGCGCCATCGACGCCGCCGGCGCCGACTGGATCCATGTCGACGTGATGGACGGGCATTTCGTGCCCAACATCACCATCGGCCCGGCGGTGGTGAGGGCGCTGCGCCCGCACTCGGCCAAGAACTTCGACGTGCATCTGATGATCACGCCGGTCGATCCGATGCTCGCCGCGTTTGCCGAGGCGGGCGCGGACACGATCTCGGTCCATCCCGAGGCCGGCCCCCATCTCCACCGCACGCTCCAGACGATCAAGGCGCTGGGCAAGCGCGCCGGCGTGGTGCTCAACCCGTCGACGCCGGTCGATGCGGTCGACTATGTGATGGACCTGGTCGACCTCATCCTGGTGATGAGCGTCAACCCGGGCTTCGGCGGGCAGAAGTTCATCGAGAGCCAGCTGCCCAAGATCACCGAACTGCGCCGCCGCATCGAGGCGAGCGGCCGGGCGATCGACCTCGAAGTCGATGGCGGAATCGACCGCGAGACCGCGCCCAAGGCGATCGCCGCGGGCGCCAACGCGCTGGTCGCAGGCACCGCGACCTTCGCCGGCGGCCCGAGCCAGTACGCCGCCAATATCGCGGCATTGCGCGGGGCTTGACCGATCCCGCACCGGACTCCGCCGCCGACGGGGTCGAGGAAGGCAAGCGGCTGATCCGGGTGGGCGGCGACCGCGGCCTGTCACTGGCCGACCGCATCGCCGATCGCTTCCAGCGCCTCGCCTGGCGCTCGCCCTTCTATGCGATGCGGCTGAAGGGGCGGCACCCGCTCAAGCTGCTCACCGCCGCCGACGATCCCTTTTTCGGCGATCCGCAGCGCGGCAATGCGCTGCTCGACGGCGAGCTGCGGCTGTGCGGCGAGGTCCGCGCGATCGAGAGCCTCGACTTCGCCAAGCCGGACTGGTCGCCGGCCCTCACCCAGCATCTCCAGGGTTTCGCCTGGCTGCGCGACCTGTCCAGCGTCGCCACCCGGCAGCAGGGCGCGCCGATCGCCGAAGACCTCATGCGCCGCTGGCTCAAGGTCCATGGCGAGCAGGTCGCCGACCCGGCCTGGCGCCCCGATCTGGTCGGCCGGCGCATCCTTGCCTGGGTGGCGCACGCGCCGCTGATCCTGTCTTCGACCGACCAGGTCTATCGCTCGGGCGTGATGCACGCGCTTGCCCGCGGCGCCCGGCATCTCGACCGCAGCGCCGACAAGGTGCCGGTCGGCGTGCCGCGCCTCGCCGCCTGGGCGGGCCTCACCGTCGCGGGACTCGTGCTGCCGGGCGGGGACCCGCGCCGCAGCTTTGCCGAAGCGGGGCTCAACCGCGCGATCACCGCCTCGGTCTATGAGGATGGCGGCACCGTCGGCCGCTCGCCCGACGGCCAGCTCGACGCGATCCAGCTGATCACCCTGCTCTGCGAAACCTATGCCGCCCGCCGCATCGAGCCGCCCGCCTTCGTGCTCGGCGCGCTCAACCGAATGGTCGCGGCACTGCTCGGCGTGTGCCACGGCGATGGCGGGCTCTCCAGCTGGCAGGGCTGCGCGCCGATCAGCGGCGAGTGGATCGAGCAGGCGATCGAGGCAACCGGCGTCCGCACCCGCCCGCTCAAGCAGGCGCGCGACTGGGGCTATCAGCGGCTCGCCTGTGCCGGCACCGTGCTGATCCTCGACGCCGCGCCGCCGCCGGACGCACGGGTGGCGCAGACCGGCTGCGCCTCCACCCTCGCCTTCGAGCTTTCGGACGGCCCGGACCGGATCGTCGTCAATTGCGGCGGCAGCCGCGCCGCCGATGCGCGGCTCCCCGCCGAGCTCGTCCAGGGCCTGCGCACCACTGCGGCCCATTCGACGCTGACGCTCGACGACAGCAACTCGACCGCGATCCATGCCGACGGCACGCTCGGCCGCGGGGTGAGCGAGGTCGAGCTGGTCCGACAGGAGACCGAGCATGCCAGCCGGATCGAGGCGGCGCAGGACGGCTATGTCCGCCGCTTCGGCCTGCTCCACCGCCGCGAGCTTACCCTCTCGCACGATGGTCGCGACCTGCGCGGCGAAGACCTGCTGCTGCCTTCGGGCAAGCGCCGCATCGAATCAAAGTCGTTCGCCGTTCGCTTCCACCTCGCGCCGCATGTCGAGGTGTCGTCCACCGCCGACGGGCACGGGGCGATCCTGCGCGCGCCCTCGGGCATGCTCTGGCAGTTCCGCGCCAAGGGCGGCACGCTGGCCATCGAGGAGAGCCTGTGGATCGACGCGCGCGGCCGGCCGCACGCCACGCAGCAGCTGGTGATCCACGGCGAGACGCCGGCGGGCGGCGCCAGCGTGAATTGGGTGTTCCACCGTTCTAAATAGGCGCTCCAAATAGGGCTTGCCCCGACGCCCCCGATTGGGGAGAGGGGCGGGCCATGGACATCAAGATCACCCGCGCGCTCCTCTCGGTCTCCGACAAGACCGGGATCGTCGAACTCGGCCAGGCACTGGCCGCCCAGGGCGTCGAGCTCGTCTCGACCGGCGGCACCGCCACGGCGCTCCGCAACGCTGGCCTGGAGGTCCGCGACATCTCGGACCTCACCGGCTTCCCCGAGATGATGGACGGTCGCGTGAAGACGCTGCACCCCAAGGTGCATGGCGGCCTGCTCTCGGTGCGCAACAATCCCGAGCACCAGGCCTCGATGTCCGAGCACGAGATCGCGCCGATCGATCTCGTGGTGGTGAACCTCTATCCCTTCGCCCAGACCGTCGCCAAA
The DNA here is from genome assembly GCF_900114095.1 of Sphingomonas sp. NFR04. Lineage (GTDB taxonomy): Bacteria > Pseudomonadota > Alphaproteobacteria > Sphingomonadales > Sphingomonadaceae > Sphingomonas. The sequence continues at coordinate 407,662 of NZ_FORV01000003.1, read as the reverse complement.
GGCGCGGACCGCGTCGAGATCATCGAGAATATCGACATTGGCGGGCCGTCGATGGTGCGCTCGGCCGCGAAGAATCATGAGTCGGTGGCGATCGTCACCGATCCTGCCGATTACGCGCTGGTAATGGGCGGCACCACCACGCTGGAGCAGCGCCGCAAATTCGCCGCCAAGGCCTATGCCGCCACCGCCGCCTATGACGCGATGATCTCCAGCTGGTTCGCCTTTGCCGACCAGGGCGAGGCCTTCCCCGAGACGCTCAATATCTCCCTCAGCCGTGGCCAGGCGCTGCGCTATGGCGAGAACCCGCACCAGCAGGCGGCCTTCTACGCCGCGACCGGCGCATCGGCGCGCGGCATCGGCCAGGCTCGTCAACTGCAGGGCAAGGAACTGAGCTACAACAATTACAACGACGCCGATGCGGCGCTCGAGCTGGTCAGCGAGTTCCGCAATGGCCCGCCGACCGCGGTGATCGTCAAGCACGCCAATCCCTGCGGCGTGGCGAGCGGCGCGACGCTCGCCGAAGCCTATGCCGCGGCGTTCGCCTGCGACACCGTCTCGGCGTTCGGCGGCATCATCGCGGTCAACCGGCCGCTCGACCGGGCGACCGCCGAGCAGATCACCGGCATCTTCACCGAAGTGGTGGTGGCACCCGACGCCGACGAAGAAGCACTGGCGCTGTTCGCGGCGAAGAAGAACCTCCGCCTGCTGCTCACCGGCGAGCTGCCCGATCCGGCGCGCGCTGGCCTGTTCGCCAAGTCGATTGCCGGCGGCTGGCTGGTCCAGGGCCGCGACAACGGCATCGTTACCCGCGACCAGCTCAAGGTCGTCACCAAGCGCCAGCCGACCGAGCAGGAACTGGCAGACTGCCTGTTCGCCTGGACGGTGGCCAAGCACGTCAAGTCGAACGCGATCGTCTATGCCAAGGACGGCAGCACCGCAGGCGTCGGCGCCGGCCAGATGAACCGGCTGGAAAGCGCCCGCATCGCCGCGTGGAAGGCCAAGGACGCCGCCGACAAGGCCGGCTGGGCGACCCCGCGCACGATCGGCTCGGCCGTGGCCTCGGACGCCTTCTTCCCCTTCGCCGACGGCCTGCTGGCGGCGGTGGAAGCCGGCGCGACCGCGGTGATCCAGCCGGGCGGCTCGATCCGCGACGATGAAGTGATCGCGGCAGCCGACGAAGCCGGGCTGGCGATGGTGTTCACGGGCATGCGCCACTTCCGGCATTGAGGCACCCGCACCGCGCTTCCGATGGAGGCGCGGCGTTGCGACACACTACCCGTCACCCCCGCGAGGCGGGGGTCCATTGGCGCTGGAGCTGTGGTTCTTTTCCCGAACGTTTAGGCGAATGGATTCCCGCTTTCGCGGGAATGACGGTGGAGGGCGCCCCCTCCACCACCGCCTGCGGCGGCGGTCCCCCTCCCCCGGCTTCGCCGAGGGAGGAAATGCTCAGGCTGTCTCGCTGGTACGCGGTACCTTGCGGAACAGGGCGCGGTCCTCGGGCCCGAAGCCGAAGCGGATGATCACGAACAGGAAGGTGATCAGGATCGCCGGCATGCCCAGGCTCATCTCCGCCCATTCGAACCGGTGCGGCAGCGAGGTGAAGGCGGCGCCGACCAGCCCCGCCACCGCCATCGCCGCGAAGAAGCTCGGGCGGATGCTCACCACCGGCGCGCCGAGCTTGGCCTGGAGCAGCAGGCCCTTGGCCACCGAGCCGATCGTCAGCGAAAGCGCCAGCGCCACTGCGGGCGCCGCGGACTGCACCGGCACCGGCCAGCCCTGCCCGCGCGCCGCGAAGATCAGCACGAAGCTCAAGGCGATCTGGAGCATCAATACGCAGATCGAGATCACCAGATTGGTGTGCCGGGCGATGTAGATCAGCGCCGTCTCGCACACCGCGCCGGGCGAGGCGAGCACCTCGGCAAAGAGCAGGATGCACAGCACCGCCGAGCCGATCACGAACTCGCGGCCGAGCAGCCCCATGATACCCTCGGCGGGGATCGAGAACATCACTGCAAGTCCCGCCTGCGCGCAGAGAATCCAGAAACCCACCTGCCGCACCTGATTCGCGACCGCCGGGCGGTCGCCCGCCGCCAGGCTCTGGGTGATCACTGGCCCGAGGATCGGATCGAAGCTCGATTTGAGCCGCTGCGGCACCGAGGCGACCTGCTGCGCCATGTAATAGATGCCGACCACCGACGGCGCGAACAACAGCCCCAAGATGAAGCGATCGACGTTGCGCGTCGCCCATTCGATCGCGTCGGCCCCCGCCAGCGGGGCGTTGAGCCGCGCCAGCCCCCAGATCGCCGCCGGCTGCGGCCGCCAGCCGACCGGCAGGCCATATTCGCGCACGAACGGCACGATCGAGGCGACCAATGCCGCGCTCATCGACAGCACATAGGCCATCAGCAGCCCATCGCGCGACGAGACGAAGGAGAAGACATAGGCCGCGATGCTGATCGTCCAGGGCTCGATGATCGCCCGCGCGGTAACCGCCGCGCCGATATTGTGGCGATAGGCCAAGGCGGAGAGCGACACGTCGGACAACGCGATGGCGATCACCGCGACGGAAAGGAACCGCTCCAGCCCCATCACGGGGCTGTTGGGGAACATCGCCTGCGGGAAGACCATCATGATGCCGCTGGCGATCAGCGCCGCGACGAAGGCGACCACCATCGCGTCCCACACCACATGGGTGTGGGGCCGCTCGGTGCTCGACAGCGCCTGCGCCAGCCCCCGCTTGAGCCCGAGCGTCGCGACGAGGGCCACGAACTCGATGACCAGCACGGCGATCGCGTACCGCCCGACGATCTCCGGGCCATAGGAGCGCCCGGCGATGAACAGGAACGGCAACCGCGCCACCAGCCGGATGATGAAGCCCAGCATGTTGGTGCGCCCGCCCTTGGCAAGCGCGTTGATATCTTGGGACGCTTCCCCCTCGCTCAATGCGCGGCGCCCCAGCTGGGGCCGACACCGATCTCCACGCCCAGCGGCACGGTGAGCTTGATCGCGGGTTCGGCGGCGGTGGCCATCACCTGCTCGATGATCGGCCGCGCAGCCTCGACATCGCCCTCGGGTAGTTCGAAAACCAGTTCGTCGTGCACCTGGAGCAGCATGCGGACGTTGTGCAGCCCCGCCTCGCGCAGCGCCGGGACCATGCGGGCCATGGCACGCTTGATGATGTCGGCGCTGGTGCCCTGGATCGGCGCGTTGATCGCCGCGCGCTCGCTGCCCGCCCGCTCGTTGGGGTTGGACGCCTTGAGCCGCGGGAAGTGGGTCTTCCGGCCGAACAACGTGGTGGTGTAGCCGCGCTCCTTCGCTTCGCGCAGGGTATCGGCGATGTAGCGGTTGATGCCGGGGAAGCGCTCGAAATAGCGGCTGATCATCGCCTGCGCCTCGTCCGGGGTGACGTCGAGCCGGCCGGCCAAGCCCCAGCGCGAGATGCCGTAGAGGATCGCGAAGTTGATCGTCTTGGCGCGCCCGCGCGTGTCGCGGTTCACTTCGCCGAACAGCTCCATCGCGGTCATGCTGTGGATGTCGTCGCCATTCTCGAAGGCGGTACGCAGCGCCGGCACGTCCGCGATATGCGCAGCCAGCCGCAGCTCGATCTGCGAATAGTCGGCCGACAGGATGACGTTGCCGGGCTCGGCGACGAACGCGTCGCGGATCTGGCGGCCGAGCTCGGTGCGGATCGGGATGTTCTGCAGGTTCGGATCGGTCGAGGAGAGCCGCCCGGTCTGCGCGCCGGTGAGGCTGTAGCTGGTATGGACGCGGCCGGTATGCGGGTTGATCTGCGCCTGCAGCGCATCGGTATAGGTCGACTTGAGCTTGGACAGCTGGCGCCAGTCGAGCACCTTCAGCACCATCTCGCGGCCGGGCGAATCCTTGTCGGCGGCGATGCGCTCCAGCTCGTTGACGTCGGTGGAATAGACGCCCGACTTGCCCTTTCGGCCGCCCTTGATCCCCATCTTGTCGAACAGCACGTCGCCCAATTGCTTGGGGCTGCCGATGGTGAACTTGAAGCCGGCGATGGCGTGGATTTCCTCCTCCAGCGCCGCGATCTGCTGCGCGAAGTCGGACGAGAGCTTGGCCAGCACCCCGGCATCGACCTTGATGCCAATGCTCTCCATTTCGGCGAGCACCGCGACGAGCGGACGATCGACGCTCTCGTACACCCGCGTCACGCTCTCATAGGCGAGCCGGGGCTTGAGGCGCCGCCACAGCCGCAGCGTGACATCGGCATCCTCGGCGGCGTAGCGGGTCGCCGCCTTGAGATCGACCTGGCCGAAATTCAGCTGGCTCTTTCCGGTGCCGACCACGTCCTTGTAGGCGATGCAGCTATGGGCGAGATGGGTGGCGGCGAGTTCGTCCATGCCGTGGCCGTGCAGGCCGGCGTCGAGGTCGAAGCTCATCACGATCGTGTCGTCATAAGGCGCGACGCGGATGCCGGCGCGGCCGAGCACGATCATGTCGTACTTCAGATTGTGCCCGATCTTGAGGACGGCGGGATCCTCCAGCAGCGGCTTCAGCCGGGCGAGCGCTTCGGCACGGTCGATCTGCTCGGGCTTCTCGGCAAACATGTCCGTCCCGCCATGGCCGAGCGGGATATAGCAGGCGAGGTTGGGCGCCAGCGCCATGCTGACCCCGACGAGATCGGCCTGGGTCGCATCCAGCCCGGTCGTCTCGGTGTCGATCGCCACCCAGCCCTGGTGGCGCGAGACGGTGATCCAGCGATCGAGCGCATCGAGATCGGTGACGGTCTCGTAGCCGTCATGGTTGCAGGGCGGGTCCTCCTCGACGCCGGGCGCCTCGTGCACCTCCACCGGCGCATCGGCGACCGTAGACAGGCGCGAGAGCAGCGTCTTGAAGCCGTGATGCTCGAGGAACGCGCGGAGCGGTGCGTCGGGGATCCCCTGCAGCTCCAGCGCGTCGAGCGGCTCGGGCAGCGGCACGTCGCAGGCGAGCGTCACCAGCTTGTGGCTCAGCCGCGCGAGATCGGCATGCTCGATCAGATTGTCGCGCAGCTTGCCCTTCTTCATGCTCGGCGCGGCGGCGAGCACCGATTCGAGATCGCCATGTTCGAGGATCAGCTTGGCGGCGGTCTTGGGGCCGACGCCGGGGACGCCGGGCACATTGTCGACGCTATCGCCCATCAGCGCGAGCACTTCGCCGAGCTTCTCCGGGCCGACGCCGAACTTCTCGCGGGTGTCGTCCGGGCCCATGCGCCGGTTGTTCATCGTGTCGAGCATGTCGACCGACGGATCGGTCATCAGCTGCATCAGATCCTTGTCCGAGCTGACGATCGTCACCGCCCAGCCCTGGGCCAGTGCCGCCTTGGTATAGCTGGCGATCAGGTCGTCGGCCTCCCAGCCCAGCTCCTCGATGCAGGGCAGGCTGAAGGCGCGGGTCGCGTCGCGGATCATCGGGAACTGGGGGACCAGGTCCTCGGGCGCGGGCGGGCGGTGCGCCTTGTATTTGTCGTAGAGATCGTTGCGGAAGGTATGCTCGGACTTGTCGAGAATCACCGCCATGTGCGTCGGCCCGTCGGCCTTGTGCAGCTCGTCGGCGAGCTTCCACAGCATCGAGGTGTAGCCGTAAACCGCCCCCACCGGCTCGCCATGCTTGTTGGTCAGCGGCGGCAGCCGGTGATAGGCGCGGAAGATGTAGCTGGAGCCGTCGACGAGATAGAGATGGGGCATGGGGCGGGAGATAGCAGCGCGGTGCGCCGCCGTCATCCCGCCGGAGCCCTTGTTTTAGGCCCTAGTTTTCAGGCGCCCAGCTGATGCTCGGCGACGACCGCGCGGACCACGCCCTGCATCAGCAGCTGGCGCTCATTGATCGGCCGCGGCGTGTCGCCGATCATCACCGCCAGCGCATAGGCGCGGCCGTCCGGTGCGGTGAGCAGCGCCACGTCGTTATAGCCGGCGGTGCGGCCGAACAGGTCCTGGCCCGTGCCGGTCTTGTGGGCGAGCTGCCAGCCGGGCGGCAGCGCGCCGCGCAGGCGGTACTTGCCGGTGTGCGAGGCCTGCATCGTCGCGATCAGCCACTGGGTCGAGACCGGAGACAGCAGCTCGCCGCGCTTCAGCCGGGCGAGCGCACCTGCGATGGCGAGCGGCGCCGCGCCGTCGGGCGGATCGGCGACGTAGCGCTGATAGGCAGCGACGCGGGTCTCGCGCGGCAGCTGGGCGCGGGCGACCGCGAAGGTATTGCCCATCGAATATTCGGGCTTCCACGCGGTCAGCCCCGAGGTGCCGAGCTGGAGCAGCTTCTCGCCGGGTCCGAAGCGGATCGAGCCCAGCGCATTGCGCGCGATGAACGAGCGCACCGCCGGCGGCCCGCCGACCAGGCGGAGCAGCTTGTCGTTGCAGGTATTGTCACTCATCGTCAGCGCGCGGCGCAGGATCTCGCCCACCGTGCTCTGATAGCCCTGGTCGCTCTTGACCAGCGAGGCGACCGGCTGGTGGAACAGGGTGAAATCGGCGCGGGTGATGACGAGCGGGTCGTTGAGGCTGATCCGGCCCTGGTCGACCTGGTCGAGCACGGTCATCGCCACCCACAGCTTGGAGACGCTCTGCTGCGGCAGCTTGCGCGCGCCGCCCTGTGAGGCGGTCCAGTTGCGGTCGACGCTGGTCACCGCAATGCCGACGACGCCGTCGAAATTATGGGCGATGTCCGAGAGGCGATTCACCAGGCCTGCGGGCGGCGGCACTTCCGGGCGGGGCGCGGCCTGAGCACGCGGGATCGGCATCAGCACGCCATAGTTCGGCGCGGGCAGATAGGCGGCGAGTTCGGGATGCTCGTGCACGGCGCAGCCCAGCAGCACCGCGGGCCCAAGCCCCGCCACGGTCAGCGCACGCTCGACTTTCGAAAACCGGATTTTACGCACCGCAACCAACCTCTTGCCCACATCCATCATGCGTCTGCCCCTAGGGGCGGCAAAGCAAGGGATTCCCGCAATGCGACGAAGCGAGTCGGGGGAGCGACGAGGCGTGAAGGTGGGATCACGCTCACCCCACACCCTTCGTCATTCCCGCGCAGGCGGGAACCCATTGCCCATGCCGCTGCGGCTCCTGCCTCGACCGCAAAGGCGAATGGATCCCCGCCTCCGCGGGGATGACGGGTAGAAGGGCGCATCTCTCGGGACAGGAAATGACGCCATTTCAAGGCACCAGCACCGTGTCGACCGCCTCCGCCAGCGTCTCCGGATAGTCGAGCGTATAGTGCAGGCCGCGGCTCTCCTTGCGGTGGAGCGCCGAGCGGACGATCAGGTCGGCGCTCTCCAGCAGGTTGCGCAGCTCGATCAGGTCGGGGGTCACGCGGAAATGGCCGTAATAGTCGGCAACTTCCTCGCGCAGCAGCTTGATCCGGTGTGCCGCGCGCTCGAGCCGCTTGGTGGTGCGGACGATGCCGACATAGTTCCACATGAAGCGCCGGATCTCAGTCCAGTTCTGCTTGATGACGACTTCCTCGTCGGAATCGGTCACCCGGCTCTCGTCCCAGGGCCGGATCGCCGGCGGCGGCGGCAGGTCACCCCAATGCGCGCCGATGTGATTCGCCACCGCCTCGCCGAACACGAAGCATTCGAGCAGCGAGTTGGACGCCAGGCGATTGGCGCCGTGCAGCCCCGACTGGCTGACCTCGCCCGCGGCATAGAGCCCCGGCAGGTCGGTGCGCCCGTCCCGATCGATCATCACGCCGCCGCAGGTGTAATGCTGGGCGGGGACCACCGGGATCGGCGCCTTGGTCATGTCGATGTCGAGATCGAGCAGCCGGTGGTAGATGGTCGGGAAATGGTGCTGGACGAACTCGGGCCCCATGTGGCTGATGTCGAGGTGCACATAATCGAGGCCAAGCCGCTTGATCTCATGGTCGATGGCGCGGGCGACGATATCGCGCGGCGCCAGCTCCAGCCGCGCATCGAAATCCGGCATGAAGCGGTGACCCGCCTCGTCGCCGGCCTCGGGCGGCAGCAGCAGATGCCCGCCCTCGCCGCGCACCGCCTCGGTGATCAGGAAGTTCTTGACGTCGAGATTGTAGAGGCAGGTCGGGTGGAACTGCATCATCTCCATGTTGGAGATGCGGCAACCCGCGCGCCATGCCATCGCGATCCCGTCCCCGGTCGCGCCGCGCGGGGCGGTGGAGAAGAGATAGGTCCGCCCCGCCCCGCCGGTCGCCAGCACGGTCGCGCGGGCGGTGAACAGCTCGACGCGGTTGGTCGCGCGGTTGAAGGCATAGACGCCCCAGACATTGCCCGCGCCCGAATAGCGGAGCTCGTGCCGACTGGTGGCGAGGTCGATCACCACCATGTCGGGGACCAGCGTGATGTTCGGATGCGCCTGCGCCGCGCGGAGCAGCGCGGTCTGCACGGCCAGGCCCGTCGCATCGTCGACATGCGCGATGCGGCGGTGGCTGTGGCCGCCCTCGCGGGTGAGGTGCAGCGCATTGCCCTCGGTGTTGAACGGCACGCCGAGCTGGACCAGCCGCTCGATCGCGGCGGGCGCGTTCTCGACTACCATCTCGACGGTCGCGCGGTCGTTGAGGCCGGCGCCGGCGACCATCGTGTCGTCGATATGGCTTTCGAAGGTGTCGCCGTCCTCCAGCACCGCGGCGATCCCGCCCTGCGCCCAGGCGGTCGAGCCCTCGGCAAAGCCGCCCTTGGCCAGCACCGTCACCTTGAACTTGTCCGCCAAATGGAGCGCGGTGGTGAGCCCCGCCGCGCCGGAACCGAGGACCAGGACATCGCTTTGGTGGGTAGTGTCGGACAAAGAGGCACTCCTTTGCGGCGCTTAAAGCGCGCAAGCGGCGGGTTCCGCAATCCCTACCCTTGGGCATAAGGGGTTAGCGAGAGGAGAAGCAGATGCGGTTGGGCTGGTGGATCGGAGTGGCGGCGCTGTTCGGCAGCGGTTCGGCGCAGGCGGCAGTGTGCCGGTTGGGCACGCCGGGGACGACGGCTTCCGTAGCGATCGAAGGCACCGGTCGGTCGATGCTGGTGCATGTGCCCGCCGATCGCAGCGCCGCGCGGCTGCCTTTGGTGTTCGTGTTCCACGGCAGCACCGGCAAGGGCCGCGACATCCTCGCCCAATCGAAGCTGGAAGCGACTGCGGACCGCCACGGCTTCCTCCTCGCCGCACCCGATGGCGGCATCCCGGCGGAAGGTGGCTTCGTGTGGAACATCCCCGGCGTGCCGACGGTGACCGGCAAGGTGCCCGGCCCGGACGATGCCGACGACGTCGTCTTCGTGAAGACCGCGATCGACCAGCTGGCGGCCAAGGGCTGCGTGGATCGCGCCCGCGTCTACGCCACCGGCTATTCGGGCGGCGGACGGATGACCTCGTGGCTCGGCTGCGTTGCGGCGGATCGCTTCGCCGCAATCGCCCCGGTGGTCGGCCTGCGCGCGGGCAACCCGCTGAAGGAAACGCCGCGCGTCCCCGATCCGGCGACCTGCACGCCGTCGCGTCCGATGCCGGTACTGGCCTTCGCCGGCGATGCGGACACCACCAACCCGATTCAGGGCGGCGGCGCGGGCTATTGGCAGTACACGATGCACACCGCGCTGGTCCGCTGGGCAGACCTGAACGGGTGCCGGGTGGGGCCGGTGGAGCGCGAGGTGTCGCCGGAGGTGAAGGAAGAGCGCTTTACCCGCTGCTCCGCCGACGCGGACGTGGCCGGCCGGGTGAAGCATCGCGCCGGCCATGTCTGGGTAGCGGACAACGAGGCGATGTGGGCGTTCTTCTCGACACATCGCCGGTAGTTTGAAATTGCTAACATCCGGCAGTGGTAGTCCAGCACCTGGCAATTGTACGCCCAAGGCCGGTGTGCGAATATGCTCAGATGCGCCGGACAGTGGACGTTTCGAGAGAAGACCGCTTGTACGAAAAGGCGCTTCGCATTCGCTATGAACGCGAGAGCGGACTTTGGAGGCCGATCCTGTGGCATCTCGCGTTGCGACGACATGCCGATGCCATGATAGAACTGGCCGACTGGATTTCGGATGGCGATAGCCTTCGCAGGTTCGGAAAACCCGCGGATCCGTTCAGTGCTGCGGGCCTGTACCGGCGCGCTTGGAAAAGTGGGAACGAGCGCGCTGCCGCCAATATTGCAGCAAGCAATTTCAACCGCAACAATCTAGCCGATTATCGGCGATGGCTGCGACACGCGGCGGATGCCGGCTCGCGAGAATCGGCGGCAGAGCTCCGCGCATTCGAAACACGCCTGCCCCATGGTGCCGCCCGTAAAATCCGGAGGCTGCGACCAATGCAAATGCGAGATCGTCAGGCTTAGGCTGAGCCCCTTACGCCGCCCGCGTCAGATTCAGGAACACATCCTCCAGGTCCGCCTCGCGGGTCGAGACGTCGACGATCCCCAGCCCCGCCGCCTGCACCGCGCCGAGCACTTCGCCCGCGTTGGCTTGGTCCTTGCGGTAGGTGATCACCAGCACCCGCTCGCCCTTCAGCTCCACCTTCTGGAAGCAGGCATTGTCGGGCGCCGCCGCGATGTCGCGGTCCACCGTCACCTCGACCACCTTTTCCTGCGCCATGCCGACCAGCTCGCGCGTCGGCTTGTTGGCGATCAGCTGGCCGTGGTTGATGATCGCGATGCGGTCGCACAGCTCCTCGGCCTCTTCGAGATAGTGCGTCGTCAGCACCACCGTCACGCCGCGCTGGTTGAGCTGCTTGACATAGGCCCAGAGCTGCTGGCGCAGCTCCACGTCCACGCCCGCGGTCGGCTCGTCGAGCACGATGATCGGCGGGGAATGGACCATCGCCTTGGCGACCATCAGCCGCCGCTTCATGCCCCCGGACAGCGTGCGTGAATAGGCGTTGGCCTTGTCCTCCAGATGCACCGCGCGGAGCAGCGCCATCGCGTCGAACTTGTCCTTCGCCACGCCGTACAGGCCCGCCTGGATCTCCAGCGTCTCCTTGGGCGTGAAGAAGGGATCGAACAGGATCTCCTGGTTGACGATGCCGATGCTCGCCTTGGCGTTGCGCGGGTGCGCGTCGATGTCGAAGCCCCAGATCGACACCTTGCCGTCGGTCTTGTTGACCAGCCCGGCCAGGATGTTGATCAGCGTCGACTTGCCGGCGCCATTGGGGCCGAGCAGCCCGAAGATCTGCCCGCGCGGCACCTCGAAGGTCACGCCGTCCAGCGCGCGCTTGCCGCCCTGATAGGTCTTGCAGAGAGTGTCGATCGCGATCGCAGCCTGGGTCATGGGGCGCAGCTTTAAGACCCCGCGCATCCGATTGCGAGCCCCCGCGCGCTTTGCTAAGGCGCAGGGCATGATCGCCCCGCCCGAAGTCATCCGCACCGCCCACGCCCGCGTCGCCTGTGACGGCACCGGCCCCGGCCTGCCCGCCGCACTCGGCCACCCGCGCGTCTATCTGCAGATCGACGAGACTGGCTATGTCGATTGCGGCTATTGCGACCGCCGCTTCGTGCTGATCGGCGGCCCCGCCGACGGCGCCGACCAGAGCCAGCTGCCCGACCATCCGGCAGGCGCCAGCATCTGATCGTCGCGGGAGCGCGTGACTCTGCGCACGCGCCTCCTATATCGTCAGAATGAGCATTCCCACCGATCCCCGCGCCTTCCTCTATCGTGACGGGCTCGATCCCGACGCTGCCGTTCGCCTGACCGCCGATGCGCTGGGCCAGGCCGAGGATGGCGAGCTCTATCTGCAATATCGCAAGTCCGAGGCGTTCGGCTTCGACGACGGCCGGCTGAAGACCGCCGCCTATGACACGCAGTCCGGCTTCGGCCTGCGCGCGGTCTCGGGCGAGACGACGGCCTTTGCCCATGCCAACGAGATCAGCGCCGCCGCGATCCGCCGCGCCGCCGAGACGATGGCGCTGATCGATCCGGCGAAGCAGGGCAAGGCAGCCCCGCCCCAAGGCAACAACCGCCATCTCTACACCGATGCCGATCCGCTCGACCTGGTGCCGTTCGCCGACAAGGTGAACCTCTGCCAGACGATCGACGCCGCCGCCCGCGCGCGCGATCCCCGCGTGAAGCAGGTTTCGGTCAGCCTCACCGGCCAGTGGAGCGTGGTCGAGGTGGTCCGCGCGGACGGCTTCGTCGCCACCGATGTGCGGCCGCTGGTGCGGCTCAACGTCTCGGTGGTGGTCGAGCAGAACGGCCGGCGCGAGACCGGCAGCTTCGGCACCGGCGGGCGCGTGGTCTATGATAGGCTCTTCCAGCCCGAGACCTGGAACCGCGCGATCGACGAGGCGCTGGCGCAGGCGCTGGTCAATCTCGATGCGGTCGCGGCACCCGCAGGCGACATGACCGTGCTGTGCGGCCCCGGCTGGCCGGGCGTGCTGCTCCACGAGGCGGTGGGCCATGGCCTCGAGGGCGACTTCAACCGCAAGGGCACCAGCGCCTTCTCGGGCCGCATCGGCGAACGCGTCGCGGCGCCGGGCGTGACCGTGGTCGACGACGGCTCGATCCATGATCGCCGCGGCTCGCTCTCGATCGACGACGAGGGCACGCCGACGCGCGAGACAGTGCTGATCGAGGACGGCATCCTCAAGGGCTATATGCAGGACCGGCTCAACGCCCGGCTGATGGGGGTCGAGCCGACCGGCAACGGCCGCCGCGAATCCTTCCAGCACGCACCGATGCCGCGGATGACCAACACCTTCATGAAGGGCGGCAAGGACGATCCCGCCGAGCTGCTCAGCCGCGTAAAGAAGGGCATCTACGCCAAGAGCTTCGGCGGCGGGCAGGTCGACATCGTCTCGGGCAAGTTCGTCTTCTCGTGCACCGAGGCCTATCTGATCGAGAACGGCAAGCTGGGCGCCCCGATCAAGGGCGCGACGCTGATCGGCGACGGGCCGACCGTGCTCCACCGCGTGACCGGCATCGGCAACGACTTTGCACTCGACGAAGGCGTCGGCATGTGCGGCAAGGGCGGCCAGTCGGTGCCGGCGGGCGTGGGCCAGCCGACGCTGCTGGTGGAAGGGCTGACGGTGGGCGGGACGGCGGCGTGAGCGGTCGTCAGTAGCCCGAGATCAGCATGTCCAGCGCCGCGGCCACGACATATTCTTGGTCACGGACGGAGCCGATACGCGCTCCAAGCTCAGCGAGCGGGACGGCGGCGGCGAAATGGGTGAGCATGATGCGCGGTGCACCCTCGACCTCCAGCACCGGAGTGAGGCGCCGGTCGATCTGAACCGCCTCTTCTGGCTTGGCGAGCGGCACCACGAGCCGCGTGTTGAGGTGCTGCAGTAGGTCATTCTGGCAGTCGAGCAGAAGCGTGCCGCCTCCGCCGCGATGCACATCGAACTTGGCCATCAGAAGAGGCGGTGCTTTGCCAGCGGCAGCCCGTGCTCTTCCACCCAGGCATTATTCGCCTCGATCGCCTCGCGATGCTGCTCCTGCCAGAGCCGAGCCTGTTCCGTCTTGGTCGCTGTCCGGATGGCCGCTTCGCACACTTGCGAAAGGTTGAGGCCGGCCTCGCGCGCGGCGGCGACGATACCGGTGTCGAGCGACAGGTTCACCGCCTTGCGCTTGCCGGACGCGATCGGATCGTGCTTCATGCGGACAAATTATGCGCATGCCCCATGCGCGTCAATCATCGGAGGCCGGCATGGCGCTCGTCGAACTCGGCCGGTTCAACCGGCAGGAAGCCTTCATCGTCCAGGGTCGGCTGGAGGATGACGACATCCCCAGCTTCGTGTTCGACGCCGGTGCCAGCATCGCCGACGGCAGCTATCTGCTGATTCCGGTCCGGGTGATGGTGGACGACGAGGATCTCGACGCCGCCCGCGCCATTGTCGACGCAGCGGGTGGCCCTACGCCGTAATTCCCTGGAGCAATTTGGGTACGTCGCCGCTCTCGCCGCGCGCCTCGCCCATGAACCAGGACTTGAGCGGCGGGATCTTGTCGACCGCCGACAGGCCGAAGCGTCGCACCGCGTTGGGCAGCGCGCCGGGGATGCCGAACAGCCGGGTCAGCCCGTCCGTCGCCAGCGCCACCATGAAGGTGTCGAGCCCGCGCCAGCGCTGGTAGCGGGCGAGCAGCTCGGGATCGCCCATGTCGAGCCCCAGCCTTTTGCCGTCGACCAGCACCTCGACCAAAGTCGCCACGTCGCGGAAGCCGACATTGACACCCTGCCCGGCGATCGGATGGATGCCGTGCGCCGCGTCGCCGACCAGTGCCAGCCGCTCGGCGGTGATCCAGGCGGCATGGTGGAAGCCCAGCGGATAGGAAGAGCGCGACGACAGCGGCCCCAGCTTGCCCAGGAATCCGCCCATCTTCTTCTCGGCCTCGGCCAGATAAGCGCGGTCGGAAATCTTGTGCATCGCCGCGGCGTCGCGCGCGTGCACCGTCCACACCACTGCCGAGCGATGGCCGTTTTCGTCGTCGAGCAGCGGCAGGATCGCGAACGGGCCCTGCGGGTAGAAGATCTCGTAGGCGATGTTCTCGTGGCTGCGCTCATGGTTGAGCGTCGCAATCATCGCAGCATGGTCATAGGTCCAGCGCGCGACCTTGAAGCCGGCCGAATCGCGAGTGGGCGAGTTGCGCCCCTCCGCCGCGATCAGCAGCTGCGCGCGCACCGTGGCACCCGAATCGAGGGTGGCGACCACGCCGTGCGGCCCGCGCTCCACCGAAACGGCACGCGTCTGCATCCGCACGTCCGCCAGCGGCGCCGCCTGCGCTGCCTCGAACAGGGCGGTGCGCAGCACGCGATTCTCGAACATATGGCCGAGCGCGCCGTCATCGGCCTCGGGCGCAAAGTCGAGCTTGCCCGGCGCCAGCCCGTCGGAGACGCGGATGCCTTCGATCGGGCACCCCTTCCCCGCCAGCCGCCCGGCGACGCCGATCGCCTCGAACATCCGCATCGGCGCGCTCGCGATGGCGGAGGCGCGGCCGTCGAAGGTCGCGGCGAGGATGGTTTCGGGATCCGCCGGATCGATCACGATCGAGCTGATGCCATGCGCGTCGAGCGCAACCGCCAGCGCGCTGCCGACCAGCCCGCCGCCGAGGATGAGAATGTCCGCCTGGTCCATGGGCCTGCCCTAGCAGGTTCGCACGCGCGTGCCAGCCGTCAACAGGTGCAGGGGCGCCGGGCCCCCGCACCTGCCGCCACTCAATGCTGGTGCAGCCGCTCGATCATCCCGTCCATCCGCTTGGCGAGGAAGCCGGGCGAATAGCTGTCGCGATAGTTGCGCGGATCGGCCTTGGTCGAGGCCATCGGCTCGAAGGGTACGAAGCTGGTGGCCAGCGCCACCGCGCCGCCCATCGTGCCTGCGCCCTGGATCGCCAGCGTCAGCTCGGTGACGTGGAGGATGAAATCGGGCGGGATCGGGCACGGCTCGCCCATCCGCAGCGCACGCGCCGTTTCGGCGACGCCGAGCATCTTGTCCTGCGCGCCGACCTCGCGGCGCTTGGCGCCAGCCACCAGCTTCTTGAAGAACGAGGTCTTGCCCGCGGCATTGGCGCGCATCGTCGCGAACGACTTCCAGTGGCGCACGAAGGGCAGCACGCGACCGCCGACGCCAAGACCGCGGCCGAACAGCGGCTGGAGCCGCAGGCTGCGCGCCTTGCGGGCATTGAGGCTGAGCTGCGAAAAGCGCTCGAGGAATACCGGCGACTGGTAATGCCGATAGGTATCGGTGCTCAGCTCGCCCTCGTCGCCGATCACGCGCATCCGATGATCGGCCGGGGCCGCGATGCTGCAGGTGACGCGGGCGGTGACGCCGCTGACGAAATCGAGCGTCGCCACCGAGAAATCGGGCGTGTCGGCCGGGTGCATCGGCTGGTCGGTCTTGTGTGGGACGACGACCTTCGAGAAGGCGGTGACCGAACGCACCGGGCCGAACATCGCCAGCATCCACACCAGGTGATAGCCGACATGCTCGAAGGTGCAGCCCATCTCGTATTCGTGGATATAGGGCCAGGGCGCGCCGGTACGGCTGCGCCACGTCTCGGGCTTCATCAGGTAGATGGGGTTGTCGTCGAACTCGGCATAGATCAGCAGCGGCTTGCCGATCGCGCCGTCGCGCACCGCCTTCCACATCGTCTGGACGCTGTCGCTGAGGAAGTTGCACGGCGCGCTCGACAGGACGAGCCCGCGCTCCTCGGCGATGCGGAACAGCGTGCGCGCTTCCTCCAGATCGGTGGTGAGCGGCTTTTCCGAATAGACGTGCTTGCCGCCTTCGAGCAGCGCGCGGGTCAGCTCGAAATGCGCCTCGATGCTGGTGAGGTTGAGCACCAATGTCACCGCGGGATCATCGAGGATCGCCTGGAGGTCGGGATAGACCGAGAAGCCGTAATAGTCGGACACCTTGGCCGAGCGGGCCAGATCGATGTCGTACACGCCGCGCACGTCGATCTCCGGGTGCGCCCAGGCCGTCGTCATATAATGGTCGAACACATAGCCGCAGCCGATGATCGCCACGCCCGTCTTGCCCGTGCTTTCGCCCTGCATCTTCATTACCTTTGTCCCCCGATCCGTTCCCGCACTGTGTCCATGGTTTCCATCACCGCGATGCTGTCGTCCAAGGTCATCTCGGGACTCTCCTTGAGGCCCGCGGCGAGGCAGCGGCCGACTTCCTCGACCTGATAGTGATAGCCGTTGCCGGCGAACAGCTGCCGCTCCACCTTCCCGGAGCGCGTCAGCAGGCCGTGCAGCTGCGAAAGCTTCTGCGGCAAGCCCTGTTCGCGGAGCAGGGCCTTGCGGCCGAGCCCGGTGTCGCCGCCCTTCCGCCGCGGGGTCATCCGCTGGAGCCGCACGCCATAGGGGCGGAAGATCGGGCCCTCGAACGCGACGCTGCCATGGGTGCCGCCGATACGCAGGCCGTTATCGCCGAGCGCGCGCAGGCTGGTGTTGACCGTCGCTACCACGCCGCCGGCGAAGCGCAGGCTGATCGCCGCGTCTTCCTCGACGCCGGTGTCGCCGGTCCGGCCGAATGCAGCCACGTCCTCGGGCGCGCCGAACAGCCAGTGAAGCAGCGAGATCGGATAGACGCCGAGCTGGGCGAGCGCCCCGCCGCCGCGCTGCGGGTCGAAGCTGGTGTTCGCGGCATCGGGTTCATTGGTGAAGCAGAAGGCGCCATGCGCCTGCCGCACCTCGCCCACCGCACCCTCGCGCACCAGGTCGCGCAGGCGGCGGGCGGCGGGATTGAAGCGGGTCCACATCGCTTCCATGCAGAACACGCCCTGCGCGCGGGCGGCGTCTGCGATGCGGCGTGCCTCGGCCACCGAGGATGCGAAGGGCTTCTCGATCAGCACCGCCTTGCCCGCCTCGATGCAGGCGATCGCGTGGCGCGCATGTTCGGACGGCGGCGTCGCGATATAGGCGACGTCGAAGGGCGACGCCGCGGTGACGCTGTCATAGCCCTCGGCCACCTCGGGAATGCCGAAGGCCTGGGCGAAGCGCCGGCCCGAGTCCGCGCTGCGCGACACGACCAGGTTCGGCTTCGCGCCCTTCGCATGGCGAAGCCCCGAGACGAACTTCGCCGAAATCCCGCCGGTGCCGAATATCGCCCAACGTGTGTCCACTACTGAATCCCCCAACGTCGTTGCCGCGTAGTGCCCGTAGCCAAGAAATCCCGGCCCGGTTGCTGATATTGCTCGCAGTTTCCACCAAAAGCAGCGACCGCGAATACGTTCCACAGGCGCATCGATTCCGACGCGCGGTTCGTTAACGGCATAGCAGGGATGAACTTGCTGCGCTGCAAAATGTTCGACGAGACGCGTGGCTGATGCGATGGCACGCATGCCGTACTCCCCCGCGCCTTGACGCCGGAGTCCGCAAGCGCGATGATTCCGCCACGTTTTTCCTTACAGATCCGGAGGCTGGGCGATGGCGTCCCGCGCAGAGGCGCCGCATTGGCGCGACACGATGAAGGCGGGCGTCCGTCGCGGCGGGTTCGTCCTGGCGGGCACGGCCTTGTTCGTGGCAACCGTAGCGCTGGTGCTGGCGCTGGTGAGCTACCACGCCTCCGATCCGGCGCTGAACACCGCCGCTGGCGGCCCGGCGCGCAACTGGCTGGGGCCGGTCGGCGCCTGGATCGCGGACATCCTCTACACGCTGGCCGGCCTGCCGGTGCTGCTGCTCGCCCCCGTCGGGCTGCTCGCCGCGCACCGGATGATGATCGATCGCCCGATCGAGCGCCCGCGCCGCATGATCGGCAGCGCGCTCGCCGCTGCAGCGCTGGCCGCGGTCGGGCTGGGGCTGCTCCATTTCGATTGGTCGCTGCCGCTCGACTGGCGGCTGCCTGCCGGCATGGGCGGGATGATCGGGCTGTCGATCGCGGGCGGCGTCGACTGGCTGATCGGGCTGGCGGGCGATCCCGCGGTGTCCTTCTGGGTCGGCCGCGGGATCGGGCTGCTGCTGCTGCTCGGCGGGCTGTGGCTGTGGTGGATGCGGCTGGAGTTCAGCTCGCCGCTGCGCCTGTTCCGCATGCCGCGCTTCACCCGCTCGACCGGCGAGGAGCGAATCCTCGCGGCCCCGGCAGGCACGGGCTTCCGCGCCCGGCCGCAGACGGCGGCGACGTTCGACGAAGACCCCGGCGAGGACGACGACCTGCCCTTCGATCGCGATCCGCCCCGCGCCGCCGAGCCGCGCCGCGTCGTGGTGCCGGACAATCGCCCCGGCCCGGTGATCGCCGATCGCACCATCTCCACCGCCCCCGCGCGCGCCAAGCCGCCGGTACAGGCCGCGCTCGACTTCAAGGACAGCTACCAGCTGCCCCCACTCGACCTGCTGACCCCGCCCCCGGCCAACCGCACCGCGACGATCGACAAGGCCGCGCTGGAGCGCAACGCCCGGCTGCTCGAAAGCGTGCTCGAGGACTTCCATGTGAAGGGCGAGATCGTCGAGGTCCGCCCCGGCCCGGTCGTCACCATGTACGAGCTGGAGCCGGCGAGCGGCATCAAGGCCAGCCGCGTGATCCAGCTGGCCGACGACATCGCCCGCAACATGAGCGCGATCTCCGCCCGCGTCGCCACCATCCCCGGCCGCACCGTGATGGGCATCGAGCTGCCCAATGCGACCCGGGAGGGCGTGAGCCTGCACGAGCTGATCGGCAGCCAGCAATTCGAGGAACAGGGCGCCACCCTGCCGGTGGTGCTCGGCAAGAACATCGCGGGCGAGCCGGTGATCGCCGACCTCGCGCCGATGCCGCATCTGCTGGTCGCCGGCACCACCGGCTCGGGCAAGTCGGTGGGGCTCAACTGCATGATCCTGTCGCTGCTCTACCGGCTGACGCCCGAGCAGTGCCGGCTGATCATGATCGATCCGAAGATGCTGGAACTCAGCATGTACAAGGACATCCCCCACCTCCTCGCCGACGTGGTGACCGATCCGCCCAAGGCGGTGCGCGCGCTCAAATGGGCGGTCGAGCAGATGGAGGATCGCTACCGGATGATGGCCTCGGTCAACGTCCGCAGCCTGGCGAGCTACAACGACAAGGTCCGCACCGCCAAGGCCAAGGGCCAGACGCTCGGCCGCAAGGTGCAGGTCGGCTATGATCCGGAGACCGGCAAGCCGATCTACGAGGAAGAGACGCTCGACCTGCAGGTGCTGCCGCTGATCGTCGTCATCGTCGACGAGCTGGCCGACCTGATGATGACCGCGGGCAAGGAAGTCGAATTCCTCATCCAGCGGCTGGCGCAAAAGGCACGCGCGGCGGGCATCCACCTGATCATGGCGACGCAGCGCCCCTCGGTCGACGTCATCACCGGCGTGATCAAGGCGAACCTGCCGACCCGGATCAGCTTCCACGTCACCTCGAAGATCGATTCGCGCACCATTCTGGGCGAACAGGGCGCCGAGCAGCTGCTGGGCAAGGGCGACATGCTCTACATGTCCGGCGGCAAGGGCATCACCCGCGTCCACGGGCCCTTCGTCAGCGACGACGAGGTCCAGGCGGTCACGGATTTCTGGCGCGCGCAGGGCGCACCCGATTACATCTCGGCGGTCACCGAAGAGCCCGAGGACGGCGGCTTCACCCTCGAAGGCGCACCCGACGGCGAGGACAGCCCCGAGGAGCAGACCTACCGCCGCGCGGTGCAGCTGGTGGCGGAGAGCCAGAAGGCCTCGACCTCGTGGCTGCAGCGCCAGCTGCGCGTCGGCTACAACTCGGCCGCCCGCCTGATCGAGCGGATGGAGCGCGAGAATCTCGTCTCCAAGCCCGACCATGTCGGCCGCCGCGAGGTGCTGATGGATACCGACGGCCGGCAATTGTGACGCACGGCTCGACTCGTTTTCGATTCGCTTGGTCGCATCCGTCGGTGCCCACGACCAGAATACACGCTACAAGGTGATCATGGACTATTCGGAGCTTCGAGCCGAAATCGCGAAGAACTTCGACTCGTTCCAGCGTACGCTCGGAACGATCCTGCCGTTGCAGCACAATCGCTTTGCGCTGCTGCGCCACGCCGAGATCGTCGACTTTTTCGACACGCCGGGTGCCGCGGACAACTCGGGAGCAGCTCGCTTCCCCGACGGACTTTATTCGATCCAGCAGGTTACTGAAGAACCCGTCGAACTCGGCCTCTACGCGAATGCCGCAAATTGAGTGGCGTCATAATCGAAAAAGGCTGCTGCTTCCGATTGTCATAATGGCGCCATCGAACGCGCCCAACCCCCATCCTTCCGTTGGAATTGAGGGCCTTCTTGATACCGGCGCCACAGGCACCGGCATTCGCGTCGATGTCGCTGAGGCGCTTGGGCTGCGTCCCAAAGGTCAGCGCCGCGTCATGACGGCAAGCGAAACCGTGTTCTCGAGTGAATATCTGATACGCATCGGCTTCGTCTGCGGTGACTACACGGATCCCGCGTTCGTCGCCGATCAACAGCTTCCCTTCGTTCTCGAAGAGCCGGTGCTCGGGTTCGAACTGCACCGCGGCTTCGGATATGCGATGCTGATCGGGATGGATCTGATTGGTACCGGCGATCTTTCGATCACACGGGATGGCTTCGCCCGCTTCATCTTGTAACGGGATCGAATCGGGGCGGTAACGGGTTCACAGCCCGTTCAAGCCCCGCCCGCTACCCGGGCGACCAGCAATTCGGAGACTATCCCGTGTTTTCCCGTCCCTTGGCCCTGTCGCTCCTCGCCGCGCCGCTGCTCGTCGCGGCGGCGCCGACGCCCGAGCTCGACCAGGTCCAGCAGCATCTGAAGGCGGTCACCAGCATGACCGCGGACTTCACCCAGGAAGACCGCAACGGCCGTGTCGTGGCGGGCACGATGACGCTGAAGCGCCCGGGCAAGATCCGCTTCCAGTATGAAAAGGGCGTGCCGCAGCTGATCGTCGCCGATGGCAGCAGCCTCTATTTCATCGACTATCAGGTGCGGCAGGTGCAGCGCTGGCCGATCGGCAACTCGCCGCTGCGCGTGCTGCTCGATCCGAATCGCGACATCAGCGGCTATGCGACGGTGAAGCCCACCGCCGATCCGCGCGTCGTCTCGGTCGAGGTGCACGACAACAAGCATCCCGAATATGGCCGGATCACGCTCGTCTTCCAGAAGGATGCCGCGGCGCCGGCGGGCCTCAAGCTCCAGGGCTGGGTCGCGCTCGATGCGCAGAACAACCGCACCACGATCCGGCTGAGCAACCAGCGCTTCAACGCAGCCGTCGCCGATTCGAGCTTCCGATGGACCGACCCGCGTCCGCAGGGCCGGACGCACTAATTTCGTTTTCTGTGCAATCGTTCATCCAAGCGACAGGTTCGCTGCTCTAAACGGACATGGCGGATGGGGTTTTTGCCCGGGATTTTTCCCCCTGTTGCCCGGGCCTGGTACCCCTTCCCGCCTGCGTGACGAACGCTAGGTCGGCCCTCGCTCCATTGCCCCCGGAGCGGGGGCCTTTCCTTTTGGGGTATAGGGTGGTCTGGCGCTGGCGCGAAGAATCGCTACATCGGCGCGCGTGAAGATCGCCTCCTGGAACATCAACTCCGTCCGCTTCCGCATCGCCATCGTCGAGCAGTTTCTGCGCGAGGAAGCCCCCGACATCTTGTGTCTCCAGGAGACCAAGGTGATCGACGGCGACTTCCCCGAGGGGCCGTTCCACGACCTCGGCTACACCCATGTCATCAAGCATGGCCAGCGGATGCACCACGGCGTCGCGATCGTCAGCCGCGTGCCGCTGGTCGAGGACGACCGGCTCGACTGGCAGGCCAACCAGGAAGCGCGGCACGTCGGCGTGCGGCTGCCGAACGGCGTGCGACTCGAGAATGTCTATGTCCCCGCCGGGGGCGACGTGCCCGATCGGGAGGTGAACCCCAAGTTCGGCCAGAAGCTCGATTTCGTCCAGCGGATGACCGAATGGTCCGAATCGCTCGCGGTGCCGACGATCCTCACCGGCGACTTCAACATCGCCCCGCTCGAATCGGACGTGTGGAGCCACAAGCAGCTGCTCGACGTGGTCAGCCACACGCCCGTAGAGGTCGAGGCGCTGGGCCGGCTGCAGGCGGCGCATGGCTGGGTCGATCTCGGCCGCAAATTCATTCCCGCGCCGCAGCGCTGCTTCACCTGGTGGAGCTACCGCGCCAAGGACTGGGCCGCCTCCGATCGCGGGCGGCGGCTCGACCATATGTGGGCCAGCCCCGAGGTTGCGGACAAGGCGACGGCGCACAAGGTATGCGAGCCGTGCCGCTCCTGGCTCAAGCCCTCGGACCATGTGCCGATCGTGACGGAGTTCGACTTTTGAGCAACGCCCGCGCCGCCGCCGAAGCCGTCGATGCGCTGCGCCGCGGCTGGCCGATCGCGATTCGCGGCGCGGCAGGCACGCTCAGGCTGCTGGCGATCGAAACAGGCGACGGCGAGCGGCTGACGGGGTTCGATCCCGCCGGTACCGCGCCGGTGCTGCTCTCGGCCGGGCGTGCGGCGACGCTCAAGCTCGCCAACCAGCGCGACGCAGCGACCCCCGATGCGCCGGTGCTGGTCGAGCGGGTCGAGTGGCTCGATTTCGATGCGGCGACGGCGCTGGCCGATCCGCAGTTCGACCTTGCGACGCCGCTCAAGGGCCCGTTCCGTGCGATTCCCGTAGTGCAGCCAGATGCCGCGACGGCAGCGCTGCGGCTGGCGCGGATCGCGGGATTGCTCCCCGCCTTCTTCGTGCTCGAAGGCGATGCCGAGCACGCGATCACCCTCGCCGACATCGACGCGCATGAGGATGCCGATCGCCTGCGCATCGTCGGTCGCGCGCGGCTGCCGGTAGAGGCCGCCGAGGACGCCGAAATCGTCGCCTTCCGCACCGACGAGATGCCCGGCGAGCATATCGCGCTGCTGATCGGCCAGCCCAATGGCGCGCCGCCGCTGGTGCGGCTGCACAGCGAATGCCTGACCGGCGACATGCTGGGCAGCCTCAAATGCGATTGCGGGCCGCAGCTCAAGGCGGCGATCGCCGAGATTTCCAAAAGCGGCTGGGGCATCCTGCTCTATCTGCGCCAGGAAGGCCGCGGCATCGGCCTGATCAACAAGCTGCGTGCCTATGCGCTGCAGGATCAGGGTTTCGACACGGTGGATGCGAACACGCGGCTTGGCTTCGCTATCGATGCGCGCAACTTCCGCGTGGCGGCGCGGATGCTGACGCTACTCGGCCAGCCGCGTATCCGATTGCTCACCAACAACCCCCAGAAGGTGGAGACGCTGCGCGCCGCCGGCGTCGACGTGCTGGAGCGCGTGCCGCACATACTGCCGGCGAACCCGCATAATGCACGGTACCTGGCGACGAAGCGGGATCGGACCGGGCACGAATTTTAAGACGAGCGTATCCTCCCCCGCCAGGGGGAGGTGGCCCGCGTAGCGGGTCGGAGGGGGAGGATGCCAGACCGATTCCGGCGTGCTTCCTGCCCCTCCGTCGCCTTCGGCGCCACCTCCCCCTGGCGGGGGAGGATACGCTAAGGTCAGGCGATCAGCCGGGCGACTTCGTCGAAATCATGGGCGATATGCTGCACGCCCAGCGCCTTGAGCCGCGCGCCATGGTCCGCCGCGCAGTGGGTGCCCGCGCAGAGCCCGATCACCGTCGCGCCCGAGGCGACGGCGCCCTTCACGCCCACCGGCGAGTCCTCCAGGATCACGCAGTCCGCAATCGGCACGCCCAGCGCGGCGGCGGCGTGGAGGTAGAGGTCCGGCGCAGGCTTGCCGTTGACGACATGCTCGCGGCCGCTGAACAGCTTGTCGCCGAACAGGTCGCGTACCCCCAGGTGGCGGAGATGGGTGTCCAGCCAGTGGGTCGGACTCGACGAGGCGATCGCCTTGGGCAGGTCGGCGGGCAGGCTCTCCAGGAAACGGAGCGCGCCAGCAACCGCCGGCAGACCCTCCGCCAGCGCGCGCGCATCTTCCTCGGCGCGGGCTTCGTGGAAGCCCTCCGGCACCGGTCGGCCGATCCAGCGCTCGATCGCGGTGAGGAAATCGGCGCCGGCCAGCCCCATGAAGTTCGCCATCGAATGTTCGGGCGTGGTCGGGTGGCCGATGCTGGTCAGATAGTCGGCGATCTGCTTGTTGCCGGCATATTCGCTCTCCAGCAGCACGCCGTCGAAGTCGAAGAGTATGCCGGCGAAGCGCACCGGGATCATGGTGGACAGGCGCGTCAGCTCGTTCATGCGCGGTCTCCGAACAGCGCCGTGCCGACGCGAATATGGGTGGCGCCGAGCGTCACCGCAGTCTCGTAATCGCTCGACATCCCCATGCTGATCCCCTCCAGCCCATGGTCGCGCGCAAGCTTGGCGAGCAGCGCGAAATAGGGCGCAGCCTCCAGCCCGGCAGGGGGCACGCACATCAGGCCGGCGACCGGCAGGTTTGCCGCGCGCGCCTCGGCGAGCAGCGCGGGCACATCCGCCATCGGGCAGCCGCCCTTTTGCGGCTCGTCGCCGATATTGACCTGGAGGAAGCAGGCCGGGCGGCGATCCGCCTTGTCCATCGCCTTGGCGAGCGCCGCCACCAGCGAGGGCCGGTCGACGCCGTGGATCGCGTCGAACAGCGCGACGGCTTCGTCGGCCTTGTTCGACTGGAGCTGGCCGACGAGGTGGAGCTCGATGCCCGGCGTGGCCTCGCGCAGCTGCGGCCATTTGCCCTGGGCTTCCTGCACGCGGTTCTCGCCGAACACGCGCTGGCCGGCGTCGATCAGCGGCTGGATCGTCTCGGCGTCGTGGGTCTTGGAGACCGCGATCAGGGTGATATCGGCGGGCTTGCGGCCGGCGATCTTGGCGGCGCGGGCGATCGCGGTCTGCACCGCGGCGAGCCGCTGGCTAGCATCGTCTTGAAGCATGGGGCGGGCTATAGGCATGGCGATGCCGACCCGCCACCCCCCAATCCCGCGCCTGTGGTTGATGACCGACCCGCGGCTGGGCGATGCGCTATGGGATGCGCTGGAACGGCTGCCGCGCGGCAGCGGAGTGATCTTCCGCCACTACCAGCTTCCCCCCTTCGAGCGGCGCGCGCTGTTCGCCCGCATCGCCAAGATCGCCCGGCGGCGGGGACTCATACTGCTGCGGGCGGGGGCGGAACCGATGCGCGGCGAGAGGGGAACGCATGGGCGGCGGGGGCGCGGCCTCGCCACCTGGCCGGTGCATTCCCGGCGCGAGGCGGTTGCCGCGATCCGCGCGGGGGCAGATGCACTGCTCGTCTCGCCCGTCTTCCCCACCCGCTCGCACCCCGGCACGCCGGTACTCGGCCCGGTGCGATTCGGCCTGCTGGTTCGCGGCCTGAACGTGCCCATCATCGCCCTCGGCGGCATGGACCCGCACAAGGCCAGGCGACTCAAGGCGCTAGGCATTCACGGCTGGGCAGCGATCGATGCCTGGGCCCGCTAGCCGGGCCCACGCAATCAGAAGTGGAAGGCGGTGCCGATATAGATCGACTGGCTGTCGCGACGCGTGTCTTCGTTGAACTGCGTCAGGCGATCGCGCTCGCTCTTGTAGCGCACGCCCGCGGTCACATCGAGGCGACGCGACACGGCATAGGAGCCGCCGAGATCGAACGAATAGCTGGGCTTGTCGCCGATCAGCACCGGCGTACCCGCCAGCGGACGATCCTCGCTCGCGGCGATCCGGCCGCTCAGGCGCTTGCCGGCATAGCTGAGCGCGACCTCGGAGCGATCGCGGCTGCCTGGCTGGGTGTTCGCCATGTCGATATGGGTCACGTCGCCCGAAACGGCGAAGCGACGCCAGCCCACCGCGACGCCCAGATTATAGGCGATCGGCGCAAGGCTGACCGACGCCGGCTTGGCCGTGGGGGTACGGCTCGCCAGCTCGACCGCGCGATTCGTGCTGGCACGAACCGCGACGTTGACACCGCGCGTCGAGCCGGTGCGCGACTCGGCCGGGGTGAAGCGGAAGCCCGCGCCGTTCATCCCGCTGCGCGCCAGCATGGCGGCGAGCTTGGGATCGGCGGAAGCAGGCGTGAACCCGCCGGCGCCTTGCAGCGCCAGGGGTGCGGGGTGAACGGCCGCCTTCAATGCGCGGTCTCGTTCCTGTGCCTGGAGCGTGGGCGCGACGAGGAGCCCGGCGGCGCAGAGCGCCCCCAGCCCAAGTCCCGACATCCAACGTACCAAGCGCATTTGCATACCTCTCTAATGGTTGCCCCTACCATGGAATCAAAGCGACGTTCCACCGGTGGCATCAATTTTCCCGGAGTGTTGCACGCAACCCACAGAATCGTACCATCTGCGACCAATCGGATACCAGCGCGTCGGCCTTGCTCCCGCCACATCCCGCCCTATAGATGCAGGCACTCATTCCCTTGCCGGTAGGAAGTACGACGTCCATGAACCGCCTGTTGCGCTTTGCGATCCTGGGGTCGCTCGCTGTTTCCGCCTCCGCCTGCAGCCACCACAAGAAGGGCGTGAACGCGGACCTGGCGGCGTCGAAGGTGACGACGATCGGCGTCAACGCCTATCTGTGGCGCGCCACGCTGGACACGCTGAGCTTCATGCCGCTGCTCCAGACCGATTCGAACGGCGGCGTGATCGTCACCGACTGGTATGTGAACCCCAACGTCCCCACCGAGCGGATGAAGGTGACGGTGACCGTGCTCGACCAGGATCTGCGCGCCGATGCGCTGCGGGTCGCGGCGCTGCGCGAGGTCAACCGCAACGGCGCCTGGGTCTCCGCACCCGTGCAGGCCGCCACCGTCCAGAAGCTCGAGGACATCATCCTGACCCGTGCACGCGACCTGCGCCGCGCGGCCGTCGCGACCAACTAATCGGAATCAAAGAATGGCGTCTCGCTTCAATCCCTTGAAGGCGGACGCGGCGTGGCAGAAGGCGTGGGAGGAAAACCGCACCTTCGCCGCCCGCGACGATTCGCCCAAGCCGAAGTCCTATGTGCTCGAGATGTTCCCCTATCCGTCGGGGCGCATCCATATGGGCCATGTGCGCAACTACACGATGGGCGACGTGCTGGCGCGCTTCCGCCGGATGAAGGGCATGGAAGTGCTGCATCCGATGGGCTGGGACGCCTTCGGCATGCCCGCCGAAAATGCCGCGATGGAAAAGAAGGTCCATCCGGGCGCCTGGACCCGCCAGAACATCGCGACGATGAAGGCGCAGCTCAAGCGCCTGGGCTTCGCGCTCGACTGGACGCGCGAGATCGCCACCTGCGAGGCCGATTATTACGGCCAGGAACAGGCGCTGTTCCTCGACCTCTATGAGGCAGGCCTGGTCTATCGCAAGGAAAGCGCGGTCAACTGGGATCCGGTCGACATGACCGTGCTCGCCAACGAGCAGGTGATCGACGGGCGCGGCTGGCGCTCGGGCGCGCTGGTCGAGCGGCGCAAGCTCAACCAGTGGTTCCTCAAGATCACCGATTTCGCCGACGACCTGCTCGAAGGGCTGAAGGGCCTCGAGCATTGGCCGGACAAGGTGAAGCTGATGCAGGAAAACTGGATCGGCAAATCGGAAGGCCTGCAGTTCACCTGGTCGCTGTCCGACGGCGAAGGGCTGACCGTCTACACCACGCGGCCGGACACGATCTTCGGCGCCAGCTTCGTCGCGATCGCGGCGGACCACCCGATCGCGCAGGGCCTCGCCGCCGGCAATCCCGAAGTCCAGGCGTTCATCGAGCGCTGCAAGCAGGGCGGCACCACCGCGGCCGAGCTGGAGACGCAGGAGAAGCTCGGCTGGAACACCGGGCTCACCGCGCAGCATCCGTTCGACGCCAGCTGGCAGGTGCCGGTCTATATCGCGAACTTCGTGCTGATGGATTACGGCACCGGCGCCGTGTTCGGCGTGCCGGCGCATGACCAGCGCGACTTCGAATTCGCGACCAAGTACGGCCTGCCGATCCGCCGCGTCGTCTCCGAAGGCGACAAGACCGATCCCAAGTTCGACGGCACCGAGGCCTATACCGGCCCCGGCACGCTGGTGAACTCGCACTTCCTCGACGGCCTCGACGTCGTCGATGCCAAGCGCGAAGTGATCCGCCGCGCCGAGGAAGGCGGCTGGGGCACCGGCAGCACCGTGTGGCGCCTGCGCGACTGGGGCGTCAGCCGCCAGCGTTATTGGGGCACCCCGATCCCGATCATCCATTGCGAGGATTGCGGCCCCGTCGGCGTGCCCAAGGAGCAGCTGCCGGTCACGCTGCCCGAGGACGTCGCGTTCGACGTGCCCGGCAACCCGCTGGACCGCCATCCGAGCTGGAAGCATGTCGACTGCCCGAAATGCGGCAAGCCCGCGCGGCGCGAGACCGACACGCTCGACACCTTCGTCGATTCGAGCTGGTATTTCCTCCGCTTCGCCAGCCAGCCCTCGGACAAGCCGTTCGACAAGGCGGTGGCCGAGCAGTGGCTGCCGGTCGGCCAGTATATCGGCGGCGTCGAGCATGCGATCCTGCACCTGCTCTACGCGCGTTTCTTCACCCGGGCGCTGCGCCATATCGGCCGCATCGACGTGGCCGAGCCGTTCGCGGGCCTGTTCACGCAGGGCATGGTCACCCACGCCAGCTATTATCAGCTCGAAGAGCATGAGGGGCTGGAGCGGAAGGTGTATTTCGAGCCGACCCAGGTCTCGTTCCGCGCCGATGGCTCCGCCTATCTGACCGACACCGGCGCCGAGGTGACGGTCGGCCGTGTCGAGAAGATGTCGAAGTCGAAGAAGAACACCGTCGACCCGACCGAGATCGTCGACCAATATGGCGCCGACGCGACCCGCTGGTTCGTGCTCTCCGACAGCCCGCCCGAGCGCGACCTGGAGTGGAGCGAGAGCGGCATCGAAGGCGCGTGGCGCTTCGTCAACCGCCTGTGGCGCCTGTTCGACGGGCTGGAGAATGCCGAGGGCGAGGACAAGGATCTCGACCGCAAGCTCCACCGCACCATCGCGGGCGTCGCCGAGGACATCGAGGCGCTGACCTTCAACAAGGCCGTCGCCAAGCTTTATGAGCTGACCGCGGCGATCGAGAAGGCCAAGCCCTCCGCCTCGCGCACCGCGGCGATCCGCGCGCTGGTCCGCATCGTGGCGCCGATGGTGCCGCACATCGCCGAAGAGGCTTGGGCGGCGATGGACGAAACCGGCATGATCGCCGATGCCGAATGGCCGGCGGTCGATCCGGCGCTGCTGGTCGACGACGAAGTGACGATCGCGGTGCAGGTCAACGGCAAGCTGCGCGACACGCTGGTGATGCCGAAGGGCGCCGCCAAGGACGTGGTCGAGGCCGCGGCACTTGCGTCGGACAAGATCGTTCGGCTGCTCGAAGGCAATGCGCCGCGCAAGATCATCGTGGTGCCCGATCGATTGGTGAACATCGTCGCATGAACAAGTCCGTCGCCCTGCTCGCCCCCCTCGCCCTCGCGCTCTCGGCGTGCGGGCTGCATCCGATGTACCAGGGGGGGAGCAGCGGCACGGTCGCGACGACGCTCTCGGCGGTCGAAGTCGCGCCGATCCAGGGCCAGTCCGGCTGGCTCGTCTCGAACGCGCTCAAGGATCGCCTCGCGAACAACGGCGGCGCAGCGGCCTATCGGCTCGAAGTGAAGCTCGACGACCAGATCATCGGCCTGGGCGTGCGGCGCGACGACTCGGTCTCGCGCGAGCGGCGGACGCTGCGGGCACGCTATCAGCTGATCGACCTGCGCAGCGGCCAGGTGGTGCTCGACGCGACCGCCGGGTCGGATGCGGGCATCGACGTGGTCGGCTCGGAATATGCGACGATCGCCGCCGAGAAGTCGGCGCTGGAGCGGCTCTCGGGCATCGTCGCCGACCAGATCGTCGCGCGGCTGGCGCGGACGGTGCGCGAAGGCGGCGCGCGGCCCCAGTGAAGGCCAATGCGGGCCAGATCCGCGCGGCGGTAGAAGCGCCAAAACCCGATACGCGTCTCTATCTGCTCCACGGCCCCGACGAAGCGGGCGCCGCCGATCTCGCCGCGCGGCTCGGCAAGGCGCTGGGGCCGGACGTCGAGCGTATCGACATCGACATGAAGATGCTGCGCGACCAGCCCGGACTGCTCGCCGACGAGGCGGCGTCGCTGTCGCTATTCGGTGGCGCGCGGTACATTCGGGTGTCCAACATCGAGGAGGGCGCGGCAGAGGCGATCGCGCTGCTGCTCGGCGCCGAGCGGGCTGGCAATCCGGTGGTTGCGATCGGCCCCAACCTCAAGACTAGCGGCAAGCTGGTGAAGGCGGCGATCGCCGCGCCCACGGCGATGGCCTTCGCCTGCTATGTGCCCGAAGGCGCGGGCGCGGCGCAGCTGGCGGGCACGATCGCCCGCGAGCACGGCCTGCGGCTGACCGGCGACGTGCCGCACCGGATGGCGGCGGCGGCCAATGGCGACCGCGCGATCCTCACCCGCGAGATCGAGAAGCTGGCGCTGTTCCTCGACGCGGATCATGAGCATCCGCGCGATGCCGATGGCGCGGCGCTGGATGCGATCGGCGCGGACCTCGGCGAAGGCGAGCTGTTCGGCGCGATCGAGGCGGTGCTCGACGGGCGCGTGGCCGAGGTCGGCGAGGAGCTGGCCAAGCTCGGCGAGGGCAGCGGCTCGGCGATTCCCTTGATGCGCCAGCTGGTCCGCCGGCTGATGACGCTGGCCGAGCTGCGCGCCGAGATGGACCAGGGCGCCAGCGTCGACGACGCGATGGAGCGCCACCGCGTCTTCTTCAAGGAACGCCCCGCCACCGGCCGCGCGCTGCGCCGCTGGTCCGCACCGCAGATCGCGAGGGCGATCGAGCGGGTGCGCCAGGCCGAGCGGGCGATGATGTCCTCAGGCAGCGCGGGGGAGTTGCTCGCGGAAGTGGAGTGCGTGGCGATCGCGCGGGCCGCGGCAAGGGCGAAGGGCTGACAAGATCCTCCCCGGCACGGGAGGCAGCTAACCCCTCGGAAGCCGCAAACGGCAGCACTCGAAACCTTCGTCATTCCCGCGAAGGCGGGAATCCATTCGCCTGTGCGTTTGACGAAAGAGCCGCACCATCAGCGCCAATGGATCCCCGCCTTCGCGGGGATGACGAGGTACTTGCGCCACAAGGGATAGAGCTCGGATCGGGGATTCCCTTCTGCGCCTCCCCATGCTTCAAGCGCGGCATGCGTCACCTCGCCCTGCCCGCTCTTCTCGCTCTCCCCATCGCCGCGCACGCCCAGCAGGCAGTGCTGTTCGATGGGCGGACCACCGCGACCATCGTCCATGAGGATGCGACGTCCGCAAAGCTCGCTGGCGAACTCCTTGCCCGCGACATCGGCAAGCGCGCCGGCAAGACACCGCTGGTGGCGAGCGACCTCGCCGCGTGCGGCAAGCTCTGCGTCGTCATCGGTCAGAGGGACTCCGCCGTTGTCCGCGCCGTGGCGACCGATGCCAAGGTCGACCTCGCCGCGCTGAACGGCCAGTGGGAACGCTATATCCGCGTCCTCGCCCCCTCCCGGCAGCATCCCGGCCGGTCCTATCTGCTGATCGCCGGCTCGGACCCGCGCGGCGCGATCTGGGGCACGGTGGACCTCAGCCGCGCGATCGGCATCTCGGCATGGGAATGGTGGGCGGACGTCACCCCGCGCCATGCCGACCGGCTGGTCGTCGACGGCCGCCGCCTGCTCTCCGAGGCCCCCTCGGTCCAGTATCGCGGCATCTTCCTCAACGACGAGGATTGGGGTCTCCAGCCCTGGGCGGCCAAGACCTATGAGCCCGAGACCGGCGATATCGGCCCCAAGACCTACGCGAAGGTGTTCGAGCTGATGTGGCGGCTCAAGGCCAACATGATCTGGCCGGCGATGCACGAGAGCACCAAGCCCTTCTACCAGATCCCCGGCAATGCCGAGATGGCGAAGGCGTACGGCATCGTCGTCGGCACCTCGCATGCCGAGCCGATGCTGCGCAACAATGTGCGCGAGTGGGACGAGAAGGCGGAGGGCCCGTTCAACTTCTTCACCAATCGCGACCGCATGGTCGACTATTGGCGCCGCCGCGTCGACGACGTGAAGGCGTACGAAAACGTCTACACGATCGGCCTGCGCGGCAAGCATGATTCGGCGCTGGAGGGCGCGAAGAGCCCGGAACAGGCGCTTGCCGCCACGGCCCAGGCGATCGACCTGCAGCGCGGCCTGCTCGCCACCGCGCAGGGCAAGCCGGCGGACCAGGTGCCCCAGGTGCTGACGCTCTACAAGGAAGTGCTCGACGTCTATCGCAGCGGGCTCAAGGTGCCCGAGGACGTGACGCTCGTCTGGCCCGAGGACAATTACGGCTATCTCGGCCAGTTGCCCACCGCCGCCGAGCGGGCCCGCAAGGGCGGATCGGGCCTCTATTACCACATCAGCTACTGGGGCCGGCCGCACGACTATCTGTGGCTGGCGACCACCCATCCCGCGCTGATCCGCGAGCAGCTGGACCGGGCATGGCAGACGGGCACGCGCAAGCTCTGGGTCGTCAATGTCGGCGACATCAAGCCGGGCGAGGTGCTGGCGAGCTATTTCCTCGACATCGCCTTCGACACCAGGCTGCTCAACAAACCGGTCCGCGCGCAGCTCGCCGACTGGGCGAAGGAGCAGTTCGGCGCGCAGGGACCGGCCGTCGCCGACGTGCTGATGGACTATTACGACCTCGCCTGGGAGCGGAAGCCCGAGTTCATGGGCTTCAGCACCGTCGAGCCCGAGACCCCGATCCGCATCGCCGACTATGTTCGCACCGGCGGCGACGAGGCGCAGGCGCGGATCGCCCGCTATCAGGCGCTGCTCGACAAGGCCGAGGCGTTGGGCGCGACTATACCCGCCGACCGCCGCGATGCCTTCTTCCAGCTGGTGCTGTACCCGGTGCGGGGCGCGGCCAAGCTCAACGAGCGCAACCTCAAGCTCGATCTCGCAGCACTCTACGCGCGTCAGGGGCGTGCAAGCGCCAATGCGCTCGCCGACCAGGCCCGCGCCGCGCACCAGACCATCGTCGCCGACACTGCCGCCTACAATGCCCAGAATGGCGGCAAGTGGCGCGGCATCATGGACATGGCCCCGCGCCAGCTCGCCGTCTTTGCTGAGCCGCCCTACCCCAAGATCGATCTCGCCCCCGTCGCGCCCTGCGGCGCCGATGCCCGCGCGCTCGCCTTCGCCCCCGGCAAGGCGGAAACGCGATACATGACCGTCTATGGCAAGGGTGCGGTGAGCGACTGGAAGGTCGAGGGGCTGGAAGGCGTCGAGCTTTCGGCCCGGGCCGGCCGGCTCGATGCGCGCAACGGCTACGAGATGCGCGTCGCGGTGAAATATGACGGCAAGGGTCCGATCGCCGCGGGCAAGATCCGCTGCAACGGCGCGATGGTCTATCTCGAGCCGGTGCTCCAGCCCTTCCCGGCCGGCGACGCCACGCCCGAGGTGAACCACATCATTTCGCTGACACCGGCCGACCTGAAGCTGGCCGGCACGCCCTGGGAGCGGATCGCCGAACTAGGCTCGCGCGGCGCGGTATTGCGCAGCAAGCTCGACCTGCCCTCCAGCGACAAGGCCGACGCTACCGCCCCGCTCGTCCTGCCCTTCGTGTTGGGCAACAAGGGCGATGCCGAGCTCAGGATCGTCGCGCTGCCGGTCCACGCCCTCACTTCGGCGAACAAGCTCCGCATCGGCGTGCGGGTGGGCGGGGGCGCGGTCACCGTGCTCGACTATGAGACCCATGGCCGCAGCGACGAGTGGAAGGCCAATGTTCTCTCCAACACCGCGATACGCACCCTCAAGCTCGGCCTGCTCGCCGCGGGCGCGCACAGGATCGAGGTCTTCGCGATGGACCCGGGCTTCCTGCTCGACCGGATCGACGTGCGCCTCGACGGCGCCCCCGACTATTACGGCGCGCCGCCGACCCGCTGAGCCGCCAGCTCGGCGGCGGCGACGTCGCGCAGCCGCCGGGCGACGTCGGGGTTGATCCCCAGATCCTCGGCGGCGCGCTCGCGCGGGCCCAGGCTGCGCGGATCGCGGCCGGTGATCGCGCCGAACTCGACCAGCGCCTCCAGATAATAGCCCTCGGCGCTGGCGTGATACTGGTCCCAGGTCCACAGGCTGAACTGGCCCCAGGCAATGCCGTCATAGGGATTGGCATCGGCAAAGCCGTCGCGGATCGCGCGGTTCCAGGCAGTGCCGACCGGCAGCACCCCGAAGATGCCCGAGCCCGGCACCAGCGCCAGCCGATTGGCGGCAAGCAGATCCTCGGCCATGCGATAGATCGACGCGCCGTGCCAATGCCCGCCGGGGCGATAGGTCTGGTCGGCGCGCGACCAGGTCGCCACGAGATTCACCTGCGCCGCCGGGTTGCGCGCGTGGAACAGCGCCGCCAGCTCGCGTGCCGCCGCGAGGTGGCGGGTAGGATCGCCCGGCCGCTCGGCGTCGAGCGTGCTGAAACCCTGCAGCACCACCACGTCCCAGCGCCGGTCGATCAGCGCGCGGCGGTTGGCATAATGCCAGGCAAGGTCCTTGCCGGGCGAGGTCTCCAGGCTCACCTGCCAGTCGAGACCGGATTCGATCGCAAAGGTGCGGAACAGCGCCGGCACGCCGCCGATCCCCTCGCGATTGAGGTCCATCACCCGATCCGGGCGATAGCGCATCACCGGCGAGTTGGCGCCGAAGGTGAAGCTGTTGCCGACGAACAGGATCGTCTTCGCCGCCGCGGGCAGCGTCCAGACAAGACAGGCGAGCAGCAGGGCGAAGCGGCGGGCAAAGCTTGGCATGGCCCTCCTTAGCCGCCCGCCCGCCCGATTCACAATGACTTGGATCGGAAACGCTGTTCCCTATTCGTTCATCCGGCGGTATAGCCGCGCCATGGCCGCGCCGCCCATACGGAAGATCCTGCATATCGACATGGATGCGTTCTACGCCTCGGTCGAGCAGCGCGACGATCCCAGCTTGCGCGGCAAACCGGTGGCGGTGGGGTCGGCGGCGGCGCGCGGCGTGGTCGCGGCGGCGAGCTACGAGGCGCGCACCTTCGGGGTGCGCTCGGCCCTCCCCTCGGTCACCGCGCTGCGGCGCTGCCCGGACCTGATCTTCGTGCGACCCCGCTTCGACGTGTACAAGGCCGTCTCGCAGCAGATCCACGCGATCTTCGCCGACTATACCGAGCTGATCCAGCCGCTGTCGCTCGACGAAGCCTATCTCGACGTGACCGAGGATCGCCGCGGCCTCGGCACCGCCTGGGCGACGGCGAAGGAGATTCGCGCGCGCGTCCTGGCAGAGACCGGGCTCACCGCCTCGGCCGGCGTTTCGTACAACAAATTCCTCGCCAAGCTCGCCTCGGACCATCGCAAGCCCAACGGCCAGTTCGCCGTCACCCCGGACATGGGTGCGGCCTGGGTGGAGACGCTGCCGGTCTCGCGCTTCCACGGCGTCGGGCCGGTCACCGCCGCCAAGATGCAGCGGCTGGGGATCGAGACCGGCGCCGATCTGCGCGCCAAGTCGCTCGACTTTCTCCAGCAGCATTTCGGCAGCAGCGCCGAATGGTATCACCAGATCGTCCGCGGCGTCGATGATCGGCCGGTGAACCCCAATCGCGAGCGCAAGTCCTCGGGCTCCGAGACCACCTTCAGCCGAGACCTCACCGAGGATGCCGAGATCGAGGCGGCGGTGCTGGGCCAGGCCGACGATGTGTGGGAATGGTGCGCGCGCACCCAGGGCTTCGGCCGCACCGCCACGGTGAAGATCAAATATGCCGACTTCCAGATCATCACCCGCAGCCGCAGCCACACCGCCCCGATCACCAGCCGCGAGCAGCTCCACGCGGCAAGCATCGCGCTGCTGCGCTCGGTGCTGCCGACGCCCAAGGGCATAAGGCTGGTGGGTGTGACCGTCTCCAATTTCGAGCGCGGGCTGGCAGAGCCGCTGCCGTTGTTCGGCCATGCCGACATGCCGTAGCGGGTGCGATATCAACAGCCTGCACCTTTGGGCGCAAGGAACCGGTTTTGCCGGTCGCGCGCTTTCCCGCCACAAGAAACAGGGGAAGCAGGATGGATCCGAAGGGGCGCGACGCGCACAGCCCATGGGCGATGCCATGGGCCGGGTGGAAATCCGTGCTATGGCGCAGCTGGAACGAGGCGAGCGACGATAATATCGGGCTGATCGCCGCCGGCGTGGCGTTTTACGGCTTCCTCGCGCTGGTGCCGCTGCTCGGCGCGGTGGTGCTGAGCTACGGGCTGATCGCCGATCCGGTGACCGTGCTGCACGACGTCCGCGCACTTTCCACCATCCTGCCGCGCGACATCGCCGCGGTGGTGGGCGACCAGCTGCTCGGCCTCGTCCACAGTCCGGACGGCCAGAAGGGCTTCGGCATCCTGATCGCGCTCGCCATCGCGCTGTTCGGCGCGCGCAACGGCGCCGGCGCGATCATCGCCGCGCTCAACATCGCCTATGAGGAGAAGGAGAAGCGCAACTTCATCTGGGTGAACCTCACCGCGCTGGCGATCACCCTTGGCGCCGTGATCGCAGCGGTGCTCGCAGCGGGCGCGATGACCGTGCTTGGTGCGCTCGATCATTTCCTGCCTTTCGCGCCGGACGCCCTGCTGGTGCTCGGCAAGATCGCCAGCCATGTGCTGCTGACGCTGGCCGGCACTGCGGGCGCGGCGGCGCTCTATCGCTTCGGCCCGTCGCGGGCCAAGCCGCGCTGGACCTGGATCACGCCAGGATCCCTACTCGCCGCGCTGCTCTGGCTGGGGCTGACGCTCGGCTTCGGCGCCTATGTCCGCTATGTCGGGCGCTTCGATGCAACCTATGGCTCGCTCGGCGCGATCGTCGCGCTGCTCACCTGGCTGTACCTTTCCTCCTACGTGCTGCTGTTCGGCGCCGAGCTCAATTCTGAGCTGGAGCACCAGACCGCGCACGACACCACCACCGGCGCGCCCCAGCCGCTCGGCCAGCGCCGCGCGTGGGTGGCGGACAATGTCGCCGAGTGACGCTTGGCAACGACTCGTCGCGCGGACGGTGGCCCTGCCCGCCCCGCTTCCCCTATAGCGGCGCGATGCTTCGCCTTCCCCTGATCCCGCTGCTGCTGGCGCTGCTCTGCGCCGCGCTCCCCGCCCAGGCCCAGCAGAACGCCTTCGACCTGGTCGGGCCGGACCTGAAGCTGACGGTGACGCGGGGGAGCACGACGCTGCCGATCGGCGCGGTGCCCTCGCTCCAGCCGGGCGACAAGGTGACGGCGGAGGCGGCGCTGCCGCCCGACCAGTCCGCGCATTACCTGCTCGTCGTCGCCTTCCTGCGCGGCGCGACCAACCCGCCGCCCAAGGACTGGTTCTTCGTCGCCGAGACCTGGCGCAAGAAGAAGAACAAGCTGGAACTTACGGTGCCCGAAGGCGCCGAACAGGCGGTGCTGCTGCTCGCTCCCGATACCGGCGGCGGATTCGATGCGGTGCGCGACGCCGTCCGCGGGCGCCCGGGCGTGTTCGTGCGGGTGGCGCAGGACCTGTTCCAGGCCTCGCTCGATCGCGCGCGGCTCGATGCGTTCGTCACCGCCATCGCGCGGATCGGCGATACCGCGCCCGAGCGGCTCGCCACCGCCGCGCCGGTGCTCGCCAATGCGCTGCGGATCAAGCTCAACGCCGAATGCCTGTCGCGCCCGCGCGGGTTGCAGGCCGCCTGCCTCACCCAGAATCGCGACTCGCTGGTGCTGCAGACCCAGCGCGGCACCACCCTGGCCGAAACGTTGACCGGCACCCCGGCCGACCTCGCCTACAGCATCGCCGCGACGCCCCAGGCCGGCGGCGGCTATTACAGCTCCTATATCGGGCTGGCGCGTGACGTGGCGAAGCTGTTCGGCGCGTTCCGCAGCCCGCAATATCAGTATCTGCCGGCGCTGGCGCTGGGCCGCGGCGACACGCTGAAGCTGCTGCTCAACGCCGCCCCCTCGTTCCAGAGCCCGCGCTCGGTGCTCGCCGCGCCGCTGCCGCCGATCGGGCCCGCCACGCCGCCGATCTGGCAGGCGGGCGGGCCGACGCCGGTGTGCCTCGCCAAGCCCGATCTGGTGCTGCCGCTGGAGGACGCGCCCTTGCTCTACGCCACCGATTTCGGCCGCTCACTGTCGGTGCGGGTGACCAGCAACGAAGGGGCGACCCGCGACTTCGCCGTACTGCCCGATGTCGAGAAGGGCGGCGTGAAGCTGGACGGCGCGGTACCGGCAGACCTCGGCACCGTCTCCAACGCCGTACTGCAGGGGCGCTGGGGCTTCGACACGTTCACGGGGCCGCGGCTGCCGGTCCAGCTCGACAAGATGGGCGCGTGGCGCGCGGTGCCGGACAGCAATGTCGTCGTCGGGCGCGAGCATCCGCTGGTGCTGCGCGGCGGTGCGGCCTTCTGCGTCAGCCAGATCGCGCTGAGCGATGCGGGCGGCACCCGCACTCCGGTGCCGTTCAAGGTGACCGGCCAGGACGAACTGACCATGACGCTGCCGCTCAAGGACGCCAAGCCCGGGGCGCTGACGCTCAACATCGCCCGCTTCGGCAGTGCGCCGCCGGACACGATCCCGCTCGTCGCGCGGCTGGAGGCGAGCCGGCTCGAGCGCTTCGTGGTCCACGAGGGCGACACCGATGGCGTCCTCGACGGCGCGCGGCTAGACCAGGTGGCGGGGCTCGACTGGCACGGACTGCACTTCACGCCCGGCGCCCTGTCGCGCGGCGGCGACGGCGACCGGCTGGCGATGACTGCGCCCGGCCCGATCCCCGCCGGCGACGGCGAGGCGGTGGTGCGGCTCCGCGATGGGCGTAGCGTGAAGCTGGCGGTCCGCGCGACGGCGCCGCGCCCGGCGGCGACGCTGCTCAGCCGCGCGGCGAGCGGCAAGCCTGCCACGGCTGCGCTGCCGATCACCCTGCCCGATGGCGTGTTGCCGGCCGATGCCTCGATCGATTTCTCGTTCAAGGTCAGCCGCGGGTCGCTCAGCGATAGCGGTGTCGTCGAGGTCGCCGGGGCCGAGGGACCGAGCGCTCGCCTTACCTTCCGCGACGGCGCGCTGCAGCGGATCGGCGGCGACGTGGTGGTCGCGCATTTCACCCCGCGCGCGCTGCTCGGTGCCGGAATCGCGGGGCCGCTCCGCTATCGGCTGGTGCAGGACGGCACCCCAGGCGACTGGCAGCCCCTGGTCACGCTCGCGCGTCTTCCGGTGCTGACCGGCCTGACCTGTCCGGGTGCAGGTGCGGCCTGCTCGCTTGCCGGCCAGGACCTGTTCGTCGTCGCAGCGCTGAGCGATTCCGCCGACTTCGCCAAATCGACATCGGTGCCGCTCGGCTTCGTCGGCAGCACCATCACGCTGCCCGCACCGAGCGGCGACGCCCTGTACCTGCGCCTGCACGATGCGCCGGACGTGACGGCGAAGGTAGCGCTGCCGAAGTAGCGCTGGCGTTACTGGACGCTGGGCAGCGCCGCGCGGCAATCCTCGGCGCATTCGCGGCACATTGTCGCGCAGAGCTGGCAATGCTCGTGGTCATGCTTGGCGCATTCCTCGGCGCAGAGCTCGCAGGCGCGGATGCAGGTCTCCAGCATCGTCCGCAGCATCGCGATGTTCTGCCCGGTCCGCCGCGTCGCGAGCCGGGCCGTCGCCGCGCACACGTCCGCGCAGTCGAGGCAGGTCCGCACGCATTGCCGCATGTCCATCGCCTCGGCGACACAGGCATCGGCGCAACTGGTGCACATCAGCGAACACAGCATCGCATGGCGCGCCGCCTTGGCGAGCGCGGCGTTGGCGTCAGCGCCCACATCGGGGTGCAGCGCGATCATCTTTTCAAGCGACATGGGATGGCTCCTTGCTGGCCGGCATCGGTCCGCCTCCAACGGCTCGGGCCGAGCAAGGGTTCAGAAGAAATGCCGTGGAACCAGCACGATGCGCCGCCCGTTACCGAACGTAACAGGAACAACCGGAGGCGATCATGGCCGAGACACTGCACAACCCGAAGCTCGACGAACATCCCGGCTCGAATACCGAGAAGGACCCCGATGACTGGGTCTCGGGCGACGATCCGATGACCGGCGCGCAGGCCTCCTACCTCACCACCCTGCTGGAAGAGGCCGGCGAGCCGCCGATCGAGGGCGATCTCAACAAGGCGGAAGCGTCGAAGCGGATCGATGCGCTGAAGGAACAGCTCGGCCGCTGAGCGGCGACCGGCTCAGCCCGCCTTAGCGAGCGTATCGAACGCCTTGAGGCGGGTGAGCAGGCCGCGCATCTGATCGAGCGGCACCATATTGGGGCCGTCGCTGGGGGCGGTGTCGGGCGCCTGGTGCGTCTCGATGAACACCGCCGCCACGCCCACCGCCACCGCGGCGCGGGCGAGCACCGGCACGAACTCGCGCTGCCCGCCCGAGCTGGTGCCCTGCCCGCCGGGCTGCTGCACCGAATGGGTAGCATCGAACATCACCGGATAGCCGGTCTCCGCCATGATCGGCAGCGACCGCATGTCGCTGACCAGCGTGTTGTAGCCGAAGCTCGCTCCGCGCTCGCACAGGATGATGTTGTCGTTGCCCGTGGAGGCGAGCTTCCGCGCGACATTCTTCATGTCCCAGGGGGCGAGGAACTGGCCCTTCTTGACGTTCACCGCACGGCCGGTCTGGCCGGCGGCGAGGAGCAGGTCGGTCTGGCGGCAGAGGAAGGCCGGGATCTGCAGCACGTCGACCACCTCGGCCACCGGCGCGCACTGGCCGGCATCGTGCACGTCGGTCAGCACCGGGCAGCCGAACGTGGCCTTCACCTCGGCGAACACCTGGAGCGCCGCGTCCATGCCGATGCCGCGCGGCGCGTCGATCGAGGTGCGGTTCCCCTTGTCGAACGAGGTCTTGTAGATGAGGCCGATGCCAAGCTCGGCGCAGAGACTGGTCAGCGCCTCGGCCATGAACAGGGCATGGTCGCGGCTTTCCATCGCGCAGGGGCCGGCGACGAGCACGAACGGCTTGTCGTTGGCGATCTCCAGGGCTCCGACCTTGACCGTCTTCATCGTCAAATCCTTCAGAACGCGCCGCAATCGGCGAGAATGGCATCCACGTCGCGGCCGCGCGCCGCCTGCATGCGGATGGTGGCTTCGTTGGACAGCACGTCCCACGCCGCCGCTTCGATTTCAGGCCACAGCGCCCGCGGCACCGCGACGATGCCGTCGTGATCGGCGAAGATCACGTCGCCATTGGCGATGCGCACCTCGCCCATGGTGATCGGGCGGTTCATCGCCTTGACCGTCCCTTCATACTTGATGTCGTCGCAGGTCTGGCTGCGGGCATAGACCGGCAGGCCCAGCGCGCGCACGTCCGCCGTGTCGCGGGTCGCCCCGTCGATCACCGCGCCGACCGCGCCCGATCGGATCGCGAGATTGGCGTTGAGGTCGCCGAAATAGGCGAAGTCGGGCAGCTCGGTCGCGACCATGATCACGTCGCCCGGCCGCACGAAGCGATAGGATTGCAGCGCACCATAGATGCCGTTCCACGCGCCGCCGGGTTCGCGATCGGGTCGGTTGGGCAGCGCGGCGAGCTCGAGCGTCTTGGCGCGGCCCAGGAACTTGCCCCCCGTGGTCGGGCGCAGCGCCTTGGGCAGCACCACCCGGTGGCCGCGCTCCTTGAGGATATCCGACAATACCGGCGAGGAGAGATGCGGCAGCATCGCGCGGAAGCGGGTGACCTCCGCCTGGCGGAAGCCGGCGGCCACCGTCTCGGCGATCACCAGATCGTGGTGGTGGTTGATGTCGATCTGCTCGACGGGGTCGAGGTCGAACAGGATCGGGCGGCTGCCGAAGCGGCGGGTGGCGGCGCCCTCGCCGGTGCGGCGGACGATGTAGAGGCTCATCGCCTCGACGACCGTCTCCGGCAGTTCCACGCTGTTCGGGATGCGGCCGGTGCCATAGGCCGGCACCTGCCCGTCCCAGCAATATTGCTTGGCGCGGGTCACCGCGACGAGGCTGTCCGCCTCGGGATCGGCGAGCAGCCGCGCGATCGCCCGGCCGACCGTATCGGCGGTGACGAAGGGCGCGGTGCAGAGCAGCTGGACCCAGATGTCCGCATCCGGGCGCTGCGAACATTCCCAGGCGAACATGCCGTGCCCGTCGGTGGCATTGGTGGCGAGTTCGGCCGGGCGCTGGAGCCAGGTGACCGGCAAGTCGCTCGCCAGCTCGGCCATCGCCGCGCTTTCAGTATCGAGACAGACTTCGCTGATCGCCGGGCAATCGAGCGCCTGGAGCAGCTTGCGGCGAAACAGATGCTCGCCATCGAGGATCCGGGTATTCTTGTCGGAGACGCGCTCGCTGCTGCCCTTGGCGGGAACGAAGGCGACGATCTTCGGGGGCTTAGCCATTCAACATGTCCTTGGCATGCAGCATGCCGTGCAGAAGCCCGGCGCCGTCGACCACGGGCAGGACCGAATAGCCGCCCTCGCGCTCGCGCAGCAGCAGCAGCGCGTCGCCGAGGGTGGCGGCAACGTCGATCACCCGCGGGCGCGGCTGCATCAGCGCGCTGGCGGGAGTGTCGTAGACGTCGCGGCGGGACTGGAAATGCCGGCGGATGTCGCCGTCGACGACCAGGCCGAGCAGCCTGCCGTTCTCGCCCACCACGCAGGCGGCACCCATCCGCCCGCGCGACATGGCGGAGAGCAGATCGGCAACGGGCGCGTTCGGGCCGATGACCGGCAGCTCGTCGCCGGTGCACATCAGCGTGCGCAGCGGCAGCGACTGGCGGCCGAGCAGACCGGCGGGATGATGGCGGAGGAAATCGGCGCGGGTGAAGCCGCGGCTGCGGCTGACCGCCACCGCCAGCGCATCGCCGATCGCGAGCTGCAGCGTGGTGCTGGCGGTGGGCGCCATGCCGATATGATCGGCCTCGCAGGCCGTGCAGGCGGGAATCAGGATGTCCACCGCGCGGCCGAGCGGCGAATCGGGGCGGCCGACCACGCCGATCAGCAGGCAGGCGCGCCCCTTCAGCACCGGCAGGATGCGCAGGATCTCGTCGGTGGTGCCGCTGTTCGAGAAGAGCAGCACAATATTGCCGTCCTGCACCGCGCCCAGATCGCCATGCGCCGCTTCCGCCGCGTTGAGCGCATAGGCAGGGGTGCCGAGGCTGGAAAAGGTCGCCGCGACCTTGGCGGCGATCAGGCCGGACTTGCCCATGCCGAGGCAGGTGAGCGGACTCGCCTGCCCCGCGATCACCGCGACGGCATCGCCGAGCGACGGCGGCAAGGCGGCCTCGAAGGCTTCGAGCGCTCGGCGTTCGCCCGCGATCACCTCGGCCGCCCAGGCGAGTGCGGGCACCGGCGTGGTTTCAACGACCTGAGCGATCGCTGCGTGCTTCATGCGGCGCGCTCCAATGCCGCATAGCGCTGGAGCCGCGCGATGCCGGCATCCCAGCGCGCCGGATCGACCGGGTTCAGCGCGCGCTCGATCACCATCGCGCCGGTGAGCTGCGGATCGGTCGGGTAAAAGGCCTCGTTGGCGTTGTGATAGGCGAACCAGCGGCGGACCGCGGCCATCTCCGGCCGCTGCGCCGTGCCCGCGCGCACCGCGGCCAAATAGGCGGGCAGATCGGTTTCGGCATGGAGCCAGGCAGCGCTGGCGAATCGCGACTGGCGGAACATCGGCACGCCCAAGGCAGCGGCGACCGCGAAGCTCTTCGAATCGTTGAGCAGCACCCCGGCGCCGTGACGGAGCAGCGCGGACGTGGCCGAGACGCCGAACACCGGCTGGTCGGCGAGGATCGGGCCGCCGAGATCGAAGATGGCGTCGTACAGCGCGTCGCGATCGACATGCAGCGTGTTGAGCGGGTGATCGGTGATCACCAGCGTCACGCCCGCCTTCTCCGCTGCGGCCGCAGCCTGCGCGACCAGCGCCTGGTTGCTGAGGCCGCCGGGGCGATGCTGGAGGAAGAAATTCTCCGCATGCTCATATTCGAGCGGAAGCACGACCACCGGC
The DNA here is from genome assembly GCF_900114095.1 of Sphingomonas sp. NFR04. Taxonomy (GTDB): domain Bacteria; phylum Pseudomonadota; class Alphaproteobacteria; order Sphingomonadales; family Sphingomonadaceae; genus Sphingomonas. The sequence continues at coordinate 363,430 of NZ_FORV01000003.1, read as the reverse complement.
CGGTCGCCGGGGATGCCGATAGCGCGGTAGACCGATTCGTGGTCGTGCGCGGCAGCTTGCCAATGCGCCTCCATGTCCGGCCAGAAGGGCGCGATCAGCGCGTCGAGCCGGGCGGCATCTCCATCCGAAAGCACCGGCATCGCGCCGTTGACGAAGGGCTCCTCGGTGAAATGGACGGTATTCGCCGGCGACACCGGCTGGAACGGCGAGGTCACCGCCTCCATGATGTAGCGGACCTGGCCGGGGAAATGGCGCGGCGTCTCGAAATCGGCGCTGCGGCACAGCGTCAGATCGGGCGCGAGGCCATGGACATAATCGATCAAGCCCTGCGGGTCGCTCGGCACGGTGCGCAGGCTCGGATGATCGGCGCCATCGACGATCGCCCAATGGACATTCGCCAGATCGGCGGCGCGCTGCAGATCCTTGGGTCCCAGCCCGGTGTTGCACCAGGGAACGGGCGCAAGCACGTGCACCTCGGCTGCTTCGGAAACGCGGCGGATCAGCGGCTCGATCACATGCTCGAACCACCAGGGCGTCACGACCGGAAGGTAGAAGAGGACCCTCATGCCGCGCGGCCTTCGCGGCGCATCGCCGGCCAGGGTGCGCGTCGAGGATGGATGATGCCCGCCAATGCCTGCTCCGTCACGAACCTGGGGCCAGGACGCCCCTTTGTGTCTCTTATAGGAACAGCCGCCCCCGGCCGGGCGCGGCGCTAGGAAAAACTTGCCTAGTACGGGATGCGGCCGGAACCGCGGCGCGGCGCACCGGTTGGGCGGGCATCTTCCCTCGATCCGATTCCGGAGCGCCCATGGCCGACCAGCAACGATCCTCGCGATCGCTCACCATCCTCGCCGTGATCGTGGCGCTGATCGGGCTGGCGATCGGCGGCGGCGGGCTGTGGCTCGCGCTGCTGGGGGGATCGATCTACTATCTGCTGGCGGGGATCGCGTTGCTCGCCACCGGCTGGCTGCTCTACCAGCGGCGCGCGATCGCACTGACGCTCTATGCGGTGCTGCTCGTCGCGACGATGGTCTGGGCCGTTGCCGAGGCCGGATGGGACTTCTGGGCGCTTGCCCCGCGCGGCGACATCCTGGTGCCGCTGGGCATCGTGCTGGCGCTGCCGTTCGTGACGCGGCGGCTGGGCTCGCCGCGCTGGCCGGGGCGGGCCTGGCCGCTGGTCGGCAGCCTCGGCATCGCCGCCCTGGTGCTGCTCGCCACCGCCTTCACCAACCCGCACGACCTAGCCGGGGCGCTCCCCGGCGCCCGCGGGATCGCGCCGGCGAGCGTGCTGGGCGGCACGCCCAAGGAAGACTGGGATGCCTATGGGCGCTCCTCGCGCGGCGATCGCTGGTCGCCGATCGACCAGATCACCCCGGCCAACGCCGCCAAGCTCGAAAAAGCGTGGGAGTTCCATACCGGCGACCTGAAGACCGGCAGCGATCCGGACGAGTTCACCTATGAAGTGACGCCGATCAAGGTCGGCAACCTCGTCTATCTCTGCTCGCCGCACAACATCGTCTTCGCGCTCGATGCCGAGAACGGCAAGCAGGTCTGGCGCTACGACCCGCAGATCCGGGCCTCGCAGGAGATGCAGCATCTCACCTGCCGCGGCGTCTCGTACCACAGCAACGGCGCCGCGCCCGGCACCGGAGGCATGTGCGACAACCGCCTGATCATGGGCACCAACGACGCCCGGCTGATCGCGCTCGACGCCGCCAGCGGCCGCCCCTGCCCCGGCTTCGGCACCAATGGCCAGGTCGATGTGTGGCCCGGCCTGCCGGGCCAGCAGCGCGGCTGGTGGCAGATCACCTCGCCGCCGGTGATCATCGGCAATCTCGCGGTGTTCGGCGGCGCGGTCTACGACAACAAGACGACCTTCATGCCCTCGGGCGTGGTGCGCGCCTATGACGTGAACACCGGCCGCGCGGTCTGGGCATTCGATCCGGCCAACCCCAATGACACCACCCCCAAGGCGCCCGGCACCGGCCGCTACACCCCCTCCAGCCCGAACAGCTGGACGATCGCCGCCGCCGATCCGGCGCTGGGCCTGGTCTATATTCCCACCGGCATGGCCGCGATCGACCAATGGGGCGGCCGCCGCACGCCGGAGACCGAGCGTTTCGCCACCTCGGTGATCGCGCTCGAGGCGGCGACCGGCAAGGTGCGCTGGACCTTCCAGACCGTCCATCACGACCTGTGGGACATGGACGTCCCCGCCCAGCCCGCGCTGGTCGACCTCAACCTGCCCGGCAAGGGCCGGGTGCCCGCGCTGATCCAGTCGACCAAGACCGGCAACATCTTCGTGCTCGATCGCCGCACCGGCCAGCCGGTGGTGCCGGTGCGCGAGATCCGGGTGCCGCAGGGCGCCGCGCCGGGCGACCGCACCTCGCCCACCCAGCCCGAATCCGCGCTCAGCCTGATGGAGAAGAAGCGCGTCACCGATGCCGACATGTGGGGGGCGACGATGTTCGACCAGCTCGCCTGCCGCATCAAGTTCAAGCGGCTGCGCTATGAGGGGCCGTTCACCCCACCCTCGCAGCAGGGCACATTGGTCTTCCCGGGCAATTTCGGGGTGATGGACTGGGGCGGCATGGCGATCGATCCGGTGCGCATGGTCGCCTTCGCGCACCCCAATTACATGGCGTTCGTCGACCGGCTCGTGCCCCGCAAGGAATCGGACGCCGCCCCCCATGGCCAGCGCGGCCCGGCCGGCGGATCGGACTTCAGCGGCTCCGACATCAAGGGCTTCAACCCAAACACCGGCGCGCCCTTCGCCGTGGCGCTCAACCCCTTCCTGTCGGCGCTGGGCCTGCCCTGCCAGGCGCCGCCCTGGGGCTATGTCGCCGGCATCGACCTGGTGAGCGGCAAGACCGTGTGGCAGCACCGCAACGGCACCTCACGCGACCAGACCCCGGTGCCGCTGCCGTTCAAGCTGGGTGTGCCCTCGCTCGGCGGGCCGATGCTGACCGCGGGCGGCGTGGCGTTCATGGGATCGGCGCTCGATTACTATCTCCGCGCCTATGACGTGACGACCGGCAAGGTGCTGTGGCGCGGCCGTCTGCCGGCCGGCGGCCAGGCGACGCCGATGAGCTACTGGTCTGCGAAGAGCGGCCGCCAGTTCATTGTCATCGCAGCGGGCGGCCATGGCTCGCTGGGCACCAAGCGCGGCGATTCGATCGTCGCCTATGCCCTGCCCAAAGGCGCGCAATGACCCTCCCAAATCGTTACACCCTAAGTATTGATCCAGGATATGGGTTTGACTTTCCCCTTGGAATACATGCCTGATCCCATACGGGCATGATCGGCCCGGGTAACGGGGGCAGGCCATTTGCGACGCTCGCTGATCCTGATGGGTCTGACCGGCCTGCTGCCGATCGTCGTGCTGGGTTCAGCCTATGGCGCGGTGACCCTGCGCGAGCAGCGCGCCGCGCTCGACCGTCAGGCGACCCTCGCCGCCCGATCGACCGCGCGGCTGGTCGGGCGCGAAATCGTCGCCACGGTCGACGCGGTGAAGATGATCAGCCGTTCGCCGACGCTCGACGGCGGAATCGATCGCGCCCGATTCACGCTGTTGGGCCTGCGCCTGTTGGAAGACCATCCGAATTGGGCAGCCCTCAGCGTCGCCGATTCCGACGGCAACCGTCTGCTCGACCTGCCCAGGCCGATCGGCGGCAAGCTGGGCAAGGTGGTTGATCCGGTCAGCCTCGCCCGTGCGGTACGCACACGCCAGCCGCAGGTAGGCCACGTCATCCACGGGGCCGGCCTGACAGCATTCGCGGTGCGCGCCCCCGTGCTGAATCATGGCGCTGCCCCCTATGTCGTCTCCGCCGTCGTGCCTGTCACCGCCATGCAGCACCTCCTGTTCGCCGAGGAAATCCCCGCCGGCTGGCGGCTGCGGATCTTCGACAAGCGCGGCGCGGTGATCGCCCAGTCGGGATCGACCGGGCGGGAGGCGATGCAGTGCGTCGTGACGGCGGTGCCCGAATCAGGCTGGCAGGTGGAAGTGGCAGTGCCGCGGGGCAGCTTCGCCGCGCTCAATCGCCAGGCGCAGCTCGTGCTGATCGGCGGCAGCATCGTGGCGCTGGCGTTGTTCGCCGCTCTCGCGCTTGCACTCACGGTCGAACTTCGCCGCTTCCGCCAGCGCCAGGCGGCGACGCTGCAGGCGCAGCGACTGGAGGCGCTGGGCCGGCTGACCGGCGGCGTCGCGCACGATCTCAACAATCTGCTGACCCCGATCCTGGGTGGCCTCGACCTGCTGCGCGCGCGGATCGGCGAGGATGCCAAGGCGCTGCGCTATATCGACAGCGCGACGGGCAGCGCCGAGCGGGCCCGCACGCTGGTCGCGCGGCTGCTCGCCTATGCCAAGCGCCAGTCCCTCACCCCCGAGGCGATCGACGTCGGCGCGCTGCTCGCCGATTTGTACGAACTGCTCCAGCGGTCGGTCGGGCCGACCATCGCCTGCACGCTCCGCAGCGCGCCCGACCTGCCCGCGGTGCGCGCCGACCGCAACCAGCTCGAACTGGCGGTGCTCAACCTGGTGATCAACGCGCGCGATGCGATCCAGACCGACGGCCGCGTCAGCGGCACGATCATCGTCGAGACCCGCCTGCCCCGCCGCGACGAAGCGCGCGGCCTCGCCCGCGGCGACTATCTGGCGCTGGCCGTGCACGACGACGGCTGCGGCATGGATGCCGCCACGCTGCGCCGCGCGATGGAGCCCTTCTTCACCACCAAGGCGGGCGATCGCGGCACCGGACTCGGCCTGTCGATGGTCCATGGCTTTGCCGAGCAATCGGCGGGCCGGCTGGTGCTGGAAAGCGCACCCGGCCAGGGCACCAGCGCGACCCTGATCCTGCCGGCGACCGACGCGCCTGCCCCCGCGCTAGACACGCTGCGCGATCGACCGACGCGCACCGCCGAGATCCTGCTGGTCGACGACGATCCCGCCGTGCGCGAGGCGGCCGCAGAAGTGCTCCGGGCGCATGGCCATCTGGTGGCCGAGGCGGAATCGCTGAGCCAGGGCATGGCGGCGCTCAACCACGCGCCGGGCACCGCGTTGGTGATCACCGACTATATGATGCCCGGCGGCACCGGCGGCGAGTTCATTACCCGCGCGCGCGATGCGGGGCTCCCCCAGCCCTTCCTGTTGCTGACCGGCTATACCGACGCGGCGGAGGACCTGCCCGGCGACGTGCCCCAACTGCGCAAGCCGTTCCGCGAGCGCGAGCTGCTCGATGCGGTGGACGCGCTGCTCGGCTGAGCGTTCGTCACATCTCGCCGGGGCCGGGCAGCCATACCGGATCGAAGCGGATCCGGCGCGGCGGCAGCGGCGAGATTTTGCGCAGCGCCTCGATGTCGCCGAGCACGATACGCTGGCCGTGGCGGGCGATCAGCCCCTCGCGCTCGAGCAGCCGCATCGTCCGGTTGACGTGGACCGCGGTCAGCCCGAGGGCGTCGCCCAGCAATTCCTGGGTCAGCGGCATGTCGAAGCGGCCATCCTCCACCGCGTCGATCTTGGACAAGCGATCATGAAGATCCAGGAGCAGCCGCACCATCCGCTCGCGCGCTGACGACTTGCCCATCGCCGCGACGATATCCATCAGCGCCAGCCGCTCGACCTGCACGCCCATCAGCAGCAACGACCCGAGCCGCGGATAGGCAATCAGCACCTCGCGCAAGCGGGTGAGCGACACCTTGGATACCCGACATTCGCTCACCGCCGTCAGCGTATCGGCGGCGGTGTCCAGCACCATGCTGGGCGTGCCCATCATGTCGCCGGTGATGTGCACCTTGACGATCTGTCGCTGGCCGGCGGGCAGACGGATCGACGAGGTCGCCCAGCCTTCGAGCAGCAGATAGAGGCCGTCGACCGGTTCGCGGTCGCGCCGGATCGTCGTGTTGCGGCGATAGACGATCTCCGGATCGCCTAGGCTGCGCAATATCTGGGCTTCGTCGTCGGTGAGCGACGCCTGCTCGTGGAATCGCGTCAACGGGTAGTTCGGCACCCCAGATGCTCCCCTGTCCTGGATGTGTCCCCCGCCGGCAGAACGCCAGCGAATGGAGGGGCAGCCCCGTGCACGGGGCCGCACCGCTCGCGAAACAATGCCTAGCGGGCGGGTGCCCCACTGACAATTCCATCCTAGGGAGTATTCGACTTAACCTGTTATAAGGTTTACCTTTTCATCTGTGAAGGCAAGGCGCCTCCGCTTACACCTCCGGCAGCTGTTCGAGCAGCTTGTCCGGCGTGATCGGGAAGCTGCGCACGCGCACCCCGCAGGCATGGTGGATGGCGTTGGCGATCGCGCCCGCCGCACCGCAGATGCCGAGTTCGCCGACGCCCTTGGCCTGGAGCGGACTGCCCGCCGGATCGCGCTCGTCGACCAGCACCACGTCGAGCGCGGGTACGTCGGCATTCACCGGCACATGATATTCGGCGAGGTCGTGGTTGACGAGGTGGCCGTCGCGCGGATCGAACACGAGTTCCTCGGTCAGCGCGCTTCCGATCCCCCACACCATGCCGCCCAGGCACTGCGAGGTCGCGGTCTTCTCGTTGAGCGCGCGGCCGAGGCCGAAAGCGCCGGTCATCCGCCGCACCCGCGTCTCGCCGGTATAGGCATTCACGCCCACCTCGACGAAGAACGCGCCATACATCGCGATCGCAAACTTCTCGTCGATCCCGCCATTCTTGAAATGGCCTGTCTCGGTGAGGTCGGTTTCGAGCAGCTCGGTGAACGGGATGCGACGGTTGCCAGCGATGGCCTCGCCGTCCTTGAGCGTGAGATCGGTTTCCTCGACGCCCAGCTGCTCGGCGAGCTGTTCGCGGATCGCCTCGCAGGCGACCATCACCGCCGAACCCGTCGACGCCGCGCCCCAGCTGCCGCCCGAACCGGAGCCCGGCGGGAAACGGGTGTCGCCGAGCTGGACGAGCACCTTCTCCGGCGGCAGGCCGAGCATCTCGCCCGCGATCTGGCCGAGAATGGCATAGGTGCCGGTGCCGATATCGGTCATGTCACTCTCGACGACGGCGGTGCCGTCGGTCGACAGCGTCACCTTGGCCTGCGCCTCGTTGAGGTTGTGGACGCGGCAGGCAGTCGCCATGCCGGTGCCGATCCACCATTCGCCCTCGCGGCGCTGGAGCGGACGGCGGTCGCTGCCGTCCCAGCCGAAGCGCTCGGCGCCGACCTTGAGGCTCTCCGCGAACCGCCGCGAGCTATAGGGCAGGCCCTCGCTCGGATGCTGCTCGGGAATGTTGCGCAATCGCAGCTCGACGGGATCGATGCCGCTGGCCAGCGCCAGTTCGTCCATCGCCGCTTCGAGGCACTGCATGCCCACCGCCTCGCCAGGCGCGCGGACAGAGCCCGCGGTCATCCGGTGGATGCGCGCGAGATCGATGCGCAGCGTGCGGTGCGCGCCGCGATAGAGGAATTCGCTCGCCTGGGTCACCGGCTCGGCGAACTTCTCGCCGGGCAGGTTGGAAACCCATGCCTCATGGCCGAAGCCGTCCAGCCGCCCCTCGGCGTCGGCGGCGAGGCGGATGCGCTGGCGCGTCTCGGAGCGGCGCATCACGGTCTGGAACACCTGCTGGCGGCTCATCACCACCCGCACCGGCCGGCCGAGCTCGATCGCCGCCACCGCGGCTGCGGTGAGCTCCGCGCTGATGCCGAGCTTGGAGCCGAAGCCGCCGCCAACATAGGGGGAGACCAGCCGCACCTGTTCGGGCTTGATCCCCAGCGCGTCCGCCAGCTCCTTCTGGTTGTACTTGAGCATCTGCAGGCTCGAATGGGCGGTGAGCGTGTTGCCGTCCCATTCGGCGATGCTGGCATGCGGCTCCATCGCCGCGCTGGCATGGCCTTCGGTGGTGTAGGTGACGTCGACCGCATGGGCGGCATCGCGCATCGCGGCGTCGAGATTGCCCTGCTGCACCGGCTCGCCGAAGGGCTCGTGGCTGGCGTGGCTGTCCTCGGAATCGAGCGGCACCTTGGCGGGATCGTCGGCGCGATAGGCGATGCGCAGCCTTGTGGCGGCGTCGCGCGCCTGCTCGAAGGTTTCGGCAACGACGAGGGCGACCGGCTGGCCGAAATAATCGACCTTGTGGATCTCGCGCACCGGCGACTTGCCCGCGCCGCCCTGCGCCGAGCGGGTGATCATCCGCGGATCGGCGATCACCGCCAGCACGCCGGGCATGGCGAGCACGGGATCGGATTCGATCTCGACGACCTCGCCGCGGCTGATCGTCGCGAGGACCAGCACGCCTTCCGCGCAGTCGGCGATCTTGTACTCGGCCGCATAGGGCGCGACGCCGCTGGTCTTGGCGCTGCCGTCGGGCCGGTCGAGCGGGCGGCCGATGATGCCCTGCGCCATCGCATCCAGCCGGTTGCGTTCGTCCGGCTTGTCCATCGTGTACAGGCGAGTCACAGCGTACCTCCCGTCGCTTCGCGCAGCACGGCCTTGAGCGTGCGGCGGGTGAGCGGAATCTTGAAATCGTTGCTGCCCTGCCCGCGGGCTTCGTCGAGCAGCAGCGCGGCGGCCTGGTCGAACAGCGCATCCGAGGGCGCCTCGCCTTCGAGCAGCGCCTCGACGCGGGTATCGTGCCACGGCTTGTGCGCCAGCCCGCCAAAGCCAAGCCGCGCCTTGGTGATCTTGCCATCCTCGACGTGAATCACCGCCGCCACCGAGACGAGCGCGAAGGCGTAGGAGGCGCGGTCGCGCACCTTCCGATAGAGCTGGGTGCCGACCGCGGGTGCCGGCAGCACCACGCCGGTGATCATGTCGCCGGGCTCCAGCACATTGTCGCGCTCGGGCGTGTCGCCGGGCAGACGATGGAAGTCGCGGACCGGCACCGTGCGCTTGTGGTCCTTCGCATCGACGATCTCGACGAGTGCGTCTAGCGCCGACAGCGCCACCGCCATGTCGCCCGGATAGGTGGCGATGCAGGCGTCGCTCGCCCCGAGGATCGCATGGATGCGGTTGAACCCGCCGATCGCCGCGCAGCCGGTGCCGGGTTCGCGCTTGTTGCACGCCTGGCTGAGGTCGGTGAAGTAATAGCAGCGCGTCCGCTGGCAGAGATTGCCGCCGGTCGTCGCCTTGTTGCGCAACTGGAAGGTGGCCCCCGCCAGGATCGCTCGGGCCAGCACCGGATAGTCGGCCCGGATGCGCGGATCGGCAGCGCAGGCGCTGTTCGAAACAAGCGCACCGATGTGCAGCCCCTCGCCGTGCGGCGTGATGCCACCCAGCGGCAGGCGGTTGACGTCGACCAGCGCGGTCGGCGTCTCCACCTCCAGCTTCATCAGATCGAGCAGGTTGGTGCCGCCGGCGATCGGCTTGGCGCCGTCTGCGACGAGCAGCTGGTGCGCCTCGCCCAGCCCATGCGGGCGCTGATAGTCGAACGGCTTCATGCCTGCGCCTCCGCCACTTCCGAAATCGCCGCGACGATGTTCGAATAGGCCCCGCAGCGGCAGACATTCCCGCTCATCCGCTCGCGGATTTCTTCCTCGCTGAGCTTCGGCGCGCCCGCGACATCGTCGCTGACATAGCTGGTCCAGCCCGCCGCGATCTCGTCGAGCATTGCCTTGGCCGAGCAGATCTGGCCGGGCGTGCAATAGCCGCACTGATAGCCGTCGTGGCGCACGAACGCCGCCTGCAGCGGGTGCGGCGCGTCGGGTGTGCCGAGGCCCTCGATCGTGGTTACGCTGTCGCCGTCGTGCATCACCGCGAGGGTGAGGCAGCTGTTGATCCGCTGCCCGTTGAGCAGCACCGTGCAGGCGCCGCACTGGCCGTGATCGCACCCCTTCTTGGTGCCGGTAAGGCCCGCGTCGCGGCGGAGGAAATCGAGCAGACTGGTGCGGGGATCGACGTCGAGCGCGTGATCGACGCCGTTGATGGTAATGGGCATGCGCGGCCTCCCTTGTCAGGGGGGCGAACGCGCAGGCGTCGGGATCGGTCCCGACTTAGGTTAACAAGAGTCGCTCAGTGCCCCTTGCGCGGGATGAGGTGGAGCAAGCCGGCGACGACCGCGCCGACGATCAGCCCCGCCACCGCCGAGCCCAGCGCATAGACCAGCCATGCGACCACGCCGCCCAGCGCGCCCGTCGCGGCACCGGCCACCTCGGACCAGTGGTGCAGCGCATGCGGGATCGCGCCTACGCCGAATTCCTCAAGCCCGTGGAGCAGGATGCCGCCGCCGACCCAGGCCATCGCGCCAACCCCGATATGCGACAGCGCGGTAAGCAGCACCGGCATCGCATTGACCAGCCCACGCCCGAACACGGCGACGCCGCCGCTCCCCCCGCCCCGGCTGAGGTGCAGGCCGATATCGTCCATCTTCACGATCAGCGCGACGACGCCATACACCCCGATGGTGATCGCGAACGCCACCAGCACCAGCGCGCCCGCCCGCGTCACGAAGGACATGTCGGCGGGCAGCTGCGCCAGCGCAATCACCATGATCTCGGCCGAGAGGATCAGATCGGTGCGGATCGCGCCGATCACCTGGCGCTTCTCCAGTGCCTTGGCGTCGGTGATCTCGGCGACGGCGTCGGCGTCGTGCGTGCCGGTCAGCGCCTCGAGGATCTTCTCCGCCGCCTCGAACGAGAGATAGGTGCCGCCCAGCATCAGGATCGGGGTCAGCGCCCAGGGCGCGAAGGCGCTGAGCAGCAGCGCCAGCGGCAGGATCACGACCAGCTTGTTGGCGATTGAACCCAGTGCGATCTTGCCGATGATCGGCAGCTCGCGATCGGGGGTGAGCCCCACGACATAGCGCGGCGTGACCGCGGTATCGTCGATCACCACGCCGGCAGCCTTCGCCCCGGCGCGGCCGGCTGCGGCGCCCACATCATCGAGCGACGCCGCCGCCAGTTTCGCCAGTGCCGCGATATCGTCCAGCAATGCGACCAGGCCACCCGCCATCAAATCCCCCTCATGGTTTGTCCCGGGCTAGCCGAGATGAAGCGGAAATGCACGCAGGGGACTGGCGGATCCCGAAAGCCCGCCGTCATCCCCGCGAAGGCGGGGATCCATTGGCGCTGAAGCCGAGGTTCTTTCCCCCGGCGGCACGGCGAATGGATTCCCGCCTTTGCGGGAATGACGAAGGATAGTGGGCGGTGGCCGTCCGACACCACGCACCCACCCGCTCAATTCGGCAGGTCGATCGGCTTCTCGATCTTGAACTGCATCGAAGCCCCCGCCGCGCCCGTGTCCGGCTGCCCGCCGCCGACCGTGGCGCGATAGGTGCCCGCGAGCACCCGGTGCTGCCCGTCCACCGTCACCGTACTGAGGTCGCGCGGCGAGAGGGTGAAGGTGACCTTCCGCGCCTCCCCAGGCTTCAGCGACACCCGCTGGAAGCCGCGCAGCGCCACCTTGGGCGCGCCGGGATCCTCGGGGAAGTTGAGGTAGAGCTGCGCCACCTCGTCGCCCGCCCTCGCGCCGGTGTTGCGTAGCTCGGCGGTGACGGTCAGCCCCGCCCCGCCCTCGGCCTTCTCCACCACCGGCGCGCCATAGGCGAAGCTGGTGTAGCTGAGGCCATGGCCGAACGGATAGACCGGCGTGCCGGTGAAGTAGCGATAGGTCCGCCCCTGCATGCTGTAGTCGCCGAAGGGCGGCAGGTCCTCGACGCTACGATAGAAGGTCAGCGGCAGGCGGCCCGAGGGGCTGGTCTTGCCCGAGAGGACGTTAGCGATCGCGGTGCCGCCCACCTCGCCCGGATACCAGGCCTCCAGGATCGCGGCGGCGTTGTCCTTTGCCCAGCTCAGGTTGATCGGGCTGCCGTTCATCGCCACCACGACCAGCGGCTTGCCGGTCGCCCTGGCGGCGTCGAGCAGCGCCTGCTGGTCGGGCAGCAGGTCGAGGCTGGTCTTGTCGCCGCCCTTGAAGCCTGGGATCTGCACCGGCGACTCCTCGGCCTCAAGGTCCGAGGTGATGCCCACCACCGCAACCAGCACGTCCGCCTTGGCAGCGGCGGCCTTCATCGCGGCCACCGGATCGGCGCTGATCCGCTTCCACACGAGATCGATGCCCGAAAGCACATGTTCTTCGGTGCGCACCTCGATCGGGTAGCGCTTGCCCTTGACCAGCTGCACCTCGCGCATCGTCGGCAGGCCGCCCCAGCCGGACTTGGTGAGGTCGACGAACGGCTTGCCGTCCAGCAGCATCGCGCCGCCGAAACCGGTCAGGCCCAGCCGATAGGTGCCGGTCTCGGGCGGCACCAGGAAGCCCGTCCAGATCGTGCGGTGATGTTCGGAGACGGTCGGCAAATCGAGGCTGCGCGCCGAGACATCGGCCTCGACCCGGGTCACCACCGGCGTGTCGGCGAACTGCATCTTGGCGACCGCGTCGCGGAACGTGCCGGGCGCGAATTCGGCGGGCGCGGGCGTCACCGGATTGAAGTAGCGCGCGAGCAGGCCCGGCTTGCCGCTGGGCGTGCGCAGTGCCGAACCGGGGACGCGGTCGCCATCGGTCACCGAGGCGCCGAAGGGCGCGTAGGACACGTTCGCGCGCGGGAAGGCGCGGCGCAGGCCCTCCACCACCGAGATCGGCTGGCCCGAAAGCGACGAGGAATAGTTGCCGCGCAGCACCCGCGTCGCGTCGCCCAGCGGGCCGATCACGGCGATGCGGCTGCCGCGCTTCAGGGGCAACAGCCCGTCATTCTTGAGCAGCACCAGGCTCTTCTCGGCCGCATCCAGCGCCAGCGCGCGGTGCGCCGGTGCGCCGACGTCGCCCGGCTTGCCGGTGCTGGTGCGGATCCCCGGCAGGTCGCCGTTGCGCAGCCGCGCGGAGAAAAGCCGCACCAGCGTGCTGTCGATCTCGGCCTGCGTGATCAGCCCCTTGGCGAGCGCATCGCGATAGCGGTCGCCCAGCCCCGCCGTATCGGTGAGCGTCGCGCCGTTGCACTCATTGTCGACCCCCGCGCGGATCGCCGCCGCCACCGCGCTGGGGCCGTCGGGCGCATAATGATGGTTGTCGCTGATGTCCTTCACCGCGTCGCAATCGGAGACGACATAGCCCTTGAAGCCCCAGGCGCCGCGCAGATGCTCCTTGAGCAGTTCGTCGCTGGCGCAGGCGGGCTGGCCGTCGATGCGGTTATAGGCGCACATCACCGATCCCGCCTTGCCCTCGACGATCGCGGCGCGGAATGCCGGCAGATAGGTGTCCTCCAGGTCGTGGCGCGAGACGAAAACATTGGCGGCATGCCGCGTCGATTCCGGGCCGCTATGGACGGCGAAATGCTTGGGCGTGGCGATCACGTTGGGCAGGTCCGGGTTCGGCCCCTGCATGCCCTGGATGAAGGCGACGCCGATCTTCGCGGTGAGGAACGGATCCTCGCCATAGGTCTCCTGCCCCCGCCCCCAGCGCGGATCGCGGAAGATGTTGATGTTGGGCGACCAGGTATCGAGCCCGGTGCCGATCCGGCCCATCCGCCCGGTCTCGCGGGCCAGTGCGTGCAGCCCCTGCACTTCGCTGCTGATCGCGGCGGCGACGTCGTGCACCAGCGGGGCATCGAAGCTGGCGGCGAGGGCCACCGGCTCGGGGAAGTTGGTCGTCGGCAGCGTGCCGAGCGCGCCGTGGAGCGATTCGGTCCACCAATTGTAGCGCGGGATCTGGAGCCGCGGGATCGCCGGCGCGACGTTGAGCAGCTGGCCGAACTTCTCCTCCGGCGTGAGCTGCGCGACGATCGCCGCTGCCGTGGCATCGGCCTCGGCGCGCGGATCGGCCGCGGTCTGGGCGAGCGCGGGCAGCGGCATAAGCGCGGCGGCCAGCAGCGCGGCGCGGATGGTGCGGTTCATGTGGTGTTCCCCTCTGCGGTCCGTCAGACCGGTTGCAGCCCGTGTTCGTGAATCTTGCGGATCAGGTCGCGGTGGCGCGGCAGCCCGGCGCAGAGCCGTTCGGTCTGCGCGGCATTCTCGCGCATCGCCCGTTCGGCGAGCCGCTGGTCGCCGCTCAGCGCTTGCGGCTCCACCTCGCTGCGGAAGCCCATGCCGTACAGGACATATTGGTAGCTGGCGGGCGGGAAGACCTCCTCCACCCGGTCGAACTCGTCATGGAACCAGGGCGGCTGGTAGCGCCACAGGGTGAGCAGTTCCTGGAGGCGCTCGGGGATGGTCTCGGGCAGCAGATTGTCGCGCCAGAAGGCCGTGTCCGTTCGCTTGGTCAGGACATAATGGAGCTTGAGGAAGTCGATGATCCGGCCCCAGCGATAGAGCGTGGTGGCGTTGAAGCGCTTGGCAACGACGTCCATCACCTCGCGCACCGCCGGCATCTGCTCGGCGATCAGCTTGGCGGAAAGCTCGATCAGCACGATCGCCGAGGCTTCGAGCGGCTCGAGGAACCCGGCGGCGAGGCCGACCGCGACGACATTGTTCTTCCAGAAGATCTCGCGGTGGCCGGAGCGGATCGGGATGCGGCGCACCGGCACGTCTGCGCCGGCCGGGCCCAGATAGGCGCGCAAGGTGGCCTCGGCCTGGTCGTCGCTGGTGTGGCGGGTGGAATAGACATAGCCGGTGCCCCGCCGGGTCGGCAGGCCGATGTCCCAGATCCAGCCGGCATCCTGCGCCGTCGACAGCGTGTGGGTGGCGATCGGCGCATTCTCTTCCGGATAGGGGACCTGCGCGGCGAGCGCGGCGTCGCAGAACAGCACGTCGCCGCAATCCTTGAACTTCACCCCCATCGTCTCGCCGAGCAGCAGCGAGCGGAAGCCGGTGCAGTCGACGAACAGATCGCCTTCGATCCGCCCGGCCTGTTCGGTGTTGATCGCGGCCACGTCGCCATTCTCGGCCCGCTCGACCGCGCGGACATCGGCGAGGACGTGGCGGACGCCAAGCTTGGTGGTGCAGTGGCGCGTCAGGAAGGGCGCGAACTTGCCGGCGTCTAGGTGATAGGCATAGTTGGCCTGCCCGTCATATTCGGGCGTGGCGATGGTCTTGGGGGCGAGCCCGGCATCGCAGATCCGGCCTTGCGGGGTGACCGTGTCGCAGAAGCTGCGGCCCTTGGCGTCCGTGATCCAGTGCGGCACCAGGCTCAGCTGGTGAAAGCCCTGGGGCAGCATCAGCGGGTGGTAATAGGCGTCGTCCTCGGCGCCGGTGGTCCAGCGGGCGAACAACGCGCCCTGCTTGAAGGCGGCATCGCATTCGCGGAAGAAATCGGTCTCGGAGACGCCGATCTTGGCGAGCGTCGTCCGGAGCGTCGGCCAGGTGCCCTCGCCCACCCCGATGATCGGCGTGCCCGGCGATTCGACCAGGGTGACGGTGAAGCCGCCGGGCATCCGGCTCTGGTGGCGTGCGGCGATCACCCCCGCGGTGAGCCAACCGGCGGTGCCGCCGCCGACAATGACGATGTTCTGAACCCGTTTCACGCGCGCCGACCCGTGGAAAAAGAAGGGGATGCCGGACGATACCGACATCCCCAGTCGTGGAAAGAGACTTCAGAAGCGATAGCGCACGCCCGCCGTGAAGCGCCGGCCATAGGCGAACACGTCGAGCAGCTGGTTCGAGAAGCGGCCATGGGTGCTCTGCACCTCGTCGGTGATGTTGAGCGCTTCGCCGAAGATGTTGATCGCCTCGGTGATCTGATAGCTCGCGCTCAGATCGATCTGCAGGCTGGAGTTGACGAAGGTCGGCTCGGCACCGAACGAGCCGGTGTTCTGCGCCTGGCCGAACTGGAGCAGATATTTGTCGCGCCAGTTGGCCGCCGCGCGGAATTCGATGCCGTGCTTGTCGTAGAAGCCGACGAAGTTGGCCGAATTGGCGAGGCCGGTCACTGCGAAGCCGCTCTGGCTGATGTCGCTCGGGTCATAGGGCCGGTTGGTTTCGACGAAGGTGGCATTGGCGATGAAGCCGAAGCCGCTGTTGCCGAAGGTATTCTGCCAGGCCAGCTCGACGCCCTTCACCGTCGCCTTGGGGCCATTGACCCGCTGCGACACCGCAAACTGCGCCGCGGTGCCGGTCGACGGATCGACCAC
The DNA here is from genome assembly GCF_900114095.1 of Sphingomonas sp. NFR04. Taxonomy (GTDB): domain Bacteria; phylum Pseudomonadota; class Alphaproteobacteria; order Sphingomonadales; family Sphingomonadaceae; genus Sphingomonas. The sequence goes on along the minus strand of NZ_FORV01000003.1, from coordinate 347,481 downwards.
GCCGTTGATCGACTGGCGCTGCACGCCCTGGACGATGAAGTTGCGCACATCCTTCAGGAAGAAGTTCACCGCGGCGTACGAATTCCGCTGGTAATACCATTCCAGCGCCGCGTCGAAATTGTCCGCCAGATAGGGCTGCAGCGTGGGGTTGCCGCCGTCCGCGGTCAGCGCGCCGATCCGCTGGCCGACACCGATGTTGAGCGCCGGGGTCAGCAGGTTGAGCGTCGGCCGGGTCAGCGTGCGCGAGGCATCGAGGCGCAGGTGCAGCGCATCGGTGAGCTCGAGCTTCAGGTCCATGGATGGCAGCAGGTAGGAATAGTTCGACTTGGTGGTGATCGCCTGCTGGTTGCCGAAATTGACCGTCAGCAGCGTCGGGTCGGTGGTGCTCGGCGTGATCGAGGTCGGCAGGCGGCCGATGCCGGTGGAGGAGACATGGGTCACTTCCTCGCGCACGCCGGCGTTGAAGAAGAAGGGCATGCCGGCGATTTCGCTCTTGAAGTTCGCCGAGACGTAGAGCGCCCAGGTCTGCTCGCCGATGTCGCGCGTGCTGCCGACATCGTCCGCCACGGCGAACTGGCCGTTGAAGCCGGTGCAGCAGCCGGTGTTGTAGCCCGGGATGGTCTTGGTCTGCGGATTGCCCAGGCCGGTCAGATAGTTCTGGAAGTCCTGCGCACGGAAGTCGAGCAGCACCGGCGGCAGCGCGCCGGTATAGCCCGGCAGGAAGTTGGCCGTGCTGACGGTGCCCTTGAACAGGCTCGCCGGCAGCGCGACGCCGCCCGTGGTCCCCGACGCCGGGCCATAGCCCGAATAGGCCTGCCAATAATTGTTGGCGAAGGTGTTCGCGCTGCGGAACCGGAACTTGTCGTCGAGATAGGAGCCGCCGAAGCGCAGCGTGAGGTCATCCTGCTGCCATTTGAGCCCAAGCCGGGCCTGCTTGATTTCGTCGGTGTTCTTGTTGGCGATGTTGACGGTGACGTGGCTGCCGATCGAAGCCAGGTCGGCCCAGCGGCTGGCCGTGCCGTTGACGCCGTAATCGTGCAGGACCGGGATCACGTCCTTGCTGTCGCCGTTGACCGCGATGCCGATCGACGGCCCGATGCCGAAGCCATAGCCGACGTCCGCGCCCTTGGAGCTGATCCGCCCGTCCGGGTTCAGCCAGCTCTTCGACCAGCTGCCATCGGCCTCGACCTGCAGATGCTCGGTCGCGTCCCATTTGACGTTGAGGCCGGTCTGGTTGGTGCGGCGCAGGTTGCTGTCGGTGCCGGCGGTGAAGTCGGTCTGCGAGCCGGCCTGGGTGAAGTCGGTGGTCGTGCCGTTCTTGTCGAGCTTGACGTTGCGCAGGCTGCCCTGGTTGAACCAGATGCCGAAGCCGAAATTATCGGTGTTGACCCGCTGGTCCGAATAATTGTCGTCCAGCGTCACCAGCACGCCGTCGGCCGGCTTCCATTGCAGCGCGATCCGCCCGTCGATGCGCTCGTCGCGGGTATAGTTCTGGGTGGCGCCGAACTGCTGCTCGAACCAGCCGACCACGGTCTGGCGGTTGCTTTCCTGCGCATAGGCCGCGGCCTTGGGATCGCTGGTCGGGCTGCAGCTCGTCGCGGTGCTGCCGGCGAGCTGGCACGGCGCATAGCGGCCGCCCGGCCAGCCATGGACGAACACGTTGTTGGTCTGGGTATCGTGGCGCGTGTAGATCGCGTTGGCGAGGATGCCGAAGGTGTCGTCGGCGAAGGTCTTGCTGATCAGCACGCCGCCGGTCGGCACCACCTTGCCCGCATCGTCCTGGATCGAGCCCGAGGCCGATACCGCGAGGTGGAAGCCGGGCCGGTCGAACGGCTTGGGATAGGACACGTTGATCGTCGCGCCGATCGAGCTCGACGACAGCGACACGTCGGGCGTCTTGAGCACGGTCAGGCCGCCGACAAAGTCCGAGCCCACGGTCGAGAAGTCGATCGAGCGGCCGCCGGTCGCGGTCGAGAGGCGCCGGCCGTCGACCAGCGTCTCGTTGAAGTCGCCGCCGAAGCCGCGCACGGTGACGCCATTGGGTTCGCCACGCGGCCCGTCACGCTGAATCGAGATGCCGGGCAGGCGCTGCAGCGAGGCCGCGACGTTCGAATCGGGGAACTTGCCGATATCCTCCGACGAGATCTGTTCGATCACGCCCGAGGCATTCCGTTTCGCGTCCAGATTGCGCTGCAGCGAACCGCGAATACCGGTGACGATGATCTCTTCGTCCTGCGCCTGGCTCGTCGACGGCGCCGTCGTCTGCGCCTGTGCCGGTGCGACCAGGCTCAGCGCCATCATGCTCGTGGCCCCCGCCAGTACATGGCGCGCAAGACGAGCGCGCCGCTGCGATGAACCCATTCCGACGATCTTCGGCATGTGCATACCCCCTCCGTGTTTATTGTTGGGATCGATACAGACCCGCACGCGCTACACCGCAGTGCAACGCGACATTTCCTCGGAGAATAGGCACAAGCCTTCGCACCCGCACAAATAGCGGCACAACATCCTCCCCGATTCATTCTTCTTCTGCGAATCTGTAATGAACTGTAGCCGTTGGCGTTAGCGCTATCAACAGGTTTTTGTCGGGGTATTCTTGCCCTTTAGTCAGGCCATTGGCGCCGGCCCCGTGAGCCGATATGCAGAACGAGGCGCACGACGCGCCGTGATGGAGAGGACAGGAATGGCTGAAGGCGTGACGTTGCTCGATTCGGTGGAGCACCGCGATCTGCGGGTCCGTCCCGCTGCCGGCCCCCTTCCCTATTTCGTACCGGTCGTGGCGTCCGAATTTGCCGCCGCCGCCGCCGCCTGCCCGGTGCTGCTCACCAAGGACGCCGAGACCGGGCGCTTCTATGTCGGCGCAATGCTGGGCTTCCAGCCGGGGGAATCGCTGGTCGAGCTGCGCGCCGGCGAGGGTTTCTGGCCGCTCCATGTCGAGCGCCAGGGCTTCTTCATCGCCGGCGACTCGATTGCGATCGACCCGACGGACACCCGATTCGGCGGGCAGGAGGGCGAGCCGCTGTTCGGCGACGACGGGGCCCCCGCGCCGGCCTTGCGCGGCATCCAGCAGACGCTGGTCCAACTGCACCGCGGCGTCGAGGCTACCCAGGCCTTTGTTGACGCGCTGCTTGCCCACAAGCTGCTCGAGCCGATCGACGTGACGCTGCGCTTCGACGACGGCACGTCGCTCGATCTCACGGGACTCTACACGGTGAGCCTCGATTCACTTCATGCGCTCGACGATGCGGCGGTGCTCACGCTGTTCCGCGCAGGGCATCTTCAGCTCGCCTATGCCGTCGCAGGGTCGCTGCGGCAGATCGCGGTGCTGGCCGCACGCCGCAACCGCAGGCTCGCGGCCTGAAGATGCTGCGCGAGGTCGCCGCTGACGTCGTTCCGGCAGACTTCGCCGAAGCACGCCGCGACTGCGTGCCCATCGTGCTGCGAGGTGCGGCGGCAGACCTTCCGGTGACCCAGGCGGCGGCAAGCATGGAAGACCTGTGCGCCTATCTGCGCGGCTTCGACAGCGGACGCACGGCGCAGGCATTTGTCGGCGATCCGGCGATCGGCGGACGCTATGCCTATGGCGACCGGCCGGACGGCTTCAACTTCGCGCGCGAGACGCTCGACCTGGACACCGCCCTCGCCCGCATCGCGCGCGCGGCGGCCGAGCCCGACCAGCCCAGCGTCTATTGCGGCTCGCTCCCCGCCGAGGATCACCTGCCCGGCTTTGCCGAGGCCAATCCCCTGCCGCTGGTGCCGCCCGGCGTGCTGCCGCGACTATGGATCGGCAATGCCTCGACGGTCGCCTGCCATTATGATCGCTTCGACAATCTCGCCTGCGTGATCGCGGGCGAGCGCCGCTTCACGCTCTATCCGCCCGATGCGATCGGTGATCTCTATATCGGCCCGATCGACCACACGATGGCGGGCCAGCCGGTGAGCCTCGCCGCCACCGCCGACCCGCAGGACCCCCGCTACCCCCGTTTCGCCGCCGCCCGGGCGCGGGCGCTGACGGTGACGCTCCTTCCCGGCGATGCGCTCTATCTGCCCAAGCTCTGGTGGCACCAGGTCGAGGCGACCGCGCCGTTCAACCTGCTGATGAACTATTGGTGGGACGATTTCGCCAGCGGCCCCGATTCCCCCTACACCGCGCTGCTACTGGCGATGACGACGCTGGCCGAGCGCCCCCCGGCCGAGCGGGCGGCATGGCGCGCCTTTTTCGACCATTATGCCTTTCGGCCCGACGGCCACCCGCTCGCGCATCTCCCGCCCGAGCGCCACGGCATCCTCGCCGACAGCCGCGAGAATCGCGGGCGGATCCGCGCCTTCGTGATGCAGCTGCTGCGCGGCGGCTGACGCTCAGCTGTGTTCGGTGCCGAAGGCGCGGTCGCCCGCGTCGCCGAGGCCCGGCACGATATAGCTGTGCGCGTTGAGCTCGGCGTCGAGCCCCGCCGTCCAGATCGCGACATCGGGATGCGCCGCCCGTACCGCTTCCACGCCGGGGCGCGCGGCGAGCAGGCAGACGAAGCGCAGGTCGCGCGCACCCGCCGCCTTGAGCCGATCGAGTGCCGCGACCGCGCTGTTGCCGGTCGCCAGCATCGGATCGACCATCAGCACCGGCCGCGATGCGATATCGGCAGGCGCCTTGAAATAATATTCGATCGCCTCGAGTGTCTGCGGATCGCGATAGAGGCCGAGATGCGCCACCGCCGCCTCGGGCAGCAGATCGAGCAACCCCTCGGCCATGGCGAGGCCGGCGCGCAGCACCGGCACCACCACAGGGGGCGCACAGCCCAGCACCGGCGATTCCATCGCCGCCACCGGCGTCTCGATCGCCAGCGGCGTCAGCGGCAGGTCGGCCAGCGCCGCCGCACCCAGCAAGGTCGCTACCGCGCGCAATTCGGCGCGGAATCGCTCGGGCGGCGTGGTCCGGTCGCGCAGCCGGGTGAGGCGGTGCTGGACCAGCGGGTGGGCGACGATCGTCAGCCCCTCGATCGCGATATCGGGTTCGGCCATGGCCGGCGTGGTGCGCGATGCACCGCCGGCATGCAAGCCGGCGGTGCCTGGGGGATCAGCGGACGATCGGGAATTCGTACACCGCGGTCGCGGTCGCGGGCACGGTGAGCGAACGGCCCAGCGCCGGCACCCGCGCCTCGCCGATGGTCACGCCGGGCACGGCGCCCACCTTGTTCTCCGCCGCGAGCGACGCGCCGCTGAGCAGCCAGCGCCGCCCCGCACCGCGCGTGCGCACCCCCTGCAGCGCGATCGCCACGGTCTGCGGCTTCACCGTGGCATTGACGATGGCGATCTTGAGCGTCCGCCCATCGGCGCTCCGCGCGGCGATCATGTCGAGCGGCCAGGTCGCGCTGCCCGCCTTCACCTGCGGGTGGCTGTAGCCGACCACATATTTGGGGCCGGGCTGCGGCGCATTGCCGTCGAGCGCGATCGGCACCGTGCCCGCGCCGAAATGCGCGCCGTATAGCTTGAACACCATGCCGGTGGCGTTGAGCGTCGCGGCAGTGGGCGTGATGTCCATCGTCGAAGCGCCGGTGGTGAAGGCGCTCATCGTCAGGAAATCGGTGTGGCGCAGCATCTCCTGGAGCACCATGGAGTAGGCGAGCGCATTCTTGAGCGTCGGCGGGCTGAAATAGGCATATTCGTCGATCGACAGGAAGATCTTGTCCCGGCGGAGCGCCGGGAAGCGCTGCTCGTAGATCTTCCACTCCTCGGCCTTCATCCGCACCTGGTTGGAGGGCGAGCGGACATATTCGAGCAGCTCGGCATCGGCGGGCGCGTCGGGGCGCTGCTCGGCACGATCGTACCAATGCTCGCTCACCCCGGCGAAATTGCCCCAGGCCTGGGCGAACAGCCCGCCGGTCCAATCCTCGTCGGTGCCGAACTTGTGTTGGATGCTGGCGAGCGTCGGGTTCTCCTTGGTGCCCTTGGGATGCATCTGGTCGGGCATCGCGCCCGATCCGATCAGCACGATGCCCGGATCCTTGGCGCGCATTGCCCGGGCGAATTCGTTGTGCTTGATCATGAAATAGTCGAGCGTGGTGCGGCCGATCTGCCACCAGCCATAGGGCTCGTTGCCGATGTTCCAGAAGCGCACGCCGTAGGGCTCTGGATGGCCGTTGGCGGCGCGCTTGGCGCCCCATGCGCTGGTCGCCGGGCCGTTGAGATACTCGACCTCCTCGGCCGCCGAGTTGGCATCGCCCAGCCCCGCATTGACCGTGACATAGGGCTCGACGCCGACCAGCCTGGCCAGCGTCATCCACTCGTCCATGCCCTGGTCGTTGGTCTGCATCGCGCTCCAGGCATGGTCGAACATCGGCGGGCGCCGGTCGCGCGGGCCGATCGCTTCGTGCCAGTCCCAGTCGGAGAGGAAGTTGCCGCCGGGGAGCCGCCAGAAGCCCGAGTTGAGCGTCCGGGCGAGCGCGGTGGTGTCCGCCCGCCAGCCGTCGATATTGTCGTCGGGCATCAGCGAGGCGGCGGCGACGTTGAAACGGCCGGTGCCGATACCGGTGATCTCGAAGCGGGCATCGGCGCTGTCGGCCTGCGGGGTGAAGGCGAAGGTGACGCGCTGCCAACCCGCGGCCGGGGTGGGCAGCGCCACGGTCTGGCCGTCGCCGCTCCCCTGCCCCCAGGCTAGCCGCACCTGCACCCGCGCGCCCGCATCGCCGCGCAGCCATAGCGAACCGACATAGCGCTCGCCCTTTGCGACGCCGATGCCGTCCTGCGCGAGGCCCCGCGGGGTCGTCGCATCCAGCGCGACGCTGGGGCTCTGCGTGCCGACATAGGGGTCGTGCGGGTCCATGGTGACGGCGTCGTCGCCGCCGATCGGGCGCCATTTGCGATAGGCGACCCCGGGCCGCCCCTCGGCATTGGGCGGTGGCGGCACGTCGCGCACGGCGGGCACGACGGGATAGTAGAATTTGCGGTCGTCGAGCATCTCCGCCCACAGTGTCCTCGCGACCAGGCCGCCGATCGGCTCGATGAACATGCCATATTCGTATTGGGTGACGGGTGCCGAGGCGCGGCCCGCATCGATCGTCGCCTGCAGGCCCTGTGCTTCCGCCGGCGAAATGGTGCACGCGAACAACAAGGCAGACATGCCAGTGCGCAACCGTGCCATACCCCTCTCCCTCTTTTTATTTACTCCGAGCTGTTGTATCCGAAGATAGATGTTAACGCTACCGTATATCGGGGTGTTGGCGGCTTTACTTGGTAAAGCGTGCAGCTTCGCGGCGGCGGAACTGCGCCGACAAGAATAGACGGCCTAAGCGGCCGTGCATGGGAGAGAGAGCGATGGGCAGATATTTGGCGATGCGCGCGGCACTGCTGGCAGGCCTGTGGATGGCACCCGCTTCGGCACAGGTGCAGACGCAGATCCCACCGGTGGTGGCGGGCGCCCCTGCGGTGACGGTGCAGCGGATCAAGGTCCATTCGCCCGCGATCGAAGGCAATCTGGAAGGCGAGAGCGCCGATCGCGACGTAATCGTGGTGCTGCCGCCCGACTATGCCAAGGCACCGCGTAAGCGCTACCCGGTCGTCTACGCGCTCCACGGCTATTCGATCGGTGCCGAGCAATGGATCAAGGAGATCCATGTTCCCCAAGTCGTCGAGGGCGCCTATACGCTGGGTGCGAAGCCGGTGATCCTGGTGCTGCCGGACAGCAAGACGCTGCACAATGGCTCCATGTACTCGAGCTCGCCGACCACGGGCGATTTCGAGCGCTTCGTCGCGCATGACCTCGTCGCCTATATCGATGCGCATTACCGCACGGTCGCCACGCGCGAGAGCCGCGGTCTGGTCGGCCATTCGATGGGTGGCTATGGCGCGAGCCGCATCGGGATGAAGCATGCCGATGTGTTCGGCGCGGTCTATATGATGAGCCCCTGCTGCCTCTCGGCGCGCGACGCGAGCCTGCTCGACGCCAATGGGCTCGCACAGATCGCCGCGATCAAGACCCGCGAGGACGCGACCAAGCTCTCTTGGGGCCTGCGCGCAACGCTGGCCGCGGCGGCGGCCTGGTCACCCGACCCCAAGGCGCCGCCGCTCTATCTCGACCTGCCGATCGAGGACGGCAAGCAACGGCCCGAGGTGCTGGCGAAATGGGCGGCGAATGCCCCGCTCGCGTTCGTCGACCAATATATCGGCGAGCTGCGCCGCTACCGGGCGATCGCGATCGACGTCGGCGACAAGGACGGCCTACGCGGCGATGCGCAGACGTTGCACGAGACGCTGGACCGCTACGGCGTGCCCAACAGCTTCACCCTCTATCCCGGCGACCACACCAGCGCGGTGGCCGACCGGTTCCAGAATTACGTCCTGCCCTTCTTCAGCAAGAACCTGGTCTTCCCGAACCAGCGCTGAGGCCGTTTTGGGGGCGACGCGAGCCGATGGCGGATCGCGTCGCGCGCCGCGTCATGCCAGGTCGGCCGCAGCGCTTCGGAGCCATGACCCCGCCATTGGTCGTCGTGCAGCTGCTCGATCATGCCTCACCCTTCGTACCGCGCCAACGCTGCGGTGCGTCAAAGTGTTCATCATTTCTTTACCATGATCCAGCAGTTCTTGATTACGCGCGCAATGGCGCCAGCTCGGCGGCGTCGAGCAGCGCGGGAATGTGCTGGGCCAGGGCAAAATAGCCCTTCCGGCAATATGGCCATGCACGCTCGTCCCAGGCGCGGCGATGTTCGGCGATGCGGACCTCTGTGCCCTCGCGCTGCGCGGCCAGCGACTCCGCGACCGGCCCGACAGGGGCGTACCCGGTCACGATCTGCGCAACGCCGTCTTGCTGCGCGACCGCGAGCGCGGCTTTCATGTCATCTACCCAAAGCGCTGGTGCGCGCCAGTGGCCGGACGCGCGCTGCAAGCCATCCGCGACGGCGGCAAGGTCCGCCGCACCACTGCAATGTGCGCGGCATGCCACCACGCGCCGGACGTCCAGCGCTTGTAGATCCATCTCGGTCTCCAGCGACAGATCCTCCGGGGTCAGCAGCAGCAGCGCCGGCGCCTGCGGATCCGGGGGCGTCGGCATCCGGATGCGACAAAGGTCCGGGCTTGGTGTTTCACGTGGAACGTCGGCGGTGATCGCAAGACCCTTGGGATCGAAGCGCCCACCGGTCTGCGCCTTTATCCGCTCGGCGTCCGCAAGATACGCCTTCCCCTGCGTATGCAAGCCGGCCACCCAGCGCCACGACAGCGTGTTCGAAGCCGGGTCCGCATCGACGAAGTGGTGAAAGGTGAAGGCTGCGCCGAGCTGCCAGGGAAGTCGAAGCGTGAAGATCCAGATCGAGGCAAACTGCATCCGCGCCCAATTGTGCAGATAGCCGGTCTCGCGCAGTTCGCGGAGCCATGCGTCGAACGCATCGATCCCGGTCCGCCCTTCGATCGCCGCAGCATAGCCCTCCGGCAACCCCTGCTTGGTCAGCCGCGCACAGTCGGCGCGCCAGTCGTGCCAGATCGAGGGACGCTGCTCGAGCCAGCCTTTCCAATAGGTGCGCCAGAGCAGCTCTGCGACGAACTTGGCAGCCGCTCCGGCACCATGCATGCGCACCACCGCTTCGGCAACCTCCGCCTCGCTGATCAGCCGCCGCCGCAACGCGGCCGAGAGCCGCGATACCGCATGGTGCTGCCCCTGCCCCCGCTCCTCATTGCGATGCCGGGCATAATCCGAACCCGCGTGGGGCAAGAAGGCAGCCAGCCGTCCCAGCGCTGCGCTGCGCGAGAGCGGGAAGTCGAAGGAAAGGATCGGCCCACGGCCCGACGCGGATAGCAGCATGACGACAAGGCTGCCACGCTGCTTGCGAAGCTCAAACCTGCCAGAAAGGGCAGCAGAACCCGATCAGATACGTTCGCCGCTGAGCCGCTGGCACACCATGTCGAGCTGGTCGAGGGTCGAATAGCCCACCGTCAGCGTGCCACCTTTCTCGGCATGCGCGATGCGCACGTTGAGACCGAGCACGTCGCCCAGATGCCGCTCGAGCGCGGCAATATCGGGATCGCCCTCGCTGCGGCTGTCGCTCGCCTTGCGCTTCGGCGCCGGCTTGGCGGTGCGCGCCAGCTTCTCGGTGTCGCGCACCGACAGTCCCTTGGCGACGACTTCGCGCGCCAGCTTCTCGGGATCGGGCGCACCGATCAGCGCACGGGCATGGCCCATCTCCAGCGAGCGATCGACCACCATCTCGCGCACCGGCACCGGCAGATCGAGCAGGCGCAGCAGATTGGCGATGTGGCTGCGCGACTTGTGGACGATCTTGCCCAGCGCTTCCTGGGTATGGCCGAATTCGCGGATCAGCCGGGCATAGCCCTCGGCCTCTTCGATCGCGTTGAGGTCCTGGCGCTGGATATTCTCGATCAGCGCGATTTCGAGCGTCTCGGCGTCGCTCAGCTCGCGGACGATCACCGGCACCTCGTGGAGCCGCGCCCGCTGCGCCGCGCGCCAGCGGCGCTCGCCGGCGACGATCTGGAAGCTCTGGCCGTGCGGCCGCACGAAGATCGGCTGGATCAGCCCGCGGGTGCGGATCGACTCCGCCAGCGTGTCCAGCGCCTCCTCGTCGAAATGGCGGCGCGGCTGGTTGGGATCGGCCACCAGCGAGCTGATCGGCAGCATCCGCACGCCCGAGCTGCTCGTCGGATTGCCCTTGATCGGCTCTTCGGGAATGCTGTCGCCCAGCAAGGCGGAAAGCCCGCGGCCGAGACCGGGGCGAGGCTTGCGGGCGGCGGCGGGAGATTCGGTCATGCGGCTTTCTGCAATTTGGGAAGGCGGTCGATCACTTCGCGAGCGAGCGCGATATAGGCTTCGGAGCCGGCACAGCGATGATCGTAGATCAGCGCGGGAACGCCATGGCTCGGTGCTTCGGACAGGCGGACGTTGCGCGGAATGACCGTGTCGAACACCACCCTGCCCAGCACCGCGCGGACATCGTCCGAGACCTGGTCGGTAAGGCGATTGCGGCGGTCATACATGGTCAGCGCGACGCCAAGGATCGACAGGCCCGGGTTGAACCGGCTGCGGATCCGCTCGACGGTGTTGAGCAGCTGGCTCAGCCCCTCCAGCGCGAAGAACTCGCACTGCAGCGGCACCAGCAGCGCATGCGCCGCGACCATCGCATTGACGGTCAGCAGTCCCAACGACGGCGGGCAGTCGACCAGGATCACGTCCCAGCGCTCGGCCCGATGGCGCTTGATCGCGGCATCGAGGCGGTGGGTACGCGCATCGAACTCGATCAGCTCGATCTCGGCGCCCGACAGATCCTGCGTCGCCGGCACCACATCGAGGCCGGGGACGGTGGTAGGCACTGCCACGTCCTCCAGATCGGCGTCGGAAACGAGCAGGTCGTAGCTCGAATGCTCGCGATCCCCGCGGCCGATGCCGAGCCCGGTCGAGGCGTTGCCCTGCGGGTCGAAATCGATCAGCAGCACCCGCTTGCCGGTGGCGGCGAGGGCAGTGCCGACATTGATGGCGGTCGTGGTCTTGCCCACCCCACCCTTCTGATTGGCGATCGTGATGGTGATCATCTGGCGCCTATCTGTGTTGCGACCACGATGCCGGAGTCCGGCTGCGTGATGCTGGGTTCCACGTGAAACCGACCTTGCCATTTCGCGCGCGCGGCATCCACCTCCGATTGCGCACCCCGCCCCTTGGGCAGCAACCAGACTGTGGACGAATCGGTGCAGTGGACTGTGGATAACATCAGCGCCGATAGTTCGGCGACCGCTCGCGCGGAGACAATGGCCGCAGGTTGATCGGGTCGATAGGACTCGACCTTGCTGCCGATAACCGTCACCCGGTCGCCGATTCCGAGCTTGTCGGCGGCATCGCGTAGGAACTGGACGCGCTTGGTGCGGGGCTCCACGAGCACCACAGGGCGATCGGTAAGCAGCGCCGCCACGATTCCGGGAAGTCCGGCGCCGCTGCCGACATCTACCCAAGCCCCTTCCCCGGCCATCCCCGCCAGCGGCACGAGCTGGGCAGAGTCGGTGAGATGGCGGCCCCACAGGCTGTCCAGGGTCGAGCGGGCGATCAGGTTCTGGTGCTCGGCCTCGGCGACAAGGATATCGCCGAACCTGGCAAGCAGTGTTTCACGTGAAACACCGAAGCGGTCCCGCACCCAGGTCTTGGCGTCGTCTTCGGTCATGCCACGGCCTTTCGCGCGTGCAACAATATGGCGGAAAGAGCGGCGGGCGTGATGCCACGAATGCGCGCTGCCGCACCCAGCGTCTCGGGCGCGGCGACGGTCAGGCGCTCCACCATTTCGTTCGAGAGGCCGGGGATCGCGGCATACTCCATGTCGACCCGCAGCCGCACAGCATCATTGGCACGCAGCTGCGCGACTTCGGCATCTTGCCTTTCGAGATAGGGTGCATAGCGCGCGTCCTCGACATATTCGGCGAGCAACGCCGCATCGGTCTCAGGCGCTGCATCCAGCACATGCTCGAGCGCGACACCCGGGAAGCGCAGCCACTCGCGCGCCGGTCGCTTCGCCCCATCCTGCGCCACCGGCGCCCCGCGGGTGGCAAGCTGATGCGCGGTACGCTCGACGGCGAAGATCACGTCGAGCTTCTCCCTGCCTTCCCGGCTCCGGTCGAGCCGCGCCTGGCGTTCCGAACCGAGCAGCCCCAGCCCTTCGCCGATCGGACCCAGCCGCGTCTCGGCATTGTCGGCACGCAGGCGCAGGCGGAACTCGGCGCGGGCGGTGAGCATGCGATAGGGCTCGGTCACGCCCTGCAGCACCAGATCGTCGATCATTACGCCGAGATAAGAGGTCGCACGATCGAGCACCAAGGGCGCGATGCCTAGCGCCAGTGCCGCCGCATTGGCACCGGCGGCAAGCCCCTGCCCGCCCGCCTCTTCATAGCCCGTCGTGCCATTGATCTGGCCGGCGAAGAACAGCCCCGGAATCTGCGGCAGCGCCAGGGTCGATTCCAGCGCGCGCGGATCGATATAGTCATACTCCACCGCGTAGCCGGGCACGGTGATGACGGCCTGCTCCAGCCCCGGGATCGAGGCGATCATCGCCGCCTGCACGTCGACCGGCAGCGAGGTCGAAAGCCCGTTGGGGTAGATCCAGTGATGGGCGAGCGCCTCGGGCTCCAGGAACACCTGGTGGCCGTCGCGATCGCCGAAGCGATGCACCTTGTCCTCGATCGACGGGCAGTAGCGCGGGCCCTGCGCTTCGATCGCGCCGGTGAACAGCGGCGAGCGATCGAGCCCGCTGCGGATCGCATCGTGCGTCGCCTGCGTCGTGCGAGTGACGGCGCAGTGGAGCTGCGGCAGCGGCCGGGCTGTGTTGATCGGCGACATCGTCCAGGGCTCGGCGTCCGAGGCCTGCTCCTCGGTGCGCGCCCAGTCGATCGTGCGACCGTCGAGCCGCGGCGGGGTGCCGGTCTTGAGCCGCCCCATCGGTAGCGCCAGTTCGCGCAGCTGCGCGGCGAGGCGAAGCGCCGACGCCTCCCCTACCCGGCCGCCGTCGAACCGCTCCTCGCCGCGGAACAACCGGCCACCGAGGAAGGTACCAGTGGCGAGCACGACGGCGGGCGCGGCCAGGCTGGTGCCGTCGCGAAGCTGCACGCCTGCGATCCGTCCGCCTTCAAGCACCAGCGCTTCCGCCTCGCCTTCCACGAGGGTCAGATGGGCCTGCGCCTGCAGCATTGCCTGAATCGCGGCAGCATAGCGCGTGCGGTCCGCCTGGACGCGCGGGCCCTGTACGGCAGTGCCCTTGGAGCGATTGAGCATGCGATAATGGATGCCGGCAGCGTCCGCGGCGCGCGCCATCAGCCCGTCGAGCGCGTCGATCTCGCGGACGAGATGGCCCTTGCCGAGCCCGCCGATCGCGGGGTTGCACGACATCGCGCCGAGCTTTGCCAGATCGAAGCTGAGCAGCGCGGTGCGAGCACCGCGGCGCGCGGCCGCAGCCGCTGCCTCGGTACCGGCATGGCCGCCGCCGATCACGATCACGTCGAATTGCATGGAATCGCTAAACGCCTTCGGCACGCGCTTGTCCAGAGGGCTGCGGTGGAACGCCCCGTCCGTGTTCCACGTGGAACAGTTTATTTACCGATGCAGAACTTCCCGAACAGCGCATCGAGCACGTCCTCGACGCCGGCCCGCCCGGTGATCGCATCCAGCGCGCGGCGGGCGGCGCGGAGCTCCTCGGCAAAGAGCAGCGGATCGGCGAGCTGTGATGCGCGGGCCAACGCATCGGCGGCGGCGATGCACCAGCCGCGCTGCCGGGCATTGAGCGCGACGAGGTCGGGCGGCGGCAGCAGGTCGGATGCGACCTCCGCCATGCGCTGCCATAGCGCATCGACACCCCTGCCCTCGCGCACCGAGACGACCAGCTGATCGGGCTGCGCCATCGAACGGCCCTCGGCATCGGCGCGGGCATGGACCCACAAAGCGCAGGCGTGCGGCGGTGGGGGATCGTCACCCAGCCACAGCAGCAGATCGGCTTCGGCCAGCGCATCGCGGGCGCGTGCCACGCCGACGGCTTCGATGGGGTCGTCGGTTTTCTCCGCAAGCCCGGCGGTGTCGATCAGCAGCCAGGCAATGCCTTCGCGGACCACCGGCACCTCGATGCGATCGCGCGTGGTCCCGGCGATAGGCGAGACGATCGCGGCGTCGCGCTCGGCAAGGGCGTTGAACAGCGTCGACTTGCCGGCATTGGGCGGGCCGCCCAGCGCCACCCGCACGCCGTCGCGCAGCCGCTCCACCGGCGGCCGTGCGGCCACGGCGGCGATGTCCGCGCGCAAGGCAGCCGCGCCCGACCGCAACCCCGGCAGCGGATCGGCACCGGCGACATCATCCTCATCGCCATGATCGAGCTCGGCCTCGATGCGGGCGGCGAGGCCGAGCAGCCGGTTCGTCCAGTCCTCGGCATGGCGCCGCACCGCCCCACCCGCGCTGCGGATCGCGGCGCGGCGCTGCGCCTCGGTCTCCGCCATCAGCAGGTCGCCCAGGCCCTCGGCCTCGCTCAGGTCCAGCCGGCCGTGGAGCAGCGCCCGCCGGGTGAACTCCCCTGCCTCCGCTGCGCGAAGTTCGGGAAGTTTCGCCAGCGCCGCTTCGACGGCACGCACCACCGCGCGGCCGCCATGCAGGTGCAATT
This sequence comes from Sphingomonas sp. NFR04, assembly GCF_900114095.1. Classification (GTDB taxonomy): domain Bacteria; phylum Pseudomonadota; class Alphaproteobacteria; order Sphingomonadales; family Sphingomonadaceae; genus Sphingomonas. Next base: position 332,371 of record NZ_FORV01000003.1, on the reverse strand, counting down.
CGGCAAGATCCTCGCCGGTCGCCGATCGCGGCCCCGGAAAGCACAGCACCAGCGCCTGGTCGAGCGGCTCGCCCGCCCCGTCGCGCAAGGTGCGCAGTGCAGCACGCCGCGCGGGCGGCGCATCGCCGGCCAGCTGTTGCACCGCAGCAAAAGCGTGCGCGCCACTGATGCGCAGCACCGCGATCGCCGCGGGCGGTGCCCCGCTCGAAACCGCGAAGATCGTGTCCATGCGGGCGGTCGTCAGCTCCCGGGCTTCTTGGTCGCGGCGTCGAACAGCCCGCGCCAGAAGTTCATCCCCGCCTCGCCCATCGGCGCCCAGCTGCGCATCATCTGCTCGAAGCCTTCGGGCGTGCCGTGATTCTCGATCGCCTGCACCATCAGCTTCACATAGCGATCATGGACGGGGGTCAGGTCGGGCAGTCCCATGGCGCGGCGCGCTTCTTCCGGCGTGCACTCGACTTCGACGTTGATCTTCATGTGATCCCTTCCGCGCTTGAGCGCATCCCCGGCCGCCTGCTAGGCCATGGCCATGTATGCGCGCGACCATGCCCTGATCGCAACGCCCATCGGCCCGATCCGGATCGAAGGCAAGGAGGGGTATCTGGAGCGGATCACCATCGGCGCCGAAGGCGCGCCTGCTCGCGGCAGCGGGGCGGCCGTCCGGACAGCCGCCGATCAGCTCGAACAATGGTTCGCCGGCGAGCGGCGGGACTTCGATGTAGCGCTGTCGCCCCCGTCGACGCCGCGCGGTGCAAGCCTGCGCGACGGGCTGATTGCGGTGCCGTTCGGGCGGACCATCAGCTATGGCGAACTTTCGCGCGCATTGGGTTCAAGCGCCCGCGCGATCGGCCAGCTATGTGCACGAAACCCGTTCCCGCTCGTTGTGCCCTGCCACCGCGTGTTGAACCAGGGCGGCGGGCTCGGCGCCTATTCGGCCGGGCAAGGGCCGACCACCAAATCCTGGCTGCTCGCTCATGAGCGGCGCTTAACCGGAGACTATCTGCTATGAGCACCCTGACGATCGACGCGCTGGACGAGAGCGGCAGCTTCTCCGCCTATGTCGCGCGCCCCGAAGGCACACCGCGCGCCGCGATTATCGTGATCCAGGAAATCTTCGGCGTGAACGATGGCATCCGCCAGAAGTGCGAGGACTTCGCACGAGAGGGCTATCTCGCGCTCGCGCCCGACCTGTTCTGGCGGCTGAAGCCCGGCATCGAACTCGACGCCGACGTGCCCGAAGAGATGCAGCAGGCGTTCGACCTGTTCGGCAAGTTCGACCAGGACAAAGGCATCGCCGACATCGAATCGACCATCCAGGTGGCGCGCGCCGAACTGGGCGGCGGCAAGGTGGGCGCAGTGGGCTTCTGCCTGGGCGGCCGTCTGGCCTATATGACCGCCACACGAACCGACATCGATGCGAGCGTCGGCTATTATGCCGTCGGGATCGACGGGCTCCTCGGCGAGAAGCATGCCATCGCCAAGCCGCTGATGCTGCATATCCCCGTGGCCGACCATTTCGTCTCGCCCGACGTGCAGGCGAAGATGCACGAGGGTCTGGACGATCACCCCAAGGTCACCCTGTACGACTATCCCGGCGAGGACCACGGCTTTGCCGCCGAACTCGGCAAGCGCCGTTCGGAAGAGGCCGCGCAGCTCGCGGACAAGCGTACCGCGGACTTCTTCGCCGTAAACCTCGGCTGAGAGCAGATCACCCTCACCCTTCCCACCGCCTTCGGCGGCGGGCCCCTTCCCTCTCCCGATGGGAGAGGGAGGAGCGGCGAAGCCTCAGAAGGGTGAGGGTAGACTGTTGTCGAGGGCTCAAAAAAGGCTGGTGATGCCCGCCGTGCCGGGCGTGCCCACCCAGCCCTCATAGATCATCTTGAACGCCACGAAGACGATCACCGCCAGGCCGAAATAGGCGATCCAGCGGTGCTTATCGATCAGCTTGGCGATCAGGTTCGCTGCGAGCCCCATCAGCGCGACCGACAGCAGCAGACCGACCACCAGAATGCCCGGATGCTCGCGCGCCGCGCCGGCGACCGCCAGGACGTTGTCGAGACTCATCGAGACGTCGGCAACCGCAACCGCCCAGGCAGCACCCGCAAAGCTGCGCGCGGCGCGCACGCCCGAGCGCTCGTCGCCCTCGATCTCTTCCGAGCCTCCGCTCTCGCCGCCATGACGAATCTCGCGCCAGAACTTCCAGCTGACCCAGAGCAGCAGCAGGCCGCCCGCGAAGATCAGCCCAACGATCCCCATCAGCCAGCTGACCACCAGCGCGAAGGCGATCCGCAGGATCAGCGCCGCGCCGATGCCGATCAGGATCACCTTCTTGCGCTGGTCCGCCGGCAGTCCCGCCGCCAGCGCACCGACGACGATCGCGTTGTCGCCCGCCAGCACCAGGTCGATCATCAGCACCGATCCGAATGCGGCCAATGCCGCCGGATCGCCGAGATTGGAGAAATCGGCGACGATATGCTGCCAGATGTCGAGCGGCGAGCCGATACCGCCTGCCGCGGCGCTGAGAAGAAGATCGATCATGCCAAAACCCTAGCGCCCCCATCGGCGCACGCAACGCCTACGCATGCCCGCCGCGACGCGTTCCCTGCAGCCATACGCAAAAAGGCCGGGCACCCCGGCCCGGCCTTTCCCAAATCACAAGCGCGACGGCCCCGCGTTACTGGTTCATGCTGTCGAAGAAGTCTTCGTTGGTCTTCGAATCCTTCATCTTGTCGAGCAGGAATTCCATCGCGTCGATGGTGCCCATCTGCATCAGGATGCGGCGCAGGACCCACATCTTGGTGAGCTTGGCCTTTTCGACCAGCAGCTCTTCCTTGCGGGTGCCCGACTTGCCGACGTCCAGCGCAGGGAAGATGCGCTTGTCCGCCACCTTGCGGTCGAGGACGATTTCCGAGTTGCCGGTGCCCTTGAACTCTTCGAAGATCACTTCGTCCATGCGGCTGCCGGTATCGATCAGCGCGGTGGCGATGATCGAGAGCGAGCCGCCTTCCTCGATGTTGCGCGCGGCACCGAAGAAGCGCTTCGGGCGCTGCAGGGCGTTGGCGTCGACACCGCCGGTCAGCACCTTGCCCGAGCTCGGCACCACGGTGTTGTAGGCGCGGCCGAGGCGGGTAATCGAGTCGAGCAGGATCACCACGTCCTTCTTGTGCTCGACCAGGCGCTTGGCCTTTTCGATAACCATTTCAGCGACTTGCACGTGGCGCGTCGCCGGCTCATCGAAGGTCGAGCTGATCACTTCGCCCTTCACCGAACGCTGCATGTCGGTGACTTCTTCCGGGCGCTCGTCGATGAGCAGCACGATCAGGAAGACTTCGGGATGGTTGTCGGTGATCGCCTTGGCGATGTTCTGCAGCAGCACCGTCTTGCCGACGCGCGGCGGGGCGACGATCAGCGCGCGCTGGCCCTTGCCCTGCGGCGCGACGATGTCGATCACGCGAGCCGACTTGTCCTTGACCGTCGGGTCGAGCGTGTCGAGGCGCAGCTTCTGCTCGGGATAGAGCGGAGTGAGGTTGTCGAAGTTGACGCGGTGGCGGACCGCGTCCGGATCATCGAAATTGACCTTCACCAGCTTGGTGAGCGCGAAATAGCGCTCGCCATCCTTGGGGCCGCGGATCTCGCCTTCCACCGTGTCGCCGGTGCGCAGGCCGAACTTCCGGACCTGGTTGGGGCTGACATAGATGTCGTCGGGGCCGGCGAGATAGTTGGCCTCTGGCGAGCGGAGGAAGCCGAAGCCGTCGGGCAGCACTTCGATCGTGCCTTCGCCCATGATCTGGTCGCCCTGCTCGGCCTGGGCCTTGAGGATGGCGAAGAGCAGGTCCTGCTTGCGCAGCGTCGACGCGCTCTCGACGCCCAGTGCCTCGGCCATGGTGACCAGCTCGGCGGGGGCGGTTTTCTTGAGGTCCTTGAGATGCATGTAAGGTCCGGAAATTCTAAGGGGGAGAGCGTCGATCGGCGATAGGCACGCGCAGGATTCGATGCTTGAAGGAAGGATGCACCGAGGCCCGGTACACGGCTATAAAATTAGGTAGCCGATCCCCCCAAGTCAACTGCGATTCGGCGCAGATTTTCGGGTACTGATCTTGGAAACGATGCCCTCAATCGTCATCCCGGCGGAAGCCGGGATCCAGACGCCACGCCGCCAAGGCAGGAACCGGGACGTTGAAGTCAATGGATCCCGGCTTCCGCCGGGATGACGGCCGCATGTTGGTCAGCGTCAGAAGGGCTTTACCTCGGCGAGGATGACGATGAAGACCAGCGCCAGCGCCGGGACTTCGTTGAGGAAGCGCAGCGTGCGGGTGGCAATCGGCGCCTCGCCGCGGCCAAGCTTCTTGCCATAGGCAACCGCCCAGCCATGATAGCCGCTGAGCAGCACGACGAGCAGCAGCTTGGCATGCAGCCAGCCGATTCCCGCCTCCCCGTCGAACAGCCCGATATTGGCGGAGAGCGCCAGCCCCAGCGCCCAGACGATCAGCATCGAGGGGGTGAGGATCATCCGCTTCAGAAGCGCCTCGCGCTTTGCCCAGGCCGCCGCCTCGGAGGTGCCGAGCGCTTCCTGGTGGTGGATCAGGTAGCGCGGGAACAGGAACAGCCCCGCCATCCAGAATATCACGAAGATGACGTGGAACGCCTTCACCCAGAGATAGGCACTGCCGAGCCAGCCGATCATGAAGCCGTTCCCCGCACACGGGCCAGCAGCTGCTCGACATGCGCGATCGGCGTGTCGGGCAGGATGCCGTGGCCCAGGTTGAACACATGTGGCCGCGCCGGGAAGGCGGCGAGGATCCGGTCGATCGCGCTGTCCAGCACGTCGCCGCCGGCGATCAGCGCCAGCGGATCGAGATTGCCCTGCACCGGCAGCCCTTCGGGCAGCACCGCGTTCGCCCATTCGGGGTCGACCGTTTCATCCAACCCGATCGCATCGACGCCGGTTTCGCGGGCATAGGCGGCGAGCTTGCCCCCTGCCCCTTTCGGGAATCCAATCACGGGCACCAGATCCCGAACTGCCGCCGCGATCCGGGCGTTAGGGGCGATCACCCAGCGTTCGAACTGGGCGGGGCTGAGGCTGCCGGCCCAGCTGTCGAACAGCTGCACTGCCTCGACCCCCGCTTCGGCCTGGGCGCGCAGATAGGCGATCGTCTGGTCCGCGATGCGATCGACCAGCGCCTGCATCAGGCCTTCGTCGCGATAGGCGAGGCGGCGCGCCTCGGCCTGCTCGCGGCTGCCTTGCCCCGCGATCATGTAGGTCGCCACGGTCCAGGGAGAGCCCGCAAAGCCCAGGAAGGTGGTCGAAGGGTCCAGGGCCGCCTTCACCCGCCGAATCGTGCCGTAGATGGGCTCCAGGACGCTGGAATCGGCATCGAAGCCATCGAGCACGTCCCGCGCGGTCACCGTTGGGGCGAGTCTGGGGCCTTCGCCGGTCTCGAACCAGAGCTGCTGGCCTAGCGCCATCGGCACCACCAGGATGTCCGAGAACAGGATCGCCCCGTCCATGCCGAAGCGGCGGATCGGTTGCAGCGTGACCTCGGCCGCCGCGTCGGAATCCATGGCGAGCGCGAGGAAGCCGCCCTTCTCGGCACGGAGCGCGCGATATTCGGGCAGGTATCGGCCGGCCTGGCGCATGAGCCAGACGGGCGGAACGGGCTGGCGAGTCCCTTGCAGGGTCGCGAGCAGCGGCTTGGAAGCGCGAAGGGTCAGAGCCGGGGTCCCACTACTAGAAGATTCGATTCTCAGGATGTTGGAGTCTGTTGGCCGGTGAAAGCCGGGGCTTATGGCGATGTGAGTCAGTTGCCAACAATTTGACTCCTGCGGCCATACGGAATCAGCCGGATTCGGGAAATCTGTCCACAAGACTCACAGGCTGTGGATCGAAAGTACAAGCTGGGGATGCCGTTGTGGACGAATCACGCGGCGAATCCCGAATCTCGGCGGGTTGGCCGGGTGCCGCGGTTACGCTACCGCTTGTTCGCCATGTTATGCACAGATCAGTCCCCAGCCTGATGCGGCTGCACCTCCATTTGCTCTCGGACTCCACCGGGGAGACGCTGGAAAACATCGCCAAGGCGGCGCTGGCGCAGTTCGACGATGTCGAGCCGCTGCGCCATTTCTGGCCGATGGTGCGCAGCGAGGCGCATCTGGAGCGCATCCTGCAGGAGATCGCGCAAAATCCGGGGCTGGTGATCTACACGTTGGTCAATCGCGACATCCGCCGCATGCTGGAGACGCGCTGCCGCGCGCTGGGGCTGCCTGCGATCGCGCCGCTCGATCAGGTGAGTCATGCGCTTTCCAACCTGCTCGGCCAGGAAGCCAAGGCGCGGCCGGGGCGGCAGCACATGCTCGACGCCGCCTATTTCGCCCGCGTCGACGCGATCCAGTTCACCATCGCGCATGACGACGGCATCGGCTGGGAGGATTGGGAGGAAAGCGACATCGTGCTCGCCGGCGTGTCGCGCTCGTCGAAGACGCCGACCTCGATCTATCTCGCCAATCGCGGCTACAAGGTCTCGAACATCCCGGTGGTGGTGGAATCGCCGCCCCCGGCCAAGCTGTTCCAGCTCCAGGGGCCGCTGATCGTGGGGCTCACCACCAGCGCCGATCGGCTGGTGCAGATCCGCCGCAACCGGCTGCTCTCGCTCAACCAGGCGCCGGAGACCGATTATGTCGACCAGGAAGCGGTGCAGCGCGAGATCGCCTTTGCGCGGCGCATGTTCGCCGACAATGGCTGGCCGGTGATCGACGTCACACGCCGCTCGATCGAGGAAACCGCGGCTGCGATCATCCAGCTGTGCAACGACCGCGCGATGGAGCGCCGATAATGCCGACTCTCGTTCTTGCCTCCCAGAGCGCCTCGCGCCGGGCGATGCTCGATGCCGCAGGCGTGCCGCACGAGGCGTTGCCCGCGCTGGTGGATGAGGCCAGCGCCAAGGAATCGCTGCTCGCCGAGGGCACGAGCCCGCGTGACCTTGCCGATGCACTCGCCGAGCTGAAGGCGCTCAAGGTTTCGCGCATGGCGCCGCAGGCGCTGGTGCTGGGTGGCGATTCGCTGGTCGCACTCGACGACGGCAGCCTGCTCGACAAGCCGGAGAGTCGCGAGCAGGCGCGCGACCACCTTGAGCGCATGTCGGGCAGGACCCACGACATCTACAGCGCCGCAGTGATCGCCGAAGGCGGCCGGCCGGTGTGGCGGCATGTCGATCGCGCGCGGCTGCACGTGCGACCGCTGGGCGACGCATTCATCGAATCGTACCTCGACATGGAGTGGCCAGCGATCGCCGGCTGTGTCGGCTGTTTCCGCATCGAAGGGCCCGGCGTGCAGCTGTTCCACCGCACCGAGGGCAGCCACTTCACCATCCTCGGCATGCCGCTGCTGCCGATTCTCGACTATCTGCGCACCCGGGGAGTAATGCCCAAGTGACTCGCTATGCCGAGGTGATCGGCGATCCAATCGCCCATTCCAAATCCCCGATCATCCACAAATTCTGGCTCGATGCGCTGGGGATCGAGGGCGATTATCGCCGCACCCATGTGCTGGGCGACGATCTCGCTACCTATTTCGCTCGCGCCAAGGACGATTCCGACTGGCGCGGCTGCAACGTCACCATCCCGCACAAGCTGGCGGTGATGGACCTGGTGGGCGATCCCGGCGGGGTGCGGAACACGATCGGCGCGATGAACACCGTGATCCGCGGCGAAGACGGCACGCTGATCGGCACCAATACCGATGCCGGTGGCTTCTTCTCGCCGATCGCCGGGCTGGAGCTGGAAGGCCGCCATGCGGTGGTCGTCGGCGCCGGCGGCGGCGCGCGTGCGGTGCTGTTCGCTCTGTCGCGCGTCGGCATCGGCCGGGTGACGATCCTCAACCGCAACGTGCTCAAGGCGGCTGCCCTGCTCTCCAGCTTCGGCGTCAAAGGCGATGCGCTGCCGATCGGCGCGCCGCTCCCCGCCGCCGACCTGCTGGTGAACGCCAGCCCGCTCGGCATGGACGGCCAGCCGCCGCTCGACCTCAACCTCGATCCGCTGCCCGAACATGCGGTGGTGTACGATATCGTCTACGCCCCGCTCGAGACGCCGCTGCTCGCCCAGGCGCGCGACCGCGAGCTGGACACGGTCGACGGCCTCGAGATGCTGGTCGGCCAGGCCGCGCTTGCCTTCGAGCTCTTCTTCGGCGCCGAGCCCCCGCGCGACCGCGACGAGGAACTGCGCGCGCTGCTCACCGCATGAGCAGGCGGCCGATCGTGCTGGGCCTCACCGGCTCGATCGGCATGGGCAAGTCGACCGTGGCGGCGATGTTCGCCGCCGACGGCGTGCCGGTGTTCGATGCCGACGCAAGCGTCCACCAGCTTCAGGGCCCGAACGGCGCGGCGGTAGCGGCGATTGAAGCCGAGTTCCCCGACACCACGACCGAGCTCGGCGTGAATCGCACGCTGCTGCGCGAGGCGGTGATGGCCGATCCCACCGCTTTCGCCCGGCTCGAGGCGATTCTCCACCCCGCCGTCGCCGAGGCGCGCGAGTCGTTCCTGGCCGCGCATGCCGAGTCGCCGCTGGTCGTTCTTGACGTACCATTGCTGTTCGAGGCGGGCGGCTGGCGGCATGTCGACAAGATTGCTGTGGTCTCGGCGCCGCCCGAGGTGCAGCGCGAGCGCGTCCTCGCCCGCCCCGGCATGACCGCGGAGCGCTTCGACGCCATCCTTGCGCGGCAGATGCCCGACGCCGAGAAGCGCGCCCGCGCCGATTTCGTCGTCCCCACCGGCGAAGGTTTGCAGGTTACGGAAGATTGCGTACGCAAGGTCATCGCTTGCCTCGCGCCGCCTGCGGGTGGATAAGCGCTCCATGCGGGAAATCGTGTTTGACACCGAAACGACGGGACTCAGTTTCTCAGGCGGAGACCGCCTCGTCGAAATCGGCTGTGTCGAGCTGGTGAACCGGGTTGCCACCGGCAACCATTTCCACGCCTATATAAATCCGCAGCGGCCGATGCCGGTGGAGGCGTTCAACGTCCACGGCCTGTCCGAGCGATTCCTCTCCGACAAGCCGCTGTTCGAGGACGTTGTCGAGGATCTGCTGGGGTTCATCGGCGACTCGCCGATGGTCGCGCACAATGCCGGATTCGACTTCAGCTTCCTCAACGGCGAGCTCGGCCGCTGCAGCCGTCCCATCATCCACCTGAGCCGCATGGTCGACACGCTGGTGCTCGCGCGCACCCGGCATCCGGGCGCCAAACACACGCTCGATGCGCTGTGCAGCCGCTACGGCATCGATCTCAGCGCGCGTACCCTGCACGGTGCGCTGCTCGACGCGCAGCTGCTGGCGCAGGTCTATGTCGAGCTGACCGGCGGCCGCCAAATCACGCTGGGCCTGGCGGAAGAAGTGCCGGTCATGCCGGAGACCGTCGCCGAGGCGCCGACTCGGGTACACGTCCGGCCGGCGCGGCGTTTCACCGCGAGTGCGGTGGAACTTGAACGGCACGCAGCGTTTCTGAAGTCCCTGGACGAGCCGCTATGGGGTGTTCCCACAATCGACGCGGTTCCGGCGCACCCCTAGGTCGCTCGTCCCTAATTGCGAAGTGGAGGTACATTATGGATATCCGGATCTCGGGGCATCAGGTCGATACGGGCGCAGCGCTCAAGACGCAGGTGACGGATCGGGTCCAGGGTATCGCCGACAAATATTTCTCCCGCGCCATCTCCTCGCAGATCACCTTCGGCAAGGGCCCGCACGACAACGGCTTCACCTGCGACATCGTGATGCACGTGACCCAAGGCCTGGTGCTCAAGGCGACCAACAGCGGCATGGAAGCGCATGGCGCGTTCGACGGCGCGGCGGACCGGATCGACAAGCAGCTGCGCCGCTATGTCCGCCGGCTCAAGGATCGCCGCCCCACCGAAGTGATCGCGCTGGCCGAAGGCGGCGCCTATGACAATGGTTTCGACAATGCCGGCTATACCCTGTTCCAGGAAGCGCGCGAGGAAGAGGAAGTCGCCGACGCACCGCTGGTGATCGCGGAGACGCGCGTCGACGTTCCGGAAGCCACGGTTTCGGACGCGGTGATGATGCTCGACTTGCGCAATACCAACGCATTGCTGTTCCGCAACAGCGGCACGGGCGCCTATAATATGGTCTATCGCCGCGGTGACGGAACGATTGGCTGGGTTGAGCCCAACCGCGCACCGGCGTAAGGCCGGGCTGCCCCAGGGGCAGCACCGCTTCTTTGGAACGATTTCATGACTGATCTGAGCGATTTGCTCGTGCCGGAGGCGGTGCTCGCCGGCGTTACGGCGGGTAACAAGAAGGCGCTGTTCCAGCAGCTTGGTGCCAGTGCGGCGGCGATCTACGGGGTCGACGCCAAGCTGGTCGCCGAGCGGCTGGCCGAGCGCGAGCGGCTGGGCTCGACCGGCTTCGGCGGCGGCATCGCGATTCCGCATGCGCGGCTCGACGATCTGCCGCGCGTGTGCGGCGTCTTCGCCCGACTGGAACAGCCGCTCGATTTCGGCGCGGTCGACGATCTGCCGGTGGACCTGGTGTTCATGCTGCTCTCCCCAACCAATGCCGGGGCCGAGCATCTCAAGGCGCTTGCCTCGGTCTCGCGGCGGCTGCGCGAGCGTCCCTTTGCCGAGAAGCTGCGCGGCGCGGGGTCGAAGGATGCGCTCTACGTGCTGCTCACCGGAGTCGAGGCGCGTGACGCCGCCTGAATCGGCGCCGACGGGGGCCGAGGCGCATTACCGGGCGCTGGAATCGCTTTACGCCGCCGCCCCGATCAACCAGCTCTTCCCGTCGGTGCTCGAGATTCCCGAGGCGGGAGTCGCGCGAATCCGCTTCGAGGTGGATTCGCGCTATTTCCACGCCGCCGGGGCGACCCACGGCACCAGCTATTTCAAGATGCTCGACGATGCCGCCTTCTATGCGGCAAACAGCCTGGTCACCGATCGCTTCCTGCTGACCACCGCCTTCAACCTGCTGCTGACCCGGCCGCTGCCCGAGGGGCCGGTGATCGCGGAGGGCCGCTGGGTAAGCGGCCAGCGCCGCGTGTTCGTCGCCGAGGCGCGGCTGATCGACGCGCATGGCGAGGAGGCCGCGCGCGGCACCGGCACCTTCATGCGCTCGCGGATCGCGCTCGCCACCCTGCCCGGCTATCGCACCGCATGACGCCGCGGCTGACCAGCGCGATGCTGGTGAGCGCGCTCGTGCGGCGGGCCGATGCCGCTGGCGGATCGGCGATGGTGCTGGCGAAGGGGGACGCTACCTCGGGCGCGATCCTGCTCCTGCTGCTGGAGCGCGGCAGCAATCCGCGCTTCGTCGAAGGCGGTATCGCGCCCGATGGTGAGCGTGCCTTGCTCCCCTCCGGCCCCAGGGAACTGGCCGATGAGGCGGAGGCCAGCGCCTATTGGCGGCGGCGGCGCGAACGCGACAGCGATCTGTGGGTCGTTGAACTGGATATCGCAGGCGGCGAACGGTTCGCCGCTGAAACGATGAACCTTTGTTGACAGCCCGGGCCTCGCCCGCGAAAGGGTTCACCACGTCAATTCGCGTTGTGCCGTTCGAGGTGTGAAGTCGATCGGTTACGCAGTCGGGGGGTAAGTCCGACGGCTCAGTCTCCTCCGGAGCAGCGGCCGATCGCACGCCAACCGCACAATACAGATATGAAATGAAGTTTCTGCCACGGGCTGCGACTTTCGCAGCTGTGACTTTTTGCGCTGGCGCACTTGCGAATGCCGCCACGCTCAACCTGAGCCCGCTCCCCCAGCAGGAAGCGAAGCTTCAGGCGACGGTGCAGCCGGCACCGGCACAGATTCAGAACGTCCTTGCTTCCCAGCAGGTTCCCGCGCCCCAGGCCGCGGTCGAGCAGCAGGGGACCGACGCCGAGGACGATAGCGATACGGAATACGCCACCCTCTCCGACGCGGTCGCCGCGCAGGAAGACGTTGCTGCGCTCGAAGAGGATCGCGAACTCCGCTGCCTCGCCACCGGCGTCTATTTCGAAGCCCGCAGCGAGCCGCTGTCGGGCCAGCTGGCGGTCGCCGACGTGATCATCAACCGCAGCACTTCGGGGCGCTTCCCCGGTTCGGTCTGCTCGGTGGTGACCCAGAAGGGCCAGTTCTCGTTCGTCCGCGGCGGCAAGATGCCGACCCCGCCGGCCAACGCCCAGTGGCGCCGCGCGCTCGCGGTGGCGCAGGTCGCCCGCAAGAATCTGTGGGACAGCCCGGCCGGCGACGCGCTCTACTTCCATGCGCGCTACGTAAACGGCGCCCAGGGCCGCGCTTCGGTTGCGACCGTGGGGAACCACATCTTCTATCGCTGATCGGGAGGTTCCCGCTCGCGCTTGAAAAGCCGCCGAAGCGATTCGGCGGCTTTTCTGTGTTCGCCGAATGTTCTATGTTCCGGCAATGAACGCGCACGCTCCCCTGCCTCCTGCCCTGACTCCCGAAGCCGAGGCGCTGGTCGCCGCCGATGTGGTGCGGGGCGTGTGCCGGATGCTGCTGCGCCACGATTGCGTGGCGATCGGCGAGGTGCCGCTGGAGGGCGGCCGGCGGGTCGACCTGATGGCGCTGGATGCCCGCGGCAACATCGTCATCGTCGAGATCAAGGTGTCGCGCGCCGACCTGCTCGGCGACGCCAAATGGCCCGAATATCTTGGCCATTGCGACCGCTTCTTCTGGGCGGTGCCGCAGGGGTTCGACCTGCGCCCGCTCGACCAGCCGCATTTCCTGCCCGAGCGCACCGGGCTGATCGTTGCCGATCGCTATGATGCGGCGGTGGCGCGCGAGGCGGCGACGGTGCCGCTGGCGGCGCCTGCCCGCCGCAAGGCCACGCTCGCCTTCGCCCGCCGGGCGGGACGAAGGCTGCTGGGGATGCTCGATCCCGACGTCGCCGACGGGTTCTGAGCGTCGGTTAGAGCTTCGGCCCTGCCGCCGCCGCAGCGCGGCCGACCTTGGGCGCGTCGGCGAGCAGCTTGGCGATCGAGGGATAGCGAGTCTCGCGCTTGGCATATTCGCGCGCCGACAGGCCGCCGCCGAAATCGGCCCGATCGGGATCGGCGCCCGCATCGAGCAGCTTCTTCGCTACTTCGGCGTCGTGGGCGAGCACCGCCCGGATCAGCGGGGTGACGCCGCCATTGTTCGCCAGGTTGACGTTGGCCTTCTTGGCGAGCAGCGCGTCGACGCCCGGCGCCCAGCCGAGGCCGGCGGCGAAGATCAGCGGCGTGTTGCCATCGCGATCCTGGATGTTCACATTGATGCCGGGCTGGTTGATCAGCACGGTCAGATAGGTCGGGTCCTGGCGCTTGATCACGATGTGCAGCGCGGCCTCGCCGGTGCCATAGGGATCCTTGACGTTGATCATCGAGGCTGCCTTGTCGCGCAGGAACTCGTTGACCTTGTTCCCGTCCGCCTTACGGATCGCGTCGAGGAACTGGATGCTCTCGCGCGGCTGGCCCATGCCTTGGGCGAGCGCCGGAAGCGGCAGGAGGAGAAGCGCCGCGGCGGCGGCAGAGGCGAGACGGAACGTCATTGCTGGATCGGTACCTTCGATACGGGCGACGGATGCAGGGGCGTTCCTAGCAAAGACTGGCGGTGGATACCATGAACTGGATGTTTCGCGCGTTGATAGCTTCTGCAATGCTGGCATTGGCGGCCTGTGGCACGGGCAGCACCGAAGCGCCGCCGCTGGCCGGTGCTCGGATCGGCGGGCCGTTCACCCTCACCGATCAGAACGGCAAGACCGTCACCGATGCTGATTTCGCGGGCAAGTACCGCATCGTCTATTTCGGCTACACCTATTGCCCGGACGTCTGCCCGACCGACCTGACCAAGATCGGCGCGGCGCTGCGCACGCTCGACAAGCAGGGGCCGGGCACCGCGCAGAAGATCGTGCCGCTGTTCATCACCGTCGATCCCGAGCGCGACGGGCCGGCGCAGCTCAAGCAATATGTCGGTAATTTCCACCCGCGGCTGGTGGGGCTTACCGGCTCGCCGCAAGCGATCGCGCAGGTGGCAAAGGAATATGCTGTCGCCTATATGAAGCAGCCTACGCCGTCGGGCTATCTGATGGGCCACACGGAAGTGGCCTATCTGATGGGGCCGGACGGCAAGCCGATTACCAGCCTGCCGCTGGAAAAGGATCCCCCGGCGATCGTCGCCGAGCTTGAGCATTGGGTGCGTTGACCAACAAATTCTGGGAAGATCTGCCGCTGGAGGCCCTGGACCGCGCGCAATGGGAAGCCCTGTGCGACGGCTGCGGCAAATGCTGCCTGCACAAGCTGGAGGACGAGGAAACGGGCGAGCTGTTCGCCACCAATGTCGCCTGCAAGCTGCTCGATCGCCGCATGGGCCTCTGCAAGGATTACAAGCATCGCCGCGCCTATGTGCCCGAGTGCGTGCGGCTGACGACGCGCAACGTCCGCGACATCGAGTGGCTGCCCACCACCTGCGCCTATCGGCTGCGGGCGAATGGCGAGAAGCTGCCCGACTGGCATTATCTCGTCTCGGGCGACCGTGAGGCGGTGCACAAGGCGGGGGAATCGACCCGCGGCTGGACCATCTCCGAGGACGATGCCGGCGATCTCGAACATCACATGACGGACCGCCGCCTTTGATCGAGGGGCTCGAGGTGATCCGCCATCCCCGCGCGCGGCGGATGCGGCTCGCGATCGATCCCCGCGACGGCAAGGTGCGGCTGACGATTCCGCCGCGCGCGTCGCTCGCCAAGGCGATGCAATGGGTCGGCGAGCAGCAGGGCTGGATCGACGCGCAGCGCGAGCGGTTGCCCGGCGGGCGGCCGTTCGTGCCGGGTGCCCGCGTGCCGTTCGGCGATGGCGAACTGACGATCGTCTGGCCAGTGCCGGGCGTCCGCGGGGTACGACGCGAGGGCGACCAACTGCTCTGCGGCGGAACCGAGGAAGGCTTGGGGCGCCGCGTCGAACGCTGGCTGCGGGCCGAGGCGCTGCGGGTGCTGAGCGAGGAGACCGGGCAGTATGCGGCGCTGGCCGGGGTGCGGGTCACCAAGGTCGCGATCGGTGATGCGAGGAGTCGCTGGGGCAGTTGCGCCTCCACGGGGGTAATCCGCTACAGCTGGCGGCTGATCCTGGCGCCGAGCGAGGTCCGCCGGGCAACGGTGGCGCATGAAGTCGCGCACCGGGTGCACATGAACCATGGCCCGGAGTTTCATGCGCTGGTCGAGCAGCTCTACGGCGCCGATCCGACCCCGCACCGGCATTGGCTGCGCAAACATGGGTCGAGCCTGCACTGGGTAGGGCGGGAATAGCCTCCCGCCTTCAATCCCCCTCCCGCCTGCGGGAGGGGAGGGTGTGTGCTGGAAGCGGATCCTGCACACGCAGAAGCGCTACACAAACGAAGGTCGTCGCAGTCGGGAGATCCCGGCAGCGGATCGCCTGCCACCCTCACACACCCTCCCCCAGCCCCTCCCGCAAGCGGGAGGGGAGTTTAGAGGGGCAGCCCTCAATATTCGTCGTTGGGCCGCTGGCGATCCTGCGGTGCCGGCTGACGTTGCGGCTGGCGCGGCTGGGGCTGCTGCTGCGCCGGCGGCCGGCCGGTCATCCGATTGATCCAGTCGCGGTCGAGCCGTTCGCCCTGTTGTTGCTGGACGGGCGCCGGGCGGCCGCCCGGCTGCACCGGTGCGGTGCCGTCCATCTCCTCGCCATCCTCCGGCTCGGTCGGCACCTGCGGCGGCGGCGCGATCGGGTTGCCGTCCGGATCGACCATCATGCCGTTATCCGGGGCGCCATAGGCGTCCTCGTCGGGCTCAAGCATGTTGTCCGGCGGCGTCAGCTGGGTCTCGAACTGCTCGACCGGGCGGTTGGCGACGGCCTGGATCATGAAGTCGTGGAAGGCTCGGGCCGGCGCGCGGCCGCCCTGCAGGCCCGGCACCACCTTGGCGTCGTCGCGGCCCATCCACACGCCGGTGGTGAGGCCGCTGGAGAAGCCGATGAACCAGCCGTCCTTGTTCGAGGTCGTCGTGCCGGTCTTGCCCGCGACCGGACGACCGATCTGCGCGGCGCGGCCGGTGCCGGTGGCCACCGCGGTCTGCATCAGGTCGATCATCTGCGCCGCGACGTAATTGGCGACCAGCACATGGCTGGTATCCACCTCATGCTGGTAGATCACGCGGTTGTTCGCGGTGACGCGGGTGATGCCATAGGGCGTCACCGCCACGCCGTTGTTGCCCACCGAGGCGAAAGCGCGCGTCATGTCGATCAGGCGCACGTTCGAGGTGCCGAGCACCATCGCCGGCTGGGTGTTGATCGGGGTGGTGATGCCGAAGCGCTTCGCCATGTCCGCCACGGTGGTGAAGCCCACCTCCTGGCCGAGCTTCGCCGCGATCGTGTTGACCGAATAGGCAAAGGCGGTGCGGATCGTGATCGGCCCGCTGTTGCGGCGCGAATCATTGCGTGGGCTCCAGCCGTCGATCGTCACCGGCTCGTCGACCACCACGTCATCGGGCTTGTGCCCGGCTTCGAGCGCCGAGAGATAGACGAACAGCTTGAACGACGAGCCCGGCTGGCGCTGCGCCTGGGTCGCGCGGTTGTAGATCGAGGACACATAGTCCTTGCCGCCCACCATCGCCCGCACCGCGCCATCCCGGTCGATCGAGACGAGCGCGCCCTGCGCGCCGTCGGGCGCATTCACGCGGATCGCCTGGTCGGCGCTGCGCTGCATGTTGAGGTCGAGCGTCGTCCACACGTCGAGCGGCGCCTCGGTCTCGTCGATCAGCGTCTCCAGCTGGGGCAGCGCCCAGTCGGTGAAGTAGCGGACGCTGTTCTGCTTGGGCTCGGGCGCCAGCTGCACGGCGTGCGGATCGGTGCTGTTGGCCTGGGCCTCGCTGATCTTGCCGGCATCGGCCATCAGCTTGAGCACCACCGTCGCGCGATCGACCGCCGCCTCGGCATCGGCCGTCGGCGAATAATGCGACGGCGCCTTGACCAGGCCTGCGATGATCGCGGACTCGCCGAGCGAGAGGTTGGTCGCGGGGTGGCCGAAGAACTTGCGGCTCGCCGCGTCGATACCGTACGCGCCGCCGCCGAAATAGACTTTGTTCAGGTAAAGCTCGAGGATTTCCTGCTTGCTGAACTTGCGCTCGAGCGCCAGCGCCAGCACCGCCTCGCGGACCTTGCGGCCGACGCTGTACTTGTTCGACAGGAAGATGGTGCGCGCCACCTGCTGGGTGATCGTCGAGCCGCCCTGCAGGCGCCGGCCCTCGTCATGCAGCCGCTTGGCCACCCAGAAGATGCGCGCGACGCCGATCGGATCGACGCCCCAGTGCGATTCGAAGCGGCGATCCTCGGTCGCGATGATCGCGTCCTTCATCGCCTGCGGGATCTGGTCGTACTTGATCCACTCGCCATAGCTCGGCCCGAGCGAGACGAGCACGGTGCCGTCGACCGCGTGGACGCGGATCATCTGTCCGTTGGGCGAGGACTTCATCTGGTCGAAGCTCGGCAGCGTCGAGCGCGCCGAATAGACCGCGATCAGCAGCGCGATGCCGGCGATCAGCGCCAACGCCACGCCGCTGATCAGCGACCAGAGGAAGAACTTCTTCCAGAAGGAGCCCCGGCGCCACCAAGGCGCAGCTGCGGTTTTCGATTTCACGGCCATGTACGGTGTGAGCGATTACAGCGTGCGGGGCCTTCTCACAAGGATCAGGCGTTAGGGATCAGGCGGCCGATGCACCTGCCGCGCGGGGCCGAAAATCAAGGCTGACCGAATTCATGCAGTAGCGAAGGCCGGTCGGCGGGGGTCCATCGGGAAAGACATGGCCGAGATGGCCGTCGCAGCGGGCGCAGCGTGCCTCGATCCGGCGCATGCCATGGCTGGTATCCGCATGCTCGCTCACATGGTCCGGCGCCACCGGCTGGGTGAAGCTGGGCCAGCCCGAGCCCGAGTCATATTTGTCGACGCTGTCGAACAATTCGAGCTGGCATCCGGCGCAGCGATAGATGCCGTCGGCCTTGTTGTCGTTGTAATGTCCGGAAAAGGCGCGCTCGGTGCCGGCCTCGCGCAGCACGTGGAACTGCTCGGGGGTAAGGCGCTTGCGCCATTCGGATTCGGAGAGATTCAGCTGTTCCATAGACCCAAGATGTGGGTCCGGTGGGGCGCCCCGTCAATCCGCCGAACGGCTCAATCCGGGATGGTGATCCGCTGGACGATGGCGCCGCTCTCGCGCAGCTGCGCCTTCAGCACCTCGGGCTTGGGAGCATAGAGGAAGCCGAAGCTCACCGTGCCCTTGCGGGTGCGTACGGCGTGGTGGAGCCGGTGCGCCTGGACGATCCGCTTCATGTAGCTGGAGCGCGGGATGTAGCGGTGGCGAAGCCGCTTGTGCACGATCAGGTCGTGGAAGCCGAAATAGATCGCGCCGTACGCCGCAATCCCCGCGCCGATCCAGGTGAAGCCCGGCCACCAGCCGAGCTGCACGCCGCCCAGCAGCAGCACGAACGACGGCACCGCGAAGATCGCCGCGTAGAGGTCGTTGAGCTCCCAATTGCCCGTGCGCGGGCGGTGGTGGCTTTCGTGGAGGAACCAGCCGGGCCCGTGCATGATCCAGCGGTGCGCGGCATAGGCGAACAGCTCCATGCCGAGCACGGTGGCGAGGAAAATCAGGACGGCGTTGAGCGGCGACATGGCCCCCATGTAGGCGATCCCGCCGCGCCATTCCATTGACTTTGCCCAAAGAGGCAGGGTCAGGCCTGCGGCATGTCCAGCAAATCCGCGCCCATCGCCGAGATCAGCCAGTCATGGAAGATCTGCACCGGCCGCAGCGTCAGCGCGCGGGGACGGCAGACGAACCAGTAGCTGTAATGGCTCTCCACGGTCAGGTCGAACAGCTGCACCAGCCGCTCGTCTCGGGCGGACTGGTAATGCGACTCGAGCATGAACGCGACGCCTAGGCCCTGGGCGGCTGCCTCCAGCATCAGATTGCCCGAATCGAACAGGTCGATCGCTGCCGGTTCGAGATCGGGATAGCCGGCCGCCATCCGCCAGGCGGTGAAGGTCTCGGGCATTTCGCGGTGGACCAATGCGGTAAGCCGCGACAGGTCCATGGGATCACGGACCGGGGTCGGCCCCTCCACAAGGTTGCGAGCGCCGATGACGTGCACGCGGTTGCGATCGAGCCGGCGCGAATAATAGCCGGGGTCGATATCGCGGGCGATGACGATCGCCGCGTCGAGCCCGTCGCCCAGCCGCGCCATGCCATGGCTGCCGGTGTCGACGTCCAGATGCAATTGGGGATGCTGTCTCTTCAGCTCGGGCAGGCGCGGCAGCAGCTGCTGCGTCGCATAGAGCGGCAGCACGCCGAGCCGCAGCCGCAGCAATTCGCTGCCGCTGGTCATCGTCTCGATCGCGTCGGTCATCGTGTCGAGCGCAGGGGCGATCAGGCTGAGCAGCCGGTCGCCATCGTCGTTGAGCCGCAGCGATTGGTGCCGTCGCTCGAACAGCGGCTTGCCGATGAAGCGCTCGAGCGCCTGCACCCGCCGACTGAGCGCGGGCGAGGACAGCGCCAGCTCCTCGGCGGCGGCCTTGATCGAACCCAAGCGGGCAACCTGGACAAAGGCTTCGATCGCGGTGAGCGGCGGAAGGCGTCGCATCGATCCGTCTCTCTTCTGTGGTGCGGTGCAGCAAAGGGCTCGCAAGAACCAAAGGCTCTTGCGCGATCCATTCCCGCTCGCAGCGAATATCGCTCCGGACAATTGCGATTGCAAGCCATGCATCTACGCGGTGTAATTTTCGCACTTGCACAAAAACGTGCCGCACCGCACATAGGGGGTGCCTTTCAGGCATCCTCTCCTAAAACTTTCCAAGGCCGCCCTTTATTGAGGCGGCCCTTTTTTTTGCCTCCGCCGTTCTTAGCTTCCGTGCCTAGCCACGAAGGAACCCAGAATGGCCGATGACGAATCCCGCACCCGCCGCCTGCAGGTCGCCAATGCGCGGCCCGAGGACAGCGGCCGCGGCCTGGCCCATATCCCACGCAGTTTGATGGCTGCCCTTGGCATCACCGAGGGCGATGTGATCGAAATCGTCGGCAAGCGCAGCACCCCTGCGCGCGCCGTCCTCCCCTATTCCGAAGACGAAGGCCTGGAGCTGCTCCGCATCGACGGGCTCCAGCGCGCCAATGCCGGTGTCGGCTCGGGCGACTTTGTCGAGGTGCGTCGTGCCGATTCGAAGCCGGCGACTCGGGTCGTGTTCGGCCCGGCCCAGGCCAATCTGCGCCTGCGCGGCACCGGCGAGGCGCTGAAGCGCACCTTCTTCACCCGCCCGCTGACTTCCGGCGACACCATCGCCACGGTGGGCCATCAGCGTGCCGACGTGCCGCCGAACGTCGCGCAGTTCGTCCGCGCGCCGGCTTATGCCCTGCAGGAGATTCGCCTCACCGTGCTTTCGACGGTGCCGCGCGGCGTAGTGCATATCGACGAGAATACCGAGGTCGAGCTCCGCACGGAGTATGAGGAGGCCAAGGAAAGCCGCCGCGCCGACGTCACCTATGACGATATCGGCGGCATGGGCGCGACGATCGACCAGCTGCGCGAGATGGTCGAGCTGCCGCTGCGCTATCCGGAGCTGTTCCAGCGCCTGGGCGTCGATCCGCCCAAGGGCGTGCTGCTGCATGGGCCGCCCGGCACCGGCAAGACCCGCCTCGCCCGCGCGGTCGCCAATGAAAGCGATGCCAGCTTCCACCTGATCAACGGGCCGGAGATCATGGGTTCGGCCTATGGCGAATCCGAGCAGCGGCTGCGCCAGGTGTTCGAGGAAGCGGCGAAGAACGCGCCTTCCATCGTGTTCATCGACGAGATCGATTCGATCGCGCCCAAGCGCGGCCAGGTCACCGGCGAGGCGGAAAAGCGCCTCGTCGCCCAGCTGCTGACGCTGATGGACGGGCTGGAGGCGCGCGCCAACATCGTCGTGATCGCCGCGACGAATCGTCCCGAGGCGATCGACGAGGCCCTGCGCCGTCCGGGCCGGTTCGATCGCGAGATCGTCGTCGGCGTGCCGGACGATCGCGGTCGCCGCGAGATCCTGGGCATCCACACCCGCGGCATGCCGCTGGCCGAGGATGTCGACCTGCCCGAGCTGGCCCGCACCACCTACGGCTTTGTCGGCGCCGATCTCGCTGCACTGACCCGCGAGGCAGCGATCGAGGCCGTGCGGCGGATCATGCCGCGCCTCAACCTCGAGGAAGGCACGATCCCGCCCGAGGTGCTCGACACGCTGTCGGTCACCCGCGACGACTTCCTGGAGGCGCTCAAGCGCGTCCAGCCCTCGGCGATGCGCGAAGTCATGGTGCAGGCGCCGACGGTCCGCTGGGAGGATGTCGGCGGCCTCGACGACGCGCAGATGCGGCTCAAGGAAGGCGTGGAGCTGCCGCTCAAGGATCCGGACGCGTTCCGGCGCCTCGGCATTCGTCCGGCCAAGGGCTTCCTGCTCTATGGGCCGCCGGGTACCGGCAAGACGCTGCTCGCCAAGGCCGTGGCGCGCGAGGCGGAGGCGAACTTCATCGCCACCAAGTCGAGCGACCTGCTGTCCAAATGGTATGGCGAGAGCGAGCAGCAGATCGCGCGGCTGTTCGCCCGCGCCCGCCAGGTCGCGCCCTGCGTGATCTTCATCGACGAGCTCGACTCGCTGGTCCCTGCCCGGGGCGGTGCGATGGGCGAGCCGCAGGTGACCGAGCGCGTGGTCAACACCATCCTCGCCGAGATGGACGGGCTGGAGGAACTCCAGTCGGTGGTGGTGATCGGCGCGACCAACCGGCCGAACCTGATCGACCCTGCCCTGCTCCGCCCGGGCCGGTTCGATGAGCTGGTCTATGTCGGCGTGCCCGACAAGGCCGGGCGCGAGCGCATCCTGCGGATCCAGACCGGCAAGATGCCGCTGGCTGCCGATGTCGACCTGGGTTCGATCGCCGAGCAGACCCAGCGCTATACCGGCGCCGACCTGGAAGATGTGGTCCGCCGCGCCGGCCTCGTCGCGCTGCGCCAGTCGCTCGCGACGCGCGAAGTGACGATGGCGCATTTCGAGGAAGCGCTGAAGGACTCGCGGGCGACCGTCACGCCGGAGATGGAGAGCGATTACGAGGCGATGCAGGGCAGGCTGAAGCAGCAGGCCTCGTCGATCCAACCGATCGGCTTCATCGCGCCCGGCATGCTGGAAGGTCGCGGCCCGAAGGGGTGAGGCGTACCCGTCTCGTCCCCGCCAGGGTTATCGCGTCTGTTTGAACTACCACGTCATCCCCGCGGAGGCGGGGATCCATTGGCGCTGATGCTGCGGTTCTCTCCCCAGCGCACAGGCGAATGGATCCCCGCCTTCGCGGGGATGACGATGGTTTTTTTGCCTCCGCTCACACCGCCTATGCGATAGGAGGCCCTCTCCCCTCCAAAACGCGAGCAGCATGACCGATTCCAACCCGCTTCAGCAATCCAACCGCCAATGGCTCTGGCCCGCGCTCGCCCTGCTGGGCCTGTCGCTGGCCGGCCTCGCCGCGTTCCTCTCCCTGCGCTTCGCCAGCGGCTTCGCCTTCGATCCTGCGCTGCTGCTGGCGTTTCGCACCCCCGACGATCTCGCCACGCCGATCGGCCCGGCCTGGCTGCTCCAGTCGGCGATCGATATCAGCGCGCTGGGCGGCTACACGGTGCTGTGGCTGGCCGGCGCCGCGACGCTGATCTTCCTGTTCGCGTTTGGCAAGCGCTCCGAGGCACTGCTGCTCGGCGGATCGCTGGTCGGCGCCTCGACGATCAACGCGCTGCTCAAGATCTTCCTGCACCGTCCGCGGCCGGACGTGGTGCCCCACCTCGCCCATGTCTCCAGCGCCAGCTTCCCGAGCGGCCATGCGATGATCTCGGCGGCGGTGTACCTTACCCTCGGCATCATGGTCGCGCAGACGCAGACCAGCCGCTGGGCGCGCGCCTATCTGCTCGGCTTCGCGGTGCTGCTGGTGCTGTTGATCGGCTGCAGCCGCGTGTTCCTCGGCGTCCACTGGCCGTCGGACGTGCTGGCCGGCTGGTGCTTCGGCGCGATCTGGGCGCTGTGCATGTTCGCGCTCAACGCGCGGTTGCATCGGCGCGGGCGCTCAGCCGTCTGAGGCCTGCGTCGTCCAGCCGAGCCGCGGGATGGTGATCGAGCGCTTGCCCGACAGGTCGACGCGGGTGACGAACAACCCCTTGCTCTCGATATATTGCATCAGCCGCCGCGCCCGCCCGAGCGAGCTGGTGCCGTAGCTGGTCGCGATGTCGGTATCGCTCGGGCAGGGCAGCCCCTCGCGCGCCGCCTTGGCGACGAGCAGGAACGGGGCGAGCATGTCGTCGGGCAGCGCCCGTGCCGCTTCCAGCGCCTGCGCCCATTCGTCGTCGGGATCGCCATGGATGCCCGCGCGGGCCGCCGACAGACGGCGGACAAAGCCCGAAATGTCGAGCGGCGGACGGGTCAGCCCCACCATCCGGCAGCGGACCTGGAAATCCTGGTACAGCACCGCCGGCGAGCGCAACGTCGACTGCTCGTCCTCGACGATCGCGCGCAGCACATCGCCGACGAGGCCGGCGACTTCCTCGGGATCGCGATCGGGCTCGATCTCCATCGGCGAAGGCGCCGAGCGGGCAAGCTGCTCGAGCACGGTCTCCGGCTGGGCATAGGCATGCGCGGGCGGCGGGGCCGGCGGCACCCATTCGGGTTCGGCGGGGGCGAGCAGCAGGTCCTTGATGTCTTCGGTCGGTGCCTGGGGCAACGGGGTCAGCTTGGGCGACGAGCTGCGCGCGCTGGTTTCCACCGAGCCGATGCGGATCGCCACCGGCCGCCGGGTGATCGCCGGGCCGAGGCCGAGGAAATGCCCGCGCGCCAGGTCGCGGATCGCCTCGGCCTGGCGGCGTTCCATGCCGAGCAGGTCGGCGGCGCGCTGCATGTCGATATCGAGGAAGGTGCGGCCCATCAGGAAGTTCGACGCTTCCGCCGCGACGTTCTTGGCGAGCTTGGCGAGCCGCTGCGTCGCGATCACCCCGGCCAGCCCGCGCTTGCGGCCGCGGCACATCAGGTTGGTCATTGCGGAGAGCGAGGCGCGGCGGACTTCCTCCGCCACTTCACCGCCGCCGGCGGGCGCGAATAGCTGGGCCTCGTCCACCACGACAAGGGCGGGATACCAATGGTCGCGCGGCGCATCGAACAGGCCGTTGAGGAAGGTGGCGGCGCAGCGCATCTGGCCTTCCGCCTCCAGCCCTTCGAGGCTCAGCACCACCGAGGCGCGATGCTCGCGGATGCGCGCGGCGAAGCGGGCGACGTCGCGCTCGCTATGGTCGACCGCCTCGATCGCGAGATGGCCGTAGCGATCGGAGAGGGTGACGAAATCGCCCTCGGGATCGATCACCACCTGCTGCACATGGCCAGCCGATTGTTCGAGCAGCCGCCGCAGCAGGTGCGACTTGCCCGAGCCCGAATTGCCCTGGACGAGCAATCGGGTTGCAAGCAACTCCTCCAGATCGACCGGCACGGGGCTGCCCGTGCCGTCGACGCCCATGTCCACGCTGACGGTCATCCGGGCCGCTTTGCCGGATCAGGGGGGTCAGCGGCAAGGGCTGGGCCCACGAAAACTGTGGGTGTTCGTTTCGCTTCAGGCTGCGTCGGCAGCATTCAGTCGCTGGCGGCGGCGTTCGAGCGCCTGCATCGTCTTGTCGGCGAGCAGCGTCAGCCGCGCCGTGTCCTGCTCGGTCAGCGCTGGGCGGGCCATGCGATCGATGACGCAGAGCGTGCCGATCCGCTTGCCGGTGGACGTGCGCAGCGGCGCCCCGGCATAGAAGCGGATATTGGGGTCGCCGGTGACCAGCGGGTTCTCGGCAAAGCGGGGATCGGCCTGCGCGTCGTTGACCACGAACACCTCGGGTCCGCGGATCGCATGGGTGCAGAAGGAGATCGAGCGCGGCGTCTCCTGCGGTTCCAGCCCGACGCGCGCCTTGAACCATTGCCGGTTCTCGTCGATCAGCGAAATCAGCGCGATCGGCACGCCCAGCGCGGCGGCGGCTTCGCGCACGATCGCGTCGAACTCGGCTTCGTTCGGGGTGTCGAGCACGCCATAGCCCTTGAGCTCGGCAAGGCGGGCGGTTTCATCCGGGGGCTCGATCGGCATCGTCTAACTTCCTGCGTTTGCGCCCCCCAGCACATCGGTCTAATAGCGACCGACAAGTTAACATTTGCTCGACAGTGCAAGCATGTGCCGGGCAGTCTGATGGCAGCCATGCGTCCCGATCCCATTGAACATCTCCGCCGGGTTTTCGGCTATGACGCCTTTCGCGGCGTGCAGGGCTCGGTGGTCGACCGCGTCATGGCGGGACAGCGCACCCTCGCGGTGATGCCCACCGGCGCGGGCAAGTCGCTCACCTATCAGCTGCCCTCGGTGATGCTGGAGGGAACCTGCGTCGTCGTCAGCCCGCTGATCGCGCTGATGCACGACCAGCTGCGCGCGGCCGAAGCCGTGGGCATCCGCGCGGCGACGCTCACCTCGGTCGACGACAATCGTGCCGAGACGATCGAGCGCTTCCGCGCGGGCGAGCTCGACCTGCTCTACATCGCGCCGGAGCGCGCCTCGGGCGAGGGCTTCCGCAACCTGCTGACCCAGGCGCCGCTCAGCCTGTTCGCGATCGACGAAGCGCATTGCGTTTCCGAATGGGGGCATGATTTCCGCCCCGATTACCGGCTGCTGCGCCCGCTGCTCGATCGCTTTCCGGAAGTGCCGCGCCTTGCGCTCACCGCCACGGCCGACGCGCATACCCGCGCCGACATTCTCGAACAGCTGGGCATTCCGGAAGACGGGCTGATCGTCGCCGGCTTCGACCGGCCGAACATCCGCTACCATATCGCTCCGCGCGAGAACACGACGCGGCAGATCATCGACATCGTCGCCGAGAATCCCGGCCCCGGCATCGTCTATGCCCAGACCCGCAAGGGCGTGGAGCAGCTCGCCGAAAAGCTGGCGGCGGAGACCGGGCGGTCGGTGCTCCCCTATCATGCCGGGCTCGATCCCGAGGTGCGTCGCCGCAACCAGGCGCAGTTCGTCGCGAGCGAGGACATGGTGGTGGTCGCCACCGTCGCGTTCGGTATGGGGATCGACAAGCCCGACGTCCGTTTCGTCGCCCATGCCGGGCTGCCCAAGTCGATCGAGGCCTATTACCAGGAAACCGGCCGCGCCGGCCGCGACGGCGATCCCTCGGTCGCGCATCTCTTCTGGGGCGCCGACGATTTCGCCCGCGCCCGCCAGCGGATCGGCGAGGTCGAGCCGTCGCGCCAGTCCGGCGAGCGCACCCGGCTGATGGCGCTCGGTGCGCTGGTCGAGACCGCGGGGTGTCGCCGTCGCATCCTGCTCAAGCATTTCGGCGAGGATCCGCCGGAGACCTGCGGCAACTGCGACAACTGCCTCAATCCCCCGGCGGCGATCGACGTCAGCGTGACCGCGCAGAAATTCCTTTCGGCGGTGTTCCGCACCGGCATGCTCTACGGCATCGGCTATATCGAGGGCATCCTCACCGGCGTCTCGACCGAGCGCAGCCTGATGAACGGGCATGAGAAGCTGTCGGTGTTCGGCATCGTCGACGGCGACGAAGTGGCGATGCTGAAGCCCGTGTCGCGCGCGCTGCTGCTGCGCGATGCGTTGCGCACCAACGAACATGGCGGGCTGGAATTCGGGCCCGAGGCGCGCGCGATCCTCAAGGGCGAGGCGAAGCTGGAGCTGGTCCTGCCGCCCAAGCGCGAGCGGCGTCGCCGCGGGGCCAAGGGTTCGGTGCCGAACCCGGTCGGCAATCCGCTGTTCGAGGCACTGCGCGCCAAGCGCCGCGAGATCGCGCAGGAGACCGGGCTGCCGCCCTATGTGATCTTCCATGATTCGGTGCTGCGCGACATGGCGATGGTGCGGCCGTCGTCGCTGGCGGAGATGGGGCAGCTCTCCGGGGTCGGCGCGCGCAAGCTCGACGCTTATGGGCAGGACTTCCTGAACGTCCTCCGCCAGTTCTGATCGGCTTCCTTGGGGCGTGCCCTCGCGCTACAGCCTCGCGCTGGAATCAGAAAGAGGACCTGCCATGCCCAACAAGATCGACGACAGCATCTCGGTGGCCCCGCAGATCCGTCCCGAGGACGTGCCGGCGCTCGCGGCGGCGGGGTTCGTGCACATCATCAACAATCGCCCCGAAGGGGAAGAGTTCGGCCAGCCGACCGGCGCGCAGATCGCCGAGGCCGCCGAGGCGGCGGGGCTGGGCTATACCGAGATCCCGGTGACGCCGGGCGGCTTCTCGATGGCGCAGGTCGAGGCGATGGCCGAGGCGCTGGCCTCGGTCGACGGGCCGGTGCTGGCGTACTGCCGCTCGGGCACGCGCTCGTGCAACCTCTGGGCGCTGGCTACGGCGTACAAGGGCGGGGAGCCGAACGAATTGGTCGCGAAGGGCGCGGGTGCAGGCTACGACCTGTCCGGCATCCGCCCGGCGCTCGAGCAGCTGTCGGGGCGCTGATCCTTTATCCCCCCTCCCGCTTGCGGGAGGGGATGGGGGAGGGTGCGACGTGGAGGTTCTTTCTGGGACGCCGTCGCCCGCTACCCTTACACACCCTCCCCTAGCCCCTCCCGCAAGCGGGAGGGGAGGCCTGCTGCAAGCGGCGGCTCGTCTACTCCCAACACACAAAAAATGGGCTGGTGGTTGCCCACCAGCCCAGTCGTCCGCAGGAGGAACCTCGGTGGGGCGCGGCGGCAGGAGAGGATCCCGCGGCGCCCGAACTTGTCAGTAGTTGTAGGCGCGCTCGCCATGCTCGTTGATGTCGAGCCCTTCGACTTCCACTTCCTTCGAAGGACGGATGCCGATGGTGAGCTTCAGGCCGTAGAACAGGATCGCCGAAACCACGCCCGACCAGAGCAGGGTGATGCCCACCGCTTCGGCCTGGATCAGCAGCTGCGCCGCGGTGTCGTAGCTGGGTGCCGCGACCGCCGGGAACTTGGTGTAGTCGATGATGCCCTGGCCCCCGAGCGCCGGGTTGGCGACGATCGCGGTGCCGAGCGCACCGATGATGCCGCCGACGCAGTGGACGCCGAACACGTCGAGCGAGTCGTCATACTTGAGCTTGTTCTTCACCGTGGTGACGAAGAAGAAGCAGATCGGCGACACGACCAGGCCGAGCACGATCGAAGTCATCGGCGCAGCGAAGCCCGAAGCCGGGGTGATCGCGACGAGGCCGGCGACCGCACCGGTCACGCCACCCAGCAGCGACGGCTTCTTGTGCACGACCTGCTCGATCACCGCCCAGCTGACCGCGGCAGCGGCGGTGGCGACGAAGGTGTTGATGAAGGCGACCGCAGTCACGCCGTTCGATTCCAGGTTGGAGCCGGCGTTGAAGCCGAACCAGCCCACCCACAGCAGCGAGGCGCCGATCATGGTCATGGTCAGCGAGTGCGGCGGCATCGGCTCGCTCTTGAAGCCCACGCGCTTGCCGATCACGAGGCAGCCGACCAGGCCGGCGATGCCCGCATTGATGTGGACGACGGTGCCGCCGGCGAAATCGAGTGCGCCCTTGCCCCACAGGAAGCCATAATCGGTCGGCGTGTCGACCAGGAAGTCCGGGCCCGCCCAGTACCACACCATGTGCGCGATCGGGAAATAGGCCAGCGTCATCCACAGCACGGTGAAGATGATCAGGGGCGTGAACTTCACACGCTCGGCAAAGGCACCGACAATCAGCGCCGGCGTGATGCAGGCGAAGGTCATCTGGAAGCAGACGAAGGCGAATTCGGGGATGTAGACGTTGTTCGAGAAGGTCGCGGCATAGGTGTTGCCGCTCACCCCGATCAGGAACGCCTTGGAGAGGCCGCCGAAGAAATGGTTCTCGCCGCCGCTGGTGAAGGCGATCGAATAGCCCCAGGTGCACCACACCAGCGAGGCGACCGAGACGATCATGAACACCTGCATCAGCACCGAGAGCATGTTCTTGGTGCGCACCAGGCCGCCATAGAACAGCGCCAGCGCCGGCACCGACATCATCAGCACCAGCGCCGAGGAGATCAGCATCCAGGCGGTGTCGCCCTTGTTCACCATCGTCGCCTGCTGGGCGACGGTGGGCGCCTTGATCAGTGCCGGGGTCTGTGCCCAGGCGGGCATCGCCGCGACCAGCGCGGCCGCGCCGAGCGCGAGCCCGGCGGTCTTCCATCCTTGCTTCATTGCTACCCCCTTGCTCACAGCGCCGTCTCGTCGGTCTCGCCGGTGCGGATGCGCACGGCCTGGCCCATGTCGAGGACGAAGATCTTGCCGTCACCGATCGCGCCGGTGCTCGCCGCCGCCTGGATCGCCTCCACGGCGCGGTCGGCAAGATCGCTGCCCACGGCGACCTCGATCTTGATCTTCGGCACCATGTTCGTGCTGTACTCGGCGCCGCGATAGATCTCGGTCTGGCCTTTCTGGCGGCCGAACCCCTTCACTTCGGTAACGGTCATGCCCGTCACCCCGACGGTGGTGAGCGCCTCGCGCACCTCGTCGAGCTTGAAGGGTTTGATGATGGCGATGATGAGCTTCATGTCGCCCCCTCTGGCGGTTGTCCCGGGGAGCAACGTCGCAAGGGGCGTGCCAAATGGAACGCACAGAGGGGATGTGCGTTTCGTGCCGCCAATTATTATGAACTGGTGAATTTTGTGACGCAGCTCTGCCCGAAAAACGGGCAGATCACTGCAGCGTCGCGCTGTCCTCGCCGTGGCGGCCGAAAAACTGCATCAGCTGCACGATCAGCTCGGCGCGGTCCTCCAGCCGGGGTGCCTCGAGCAGCGCCTGCTTCGATGCCGCATCGAACGGTGCGATCTGGGCGATGCCGTTGACCAGCGATTCGTCGTCGAGCCGCGTCACCGCTTCCCAATCGACCATATAGCCGAGGCCATCGGCGAAGCGGCGCGATTCCATCTCGATCGAGGCGCGGCCGGCGAGCGACAGCGATTCGGACTCGCCGGCGACTTCCAGCGCCGCTTCGACCTGGCGGAAGGGCGTGCCCAGCTCCAGCTCGCGGACGATGGTGAAGCGGCTCAGGCCCTCCAGCACGATGTTGTAGCGACCGTCCTCCAGCGCCTCCACGTCCGCGATCCGGCCGACACAGCCCACGTCGAACAGCGTCGGCGGGTCGCGCTCGTCGCGCGGCTGGACCATGCCGATGCGCCGATCGCGCGCGAGGGCCTCGGAGACCATCGCGCGGTAGCGCGGCTCGAAGATGTGGAGCGGCAGGTGCATGCGCGGAAACAGCAGCGCACCTGCCAGCGGAAACACCGAGAGCCGCGTCGTCTTCATCCGAACAGGATCTGCGACAGCTTGCGACGCTGGGCGGCGACCCAGGGGTCCTCCAGCCCGACGACCTCGAACAGCTTGAGCAGCCGCTGGCGGGCGGCACCCTCGTTCCAGGCGCGATCGTCGCGGACCATGGCGAGCAGCGTTTCGGCCGCGCCCTCGCGATCGCCTGCCGCCATCTGGCCGCCGGCGAGCTCGTAGCGCGCGTCCATGTCCTCGGGATTCGCGGCCGCATGCGCGGCGAGACCGGCGAGATCGCCGACCGGCTGGGCTTCGCGGGCGAGGCTCAGCGCGGCGCGGGCGCGCTCGACCTCGGGTGCCTTGGCGGCATCGCCCTCGATCGCGTCGAGCGCGGCCTGTGCCGCGTCATGCTGGCCCAGTGCGGTGAGGGCCCGAACGCGGCCGGCGGTGACCACCGGATGGCCCGGCGCCATTTCGGCGATCTGGTCGAAGATCGCGAGCGCGCGCTCGGCATCGCCGTCCGCCAGCACCTGCTCGCCCATCGCGATCAGCGGTTCGAGCTCGGCTTCCGCTTCGGCCTCTTCGCCGCTGATCGGCAGCTGGCGGAGAATCTGGTCGAGCATCGTGCGCAGCTGCGATTCGGTGCGCGCGCTGGTCAGGTCGGCGACCAGCTGGCCCTGGAACATCGCATAGACCGTGGGGATCGAGCGGACCTGGAATTGGCTGGCAATGAAGTTGTTCGCGTCGACGTCGATCTTGGCCAGCATTACCCCCTTGGGGGCATATTCGTCGGCGACCTTCTCGATCACCGGGCCCAGCGCCTTGCACGGCCCGCACCATTCCGCCCAGAAATCGATGATGACGAGCTTCGACATCGACGGCTCGACGACGTCCTTGCGGAAGGCGTCGACCGCCTGTTTGTCGGCGGGGCTCAAACCAAGCGTGGCCAAAATGCGCTCCTTCAGCGAATTGCGGGTGCCGGCGCCTCTGAAGGGCGCGCGGGCGGGTCGGCCCCTATTTGGGCGTTCGGGGCCGAACCGCCAAGCCTTTTCCAAAAAGTGACAAATTGGGGGTTGCGCACTATCAAACCCGCTGTTAGTTGGCCCGCCTCACCCGCCGAGAGCGCTTCGAAACGCTCCCGGCCACGACGCCAGAGCGGGCGTAGCTCAGGGGTAGAGCACAACCTTGCCAAGGTTGGGGTCGAGGGTTCGAATCCCTTCGCCCGCTCCAGTCGCGTACCAGCGACTGTATTGTCGATCTCACGGCATCAGCCGTTTTCTCCCTTCCGACAAATGCCAGCGCATCGCGAGCGCTGCGCCGTCCGCATCCTGCGCGCGGATCGCCTCGACGATCGTCGCATGCTCGCGCACCATCGCCGCGATCGGTTCGGCTTCGCGCAGCCGGGCGATGTCGACGCCGGCCCGCATGATTCGCATCGTTTCCTCATGCAGATGCTCGAATGCCTTCTCGAAGGCCGGATTCGAGGTCGCGCGGAAGATTGCGCGGTGCAGCCGCCAATCCTCGTCGTGCGCGGGGTCGCTGGAGAGCAATGCCTTGCGCAGATCGGCCATCGCCGATTCGATCTCCGCCAGCTGCTCGGGCGAGCGCCGCCGCGCCGCCAGCCGGGCGGCTTCCGATTCGAGCGCGAATCGCACTTCATAGGTGCCGAGCGTCGCCGAAAGCTCATCAAACGCCATATGCGCGCCCAACCGCAGCGAGGGGCGCCGCATCACATAGGACCCCGCCCCGCGCCGGGCTTCGGTAATGCCGTCGGCCGCCAGCCGCACCAGCGCCTCGCGCACCACGGTGCGCGACATGCCGAAGCTTTCGGCCAGACGCGATTCGGACGGGAGCCGGTCGCCGACGTTCAGTCCGCCGAGGATGATCTCGACGATGCGCGAATAGGCCTGGTCGGCGAGGCGCTGGTCGGCGGGTGCGTGGTTTCGCAGCATGATGCGCCACGATACTAAGGCCGAAGCAAATGGCGAGTCGTGCCATGGTCTTAGGAGAAGCCGATGTCCGCCACCCCCGCCTCCATTCGCGTCGGCATCGGCGGCTGGACCTTCGAGCCGTGGCGCGGCACCTTCTATCCCGACAAGCTGCCGCAGAAGCGCGAGCTGGAATATGCCGCCGCCGCGCTCACCGCGATCGAGATCAACGGCACCTATTATTCCACCTTCAAGCCCGCGAGCTTCGCCGGCTGGGCGGCGGCGGCGCCGGAAGGCTTTGTGTACGCGGTGAAGGGCTCGCGCTTCGTCACCAACCGCAAGGTGCTGGCCGAAGCAGGCGACTCGATCGCGCGATTCTGCGGCCAGGGGCTGACCGAGCTGGGCGACAAGCTCGGCCCGATCTTCTGGCAGTTCATGGCGACCAAGAAGTTCGATGCCGAAGATTTCGGCGCCTTCCTCAAGCTGCTGCCAGCGGTGCAGGACGGCGTGAAGCTCCGCCACGCGGTGCAGGTGCGGCATGACAGCTTCCACACGCCGGAATTCGTCGCACTGTGCCGCGCGGCCGGCGTGGCAATCGTCTTCGCCGATTCGCCGCAATATCCGGCCATCGCCGATGTCAGCGGCGACTTCGTCTATGCGCGGCTCGAGGCGGGCGAGGACAACAACCCCTTCTGCTATCCCGAAGACGCGCTGCCCCGCTGGGTGGACGCGGCCAGGACCTGGGCGGCGGGCGGCCAGCCCGCGGGGCTTCCCACCTTCGCGCCCGAGCCCGCGCCGGTGCAGCCCCGCGAGACCTTCGTCTTCTTCATCCATGGCGGCAAGGTACGGGCGCCCGCAGGTGCCCAAGAGTTCATCCGCCGGCTAGGCTGAACCTCGAACCCTTTGCGGCACCGCTTCGTTGAGTCCTGGCAACCCCAGGAGGCCCACATGATCCACGATCCCGAACAGCAGAAGCCGCAGGACGACGAAGCCGAGGCGATGGAAGAGGCGCAGAAGGACGCCGCCGAGGAGCGCGAGGAAGAAGGCGGCTATCAATAAGGCGGCTTGGGGCGTGGCGGCGGCACACCGTGCGCTGCGCCCTGCCCCCGATGTCGGGCCTTGCCGCATGTCGTTCAAGGTCTAGCCAAGCGGCTGCGTAATTGATAATCACTCGCAGCATGAACGCCCCCGCTGCGATCCCTGTGCCCGTACGCCTCGCCCAGCTGCATCGCCATGCCCCCGGCACCGTGGCCGGAGTCGACTGGGATCGGCTCGCCGAACCCGAGGCGCGCCGCCTGCGCGAACTGGGCTTGGACGAAGGTGTGGAAGTGGAACTTCTCCACCGCTCGGGCCTGTTCGGCGGCCCCCTTGCCTGCCGGATCGGCCGGATGACCGTGGCGCTCCGCCGCCATGTCGCCGCCGCGATTCACGTGACGCCGCTGGCCACACGGGCATGAACACCACGCCATTGGTTGCGCTGGTCGGCAATCCCAATGCCGGCAAGAGCGCGCTGTTCAACGCGCTGACCGGCGCGCGGCAGAAGGTGGGCAATTATCCCGGCGTCACCGTTGAGCGCCATTCGGGCCGCATGGCGCTGCCCGATGGCCGCCCGATCGAACTGGTCGACCTGCCGGGCGCCTACAGCCTCGATCCCGGCAGCCCCGACGAGCAGGTGACCCGCGACGTGCTGCTCGGCCGCCAGCAGGGCGAGCGGCTGCCCGACGCGATCCTCACCGTGGTCGACGCCTCCAACCTCGACAACCATCTCCGCTTCACGCTGCAGCTGATCGCGCTGGGCCTGCCGATCGTGGTGGCGCTCAACATGGTCGACCTTGCCGAGCGCGACGGCCTCAAGCTCGATCCCGACGCACTGGAGCGCGAACTCGGCGTGCCGGTGATCGCCACCGTCGCAGTACGCCGTCGCGGGCTTGATGCGCTCAAGGAGCGCATGGCCGAGATGGTCAAGGGCGTCACCAGGATCCGCCCTTCGGCCGGGGTGCAGCACGACATCGTCCTGCTCCAGCGCCGCGCCCGCCAGATCGCCACCGCCGTCACCGTTTCCGAAACCGCAGCGCGACGCTGGACCCACCGGCTCGACGCGCTGTTCCTCCACCCGGTTGCCGGTCCGCTGATCCTGCTCGGCACGATGTTCCTGATGTTCCAGGCGGTATTCGCCTGGTCGCAGGTGCCGATTGGCTGGATCGAGGAGGGGATGAAGTGGCTGGGCGCCGAAGTCGGCACCGCGCTGCCCGACGGCGTGTTCCGCTCGCTGATCGTCGACGGCGTCATCGCGGGCGTGGGCGCCGTGATCGTCTTCCTGCCGCAGATCCTGATCCTGTTCGCCTTCATCCTGGTGCTGGAGGCGACCGGCTACATGGTCCGCGCCGCCTTCCTGATGGACCGGGTGATGGCGAGCGTGGGGCTTTCGGGCCGCGCCTTCATTCCCCTGCTCTCCAGCTTCGCCTGCGCAGTGCCGGGGATCATGGCGACGCGCACCATCTCCGACGAGAAGGACCGGCTGACCACCATCCTGATCGCGCCGCTGATGACCTGCTCGGCGCGCCTGCCGGTCTACACCATCATCATCGGCGCGCTGATCCCCGATCGTGCGGTGTTGCCGGGCGTCGGCCTACAGGGGCTGGTGCTGTTCGCGCTCTACATCCTCGGCATCCTGGGTGCCTTCGTCGTCGCGCTGGTGCTGCGGCACACGGTGACCAAGGGCGCGACCTCGGGCTTCATGATGGAGATGCCGAAATACCAATGGCCGAGCGCCCGCGACGTGCTGCTGGGGCTGTGGCAGCGCGCGCTGATCTTCCTGAAGCGGGCCGGCACGATCATTCTGTATACCACGGTGATCCTGTGGGCGCTGCTCAGCTTTCCCAAGCCGCCCGAGGGCAGCGGCATCTCCAAGGTCGATTATTCGATCGCCGGGCGGATCGGCAGCGGGCTGGAGAAGATCGTGGCACCGATCGGCTTCAACCGCGACATGGCGCTGGCGGTGATCCCGGCCATGGCGGCGCGCGAAGTGGCGGTGGCGGCAATCGGCACCGTCTATGCGGTCGACAATCCCGATGACGCAGCGGGCGAGGAGTCGATCCGCGAACAGCTCCAGAAGCATTGGAGCCTGCCGAGCGCGCTCGCCTTCCTGATGTGGTTCGTCTTCGCGCCGCAATGTATCTCGACCATCGCGGTGACGCGACGCGAGACCAATGGCTGGAAATGGCCGGCCTTCATGATCGGCTATCTGTTCGCGCTCGCCTATGTCGCGGCGGGGATCACCTATTGGAGCGCAGTGGGCCTCGGCCTTTGATCCTTGCCGGGAGGCACCGCAACGGTACCTCCCGGCGCCGGATCACTGCAGCGAATAGGTTGCGATCTTGCTCGAGGACGTCACAACCAGCTTGGCGTCCGGTGTGATCGCCAGCGAGCCGCTTACCGGCGCGGTCCATTTCACTTCGTGCGCACCATCCAACGCGATCGCGTAGGTCTTGGCGGTCGTGCTGAAGAACAGCAGCGTATCGGTGACGAGGACGTTGCCGACGAAGGTTTCCCCGGCCGGCAGCGGCCACGACCACAGCACCGCGCCCGTCTGTTCGTTCAGCGCATCCAGCTGTCCGTTCGAATTGCTGCCCGCATAGAGCACGCCTTTCCCGACCGCGGGAAGATTGCTGTAGGAGCGCGCGCTCCGCCAGCGGATGGTGCCTGCTGCGATGTCGAAGCTCGTCAGCGGAAGCGAGAGGTTGTAGCTGGCGGCTCGCGTGCCCGAATAGGCAATCACATTGTTCGGCGAACTCACGATGGGCGAGCCAAAGTAGGAGTAACCGTTCCAGACCCAACTCGGGTCAGTGATGCTTTTCACCAGCGCGCCGCTTGCGCGATCGAACACGTCGAGGTTGCCGGAATAATAGTACACGTATTTGTCGTCGATCGCGAGGGTCTCGCCATCCCAGGTGTGGCCGCCGCTGCCAGTGGCGTTCCAGCGATCGCTTAAGGCTGCTAGATCGTAGCTATAGACGACATTGCCGTAATAGCCGGCAGCCATGTAGAGCTCGTTGCCGACGCCCGTCGGCTGCGCGAAGGTCGACCATTGCGCCGCGAACAGCAGGTTGCTGGTGAAGGTCCCCTTGTCGGGATCGAGGATCTTGAGCTGATTGTCGCTCGAAGAAATGAACATGCTGCTCACGGCCAGGCGATTGCCGACCAGGGCGGGGCCGCTGGCGCTCCAGACATTGCCGAGCGAGAACTGCCAGCGCTCCGTACCTGCAGCGCCGTCCAGGGCGTGCACGACGGTCTCGCCGGTCGAGGTGGTTCGCGTCGCGAAGACGAATCCCTTTTTCGCAGCAACGGGCTGGATGCCGGTCGTGCTGGCGGGCGCCCATTCCCAGCTCTTGGTGAAGACCGCCGGGTCGAAGGCTGCATGGACATAGCCGTCATGCGACGCGTTGCGCTGGAGGGTGGTCCAGTCGAGCAGGTCGACATTCAGCGCATAGACGAAGCTCTTGCTCGATCCCGGATACACCGTGGTGCACGCCGTTTCGCGGCACAGCCGGAAGCTGATGGTGTTCGAATAGCGCTTTGGCTGCAGTCCGGTCAGCGTCTTGAACTTGTAGGCGAAAACGTTGCCGGTTTGCACCACGGGGCCATCCTGCATCAGGACGGCCGGGTCGAACTGCACATCCGGGACCACCGCGTACGGACTCGTCCCGGTGAAGCTCGCGTTGAGCGTGAAGTTCGCCGCGAAATTGGTCTCGGCCGCAGTCTGGCTCGTC
This sequence comes from Sphingomonas sp. NFR04, assembly GCF_900114095.1. GTDB lineage: Bacteria > Pseudomonadota > Alphaproteobacteria > Sphingomonadales > Sphingomonadaceae > Sphingomonas. Next base: position 295,430 of record NZ_FORV01000003.1, on the reverse strand, counting down.
GCCGAGGGGGTTAGCGTCACCTCCAGCGTCGGCGTGGGCGTCGGCGTGGGTGTGGGCACAGGCGCCGGCGTAGAGGTTCCGCCTCCCGAGCACGCAGCCGTCATCCCCGCCAGCAGGGCCATATATATCAGTCGCATTCCGTAATCCCCCAGACCCGCCATTCCCGGCGGGCAATTGCTTGCCGGCAGATGCCACAGGCCCCGTCGGCGCCGAATTGTGCGACAAACGGGGCTGGACGCAAGTGCGATCGTTGCAGAAATGGCGCGCCGATGCCCCGTTGCGGGGCGTTCTTCCGGAGGGGGCGAGGACGGACGGGCCTCTGGTTCCGCGGCCGAGTCTTCGCTACACGCGCCGGTCTATGAGCACCGTAACCCCCGAACTCCGCGCAGCCGCGCTCGTCTCCAAGGCCTGGCCCTATGAAGAGGCGCGCAAGCTGCTCAAACGCTATCCCCAGATCGCATCGGGTGGCGCGCCGGAGAAAGGCCATGTGCTGTTCGAGACCGGCTATGGCCCCTCAGGGCTCCCGCATATCGGCACGTTCAACGAAGTGCTGCGCACTACCATGGTCCGCCGCGCCTTCGAAAGCCTGTGCGACGTCCCCACCCGCCTGATCGCGTTCAGCGACGACATGGACGGGCTGCGCAAGGTGCCGGACAATGTGCCGAACCAGGAAATGCTGCGCGAACATCTCGGCAAGCCGCTGACGCAGGTGCCCGATCCGTTCGAGAAGTACGAAAGCTTCGCGCACCACAACAATGCGCGGCTGCGCGAATTCCTCGACCAGTTCGGCTTCGAATACGAGTTCGCCTCGTCCACCGACTATTACACCGGCGGCCGTTTCGATGATGCGCTGAAGAAGGTGCTGCGGCACTATCAGGGCATCATGGACGTGATGCTGCCGACGCTGCGCGCCGAGCGCCAGGCGACCTATTCGCCGGTGCTGCCGATCAGCCCCAATTCGGGCATTGTCCTGCAGGTGCCGGTCGAGGTGGTCGACGCCAAGGCGGGCTTGATCGCTTTTGAGGATGAAGGCGAGCGGATCGTCCAGTCGGTGCTCGGCGGCAAGGCCAAGCTGCAGTGGAAGGTCGACTGGGCGATGCGCTGGGTGGCGCTGGACGTCGACTATGAAATGGCGGGCAAGGACCTGATCGACTCGGTCACCCAGTCGGGCAAGATCGCCCGCGTGCTCGGCGGCCGCCCGCCCGAGGGCTTCAACTACGAGATGTTCCTCGACGAGAAGGGCGAAAAGATCTCCAAGTCCAAGGGCAACGGCCTCAGCCTCGAGCAGTGGCTGACCTATGGCCCCGAGGAGAGCATCGCCTTCTACGCCTATCGCGAGCCGAAAAAGGCCAAGCAGCTGCACCTGGGCGTGATCCCGCGCGCGATCGACGAGTACTGGCAGTTCCGCGGCAATTATGCGGGGCAGGCGGTGGAGCAGCGTCTGGGCAACCCGGTCCACCACATCCACAATGGCGAGCCGCCGGCGGAGACGCTGCCGGTCACCTTCGGGCTGCTGCTCAACCTGGTCGGCGTGATGGGCGAGGCGACCAAGGAGCAGGTCTGGGGCTATCTTACAAATTATGTCCCGGACGCGAACCCGGAAACCTATCCGGCGCTCGACCGTCTGATCGGCTATGCGCTTGCCTATGCCCGCGATTTCGTTGCCCCGACGCTCAAGAAGCGTGCGCCGGTGGGCGTGGAGATCGACGCCTTGAAGCGCCTCGACGCCGAACTCGCCGCGCTGCCGGCGGATGCGACGGCCGAGGCGATTCAGGACCAGGTCTACGAGATCGGCAAGACCGGCGGCTTCGAGAATCTGCGCGACTGGTTCAAGGCGCTGTACGAAACCCTGCTCGGCTCCGAACAGGGGCCGCGCATGGGCAGCTTCATCGCGCTGTACGGCATCGCGAACAGCCGCAAGCTGATCGCGGAAGCGCTGGCGAAGGCAGAGGGCTGAGAGATCGCGTATCCTCCCCCTGGCGGGGGAGGATACGTTACTTATCGAGAGGACTGAAACCCATGCGACGCCGAATCCGCCATATCCGATCGGCGACGCGGGACTTTCTGCACGGCGAGGCGGCGGGCGGCATCTTCCTGATCGCGGCCGCCGCGCTGGCGATGCTCGCGGCGAATCTGCCCGGCATCTCCGAAACCTATTTCCATACGCTGCACCTGCAGACCGGCCCGGTGATCGCGCCGCTGCACGGCCCGATGACGGTCCATTTGTGGATCAACGACGGGCTGATGGCGGTGTTCTTCCTGCTCGTCGGCCTCGAGATCAAGCGCGAGTTCGTCGACGGGCGACTGGCGAGCTGGGACCGCCGCCGTCTTCCGGTGATCGCCGCCGCCGCCGGCATGGCGGTGCCGGCGCTGGTCTATCTGCTGATCGCCGGCCGCACCCCCGGCGTCACCAGCGGCTGGGCGATCCCCGCTGCGACCGACATCGCCTTCGCGATCGGCGTGCTGGCGATCCTCGGCAGCCGCGCGCCGGCCGCGCTCAAGCTGTTCCTGACCACGGTGGCGATCGTCGACGATATGGGCGCGGTGGCGATCATCGCGGTGGCGTATACCGCGCATATCGACGTGATCGCGCTCGCCGGCGCTGCGGTGGTGCTGGGCGTGATGATCGCGTGCAACCGCTTCGGCGTGCGCCATCTGGCCGTCTATCTGGCGCTGGCAATGGTGCTGTGGGTGCTAGTCTTTCAGTCGGGCGTGCATGCGACGATCGCAGGCGTCGCGGCGGCAATGACGATCCCGCTGGTCAAATCCCCGGGAGCACCCGATGCCGCCGACTCACCGCTCCACAAGCTGGAGCATGCGCTGCACCCCTGGTCGGCCTTCCTGATCGTGCCGCTGTTCGGCTTCGCCAATGCCGGCGTGTCGTTCGACGGGCTGTCGCCTTCGATCCTGCTTGAGCCGCTGCCGCTCGGCATCGCCGCCGGGCTGTTCCTCGGCAAGCAGCTCGGCATCTTCGGCAGCATCTGGCTGGCGGTGAAGACCGGGATCGCCAAGCGGCCGGGCAATGCCGGCTGGCGGCAGATCTACGGCGTGTCGCTGCTCGCCGGCATCGGCTTCACCATGAGCCTGTTCATCGGCGGCCTCGCCTTCCCCGGCAACGAACTGCTGGTCGACGAGGTGAAGCTCGGCGTGCTGCTCGGCTCGATCGTGTCGGCGGTGGCGGGTTACGCCGTCCTGCGGTCCGCCAGCACCGCGACCCCCAGGATCGCCAGCCCGCCCAGCGCCAGCAGCGCGCCGACCCAGCCGGTCGACGTCCAGCCGTAACCGGCGGCGATCGCGAGGCCGCCCAGCCAAGGGCCGAGCGCGTTGGCGGTGTTGAAGGCGGAGTGGTTGAGCGCGGCGGCCAGCGCCTGCGCCTCGCCGGCCACGTCCATCAGCCGGGTCTGCAGCACCGGGCCGAGCGCGCCGGCAAAGCCGATCGCGAACACGTCCAGCGCCACCAGCGGCAGCGAATGCGCGGCGAGCGGGTAGAGCGACAGCGCGACGGCGCTGGCGAGCAGCAGCGCCGCGCCGGTCGGCATCAGCGCGCGATCGGCGAAGCGCGGCACGACGATGTTGCCCGCGATCATCCCCATGCCGAACACCGCCAGCACCAGCGGCACGCCCCAGGGCGGGGTGCCGGTGACGTGCATCAGCGTCGAGGCGACATAGGTGTAGACGCAGAACAAGCCGCCAAAGCCGATCGCGCTGACGCCGAGGGTGAGCCACACCTGGCCGTTCGCCAGCGCGCGCAGCTCGCGCAAGGGGCTCGCGCCGTGCTGCGGGCGATCCTGCGGCGCCAGCCACAGCACCAGCAGCACGGTGATCAGCGCCAGCACCGCGACGATCGCAAAGCCCCAGCGCCAGCCGACCGCCTGCCCCAGCCAGTTGGCCGCCGGCACGCCAAGCACCGTGGCGACGGACAGCCCCAGCATGATCCGCCCCACCGCCTGCGAGCGTTGATCATACGGCACCAGCGATGCAGCAACGAGCGAGGCGATGCCGAAATAGGCGCCGTGCGGCAGCCCGCTGAGGAAGCGGAACAGCAGCATCCAGTGATAGGTCGGCGCCAGCGCGCTCAGTGCATTGAACAGCGCGAAGCTTGCCATCAGCGCGATCAGCAGCGTCCGCCGCGACCATTTCGCCGCCGCGACCGCCAGCAGGGGGGCGCCCACCACCACGCCGAGCGCATAGGCGCTGATCACATGGCCCGCGGTCGGCTCGTCGATGCCGAGGCCCTTGGAGAAATAGGGCACGAGGCTCATTGTCGCGAATTCGGTGGTGCCGATCGCGAACCCGCCCATGGCGAGCGCGAAGTGAACCAGACCCGGCGAGCGGGCGGCGGAGTGTTGAACGGGAGCGTGCACGGCGCCCACATGGGTTTGCTGCGGTGCAGCGTCAAATAAGAATTCGTATGTGCTCAAATGCTTTGCGCGCAATCAAGGCGCCGGCGGCAGGCTTGTCGTCCAGCCCCGCCGCCGCAGCACCAGCGCATAATAGAGCGCTGACAGCAGCAGTTGCGCCGCCGTTGCGAGCAACGCCGGTCGCCCTTCGGCGGGATCGAGCGCGTTGAGCCAAGTAACGGCGCCCAGCACCAGCAGGGTCGCGATGGCGGGAAGCGGGTGCAGCGGCATGCGATAGGGCGCATGGCCCGTACGGCGGGTTCTCCGTCCGACGATCGTCGCCAGCGCTAGCCCCGCATAGATCGCGATCAGCCCGGTCCCGCTCAGCAGCAGGAGCAGCCGGAGCGGCAGGAAGCAGGCGGCAATGCCGATCGCGCCCGATGCCAGCGTCGCGCGGGCCGGCGAGCCGAAGCGCGGGTGAATCGCCGCAAGCCAGGCATCCACCGGCCTGCCCCAGCTGCCGTCGCGGGCGGTGGCGTAGAAGAACCGCCCATTGGCGAGGATACAGGCGATCACCGCGTTGACGATCGCGACGACGATGCCGATCGCGACCCACAGATTGAGCGAAGCCCCGCCGCGCATCCGCACAAAGGCCCCGAACGGATCCCCGGCCGACAGGAAGGCGGCAAGGTCGGGCGCGGCGACCAGTGCGGCGACGATCGGCACCGCTTCGAGCAGCAGGGCGCCGACGAGCGCCAGCAGGATCGCGCGGGCGATGCGCTGCGGCGCCGCGTGCATCTCCTCGCCGAAATAGACGGCGGCGCCATAGCCGTTGAGCGCGAAGATCGCGATCGAGCTGGCCAGACCGATATTGGCTGCGCTCGCCGGTACCAGCCCGCCGCCGGCAGGCGCCACCGGGTGCAGCAGCAGCGGCAGGACGTCGCGGACCGGGGCTGCCAGACCGAGCGCCAGGATCACCAGCACCGCCGCCACTTCCACGGCGAGGAAGGCGCCGGTCAGCAGCGCGTTGAGGCGGATGTCGAGGACGCCGACCAGGGTGGAGGCCAGCAGCACCCCGACGGCAACCGGCACCGGCGGCAGCCCCGGCAGCACCGTCGAGGCGACCGAGGCGATCCCCAGCGCCGCCACCGGCGGGAAGAGCAGGTTGTTGCAGGCGTTGACGCCCAGCATCATGAATCCGGCGGCCGGCCCCAGCGTCTGCCCGACCATCACATATTCGCCGCCCGCCACCGGGAAGGCGGAGGAGAGCTCGGCATAGATCAGCGCCGTGGCGAGACACACCACACCGGCGATCGCCAGCGCAAGCAAGGCGCCGGTGCCGGCGATCTGCAGGCTGCCGGGCACGATCACGAACAGCGACGATGCCGGGGTGGTGATCGACAGGGTGAGGAACAGCACGCCTGCGGTGCCCAGGCTGCGCTCCATCTGTGCGTTCGATTGCGACATCGTTCCCCCGAATTGCCAGGCAGCCTGGGCGAGGGCCGCGTGCGCGTCAATCGGTGCCGCTTGCCCTGCCTGCGCGATTCGCTAGGTTGGGCGCGTGGCTTCTCCCACCCCCCCGGCCGGCGACGGCGCCCGCGCCCGTCTCGTCCAGGCGCTCGCCGCCGTGGCGAGTGGCGACCGCAAGGCGCTCAAAACCGTCTATGATCTGACAGCGGCGAAGCTGATGGGCGTTTGCCTGCGTATCTGCCAGGACCGCGAGGCCGCTGAGGATGTGATGCAGGAAGTGTATCTGAAGGTGTGGGACAGGGCAGGGCGCTTCGATGCGTCGCGCGCCAGCCCGATCACCTGGCTGTGCACGATTGCCCGTAACACCGCGATCGACTGGCGCCGCGCGCGCGGGCTGGGCGAGACGGCACCGGTCGAGGCGGTGCTCGAACTGCCCGATGGCCGCCCCTCGGCCGAAGCATTGCTCGAAGCCGGAGAGACCGAGGCGCGAATCTTCGATTGCCTGGAGGCGCTGGAGGAAAAGCCGCGCGGGGCGATCCGCGCCGCCTTCTTCCACGGCCGCACCTATCCCGAGCTCGCCGCCGCCGCCGCCGTGCCACTCGGCACGATGAAGAGCTGGATCCGGCGCGGGCTGCTCCAATTGCGGGGGTGCCTCGGCGATGGCTGAGCCGCTGCGCCCGGAAGACGAAGACATCGTGCTCGCCGCCGAACTGGCCCTGGGCCTGCTGGACGGCGAGGACCTCGCCGTCGCGCGTCGCCGCCAGCTGGCGGATCCGGTCTTTGCCGCCGCGGTGGCGCGCTGGGTGCTTGACTTCGCGCCGCTGGCGCTGGGTGGTGTCGATGCGCCAGTCTCGGCAGGGCTGTGGCGGCGGATCGAGGCGCGGCTGCCAGGGGGCGATCACGGCAGTGTCGTCGCGCTGCGGCGCTGGCGAGCGACCGCGATCGCGGCCAGCGCCGCCGCGGCGGTGCTGCTCGCGATCCTGCTGCTGCGCCCGGTGCCGCAGCCGGTGGTGCTGCCGCCGCCGCCGGTCGTGGTCGCGCAGATCACCGGCACCGCCGGCGCCGCCTTCGCAGCCCGCTACGATGCCGCACAGGGCATGCTCCACGTTCGAACCGAGGCGCTGCCGGCCAGCCGTCAAGCACCCGAGCTCTGGGTGATCCCGGCCGGCGGCAAGCCGGTGTCGCTTGGCCTGGTTGCCCCGCACGGCAGCCGCGACGTGACGGTGGCGCCCGCCACCCGGGCGCTGCTCGCCGAGGGTGCGACGCTCGCGGTGACGCTGGAAGACGCCGCCACCGCGCCGCATGTTGCGCCGACCAGCACGCCGGTCGCGGCAGGAAAAATCACGATTCTTTAAGCATCGCTGCATCCGGGGCGCAGGCCGTCCCGTAGCTCCGGCGCATCTCCGCAAAGAGGGGTGCGTAGCAAGAGGAAGCTAGAAGATGCGCAAGACCCGTCTCGCCTCGGTCACCGGAATCGTCGGTGCCGCGCTGCTCGCCACCGGCGCCGTTGCTGCCGTGCAGAAATTCCCGATGGTCGGCGGTGCCGCGATGTATCCGACCAAGAACATCGTCCAGAATGCGGTGAATTCGAAGGACCACACCACGCTGGTCGCCGCCGTGAAGGCAGCGGGGCTGGTGGATACCCTGTCGGGCCCGGGTCCGTTCACCGTCTTCGCGCCGACCAATGCCGCGTTTGCCAAGCTGCCCGCCGGCACCGTCGACACGCTGGTGAAGCCGGAGAACAAGGCGACGCTGACCAAGATCCTCACCTACCATGTCGTTGCCGGCAAGCTGAGCGCGGCGTCGATCGCGGCCAATGCCAAGGCGCATGGCGGCAAGGCGACGCTCACCACCGTCCAGGGTGAGCCGATCACCATCATGAAGGGCCCGAGCGGCGGCTGGATGATCCAGGATGCTAAGGGCGGCAAGGCCAAGATCACCATCGCCGACGTCAACCAGTCGAACGGCGTGATCCACGTGATCGACAGCGTCCTCATGCCCTGAGGCTGTCGTGGGGTCTCGCGCGCTCCCCCCTTTGGGCGAGGCCCCGGCCCGCCGGCGACCCTCCTTGCCGGCGGGCCTACCCCTTCAGATGCCGAGCCATTCCAGCGGCGCGGGCAGGTCGAAAGTCGTGTAGTCCAGCTGCAGCACCCGGCGATGGCCGGCGGCGCTGCTCGCAGCGGAGGCGTGGAGGATAGGGGTGTGATACGCCCAGACGTCGCCAGCCTCGGCAAGGCACATCACAGTGCCGCATGCCGTCACAGCCGCCGCGATCTCCGCTTCCGGAACCCTTCCCAGCCGGTGCGATCCCGTCGCGACGAGCAGCGGCGCGTTATCCTCCGGCACCGGATCAAGATGGATCCGGAGCGTCACCATGGCTTCGATGACAGCAAAGGGCGGTTCGACGTGGAGCAGGCCCTGCTTGGTCGACCAGGGGCCATAGCCCGGAAAGTCGGCCTGCTGGCGGACAGCGATGGTGCGATCCTGATGCCAGCCTAGCGCCCAGTTATTCGCCGCGCTCTTGTCAAACCAGATTGCGCGCACGGGCCGGGCACTCGGTCCCAGATATCCGGCGGCCATTGCGCTCAACGCATCAAGGGCGAGGAGTTCGGCCAAGCCCTCGACGCCGTGCAGCCGAAGGCCGGCCCTGCCCGCCGGCAGCACCGCCGCCAGCGCATGCAGCCGTGCGAGAAAAGGGGCGGCCGCACCGGCAAGGTGCGCCGCCCCATCGCGCTCAAAATCGAGCGTCACCGGCTCAGAGCTTTTCGGTCAGCTCCGGCACCAGCGTGAACAGGTCGCCGACCAGGCCGATGTCCGCCACCTGGAAGATCGGCGCGTCCTCGTCCTTGTTGATCGCGACGATCGTCTTCGAGTCCTTCATGCCGGCCAGGTGCTGGATCGCCCCCGAGATGCCGACCGCGACATAGACCATCGGCGCGACGATCTTGCCGGTCTGGCCGACCTGATAGTCGTTCGGCGCGTAACCCGCGTCCACTGCCGCGCGGCTCGCGCCCACCGCGGCACCGAGCTTGTCGGCCAGCGGATCGATCAGCGCGTGGAACTGCTCCTGCGAGCCGAGCGCACGACCGCCCGAAACGATGATCTTGGCGCTGGTCAGCTCCGGACGCTCCGACGCGGCGATTTCCGAGCCGACGAAGGTCGAGAGACCCTTGTCGCCCGCTGCCGCCACGGCTTCCACCGTGCCACTGCCGCCGGTTGCCGCCGCCTTGTCGAAGGCGGTGCCGCGCACGGTGATCACCAGCTTCTTGTCGCTGGTCTGCACCGTGGCGATCGCATTGCCGGCATAGATCGGCCGGGTGAAGGTATCCGCACCCTCGACGGAGAGGATGTCCGAGATCTGCATCACGTCGAGCGCGGCGGCGACGCGCGGCGCCACATTCTTGCCCGTGGTGGTTGCCGGGAACAGCACGGCGTCGTGGCTGTCCATCAGCTGGACGACCAGCGGCGCGACATTCTCGGCGAGGAAATGCTCGTACGCAGCGTCGTCGGCGACATGGACCTTGCCCACGCCGGCGATCTGCGCCGCGGCCTCGGCAACGGCGGACATGCCCTTGCCGGCGACGAGCAGATGGACTTCACCCAGCTTGGCAGCTGCGGTGACGGTGGAGAGCGTCGCGTCCTTGACGCTCTGATGGTCGTGTTCAACCCAAACCAGCGTCTTCATCACGCGACTCCCATGCCCTTGAGCTTCTCGACCAGCTCGTCGACCGAGCCCACCTTGATGCCCGCCTGGCGCTTGGACGGCTCAACGACCTTCAGCGTCTTGAGGCGCGGCGTCACGTCGACGCCATAGTCGGCGACGGTCTTCTTCGCGACCGGCTTGGTCTTCGCCTTCATGATGTTGGGCAGCGTGGCGTAGCGCGGCTCGTTGAGGCGGAGATCGGTGGTGACGATCGCCGGCATCTTGAGGTCCACGGTCTCCAGGCCGCCGTCGATTTCGCGCGTCACATGCACGCGGTCACCGGCGATCTCGACCTTGGAGGCGAAGGTGCCCTGCGCCCAGCCGAGCAGCGCCGCGAGCATCTGGCCGGTCTGGTTTGAATCGTCGTCGATCGCCTGCTTGCCGAGGATGATCAGCCCAGGCTGTTCCTCTTCGGCAACCTTGGCGAGCAGCTTGGCGACGGCCAGCGGCTCGACCTCCTCGTCGGTCTGGATCAGGATGCCGCGATCGGCACCCATGGCGCGCGCGGTGAGCAGCACGTCGGTCTCCGCCTTGGCGACGCCGATCGTGACGACGACGATCTCGGTCGCCGCGCCCTTTTCCTTCAGGCGCACCGCTTCCTCGATCGCGATCTCGTCGAAGGGGTTCATGCTCATCTTGACGTTCGCCAGATCGACGCCCGTCCCGTCCGCTTTCACGCGGGGCTTCACGTTATAGTCAAGCACACGCTTGACCGGCACCAAGACCTTCATCGCATCCTTCCTGTCTGCCGGGGCTCTCCCCCTGACAATTGGGTTACGTTTACGCGAACGTCAACCGCTCGCAAGCGATTCGGCGTACGCCTGCATCAGCGTGCCGAAGGATTCCGGGGGCGGAAATTTTGGATAGCTGTACGAAGCGCCAGTCGCAGCCCAGGGCAGCGCTTCCTCCGTCCAGGTCTCGAAAAGGGGCGGGGCGGACATCGGCGCATCGAGCATCGTCGTGCGGATGTTCACAAAGGCGTCGAGACCCTCGGGCCGGGTGAACAGCCAGCTCTTGCAATGCTCGCAGTGGAAATGCCGGGTGGCGCCGTGGAGGCCGCCGATCACCGGCGCGCCCTCGATCACGGCGAACGCTTCCGCCGGATACAGCCCGCTCAGCGAATAGGCGCTGGCGGTCATGCGCTGGCAGCCGGTGCAGTGGCAGGCCATGGTGACGAGCGCATCGCCCGTCACCCGGAACCGCACGCGGCCGCAGCGGCAGCCACCCTCGACCGACTTGCCAGTCGGGGCGGCCGTGTCGCTCACGCGACCTTCTTCACCTCCGCCACGATCTTCTGGGCGGCGTCGCCCAGGTCGTTGGCGGGAACGATGGCGAGGCCCGAATTGGCCAGGATGTCCTTGCCCTGCTGCACGTTGGTGCCCTCGAGGCGGACGACCAGCGGAACCGAGAGGTTCACTTCCTTGGCGGCCGCAACGATGCCTTCTGCGATGATGTCGCAGCGCATGATGCCGCCGAAGATGTTGACCAGGATGCCCTTCACCGCCGGGTCGCTCAGGATGATCTTGAACGCCGCAGTGACCTTCTCCTTGTTGGCGCCGCCGCCGACGTCGAGGAAGTTGGCCGGGAACATGCCGTTGAGCTTGATGATGTCCATCGTCGCCATTGCCAGGCCGGCGCCGTTGACCATGCAGCCGATGTCACCGTCGAGCTTGATATAGGCGAGGTCGTACTTCGACGCCTCGAGCTCCATCGGATCCTCTTCGGTCTCGTCGCGCAGGGCCAAAAGGTCCTTGTGACGGAACATCGAGTTCGAATCGAAGCCGACCTTGGCGTCGAGCACCATCAGCTTGTTGTCGTCGGTGACGGCGAGCGGGTTGATCTCGATCTGCGAGGCGTCGGTGCCGAGGAAGGTGTCGTACACCTTGCCGGCCAGGCTCTGCGCCTGCTTGGCGAGATCGCCCTCCAGGCCGAGCGCCTTGGCGACGGCGCGGCCGTGGTGCGGCATATAGCCGGTCGCGGGATCGACATCGAAGGTGTGGATCTTCTCCGGCGTGTCATGCGCGACGGTTTCGATGTCCATGCCGCCCTCGGTCGAGACGACGAAGGCGACGCGGCCGGTGGCGCGATCGACCAGCAGCGCGAGATAGAATTCCTTGGCGATGTCGACGCCGTCGGTCACGTACAGGCGGTTGACCTGCTTGCCGGCTTCGCCGGTCTGGATCGTCACCAGCGTGTTGCCGAGCATCTCGGTCGCGGCGTGACGGACTTCGTCCTCGGTCTTGGCGAGGCGGACGCCGCCCTTGGCTTCGGCCGGCAGTTCCTTGAACTTGCCCTTGCCGCGGCCGCCGGCATGGATCTGCGCCTTCACGACATAGAGCGGCCCAGGCAGCTTCTTGGAGGCTTCGACGGCCTCTTCGACGCTCATCGCGGCAAAGCCGGCCGGCACGGGCACGCCGTACTTCGCGAGCAGTTCCTTGGCCTGATATTCGTGGATGTTCATGGGAGCAGTCCGCCTTTTCAAGGGAACGGGGAAAGGATCGCGCCCGCCTAAGCACAGCGCGCGCGCGAAATCCACCCTTTTAGGGATTAATGCGATTGCGAATGGTTTGCAACATGGCGTGGCATCCGGGTGGGGAGCGAAGCCATAGGCTTGGCGGGCTTACCATCTCGTGAAACGGGAAGAGGGCATTCGCCTTCCTCACACCCATCGTCATTCCCGCGAAGGCGGGAATCCATTTGTCAGGACGCTGGGGGAAAGAACCGACGATTCAGGCCAATAGATCCCCGCCTTCGCGGGGATGACGGGGAGTGGTGAGGGTGGCGGAGCAATCCCCCGTGGGCCTCATCGCCCGACCGCCGCGTCAGCCCCTCCCGCCCCAGCGGAGCGGGAGGGAGAACAAGCATTATGCCTCGGTGCGAGCCTTGACGATCTTGCCCGGGTTCGCGGGCGGCTCGCCCTTGGGCAGCGCGTCGACATGGTCCATGCCGTCGATCACTTCGCCCCAGACGGTGTACTGGCCGTCGAGGAACGTCGCATCGTCGAGGCAGATGAAGAACTGCGAGTTGGCGCTGTTCGGATTGTTGGTGCGCGCCATCGAGCAGACGCCGCGGACATGCGGCTCCTTCGAGAATTCCTGCGCCAGGTCCGGCTTGTCCGAACCGCCCATGCCGGTGCCCGAGGGATCGCCGCCCTGCGCCATGAAGCCGTTGATCACGCGGTGGAAGATCACGCCGTCGTAGAAACCTTCGTCGGCCAGCCCGGCGATGCGTTCGACATGGTTCGGCGCCAGATCGGGGCGCAGGCGGATGCGGACGTCGCCGGTGTCGAGCGTGAGTACGAGGGTAGTGGGTTCGGCCATGGGGCACCTCTTCTCTAAAACTGGAACGAAGCCCTAAGCGGTGCGCTGTCGACTTGCAAATCCGGGCTGAGGGTGGCAGCGACCCCCCAACGAGGCCGCAGCACGGGAGGTCGGACGGTGAGCGAGACCGAACTGCACGAAGAGGCCGTCGCGCCCGAGAGTCAGCTCGACGAGGACGATCGGCTCAAGCCCGAATTCGTCAGCGCCGTGCTGGAGGCGGTGGACGAGGGCGATGCCGAGACCGCGCACATGCTGGTCGCGCCGCTTCACCCCGCCGACATCGCCGACCTGATCGAGCTCGTGCCCTCCGAGCGGCGCGCCGACGTGGTCACCGCGATTTCCGACCTGATCGACGGCGATGTGCTGGCCGAGATGAACGACTGGGTGCGCGAGGCGCTGGTCGACGCGCTCGAGCCGCACCAGGTGGCGGACATCGCCGCCGAGCTCGATACCGACGACGCGGTCGCGATCATCGAGGACATGGACGTCGAGGACCAGCGCGAGGTGCTCCGCGCGCTCGACCCCGACGATCGCGCCGCGATCGAGGAAGCGCTGTCCTACCCCGAGGAGTCCGCCGGCCGCCTGATGCAGCGCGAGCTGATCGCGGTGCCCGAGCATTGGACCGTCGGCCACGTGCTCGACTATCTGCGCGGCAATGACGAGCTGACCACCGATTTCTGGGAAATCTTCGTCGTCGATCCGTCGCACAAGCCGATCGGCACCTGCGAGCTCTCCTGGATCCTGCGCACCCCGCGCGGGATCACGATGAGCGACGTGATGAAGCGCGAGCAGACGCTGATCCCGGTCGACATGGACCAGGAGGAAGTGGCGCTGCGCTTCCAGAAATACGCGCTGATCTCGGCTGCGGTGGTGGATCTCAGCGGCCGGCTGGTCGGCATGATCACCGTGGACGACATCGTCCACATCATCTCGCAGGAAGCCGGCGAGGACATCCTCCGCCTGTCCGGCGCGGGCGAGGGTGACATCAACGAGCCGGTGCTGCTCACCGTGAAGACGCGGCTGACCTGGCTGTTCGTCAACCTGGGCACTGCGATCCTCGCAGCGTCGGTGGTCGGGCTGTTCCAGGGCGAGATCGCCAAGTTCGCGCTGCTCGCGGTGCTGATGCCGATCGTCTCGGGCATGGGCGGCAATGCCGGCACCCAGACGCTGGCGGTGGTGGTCCGCGCGATCGCGACCAACCAGCTGACCGAATCGAACACGGTCCGGATGATCCTGCGCGAGCTGCGCATCGCGGCGGCCAACGGCCTCTCCTTGGGACTGGCGATCGGCGCAGGCACGATGCTGATCTACGGCATTCCGTGGCTGGCCGCGGTGATCGCAATGGCGATGGTGATCAACAACCTGATCGCCGGCCTGGCAGGCGTGCTGATCCCGGTGACGCTGGATCGGCTGCGGGTCGATCCGGCGGTGTCCTCGGCGGTGTTCGTGACGATGATGACCGATGTGATGGGGTTCTTCTCGTTCCTCGGCCTCGCGACTCTGGTCGGCCTGGGCGGCTGACTTGATCGCGGGGCACGGACCGCCCAAATCGGATCCGTGCCACTCCATCTCACCAAGGTCGCCTTTGCCTGCGACAGCGTCGATTTCCTGCGGTCTCGGCTCGAGGCACGCGCTGCCGCGGGCGGCGTCGCGCTGACCACGCGCTATCTGCCCAAGCGCCACGCGGAGATCGACGGCGGCTCGCTGTTCTGGATCCTCAAGCACCAGCTGGTCGGCCGCTCGCCGATCCTCGGCTTCGGCGAGGCCGAGGGCGGGCGCACGGCGATCCTGCTCGAGCCGAAGCTGGTGCTGGTCCAGGCGCGGCCCAAGCGCGCGCACCAGGGCTGGCGCTATCTGGAAGATGCCGATGCGCCGCGGGATCTGAGCGACCTGGAGGGCGGCGCCGACGAGTTGCCGCCGTCGCTGATGGGCGAGCTGGCCGGGCTGGGGTTGCTCTGATCTCCCTTTCTTAAGCCCCTCTTCCTTGGAGGAGGGGTTTGGGGGTGGAGGGATTCCAGACCAGTTGTTGGTCTCTGCGAGAAACTGCCCCACCCCAACCCCTCCCCTGAAGGGGAGGGGCTTAGAAGGCCTCGGCCCTTAGCGGCCGGCTGAGCAGCGCGTCGATCACCTCGGCCACCGGCGCACCTTCGAGCAGTGCGTTGACTGCCAGCGTCACCGGCATCTCCACCCCCGCTTCCGCCGCGGCTTCGCGCAGCACCGGTGCGGTGAAGGCGCCCTCCGCGACGGTCTTGCGGTCCGAGAGCAGCTCGGCGGCGCTGCGCCCTTGGCCAAGCCCCACCCCCAGCGAGAAGTTGCGTGAATTGGTCGAGGAGCAGGTCAGCACCAGGTCGCCCAGCCCCGAAAGCCCGGTCAGCGTCTCCGCCTGCGCGCCGCGCGCCAAGCCGAAGCGCGTCATCTCGGCAAAGCCCCGCGCGATCAGCGCTGCACGGGCGTTGAGCCCGAGTCCGGCGCCTTCCACCACGCCGCAGGCGATGGCGAGCACGTTCTTCACCGCCCCGCCGATCTCCGCCCCGATCACATCGGCGGAGGCATAGGGGCGGAAGGCAGGCGCACCGAGCCGGTCGCTCAGCCGCGTGCGCAGGTCCGCATCTTCGCAGGCCAGCGTCACCGCGGTCGGCTTCCCCGCCGCCACTTCATGCGCGAAGGTCGGCCCGGACAGGACCGCGATCGGCGCGTCAGGCGCAACGCTGCGGGCGACTTCGCCGACCAGCAGCCGGGTGCCCGCCTCGATCCCCTTGGCGCACAGCACGAGCGGCGTCGCGCCGACCGTCATCTCGGCCAGCACCGAGCGGACATGCTGTGCCGGCGCCACCACCAGCAGCGCTTCGCAGCCGGCGAGATCGCCCAGGCTGCCCGTCGCGCGGATACACGGCGAGAGGGGCACCCCCGCTAGAAACTGGCGATTCTCGTGGTCCGCGTTGATGCTCGCCACCACCTCGGGCTCGCGCGCCCAGAGCAGCACTGGCGCATCGCCGCGTGCCGCCACTTGCGCGAGCGCGGTGCCCCACGCGCCGCCGCCGATCACACCGATCTTCATGCCTTCACCCCCGCGCCGCGTACCTTTTCCGCGTTCGGATCGAGCGGCCAGCGCGGCCGGGCCGGCACGTCGAGCGGATCGGTGAGGCCTTGGGCGAAGCGCTCGGCGCCGGCCCAGGCGATCATCGCCGCATTGTCGGTACAAAGCCACAGCGGCGGCGCGACGAAGGGCAGGTCGTGCGCGGTGGCCAGCGCCTCCAGCGCCGTCCGCACCGCGGTGTTGGCCGCGACGCCGCCCGCAACGACCAGCGCCGTCGGGCGGGTGACCGCCAGCGCCAGCCGGGTCCGATCGACCAGGCAATCGACCACCGCCTGCTGGAACGACGCGGCGAGATCCTCGGCGCTATAGTCGTTCACCGCGCGTGCGACCGCGCTCTTGAGGCCCGCGAACGAGAAATGCGGCTCGCCCGATCCGACCAGCGGGCGCGGCAGCGGCACTGCCTTGGGGTTGCCGCGCGCGGCGGCCTTCTCCACCGCCGGGCCGCCGGGAAAGCCGAGGCCGAGCAGCTTGGCGGTCTTGTCGAACGCCTCGCCCGCGGCATCGTCGATCGTGGTGGCGAGGCGGCGATAGCGGCCGACACGCTCGACCAGCAGCAGCTGGCAGTGCCCGCCCGAGACGAGCAGCAGCAGGTACGGGAATTCCAGGCTGCTGTCGCCGAGCCGGGGCGACAGCGCATGGCCCTCCAGATGATTCACCGCCACCAGCGGCTTGCCGGCGGCGAGCGCCAGCGCCTTGCCGGTGACGAGACCCACCATCACCCCGCCGATCAGCCCCGGCCCCGCCGTGGCGGCGATCGCGTCGACCTCGGCCAGCGTCACGCCGGCTTCCTCCAGCGCCGCCTCGACCAGCGGCCCCAGCATCTCGACATGCGCGCGCGCGGCGATCTCGGGCACGACACCGCCATAGGGCCGGTGCGCCTCTTCCTGGCGCGCCAGCTTGTGCGCGCGGATCGTGCCGTCGCTTTCCACTAGGGCCGCCGCGGTTTCGTCGCAGCTCGATTCAAGTCCGAGGATGAGTGCCATGCTTCCCATCTAAGCCGCTTGGCGGCAGGGTCCAGAGGCCGAGGGCGTTTGGATCCGCGAAGACCCCCATTGCTCTCGCTTTCGCGCGACCCTAGCACCGGGCCCATGACTGCACTTCGCATCGGCACGCGCGGCTCGCCGCTCGCTCTTACCCAGGCGCATATGGTGCGCGACGCGCTCAAGGCCGCGTACGGCATCGAGGGCGAGATCGTTATCGTCCGCACCACCGGCGACAAGGTGCAGGATCGCGCGCTTGCCGAGATCGGCGGCAAGGCGCTGTGGACCAAGGAGCTCGATCGCGCGCTGCTCGAAGGCGATATCGACTGCGCGGTGCACTCGATGAAGGATGTCGAGACCGTCCGCCCCGAAGCGATCGCGATCGCCGCGATGCTGCCCCGCGCCGATGTGCGCGACCGGCTGGTCGGTGCCGAATCGCTCGCCGCTCTCAGGCCCGGCGCGGTGATCGGCACCGCCTCGCCGCGACGCGCCGCGCAGGTGAAGCGCCACCGGCCCGACGTGACCACCGTGCTGTTCCGCGGCAATGTCGATACGCGGCTCGCCAAGCTGGCGGCAGGCGAGGCGGATGCGACGCTGCTCGCTTCGGCGGGGCTGGAGCGCCTCGGGCGATTCGATGTCGGCCACATCCTCCCCACCAACGTGATGCTGCCCGCGCCGGCGCAGGGCGCAGTGGGGATCGAGGCGCGCGCCGATGATTCGCGGATGCTCGGACTGCTGGCGGCGATCGACCACCCGAAGACCCGCGCCTGTGTGCTCGCCGAGCGCGCGCTGCTCGCTGCGCTGATGGCAGATTGCCACTCCCCGGTGGCAGCGCTGGCGACGATCGAAGGCGCGATCCTCACCATCGAGGCCGAGCTCTACGCCGCCGACGGCAGCGCGCATGTCCATGGCATGATCGAAGGCGCGCCCGAGGACGCGATGCTGCCCGCGACGCTCGCGCGCGACCTGCTCGACCGCGCGCCCGAGGCGGTGCGCGCGCTGTTCGCCGGATGAGCCGTCCCATCGCGGTGCTGCGCCCCGAACCCGGCAACCGCATCACCGCTGCCGCCATTGAAGGACGCGGGCGCACCGCAATCCGGGTGCCGCTGTTCGAGACACGGCCGCTGGCATGGGAGGTGCCGGATCCGCGCGATTTCGACGCGCTGATCCTGACCAGCGCCAACGCGGTGCGCTGGGCAGGCGAGGGGCTGGGGCCGCTGCGCGGCCTGCCCGTCCACGCCGTGGGCGAAGCCACCGCCTCTGCCGCCCGCCGCGCACATTTCGATGTCGTCGCGGTGGGCGACGCCGGTGCTGCGGCGCTGGTTGTGCAGGCCGAGGTAATGGGTATCCGCCGCGCCCTGCACCTCGCCGGCCGCGAGCGGACGATTCAGGCCGGTGGTATCGTCGCTGCGGTGCTCCCGGTCTATGCCAGCGAGCTTCTGCCGATCACCGCCGAGCAGGTCGCGGCGCTCGACGGCTGCGTCGCGCTGGTCCAGTCGGCACGCGCGGGTGCGCGGCTGGCGGAGATCGTGGACGATCGGCGCGCCGTCATCCTGGCGGCGATCAGCGAGGCGGCCGCGAAGGGGGCGGGGCTGGGCTGGCGTGCGACCGCTATCGCCCCACGGCCCGAAACCGAGGCACTGATCGACCTTGCCATCGCGCTCGCCGATTGACCCGCGAGGCCGGCGCGGCGAAAAGGGCGCCCATGAGCGACGAGCCCCTGGCGCCCGAGCCGGTCCGAACCCTGAGTCCGCGCCGTAATCGAATGATCCCCGTTGGGCTGGGCTTCCTTGCCGGCGTCGCGCTCACCGCGGGCGCGATCGAGCTGGCCGGCCCGCATCTCAAGACTACGAACGACACGACCAAGCCGGCCGCCTCGGCATCGCCGGCCGTCGAGCCGCTCAAGGTACCGCCGCCGGTGCTCGCGCCGGCGACCGACGTAGCGACGCTCGATGCGCGTGAAAGCCAGCTCGCCGCCCGGCTCGATGCGCTGGAGCTGGAGTTGCGCCAGGCGGACGCGAGCGCACGCAATGCTGCGCAATATTCCACCCAGGCCGAACGGCTGATGGTCGCCGCGGCGGTGCGCCGCGCGGTAGAGCGCGGCCAGCCGCTCGGCAGCCTGGAGCAGCAGCTCCGCGCCCGCTTCGGCGAGCTGCACCCGCAGGCGGTGGCGGCGATCGTCACCGCTGCCGGTGATCCGCTGACGATCGAGGATCTGCGGATCGCGCTCGATACGATCGCGCCGCGCCTCGGCACCGGACCGGACGACAGCCTCTGGGTGCGGTTCCGCAGCTTCGTCGGCGACCTGTTCGTGTTGCACCAGGCCGGCATGCCGAGCCCGCGCCCGGCCGAGCGGCTGCGCCGCGCCCGCAGTGCGCTGGTCGCCGGTAATGTCGAGACGGCGATTGCCGAAGTGATGCACATGCCCGGCGCGTCGATAGCGGAGGGCTGGACCAGCGCGGCCTCGCGCTACGTGAATGCCCGCAAGGCACTGGACGAAATAGAGAAGGCGGCAGCTGCAACGCCGCCCAAACCCCCGGTCGTGGCGCAGGCAGCCGCCCCCGCCCCGGCACCGGAGACACCGAGGAACGACTGAAATGGCAGAGATGGGCCGGTTCGACTGGCAGGATCCGTTCGGGCTCGACGGCGAGCTGACCGACGAAGAGCGGATGGTGCGCGATGCCGCACGCGATTATGCGCAGGGCGAGCTGCTCCCGCGCGTCACCTCCGCATATCTCGAAGAGCGGTTCGACCGCGAGATCATGGCCGAGATGGGCACGCTGGGCCTGCTCGGCCCGACGATCCCGGAGACCTATGGCGGGGCCGGGCTCGGCTATGTCGCCTATGGCCTGGTCGCGCGCGAGGTGGAGCGCGTCGATTCGGGCTATCGCTCGGCGATGAGCGTGCAGAGCTCGCTCGTCATGCACCCCATCCATGCCTATGGCAGCGAGGAGCAGCGGCGGAAGTACCTGCCCAAGCTGGCGAGCGGTGAATGGGTCGGCTGCTTCGGCCTGACCGAGCCCGATGCGGGCTCCGACCCCGCCGGCATGCGCACCCGCGCCGAGAAGATCGACGGCGGCTACCGGATCACCGGCGCCAAGATGTGGATCACCAACTCGCCGATCGCCGACGTGTTCGTCGTCTGGGCGAAGAGCGATGCGCATGACGGCGCGATCCGCGGCTTCGTGCTCGAACGCGGCATGAAGGGGCTCACCAGCCCCAAGATCGAGGGCAAGCTGAGCTTGCGCGCGTCGGTCACCGGCGAGATCGTGATGGACGGGGTGGAAGTCGGCGAAGACGCGCTGCTCCCCAACGTCCAGGGGTTGAAGGGTCCGTTCGGCTGCCTCAACCGCGCGCGCTACGGCATCGCCTGGGGCACGATGGGCGCGGCCGAGGCCTGCTTCCATGCCGCGCGGCAGTACACGCTCGACCGCCATCAGTTCGGCCGGCCGCTCGCCGCGACCCAGCTGGTGCAGCTCAAGCTGGCGAACATGGAGACTGAGATCGCGCTCGGCCTGCAGGCGGCGCTGCGCTGCGGGCGGATGTTCGATGCCGGCACGCTCAGCCCCGAGGCGATCAGCATCATCAAGCGCAACAATTGCGGCAAGGCGCTGGCTATCGCCCGCGTCGCGCGCGACATGCATGGCGGCAACGGCATCTCGGCCGAATTCCATGTGATCCGCCACGCGATCAATCTCGAGACGGTGAACACCTATGAGGGCACGCACGACGTGCACGGGCTGATCCTCGGCCGGGCGATCACCGGCATCGCGGCGTTCTGATGGCGCCGGATCGGCAGCCGGTGCTGGAGGGCGATCTCGTCCGCATCCGGCCGCTGGTCGCGGAGGATTGGGAGGCGCTCTACGCCGTCGCCTCCGATCCGCTGATCTGGGAAGTCCATCCGCGGCCGGACCGCTGGCAGGAGCCGGTGTTCCGCCAGTTCTTCGCCGAGGCGCTGGCCTGCGGCGGCGGGCTGGCGATCGAGGACAAGACAACCGGCGCGATCATCGGTTCCAGCCGGTACGACTATCATGTGCCCGACGCGGACGAGATCGAGATCGGCTGGACCTTTCTCGCCCGTGCCAATTGGGGCGGCACCTACAACGGCGAGGTAAAGCGGCTGATGCTCGACCATATCCATCGCTATGTGGGCACGGTCGTGTTCCTGGTCGGCGAGCACAACGTCCGCTCGCGCGGGGCTATGGCGAAGATCGGTGGGGAGTTGATTCCGGGGCGCAGCCATCGCGGTGACGGGCAGGTCTTCGCCGATCACGTCGTCTACGCGATTCGGCGCCCGTGAAGCCGCTCGCCGGCATCAAGGTCGTCGAGCTCGCCCGCATCTTGGCCGGGCCGTGGTGCGGACAGCTGCTCGCCGATCTGGGCGCCGAGGTGGCGAAGGTCGAGCGGCCGGGGGCTGGGGACGATACCCGCCATTGGGGCCCGCCCTTCCTCCACGATGCCGAAGGCGCGAACCGCGATGCCGCCTATTTCCACGCGTGCAACCGGGGCAAGACCAGCGTGGGCATCGACATCGCGACGCCTGAGGGACAGGCGGCCGCCCGCGCGCTGATTGCGGACGCCGATGTGGTGATCGAGAACTACAAGGTCGGCGGTTTGATGAAGTACGGGCTCGATGCGGCGAGCCTGCGGGCGGCGAACCCGCGCCTGATCGTCTGCTCGATCACCGGCTTCGGGCAGACCGGCCCCTATGCGGCCCGCGCCGGCTATGATTTCATCATCCAGGGCATGGGCGGGGCGATGAGCCTCACCGGTGAGCCCGATGGCGCGCCGCAAAAGGCGGGGGTCGCCTATGCCGATATCTTCACCGGGGTCTATTCGGCGGTGGCGATCCTCGCCGCGCTCCGCCGCCGCGATGTCGAGGGCGTGGGCGCGCATATCGACATGGCGCTGCTCGACACCCAGGTGGCGGTGCTGGCCAACCAAGCGCTCAACTGGATGGCGAGCGGGAAGGTGCCGCACCGCATGGGCAACGGCCATGCGAATCTGGTGCCCTACCAGGCGTTCGCCTGCCGCGACGGCGAGCTGATCGTCGCGGTGGGCAACGACTCGCAGTTCGCAAAGCTCTGCGCGATCCTCGGGCTCGAGCTGGCGGACGATCCGCGGTTCGCCACCAACCCGGCGCGCGTGACGAATCGCGATGCGCTAATCCCGCAGCTCGCCCGCGCCATCCTCGATTGGGCCAAGGCCGATCTCTATGAGGCGCTGGAGGCGCAGGGGGTTCCGGCGGGGCCGATCAACTGCGTCGACGAGGTGTTCGCCGATCCGCAGGTGATCGCGCGCGGCATGGCGGTCATACGCGACGGGCTGCCGGGCCTCGCCAGCCCGATCACGATCGACGGCGAACGCATGGTCGCCGAGCGCGGCAGCCCGGCCCGACCTCAGATCGCCGGGTAGCGCAGCCGGCCGATGAAGCGGGAGAGGCTCGGGCGATTGGTCGTGCGGCTCACGAGCCCGGCCTTGGCCTTTTCGAAGCGCATGATCCCCTCGATCCGGCGGGCGAGAAAGGCGCGGGTGTCTTCCCATTCCTCGCTCTCGTCCTGCACGAACACGGCGATGGTCGCGGCATAGACGCTGCCGAGCGTCATCCGCTTGGTGTAGTGGTTGTAATCGGTCGCCGTGTCGCCCGCGGCGCGCCACATCGCATCCGCCGCGCGCCAGCCGAGCCTGCTCGCCCGAGCCAAATTCTGCGGCATGGCGAGGATCGCCAGCGCCCGGCGCAGCGCGTCGCGATAGGGGGCGAGCAGCGCCAGCCGCGCCTCGACCAATGCGATGATGCGCGCGCGGATCTTCAAGCCCGCCAGCGTTTCGGGCGAAAGCTCGTCGAGCATCGCGCGGTCGACATGCGCGAACCAGGCGTCAATCATCGCCAGCGGGCCATCAGAGAAGGCGAGTCGCGCCACGTCGCGGTCGACGCCCATGCCGTCGGCGGTGGCGTCGAGCGCGCGCTGGTTCCAGCCGTCGAAGGCGGCGTTGGCGGCAAGCGACGACGCAAGCGCCGCGCGCAGTTCGTCGAGGGTGGCGTCGGCGAGATCCATGGCTGCTGATCTAGGCGCGAAGCCGCGCCCCGGCAACCGCTTACCCCTTGGGCCGTACCGCGCCTTGCCGCACCAGTACCAGCGCCGCCGCGACCAGTGCCGCGCCGAACAGATCGGCGGTGCCGAGCGTCTCGTCGAAGATGATCCAGCCCAGCGCCGCGCCCACCGCCGGCTGCACCAGCAGCGCGATGCCGATCACCAGCGGCGAGAGATGGCCGAGCGCGTAGATCATGCACCCCTGCCCGATCAGCTGGCTGACGATGGCGAGCGCGAGCAGCGGCCACCAGAGGTGCGGCACGATCTGCTCGCCCATCGCCAGCGCGATCACCAGCAGCGGCGGGATGGTGGCGAGTGAGGACAGCGCCAGCGCCGGCACTGGGCCGAGCGACACCCGCACCCGCGCCACCAGCGCGAAATAGACTGCGTAGAACACGCCGGCGGCGAGGCAGAACAGGTCACCCGCCAGATGCCGCGAGGAAAGCTCGGCCGAGCGCCCGAGCAGCAGCGCGCCGCCGATCGCCGCCAGCAGCAGCGCCGCCCCTTGCATCTTGCTCGGCCAGGCGCGCGCGACGACGAAGCCGTAGATCGGGAAGATCAGCGACGCCGAATTGCCGAACAGCGTCGAGTTGGCGAGAGTCGTTCTGACGATGCCGATATGCCAGCTCGCCAGGTCCAGCGCGAACACCACGCCAGCGATGCTGAGGATCCACCAGCGCCCGCGCGCCAGCGCGAGCGGCTTTTCCCCCAGCGCGGTGGCGGCGGCGAAGAGGATCGGCGTCGCGATGATCAGCCGCCAGAACGCTGCCGACACCGGCCCCACGTCCGCCATCCGCACGAACAGCGGCCCGGTGGCGAGCGCGGCGTTTGCGATCAATGCTGCGACGAGCGCGGTCGCAACATGGCTTCGTGCCGGGGTAGTTTTTGTTGTCGGTGCGTTGCGCTGCATGGCGTCCTCTAACGCCCTATCTGTGCGAAGTCACAAGCTGCAAAAGGAATTTCGATGCCCAGCCTGTTCGATCCGATTCAGCTCGGCGCGATCCACGCCGCCAATCGCGTGTGGATGTCGCCGCTCACCCGCGGCCGTTCGACGCGCGGCCATGTGCCGACCCCGGTCATGGTCGATTATTACCGCCAGCGGGCGAGCGCCGGGCTGATCATCACCGAGGCGACCGGCATCAGCCAGCAGGGGCTCGGCTGGGCCTATGCGCCCGGCATCTGGAGCGACGAGCAGGTCGAGGCGTGGAAGCCGATCACCGCGGCCGTCCATGAAGCCGGCGGCAAGATCGTCTCGCAGCTCTGGCACATGGGCCGGCTGGTCCATTCGGACTTTCTCGGCGGTGAGCCACCGGTCTCCGCTTCGGCGACCACCGCGCCCGGCGAGGTCCGCACCTATCCGGCGGAGGACGCCGGTGAGATCAAGCGGCCCTACAGCCAGGCCCGCCCGCTGCGCACCGATGAGATTCCCGGCATTCTCGACGACTATGCCCGCGCCGCCGAAAACGCGATCCGCGCCCGCTTCGACGGGGTGCAGATCCATGCCGCCAATGGCTATCTGATCGACCAGTTCCTCCGCGATAATTCGAACTTCCGCGAGGACGAATATGGCGGCTCGATCGAGAACCGCATCCGCCTGCTGCGCGAGGTGAGCCAGCGCGTGGTCGACACGATCGGTGCCGATCGTACCGGCGTGCGGCTCTCGCCCAATGGCGAAGTGCAGGGCGTCAACGACAGCAATCCGGCGCCGCTGTTCGAAGCCGCTGCGGCAGCGCTCGACGATATCGGCGTGGCGTTCCTGGAGATGCGCGAGCCGCGTCCGGGCGGCAGCCGTGGCGTGCCCGACCAGCCGCCGATCCATCCGGTGATGCGCAAGGTCTATCGCGGCGTGCTTGCGCTCAACTCGGACTATGATGCGGCCAGCGCCCAGGCGGCGCTGGATGCGGGCGAGGCCGATGCCATCGCCTTCGGCCGGACCTTCCTCGCCAATCCGGATCTGCCGCGCCGCCTGCGCGAAGGGCTGCCGCTCAACCCGCAGCGGGAAGAGCTGTTCTATGTCGGTGGGGCCGAAGGCTACACCGACTATCCGACCGTCGACGAGGCCGCGCTTCAGCCGGCCTGATCGAACCCGTCGATCCAGCGGGTGCTGGCCTCGCGGAGACGCGCGCGCGTCTTCGCGGGGCCCAGCACTGCGGCGAGCGTGACGGGGAACCAGGGCCAGAACAGGAAACTGCCCGTCACCAGCAGCGCGATCAGGATCGCGCCGCCGAAGCGCAGCGTCGCCAGCCGCGAATGGGCGGTATAGTTGAGCTTGATCGTGCGCGGCGCCTTGGCATCGAACCAGCTGCGGGTGACGAAGCTGTCCGGTGTCGCGCGCGGTTGCTTGAAGCCGAACTTCCAGCCCGGCGCGCCCCTTCCGCTTGCGAGCTTCGGGCCGATCAGGCCCCCGGCCTGATCTGAACGACGCGGGGCGTCGTTCACCCGAAGCTGGGCAGGGGAAGGGGCTGATCTCGGGCCGGAACGCTTTCGGCTCCCATCCCCTCCCACAGGCGGAAGGGGAGATTTGGTGTGGGAAACCTCCCGTCCGGTCTTGCGATCGATGACGACCAGCCGCCGGCCCCGCTCTTCGACGCGATAGCGAGAGGGGGGCATGTCCATGGCGTCAGCCCAGGGCCGCGCGGCGGGCGCGCCATTGGTCGGCGGTCTGCGCCCAGCGGTCGACCCGCAGATGTTCCAGCGGCGCAGGCAGTTGGGTCGGCCCACCATTCTCGGCGCCGAGCGCCTGGGCGAGGCGGATCGATGCCGCGTTCTCGGGATCGATGGTGTGGATCACCTCGTCCCAACCGAGCACATCGACCGCATAGTCGATCGCGGCAATGGCAGCCTCACGGGCATAGCCCTGGCCCGCCGCCTCGCGCGCCAGGCCCCAGCCGACTTCCAGCCCGGGCCAGCCTTCCGGGGAATGCGGGCCGATGCGGCCGATCCAGCGCCCGCTCGCGCGCTCGATGACGGCGAACATCGAAAAGCCGCGGATCGTCCACGCCCCCGCCATGCCGCACAGGCTACGCCAGGCGGTTCCGCACGGCTGGACGCCGCCCAGGAACCGCATGACCTCGGGGTCGGCATGGAAGGCGGCCCATGCCTCGAAATCGCCAGCCTCATGCTGGCGCAGGATCAGGCGCTCGGTTTCGAGCACCGGCACCTGCATCAGCCGAACTTGGCCTTGAGCGCCAGCATCGCCAGCGCGGCCTTGGCGGCCTCGCCGCCCTTGTCCTTCTGCTTGGGGTCGGCGCGGACCAGTGCCTGCGCCTCGTTCTCCACCGTCAGGATGCCGTTGCCGATCGCGACGCCGTCCATCGAAAGCGCCATCAGCCCGCGCGCGCTCTCGCCCGCGACGATCTCGAAATGATAGGTCTCGCCGCGGATCACCACGCCGATCGCGACGAACGCGTCGTAGCGGCCGCTGTCCGCGGCCAGCGCGACCGCGCCCGGAATCTCCAGCGCGCCCGGCACGGTGATCACCTCGGCCTTGTGGCCGGCCGCCTCGATCGCGGCCTTGGCGCCGGCGATCAGCATGTCGTTGAGATGCTCGTAGAAGCGCGCTTCGACGATGAGGATGTTGGCCATTATTGCTCCGGATCCAGGGGGCGTTCGCCGACGATCGACAGGCCATAGCCGTCGAGCCCGATCAGCGTGTGATGGGTGTTGGTGAGCAGGATCATGTCCTGCACGCCGAGTTCGGTGAGGATGGTCGCGCCCACGCCGTAATCGCGCAGCTCGTCCATGTCCTTGGGCGCGATCTCGCCGGCACGCGCCTGCAGCGCGAGGGTGAACTGGTCGGGCCGGGGCTTGTTGATCACCACGATCACGCCCGAGCCTTCCTTGCCGATGATTTCCATCGACTTGCGCAGCATGCCGCCGCGCGGGCCGTCCTCGCCGAAAATGTCGCTGAACGGCGAGAGCGCGTGCATGCGGACGAGCGTCGGCTTGGCGGGATCGATGCGACCCTTCACCAGCGCGATCTGTTCGCTGCCGCTCGCCTTGTTCCAGAAGGTCAGCGCGCGCCAGTCGCCGCCCCAGGGGCTGGTGAAGCTCGCCTCGGCGCGCTGCTCGACGAGATGGTCGTGGCGGCGGCGATAGGCGATCAGGTCGCGGATCGTGCCGATCTTGAGGTTGTGGAGCTGGGCGAAGCCGACGAGATCGTCGAGCCGCGCCATCGTGCCGTCGTCCTTCATGATCTCGCAGATCACGCCGGCGGGGTTGAGCCCGGCGAGGCGGGCGACGTCCACCGCCGCCTCGGTATGCCCGGCGCGGACCAGCACGCCGCCGTCGCGCGCGACCAGCGGGAAGACGTGGCCCGGCGTGACGATGTCCGCCCGGTCCTTGCTCGCGTCGATCGCGACCGAGATGGTGCGGGCGCGGTCGGCGGCGGAGATGCCGGTGGTCACGCCTTCCTTGGCCTCGATCGAGACGGTGAAGGCGGTTTCGTGCCGCGTGCCATTGGCGCGGCTCATCAGCTCGAGCCCGAGCTGGTCGACGCGCGCCTTGGTCATCGCCAGGCAGATCAGCCCGCGGCCGTACTTGGCCATGAAGTTGATCGCATCCGGCGTCGCCATCTGCGCCGGGATGATCAGATCGCCTTCATTCTCGCGATCCTCGTCATCGACCAGGATGAACATGCGGCCGTTGCGGGCCTCGTCGATCAGTTCCTCGGGCGAGGAGAGGAAGCCGTGCTTGAGCGCGGCGAGTTCAGCCTTTGGCACGCAATGCCTCCATGCGCTGAAGATAGCGCGCCAGCACGTCGATCTCCAGATTGACCGCCTGGCCTTCCGCCAGCGTGGCGAAGGTGGTGACGGCGGCGGTGTGGGGAATGATGTTGAGGTGGAATTCGACGCCCTCGGGCGTGTCGTCCACCGCGTTGACCGTCAGCGACACGCCGTCGACGGTGATCGAGCCCTTGGGGGCGACATAGGGCGCGATCTCCGGCCCGGCGGCGATCACCACATGGTGCGATCCGTCGATCGCCTCGATCAGTTTCACCCGTCCAATGCCGTCGACATGGCCGGTGACGATATGCCCGCCCAGTTCGTCGCCCAGGCGCAGCGCGCGCTCCAGGTTGAGCTTCCGGCCGGCGGTCCACTGGTCGTCGGCGGTGCGCGAGACGGTCTCGCCCGACACGTCGAAGTCGAGCCAGCCGGGCCCCTTGTCGACCACCGTCAGGCACACGCCCGAACAGGCGACCGAGGCGCCGAGGTCGATCTCATGGGTGGGATAGGCCGTCGCCACGCGCACGCGCAGGTCGCCCTGGCGCTGTACCGCGTCGATCGTGCCGACATCGCTTACGATTCCGGTGAACATCAGTTGCGCTCGTAGACCTCGAACCGATCGCTGCCAAGCATACGAGAGTCCAGCAGGCGCCAGCGATCATGCGCCTCGGACAATGCGGCGAGGCCGAACGCCTCAACCGCGGGTTTGCCGCCGCCGAGCAGGATCGGCGCGCGGTAGAGGAGGAGCCGGTCTACCAGATCGGCACGGAGGAACGCGGTCGCTGCCTTGGCCCCGCCTTCCACCATCAGCGTGTCGATGCCCGACAGGTGGCGGATATCGGCGATGTCGGCGATGCGCTCCCAGCCCGGCGGGGTGGGGCCGGTGGCGGAGAGCAGGATGCGGCGCGGCGCGCGATCGGCGAGCCCGGGCAGCCGCACGTCCAGCTTGGGCACGTCGGCCAGGAAGGTGCCGCGGCCGACCAGGATGCCGTCGTGGCGGGCGCGCTCCAGATGGACATGCGCGCGGGCCGCGGGGCCAGTGATCCACTTGCTCTCGCCGGTCGACAGCGCGATTCGGCCGTCGAGCGAGGTGGCGAGCTTGAGCGTGACGTGCGGACGGCGCTTGGCGAGGCGGGTGAGGAAGCCGGCCATGCTGCGCCGGGCTTCGGCCGCCATCAGGCCCGAGTCGACCCGGATGCCGGCTTCCTCCAGGCGGGCAAAGCCGGTGCCGTCGGTACGGGGATCCGGGTCGCGCAACGCGGCAACGACGCGAGCGACACCAGCCGCGACCAGCAGGTCCGCGCAAGCCGGGCCGCGCGGCGAAACATGCGCGCAGGGCTCCAGCGTGACATAGGCGGTGGCGCCGCGCGCGGCCTCGCCGGCTTCCGCCAGCGCCATCGCCTCGGCATGGGGACGCCCGCCCGGCTGGGTCCACCCGCGCCCGACAACGCGACCGTCGCGGACCAGCACGCAGCCGACATTGGGATTGGGCGCGGTTCGGCCCATGCCCCGCTCGGCAAGCCCGAGCGCACCCGCCATCCAGCGCGCGTCGTGCAACGTCGTCCTCATTCCTCCCCTGCGACTGCAGGGGAGGGGGACCGCGCGCCGCCAGGCGCGGGGTGGAGGGGCCGTGCCGCCAGGCGCGGTGGATATTGCGGTTGCGGAACCCCGCCGCGTGCCGCGGCGGCCCCTCCACCCCGCCGCTGCGCGGCGCGGTCCCCCTCCCCCAGCTTGCGCTGTGGGAGGATCGGAAGAGACGCCGCTTGCATCAGATCCCGTGCTTCTTCAGCCAGTCGTCATATTTCTTGAACTCGGCCGCGCGCTTTTGCTGGCGCGCCTGGAAGGCGGCTTCCTCTTCCTGCCGCTTGGCCTCGTCGACCTTCTGCTTCTCGCGAATCTCCGCCTCGGTGCGGGTGATCGGCCAGCTGTCCACGTAGACGATGTTCTTCTTGTACGGCACCGGCACGTGCGAATCCTTCACGAACACCACGATGATGCCGAAGGTGATCACCAGCGCGAGCATCATGAACCACAGTTCGTGCTTCTTGCGCGTCGCCAGATAGCCGCGAAGGTCGCGCAGTGCCTTGAGCGGCGAGATGTTCTTGAGAAAGGTCATCGGTGGCCGAAGATAGGGACGCGGGAGCTCCAGGGCCAGCCCCCGCGTCCACGCCGCTGGGATCGGAGGGCGATCAGCGGGCGTCTTCGATCCGGAAGCGGACGGTCATGGTCTTCCAGCTTTCCTCCGCGACGCCGCCACGGCTGGCGGGGCGGAAACGCCATTTGCCGAGCGCCTGGCGCCTGGTGACGGCGAAGAAGGCATCGCTGGTGGCGCTGACCGGCTCCACCGCCTTCACGCGGCCATCGGTGCCGATCAGCACGCGCAGGGTGACCAGGCCGTCGCGCTGCGCGCGCATCTCCTGCGCCGGATATTCGGGCTGGAAATCCTGCGCATAGCGCGGATCGGTGGTCGCGCCGATCAGTGCGGGAACGGGCGTGGGCGGATCGATCGTGCGGATCGGGCCAGGATCGGCCGGCTTCTCGATCGGCGGCAGCGTATCGGGGATCTTCGTCGTGGTTTCGATGTTCGTCGTGCTGTTGGTATCCACCAGCGGCTTCGGCGCGACCGGCGGCGTCGACGTGTGCGGCTGGAACTTCTCCACTGGTTTCGTCTCGTCCTCCGGCGGGGGCGGCGGACGATCGCGCACGTCGATCGGTTTCATCACCACCGGCGGGTCCTTGAGCACCACGATGTTCGGCGCGGCGAAGATCATCCCCGCGAGGATGGCTCCGTTTATGGCAAGCGCGGCCCCGAAGCTGACCGAACGCGGTGCACTGGCATGATAGCGGCTATCGGCATGCATCACCTTGCACTCCTTCTCCAACACCGGTCTCTGAACGCCGGATGAAGGTAATGGTACAACGTCACATCACGGTCGTAAAGCGCCAACGGTGCAGCGCTGGTACACCGCAAGCGGCGATGCCCTCTTTGCGTCACGGAAACGTCGCACTAAAGGGCGCGGGCATCGGGACATCGCGACGCGGCACGGGAGGCCACGCATCTATGAAACTCATGGCCGGCAATTCGAACCTGCCCCTGGCGAGCGCCATCGCAGACTATCTGGAGATTCCGCTCACCCAAGCGAACGTCCGCCGCTTCGCCGACGAGGAGATCTTCGTCGAGATTCTCGAGAATGTCCGCGGCGAGGACGTGTTCGTGCTCCAGTCGACCAGCTATCCGGCGAACGACAATCTGATGGAGCTGCTGATCATGATCGACGCGCTCCGCCGCGCGTCGGCCAAGCGGATCACCGCGGTGCTCCCCTATTTCGGCTATGCCCGCCAGGACCGGAAGCCCGGGCCCCGCACGCCGATCTCGGCCAAGCTGGTCGCCAACCTGATCACCACCGCGGGCGCCAACCGCGTGCTCTCGGTCGACCTCCATGCCGGTCAGATCCAGGGCTTTTTCGACATCCCGACGGACAATCTGTTCGCGGCGCCGGTGATGTCCGCCGACATCCAGACGCGCTTCATCGACAAGCAGTGGATGGTCGTCTCGCCGGACGTCGGCGGCGTGGTGCGTGCGCGCCAGCTCGCCAAGCGACTGGACAATGCGCCGCTGGCGATCGTCGACAAGCGCCGCGAGCGTCCCGGCGAATCGGAAGTGATGAACATCATCGGCGAGGTGAAGGGCCGCTTCTGCATTCTGATCGACGACATCGTCGATTCGGCCGGCACGCTGTGCAACGCTGCTGCCGCGCTGAAGGCGGCGGGCGCCGAGGATGTCGTCGCTTATTGTACCCACGGCGTGCTCTCGGGCGCGGCGATGGCGCGCGTGGCGGCCTCGGAGCTGCGCGAGCTGGTGATCACCGATTCGATCGGCAACCACGAGATCGTCGCCGCCGGCGAGAAGGTCCGCCACCTGACTATCGCGCCGCTGATCGCCGAGGCGATCCGCCGCATCGCGGACGAAAGCTCGGTGTCGAGCCTGTTCGACTAAGACAAATCCTCCCCTGCAACGCAGGGGAGGGGGACCGCGCGGCATCGCTGCGTGGCGGAGGGGCCGCACCGACAGGTGCGGGGCTCCGGTGACAGCGCAGGATCCCGCCGCGTGCCGCGGCGGCCCCTCCACCATTCGCTTTCGCGAATGGTCTCCCTCCCCGAGCTTCGCCCGGGGAGGATCTATTTCCCCACCGCCTCCCAGACCAGCGCACCCCCCACCGCGATCATCAGCACGTAGATCGCGGTGTAGAAGCGCTCCGGCGACACCCGCCGCACCAGCCACACGCCCGCCAGCGTCGAGACCAGCGCCAGCGGGAACAGCGCCGCCGAGGTCAGCAGGTTCGCATTCGTGAACTGGCCCAGCGCCCAATAGGCCGGCACCTTGATCCAGTTGGTCGCGGCGAAGAAGAGCGCGGTGGTCCCCACCAGCCGGTCGCGCGGCAGCCCGCGCGGCAGCACCCAGAGCTGGAACGGCGGCTGCCCGGCATGGGCGATTTGGCTGGTGAAGCCCGAGGCGACGCCGAACAGGCTCCCCACCCACTCGGGCCAGCGCGCGGCAACCGCCGGCGTCGAGCGCCCGCTCGCCCACAGCCGGTAGCAGCCGAACAGGATCGAGATCGCGCCCACCGCCGCCAGCACCAGCACCGGCGATACGCTCGCCGCGAAGCCATAGCCGAGCGCGATTCCCGTCATCGATCCCGGCAGCATCCAGGCCAGCAGCCGCCAGTCGACGGTGCGGCGGAACGCCC
The DNA here is from genome assembly GCF_900114095.1 of Sphingomonas sp. NFR04. GTDB lineage: Bacteria > Pseudomonadota > Alphaproteobacteria > Sphingomonadales > Sphingomonadaceae > Sphingomonas. The sequence goes on along the minus strand of NZ_FORV01000003.1, from coordinate 262,956 downwards.
AGACGCTCACCACATCCTGCAGGATCAGGATCGGCAGCGTGATCGCGGCGGCGCGCACCGGATCGATCGCCAGCGCCAGCAGCGGCAGCGACAGCGCCCCCATGCCGGCGAACCCGCCCTTGGACAGGCCGAGCAGCAGCACGGCGGGCACGGCGAGCGCGTAGAAATGCCAGTCGGTGATCATCCGGCCATGCTCTCGCAGGGCTCGTACGGATTGCAAAGCGCTGAGTCCCCTCTACGATTCGCCCATGGGAGAGGATCGTACCGGCCAGATCGCGGTGCTGTTCGTATCGAAGCGCACCGCCGACGACGACGCAGGCTATGCCGAGGCGGCAACCGCCATGGACGTGCTCGCGGCGCAGCAGCCCGGCTATCGCGGCGTCGAATCGCAGCGCGGGGACGCGGGCGTCGGCATCACCATCAGCTATTGGGCCGATGATGCCAGCGCGATCGCCTGGCGCGACCATCCCGAACATGCCGCGATCCGCGCGCAAGGCCGCGAACGCTGGTACGACTGGTATGAGGTGATCGTCACCCGGGTCGAGCGCGGCTATCGGTGGCGCCGGGCATGAGCCGCGCGATCGACCGCGATTTCGCGCTGCTGTTTGGCGTCATGCTGATGATCGCCGCGGGCAACACCGCGCTGCAGTCTATCCTCCCCGCGCTCGGCCGCGAGCTGCATGCCGCAGACAGCGCGGTGGCGGCGGTGTTCTCCGTCTCGGCGCTGCTCTGGATGCTCACCGCGCCCTATTGGGCGAATCGCTCGGAGCGGGCCGGGCGGCGCAAGATGGTGCTGCTCGGTATCGCCGGGTTCACCGCCTCGCTGGGCCTGTGCGGACTGTGCCTCGCGCTCGGCATCAACGGCGTGCTGAGCCCCTTCGCCACCTTCGCCGCGTTCGTCGTGGGGCGGATGCTCTATGGCGGGTTCGGATCGGCGGCGCCGCCGGCGGTGCAGGCGATCGTCGCCGCGCGCACCAGCCGCGAGGAGCGCACCAAGGCGCTGACCCTGCTCGCCTCCGCCTTCGGGCTGGGGACGATCCTGGGGCCGGCGGTCGCCCCCTATCTCGTCATGGGCCATCTCTGGCCCGGTGGGCCGCTGATCGGCCTGTCCGGCCCCGCCTTTGCCGCGAGCCTAGTCGGGCTGGTGCTGATGGTCGCGGTGCTGCGGCTGCTGCCGGCCACCTCGGGGGCGATCGAGCATGGTGCCGCGCCCAGCTATCCTTCGATCGGCGGGCAGGGCACCGGCGCCAATGTGACGGCGGCGATGGGCGAGCATGTCGAGCATGTCCGCACCTTCGATCCGCGCGTGCGTCCCTGGATGATCGCGGGGCTGGTCACCGGTCATGCGCAGGCGATGACCGGCCAGGCGATCGGCTTCCTGATCATCGACCGGCTGGCGCTCGCCCCCGCCGCCGCGCTGGAGCCCACCGGGCTGGTGCTGATGATCGGCGCAGGCGCCTCGCTGCTCGTCCAATGGGGACTGATTCCGCTACTCGAGCTCAAGCCGCGCGCGCTGATCCTGGCGGGCGCCGCGCTGGGCGCGATCGGCTGCGGCATGACCGCGATGGCGGGATCGCTGTACGGCATCGCGCTCGGCTATGCGACGATCGCGCTGGGCATGGGCTTCGCCCGGCCCGGTTTCACCGCCGGCGCCTCGCTCGCGGTGGGGCCGCATGCGCAGGGCTCGGTGGCGGGGCGGGTGACCTCGACCAACGGCGCGGCCTTTGTGCTGGGTCCGTCGATCGGCGTGGCGATGTACGAGTTTTGGGGCGCGCTGCCCTATCTGGTCGCCGCCGGCGCGCTGCTGCTGCTGTTCGGCTATGGCTGGATCGCGACGCGGCGGCCTGTCCTGGCCTGATTCGAATCACGAACGTCTCTCTGCAGCGGAGCGCGGATCGCGCCGCCCGGATGCCCATGTATCACGATGTCGGAAGCTGCTTGGATGCCCCGTGAGGATTCGAACCTCAATTGACGGAGTCAGAGTCCGTAGTCTTACCTTTAGACGACGGGGCACCAGGCAGGTCGCGCCAGATAGGGGGATGCAGCGGCCCTGTCAACGCCGCAATCGCGCGCTCGCCTTGCGCTGCCATCTTTGCTCGTCTAGCCTCGCATCCAAGCACCGGCCGGGCCGTTTTGGTTCGGTGACGGAAGAAGATAAGTGAGTTGATGGTATGGGGGATGGCTCCGCCAGAATGCCCCGCGGGAGGCGCGTTTCCGCCGCCCGCAATGCCCCGCCGCCGCCGGCCGCGAAAGGCCCGGCACCGCGCTGGCCCGAAGCGCGCCATTATGCGGCGCTGGATCTGGGTACCAATAATTGCCGGTTGCTGATCGCGCGTCCGCAAGGCTCGGGCTTCGCGGTGATCGATGCGTTTTCGCGAATCGTTCGCTTGGGCGAGGGGCTGGCGACGACCGGCCGCCTGTCCGATGCGGCGATCGAGCGCACGCTCGCGGCGCTGCGGATCTGCGCGGACAAGCTCAGGCGCCGCAACGTGGCGCTCGCCCGCTCGGTGGCGACCCAGGCCTGCCGCCAGGCCGAGAACGGCGCCGAATTCATCGAGCGCGCCTATCGCGAGACCGGTATCGCGCTGGACATCATCACCGCCGAGGAAGAGGCGCGGCTGGCGGTGCTCGGCTGCCACGCGCTGCTCGAGCCCGGCGATGGACCCGCCCTGGTGTTCGACATCGGCGGCGGCTCGACCGAGCTGGTGCTGGTCGATTCGCATGCGCCGATTCCCCGCATCCTCGATTGGCACAGCGCGCCCTGGGGCGTGGTGTCGCTCAGCGAGGCGACCGGGCAGAGCCAGGCGGTGAGCGCCGATGCCCGCGCCGCGGCCTATGCCGACATGCGCGCGCGGGTGCGGGAGAGCTTCGCGCCGTTCGTCGCGCGGCTGCGGCCGCCCAAGGGCACGCCGCGGCTGCTCGGCACCAGCGGCACGGTGACGACGCTCGCCAGCGTGCATCTCGGGCTCGCCTCGTACGATCGCTCGGCGGTGGACGGGCTGATCGTGCCGAGTGCGGCGATGCGCGAAGTGAGCGCGCGAATCGCAGCGATGAGCGTCAAGGAGCGCGCCCAGGTGCCGTGCATCGGCAGCGAGCGCGCCGATCTTGTCTCGGCCGGCTGCGCGATCCTGGAGACGATCCTCGACATCTGGCCCGCCGAGCGGCTAGGCATCGCCGATCGCGGCATTCGCGAGGGCATCTTGCGGCGGCTGATCGGCGGCGCGCCCTTATAAGGTTGTGAGGAAGTAGCGATGAGCAGGGGCGGTGGCCGCGGCCATGTCCGCGTGCGCACGGCGCGCGGCCGTACGGCGCAATCGACGCGCTGGCTGGAGCGCCAGCTGAACGACCCCTATGTCCGGCGCGCCAAGGCCGAGGGATATCGCAGCCGCGCGGCCTACAAGCTGACCGAGCTGGACGAGAAGTTCGGGTTCCTCAAGGGCGCCAAGCGCGTGGTCGATCTCGGCGTCGCGCCGGGCGGCTGGACGCAGGTGGTGCGGCGCGTACTGCCCAAGGCCGCGGTGGTCGGCATCGACCTGCTGCCGGTCGATCCCATCGAAGGCGCGACCTTGCTCCAGATGGACTTCATGGACGATGCCGCCCCCGATCGGCTGCTCGAGGAACTGGGCGGCGCGCCGGACCTGATCCTGTCCGACATGGCGGCGAACACCGTCGGCCATCCGCAGACCGATGCGCTGCGGACGATGGCGCTGGTCGAGACCGCGTTCGACTTCGCGATCAAGACGCTGGCACCCGGCGGCGATTTCGTCGCTAAGGTGTTCGCCGGCGGCGCTGATTCGGCGCTGATTGCCGAAATGAAGCGCGCCTTCACCACCGTGAAGCACGCCAAGCCGCCCGCCAGCCGCAAGGGCTCGGTGGAATGGTATGTGGTGGCGCAGGGGTTCAAGGGGCGGGCGGAGAGCGCCGGCGACCCCGAACACGAGTAAATAGCGTATCCTCCCCCGCCAGGGGGAGGTGGCGCCGTAGGCGACGGAGGGGGAGGATGCCAGAACCTCTCGACCGGTGTGCTTCCTCCCCCTCCGTCAGGCTGCGCCTGACACCTCCCCCTGGCGGGGGAGGATACGGTTGAGGAATGCCATGACGAGGCCAGCGTACACCGAAGCACTCGCACAAAGCGGTGTGCTGACCCACCTCGCCGCTTTCGACCCGCACGTCGCGGGCACGCCGCCGCTCGGCCTCGACCTGCCCGACAGCGACATCGACATCCTCTGCCACACGCCCGACCCGCACGCCTTCGCCGCGGCGGTGTGGGAAGCCTATCGCGACCTGCCCGGCTTCGCGATGTGGCAGTGGCAGGGCAGCGACCGCCCCGTGGTGGCGCGCTTCCACGGTGCCGGCTGGCTGTTCGAGCTGTTCGGCCAGGCGCGGCCGGTCGCGGAACAGCTCGGCTGGCGGCATTTCGCCATCGAGCGGCGGCTGCTCGCCCTGGGCGGCGAATCGCTGCGCACGGCGGTGATGGCGCGCAGGCATGCCGGCGCCAAGACCGAGCCCGCCTTCGCGCAGGTGCTGGGGCTGGCGGGCGACCCCTATGCTGCGCTGCTCACGCTGGAGCACCTCGACGATGCCAGGCTGCGCGCCCGGATCGGCGCCTGAAACAAAAAGGGCCGGCGTTTCCGCCAGCCCCTTGCTGTTCCGGTAGAGACCGAAGGCGATCAGCCCTCGTAGTCGCCGCCCAGATTCTGGTTGCGCGGCGGGGCTGCGGCGGTGAGGCGGAGCGCCTCGGCCTGGGCCTGGATCGAGCCAACCTCGTCGGGCGCATCCTCGTCGTCGACGCGGACGCGCTGCAGGCTCGACACCACGGCTTCCTGCAGGTGATCGGGACGCACGGTCTCTTCGGCGATCTCGCGCAGGGCAACGACCGGGTTCTTGTCGCGATCGCGATCGATCGTCAGATCGGCACCGCCGGAGATCTGCCGCGCGCGCTGGGCCGCGAACAGTACCAGGTCGAACCGGTTCGGAATCTTGTCGACGCAATCTTCGACAGTGACGCGCGCCATCCTGTTCTTCCTTAGATGTCAGGGCCGGGAAAGACCGGCCAGTTAGGGGCCGAGCCCGCAAATGTCAAGAAAAGCCGCCATACCGGTGCGAGGGAGCGCGACGCGGCTTCGATCGTTACGCAGGTTCACCCACCGGAGGCTTCCCGCGCGATGGCACCCTATGCCGACCCCGAACCGCTTGCCGATGCGCTGGCCACCGGGCATGCCCCGGCGATGCCGCCGCTCGCCCAGCCCAGCTTCACCGTCGACGGCAACCGCCTGACGCTGCTGCCCGAGGGGCCGGAGCGGATGCGCGCGCTGCTCAGCCTGATCGCAGGCGCCGAGCGGACGCTGCGAGTGCTCTACTACATCTATCTCGACGATGAGGCGGGTGCGGCGGTGCGTCAGGCGCTGATCGACGCGGCGGCGCGCGGCGTGCGGGTCTATCTTATCGTTGACGGGCTGGGCAGCGAGCATGCCGAGAGCAACGATTTCTTCGATCCGCTCCACGCCGCGGGCGTAGAGGTCTGCCGATTCGTGCCGCGCTGGGGACGGCGCTATCTGCTGCGCAACCACCAGAAGCTGGCGCTGGCCGACGAGGCGCGGGTGATCGTCGGCGGGTTCAACATCGAATCGAGCTATTTCGGCACCGTCGCCGAACAGGCGTGGCGGGACATGGGGCTGCTGGTCGAGGGGCCGGCGGCCGAGCGGCTGACCGGCTATTTCGACGCACTCGCCGCCTGGGCCAAGCGGCCGCGGGCGACGCTGCGCTCGCTCGGGCGCACCCTGAAAGCCTGGAGCGAGCCCGAGGGGAAGACCCGCTGGCTGCTCGGCGGGCCGATGCGGCGGCTGTCTCCCTGGGCCCGGGTGGTGAAGCATGACATGGAGCGCGCCAACACGCTTGACCTGATCGCCGCCTATTTCGCGCCGAGCCCGGCGATGCTGCGCCGGCTCGACAAGGCGGGGCGGCGCGGGCGGGTGCGGCTGGTGCTGCCGTCCAAGCTCGACCATGCCGCGGCGATCTGGGCGGCGCGCTTCACCTATGCCGGCCTGCTGCGCAAGCAGGTGCAGATTTACGAATATCAGCCGACCAAGCTGCACACGAAGCTCTATGTGATCGACGATGTCGTCCATATCGGCTCGGCCAATTTCGACATCCGCAGCATGTTCCTCAACCTCGAGCTGATGCTGCGCGTGCAGGATCCGGCCTTCGCCGCGCATGTCCGCAGCTATGTCGACGGCGAGATCGCCCAGTCCGAGCGGATCACCCCCGAGCTGTACAAGGCGCGCACCGGCTGGTGGACGCGGGTGAAGCAGTTCGCGGCCTATTTCGTGATGGCGGTGCTCGACTATCGCGTCACGCGCCGGCTGAACTTCGGCGACAGCGGCCCGGTGGAGCCTTGAAATAGAGTGTATCCTCCCCCGCAAGGAGGTGGGCCGCGATAGCGGGTCGGAGGGGGAGGAAGCACGACGACCGGGAGGTTCTGGAATCCTCCCCCTCCGTCAGGCTTCGCCTGCCACCTCCCCCTGGCGGGGGAGGATACGGAAATGTCACACCGCCGCCACTTCCAGCGGCTCCACGTCCACCGACACGTGCATCGCCTGCGCACCCGAGCCCAGCACGATGCCGTCGATCGGCGCGATGTCGGCATAGTCGCGGCCGATCGCCATCACGATGTGATCCTCCGCCATCCAGATGCCGTTGGTGGGATCGACGCCGACCCAGCCGAGATCGGGCCCGCACCACAGCAGCACCCAGGCGTGCGTGGCATCCGCCCCCACCAGCCGCGGCTGGCCCGGCGGCGGCAGCGTGCGCAGATAGCCCGAGACATAGGCGGCGGGCAGCCCGGCGGCGCGCAGGCCGGAAAGCATGATCTGCGCGAAATCCTGGCAGACACCGCCGCGCTTGGCGAACGCCTCGTGCGGCGGCGTGTCGACCAGCGTGGCGGTGGGATCGAAGGCGAAGTCGCGCTGAATGCGCTGGGCCAGCGCGATCCCCGCCTCGAGGATACCGCGAGCGGGGTGGAGCTCCTCGGCGCACCAGGCGGCGATGTCGCGGTCGAGCGGAATCAGCGGCGAGGGGAACAGATAGGCGGCGGGCCCGGCGGGCGACGGGTCGCGGCTGTCGCGCGCCCAGCCGGCGATCTGCGCGATCGTGGGATCGCCGGGCGCGGGCATGGGGATCTGCCGGTCGACGCGCACCTGTGCGCTGCTCTCGATCGTCAGGCTATTCGCGGCATGCTCCACCACCAGCCGCACGACATTGGCGAGGCCCGCTTCGGCCCGCGCGGGATAGGTGCGGCCGCCGGGCTGCACGCTCAGCGCATATTCCTCCACCCGCTGGCCGGACCACAGGATCGGCTTCAGCCGCAGATTGCAGCGCGCGAAGGCGACCGGCTGGGCATAATCGAACCGCGTCACATGGCGGATGCGGTAGAGCATCATGCGAGGACGAGCCCCGCCGCGCGCAGCGGCTCGGCACCGTGGAGGAAATAGCGGCGCGCCACCGCTTCGGAGAGGCCCCACAGCCGCGACTGCACGTCCGCGAGCCAGGCATCGTCGATCGCGGTGGCGCGCGCGGTGACCAGCGTCGCGGCGATGCTCCGCGCCTGTTCCTGCTGCGGCTCGGCGAGGCCGTCGTCGGAGAGCACCGGCAGCGTGTTGAGGTGCGCCGAGATCGCCGCCGCCTGGAAGGCGAGCCCGCGCGGGTTGCCGGGATCGAGCGCGAGCAGGTCGAGCACCGGCACCCGGGCGATGCCGGTCAGATAGCGCTGGCGATAGCTGATCTGGCTGTCGGCGAGGTCGAGCAGGGTCGAGAGATCGTCCGCGGTCGCCTGGGGGCCGCCCAGCGCGCGCAAGAAACCGATCGTCGCCAGCGCGCGCTCGATGCGGCGGCCGAGATCGTGGAAGCGCCAGGCATCGGTGCGGCCCATATGCTCGCCGGCCTGCCCCGCCAGCGCCGAATAGCGCCGCTGCAGCGAGCCGGCGCGATCGAGGAGCACGCCGCGTTCGGGGAAGGGGGCATCGAGCAGGCGGATCATGTCGGCCGAAAGCCGGTCGCGCGAGACCGCGCCGATCGAGCGCGCCTGGCGGTTGATCGCGCGGACGCTGGTCCAGCCGTCGGTCGACTCCAGGGCGATACGGACAAGCTGGGTGAGATCCTGCCGCTTGAGGCCACGCGGAGCGGGGGCGGCATCGGCGCCAACGACCAGCTGGGCGAGGCGATCCACCGTCTCCGCCGAGAGCGCCGCGCCGGTATCGGCGCTGATCGAGTGGCCGAGCAGCACGCGCAGCAGCGATAGCAGCGCCTCGCCGCGCTCCAGATAGCGGCCGAGCCAGAACATGTTGTCCGCCACCCGGCTGGGCAGCGTGCCGGGATTGCGGCGCAACTGGGTCGAATCGCCCGAGGGGAGCAGCGACACCGGCGCCACGGGATCGGGGCCGTGGATGCAGACATCGGCGGACCAGCTGCCTTCGCCCATCACCGCGGCGCGGGCATCGGCATGTTCGCCGATCCGCGCGAAGCCGCCCGGCAGCACCGTCCATTGCCCATCGGCATCGCGCGCGGCGAAGACGCGAAGGGTAAAGGGGCGGGGCGCCAGCCGGTCCTCGGCGACGAAGGGCATGGTCGAGAGGCAGACGACTTCCTGCCCGACATAATCCTGCGGGCGGCGGCTGAGATCGTCGCGCAGCGCCGCGCGCGCCGCGTCGTCCAGATGCGCGCCGAGCACCGCCTTGCCCTCGGGCAGGCCCAGCGGCGGGGTGCCGAAGGCGGGGGCGACGAGCATATGATCGAGATTGGCGGCGACATGCGCCGCCTCGGTCGCCTGCCCGCACCACCAGGTGGCGATATTGGGCAGGCGCAGCGGTTCGCCGAGCAGCACCTCGCTCAGCCGCGGCAGGAAGGCGGCGAAGGCCGGCGCCTCGAGCAGCCCCGCGCCCGGCGCGTTGGCGATCACGACATTGCCCGCCACCGTCGCGTCGATCAGCCCGGCGACGCCGATGGTCGAATGCGAATCGAGCGCGAGCGGATCGAGATAGCGCGGGTCGAAGCGGTGCCACAGCGCATCCACCCGCTTCAGGCCCGCGATGGTGCGGACATAGACCCGGTCGTCGAGCACCGCGAGATCGGCGCCCTCGACCAGCAGGAAGCCGAGATAGCGGGCGAGATGCGCCTGCTCGGCATAGCTGGCATTGAACCGGCCGGGGGTGAGCAGCGCCATGCGCGGCTCGGCGCGGCGGCAGGCGGCGGCGATGCCGTCGCGGAAGGCGGCGAAGAAGGGGGCGTGGCGCTCGATGTTGAGCCGGCCCTGCAATCCCCCCAGCGTCCGCGCCATCGCCAGCCGGTTCTCCAGCGCATAGCCAGCGCCAGCGGGGGCGCGGAGATGGTCTGCGAGGACGCGCCAATGGCCGTCCGGGCTGCGGCACAGGTCGAAGGCGACGAAGTGGAGATGATGCTCGCCCGGCGGGGTCAGGTGGGTCAGCGGACGCAGGAAGAACGGGCTGCCGGTGAGCAGGGCGGCAGGCAGGTGGCCGTCGGCGATCAGCCGGGTCGGGCCATACAGGTCCTGGAGCAGCCGCTCCATCAGCTCGGCGCGCTGGGCGACGCCGGCCTCGATCCCGCGCCATTCCTGCTGGTCGATCAGCAGCGGCACGGGGGAGAGCGGCCAGGGGCGCTCTTCGCCCTCGTCACCGATGCGGTAGCCGGTGCCGATATCCTCCGCATGGCGATGCGCGCGTTCGCGGGCGATCGTCAGCCCGTCGCCGGAAAGCCCCGCCAGCTCCTCGAACAAGGCGCTCCACGGGGGGCCGGATTCCGCGCACAGCACGTCGCCGGCGGGTGCATGGCCGCAATAGTCGGCGATCCAACGATCGGCGATCGTCCCCGCATCGAACAATCCCGCCTCGGCAAGGCTGGCCACAGCTGCTTCCCTTTCTCGGCCGCGGTGATGGGCGAAACGATGGTGCCATGCAACACGGGAGATGTGCGGGACTGTCTCAGCCGAGCTTGGCGAGCGCCTCGTCCAGGGTACACAACCCCGCCACGCCGCGTGCGTTGCACCCGGGGACGGAAAGAATCCGGTCGTGCGGGCCCTGCAGGCCCAGCGGTGCGGCAGTGCGAAGCTGCTGGAGGGTCTGCGCGCGGTAGCGGAGCCGGACGTAGCGCTTGCCCGTTCGATCGTGCAGCCGCTCCAGGATCAGCGCGCCGCCGGGGACGGGATCGTCGGCCGCGAAGCCCGGCACCTGCCAGTGCACGTCGAACAGCCCGCCGAGATTGGCGATATTGGTGTCGTGGCCGGAGATCATCGTCACGCGCGCACCGCCATCGGCGAGACCCTCGCGGACGATCTCGGCGAGCCCGGCGAAGTTCGCCGCGGCGATCGCGCGGGGCCGGGCGAGGATGCGGAATTCGAGCGCGTGGAATTCGCCCAGGGCGGTGACGTCGGCCAGGGTGGCGCGGCCCCAGCCGATCTGCGCCATCGGCATGCCCTCGGCCGCCTCCAGCAGCAGGATCTGCGCCGCGGTGGAGGCACGGTCGAGCGCGCCGGTCAGCTTGGGGCGCTTGTCGGCACGGGCGGGGGCGAGGCCGGTCGGCGTGCCGGAGACGCCGCAGCCGGGGCGCGGGGTGCCGCACAGGATCGCGTCGAGCCGCGCCAGCAGCGGCCGGTAGCGTGCGTCGAGCGCGGCGAATCCGCCAGGCCCCACCTCGGCCGCCACCGCCGCATCGGCCCTGGCGGGGTCGAGCGGCGCCCTGCCCGATTCGATCGCGTTGAAGCGCGGATCGGGCGCGTCCTGCGGGCGATGGTCAATGGCGAGCGTGCAGCCGGGTGCCAGTGTCGCCGCCCAGGCCTTGGCAGTCTCGATCGTCCGCTGGTCGCTATCGGCGACGATGCGGATCGTGGCGGGCACGGGGCAGCCCTTGGCGGGAAGCAGGCGATGGAAGCGCCACGCGGTGCCGTCGGCCGCGCCCAGCCGCGCCACCGCTGCTGTGCCATGCGGGGTGAGCCAACCCGGCTTGGTCGGCCAGTCGGGCCAGCGCTCTGGCGTCACCTCGGGCGGCATCGCCGGAAATTTTGTGGGCGGACGCACGCCGTGGCGCATCAGCATCACGACGCGGTCCACCACCAGCGGATCGGCAGGGCGGGTGCCGGCGACCGCCGGGGAACCGAAGGCGAGGGCCAGCCCCAGACCGATCCGCAGTTTCATCGTCTTTTCCTCGCTCAGAAGTGGATCTGCACGCCGCCGCGCAGCTGGGTGCCGTAGCGCTCGCGCTCGACCAGCTGGGTGCGGGTGCCGATGTACCGGCGCCACGGTGCATCCGTGAGGTTGATCGCGTCGCCGAACAGCGTGAACTGTGGCGTTACCTGATAGCCGAGGTGCAGGTCGAGCTGGCCGTTGCCGTCGGTATATTGGTCCGCGGCGGCCCTGGTCGCGATCGTGTCGAGGTACGACGAGCGATAGTTGAACGCCACGCGCGCGTTCAGCCCGTATTTCTCGAAGAAGATCTGCGCGTTGCCGACATTCTTCGATTGATAGGCGAGCGGCACGTCGCCCGCGCGGATCGCGGCGGCATTGGCATGGCCCCAGACATGGGTGAGGTTCGCCGACACGCCGAAGCCGCTCAGCACGCCGGGCAGGAAGGTGAACTGCACCTGCACATTACCCTCGACGCCGGTGACCTGCTCCGAATCCGCATTGAGCAGGCTGGTGACGTTGGCTGCCGCATAGGTGACATTGGCGGCGGTGACGTTGGTCCGGCGGCTGGTGTTGCTGTAGATCGGATTGTCGATCTGCTTGTGGAAGAATCCGGCCGAGAGGATCGAGCCGGGCGCCGGGTAGTATTCCAGCGCCGCGTCATAGTTCACCGCGCGATAGGGCTTGAGGCCGGGATTGCCGAGCGAGATCGCTGCCAGCGAGGGGTCGCTGGTGTCGACCACCACATAGGGGGCGAGATTGGCGTAGTTGGGGCGACCGATCGAGGTGGTCACCGCCCCGCGCAGCAGCAGGTTGCGGGCAAGCGCATACTTGGCGTTCACACCCGGGAACACGTCGGTATAGCTGGTATGGCCGAAGCTGTTATAGCCGTCGGCCAGCGTCGAGGCGGCGTTGACCAGCTTAGCCTGCACGTCGTCCTCGGTATGCTCGACGCGCACGCCCGGCACCACTGTGAGGCCGCCGAAGGTGAGCGTCGCCATCACATAGCCGGCGGCGATCTTTTCCTTCACGGCGAAGTCGTTGGCCAGCGTGTCGCTGATCGTCGATGTCTTGTCGATCGCGACGGCATTCGGGTTGGCGTCGAAATAGGCCTTGGCCGTGTCATAGTTGATCCGCGTGCCGAAGCCGAACATGCCGTCGTAGAAATCGCTGTCGCCCGGATAGCCGACCGGGTTGGCCAGCGTCCACTTCGCGCTGCCGGTCTTGTAATTGGTCTTGTTCTGATCGTTGACCTTCTCGCGGCTGAGATATTTGCCGCCGAGCTTGAAGGTCGAGCCGTCGCCGATGGCGAGGTCGTGGGTATAGTCGAACCGGCCCTGCCACAGTTCTTCGTAGGTGCTGCGCTGGTCGAAATTGACCTTGCTGTAGGTGAACAGCGACGGCGTCGCGAAGGCCGCGGTGGTCGGTGCCAGCGTGTAGGGGTAGGTGGACGGATCATAGTTGACCGTCAGCGCGCTCTTGGCGGTGGTGAAGGTGAACTCGCTGCGCAGCGGATCCTTCTTCTCGGCGCGGGTCCAGTTGCCCGAGGCTTCCAGCGTGCCGCCGGCAACGTCGCCGAATTCGCCGCCCAGCGTCACCGACTTGGTGTTGTCGTCCTCGTTGCGGCGGCGGACCAGGATCGTGCCGGTGCCCTTCAGCGTCGTGCCGAAGCTGGTGATCGCGATCCGGTTCTGGTCGCGGGTCTCGTGGTCCTCGAACTTCGAATAGCTGGAGCGCAGGTACAGCTTCACCGTGTCGCTGGCATGCCAGTCGAAATTGCCGACCACGCCCAGTCGCTTGCGGGAGAGGTTGTATTCGCGCAGGCCGTTGCCGTCGGGCACGCCGGCGGCGTTGAAGGCGGTCGAGCCCTGGTAATTCTCGCTCTGGATCGGCCGCTCGGAATAGTTGACCGAGACCACCGCGCCGAACTGTTCCCGCGCACCGAACCGGCCGCCCAGCGTGGCGTCCAGCTCGTACGGCACCTTGTGGTTGAGTGAATACCAGCCCTGTGCGGCGCGCGCGTCGAGGAAGAAGGGCTTCACGCTGTCGAACCCGGTACGGGTGCGAATCGCGACTTCGCCGGCGATGGCGTTGGCGTCCTGGCTGGCGAGCAGCGACTTGGTGACCGCGACCGACTGGATCATCGCCGAGGGCAGGTCGTCCAGCTTCACCTGGCGGCCGGCAGGCTCGGGCGCGGGCAGGGTCTGGCCGTTCAGCGTCACGTTGAGCAGGCTGGGATCGATGCCGCGGACGATCGCATAGCGGCCCTCGCCCTGGTCGTTGGCGACCGACAGGCCGGGCAGGCGCTTGATCGCCTCCGCCACATTCTGGTCGGGCAGCTTGCCCACGTCGTTGGCGTGGAGTGTCTCGATCACATTGTCCGCGGCGCGCTTCTCGGCCACCGCTTCGCGCAGCGACACGCGGAAGCCGGTGACGACGATGTCGCCGGGGACCTCCACTGTGTCCGGCGCGGCCTGGCTGGTCTGCGCCGGGCGCTCCTCGGCGATGATCACATAGCGGCCGGGGCCGGTGCTGCGCGCGGCGAGGCCGGTGTGCGCGAGCATCCGCTGCAGTGCCTCGTCGACCGGCATCTTGCCCGACACCGCATTGATCCGCCGGCCCCCACCGACGCTGCCTGCGACCATGATCTGCACGCCGCCTTGGCGCGCGAACAGCCGCACCGCGCCGGTGATTTCCTGCGCCGGAATGTTGAAGCTCTGCACCTGCGCCAGCGCCGGCTGGGCGAGCGTGCTCATCGCCACGACAGCCGTCGCGCCGAGCCAGCGATTGTTCGAGATCATGTCTTCCACCCCATCGCGCCGGAATGGCGCGGTTCTCGATTGCCTGACGGCGGGCGACGCGATTTCCTTACCCGCGCGCTACTTTTTTTCGGGCGTGCCGAGCGTGATCGCGTCCGGGGCGACGCGCGCGCGGGTGCCCAGCCCGATCGCGGCGCTCTGCGCGAAGCCGGCGGGATCGTCGATGCGGAAGGCGCCGTACAGCTTCTCGCGGGCGAGCGCGGGAGTGGCGAGGGTGATCTGCAGCTGGTTGTGGCGATTGAGCTCGGCGATCGCCTCGCCCAGCGTTTCGCCGTCGAGATCGAGCCGCCCGCTAGTCCAGCCAAGCGCGCGCTCGATGGCGGGGGCGTCGACATGCTCGACCTTTGCAGCCGTGCCGCCGTCGATCGCGAAGCGCGCGCGCTGGCCGGCTGCGAGGCGCAGCGTGCGGCCGGCGGCGGCGACCTCGACCACGCCTTCGCTCACCAGCACCTCGACCGTGCCGCCCGCGCGATCGGCGTCGACCTGGAACACGGTGCCGATATCGGTGATCGTCACGTCGCCCACGGTGACGCGGAACGGCGCCGCGGCGTCGTGGCGGACGCGGAACAGCGCCTTGCCGTCGTTGAGCGCCACGGTGCGGGCGGAGCTGCCGATGCGGGTGACGAGGTCGCTGCGCGCATCGACCGCGAGCGAGGAGCCGTCGTGCAGCGCGACCGATCGCACCTCGCCGATGCCGGTGCGGATCGCCTCGCCGCGGACGGGGAGCAGCAGCGCGGCGGCGGCGAGCGCGGCGGCGAAGGAGGCACTCGCCCCGCCCAGCCACCAGAACCGGCGCGAGCGGCCTGGATCCTCCGCGACCAGCGTTTCCGGCACCGCGCCTCCCAGCAGCACCAGCGTGGCCTGGGCGCGGAGTAGGGCACCGGCATGCACGGGGTCCGCGGCCAGCCAGCGATCGAGGCCGGGCGGGGCGGTATCGGGCGATGCGTCGATGCGGGCCGCCCAGCGGGCAGCCTCGTCTTCAAGCCGGGATGCGGTGTCGCCGCGGTTCGCCAACGCCCTGATCTTCCTTCTCGAACCCCTCGGTCCGTACCGCGCGCTGGATGCTTCGCAGCGCCTTCTGCACATCGTTCTCGACGATGCTTTCCCGTACCCCGAGCCGCCGCGCAATCTCTCTTTGCGGCAGCCCTTCGATCCGCTTGAGCGTGAAGATGGTGCGGCATCGCTCGGGCAGGTCGGCGAGGAGCTTTTCCACCATCCGCACCTGCTCGCGCGCCGCCACCGCCGCTTCCACGCCCAGTTCCTCTGCCTCGACGAGCCACTGGGCGATTTCCGTAATCTCCTCGAAGCGTACCACGCGGGCGCGGCGCAGCTGGTCGCGCCAGAGGTTCTTCACCACCTGCATGAAATAGGCGCCGGGCCGATCGACATGCGCGACGCTGTCCATCGCGGCGAAGCGGCAATAGGCTTCCTGGATCAGGTCGTCGATATCCGCCTCGGCGACGCCGGCACGGCGCAGTGCGGCGCGCACCTGCGGCTCCTGCGGCACCACGTGCAGCGCCACCCAGCGAATGATCTCGGACGAAGCTGTGCGCACGGACCTGCCTTCCCGTGCGTCGCGCTACGCTGCCCATGCGAAAGTCTCGTGACGCGTGGGTTACAGATCGGGGAGCGTCTGATCGGCGGTGCCCCAGCCGCGCAGCGCCCGGCTGGCGGCGCGTTCGAGCAGCGTGGCCGCGTCCTTGATCGTGAAGGCATGGGCGCTGTCGATGCCGCGCAATTCGGTCCAGGTGACGGGAGTCGCGACCGGCGCATTCGCCCGCGCACGGGCGACATAGGGGAGCACCGCCGTCGCGCCGCGCTGGTTGCGCAGATAGTCGATGAAGATGCGGCCGACGCGATTCGCCTTCTTGAGATTGGCGGTGAAGCGCTCGGGCTCGGCCTGAGCGAGCGCGCGGGCGAAGCGCTCGCAGAAGCTCTTCGCCGCGGGCCATTCCGCCTGCGGCACCAGCGGCACCACCACGTGCACCCCCTTGCCGCCGGAGAGCATCGGCCAGCTGGTGAGCCCGATCTCGGCGAGCTGTTCCTTCAGATGCTCGGCGGCCTTCTTGACGACCTCGAAGTCGAGGCCCTCGTCGGGATCGAGGTCGAACACCAGCCGGTCGGGTTTCTCGACATCGGCGACGCGCGATCCCCAGCCATGGAATTCTATCGACCCCATCTGCACGCAGGCGAGCATGCCGTCGACGTCCGAGACATAGAGATAGGGCTGGGTCGATCCGTCCTTCTCGCGGATATCGACATGGTGGACCTGCTCGCCGAAGCTGCCGGCATCATGCTTCTGGAAGAAGCATTGCTTGGCGCGACCCTGGGGACAGCGGACCAGGCTGATCGGGCGTTCCGCCAGCCAGGGCAGCGCGATCGGCGCCACCGCGGCATAATAGTCGGCGAGGTCACCCTTGGTGAGCTTCGATTCGGGGAAGATCACCCGGTCGCGGCTGCTGATCTTGATGGTGGAGGGCGTCGCCTCCGGCAGGTCCGCGGGTTCTTCGGCGACCACCGCATCGGCGGGCTTGTCCTCGCGCAGGCCGAGGAAGCTGGCGTGGCGGACGACCTTCTCGGCGGTGAACTCGGCGAAGGCGATCTCGGCGACCAGCTCGGGCTTTACCCAATGCGCGCCGCGCGCCTCTGGGCGGGGGACCTTGGCGGCGGGCTTGTCGGCGGCGAGCTTGTCGAGGCGTTCGCGCATCGAGAGCAGCGTTTCGGTGTTGAAGCCGGTGCCGACCTTGCCCGCATAAACGAGTCCGTCGGGGCCGTTCAGCCCGAGCAGCAGCGACTTGAACCCGCGGCCGCGCGCGGTGGAGGCGGTCCAGCCGAGGATGACGAATTCCTGGCGATGCGTGCACTTGATCTTGAGCCAGGCCTTGCTGCGGGTACCGCGATAGGTGACGTCGGCGCGCTTCGAGACGACGCCCTCGAAGCCCTCGCGGCACATGCTCTCGAACAACTTCTCGCCCTGGCCGATGATGTGCTCGGAGAAGCGGATGCGATCGTCGGCGCCGTCGAGCAGCGCGCGCAGCCGTTCCTTGCGCTCGATCTGGGGAAGGGCGGTGAGGTCCTCGCCGGTTTCCGCGAGCAGGTCGAAGGCGAAGCAGAGCAGCCCCTCGCCGCCTGCGGAGATTGCCTCCTGCAGCGTGGAGAAATCGGGCTTGCCGTCCTGCATCGCGACGATCTCGCCGTCGATCAGCGCGCCGGGCGGGAGCGTGGCCGCGGCTTCGGCGATGCCGGGGAATTTCTCGGTCCAGTCGAGGCCCGAGCGGGTGTAGATTTTCGGTCCGCCGCTGCCGGTGGCGATCAGCGCGCGATAGCCGTCGTACTTGATCTCGTGGAGCCACTGGTTGCCGGTGGGGACGGTGTCGACCAGCGTGGCGAGCTGGGGGGACTGGAAGGCGGGTGCCTTGGAGTCCTTACGGGACCGCGCGCCAATTTCACCTTTGTCATTCCCGCGAAGGCGGGAATCCATTGATGGAGGCGTCTCGGCTCCTGCTGCTGAACGATTTGCTAATGGATCCCCGCCTTCGCGGGGATGACGATTGAGGGCGGGTCGCTTCCGCCCCTGCACGCGCTTGGGTTTGGCGCCCTCGGCAATCTCCTGCATCGTCCGGCCGGTGGTGACGCTGGTCAGCCCGGTTTCGACCAGCTCGTCCGTGGCGCCCGCATACGCATCGTTGATTTTCCGCAGCAGCCAGTTCTCGGCCTTCTCCTTGCCGCGCGGCTTGAGGCGGATCAGCAGCCATTCGCCATTCATCCGCTCGCCGTGGAGCACGAAATGGAGATGGCCCTTCTCCAGATCCTTGGCGCTCTTGCCCGGCACCGGCTCCCAGCTGCCGGTATCCCACAGCATCACCGTGCCGCCGCCATATTCGCCCTTGGGGATCGTCCCCTCGAAATCGGCATAGGAGAGCGGATGGTCCTCGGTACGAACCGCCAGCCGCTTCTCGTCGGGATCGAGGCTGGGGCCGCGCGTCACCGCCCAGCTTTTCAGCACGCCGTCCACTTCCAGCCGGAAGTCCCAGTGGAGCCGGGTCGCGTCGTGCTTCTGGACGAGGAAGCGGTTGCCGCCGGTCTTGGCGACCTTGCCGGCCGGCTCCGCGGTCTTGGCGAAGTCGCGCTTGGCGTTGTAGCGGGCGAGGCTGTCGGCGTCAGGCACGCTTCTTCGCCGCCGGCTTCTTCGCCGGTGCCTTCTTGGGCGCGGCCTTGGCCTTGGGTGCCGCCTTGGCGTCGCCGGTGTTCAGCGACTTCTTCAGCGCCGCCATCAGGTCCACCACGTTCGACCCGCGCTCGTCCGGCTTGTCCGGATCCTCCAGGATCTTGGCGCCCTTGGCCTTTTTCTTCTTCTCGATCAGCTCGCGCAGCGCGTCGACATAGCGGTCGTGGAAGCCCTTGGGATCGAACTTGCTCGCCTTCTTCTCGATCAGCGTCTGCGCCAGGTCGAGCAGCTCGGGGTCGGGCTCGCTGTCCGGGATCTCGCGGAAATAGCCCTGCGCCTTCTGCACCTCGTCGGCATAGCGCAGCGTCTCGAGGATCATGCCGCGTCCGCAGGGTTTCAGGCTTACCACATATTCGCGGCCGCGCATCGCCAGCTGGCCCAAGCCCACCTTGCGCGCGCGCCGCAACGCCTCGCGCAGCACGATGAACGCTTCCTCGGCAAGGTCGTCGGCGGGCACCACGAAATAGGGACGTTCGTAATAGAGCACATCGATCTCGTCGGCGTCGACGAACTGGGTCAGCTCCAGCGTCTTGCGCGATTCGAGCTTCACCGCGTCGATCTCGTCCTGTTCGAGCAGGACATACTCGCCCTTCTCGACCTCGTATCCCTTGACGATCTCTTCGGGCTCGACCGCCCCGACGCCCGGCGCCACCTTCTCGTACTTGATCCGCTGGCCGCTCGGCTCGTGGATCTGATGGAACGCGATCTGCGCCCCGGATTTGGTGGCGGTGTAGATTTCGACGGGAATGGAAACGAGGGCCAACCGTATCTGTCCCTGCCAATAGGCGCGTGCGGCCATGCGGAAGTCTCCTCGTTGCAGGCCCGATTCAATTCCCCAAAGTTCAGTCTGTTCCGCCCATCGCAACGGCGGCGTTTAGGCTGTAGAGGCAGACCCCATGAGCACCGACCCCTTCGCGCTTTTCCACGACTGGTACACCGAGGCGCGTACCACCGAGATCAACGATTCCAACGCGGTGGCGCTGGCGACGGCGGATGCCGAGGGGCATCCCTCGGTACGCATGGTGCTGCTAAAGGGCTATGACGAAAACGGCTTCGTCTTCTACACCAACCGCGAGAGCCGCAAGGCCGGCGACCTCGCTGCCAACCCGCATGTGGCGTTGCTCTTCCACTGGAAGTCGCTGCGCCGCCAGATCCGCATCGAGGGGCCGATCGCCTTTGCCAGCGACGCCGAATCGGACGCCTATTTCGCCAGCCGCAGCCGCGATTCGCAGCTCGGCGCCTGGGCGTCGGACCAGTCGCGCCCGCTCGACAGCCGCGCCACCTTCGAAGCGCGCTTCGCCGAGGTCCAGGCGCGGTTCGAGGGGCAGCCGGTGCCGCGCCCGCCGCACTGGGGCGGCTACCGGGTGACGCCCGAGCGGATCGAGTTCTGGCTCGACCGCGAACATCGCCTGCACGAGCGCCGCGTGTTCACCCGCACCGGCGAGGGCTGGCAAGAAGGCATGCTCTACCCATGAGCAACCTCGCCCGCCGCGCGGCGATCGCCAGCGTGTGCAGCGCGCTCTTCCTGGGCGCGCTCAAATCCTATGCGGCGGTGAAGACCGGCTCCGTCGCGGTGCTCGCCAGCCTCGCCGATTCGGGGCTCGATCTCGTCGCTTCGCTGGTGACGCTGGGCGGGGTCCACTGGGCGTCGCAGCCGGCGGACGACGAGCATCGCTTCGGCCATGGCAAGGCCGAGGCGCTGGCGGCTTTGTTCCAGGTGGTGATCATCGCCATTTCGGGCTTCGCCATCCTGCTGCGCGCGGTGCAGCGGCTGATGCAGAACCAGCTGAGCGCCGATCCCGAGGCGGGCATCGTCGTGTCCGTCGTGGCGATCGTCGTGACGCTGGTGCTCACCCAGTATCAGCGTTCGGTGATCCGCCAGACCGGCTCGATCGCGATCACGACGGACAGCATCCACTACAGCTCGGACCTGTATCTCAACGCCGCCGTGATCGCGGCCCTGGTCTGCGAGAGCTATCTCGGCCTGCCGGGCGCCGATCCGATATTCGGCATCGCCATCGCGCTCTGGCTGCTCTGGGGCGCGTGGCGCGCCTCGGTCGCCGCGATCGACCAGCTGATGGACCGCGAATGGCCTGAGGAGAAGCGCCGCCGCTTCGTCGAGATCGCCGCCACGCATCCCGAGCTCAAGAGCCTGCACGACCTGCGCACCCGCACCAGCGGCAACCGCGACTTCGTCCAGTTCCACGTCGCCATGCGCGCCTGCATGACGATCGCCGAGGCGCATGACGTGGTCGAGCGGCTGGAAGCCGCGCTGGGCGAGGCGTTCCCGGACACAGAGATCCTGATCCATGTCGACCCGGACGGCCATGTCGACGAGCCGGACAATGCGATGGCCGAGACCAATCTGCTCGATGACAGCGGCCCACAAACCATCGGACAGTAACAACCCTATTGTGCGTTCCCCATCTGGGCGACCGAACGCCCGAGGAGTCGCCATTTTGCATGCCCCCCAACCTACCGCCCGGCTCGGCAGCGGCCTGACCTTCGCCATGGCGGCGGCGGCGGGCATCGCGGTTGCCAATATCTATTACAACCAGCCGATGCTGGGCATCATCGAGCGCGACCTGCCCGGCCAGCCGGCGGGGCTGGTGCCCACCGCGACCCAGCTCGGCTATGCGGCCGGCCTGTTCCTGCTCGTGCCGCTGGGCGACCTGCACGAGCGCAAGCGGCTGATCGTGCTCCAGTTCCTGGTGCTGGCGGCGGCGCTGGTCGGCGCGGCGCTGGCGCCCAATGCCTGGATGCTGATCGGCGCGTCGCTGCTGGTGGGCGCCGCCGCGAGCGTCGCGCAGCAGATCGTGCCCTTCGCGGCGCATCTCGCCGATCCGGCGCGGCGCGGGCAGACGGTGGGGACGGTGATGGCGGGCCTGCTCTGCGGCATCCTGCTCAGCCGCACGCTGTCGGGCTTCGTCGGCACGCATCTGGGGTGGCGCGAGATGTTCTGGCTGGGCGTGCCGCTGGCGCTCGGTACCGCCGGCGTCATGGCATGGCGGCTGCCGCGCAGCGAGCCCGAGGCGACGCTCGGCTATGGCGCGCTGCTCGGCTCGCTGGGCGGCCTGTGGCGCGAATTCCCGGCGCTGCGGCTGGCGGCGATCACCCAGGCGCTGCTCTTCGCCGGCTTCACCGCTTTCTGGACGATCCTCGCGCTGTATCTGGAGACGCCGCGCTTCCGGCTCGGCGCGGATGTGGCAGGGCTGTTCGGCGTGGTCGGCGCGGCGGGAATCCTCGGCGCGCCGCTCGCCGGGCGGATCGCCGACAAGAGCGGGCCGCACCGGGTGGTGCTGCTCGGCGCGCTGCTGGCGGTGGCGAGCTGGCTGCTGTTCGGGCTGTGGGTTAGCATCGCCGCGCTGGTGATCGGCGTCGTCGTGCTCGACTTCGCGGTGCAGAGCGCGCTCGTCTCCAACCAGCACATCATCTTCGCGCTGCGGCCCGAGGCGCGGGCGCGGCTCAACACGGTGCTGATGGGCTCGATGTTCCTCGGCGCGTCCGCCGGCTCGGCCACCGCCACGCTTGCCTGGGGCGCGGGCGGCTGGACCGGCGTGGCGCTGCTCGGCGGGGGCCTGTCGCTGATCGCCGCACTGCTCCAGGTTATGAATCGCCAAAAGCGCTGAAATCGCGGGGAACAGCCGCGGCTGCGTGTCGTTAGCCCGGGCATCAGGAGAAGCGCGATGCCCGATCCGGACGACCAGACCCGCACCCAGCCCCGCCCCAACCTCTCGACCGAACCCGGCGAGAAGGGCGAGGAGAGCGGCACCAGCACCCAGCCGCGGCCCAATATCTCGACCGAGCATCAGCGGGAAGGCGACGCCGCCCATCCCAGCGACACGCTCGATCGCGGTCAATCCTGACGTAACTGCCAGGGGACGAGACCGTGGAAGAACCCGAAACGGGCGCCACCGCACCTGCGCGCGACCAGGGCGGGGCTTCGGCCGCGTTGCTGATCATCGACATGATCAACACCTTCGATTTCGAAGGCGGTGACGCGCTGCGCACCCGCGCCGAGGCGATCGCAGGACCGATCGCCATGCTGCGCGACGCCTTCGATGCCGCCGATCTGCCGACGGTCTACGTCAACGACAATTTCGGCGAATGGCATTCGGAAAAGTCGCGGCTGATCGCGAAGGCGTTCGATGGCGCCGCCGATGGCCTGGCCAGGATCAAGCCGCGCGACTGCGACTATTTCGTGCTCAAGCCGCAATTCTCCGGCTTCTACGCCACCAACCTGCCGGTGCTGCTCCCCAAGCTGGGCGTGCGGCGGCTGGTGCTGACCGGGGTCGCGACCGACATCTGCGTGCTGTTCACCGCGGGCGATGCGCACATGCGCGACTATGCGCTGTGGGTGCCCGAGGACGCGGTGGCGACGCAGGACGACGATCGCGGCCGCTGGGCACTGGAGATCATCGCCCAGAGCATGGGCGCCGACATCGCCGCCACCACCGCCCATTCCCCCGATGAATGGCTCGCCGAGGCGCAGCATGGCTAAGCGCGGCGCGCGCCTCCTGCCGCTGTTGCTGCTGCTCGGCGGCTGCAGCGGCGCGAGCATCCTGCGTCCCGGCGGGCCGATCGGCGCGAACAATCGCACCATCCTGCTCGATTCGCTGGCGATCATGCTGGCGATCATCATCCCCACGATGATCGCCACGCTTGCCTTCGCCTGGTGGTTCCGCGCGGGCAACGGCAAGGCGAAGTATCGCCCCGAGTTCGTCTATTCGGGCCGCATCGAGCTGATCGTCTGGTCGATCCCGCTGCTGACCATCCTGTTCCTCAGCGGGCTGATCTGGATCGGCAGCCATGCGCTCGATCCCGCCAAGCCGCTCGCGGAGAAGACGCCGCCGCTCGAGGTGCAGGTGGTGTCGCTCGATTGGAAATGGCTGTTCGTCTATCCCGCGCAGGGCATCGCCACGTTGAATGGCGCGGTGGTACCAGCAGGCGTGCCAATCCGCTTCCGGCTGACGTCCGCGAGCGTGATGAACAGCTTCTTCGTGCCGCGGCTGGGCAGCCAGATCTACACGATGAACGGCATGGCGACGACGCTGCACCTGCAGGCCGACCAGCCGGGTAGCTATTACGGCCAGAGTGCGCATTTCAGCGGCGACGGCTTTTCGGACATGAACTTCCGGCTTCAGGCCGTTCCCGTGGCGGACTTCACGCGCTGGGTGGCGGGGGTGAAGGCGGCCGGCGGGCTGCTCGACGGTCGCGCCTATCGTGTGCTCGCCCGCCAGAGCCAGCACGAACCCGCCAAGCACTGGGGTGTGGTGCAGCCGGGCCTGTTCGACATGATCGTCGCGCAACACCTCCCGCCCGCGCCGGGCCCCGAACAGGGCCGCGACGGCCAACCCCAGATTTCCCCCGGAACGGCGGAGTGACGATGCTCGGTAAGCTCACCTGGTCCGCGATTCCGTTCAGCCAGCCGATCCCGCTGATTGCCGCTGGCGGGGTGGCGCTGGCGCTGTTCGCGGTGCTCGGCTGGATCACGGTGAAGGGCCATTGGCCGTACCTCTGGAAGGAATGGATCACCTCGGTCGATCACAAGCGGATCGGCGTGATGTACGTGCTGCTCGGACTGGTGATGCTGCTGCGCGGCTTCGTCGACGCGATCATGATGCGCACCCAGCAGGCGAGCGCGATTGGCCACGCCCAAGGCTATTTGCCGCCCGAGCATTACGACCAGATCTTCTCCGCGCACGGCACGATCATGATCTTCTTCGGCGCGATGCCGGTGGTGATCGGGCTGATGAACTTCGTCGTGCCGCTCCAGCTCGGCGTGCGTGACGTGGCTTTCCCGACGCTCAACTCGACCAGCTTCTGGCTCACCGCCTCGGGCGCGCTTCTCGTCAACATGAGCCTGGTGATCGGCGAGTTCGCGCGCACCGGCTGGCTGCCCTATGCGCCCTTGAGCGAGACGACCTACTCGCCCGGCGTCGGCGTCGATTACTATGTCTGGGCGATCCAGATCTCGGGCGTGGGCACCCTGATGTCGGGCATCAACCTGGTGACGACGATCCTCAAGCTGCGCGCGCCGGGCATGGGCTATCTGCGGATGCCGATGTTCTGCTGGACGGCGCTCGGCGCCAACATGCTGATCGTCGCCGCCTTCCCGATCCTCACCGCCACGCTGGGGATGCTGGCGCTGGACCGCTATCTCGGCTTCCACTTCTTCACCAACGAAGCCGGCGGCAACATGATGATGTTCGTGAACCTCATCTGGGCCTGGGGGCATCCGGAGGTCTATATCCTCATCCTGCCGGCGTTCGGCATCTTCTCCGAGATCTTCTCCACCTTCTCGTCCAAGCCGCTGTTCGGCTATCGCTCGATGGTCGCGGCGACGCTGTTCATCGTCGTCGTCTCCTTCACGGTGTGGCTGCACCATTTCTTCACCATGGGGGCGGGCGCGGACGTCAACGCCGCCTTCGGCATCGCCACCAGCATCATCGCGGTCGGCACCGGGGTGAAGATCTACAACTGGCTGTTCACCATGTATGGCGGCCGCCTGCGCTTCCCCACGCCGATGCTGTGGTCGCTCGCCTTCATGATGACCTTCATCATCGGCGGCATGACCGGCGTGCTGCTGGCGGTGCCGCCGGCCGACTTCATGCTGCACAATTCGATGTTCCTGGTCGCGCACTTCCACAACGTGATCAACTCGGGCGTGATCTTCGGCGCGTTCGCCGGCATCACCTACTGGTTCCCCAAGGCGTTCGGCTTCCGGCTCGACGAGTTCTGGGGGAAGATGGCGTTCTGGCTGACGCTCGCCGGCTTCCTGATCGTGTTCGGCGCGCTCTACGTGCTGGGGCTGGAGGGCATGACCCGGCGCCTGCAGCATATCGATTTCACCGAATGGGCGCCGTGGCTCTACGTCTCGGTGGCGGGGATCGGGGTGATGATCCTCGGGGTGGCCTCGCAGATCGTCCAGATCGTGGTCAGCATCCGCAACCGCGAGGCGCTGCGCGACGAGACCGGCGACCCGTGGGACGGCCGCTCGCTGGAATGGGCGACGACCTCGCCGCCGCCCGCGTTCAACTTCGCGGTGCTGCCCAAGGTGCATGGCGAGGAGCCCTATTGGACGATCAAACAGCAGGCGATCGAGAGCCAGGGCCTTGCCGACGAGCCGAAATATGAAGCGATCGAGATGCCCCGCAACAGCGCCACCGGGGTCGTCACCGCCTTCTTCGCGACGCTGATCGGCTTTGCGATGATCTGGATGATCTGGTGGCTGGCGGCGCTCGGCTTTGTCGGCGCCTATGCAACCTTCGTGGTCTTCGCCTGGCGCGACGAGGAGGAGACGGAGATCCCCGCCGAGGAAGTTGCGCGGATCGACCGCGCCCGCCGCGCCTCGCGCCAGAAATGGCTTGAGGAGAATCGGGAGCAGCCGGCATGACCGCCCAGGCGCACGATCCCTATCGCATCGGTCGCGGCGGCGGGGGCGACAGCAATACCGGCCGCGGCGAGGGCGGTCCGGCGAGCAAGCGCACCACGGTGGGCTATGGCTTCTGGATCTACCTGCTCAGCGACATCATCCTCTTCTCGGGCTTCTTCGCCGCCTATGCGGTGCTCGCCAAGCAGACCGCCGGCGGGCCGACCCCGCATGAATTGTTCGGGCAGGCCCGCGTGGCGATGGAGACGGCGGCGCTGCTCCTCTCCAGCTTCACCTGCGGGCTTGCCGGGGTCGCGGCGGAGAAGCGGAAGCTGCTGCCGGCGCAGCTCTGGCTGCTGGCCACCGGGCTGCTCGGCGCGGTGTTCCTCGGGCTGGAGTTGACCGAATTCGCCGAGATGATCGGCAAGGGCGCCGGCCCGCAGCGCAGCGCCTTTCTGTCCGCCTTTTACGGGCTGGTCGGGCTGCACGGGCTGCACATCGCGGTGGGGCTGCTCTGGCTCGGCACGATGATGGCGCAGCTATGGGTGAAGGGTTTCCGGCCGCAGATCCAGCGGCGGCTGATGTGCTTCAACCTGTTCTGGCATGCGCTCGACATCGTCTGGGTCGGCATCTTCACCATGGTCTATCTGATGGGAGTGGCGCCATGAGCGAGCGCGAAACCGACAGCGGCGATACCGCGCCCGGCGACGAAGCCGCGGAAGGCGAGGAGTTCGCCGGCGGCACGACCGGCTATGTGGTGGGGCTGGGCCTCGCCGCGCTGCTGACGGCGGCAGCGTTCGCGATGGTCAACCTGCCCGTGGTCTGGCGGCCGGCGGTGCCGATGGCCTTGGTGGTGCTCGCCATCGCGCAGATGGGCATCCACCTCGTCTTCTTCCTGCATGTGTCGAGCGGACCGGACAACACCAACAACGTGCTGGCGCTCGCCTTCGGGACGCTGGTCGTGCTGCTGCTGATCGGCGGGTCGGTGTGGATTCTGGGGCACCTCGACCACAACATGATGCCGATGGGCCGGCAGATGCACGGGTTTCCGTAAGTGCCCTATAATCCTCCCCCGCCAGGGGGAGGTGTCGCCGAAGGCGACGGAGGGGGAGGATGCCAGAACCTCCCAGACCGTCGTGCTTCCTCCCCCTCCGTCAGGCCTTCGGCCTGCCACCTCCCCCTTGCGGGGGAGGATTGAGGAGGGATCGCTCACCCCATGATTCCAAGCAGCGCCAGGATCAGCAGGAACAGGGTGGCGATGATGGTGATGAACCACAGCAACAGGCTGGTCCGGAAGATCGCCGAGCGCCATCCCAGGCCATAGGCTTGCTTCAGCTGCCGGCAGATGTGAATCGGCGGCACGAGCAGGGCGATCCAGACCAGAACGTCGCTGGGCACGCGCATTGCGGCGAGCAGGGTGACGCCGATGAACAGCATCGACATCGCCGCGATCGAGTAGGTGACGAACACCGCATGATCGTACAGCTTGTACTGCCGTTTCCAGAAGAACAGCAGCCATACGAACGGGATCGAGAGCGGGATCAGCAGCCAGGAGAATTTGTAGATGCTCGACTGCAGCTTGTAGAGCATCAGGGCGGGGTTCTTCTGCCACTTCTCGACGCCGTGATCGAGCGTGTACCAGCCGGTGTTGACGTGCTTGATGGAGTCGTCGTCTCCCGCGACGGCTTCGATCGGGGCGATTTGCGCGGTGGCGGCCTTGATCGCTGCGATCTCGCGATCCGCCTTGGCGATATCCTTGTCCAGATCGGCGCGATCGCTGTCGTCCGCGGCGAGCTTGTCGCGCTTGGCAATGTCCTTCGCACGCCCTTCCTCGCTATGCTTCAGCGCGCGTTGGAGGGCGGCGGTCGGGCGCGCCGTCGGCGTCTCCAGGTCCGTCGGTGTCGAGATGCCGAGGATCTGGAAGATCGCGAACATCGTGAAGATCGAGAACAGGAACATCGCCATCGGCGAGACGAAGCGCGCGCGCTCGCCCGCGATGTAGCGGCGGGTCAGGTCGCCCGGCCGCCAGGCGAGCAGCGGCAGGGTGCGCCACATCTTGCCCTCGAAATGCGCGACGCCGTGGAGCAGCTCGTGCCCGATCGCGCCCAGCGATCGGTGGACGTGCCCCGATTGCCCGCATTCGTGGCAATGCGGGCCGATCAGTGCGGTCCCGCAATTCAGGCAGATCGTGCCATGCCCATGCCCATGGCTTTCCCCGGTGTGCGGCTCCACCGCACGGCCGAGCAAGCCCCCCATTACCAGTTCGCCGGCTGCGTCGATTTCCCCCATGGGCCCTGAGGCTATCAGCTTCGCGAGCCGCATGCTAGCATCCGCAACATGGCCGATATCGACACGCCCGACACCCAGATGCTGATCGCCGACATGGGCCGCCGCGCCCGGGCCGCCGCCACGGTGCTGGCGGCGCTGCCAAGCCCGGCCAAGGCGCAGGCACTGCGGTCTGCCGCCGCAGCGATCCGCGCGTTGCAGGACGCGATCCTCGCTGCCAATGCCGAGGACATGGCGGCAGGCAAGGCGAACGGCCTGTCCGATGCGATGCTCGACCGGCTATTGCTCGATGCCAAGCGGATCGAAGGCATGGCGGGCGGCATCGAGGCGGTCGCCGGGCTGGAGGATCCGGTCGGCAGCACGCTGGACGAGCGGAGCCGACCCAATGGTCTGGTTCTCAAGCGCGTGCGCGTGCCGATCGGGGTGATCGGCATCATCTACGAGAGCCGCCCCAACGTCACCGCCGATGCCGGCGCCTTGTGCCTGATGTCGGGCAACGCCGCGATCCTGCGCGGCGGCTCCGAGGCGATCCGCAGCAACCGCGCGATCCATGCGGCACTGGTGCAGGGACTCACCCAGGCCGGCTTGCCCGCCGACGCGATCCAGCTGGTGCCGGTGACCGATCGTGCGGCCGTCGGCGCGATGCTCACCGCCGAGGGGCTGATCGACATGGTCGTGCCCCGCGGCGGCAAGAGCCTGGTCGCGCGCGTCCAGGCCGAGGCGCGCGTGCCGGTGCTCGCCCATCTCGACGGGATCAACCACAGCTATGTCGACCGCGCCGCCGATCCGGCGATGGCAGAGGCGCTGGTGGTCAACGCCAAGATGCGCCGCACCGGCATCTGCGGGGCGACCGAGACGCTGCTGATCGATCGCGGCTTCGCCGATCCCAGCCCGATCCTCGCCGCGCTGGCCGATGCCGGCTGCGAACTGCGTGGGGATGCCGAGGTGCAGGCGCTCGATCCCCGCGTCCAGCCCGCGGCCGATGAAGATTGGGACACCGAATATCTCGACGCGATCCTCTCCGTGAAGCTGGTCGACGGCGTCGAGGGGGCGATGGCGCACATCGCCGCGCACAGCTCGCACCATACCGACGCGATCATCACCGAGGACGCCGACACGGCCGCGCGGTTCCTGAACGGCGTCGATAGCGCGATCGTGATGTGGAACGCCTCCACCCAGTTCGCTGATGGCGGGGAGTTTGGGCTGGGGGCCGAGATCGGCATCTCCACCGGCCGCCTGCACGCGCGCGGCCCGGTGGCGCTGGAGGGGCTCACCACCTACAAGTGGCTGGTGCTCGGCACCGGCCAGGCGCGGCCTTGAAGGCTCTGTATCGCTTGTATACATTAGAAGCATGAGCAAGACCGCCGTCATCACGGGCCGCGTTCCGGAAGCGATTTCGGATCAGCTAGATCGTCTGGCCGAGCGGATGGATCGTTCGCGGTCGTGGGTGGTCTCGCAGGCGATCGAGGCATTCGTCGTCGCAGAGACGCAGTTGCTGGATTCGCTAGACGAAGCCGAGCGGCAGATCGATCGCGGCGAATTCCGGACGCAGGCGCAGATGGAGGAATGGGTAGCCGAACTGCGGCGCGGTACGGCGGCCTGAGTGGCGGACCTTCGATGGGCGAACCTCGCCCTGGCGGATCTCGACGCGATCGTGCGCCATCATCAAGCCAGCGATCCGGCACTGGGCGTCGAACTGGTCGAACGCATCGTCGCCGCGGGCGCGTTCCTTGCGCAGTTGCCCGAGGCGGGGCCGCTCACGATCCGCGGGCGTCGCAAATGGCGCGTGCCTAAGACCCCCTATCTGCTTTTTTATCGGGTCGCACCCGATCACATCCGTGTGCTCCGCGTCCTGCATGGCGCGCGCGATCTCGCGGGACGGCAATGAAACGCATCGGACTT
Source organism: Sphingomonas sp. NFR04 (assembly GCF_900114095.1). Taxonomy (GTDB): domain Bacteria; phylum Pseudomonadota; class Alphaproteobacteria; order Sphingomonadales; family Sphingomonadaceae; genus Sphingomonas. Next base: position 233,160 of record NZ_FORV01000003.1, on the reverse strand, counting down.
CTCGGGGGCTCGTTCAATCCGGCGCATCGCGGGCACCGGCGGCTGTCGCTGCACGCCCTGCGTGCGCTGGATCTGGACGAAGTGTGGTGGATGGTTTCGCCCGGCAATCCGCTCAAGGAAAAGGCCGGCATGGCGCCGTTCCAGGCGCGCATGGCCGCCGCCCGCGCGGTAGCGCGGCACGCGCCGATCCGGGTCACCGCGATCGAGAAGCGGATGAAGACTCGCTATACCGCCGACACGCTCACCAAGCTGCCCCGGCTCTATCCGAATCACCGCTTCATCTGGCTGATGGGCGCGGACAATCTGGCGCAGTTCCACCGCTGGGAACGGTGGCGGCACATCGCCCGTCAGGTTCCGATTGCGGTTATCGCGCGTCCGGGGTATGACAAGGGCGCCCATGCAAGTCCTGCAATGGGTTGGCTGCGGCGCGCTGTGCGGCCCGCAGGCCAGGCGAAACATTGGACGCGATGGAGATTGCCGGCACTTGTGCTGTTGCGCTTCCGCCCCGATCCGACGTCGGCAACACGCCTTCGGGCTGCCGATCCTGCCTGGCACCGGCGATTCCTCGGGTCTTCTCCGCAGTTGGAACAGGAGAGCCCGGCGCCGTCTCCACCCACTTCGCACAAACCGTCGCTAGACTAGGAGCAACCTTGGCCACTTCCCCCAATATGCAGCGTTCGAACGACGCCGACAGCGTCGAAGCGCTGCATAGGCTCGTGCTCACCTCGCTGGAGGACGATCAGGCGGTGGAAACCGTCTCGATCCCGCTCGCCGGCAAGAGCAGCATTGCCGATTACATGGTGATCGCATCGGGCCGCTCGACCCGGCAGGTCGCCTCGATGGCGATGAAGCTGGCCGACAAGATCAAGGCCGAGCAGGGCCGCACGCCCCGCGTCGAGGGCCTGCCGGCCGCCGACTGGGTGCTGATCGATGCGGGCGACGTGATCGTCCACCTGTTCCGCCCGGAAGTGCGCAGCTTCTACAATCTCGAGCGGATGTGGTCGTTCGAGGGCCAGGCCTGATCTGATCCCGAAGGTCTGCGCGCAATGCTGCTGCACATCGTCGCGCGCGGCCGGATCGGGCGCAGCCCCGAGGCCGAACTGGTCGACCGCTATCTGAAGCGGGTGACCTGGGGGACGCGCGTCACCGAACTGCCCGATACCGGCGGCAAGATGCCGGTGCTGAACCCCGGCACCCGCGTCGTGATGCTAGACGAACTCGGCGAGAACCTGCCCTCCAAGACCTTCGCGACAAGGCTCGGTGCCTGGCGCGACGATGGGGTGCGCGAGACGCGCTTCCTGATCGGCGCGGCGGACGGTTTCGACGATGCCGATCGGCAGGCGGCGGACCTGCTGCTCAGCTTCGGCAAGGCGACCTGGCCGCACATGATGGCACGGGCGATGCTTGCCGAGCAGCTCTGGCGCGCCGTCTCGATCCTCGCCAACCATCCCTATCACCGCGAAGGCTGATGGGCCCGGCGCGCGGCCTCGGCATCGCGGCGGCGCTGGTCGCGATCGGTTTGACCGGCGTGCTCGCCCAGCCGCAGCCCGATGCCACCCAGCAATCCGCGCGCGCGGTGACGGAGGCGTCCCAGGCAGCGCAGGCCGCGGAACGACGCGCGGCCGAACTCGACCGCGCCGCTGCCGGCGAACGCGACAGCGAATCCCGCGCGCGTGCCGAGCAGGCAGCTGCGGCGCAGCGGATCAAGGCGGCCGAAGCCGAGCAGGCCGCCGCCGAGGCGCGCGTGGCGCTGCTCGACCGGCTGCTCGCCCGCCAGCGCACCGCCTTTGCCGAACGCCAGCGGCCCGCGATCGAACTCGTCGCCGCACTGCAGGCGATGGCCCGGCGCCCGGCGGTGCTGGCGCTCGCCCAGCCGGGATCGGCGCAGGACCTCGTCCATGTTCGCGCGACGCTGGCCAGCCTGCTGCCGGCAATCGAGGCCCGGAGCGCCGGCGTGCGCGCGGATCTGGACCGCTCGCGTGCGCTGCGCGTCGCTGCCGGCAAGGCTGTCGCGGAACTGCAGACCCGTCGCGCTGCCCTCGAATCCCGCCGCCTTGCCGCGCTCCAGCTCGAATCCGAACATCGGCTGCGGGCCATGTCGCTAGGCCGCGACGCGTTGGTGGAATCGGATCGCGCGCTGGCGCTGGGCGAGAAGGCGCGCGACCTCGCCGCCGAGCAGGACCGAAGCCTGAGTGCCGCCCAAATCCGCTCGGACCTGCTGGTCCTGAGCGGCCCACTGCCCCGCCCCGGCACCTCGGCCGACCGCGCGAGCGGCCCCGGACCCTATCGCCTCCCCGTCAGCGGCCAACTCGTCACCGGCTTCGGCGAGATTTCCCCCGCCGGCGTTCGCGCCCGCGGTCCCAGCTTCGCGGTGCGGCCGGGATCGGCCGTCGTCGCGCCCGCCGCCGGCACCATCGCCTATGCCGCGCCGTTCGCCAGCTATGGCCAGGTCGTGATCGTCGATCATGGCAAGGGCTGGACCAGCCTGATCTCCGGCATTTCCACGCTCAGCGTCCGCCCCGGCGCGAAGGTGGAACAAGGCGCAACCCTCGGCACCGCCGGCCCCCGCATCACGGTCGAACTCCGCCGACGCGGGCAGCCGCTGGACCTGACCCAATTGCTCGACTGACACCGCGTGCAAATCCCGTTATCCTCGCCTACATTACCAGGGTCGCCCTTCCGGAAAGTCTCTTGATGCTGCGTTCGTTTCTACAGGTTTCCGCCGCCGTCGGCGCACTTGCGATCATTCCCATCACATCCGGGGCCATGGCGGGGGTCGATACCAGCAGCTATCGCGAGCTCGACACCTTCATGGAAGTCTACAACACCGTGAAGGCGAATTACGTCGAGAAGGTCGACGACAAGACGCTGGTGAAGGGCGCCATCGAAGGCATGCTCGCGGCGCTCGATCCGCACAGCAGCTATGCCGACGGGCTCGATTTCGACAATCTCAAGATCCAGACCGAGGGCAATTACGGCGGCCTCGGCCTTACCGTCACCCAGCAGGACGGCGCGGTGAAGGTGATCGCTCCCAACGACGATGGCCCCGCCGCGCGCGCCGGCATCAAGGCGGGCGACTATATCACCCATCTTGACGGCAAGTTCATCGTCGGCGGCAGCCTGGACGAGGCGATCACCCAGATGCGCGGCAAGCCGGGCACCAAGATCGCGCTCACCATCGTGCGCCCCGGCGCCGACAAGCCGCTGCAATTCACCCTGACGCGCGAGATCATCACCCAGAAGTCGGTGAAGGCGGACGTCAAGGACGGCATCGGCATCATCCGGATCAGCACCTTCACCGCGCATACCGGCGGCGACACCGCGCTGGCGATCCAGGAGATCGACAAGAAGCTGGGCCACAAGCCGCTCGGCTATATCCTCGATCTGCGCAACAATGGCGGCGGGCTGCTGACCGAGGCGATCGGCGTCTCGGACGTGTTCCTCAACCATGGCGAGATCGTCTCGCAGCGCGGCCGCGAGAAGACCGATATCGAGCGCTATTATGCCGAGAGCGTGTTCCCGGGCGATCTCGCCAAGGGGCTGCCGGTGATCGTGCTGACCGATGCCGGCACCGCCTCGGCCTCCGAGATCGTCGCCGGCGCGCTGCAGGACCATCACCGTGCGCTGGTGCTGGGCGTGCGCAGCTTCGGCAAGGGATCGGTGCAGACCATCCTGCCGATGGGCCCGCACGCCGCGCTGCGCCTCACCACCGCGCGCTATTTCACGCCTTCGGGCCACTCGGTGCAGGAAGGCGGCATCAAGCCCGACATCGCCGTGCCGCAGCTGAGCGATCCCGACTACAAGTCGCGGCCCGAGCTGCGCGAGGCCGATCTGCGGCGCCACCTGATCAACATGGAGAAGGTGGACGACGGCGTGCTGGAGTCGGACGACACCCCCGATCCGCGCTTCACCGCCACCGCCGACGAGCTGAAGAAGAAGGGCATCACTGACTTCCAGCTGAACTATGCGGTGCAGACGCTCGCCCGCCTCGGCAAGGCGCCGGCTGCGGCAGCCGCCAAGTGAGCCGCAACCTGAGCAGGATGCCGCGCAACGTGCCGGTGCTCGCGCGCTGGCTGGCACTGCTGCTGCCGCTGGCGCTGCTCGGCGGGGCGATCGGATCGCAGTTCATCGGCGGGCTGGTGCCGTGCGAGATGTGCGTGTGGCAGCGCTGGCCGCATCTGGCGGCAATCGTCGTCGCCGCGCTCGCCTTCTTCGTGCGCGGGCGGCGGCAGGTGGCGGCCTTGGTGCTGCTCGCCGCGCTGCTGATCGCGGTGAGCGGGGCGATCGGCGTCTATCATGCGGGCACCGAATATCATTGGTGGCAGGGCATCACCGAATGCACCGCGTCGCCGCGGCAGGGCTCGCCGATGGAGATGCTGACCCAGGCACTCCGCGCACCGATCGTCCGCTGCGACGTGCCCCAATGGACGATGTTCGGCATCAGCCTGGCAGGCTATAACGCCATCCTGTCGCTGGGCGGCGCGGTGCTGATCGCGCTGCTCGCAACGCGAAAGGCTGCGCGATGAGCTGGAAACCGGGCGATCGTCGGGAAGCGCATGACGCCATGGTCCGGGTGGACCAGGCCGGCGAATATGGCGCGACACGAATCTATGCGGGGCAGCTCGCGGTAATGGGCGATCGCACGCCCACCGCGCGCACCATCGCCGGCATGGCCAACCAGGAAGAGCATCACCGCGCCTTTTTTGACGCGCTGATCGCCCGGCGCGGCGTGCGCCCGACGGTGCTTCAGCCCTTCTGGGACGTGGCCGGCTTCGGCCTCGGCGTCGTCACCGCCGCGCTCGGGCCGCAGGCGGCGATGGCGTGCACCGCGGCGATCGAGACCGAGATCGACCTCCATTACCAGCAGCAGCTCGAGCAATTGGGCGATGAGGATCCGGAACTGCGCGATGCTGTCGCGCGATTTCGCGATGAGGAGATCGAGCACCGCGACACCGCGATCGCCTCGGGCGCGGAAAGCACGCCCGGCTATCCGGTGCTCTCGGCGCTGATCCGTGCCGGATGCCGGTTCGCGATCGGCGTGTCGAAGCGGATCTGACAAGGGCTATTCAGGCGCGCTGCGGCAGGGTCGCGCGCACAACAGGAGGAACGCAGGGTGCTCAAGAGGATCGCCATCATCACCGCGGCCGCTGCGGCGCCGCTGCTCGCCGCCGCGCCGGCGCATGCGCAGAATGCCGTCCAGAACGGCGTGCTGATCATCTACGGCAACGACAAGTGCCCGACCAACAAGAATGGCGAGGAAATCGTCGTCTGCCAGCGGCTGGACGAGGGCGAGCGTTTCCGCATCCCCAAGAACATTCGCGATACCACGCCGACCGACCCCCAGAAGGGTCAATCCTGGGCGGTGCGCTCGCAGGATGCGCTGACCACCGGCAATTTCGGCACCGGCAGCTGCACGACCGTGGGCGCGAGCGGCGGCACTGGCTGCTTCGTCCAGCGCGCGACCGCCGCGCGGGCCGAGCGCCGCGCGCAGAAGAAGGCCGAGACCGACCTGCCGCTGCCCTGATCGGGCTCAGGCCGGCGCGCGGGTGGTCCACGCGGGCGCCGGCCGCCGCACCGCATCGGCGATCAGCCACAGCATCGCCACGGCGCGGACGCTCGCGGCGAGGAAGATGTCCTGCTGGGTGGCATAGGGCCAGGCATTGGCGAGGCCGGCAAGCCACCAGAATTCCGTCACATAGGCCGCGATGTCGCCGATCACGAACAGGGCGATCGGCGCCAGGCGCGGGCTCGTCATCACCAGCAGCGGGAAGAGCCACAGGTCGAACTGCGGCGACCACACCTTGTTGGTGAGCAGGAACCAGGCGAGCACCGGGGTGAACAGCACCCAGGGCCGTTCGCGATGCTGGCGCCAGCCGATCGCGACAATCGCCGCCGCGCCGAGCAGGAAGGCAATCGAGGCTGCCAGGTTGCGCTGCGCGGTGTCGCTCACCCAGACGCCCTGGTCCGACAGGACCGACCAGGTGGCGGCGACGGTGCCCGGCCGCGCTTCCGAGAATCGGTAGAATTCGGACCAGTTCTCCGGGACCGCCAGTGCGACCGGCAGGTTCACTACCGCCCAGGCCCCCGTGGCGGCCAATACGCAGCGCACCGCCGTCGTCATCCGCATGCGCCAGGCCTGCCCCGGCGCAGTGAGCGCCGCCAGGCCGATCAGCGGCAGCAGCAGCACCGGGAACAGCTTCGCCGCCGCTCCTAGCGCGGCGAGGGCGGCGGCCAGCACCAGCCGCTGCCGACGCGCGGCGAGCATCGCCGCCACGGCAAGCGTCCCCGCGCCCAGGTCCCAGTTATGGCCGAGATAGAGGATCAGCGGCGGCGCGCAGGCCCAGAGCCACAGCCGCGCACGATTCACCCCCCCGCGGACGAACATCGCCAGGATCAGCCCGGCGAGCAGCGCATTGCCCAGCGACACCATGGCGAGGAAGGTCGCGCCGTCTGCGCCGGCACCGAACAGCCCGCGCGCGAGCGCGCCCTCGATCCAGATCTGCAGCCCGGTGAGCACCGGATATTCCATCGGCGTCTGGAAATAGGGGATCCGCCCCTCGCCGATATGGCGCTCCACCCAGAAGGGCGGCGCGTCGCTGTAGCAGCCGCTGATATACTGGATCGCGCCGTTCCAGCCCTGCGGCATGCAATGCGCCTTGAACACCCAGCCGAGCAGGCAGGTGAGCGCCATGCCGAGTGCCAGCGCCCGCAAACGCCCGTCGATCCGCTGAATCATGCCCGAAATCCTCCGGTCGGCGCTGGTACAGGGCCGATGGCCGAGCGTCCATCTGGACAGCAGGTGCTTGAGAACATAGATGGAACGGGATGGCGCAACTCGACACCCGTGCAAAGCTGGCGATCCTCGCCGATGCCGCGAAATATGATGCGTCCTGCGCGTCTTCGGGGACGGCCAAGCGCACGTCGAAGGACGGGAAGGGGCTGGGCTCCACCACCGGCATGGGCATCTGCCACGCATATGCGCCGGACGGGCGCTGCATCAGCTTGCTCAAGATCCTGCTGACCAACAGCTGCATCTTTGACTGCCATTATTGCATCAACCGCAAGAGCTCGAACGTGCGTCGTGCGCGGTTCACGCCCGCCGAGGTAGTCGACCTCACGCTCAACTTCTATCGCCGCAATTATATCGAGGGGCTGTTCCTCTCCTCGGGCATCATCCGCTCGTCCGACTATACGATGGAGCAGATGGTGGAGGTGGCGCGGAGCTTGCGCGAAGACCATCATTTCCGCGGCTATATCCACCTCAAGACGATCCCCGATGCCGATCCGGCGTTGATCCACCAGGCGGGGCTCCATGCCGATCGCCTCTCGATCAATGTCGAGTTGCCGACCGTGGCGGGGCTCAAGCGGTTGGCCCCGGAGAAATCTGCGCCGCAGATCGAAGGCGCGATGCTCGGCATGCGTAGCGCCATCGAGGACGGCGCGGATGCGCGGAAGCGCTATCGCTCGGCGCCGAAATTCGCGCCTGCCGGCCAGTCGACCCAGATGATCGTCGGCGCCGATGCCGCGACCGATGGCGACATCATCGATCGCGCCGCTGGGCTCTATGGTCGCTTCGGTCTGCGCCGCGTCTATTATTCGGCGTTCAGTCCGATTCCCGATGCCAGCACGGTGCTGCCGCTCCAGCGCCCGCCGCTGATGCGCGAGCACCGGCTGTATCAGTCGGACTGGCTGATGCGCTTCTACGAGTACCGCCCGGACGAGGTCGCGCAGGCGGTAGACCCGGCCACGGGTATGCTGCCGCTCGATATCGACCCCAAGCTCGCCTGGGCGCTGCGCTTCCGCGATCGCTTTCCCGTCGACCTCAACCGCGCCCCGCGCGAGGCGCTGCTGCGCGTGCCCGGGCTCGGCACCAAGGCGGTCGCCTCGATCCTCGCCGCGCGCAAATGGCGGCGGCTGCGGCTGGAGGATGTCGCGCGGCTCACCGTCTCGCTGGCCAAGATCCGCCCGTTCATCGTCACCGCCGACTGGCGCCCGGTGGCGCTGACCGACAAGGCCGATCTGCGCGCCTGGATCGCGCCCAAGAAGGAGCAGCTGGAGCTGTTCGCGGCGTGAGGTCAGGCTTGCGAACGACTCGCGGGAGCAACCTCGATCAGCGCCGCCGGTTGGGGCTGGGAAACCAGGGAGACTCCCACATGGCTAAGCAGCCCCGCATCTTCGCCGACCTCATCGCCGATCACGATCGCCAGCGCGACCTGATCGCCAAGATTGACGCCACCTCGGGCGACAGCCCCGAGCGGCGCGATCTGTTCGAGCAGCTCCGCCTCGAGCTCCAGTCGCACGCCGCGGCGGAGGAAGAGTCGCTGTACGCGACGATGCTCGCCAACCCGGAGCTGCGCGAGGATGCGCGCCATTCGGTGTCCGAGCACAAGGAAGTCGACGACCTGCTCGGCGAGCTGATGGACATCGAGATGTCCTCCTCCGCCTGGCTGTCGAAGTTCCGCGCGATGAAGGACCGCTACCTCCACCATATCGACGAGGAGGAGGAAGAGATGTTCCCGACCGCCGAGAAGGAGCTTTCCTCGGAAGAGGAAGAGCGGCTCGGCAAGATATTCGAGAAGCGCAAGCCCAAGGAACTGGAGCGCGCCGAAGCCCACCCGCCGGGCGACGAGCGCGAGTAAGCGTTGCGCGCCGTAACGCTTGCCGCCGAGGATGATTTCGAGGGCTGGCGCGATGCGGCGCGGGCGCTAGCCCAGGCGCATGTCGCGCCACCCGAAGTGGTGTGGCGGGTAGGGGACGCGCCGGGGGATTTGTTTGCCTTCGACCACCCTCACCCTTCCGCGGCTTTGCCGCTCCCTCCCTCTTCCAATGGGAGAGGGAATCAAGCGCCCTCTCCCATTGGAAGAGGGAGAGGACCCGCCGCCGAAGGCGGTGGGGAGGGTGAGGGTGACCGTCGCCTGCGGGTTCCGAAGGCCTTTCTCGACCTAGCCCAGGCCGTCATCCTCCATTCCGACCCGCAGCGCTTCTCGCTGCTCTACACGCTGCTCGCCACCGATCCGCACCGGATCGAGGACCGCGCCGACCCGCTGGTTCGCCGGCTGGAGCTGATGGCCAAGGCGGTGCGCCGCGACATCCACAAGATGCGCGCCTTCGTCCGCTTCCGCGAGTTGGTCGACGAGCGCGGCCCGCGCTTCGTCACCTGGTTCGAGCCCGAGCATCACATCGTCCGCGCCAATGCCCGCTTCTTCGTCGAGCGCTTCGCGAGCATGCGCTGGTCGATCCTCACGCCCGAAGTTTCGCTGCACTGGGACGGCGCCACGCTCAGCGAAGGTCCCGCCGCCACCCGCGGCGATGCGCCTGCCGATGATCCGGTGGAGGCGGTGTGGAAGACCTATTATGCGTCGATCTTCAATCCCGCCCGGCTCAAGACCGGCGCGATGCTGAAGGAGATGCCGCGCAAATACTGGAAAAACATGCCCGAAACCGCGTTGGTCAAGGAGCTCGTGGCCGGCGCCCGGGCGCGGGAGACAACGATGGTGGAGACGGCGCGGAGCTCGGTCGGTGGCAATGTCGAGGGCGCCTGGGAGGCGCTGCGCGACGAGGCGGCGGCGTGCACGCGCTGCCCGCTCTACAAGCCTGCGACGCAGACCGTGTTCGGCGAGGGGCCGCTCGATGCCGACATGATGCTGGTCGGCGAACAGCCCGGCGACCAGGAGGATCTCGCCGGCCGCGCATTCGTCGGCCCCGCCGGGCAGATGCTCAATCGCGCGCTCGACGAGGCGGGGATCGACCGCGCCCGCGTCTATGTCACCAACGCGGTCAAGCACTTCAAGTTCGAGCCGCGCGGCAAGCGGCGCATCCACGCCAAGCCCGATGCCGGCGAGATCACCGCATGCCGCTGGTGGTACGAGCAGGAAGTCGCGCTGGTCCGCCCCAAGCTGGTCGTGGCCCTGGGCGCCACCGCCGCGCGCCAGATCACCGGCAAGGCGGCGACCATCTCGAAACTGCGCGGCCAGAAGCTGGCGCTGCCCGAAGGCGGCACCGGCTGGGTGACGGTCCACCCCAGCTACCTGCTCCGCCTGCCCGATGCCGATGCGGCGGCGCAGGCGTACCAGGACTTCGTCGCCGATCTGCGCGGCGCCTGGGCACTGCTCGGCGGATAGCGCCCCTTGCGCGAAACGATCCGCACGCCGATGTTTGGGCTTTAACACCTGTCCTGTAACGGGCGGGCCATTGGCATTGGACGCATTGGGGATTTTGGTGGCAGATCCATACGTAACGCTCGGGGTGGCGCGCGGCGCGAGCGAGGACGAGATCAAGAAGGCCTATCGCAAGCTCGCCAAGGAGCTGCACCCCGATCGCAACAAGGACAATCCCAAGGCATCGGAGAAGTTCAGCCAGGTCACGCAAGCCTATGACCTGCTGACCGACAAGGACAAGCGCGCCCGCTTCGATCGCGGCGAGATCGACGGCGACGGCAACCCGATCGCGCCCTTCGGCTTCGGCGCGGGGACCGGCGGCGGCGGGGGCGGCTTCCGTCCCGGCGGCGGCCAGTTCGACTTCGGCGGCGGCGAGGCCGATATCGGCGACATCTTCGAGGGCCTGTTCGGCGGCGGCAAGCGCGGCGGCGGCGGGGGCGGCTTCAGCGGCGGCTTCGGCGGCTTCGGCCGGCGGCCCCAGCCCAAGGGCGCCAATATCGCCTATCGCCTCGCGGTGTCGTTCGAGGATGCGGCCAAGCTCGCGCCGCAGCGGATCACGCTCAAGGACGGCAAGACGATCGACTTGAAGCTGCCCGCCGGCGTCGAGGAAGGCACCCAGATGCGCCTCGCCGGCAAGGGCGAGGAAGGGCCGGGCGGCGCCGGCGATGCGATCGTCACGATCGAGATCCAGCCGCACCGTTTCTATGTGCGCGACGGCGACGACATCAAGCTCGACCTGCCGGTGACGCTGGCCGAGGCGGTGCTGGGCGCGCAGGTGCGCGTGCCGACGCCGGACGGCCCGGTGATGCTGACCGTGCCCAAGGGCTCCAGCTCGGGCAAGGTGCTCCGCCTCAAGGGGCGCGGCTTCCACAAGCGCGGCGGCGCTCGCGGTGACCTGTTCGTCACGCTGATGGTCGAGTTGCCGGTCGACGACGACGCCCTCATCGAATTTGCGCAAGGATGGAAGAACACGGGGAACCCGCGGGGACGCATGGGCGTCTGACCCGGGTGGACGATCCGACGCGCGCCTCGATCTCGCCCCAGTCGCCCGAAGGACGGCGGCTCGGGGTCGGCGGAAAGGTGCCGCGGCGGCTCGCCGAGCTTGGCGTGACCGAGCGGATGCTCGAGATCACCAAGCGCGTCGCGATCGGCACCTTCAACGACGGCTTCACCTATGCGGGCAACCTCGCCTATCTCTCGCTGGTAACGCTGTTCCCCTTCTTCATCGTCGCGACCGCGCTGGCCAGCCTGGTCGGGCGCACCGGCACCGGCGTGCACGCGCTGGAGGCCTTTCTCCAGACCGTGCCGCCCGACGTCGCCAAGCTGCTGCGCGAGCCCGTGATCGAGGTGCTGCACAATCGCAGCACCGGGGGCCTGCTCTGGTTCGGTGCGCTGGTCGGGCTGTGGACCACCGCCGGCTTCATCGAGACGATCCGCGGCATCGTCCGCCAGGCCTATGGCGTCTCCTCGGACAAGCCCTTCTGGCGCTATCGGCTGGGTGCGATCGGGATGATCGTCGCCGCGGTGCTGATGGTGATGCTCGCCTTTGCGTTCCAGGTGATCCTGACCGGCATCGAGCAGTTCCTCTACCGCATCCTCCCTTGGGCGACCGAGGCGCAGCGCTTCGCCTCGGCGGGCAAGGCGGTGCCGGCCTTTGCCTTGTTCGGCGCGCTCTATGTGCTGTTCTTCGCGCTCACGCCGTCGCTATATCGTTCGCGACGGTATCCCAAATGGCCGGGCGCGCTGTGCACCACCCTGTGGTGGCTCAGCGTCACCGGCGGCCTGCCCTGGGTCCTTTCCACCCTCGGCGGATATGGCGCGACCTATGGCAGCCTGGCCGGCGTGATGGTGGCCCTGATCTTCTTTTTCCTGGTCGGGCTCGGCGTCGTCGTGGGGGCGGAGCTCAACGCCGCTCTGGCGGAAGTGCCCGAAGCCGGTCTAGAGGGGGAGCAAGCACAGGAGATTCAGAAGACGTGACCGGATTGATGCAAGGGAAGCGCGGGCTCATCATGGGCCTCGCCAACGACAAATCGCTGGCATGGGGTATCGCCAAGGCACTGCACGCCCAGGGTGCGGAGCTGGCCTTCTCCTACCAGGGCGACGCACTGCTCAAGCGGGTGAAGCCGCTGGCCGAGCAGGTCGGCTCCGATTTCCTGATCGATTGCGACGTGGCGGACATGGCCGCGCTCGACACCACGTTCGAGACGCTGGCGGCGCGCTGGCCGACGATCGACTTCGTCGTCCACGCGATCGGGTTCTCGGACAAGAACCAGCTGCGCGGCCATTATTACGACACCACGCTCGACAACTTCCTGATGACGATGAACATCTCGGTGTACAGCTTCACCGCGGTGGCGCAGCGCGCGCAACGGATGATGCCGAACGGCGGCAGCCTGCTGACGCTCAGCTATTACGGCGCCGAGAAGGTCGTGCCGCACTACAACGTGATGGGCGTCGCCAAGTCGGCGCTGGAGACCTCGGTCAAGTATCTGGCGATGGATCTCGGGCCCGAGAATATCCGCGTCAACGCCATCTCGGCGGGCCCGATCCAGACGCTGGCGGCGCGCGGCATCGGCGACTTCAACTATATCCTCAAGTGGAACCAGCTGAACTCGCCGCTCCGCCGCAACGTGACGATCGAAGATGTCGGCGGGGCCGGGCTCTACCTGCTGTCGGATCTGGCGTCGGGGGTGACCGGCGAGATCCACCATGTCGATGCGGGCTACAATGTGATCGGCATGAAGGCCGAGGACGCACCGGACATCGCGCTGGCCTGAAGGCCGCTCGGGGCGGCCGTGCGCCGCCCCGGTTCAATCGTCGCGCAGCAGCCAGGCGCGGGCGGACTCGACATCGTCGAACAGCATCGCACCGGGCCGCACCTCGACGATCCGGCGGATTTGCAGCCGCGTCAGCATCGTCGAGGCGACGAAGGCGAGGCGGTGCGCCCAGTGCGTCATCTCGGTATCGGCGAAGTTCTTCAGCACGAAGTCCGCGGTCGTCTGCGGCAGCACATGCACGCCGCGGGCATCATAGAGCGTGCGATGCCGGCCCGCATCAGGCCCGAGCGTGAGGATCGCTGCGCGCGCCTCCTCCGCGATCCAGCCGACATCCTCCGGCGAGGGCACGCCGGTGACGCGGACGACGATCAGGCGGGCCTCACGCTCGACATCGATCGTGAAGTCGACCGCATACGGCGAAGTTGGAACCATTGCTTCGAACCTTGCCCATCGGACTGGCGAGGTCAATCCAGCGTGGGCGGGCGCTGCCTTGCACCCGCCCTGAATGGTCAGGAAATTCGGCTGCTGATCAAAACGGCTGTGTTGCGGTCGTGGTGCTTGTCACCCGTTGCGCCGCGGAGAAATCGTATCGGTTCCGTGGGATTATAGGGCGGTGCGCCAGCCATGCAGTTGGCGTATTCCTGCAGGCGGCAATCCTTCAAGGAGCTGTAGCCAAGTTCTGCCTGGTAGCCAGCGCAGATACGGATCGAATAGTCGACGCATGCCCCCGAGGTCTGTGCCATGGCGGGTGTGGTCGGGGCAGTTTGGAGCAGTACCAGCGCCGCCAATGCCAGCGGAGTCCGAGCGTTCAGGAACGTCGTCAAAGCGCACCTCCAGTATCGGCGGTGAGTCGCCGATACTGAAGTCTACGCTTTAAATGGTTGTTTGCAAAAGGAACTGCGACCAATTTGATCGCTTCTCGCCGATCTAGTCTGTCAAAAGGGATCTATTGGGTAGCCAGCGTTGCCGCTCAGGCGCGGACGACGCCCAGTTCGTGGAAGGGCTTGGGCTCCTCCGGCGGGCGGGCCGGCTCGTTGAGCTCGCACTGCCAGATGCCGACATCGATCCACTGGCCGTGCTTGTACCCGGCCTCGCGAAACACGCCGGTGCGGCGGAAGCCCACCGCCTCGTGCAGCGCGATCGAATTGTCGTTGGGCAGGGTGATCATGCCGAAGGCGTGGACGAAGCCCTGCGCGCGCAGCGTGTCGACCAGCGCCTCGTAGAGCAGCCGCCCGGCGCCGCGGCGCTGGGCGGTGTCTGCCATGTAGATCGAGCTTTCGACGACGTAGCGATAGGCCGGGCGGTCGCGGAACTTGCTGGCATAGGCATAGCCGATCACCCCGCCATCGGCGCCGTCGCCATTGGTGGCGACGATCCAGGGATAATAGCCTTCGCTCGCCCCCATCCGCGCGGCCATGGTGGCGGCGTCGGGCGGTTCGATCTCGAACGAGGCGGTGCCCGTCAGCACGTTCGGCGCGTAGATGGCGGCGATCGCCGCTGCGTCGTCCGGCGTGGCGGCGCGAATTCCGATCACTTCATTGCTCCCATGGCGAATTGGAGAAGGGCAAGGTCGCTGGGCTGCGCGCTCGGCACGCCCAGCGCCATGCATTCGAGGCAACGCGCCTGCACCGAGCCGGCGGCGGTCAGACGCCTGGCGTCGCCCAGCGCCCGGGCGAGCAGCATGCGGCGCTCCTCGCCGATCCGGGCATAGGCATCGCTGCCGGCAGGGGCGTCCGCCCAGTTGCCGTCGTCGTCCTCGTCGTTGCCGAGCGAGCCGACGAAGCCAGCGATCGCTGCGGTCAGCGCATTGGGCTTCTTGGCGAGATACACCGGGCGCACCTTGGCGGGATCGAGGTTTGCGCGCTTGGCGGCCTCGGCGATGGCGTCGTTCAATCCGCCGAAGCGATCGACCAGGCCGATCTGCCGGGCGATGCCGCCGATCCACACCCTGCCCTGGCCGATCTCGTCGACCCGCTGCGGGGTGAGCTTGCGCGAGGCAGCGACCAGCCCGACGAAGCGGCCATAGCCCGCCTCGATCGCCGATTGCAGGATCGTGTCGACCGTCGCGTTGGTCCCGCCATAGATGCTCGGCTGGCCGGTGAGCGGCGTGCTCTCCACCCCGTCGGTGGTCACGCCGATCTTGGCGAGGCTGTTCTCGAAGGTCGGGATGATGCCGAAGATGCCGATCGAGCCGGTGATCGTGTTCGGCTCGGCGAAGATCACGTCGCCCGCGGTCGACACCCAATAGCCGCCGCTCGCCGCGAGGCCACCCATCGAGACCACGATCGGCAGCTTCTGCGCCTTGGCCTGGAGGATCGCCTGGCGCATCTGCTCCGAGGCCATGGCCGAGCCGCCCGGCGAGTCGACGCGCACGACGAGCGCCTTGAGCTTGCCGTCCTTGAGCCCGTCGAGCACCAGCTTGCTGACGGTGTCGCCGCCCGCAGTGCCGGCGCCGCCCTTGCCGTCCACGATCTCGCCGGCGATGGTGATCACGCCGATTGCGTCGCCGCTGGTCGGCAGCGGATTGGCCTGCAGCCAGTCGGCGAGCTTGATGCCGTTGAAATTGCCCGCACGGGCGCCGCTCGGCGCGCCGACGAGCTGCGCGACATGTTTGCCGAAGGCGATCCGG
The DNA here is from genome assembly GCF_900114095.1 of Sphingomonas sp. NFR04. Taxonomy (GTDB): domain Bacteria; phylum Pseudomonadota; class Alphaproteobacteria; order Sphingomonadales; family Sphingomonadaceae; genus Sphingomonas. The sequence continues at coordinate 217,597 of NZ_FORV01000003.1, read as the reverse complement.
TCGCCGAGCTGGTCGACCAGCCCGTACGCCTTGTTGGCGCTGGCGATGTCGCCCTTGGCGGCGGTGATCGCCACGTCGGGCTTCATCAGGAAGTCGGCGATGCGCGCCTTGGGCCGCGCCTTCAGAATGCCCTCGCGCCACTGGTCGAGCAGCCCGCCATAGAGGCCGGTGTTGGCCTCGCGCGCCTCGGGCGACATGTCGGCGCGGATATAGGGCTCCACCGCCGACTTGAACTTGCCGACCTTATACACGTGGACGTTGATGCCGAGCTTCTCGGTCAGCCCCTTGTAATAGAGCTGGCGGCCGCCCGGGCCCATGAACAGCGATCCGCCCATCGGGTGCACCCAGATCTCGCTGGCATTGGCCGCGATCTGGTAGCCGCTGTCGGTATAGGCGGTGGCATAGGCGAGCACCGGCTTGCCCGCGGCGCGGACGCGGCCGACCGCGGCGGCGACGTCGCTCACCGTCGCGGGATAGCCGCCGAGGAAGCTGTCGAGATCGAGTACCACCGCCTTGACGCGCGAATCCGTCCTGGCGGCGTCGAGCGCGCGGATCACGTCGCGGGCGCCCACCTGGCCGGCGGCACGGGCACCGCTCACGCTGGAGAAGGGATCGGCCTCGCTCGGCTGCTCGACCAGCGCGCCGTTGAACGCGACGATCAGCGCGCCGTCGCGAATCGTTGCCGGGGTCGGCCGGTGCGAGAGCGCCGCGAACAGCGCGGAGAAAAACAGGAGGAGCAGAACCAGGACGAGCAGGTCCTTGATTCCGACGAGTATCTTCCAGGCGGTACGAACCAGCTTCACCGGCGGCTCCTCAAAGGGTATTCCGCCATCGGTGCTACCGGATGCGCGCAGGCGAGGCAACGACCCGTCTTACCGATCCAACACGCTGAAAAAAGTTCCCGCCGCACCCGTTGACGAAGCAAATTTCGGTTCACATATCCCAGGTGTTAGCACTCCGGGGGACCGAGTGCTAAACAGCGATTTCCACCTGAAAGAGGATCAGGCAATGAACTTCCGTCCGTTGCACGACCGCGTGCTCGTCCGCCGCGTCGAAGCCGAGGAAAAGACCGCCGGCGGGATCATCATCCCCGACACCGCCAAGGAAAAGCCGCAGGAAGGCGAAGTCGTCGCCGTCGGCACCGGCACCAAGGCCGAAGATGGCAAGGTGACCCCGCTCGACGTGAAGGCGGGCGACCGCATCCTGTTCGGCAAGTGGTCGGGCACCGAGGTCAAGGTCGACGGTGAAGACCTGCTGATCATGAAGGAAAGCGACATCCTCGGCATCGTCGGCTGAGCGACCTCGCGAACCTCAACTTCCTAAACTTAGCGAAATTTGAAAGGGCAGTCCCATGGCAGCCAAGGACGTAAAGTTTTCGCGCGACGCTCGTGAGCGCATCCTTCGCGGCGTCGACATCCTCGCCGACGCGGTGAAGGTCACGCTGGGGCCGAAGGGCCGCAACGTGGTGATCGAGAAGAGCTTCGGCGCGCCCCGCATCACCAAGGACGGTGTGTCGGTCGCGAAGGAAATCGAGCTCAAGGACAAGTTCGAGAACATGGGCGCGCAGATGGTGCGCGAAGTGGCCTCGAAGACCAACGACATCGCCGGCGACGGCACGACCACCGCGACCGTTCTGGCGCAGGCGATCGTCCGCGAAGGCATGAAGTCGGTTGCCGCCGGCATGAACCCGATGGACCTGAAGCGTGGTATCGACCTCGCCGTCACCAAGGTCGTCGAGGACGTCAAGGCGCGCTCCAAGCCCGTTTCGGGTTCGCAGGAAGTCGCCCAGGTCGGCATCATCTCGGCGAACGGTGACGTTGAAGTCGGCCAGAAGATCGCGGAAGCGATGGAGAAGGTCGGCAAGGAAGGCGTGATCACCGTCGAAGAGGCGAAGGGTCTCGAATTCGAGCTCGACGTCGTCGAGGGCATGCAGTTCGATCGCGGCTATCTCTCGCCCTACTTCATCACCAACCCGGAGAAGATGGCGGTCGAGCTCAGCGATCCGTACATCCTGATCCACGAGAAGAAGCTGTCGAACCTGCAGTCGATGCTGCCGATCCTCGAAGCGGTCGTGCAGTCGGGTCGTCCGCTGCTGATCATCGCCGAGGACATTGAAGGCGAAGCGCTGGCCACCCTGGTCGTCAACAAGCTGCGCGGCGGCCTGAAGGTCGCGGCGGTCAAGGCACCGGGCTTCGGCGATCGTCGCAAGGCGATGCTGGAAGACATCGCCGTCCTCACCAAGGGTGAAGTGATCAGCGAAGACCTCGGCATCAAGCTCGAGACCGTCACGCTCGGCATGCTCGGCACCGCCAAGCGCGTGACCATCGACAAGGACAACACCACCATCGTCGATGGCGCCGGTGAAGCCGAGTCGATCAAGGCGCGCACCGAGCAGATCCGCCAGCAGATCGAAGTCACCACCAGCGACTACGACCGTGAGAAGCTCCAGGAGCGTCTCGCCAAGCTCGCCGGCGGCGTGGCCGTGATCAAGGTCGGCGGTGCGACCGAAGTCGAGGTGAAGGAGCGCAAAGACCGCGTCGACGACGCACTGCACGCAACCCGCGCAGCCGTTGAAGAAGGCATCGTCCCCGGCGGCGGTACGGCCCTGCTGTACGCGACCAAGGCTCTCGAAGGCCTGAACGGCGCCAACGAGGACCAGACCCGCGGCATCGACATCGTCCGCAAGTCGCTCACCGCGCTGGTGCGCCAGATCGCGCAGAACGCTGGCCAGGACGGCGCCGTCGTCTCGGGCAAGCTGCTCGACCAGAACGACACCTCGTTCGGCTTCAACGCTGCGACCGACACCTACGAGAACCTGGTTTCGGCCGGCGTGATCGACCCGACCAAGGTGGTGCGCACCGCACTGCAGAACGCGGCTTCGGTCGCCGGCCTGCTGATCACCACCGAAGCCACCATTGCCGAGCTGCCGGACGACAAGCCCGCAGCCCCGGCGATGCCGGGCGGCATGGGCGGCATGGACTTCTAAGTCCGCGCCCGACGCAAAAAGAGGGGCCGGCGGAGCGATCCGCCGGCCCTTTTTTGTGCCCGTCGTTTGGCGAGCCGCTTTCGGCTCTTTCGCCCCCTCCCGCCTGCAGCAGGGGGACTTAGATCGCTCGGCCGGCGATCAATCCTTCTTCTTGTCGTCCTTCTCCACCGGCAGTGCCGGCACCGCCGCGCGGGCCGCCGCCATCGGTGCGGCCGGCGGCTTGCAGCCCTTCGATACGCCGAGGCCCTTCAGATAGGCGCGGCGGATCGTGCCGCCATAGATCGCCGCGGTCACCCGCTTCTCCTGCTTGTCGGCGCCGGTGACCATGCGCACCAGCCCGAAGCCGGGGATCAGCGTGCCGACGATCGCGCGGCTGCCCGCCGCCGCGATGGCGCCGCCATTGCCGCCCTTCGCTTCCGGCGCGTCGGCGTCGGTACCCAGCACCGCATTGAGATTGGCGATGCCGCTGCGGATCTGCGTGCAGCTCTTCGTCCCCTGCGACGAATAGGGCGCGGAGGCGGCGAGCAGCAGCACGTCGGGAATCTTCTTCTCGTTGATCCGCAGGTCGCGCAGCGGCGCCTGGGCACCGTCGCCGACGCTCTGTTTCTGTTGCGCCAGTGCTGGCGCGGTGATCAGCGCCGCGGCCAGCCCGGCCGCCAGAATCGTCCGCATGTCGTATCTCCCAGATGTCCTGCAAAGCTGCGCAGCAAAGGCGCGGACCCGCAACATTGTTCCATCGCAACGACGTGCTGAATTGACTTTTGTGCGCCTGCCGCTAGGGCCGTCGACGGGCCACGCGGTCCCAACGCCGCGCGTGCTCTCTGTGAGGAGAGTCTACATGACTGATTTGACTGCCGCCGACGCCACAATTGCGCCTGCGAAGCCCGCCACCAAACCGGCGCGTCCCTATTTTTCCTCTGGTCCCTGCGCCAAGCCCCCGGGTTGGTCGCCCGAGAAGCTCGCCACCGAGTCGCTCGGCCGCTCGCACCGCTCGAAGCTGGGCAAGACCCGTCTCCAATATTGCATCGACCTGATGCGCGAACTGCTGCGCCTGCCGGACACGCACCGCATCGGCATCGTGCCGGGCTCGGACACCGGCGCGTTCGAAATGGCAATGTGGACGATGCTGGGCGCGAAGCCGGTCACCACGCTCGCCTGGGAAAGCTTCGGTGAGGGTTGGGTCACCGATGCGGTAAAGCAGCTCAAGCTCGATCCCACCGTGCTGCGCGCCGATTATGGCCAGCTGCCCGATCTGAACGCGGTCGACTGGTCGAACGACGTGCTGTTCACCTGGAACGGCACCACCTCGGGCGTGCGCGTGCCGAACGGCGACTGGATCGCCGACGATCGCGAAGGCCTTAGCTTCGCCGACGCCACCTCGGCGGTGTTCGCCTATGATCTGCCCTGGGACAAGATCGACGTCGCCACCTTCTCCTGGCAGAAGGTGCTGGGCGGCGAGGGCGCGCACGGCGTGCTGATCCTCGGGCCGCGCGCGGTCGAGCGTCTCGAGACCTATACGCCCGCCTGGCCGCTGCCCAAGGTGTTCCGCCTCGTTTCCAAGGGCAAGCTCGCCGAGGGCGTGTTCAAGGGCGAGACGATCAACACCCCGTCGATGCTGGCGGTGGAAGACGCGATCTTCGCGCTCGAATGGGGCAAGGGCCTGGGCGGCGCAGACGGGCTGATCGCCCGTTCGGACGCCAATGCCGCGGCCCTCGACAAGATCGTCGCCGAGCGCGACTGGCTGGGCCACCTTGCCGAGGATCCCGCGATCCGTTCGCGCACCAGCGTGTGCCTCACCGTCGAGGGCGCCGATGCCGACTTCATCAAGAAGTTCGCCGGCCTGCTCGAAAAGGAAGGCGCGGCGCTGGACGTCGCCGGCTATCGCGATGCGCCGGCAGGCCTGCGCATCTGGTGCGGCGCTACCGTCGACACCGCCGATATCGAGGCGCTCGGCCCCTGGCTCGACTGGGCCTACGCCATCGCCAAGGCGGGCTGATCCCCTAAAGCCCTCTCCCCTCCGGGGAGAGGGTTGGGAGAGGGGCAGGACGATGCCGTCTCTCCCGACGTGCCAGTTTCAAGACACATTCCCCCTCTCCCCAGCCCTCTCCCCGGAGGGGAGAGGGAGCGAACATGGAGCATCCAAATGCCCAAGGTACTGATTTCCGACAAGATGGACCCCAAGGCCGCGCAGATCTTCCGCGAGCGCGGCGTCGAAGTGGACGAGATCACCGGCAAGACGCCGGACGAGCTCAAGGCGATCATCGGCGAGTATGACGGCCTGGCGATCCGCAGTTCGACCAAGGTGACCAAGGACATTCTCGCCCACGCCACCAACCTCAAGGTGATCGGCCGCGCGGGCATCGGCGTCGACAATGTCGATATCCCGGCCGCCTCGGCGCAGGGCGTGGTGGTGATGAACACCCCGTTCGGCAATTCGATCACCACCGCCGAGCACGCCATCGCGCTGATGTTCGCGCTCGCCCGCCAGCTGCCCGAGGCCGATGCCTCCACCCAGGCCGGCAAGTGGGAGAAGAACCGCTTCATGGGCGTCGAGCTGACCGGCAAGACGCTGGGCCTGATCGGCGCGGGTAACATCGGCTCGATCGTCGCCGATCGTGCGATCGGCCTGCGCATGCGCGTGATTGCCTATGATCCGTTCCTCACGCCCGAGCGCGCGCTGGAGATGGGCGTCGAGAAGATGACGCTCGACGATCTGCTGCTGCGCGCCGACTTCATCACGCTGCACACCCCTCTGACCGACCAAACCCGCAACATCCTCAGCCGCGAGAACCTCGCCAAGACCAAGAAGGGCGTGCGGATCATCAACTGCGCGCGCGGCGGCCTGATCGACGAGGCGGCGCTGAAGGACGGGCTCGATTCGGGCCATATCGGCGGCGCGGCGCTCGACGTGTTCGTGCAGGAGCCGGCCAAGGAACACCCGCTGTTCGGCACGCCGAACTTCGTTGCCACCCCGCACCTCGGCGCCTCGACTACCGAAGCGCAGGTCAATGTCGCGATCCAGGTCGCCGAGCAGCTCGCCGAATATCTGATGACCGGCGGCGTCACCAACGCGCTCAACGTGCCGAGCCTCTCGGCCGAGGAAGCCCCCCGCCTGAAGCCGTACATGGCGCTGGCCGAGAAGCTGGGCGGCCTGGTTGGCCAGCTGGCGCATGGCGAGCTGACCAGCATCGCCATCGAGGTCGAGGGCGCGGCCGCCGAGCTCAACCAGAAGCCAATCACCAGCGCGGTCCTGGCGGGGCTGATGCGCGTCCATTCGGACACGGTGAACATGGTCAACGCGCCGTTCCTCGCCAAGGAGCGCGGTCTCGATGTGCGCGAGGTGCGCCATGACCGCGAGGGCGATTATCACACGCTGGTGCGCGTGACCGTCGGCACCCAGGCGGGCGACCGTTCGGTGGCCGGCACGCTGTTCGGCAACGCCGCGCCGCGCCTGGTCGAGCTGTTCGGCATCAAGGTCGAGGCCGATCTCGCCGGGCACATGCTCTACATCGTCAACGAAGATGCGCCGGGCTTCATCGGCCGCCTCGGCACCACGCTGGGCGAGGCGGGCGTCAACATCGGCACCTTCCACCTCGGCCGCCGCTCGGCCGGCGGCGAAGCGATCCTGCTGCTCTCGGTCGACGAGGCGGTGGACGAGGCGCTGCTGGCGAAGGTCCGTGCGCTGCCGGGCGTGAAGACCGCCATGGCGCTCGGCTTCTGAAGCCATTAGGGGAGGCGGCCATGACTGGTCTCCTCCCCGAAGGGTTTCACGATCGATTGCCGCCTGCTGCCGATGCGGCGGCCCGCCTCGAGACGCGCGTGCTGGGGCTCGCACGGCTCTATGGCTATGAACAGGTCGATCCGCCGCTCGCCGAGTTCGCCGACGAGCTGGCGACGCGGCTCAAGACCGGCGCGGTGCATAATGCCGTTCGCTTCGTCGATCCGGTGTCGCAGCGCAGCCTCGCCATACGCCCGGACCTGACCGCGCAGGTCGGCCGCATCGCCGCGACGCGCATGGGCCACCATCCGCGGCCGGTGCGGCTCTGCTATGCGGGACAGGTGCTCAAGCTCAAGGCGCCGGCTCTCGATCCGCGCCGGGCGATGCGCCAGATCGGCTGCGAGCTGATCGGCCGCGACAGCGTGGCTGCGGCGATGGAGATCGTCCGCGTGGCGATCGAGTCGCTGCAATCGGCGGGCGTCGAGGGGCTGGCGATCGACTTCACGCTGCCCGACCTCGTCGACACGCTGGCCGGCGAAACGCTGCCGCGCGAGACGCTGACCGCACTGCGCGAGCGGCTCGACGCCAAGGACGCGGGCGGGGTTGCTGCGATCGATCCCAAATATCTGCCGCTGATCGAGGCGGCCGGTCCGTTCGAGGGTGCGATGGCGAAGCTGCGCGCGATCGACGCGGGCAACGCCTTGGCGAGCCGCATCGAAGGCCTGGCGGCGATCGCGGCGAGCATTCCGGCGGGCGTGGCGCTGACCCTCGATCCCACCGAGCGCCACGGCTTCGAATACCAGACCTGGCTCGGCTTCTCGATCTTCACGCGCGGCGCGCGTGGTGAGATCGGTCGTGGCGGCACCTACACGGTGGTGCATGACGGAGGCCTCGAGGAGCCGGCGGTCGGCTTCTCGCTCTACGCCGATCCGATCCTCGATGCGGGCGTGGGCGGCGATGCCCGGCGCCGGCTGTTCCTGCCGTTCGGCACCGATGCGGCGATCGGCGCGGCGCTGCGCGCGGAGGGCTGGGTGACGGTCACCGCGCTGGAGGCTGAGGATACGCCCGAGGCGCAGCTGTGCAGCCACGAGCTGCGGAACGGGGTGCCGGTCGCGCTTTGACGCGCCGGCACCGTCCGCCTCACTCCATCTGGTCGATCAGCGCCTGGATCGGCGCGAAGGCGAAGGCCACCGAGCTGTCCGCCACGCCGTACGGGATGAACAGGCTGTCGCCGTGGCGGATCGCGCCGCAGGTATAGACGACGTTCGGCACATAGCCCTCGCGGTCCTGGTCGGCGGCGGCGAGCAGCGGCGCGCGCGAGCGGGCGAGCACCTTGGACGGATCGTCCTTGTCGAGCAGCGCCGCACCGATCGAATATTTGCGCATCGCGCCGACGCCGTGAGTGAGCACCAGCCAGCCCTGGTCGGTCTCGATCGGCGGGCCGCAATTGCCCATCTGTACCAGCTCCCAGGGGAATTGCGGCTTGATGATCAGCTCGCCGCCTTCCCAATGGGTGATGTCGTCCGAGCTGTGCAGGAAGATATTCTCGCCGTCCTGGCGGCCGAGCATCATGTACTTGCCGCCCACCTTGCGCGGGAACAGCGCCATGCCCTTGTTGCGCGCGGCGCTGCCGGTCATCGGCACGAGGTCGACGCCACGCCAGTCATGGGTACGTAGCAGCTCCGACTGGATGCCGGAGCCGTTATAGGCGGTGTAGGTGCCGATCCACTCGACCGTGCCGTCGTCATGGGTGAAATGGCAGATCCGCAAGTCCTCGAGCCCGTTGGACTGGGCCTTGGTGATCGGGAAGATCACCGTGCCGGAGAGCGTCGAATCGCGGTGGCGATAGATGCGCACCGGGCCTTCCATCCTGCGCTCGTCGGGCTCCCGCGCATCGGCCGCAGTGGCGAAGGGCGGTTCGGGTGCCAGCACCAGCTCGTTGCCGTCGGTGATGATGCCCTCACGGAAGGCAACCGAGGAGATATGACCTTCGCCGACCGCGCGCAGCGACATCAGGATGCGCATGCTGCCCGGCGGCATGCCGGTCTGGTCGTAATGCGGCACCGCGCTGGGATTCATCAGCGCGGCGGCGGCATAGCTGTATTCGTGGCAGAAATAGGCGCCGAGCAACTGCCGCTTCTCGTCGCCGATCGCCGCGCCGTCGAGGCCGAGCATCGCCTCGATCTCGTCATAGCGCGTCATGAACACGCGGCGCGTCTGCCAGTGGCGGGCCTCGAAGTCCTTGAGGACCAGTTCGAGCTCGGCACGCGCCTGGCCGGGCGAGAGCGCCAGCACCTCGCTGACGATCCGCTCGGTGCGGCTCGGCGCCCCGCCATTGGTGGACGCCCACGCGACGTGGAACGGTCGCACGACGACGCGCGACGGATCGGCACGGAGCCGCAAGGGATGGTGAAACAGTTCCGGCATTTGGCAACCCCCGGGGAACGCGCTCGTTACGGCGCCGTCCCCCGGTATCGTTTCAGGCGACGGCGAGTTCCGGTCCTGCCACGCTTTTATTGCCCTTTGAAAGAGCCGAGATCGCGCAATTCGCCAGTTGGAGTGCGAGAATCGACTCGGCACCTTGATTTCGATTAAGCCCCGTGGGCATCAGCCCGTCGAAGCAGCCGCCATCGGCCACGCTGGCGAGCGGCGTGTCGAGATCATTGGCACCCAGATACCAGCGATAGGCCCGCATCGCCTCGTCCGCCCAATGCTGGTCGCCGGTCGCTTCGTGCGCGGCCAGGCATGCGTCGATCGTCGCCTGCGCTTCCAGCGGCTGCTGGTCGAACGGCAGCGGCTCGGCATATTCGCGGCCGAAGCTTTCGGTGCCGACCGCGCGGAAGCGGCCTTCCGGCGAGGTCTGGCGCTCGGCGATCCAGGCGAGCGTCTCCAGCCCGGTATCCAGGAAATCCTGGCGGCCGAGCACCTTGCCGGCGCGCAGCAGCGCCTCGGGCAGGCGGGCATTGTCGTACGCCAGCACGATCTCGAACCAGCTCCATGCCGGGCGGCGGGTGCGTTCGAGCAGCGCTACCAGCTCGTCGCCGAAGCGCGTGAGGATCTCGCGCGAGAGGGCATGGCCCGGATGCGCCTCCGCCATCGCCGCGGCGCCGAGCATCGCAAAGGCATGCGCGCGCGGGCTGCCGAGGTCGAAGGCGATCGACGCCGTCTCGTCGAACAGCACCGAGGCCCAGTCGCGATGCTTTTGCGCGCGGGCATCGCGCGCGGTGACGCCCAGCGCCCAGATCGCGCGGCCGTTCGAATCTTCCGAGCCTTCGTCCTCGCACCAGGTACGATCGAAGTTCATGAAGTTACGAAACTTGCGCTTGTCGGGATTCCAGGCGTGCTGGACGAAGCCGCCATAGATGGCAGTCCAGCGGTCGCGCACCGTCTCGTCCACCTCGTCGATCTTGCTCATCAGGATCAGCGCGCGGGCATTGTCGTCGATGCAATAGCCGTGGCGGCGATCCGGCACCGAATAGATCGAGTGCTGGAGCATGCCGGTGGCGTCGCTCATCCGCTCGACTGCGGTCAGCACCGGGGAGAGCGTCGGCAGCTCGTTGGTCGCGGTGCGGATGCGATGCGGCTTCTCGTCGAGAATCGCGTCGAACGCGGCGATCGCCCGTTCGGCGAGGCGCGTCCAGAGCATCGTGCGGCCCCGGTCATAGGCGCGCCTGGCCAGCGCCAGCCGCGCGTCCTTGTCGCCGAGCAGCCGGTTGATCTCGCGCGAGAACGCAGCGCTGTCGCCGAAATCGACCAGGACACCATGGCCCTCGTCGAGGATCTCGGTCGCATGAACGTACGGGGTGGAGACCACCGGCTTGCCCATGCTCACCGCGTAGGAGAGCGTGCCCGAGGTGATCTGTGCCGGGTTAGGATAGGGCGTCGCGTAGATGTCCGCCGCCTGGAGATAATCGAGCAGATCGGCCTGCTCGACGAAGCGATTGACGAACGCGACGTTGTTCTGGAGGCCGAGCGCGGCGATCTGCGCCTTCAGGCGATCCCGATACGCCTCACCCTCGTGCGCGACGAGATGCGGGTGGGTGGCGCCCAGAATCACGTAGAGCGCGTTCGGATGCGCGGCGGCAACGGCCGGCATTGCCTCGATCATCGTCTCGATGCCCTTGCTGGGCGCGAGCAGGCCGAAGGTGAGGATGACGTCACGGCCTTCCCAGCCGAAGTTCGGCTTGAACTCGGCCGTGTCGGCAAAGGCGCGATCGGGCACGCCGTGCGGGATGACGGCGATCTTGCTGTCCTCGACGCCGTGGACGCGCTTGAGGATCTCGCGGCCCTTCTCGGCCATGACGATCAGCGTCGAGGCGCGGCGGATCAGCTTTTCCATGACCCGGCGCTCGTCGGCGCTCGGGCGCTCGAGCACGGTGTGGAGCGTGACGATCACCGGCACCGAGACGCGATCGGTCAGCGCGAGCAGCAGTTCGCCCGCCGCGCCGCCGAAGATGCCGTACTCATGCTGGATCCACAGCGCCTCGGCGCCGCTCGCCTCGATCTTGCGGGCGGTTTCCAGATAGGCGCTGCGATCGTTCTGCGCGATCGAACCCGTCACCTGCGGCGGATAGGCATAGTGCCCGGGCAGGTCGTCCATCGCGTAGACGTCGACCTGGATGTCCGGATAGCGCTCAGCCAGTGCCGTGTAGGTGTCGGTAGTAAAGGTGGCGATGCCGCACTTGCGCGGCAGGAAGTTGCCGATCAGGGCAAGATGCCGGATCCGAGGACCCATAGGAGACCGTGCCATGGCGGACCTTTCGCTACTGCATGATGGACTCGGCCCAAATCTGGGCCGTATGTCCTGCTAAACTCCCGTTTTTCGAATAAGTTGCAGTTCCGCTGCAACGCACAACTCTATACCTGATGAACCGTGCTGTAAATCTGCCGTTCAGCCGCGTCCGCGGTATCCGGCAACGCCCTGATCGGGGATCCAGACGTCCTCGGGCGGCTTGCCCGACTGCCAGAACACGTCGATCGGAATACCACCGCGCGGATACCAATAGCCGCCGATTCGCAGCCACACCGGCTGCATCTCGCGGAACAGCCGCTCGCCGATGCCGACGGTGCAGTCCTCATGGAAGGCGCCGTGGTTGCGGAAGCTGCCCAGGAACAGCTTGAGCGACTTGGATTCGACGATCTTCTCGCCCGGCACATAGTCGATCACCAGATGCGCGAAATCGGGCGCGCCGGTGATCGGGCAGAGCGAGGTGAATTCGGGCGCGGCGAAGCGCACCAGATAGCGCGTGCCCGCACGCGGATTGGGCACATAGTCGAGTTCCGCTTCCTCCGGGCTGGCGGGCAGGGCGGATTGCTTACCGAGATGCTTGGCGTCCATGGCCGCCATGTAGGCGTTTGCCGTGCCGTTTCCATAGGGCTAGAGGGACGTGTGACATCGCATCTCCTCGCCCGGCGAGGCGGGGCCATGGCATAGGGAAGGGAGCATGGCGGTTCTCCGAAACCACCGTCATTCCCGCGAAGGCGGGAATCCATTTGCCGGTGCACCGGGGGCAGGAACCTTGGCTTCAGCGCCAATGGATCCCCGCCTCCGCGGGGATGACGAACGGGTTTTGCCATATGCGACGCCCTGCAAGTCGGAGAGGGAATTATCGGGACGCCCATGGACGGATTGATCACCACCGAAGCGCTGGCCGGCATGCTCGGCGCCAATGACCTTCTGGTCCTCGACGCGACCTACACCTCCACGATCCCGGGTGCTGCCAGGCAGGATCCGCGCGCGGAGTTCGAGGCGGGGCATATCCCCGGCGCGCGGCTGCTCGATCTCGATACGCTGGTCGATGCCGAGAACCCGCTGCCCTCGATGCTGCCCAGGCGCAGCGTGTTCGAGGAGCGCATGGCGCAGCTGGGGGTGATGGGCACCACCCGGATCGTCCTCTACGACAACAGCCCGCACCATACCGCCTGCCGCGCCTGGTGGGTGCTGCGGATGTTCGGCGTCCGCGCGGCGATCCTCGATGGGAATATGGGCCATTGGCGCGCCGAGGGGCGGCCGGTGCAGAGCGGGCCGCATCTGGCCGCCACCACCAGCTTCACCGCCGGTGATCCCGTGGCGCAGCTGCGGACGCTCGATGAGATGCGCACCACGACCGAGCAGATCGTCGATGCTCGCTCGGCGGTCCGCTTCACCGGCGAGGAACCCGATCCCCGCCCCCAATGCGCTGCCGGGCACATGCCGGGTGCGAAGAACATTCCCTATGGCCGCTTCTTCGAGAGCGACGGACATTGGAAAGCACCGGAGGGCATCCAGGCGGTGTTCGACGCCGCCGGGCTGGATGTCACCCAGCCGCTGGTCGCCACCTGCGGCTCGGGCATCACCGCCTCGGTGATCGTGTTCGCTGCGCATCTCCTCGGCCACGAGATCGCACTCTACGACGGCAGCTGGACCGAATGGGGCGCCCAGCCCGATACGGCGAAGGTGACCGGCGCATGAGCGGGCAGGATAAGGACGCGACCAAGGTCGTCCATGCCGGCCGCCGCCCCGAATGGACGGGAGGAATCGTCAACCCGCCGGTGTGGCGCGCCTCGACGATCCTCTACGACAACATCGCCGAGATGCGCGAACGCGGCAGCGCCGACACGCACCACAAGCTCTATTACGGTCGCCGCGGCACGCCGACCCAGTGGTCGCTTGCCGATGCGCTGACCGAGCTCGAGCCCGGCGCGCAGGCGACCTTGCTCTACCCCTCGGGCGTGTCGGCGATCACCACCGCGCTGCTGGCGGTGCTCTCGCCCGGCGACGAGGTGCTGCTGCCCGACAGCAGCTACGAACCGACTCGCGCCTTCGGCAACGGGATGCTCAAGCGGCTGGGCGTCACCGCCACCTATTACGACCCGCTGATCGGCGAGGGCATCGCCGCGCTGTGCAGCGATCGCACCAAGGCGATCCTGATGGAGAGTCCCGGCAGCCTTACCTTCGAGGTGCAGGACGTGCCGGCGATCGTCGCCGTCGCCAAGGCGCGCGGGACCGTGACGCTGCTCGACAATACCTGGGCGGGGCCGCTCTATTTCCCGGCGATCGAGAAGGGCGTCGACTATACGATCCTGTCCTGCTCGAAATATGTCGTCGGCCACTCGGACGTGATGCTGGGTTCGGTCACCGCCGCGCGGGGACACTATGAAAAGCTGCGGGCGACCACCTACCAGCTCGGCCTCTGCGCCAGCCCCGACGACGCCTATCTGGCATCGCGCGGGCTGCGGACGATGGAAGTGCGCCTCCGCCAGTCGGGCGCGAGCGGTCTCCGCATCGCCGAATGGCTGAAGACTCGGCCGGAGGTGGCGCGGGTGCTCCATCCGGCACTGCCCGATTGCCCGGGGCACGACCTGTTCCTGCGCGATTTCCGGGGGAGCGCCGGTCTCTTCTCCTTCGTGCTGAACGGCGGCGACGATGCGGCGCGCACCGCGCTGATCGACGGTCTCCGGCATTTCGGCATCGGCTTCAGCTGGGGCGGCTATGAGAGCCTCGCCATTCCCGCCGATCCGCAGCGCATCCGTACCGCCTCGCGCTGGGAGGCCGAGGGGCCGATGATCCGGCTCTATATCGGTCTGGAAGACACCGACGACCTGATCGCCGATCTCGAGGCAGGGCTCGCCCGCTTCGCCGCCGCGCGCGGATGATCCACGACCTGCTCGACCGGTTCGCCGGCATGGGGATGCGGTTCCCTTCCCCGGCCGAACTGGGCGAGCTGGCGGTGGCGCTAGGCTTGGCCGCGCTGGCGCTGGCAATCGGGATATTCGCCGGCCAGCGGGTCGGCGCGCATATCGCCGGGCTGTGGCACCGCATTGCGGGCGAGCATATCAACGGAATCCAGCCGCGACTGTGTCGGATCACCCGCTACCTGACCACTGCGCTGCTGCTCTCGCCGGTGGCGGGCGGCTATGCCTGGCATGGGCCGGCGACGCTGCTGCTCGGCGTCGCGCTCGGGCTGGCGATGGCGCTGGCGGTGGTGGAGGTGCTGCGCGGGCTCGGCCTGCCGCGGCTCGCCACCTGGGCGATGGGGGCAATCGCCTTCACGTCGCTGCTCAGCAAGACGATGGGCGGGCTGGGCGTGATCGAGGCGCTGCTGGCCCGGATCGGCTTCGACATCGGCACGCGCCGGCTGTCGCTCCTGTCGCTGCTCACCTTCCTCGTCACCGTCACGATCATCTATGCGCTGGTGCGGATTGCCAATCGGCTGCTGGCGCAGTGGATCGGCCGGGCCAAGGGGCTCGATCCCACCCAGCAATTGCTCGGGCAGAAGCTGGCGAGCATCGCCATCGTCACCGCCGCCTTCTTCGTGGGCATCGATCTGCTCGGCATCGACCTGACGACCTTCGCAGTGTTTTCGGGCGCGTTCGGCCTGGCCATCGGCTTCGGCATGCAGAAGACCGTCGGCAACCTGATTGCCGGGATCATCCTGCTGATGGACCGCTCGATCAAGCCGGGCGACGTGATCGTGGTGGGGGACAGTTTCGGCTGGGTGAACAAGATCGGCGTGCGCGCCGTCTCGGTGATCACGAGGGACGGCAAGGAGCATCTGATTCCGAACGAGAATCTGATGACGCAGGAAGTCGAGAACTGGTCCTATACCGATCGCAACGTGCGCGTGCGGATCGCGGTGACGGTTGCCTATGGCTGCGATCTCGAACTGGCGCAGGACCTGATGCTGCGCGCGGCGACCGAAAGCCCGCGCGTGCTCGACACCCCGCCGCCCAATGTCTGGCTGACCGCGCTGGGCGAGAATGGCGCGGCGCACGATATCCTGGTGTGGATCAGCGATCCCGAGAGCGGGGTCGGCAATGTGCGGAGCGACGTGCTCAATCGGCTGTGGAAGCTGTTCGGTGAGCACGGGATTACCGTGCCTGCGCCCCGGCGGGACGTGCGGGTGCGGGGGGTGGAGGGGTAGGGCTACCCACCACCCTCACCCTCCCCACCGCCTATGGCGGCGGGTCCCCTCCCTCTCCCAAAGGAAGAGGGCGTTTGCTCCCTCTCCCTTTGGGAGAGGGAGGGAGCCGCGAAGCGGCGGAAGGGTGAGGGTGGCGGCTTGGTTCACCGCGTCGGGCGGGCCGCCGTCACGCTGTTGCAGATCACCGTGCTCTTGCCGAGCGACACCGCCCAATTCAGCCCGCGCGGATCGGGCGCGCCCTCATAGTAATCGGTGCTGATCAGCTGCGCGCCCGAGGCGATCGCGGTGTCGAGCCGGCGACGGTCATGGTTGCGCGCCTCCAGCGTTTCGGCATCGGCGCGGGTGCGGACCATGAAGCCGGCCTTAACGCGGCGGGTGATCGTGGCGGGGTCTTCGGTCGGGCTCTGGGTGTTGAAGAACGACGCTTCGGGCGCATCCTCCGGGTACCAGCCGAACATCATCCGGCCCTTCAGGCTGGCATGGCCGGTCCGATACTGCTCCTCATTGGCTTCCGAGGTGTCGAGGACGAACAGGAACTTGCCGCGCGAGGCGCCGACGGTCGGCCAGCGATGCGCGGTTACCGCGTCGCGCAGCGTGGGAAGCGACCCGCGCACATCGTCCGGCGCGATCACCCGTTCGCGGCCGATCGTCGCGGCGATATCGGCATCGAGCGCGTCGAGCGTGGCGGCGTCGAAGCCGATGTCCGTGGTGCGCACGCCAGGGATCGGTCGCACGTCGCTGGCATTGACCAGGATCATCACCGGCAGATGGCCCGGATGCGCATCCGACCAGCGGCGGAACAGCGCCATGCAGCTGCGGAAGACGCGGCAATGCGTCTGCCAGTCGATGCCGGGTATGTGGATCGTCTTGGCGCCCGGCGCGGCCATCTCGGCCTGTATCTCGTCGGTGCCGTTCGCATAGGGCGCGGCATAGGCGCCGCCCTGGGGATCGGGCGCCACGTCGATCTCGAGCTGGCGCAGGCCGAGCGCGAGCTGGCTCTCCAGCGGCGGGTGGCCATAAGCCAGGCCCTCCCAGTTGCTCGGCAGCAGCTTGCGGATGCGCGCTTCCACCTCGGGCAGCGGATAGGGGCGGTAGCTGTTGTGCGAGCCGAGCACCCGCACCTGGTCGAGGCGCAGCGAATCGAGGCTCTTGTCGGCGTCGGGCGTCGTCCCGCCCGGTGCCATCGCCATCAGCAGCGCCGCCGCGGCGACCATCATCCCTTTGCGCATCCCGTCATGTCCTTTTGCGAAGCGAACCAAGGCGGTGCCTTTGGCGGGCTTTCGTTCCGGATCGATGACAGTCGCGCACACAAAAAGGCGGCGGTCCGCTGGGGACCGCCGCCGCATTAGGGAGCTAACTGCTTAGTTGCCGGTCGGGCTGGCCGGTGCGGTGGCCTGGGCCGACTGGCCGCTGGTCTGCGCCTGGGCGGCGGCCGCCTGGATGCGCTGGTTGAGCGCGGTATCCGAGGCCATCGCCTGGCTGATTTCGTTGAAGCGCTGCGGCTGCAGGCCCGACGCGGTGATCGCGGCGACGAACTTGGGGTTCTTTTCCGCGGTGGGGATGCTGGTGTCCGCGTTGATCTTGTTCACCGCGAGCGCCGCCTTGGCGTACTGCTGGACCTCGGTGTCGGTGAAGGTCGACGCACCCGCGGTCGCAGTCGCGGCGGTGCCCGCACCCGTGGTCCCCTGGTCCGGGGTTGCCGGCGTGGTCTGTGCCGGAGCAGCATCGGCCGGGGTCGTCTGGGCCGGGGTCGTGGTCTGGGCGAAGGCGGTCGACGCCATCAGCGTGCCGGCAATTGCCAGGCTCGAAAAGATCGTCTTCATTCTCAACTCCTCGCAACAATGAAACTGTTTTGCCTCGCTGTAACGTAACAGTGGGGCTTGGTTTTCCGTTTCACACTCGATTCACGATAGGCTGTGGCCATGGCGGGACGGCATGACCCGTTCAGGCAGGCACGCACCCGGAATCACGCCGCTGGAAAAGCCGGGGATTTTCGCCTATATGCGGCGGATGCAGACAGTGTCGGCCGCCCCCATGCCCATCCCCGGGCACATCGATCCCGTGCCCGTGCCGCGTGCCCCCGCCGCGCGCGAAGACGGGCGTACCGACCTGATCGGTCTCTCCCGCGACGGTATCCGCGAGGCGCTGACGGCTGCCGGGCTGGAGCCCAAGCAGGCCAAGCTGCGCGCCAAGCAGCTGTGGCACTGGATCTACAATCGCGGCGCCACCGACTTTTCGGCAATGACCGACATCGCCAAGGCGCAGCACCCCTGGCTGGCCGAGCGCTTCGTGATCGGCCGCCCCGAGGTGGTCGAAGCGCAGGTCTCGAACGACGGCACCCGCAAGTGGCTGCTCCGCTCGCCCGACGGGCAGGATTACGAGATGGTGTTCATCCCCGACGCCGATCGGGGAACCCTGTGCGTCTCCAGCCAGGTGGGCTGCACGCTCAACTGCCGCTTCTGCCACACCGGCACGATGCGGCTGGTGCGCAACCTCACCGCCGGCGAGATCGTCGGCCAGGTGATGCTCGCGCGCGATTCGCTCGGCGAATGGCCGAGCCAGCCCGAGGGCCGCCTGCTCACCAACATCGTGATGATGGGCATGGGCGAGCCGCTGTACAATTTCGACGAGGTGAAGGCCGGCCTCCAGATCGTGATGGACGGCGACGGCCTCGCGCTCTCCAAGCGCCGCATCACCCTGTCGACCTCGGGCGTGGTGCCGATCATGGCGCGCGCCGGCGAGGAGATCGGCGTGAACCTTGCGGTGTCGCTCCACGCGGTCACCAAGGAGGTGCGCGACGAGATCGTGCCGCTCAACAAGAAATACGGCATCGAGGAGCTGCTCCAGGCCTGTGCTGATTATCCGGGCGCCAACAATGCCCGCCGCATCACCTTCGAATATGTGATGCTCAAGGACAAGAACGACAGCGACGCCGATGCGCACGAGCTCGTCCGCCTGCTGCGCAAGTACAAGCTGCCCGCCAAGGTGAACCTGATCCCGTTCAACCCCTGGCCCGGCGCGCCATACGAATGCTCGGCGCCCGAGCGGATCCGCTCGTTCTCGAACATCGTGTTCGAGGGCGGCATCTCGGCGCCGGTGCGCACCCCGCGCGGGCGCGACATCGATGCGGCGTGCGGCCAGCTCAAGACCGCGTCGGAGAAGAAGAGCCGGGCGCAGCTCGATCGCGAGGCCGAAGAGAAGTTCGCAGCGCTCGGTTGAGCCCTGCACGCTTCTGCGCGTAGGATGCGGCCATGCCGCTGCTCCTGCTCGCCCTTGCGCTTGCCGCCCCCTCCGATCGCTGCGCCGATGCGAAGACGACGGTGGACATGAACCTGTGCCTCGCGCGCGCCAGCAACGCCGCCGAGGTGGAGATGAACCGCTACCTCGTCGCTGCCCGCAAGCGCGCCGCGAGCGACGGGGTGACGGTAGTCAAGGCGTTCGACGAGGCGCAGGGCCGCTGGATCGCCTGGCGCAAGGGCGAGTGCGACGCGGTCTATGCGCATTTGCAGGGCGGCACGATCCGCAACGCCGCGCTGCTCACCTGCCGGATCGAGCTGACCGAGGGACGCATCCATCAGCTGTGGAAGACCTGGCTGACCTATCCGGACTCGACCCCGCCGATCCTGCCCGAGCCCGGCGTCAGCCCGGACGGAACATCCTGAACAGCGCGTCCTCCCCGATCTCGAAATAGTCCGCCGGCCCGCCGCCGCGCAAAATCGGGCGGGCACGGGCGGTCTGGTAGACGCCGTCCTCCAGCATCGCGCGATCGATATGGATGCCGGTCGCTTCGCCGAGGACGAGCCAGGTGTCGACCTCGGCGCCTTCCTTGTTCTCCAGGCGGATCAGCTGGGTCAGTCGGCATTCGAACTGCGCCGGGCTGCTCGCGACACGATCGGGCCGCACGGTGCGCGAGGGGAGCGCTTCGATGCCGGCATGGGCGAACTCGTCGACCTCGGGGTCGACCGGCGCCGCGGTCGCGTTCATCACCTCGGCGAGCGGGCGCGTCGCGAGGTTCCAGACGAACTCCTTGGTCTCGGCGATATTGGCGACGCTGTCCTTCCACGCGGTGGAGGCGAAGCCGAGGATCGGCGGGCGATAGTTGAACAGGTTGAAGAAGCTGTACGGCGCGAGGTTCCGCACGCCGCTGGGCGAAACGGTGCTCACCCAGCCGATCGGGCGGGGGCCGACGATGGCGTTGAGGGGATCATGCGCCAGGCCGTGCCCGGCTGCGGGTTCGTAGAAGTGGAAGTCGGTGGGCATGCGCGCTCCGGATTTTGTGGCGGCGGTGAAACCGATTCCGCTCGGGCTGCGAATATCCTAGTATCGGTGGTGCCGGAAGCGGACGCTATGGCACGCCTTCCGATCCTCCCCTGAAAGGGGAGGGGGACCGCCCGAAGGGCGGTGGAGGGGTGTCCCGGTCGCATGGGCGGGCATCCTTTCAGCGGGGACACCCCTCCGACCTGCCTATGGCAGGCCACCTCCCCTTGCAGGGGAGGATCTGAAGTCGGTGAAGGAGAGACGAGCAGATGGCCGAAGCACCCCGCCTGATCTACCGCCACCGGCTGGTCACCCGGCTGTGGCACTGGATCAATGCGATCGCGCTGCTGATCATGGTCGGCAGCGGGCTGATGATCTTCAACGCGCATCCCCGGCTCTACTGGGGGCAATATGGCGCGAATTTCGACCATGCCTGGCTGGAGCTGCCGCGCTTCCCCGGCTGGGTGACGATCCCGTCCTATTACAGCCTCGCCGGTGCGCGGCACTGGCATTTCTTCTTCGCGCTGGTGCTGGCCTTCGGGCTGATGGTCTATCTGCTGTGGAGCCTGGCGAACGGCCACATCCTGCGCGACCTGCGGATCCGCGCGCGCGAGCTGGGGCCGGGGCATCTGTGGAAGGACTTCAAGGACCATCTCGCCTTGCGCTTCCACGATCCCAGGGACCCGCGCGCCTACAATATCTTCCAGAAGCTGGCCTATGTCGGCACGCTGTTCGTGCTCCTGCCGGCGGTCATCCTCTCCGGCCTCGCGCTCTCGCCCGGCATGGACGCGGCCTGGCCCTGGCTGACCGCGCTCTTCGGCGGCCGGCAATCGGCGCGTTCGGTGCACTTCATCGCCATGGGCGCGATCCTCGCCTTCCTGCTCGTCCACCTGACGCTGGTGCTGCTCGCGGGACCGATCAACGAACTGCGCTCGATGATCACCGGCTGGTGGCGCGTGCCCGCGGAGAAGCAGCCATGATCCTCACCCGCCGCAACCTGCTGATCGGCAGCGCCGCCGGGATGCTCGCCGGCTGCGACCAGTTCACGGACAGCCCAGTGCTGGCCAGCGCGGAGGAGGCGCACCGCTTCCTCCAGCGCTCGATCGGTCGCGGATCGCTCGCCACCGAATTCCGGCCCGAGCAGCGCAGCCCGATCTTCCGGGTCAACGGCACCTACAACCCGAACACGCCCGAATATAACATCTGGGCCGGTACCCGCTTTGCCGACTGGCGGCTTAGGGTGGGCGGCATGGTGGCGCGCCCGATGCAGCTCACGCTCGACCAGCTCCAGCACATGCCGCAGCGCGCGCAGATCACCCGCCACGATTGCGTCGAGGGATGGAGCGCGATCGGCAAGTGGCAGGGGCCGCAGCTTTCGACCATCCTCAACGGCGCTGGGCTCAGTTCGCAGGCGCGCTACATCGTCTTCCATTGCGCCGATCGCTACGGCGATGGCGGCTATTATGAGTCGATCGACCTGATCGACGCCTTCCACCCCCAGACGATCCTCGCCTGGGCGCTCAACGACCATCTGCTCGATGTCGGCCACGGCGCGCCGCTGCGGCTGCGGGTGGAGCGGCAGCTGGGCTACAAGCAGGCCAAGTATCTGGTGGGCATTGAAGCCGTCGCTTCGCTCGCCGGGATCGGCAAGGGCAAGGGAGGCACCTGGGAGGATATGAGCAACTACCAATGGTACGCAGGAATTTGAACGGTAACGCGAAACCTACTGGCAGATAGGTTGTGTGCCCCGTGCCGAAACGTAATACGCGTATTCCCGACATAATCTCTGCCTAGTGGAGCGCCATGGCCCTGATTGACCGCTTCCTCGACCGCGCCGTGAAGCGCGGCGAGCTCACCCTGATCCGCCCCGACGGCAGCACCCGCACCTTCGGCAGCCCCGATCCTGCCCTCAAGCCCGTCACCATGCGGCTGTCCAAGGGCGCCGAGGGCCGCATCGTCCGCGATCCCGCGCTGGGCGCCGCCGAAACCTATATGGACGGCAGCATGAACCTCGAGCACGGCGACATCCTCGACCTGCTCAACCTGGTGACTGCCAACAACGCCTGGGAAAAGAGCGACGCGGCGCTCAGCCCGTCCAAGCTCAGCCTCGCCGCGGGCAAGGTCGCGCACCTGCTCGGCCGCTACAACATGGCGCGCAAGTCGAAGCAGAATGTCGCGCACCATTACGACCTCTCGGCGCGGCTCTACGATCTCTTCCTCGACGCCGACCGGCAATATAGCTGCGCCTATTATACCGATCCGGCCAACAGCCTGGAGCAGGCGCAGGCCGACAAGAAGGCGCATATCGTCGCCAAGCTGGCGATCGAGCCCGGCATGCGCGTGCTCGACATCGGCTGCGGCTGGGGCGGCATGGCGCTCTACATCCACGCCAAGACCGGTGCCGAGGTGCTGGGCATCACCCTGTCCGAAGAGCAGCTGAAGATCGCCCAGGAGCGCGCCGAAGCCGCCGGCGTGGCGGACAAGGTTAAGTTCGAGCTGATCGATTACCGTGCGCTGCAGGGGCAGTTCGACCGTATCGTCTCGGTCGGCATGTTCGAGCATGTCGGCACGCCGCAATACCGCACCTTCTTCACCAAGTGCCGCGAGCTGATGACGCCCGAGGGGGTGATGCTGCTCCACACCATCGGCCGCGCGGGCGAGCCGGGCTATACCGATGCGTTCACGCTCAAATACATCTTCCCGGGCGGCTATATCCCCGCGCTGTCGGAAATCGCACAGGGCTATGAGGGGCTGCGCTATTTCCTCACCGACGTGGAGGTGCTGCGCATGCATTATGGCCACACGCTCAAGGCCTGGTACGACCGTACCGTCGCCGCGCACGATGCGATCGTCGCGCTCTATGACGAGCGCTTCTTCCGCATGTGGACCTATTATCTCGCGGGGTCCTATGTGAGCTTCATGAATGGCGGGCTGGTCAACTACCAGCTGCAATTCTCGCGCTCGCGCACCGCGCTGCCGCTGACCCGCGACTATATGGCGGAGGCCGAGGCGAAGCTCCGCCAGGCCTGACCCGTCCCGCGCCGGGCAGACGGCGGATATTGCGTGCAAGGCGCGGGGACCCTAGAGGCCCCGCGTTTCCCTTTCCCTTTCTTCCCCGGAGTCGCTGCCCCATGTCGGATAAGATCAATCGCGTCGTCCTCGCCTATTCGGGCGGCCTGGACACGAGCGTGATCCTGAAATGGCTGCAGCAGACCTATAACTGCGAGGTCGTCACCTTCACCGCCGATCTCGGCCAGGGCGAGGAGCTGGAGCCCGCGCGCAAGAAGGCCGAGATGGCTGGCGTGAAGCCCGAGCATATCTTCATCGAGGACGTGCGCGAGGAGTTCGTGAAGGACTATGTGTTCCCGATGATGCGCGCCAACGCGCTCTACGAGGGGCTGTACCTGCTCGGTACCTCGATCGCGCGGCCGCTGATCGCCAAGCGCCAGATCGAGATCGCCAAAATGGTCGGCGCCGATGCGGTGAGCCATGGCGCCACCGGCAAGGGCAACGACCAGGTCCGCTTCGAGCTCGGCTATTATGCGCTCAACCCGGACATCAAGGTGATCGCGCCGTGGCGCGAATGGGACCTGACCAGCCGCACCAAGCTGATCGAGTTCGCGGAATCGCACCAGATCCCGGTGACCAAGGACAAGCGCGGCGAGTCGCCCTTCTCGACCGACGCGAACCTTCTCCACACCTCGTCCGAGGGCAAGGTGCTCGAGGATCCGTGGGAGGAAGTGCCCGATTACGTCTATTCGCGCACGGTGAACCCGGAAGACGCGCCCGACACGCCCGAGACGATCACGATCGATTTCGAGCGCGGCGACGGCGTGGCGCTCAACGGGCAGGCGATGTCGCCGGCGACGTTGCTCACCGCGCTCAACGAGCTCGGCCGCAAGCACGGAATCGGCCGTCTCGATCTGGTCGAGAACCGCTTCGTCGGCATGAAGTCGCGCGGCATGTACGAGACGCCGGGCGGCACCATCTATCACCTTGCCCACCGCGGCATCGAGCAGATCACGCTCGATCGCGGCGCGGCGCACCTCAAGGACGAGTTGGCCCCGCGCTATGCCGAGCTGATCTACAACGGCTTCTGGTTCTCGCCCGAGCGCGAGATGCTGCAGGCCGCGGTCGACTATAGCCAGGAGAAGGTCACCGGCACCGTGCGGCTGAAGCTGTACAAGGGCAGCGTGATCGTCACCGGCCGCAAGTCGCCCTATTCGCTGTACAGCGAGAAGGTGGTGACCTTCGAGGACGACCAGGGCGCGTACGACCAGCGCGACGCGGCGGGCTTCATCAAGCTCAACGCGCTGCGCCTGCGCCTGCTCGGCCGCCGCGAGGGGTAAAGGCACCAGCGTTTCCTCCCTCGGCGCAGCCGGGGGAGGGGGACCGCGCCGCGCCAGCGGCGTGGTGGAGGGGGCGCCGCAGACTGCGGCGTCCTTTCTTGTACGCGAGGGATTCCCCCCTCCACCACCGCCTGCGACGGCGGTCCCCCTCCCCCGGGCTGCGCCCGAGGGAGGAGACGCTACATCCGGGTCGCCGCTCGGTAGGCTCGCAGGCTATCCCACGCATAGAGCGCGCAGCCGGACCAGATCAGCGCGAAGGTCGCGAGGTGCACCGGCAGCACCGGCTCGCCGAAGATCAGCACCGCTTCCAGGAATTGCAGCGTCGGCGCGATATATTGGAGCAGCCCCATGGTCGCGTAGGGCAGCCGCTTGGCGGCGGCGGCGAACAGCAGCAGCGGCGTCGCGGTGACCACCCCGGCCGCGATCAGCAGCAGGTCGATCCGCGTCGAGCTGCCGAACGCCGCCGTGCCGCTATGCTGCGCCCAGAGCAGCACCGCGAGCGCGGGCGGGCCGAGCAGCAGCGTCTCCACCGTCAGTCCGCCCAGCGCGTCGATCGCGGCGACCTTGCGGAGCAGGCCATAGCCGCCGAAGCTCAGCGCCAGCGCGAGCGGGATCCACAAGCTGCCGACGCCGTGGAGCGCCAGCAGCAGTACGCCCAGTGCCGCCAGCCCGATGGCGACGCCCTGCCAGCGCCGCAGCCGCTCGCCGAGCACCAGCATGCCCAGCGCCACGTTCACCAGCGGATTGATGAAATAGCCGAGGCTCGCGTCGAGCACATGGTTGTTCTGGACCGACCAGATATAGACCAGCCAGTTGATCCCGATCAGCGCCGCGCTGCCGACAAGGAACAGCAAGGTCCGCCCCCGGGCAGCGGCGGCGATGCTCCGCACGCGGCGCAGCGCCACCACGATCACCGCGAGGAGCAGCAGCGACCAGAGCACGCGGTGTGAGAGCACCTGCAGCGCAGGGACCGCCTGCAGCAGGTGCAGGTAGAGCGGCAGCACGCCCCACAGGCTGTATGAGGCGATACCGAGGAGAAGGCCGGTGCGATCGGCACCTTTAGCGTTGGACATGCCGCCTTGTTGCGCCGTGTTGCGGTGCAACGCAACACGTGGCCGGGTCAGGCCGGACGGATCGGGTTCGCCGCCTCCGCGCCGACGACGGTGGTCCAAGGGACGACATCCCAGTGCGCGACGATCCCGTCCGTCACATAGGGATCCTTCTCGGCAAAGGCGCGGGCTGCCGCGGCATCGCCGAACAGCAGCAGCGCGCTTTCCGGCGGATCACCCACCGCGCCGCCCAGCAGCAGCGTGCCTGCATCCGCCGCCGCCCAGGCCAGCGCCAGATGCGCCTCCCGAAGCGCACCCCGGCGCGCGAGATAATCGGGCGCCAGCGTGTAGCGGAGCAGGAAATGCGCCACGGTCAGTCGGCGAACAGCAGGACCGGGGTCTCTAGCAGCTTCTTCACCGCCTGGACGAAGCTCGCCGCATCCCAGCCGTCGACGACGCGGTGGTCGCAGCTGATCGACAGGTTCATCAGCTTGGCGCGGACGATGTCGTCGCCGCGGAACATCGGGCGCTCGACGATCTTGTTCGGGCCGATGATCGCCACTTCCGGCCGGTTGATCACCGGCGTCGTCGCAATGCCGCCGAGCGGACCGAGCGAGGTGACGGTGAGGGTGGAGCCGCTCAGCTCCTCGGACTTCGCCTTGCCCGTGCGCGCGGCCTCGGCGAGGCGGGTGATCTCGCTCGCCAGCTGCCAGACATTCTTGTCCTGCGCATCGCGGATCACCGGCACCATCAGCCCGGCATCGGTCTGCGTCGCCATGCCGAGATGGACGCGGCCATGGCGGGTGACCACCCCGGCCTCATCGTCATAGCGGGCGTTGAGCATCGGGAAGTCGGGGAGGGTGCGGCAGAGTGCGACGATCAGGAACGGCAGCATGGTCAGCTTGGGGCGCTGGCCGCGGTGTTCGTTGAGGTCGCCGCGCATCGCTTCCAGGGCGGTGACGTCGATCTCGTCGACATAGGTGAAGTGCGGGATGGCGCGCTTCGAGGCGGCCATGTTCTCGGCGATGCGGCGGCGCATGCCGATCACCTTCACCGGCTGATCCTCGCGGGCGCGGGAGGCGTGGGGCGCGTGATAGCCCTGCGCGCTGCCATAGCGGAGGAACGCGTCGAGGTCGGCGTGGCGGATGCGGTCGCCCTCGGCGGGCTTCACCTGTGCGAGGTCGATGCCGAGGTCGGCGGCGCGGGCACGGACCGCGGGGGAGGCGAGAATCTTGGTCTCCTGCGCTCCCTCTCCCGCGTGCGGGAGGGGGCTGGGGGGTGGGCCCCCGGCATCCGCGGGTGCATCGCTGGTGGTGAGCGAGGGCCCACCCCCGGCCCCTCCCGCAAGCGGGAGGGGAGCGCTGGCTTCAGCGCTCACAGATTCCTCGACGCCCGGATTCTCCGCCTCGACCTGTTCCTCGACGGGCGTCTCCACCTCGGCCGGCGCTTCCGCCTCGCCCTCGACCTCAATCACCATCAGCGCCGACCCGATCGGCACCTGGTCGCCCACTTCGCCGGCGAGTTCGACCACCACGCCGGAGACGGGCGATTCCATCTCCACCGTGGCCTTGTCGGTCATCATGTCGGCGACCTGCTGGTCTTCCTCGACGCGGTCCCCGATCTTCACGTGCCAGGCGACGATCTCGGCCTCGGCAATGCCTTCGCCGATGTCCGGCAGACGAAAGGTAAAACGAGCCATGGGCGTCAGTCCTTGAGGAGTTTGTTGAGCGCCTCGCGGATCCGCACGGGACCCGGGAAATAGGCCCATTCGAGGCTGTGGGGATACGGCGTGTCGAAGCCGGTGACGCGGGCGATCGGCGCTTCGAGATGGTAGAAGCAGCGCTCCTGCACCAAGGCCGAAAGCTCGGCGCCGAAGCCGGAGGTGCGCGTTGCCTCATGGACGATCATGCAGCGACCGGTCTTCTTGACCGAGGCTTCGATCGCTTCGATGTCGAGCGGCACCAAAGTGCGCAGGTCGATGATCTCGGCATCGACGCCCAGTTCCTCGATCGTCGCGGCAACCACGTGCACCATCGTGCCGTAGCAGAGGATCGTCACCGCCTCGCCTTCGCGGACCGTGGCGGCCTTGCCGAGTTCGACGCGGTAATGCCCCTCGGGCACTTCGCTCGCGGGGTGGGCGGTCCAGTTCTTGGCCGGGCGATCATAATGGCCGTCGAACGGGCCGTTATAGATGCGCTTGGGCTCGAGGAAGAGGACGGGGTCGTTGTCCTCGATCGCGGCGATCAGCAGGCCCTTGGCGTCATAGGGCGTCGACGGGATCACCGTCTTGATGCCCGAGACATGGGTGAAGATGCCCTCGGGCGACTGGCTGTGCGTCTGCCCGCCGAAGATGCCGCCGCCATAGGGTGAGCGCACCGTGATCGGCGCGGTGAAGTCGCCGTTCGAGCGATAGCGCAGCCGCGCTGCTTCCGACACGAGCTGGTCGAGCGCCGGGTAGATGTAATCGGCGAACTGGATCTCGGGCACGGGGCGCAGGCCATAGGCGCCCATACCGATCGCCACGCCGATGATGCCGATCTCGGTGATTGGCGTGTCGAAGGCGCGTGTCTTGCCATATTTGGCCTGGAGCCCGGCGGTCGCGCGGAACACGCCGCCGAAATAGCCGACATCCTCGCCCATCACGACGACCTGGTCGTCGCGTTCCATCATCACGTCCATGGCGGAGTTGATCGCCTGGATCATGTTCATCCGGGGGGCGCCGCTCATGCTGCACCTCCGGAGCACAGGGCGCGGCCACCCTCACCCTTCCCATCGCTGCGCGATGGGCCCCTTCCCTCTCCCATCGGGAGAGGGAGGGAGCGCCGAAGGCGCGGAAGGGTGAGGGTGACCTGCTGCATATCCACGCCGCTCATATGCCGGCCGCCTTGCGCTCGGCGATCATCTGGTCGCTCTGTTCCTTCAGGTGCCAGGGCATCTCCTCGAAGACGCCCTCGAACATGGTCTCGAACGGCTGGTGCATGCCGTGGCCGAGGATGCCGTTCTTCTCGGCTTCCTTCTGCGCACGCTTTACCGTCTCGGCGAGCTCGAGGTCCATCGCCGCCTGGCGTTCCTCGTCCCATTCGCCGAGGCCGATCAGATGATCCTTCAGCCGCCGGATCGGATCGCCGAGCGGCCAGGCATTGGTCTCGCCGGCCGAGCGATAGGCGCTGGGATCGTCCGAGGTGGAGTGGCCTTCGGCGCGGTAGGTGAAATGCTCGATCAGCGTCGGTCCCTGGTTGGTCCGCGCGCGCTCGGCCGCCCATTGGGTGGCGGCATAAACTGCGAGCGCGTCATTGCCGTCGACGCGCAGCCCGGCGATGCCATAGCCGATTGCCCGCGCCGCGAAGGTGGTCGCTTCGGCACCCGCAAAGCCCGAGAAGCTCGAGATCGCCCACTGGTTGTTGACGACGTTGAAGATCACCGGGGCGCGGTAGACGGTGGCGAAGGTCAGCGCCGAGTGGAAGTCGCCTTCCGCGGTCGAGCCTTCGCCGCACCAGGTGGCGGCGATGCGGGTGTCGCCGCGCGCCGCGCTCGCCATCGCCCAGCCCACCGCCTGCGGATATTGGGTGGCGAGGTTGCCGGAGATCGAGAAGAAGCCGGTTTCCTTCGACGAATACATGATCGGCAGCTGCCGGCCCTGCAGCGGATCGCCGCGGTTGGAGTAAATCTGGTTCATCATCTCGACCAGCGGATAGCCGCGGGTGATCAGGATGCCCTGCTGGCGATAGCTGGGGAAGCACATGTCGTCGCCGGCCATCGCCAGCGCGGCCGAGACCGACACGGCCTCCTCGCCGGTCGACTTCATGTAGAAGCTGGTCTTGCCCTGGCGCTGGGCGCGGAACATGCGCTCGTCGAACGCGCGGGTGAGCGCCATGCTGCGCAGCATTTTGCGCTTCGCCTCGGCATCGAGCCGCGGATCCCAGGGGCCGACGGCGTTGCCGGCGTCATCGAGGACGCGGACCAGGCCATAGGCGAGTTCGTGGAAGCGATCGGCCGGCTCGGCAGTGTCCGGGCGGCGCGCGGCGCCGGCGGGGGGCACGGCGAGATCGCTGAAATCGGCCTCGTCGCCGGGGCGAAAGCGCGGCTCGGGCACGTGCAGCGATAGGGGCGGCAGGTTGGCGCGCGGGGCGTCCACCGTCATGGTCTCTCCATAAATACGGCCGTGTCGCCACGGACAACGCACGGACTCGAATTGCGCGACCGTGTTATAAAATTTCAACGCGCCTGTCGAGATGGGGCAGCAGGGCTGGCCTAAAAATTTGGGGTCCGAAGTCCGATTGACTCCGTGGCGGATTGGAACAAAATAGGAACGAACGAGTCGGACCTGTCATCAACCCCGAGCGAGTCGCCGTGCCCGATCCTGCCACTCTCGACCAGTTGCGCGCAATGCTCAGCGCCATCGACGGCACCGGATTCCGTCGGCGCCCGGTGCTGCCGTTCGGGCTGGAGCGGCTCGATTCGAAGCTGGCGGACGGCGGACTGCGGCTCGATGCGCTGCACGAGATTTCGGGCGCGACGCCGGACCTGACCGATGATTGCGCCGCCACCACCTTTCTGGGTGGAGTCGCCGCGCGCTGCTGGGGTCCGGTGCTGTGGGTGGTCCGGCGGCGCGACCTGTTCGCCCCCGGGCTGGCGCAGGTCGGGCTCGATCCCAAGCGGGTGATCTATGCCGAGGCGCGCGACGACGACGAACTGCTCGCGATCATGGAGGAGGGGCTGCGGCACCGGGGCTTGGGTGCGGTGATCGGTGAAGTGAAGCGGCTCGGCATGCCGGCCACGCGGCGGCTGCAATTGGTGGCCGAGGGGGGCCGCACGATCGCGCTGCTGCTCAAGCGCCATGCCCGCGAGGGGAGCGATCCGCTGGGCGCACCGTCCGCCGCGGTGACGCGCTGGCGGATCGGCTGCGCGCCCTCGGCGCCGCTGCCGGTGGAGGGCGTCGGCCGGCCGCGCTGGGACGTGTCGCTGGCGCGGCAACGTGGGGGGGAATCGTTCCAACTCTTGGTGGAGGCCTGCGATGCAACGGGTCGCTGCGCTCTTCCTGCCCCACTGGTCGCTCGACCGCGTGCGGCGGGCCGAGCGGCGCGCGCTGCCGCCGCCTGAGCGGGGCCGGGTGCTTTCCACGAACACTGTGCCTTCTGTTTCCCTTCCGCTTACGGGAAGGGCTGACGACAAGATGGCGGATTCCGCAACCACCGGCGTTCCCCTTCCGCTTGCGGGAGGGGGCGGGGGAGGGGCTGAAACGGTACAGCGCTTCTTCCACGTCAGTCCCTCCCCCATCCCCTCCCGCAAGCGGGAGGGGTGCGCAGGCGACGAGCGTCTCGCTTCCGTTCAGGCGCTTGCCTCGGCCGAACAGCAAGCAGCCTGTTCCGTCCAGCGCGGCGGCGGCTGGCGGCCGGGCGCGCGCTGGGCCCGTGCCGCGCGCGATGCCGCCATCGCCGCCCTCCCGCCGCACCAGCGGCCGCCGATGCGCGAGCTCGGTCGGCGCAGCGAGGCGGCGGAGCATGCCTTCAAGCGGATGCGGCCCGACGAGGGCGGCGCGATGGCGGGCGGGGTGGTGCGGCTGCCGCTGGCGTCGCGCGCGGCTGCGCCGACCGTTGCTGCGCCCACCCCCGCTACCCCTCCTTCGTCATCCCCGCGCAGGCGGGGATCCATTGACTCGTCGGTTGCAGATGGAACCGCGACGGCACGGCGAATGGATCCCCGCCTGCGCGGGGATGACGATGGGGTACGGGGGGAGCACCGGAGCCAAACGCAGGCGACATTGGTGGATGTCGAGGAGGCTCCCCGCGTCCTCTCCCGCCGCACCGGCAGCCGCAGCGAAGTCACCGCCGCCTGCCCCGCCGCCATGGCTGCGGGCATCCGCATCGGCATGGCGCTCACCCAGGCCCGTGCGCTGGTGCCCGAACTCCGCATCGACCCCGCCGACCCGGAGGGCGACCGCGGCGATCTCGAACGGCTGGCGCACAGCCTCGCCCGGCGCTGGTCGCCCAGCGTCACGCTTGCCGGCGACGACCTGCTGTTCCTCGACCTGACCGGCGTCGCCCATCTCCATGGCGGTGAGGCCAGGATGCTGCGCCGGCTGCATGCGCTTCTCGCCCGGCTGGGATTTGCCAGCAAGATCGCCGTCGCCGATACGCCCGGCGCCGCCTCGGCGTTCGCGCGCTTCCGCCCCGAGACATTGCTCTGCTGCCCGCCCGGCGAGCATGGCGCCTGGCTTGCCCCGCTGCCGGTCGAAGCGCTCCGCCTGGAGAACGACGCGCTCGACCTACTTCACCGGCTCGGCGTCGACAGCATCGGCCAGCTCGCCGCGCTTCCCCGCGCGCCGCTGGTCCGCCGCTTCGGCACGGTCATTGCCGCGCGGCTCGACCAGGCGCTGGGCCGCATCCCGGAGCCGGTCACCCCCGTCACCCCGCCCGAGCCGATCGCGGTCACCCAGCGTTTCGCCGAACCGATCGCCACCCCCGAGGCGATCGCCCACTGGCTGGGCGATCTCGTCCACCGGCTCGCCGAAGCGCTGGCCGAGGCGGGGCAGGGCGCGCGCCGCATCGGGCTGGTCGCCGACCGGGTCGACGGCGTGCCGCAGCGAATCGGGATCGGCCTCGCCCGCGCCAGCCGCGACCCCGCGCATCTGCTCCGCCTGCTCGCCCGCCGCATCGACCAGATCGAACCCGGCTATGGCCTCGACGCGATGACGCTGCATTTGCTGCGCAGCGAACCGCTTGGGAGCCTGCCGGTCGACGAGCGGCTCGATGCCGAGACGGTGCCCGATCTCGCGCCGCTGATCGACACGCTGGCGACGCGGATCGGCATGGCCCGGCTGTGGCGAATGCGGCCGGTGGAAAGCGACGTGCCCGAACGCTCGGCCGCAGCGCTCCCGCCACTCGACCCGCCCGAGCGCGAAGCCCCGCCGCTCAAGGCCGACGATGTCCGAAAGCTCGATCGCAATGCACCCCTGCCGCCCTGGCACCCGGACTGGCCGCGTCCCATCCGCCTGCTCCGCCGGCCCGAGCGGCTCGACCATGTCGTTGCGGCGCTGCCCGATCAGCCGCCGCGCCGCTTCACCTGGCGGGGCGAGCGGCACGAGGTGGTCCATGCCGACGGACCCGAGCGCATCCATGGCGAATGGTGGAAGCGCGCCGCCGAAACCCATGCCACGCGCGACTATTTCCGCGTCGAGGACGAACGCGGCCGCCGCTACTGGCTGTTCCGCCAGGGCGATGGCGAGCGCAGCGTGACCGGCGATCTCAGCTGGTACCTGCACGGCCTGTTCGGGTGACGCCCATGTACAGCGAACTCCAGGCCACCAGCCATTATTCCTTCCTGCGCGGCGCCTCCGCGCCTTCCGAGCTGTTCGAGGCGGCGGCGGCATACGGCATGCCGGCGCTGGGCATCACCGATCACAACAGCGTCGGCGGCATCGTGCGCGGGCTGGTCGCGGCGGAGGAGACCGGCGTGCGGCTGGTCACCGGCTGCCGGCTGGACCTGACCGACGGCAGCGGGGTGCTGGTCTGGCCGGAGGATCTCGCCGCCTGGTCGCGGCTCACCCGGCTGCTCAGCATCGGCAAGGCGCGCGCGGATGCGCAGCATGGCGAGAAGGGGCAGTGCTTCCTCCATTGGGAGGATGTTGCGGGGCATGCCGACGGCCTCGTCGCCGCACTGGTGCCCGGCATGGCGGATGCCGGCGACCCGGCGGCGCTGCGCTGGATGGCGGATGTGTTCGGGGAGCGCGGTCATGTCACGCTCACCCGCCATCGTCGGCCGCAGGAGGCGGTGCGGCTGCATGGTCTGACAGAGGCCGCCGCCGCGCATGGCCTGACCCCGCTCGCCACCGGCGACGTACTCTACCATCACCCGGACCGGCGGATGCTGCACGATGTGATGACCGCGATCCGCCACACCACCACGGTCGACGATCTCGGCTTCCGCCGCGCCCGCAGCGCCGATCGGCACCTCAAGCCCCCGCACGAAATGGCGCGCCGCTTCGCCGCCTGGCCGGAGGCGCTGCAGGCAGTGGAGGCAGTTGTCGAGCGCTGCAGCTTCAATCCCCGCGAGCTCGGCAAGCTCTATCGCTATCCGGATGAAGTGGTGATGTCGGGCCGCAGCCCACAGCAGGCGCTGGCCAAGCTCGCCCGCGATGCGCTCGCCGCGAAATTCCCGGGGGGGCCGCCACCCGCCTATGCCGAGCTGCTCGAGAAGGAGCTGACGCTGGTCGAGACGTTCGGCTACGCGCCCTATTTCCTCACCGTCCATTCGATCGTCCGCTTCGCCCGCGCGCAGGAGATTCTCTGCCAGGGGCGCGGCAGCGCGGCCAATTCGCTGATCTGCTTCCTGCTCGGCGTCACCTCGATCGACCCGGTGGTGCACAAATTGCTGTTCGAGCGGTTCCTTTCCGCAGACCGTAACGAGCCCCCTGATATCGACATCGATTTCGAGCATGAGCGGCGCGAGGAAGTGATCCAGTGGATCTACGAGACCTATGGCGCCCGTCATGCCGCGCTCACCGCCGTGGTCAGCCGCTACCGCACCCGCGGGGCGGTGCGCGAGGTCGGCAAGGCGCTGGGGTTGCCCGAGGACGTCACTGCCGGGCTCGCCGGGCAGGTCTGGGGCTGGTCGAACGAAGGCGTGAGCGAGGCCGATGCCGCCGCGCTCAACCTGGATGCGAGCGAGCCGCGCCTCGCCCTGACGCTCGACCTTGCCCGCCAGCTGATCGGCACGCCGCGCCACCGCTCGCAGCATCCCGGCGGCTTCGTGCTGGCCCAGGCGAATCTCGACGAGATCGTGCCGATCGAGCCGGCGGCGATGGTCGACCGGCGGGTGATCGAATGGGAGAAGGACGATATCGAGACGCTCGGCCTGATGAAGGTCGATATCCTCGGGCTCGGCATGCTCGGCTGCATGCGGCGGGCGTTCGATCTGCTGGAGCAGCACAAGGGGGTGAAGCTGACGCTCGCCTCGGACGCGATGCAGGAGGATGATCCCGCCACCTTCGCGATGATCCGACAAGCCGACACGCTCGGCACCTTCCAGATCGAGAGCCGTGCGCAGATGTCGATGCTGCCGCGGCTGAAGCCCAAGATATTCTACGACCTCGTTATCCAGGTCGCGATCGTGCGGCCGGGGCCCATCCAGGGCGACATGGTCCACCCCTATCTGCGCCGGCGCGAGGGCAAGGAAGCGGTCGAATATCCGAGCGAAGAACTGAAGGACGTGCTCGACAAGACCTTCGGCGTGCCGCTGTTCCAGGAACAGGCGATGAAGGTGGCAATCGTCGGCGCAGGCTTCGAACCCGCCGAGGCCGATGCGCTGCGCCGGGCGATGGCGACCTTCAAGTCGACCGGCGGCGTCACCCATTTTCGCGAGAAGATGATCAGCGGGATGCTGGAGAAGGGCTACAAGCAGGACTTCGCCGAACGCACCTTCAAGCAGATCGAGGGGTTCGGCAGCTATGGCTTTCCCGAGAGCCACGCGGCGAGCTTCGCCAAGATCGCCTATGCGTCGAGCTGGATGAAGTGCCACCATCCCGACATCTTCTGCGCGGCGCTGCTCAACGCCCAGCCGATGGGCTTCTACGCGCCGGCGCAGATCGTTCGCGACGCGCGCGAGCACGGGGTCGAGGTGCGCGCGGTGTGCGTCAATGACAGCGACTGGGATACGCGGGTGCTGGCCCCTGAAATTCCTCCCCGGGCGAAGCTCGGGGAGGGGGACCATGTGCGCCAGCACATGGTGGAGGGGCCGCCGCACCAGCGGCGGGGGGACAGCGAGGTCAACAAGACCCGCGCCTTCGGCGCGGCCCCTCCACCACTCGGCTCCGCCGAGCGGTCCCCCTCCCCCAGCAAGCTGGGGGAGGATCTTGGGCTGCTTCCCCTTCGCCTCGGCATGCGCGTCGTGCAGGGGCTCTCCGCCCGCGATGCGGATGCGATCCTCGCCGCGCGCGCGGAACGCCCCTTCACCTCGATCGAAGACGTCTGGCGCCGCGCCCGCGTCCCTCCCGCCGCGCTGACGAAGCTCGCCCAGGCCGATGGCTTCCGCTGCTTCGGCCAGGATCGCCGCCAAGCGCTCTGGGCGATCAAGGCGCTCGATCAGGCGCCGCTGCCGCTGTTCGCGGGAATCGAAGGGCCCATCCAGGCAGCCGAGCCGGCGGTGACGCTCACCCCGCTCACCGCCGGCCGCGAAGTGGTGGAGGATTACCGCGCCACCCAGCTGAGCCTGCGCGCGCATCCGCTCCACTTCCTGCGCGGCACGCTCGCCGCGCGGCGCATCCGCCCCTGCGGCGACCTCAAGACGCTCAAGGACGGCGCGCGGGTGGAGGTGGCCGGCATCGTGCTGGTCCGCCAGAAGCCGGGCAGCGCCAAGAGCATCTTCCTCACGCTGGAGGACGAGACCGGCATCGCCAATGCGATCGTCTGGCCGGCGCGCTTCGCGCTCTACCGCCCGATTATCCTGGCCGCGCCGATGATCGCGGTGCGCGGCCGCCTCCAGCGCGAGGGCGAGGTGCTGCACCTGATCGCCGAGACGATAACCGACCTGACCGATCTGCTGCGCAGCGTCGGCGCGATCGACCTGCCGCGGATGACGATGCCCGGCGACGGCGCGACGCACGGCGGCACGATCGATTCGCGCGACCGCAAGGTCACCCGCGCGACGGATCCCGCGCACGCCTATCCCAAGCAGCGCACGCCCGAGAGCTGGCCCTCGCGGCGCGAGGACATCATTCCGATCAAGTCGCACGATTTCCACTGATGCCGCGACACGCTATCTCGCCGCATCATCTTCCGGGGGGACGCATGCTCAAATACCTGATGGCCGGATCCGGCCTGCTGCTCGTATCGACTGCGCAGGCCCAAGACGTGACGCCCCAACCTGCGGCGCTGCACGCGATCGAAGGCTGCTGGCAGGGCAGTGGCAGCGTGATGGGCAAGCCTGTCACCCTCACGCTCCGCGCGGCACCGACCGCGCTGGGGGCGATGATCGCGGTCGATACGACCAGCGTGGCCACGGCCGACGCCGCGGATCGCTACGCCGCGCACCTCGTCTTCGGCTGGCTGCCGGCCAAGGGGGAGCGTCTGGCGGGTGCGCTCACCGGCTATTGGGCGGACAGTTTCGGCGGCGCCTTCGCGGCACCCGGCGAAGGCGAGGCGAAGGCCGAAGGATTCGAGATGCGCTACCGCTTCGGCAGCGACACCTTCGTCAATCGCTGGCGGCGCACGGCGCAGGCGCTGGAGTGGACGATCGTGGCGCGCGACGGCGCGGGCAAGGAGCAGGCGTTCGCCGACTATCGGCTGACCGCCACCCCATGCACCCCGCCGGCGCGCCGCCGCTAGGACGCCGCGCCCGGCCGGATCAGCCCGCCACCACCGTCTGCTCGATCGTGCCGAAGAGCGGGTGGTGCTTGTCGTCTTCCGCCCAGATCCGGATCGTGTCGCCGGCCTTGAGGAACGGCGTCTCGGCGCTTCCACGCAGGATCGTCTCGACGGTGCGGACCTCGGCGAGGCAGCAATAGCCCTTGCCGCCCTCGCCGATCGGCTTGCCCGGGCCGCCATCGGCGTCGCGGTTGGAGACGGTGCCCGAGCCAATGATCGTGCCCGCGCCCAGCGCCCGGGTCTTCGCCGCATGGGCGATCAGTGTGCCGAAATCGAAGGTCATGTCCTCGCCCGCATCCACCCGGCCGAACGGCTGGCCGTTGAGGTCGACCATCAGCGTGCGGTGGAGCTTGCCCTCCTGCCACCAGTCGCCCAGCGCGTCGGGGGTGACGAACACCGGCGAGAAGGCGCTCGCCGGCTTGGACTGGAAGAAGCCGAAGCCCTTGGCGAGCTCGCCCGGGATCAGGTTGCGCAAGCTCACGTCGTTGGTGAGGCCGACCAGCCGCACCGCTGCCAGACCCTCTTCGCGCGTCGCGCCCAGCGGGACATCTCCGGTGACCACCACTACTTCGGCCTCGAGGTCGCAGCCCCAGCTCTCGTCCTTCAGCGGGATCGAATCGCGCGGCCCCAGGAAGCCGTCCGATCCGCCCTGGTACATCAGCGGATCCTGCCAGAAGCTCTCCGGCAGCTCGGCGCCGCGCGCCTGCCGCACCAGCGCGACATGGTTCACATAGGCGGAGCCGTCCGCCCATTGGTAGGCGCGGGGCAGGGGGGGCGATGCCTGGCGCTCGTGGAAGCGCATCATCGGGATGGTCTCATGCTCGAGATCGGTGGCGAGGTTGCGCAGATCGCCCTCCAACCGCTCCCAATCGTCGAGCGCGGCCTGCAGTGTCGGGGCGATGTGGCTGGCATCGGCGCACCAGGCGAGATCGTTCGAGACGACGACGAGCTTGCCGTCGCGGCCCTGCTTGAGGCTGGCTAGTTTCATTTGACACCATCTCCTTCGGCGGTCGCCATAGGGCAACTTCGCGCGCCACGGAACCGTAACCCTTTGCTACGTATTTTGCCCAGTCGCATTGACTTCGGGGTGGGCCATGATCAACGAATTGCACATGGCTGCGCCGCTTCGCTTTCTGGATCATGGCGGCGAGATGGCCGAGCGTATCCGCGGTTTCGACTGGGCCGCTCACCCGTTCGGCACACCCGAGACCTGGTGCGAGCCGCTGCGCATCACCGTCGACATGATGCTCGCCTCGCGCTTCCCCAAAGCGCTCTACTGGGGCCCCGAGTTCCGGCTGCTCTACAACGATGCCTGGTCGCCGATTCCCGCCGATCGGCATCCCTGGGCGCTTGGCCGGCCCGGCAGCGAGGTCTGGGCGGAGATCTGGGACGTGGTGGGTGCGCAGATGGACGAGGTGGTCGCCACCGGCCGCGGTTTCGCCGTCTACGACCAGCTGCTGCGGATGGCGCGGGACGGCGAGCAGCACGACAGCTGGTGGAACTACAGCTTCACGCCCGTGCGCGATGCGGAAGGCCGGGTGCTCGGCATCCTCAACCAGGGCAACGAGACGACCCGGGTCGTGCTCGCCGAGCGCGCCAAGCAGGCCGAACTCGAACGGCTGCGCGACTATTTCCAGCAGGCGCCCGGCGCCGTCGCGCTGCTCGATGGACCCGAGCACCGCTTCGTGCTGGCAAACCCCGCCTATCTCGAACTGGTCGGCCGCGCGGCGGTGGTGGGGCAACGCGTCGCGGAGGCGCTGCCCGAGGTTGTCGAGCAGGGTTATGTGGAGGTGCTCGACCAGGTGTATCGCAGCGGCGAGCCCTATCGCGCCATCAACCGCGACGTGATGCTGCAGCGCCGGCCGGACGCGGCAGCCGAGCGCCGCATCCTCGATTTCACCTTCCAGCCGGTCAAGGACCCGCTTGGCGCGAGCACCGGGATCTTCATCGCCGCGAGCGACATCACCGAGCGCGCCGCCGCCGAAGAGGCGCTGCGGCGGAGCGAGGAGCGGCTGCAGCTCGCGCTCAATGCATCGACCGGCATCGGCACCTGGGACTGGACCGCGGCAAGCGGCCGGGTGACCGGCGACGCGCGCTTCGCCGCGCTGTTCGGCATCGATCCGGAGCGCGTGGCAACGGGCGGCGCATTCGACGCGGTCCTGAACTTGATCCACCCGGACGATCGGGCGCGGATCGCCTTGGAGGTGCGCCAGTCGATCGCCGATCGCACACCGCTGAAGCTGGAATTTCGTGTCCTGCGTGCCGATGGCGAGGTACGCTGGCTGCTCACGCAGGGGCGGTGCACGTTCGATGCCGAGGGGCGCCCGGTCCGCTTCCCCGGCGTCAGCTTCGACATCACCGATCGCAAGCTGGCCGAGGAAGCCGCGCAGGAAGCAGCCGAGGATCTGCGCGACGTCACCGAGGCGCAAACCTTCCTCCACGGTCTGGCCGAACGTCAGCGCGCGCTGGAAACGCCCGAGGCGATCATGGACCTCACCGCCGCCGAACTGGGCGCGCGATTGGGGCTGGCGCGGGTCGGCTTCTACCGGGTGGCTGGCGAGGTGATCCATCTCGGCCCGTGCTGGACCGATGGCAGCCTGCCCAAATTCACCGGGCAATGGCGGCTGGATGCGGTGGCCCCGCTGGTCGAGCGGTACCGGCAGGGGCGCACCGTCACCTTCGACGACAGCAGCGCGGAATTCCCCCACACCGAACTCAGCAAGCTTTCGCCGTCGGCGATCGGCGTGCCGCTGCTGCGCGGCGGGCAATGGGTGGCGACCTTCTACGCCAATGGCGCCGGTCCCCGCGTCTGGCGACCCGAGGAAATTGCGTTCGTGGAAACGGTGGTGGAAACCACCTGGGACGCCGTCGAGCGCGCCGACGCGGTGCTGGCGCTGCGGGAGAGCGAGGCGCAGTTCCGCGCGATCACCAACTCGATCGACCACATGGTCTGGTCGGCCGATGCCGAAGGCCTTGTCGATTATTACAACGATCGCTGGTACGACTATACCGGCGTCGAGCGCGGCAGCACCGACGGCAATGCCTGGGGCGCGGTGCTGCACCCGGGCGATCAGCGGCGCGCCGCAGCGGCCTGGGACCATTGCGTCCGGACCGGCGAGCTGTATCGCATCGAATATCGGCTGCGGCACCATAGCGGCATCTACCGCTGGGCGCTGGGCCGCGCGCAGCCGCTGCGCGACGAGACCGGCCGCATCGTTCGCTGGTTCGGCACCAGTACCGACATCCAGGATATCGTCGACGCACGCGAAGTGCTGGCCCGCTCGCGCGAGGAGCTCGAGGCGGCCGTGCGCGAGCGGACCGAGCGGCTGATGGCCGCCGAGGCGCAGCTCCGCCAGGCGCAGAAGAT
Organism: Sphingomonas sp. NFR04; assembly: GCF_900114095.1. Taxonomy (GTDB): domain Bacteria; phylum Pseudomonadota; class Alphaproteobacteria; order Sphingomonadales; family Sphingomonadaceae; genus Sphingomonas. Next base: position 177,608 of record NZ_FORV01000003.1, on the reverse strand, counting down.
GGAAGCGGTGGGCCAGCTGACCGGCGGCATCGCGCATGACTTCAACAACATGCTTGCGGTGGTGATCGGCGCGCTCGACCTGATGGAGCGCCGCGTCGCGCAGGGACGGACCGATATCGATCGCTATCTCGTCGCCGCGCGCGACGGGGCGAGCCGGGCCGCGGCGCTCACCCAGCGGCTGCTCGCCTTCTCGCGCCGCCAGCCGCTCGCGCCGACGGCGCTCGACGTGAACGACATGCTCGGCGGGATGATCGAGCTGCTGGTGCGCACGCTCGGCGAAGGCGTTGTGATCGAGACGCAGTTCGCCCGCCGGCTCGATCCGGTGGTGGCGGACCGCAACCAGCTCGAGAATGTCGTGCTCAACCTTGCGGTCAACGGCCGCGACGCGATGCCCGAGGGCGGCACGTTGACGATCGAGACCGAGCAGGTGGGAATCGGCGCCGAAGAAGCAGGCCGTTACGAGATCGACGCGGGCGACTTCGTCGAAATCCGCATTCGCGATACGGGCGTGGGCATGCCGGCCGAGGTCGCAGCGCGCGCCTTCGATCCGTTCTTCACCACCAAGGGCGTCGGCAAGGGGACCGGGCTGGGGCTCAGCCAGGTGTTCGGCTTCGTCCGCCAGTCGGGCGGGCACGTCACGATCGAGAGCGAGCCCGGGCACGGCACCTGCGTGCGGGTGCTGTTGCCGGCTCAGCCCGAGGCAGTGCCGACGCCCAGCGCGAGCAGCATCGAGCGCGAACTGCCGCGGGGGCGTCCCAGCGAGGTGATCCTCGTCGTCGAGGACGAGGACCGGGTGCGCACCTATTCGGTCGAGGCGCTGCGCGAGCTCGGCTACGGCGTGGTCTTCGCCCGCGACGGAATCGAGGCGCTGCGGCTGCTCGAGCGCGGGCAGAAGGTCTCGCTGCTGTTCAGCGACGTGGTGATGCCCGAGATGAGCGGCCGCGAGCTGGCGACACGGGTGCGCGCGCGGATGCCCGAGCTCAAGGTGCTGCTCACCAGCGGCTATGCGCCCGATTCGCCGGCGGCGAGCAGCGACGAGGCGATCCTCGCCAAGCCGTTCGACATTGCCGCGCTGGCCACCGCGATCCGCGCCGCACTGGACGGCTGACGGCAGGAAAGGCTTGACCTTCGGGCGCGCGTTCGCCATTCGCGCCGCGGCTTCGGGCGACGCGTCCGTTTGACCAGTCCCTGCCGCCGAGTCCTGTCGAAGGGCGGCCAGGGTCCGCCCGGCAGGCGGAGGACGTGTATCCATGGCAAATGTGGCAGTGATCGGCGCCCAATGGGGTGACGAAGGCAAGGGCAAGATCGTCGACTGGCTCGCCGAGCGCGCCGACGTGGTGGTCCGCTTCCAGGGTGGGCACAATGCCGGCCACACGCTGGTGATCGGCGAAAAGGTCTACAAGCTTTCCCTGCTTCCCTCGGGCATCGTCCGCGGTACGCCCAGCGTGATCGGCAACGGCGTGGTGCTCGATCCCTGGGCGCTAAAGGCCGAGGTGGAGAAGCTGCGCGACCAGGGCGTCGACGTGACGCCGGACACGCTGAAGATCGCCGATACCTGCCCGCTGATCCTGCCCTTCCACCGCGATCTCGACGCGCTGCGCGAGGACGCCAGCGGCGCGGGCAAAATCGGCACCACCCGCCGCGGCATCGGCCCGGCCTATGAGGACAAGGTCGGTCGCCGCGCGATCCGCGTGTGCGACCTCGCCAATCTCGATTCGATCGGGCCGCAGCTCGATCGCCTCGCCGCGCACCACGACGCGTTGCGCGCCGGCTTCGGCCAGCCGCCGATCGACCGCGACGCACTCGTCGAGGAACTGCGCGGTATCGCCGGCTTCGTGCTGCCGTTCGTGCAGCCGGTGTGGAAGATGCTCAACGAGGCGCGCTCGCGCGGCCGCCGCATCCTGTTCGAGGGCGCACAGGGCGTGCTGCTCGACATCGACCATGGCACCTATCCGTTCGTCACCTCGTCCAACACCGTGTCGGGCACCGCGGCGAGCGGCAGCGGCATGGGGCCGGGCGCGGTCGGCTTCGTGCTCGGCATCGCCAAGGCCTATACCACCCGCGTCGGATCGGGCCCGTTCCCGAGCGAGCAGGACAACGACGTGGGCGAGCGTCTCGGCACGCGCGGGCACGAGTTCGGCACCGTCACCGGGCGCAAGCGCCGCTGCGGCTGGCTCGACGCGGTGCTGCTGCGCCAGTCGGTTGCGGTCTCCGGCATCACCGGCATCGCGCTGACCAAGCTCGACGTGCTCGACGGGTTCGAGGAAATCCAGGTCTGCACCGGCTATCGCCTGAACGGCGAGGTGCTCGACTATTATCCTGCCAGCGCACCCGACCAGGCCGCGGTGGAGCCCATCTACGAGACGATGGAAGGCTGGTCGGAGTCGACCTTCGGCGCGCGCAGCTGGGCCGACCTGCCGGCACAGGCGATCAAGTACATCCGCCGCGTCGAAGAGCTGATCCAGTGCCCGGTCGCGCTGGTCTCGACCAGCCCCGAGCGCGAGGACACCATCCTCGTCCGCGACCCCTTCGCCGATTGACGCGAAAACGCCCGGCCCTCGGGGGAGGGCCGGGCGCATCGGAACTCGAGGCACGGGGCTGAAAGGGGGAAAGGCCCCGCGCCGAGCTACCGCTCGTTAGCGCGGACGCTTGCGCTTCGGCTTGTCGCCGGTCTGGTCACCCATGGTCGAGTCCGTGGTGGTCGCACTCGGATCCGTCGGCGACGTCGTCGTGGTCGACGGCGAGTTCGGCGTGTTCATCGTGCCCGAGCCGGTGGTGCCGCCCGGCGTCGTCGTGGTCGACGGATTCATCGACGGATCGGTCGGCGAAGTCGACGGCTGGCCCGGCGTGGTGCTCTGGTCCATGGTGGAGCCGCCCGGCGTCGTCTGGCCCGGCGTGGTCTGCTGCGCGAAGGCGGCCGGCGCGGCGATCAGCGTAGCAGCGGCGAGAATGGTCTTGATATACATTACACGGCATCCTTCTGTTGATTATGCCAACACAAGGTTAACCATCAAATGCCCAACAAGTCTCACCAACTGATTTCGATTAATCGATAAAAGCGAACGGCTCAGGGGCGAGTCGAGTGCAAGGTCAGCCGACCTGCGCCCGGTGCAGCAATTTCTGGTCCGCCAGTACCAGCGCCACCATTGCTTCGACGACGGGCACGCCGCGGATGCCGACGCAGGGGTCGTGGCGGCCCTTGGTGCGAATCTCGCTGGCCTCACCCTCGCGGGTGACGGTCTCGACCGGGATCAGGATCGAGCTGGTCGGCTTGAACGCCACGCGCATCCGCACCGGCTGGCCGGTGGCGATGCCGCCCGCGATGCCGCCGGCATGGTTGGCGAGGAAATCGACGCCGCCATCGCCGCGCGGGCGCATCGCATCGGCATTCTCCTCGCCGCGCAGGGCGGCTGTGGCAAAGCCGTCGCCGATCTCGAAGCCCTTCACCGCGTTGATCGACATGCACGCCGCCGCCAGTTCGCTGTCGAGCTTGGCGTAGAGCGGCGCCCCCCAGCCGGCAGGCACACCGGTCGCCTCGCAGGCGACCACCGCGCCGAGCGACGAGCCGTCCTTGCGGGCGGCGTCGACTAGCCCTTCCCAGCGCTGTGCAGCTTCGGGATCGGGGCAGAAGAAGGGGTTGTTCCCGATTTCCGCCGCGTTGAACCTGGCATAGTCGATCGTATCGCCGCCGATCGCCTCGACCCAGGCGGTGATCGTCACCTCCGGGATCACCAGCCGCGCGACGGCACCGGCCGCGACCCGCGCCGCGGTCTCGCGCGCCGAGGAACGGCCCCCGCCGCGATAGTCGCGGAACCCGTATTTCTGGTCATAGGCATAGTCGGCATGGCCGGGGCGATAGGCCTTGGCAACGTCCGAATAGTCCTTGGAGCGCTGGTCGACATTGTCGATGTGCAGCGCGATCGGCGTGCCCGTCGTGCGCCCCTCGAACACGCCGGAGAGGATGCGGACTTGGTCCGGCTCCTGCCGCTGGGTGGTGAAGCGCGACTGGCCGGGGCGGCGGCGATCGAGGAAGGGCTGGATGTCGCTCTCGCTGAGCGTCAGTCCGGGCGGGCAGCCATCGACCACGGCGCCCAGCGCAGGACCATGGCTCTCGCCCCACGTGGTGAAGCGGAACACGCGACCGAAGCTGTTGAACGACATCGGCGCACGCCCTCCGTCTGGGTTGAAACCGCCGGCCGTTTCGCAGGTGTCGCGCGCGGCTGCAACCCGTTCAGCCGAAGCGGATCAGGCCGCGCGAGCTTTTGAAGCTGCGGTATGCGCTCGTCAGTCGCGGAACTGGGGGCTGCGCTTCTGCAGGTTGGCCATTACGGCCTCGATCTGGTTGGGCGTGCGGAGCAGTGCCGCCTGCTCGACGCTTTCGGCCATCAATATCGCGGCGGCATCGCCCTCATGGTTGGCGAGGCGCTTGGCGGCGCGGATCGCGTCCGGGTTGCGGGCGGCGATGGCGTGGGCGAGCGCCAGGGCTTCGGCATGCGGATCGTCGGCCAGCCGGGTCACGAAGCCGAACATGTGCGCCTCCGCCGCGTCGAACGCGCGCGCGGTATAGGTGAGCTCACGCAGCACGTCGTCGCGCACGGTGCCGCGCCAGAGCACGAAGCCGGCCATGTCGGGCACGATGCCCCATTTCAGCTCCATCACCGAGAGCCGGGTGTCGGGGGCTGCGATCCGGATGTCCGCACCGCTGGCGATCTGCAGCCCGCCGCCAAAGGCAACGCCGTGCACTGCGGCGATCACCGGCACCGCCAGCGTCCGCCAGCCCCAGGCGACCTGCTGGTAGCTGTTTGCCAGGCCGTGCGTGCGCGCCGCAATGTCGACGCCGCTGCCGACATTGGCCATGCTCGTCATGTCGAGCCCGGCGCAAAAGGCGCGGCCTTCGCCGGAAAGCACCACGGCGCGCAGGCCGGCGGTCTGGCCGAGCGTGTCGATCGCCGAAAGGAGTCCGTCGATCATCGCGGGGTCGAGTGCGTTCATCTTGTCCGGCCGGTTCAGCCGTACGTCGGCCACGCCGCCTTCGATGGTCCACGTCACGCGCTCGCTCATTCCGCATCCTCTCTCGCTCGTTGCCAATGTGCGGCGAAGCATTTGCGTGGGCAAGACGGCCACGCTAGAAAAACGGGTATGTCCCAGTCCAGCGATTCCGCGGCGCCGCCCCGGTTCGATCCGCGCGCCTTCTTCGCGCTCCGCTTTCCCAACCATGGCAGCCGCCTGGGCGTCGCGCACCGCGACCATGGCGAGGACTGGTCCGAGCTGGAACTGCCCTGGCGCGCGGACCTCGTGGGGCAGGAGGAGACGGGCGTGCTCGCCTCGGGCCCGATCCTGGCGCTGATGGACATGGCGAGCAGCGTCGCGGTGTGGCTGAAGGTGGGCAGGTTCCTGCCGCACGCCACGCTCGATCTGCGGATCGACTATCTGCGGCCTGCGCGCACCGGCCAGACGGTGATCGGGCGCTGCGAATGCTATCGGCTGACCCGCTCGATCGCGTTCGTCCGCGGCCAGGCGCATGACGGCGATCCGGCCGACCCGCTGGCGCATGTCGCGGGGACTTTCATGGCAGCGGAGGGCTACTGGTGAAGCTTCCTCCTTATGCCGAACTGCTGGGGCTCACCCTCGAGCCGGGTGCGGAGGCGCCGGTGCTGGTGCTGCCCTTTTCCGGCGATGTCGTCGGGCGACCGGGCTTCCTCCACGGCGGTGCGATCGGCGGATTGCTCGAGATGGCGGCGGTCGGCGCACTGCTGCAGGCGCTGGAGGCGGAAGGCGGGGCGAAGGTGAAGCCGGTCAACGTCACTGTCGACTATATGCGCGGCGGGCGTGAGAAGGAGACGCGCGCGAGGGGCACGGTGACGCGGCTCGGCAAGCGCGTGGCGAATGTCAGCGCGGTGGCGTGGCAGGACGAGGAGACGCGGCCGATCGCGGCGGCGCGGATGAACTTTCTGATCGTGCGGTGATCCAACTCCTCCCCCAACGGGGGAGGGGGACCGCGCTGCGCAGCAGCGTGGTGGAGGGGCCGCGCCGCCAGGCGCGGTTGGCCGGTGGGCAGGGCACCGCCGCTTGCGCGGCGGCCCCTCCACCACCGCCTAACGGCGGCGGTCCCCCTCCCTGAGCTACGCCCGGGGAGGAATTTGACGGCCTCACTTCTTCGGCGTAACCCGCATCAGCCAGCCGCCGTCACCCTTGGCGCCGTCCTGCAGCAGCCAGAGCGAGCCATCCGGCCCCTGCGCTACGTCGCGGATGCGCATGTCCAGGTTCCACTGGTCGGCCTTGCGGGCGTTGGTGCCGTCGAGCGCGATGCGGAGCAGCGCCTGGCCGGACATCGCGCCCATCAGCAGCGAGCCCTTCCACTGCGGGAACTCGCTGCCGGTGTAGTAGATCAGCCCCGAGGGGGAGATCGACGGCACCCAATAGAGCTTGGGCATCTCATAGCCGTCGCCCGCCTTGGGCTTGGGGATCGGCTTGTTGTTGTAGTTCTCGCCGAACGAGACGTTGGGCCAGCCATAGTTGCGGCCCTTGACGATCAGGTTGAGCTCGTCGCCGCCCTGCGGGCCCATCTCATGCTCCCACAGATTGCCCGAGGCGTCGAAGACCAGGCCATAGGGGTTGCGATGGCCGCTGCTCCAGATCGACGCCGGTGCCGGGTTCGGCCCGTCGAAGGCGAAGGGGCGGCCCTTGGCGGTCTTGGCGGCTTCGGTGTCCTCGGGCGGGTCGATGACCTGCACGCTGGTCGCGCCGACCTTGCCCGCGTCCGGATTGTCCGAGGCCGGCTTGCCGTCGAGCGTCAGGTGGAGGATCTTGCCGATCGCCTGGTTGGGATCCTGCGCGGGGGTGAAGCGCTGGCGCTCGCCCGAGGAGAGGAACAGCGACTTCCCGTCGGGCGCGAAGGCGATCACCGCGCCGAACTGGCCGCCATCGCCGTCCGCGCCCGAGCGGAACAGCACCTCGACATTGTCGAGTCGCGGCGCCATCGCCTTGCCGCGGGTCAGCTTGGCGCGGGCGAGGGCCAATGCGCTGCCGTTGGCGCGCGGCTCTGAATAGGTGAAGTAGATCGTGTTGCTGCTGGCGAAGTCCGGCGCCGGCGCGACATCTAGCAGGCCGCCCTGGCCACCGGCTGCGACCTTGGGCACGCCGGTTACCGCCTGCGCCTTCTGGTTGACCTCCCAATATTGCAGCTGCCCCGCCTTCTCGGTCACCAGCGCGGCGCCGTCGGACAGGAAGGCGAGCGCGAAGGGCGAATCGAAATCGGCGACGCGGATCGCGCTGAACGGCACGCCGGCGGGCAGCGGGGCGGGGGTGCCGCTCGGCACCGGCAGCGGTGTCGGCGTGGCGGCCGCACCGGTCGGCTGCTGGGCATTGGAGCCGGGCGACGAGCAGGCAGCGGCGAACAAAATCGGGATCAGCAGCAGCGAACGGGGCATGGGGAATCCTCTCCGGCGATGGTTCGGCCGCGAACGCAGCCGGTTTTGCAACGTGTTGCAACGACTTTCGTCCGCGAAAAGATGCAAGGTGCGAGGCGCCCCCTTGCTCCGAGGGACACGATTGCGTATATCGCGGATGCTTTCTCGGACATCGTCAAACATGATCGAGGTCGGCGCCACCAGGCACCGGCGCCGAAGCTGCTTGATTTCAACCGGAGACATGTGTGGCGAATCTCGCCGAACTGGCCAAGATGATCGAAACCGAAGCGCAGGCACTGGGCTTCGCCCTGGTGCGCGTGAAGCTGTTCGGCGGCCAGAGCGATCCCACGCTGCAGATCATGGCCGAACGCCCGGATACGCGCCAGCTGACGATCGACGATTGCGCCGATCTGTCGCGCCGCATCTCGGACCTGCTGGATCGTCTCGAGGCTGAGGGCCGTGATCCGATCGACCACGCGTACCGGCTGGAAGTCAGCTCGCCCGGGATCGACCGGCCGCTCACCCGGCTGCAGGATTTCGCCGACTGGCAGGGCCATGAAGCGCGCATTACGCTCGCCGAGAAGCTGGATGGGCGCAAGCAGTTCAAGGGCGATCTCGCCGGCATCGATGCGGACGCGGGCACCATCACGATCGTGACGCAGGACGAGACGCACCATGTGCTGCCGTTCGCGGCGATCGAGGATGCCAAGCTGACGATGACCGATCGCCTGATCGCCGCCACCGCGCCGCTCTCTGCCGAGGGCGCCGACAAGATTATCGAAGTAGAAGGATAAGCCCGGATGGCCACCGCCATTTCTGCCAACAAGGCCGAGCTGCTCGCGATCGCCGATTCGGTCGCGAAGGAAAAGCTGATCGACAAGGCCATCGTCATCGAGGCGATGGAAGACGCGATCCAGCGCGCCGCGAAGAACCGCTACGGCGTGGAGAACGACATCCGCGCGAAGCTCGATCCGGTCTCGGGCGATCTCCGCCTGTGGCGCGTCGTCGAGGTGGTCGAGCAGGTCGACGACTATTTCAAGCAGGTCGACCTCAAGGGCGCCGAGAAGCTCCAGAAGGGCGCGAAGGTCGGTGACTTCATCGTCGATCCGCTGCCCCCGATCGAGTTCGGCCGCATCCAGGCGCAGGCTTCCAAGCAGATCATCTTCCAGAAGGTCCGCGACGCCGAGCGCGAGCGCCAGTATGACGAGTTCAAGGATCGGGTGAACGAGATCATCACCGGCGTGGTGAAGCGCGTCGAGTTCGGCCATGTCGTCGTCGACCTCGGCCGCGCCGAAGGCGTGATCCGCCGCGACCAGCAGATCCCGCGCGAAGTGGTGCGCGTCGGAGATCGCGTCCGCTCGGTGGTGCTCAACGTCCGCCGCGAGAACCGCGGCCCGCAGATCTTCCTGAGCCGGGCGCACCCCGAGTTCATGAAGAAGCTGTTCGCGCAGGAAGTGCCCGAAATTTACGACGGTATCATCGAGATCAAGGCCGCCGCGCGCGATCCGGGCAGCCGCGCCAAGATTGGCGTGATCAGCCATGACGGCTCGATCGATCCGGTCGGCGCCTGCGTCGGCATGAAGGGCAGCCGCGTGCAGGCCGTCGTGCAGGAAATGCAGGGCGAGAAGATCGACATCATCCCCTGGTCGCCGGACACGGCAACCTTCGTCGTCAATGCACTGCAGCCGGCCAATGTCAGCCGCGTCGTGATCGACGAGGAAGAGGATCGCATCGAAGTGGTCGTCCCCGACGATCAGCTGAGCCTCGCCATCGGCCGTCGCGGCCAGAATGTGCGCCTGGCCTCGCAGCTGACCGGCAAGGCGATCGACATCCTCACCGAGGCGGATGCGAGCGAGAAGCGCCAGAAGGAATTCGTCGAGCGTTCGGAGATGTTCCAGAACGAGCTCGACGTCGACGAAACGCTGGCCCAGCTGCTGGTCGCCGAAGGCTTCGGCGCGCTGGAAGAGGTCGCCTATGTCGAGATCGAGGAGCTCGCGACGATCGAGGGCTTCGACGAGGACCTCGCCCAGGAACTGCAGAACCGCGCCCAGGAAGCGCTGGAGCGCCGCGAGGAAGCCAATCGCGAGGAGCGCCGCGCGCTTGGCGTCGACGATGCGCTGACCACCATGCCGTATTTGACCGAAGCGATGCTGGTCACGCTCGGCAAGGCGGGCATCAAGACGCTCGACGACCTCGCCGACCTGGCGACCGACGAGCTGGTCGAGAAGAAGCGCGCCGAGCCGCGTCGCCGCGGCGACGATACCCCCCGCAAGGAGCCCAAGGGCGGCATCCTGGCGGAGTATGGCCTGAGCGACGAGCAGGGCAACGAGATCATCATGGCGGCCCGCGCCCATTGGTTCGCCGATGAAGAACCTGCGAAAGCAGGCGAGGAGGACGCAATTGCGGACTCCGAACAATGATACGCGCCGACTGACCTTGGCACTGGTCATCCCCCCTCTCGGCCACGGGAGGGGACGATGACCGACGCGGTTCGCACCTGCATCCTGTCGCGCGAGGAATCGCCGCGGGAAGGGTTGATCCGACTCGTGCTTTCGCCCGAGGGCGAAGTGCTGCCCGACATTCGTGCCAAGGCTCCCGGCCGCGGCGCCTGGATCTCCGTCGACAAGGCGGGGCTGACGGCGTCGCGTGACAAGGGCAAGCTGCGGGGCGCGCTGTCGCGCAGCTTCCGTACCGGCGAGATTCGCATTCCCGACGATCTGGAGGACCGGATCGCCGCCCAGCTGCAGCGCGCCGCGCTCGATCGGCTGGGGCTGGAGGCGAAGGCGGGCTATGTGGTGATCGGTGCCGAGCGGATCGAAAAGTCCGCGCGCAGCGGCCGACTCCATCTGCTGCTGCACGCCTCCGACGCCCGCGACGACGGCAGCCGAAAGCTGGCCCAGGCGTGGCGGGTTGGCTCGGATCGGGAAGGTTCTGCCCTCAAGGGCTTAACATTGCCGGTCTCGCGCACCATATTGTCCTTGGCGTTAGGCCGCGAAAATGTGGTACACGCCGGACTTATCGACGCCCGGGCGGCGCAACGGACGAGCGAAGCGCTCGATCGCTGGCTGCACTTTATCGGACCCGAACCTGATCCCGTGTCTTGCGATTCCGAATCGCAAGGCGCATCGGCTTTGCCGTCCGCCGTGCCATTGACGACGAACACTATCGAGGAACTTGAGTAGCCGCATGAGCGACACCGAAAACGACAAGCCGAAACTGGGCATGCGCGCACCGCTGGGTCTGAAGCGCACGGTGGAAACCGGCAAGGTGAAGCAGAGCTTCAGCCATGGCCGTTCCAACACCGTGGTCGTGGAGGTCAAGCGTCGCCGTGTCCTCGGCCCGCAGGGTGCGCCGATCGACGAGTCGACGCCGGCCCCTGCCGCTGCGCCCGAGGCGCCGGCTGCTCAGGCTCCGCGCGCCGCTGCCCCGCAGCAGCCGCCGCGTGCCGCTCCCCAGCCGCCGCGCAAGCCGATGGACAACCTGTCTCCGCAGGAGCGCCAGGCCAAGCTGCTCCGCGAGGCCGAGGAACAGCGCATGCAGGCGCTGGAAGAGAGCCGTCGTCGCGACGACCGCCTCCGCGCCGAAGCGCAGGAAGAAGAGCGTCGCCGCATCGAGGCGCGCGCCGAGGCGGCTGCCGCCCCGACGCCGGCCCCCGAGCCGACCCCGGCGCCTGCGCCCGCACCGGAACCGAAGCCGGAAGTGGCTGCGGAGGCTCCTGCCCCCGCACCCGCGCCGACGCCCGAGCCGACTCCGGCACCCGCGCCGCAGACGGCTGCACCGCAGGCCGCTGCTCCGCAGCCGGCAGCGCCCAAGCCCGCGCAGCCCCAGGCTAACCAGCCGCAGGCAGCAGCGCCCAAGCCCGCCGCTCCGGCACAGCCGCCGCGTCGTCCGGTCCCGCAGGGTCCGATCACGCTGCAGCTCGATGCGTCGTTGCCGGCGCCGCGTCGCTTCACGCCCGTGGTGCGCCCGGAAATTCCCAAGCCGCAGCCCAAGCCCGAGCCGCAGCAGGCCGCAGCGCCCGCCGCAACTCAGCAGCAGTCGCAACAGCCTGCGCAGAACCAGAACCAGCAGCGTCCCGCTGCCGGTGCCGGTGCGCCGCGTCCGGCCCCTTCGGGTCCCGGCGCCGCGCCGCGCCGCCCCGGTGCCGATCCGGCCAAGCCGTCGCGCGACCGCAAGGGCGACGATCGCCGCCAGTCGGGCAAGCTCACCGTCACCCGTGCGCTCGGTGGCGACGATGGTGCACGTGCGCGCAGCCTTGCCGCGCTGAAGCGCGCCCGTGAGAAGGAGCATCGCCGCTCCTATGGCGGCCCGCGCGAGCCGCAGATCAAGCAGGTCCGCGACGTGGTGGTGCCCGATGCCATCACCGTGCAGGAACTCGCCAACCGCATGGCCGAAAAGGGCGCGGATCTGGTGAAGGCCCTGTTCAAGATGGGCATGATGGTCACGGTCAATCAGTCGATCGACCAGGATACCGCCGAACTGCTCGTCACCGAGTTCGGCCACAATGTGCAGCGCGTCAGCGACAGCGACGTCGATATCCAGGTCGATACCGAGCTGGATCCCGAGGACAAGCTGCAGCCGCGCCCGCCGGTCGTCACGATCATGGGTCACGTCGATCACGGCAAGACCTCGCTGCTCGACGCGCTGCGCGGTACCGATGTGGTGCGCGGCGAAGCCGGTGGCATCACCCAGCATATCGGCGCCTATCAGGTGACCCTGAAGGACAAGTCGAAGATCACCTTCCTCGACACGCCGGGCCACGAAGCGTTCAGCGACATGCGCGCCCGCGGTGCCAATGTCACCGACATCGTGGTGCTGGTGGTGGCCGCGAACGACGGGCTGATGCCGCAGACGATCGAGGCGATCAACCACACCAAGGCGGCCGGCGTGCCGATGATCGTGGCGATCAACAAGGTCGACCTCGACAGCGCCAATCCGCAGCGGGTGCGCGAGCGTCTGCTCGAGCATGAGGTGATCGTCGAAGAGATGGGCGGCGACGTCCAGAACGTCGAAGTCTCGGCGCTGAAGAAGATCGGCCTCGACGAACTGATCGAGAAGATCCAGCTCCAGGCCGAACTGCTCGAACTGCGCGCCAACCCCGATCGCGAGGCCGAAGGCACCGTGATCGAGGCGAAGCTCGACAAGGGCCGTGGTCCGGTCGCGACGATCCTCGTCAATCGCGGCACGCTGCGCGTGGGCGACGTGTTCGTCGTCGGCGCGGAGAGCGGCAAGGTTCGTGCGATGATCGACGACAAGGGTCGCCAGATCAAGGAAGCGGGCCCGGCGATGCCGGTCGAGGTGCTCGGCATCTCGGGCGTCCCGTCGGCCGGCGATCCGATGCAGGTGGTCGACAGCGAAGCACGTGCCCGCGAGGTGGCCGAATATCGCCAGGGCGTGCTGCTCCAGAAGCGCACGACGCAGGCACCGGCGAGCCTGGAGAGCATGTTCTCCGCGCTCAAGGACAAGCAGGCGATCGAATATCCGGTGGTGGTCAAGGCCGACACGCAGGGTTCGACCGAGGCGATCGTGGGTGCGCTCAGCAAGCTGGGCAATGACGACATCCGCGTGCGCATCCTGCACTCGGGCGTCGGCGGCATCACCGAGAGCGACGTTTCGCTTGCAGCTGCCAGCGGCGCGCCGATCATCGGCTTCAACGTCCGCGCCAATGCCAAGGCGCGCGAGATCGCCGAGCGCAACAAGGTGGCGCTCAAGTACTATGACGTCATCTACGACCTGACCGACGAGATCCGCGCCGGTATGGCGGGCGAGCTGGGTCCGGAAGCCTTCGAAACGGTCGTCGGCCGCGCCGAGATCAAGGAAGTCTTCTCGGCCGGCAAGCACGGCAAGGCAGCCGGTCTGCTGGTCGTCGACGGCTTCATCCGCAAGGCGCTCAAGGCACGCATCACGCGCAACGACGTCATCATCTACACCGGCGAGATCGCCTCGCTGCGTCGCTTCAAGGACGATGTCGCCGAAGTGCGCGCAGGTCTCGAGTGCGGTGTGACGTTCACGCAGAACTTCGTGGACATCAAGTCGGGCGATTACCTCGAGACGTACGAAGTCGAGCTGCGCGAACGTACGCTGTAATGGGGCAGGGCTGCCGATGGACACGATTTGTTCCTCGGTGGCCTGGCCTGTGATACGCTTCCTTTTCGGCTGCACCTGCGGCCGAAAAGGAGGTGATATTATTGGGTATAGAATCAATCGCAGGTCTGGTTCTGGGCGTAGCGACGTTCATCGTCGCACTGCTCGGGCTGGTGGTGAAGCTGATTGAGCTGAGCCGCAAGTAGTCCAGTGCGGGCTCTCGGTGCTGGAACGCCGGGAGCCCAAAATGCTTTGAGCCCGGGCGCTGGAACACCCGGGCTCAGGAAGTGACGTATTGGATACATCAACCGCAGTCCGTTCCACATAGCGAAAACCGGTCAGAATCACAAGATGCGCCAGAACGACACCGATGAAACCCGCTCCGTCCGCGTGCTGCGCGTGGGCGAACAGGTGCGCCATATCCTCAGCGAGATCCTCCAGCGCGGCGACGTGCATGACGAGGTGCTGGCGAAGCATCTCGTGTCGGTAACCGAAGTGCGGATGTCGCCGGACCTGCGCCACGCGACCGTGTTCGTGAAGCCGCTGCTCGGCAAGGACGAGGAAGCGGTGCTCAATGCGCTGCGCACCAACACCGCCTTCCTCCAGCGCGAAGTCGCCACCCGGGTGAAGATGAAGTACGCGGCCAAGCTCAAATTCCTCGCGGACGAGAGCTTCGACGAAGGCAGCCATATCGACAAACTGCTCCGCGACCCCAAGGTCGCGCAGGACCTGGGCGAAAGCTCCTAGGCTCGACCGCGCTTCGCCGAGGCCAGTGCGCTGGCCCACAAGGTCGCGGCGGCCAGCAGACCTGTCGCCAGCGGGGCATCGTCGGGCGGCAGCAGCAAGCCTATGGCGCCCACCAGCACCAACGCCGCGCCCGACCAATAATAGACCCGCGCCGGAATCCCGCGTGCCAGCGGCAGGAAATGCAGCCCGACGATGATCGCCATCGTCGGCAGCAGCCGTTCGGCCATGTGCAGGTTGATCAGGATATTCGCCGCCAGGAAAATCGCCACCCCCTCGGCGCTGCTCCAGATCGCCACCAGCCGGCCGACATGTGCGCGATCGGCTTCCTGGGTCGCATCCGACGCATGCCGCGTCCCCAGCAGGATCGCCGCGCTGATCGCAACCGCCGGTACGCTCCACCAAAGCGGCAGGCGCGAGAAGTGCAGGGCTCCCACGCACCAGAGGACCGCCATGACATTCAGTATCCAAAGCCCCGTACGCATCGTCGTCCCCCCCGGCGGTTCGGCGATGCTAACCGATGGACCGGCGGGGTGATAGCCGACATAGGATAGCCCGCATGGCCAAGCTCTATTTCTACTATGCCTCGATGAACGCGGGGAAATCGACCACGCTGCTCCAGGCCGATTTCAACTATCGCGAGCGGGGCATGCGCACCTTGCTGTTCACCGCGGGCGTCCATGACCGCGGCGGGCACGGCGTGATCGATTCCCGCCTCGGCATCCACGCCGATGCGATCCCGTTCGACGCCACTACCGACCTGCGCACCATCGTGCAGGACGCGCATTTCGCGGCGCCGCTGGCGTGCGTGCTGGTCGACGAGGCGCAGTTCCTCTCCGCCGCGCAGGTGCGGCAATTGGCCGCCGTATGCGACGAGGATGAAGTGCCCGTGCTCTGCTACGGCCTGCGCACCGACTTCCGCGGCGTGCTGTTCGAGGGCGCGGCGGCGCTGCTGGCGATCGCGGACTCGCTGGTCGAGATCAAGTCGGTCTGCGAATGCGGGCGCAAGGCGACGATGAACCTGCGTGTGGATGCCGAGGGCAATGCGGTGCGCGAGGGCGCGCAGCGCGAGATCGGTGGCAACGATCGCTATGTTGCGCTCTGCCGCCGCCATTTTGTCGAGCGGCGCGGCGCGATCGGCTGAAACGAAAAAGGGCGTCGCGAGGATACCCGCGACGCCCTCCTGCTATGAAGCGCGCGGGGATCGCTCCCCGCGCCTCCGATCAGAAGTGGAACCGGATCTCGCCGCCGATGATGCGCGGCTCGTTGATCATGCCGGTCAGGTTGTTGAAGTCGATCGCGCTCTGCGCGCGGATCTGGTTGAGGATGTTGCGGGCGAACGCCGCCACCTCATAGCCTTCCGGCGCGCGATAGCCGATGCGCAGCCCGCCCTCGACCAGCGAACGCCCGCGGAACTCCTTGGCCTCGTAGAGGAAGTAGTTGATCTCGCTGCGATACGCCCAGTCGGTATAGGCATAGACCTCGCCGCCGTTCGCCAGCGGCACGCCGTAGCGCGCGGTGGCGTTGAGCACGAAGCGCGGCGCCTGGGGCAGGCGGTTGCCGTCGATCCGGGCGAAGGTGCTGGTGCCGACGGTGAAGGTCGGATCGGTCATCGTGCACAGCGAACCGCACGCCGCCACGACCAGATTGGGGTCGCGGATCTGGGTGAAGTTGTAGCTGCCGCTGGCGGTGAGATCGAGCCCGCGCACCGGGCGGTAGCTGAACTCCGCCTCGACACCGTAGCCGTTGACGTGATCGGCCGAGAGCAGCTGGTTGGCGTTGCTCGCGCCGCCTACCGCGGTCAGCTGCAGGTCGTCGGTGCGGAACCAGTAGCCGGTCAGCGCATAGTTGAGGCCCTTGGCCGGGAGGGCGCCCTTGACGCCAGCTTCGGCCGACTTGGTGAACTGCTTGCCCGCCGTGGTCGGCACCGAGCCGAAGGTCACGCGGTCCTGGATCGCCGGGCCGAGATAGCCGGTGGCGAAGCGCGCATAGACGTTGACGTCGGGGGTCAGCGCATAGGTGGCGCTGGCATCCCAGGTTACCGCCTCGCCCTTGACCTTGGTCTGCAGCGGCAGGGTAATGCCGCCGGTGAGCGGGCCGAAGCCGGTGATCACGTCGTTCTTGCGATCGTGCGAATAGCGCACGCCGGCGCGCAGGGTCAGCGCGTCGGTCGCCTTGAACTCGCCCGAGGCGAACACGCCGATATTCTCGTTGATGTTGCGGTGGCCTATATTCTGGTTCTGCGCGCCGCCGCCCAGATCATAGCCATATTCGCTGTAATCGAGATTCTGGTCGAAATAATAGACACCGGCCTGGCCGCGGAACGCGCCGAACTGGTCGGTCGCGAAGCGCAGCTCCTGGCTGAACTCCTTGGGGCTGGTGATGCCGCCGGTGTTCGACGGGAACAGTGCGTTGTTCAGCCCCAGCGCCGGGAAGGTGTAGTTGTCGCCGCCGTCGACATCGCCGGTGCTCTGCACCTTGGCGCGCTCATAGGCGGTGACCGAGTAGAGCGTGCCGATCCCGTCGAAATGATAATCGAGCTGCAGGTTGCCGCCCCACTGCTCGAGCCACTGGCTGGTGTAGCCGTCGAGCTTGACGTGCTTTGGATCGAAGCCGGCCGAGAAATTGTTCGAGCCCTGCTGGAACAGTCCGGCGCGGAACACGCGCGGCGTGCCTTCGAGATCGCGGCCATGGACGTTGACCAGCGCGTTGAAGTCGCCGCTGGTGTAGGACAGCTGCACGCGGCCGGCGCGATCGGTATAGCCTTCGAGCTTGCGATTGGCCACGCTGACTGCGCTGGTGCTGTCGTTGATCACCCAGTTGTCGCGATGCTGCACCAGGCCCGAGACGCGCAGCGCGAAGCCATTGCCCAGCGGCGCATTGAGCGCGAGATCGGCGTTGATCGTGTTGTAGGTCGCCCAGCTGATGCTGCCCTGCGCCTCGTACTTGTCGGTCGGGCGCTGCGATTCGAGCTTCACCACGCCGGCCGGCGTGTTGCGGCCGAACAGCGTGCCCTGCGGTCCGCGCAGCACTTCGACGCGCGCGAGGTCGAACACCGGGAACGACTTGAGCATCGGGTTCTCGAGGGCGACATTGTCGTACACCACCGACACCGGCTGCGCGGCATTCGGGTCGAAATCGGTGTTGCCGAGGCCGCGGATGTAGAAGCGCGGGAAGGTGCGGCCGAACGAGCTTTCGATCTGCAGGCTAGGCGTGCGTGCCGAGAGGAAGCGGATGTCGAGCCCCGAGGAGTTGAGCACGTCGAGCTTCTCGCCGCCGATCGCGGTGACGGCGACCGGCACGTCCTTGGCGGCTTCGGTGCGGCGCTGGGCGGTGACGACGATCTCGCCGGTCTGCTGCGGCGCGGTCTCGTCGGGCTGCGCGCCCTGCACCGGGGCAGGCGTTTCGTTGCGATTGGCGGCGAGCGCCGAGGGCGCGGTGAGCGCGGCGCTGGCAAGCAGCAGGCCGCGAAGAAGGGCGGAAGTGGTCATGGCTGAGTCGAGTCCCCGTACAGTGTTGGCTCGTCCTCTCCAGCGCGTTGTCGCGATCGTTTCTTGTCGGTGTCGCTGATTTTTCGCGCGCCTGTAGCGGAACCGTCATCCGCAGCAAGCGTTTCGGGCCGCGCCCGAACGGTTTGGCAGTAGGTGTTGCAATAATGTCGTCGTTTGCGTGTGGGCGCGGCGGCACCTATGGCGCGGCGATGCACGGCTGGATCCTTCTCGACAAACCTCTTGGCCTCGGCTCGACACAAGGCGTGAGCGCGGTGAAGCGCGCGCTGCGCGAGGGCGGCTATGCCAAGGTGAAGGTGGGCCATGGCGGCACGCTCGATCCGCTGGCCACCGGCGTGCTGCCGATCGCGCTGGGCGAGGCGACCAAGCTGGCGGGCCGCATGCTCGACAGCGACAAGGTGTACGATTTCACCATCCGGTTCGGGGTGGAGACGGATACGCTCGATGCCGAGGGGAAGGCCGTCGCAGAGTCCGAGGTGCGGCCGACGCTGGCGCAGCTGGAAGCGGTGTTGCCGCGCTTCACCGGGCCGATCGCGCAGGTGCCGCCGGCCTATTCGGCGCTGAAGGTGGATGGCGAGCGCGCCTACGACCTCGCCCGCGCGGGGGAAGCGGTGGTTCTGAAGAGCCGGGCGGTGACGATTTACGGGTTGGAAATCCTCCCCCAGCTTGCTGGGGGAGGGGGACCATCGGCGCAGCCGATGGTGGAGGGGCGCGGCGGGCAACCGCCGCGTGCCGCGGCGGCCCCTCCACCGTCGCTGCGCGACGGTCCCCCTCCCCGAGCGGGGCTCGCGGAGGAATTGGAAGAAATCACCCTCCGCGCGCATGTCTCGAAGGGCACGTACATCCGCAGCCTCGCCCGCGACATCGCCCGCGCCCTTGGAACGGTAGGCCACGTCACCTATCTCCGTCGGATCAAGGCCGGTCCCTTCACCCTGGACCAAGCGATTTCGCTGGACTCTTTGGCGGATGCCGCTAAGGAGCGGCGCCTTGAAGACATTTGCCTGCCGCTGAGGGCGGGGCTGGACGACATCCCGGCTCTTTCCCTCACCCCCGACCAGGCAGGGCTGCTCCGTCAGGGGCGGGTCTTGGTCGGGATTGCCAAAGACGATGGCCTGTATTTCGCGCTGCTCGGGGATATCCCGATCGCGCTGGTAGAGGCGGAAGCCGGAAGCATCCGGGTCGTCCGCGGCTTCAATCTATAGCTTTGATGTCGAAGGAAAACGCCATGTCGATCACGCAGGAGCGCAAGGAAGCGCTCGTCAAGGAACACGCTCGCAACGAGGGTGACACCGGCAGCCCCGAAGTGCAGGTCGCGATCCTCTCGGAGCGCATCGCCAACCTCACCGAGCACTTCAAGACCCACGCGAAGGACAACCACTCGCGCCGCGGTCTGCTGATGCTGGTCAACAAGCGCCGCAGCCTGCTGGACTATCTGAAGAAGAAGGACCAGGCGCGCTACGCAGATCTCATCGCGAAGCTCGGTCTTCGCAAGTAACCACGGAAAGGCGACCTTCGGGTCGCCTTTTTGTCATTCCGGTGCGATAACGCATCGGCGATGCCCGGCGAATGGCGCCGGGATCGAAACGGGGGATCCGGCAATACGGTCGGTCCCACGAGCCACATACGGCTCACGCATAGGCCCCCCGCGTGATTTGCACCGGGGAGTGAAGGAAACGACATGTTCGACAAGAAGACTGTATCGATCGAGTGGGGCGGCAAGACGCTGACTCTCGAAACGGGCAAGGTTGCCCGCCAGGCCGACGGCGCGGTGATCGCGACCCTCGGCGAAACCGTGGTGCTGTGCGCGGTCACCGCCGCGAAGAGCGTGAAGGAAGGCCAGGACTTCTTCCCGCTGACCGTCCACTATCAGGAAAAATTCTCGGCCGCCGGTCGAATCCCGGGTGGCTTCTTCAAGCGCGAGCGCGGCGCCACCGAGAAGGAGACGCTCGTCTCCCGCCTCATCGACCGCCCGATCCGCCCGCTGTTCCCGGAAGGCTTCTACAACGAGATCAACGCCATCGCTCAGGTGCTGAGCTATGACGGCGAGAACGAGCCCGACATCCTTTCGATGATCGCCGCCTCGGCAGCGCTCACGCTCTCGGGCGTGCCCTTCATGGGCCCGATCGGCGCCGCGCGCGTCGGCTATCTCAACGGCGAATACATCCTCAACCCGACCGACGCGCAGGTTGCCGAGGGCGAGCTCGATCTCGTCGTCGCCGCCACCTATGACGCGGTGATGATGGTCGAGTCCGAAGCCAAGGAGCTTTCGGAAGAGGTCATGCTCGGCGCCGTGCTGTTCGCGCACGATGCCTGCCGCGACATCGTCAAGGCGATTGTCAAGCTCGCCGAGCAGGCCGCCAAGGAGCCTTGGGAAATGGCGTCGTCAAACGACAACGCCAAGATCAAGGACAAGCTGAAGAAGCTGATCGGCAAGGACATCGCCGCCGCCTACAAGCTGACCGACAAGTCGGCCCGCTCGAACGCGCTGAACGAGGCGCGTGCCAAGGCGAAGGCGCAGTTCACCGAGGACGGCCTGAGCCCGCAGGAAGTCATGGCCGGCATCAAGCTGACCAAGAAGCTGGAAGCCGAGATCGTCCGCACCGCCATCCTCAAGGAAGGCAAGCGCATCGACGGCCGCACTACCACGCAGATCCGCCCGATCGAGGCAGAGACGCACTTCCTCCCGCGTGCGCACGGCTCGGCGCTGTTCACCCGCGGCGAGACCCAGACCATCGCCACCTGCACCCTCGGCACCAAGGATGCCGAGCAGATGATCGATGGCCTGAACGGCCTCAGCTACCAGAACTTCATGCTGCACTATAACTTCCCGCCCTATTCGGTCGGCGAAGTCGGCCGCTTCGGCGCGCCGGGCCGTCGCGAAGTCGGCCATGGCAAGCTGGCATGGCGCGCGCTGCACCCGGTGCTGCCCGCCAAGGAAGACTTCCCCTACACGATCCGCCTGACCAGCGACATCACCGAGTCGAACGGCTCGTCGTCAATGGCGTCGGTGTGCGGCGGCAGCCTCGCGATGATGGACGCCGGCGTGCCGATCAAGCGTCCGGTCTCGGGCATCGCCATGGGCCTGATCCTCGAGGGCAAGGATTACGCGATCCTGTCCGACATCCTGGGCGACGAGGATCACCTCGGCGACATGGACTTCAAGGTCGCCGGCACGTCCGAGGGCATCACCACGATGCAGATGGACATCAAGATCGCCGGCATCACCAAGGAGATCTTCGAGGCGGCGCTCAACCAGGCGAAGGCCGGTCGTGCGCACATCCTGGGCGAGATGAACAAGGCGCTGGGCGAAGCCCGCACCGAGCTCTCCGCGCACGCCCCGCGCATCGAGACCTTCACGATCGACAAGTCGAAGATCCGCGAAGTGATCGGCACCGGCGGCAAGGTGATCCGCGAGATCGTCGCCACCACCGGCGCCAAGGTCGACATCGACGACGAGGGCGTGATCAAGGTCAGCTCGTCGGATCCGGCGCAGATCGAAGCTGCGATCAAGTGGATCAAGGGCCTCGTCGAGGAAGCCGAAGTCGGCAAGATCTACAACGGCAAGGTCGTCAACCTCGTCGATTTCGGTGCGTTCGTGAACTTCATGGGCGGCAAGGACGGTCTCGTCCACGTCTCGGAGATCAAGAACGAGCGCGTCGAGAAGGTCTCGGACGTCCTGAGCGAAGGCCAGGAAGTCAAGGTCAAGGTCCTCGAGATCGATCCGCGCGGCAAGGTCCGCCTGTCGATGCGCGTCGTCGACCAGGAAACCGGTGCCGAGCTGGAAGATTCGCGTCCGGCCCGCGAACCGCGCGAGCCGCGTGGCGATCGCGGTGACCGCGGTGACCGCGGTGACCGTGGCGATCGTGGCGGCGACCGCCGTCGCGAGGGCGGCCGTGGCGGCGAGCGCGGCGAGCGTGGCCCCCGCCGCGACCGTGGCGACAAGCCGCGCGGCGAGCGCAGCGAAGGCGGCAAGGACGACGGCGGCGACATCGGCCTGCCCGCGTTCCTGACCGGTGATCGCGACTGATCACCGCGTTACGCGCAAGAAACGAAGGGGTCCGGCGCTGCCGGGCCCCTTTTTTCATTAACCCATTCCATCGTTCCACTTTGCGTGAAATCGCGCTATGCAGACGCGGGGGGAACGAACGGAGCAGACGACGTTAAGGGGTGAGGGTAGAGCGATGATGGCAACGACGACGATCGCAGAATTGCGGCACGATCACGAAATGATCGACATCCTCGCGCGGCGCCTGTCGGGCCTTCTTGAAAGCGAAGCCGCTCCGGTCGAGCTTTCCACCGCGCTGGATCACCTGCTCAACTGCGTCGCCGAGCATCTCGCCCGCGAAGACACCACCATCTACACGCTGGCGCTGTCGGCACAGCCGGGCATCTCGCGCACCAAGGTCGATCAGGTCCGCGAGGATTTCGAGCGGCTCAAGGCCAACTGGCAGGACTATCTCCAGTTCTGGACCCCCGAGCAGATCGCCGCCGACCGCCAAGGCTTCGCCGACGCCAGCCGCGCAATGCTGCCGCGCCTGCGCAACCGCGTGAAGCTGGAGGAAGGCCTGCTGGTCGCCGCCGCACTGCAGGGCGAGCCGAGTTTTCAGACGAAGCACTGAGGTGCCAGCGGCGTCCGGCAGGTCCGTTGCGGGGCGTACCCGCAGCCGCCGGAAGCCGCCGTTCGCGCATCGCGATCTTCCCCCCATCCCGCCTCTTTGAGAGCCGCTTCGGGCAAGAGCCATCGAGAACGGTGCCTATCGTGATCCGAAACGGGCCTTTGCAGCATCCGTGAACGGCGTGAAGATGCTGATCGCCGAGCCTTCCGGATCACGAACCTGAAACGTGCGATTACCCCATGGCAACACCTTGGGCGCATGCACCAGCTCGGACTTGCCGTTTAGCCGATCGAAGACGGCGTCCACATCCTCGACCATGAATTCGAGGATGGCGGTGCGATTGGCACCTGGGGTCGCGCTGTTCTCGGCAAAAACAGCCACCGTTTCTGCGCTTCCGATGGCGAGCGTCGCACCCGGCGTGACGATTTCTGCGAATTGCGGTGCGAGCCATTCGGCTGCCTCACCCGTCACCAGCTCGTAGAATGAAACCATGGCGTTGATGTCGGCAGCGATCAGGCGGACGGAGGCGAATTTCATGATGATATCCCGGTGGTTGTGGCTTGCGTAAGCCGGGCACGTATCGCACCGCTGCTGACAGCGTCGTGTCAGCAGGAGTCATCAGACGGTGCCTCGCGCCGATCGCCTCTTTCAAATCATCCAGCTGCTTCGGCGATCGACACGTCCGGTAACCGGCGCTGCCCTGGCCGCCGAACTGGAGGTGTCGACGCGTACCGTGTACCGCGACATCGCCGTCCTGGTGGCACAGCGGGTGCCGATCACCGGCGAACCCGGCTTCGGCTATCTGCTGGATGCCGACTATGACATGCCGCCGCTGATGCTGACCCAGGTCGAACTGGAAGCCATCGTGCTGGGTGCGCAGTGGGTCGCCGGGCGCGATGATCCGCTTCTCTCTCCCGCCGCGAACGATGTTCTGGCGAAGATCGTCGCGGCCGTCCCTGCGCATCTCCGGCCGTTCGTCATGGCACCGACTACGGGCGTGCCGCCGCGCTTGGTTCCCGTCGAGGATATCGTAGACGCGGCGATGCTTCGGAATGCGATTCGCGCCCGTTCGAAGCTGCGCCTTGTCTATCGCGATCGACACGGCGAGCAGACCGAGCGCACGATCTGGCCGATCCTGCTCGGGTACGCCGAGGCAAGTCGCATCCTGATCGCATGGTGTGAAACGCGGAAGGGATTTCGTCACTTCCGCACAGATCGAATAGTGGCTGCCGAAGCCTTAAATCAGCGCATTCCGCATTCGAAGGCGGATTTGCATCGACGATGGGAAGAGTGGCGGGCCCTGGAGCTTTCCCGAAGCTCGTGACTATTCCCGGACCACCATCCATTTATGCCGCCATGCCGCTAATAGGCTTGCGCGCGGGCCCCCACGCGACGGTCACCTACTCCGCCGCCAGCAAGCTCGTCGCCCCGCCAAGATCCACCGACACCAGCCGGCTGACCCCGCGCTCCACCATCGTCACCCCGAACAGCCGGTGCATCCGCGCCATCGTCGCGGCATTGTGGGTGACGATCAGGTAACGCGTCGCGGTTTCGCGGGTCATCGCTTCCAGCAGGTCGCAGAAGCGGTCCACATTGGCGTCGTCGAGCGGTGCGTCGACTTCGTCGAGCACGCAGATCGGCGAGGGCTTGGTGAGGAACAGCGCGAAGATCAGCGCGACTGCGGTCAGCGCCTGTTCGCCGCCCGAGAGCAAAGTGAGCGACTGCAGCTTCTTGCCCGGCGGCTGGGCCAGGATCTCCAGCCCCGCCTCCAGCGGATCGTCCGAATCGATCAGCGCGAGATGCGCCTGGCCGCCGTTGAACAAGGTGGTGAACAGCCGGCGGAAATGCTGGTCGACCGCCTCGAACGCGGCGAGCAGCCGCTGACGCCCCTCGCGGTTGAGCGTGCCGATCGAGCCGCGCAGCCGGTTGACCGCCTGGACCAGTTCGTCGCGCTCCCTGGCGTTGGTGCCGAACGCGGCCTCGATCTCGGCCAGCTCGGTTTCGGCGACGAGGTTGACGGGCCCGAGCCGCTCGCGATCGGTGGTCAGCTTGTCCAGCGCGGCGGATTCTTCTTGGGGGTTGCGCACGCTGGCAGGCTCGAAATGGAGCCGCACGGGGAGCAAAGGCGGCGGGCATTCGAAGCGCTCGCCCGAGACGCGGCCCATCTCCACGCGGCGCAGATCCTGATTCTCGGCGCGGGCGGCGGCACCGGCGCGGCGCTCGCGGGCTTCGGAGAGCGATTCGCTGGCCGTGCGCAGCGCCGCCTCCGTCGCGCGCAGCCGGACATCGGCTTCGCGCTCGGCGACCTGCGCGGCGGCGGACTCCTGCTGCATCCACGCGTCGGCGGCCTCGGCATCGGTGAGCTGGGCGGCGATCTGCGCGGGGCGACCGGCGATCGCCTCGCGCTCCTGCGCCAGCGTGGCGGCGCGTTTGTCCATCTCGGCGGAGCGACGGGTGGCATCGGCGGCACGGGCCGACCAGCTCTTCGCCTCGGCACCTGCGGCGGCCAGCCGCTCGCGGGCCTGGGCTAGGTCGCGGTCGAGGCTGGCGCGTTCGGCGCGGGCGCTGGCCACCGCGGCACGGGCATGGTCCGCCTCGCGGGACAGTCCGGCGACCTTGGCGCGGGTCTCGGCGCCGTCGGGCAAGGCCGCCTTGGCTGCTTCGGCGCGGGCTAGCTCGGCAGCGGCTTCCTCGGCTTCGGCGGCGATGCGGGCGCGGCGGGTTTCGAGATCGGCGCGCTGGGCCTCGAGCCGTTCGAGCTGGTTGGCCGCGCGGTCCTCGGCGCGGGTCGCCTCGCGCGTGGCGAGGTCGGCCTGGTCGAGCCGCTTGCGGTTCTCGGCGGCACTGCGGCGGGCCTCGGCGATGCTGGCCTCGATCCGGCTGAGTTCCGCTGCGGCGGCTTCCAGCGCCGCCTGTGCGGCAGGCCGGGCCTGCTCCAGCGTGGCCAGGCGGTTCACCCGCTCCAGCCGCTCCGCCGCCGCAGCGCCGCCCGATCGGGCGCGATAGCCGTCCCAGCGGCGCAGCACGCCCTGCAGCGTCACCAATCGCTGGCCGACGGCGAGGGGGGCACCGGCATCGGTTTCGCAGACCAGTACCTGCGCCAGCCGCCGGGCGAGTTCGGGCGGCGCGGTTACGTGCTCGGCCAGCGGCGCGGTACCGGGGGGCGGCGCGGGATCGGTCGGCAGCGGGTCGGCACCGCCCCAATGGCGCTCG
The DNA here is from genome assembly GCF_900114095.1 of Sphingomonas sp. NFR04. Lineage (GTDB taxonomy): Bacteria > Pseudomonadota > Alphaproteobacteria > Sphingomonadales > Sphingomonadaceae > Sphingomonas. The sequence continues at coordinate 152,033 of NZ_FORV01000003.1, read as the reverse complement.
GCCCCCGTATCCAGCCCGGCTTCGAGATCGTCCCCCAGCGCGGCGGCCAGCGCACGCTCATAGCCGGCGGCGACGGTCACCCGGTCGAGCAGCCGGTCCTTGCCCGAGGGCCTAGTCGCCTTGGCCAGCGCCGCCGCCTCGCTGTCGATCTGGGCGAGTTCGGCATGCGCGGTGGCGCGCGCGGCCTGGGCGCCGTTGCGCGCCTCGATCGCGGCGCGCTCCTCGGCATCGGCGCGGGTGAGCGCGTGGCGCGCAGCTTCGGCCTGGCGCTGCGCCTCGGCCCACGCCTCGCTCGCGCGCCGGCGTTCGGCGTGGAGCGGTGCGGCATCGCCAAGCGCGCGCGCCTCGGCCTCGATCCGCGCCTGGTCGCGCTGGCTGCGCTCGACACGCCCGCGCGCGGCGGACAGCGCGGCATCGGCGACGCGCACTTCCGCCGCTTCGGCCGCCTGCTGGGCCAGTGCCTGCGACAGCGCGACTTCAGCATCGCGCGCGGCGCGTTCGGTATCGGCGAGTGCCGCCTCGAGCAGCGGCACGCGCGCCGCGGTCTCGGCGATCCGCGCCTCCAGCGTTGCCTGTTCGGCCGTCAGCCGTTCGATCGCTTCGGCGGCATCGCGGGCGAGCGAGGCTTCGCGTGCGCGATCGGTCTCCAGCCGTCGGCTCGCCTCGGCCAGCTCGGCGATCCGCCGCTCTACGCCATGCCGAGCGCTGCGCAGCGTCTGCAGCCGGTGCTGGGCATCGCTGGCAGCATCGCGCAGCCGCAGCGACTCGGCGCGCAGCGTGACGACAGCTTCCGCCGCCGCCAGTTGCGCGGCCTCCGCCTCGGCCTGGGCGGCGGTGCGCTCGGCGACCAGCGACTCGGCCTCGGCCGCTTCCTTGCGGGCAACATCCGCGGCCATCGCGGCGTCGCGCCAGCGGGCGAAGATCATCCGCGCCTCGGCGACGCGGATGCGGTCGGAAAGCTCGCGGTAGCGCTCGGCCTGCCGCGCCTGGCGTTTCAGGGCAGCGGCCCGCTGCTCCTGCTCGCCGATTAGCTCGTCGAGCCGGGTGAGATTGGTCTCGGTCGCGCGCAGCTTCTGCTCGGCGTCGCGGCGGCGGACGTGGAGGCCGGCGATGCCCGCCGCCTCCTCCAGCATCGCGCGGCGCTCGCCCGGCTTGGCGGCGATGATCGCGCCGATCCGCCCCTGGCTGACCAGCGCGGGCGAATGCGCCCCGGTCGCGGCATCGGCAAAGGCGAGCGCCACGTCCTTGGCGCGCACGTCGCGGCCGTTGATGCGATAGGCGGATCCGGCGCCGCGCTCGATGCGGCGGATGATCTCCAACTCGTCCTGCTGGTCGTCCAGGTCGGCGACCACCGCCACTTCGGCGAAGTCGCGCTGCGGGCGCGTGGCGGTGCCGGCGAAGATCACGTCTTCCATGCCGGCGCCGCGCATCGACTTGGCGCTGGTCTCGCCCATCACCCAGCGCAACGCTTCGAGCAGGTTGGACTTGCCGCAGCCATTGGGGCCGACGATTCCCGTCAGCCCCGGTTCGATCCGCAGATCGGCCGGGTCGACGAAGCTCTTGAAGCCCGTCAGCCGCAGCCGCTTTATCTGCATGGCTGGTCGATCAGCGTGCGCCGGCCTTCTGGAGCAGCGGCTCCAGGCCGGCCCAGTCGTTCACCTCGGTCTTCTGGCCGTTGATGAAGAAGGTCGGGGTCGAGTTCACGCCGTACACATTGGCGCCGTCGGCATTGACCTTGGCGATCGTCTCGATCTGCTTCTGGTCGGCGAGGCACGCCTTGGCCTGCGCCTCGGGCAGGCCGCGCTGCTTCATGAAGTCGACCATGCCCAGCGCCTGGGCGAAGCCGGCCGCGGCCTGGGGCGGCGGCATCTGCTGGATCTGGTCGAGCACCCGCGGGTTGGTCTGCTGGAGCGCCATGATCTTCTTCTCGAACTCTTCCTGGCCGGCATAGATCTGGTCCAGCGTCGGGAAGAAGGCGTCGGCAGGCACGCACTGGTTGAGCAATGCGAGCGCGAGGTCGGGCGCGCCGTGGATCAGGAAGTCGCGATATTCATAGCTGACCTTGCCGGTCGCGATGTACTTCTCGCGCAAGGGGCCGACGCCGGTGGTGCCGAACTGGGCGCAGAACGGGCACATGCGCGAGCCATATTCGACCAGCTTGATCGGCGCGTTCGGGTTGCCCTGGCGGAAGCCATTGTCCTTGGTCTTCTCGACCACATCGGCCCATTGCTTGCCGGCAGGCGCCGCGACGCTCGCGACCGGGGCTGCGGACTGGATGGGCGCGCTGCTGTTGCCGCCAGAGCCGCCGGCCTTGTTGCCGCCGTTGCAGGCGGCGAGCGCCAGAATGGGAAGAAGCGCGAGGGCGAAACGCATGGAAGTCTCCGGGCTACGAAAGGGTCAGGCGCCGGCGGCGCGCAGTTCGGGCTCGAGATAGGGCCAGCTATAGGCGCGGACCTTGCGGCCGTTGAGGAAGAAGCTGGGGGTGCCGTCCACCTTGTAGAGGTTGGCGCCGTCCGCCTGGGTCTTGGCGATACGCGCGATCGCCTTGGGATCGGCGAGGCACTGGCGCGCCTTGGCCTCGGGCAGGCCCTGCGTCTTGAGGAAGGCGATCATGCCCATCGCCTCGGCGAAGCGCGTCGCCATCTGCGGCGGCGGCAGCTTCTGCCAGGCCTCCAGCGTGGCGGGGGTCTTCTCCAGCGCGATCAGCTTCTCTTCGAACTTGGGCTGGTTGGCATAGATCGCGTCGAGCACCGGGAAGAAGCGCTGGGTGCCGACGCACTGGTTGAGCAGCGCCAGCGCCAGGTCCGGTGCACCGTGGACCAGATAGTCGCGATATTCGTAGCTGACCTTGCCGGTGGCGACATATTGGTCGCGCAGCGGCTTCACGCCCTCCTCGGCGAAGCGGCCGCAGGTCGGGCAGGTGCGCGAGCCATATTCGACCAGCTTTACGGCCGCATTGGGGTTGCCCTGGCGATAGCCGCCCTCGGGTGTCGCCACCACGGTCGCGAGCCAGTTGGCCTGCGGTGCAGGGGCGGCGCCGAGCGCGAAGAGCGGCACCAGCGCGAGCATCAGGGTGCGGAGTCGCTGCATCATCTCAATCGATCCGGCCGAATACCGGGGTTTCGTCCTGCGCCGCAACGCCGGCGGCAAGCGATTCGAGCACCGCGCGCAGCTCCGGATCGGCGATGCCGCGCAGGCTGTCGCCCATCGCTTCCGGCAGCGGCTTGAGGCTCGGCGGCGGGGCCGGCTTGGCCTTGGGCGGGCGGAGGTCGCCGTGGCGGATCGCCAGCTTGGCGACGGCGGGATAGCCGAAGAAGCGGTTCACCCGCTCGATGATCTCGGGCGCGATATGCTGCATCATCGGCGCGAAGGCGCCCGAGACGGTGAGCGCCAGCACGCCCTCCTCGCGCTTGCCGCGGGGAAAGCGAATCGATTCGGGGGCGGAGACGCGGGCATAGCGCTCGCCGACGATCTCGCTCCAGCGGCTGACCACGGCGGACTGGACGAAGCCGAACTTCCGGAAGGCGGCGCCGCCCACGTCCGGCAGCAGCTCGGACACGGCGCGCACGCGGTTCGAGCGTTGCGGCGCCGGGCGCGGCTGGCGGGTGGTGGCACGGGGGGGCTTCGTCATATCGGGTCCCCCATGCCATAGGCGGGGCGTGCCCGACAACGCTCCTGAATCGATCGCCCCTGCGCTCCTCGCCTGGTACGACGCCAATGCCCGCCGCCTGCCCTGGCGCGCACCGCCCGGTGCCAACGCTACGGACCCCTATCGGGTGTGGCTTTCCGAGGTGATGCTGCAGCAGACCCAGGTCGCCACGGTGATTCCCTATTTCGAGAAATTCACGGCGCGCTGGCCGAGCTTTGCCGCGATGGCGGCGGCCGAGGATGCCGATGTGATGGCCGCCTGGGCGGGGCTTGGCTACTACGCCCGTGCCCGCAACATGCTGGGCTGCGCCCGCGAGGTCGCGCGTCTTGGGGAACTGCCCGATACCGAGGCGGGGCTGCGCGCACTGCCTGGCATCGGCGACTATACTGCAGCGGCGATCGCCGCGATCGCCTTCGGACGGCGCGCAGTAGTGGTCGACGCCAATGTCGAGCGGGTGGTGACGCGGCTGTTCGCGCTCGCCGATCCGCTGCCGGGATCGCGGCCCACGATCCGGCGGCTGACCGACACGATCACCCCCGATTCCCGCGCCGGCGATTTCGCCCAGGCGATGATGGACCTCGGCAGCGGCATCTGCACCGTGCGCGCGCCGAAATGCCTGCTCTGCCCGATCGCCTTCGGGTGCGAGGCGCGGGCGCAAGGCGACCCCGAGACCTATCCGGTCAAGGCCAAAAAGGCGCCCAAGCCCCAGCGCCACGGCACGATGTTCTGGCTGGAGCGCGACGACGCGGTGCTGCTCGTCCGCCGTCCGGACAAGGGCCTGCTCGGCGGCATGCGGGCACTGCCCACCGGCCCTTGGGGCGAGTCGCCGCCGGGCGTCGTCGATGCGCCCGCCGCCACGCACTGGCGGATGTTGAACGAAACCGTGCGTCACGGTTTCACCCATTTCGATCTCGAGGTGGCGCTTGCGACTGCAACAATCCCTCGCCATGCAAGCGCACCCCCCGGCGAGTGGTGGCCGATCGCCGACATCGAGTCGGCGGGTCTGCCGACCGTCTTCGCCAAGGCGGCCAAAGCGATACGGAGACTGCGATGACGGCCAAGCGAATGTTCGGACTGATCGGGGCAATGGCGCTGCTCCAGGCGCCGCTGGTGCATGCCCAGACCGCCCCCAGCCAGGTCCAGAGCTTCGCCCGCCAGACCGTCGCCTCGGGCAAGGTGCCGGGCATCGTCATCACCTATGCCAAGGGTCAGGCGCCCACGACGATCGTGGCGGAAGGCCGGATGTCCGACGAGCCGACCGCGCCCAAGGTCAATGGCGACACGCTGTGGCGGGTCTATTCGATGACCAAGCCGATCACCGGCATGGCGGCGATGATCCTGATCGAGGAAGGCAAGCTCAAGCTCGATCAGCCGATCAGCGACTTCATCCCGGCGTTCAAGGACATGAAGGTGCTGATCGATCCCAACAAGGACCTGACCAGCCGCCCGGCGACCCGGCCGATCACGGTGCGCAACCTGCTGACCCACACGGCGGGGCTGGGCTACAACATCGTCACCAAGGGGCCGCTGCTCAACGAGTATAACCGGCTCGGCATCAACCCGGCGCAGGTGAGCGATTCGTTCGAGGCGACCGCGCGCCCGGTGCGCCCGGCGACGCTTGAAGAATTCGCCAATCGCACCGCGACGCTGCCGCTGATCGCCGAGCCGGGCGCCAAGTTCAGCTATTCGATCGGGCTGGACGTGCTCGGCCGGGTGATCGAGGTGGCGAGCGGGATGCCGTTCGATACCTTTGTGAACACCCGCATCCTCGCGGCCCTCAAGATGAGCTCGAGCTACTGGACCGTGCCGTCGGGCGAGGCGGGGCGCCTGGCGACCGAATATGCGATCGCGGGCGGCAACCGCCTGCCGATCGATCCGGGCGCGACCTCGGTCTATCTCAAGAAGCCGAGCTTCCCTTATGGCGGCGCGGGGCTGGCGATGTCGGCGCGGGACTATGATCGCTTCCTCCACATGCTCCAGAATGGCGGCGAACTGGACGGCGTGCGCATCCTCAAGCCGGAGACGGTGGCGCTCGCCATGTCCGACCTGCTGCCGCCGGGCGTCGACAAGACCAACCTCGCGGTGATGGCGCGCGATACCGGCGTGCCGATGGGCTTCGGTGCGGGGGGCTCTGTGTTCCTCGCCGACCAGCCGGGCGGCGCGGGCAAGGGCACCTATGGCTGGTCCGGTGCTGCCGGTACCTTCGCCTGGGTGGATCCCAAGAATCAGGTGCGGGCGACGATGATGGTCAACATCCTGCTCGCCGAACTCGGCCTCAAGGTGCCGATGCGTACCGCCGTCTACGCCGACCTCGCCAAGTGATCGCCCCCGGCTTTACGGGCGGCACGCTCGATCGCGACGATCGCGTCCGCCACGAGCCCGAACTGCTGGCAGCGGCGCTCGCCGACCCGCGCGCGCGGCTGCTGGTGATGGACGGGCTGGTGCCCCAGCTGGACGGGGAGGGGCGGCTGGTCTGGACCGGCCTCAATGCCGCGAGCCAGCCGCTGCTGTTCCTCGGCTTCATCGACGGCGAGCCACGCTTCGTGCAGACGCTGGCGCCCGGCACCCTGCTGCCGCCGGGCCGCCCGCCCGAGCTGTCGGCGATCCTCGACGCCTTCCGGCCCGAGGATGCGGCGAACTATGCCGCGGCGCGCAGCCTGATCGACTGGCACGCGCGCAACGGCTTCTGCTCGCGCTGCGGCACGCCGACCGACATCTTCCGCGCCGGCTGGGGCCGGCTATGCCCGAACTGCGGCACCGAACATTATCCGCGCGTCGACCCGGTGGTGATCATGCTCGCCGAGCATGGCGACCGGGTGCTGCTCGGCCGCCAGCCGAGCTGGCCGCCGGGGCGCTATTCGGCGCTCGCCGGCTTCCTGGAAGTGGGCGAGAGCGTCGAGGATGCGGTGCGGCGCGAGACGCTGGAGGAAGCGGGCGTGCATGTCGGCAAGGTCCGCTATGTCGCCAGCCAGCCCTGGCCCTTCCCCTCGCAGCTGATGATCGCCTGCATCGGCGAGGCGCTCGACGAGGACATCGCGATCGATGCGCACGAGCTGGAACATGCCGGCTGGTTCGATCGGGCGCAGGTGCGCCAGGCGCTGGCGCGGGATCCGGAGGCACCGTTCCTCGCGCCGCCGGGCTATGCGATCGCGTACACGCTGCTCAAGGCCTGGGCCGAGGGGGAATAAGCCAACCCAAATCCTCCCCTGCAAGGGGAGGTGGCAGGCCGAAGGCCTGACGGAGGGGTGAAGCCGCTGCGATGGCAGGATTATGCTTTAAGCGGGACACCCCTCCACCGCCGCCTTCGGCGGCGGTCCCCCTCCCCCTCCGGGGGAGGATCTCAGGGCCTCGGCCGCGCCTGCGGGTACGTCCCCAGCAGCCGCACCCATTTGGTGTGGAAGCCCAGCTCCTCCAGCGCGCGGAGTACGCCTGCGTCGTCGGGGCTGCCGACGATGTCGGCGTAGAATTCGGTCGCCGCGAAGCTCGCCTCGCGCTGGTAGCTTTCCAGCTTGGTCATGTTGACCCCGTTGGTCGCGAAGCCGCCCAGCGCCTTGTAGAGCGCGGCGGGGATGTTCTTCACCTCGAAGATCAGCGAGGTCATGCACGGGCCCTCGCCGGTCACCGCCGGGGCGTCGCGGGACAGCACCACGAACCGCGTCATGTTGTGCGCGGCATCGGCGATGTCGCTGGCCAGTACCTGCAAGCCATAGAGCTCGGCCGCGTGCGCTGGCGCGAGTGCCGCGATCTTGGGGTCACCCAGCTCCGCCACCATCGCCGCGGCACCCGCGGTATCGGGATAGGCGACCTGGGCGATGCCGTGCGCCTTGAGCCAGTGGCGACACTGGCCGAGCGCCTGCGGATGGCTCATCGCCTCGCGCACGCCCTCGATGGGGCCGGTGCCCATCAGCGTGTGGCGGATCGCGAGGAAATGCTCGCCGATGATCGACAGGCCGGATTCGGGCAGCAGGAAATGGATGTCCGCGACGCGACCGTGCAGCGAATTCTCGATCGGGATCATCGCGCGGTCGGCGCGGCCTTCCTTCACCGCATCGATCGCGTCGTCGAACGAGAAGCAGGGGAGCGGCAGCGCATCGGGAAAGGCTTCGCGTACCGCGACGTGCGAATTGGCGCCCGGTGCGCCCTGGAACGCCACCGCGCGCGCCGGTGCCGCTTCGGCCTCGGCGAGCATGCGGGCGACGATCGGGCGGGCGGGGGCGGCGAAATTCTCCATGGGGGGCGGCGCTAGCCTCCGGTGAACTCCGCCGCAAGTGTGCTTGCCTTCGGAGCCGAGCGCGCTCTAAAGATGAACCAAAGCACAGGTGGGAGCGGATGAATGCAAGATCGCTTCAATACGATCGCAGGTTGGGCGCTGGCGGGGGGTATCGCCGCCCTGGGACTTTCGATCGCAAGCGCGAAGTATTTCCATTCCGAAAAGCCTGAACGCCCCGGCTATGTCGTCGAGGCGGTGGAAGACGCGGCCGGCGGCGCCGCGGTGGCCGAGCCGCTGCCGGTGCGCCTCGCCAAGGGCGACGTCGCCAAGGGTGAGAGCGGCTTCAAGCAGTGCGCCTCGTGCCACACCATCACCCAGGGCGGCGCCAACGGCATCGGCCCGAACCTCTATGCGACGCTGGGCGAGCCGATCGGCCAGGGCAAGGGCGGCTTCGCCTTTTCCGACGCGCTGAAGGGCGTGGGCGGCAGCTGGGACCTCGACAAGATGGATGCCTGGCTCACGAACCCGCGCAAGTTCGCGCCGGGCACCAAGATGACCTTCGCCGGCATCTCGGACCCGCAGCTGCGCGCCGACGTGATCCTGTACCTCAACAAGCAGGGCTCGAACCTGCCGCTCCCGGCAGCGCCTGCGGCAGGCTCCGAGCCGGACAATGCGGGCGTGCAGAGCAACAGCGCAGCCGAGGGTGCCGATGTGTCGGTGAATGTGCAGCAGGCGACGCCGGCTGAGGGCGCACCGTCCAAGGATCCGCAGGCGGCGGTGCAGGCCGAGAAGAAGAAGTAAGGCAGCCCTCCCGCCCTTCTAATCCCCCTCCCGCTTGCGGGAGGGGGATTAGAAGGGATCAGGTTTGCAGGTCATACGCCTTCAGCAAATCATACAGCGTCGGCCGGCTGATCCCCAGCAGTCGCGCGGCTGCCGAGACATTGCCGTCGCTCCGCGCCAGCGCGTGCCGGATCGCCTGGCGGTCCGCCGCCTCGCGCACCGCGCGCAGGTTGATCGCGGCGGCGTCGCCGGGCGCGAGGTCGAGGTCCTCGGCATGCACCGTCTTGCCCTCGGCCATGATCACCGCGCGCTTGATGCGGTTCTCCAGCTCGCGGACATTGCCGGGCCAGCCCCAGGCGTCGATCGCTGCCAGCGCATCGGGAGCGAAGCTCTTCTGCCCCGTACGCATCTGCTCGGCATAGCGCGCGAGGAAGTGGCGCGCGAGCAGCCCGGCGTCGCCCGGCCGCTCGGCCAGCGAGGGGATCCGCACCACGATCTCGGCGAGCCGGTAATAGAGATCCTCGCGGAACCGCCCTTCCGCCACCATCACGTCCAGATCGCGGTGCGTCGCGCACACGATCCGCGTGTCGACCGGAATGGGTTTCCGCCCGCCGATCCGCTCGATCACCCGCTCCTGCAGGAAGCGCAGCAGCTTCACCTGGAGCGGCAGCGGGATGTCGCCGACTTCGTCGAGGAACAAGGTGCCGCCCTGGGCGAGCTCGATCTTGCCCTCGGTGGTCTTCACCGCGCCGGTGAACGCGCCCTTCTCATGGCCGAACAGCTCGGATTCGAGCAGCGTCTCCGGAATCGCCGCGCAGTTGATCGCGACGAAGCTGCCCCCCGAACGCGGGCTCGCCTCGTGCAGCCCCCGCGCGAGCAGTTCCTTGCCGGTACCGCTGGCCCCCAGCAGCATCACGGAGACGTCGGCACCCGCGACGCGCTCGATCGTGCGCGTGACCTTGAGCATCTCCGGCGCGCCGGTGAGCATGCCGCCCAGCACCGCCTTTGCCTCGGCCTTATCGGCGAGGCGGCGATTCTCCGCCTCGAGCGCATGGACGTGGAAGGCCCGCGCGACGATCAGCCCCAGCGCGTCGATGTCGATCGGCTTCTGGTAGAAATCCCAGGCGCCGAGCTCGATCGCGCGGCGCATCGACTCGCGCTCGAAATGCCCTGAGGCGACGATCACCTTGGTGGCGGGGGCGAGCTTGAGGATCGCCTCCAGCGTCGCGAAGCCCTCGCTGGTGCCGTCGGGATCGGGGGGCAGGCCCAGGTCGAGCGTCACCACCGGCGGCTCTTCGGCGCGCAGCATCGTGATCGCCTCGTCGCGGGTGGTCGCGGCGAGGATCGTATAGCCCTCATAGGCCCAGCGCAGCTGGCGCTGCAGCCCGGCATCGTCCTCGACGATCAGGAGCTTGGGCAGCGCCTCGCTCATGCCGCCGCCTCCACCGCGGGGGCGGCGCGCAGCACCACGCGGAAGCGCGTGCCCTGGCCCTCGCGCGAGCTCACCGTGATCCGCCCGCCCATGCCCTGTGCCAGCTGCTGGGCCTCGAAGGTGCCGAGCCCGAACCCGCCCGGCTTGGAGGAAGTGAACGGCTTGAACAGGCGGTTGCGGACGAAGCCGGGCGACATGCCGCAGCCGCGATCGATCACGTCAATGATGGCGTTTTCCTCGTCGGTGGCGAGCGCGAGCGTCACCGGCGCGTCGGCCGGGCTCGCTTCGATCGCGTTCTGGATCAGGTGGACGAGCAGTTGCTCGAGCGCCGCGGGCTCGGCGATGGCGACGGCCGGTTCGGCGCCCGACACCAGCCGCACCTGCCCCGGCTGGCGGGCGACCAGCCGTTCGAGCAGCGGCAGCAGCGGGGTGGGGCGCGGCGGCTCGCTGCGGCCGCGATGATGCTGGCCGAGCCGGGCCAGCAGCGCATTGAGTCGATCGGACGAGTCGCGCAGCGTCGCGATCATGTCGGCGCGGAATGCGGGGTTGTCGGCATGGCGTTCGGCGTTGCGCGCGGTGAGCGCAAGCTGGCTGACCAGGTTCTTGATGTCGTGGAGGAGGAAGGCGAACCGGCGGTTGAACTCGTCGAAGCGCTGCGCCTCCGCCAGCGCCTCCTGCGCACGCGCCTCGGCGAGATAGCTCGCCACCTGGCGGCCGGCGGCCTTGAGCAGGTCGAAATCCTCCCAGTCGAGCCGCCGGGCGAGCGCGGGGCGGCCGAGCAGGATCGCGCCGACCAGCGCGCCGCGGTGGAGCAGCGGGACCACCACCCAGGCGGCGTCGACCTCGCGCATCCAGCCTGGGGTCGCATCTGCATCGGCGGCATCTGCCTGGGCGAGGCGCACCGCATCGACCTCGATGATCCGGCCGGTGGTCTCCAGATGCGTGGCGAGCGCCTGGTCCGCGACGAGCGGCAGCGTCGCGCGGTCCCAATGCCAGCCCGCGCCCGCCACCAGCCCGCCCTCCTCGGCGACGAGCAGCAGCCCGGAGGGCGATGCGGTAAGGTCGGCGAGCGCGCGGACAATGCGCTGGTCGAGCGGGGCGGCGCCCGGCGCGCCCAGCGTCTCGGTGAAGCGCAGCCATTCGGCGCGATAGTCATAGCGGTGGCGGAACAGGTGCTTGGCGAGCTTCACCTTCACCCAGCCCCGCAGGCTGGAATTGGAGACCAGCGCCAGGATCGCGGCGGTGGCGCCGAACACGAAGGCGGTCTGGAGCAGCCGGGCGTGCGCGCCGCCCAGCGTCGCCAAGGCGCTCGTCGCCAACGCGAGCAGCACGAAATAGGCGCCGACCGCGACCAGCGTCAGCGACTGGTAGGCGACGGTGCGCGACATCCGCACCCGCCAGTCGCCGCGCCGCTGGAGTCCCAGTCCCATCGCGGCGGCGACGCAGACCAACGCCGCGCCGCGCGCGACGAGCAGCAGGCCGGTCATCGGCACGCCGAGATAGGCGAGCGTCAGCACCGCGAATTCGATCAGCCAGAAGCCGCCCAGCGCCGCCACCGTCCAGCGCAAACCACCCCCGGCGGTATGGGCCAGCGCCGAATGCAGCGCCTGCACCATCACCAGCACCCCGACGGCGACGAGCAGGTTCAGCAGCAGCGCCACCGATGCCGCGTCGCGGGCGATCGGCGACGGGTTGGTCGCGATCATGTCGAGCGCCATTGCCGCGACGGTCACCAGCGCCACCACGCCGTAGACGGTACCGAGCGCGAGCGGCGGCCGCGGCTCGCCCGCGCGGCGGTGGAGCAGCAGCAGGAAGGCGAGCCAGGCGAGCGTACGCAGCGTCTCGGCCAGGCGCGTCGCGATCTCCTCCGCGCCGATGCCCGCGGTGGCGAGCGCGGCGAGCGCCGTCAGCCCCAGCGCCGCCGCCAGCGCGCGGCGCGGCAGCCGGTCGCCCCCGGTGCGCAGCGCCGCGAAGGGCAGCAGCGCAAACAACAGCGCCGCCAGGGCATGCAGCCACAGGCTCAGCGCGGCGGTGAGCATCAGCGCGCCCCGCTGGGGAACAGGATGACGCGCGCGGTCTGCAGCAGGATCAGCAGGTCGAGAAAGGGCGAATAGTTCTTGGCGTAGAACAGGTCATATTCGAGCTTCTGGCGGGCATCGTCGATCGAGGCGCCATAGGGATAGTTGATCTGCGCCCAGCCGGTGATGCCCGGCTTCACCATGTGCCGCTCGGCATAATAGGGCAGCGCCTGCTCCAGATCCTCGACGAACTTGGGCCGCTCCGGGCGCGGTCCGACGAAGCTCATCTCGCCCTTGAGCACGCTCCAGCATTGCGGCAGCTCGTCGATGCGGATCTTGCGGATGATCCGGCCAATGCGGGTGATGCGCGGATCATTCTCCTCCGCCCATACCGCCTGTCCGGGCGCCTCGGCATCCTGGCGCATCGAGCGCAGCTTGAGCACGTCGAACGCCTGGCCGTACAGGCCGACGCGCTGCTGGCGGTAGAGCGCCGGGCCGCGGCTCTCCAGCTTGATCAGCACGGCGGTGACGATCACCAGCGGGAAGGCGACGAGCAGCAGGACCAGGCTGGCGAGAATGTCGAACAGCCGCTTGAACAGCCCCGACATCCGCCGGCCGGAAGAGAAACCGTCGGAGAAGATCAGCCAGCTCGGGTTGACGCTGTCGAGGTCGACGCGGCCGGTAACGCGCTCGAGAAAGGTCGAGAATTCGTTGACATGGACGCCGGTGGTCTTGATCCGCAGCAGGTCCTTCAGCGGTAGCGCGTTGCGCCGCTCCTCCAGCGCGAGGACCACTTCGCTGGCGTTGAGCAACACCACATGATCGGCGAGGTTGTAGATCGCGTCGCGGGCGATCGCCTCGGGAATCACGCGGTTGGCGTCGCTCATCGCGACATAGCCGACGATGGCGAAGCTGGCGCCGGGCACCTTGGACAGCTGCTTGAGCCGCGCCGCGCGCGGGCCGGCGCCGAGCACGACGATTCGCCGCTTGAACGCGGCGCCACCCAGCGTCTTGCCAAGCAGCACCCGCATCAGCAGCAGCAACACGAAGGCGGTGGCCGCCGCATAGAGCAGGTTGGAGCGCCAGAAGCCGATCGGCGGCACCAGGAAATAGAGGAAGCCCAGCCCCAGCACGCCGAGCCCGATCGAGACGAGCAGCCGCACCAGTGCGTGGCGCAGCGACTGGAGTGCCTCCGCGCCATAGGCACCGAGCGCCACCAATGCGGTTTCGAGCACCAGCGCGAAGCTTGCCAGCTGCGGCACCCGCTCGCCGATCGCGCCGACATCGATGCCGGCCTGGTGCGCGCGCAACTGCCAGCCCAGCTCGCCGGCGGTGACCAGCAGGATCACGTCCAGCAGGCCGAGCAGCAGCACGGTGTTGGGGACATAATGCTTGAACAGGCGGATCATGGTGCCGCCCGGTGTAGCGCGGAAGGGTAAACGAACGGCCAAGCCCGCGCCATCGCATCAAATTTGCGTCGTATCGCAACCGTTTCGGCCCACCCTTGTTTCACAGGCGCAGACCGCCCAGCTATTCCACAGCACCGAACCAGGGAGCCCTTCCGCATGCCGGATACCAAGCCGATCACGCCTGTCATTCTCTCGGGCGGTTCGGGCACCCGCCTGTGGCCGATGTCGCGGCCCGAACGCCCCAAGCAGCTATTGTCGCTGACCGCCGAGGAGACGATGCTCCAGCTGACCGCGCGCCGCGCTTCGGGGACTCGATTCACCGCGCCGATCGTGGTCGCCAACGCCTTCCATGCCGATCTCGTGGAGGAGCAACTCGCGCAGGTAGACCTCGCGGTACGCGCGCTGATCCTCGAGCCGATCGGTCGCAACACCGCGCCCGCGATCGCGCTCGCCGCGGTGGCGGCGGGCAGCGGCAGCGAGCCGATCCTGGTAATGCCGTCCGACCATGTGATTTCCGATGTCGACGCCTTCCATGCCGCGATCGATTCGGCGCTGCCGCTGGTCAACGAAGGCTGGCTGGTCACCTTCGGCATCACCCCCGATTCGCCCGAGACCGGCTATGGCTGGATCAAGATCGGCGAGGAGGAACTCGCACCGGGCGTCCACCGCGTCGACCGTTTCGTCGAAAAGCCGCCGCGTGACCGTGCCGAGGCGATGCTGGCCTCGGGCGACCATGCCTGGAACGGCGGCATCTTCCTGTTCCGTGCCGACATGTATCTCGGCGCGCTCAGCGTGTTCGCGCCCGAGATGCTGGTCGCCGCGCAGCAGGCGATGGACAAGGCGCGGCGCGAAGGCGCGCGCATCTTCCCCGATGCGGAAAGCTTCGCCGCCTGCCCGTCCGATTCGATCGACTATGCGGTGATGGAAAAGGCCCCGCGCGTCGCGGTGGTGCCGGTGGCGATGGGGTGGAGCGACGTGGGCAGCTGGGATGCGCTGCACGCGATCAGCAATCCCGATGCGGGCGGCAATGTCGTGCGCGGCGACGTGGTGGCGATCGAGGCGACCAACTGCCTGGTGCAGAGCGAGCCCGGCAAGCGTGTCGCGCTGGTCGGCGTGAAGGACCTGATCGTGGTCGTCTCGGGCGCCGACGTGCTGGTGCTGCCGCGCGGCCGCAGCCAGGACGTGAAGAAGCTGATCGACGCGATGAAGGACTGAGGCCGAGAGGGCCGAGGTCTGCAGGATCGCCGGTGACCGCAACGCAGCCGATCGTTTGGATCAGCTGCGTTGCGGTGGGACCGAGACGATCAGCCGCTGAAACGGACGCGCACGGTCATGTCGCGGCGCCGGCGGATCCTCATGCCGAGCGCGCCGAAGCCAGCCAGCAGCATCGCCCAGCTCGCGGGCTCGGGAACTGCCGTGATGCTGAGGCTGTAATTCGGGCCGGGCGTGTCCGGGGTGAGGGTGAACGTGCCCAGCTTGAAGGTCGGCGCGGACTCGGTGCCCGTGAACAGGGTGGTACCCGTCGAGACGAAGCCGTAGCCGACGGTGTTGTTGATCAGGCCGAAATTGAAGAAATAGCTTGGGCTGCCAAAGCCCAGATCGAACGTCGCGGCGAGGTTATCGATGGTACCCGTGACGCCGGGGAGAACGAAATAATTTCCCGGATCGACTACCGGCGGGGTCGGGGATGCGGCCAAGACGAACTTGATCGTCTGACTTCCGGTGATCACGAACCTGTACTGCGGTGCTGCATTGGCCTGTGAAGAGGCGGCAACTGCTGCAACACAGCAAGCCCCTAAGAAGAGCGTGCGTTTCATGCAATCCTCCACTAAGTATCTGTTTTTGTGAGATCGTACGCGGCACAAGCGTAAAGCGCCGCGTTTATAACAGACTTAGTACGAAATTGGCAACAATACTGCGCGGATTGCAGCCGCTGCCGGGTGGTCGATCTTCTGTAGGATCGGAGTAGTCTCAGCCCTTGCCGCCGCGATAGGCGGGCAGGCCCCATTTCCAGACCATCGCCGCCCCCCGCAGCGCGAAGCCTGCGGTGGCGGAGGCCAGCCCTGCGGCATAGGGCGGGAGTCCGAGCAGGCTGAGCAGCACATACAGCGAGGCGGTGAGCGCCGCCGCGGTGACGTACAGCTCGGGGCGCATTAGGATGGAGGGCTCGCCGGCCAGCACGTCGCGGATGATTCCGCCGACGCACGCCCCCACCACCCCCATCACCGCCGCGGGCACCGGCGGGATGCCATAGCCGAGTGACTTGGCGGCGCCGAACGCGGCATAGGCGGCCAGCCCCAGCGCATCGAGCCAGGCGAACGTTCGATCGCTCCACCAATGCTGCGGCGTGATCCACACGATCGCCGACACGCCCAGGCACAGCGAGGCGACCGAGGCATCGTGTACCCAGAAGACCGGCGCCCCGATCAGCAGGTCGCGCACCGTGCCGCCGCCCACGCCGGTGATCAGCGCGAAGAAGGTGGCGGTGACGATGGTCTGCTGGTGCCGTGTGGCGGCGAGCGCGCCGGTGGCGGCGAACACCGCGATGCCGAACAGGTCGAGCCAGGGCAGGATGGGACCGACTTGGGCGGCGACCGAACTGTTCATGCCCTCGCTTTGCCGCGCGGGCGGCGCCGAAGTCAAACACGGCTCTTGGCGCGGGGCCGCCGCTTGGGGCAGAGAGGGCCCATGCAACGTACCGAGTCCCCGCTGATCGCGCTCGCGATCCTCCTGGCGGCTCTCGCCGGCTTCGTCGATGCGCTCGCCTTCACCAGCCTGGGCGGCTTCTTCGCCTCGTTCATGAGCGGCAATTCGACGCGGCTCGGCGTCGGCCTCGGCAGCGGCTCGACCTATGATGCCGCCATCGCCGCGTCGCTGGTGATGAGCTTCGTGGCGGGCGTGATCCTGTCGAGCGTGATCGGCCGCGCCCGCCCGCACCGCCACCAGCCGGTGGTGATGACGGCGGTGACGCTGCTGCTGACGCTCGCCGCGCTGGTCGCGACGCTGATGCCCGGCCCGGTCGTGCTGCTGCTGCTCGCCGCCGCGATGGGCACCGAGAACGGCGTGTTCCAGCGCGACGGCGAAGTGACGATCGGCCTCACCTACATGACCGGGTCGCTGGTCAAGCTGGGGCAGAAGCTGGCGGGCGCGCTGATGGGCGATGCCGATCGCTTCGGCTGGATCCGCTATCTGGCGCTGTGGCTGGGTTTTGTCAGCGGGGTGGTGATCGGCGCGGAGAGCCAGTTCCGCTGGGGCTGGAACGCGCTGTGGCTGGCGCCGATCTTCTCGGCCGTGCTGACGCTGCTGCTGGCGAGCATGACCCGACCGCGCGGGCGGCCGGACCTCACGCTGGTGCGCTGAGCCCTTAGCGGAACGCCCAGCGCAGCGTCTCCGCCACGCCGCGGGTACCGAGCCGTACCGCCGGTCCCGCGAGCGGCGGGGTGGACAGGTGGTGCATCTGCCGCGCCCAGCCGGGCAGCAGGTCGATCGCGGCGGCGAAGGTCATTGCCTGGAAGGGCTTGGTCGCGAGGTTGGGCGCGGGCTGTTCCAGCAGCAGCCGCGCGACCTCGCGGGTGCGTTCGTCATGGCGCAGCTCGGCGCGCATGGTCGCGATCAGCGCCATCGCTTCGGCGCGGCTGTGCGGCACCGGTTCGGCGCCCAGCGCCTCCGCCACCTGCGCGAATTCGGCGAAATAGCGGTCCTGGTCGGCGCGGGACATGCCCGGCTCGGCATAGCGGATCCAGCCGTCGAGGAAGCTCACTGCCTCGGTCACATGCACCCAGGCGAGCAGCCGGGGATCGTCGGCGCGATAGGGGGTGCCGTCGGGCAGGGTACCGCGGATATGCTGGTGGATGGTCCGCACCCGCGCGATCGCCGCCTC
The DNA here is from genome assembly GCF_900114095.1 of Sphingomonas sp. NFR04. Taxonomy (GTDB): domain Bacteria; phylum Pseudomonadota; class Alphaproteobacteria; order Sphingomonadales; family Sphingomonadaceae; genus Sphingomonas. The sequence goes on along the minus strand of NZ_FORV01000003.1, from coordinate 134,655 downwards.
GGCCTCGTCACGCGACGCATAGCTGGTCTGGGCGATGAAGCGCGCCGTGCCGCGCAGGCGACCGAGCATGTCGTGGCGGAACTTCGAATGATCCCACACCCCCGCCAGCACCGCCGGGTGGAGCATCTGCAGCAGCAGCGCCGCGACGCCGCCGACCATCATCGTGGTGACGTCGCCATGTACCCGCCACAGCACCGAATCGCGGGGGAACAGCGCGTCGTCGCTCGGCTGCACCGGCGTTTCGCCGCGCGCCGCGTCGTTGAAAACGGCGCGCACCTGGCCGACCATCGCCCGCCGTACGCTGTGGGTTGCAAATGCAACGAAATCCATCTTGCTAAGCTAGGTACTCTGGTAGCGCGAACAAGTTGACCGGGTTCGCTTTGCAGTGCAGCAATCGTGCCCATGGCCACACTCGCGATCACCAACAACCCCGACATCCGCTTCCTGGGACGGCTGCTCGGCGACGTCATTCGTGCCTATGGCGGCGAGGAATTGTTCAAGCGGATCGAATATATCCGCGCGACCTCGGTCGACCGGCATCGCGGCGTGGCAGGGGCGGGGAAGATCGATTCCGGGCTCGACCGGCTGAGCCTGGACGAGACGCTCGATTTCGTCCGCGGCTTCATGCTGTTCTCGATGCTCGCCAACCTGGCCGAGGATCGCCAGGGCGTCGCGACCGAGAAGGACGCCGATGTCGCCGCCGCGCTGGAGCGGCTGGCCAGGTCGGGGATCGGCCGCGAGCCGGTGATGGCGCTGCTCGACCATGCCTTGGTCAGCCCCGTGCTCACCGCCCATCCCACCGAGGTGCGGCGCAAGTCGATGATCGACCACAAGAACCGCATCGCCGAACTGATGGCGCTGCGCGACCAGGGCGTTGCCGAGACGCCGGACGGCGACCAGGTGGAAGAGGCCATCCTCCGTCAGATCGCGCTGCTCTGGCAGACCCGGGTGCTCCGCCGCGAGAAGCTGGGCGTGCCCGACGAGGTCGAGACCGCGCTCTCCTATTTCCGCGACGTGTTCCTGCCGGTGCTGCCCGCGCTCTACGCCCGCTGGGACCGCGCGCTGGGCGACCGAGCGCCGAGCTTCCTGCGCCCGGGCAGCTGGATCGGCGGCGACCGCGACGGCAATCCCTTCGTCACCGCCGACTCGATGCGCTTCGCGCTCGCCCGCGCGGCCGAGACCGTGCTCGACCATTATCTCGAATCGGTCCACGCGCTCGGCGCCGAACTGTCGATCTCGACCGAGCATACGGACGTGCCCGAGGCGGTGCTCCAACTCGCCGAGGCCAGCGGCGACACCGGCAAGAGCCGCAGCGACGAACCCTATCGCCGCGCGCTGACCGGCATCTATGCCCGCCTCTCCGCCACGCATGAAAAGCTGGTCGGCAAGCAGCCGGGCCGACCCTCGCCGATCCCGGCCGCACCCTACGGCCATCCCGCCGAGTTCCGCGAGGACCTCGTCGCCATCGCGCGCGGGCTCGCCGATGGCGGACCGCTGGCGACCGGCGGCGCACTGGGTCGGCTGATCCGCGCGGTGGAGACGTTCGGCTTCCACCTCGCCACGCTCGACATGCGCCAGAACAGCGCGATCCACGAGCGCGTGGTCGCGGAGCTGCTCCAGTCCGCGGGGGTTTGCGACGATTATGCCGCGCTCGACGAGGACGCGCGGATCGACCTGCTCCGCCGCGAGCTTGCCAATGCGCGCCCGCTGACCAGCCCCTACGCCGTCTATTCGGAGGAAACCGCCACCGAACTCGCGATCGTCCGCGAGGCGGCGGCGGCGCATGCCCGCTATGGCCGCGACTGCATCCGCCATTACATTGTGTCGATGGCGCAGTCAGTGTCCGACCTGCTCGAGGTGCACATCCTGCTCAAGGAAGCCGGGCTCTATGTGCCGGGCGAGAAGCCGCAGGCCCATATCATGGCCATCCCGCTGTTCGAGACCATCGCCGATCTGGAAGCCGCGCCGCCGATCATGGCGGCCTGGCTGGGCCTGCCCGAAGTCGCCGCCATCGCGGCGGCACGCGGGCACCAGGAAGTGATGATCGGCTATTCCGACTCCAATAAGGACGGGGGCTATCTCACCTCGACCTGGCAGCTGAGCCGCGGCTCGACCGCGCTCAAGCCGGTGTTCGAGGAGGCGGGCATCGCCATGCAGCTGTTCCATGGCCGCGGCGGCGCGGTGGGGCGCGGCGGTGGATCGAGCTTCTCGGCGATCCTCGCCCAGCCGCCGGGCACGGTGCAGGGCCGCATCCGCATCACCGAGCAGGGCGAGGTGATCGCCGCCAAATATGGCAGCGCAGAAAGCGCGATGACCAATTTGGAGGCGATGACCTCGGCCACGCTGCTCGCCAGCCTGGAGCCCGAGCGGCTCGCGCCTGCCGATGCCGAGCGGTTCGCGGCGGCGATGGACCAGCTCTCCGACAGCGCCTTCCGCGCCTATCGCGGGCTGGTCTACGAGACCCCCGGCTTCACCACCTTCTTCCGCCAGATGACGCCGATCGCCGAGATTGCGGGCCTCAAGATCGGCTCGCGGCCGGCGAGCCGCAAGAAGAGCGATGCGATCGAGGATCTGCGCGCCATCCCCTGGGTGTTCAGCTGGGCGCAGGCCCGCGTGATGCTGCCGGGCTGGTACGGCGTCGGCGCGGCGCTGGACGCGTTCGAGGACAAGGGGCTGCTGCGCGAGATGGCCACCGCCTGGCCGCTGTTCCGCGCGACGCTCGACAATATGGAGCAGGTGCTCGCCAAGTCCGACATGGGCATCGCCAGCCATTATGCCGCGCTGGTCGAGGATGCCGAACTGCGCGACGCCATCTTCGGGCGGATCAAGGACGGCTGGCAGCAGACCCAGGACGGGCTGCTCCAGGTGACGCGCCAGACGCGGCTGCTGGAGAAGCACCCGCTGCTCGACACCTCGATCCGGCTGCGGCTGCCCTATATCGAGCCGCTCAACCTGCTCCAGATCGAGCTGATGAAACGGCACCGGGCGGGCGAGGAGGATCCGCGGATCGGCGAGGGCATCCTCCTGTCGATCAACGCGATCGCCACCGCGCTGCGCAACAGCGGGTAACCGCCCGGAGCCCGGGCGAAACGCCCGGTTAACCATGGGGGCCTAGCGCTGATGGGCATGGGTCCAGGGCATCTCCGCAACATACGACGCGATTCGTTTCTCGCGATCGGTCTCGCGTTGCTGATGGGGATCGCCTGGACGGTGCGCGACCATGGTGCGCTGGGCGCTTTGCGGCTGCCCGATACCGACGACCTGATGCGCCTCCAGCAGATTCGCGACTGGCTGGGGGGACAGGCATTCACCGATCTCGCCCAGCATCGCCTCGGCCCGGCGCCAGGGTTGCAGATGCACTGGTCGCGGCTGGCCGATCTGGTGCCCGCCGCACTGATCCTGGCGTTCACCCCGCTGCTCGGCGGGCACGCCGCAGGCGTGGTCGCCGTGGTCGTCTCGCCATTGCTGCTGTTCGCGGCGATGCTGATCGTCGTTGCCGCGATCGCGCGCCGCCTCGGCCAGTCCGGTTTCGTCGCCGTCATCCTGGGGGCGCTCGCCTTTCCCGCGATCACCCTGTTCACGCCCGGGCGGATCGATCACCACGCGCTGCAGATCGTGCTCGTGCTTTCGCTGCTCCATGCCTGTGTAGGGCGGGGCACGCTGTTGCAGGGGGCGATCGCCGGCACCGCGACGGTGCTGTCGCTCGTCGTCGGCATGGAGACCGCGCCGCTGCTCGCCGTCGGCGGTGCCGCCATCGCGCTGCGCTGGCGGCTCGATGGCGCCGCCGGACAGGCGCGGATGGCCGGCTATGCGACCGCGCTGCTGCTTGGCCTGAGCGCCGCGGCGGTGCTCTTCCGGTCGAGCGGCTGGAACGTCGCTGCCTGCGACGGCTTCACCGCGATCCTGTGGCGCGCGGCGATGCTGGCCGCGCTGGCCCCCGCCGGCATGGCCGTGGCGGGCTTTGCCACCCAATCGGTCGCTGCGCGTACCGCCGTGCTGATCGTCGCGGGCGGGCTCGCGCTGGTGGGTGCAGCTGCGAGCGCGCCGGCGTGCCTCCATCCCTATGGGCAGGTCGATCCCCTGCTTGCCCGGCTCTGGCTCGCGCATGTCAACGAAGCGCAGCCGCTCTTCGCCATGCCGCTCGGCAAGGCGGTCGCCGCCGGGGGCATGGCGCTGGTCGGCCTTGGCGCCGGTATCTGGTTTGCCTGGACGACGCGTACCGCCGCGGCGTGGATCCTGCTCGGGTTCCAGGCAACGGCAGTCGCGGTCACGCTGGTGCAAGTACGCGGGGCGCCGCTGGCGGCGCTGACCGCGGTGCCGGCGCTCGCCGCAATGATCGCCGCCGCCCGGCCGCGCGGACCGCTGGCGCTGGTACTCGCCTGGCTCGCCGCCAGCGGGATCGCCCATGCCGGGCTCGGCGACGCGCTGACACCTGCCGCGCCTGCCTCCGCCACCCATGGCTGTACGGCTGTCGCTACGGCTGTGCGCCTCGCCGCGCTCCCGCCTGGCCTCGTCGCCGCGCCGATCGACTTCGGCCCGACGCTGCTCGCCACCACCCGCCATCGGGTCCTCGCCGGCCCCTATCACCGCGATACGCAAGGAAATCGTGCCATGTACGACCTGTTCCTCAGCCCCACCCCCCAGGCGGAAGCGCTCGCGCGGCGATGGGGGGTGGATTATGTCGCGCTCTGCAAGGACGGCTTTGCCGAACTGGGCGACCGCACCAAGGACCGCCAGCTGCTGGCCGGCAGCCTGATGGCGGGACAGGTGCCGCCCTGGCTTCGCCAGATTTCCGCGCCGGGCGCGAGCACCCGCGTCTACACGCTTACCCAGCCCGCGCGGCGCACCACCCAGTGAGCGCCCGCGGCTGGTGGGAGCGGCGATGGTTCGCGCTGGCGGCGGTGCTGCTCAGCGCGGTGCCGCTGCTTTGGCCGGCACTTCCGCCGCTGCTCGACCTGCCGGGGCACATGGCGCGCTACCGGGTGATGCTGGACGGCGGCACGTCGCCGCTGGCGGCATGGTATGCTTTCCACTGGCGGTTCATCGGCTATCTCGGCGTGGACCTGCTCGTCGCGGCGTTCGCGCCCTGGTTCGGCTTAGAGCCGACGGTCAAGGCGATCGCGATCGCGATTCCGATGCTGACCACGACCGGCATGCTGTGGCTCTCGCGCGAGGCGCATGGCCGGGTGCAGCCGCTGGCGCTGCTCGCGCTGCCGCTCGCCTACACGCTTCCTTTTCTCTACGGCTTCCTCAACTACACGCTCGCCATGGCGCTGGCGCTCAACGCCTTCGCGCTATGGCTGCGGCTGACCCGGCAGGGGCGCTTCCGCCTGCGCGCCGGGCTGTTCGTCGTCATCGCCTGGCTGGTGTGGACGGCGCATCTGTTCGGCTGGCTGGCCCTGGGCGTGATGGTGTTCGCCTCCGAAGTCGCGCGGTACCGTGCCCTGGGGCGGGGCTGGGGCCGCGCGGTCCTCGGGGCGGGTGTCGCCTGCCTGCCGCTCGCCCCGCCGGCGCTGGTGCTGCTGCACTGGCACCCCGGCGACGGCGCCGGCGGCAGCGATTACTGGGCTCGCTTTCCGATGAAGCTGGGGTGGTTCGTGGCGCTGCTGCGCGATCGCTGGCAATGGATCGACCTGGCATCGCTGCTGCTCTTGGTCCTGCTGCTCTACGGCAGCTGGCGCCGGCGCGGGCAGGTGCGATCGGCGAGCCTCGCCGCCGCGGCGCTGGCGATGACCGCGCTGTTCCTGTTGCTGCCGTTCGGCACCGCCTATATCGACGCGCGGATCCTGCCCTATGCGGTGATCCTTGCGCTGCTCGCGGAAGGCACGGTGCCCGGCCGCCGCCGCCTGCTCGCCTGGGTCGGCCTCGCTTTCCTGCTCGTCCGCACGCTGGCGGTGACCGCCGATCTTGCGATCGAGGGGCGGGACTGGCAGCGGCGGCTGGTGGCGCTGGACCATCTGCCGGTCGGCGCGCGGGTCGCGGCGTTCGTCCTGAACCGATGCGACGCGGGCTGGTCGATCGCGCGACTGAACCACTTGCCGAGCATGGTCGTCGTCCGCCGTTCGGCCTTCGCCAACGACCAGTTCGATCTCGGCTCGACCGGCCTGATGCAGGTGCGCCGCGACGGTTTCGGCACCTTTGCCACCGATCCCTCGCAGATCGTCATCGGGGATCGCTGCGCGGCCGCCATGGGCATCCCGACGCTCCGGGCGGCGCTCGCGGGGCTTCCGCGGGGCGCGTTCGACCATGTCTGGCTGATCGACCCGCCCGCCGACGTGCAGGTCGCCAACGCCACCCGCCTGTGGAGCGATGGCAGGGACGCGCTCTACCGGCTTGAACCGCAAGGCGGCAGGGCCGCACGCTAGCGGCGACGGCGCTCCGCCGACAAGCGCTTGCCGTACCGGCCGCTCGCGCACTAAAGCGACGCGATGGATAAAGGGGTTCCGCTGCGCTGGTGGCAGACGCGCTGGTTCGTATTGTTCGCGACGCTGGTAGCGACGGTGCCGCTGCTGTGGCCGGACATTCCGCCGCTCGTCGACCTGCCCGGCCATATGGGCCGGTACCGGGTGCAGCTGGTCTATGACCAGGTGCCGTGGCTGCACGAATGGTATGCGTTCCAGTGGCAGCTGATGGGCAATCTCGGCGTCGACCTGCTGGTCTTCCCGATGGCCAAGATCTTCGGCCTCGAACTGGGCGTGAAGCTGATCGTGATCGCGATCCCTGCGATGACGGTCGCCGGGTTCCTGATGATCGCGCGCGAGGTGCATGGCCGCATTCCCGCGACCGCGCTGTTCGCGCTGCCGCTCGCCTATGCCTTCCCCTTCCATTTCGGCTTCGTCAATTTCGCGCTGTCGCTCGGCATGGCGATGCTGGCGTTCGGCTGGTGGCTGCGGCTGGCGCGGCTGGGCAAGTTCCGGTTCCGCTCGGCGGTGTTCGTGCCGCTGTCGGTGATCATCTGGATCACCCACACCTTCGGCTGGGGGGTACTGGGCGTGCTCGCCTTCTCGGCCGAGCTGATCCGCCAGCACGATCTGCGCCGCAACCGCGCACTGCCCTGGTACAAGGATCTGGCGGGCGGCTGGCTGGGCCCCTGCTTCCACGCGGGCGTCCAGTGCCTGGTGCTGGCATTGCCCGCGGTGCTGATGGTGATCTGGCGCGGTGGCGAGCATGTCTCCGGCCAGACCTTCGACTGGTTCAACTGGCGCGCCAAGACCTTGTGGGTGACGCAGGTGTTCCGCGATCGTTGGCAGCTTTTCGACATCGCCAGCGTCGGCGTGATCTTTCTGCTGATGCTCAAGGCGGTGCGCGACCCCAACCTTCAATATTCGCGCAACCTCGGCCTGTCGGCGGCGCTGCTGCTGCTGGTCTACCTCTTCCTGCCGCGCGTGGTGTTCGGATCGGCCTATGCCGATATGCGGATGGTGCCGTTCCTGATCGCCATCGCGATCCTGGCGATCCGGCCCAAGCCGGGGGTGTCGATCCGCGCGGCCACGCTGGTGGCGGTGCTGGGCCTCGCCTTCTTCCTCGTCCGAATCGGCGCGACGACGGCGAGCTTCTACCTCTACGACAAGGCCTATGACCGCGAGCTCAAGGCGCTGGACCATGTGCCGGTCGGCGCACGGCTGGTGAGCTTCGTCGGCGAGACCTGCTACAACGAATGGGCGATGACCCGGCTGCAGCACGTTCCCGGCCTCGCGCTGGAGCGGCGGCTGGCCTATACCAACGACCAATGGTCGATGGCCGGCGGCCAGTTGATGACGGTGCGCTACCGCGCGGCCAAGCGCTTCGCGCACGATCCGTCGGAGCTGGTGACCAACGTCCAGTGCCCGCGCGAATGGTGGCGCCCGATTGCGCGCAGCCTGGCGCTCTTCCCGCGCGACGCGTTCGACTATGTCTGGCTGATCCGTCCGCCGGCCTACGACAAGCGCTACGAACAGGGGCTGATCCCGGTGTGGCGCGACGGGCCCAGCGTGCTCTACCGGGTGGACCATGATGTGCCGGGTCCCGGCCTCAACCCCGGCGACCTGCCGATCCCGCGGCCCGAAGCGGTGCTGATCCGCGAAGCCGAGGCGGCGGGCGAATTGCCCGGGAACGGCACCGCGCCGCCGTCTTAAGGGCCAAGCATATCCTCCCCCGCCAGGGGGAGGTGGCCCGCGTAGCGGGTCGGAGGGGGAGGAAGCCAGAACGGTAACGGCGGTGCTTCCTTGCCCTCCGTCGCCTGCGGCGCCACCTCCCGCTGGCGGGGGAGGATTGGAAGGGCCGCTACTCCGCCTTCTTGAACGGCGTCAGCTCTTCCAGATATTCCTGCTCGCGCTCCACCGCCTGCTGCTCGCGCACCAGGAAGTCGGCGACGGCGCGGCGGAAGCCGGGGTCGGGGAGGTAGTGCGCCGACCAGGTCGTCACCGGCACATAGCCGCGCGCCAGCTTGTGCTCGCCCTGGGCGCCGGCCTCGACCCGCGGCAGGCCGCGCTGAATCGCGGCGTCGATCGCCTGGTAATAGCAAAGCTCGAAATGGAGGAACGGCACGTCCTCCACGCAGCCCCAGTAACGGCCGTAAAGCGCATCGCTGCCGATCAGGTTGAGCGCGCCAGCGATCGGCCGGCCATCGCGCTCGGCGAGCATCAGCAGCACCTTGTCGCCCAGCGCTTCGCCGAGCATCGAGAAGAACGGCCGGGTGAGATAGGGGCGACCCCATTTGCGGCTGCCGGTGTCCTGGTAGAAGGCCCAGAAGGCGTCCCAATGCGCTTCGGTGATCTCGGCGCCGGTCAGATGGCGGATGGTCAGTCCCTCCACCGCGGCGGCGCGTTCCTTGCGGATCGCCTTGCGCTTGCGGCTGGCGAGTGCGCCGAGAAAGTCGTCGAAGCTGGCATAGCCGTCATTCTGCCAGTGGAACTGGGTGCCGGTGCGGATCAGCCAGCCCGCCGCTTCGAACAGCGGCACCTGCGCTTCGTCCACGAAGGTGGCGTGGGCGGAGGACAGGCCGTGCTGGTTCACCACCGCCTCGATCGCGGCGATCAGCGCGGGGGCCTGGGCGGGATCGCGCAGCAGCAGCCGGGGGCCGGGGACGGGCGTGAACGGCACCGCGATCTGCAGCTTGGGGTAATAGCGCCCGCCGGCATGCTCCCAGGCATCGGCCCAGCTATGGTCGAACACATATTCGCCCTGGCTGTGGCTCTTGGCATAGGCTGGCGCGATCGCGGCGGGGGTGCCGTCCGGTCCGTCGACAACGATCGGCAGCGGCTGCCAGCCGGTCTGCGCGGTCGCCGAGCCCGAGGCTTCTAGGATCGACAGGAAGGCGTGGCTGAGGAACGGGTTGTCGGGGCCCGCACAGGCATCCCACTGCGCCGCCGGGATCGAGGCGACGCCGTCGGCGAGGCGGGCGGTGACGGATGGGGATCGCACGGGGGACAAGATAGTGGCTGGCGCGAACGGTGCCAGTGGTTTTGCGATCCTAACCCTTCCGCTTCTTTTCGATCCCCCTCCCGCTTGCGGGAGGGTTTAGGGGGAGGGTGAGAGAGGGTAGCGGGCGGGACGGTGAGGTTTGCCCCGATCACGTCAGTGCACTTCTTCTCCCTCAGCCCTTGCCTCCCGCACTCACCCTCCCCCGTCCCCTCCCGCAGGCGGGAGGGGGGCGCTAGAGGCGGGAGGGGGGGGGGTGCTAGAGGCGGGAGGTTTGCCTTCGTCGGTGCGCGTAATGACGTTAGAGGCAGGCCAGCGTGGCGGCATCGATCGCGCTCGCCGCGCCCTGCAGCGCATAGCCGTCGACGAAGGGCACGCCGCCGGTATCGACGCTCTCCACGCTCAGCGCCCGCCCGTCGCGCATCGCCGCGACGATTGCCGAGTCGGTGCGCGCATCGGGCGCCCAGGCGTCGTGGCGGCTGGCGGTCAGTTCGAAGCGACGCTCGCCCGCCACCAGCATCACCCGCGCATGATCCGCGCGCGCCCGGCTGAGGCGGACATAGAGCTGGTGCCGCACCCCGCGCCCCGGCCAGCTGGCGATGCTGAGATAGGCCTCGCCGCGCCGGGCGAGGTCGCTCGGCCGCGCAACCGCGAAGCAGCGGGTCGGCGCCGTGTCGCGGAAGGCGCCCCAGCGCTCGTAGATGCCGATCGTCTCGCGCGGCCCCGCCAGTGCGAGCAGCGCCAGCGCCAGCATCATGCCGGCGCCGCGCCGCGCCCGGTGCCGAGATGCACCACCGTCTCGACGCCGCGCTCGATCCGCACGATCGAACCCTGCGGCAGGTCCGGCGCGACCGGCGCATCGAACTGCGGCAGCACGTCGCGGCCGGTCATCACCCCGCGCAGGATGCGGCTGGACATGCCGTGCATGATCACCAGCCGGTCGCCGGGGTCCTCATCGGTATCGGCGAGCCAGCCCGAGACGCGCGCGGCGATCGCATCATACCATTCGCCGCCCTCCGGCGGCCGCGTGTAGAGCCCGTGCTCGGTATCGAGGAAGCTGCCCACCTCGCGCTCCAGATCGGCGTAGTAGCGCCCGCTCCACGCGCCCATGCCGATCTCGACCAGCCGGTCGTCGGTGCGCGTCTGGTGCCAGTCGAGCTCGAGATGCTCGGCGATGATCGCCAGCGTCTGCAGCGCGCGACCGGCGCTGGAGGCCCACAAGGTCAGCTTCGGTTTCGGCCCGAGCAGTTCGCGCAGCGCCGCACCCATCGCATCGGCCTGGGCAAAGCCGGCGCGGGTCAGCGGGGTGTGGGGGTGGTCGCCCTGCATCCGCCGGGCGATGTTGAACACGGTCTCGCCATGCCGCGCGATGAAGTCGCGGCCTTTCCGGGTGCTGGGCATGGCAAGTCTCTCCCGCGAAACCGGCAGAAACGCAATGCCCCGTTTTGGCCCTGATTCGTTCATGCGCGCGACAGGCCCCGCGGTGCATCCGTCCTCTCGCTCGCGGAGCACGCCGGGAGCGAACGGGAGGAAGATCGAACGCGGCGCCCGCAGCGGGCCGCCCCTTCCCCTCGATACCGAGCGTCCAGCCGAAGCCCCCTGGCTTGCGGCTGAAGTCAGGCCGCACCCTGTTGGTGCGGCTTCAGTGAGGAGTATTCGTTATGCGTACCAAGCTTTCCATCGCCATTCTGGCAGCCACCACCGCCTTCGCCGCGCCGGCCTTCGCGCAGTCGCAGGACCAGAGCTTCGCCGGATCGCATGCCGAAGTGATCGCCGGCTGGGACCGCGTGAACGACAAGTCGTCCTATGACGCGTCGAAGGACGGCGTCACCTATGGCGGCAACATCGGCTACGATATCCAGCGCGGCAGCACCGTGTTCGGCGTCGAGGGTGAAGTGACCGGCTCGACGATCAGCGATCGCAGCAGCAACGTGCTGAACGCCGGGGACCGGCTGCGCGTGAAGGCGGGCCGCGACCTCTATGTCGGCGGTCGCCTGGGCTTCGTCGCGGGTCCGCGCACGCTGATCTACGCCAAGGCCGGTTACACCAATGCACAGTTCATCACCGACTATAGCTCGCCCAACACCACGCCGGCGCTCGATCTGCGCGAGCGCGACAATTACGACGGCTGGCGCCTGGGCGCCGGTGCCGAGTTCAAGCTGACCGACAAGGTCTTCGCCAAGGCGGAATATCGCTATTCCAACTATGGTTCGCAGAACAATGGCGTCGATCCGGAGCGCCACCAGATCATCACGGGCCTGGGCGTCCGCTTCTGATCGCCGAAAAGGCATTCTGACGGTGAAAAGAGGGTCGGGGCAGCTTGCTCCGGCCCTTTTTCGCGTTAAGGGTACGTCATGGCGCATTGCCACCGGCCGGGTCATGCCGGGTAGAAAGCAGGGCGACGGCCCGGGGGTTTGAGGTACATGAAGGCGACGATCGAACGCGCAACTCTGTTGAGGGGCCTGAGCCACGTCCAGTCCGTGGTCGAGCGGCGCAACACGATTCCGATCCTGTCCAACGTGCTGATCGATGCGCAGCTGGGCGGCACGATCCGGCTGATGGCGACCGATCTCGATCTGCAGATCGACGAGACGATCCCGGCGGCGGTCGACCAGGTGGGTGCTACGACGGTGTCGGCGCACACGCTGTTCGACATCGTCCGCAAGCTGCCCGAGGGTTCGCAGGTGGTGCTCACCGCGGCCGAGGGCAAGCTGACGGTGGTGGCGGGCCGCGCCCGCTTCCAGCTCGGCACGCTGCCGCGCGACGATTTCCCGATGATCGCCGAGGGCGAGCTGCCGACGACGTTCGAGCTGCCGGCCGAGACGCTCAAGCAGATCATCGACAAGACCCGCTTCGCGATCTCCACCGAGGAGACGCGCTATTATCTGAACGGCATCTTCTTCCACGTGACCGACGATGCCACCCGGATGCTGCGCGCGGCTGCGACCGACGGCCACCGGCTGGCGCGCGTCACCGTGCCCTGCCCGGACGGCGCCGATGCGATGCCGGGCGTGATCGTGCCGCGCAAGTGCGTGGCCGAGCTGCGCAAGCTGCTCGACGAGGTCGACGGCTCGGTGGGCGTGTCGCTCTCGCCCTCGAAGATCCGCTTCGATCTGGGCCAGGCGATCCTCACCTCGAAGCTGATCGACGGCACCTTCCCCGATTACAGCCGCGTTATCCCGACGGCCAACGACAAGCTGCTCAAGCTCGATCCGAAGAGCCTGATGCAGGGGGTCGACCGCGTCTCGACCATCGCGACCGAGAAGACCCGCGCGGTGAAGATGGCGCTGGAGCGCGACAAAGTCGTGCTCTCGGTGACCAGCCCCGAGAACGGCGTCGCGGCCGAGGAAGTCCCCGGCGAATATGCCGCGATGGGCTTCGAGATCGGCTTCAACAGCCGCTACCTGATGGACATTCTCGGCCAGATCGAAGGCGATCTCGTCGAAGTCCATCTGGCAGATGCAGCGGCGCCGACGCTGATCCGCGAGAATGATTCCTCGCCCGCGCTCTACGTATTGATGCCGATGCGGGTCTGATCCCGCACCGGTTTTTCGTTAAGATACAGCGGCATGTCCATGGTTGACGGCCGCTTTCCAGCGCACCCCGCGCTTTCCCCGGCTATGTCGGGCGTATGTTTGCGACCATAAGCAGGGCCAAGCCCCGAGGGTCGCACTTCCGGGACTTGGGTCGGGCGGCGGATCTCCCTGGATCCGTCGTCCGCCTCAAAATGGCTGGGCGCGTTGAAACGCTCCGACCCGCGTGCTATTAACAGTCGTGTCAGTTAGAGGAATCGACTGCATGGCGACCAAGGCTCCGCAACCGTTGCTCAACCCCGGCGTGCCGCTCAAGCGCGAATGGGGCACGGCGCTGTCGGCGCTGCGCAAGCTGCTCGCCAATGGCGACGATACCGAACAGGTCTTCAAGATCATGCGCGCCCTGAACGGCGACGTCAGCCAGCGCAATTACCGCAAGCTCCTCACCGTCCCCGGCGGCGGCAAGCTCGCCTATCGGCGGCTGGAGCTGTCGCAGCGCTTGTCGGACCGCAGCTGGATCGACGGCTTCGCCCCCGGCACCTTCGGGGCGGCCTATCGCGACTTCCTCGATTCGACGGGCTATTCTGCCGACGGGCTGGTCCAGGTCAGCATGGTCGAAGGCGGGTTCCAGGGCATCGAGGTCGAGCATCCCTATGCCTGGATGGGCCGGCGCGAGCGCGACATCCACGACCTCTGGCACGTGCTGACCGGCTACAGGGCCGACGAGCATCTCGGCGAACTCTGCCTGGTCGCCTTCTCCTATGCGCAGACCGGCGGCACCGGCTGGGGCTTCATCGCGATCGGTGGCGCACTCAAGAGCATCCGCACCACCGGCCGGCTCGATTGCGTGAAGGCGATTCTCGAAGGCTATCGCCACGGCAAGCGCGCCGGCTGGCTCCACGCCGAGGATTATGAGCAGCTCCTGGAGGAGCCGCTGGAGGCGGCGCGGGCGCGGCTGGGGATCACCGAGCCGAAACAGTACCGCATCGCCCAGGCGCGGCTGGCCGAGGCGGGGATCGGCGCGCTCTAAGCCCAAAGAAAAGGGCGCCCGGCGACGGCCGGACGCCCTTTCCCTTTCCATGCGACCTTACTTCGCGGCCGGAGTCGCTTCCGGCGCAGGTGCAGCAGGCGCAGCGGGCGCGCCGTCGGCCGGTGCGGCACCGGCCTTGTCGCCGGCGGCCTTGGCGGCTTCGAGCGCCTTGTTGGCCTGGTCCTCGATCCGCTTGCGCAGCGCAGCGCGGTCGAGCACGTTCGGCAGCGCGAACTCGCTGGCGGGGATCGCGCCCGGCTTGACGCTCTGCAGCGTCAGCGCATCGCCCAGGCGAAGCACGGCGCCCTTGGCGATCACGTCTTCCAGCACCTTCTCGGCCTTGGGGACGCTGGTGAACACGGTCGCCATGCGGGCGCCGGTCAGCTTGGTCTGCATGCCGATCGCGGCGGCGATGTTCTTCAGGCGGCTGTCGTCGCTGACGACGATGCGAATCGAATCGCCCTGGGGGTTGCCCTTGGGCTGGACGCTCCAGATCGTGCCCTTCTGGTCGCCGACCTTCTCCTCGCCGACCTGGACCGCTTCATAGTCCGGATCCTGCGGCAGCGCCTGGGGCTTCATGCCCTTGGCCTTGGCAATGTCCTGCGTCGCGCCGACGAAATCGGCGAAGCTGGCGGCAAACTTGTCGTTGCCGTCGGTGATCACGACGTAATCGGTGCCGCCCTTGTGGATCAGCGTCTGCGGGCCGGCTTCCACCTTGGCGTCGCCGTTTGCGGCAGCCTTGACGGTGATGGTGCCGCGGCCGCCGGCGGCGGCGTAGGTCGCGGTCACGTCCTCGGGCGCCTTGGAGCAGGCCGCCACCAGCGCGAGCGCGGCAATCGTAACAGTCTTGCGGATCATGTGTTTCTATCCCTTCGCCCTGATCTATCGGCCAAGCGGTGTTCGTGGGCAAGGTGCTGCGCTACAGCCGCTGGCATGGCCGTCAAGCGTCTCCTGCTCACCGACTTCCGCAACCACGAAGATGCCCTGCTGACCCCGGGGGCAGACTTCGTCGTGCTGAGCGGCGAGAATGGCGCGGGCAAGACCAATATCCTGGAGGCCGTGTCGCTGCTCGCGCCCGGCCGCGGCCTGCGCGGCGCGCCCTTGAGCGAGATGGCGCGGCAGGGCGGGGCGGGGGGCTTCGGCATCGCGGCGACGCTCGACGAGGCCGAGATCGGCACCGGCACCCGCGCCGACGCGCCCGAGCGGCGGATCGTCCGCGTCAACGGCGCGGCGGCGGCGGCGGCCAGCCTTGCCCAGTGGCTGGTGGTGTTGTGGCTCACCCCCGCGATGGACCGGCTGTTCCTCGAAGCCCCCGGCGACCGCCGCCGCTTCCTCGACCGGCTGACGCTGGCGCTCAACCCGCGCCACGCGCATGAGGCGACCCGTTACGAAGCCGCGATGCGCGAGCGCAACCGGCTGCTTGCCGACGAACTGCCGCCCGATCCCGCCTGGCTCGAGGCACTGGAGGCACGGATGGCCGAGTATGGCGCGGCGATCGACGCTGCCCGGCGCGATGCTGTGGCCGCGCTGGGCGCCCGTCTGGCCGACCAGCCCATGGGCCCCTTCGCCCGGGCCGGGCTTACGCTGGAGGGCTGGCAGGGCGACGCCCCCGCGCTCGCTGCCGCGCTGCGCGAAGGCCGCCGCCGCGATGCCGCTGCCGGGCGCACCCTCGCCGGCCCGCACCGCGCCGATCTGCAGGTGACCCATCTCGACAAGGCGCAACCCGCGCATCTCTGCTCCACCGGCGAGCAGAAGGCGCTGCTGCTCGGCATCGTCCTCGCCCATGCCGAGCTGGTGGCGGATCGCGTCGGTACCCCGCCGATCCTGCTGCTCGACGAGGTCGCCGCCCATCTCGATCCCGGCCGCCGCGCGGCGCTGTTCGAGCGACTCGCGGGCCGGGGGCAGGTCTGGATGACCGGCACCGAGCCCGCGCTGTTCGAGGCGGTCCCCGCCACCGCCACCCGCTACCGGGTGGCAGACGGCAGGGTGGAGCTTGCCTGAGCCGCCTCACTCCTGCTCGGCGTACGCCTTCACCAGATCGAACAGATAGTCGCGGCCGGTATAGAGCGAGCGGACCTCGATCCGCTCGTTCAGCCCGTGGACGCCGTTGCCATCGGGATCGCCCCAGGCCCCCGGCACGCCATAGGTCGGGATGCCCACGGCGGCGAGGAAGATGCCGTCCGTCGCGCCGGTCGACATGGTCGGCACCAGCGGCACGCCGGGGAAATATTTGGCGACCAGCTTCTCGGCCGGCCCGACCACCTTCGGGTCGAGCGCGGGCGGTTTGGCGATCGGCCGCACCGGCGGGACCATGGTGATCGTCACCTTCGCGTCGCCGATCGCCGTAGCCAGCGCCTTCTGGATCTCCTCGCTGCTGTGCCCGGGGAAGATCCGGCAATTGATGTTCGCCGCAGCCCGCTGGGGCAGGGCGTTGTTGGCATGGCCGCCCTCCAGCAAGGTCGCGACGCAGGTGGTGCGCAGCATCGAATGATAGATGCGATCGGTGTTGAGCAGCGTCTCGGCACCCTTGTCGCCGGGGTTGGTCGCGATCGTCACCATCGCCTTGCCCATCGCATCGCTGCGGGCCGCACCCGCCTTGGCGAAATAGGCGCGGGTGGTGTCGGACAGCTCGAGCGGGAAATCATAGCCGCGGATCTTCACCAGCGCGTCGGCCAGTTCGTAGATCGCGTTCTCCGGCACCGGAATCGAGCTGTGGCCGCCGGGATTGCTGGTCTCCAGCCGGAAATTCTGCACCGCCTTCTCGCCAACCTGCATGCTCTGGACGAGCACCTTGCCATGCCCGTCCGACTTGCCCCCGCCGCCTTCGTTGAGCGCGAATTCGGCGTCGATCAGGTCGCGCTTGTTCTTGGCCAGCCATTCGGCGCCGTTGAACGCCCAGGTCGTCTCCTCGCCGCAGGTGAGCGCCAGCTTCACGGTGCGCTTGGGCTTGTACCCCGCCTGCTGGAAGCGGATCAGCGTGTCCGCCCAGGCGGCCGCCATCGCCTTGTCGTCGGCCGTGCCGCGGGCGTAATAATAGCCATTCTCCTCGACCAGCTTGAACGGATCGCGGGTCCAGTCCTCGCGCTTGGCCGCGACCACGTCGATATGCGCGAGCAGCAGCAGCGGCTTCGCCTTTTTCGACGTGCCGGGATAGACCGCGACCAGCCCGCCGTCCTTGGGATGCTCGGGCGTGGAGAACAGCGTGAGCTGGTCGTCCTTGAACCCGGCCGCCTTCATCCGCGCGGCGATCTGCTCGGCCGCCTGGGTGCAGCTGCCGACATTCACCACGGTGTTGGTTTCGACCAGTTCCTTGTAAAGTTCGAAGAACTTGGCCTGATCCGGCCGCGTCTGCGCAGCGGCGGGTGCGGCGATCGCGACGGCGAGCGCGGCGGTGGCGAGAAGCTTCTTCATCCGGTTTTCCCCATTTGCCCTGCGCGCAATGGAGCATGGCAAGGGCGAGAAGGGAAGCGCCTCCTCAGATGCCGAAAGGCTCCCTACATAGAGTAGGTGCCCGCCGATCTCCCCGTACCTCTGGCCGACTGGTTCACTGCGCGCGGATGGGCGCCGCGGCGGCACCAGTGGGACATGCTCGCGGCCGCGCGCGCCGGGCGGCATGCGCTGCTCGTCGCGCCCACCGGTGCGGGCAAGACGCTCTCCGGTTTCCTGCCGACGCTCGCGGATCTGATCGAGGCACCCGCCGAGGGGCTGCACACGCTCTACATCTCGCCGCTCAAGGCGCTGGCGGTGGACGTGCAGCGCAACCTGCTCACCCCAATCGAGCAGATGGGGCTGCCGATCCGGGTCGAGACGCGCACCGGCGATACCCCGCATGAAAAGAAGGTCCGCCAGCGCGTCCGCCCGCCGCAGGTGCTGATGACCACGCCCGAATCGCTCAGCCTGCTGCTGTCCTATGAGGAC
The DNA here is from genome assembly GCF_900114095.1 of Sphingomonas sp. NFR04. Taxonomy (GTDB): domain Bacteria; phylum Pseudomonadota; class Alphaproteobacteria; order Sphingomonadales; family Sphingomonadaceae; genus Sphingomonas. The sequence goes on along the minus strand of NZ_FORV01000003.1, from coordinate 116,775 downwards.
AGCCTGACGATGTTCGCCGGGCTGAAGACGGTGGTGATCGACGAGATCCACGCCTTCGCCACCGGCAAGCGCGGCGACCTGCTCGCGCTGGCGCTCGCCCGGCTGGAGCGGCTGGCGCCCGGCTTCCGCCGCGTCGGGCTCTCCGCCACCGTCGCCGATCCGGACGGCTATCGCGCCTGGCTCGCGCCCTATGGCGACATCGATGCGGTGACGCTGGTGCAGGGCGAGAAGGGGGCCGATCCCGACATCGCCATCCTGCTGCCCGAGGGCCGTGTGCCCTGGGCCGGGCATTCAGGCATCTATGCCATCCCGCAGGTGATGGCCGAGATCGAGACGCACAAGACGACGATCGTCTTCTGCAACACCCGCGGCCTGGCGGAACTCGTCTTCCAGCAGCTGTGGAAGGTCAACGAGCTCAAGCTGCCGATCGGCGTGCATCACGGCAGCCTCAGCCTGGAAGCGCGGCAGAAGGCCGAACAGGCGATGGCGGACGGGCGGCTGCGCGCGCTGGTCGCTACCGCCAGCCTCGACCTCGGCGTCGACTGGGGCGATGTCGACTGCGTGATCCAGATGGGGGCGCCCAAGGGATCGTCGCGGCTGCTCCAGCGGATCGGGCGCGCCAACCACCGGCTCGACGAGGCGAGCGAAGCGGTGCTGATCCCCGGCAATCGCTTCGAATATCTGGAGGCGCGCGCGGCGCTGGACGCGGTCGAGGCAGGCGAGCTCGATCCCGACATCTTCCGCCCCGGCGCGCTCGACGTGCTCGCCCAGCATGTGATGGGCTGTGCCTGCGCCGCGCCCTTCCGCGCTGCCGATATGCTGCAGGAAATCCGTGCAGCATTGCCCTATTCGGCGCTGACCGAGGAGGTGTTCGACCGCGTCCTGAACTTCATCGCGGACGGCGGCTACAGCTTGCGCGCCTATGACAAGTTCAAGCGGCTGACCCAAGGCAAGGACGGCGTCTGGCGGGTCACCCAACCCAATTTCATTGCGCAGCATCGGCTCAACGCCGGCATCATCGTCGAATCGCCGATGCTGGAGGTGCGCTTCAAGAACGGCAAGCGGCTGGGCAAGGTGGAGGAGGGGTTTGCCGCCTCGCTGTCGCCAGGCGATACCTTCTTCTTCGGCGGCCTCGCGCTGGAAGTGGAGCGGGTGGAGGCCACCGACCTGATCGTCCGCGCCACCGCCAAGCAGGCGCGGGTGCCGAGCTATATGGGCGCGCGGCTGGCGATCACCGCGAACCTTGCCGACCGCGTGCGGGCGTTCCTGTTCGATCGCGGGGAGTGGACGCGCTTCCCGGCGGACGTGCGCGAATGGCTGGAGACGCAGGACCGCCGCTCGACGCTGCCCGCACCGGGCCAGCTGCTGGTCGAGACCTTCCCGCACGAGGGCCGCCACCATCTCGTCATTTACAGCTTCGAAGGCTGGAACGCGCACCAGTCGCTCGGCATGCTGGTCACGCGGCGGATGGAGGCGATGGGGCTCAAGCCGCTGGGCTTCGTCGCCAACGACTATGCGCTGGCGGTCTATGGGCTGGAGAAGATCACCGATCCCCGACCGCTCTTCTCGCCCGACATTCTCGAACATGAATTCGTCGACTGGGTGCAGGGCTCGGCGCTGCTCAAGCGGGCGTTCCGCGAAGTCGCGATCATCGGCGGGCTGGTCGAGCGCCAGCATCCCGGCAAGAAGAAGACCGGGCGGCAGGTCACCTTCTCCACCGACCTGATCTACGACGTGCTGCGCAAATACGAGCCCGATCACCTGCTGCTGCGCGCCGCCTGGGAAGATGCGCGCGCGAAGATGACCGATGTCGGTCGCCTGGCGCGGCTGCTCGACGAGGCGGGCGCGCGGATGCTGCACGTCGATCTGGAACGGGTGAGCCCGATGGCCGTGCCGGTGCTGATCATGATCGGTCGCGAATCGGTCGCGCAAGGCACCACCGAAGACGCGCTGCTCGAAGAAGCGGAGGCGATTGCTGCCGAGGCGATGCGGCTCGACTGACCCCGTTCTTTTGCGGGATTGCTGCGCAACATCGACAGGCGTATGTTCCGCACATGTTCGGAGTCTCGTCCTCGCTTGTCCTTTGGGCCTTGCCGCTCGGTTTGCTGGGGAGCGGGCCGGCGACGGTGCGGACGGACCCCGAGACGGCGCCTGCCGCGGGCCAGCCCGATGCGATCCAGCTGGCGCTGGGCGAGACCAATGCGCGGCTCACCGTACCGGTCGCGATCACCCAGCAGGGGCCGTACAACTTCATCATCGATACCGGCGCCGAGCGCACGGTGGTCTCGCGCGAGCTGGCGGCGCGACTGGGGCTCGCCGCGGGGGCGTCGGTGCACGTCACCTCGATGACCGGGCGCAGCCTCGCCACGACCGTTATCGTGCCCGATCTCAAGATCGAATCGATCGGCACCGCGCACCAGATCGTCGCGCCTGCCTTCGATGCCGCCAATATCGGCGCGGCCGGGCTGCTCGGCATCGACACGCTGCGCGATCACGAGGTCACGATCGACTTCGACACCGCGACCATGGCGGTACGCCCCAGCGTCAAGCGCAAGCGGCACGAGAAGCACGATGCGGACGAGATCGTCGTCTCCGCCAAGGACCAGTTCGGCCAGCTGATCGTCACCGACGCCTATTATGGTAACGCCCGCGTGCAGGTGGTGCTCGACACCGGCTCGCAGGTGACAATGGGCAACGAGGCGCTGCGCCGGAAGGTCGGCAAGAGCGTGGGCGTGCTGCAGACGATCGAGCTGACCAGCGTCGATGGCGGCAAGACGCTGGCGCAATATGGGCATGTGCCGGACATGCGGGTGAGCAACGTCGCGTTCGATGCGCTGCCCGTCGCCTTTGCCGAGGCCGAGCCGTTCAAGCGCTTCGGGCTCACCAGGCGGCCGGCGATCATGCTCGGCATGGATGCGATGCGCAGCTTCCGCCGGGTCGAGATCGATTTCCCCAACCGGCAGGTGCGCTTCTTCCTGCCGCGTGGGCTTCGCGACAAGCGCGCCAATTTCGAAGGGCCGCTGCTGCCGCCGGGCCTGCGCAACCCCGCGCGCGATTGACTTTACCCGTCGGGTCTGATTGGCCTGACCATATGACCACGCTTTCGCGCGCGACGCTCGCCGGCCTTCCTGCCGGCATCCTCCGCCCCGGCCACGACCTGGCCGCGATCCGCACCGGCATCGTCCATTTCGGTCCCGGCGCCTTCCACCGCGCCCATCAGGCCGCGTTCATCGACAAGGTGCTGGACAGCGATCCGCGCTGGGGCATTGCGGCGGTGTCGCTGCGCAGCGGCACCACCACCGATGCGCTGAAGGCGCAGGACGGGCTCTACACGCTGGCGGTGATCGACCGCGAGCCTTCGACGCGGATCGTCGCGGCGCACTCGGATGCGGTCGGCCCGGGCGAGGGCGCCCGCCTCCGCGCGCTGCTCGCCAGCCCCGAGGTCCGGATCGCCACCAGCACGGTGACCGAGAAGGGCTATTGCCTGGGCGGCGACGGCGCGCTCGACATGGGCCATCCCGACATCGTCCACGATCTAGCGCGTCCGGAAGAGCCGGCGAGCGTGATCGGCTGGATCGTCACCGGCCTCGCCGATCGCCGCGCGGCGGGTGTGCCGCCCTTCGCGATGCTCTGCTGCGACAACATGACGGGCAATGGCGGCAAGCTCCGCGCCGCCTGCGTGGCGCTGGCGCGCGAATGGGATGCGGGCCTCGCCGACTGGATCGCTACGGAAGTGGCGTTCCCGGATTCGATGGTCGATTCGATCACCCCGGCCAGCGACGCGGCGTTCCTCGCCAAGGTGGCGGGTGACCTCGGCGTCGAGGACAAGGCCGCCGTGCAGCGCGAATCCTTCACCCAGTGGGTGCTGCAGCGCTTCGACATGGAGGATGGCCCGGACCTCGCTGCGGCGGGCGTCACGCTGACCAGCGACGTGCGCGGCTATGAGCAGGCCAAGCTGCGCATCCTCAACGGCAGCCATTCGAGCCTCGCCTATATCGGGCTGGTGCTCGGCCACGAGACGGTGTTCGAGGCGATGTCGGACGGAGTGCTCGGCGGCTTCGTGACGCGGCTGGCGCATGAGGATATCGCGGCCTCGCTGGGCCAGGTCGATGGGCTGGACGTGCCCGGCTATGTCGATGCGGTGCTGGACCGGTTCCGCAATCCCGCGATCCGGCATCTGCTGGCGCAGATCGCCTGGGATGGGTCGCAGAAGCTGCCCTATCGGCTGCTCGACACGACGGCGGCGGCGCTCGATGCCGGGCGCTCCGTGGAGCGGCTGGCGGTGCCGGTGGCGGCGTGGATCGCGTTCCTGGCGGCCAAGGCGAAGGCCGGCGAGAAGATCACCGACCCGCTGGCGGATGTCCTCGCGACGGCGGCGACCGATGCGGCGCCGATAGAGGCGGTGCTGGCGCTGCGGCAGGTCTTCCCCGCGCGGGTGGCCGAGGATGCGCGGTATCGCGAGGCGCTGGGCGCTGCATTCGCCGCGATCCAGGCCGGCAAGATCGGCGAGCTGCTGGAAGGCTGAGGCTTAAAGATCCTCCCCCGGAGGGGGAGGGGGACCGCCGCCGCAGGCGGTGGTGGAGGGGTGTCCCCGCCAAAGTCGGTGGCGCCATTTCAGCGCTGACACCCCTCCGTCGCGCTGCGCGCGCCACCTCCCCTTACAGGGGAGGATCAGAGAATCACCGCGCCTGGCGCCGCGTGTAGAGATACAGCCCCGCCGTGATCGCCAGGAACAGCGCCGTGCCCCCCGCCAGCGCCACGCCTGCGAAGCCCGGCCCGACCAGCGCCAGCGGGGACTCGCTGCCCGTCTCGTACACGATCCCCGCGTAGAGCACCCCGAACAGGCTGTCGCCGACGATCATGCCGGTGGCCATCAGCACGCCCATCCGCTTGACGAACTCGGGGTCGCGGGCGCGTTCGGCGGCGCGGTCGTAGAACCAGCCGATCACCGCGCCGACCACCACGGTCAGCGTCACGCCCATCGGCAGATAGATGCCGAGGCCCACCGCGAGCGGCGGCAGACGGAACTTGGTGGTGCGCGCCAGAAGCTCGTCGACCAGGATCACGCCCGCGCCGATCAGCGCACCGATGCCGATCAGGTCCCAGCGCAGATCCCCGCCCAGTACACCCTTGGCGAGCGACGAGATCAGCGCCGCCTGCGGTGCGGGCAGCGCATCGGCGCTGGCGCCCGGCACGCCGGCAAAGCCGAACGAGGCGTTCAGCACGCTCAGCACCGGCGGGATGACGAGGCTGCCGAAGACCACGCCGAAGAGTAGCGCGACCTGCTGCTTCCACGGCGTCGCGCCGACCAGCTGGCCGGTCTTGAGGTCCTGGAGATTGTCGTTGGAAATGGTCGCCACGCCGAACACGATGCCGGTGACGATCAGGGCGTAGGCGATCAGCGCCTGGGTCGTGCCGGGATCGAGATTGCGCCCATACAGCCCCACCAGCATCAGCGAGGCGGCGACGACCGAGAGGATGCCGATGCCCGACACCGGGCTGTTCGACGCGCCGATCAGGCCCGCCATGTAGCCGCACACCGAGGCGATCACGAGCCCGACGACGAGTACGAACACCAGCGATCCCGCGACCAGCAGCCCCGCCGAGGCGGAGAGCGGGCCGGCTGCCAGCACGCTCCACAGCAGCCAGCCGATCGGCAGCAGCATGCCGAGCGTCACGACGGCGACGATCCCGATCGGCAGGTCGCGCTCGCCGATTGCCACGTCGGCGCCACTGCGCGCCGCCGCCGAGGCGGCGAGCGAGGAGCGGATGCCGCCGATCACCGGCCCGATGATCTTGAGCAGCGTCCAGATCGCCGCCATCCCGATCGTGCCCGCGCCGAGGAAGCGCACGTCGCTGCGGAACACGGTGTTGGCCACCGCCTCCGCCGCGCCGGGCATGCCGGCGCTGAGTATCGGCAGCGCGATCCACCAGCCGATCGCCACGCCGACCAGGATGGCGATGCCGACGGTGAGGCCGATCAGGTGCCCCGCGCCGATCAGCGCGAACTGCAACCCGCCGATGATCCCGGTCGAGCCCGCGCCCGCCTTGAAGAACAGCGCGCCTTCCTCGGCCGCCAGCTTCATCCGGGTGACCAGCGCGAAGCCCGCCGAGGCGAGCGCGTTGACCACGATCACCTTCAGCCCGCGCGCGCTCTCTTCCGCACCCTCGCGGCTGCCGGCGCCGACCTGCAGCACTTCGGCGGCGGCGCGGCCCTCCGGATAGGGCAGGTCTGGCGAGTCGACGACCAGCGCGCGGCGCAGCGGCACCGAGAACATCACGCCGAGGATGCCGCCGAACATCGTGATCGCGGCGGTCTCGACATAGGGGAAGCCGTTCCACCAGCCGATCATCACCAGCCCCGGCAGCACGAAGATGATCGCGGCCAGCGTCCCCGCCGCGCTCGCGACGGTCTGGACGATATTGTTCTCGAGAATCGTCGAGCCGGGGAAGAAGCGCAAAATCGCCATCGAGATCACCGCGGCGGGGATCGAGGTGGCGAAGGTGAGGCCGATCTTCAGGCCGAGATAGACATTGGCGGCAGTGAACAGCAATGTGATCGCGCCGCCGAGCAGCACGCCGCGCAGCGTGAGTTCAAGCGGCGCGCGGGCAGGGGCAGTAGCCATGCGCTAGAGGCTCCGGATAGGGTTTCGGGCGAGCTCGCCCAGGAAAATCACCGTCAATCCCGCGAAGGCGGGAATCCATTCGCCGTGCCGGTCGCGGAAAGAACCGACAGACCACCGCCAATGGATCCCCGCCTTCGCGGGCATGACGGGGGGCGGGGAGGAGGGCGCGCGCAACCACCGTCCCTGCGGCTTTCGGCCGCAGTCGCTCCGGATCAGCATGGGCACCCTCGCCATCGCATTGCCGCCATGGTGGCACCGGCGGCCGCGAAAAGACAGGCTTTTCCCGCCGATCAGCCGCGGAACAGCCCGCCCAGCACCCCACGCACCACCTGCCCCAGCACCCCGCCGCCGCCCTTGCTGCCGAACACCGCCTTGCTGACCTCGTTCGCCACCGCACGCCCCGCCGCGGACGAGGCCGACCGTGTGGCGGAGCGGATCGCGCGGTTGAGGGGGTTGTTCGCCGCCTCGCGCTCGGCGGCGATGCGGGCGCGTTCCTCCTCCTTGGCGCGGCGGGCGTCTTCCTTCGCTTGCGTCGCGGCGGCTTTTTCGGCGGCGTTGCGGGCCTGGCTCTCGGCGGCGGCGGCGGTCGCCTCGGCGCGCTTGGCGGCGAGCAGTTCCTCGGCGGATTCGCGGTCGATCGCGGCATCGTATTTGTCGCCGACCGCATCGGTTTCGACCAGCACCTTGCGCTCGTCCGCCGCGAGTGGGCCGACGCGCGAGGCGGGCGGGCGGATCAGCGTGCGCAATACCGGTGCGGGGGATCCATCTGCTTGGAGCAGCGACACCAGCGCCTCGCCCACCGCCAACTCGGTGATCGCCGTCGCAACGTCGAGCCCGGGGCTCGCCCGGAAGGTCTCGGCGGCGGCGCGGATCGCCTTCTGGTCGCGCGGGGTGAAGGCGCGCAGCGCGTGCTGGATGCGGTTGCCGAGCTGCGCGGCGACATCCTCGGGGATATCGATCGGGTTCTGCGTGACGAAATAGACGCCGACGCCCTTCGATCGGATCAGCCGCACCACCTGCTCGATCTTCTCGAGCAGGGCCTTGGGGGCGTCGTCGAACAGCAGATGCGCCTCGTCGAAGAAGAAGACGAGCACCGGCTTGTCCGGATCGCCGATCTCGGGGAGGGTCTCGAACAGCTCGGACAGCAGCCAGAGCAGGAAGCTGGCATAGAGGCGCGGGCTCGCCATCAGCTTGTCGGCGGCGAGAATGTTGATCACGCCGCGGCCGCTATCGTCCTGCGCGAGGAAGTCCTGGATGCTGAGTGCGGGCTCGCCGAAGAAGTGCGTGCCGCCCTGGGCCCGCAGCTGCAGCAGCTGGCGCTGGATCGCGCCGACGCTCTGCTTCGAGACATTGCCGTAGGTGGTGCTCAGCTCCTCGGCACGCTCGGCGCAGTGGGCGAGCATCGCCTGCAGGTCGTCGAGGTCCAGCAGCAGCCCCTCGGCATCGGCGACGTGGAAGGCGATGGTCAGCACGCCTTCCTGCACCTCGTTGAGGTCCATCAGCCGGGCGAGCAGCAGCGGGCCCATTTCGGAGACGGTGGTGCGGATCGGGTGGCCCTGCTCGCCGAACAGGTCCCAGAGCTGCACCGGCATCGCCTGGTATTTCCAGCCGCTGTCGCCGATCGCCTGCGCCCGGGCGGCGAAGGCGGCATGCGGCTTGGCGAGCGGCGATCCGGCCATGCCGAGTCCGCCCAGATCGCCCTTCACGTCCGCCACGAACACCGGCACCCCGGCGGCCGAGAAGCCTTCGGCCAGGCCCTGCAGCGTCACCGTCTTGCCGGTGCCCGTCGCGCCGGCGATCAGTCCGTGGCGATTGGCCCGGCGCAGGTTCAACTCGATCCGCGCGTCCCCGGCTGCACCAACGAAAAGGCCCGTCTCTTCCGCCATTTCCTGCTCCTCTTGTGGGAAGCCGGCATAGGGAAGAAACGGGCCCTGGTCAGCCGCTTTTGCGGCGGATCAGTTCGCGGCGAGACCGATCGGGATATAGTTGCCGATGTTCTTGCGCTGGACGTAGAGCACCACCTGCTTGCGGCCCGCGGCCTTGGCGGCGGCGGCGGCCTTGGTCAGATCGGCAGGCGTGCGGACCGGCTGCTGGTTGATCGAGATGATCACGTCGCCGCGCTGCAGGCCCTTGCCGGCCGCGTCGCTGCTCGGGTTCACGCCCAGGATCACCACGCCGCCGATCGAGGGATCGACGCCGATCGAACGTGCGATCTGCGGAGTCAGCGGGGTGACGCCGATGCCGAGCAGGGCAGTGGGCGCCGTCGCGGCGCTGCTGCCGTCATCGCCATCGTCACCCTCTGCGCCGTCCTGATCGTTCGGATCGAACTGGGCGAGCTGCTCGTCGGGTGGGCGCGTGCCGACGGTGACGTTCACCGTCTGGCGCTTGCCGTCGCGGATCAGCTCGACCGGGATGCGCGTGCCCGGAGTCACGTTGGTGACGATGTAGGACAGCGTCTGCTCGGGGGTGACGTCCTTGCCATTGACCTTGACGATCACGTCGCCCTGGCGAATGCCCGCCTTCTCCGCCGGCTGGCCCGGCTCGACGCGTGCCACCAGCGTGCCGCGGTCCGACGGCAGGCCGAAGCCGGCCGCGAGATCCTTGGTCAGATCCTGCATCGCGATGCCGAGATAGCCGCGGGTGATCGTCTGGCCCTTCATCAGCTTGTCGATGATCGGCTTGGCCTCTTCCGCGGGAATCGCGAAACCGATGCCGACATTGCCGCCGGTGGGCGACAGGATCTGCGAGTTGATGCCGATCACGTTGCCGTTGAGGTCGAACATCGGGCCGCCCGAATTGCCGCGGTTGATCGAGGCATCGGTCTGGATGAAGCGGTCATAGGCGCCGGCGCCGGTAACGCGGTGCGTCGCCGAGATGATGCCCGAAGTGACGGTGCCGCCCAGCCCGAACGGATTGCCGATCGCCAGGATCCAGTCACCCACGCGCGCGCGCGCCGAATCGCCGAACTTGACGAAGGGCAGCGCGGTGCCGTCGATCTTGAGTACCGCCAGATCCGACTGCGCATCATGGCCGATCAGCTTGGCCTTGAAGTCGCGACCATCGGCCAAGGTGACCGTGATCGATTCGACCACCGCGCCCTGCGCGCCCGCCGAGATGACGTGGTTGTTGGTGACGACATAGCCGTCGGCCGAAATGATGAAGCCCGAACCCAGCGACTGGGCCTCGCGCGTCACCGACTGGCCCTGGCCCTGGCCGAACATCTCGAACGGCGTGCCGGCGAACGGATTGGCGTTCACCTTCACGCGCTGCGTGGTCGAGATGTTGACGACGGCGGGCTGGAGGCGGGCGACGAGGTCGGCGAAGCTCATCGGCGCGCCGGCCTTGGGGGCCATCGCCTGGATGGTGCCCGGCTCGTTCTGCGCGGTCTGCGCGCCGGCCGGCTGGTTGAGCGACAGTGCGGTGGCAGCGCCACCCAGCAGGATCGCGGTAGTCAAGGCGTAGGCGTAACGCACGGGGTCATTTCCTCTCGAAAGGAATGGTGTTCGTCTCAAATCGCGCTTCTACCCAGCGCGGCTGAACCTGATTTGAATATGAACGGACGGACAGCATCATCGTTGCCCGGTGAACTCCCGCAGATATTCGTTGTTCGGCGACAGGATGATCTGGCTCTCGCCTTTGGCATCGGGGCTCAGGAAGGTGGTCCGGTACGACTGCATCGCGCGGTAGAAGTCGTAGAATTTCGGATCCTTGTTGAACGCCGCCGCATAGATCTGCGCCGCCTGCGCCTGGGCGTTGGCGCGGATGATCTGCGCGTCCTTCAGGCCCTGCGCCTTGATCGTCTCCGCCTCCTGGCGGCGCGCGGTTGCCATGCGGGTCAGCGCGCTGGTCAGCGGCGAGCCCGAGGGCAGCTCGGTTTGCTTGATCCGCACGTCGACGATCTGGACGCCATATTGGCTGGCGAGCCGCTGGAGCGAATCCTGGACATTGTCCATCACCTGGCCGCGCTCGGGGCTGAGCAGCGTGCTCGACCGGCGCTTGCCCAGCTCGTTGCGGAGCGACGAGCGCAGCAGCGGCTGGAGCTGTTCGCGCAGCCGCTCCTCGGTGCCGACGGTCACCACCATGCGCAGCGGATCGGTGACCCGGTAGCGGGCATAGGCGTCGATCTCGAGCCGCAGCTGGTCGGTCGACAGCACGGGCTCGTCGGGCAAGTCGACGTCGAGAATCCGCTTGTCGACCCAGACGAGCCGGTCGACAAACGGGATGCGGAACACCGGGCCGGCATTGGTGCGGCCGAAGCCTTCGCCATCCTTGTAGGCGTTGACCGTGCGATACGGCTTCTCCAGCCGCAGCACGACGACCTGCTTGGTCTCCGGCACGATCGCCACGGTGCTCATCAGCACGATCAGCACCACGATCACGGCCACGACGAGCGCGATCGGGTTGCGGGCCCAGGCGGTCACTTGGCGCCTCCCTTGTCCTGCGCATCGGCGGGCGCGGTACCCCGGCGCAGCGCCGGCAGCGGCAGATAGCTGTTCACGCCCGGTGCCTCGACGATCGTCTTGTTGGTGTTGGCCAGCACGGCCTCCATGGTCTCGTAATAGAGCCGGCGCTTGGTCACTTCAGGCGCCAGCTTGTACTGTTCGTAGATCTTGTCGAACTCGGCTGCCTCGCCCTGCGACGCGGCGATCACGCGCTGGGCATAGGCATTGGCGTTGTTGCGGTTCGATTCGGCTTCCTGCTGCGCGGCGGTGACGGCCTTGAAGTCGTCGTCGACCTGCGCCGGCGCGGCTGCCTTCTGGATCGCGACGCCCTGGATTCGGATGCCCGCGCCATATTCGTCGAGGATCTTCTGCATCGCGACCTGGGCCTCGGCCTCGATCTTCGAGCGGCCCTCGCCGATCGCCTCGTTGAGCGTGGTGTTGGCGATCACCGCGCGCATCGCACTCTCGGCGGTCGCGCGCACCGTGTCGCGCGGATCGGCGATCTGGAATACATAGGCCGAGGCGCTGCGCACGTCCCAGCGGACCGAATAGGCGAGATCGACGATGTTCTGGTCGCCGGTCAGCATCAGGTTTTCGCCGCTGTTGGGGAAATTCTCGGTGCGGATGTTGCCGACATCGACGACGTCGACCAGCTGGAAGGGGGCGGGCAAAGTGAACTGGATGCCGGGATCGAGCGTGCCCGAATAGCGGCCGAGGAAGGTGACGACGCCCTTCTCGCGCGGCCCGATCGGGTGGATCGAGGTGTAGAGCACCCAGACCGCCAGCAGGCCGGCGAGGATCAGCAGCCAGAGCCGCGCGCCGGTGGGCACGCCGGGCAGGCCGCCGCCACCACCGCCGCTCCGCGCGCGCCGCCACAGCTCGTCGAGCGCGCTGGGCGAGCCGGTGCGCGAACGCCGGCCCTCGGGCGGGACGGACCACGGGTTGCGCGGGCCCCCGCCATTGCCGTCATCCTTGTCCGAGCCGCCGCCCCAGGGGCTTTTCGGCGGCTCGTTGTGGAAGGTGCCGGACAGCGCGTCACGGCCAGAACTATTCACCATGCCGACCTTTATAAGCAGGGCGGCGCGGATTTACAGTGGCGTCGGACGATTGTGTACCTATGTGCCGCGGGATGACTGACCCGCAGGACCTTTCCGCCGCCCTCGCCCCCGTCTCCGCCGGCCGCGCCACCGTGCGCCTGGAGGCGGGCCGCGCCAATGTCGTGCTCGACGTGACCGGCCTCGCGCCCGAGACCCGCGACGCGCTAGAAGCCGAAGTGCGCGGCGCCGCCGCCGCGCTGCCCGGCGTGTCGGAAGTGCGCGTCCTCCTCACCAGCGAGCGCCGCACCCGGCGGATCCTCGCGGTCGCCAGCGGCAAGGGCGGGGTGGGCAAATCGACGGTCGCCGCCAATCTCGCCATCGCGCTGGCGCGGCGCGGCCTTAAGGTCGGGCTGGTCGATGCCGATATCTACGGCCCCTCACAGCCCAAGTTGCTGGGGGTCGAGGGCGTGAAGCCGCAGGCGCGTGACAAAGTATTGCTGCCGATCCAGACGCCGTTCGGGCTCAAGATGCTGTCGATGGGCGGGCTCGTCGCCGAAGGGCAGGCGATCGCCTGGCGCGGGCCGATGGCGGGCGGCGCGCTGGGCCAGATGGTCGATGCCGATTGGGGCGATACCGAGCTGCTCGTGCTCGACCTGCCGCCCGGCACCGGGGACGTCCAGCTGACGATGATCCAGAAGCACAAGCCGGCGGGCGCGGTGATCGTCTCCACCCCGCAGGACCTCGCGCTGATCGACGCGACCCGCGCCATCGACCTGTTCAACAAGGCCGGGGTGCCGATCGTCGGCTTGGTCGAGAACATGGCCGGCTATTGCTGCCCGCATTGCGGCGGCGTCTCCGATCCGTTCGGCAGCGGCGGGGCGGAGAAGGCGGCGGGCGCGCTCGGCATTCCGTTCCTCGCCCGCATCCCGCTGGCGATGGAAATCCGCTCCGCTTCGGATGCAGGCACGCCCCCCGCCGCTGGCGATACGGAGTCTTCCGGATCCTTTGTAACGCTCGCCGATTCGGTCTATGAATGGCTAAAGAGGTGATGCATGCCGCTGACGCGTGACGAAGACATCCGCACCCTGCTCGAGGAAACGCGCACCATCGCGATGGTCGGCGCGTCCGATCGCCCGAATAGACCCAGCAATGGCGTGATGGTGCTGCTCCAGCGCCATGGCTACCGCGTGATCCCGGTCAATCCGCAGATTACCGGCGAGCATATCCATGGCGAGTTCGTCTTTCGCGAACTGAGCCAGATCGGTGTGCCGATCGACATGGTCGACATCTTCCGCAAGTCCGAACATGCCGGCGAGGTCGTCGACGCGGCGATTGCGGCGGGTGCCAAGTCGGTGTGGCTGCAGCTCGACGTGATCGACCATGAAGCCGCCGCCCGCGCCGAGGCGGCCGGGCTCAAGGTGGTGATGGATCGCTGCCCGGCGATCGAGATCCGTCGCCTCGGCCTGGCGCCGCTCGCCGCCGCCTGATCAAAGCGCGGCGAGGGCCTCGCGCAGCCGCGCCACGTCGCGGGCATCCTGGTAGAGGCCCAGCCCGATCCGCAGCACGTCGCCGCGCACGTCGGTGACGATCTCGTCCTCCAGCAGCGCCTTCTGCCAGTCCGCCGCATGGGCGCTGCGCAGCGCGACGAAACGCGCCTGCGGTGCATCCGGCGCGGCGGGGTTGACCCGCTCGGCGTCGAGGGGGAAGTCCGCCAGCAACTGCGCCCGCAGCGGGGCGACATGGGCGTTGATCGCCGCCGTCGTCAGCCCCTCGCGCGCCAGCATCTCGCGCACCGCGACGAAGCGGTAGAGGCCGGAGGGATCGAAGGTCGCGCCGAGGAAGCGGCGGGCGTCGGGCGCATAGCCGATCTGCCCCGGCGGCAGGGCGAGGTCCTCGAATTCGGCATACCAGCCGGTGATCTCCGGCCGTGGCCCGAACCCCGGCGGCGCATGGAGAAAGCCGACGCCTTCGCCCGCCATCGCGTATTTATACCCGCCCGCGACATAGAACACCCGGTCCGCCACCGCCGACAGGTCGGTCTCCACCGCCATGAAGCCGTGGTAGCCGTCGATCAGCACCCACGGCCCCTCGGGCCGGGCGAGCGCCGCAAGCTCGGCAAGGCCATCGAAGATACGGCCGGTGCCGAACTGGACATGGCTCGCCACGATCAGGTCGAACCCGCCCGCCTGCGCCGTGGCGACGATCTCGCCCATCGGCACGCGGGTGACTACAGCCGTGCCCGCCTCGTCCCAGCGCAGCGACTGGCGGCGGAAGCTGTGGAACTCGCCGTCGGTAGCGAGGATGCGCAGCGGCCGGCGCGGCGCCATGGCGGAGACGATCCGCAGCAGCAGCTCGTGGGTGTTCGACGCGAACACCACCGTCGACGGATCGGGCAGGCGCAGCTCGGCGGCGACATGCGCCTGCGCTGCGGGCCAGATTTCGTCCATCACCCGGCCCCATTTGCGGTCGGCGAGTCGCGCGGCATCCTCCCACGCCGCCTGCTGGCCGAGCCACGAGGCGTCCGGCCAGAGGTGATGGCTGTGCGCGGCGAAGTGCAGCCGGTCGGGGGCGGCGGCCAGCGACCGCTGGAACAGGTGCTTGAAGCTGCTCACAGGTCGGTCCGGAGCGACCAGAGTTCGGGAAAGGCGCGCTTGGCGAGCGTCGATTCGAGATAGCTCACCCCGGGCGTGCCGCCCGTTCCCATCTTGCCGCCGATCACCCGGCTGACGGTGAGGACATGCTTGTGTCGCCAGGTCGCCATCGCATCATCGATATCGACCAGCTTCTCGGCCAGCTGGTACAGGTCCCAGTAGCGATTGGTGTCGCGGTACACCTGGCCCCAGGCGGCACGGACGTCGTCGTTCGGCTGATAGGGCGTCGGCCAGTCGCGGTGCAGCACGGCCTCGGGCAGGGCGAACCCGGCGGCGGCGAGCGCGGCATTGGCATCGTCCCACAGGCTGGGCAGCGCACCGGCCGCATCGGTGAGCGGCCCCGGCACCCCGCCGCCGCGCAGTCCCAGCATTGTCTCGACCGCGCGGAACTGGTCCGACTGGAAGCCCGAGCTGCCGCCGAGCACCGATCGGAAGCGGGTATAGTCGCTGGGCGTCATCGTCGCGAGCACGTCCCAGCTCATCGTCATCACCGCCTGGATGCGGCTCACCCGCGCAAGGCCCTTGTAGGCTTCAATCAGCTTGCCGTCGCGCACCAGCCCCTTGGCGAGGTGCAGCTCGGCGAGGATCTGCTTGAGCCACAGCTCCTTTGTCTGGTGGATGATGATGAACAGCAGCTCGTCATGCCGGTCCGACAGCGGATGCTGGGAGGCGAGCAGCTGGTCGAGGGCGAGATAGCGCCCATAGGTCATGCCTTCGGTCATGTTCGCGACGCTAGCAGCGGGGGGGGAAACGGCAATGGGGTGGGGTGGCGTCAACATCCGACTGAACGACCAGCCGCTTGTGCTAAACCGGCTGGGCCGGTCCATATCGTGCCGGACGCGGTCTGGCCTAGTCCGTGGTCGAACCTGCTATAATCGTGAGTTGCCGTAGTCCAGGCACGTATACGGTAAACAGGAAAACTCCCCACCATTCAATTCCATCGCTGAAATAGTCAGAGACCTCCGGTAGGTAGGGGCTGCTCCAGTCCATGATCGAAACTTGTTCGCCCATAGGCAGAATGAAATTTATGATCTCGTCAAAGAGATTCTGGATCTCGCTTGGTTTGCCCTCGAGTCCCCAAGCAAAGCTATATGCGAACTGCCCACCTAATCCTACTTCGGGGATCGGGGTGCTCCCCGAAACGATATTGAGATCGTCCAGGCTAGTGAATGTTGGGTTGCGTATCGTTGATCCGTCAACAGTCCTGTAACTGCCCGCCCTTAGCAGTGCCCCGCTTTCGAGATCATACCATTCGCCGAAAAATTCTGCGTGACTAATCAGCCTGCAGCCCAAAGCTTGCAGCCTTGTCTCGTCGAACGTGCTGGCATGCCTTAGCGCCTGTGGAATAGCAGGTGTTATTTCCTGTTCCGCGCCACCCGAATCCTCAAATACCGCGAAATCCAGTACGCCGCCCATCTTCTCGTAGCGATCGAAAGCGGATGGCATATTTCTAAGAGGCCTCATGCGTTTCAATCCTGATCGGAAATCAAGTCGGTCAGTCCGCCCCGGGTTACTGAATTCAGCGGTGTGTTTAAAAGCTGAGAAAGTTCGTTCAGCTCGCGAAATTCGGTTGAGCTTATCTTTTCTGAATATTCGTCTATGTACGTGTAAAGCGTCTCGAACGCGAGCGGCAGTTCGTTGAAGTCAATGTACTCCAGCGCGAAACCAAGGCGCCAGGATTCTATCCTGTCGGTGAAGCCCAAGCCAAGGGTTCGTACTCGGTGTGCAATGTCGTTCATTGCTGTACATCATAGCGCATGATTTGGGTGTGCAAGGCGTCAAGCACCGATCTCAGCGGTCAGCGCCTTACCGCCTGGACGCGGCTCACCCGCGGCAGACCCTTATATGCCTCGATCAGCTTGCCGCACCGGACCACCCCTTGGCGAGGTGCAACTCGGCGAGGATCTGCTTCAGTCACGGCTCCTCGCTCTGGTGGGTGATGATGAACAGCAACTCGTCCTTGCCGGTCCGACATCGGATGCTCGGCGGCGAGCAGGTGGTCGAGGGCGAAATAGCGCCAATAGGTCATGCCCGCGACGCTAGCAGCGGGGCGCGAAACGGCAATGGGGGCAAGGCGGAACGTCGCCCGGGTGAGGCCGCATGACAGGCGCTTCCGGCCGGGCTGGCCGAATGGCCTGCATTGAACGGCCTAGCCTGGGGAATGTCGCCGTTTATCGGCGACTGCCGAACGATGCCACGATGTCGATCCCGGCCACATTGCCCGCGGACGTGGTCACGGAAACCTTCGTCGTCAGGCTGCCCGACAGCTCTTCCGCTGCGGGGCCGGCGAGCAGTCCCAGAAATCCCGTCGGCGATCCCTGGCCCGGAAAGGCTCCGGCAAAGCGTCCCAATGCGGCCGGCGTCCCATCCTGGACAATCGACTGCGTCCCAAGTGCAATATTGCTGTTGATGCCGTCATTGCCCACCAAGGTCACGCTACCGGTGAAGGTGCGGGTTGCCCAGTTGATCGTCACCTGAATCGTGCCGGTAACAGCATATCGCGGCGCCAAATCGGTGATCTGAGGGTTTCCCTCCCCGATGACGCGACCCGTATAGGTCGATGTGCCGGTGCGAGGAACGTCGGCATCGGGAGTCGTCACCGCATAATAGGCAAAGGCGCGATAATCATGTCCGGTTAGTGGGCCATCAATATAAGTGAAGTCCGCCAGGCCGAAGCTTGAATAACTGAGTGCCAGCAGATCATTCGCTGGTCCGACATTGAATAGCGTCAACAGATTGCGCGGAGATGTGCCGGGAGGTGCGAGCGGGTCTCTGGGCGCATCATAATAGGTGGTTCGCGCATCCGATTGCGAAGCAACGACGTCACTAGGCAGGAAGCCCGCTTCGAAGTCCGGCGCCATCAAGGAATTCCGAACGTCGTAAAAATAGCCGCGGGTTGCGCTGTCATACCGGAAGAGCGCGCCGGACGTCGGCCCGGTCAGGTTCGTCGACCCACTGACACGCCCGGGGCGATTCAACGGCGACTGAAGACCCGCGGTGGTCGTCACAAAGATTTGGCTGGCGACGAGGTTGGTCAGCGGCCCGCCGCTGCTTGGCGCGGGGGTAGGCGTGGGCGTTGGCGATGGTGTCGGGCTCGGCACCGGTGTGGGCGTCGTTGCGACCGCCAGCGGCGAGGACACGCTGCCGCTATCACCGCCGCAAGCGCTGACGAGCATGCTCAAACCGACGATCGCGCCCGTCTTGAATCGCATCAACCTGTCTCCGAAAGGGCTTTCGTCATTCTGGCTAGTCGTAAGATCGGTCAATATCATTACGCAAGTTTTGCAATCAAGGCGCTTTTTTAGTCGATCCGTACACGTTTCTAGTCTGCTTGCACTTTGAAGAACCGCTTTTGGGGTGGGGCGGGCGGCGGACGTATTAAATTTGCCGCCAGGGCGGTTACCGCTACCACCACCCGGCCCCCTACCAACCTCCCCTTTCCCTCCCCGCCGCACCGCGCTAAGGCCCCTCGCGAATCTTCGCATTCGCAGCACCCCGACGGTGCGCCCGCGCGGCCTATAATGGGCTGCGTCCACCGAGCGCCCGGCGGACCAGATCAGGGAAAGGACCCCGCGCCTCATGACCGCCATCGGCAACGATACGCTCGGCACGCGTGACTCGCTCACCGTCTCCGGCAAGACCTACAGCTTCTACTCGCTCCCCAAGGCGGCGGCGAAGCTCGGCGACATCAGCCGCCTGCCCTTCTCGATGAAGGTGCTGCTGGAGAACATGCTCCGCTTCGACGACGGCGTGACCGTCACGCCCGAGGACGCCCAGGCGATCGTCGACTGGCAGCAAAACCCCAAGGCCCCCAGCCGCGAGATCCAGTATCGCCCCGCGCGCGTGCTGATGCAGGATTTCACCGGCGTGCCCTGCGTGGTCGACCTCGCCGCGATGCGCGACGCGATCACCAAGCTCGGCGGCGACGCGGCCAAGATCAACCCGCTGGTGCCGGTGCACCTCGTGATCGATCACTCGGTGATGGTCGACGAGTTCGGCACCCCCAAGGCGTTCGAAGACAATGTCGCGCTGGAATATGAGCGCAATGCCGAGCGCTACGAGTTCCTGAAGTGGGGCTCCAAGGCGCTCAACAACTTCTCGGTGGTCCCGCCGGGCACCGGCATCTGCCACCAGGTGAACCTGGAATATATCGCCCAGTCGATCTGGTCGTCGGTCGCGCCCGACGGCGAGACGATCGCGTACCCGGACACGCTGGTCGGCACCGACAGCCACACGACGATGGTCAACGGCCTCGGCGTGCTTGGCTGGGGCGTGGGCGGCATCGAGGCGGAAGCCGCGATGCTCGGCCAGCCGGTGTCGATGCTGATCCCCGAAGTCGTCGGCTTCAAGCTCACCGGCAAGCTGGCCGAGGGCATCACCGCGACCGACCTGGTGCTCACCGTGACCCAGATGCTGCGCGCCAAGGGCGTGGTCGGCCGCTTCGTCGAGTTCTACGGCCCCGGCCTGCATTCCATGACGCTCGCCGATCGTGCGACCATCGCCAACATGGCGCCGGAATATGGCGCGACCTGCGGCTTCTTCCCGATCGACGACAAGACGCTCGATTACATGCGCCTCACCGGCCGCAGCGACGAGAATGTCGCGCTGGTCGAAGCCTATGCCAAGGCGCAGGGCATGTGGCACGACGTCAGCGGCCCCGAGCCGATCTTCACCGACACGCTCGAGCTCGACATGTCGACCGTGCGTCCGTCGCTCGCCGGCCCGAAGCGCCCGCAGGACCGCGTCAGCCTCGACAGCGTCGACGAAGTGTTCAACGGCGACCTGACCAAGGTGTACAAGAAGGAGCAGCCCGCGCGCGTGAGCGTCGAGGGTCGCGACCATGACATCGGCGACGGCGACGTGGTGATCGCCGCGATCACCAGCTGCACCAACACCTCGAACCCGTCAGTGCTGATCGCCGCCGGCCTGGTCGCCCGCAAGGCGCGCGCGCTGGGCCTCACCCGCAAGCCGTGGGTGAAGACCTCGCTGGCGCCGGGCAGCCAGGTGGTCACCGACTATCTGAACAAGGCCGGCCTCTCCGAGGATCTCGACGCGATCGGCTTCAATCTGGTCGGCTATGGCTGCACCACCTGCATCGGCAATTCGGGTCCGCTGGCGGAGCCGATCTCGGCCGCGATCAACGGCAACGACATCGTCGCCGCCTCGGTGCTGTCGGGCAACCGCAACTTCGAGGGCCGCGTCTCGCCGGACGTCCGCGCCAACTTCCTCGCCTCGCCGCCGCTCGTCGTCGCCTATGCGCTCAAGGGCACGGTGACCGAGGACATGTACGAGACGCCGATCGGCCAGGGCACCAACGGCCCGGTCTTCCTCAAGGACATCTGGCCCTCGAACGAGGAAATCCAGGGACTGATCAACGCGAACATCGACGACGAGATGTTCCGCTCGCGCTACGGCAACGTCTATCTGGGTGACAGCCACTGGCAGGGCATCAGCGTCACCGTGTCGGACACCTATAGCTGGCCGACCGGCTCGACCTATATCCACAACCCGCCGTACTTCGAGGGCATGTCGATGACCCCGGCGCCGGTGCAGGACATCGTCGACGCCAAGCCGCTGGCGATCCTGGGCGATTCGATCACCACCGATCACATCTCGCCCGCCGGCAGCATCAAGGCGGATTCGCCCGCCGGCGTGTTCCTCCAGGAGCACCAGGTGTCGAAGAAGGACTTCAACAGCTACGGCGCGCGCCGCGGCAACGATGAAGTCATGGTCCGCGGCACCTTCGCCAACATCCGCATCAAGAACGAGATGGTGCCGGGCGTCGAAGGCGGCATGACCAAATATGCCGGCGAAGTGATGCCGATCTACGACGCAGCGATGCGCCACAAGGCCGACGGCACCGCGCTCGTCATCGTCGCGGGCAAGGAGTACGGCACCGGCTCGTCGCGCGACTGGGCGGCGAAGGGCACCAACCTGCTCGGCGTGCGCGCAGTGATCACCGAGAGCTTCGAGCGCATCCACCGCTCGAACCTGGTCGGCATGGGCGTGCTGCCGCTGCAGTTCGCCGAAGGCGTGACCCGCGAGACGCTGAAGCTGGACGGCTCGGAAACCTTCACCATCACCGGCGTCGCGGGTCTCCGCCCGCGCCAGGACGTGGAAGTGAAGCTCACCCGCGCCGATGGCTCGTCGGAAACCTTCCTCACCCGTTGCCGGATCGATACCGTCAACGAGCTGGAATATTTCCTCAACGGCGGCATCCTGCACTACGTGCTGCGCAAGCTCGCCGCCTGATCCGTCGTATCAAGTACAAGGCCGGCGTCCTCTCCAGGGAGGGCGCCGGTTTTTTTGTGTCTCCTATAGTATTCACGTTCGTGAATATATGTGATGATGCTGCGACACAAGGTTTCAACAAAACGAAAAATTGTAACATTTCCTGCTTGACCCAATGCCGTCGGCTCCATCACTTTGGTTAACGATCGGTAAACCGGGATTCGGTGCGATCGAAGTCATCGACCAAAATGGGGGTTCGGATGAAGACGACGAAGATCAAGGCGCTGCTCGCGACTGCGACGGCATTCGGACTGGCGATTACTGCGGCACAACCTGCGGCCGCGCAGACCAAGATCGTGCTCAACGACATTGGCGGCGTGAAGGGCTCCCCGGCGGAGCTCGGCTTCAAGATCGCCGCGAGCTATTGGGAGAGCGTCCTCACCAGCAACGTGACGCTGCACTTCGACGTAGGCTTTGCCAAGCTCGGGCCGAATATTCTGGGCGGTACCAGCAGCACGCTGCTCACCAATGTCGGGATCGACAGCTATTACGGCGCCCTTGCCGCGACCGGCACGAGCGCGCTCGATGCGACCGTCCTTTCGCATCTGGCGCCGCTGAGTCCTACCGGCAGCGTATCGGCGATCGTGCCGAACTATGCCCGGCCGGCCACCCTCGACGGCGTCGCCGCTACGGGGACCCGCCTCACGCCCGACGGCAAGCCGATCAGCAACAGCATGGCGCTCAGCAGCGCGAATGCGCAGGCGCTGGGCGCGGCGGCGGCCTCGGTCGATGCGAC
The DNA here is from genome assembly GCF_900114095.1 of Sphingomonas sp. NFR04. Lineage (GTDB taxonomy): Bacteria > Pseudomonadota > Alphaproteobacteria > Sphingomonadales > Sphingomonadaceae > Sphingomonas. Next base: position 94,992 of record NZ_FORV01000003.1, on the reverse strand, counting down.
GATCCAGTTCTCCAACCAGTTCGCGTTCGACTTCAATCCCACGGATGGCATCAAGGCCGGCACCGCCGACTTCATCGGCGTCGCCATCCACGAAATGGGCCACGCGCTGGGCTTCCTCAGCGGGGCGGACGATTTCGACTATTCGGTCGGTACCGGGTTCAAGACCGACAATTACTGGTGGGCCTATGCAGCGGACATGTTCCGCTACAGCGGCGATGGGCAGCTCAACTGGGCGTTCAACCAGGATTCCTATTTCTCGATCGACGGGGGCGCGACCGCTTTCCAGGGCAAGGACTATTTCTCGACCGGCGAGAATAACGGCGATGGCTGGCAGGCCTCGCACTGGAAGGCGAACAACACCTGCAGCGGCTATATCGGCGTGATGAATCCGTATACCTGCGGCGGCCAGATGGACGTGGTCACCGCCGCGGATCTCGCCCTGATGGACGCGATTGGCTGGAACGTGAACGTCGATGTCCTCGCCAATGGCGGGTACAAGTTCAGCACCAAGGACGTGGCCCAGGCCTGGATCGCCGCCGGGGGTTCGGTGCCCGAGCCGGAAAGCTGGACGATGCTGATCCTCGGCTTCGGCGCGATCGGCGGCGCGATGCGCTACCGCAACCGCTCGCGGCAGGTCCGCTTCGCCTAACCGCCTGCGATCGTAGGTCGAACGGCCCCGCTTTTCCGGAAGCGGGGTCGTTTTCGTTCGTGCGCGCTGCGTGCCGATCCGTCCATTTCGCACCTAGCTCCGCTTCCCCACCGTCGCCGCCGCGAGGCAGACTGCACGCCTAGCGATCGCGCTGGATGTTGGGGGAGGGCTCGGATGTTTGCTGGGAAGATACGGCTACTCGCTTGCGGCGCGGCGGCGCTGCTCGCGCTTTCGGCGCCGGTTCGGGCGCAGACGCACATCGTACTGCACGACATTGGTGGGGTTGCGGGATCGCCGGCCGACGCGGCGTTCAGAATTGCGGCCAGCTATTGGGAGTCGGTCCTCACCAACAACGCCACGATCAATATCAATGTCGGTTTCCAGGCGCTCGATCCGGACGATCTGGGGGGCACGAGCTTCCGCTATTTCGACGGCATCACGATCGCCAGCTACCAGCATGCGCTGGCCGTCACCGGCAACAGCGCACTCGATGCACAGGCTGTCAGCCACTTCCAGCCGCTGAGCAGTGCGGGCACGCCCTCGGTGCTGATCCCGGCCTATGACGATCCGGCCCATCATGACGGGATCGCCACGTCGGGCAGCCGGAATCCCCCCGACGGCAGCAACATCGGCAGCACGGTCGCGCTGACCAGCGCCAATCTCAAGGCGCTGGTGAACAATGTGAGCGGCCTGGATGCGGAGATCATCTTCTCCAGCGCCCAGTCGTTCGACTTCAATCCCTCGGACGGGATCAGCGCGGGAAGCTACGACTTCATCGGCACTGCCATCCACGAGATCGGGCATGCGCTGGGCTTTACCAGCGGCGTCGACACCTTCGATACCGCGGCGGGCCCGACCTGGCATATCAATGACGCCACGGTCGCGTACGGCATGGACCTGTTCCGTTATTCGGCGCCGGGCCAGCTCGACTGGCAATTCAACGTGCCCGCCTATTTCTCGATCGATGGCGGCGCAACGGCGTTCGGCGGCAACGCCTATTTCTCTACCGGGGAATATTACGGCGATGGCTGGCAGGCGTCGCACTGGAAGGTCGTTGGCGGCTGCACCGGCTTCATCGGGATGATGAATCCCTATTCGTGCGATGGCGTGAACGACGTGGTGACAGCAGCCGATCTGGCGGTTTTCGACGCGATCGGTTGGAACCTGAACCTCAACGTGCTGGCAAACCCCAGCTATCATATGTCTACAGCGCAGATCTATCAGGCGTACAATGCCGCACACGCGTCCGCCTCGTTCGCGTCGTTTGCGCCCGTGCCGGAGCCGGCAGCCTGGGCGATGCTCATCGCCGGCTTTGGCTGCGTGGGGATGGCAAGGCGGTTCTCGAACTCGACACGCCGATCCCGGCTCTTGTTCCGGGCATTGCGCGCGCGTTTTTCGTGGCGATCGTCGCCGGGCTGCTGATGGCGCATTCTAGGCGCGACGCGGACCTGCGGCACGCGACCGGCCTGCGCAGCCGCAGGTGCTTGTGGAACAGGGCCGCGCAGGACATCCGCGCGGCCTTGTCCCGCTCAACCACCGATGCCGAGCAGCTCGATCTTGAACAGCAGCGTTGCGCCACCGGGGATCGGCCCCTTGCCCTGGAAGCCATAGCCAAGCTCGGCGGGCACCGCGATTTCGATCGTGTCGCCCACGCCCATCAGCGGCACCGCGATCTGCCAGGCGCGGATCAGCCGATCGAGCGGAAAGTGCGCGGGCGGGCCGCCATAGGAGCTGTCGAATTCGGTCCCGTCGACGAAGGTGCCGGCATAATGCAGCGTCACCATGTCGCTGACGCTCGGGTGCTGGCCGGAGCCGTCGCCCTTCACCCGCCGCCAGCGCAGGCCGCCTTCGAGCACGCGCCAGCCCTGTGCCGAGCTGCGGCTGGCCAGCGCGAGCGACTGGGCGCTCTGCCAGCGGAGGTCCTGCGAGGGATCTGCCGGGGCTTCCTGCGCCATGGCCGGGACGGCGAACAGCAGCGCCGCCGCTGCGAGCATCGCGGGCGCCATCAGCCGAGCGCCCGGCCGGCAACGGCGTCGAGCTTCGCCAGCAGCTGCGGATCGCGTGCCGAGGGGGCGGTAATCAGCGCCATGTCGAGGCAGGTGTCGATCGGCGAGGGCGCGCGCTCCTCGGGCAGGTTGCGCAGCAGATGCATCACCAGCTTGCGAGCCTTCTCGGCATTGCTGGAAAGCTGGGCGATCACCTGCGCCACGTCCACCGCTTCCTCGCCTTCGCGCCAGCAGTCATAATCGGTGACCATGCCGACCAGCGCGTAGGGCAGCTCCGCCTCGCGGGCGAGCTTGGCCTCGGGCATCGCGGTCATGCCGATGATGTCGCAGCCCCAGCTGCGATAGAGGTTGCTCTCGGCGCGCGTCGAGAATTGCGGGCCTTCCATCGCCAGATAGGTGCCGCCGACATGCGTCGTGGCGCCCGCCGCCTGCGCCGCCTCGGCGGCCAGCGCGGAGAGGCGAGGGCAGACCGGATCGGCCATCGAGACATGGGCGACCATGCCGGAGCCGAAGAAGCTGGGCGTACGGCCCTTGGTGCGGTCGATGAACTGGTCGGCGATGGTGAAGGTGCCCGGCGCGCGCTCTTCCGCCAGCGAGCCGACCGAGGAGACGGCGAGCACGTCGGTCACGCCCAGCCGCTTCAGCACGTCGATATTGGCGCGGACGTTGAGGTCCGATGGGCTGATCCGGTGGCCGCGGCCGTGGCGCGGCAGGAACACCACTTTCACATGGCCGACATGCCCGACGAAGCAGGCGTCGGACGGCTGGCCCCAGGGGCTCGCCACGTCCGCCCATTCGCCACCCTCGATGCCCTCGACATCGTAGAGCCCCGAACCGCCGATGATTCCGATCGTCCAACCGCTCATGCGTCACCCTTTGCTGCGTTGCGGCGGGCATAGGCGAAATAGACGACGAGACCCAAGAGGTTCCAGCAGCCGAACCAGGCTTGCGTCTTGGTCGGCAGGCTGAGGAACAGGTAGAAGCAGCCGAAGATCGCGCCGAGGCCGACGACCCAGGCGGCGGGGGTGCGGAACGGGCGGACGAGCTCCGGAGCGCGGCGGCGGAGCACCAGCAGGCACAGGCCCACGGCGGCGAAGGCGGTGAGCGTGCCTGCATTGGCGAGTGCTGCGATCTCGTCGATCGGCAGGAAGGCGGCGAAGACGCTGACGATGGCGGCGGTGAACAGCGTGATCCGCACCGGCGACCCGCGGCGCGAAACCTTCGCGAGCGACTTCGGCAGCAGGCCGTCGCGCGCCATCACGAAGAAAATGCGGCTCTGGCCGAACAGGAAGCCGAGGATCACCGTCGGCAGCGCGACGATGGCGCTGAGCGCCAGGAACTTGGCGATGCCGGGCTGGCCGATCTCGCGCAGGATAAGCGCCAGCGGCTCGGGGCTGTCGGCGAAGCGGGTATAGTGGAGCGCGCCCACTGCGGTCAGCGCCACGATCATGTAGATGGCGACGCAGGCCACCATCGATCCGACGATGCCGATCGCCAGGTCCCGGCCGGGGTTCTTGGCTTCCTCGGCGGCGGTGGAGATCGCATCGAAGCCGTAAAAGGCGAAGAAGATGATCGCGGCGGCGGCCATCATGCCGCGCTCGACCCCGCCGCTCGCATGTTTGGCAAAGCCGAAGGGGGCGAACGGATCGAAATTGGCGGCATCGAAATAGGGTAGCGCGACCGCGACGAACACGGCCAGCGCGACCAGCTTCACCGCGACCAGGATGGCGTTGAGCGTCGCGCTCTCGCGCGTGCCGAGGATCAGCAGCCCGGCGACCAGCCAGACAACGAACAGCGCGGGCACGTTGACGCCCCAATGCGCCACCTGTCCAGCGACCATCTGCGGGCCATGGGTGAGCTCCGCGGGCACGCCCATGCCGAGCAGGAAGGGTGTGGCATAGCCCGACCAGCCGACCGCGACGGTGGCGACGACGAGGGTGTACTCGGCAAGCAGGCTCCAGCCGACCACCCAGGCGACGATCTCGCCCAGTGCCAAATAGCTGTAGGTATAGGCGCTGCCCGAGGTGGGGATGCTGGTCGCCAGCTCGGCATAGGCGAGCGCGGCGCAGGCGCAGATCGCCCCCGCCACGACGAAGGACAGGATCACGGCGGGTCCCGCCCGGTCCGCGCCGACGCCGATCAGGGTGAGGATCCCGGTGCCGACGATCGCGCCGACGCCCAGCGCTACCAGATGATACCAGCTGAGCGTTCGCGCGAGCTGGTGCCCGTGCGGCTGGTCCTCCGCGGCGGTGATGGGTTTCAGACGGAACAGACTGGCCATGGATCCTCCCCCTTGTTCTTGGCCCGCCGGTGATAGCGGGGTGAGAGGAAGGGGCAAGGGTTTGGGAGGGCGCTGCTTACTGCTGGCTGCAGCTCGTCAGCTTCGCCGCCTCGGACGACTTGGCGACCGCATCGCCTTCCTTCACCTGATAGAGCTGCGGCCAGCGCTTGCCGGTGACGAACAGCCGCTTGGCGCCCGCATCATAGGCGATGCCGTTCGCCACATTGTCGGTGCCGCGGTCCTTCGGCCCCAGGTCGCTCACGTCGAGGAAGCCGGTGACCTTGCCGCTGACGGGGTCGATCTTGGCGATCAGGTTGGTCTGCCAGATATTGGCGTAGATCTGCCCGTCGACCCATTCGAGCTCGTTGAGATTGGCCACCGGGCAGCCGTTCGCGGTCACCCGCAGCGTCGAGGTGACCTGCATGGTGTTGGGATCGAGGAAGCGCAGCACCGGCGTGCCGTCGCTCATGATGATGCCCTTGTCGTTGCGCGTCAGGCTCCAGCCTTCGCCGGTATAGGAGAAGGTGCCGCGCGGCTCGAACTTGTCGAGGCCGTAGATGAAGCCGGTCTTGTCCTGCCAGGTGAGCTGGAACAGCTTGTCGCCCCAGGCGACGATGCCCTCGCCGAAATAGGGGGCGGGCAGCGAGGTTTCCTGCTGCACCTTGCCGGTGGCGGGATCGAGCTTGCGGATCACCGATTCGCCGATCTGGCCGGTGCTCTCGTACATCGCGCCCTTGTCGAAGAAGAGGCCCTCGGTGAACGCGCCGCTATCGTGCGGCAGCGTCGCGACGGCGACGGCGCGTACCACGGGAATGCCGCTCGGCTTGATCCGGGTGAAGGCGAAGGCGGCGCCTCCGACCAGCACGATCGCGGCCAAGACCACCAACAGGATGCGCTTCATCGGAACCTCTTCGCTTCTACGTGCGCCCACCCAAGCCGAAGCCGGGGCGCCGTGTAAAGCCCTAGCGCGCCAGATCGCGGCGGACATAGACGAGGAGATGGCTCTCCTCCCGGGATGCGCGTAGTTCCAGACGATAGTCGCGGGCGAGCAGCGGCGCCATCACGGCGTGGCTCTGCCGGTTCCAGGGCGCGAGCGGCGGGTCCATCGTTACCACCACGGGCGGGCGCGCGCCCATGATGCGGCGGACCTCGGCGGCCTCGTCGATCCCGGTCGCGCCCTGCTCGGCTTCATAGGCGAGCGTCGACGGGAAGGCATAGGCGGTCGGCACGCAAGCATGGCCGAGCAGGTACAGCACCGAATCGCCGGCGAAGACATAGGGGCAGCCTTGGCCGGCATGCGCGGCGACGATCCGTGCCGCGGCGCGGGCGGTGGCGCGGTCGTCGGGCTCGATCTGCCCGTGAACGACGAACAGGATCGCCGCGGCGAGGACGCTCGCGCCTAGGACGATCCGGGAGTGCCCGAGGGCGGGGGCGGCAACGATCGCGAAGGGCACCAGCAGCGGCAGCGCGTAATGATCGAAGAACGCCCCGATCATCGCGAAGCCGATCAGCGCCGCCGCGAGCCAGCCGAACACGACCCGCAACTCGGCACGATGTGCTGCCGGCTGCCAATGCCAGCTGAGGGCCGCGCAGACGAGGAGGGGCGAAAGCTGGGCGGTGGTGCCGGCGAGCCGATCGACGATCTTGGCCGCCGGATAGCTGCGCCGCAGTGCCACGGACGCGAAATTGGAGAACCAGAAGCTGGAGAACGCGGCGGGCCCTTGGGCATGATACCAGGCGATCGCGCCCAGCGTCGGCGCCAGGCCGAGCAGTGCCCAAAGCGCCCCTGCACCGCCGAGCAGCGGCCGCTTCCCCCCGGCACGATGCAGGTACCAGAGGTGCGCCAGCCCGAAGAACGCGCCTTCCACTAGCGGCGTATATTTGGTCTGGATCGCCAGCCCCGCGAGCAGGCAGGCAGCTGCGCCCTGCAGCACGATCCCCCGCCGGTTGCGCGCGTCGGCGAGGGCGGGCAGCCGCAGCGTCAGCCATCCCGCCGTGGCCATCAACAGGTTGTAGAAGACCGGCGACTGGCCGCCGCGCCCGCTCAGATAGCCGAGCCACAGCAGATAGGCGCAGCCCGCCGCCGCGGCGCCCAGCGTTCGCGCGCCGAGCCTTTGTGCGGACAGGGCGATGAACCCGGCGGTCAGTGCCGCGAACAGCGTCGCGGTGAGCTGATAGGCGAGGATGCCGTCGCCCGGCAGCAGCCGCATGCCCGCGAACAGCAGGAACAGCCCGAGCGGCTTGCGGTCCCAGAAGTCGACATAGGGCAGCGCACCGTGCAGCATCCGGTCGCCGACCAGCAGATAATATTGCTCGTCGACATGGATCACCGGGTTGCCGAAATCATGCGCCCGCAGCACGACCGCCACGGCCGCAAACAGCAGCAGTCCCCGTGCGATAGGGGGCCACGCCCGTGCCGGACGGGCGGTGCGAACGGGGGTCCAATGCTCCACGGGACAGACCAACTAATCGGCGGAGACGCCCCCGTCATGCGCGAAATTTCTACCATCCCCGGTGTGGAATCTCGCCGTCATATCGTCGCAGCGATCAGGCTTAACGACTTCAAAATTTTTCTTGGCGGCCAGTGTGGATCGGCCGCGAAGACATCGTCTTTCGATCGGGTGGGGAGGAACTGGTCAAGCCAGGAACCGGCCGGCGGCAAGCACTTAGCTGCCGTCGTGGTTCTGGCGGCGGTCCCCTGCGCCCATTCGAACCGATGGGATGCTCGCAGCGATGTTTCTGGATCTTTCGAAGGACCCGTTCGACCGACAGCCGCAAGGCCCGGACCTGCAATGGACCGTGCTGATCCCGTTCTTCAACGAGCGCGACTATCTTCCGGCGACGATCGAGAGCCTCGCCCAGCAGACGACGCGATTCACGCTGGTACTGGTCGATAACGGCTCGACCGACGGGAGCGCCGACGTCGCCGAGGCTTTCTGCCGGGCCTATAAGCTCGACTATCTGCTGATTACCGAGCGCACCCCGGGCAAGGTCGCCGCGCTGCGTGCCGGGCTGGCCTGGGTGCGCACCCGCTGGGTCGCGACCTGCGATGCCGACACTATCTACCCGCCGCAGTATCTCGCGGCCGCCGAGGCGATCCTCCTACGCCCCGGTCATGTCGTCGCCGGCGCCTATTTCATCGCTCCCGAGACCGACGAGCGCGCCCGGATCATCGAGGCGCGGCAGTTCCTCACCGCCGCCCGGCTGCTGCCCCGGCAATGTCATGCGGGGGGTGCCGGGCAGGCCTTTTGCACGCGCAGCCTGCGCGCGGCCGGTGGCTTCGATGCCGCACGCTGGAACTTCGTGCTCGAGGATCACGAGGTGATCCACCGCGTGATGCGCAAGGGTCGCATGGGCTATTCGGGCGAGCTCTGGTGCACGCCGAGCCCCCGCGAGCGCGACCGCGATTCGATCCGCTGGACGTTGTTCGAACGGCTGCTCTACTCGGCCGCCGCGCCGACCGCAGGCGATTGGTTCTTCTACACGTTCCTCGCGCGCCGGCTGCAGCGCCGTCGCCTGCTGAGCAACCGCATCCGCGAGCGCCAGTATCAGCATCTCGAAGGACCGGTGCTTGTCCCGTCTCATTCTCTGCTCTGACGATTTCGCCTACTCTCCGGCAATCAGCGCCGCGATCGTCACCCTCGCCCAGGCCGGCAAGATCAACGCGATCAGCTGCATGGCGGTGATGCCCGGCTGGGCCGAGGATGCGCGGCTGCTGGCGGACCTGCCGGCGCATGTCGAAGTCGGGCTGCACCTGACGCTGACCGAGGAGGCGCCGCGCACGGCGATGCCACGCTTCGCGCCCGGCGGGCGAATGCCGGCGATCGACCCGCTCACCCGCGTGGCGCGGCGCTGGGCGACCCCGCTCGACGAAGTGGCGATGGAGATTTCCGCGCAGTTCGACGCCTTCTTCGCGGCGATGCGGCGGCCGCCCGACTTTGTCGATGGTCACCAGCACGCACATGCGCTGCCCGGCATCCGCGACCTGGTGCTCGCCGAAACCGTTGCGCGCGCCCCCGGCGCCTGGGTGCGGGACTGCACCGACAGCCCGCTCGCGATCCTGCTACGTCCCTTTACCGGCAAGGCGATCGGCAGTGCCTGGCACAGCCGGGGCTTGCGAAAGGCGGCTGCGGCGCTGGGGCTGCGCACCAATCGCGGTTTTGCCGGCCATTACGACTTCCGCGGCGATTATGCCGCGTTGTTCCCGCGCTTCCTTCGCCGCCCGGGGCCCATGCATCTGGTGATGTGCCACCCGGGCGCTGGCGAGCGCGCTGGCGACAGTATCGCCGCGGCACGCATTGTCGAAGCCAAGGCCTTGCACCGGCTGCCGATCGCCGACATGGCTGGTGCCGAGGGACTGGCGTTTCCGGCCTGACCCTCGCGGGGATCGGAAGGGCGTGGGTGACGAGGGGCTGAAGGCGGTGTTCCTGGCGCAGCGGCCGATGCTGTTGCGCCTGCTCGCCGCGCGGCTCGGCAATCGCGACGATGCCGAGGATGCGCTGCAGGACATGTGGCTGCGCATCGACCAGCTGGCCGAACAGCCGATCGCCCAGCCTGCGGCGTTCCTGTTCCGCGTGGCCGCCAATCTCGCCACCGATCGGCGCATCGCCGCCGGTCGCCGCGGCAGCCGCGATGCGGGCTGGATGGAGACGCAGCCCGGCGCCGAGGAAGTGCCGGATGCCGAGCGCACGCTCGTCGCCCGCAGCGAATGGCAGGCGGTGGAAGACACGATTGCCGAGATGCCCGAGCGCATGGCAACCGCGCTCCGCCTGTTCCGGATAGAGGAGCGGCCGCAGCGCGCGATCGCCGAGCAATTGGGGATCACGGTGAGCGGCGTCGAAAAATTGCTGCAACGCGCCTACAAGAAAATTCAGGAACGGCTCGATTCCGGTGGTGCGGGTTTGGCGGGCGGGCATCGTCTCGATACTGAAAGGGGTTCCGACCGTGCAGGTTGAGACGACAGACGCGATCGAGACGGCGATTGCCTGGCAGCTGCGGCTGGCCGAGGCAGACGAGGCCGTATGGTCGGCGTTCGTCGCCTGGCTCGAGGAAAGCCCCGCGCATGCCGCAGCCTATGATCGGGTCGCGGCGGCGGATCGGCTGATCGCCGAGGTACGCTTTCCCGAACCCGCATTGGCTGCAGAGAACGACAATGCTCCGGTACCGCGCCGCTGGCTCTGGTGGGCGGGCGGTGCCGCGGCCGCCGCCGCGCTCGCACTTGCGGTGGTGCCGACGATCCAGCCGCGCGCGCAGACCTACCAGGTCGCCACCCGCGACGGGGAACGGCGGACGGTGGCGCTTGGCGACGGCACCCGGATCGAATTGAGCGGCGGCAGCCAGCTGACGCTCGATCATGCCAATCCGCGCGTCGCGACGCTCGATCGCGGCGAGGCGCTGTTCCATGTCCGCCACGACAGCGCGGCGGCGTTCACCCTCAAGGTGGGGGACGTTGCGGTGCAGGACCTCGGCACGGTGTTCAACGTCACGCATCTCGACGGTCGGATGAGCGTCGCCGTTGCCGAGGGATCGGTGGCGTTCCAGCCGGGCAGCGCTGCGGTGACGCTGCGCTCCGGTGACGCGCTGTCGGCGCGCGACGATGGTGGGGAGGTCGCGCGCACGCAGGTCGTCCCGGCCCTGGTCGGCGGCTGGCGCAGCGGACGTCTGAGCTTCGCCGGGCAACCCATGCGCCAGGTTGCAGGCTCGCTGAAACGGCTTTACGGCACCGATATCGCCCTGCGGGGCACGCTGTCGGAAAGGCCGTTCACCGGTGTCGTTCATTTCTCGGGCGTCGCCGGCCGCGATGTGCCGCGCCTTGCCGAATTGATCGGGGCGACGTGGCGTCGTGACGGGGGGCAGTGGATTCTGGCGGAGCAGGGGCCTAGCGCCCCTTAGTCTCGCGCTCGCCCTGGCGCTGCCCGGGGTGCCTGCACGCGCACAACGCAGCACGATCACGCTTCCGGCCACCACGCTCGACGTCGCCATCGGCCAGCTGGCGCGCCAGACCGGCGCGGACATCGTCAGCACCGACGTAGGGCTGCGGTCTGTCCGCACGTCTGCCGTTCGTGACGCGTTGAGCATCGACGCCGCGCTGAAGCAGTTGCTGAGGAACACGGGGTATCGCGCCCGACGCCTTGCCGGCGGCGGCTACAGGATCGAACGCGCGCCGCTCCCCACCGTGCGCAAGCCGACGCCCGCTCCGTCCACGGTCGCCCCGCCGCCCCCGCCGACGCCGGATCCCGACATTGTCGTCACCGCCAGCAAGCAGCGGATCACGCTGCTCCGCTACCCGGGAAGCCTGACCCAGGTCGCGGACCGCAGCGCACTGCCAGGCACTGCCGCCGGCACGCTGAGCGATGCCGCACACCAGGTGCCGATCCTGCAGAGCACACAACTCGGCGCCGGGCGCAACAAGGTGTTCATCCGCGGCATCGCCGACAGCAGCTTCAACGGCAGCACCCAGGCGCCGACCAGCGTCTATCTCGACGACGTCCAGCTCAACTATTCGGGCCCCGAGCCGGGGCTGCGGCTCTACGACATGGCCAGCGTGGAGGTGCTCGAAGGGCCGCAGGGCACCCTGTACGGCTCGGGCGCGATCGGCGGCGTGATCCGCCTGACCTCCAATGCGGTGAACCTGCACGACGTCGCAACGGCCGCTACCGCCGGCATCACCGCGACGGGCGGCGCCGAGCCCGGCTACGATCTCGCCGGCATGCTCAACCTGCCGCTGCTGCAGGACGAAGCCGGGGTGCGGCTGGTGGGCTATCACGTCCGCGACGGCGGCTATCTCCGCGACGAGGATCGCGGGATCCGGGACGTCAACCGCAGCAACACCAGCGGTCTGCGCGCGGCGGTTCGCGTCGCGCCCGGCAATGGCTGGCAGGTGGAGGCGAGCGGGGCGGGGCAGTGGATCGACGCTGCCGACGGCCAATATGCCGAGCGTGCCGAGGGCATGCTGGCGCGCCGCACATTGCTTGCCCAGCCCTTCGACAACCGGCTGCTGTTCGGGCGGCTGGTGGTCAGCAAGGACTGGGACAGCGGCCTCCGCTTCGTCTCGGCGAGCGGCATTACGGGCTACGACACGCGCGAGATCTTCGACGCGACGCCCCGGAGTGCGCGCGGCGCGGTGCTGGGTCCGCGGACGATCTACCGCGCCAATCACGACAAGCAGTTGCTCAGCCAAGAGGCGCGGCTGTCGCGCTCGCTGCCCAACGGCAACAGCTGGGTCGCAGGCTTCACGGTGGTGAGCGATCGCGACGTGCTTACCCGCAGCGTCGCCCAGACCGGGCGCGACGTCAGCATCGTCGGCGTCACCAACGTCACCAATGCCGTCTCCGGCTTTGGCGAGGCGACCTTTGCGCTCACGCCCAGCCTGTCGGTAACGGCCGGAGGGCGCTATTCGAGCGCGCGCACCGATGGCGATCCCTCGGCGCAGGCCCGTCCGACCAACTTCGTCAAGGGACGGCTGACGCAGCGCCTCGATCCCACCGTCGCCGCCTCGTGGCGGCTGGCATCGGACCTCGCGCTGTTCGCACGCTTCCAGACCGGCTACCGGACCGGCGGTCTCGCCGTCGCGCCGGGGATCGGCCGGGTGGCGGACTACAAGTCCGATGCGATCACGGTGGTGGATACGGGCATCCGCAAGCTGCGGCGCGGGCCGACCGGGCTCGCTGCGTCGGGTAGCGTCTCGGCAGCCTGGTGGGAAAATGTCCAGGCCGATCTGATCACGCGATTGGGGCAGCCCTATACCGCCAATATCGGCGACGCGAAGATCGTCACGCTGGAGGGCAATCTCGACTGGGTGCCGGTGCGCGGGCTGCGCGCGCAGGCGTTGTTCCTGTTCACCGACAACCATGTCGAAGGGCCGATCGCCGACCTGTCCAAGCGCAACAACCGGCGCCTGCCCGAAACCCCGCCCTTCGCCGCGCATGCCGGGCTATCCTATGCGTGGGAAGCCGCACCCGCGCAGCCGCGGATCGGGCTCTCGGCCGATTATACCGGTCGCTCGGTGCTCGGCACGGGCGACTTTCTGGACGTGAGCCAAGGGCGCTACTGGACCGCCGACGCCTTTGCCGCACTGCGCCTCGGCAAGGCGGAACTGAGCGTCACGCTGAACAACCTCACCGATCGCCGTGCCAACCAGTTCGCGTTCGGCAATCCGTTCAGCCTCGGCCTGCGCGACCAGCTGACCCCTCTGCGGCCGCGCAACGTGCGGATCGGGATCACGACGGGCTGGTAGCTGCCGCCTCCGCAGCGAGGGGGAAGCGGAGCGAGACGCAGGTGCCCTCGCCCGGCCGGCTCTGCACCGTCAGCTGGCCCTGATGCACGTCCATGATGCGGCGGACGATCGACAGGCCGAGGCCGGCGCCATCGGAGCGCTGGTGGTCGGCGCGCCAATAGCGTTCGGTAGCGTCCTGCGGATTGGAAGCGGCAATGCCGGGCCCGTCGTCACGGACCAGCAGCACGCCGTCGGGTGCTACCAGCACTTCGATCGCGGTGCCCGGCGGGGTGTGGCGGCTGGCGTTGGTGATCAGGTTGGCGAGCGCGAGACCCGCCAGCACTGGATTGCCGCGCACCGGCACCGGCGCAGGTGGCGCGTCGAGTGCGATGGTATCGCCCGCCGCCAGGATCTGCGGGGCGTGCAGGCCGATCGTTTCCTGCGCGAGGTGGCGCGCGTCGAACGTCTCGAACCTGTCGTCGGCCGTCGCCTCCAGCGTGGCGAGGTCCTGGAGCTGGGCGACGACATGGCCGAGGCGATCGACCGAATCCCGAAGCCGGGCGCGCAGCATGGGGTCTTCCACACCCTCCAGCTCTACCCGGTGTACGGTGAGCGGCGTGCGCAGCTCATGCGCGACATTGGCGACGAATTCGGACTGGTTGCGGAAGCTTGCCTGCAGCCGGGCCAGAAGATCGTTGGTGGCGTGCGCCAGCGGCGCCACCTCCAGCGGCAGCCCCGCCTCCTCGATGCGGACGTCGAGATTGTGCGGGCCGATCGCCGCGGCCTGGCGCGAGGCGTCGCGCACCGCGAAGAACAGCCGGGCGATCAGCGCGCTGTTGATCAGCGGCAGCAGCAGCAGGATCGAGATCAGCACCGGATCATAGCGGCGGATGAAGCCGTGGATGACGTCGTCGAGGATCGCGCCGGGGCCGGTGCGGTCCTGGGTCACGATCACCCAGATGCGGGCGGCGCCGACCCGTACCGGCTGGCTGACGCCCACAAAGGCGCCTGCGCGGAACGGTACCTGCTCGGCAGCCCGCGGCGCGTCTCGCCAGGGCACGAGGTCGGCATAGGGGCTTTCGGCGAGCGTCCGGCCGGCGCCATCGGCGACGACGAAGGCGCGGCCGTCATAGGGCGAGGCGTAGAGGCGGACCATCGCCGGATCGAGCCGGACGATCGGGCCGGTTGCGCCAGGGCGGACGCCATCGGCGATCGCCCGTGCCTGCTCGGCGAGGATGCGCTGTTCGTAGCGGTGCGCCTCGGTGCGGAGGAACGAGGTAAGCAGCATGGGCAGCGCCACCGCGGCGATCGCGATCGCGCCCAGTTCGAGCAGCAGGATGCGGGCGATCAGCGAGCGCGGCCAGAATGTCATTGCGCGGGTCTATCGGAATGCGGGCAGGGCCGCCATCAGGCGACGACGTCGCGCATCATATAGCCGACGCCGCGAATGGTCTCGATGCGCAGGGTCGCGCCCGCGGCTTCCAGCTTGCGCCGCAGCCGGTAGGCCTGCACCTCGAGCGCGTTCGAGCCCACCGGCTCGGTAAGGCCGTACAACTGATCCTCTGCGAGCTGCTTGCTGACCACCTGGCCAAAGCGGCGGAGCAGCAGCGCGGCGAACTGGCGCTCGCGGGCGGTGAGCAGGACGGCGGCATCGCCCACCGTCAGGTCGCCCGACACCGTGTCGAAACGGACATTGCCGAAGCGAAGTTCGGCGCCGGCCAGCGCACCCTGCCGGCGCAGCACCGCGTGGAGCCGCGCGGTGAGTTCGCCGACATCGAAGGGCTTCACCACATAATCGTCGGCGCCCGCGTTGAGCCCGGCGATCCGTGCGTCGAGCGTACTGCGGGCCGAGACGGCGATCACGGGGATCGGATCGTTCTGCGCACGCAGGCTGCGGATGAGCGCGAGTCCGTCGCCGTCGGGCAGCCCGAGGTCGAGCAGCAGCGCGGCATAGCGCGCAGCTTCAAGCATCTGCCGGCCGTCGGTAAGGTTCGACGCCGCATCGCTCTGCACCCCGCGCCGCTTCAGCGCCTCGGTCAGCGCAGTCGCAAGCGGCTGGTCGTCCTCGATCATCAGCACGCGCACGATTTCATCTTCCCGTAAGTTTGCTGTCAGCCGACGCTTCTAATGGCGCGCTGCAGCATCGACCGCAACGGATGTGTGTCTGCTATATTGCACCCGAGAGGTGGTTCTGGTGACTGGACATAATTTGGAAAGCAACACCCTGCCCGAAGCGCGCCGGATGACGACGCGTTCGCAAGGGTTGCTGGTTGGGGCGATCGTGGTTGCGGTAGTCGCGATCCTCGTGCTGGCGATGGTTGTGAAGGCCGCGCTGGCCCCCAAGCCCGTCCCCGACACGCCGGTGCCGCCGGGCGCCTTCCGTCCGACCCAGCAGCAGCTGGGACAGCTGCAGTTCGCCACCGTCCAGGGCGGCGCCAATGTCGAGTTGGTCCGCGCCAGCGGCTCGATCCAGGCGGATGGCGATCACAGCACGCCGATCGTGCTGCCCTTTTCGGGCCAGGTCCTCCAGGTGCTGGTTGAGCCCGGCCAGCGCGTGACGCGCGGCCAGCCGCTGCTCCGCATCGCCTCGCCCGAGCTGATCGACGCGCGCAACACCCTGCTCAGCGCCAGTGCCCAGCGCGCCAGCGCTGCCGAGGCGCTGCGCATCGCGCAGGGCAATGTTACCCGGCAGAAGGCGATCACCGAGACCGCCGGCGGCGCGATGAAGGACTATCTCCAGGCGCAGGCGGACTTCGTTGCCGCCCAGGCCGCCGCGCGCCAGGCCGAATCGGCCCAGCGCGCCGCGCAGGACCGGCTCGCGCTGTTCGGCAGGACCGAAGGCGTCGGCACCTCCGCCTACACGGTGTACCGCGCACCGGTCTCCGGCATCATCGCAGATCGCAACGTCGCGCCGGGCCAGTTCCTGAGCAGCGGCAACGCGACGCCGGTGATGACGATCACCGACCCCGCGCGCGTCTGGCTGGTCGCCCAGCTGGCGGAGAGCGAGGCCGCGAGCATCCGCGTCGGCGATCAGGTGGTGGTCACCACGCCGGCGCTGCCCGGGCGCGAATTCACCGCGACGGTCGACAATGTCGCCGCGGGCCTCGATCCCACCACGCACCGCCTGCCGGTGCGCGCGACGATTGCCAATCCGAATGGCGAGCTGAAGCCGCAGATGTTCGCGTCGTTCACGATCCGCCGCCCCGTCGACAGCGGCAAGGGCGTGCTCGTGCCCGCCGTCGCCGTGATCCATGAGGGCGACACCACCCGCGTCTGGGTGAAGGCCAACGACGGCCTTATCTATGGTCGCCCGGTGCAGATCGGCGAGACCGATGGCGGGCTTACCCGCGTGCTCAGCGGCCTCGCCCCCGGCGACCGGATCGTCGCCAAGGGTGCGCTGTTCGTCAACGAGGCGGGTCTCGGCGAATGAACCGCCTCGTCGAAATGGCGCTGCGCCAGCGGATGCTGGTGCTCACCCTGCTGATCGGCATGATCGCGGCGGGCGTGATCGGCTTCCTCAACCTCAACATCGAGGCTTATCCCGATCCGGTGCCGCCGATGGTGGAGCTGGTGACGCAGAGCGACGGCATCTCCGCCGAGGAGATGGAGCGCAACGTCACCACGCCAATCGAGGTGGCGATCGCCGGGCTCCCGCACCTCACCGCGGTGCGCTCAATCTCGCTGTTCGGCCTGTCCGACGTGAAGATCCAGTTCAGCTATGACGTGACGCACGAGCAGGCACAGCAGATGGTGCTCGGTCGCCTCTCGCAGCTCGGTAACCTGCCCAACAACGCCCAGCCGCTGATCTCCCCCACCAGCCCGATCGGCGAGATCTACCGCTATCGCCTCACCGGGCCGAGCGGCTATTCGGTGATGGACCTCAAGACCATCCAGGACTGGGTGCTCCAGCGCCGCTTCAAGCGCATCCCCGGCGTGATCGACGTGACCGGCTGGGGCGGCAAGCTGCGCTCCTACGAAGTCCAGCTCGATCGTGACAAGCTAACCGCACACGGCATCACGGTGCCGCAGGTGCTGGCCGCGATCGGCAAGAGCGACTCGAATGTCGGCGGCCAGACGGTCAATTTCGGCGAGCAGGCGGCGATCGTCCGCGGCGTGGGCCTGATCCAGTCGGTCGACGCGATCAACAACGTGCTGGTCGGCACCGCCGGCACCACGCCGGTGCTGCTGCGCGACGTGGGCCAGGTGAAGATCGCCAACCTGCCGCGCCTCGGCGTGGCCGGCGAGGGCCAGGACGACGATATCGTCATGGGTATCGTGCTGATGCAGCGCGGCGCCCAGTCGCTGCCGACGATCAACCGCGTGAAGGCCGAGATCGAGGAGATCAACACCAGCGGCGTGCTGCCGCCTGGGGTGAAGATCGAGCGCATCTATGATCGCTCGGACCTGATCGGCGTCACCACCAAGACGGTGATGCACAATCTGCTCGAAGGCGTGCTGCTGATCTTCATCCTGCAATGGCTGTTCCTCGGCGACCTGCGCAGCGCGCTGATTGTCGCGATCACCATCCCCTTCGCGCTGTCGGTCGCGGTGCTGATCCTGGTCATCCAGGGCGAATCGGCGAACCTGCTGTCGCTCGGCGCGCTCGATTTCGGCCTCGTCGTCGACGCGGCGGTGATCATGGTGGAGGCGATCTACCGAAGGCTGGCGGACCGATCGCAGGCGATCACCGAAGGGCGGATCCATGCGAGCCCCGCCAACCGCTTCTCAGCGATCCTGCACGCTTCCAGCGATGTGAGCCGCGGCATCTTCTTCGCCGCCGCGATCATCATCGCCAGCTTCCTGCCGCTGTTCACGCTTACGGGCGTGGAAGGCCATATCTTCGGCCCGATGGCCAAGACCTATGCCTATGCCATCGCCGGCGGCCTGCTCGCGGCGTTCACCGTCTCGCCGGTGCTCTCCGCGCTGCTGCTGCCGGACAAGCTGAAGGAGGTCGACACGTTCGTGGTGCGGCAGATCCGCCGCGTGCTGGAGCCCGCCATTGCCTTCGCCATCGCCAATCGCGTGCTTACCTTCGCGCTGGCCGGGCTGCTGGTGCTCGGCTCCTTCGCGACGATCCGCGTGCTCGGCGTCGAGTTCCTGCCGCACCTCGAAGAGGGCAATCTCTACATCCGTGCCAGTCTGCCGGCATCGATCTCACTGGAAGCGGGCGAGGATGCGGTGAACGGCATCCGCAAGATCATCGCCAGCTATCCCGAGGTCGATCGCGTCGTCTCCACGCACGGTCGCCCCGATGACGGCACCGATCCCACCGGCTTCTTCAACGCGGAATTCTACACGCCGCTAAAGCCCTTCGACAGCTGGCCGAGCGGCGTGACCAAGGAGAAGCTCACCGCCGAGCTGCAGGCCAGGCTGCAGGCGAAGTACCCCGGCGTCGAGTTCGAATTCTCGCAGTACATCCAGGACAACGTCGAAGAGGCGTCGTCGGGGGTGAAGAGCTCCAACTCGCTCAAGATCTATGGCAGCGATCTCGAGACGCTCGAATCGATCGCCAACCAGATCAAGGCGCAGATGGCGCAGGTGAAGGGCGTTGCCGATCTTGGCATCTCCGATTCGCTCGGCCAGCCGACGGTGCGGATCGACGTCGATCGCGCGGCGGCTGCCCGCTACGGCCTGACGCCGGACGACATCAACTCCACCGTCGCGGCGGCGGTCGGCGGCCAGTCGAGCGGCGACCTCTACGAGAAGTCGACCGACCGGCACTTCCCGATCGTCGCCCGGCTCGATGCCGCGCAGCGCGACGACATCGAATCGATCCGCCGCATCCAGATCGGCGCACCGTCGCCGACCGGGAACGGCATCATTCAGGTGCCGCTGTCCGAAGTGGCGACGGTCAAGCTCACCTCGGGTGCGTCGTTCATCTATCGCGAGCATCAGGAACGCTATGTCCCGATCAAGTTCAGCGTCCGCGGGCGCGATCTGGGCAGCACCATCGGGGAGGCGCAGGCGCGCATCGCGAAGCACGTCCAATTGCCGCCGGGCTACCATCTCGAATGGGCGGGCGAGCTCGGCAACCTGACCAACGCCGTCAACCGGCTGGAGGTGGTGGTGCCGATCAGCCTGGTGCTGATCCTGGTGCTGCTGTTCGCGAACTTCGGCTCGATCCGGGACACGCTGCTGGCGTTCAGCGTCATCCCGATGGCGATGGTGGGCGGCGTGCTGGCGCTGGCGCTGACGGGGACGGCGTTCAGCATCTCCGCCGCGATCGGCTTCGTCGCCTTGTTCGGCATTGCGGTGATGGACGGCATTCTGGTGGTCAGTACGTTCAACCAGAACGTCAACGAGGACATGGATCACACGACCGCGATGGCGGCGACGGTGAAGCATTCGCTGCGCCCGGTGATCATGACCTGCCTCGCCGCCGCGATCGGCCTGCTGCCCGCGGCGATGTCCACGGGGATCGGCAGCCAGGTACAGAAGCCGCTGGCGCTGGTGGTGGTGGGCGGCATGACGCTGGCGCCGCTGCTGATCCTGCTGGTGCTGCCGCCGCTGATCCTCAAATTCTCGCGCCATCAGGGCGCACATGGCCACACCGTCCGTCGCCACCATGTCGACGGCACCCCGATGGAGCAGGCATGATGCGCCGGCATTCGCTGATTCCGCTCGTCCTGCTCGCCGGCTGCACGGTGGGCCCGCACGACCTGACCAATCCGGTGCCGACGCCGCCGGCGCAGGCGCCGGAGACGATCGCCCCTTCGAGCGGTGCGGCCCAGCAGCTCGTCGCCGGTGCGGCGGTGGTGCCCAACTGGTGGCAGGGCTTCGGCAGCGCCAAGCTCGATTCGCTCGTCGCCTATGCGCTGGTGCACAACAACGACCTTGCCGCTGCCGAGGCCAATCTGCGCCAGGCGCAGGAGCTGGCCAGGGCCGCGTCGGGCAGCACCGGGCCGCAGGTGGACGCAAGCTACCAGGCGCAGCGCACGCGGATCTCGAAGGCGCTGTCCGGTCCGCTCGCCGACCAGAATGACTATCTCTACACGCTGCACACCGCGCAGCTGAGCGTCGCCTATCCGCTCGATCTGTTCGGTGCCGGGCGCAACAAGGTCCGTTCGGCACGCGCGGCGACCGAGGTGGCGGCGCACCGGCTGCATGCGGCGCAGGCCACCGCGGTCGCCAATCTGGTGCTCGCGGTGATCCAGCATGCGGCGCTGCAGGCCCAGATCGAGGCGACGCAATCGGCGATCCGCGACAATCGTGATCTGGTCGATTTGCTCGAGAAGCGCCGCAAGCTCGGCGATATCGGAGAGGCCGACGTGGGCGCGCAGCAGACTGCGCTCGCCACGATCGAGGCGACGCTACCGCCGCTGCTCCGCCAGGCGCAGCACCAGGCCGGGCTCATCGCGACGCTGACCGGCCAGGCGCCGGGCACCGCCGGCGACCTGCCGGCGCTCGCCGAGCTCCAGCTGCCCGCCAGCCTGCCGGTCGCGCTTCCGGCGGACATCGTCGCGGCGCGTCCGGACGTGCGCGCGGCCGAGGCGCAGGTGCGCGGTGCCGCTGCCGATGTCGGCTCGGCGATCGCGGCGCGACTGCCGTCGATCACGCTCAGCGGCAATGCGGGCGGGTCGGCGACCAAGTTCCTCGACATGTTCCAGGACGGCAACCCGTTCTTCTCGATCGTCGGCGGCATCACCCAGCCGATCTTCCATGCTGGCCAGCTCAAGCACCAGCAGCGTGCGGCGGAAGCGGCGCTGGAGGAGGCGAAGGCGCAGTATCGGGCGACGGCGCTGCAGGCGTTCCTCGACGTCGACGATGCGATCGCCGGGCTGCGCACCGATGCCGAGGCGCTGGATGCCGCGTCCCGTGCCGATGCGGCGGCGAGCCGCACGCTGGCGATGACGCGGCGGCAGGTGGAGCTGGGCGCGCTCGGCACGCTCCAGCTGCTCAACGCCTCCTCGGCGGCGTCGCAGGCGTCGGTGCAGCTGGTTCAGGCAAAAAGCGCCCGGCTGGCAGACAGCGTGGCCTTGTACCTGGCCTCGGGCAGCACGCCGGCGGACCTGCAGTCCGCCGGCCGCTGACTTACTTCCCCGTCGCCGCGACGTTCGCCGCGTTGACGTTCCACCCCCGCACCGCGAGGTGCGCCGCCGCTGTCACGCTCGCCGGATAGCGCACGCTCAGCACGCGGTGCTGGCCCGGCAGCAGCGAGACGTAATTGTCGCTGTAGAAGGCCGGCAGGATGCGCTTGCCCTCGGCATCGACCAACGTGAGCTTCGCGTTGAGCACCGGCACGTTGCTCTTGTTCGATACGGTGACGGCGATCACCTTGTCCTCGCCCTCTACCTTGGGCGTGCTCGCCTGCACGTCCAGCGGCACCGAGGCGAGGCTCTCCAGCGCGCGATAGGCGGTGTCGTCTCGGCCCCGCCAGTAGAAGTTGCGCGAGAGCTGGGTGCCCTTGGCGTCTGTGAGCGTCAGCTCGACGAGCAGCATCGGGCTCGCGGCATAGAGCCGGTCGAGCGGCACGTCGTCCAGCGTGGTCACCCGGTTGGCGCGCGCGTCGACCTTGTCGGTGCGGGCGAACAGCTGGACATTGTCGAGGCTGACGACGCGCGTCTTGGCGGTGAGCCCGCGCAGATCGTCGCGGGTGGTGTTGAGCACCACCAGGCGGTTGTCCGGCAGGTTGAGCTGGATGTGCACCGGCTCGGCCGCGCTCTTGGCGCCGTAATAGGAGGCCTGGGTATCGTAATCCCAGCTGTAGATCTGCCAGGTGTTGGACGGCCAGGCCGGGTGGGTCATCCACAGCAGGCGCCCGCTGTTCTTGGTCCAGAGATGGCCCAGGAACCCCTCGAACATCGCCTTGTGCGTCTCGAGGTTCATCATCTGCGCCTTGCGCTCGAAATCCTCGAAGCTCAGCGGTTGGCCGAACATGCCGGTGAGCGCGGCCATGAAGGTCTTGGTGTCGCCATTCCCGCCGAAATGCCAGTCGTGATAGGCAAGCGTGTCCGACAGCGGCCAGCGATCCTTGGCCGGCATCGTCGCGGCGACGGACTCCAGCGTGGAAAGCGAGGGGGTGCCGGTCTCGACCGAGAAGCCGGTGGCGAGATCGGTGAAATAGCCTTCGGGCTTGCGGTAGTTGTACGGGCCCGAACCCTGCAGGTTCACCTCGTTCGAGCTGCCGGTGTACCAGCGGGTGCCGTCCAGCTCGCGGATCAGCTTGTCGAGCCCCTCGTTGAGCGTGGGATAGGGCACGCCTTCGTTGCGGCCGAACCAGACGACGATCGAGGGATGGTTGCGATAGCGCGCCACCACGTCGCGCGCATTGGCGAGGAACAGTGCGGCATCGTCCGGCTCGACCTGGAAATTCTGGGTCGACTGCCAGAAATCGTTGAGCACCATCATGCCGTTCTCGTCGGCGAGTTCGTAGAATTCCTCTTCGTCGTTGTTGCCCATCCAGTTGCGGATGATGTTCATGTGCGCCTCGCGCTGGAGGCGGAAATAAGGGGCGAGCCGCGCGCGGCTGACCTGCTTCATCGCATCGTCCATGCCCCAGTTGCCGCCACGCGCGGCGATCTTCACGCCGTTGACGCGGAGCACGAGATGCGGCTCGGGCAGGGTCTCGTCGGGAATCGCGGTGACCGCCTTGGAGGTTTCGCCTGCGGGCGTGAGCGACTCCGCCCAGCCGGTGGGGCTGCGCTTCAGCGCCTCGTGGCGCACGTCGATCAGCTGCTGGCCGGCCAGGCCGCCGTCGGTGGTCTGCACGTTCACCCGGCGAAGCTGGCCGAGATGGTCGAACAGCGAGAGATCGTAGCTCACTTCGCGAATGCCGAAGCGGAGGGCGCGCGTGTCGCTCGGCTGGCCGCTGGCGGCGAGGTCGATCTTCAGATCGTGCAGCGCGGGGTCGCCATAGCCGTTCGGCCACCACAGCTTCGGATTGCGGACGGTAAGCTGACGGAACTCGGACGGCGTGAAGCGGACTTCGCCCCGGCCGGGCTGCGCGGTGATGGTCTTCTCCACCGTCACATCGTCGAACGCCGCGCGGACCGTCACTTGCTGGGCGGTGGCGGCGCGATTCTCGAACGGCACGGTGATGTAGACATCGGCGCTGTCGGTGCGCGGCAGCGGCAGGTCGGTCACGACATGCGGGTCGCCGATCTTGACGTCGCCGGTGGCGACCAGCTCGACCGGGCGCCAGATGCCGGTATTGCGATCGCGGATGCCGGGGATCCAGTCCCAGCCTTCGGTCGCGACGAAGGTGGGGCCGTCGATCGCGAGCTGGCCGCCATTCTCGCCGACACCGGCCTTGATCGACTGCTCGTGCGGGATGCCGGGGTGCGGCGGAGGGGAGACGCGCACGGCGACGACGTTTTCGCCGGCGGCAGGCGTGATCTCGAACTGGCCGCGGATGAAGGCGCCGCGCGTCTCCCCCTGGCGCTGGCCGTTGACCCACACTTCGGAGGCATAGTTGATGCCGCCGAACACCAGCGTCAGCCGCTTGCCGGCCGCTTCGGCAAGCACGGTGAAGCTGGTGCGGTACCAATAGTCCTGCCGGGCGAGGCTCTCGGGGATCTTGAGGTTGTTCAGCCCATAATAGGGATCGGGATAGACGCCGCGATCGACCAGCGTGGTCAGCACCGTGCCGGGCACCGTGGCCGCGTACCAGGTGCCTTCGGGCTTGCCGGGCCTGGACAGTGCCGCACCGTCGGCAGGCACCCCAGGGGCTGCGGCGAGCTGCCAGCCGTTGATCTGCCAGCGCAGCGGCCCCGCCGGGGCGAGGCTTGGCAATGCCGGCACCGGCTTGGCGACCGGGGGCGTATAGGCGGTGTCGCTCTGCGGCAGCGTCCAGGGATCCTGCTGGCGCGTCATGCCGATATTGGCGGTTTTCTGCAGATTCCAGCCGACGCCGACCTGCCACATCTGGACCAGCTCGAAGGCGGGCGGGGCGGCGGCCTCGCCCTGCACCTCGGTCGCGCCCAGCGCGACGCCGCGCAGCTGCGCCTGTACCAGCGACCCGCCGAAGTGCGGCTGGCCAGGGGTGACCGGCGCCAGCGCGATGCGCGATGCGACCGTCGATCCGTTGAGCGCGCCTTCGCCGACCTGCTTGCCGTCCAGATAGAGCCGCACCCGGCCGCCCTCGATCACCGCGGCGACATGGCTCCAGCGCCCGGCGACGAGCTTGGGCGTGCTGTTCACCGCATTGCCGCTGCCGAAGAAGTGCAGCGCGCCGTTGCGCAGGCCCAGGCAGCGGCAATCGCCGGCGGGATCGCCGAACGCGATCAGCGTCGCCACGCCCTGCGGCACGACATCGGGCTTCACCCAGGCCGACAGCGTCACCGGCGCGCCCGAGCGGAGCAGTGCGTCGGCACCGCTCAGCGGTCGGTCGATGCCGATTCCGCCGGCGAGGAAGCTGGCGTTATAGGGCCCGGCATTGTCCGGCTCGGCCGCCTGGACGACGGAAATGGCGAGCAGCGCGGCACCGGCCAGCATCGCATGGGTGAAACTGCGCATCGGATATCTTCCCCAAAACTGCACCGGGCAAACCAAGTCGGCGACCGGGTTTTATTCACCAAATTTTGCAATTCAACCGGCGAGAACGGTTCCATGCTTGCACCGTGGCCGCAAATCGACTGTTATCGCAATCAAGATGAGTAGCGGCCGCCCTCCAATCCGCCTTTCCGGGACCAATTTGGAACGCGCCGCGGACCATAACCAGCGCGTCACCCTCCATGCCATTCGTGCCAATGGGTCGCTGACGCGGGTCGATCTCGCCCGGATCACCGGCCTCACCGCCGCGGCGATCGCCAACATCACCAAGCGGCTGCTCGCCGACGGGCTGATCCAGGAGGCCGGGCGACGCTTCGGCGGGCGCGGCCAGCCGCCGACCAACCTGATCATCAATCCCCAGGCCTGCTATTCGCTGGGCCTCAACATCGATCGCGACCATGTCACGCTGGTGCTGGTCGACTTTCTTGGCGAAACCGTCGCCCGCGCCAGCCGCGAGATCGACTTCGCACTGCCCGAGCAGGTAGCGGACTTCTATCGTGGCGAGGTGGAGATGCTGCTCGCCTCGGCAGGCGTAGATCCCGCCCGGATCGTCGGCCTCGGCGTCGCCAGTCCGGACGATCTCGGCCTGATCGAGTTGCCGGGCAAGCCCGACGCGTATCGTCGTTGGGAGCAGACCGATCTGGCGGAGCTGCTTTCCTGGCCGCTGGACGTGCCGGTGTTCGTCGAGAACGACGCGGCTGCCGCCGCGATGGGCGAGTTGCAACTCGGCCTGGGCCTCCAGCATTCGAGCTTCTTCTACATCCTGATCTCGTCGGCGCTGGGCGGCGGACTGGTGATCGACAGCAATTATTTCCGCGGCGCGAGCGGGCGTAGCGGCGAGCTGGGCTTCCTGACGCACCGCGATCCCGACGGCGTGGTCCGCCAGATCCAGGCGCATGTCTCGCTTTCGGGTCTCGCGGCGCCGCTCGAGGCGGCGGGGTACAGCGTGCAGGACATGCTGACCTGCGACGGCGGGGATCCAAGGCTCGAAGCCGTGGTCGATGCCTGGATCGAGGAGGCTGCGCGGCTGCTGGTCGCGCCGCTGCTGGCGGTGAACTGCCTGATCAACCCCGAAGCGGTGCTGATCGGTGGTCGCCTGCCCCGCCGCCATGTCGACCGGCTGGCTGAACGCGCCAATGCCCTGCTGGCGGAGCAGGGAGGCGACGCGCCCGCGCTGGCGCCGATCGCGCGGGCGCAGCTTTCCGCGGATGCGCCGGCGGTGGGCGCGGCGATCCTGCCGTTCAGCTATTTCCTCCTGCCGAAGAGCAGCGCCCTGTGGAAGGACAGTGCTGACGGCGCCACCGCCATGGCTTGACCGTTCATTAAATCAACTGAATAACTTTAATCTTGTGCCTTGCGGCCGCGCGGGGCAGAGGAAGGGCCGCGCGCGTGGCGCGATGGTTCAGGAACAGACCGGCGTGCTGCCGGCCCGTCGGGGAGGAATGTCGGTGGCGATCGATCGCATGGGAAACCAGCCAGCGCGGGGCGTCCGCCGCTGATGTCGACCGCAACGCTTCCCGTAGCCGGCATCGAGCTCGGCGGCACCAAGTGCATCCTCACCCTCGCGCACGGGCCCGATCGAATCCTCGCGCAGGAGACCGTGCCGACCGAGGCGCCCGAGAAGACGCTCGCGGCACTGGAAGCGGTGCTGGGCGGCTGGTGGGGCACGCAGGGCTTTGCCGCGCTCGGTATCGCCAGCTTCGGGCCGGTGTGCCTCGACCCCGCCAATGCGCAGTTCGGCCATATCCTCACCACGTCGAAGCCTGGCTGGAGCGGCACCGACGTCGCCCGCCGCCTGGCCGCACCTTTCGCGGTGCCGATGGCGTTCGACACCGACGTCAATGGTGCGGCGCTCGCCGAGATGCGCTGGGGCGCGGGGCAGGGGCTCAGCGACTTCGCCTATGTCACCGTCGGCACCGGCGTGGGCGTGGGGCTGGTGATCAATGGCAAGCCGACGCGTGGCATCGGCCATTGCGAAATGGGCCATATCCGCGTGCCGCGCCTGCCGGCCGACACCGCGCCGAGCGGCTGCCCCTTCCATGAAGACTGCATCGAGGGCCTCGCCTCGGGCACCGGCGTTCGCGCGGCGCTGGGCGACCAGCCGGTCGACAGCGTCGGCGAGAACCATGTCGTGTGGGACCGCGTCGCCTCGGCGATCGCGCTGCTTTGCCACACCATGGTCGCCACCGCCGGGCCGCAGCGGATCGCGATCGGTGGCGGGGTGATGCAGCGCCAGCCGCACCTGCTTGCCCGTATCGACCCGCTGCTGCGCGAGAGCATTGCCGGCTATCTGACGGTGCCGCCTGCGCCGTACATCGTGTCGCCAGCGCTCGGCGACCAGGCCGGGCCGATGGGGCCGATCGCGATGGCCTTGCAAGCACAGGGCAACTAGCGCGCGCAAAGTTTGGCCGGCGCATGGACTTGGGCGCGGGTCCTGCGGTATCGCCACCCCAACACCGTTAGGGGAGAGAGACATGTCCGCAGGCCTGAAGCTGCTATTGGCAACCACCATCCTCGCCGCCGCGCCCGCGTGCGCGCAGCAGGCGCCGACAGCGTTGTCCGGTTTCGCCCATCCCGAAAAGTGGCCGGCGGCGAAGAGCCAGGGCCTGATCGATCCCGCCACCGAGAAGTTCGTCACCGACCTGATGGCGAAGATGACGCTGGAGGAGAAGGTCGGCCAGATGATCCAGGCCGATATCGGCGCCATCAAGCCCGAGGATCTGGCGATTTATCCGCTCGGCTCGATCCTTGCGGGCGGCAGCTCGCCGCCGCTCGGCGCGCCCGATCGCAGCCCGCGCGGGCCGTGGCTGGCGACGGCGCAGGCCTTCCAGAAGGCCGCGCTCGCCCGAAAGGGTGCCCATGTCGCGATCCCGATCATGTTCGGCATCGACGCGGTCCACGGCAACAACAATGTCGTCGGCGCGACGCTCTTCCCGCACAATGTCGGCCTTGGCGCGATGCGCGACCCGGCGCTGATGGAGAAGATCGGCCGCGCGACCGCCGAGGAGACGAGCTCGGTCGGGATCGACTGGGCCTTCGGGCCGACGCTCGCCGTCCCGCAGGACGAGCGCTGGGGCCGCGCCTATGAGGGCTATTCGGAGGAACCCGAGGTCGTCCGCAGCTATGCCGGCGCGATGATCCGCGGCCTGCAGGGCGCACCGGGCACCAAGGACCGGCTCCAGAAGGGCTATGTCGCGGCGTCCGCCAAGCATTTCCTCGGCGACGGCGGCACCTTCGGCGGGCAGGACCAGGGCGATACCCGCGTCTCCGAAGACGAGCTGATCCGCATCCACAATGCCGGCTATCCGGGCGCGATCGATGCCGGCACGATGACCGTGATGGCCTCGTTCAGCAGCTGGAACGGCGTGAAGATGCACGGCAACAAGTCGCTGCTCACCGATGTGCTGAAGGGCAGGATGGGCTTTGACGGCTTCGTCGTCGGCGACTGGAACGGCCATGCCCAGGTGCCGGGCTGCACGCCTACCGATTGCGCTGCGACGTTCAACGCCGGGCTCGACATGGCGATGGCGCCGGATAGCTGGAAGGGGCTCTACGAATCGACCATCGCGCATGTGAAGGACGGCACGATCCCGATGGCGCGGGTGGACGATGCGGTGCGCCGCATCCTGCGCGTGAAGGTGCAGATGGGCCTGTTCAACGCCGCCCGCCCCTATGAGAGCAAGGCCGATCTGGTCGGCGCGGCCGAGCATCGCGCGATCGCGCGGCAAGCGGTGGCGGAATCGCTGGTGCTGCTCAAGAACAGCGGCGTGCTGCCGGTGAAGGCGAGCGCCAATGTACTGGTCGCAGGGCCGGGCGCCGATTCGATGGCGCAGCAATCGGGCGGCTGGACGCTCAGCTGGCAGGGCGACGGCAATCCGAACGACATGTTCCCCAATGGCGAGACGATCTTCGCCGGCATCCAGGCGGCGGTGAAGGCAGGCGGCGGCACCGCGACGCTGTCTGCCGACGGCAGCTTCACGAGCAAGCCCGATGTCGCCATCGTCGTGTTCGGTGAGGAGCCCTATGCCGAGATGCGCGGCGACGTGCGCACGCTGGAATTCCAGCCGGGCGACAAGCAGGCGCTGGCGCTGCTCAAGAAGCTCAAGGCGGCGGGCGTGCCGGTCGTCTCGGTGTTCCTGTCGGGCCGTCCGCTCTGGGTGAACCCCGAGCTCAACGCCTCGGACGCCTTCGTCGCCGCCTGGCTGCCGGGCAGCGAAGGTGCGGGCGTGGCGGACGTGCTGATCGGCGACAAGGCCGGCAAGCCGCGCCGCGACTTCACCGGCAAACTCTCGTTCAGCTGGCCCAAGACCGCCGGGCAGTTCACCCTCAACCGCGGCGAGCCGGGCTATGACCCGCTCTTCGCCTTCGGCTATGGGCTCAGCTATGCCAAGCCGGGCACGGTTGGTGCGCTCAGCGAAGTCTCGGGCGTGGATGCTTCGCTGGCCAACACCAGCATTTTCTTCGCCAAGGGGGTCGCGCCGGCACCCTTCTCCTTCGCCACCGACAGCAAGATCACCCGCAAGACCGTCGACGGCCCGGCGACGCAGGAAGGCGCGCAGCAGCTCACCTGGCCCGCGGGACCGGCGACGCTGCGGATCGGCGGCAGCGACCTCGACCTCAGCCGTGAGACCAATGGCGACCTGTCGCTGCGCCTCGTCTACCGCGTCGATGCGGCGCCCACCGGTCCGGTGCGGCTGTCGATGGAAGGCGGCAAGAACACCGGAACGATCGACGCGACCAGCCTGTTTACCGGCAAGAGCGGCTGGCAGACCGTCAACGTGCTGCTGAAATGCTATCAGAAGAACGGAGTCGACGTGACCAAGGTGAACGCGCCGATCGTGCTGCAGGCGAACGGGCCCTTCACGCTCTCGCTGGCCGAGGCGAAGATCGTGTCCGATCCCAATAATTCGGTCTGCCCGGGCCAATGAGCGTGATCAAGGTCGTCGAGATTGCGCGCGGGGCGTTCCGCGCGCAGTTCCTCACCCTGGGCGCGACGCTCCATCGGCTGGAGGTGCCCGATCAGCACGGCCGCGCCGAGAACGTGGTGCTCGGCTATGCCGACCTCGAGGATTATCGCCGCCAGCCGCCGCGCTATTATGGCGCGGTGGCGGGGCGCTACGCCAATCGCATCGCCGGCGGCCGCTTCACGCTGGACGGCGAGACTTTCCAGCTGACCACCAACGAGAATGGCAACAGCCTCCATTCGGGGCCGGACGGGTTCGACCAGCAATTCTGGACGGTGGAGGTGCGCAGCGACAGCGCGGTCACCTTCCGGCTCGACACGCCGCATGGCTGGAACGGCTTCCCCGGCGATCTGGTCGCCCGCGTGGAATATGCGCTGGAGGACGACGGGCTCGCGGTGCGCTTCACCGCCACGGCGGACCGGGCGACCGTCGTCAACCTGACCCAGCATGCGTACTTCAACTTGGCCGGGGAAGGCAGCGGGTCGACGGTGCTCGACCATCTGCTGCAAATTCCCGCGAGCGCGATCACCCCGGTGAACGAGGCGCTGATGCCGACAGGGGAACTGGCGCCGGTGGACGGCGGCGCGTTCGACTTCCGAGCCCCGAAACCGATCGGCCGCGACATCGATGCAGCGGATGCGCAGCTCGCGCTCGGGCAGGGCTACGATCACAACTTCGTGCTGGATGGCCCGGCCGGCTTCGAGCGCCGGATCGTGACGCTGTTCGATCCCGAGTCGGGTCGCGTGCTGGAGGTGCATTCGACCGAGCCGGGGGTGCAGTTCTACTCGGGCAACTACCTCGCCGATGGCGCCCCGGGGACCGGTGGCGGCGTGTATCCGAAGCGCGGCGGGCTCTGCCTGGAGCCGCAGAAATTTCCCGACAGTCCCAATCAGCCGGGCTTCCCGAGCGCCCGGGTGGAGGCGGGGGAGACGTACCGGCACAGCATGGCGTTCCGCTTCCGCACGGCCGGGGGTGCGGAAGAGGCGTTCGGCTGACGTGTTAAGCCCCTCCCCTTCAGGGGAGGGGTTGGGGTGGGGCTGTGTCTCACCGAGACCAACGCGCGTTCTGGAATCCCTCCACCCCAACCCCTCCTCCAAGGAGGAGGGGCTAGAGGTTGTTCCGTGCGCCCGTCCCCGATACAGCCCCCGCATGGCAAAAGCGGATCGCCTCGAAAAGCTCGACACCCGGCGCATCGAACTCGAGGCGGAATATCGCGCCGCGCTGATCGAAGCGCTGGAGCGCACCGCGGCGGGCAAATGGGGGCTGTTCGACCACCAGAAGGACCGGCACGCCCGCGCAGCGATCCGCCCGACCCTCGATCACCTGGCCGAACTGGGCGAGGAAATCGACGCCGCGCGCGATCGGCTTGGCCTGCCGCCGTACGCGCTCCAGCAGGAATTTCTCGCCGCCCGCGGCGCGGTCGGGCCGTCGGCGGTCGGCGAGCCCAAGCAAGCCCAGGCCTGGCTGGCGCGCCTCGCGGCGGAGGAGCCCGCGGCGGACTGACGCTCGCGCGTTACTCGGTTTCTTCGAGCGCGGCCTCGGCGGCGCGGCGGGCGTCCTCTTCCTTCTTCTTCTTGCCCTGGTCGTAGTGCCACTTGATGGCGAAGAACATGCCCGTGCCGAACACGACCAGCTTGAACGTGCCCAGGAGAATCGGAACCCAAATCATTGCTGCCACCTGACCTGCGCTGTGCCTGAGTCGGGCCATCCCGGCTCGTGGGGCAGCGCTCTCGCACATATCAATGCCAAACAAAACCCATACGATGTGCGGTATGTATCCGTACAACGGGCAACATAGGGTGCGCGGGATCAGCGCGCTCCTGCTGGTCGGCTAGTCGGCGTCCCCACCATCGCCGCCCTCGCGCTGCGAATAGGTAATGCGGATCCGCACCCAGCTGCCGACCAGCAACCGGCTGTTCACCCGCGGCGCCTTCACCCGGAACTGGAATGCGGCCTGGCGCACCGCGCCGGCATAGCCCGACCCGCGGGGGAATTCGCCAAGCTCTTGGCAATCGGTCACCTGATAACGCTCGATCGTGCGGCAGGCGACTTCGCCCCAGCCTTCGCGGCCCAGCGCGCGCTGCGGCAGATAGGGGGAGAGCTGCGCATTGGTCGGGCGGCGATACCAATCAGCCGCATACAGCGTCTCGCCATGCGGCCCCGTGCCGGCGCGCGGCGTATCGTCGGCACCGCTGCCGCCGCCGGCGTCGGCACTCTGGGTATTGCCCTGGTCGCCGGACTGCGCGGCGGGTGCCTTGGCGATGTCGGTCGCGGCATAGTCGCGGCGGCTCATCACGATGAAGCTGGGCGGGCCGCTGGACACGGGCGGCGTGACCGGGGGCGGGGGCAGCGCGGCGGTGGGCGGCGTGGGTTGCTGCGCCTCCGCCTTTTCGCCGGCGCGCCTGCGGGCCTTTTCGGGGGCCTTGGCGGCGTCCTTCTGGGCGGGAGCCTGTTCGCCTTCCGAAGCCTCGATGCCGAACACCACCGTCTTCGGCTTTTCCTTGGGCGTAACCCGCGGCACCATCCACAGCAGCATCAGCGCGATCAGCAGCTCGATCGCCAGCGCCAGCAGGATCGCGACCGTACGCCCGCGCAGCGAGACGCGCAGCCGGCGCACGGGCGAAGCGGACGTGGTGGACAGCATGGCGCGCGGGACACTCAGGAAGGGGCGAATCCGGGGAATCCGGGGCCGTCGACGTGGTCGCTATACACCTTGGCCGTGGCGGCGGGAGTGGGGCGAAAGCATGTCGGCATTCCGCATTCCCGCCGCCTTTGTAACGGCCCCTGCAACAATCAGTCGCGCAGCAACTCGTTGATCCCGGTCTTGCTGCGGGTCTGCGCGTCGACCGTCTTGACGATCACCGCGCAGTAGAGGCCGGGCTTTCCGTCCTCGGAGGGCAGCGTGCCGGGCACCACCACCGCATAGGGCGGCACTTCGCCGCGATAGACCTGGCCGGTCGCGCGATCGACGATCTTGGTCGAGGCGCCGAGATAGACGCCCATCGACAGCACCGCGCCTTCGCCGACGCGCACGCCTTCGGCCACTTCCGAACGCGCGCCGATGAAGGCGCCGTCGCCGATGATCACCGGATCGGCCTGCAGCGGCTCAAGCACGCCGCCGATGCCGACGCCGCCCGAGAGGTGGACGTTCTTGCCGATCTGCGCGCAGCTGCCGACGGTGGTCCAGGTATCGACCATGGTGCCCTCGCCGACATAGGCGCCGATATTGACGAAGCTGGGCATCAGCACCGCGCCCTTGGCGATGTGCGCGCCGTGGCGGACGATGCTGCCCGGCACCGCGCGGAAGCCGGCGTCGCGGAAGGCGGCCTCGCCCCAGCCGGTGAACTTCGACGGCACCTTGTCGAACCAGGCAGTGCCTTCGGGCCCGGGCACCACGACATTGTCGTTGAGGCGGAAGCTGAGCAGCACCGCCTTTTTGAGCCACTGGCTGACCTGCCAGCCGCCGTCCACCGGCTCGGCGACGCGGGCTTCGCCGCGATCGAGCAGGTTCAGCGCTTCGGCCACGGCTTCGCGCACCGCGCCTTCGGTGGCGAAGCTCAGGTTCGCGCGGTCTTCCCAGGCGGCGTCGATCGTCGCGGCGAGATCGGTCATGTCAGCTCTCCAAGATGCTGTGGAGCCAGGCTCCGAGATCGGTGATGGTGTAGTCGATGAAGCTGCGGTCGGCGTCCGGCGCCTGTTCCGAGCCATTGTCGATCCAGACAGTGGTCATGCCGATCGCCTTGGCCGGCCCCAGGTTGCGCGCCATGTCCTCGACGAACAGCGAGGCGTGGGGATCGAGGCCATAGGCTTCGCACAGGCCCTGATAGGCCGAGGGCTCGGGCTTGGGGCGGTAGCTCGTGGCGTGGATGTCGTGGATTGCCTCGAACGTCTCGCCCAGGCCCAGCTTGTCGAGCACCTTCTGCGCATAGGGCGCATCGCCATTGGTGAAGATCAGCTTGCGGCCGGGAAGGCGGGCCAGCGCCTCGATAAGCGCCTCATTTTGCTCCAGCACGCTCATGTCCACGTCGTGGACATAATCGAGATAGTCGTGGGGGTCGGTGCCGTGCTCCTGGATCAGCCCGTACAGCGTGGCGCCGTGCGCGTGGAAATAGGCCTTCTGCACCTTGTGCGCCTCTTCGGGCGAGCAATGGAGCAGGCGCTGGACATACTCCCCGATCCGCGCGTCGATCATCGCGAACAGGTTGGCGCTCGCGGGATAGAGCGTGTTATCCAGATCGAAGATCCAGTTGCGGACGTGCGAGAGCGAGGCGAGCATCGCCGGCGCGTGTAGGAGGTGCCCCCCGCCGCCGCAAGCGCCGAGCACGCCGCGCGGTTTCCGGACATCCCCGGCGCGCGGGTAAACCCAAAAAAAACCACTCTGGGCGTACGTGGAGACCCTCCTGACACGAGGGTTTCGGTATGCGAGTGGCATTGCGCGTAGGATGGATGCACACGGCGGCGCTCGGCGGCCTCGTGGCGCTGGGCGCGTGCAGCGGCGGTGGCGGCGGCGGTATCGCGAGCACGCCTGCGCCCGCACCGGCGCCCGCGCAGATACCGGCACCGGCGCCCACGCCGACTCCGACGCCCGTCCCCACGCCGACTCCGACGCCCACGCCGGTGCCGACCACCAATTACGACACGACCGAGTATCGCACGACGGTGGGCGCCGTCTCGATGAACGCGCTGATCGCCTACAAGAATGGCGCGACCGGCAGCGGCATCAAGGTGGGCGTGATCGATTCGGGCATCGACGTGCAGAGCGCCGAGTTCGGCGACTGTTCGGGCGGGCTCGGCACCGGCACCTGCCGTATTCTCGCCAGCTCCAGCGATCCGGGCGGCAACGGGACGGTCGACGATGTCGGCGGCCACGGCACCGCGGTGGCCTTCACCATCGCCGGGCGGCGCAACGATTCCGGCACGCAGGGCGTGGCGTTCAATTCGCAGCTCGTCGTCGAGCGCGCCGACCAACCCGGCACCTGCAACGGCACGGACACCGGCACCTGCAAATTCTCCGACACCGCCATCGCCCAGGGACTCGACCGCGGCCGGCAGGCAGGGGCGCGCGTCGTCAACATCTCGCTCGGCGGCGATTCTGCGTCGTCGGCACTCGCCTCCGCGATCGACCGCGCAACCGCGGCGGGGGTGATCGTGGTGATCGCTGCCGGCAATGACGGCGCGGCGAATCCGGACGCCTTCACCAGCGCGGCGACCAATGCGGCGATTTCACGCGGGCTGGTGATCATCGCCGGTTCGGTGAATGCCAGCGATGCAATCTCCAGCTTCTCCAACCGCGCCGGCTCCGCAGCCAGCGTGTATCTCGCCGCCGTCGGCGAGGGCGTGCGCGCGCCCGATGCTAACAACACCGCCTATATCTGGTCGGGCACGTCCTTCTCGGCGCCGCAGATCACCGGCGCAATCGCGCTGCTCGCCCAGGCCTTTCCGAACCTGACCGGCAAGCAGATCGTCGACCTGCTCTATGCCACCGCTCGCGACGCGGGCGATGCGGGCGTCGATGCGATCTATGGCCGCGGCGTGCTCGATCTCACCCGCGCGTTCCAGCCGGTCGGCACCATGTCGGTGGCAGGAACGAGCGCAGTGATTTCGCCGACGATCAACGGCACGCTGAGCGGCCCGATGGGCGATGCCAGCCAGGGTGCGCTGGGCATGGCGGCGCTCGACTCGTTCGGCCGCGCCTACGCGACGACGATCACCAACAGCTTCCAGCGCCAGAGCCTGTCGCGCAACCTGCCGGCGCTGATGGCTACGCGGGACCGCAGCTTCTCGGTAGGCGGCGACCAGATGCGCGTTGCCGTGTCGCTGGTCCCCACCGTCGATTCGGTGCGGATCGAACGGCTCGGCATCACCAGCCGCGACGCGGGCGTGGCGCGGATGCTGGCGACGACGGTGAGCGGCCGCCTGGGCGCCAAGGCGCAGTTTGCCTTCGGCGCCTCGCAGACCGGCAACGTGCTGACCGCGCAGCTCGCGGGTCGCGACGATCCCGCCTTCCTGATCGCGCGCGATCCGCTGAGCAATGCCGGCTTCGATACCGATGTCGGCGGATCGGCGGCGGTGCGCCAGGCGATCGGCCGCTGGGGGCTGACCGTCGCCAGCGAAGTGGGCGACGTGCTGAGCCAGCGCGCGGGCGACGCGGCGGCCTTGCAGGCGCGCTGGCTGCGCTTCGGCTATGATCGCAGCACCGTAGCAGTGGACCGTCGCTTCGGCGGGCTCAACGCCAGTGTCGGCGTCACCCGCCTTTCCGAGGACAATACCGTGCTCGGCGCGCGGTTCAGCGCGGGCCTCGGCGCGGCGCGGGCGACCAGCCTGTTCGCCGATCTGGGCGTGCGCTGGGATCTGGGCCTGGGCCTCAGCCTCGGCGGGTCGCTCCGCCAGGGCTGGACCAATGTGCGGTTGCGCGAAGGCATCCAGGGCGCGGGCCTGATCCGCACCAATGCCTGGGCGGCAGACATCGGCAAGGACGGGCTGTTCGGCAGCGACTCGATCGGCCTGCGGGTCGCCCAGCCGCTGCGGGTTGCGCGCGGCGGCATCGGCCTCACCCTGCCGCAGGGCTGGGACTATGGGACGCTGAGCGTCACCAGCTGGAGCAGCGAGCGGATCAACCTCGCGCCCGTCGGCCGCGAGATCGATTACGAGCTCCGCTATCACTGGCGCTTCGCGGACGGCGATGTGAGCAGCAACCTGTTCCTCCGCCGCCAGCCGGGCAACATCGCCGCGATGCCAAGCGACCTGGGCGGCGCGGTGCGGCTGAGCTGGGGCTTCTGACGGCTTCCCCTGGCGGCGGCGCGCCTGTAGGGCGGACAGGCTGCCAGGGGAGACGGTATGATCGAGATTGCCAGCGCGCGGCTGACCGCCGCGATCAACCCGCACGGGGCCGAGCTCTCGTCGCTGCGCGACCCTGCCGGGCGCGAGCTGATGACCGATGGCGATCCCGCCTTCTGGTCGGGCCACGCGCCGCTGCTGTTTCCGATCGTCGGGCGGCTGGTGGGCGATCGCTATCGGCTGGATGGCCAGGACTATAGCCTGCCGCAGCACGGCTTCGCCCGGCGTCGTGACTTCGTCCTGGTCGAACACGGCGCGGATCGGGCGACCTTCCGGCTGCAGGACGATGCCGAGACCCGCGCCGTCTATCCCTTCGCCTTCACGCTCGATGCCACCTATCGGCTGGATGACACCACGCTGTGGATCGAGATCGCGGTGACCAACCGCGATACGCGCGACATGCCCGCCAGCTTCGGCTTCCACCCTGCCTTTGCCTGGCCGCTGCCCTATGGGCGTGCGCGTGCGGACCACCGCATCCTGTTCGACGCGCCCGAGTTTTCCGCGTTGCGCTACATCGGCGAGGGCGGGATCGCGCCCGATCGGCGGCCAAGCCCGGTAGAGGGGCAGAAGCTGCCACTCTCCGACGACCTGTTCACCGCCGATGCGCTGATCTGGGACCAGCTATCCAGTCGCGGGCTGCTGTACGGCGCGGAAGACGGCCCGCAGCTGCGCATCCGCTTCCCCGATACCGGCCTGCTCGGCATCTGGACCAAACCCGGCGCGCGCTTCGTCTGCGTCGAGCCCTGGTGGGGGATCGCCGACCCGGCCGGCTTCGACGGCGAGATCTGGGACAAGCCCGGCATCCAGCGGCTGGCACCGGGCGAGACGCGGCGCTTCGCGATGGATGTCACGCTTCTGGATCGAGTCGGCGTTGCGAGGTGAAGCTGGAGGGCGTATCTTCTGCGCATGGCAAAGGACGTCGATCTCGGCCCAGAACTCGAAAAAAGAGTGGCCGATCTCGTCGCCAGCGGTCGCTTCGCATCGCGCCATGCGCTGCTGGAGGAGGGCGCCCGCCTCGTCGTCGAGTACAGTCGGCAGTTGGACGCGCTCGACGCTGCAATCGAAGCTGGGGCGGCCGATGAAGAGGCCGGCCGGCTCCTCGGCACCGACGAACTGGTCGACCATTTGCATCGCCAGCTGGGCAAGCGCTCTGCGGCATGATTCTCCGATGGTCGCAGACCGCACGGGATGATCTGACCGAAATCCTCCTGCACATTGCCGCCGACGATCTTCCCACGGCGCTGCGCTTCATCGAAGGACTCACTGCGGCGGGCGAAGCCTTGCTCGATGCCCCGCTTGGGTACCCATTGGTGGAAGGCATCCGCACGAAGGACATTCGACGCCGCAGCTATCGCGGCTATGGTCTGTACTACCGTGTAACCGGCGAGCGGCTGACGATCCTCCGCGTCCTGCACGGCGCGCGCGACGTCTACTCCCTGCTGGATAAAAACCCCGCCACCGACTAAGGCGTCGCGATTCTCCCCTCCCGTTCGAAGCACCCGCATGTCCCCCTCCGATCGTCGTACGTTCGCTATCATCTCGCACCCGGACGCGGGCAAGACCACGCTCACCGAAAAGCTGCTGCTGTTCGGCGGCGCAATCCACCTTGCCGGTGAAGTGAAGGCGCGCGGCCAGGCCCGGCGTGCGCGCTCGGACTGGATGAAGATCGAGCAGCAGCGCGGCATCTCGGTCACCAGCTCGGTGATGACCTTCGAGCGCGAAGGCATCACCTTCAACCTGCTCGACACGCCGGGCCACGAGGACTTCTCGGAAGACACCTACCGCACGCTGACCGCCGTGGACTCGGCGGTGATGGTGATCGACGTCGCCAAGGGCATCGAAAGCCAGACGCGCAAGCTGTTCGAGGTCTGCCGGCTGCGCAACGTGCCGATCATCACCTTCGTCAACAAGGTCGATCGCGAGGGCCGCGAGGTGTTCGCGACGCTGGACGAAGTGGCCGAGCTGCTCCAGCTCGACGTGGTGCCGATGACCTGGCCGGTGGGCATGGGCGGCACGTTCGAGGGGATTTACGACCTCGCCACCAAGCGCCTGCTGCTCCCCGAGGGCGACAGCCGCGAATTCCATGGCAAGGTGATCCAGACCAGCGGCGTCAACGATCCGCAGCTCGATGCGATCGTCTCGCCCGCCAATCTCGCCAAGCTGCGCGAAGACGTGGAGCTGGCCGAGGCTGGCTACGAGACGTTCGACGGCGAAGCGTACCGGAACGGCGACATGACGCCCGTGTACTTCGGCTCGGCGCTGAAGGAGTTCGGCGTGGATTCGCTGATCGCCGCGATCGCCGAATTCGCCCCGCCGCCGCATGCGCTGCCCGCCGAGCCCGCACCGGTCGAGCCGAGCCGCGACGAGGTGACCGGCTTCGTGTTCAAGGTCCAGGCGAACATGGACCCCAACCACCGCGACCGCATCGCGTTCATGCGGCTGGTCTCGGGTACCTTCAAGCGCGGCATGAAGCTGACGCCCACCGGCCATGGCAAGCCCATCGCGATCCACTCGCCGATCCTGTTCTTCGCCCGCGAGCGCGAGCTGGCCGACGAGGCCTTTCCGGGCGACATCATCGGCATCCCCAACCACGGCACGCTGCGGGTGGGCGATACGCTGTCCGAGCGGGCGGGGGTGCGCTTCACCGGGCTGCCCAACTTCGCGCCGGAAATCCTGCGCCGCGTGGCACTCAAGGACCCGACCAAGACCAAGCAGCTGCGCAAGGCGCTCGACGATCTGTCCGAAGAGGGCGTGATCCAGGTCTTCTATCCGGAGATCGGATCGAACTGGATCATCGGCGTGGTCGGCCAGCTGCAGCTCGACGTGCTGCTCAGCCGGCTGGATGCGGAGTACAAGGTGGGCGCGGTGCTCGAGCCTTCGCCCTATGACACCGCGCGCTGGGTCGCGTCGGACGATGCCGCCGCGCTCAAGGAGTTCCTGGACCTCAACCGCGGCGCGCTCGCCAAGGATCGCGACGGCAATCCCGTCTTCCTCGCCAAGTCGGCCTGGGAAGTCGGCTATATCGCCGAGCGCTACAACAAGGTGAAGTTCGCGGCGACGCGCGAGCGGTAATCAGGCCGCGACGCGCTGCTGCTCGCGGCCGCGCTCGCCCAGGCCGCTGGCGATCCAGTCGCGGATGCGCTCGGCACGGCCGAGATCGGCTTCGAACTTGGCGAGCAGCTCCTCGGCGCCGCTGGTGTCGGTGCCGGCGGCACGCATCATGGCGAGGACTTCCTGCTGGGCGGCAATGTGACGCTCGGCGAGCACCACATTCTTCTCGGCTTTGACGAGGTCGGTCGGGGTATAGCTCATGTGGTTATTATAGAAGTAACTATGGGGAAGCGGGAATCGGGCCGCTATTCGACCCAGTCCGCCGCCAGCCGGCGGCTCGCCAGCGCCATCAGGATGCCGGCGACGAGGTAGAGGCCGAGGCCCGCCGCGATCGCGTAGCGCAGGCCGTCGGCGGCGCCGTACGCAGGCGTCAGCTGCTTGGAGAGCAGGCCGATCACCCAGCTGCCGAGACCCAGCCCGATCAGGTTGTTGATCAGCAGGAACGAGGCCGAGGCGGTGGCGCGCATCTGCGGCGGCACGAGATGCTGGACGGCGGTGAGTACCGGCCCCAGCCAGACATAGACCAAGGCTTGCGGCACCAGGAACAGCAGGAAGGCCGCCTGCCAGCTCTGCGCCAACACGCCGGCCACGAACAGCGGCAGGCCGAGGACGTAGCAGATGGCGGGCGCCAGTGCGTACCATTTGCGATCGCGCCGGCCCAGCCGGTCGCC
Organism: Sphingomonas sp. NFR04; assembly: GCF_900114095.1. Lineage (GTDB taxonomy): Bacteria > Pseudomonadota > Alphaproteobacteria > Sphingomonadales > Sphingomonadaceae > Sphingomonas. The sequence goes on along the minus strand of NZ_FORV01000003.1, from coordinate 54,768 downwards.
CAGCCAGCCGCCGAGCAGGATGCCCGCCACGCCCCCGGTGAGCGCGAGCGCGCCGAAGAACTGGCCGACCTGGGCCAGGTCGAGCCGGAAGCTGCGCAGGATCAGGCTCGGCAGCCAGAAGGCGACGCCGTATCCGCACATCGATCCCGCCGCCGCGCCGAAGGCGAGCAGCCAGAAGCTCGGCTTGGCGGCGAGGATGCCGAACACGTGCGACAAGGGAATGGCGTCCTTCGCGGGGGCCACGCGCGGCGGATCGCGGACGAGCAGCTTGAACGGCACCGCGATCGCCAGTCCGAGCAGCCCGACGACGAGGAAGGCGGTGCGCCACTCCACCGTCTGCGCGATATAGCCGCCGAGCAGCGCCCCGCCCGCCGAGCCAAGCGGGATGCCCAGCGAATAGATCGACAGCGCGCGCGACCGGCGCTCGGCCGGATAGGCGTCGGCGATCAGCGCATAGCTGGGCGCCACCCCGCCCGCCTCGCCTACGCCGACGCCGAGCCGGTACAGAAACATGCTCGTGAAATGCTGCGCCGTGCCGCACAGCGCGGTGAAGGCGCTCCAGATGCCGAGCGAGACCGCGATCACCCAGCTGCGGCTGGTGCGGTCGGCGAGCATCGCCAGCGGGATGGCGAGGGTGGAATAGAGCAGCGCGAAGGCGAAGCCGCCCAGCATGCCGAGCTGTCCATCGTCGAGCCCCAGGTCCGCCTTTACCGGCTGGGCGAGGATCGAGAGGATCTGCCGGTCGAGGAAGTTGAAAATATAGACCAGCAGCAGCATCGCGAGGACGAGGCCGCGTGGGGTTGCGGGGCGGGTGGGGTGCGGGGGCATGGTGGGTCCTCGGCCAGAGATGGTGAACGCTGCCTAGCGGCCCTCGTTGTTCCGAGGGAAGTCTGGAGATCCTCGTCATCCCCGCGAAGGCGGGGATCCATTCGCGCAGGTGCCGCGGTTCCTTCCCTCAGCGCACAGGCCAATGGATTCCCGCCTTCGCGGGAATGACGAGGATCCCGTGGCTGGCGTCGTCCCCTAGAACTTCACCGTCCCGGTCACGAACACCTGGCGCGGGTTGCCGTAATAGCCGGTCAGCACGCCCTCGGTACCCAGCGTCGGCACATAGGCGCCTGCCGGCGTGCGCAGGAAATCGCCGGTGTCCGGGTTCTGCGCGAGGAAATTGTAGCCGGAGACGATGTAGCGCTTGTCGAACAGGTTGCGGCCGTGGACGCCGATCGAGAACATCTTGTTGATGTCCCAGTTCACATTGGCGTCGAACAGCGTGAAGCCCGGCTGGTCGAGCACCGGCGTGCGCAGCTCGAATTGCTGCGAGGCGCTGCGGTAGGAGGCAGTGAAGCTCGCCGCCACCTGGCCGTCGCTGCCGACCGGCACCGAATAGCCGATCGTGCCGCTCGCCGTCCAATCGGGGGTGTTCTGGATGCGGCGGCGGCTGGCGACGTCGATCCCGCGCGAATCGATGAAGCGGAGATAGCGCGCATCGAGATAGCCGACCGACCAGTTGAGGTTGAGCGTGCCGCCACGGGTGCCGAGATCGCGCGCGGCGATCAGATTGCCCTCGAACTCCACGCCGCGCATCCGCGCCTTGCCTGCATTGGTGGTGATGCCGATGAAGGTCTGCTGTCCGTTGATCGTCGTGCCGATCGAGCCCGGCACCTGCACGTCGGTGTAATCGGCATGGAAGGCCGCGAGCGCGAAGGTCAGCCGGCGATCGAACAGCGCGGCCTTGTAGCCGAGCTCGTAGCTGCTGACCGTCTCGGGGTCGAACGACATGAAGTCATAGACCTGCGCCGGCGTGCAGGTGGCGCCGCTGGGCGTGCGGCAGGCGCTGGTCTGCCCGCGAGGATCGAAGCCGCCGCCCTTGAAGCCCTTCGACCAGCTGGCGTAGAGCGTATGATCCTTGCTCGGCTTGAAGCTGACCGAGGCGCGCGGCGTGAACTTCTTGAAGTCGGCGCTGCCGCGGAAATCCGAGGTGGTGGCGGCCAGCACGCCCGCGCCGCCGAAATAGGGCGAGCCGCCGCCGAGATAGGTCTGGCGCAGCACGCGCGACTGGCGCTGGTCCCAGGTGTAGCGCCCGCCCGCCGAGATGCTGAACATCGGCGTGAGATCATAGGTGAAGTCGCCGAACACCGCGACGGTATCGGTGTTCACATCGCCGAAGGTCAGCGCGGTCACGCCGCCGGGCAGGCGCACGTCGAACACGGTGCGCGCCTTGGCGTCGAGATAATAGACGCCGAGCAGGCCGGAGAGCCCGCCGGTATTCACCAGCAGCTGCGCTTCCTGGCTGAACTGCTTGTTGTTGTAGAAGGCGGGCACGTCGACCTGCACCGCCGGCAGCGCGTCGAAGTCGATCGGCGTGGCGCTGTCGTCCTTGCGATAGGCGGTAATCGAACGGAAGGTCAGCCAGTCGGCCGGGCGCAGCTCGGCGAGGCCGGTCACGCCCCAGGCCTTCACGTCCTGGCGCGGGTTGACGAGGCCGCCCTGCGAATCGAACACATCCGCCAGCACCGGGGTGCCGCTGACGATGCCCGGGATCAGCCGGTGGCCGCCACGGCTGTTGCTCTTGTCATGGGTATAGTCGCCCGAGACGCGGAAGAAGGCGCTGCTGCTCGGTTCATATTCCACCGTGCCGCGCGCGGCCCACAGGTCCTTGTTGTAATTGTCCAGCCCCGTGGTGCGATTGGTGCCGAAGCCGCCACGGCTCAATCGCGCGCCCGCGGCGCCGATCTTGAGGCCGGTATCGCCAATCGGCGCGCTGGCGCTCACCACCAGATCGGCCTGATTGTACGAGCCATAGCTGCCGCGCAGCTGCAGCGTCGGGTCGGCACCGATCCGCTTGGTGACATATTTCACCGCGCCGCCGATCGTGTTGCGGCCATAGAGCGTGCCCTGCGGCCCGCGCAGCACCTCGATCCGCTCGACGTCATAGATGTCGAGCACCGCCGCCTGCGGGCGATTGAGGTACACGTCGTCGAGATAGAGCCCCACGCCCGCCTCGAACCCGGCGACCGGATCCTGCTGGCCGACGCCGCGGATGAAGGCCGAGAGCGTGTTGTTGGTGCCGCGCGATACTTCGAGCGAGACGTTCGGCGCGGACTGGGCGATGTCGGTGATGTCGAGCGCGCCCTGGGCATTGAGCTGCGCGCCGCTGATCGCGGTGACGGCGATCGGCACGTCGATCAGACTCTCCGCGCGGCGACGGGCGGTGACGATGATCTCGCCCTCCTGCTGTTGCTGCGGGGCCTCGGCGGTCTGGCCGGCGGCTTCGCTGTCCTGGGCGAAGGCGGGCGTGGCGGCGAGCAGTGCGGCGCTCGCGAGCAGGACGATACGAACGGAATCGTGCCGTGACATGGTAATCCTCCCCTGGTGCAACCCATCTTTGAACGCGGGTTGTAAGCCGTTGCAGGACGCTATACTGAAACCTGAACCGGGTTTCAACTTGGGATGTGAAGGGGAGGCGGAGCATGGCGGGCGAGCGTGGCATTCCAGCCACTTCCATTCCCGAGGCGGATGCGCCGGCGAGCGACGCGAAGGTGCCGCGTACCGAGCGGGGCCGTCGCACGCTGCGCGCGATCCTCGACGCCGCCGCGGCGGAGTTCGGCGAGAAGGGCTTTCACGAAGGCTCGATCAGCGGGATCACGCGGCGTGCCGGTGTGGCGCTGGGCAGCTTCTACACCTATTTCGACTCGAAGGACGCGGTGTTCCGCGCGCTGGTCCGCGACATGAGCGACCAGGTGCGCGAGCATGTCGGCCCGGCGCTGCGCGGCGCGCGCGACCAGATCGATGCCGAGCGCGCGGCGCTGCTCGCCTTCATCCGCTTCGCCCGCGAGCACAAGGAAATCTACCGAATCGTCGACGAGGCCGAGTTCGTCGACCCCGCCAGCTTCCGCCACCATTATGCGAGCACCGCCGAGCGCATCGCCGCCCGCCTGCGCGCCGCCGCCGAGCGCGGCGAGGTACGCGACGATGTCGGCGAGATCCACGCCTGGGCGATCATGGGGATGAACGTGTTTCTCGGCTTGCGCTACAGCGTGTGGGACGAAGGCACGCCCCCTGAGGCGATCGCCGATGTGGTCGCGCAGCTGCTGGCGCGGGGAATCGGACGCTAGAGCTTGCGAAGCCACCGCGAGCGGCTAGTGTGTGTTATATGAATAGTACGGACGCTTCCGCGCGCCTGCCTTTCCGGCTGGCGAGCGCAGGGCTGGCCGCAGGGGCCGCAGCCCATGTCCTCGCCTTTGCGGTTGGTCCTGCCTGGATGGTGTGGCTCGGCGCACCGCCATCGATCGTCGCGTCACGGGCGGCGGGAAGCTGGCCGGCGCCGGTGGGGACGCTGGGGATTACCGTCGTGCTGCTCGCCCTGGCCATAGCCTGCTGGATGCCCGCGCGCACGATCGTGCATCGCTTGGGGCTGGCGCTTCTCGCGCTGCTGTTCGTCCTGCGCGGCCTGCTCGTGCTGCCCTATTGGGCGGGGCTGCGCGACTGGCGCACGCCGATCGGCCATTTCGTCGTCCGCGGCGAGTCGTTCGCCGCGGGATCGCTGGTGGTGCTGGCGATCGGCCTGCTGGTGGCGGGCGGGTTGCTATGCGCCCGCCCGCACCGGTTCATTTCTTCGCGAGCAAATCCTTGAGGCCGGCGAGCGCCTTGGTCGGCCCGGCCTCTTCCTCGCTCTTCACCCCGGCCTCGCGCAGCACCTCGGCGGCGCGGGGGCTGCGCGGATAGGGATCGAGCTCCAGCGCCATCGTCTCCGCCGCGGCTTCGCCCAGGTCGATCGTGCCGCCCGAATAGAAGACGGTGTCGCATTCGTCCTCGGTCAGCTCCACTTCGTCCTCGCCCGTCGTCGTCGGTTCTGGGACGAAGCGGATCGCGAAATCCTGCTCGACCTTGGCGGGCAGCGGATCGCCGGTGACGACGCAGGCCTGGGTCAGCCGCGCGGAGAGGTGGCCGCGGGCGACGACGCCCTGCGCATCGCGGCGCAGATGGTAGACGGCCTCCAGCTTCTCGATCGTCTTCAGCCCGAAGCGGCGGCTGAGCGCGGCGCGCTCGCCCTCGTCGGCGGTGATCTGGACATCGCTCTCGCCGGCGCCGATCTGATCGAGCCGGTGGGGGCGGGGAAATTCTACGTCGGTCATTCGGGAAGCTCTCCTGCGATTACCCGCGCCAGCGGCAGTGCCGCCAGCGCATCGCGAAAGGCGCGCAGCCGCGCCTCGACATGGGTGAGGGCGGCGGGCGCAGGCGCCTCGCCGCGATAGAGGTTGCGGACCAGCGCCGGGCCGAGATCGCCCTCGGCCAGCCCGCTACGATAGGCGCCGAGCCGGCCGCCGAGCATGCCCATCATCCGTCCGACATGCTTGCCGACGATGATGTCGCCAATGCCGATCTCGCGCAGCTGGCCGTCCATGTCGTCGATGAAGCATTCCGCCACGGCGGTGCTGGTGGGGATGCCGGCGGGCTCTTCCTCCAGCCGCAACAGCACCATGCACAGCACGGCCGCGATCATGTCGAACCGGCCGTCGACCGTGTCCGGCACCGCGCCATCGGTGTACCAATGCGGCGCACGGCCGCGCGCGACCACGCCCGCATAGAGCTGTGGGGCGGTGCCGCGATCGGGCTTGCCGAAGAGCCGCTGGAGCATTCGCATCGTCGTTGTTCGTGCCTTCCGCTGTCGCGACCTTGTTTGGCCGCATTTTGCCGCATATTGAGGCCTTCGGCCCGCGATGCAATCCGGGGGCCGTTCGTGTTTGCCTGGAGATCCTGATGTCGCTTCCCGTTCGCACGCTCGGCACCGCCGCGTTGTTGGTCGTGCTCGGCACCACCGCCTGTACGCCGGTGCGGACGCATCAGGGCTATGTCGTCGATCACGATCTGGTCGCCTCGGTGCAGCCGGGCATCGATACCCGCGATTCGGTGATGCAGACGCTGGGCCATCCCAGCTTCACCAGCCAGTTCAACGAAGGCGAGTGGTTCTACGTCTCGCGCGACAGCAGCAACTTCGCCTTCCGCAACCCGAAGGCGAAGAGCCAGACGACGCTGCGCATCCGCTTCGACCAGGCCGGCAACGTCACCTCGATCGACCAGACCGGCGTGGAGCTCGCCGCCTCGATCGATCCCTATGGCAAGACCACGCCGACGCTGGGTCGTCGCCGCAGCTTCTTCTCCGATCTGTTCGGCAATATCGGCACGGTCGGCGCGCCGGGCGCGGGCGGCGCCCCGGGCGGCGGCAACACCGGCCCGTAAGTTTCTTTCATTGGGCTGACCGGATCGTTCGCGCAACGTTCAGCGATGCTTGTTCATAGATCCTGCCAAGCCGGCCTTCGGACCGGCGGGTTCGATCAGGATGGAGAAGCATATGAAGAAGCTCGTTCCCATCGCCCTGCTCACGGCGATCGCAGCCCCTGCGCTGCTGGTGCCGGCAAGCGCGATGGCCCAGTCGCGTGCCGAGTTGCGCGACGACCGCCGCGATGTCCGCGATGCCGAGCGCGACCTGCGCCGTGCGCAATGGTCGGGCGATCCGCGCCGCATCCACGAGGAGCGCCGCGACCTGCGCGATGCGCACCGCGAATATCGCGAGGACCTGCGCGACCGCGATCGTCGCTGGGCCGACAATGACTGGCGCAGCTGGCGCGACCGCAACCGTGGCCTCTATGCGCGCGGCGAGTGGCGGGCGCCGTTCCGCTATTATCGCTTCCAGCCGGGCGCGCGGATCGGCACCGTCTATTACGGCCCGCGCTACGTGATCGGCGATCCCTGGCGCTATCACTTGCCCCGTCCGGGTTTCGGCCAGCAGTGGGTCCGCCACTATAACGATGTTCTGCTCGTCGATACGCGACGTGGCGCCGTGATCCGGGTCGTGCCCGGCTTCTACTGGTAATAAAAAAACGGCCGCATCGATCTTGTCGATGCGGCCGTTCCAGGTTGCGGGTTATCCAAGGGATCTGTTGCGCGATCAGAACGTCGCGCGAGCGCCAGGGTTCCCGCAAAATTTGCACCGAAATGGTGCAATCCTTTGCGCAAAATCCCGTGTGAGGCAGGGATTTACGGCCTTCTTTTGCCAGTTCCTGAAACGTTCAGGTTGCTCCAGCTGCATTTCCTCGCAAACATGCCGGTGTCCGATTCGGATGCATCGCCCGGGGGGGAATGCCGATGGCTCTGAATATACTCGACGCCGCTACGCGCGAACTGACCTTATTCGCGGCGATATTTCTTGCAATCGGCGGGGCGGATGATTTCGTCGTCGATGTGCTGTTCCTGTGCAATTGTCTCGCAAGACGTGGGAAGCGTCGACATTATATTTCTGCCGCGCCCAAGGGAGGGGCACATCGATTTGCCATCTTCGTGCCCGCCTGGGACGAGTCGGCGGTGATCGCGCCGATGTTGCGGTCGATGCGCAGCCGATGGGGAAACGGCGCTTACCGCATCTATGTCGGCACCTATCCCAACGATCCCGCAACCATCGCGGCGGTGCTTTCCCTGGGAGCGGACGATTCGCGCGTGCGGCTGGTGATCGGGGCACGCCCGGGCCCGACGACCAAGGCCGATTGTCTGAACACGCTCTGGGCGGCACTGGAGCGGGACGAAGCCGCCGAAGGCGAAGCCTTCACGGCGGTGGTGCTGCACGACGCGGAAGACGTGGTGCACCCGCAGGAACTCGCCGTCTATACCGGATGGATCGGCACGCATGGCGCCGTTCAGCTGCCCGTCACGCCGCTCTGCCAGCCTGGGTCGCGACTGGTTTCTGGCCATTATCTCGACGAGTTCGCCCAGTCGCATGGCGCGACTCTGCTGGTGCGGCAGATGCTGGGCGCCAGTCTGCCGCTCGCCGGGGTGGGATGCGCCATCCGCTGCGACGTGTTGCGCCGGATCGCCGCGGCGCGCGGCATGCCCTTTGACGCGACGAGCCTCACCGAGGATTACGAGCTCGGCCTGAGCTTGCGGGCGCTGGGCACGCGCTGCGCGTTCGTGCGCGTGCCCGAATGCCCGGGTGGTCCGCCGGTGGCCGTTCGCGCCTATTTCCCGGCGACCATATCGGCGGCGGTGCGGCAAAAGGCGCGATGGATGGCCGGCATTGCGCTCGCCGGCTGGGATCGCACCGGCTGGGGTCGGGCCTGGGACCTGGGCGATCACTGGATGCGGATGCGCGATCGCCGGGTGACGCTCGCGATGCCGGTACTCGCCATCGCCTATGCCGCGCTGGTCTGCTGGGGCCTTTCGGCGCTCTGCCATGCGCTGATCGGCAAGCTGCCACCGGCCCGAGACCCGCTGCTCGAGGGGTTGGTGGCGCTCAACCTGTCGCTGCTCGGCTGGCGGCTGACGATGCGCACTGCGCTGGTAACGCGGCTCCACGGCTGGCGCGAGGGTTGCTGGGCGGCACCGCGGATGGTGGTCGGCAATTATATCGGGCTGCTCGCCGCGCGGCGGGCGCTGTGGATCTATGTCGGCCTGCTCGCCGGCGCGCCGCTGCGATGGGACAAGACGGCGCACCAGTTTCCCAGCATGGCGATCGATTCTCCAGCGGCTGTTGCATGAGCCGCGCGGGCCGCGGCCGACCGCTGCGGTTCGTCGGTGCGGTCGGGCTGGGCTGGATCGGACTACGATGTGCGCTGCTGTGGCCGCAAGCGGCGAACACGGCTTCCATCGCCACACCTCCGATGCCCGGCCGCGCGATCCTGGCGGTTCGCCTCGCGCCAGGGCCGTTCGTGCACGCACCCGTTCGGGCTGTGCTGCGCCTCCGGCCGGCGCCGCGGGCAAATGGGCAATTCGCCGCCGCGGCCGTGGCAGGGCGGCGGCCGCTCCTGCCGAGCCTCGGCCCCGATGGCGCGCCGCCGCCAACGTTCGAGACCGAGGGCGCCGGCGCGGAGTCGACGCCGGTAGCGGCACAGGCCTTTCCCGGACAACGGCTGGATTCGGCGGTTCGCGCCGTAGCGCGCCGGTGGAATGGCAGCACCTGGCTGGTGCTGAGACCCGGCCAAGGCATTGGCGCAGCGCCGGGGGCGGGGCAGCTCGGCGGCAGCCAATATGGCCTTCGGGTGGCTCGCTCGCTGGACGGGCGCGGCAGGCTCGCGGCGATCGGGCGCCTGGCCGGGCCGCTGCGCGGGCGGGGAGCGGAAGCCGCGCTCGGGTTCGAGTGGCAGCCGGCCGGCGTACCCGTGCGGATTGCCGTCGAAGAGCGGTTCGGCCTGGATGGCGTCCATGGCGGGCCGGGGCTGGGGGCGGTGGCGGGCCTCTACCGCGAACGCGCAGGCTTCCGCCTCGAAGCATATGGCCAGGCCGGTGCGATCCTCCGCGCCCGGCTGGAGCCCTATGCCGATGGTGCACTGCGGCTGACCCGGACCATCGCCGGTAGCCCCGCAACGGCGTTGGCGGCCGGGATCGGCAGCTGGGGCGCCGCGCAGCGGGGCGTGCAGCGGCTCGATGTCGGCCCGACTTTGGTCACCAGCGTGCCGATCGGCGCCCTGCAGGCGCGCATCGCGCTCGACTGGCGACAGCGGATCGCCGGCAGCGCTCGTCCTGGTTCGGGCGTGGCGCTCACCCTGGGCAGCGATTTCTGAGCCGAACGCCGCGCGAAACCCCACCTTCTCCCTTTCGCATGCCCGCACAAACCGGCTAGGCCTAGGGGCGCATGGATCTGTACCTTCCCATCGCCAACCTGTCGGTCAACGCGCTCGTGATCGTGGCGCTGGGGCTGGGCGTGGGCCTGCTCTCGGGCATGTTCGGCGTGGGCGGCGGGTTTCTCACCACGCCGCTGCTGATCTTCTACGGCATCCCGCCCACCGTCGCGGCCGCCTCGGCGGCGAGCCAGGTGACCGGCGCCAGCGTCTCCGGCGTGTTCGCGCATTTCCGCCGCAAGGGCGTGGACGTGCAAATGGGCGCGGTGCTCGTCACCGGCGGCATTCTCGGCAGCCTGATCGGTGCGTGGCTGTTCAAATTGCTGCAGGCCAGCGGGCAGATCGATGTGGTGATCGGCGTGCTCTATGTCGTGCTGCTCGGCTCGATCGGCGGGCTGATGGGCAAGGAATCGGTCGGCGCGATCCGCGTCTCGCGCGGGGCGCGGCCGCCCAAGGCGCGCAAGCGGCGGCACCATCCGCTGGTTGCCTCGCTGCCGTTCCGCTGGCGCTTCTATGCCTCGGGCCTCTACATCTCGCCGCTGGCGCCGCTGCTGCTGGGCATGTTCACCGGCGTGCTGACGATGCTGCTCGGCGTGGGCGGCGGCTTCATCCTGGTGCCGGCGATGCTCTACATCCTCGGCATGGGCACGCAGACGGTGGTCGGCACCTCGCTGTTCCAGACGCTGTTCACCACCGCGGTGGCGACGATGGTCCATGCGACGACGACCAAGGCGGTCGACATCGTGCTGGCGATCCTGCTGCTGCTCGGCTCGGTGATCGGCGCGCAGCTCGGCGCGCGCTTTGCCGCCAAGGCCAAGCCCGAATATCTGCGGCTGCTGCTCGCCGTCATCGTGCTCGCGGTGGCGGCGCGGATGCTGCTGGGTCTCGCCTGGCGGCCGGACGAGATCTACTCGGTGACCGCGGCGTGAAGCGGGCGGGGGCGCTGGCGCTGCTCGCACCCCTGATGATGGGGCAGGCCAAGCCCGAGCTGGTGCCCGACGTATCGCAGCGCGACATCGAGATCGCCTACAGCTTCACCGGCGCCGAATTGCTGCTGTTCGGCGCGATCCTCTATCCCGGCGGTCGCGCGCCGGGCGAGGGCGAGCGGCCGGCCGACATCGTCGTGGTGATCAAGGGACCGACCGAATCGGTGGTGGTTCGCGAAAAGTCGAAGGTCGCCGGCATCTGGGTGAACGCCGCGCAGATGCGCTATCGCTCGGCACCCAGCTTCTACGCGATGGCCTCGTCCCGGCCGATCCGCCAGCTGGTCGACGAGCGGACTCGGGCGATCTACGAGCTGGGGCTGGACAGCCTGCAGCTCTCCCCCGCCTCGGGTGCCACCCCGCAGATCCAGCAGCGCTTCGACGGCGGCTTTGTCGACCTCAAGCGCCGCAACGGCCTGTTCTACGAGGCGCCGGGCGCGGTGGAGATCACCGGCGGTGTGCTCTATCGCGCGCGGCTCACCATCCCCGCGCGCGTGCCGGTGGGGCGCTTCACCGCCGAGACCTTCCTGATCCGCGACGGCCGCGTGCTGGCGGCGGCGGTGCGCCCGATCGAGATCCGCAAATCGGGCTTCGAGCGCTTCGTCGCGACCAGCGCGGACCGCAACGCCATCGCCTATGGGCTGGTGGCGGTGGGTGTCTCGTTCCTGTTCGGCTGGGGCGCTGGAGCGCTCTGGCGCCGCTTCTGAGCGCACTCACCCAAAATTTACCCCCGTCTGCGCATGCTGCTCCCGCCTTTTTGGGGGATGCACGATGGAAGGCCAGTTTCGCGTCGGTGGGTTCGAGGGAGAAGCGACGGGTGGCGGCGGGTTGCCAGCGGGCCGCATGCCCGGCGCCGTGCGCGCGATCGGTGCGGTGTTCGAGATTGCCGGCGCGTCCAGCCAGGTGCTGCTCGATCTCGCGGAGCTCGATGCGCTGGCAACCAGCGGCGATGCCGCGCTCGCCAATGCGGGACAGGTCGGCGGGCAGGTCAAGATCCGCGTCGGCAGCGCCTGGCTGATCGCCAGCATCCGGACGGCGCGGCTCGATCCCTCGGGCGCGCGCGTTTCCGCCGCGATCGACTTCCTCGGCGAAGGCGACGAGGAGAAGCTGACCGGAAAGCTCTACCGCTTCCGCCGCGGTGTCACCCGCTACCCGAGCCCGGGGGCGGAGGTCTTCCCGCTCACCACCGCCGATCTCCGCCAGATCTATGCCGCCGACGAGCGTCCGCATATCGAGATCGGCACCGTCTACCCGACCAGGGACATTCGCGCCGCGCTCTATGTCGACGCGATGCTCGGCAAGCATTTCGCGCTGCTCGGCTCGACGGGTACCGGCAAGTCGACGTCCGCAGCGCTGATCCTGCACCGCATCTGCGAACTGGCGCCGCAGGGCCATGTCGTGATGATCGACCCCCATGGGGAATATGGCAGCGCCTTCCAGCACAATGGCGCGCTGTTCGACGTATCGAACCTGCAGCTGCCTTATTGGCTGATGAACTTCGAGGAGCATTGCGAGGTGTTCCTCACCAGCGCGGGCAGCGATCGCCAGGTGGATGCCGACATCCTCGCCAAGTGCCTGCTCGCCGCGCGCTCCAAGAACCGGATCGGGCAGGAGATCGGCAAGCTCACCGTCGACGCGCCGGTGCCGTACCTGCTTTCCGATCTCACCAACGTGCTAAGCCTCGAGATGGGCAAGATGGACAAGGCGACCGATACGGCGCCCTATCTCCGCCTCAAGAGCAAGATCGACGAGGTAAAGGGCGATCCGCGCTACGCCTTCATGTTCTCCGGCATGCTGGTGGCGGACACGATGGCGGCGTTCCTGTCGCGCATCTTCCGCCTGCCCGGCGACGGCAAGCCGATCTCGATCATCGACGTGTCCGGGGTGCCGAACGAAATCACGAGCGTGGTCGTCGCGGTGCTCAGCCGGATGGTGTTCGATTACGCGATCTGGTCGCGCGGCGAGGCGAAGCGGCCGGTGCTGCTCGTCTGCGAGGAGGCGCACCGCTATGTGCCCAACGAGCGCAACGCCGATGGCTCGTCGGTGGGGCGGATCCTCAGCCGCATCGCCAAGGAAGGGCGCAAATACGGCGTGTCGCTGGGGCTGATCACCCAGCGCCCGTCGGACCTGGCCGAGGGCGTGCTCTCCCAGTGCGGCACGATCCTGTCGATGCGGCTCAACAACGAGCGCGACCAGGCCTTTGTCCGCGCAGCGATGCCGGAAGGCGCACGCGGGTTCCTCGACGCGATCCCTGCGCTGCGCAATCGCGAGTGCATCGCGGTGGGCGAGGGCGTGGCGACGCCGGTGCGGCTGCTGTTCGACGATCTCGATCCCGCCAAGCGCCCGGCGTCGGACGACCCGCTCTTCTCCGCGCTGTGGCGCGAGGTCGGCGGCGAGGAGGCGATGCTGGAACGCACCATCCGCCGCTGGCGCGCGCAGGGGCGGTAGAACTCCCTGCCCTCGCAACCACCGTCAGTCCCGCGAAGGCGGAAATCCATTGGCTGAGTCGGAGCGGTTCTTGCTTTGGCCGCACGGCGAATGGATCCCCGCCGTCGCGGGGATGACACAGGGCTTGTTGCCCCCGAAGTAGCTTACTCCGCCGCGTCCTTCTGGACACCGTGACCGACGGGCACTGCCATCAGGCCGTGCAGCTTCGCCCGGAACGCCCCCAGCGCACCGCCTGCGAGGCGCCGCACCGAAGTGAACGACACCGCCCGCGGATTGACCGCCTGGCCGTTGCGTGTGGTCTCGAAATGGAGGTGCGGGCCGGTCGACAGCCCCGAATTGCCGCTGCGGCCGATCTGCTGGCCCTTGCGGACCGACTGACCCGGGCGGACCATCACCTTGCTCAGATGCGCATAGCCGGTGGCGAAACCGCCGCCATGATCGATCCGCACGAGGTTGCCATAGCCCGAGGCGCCGCCGGCCACGCGCACCACCCCGTCGACCGCGGCAAACACCGGCGAGCCATAGGGCGCGGCGATGTCGATGCCCTTGTGCATCCGGGTAAAGCCCAGGATCGGGTGCATCCGCATGCCGAAGGCGGAGGAGAAGCGGCCGTTCACAGGCATGGTCATCATGCCGGTCTTGCTGCCGGTGCCGCTGGCGTCGAACCATTCGGTCTTGCCGTCGCTCTCCCAGGGGGCGAGCTGGACGCCGTTCGAACAGCCGGTGACGCCGGCGTACATCAGCTGGCCATACTGGACCTCGCCGGTAGCGGCGCGCGCCTGGCCGAGGATCAGGTCGAACTTGCAGCCCGATCCCAGCTTCGACACCGAGACGCGGCTGGCGAGCGTGCGCAGGAAGGTCTCCACCGCCTTGGCCGGCGCGCCGGCGGCACGGGCGGAGCGGTAGAGGCTCGATCCGATCTGCCCCTGCACGCGCAGCGGCGTATGGTCGATCGCGATCGGGATCGACTTGATGGCGAGCGCAGCGCCGGTACGGACCACTTCGATCCGACGATCGAACGCGGCGCGGAAGGCGAGCTTCTCCAGCGGGCGCGGCTGCGACTTGTCGACGCGGCGGCCGAGCGTCATTTCCAGCACGGTATTGCGCTGGATCTGGCCGAGCGGCATCGCGCCGGAAACCAGGCTAGCGACGATCCCGGCATCGGCTTCGCCCACGCCCGAGCGCTGCAGCACGCCGCGCAGCATCGTCCCGCTGGCGAGCCGTGCCTCATGCTCGATGATCGGGCGCTCGGGTGTGTCGGTGAGCGGCTTGACCAAGCTCGTCGCCGCGACATGCACGCCGGTGCGCGATCCCTTGACCAGCGGCGCGATCGCCTGCGCCTGCTGCGCCTGTTCGGCCTCGCCGGTCAGCGGCGCGGGGACAATGCCCGCGATCGGCCGGTCGAAGCCCGGCGACAGCATCCAGGTGGCGGCGCAGAGCGCGGCGCAGGTCGCAGCGCCGCGAAACCAGGTGGGCGAGCCGATATCGGCACCGAGATCGGGCACCAGGTCGAGCGTTGCCAGGCGCTTGCCGATCCGCGTGGGGACAACGGCCGGGATCGCGCGCGCCAGACCGCCGCCACCGCCGGCAAGGCCCGAGCCATGATCGTCGCGAAAGAACAAGCCGTGCTGCCCCTAAGACCCGATTGCGCGCGGCAAGAAGCGGCGCGTCCATTGAATCACTCTGGAATCATGCTCTTAAAGTCAAATTAAGTTTGCCACCCGGTGACACCGCACACGCCGACCCGTGCAGCGCATGCGGCGAAATGGCCGGATCGGGCGCAACCGTCACGAAGTCGTGGAAAAGCGGCGCCAAGGAGTTGCCTAATGCCGCGCGCGCGCCGATCTTGGATTTTGACATGAGCCAGTTCGCGCGTTCCCCCGTCACGGCAGTGCTCGGGCCCACAAACACCGGCAAGACCCATCTCGCGGTCGAGCGGATGTGCGGCCATGCCAGCGGCATGATCGGCTTCCCGCTGCGGCTCCTAGCGCGCGAAGTGTATGACCGCGTCGTCCGGATGAAGGGGCCGACGGAAGTCGCGCTGATCACCGGCGAGGAAAAAATCCTGCCGCCCAAGGCGCGCTGGTTCTGCTGCACGGCGGAGAGCATGCCGCTGGAGCGCGAGACCGCGTTCGTCGCGCTGGACGAGGCACAGCTCGGCGCCGATCCGGAACGCGGCCATGTCTTCACCGATAGGCTGCTGCGCGCCCGCGGCCGCGAGGAGACGATGATCCTCGGTTCGGACAGCCTGCGGCCGATGCTCAAGGCGCTCGTGCCCGAGGCGGAGATCGTCGGCCGCCCGCGCTTCTCGACGCTCAGCTATGCCGGCGCCAAGAAGCTTTCCCGCCTGCCGCGCCGGTCGGCGATCGTCGCCTTCTCGGCCGAGGAAGTCTATGCCGTGGCCGAGGCGCTGCGGCGACTGCGCGGCGGCGCCGCGGTGGTGATGGGGGCGCTATCCCCCCGCACCCGCAACGCCCAGGTGGCGATGTTCCAGGCGGGCGAGGTCGACTATCTCGTCGCCACCGACGCGATCGGCATGGGGCTCAACATGGACGTCCACCATGTCGCCTTCGCCTCCCTCCACAAGTTCGATGGCCGCCGCCAACGCCGCCTCACCATTGCCGAGATGGCGCAGATCGCCGGCCGCGCCGGGCGCCACCAGAAGGACGGCACCTTCGGCGCGCTGCACGCGGAGGGACCCAGCGCGTTCACGCCGGAGGAAGTGCTGGCGATCGAAGGGCACCAGGTGCCCAGGCTCGAGCATCTCTACTGGCGCGAGGGCGAGCCCGATTTCGACAGCATCGATGCGCTGATCGGCAGCCTCGAGCGAAAGCCCGAGGCCGAGGTGCTGCGCGCGGCCCCCCAGGCGACCGATCTCGCCGTGCTCAAGCGGCTGGCCGAGGAAAGCTGGGTCCGTGATCGGGTGCGGCACCCGCGCATGGTCGCGCGGCTGTGGGCGGCGTGTGGGCTGCCCGATTTCCGTAAGCTGGGCGTCGATCCGCATGCGCGGTTCGTCGGGCGGCTGTTCGGGCATCTCTCCGAGGGGCGCGGGCATGTGCCGCACCAATGGTTCGCCGACGAGATCCAGCGGCTCGACAATATGGGCGGGGATGTCGAGACGCTCGCCGGACGCATCGCCGCGGCGCGCAGCTGGGCCTATATCGCCCACCGCGCCGACTGGCTGGAGCAGCCGGCGCACTGGGCCGAGCGGACGCGGGCGATCGAGGAAAAGCTCTCCGACGCGCTCCACGCCAGCCTCACCCAGCGCTTCGTCGACAAGCGCACCACGGTGCTGCTCCGACAGATCGGTGCCGATGCCTCGAACCTGCCGGTGACGATCGGGCCCGAAGGCGAGGTGAGCGTCGAGGAGCATCCGCTGGGCACGCTGCAGGGCTTCCGCTTCACCGTCGCCGCGGAGGCGCGCGCGGGCGACAAGCGGATGCTGCTCGCCGCTGCCGAGAAACGGCTGGCGGGCGAATATCGGCGGCGCGGTGCGGCGCTGGCCGAGGCACCCGATGCGGAGCTGACGCAGCTCGGCACCGCGATCCACTGGCGCGGGCACGACATCGCGCTGCTCAAGCCTGGCGCGAACCTGGTGCGCCCGCGCGTGCAGCTGGATCGCGCGCTCGACGTGCTCGATCCGCAGGCCAAGGCGGGCGTGCAGGCGCGGCTGGAGCGCTGGTTCGCCGAGCGGGTCGGGGCCGATCTGCCGGTGCTCGCCAGGCTCGACGCCATTACCCGGGAAGAAGCGGCGGGCGCCCCCTTGCGTGCGCTCGCCAATGCGCTGCTCGAACAGGGCGGGTTGCTGCCGCGGCGTGCGGCGGGATCGATGCTCGAGGCACTCGACGGGCCCGCGCGCCATCGGCTCCGCAAGATCGGCATGACCATCGGCACGCTCGACGTGTTCGCGCCCTCGCTGCTCAAGCCGCGTGCCGCTGCCCGCCGCCGCGCGCTGATGGGGCTGGAGAGCGGTCCGCCCGATGCCGCGGTAGTGCTGCCCCGCGATGCCAGGAGTGCCGATCTCGTGCACGGCTTCCGTCCCTTCGGGGCGCAGGCGATCCGGGTCGATCTGGTCGAGCGCATCGCCCGCGCGGCGCACGAGGCGCGGCAGGGCCGCAAGCCCTTCGCCCCCGATCCGGCGCTCGCCACCTCGATCGGCCTCAAGCCGGAAACGATCGCCCGGCTGATGGCGCAGCTCGGCTTCCGCACCGCGCGCGGCGACGCCGATGCGCCGCAGCGCTGGATCTGGCAGGGGCTCACTCCGCTCGCCAAGCCCAAGCCTGTGGCGGTGCCCGGCAATGCCTTCGCGGTGCTGGCGGCGCTTCGCAATGGCTGAGCCGTCTGCACACGGCCCGGCGATGCGGCTCGACCGCTACCTCTGGTACGCGCGGATCGTGAAGACGCGCAGCGCGGCGCAGGCCTTGTGCGAGAAGGGGCTGCTGCGGATCGACGGCCGCCGGGTCGAGCGCTCCGCCGCATCGGTACGGGTGGGCTCGATTCTCGCCTTCCCGATCCAGGGCAAGGTGCGCGTGCTGCGTGTCGAGGCGCTGCCGATCCGGCGCGGCCCGCCGGGCGAGGCGCGGCTATGCTATGAGGATCTCGTTACCGATCGGGACGTTCAGCCTCTGTCCGATGATTGACGTGCGCGCCGCACGCGCATAGCAGGGCCCCCGCATTGATCGTTCGCAACCAAGGACCGTTTTCCCAATGACCTATGTCGTCACCGACGCATGCATCCGGTGCAAGTACATGGACTGTGTCGAGGTCTGTCCGGTCGACTGTTTCTACGAAGGCGAGAACATGCTCGTCATCAACCCCAGCGAATGCATCGATTGCGGCGTGTGCGAGCCGGAATGCCCGGCCGAGGCGATCCTGCCCGATACCGAGAACGGCCTGGAAAAGTGGCTGGAGCTCAACCGCACCTATTCGGAGCAGTGGCCCAACATCACCACCAAGGGGGAAGCCCCGGCCGATGCCGATGCGATGAAGGGCGAGGCCGACAAGTTCGACAAATATTTCTCGCCGAACCCCGGCTCGGGCGATTGAGCCCTGCGCGGCGCCTGCCGCCGCGTGCGATGGCCCCGAAATGGTGCAGGGCGCATGGATTTATGCGCCTTTCGCATGACCTTTCACTGGTAATTTTATTACGAGCGTGTTAAATAGCGCGCGACGAAGGCAAGGACTCGCCTTCGCCCGGAGACGCTAGCGTATGCCCCGTGTTCCCTCGTCCGCCGCGCTCTGCGCGCTTGGGCGGGATCCGCAATACAACCGGGGCCGGTAATTCACGAAAGGTTCCTCGCACATGGCTGCCAAGGCGCTGTCCTTCGATGTCGGCGATTATGTCGTTTACCCCAAGCACGGCGTGGGCCGTGTGATCGAGCTGCAAAAGCAGGAAATTGCTGGAATGCAGCTCGAGCTTTACGTCCTGCGTTTCGAAAAAGAGAAGATGACGCTCCGCGTGCCGACCAACAAGGCCGAGAGCGTGGGCATGCGCAAGCTTTCCAGCGACAAGACGCTTCGCGAAGCGCTCGATACGCTGAAGGGCAAGCCCAAGGTCAAGCGTACCATGTGGTCGCGTCGCGCCCAAGAATATGAAGCCAAGATCAATTCGGGCGACCTCGTGTCGATCGCCGAAGTGGTCCGCGACCTGTTCCGTGCCGACGACCAGCCCGAGCAGAGCTATTCCGAGCGCCAGATCTTCGAAGGCGCGGCAAGCCGCCTCGCCCGCGAACTGGCGGCAATGGAAGAGATCGACGAGCCGGCGGCACTGGAAAAGATCCTGGACATCCTGCGCAAGGCCGCAGCGATCCACAACAAGGACAAGGTTCCCGCCTAAGGCGTGGAACCGAAGGGTCGGATCAAAAGGGGGCGGAGCCACAGGCTCGCGCCCCCTTTTCGTTACGCCCGGATCGTGTATTGTGTGGGCAACACACGATCCGGGAGGTTCCTTATGCGTCCGATGCTCGCCCTCGCCCTGCTGCCGTTCGCCACGGCGTGCCACACCAGCTGGGAAGGCAAGGGTACCAAGGTGGAAGCAAGCGGCACCGGCACCAGCCGCAGCTTCGCCGCGCGCGATTTCACCGGCGTCGTGCTCAAGGGTTCGGATGATGTCGACGTGCGCACGGGCACGACCTTCTCGGTGACGGCGGAGGGCGATCCTGCAGTGCTCGACCAGCTCGACATCCGCCTCGACGGCAAGACGCTCAATATCGGCCGCAAGGGCAAGGCTGGCATGTTCTGGGACAAGGGCGGCTCGGCCAAGATCCACGTCGTGCTGCCGCGGCTTACCGAAGCCACGGTGGCGGGTTCGGGGACGATGCTGGTCGATCGCGCCGAGGGCAAGTTCGACGGCGTGGTTGCCGGCTCGGGCGACCTGAACCTCGCATCGGTGACGGCACAGGAGGCATCCTTCTCGATCGCCGGGTCGGGCGACATCACGCTGGCCGGGCGTGCGGACAAGATGGATGTCTCGGTCGCCGGCTCGGGAGACCTCAAGGGGCAGCAGTTCAGCGCGGGCAGCGCCGACATCTCGATCGCCGGCTCGGGCAGCGTGCGGGCGAACGTGCCGGGCAAGGCCTCGGTGTCGATCCTGGGCTCGGGCGATGTCGAGCTGCGCGGCGGCGCCAAGTGCGACGTGAGCAAGATCGGCTCGGGCGAGGTGAAGTGCTCATAGAAGTATCGCGAATCAAGAGGGCGCATAGCCCCCTTGATCTGGCTGCCGACCGCACCCTTGTTCTATCGCGCCGTCTGGTGAAAGGGTAGGCGGTTTACGCAAATCAGTGTGATTCCACGGGAATAACCCGCGTCCTCTACCTCGCCGGTTCTATAAAGCCGGCGGGGGATGGATGGACATGAGCACCTGCTCAGCTCTGGGGTTTCGCCGTGATTGCCTTTTCGAATTTGAAGATTCAGCTCAAGATCCTGCTGCTCCTGGCGGCGCTGGCCTTGGTCACTCTGGGCGTTGCCTGGGTCGGCGGCCGCAATCTTATGACTGCCGATACAGGCTATAGCGACATCGTCGACAACCAGCTGCCGGATACGGTCAAGCTCGTTCGCGCCTCGCGGCTCGCGACCGCGATGATGTATGATGGCTACAAGGCCATGTCCTATGACGGCGGGTCTGCCGCCGCACGTGCGGCCGCCGATGACGAGAAGACATCCTACACCAAGGCCTCCGCCTTCCTCGACGAGGTGGCGAAGAAGGAGACCGGCCAAGCCGCCGCGCTGACGCCGATGCGTGCGCGGCTTGATGACCTTCACGCGCAGCTTCAGAAGGTCATCGCTCTAGGCCTCCGAAACGACAACGACGCCGCACGTCGCGCGCTCGCGAGCGCCGACGAGACGGCGGGGCAGATGATCAGCACGTTCATGGCGATCAATGATCGCCGCGTGGCGGATGCCCAGAAGATTTCGAGCGGCCTGACCGACGCTTCCTTGTCGCTGCGCGCCATGCTGCTGCTGTCTGCCGTTGCTGCCATCCTCGTGACGTTGGGCGCCGCATTCTGGACGTCGAAGACGCAGATCGTGCGACCGCTGGCGCGACTGCAGGATGCGATGCGGGCGCTGGCTGGCGGCAATCACGCGGCCGAGGTGCCGGGCACCGATCGCGGCGACGAGGTCGGCGCGATGGCCAAGTCCGTGCTCGTGTTCAAGCAGGCGGCGGTCGAGCAGGCTGCAAGCGCCAAGGCGAAGGCGGTCAACGATGCGGCGCAGCAGCTCGTCGTCGAGACGCTGGAGGAGCGCCTGAAGCGCCTGGCGGCCGGCGATCTCACCGCCTCGATCGACACGCCGTTCGCGCCCGAATATGCGGTCGTCCGCGACAACTTCAACGCCGCCATCGCCGCGCTGCGCGACCTGATCGCCTCGGTGATGGAAAGCGCCGAGACGATTTCGACCGGCTCGGCCGAGATCGCCCAGGCCAGCGAGGACCTCGCGCGTCGCACCGAAGGCGCTGCCGCCAGCCTCGAAGAGACTTCGGCTGCGGTGACCGAGATGAACCAGCGCATCAAGAACACCGCGACGGCCGCCGTGCAGACGGTGGAGCGGGCGAACGGCGCCATCGGCGTGGTCGATTCCGGCCGCAGCGTCGCCGACGAGGCGATGCAGGCGATGACCCGGGTTTCCGAAAGCGCCAAGGGCATCGACAATGTGATCGAGGGGCTCGACAAGATCGCCTTCCAGACCCGCGTGCTGGCGATGAACGCGGCCGTCGAGGCGGGCCGTGCGGGCGAGGCGGGGCGTGGCTTCGCCGTCGTCGCCGATCTCGTCTCGGCGCTGGCGATGCGGGCGGAAGAGGAAGCCGGTCGCGCCCGCGATCAGCTCACCGCCACCCAGGCCGATGTGACCGCGGCGGCGGAAATGGTTCGCCGCGTCGACCAGGCGCTCGGTGCAATCGTCGGCGACGTGAACGAGGTGCATGGGCTGCTCGAGACGATGGCCACCGACAACCAGGCGCAGGCCTCGACGGTGACCCAGGTCGCTACCGCCATTGGCAGCATCGATCAGATGACGCAGCAGAATGCCGCGATGGTGGAGCAGACGTCCGCCGCGGCCCGCAACCTCAATTCGGAAGTGGGCGCGCTCAAGGGGCAGGCACTGCGCTTCAACACCGGCGGCCAGCGTGCGGTCTCGTCCGCCCCGGCTGTTCGCCGCGCCGCGGCACCTGTCGCGCCGCGGGCCAAGTCGGTCGCCGAGGTGCGCGGCAGCACGGTCGACGCGTCGGAATGGGCGAGCTTCTGATCGCCTGCTGAACGGGGGGCGGGGCTCAGGCTGCCAGCGGGAAGCGCAGCAGCTTGCGCTCCGTCGCCACCAGCGCCTCGGCGCCGGGGCCCACCGCGCGGACGATCTCCGGATGCCCTGCGTCCAGGCCGCCGGTGAGCGCACCGAAGGCCGGCAGGATCAGCTTGGTGCCGGTCGCGACGAAGCAGCGGCGAGCGACATGGCGGCCACGCACCGTCAGCCGCAGCTTGGGGTGAAAATGGCCGGACAGCTCCGGCCGGGCCTCGCGCGTTTCTGCCTCGTGGCGCAGCACCAGACCGTCCACCTCGGCTTCCTCGTGCACCACGCCGCCGCAATGATCGACCAGCACCGAATCATGATTGCCGGTGATCCAGTGCCAGGCGAGCCCGCCGGTCAGCGCGGTGAGCATGGCGCGGGCCTGCGCCGGCAGCCGCTCGCAGCCCTCGACGTCGTGGAAGCTATCGCCCAGGCACCAGAGCTCGATCGGCGCCACCCGCTCCACAAGAGCGGTCAGGGCCGACAGCGTCGCCAGCGAGTCATAGGGGGGCAGCATCTGCCCGCCGAGCGCGAACCAGCTCGCCTTTTCGAAATGCAGGTCGGCGACGAGCAGCGCCCGCCGCGCCGGCCAGTAGAGCGCGCCCTCGGGCAGCGCGCGAAAGTCATGGCCAGCGAACGAAAGGGGAACCATGGGTCTGCTATCCCGCTTCCGTTCGCTGGCGTCAATGCCTGTCAGGCGGCGACCGTCGCCTGCTCGGCCCGGGCCGTCTCGCCCAGCGCGCCGAGGATGCGCACCCAGGAGCGGATGCCCTTGTGGAAGCTCTTCAGCTCGTACTTCTCGTTGGGCGAGTGGATATTGTCGTCGGGCAGCGCGAAGCCGACCATCACGCTGTCCATACCGAGGATCGAGCGGATCGAGTTGACCACCGGGATCGAGCCGCCGCAGCCGAGCAGCGCGGACTTGCCCCATTCGGCATCGAGCGCACCCTGCGTCGCCGCCAGCGGCCCGCTGTCGCTCGCCAGGCTGATGGCGAAGCTGCCGGGGCCGCGCGTCACGAACTCGGCCGTGCAATCCTCGGGCAGGCGGGTGCGGACATGGGCCTGGAACGCTTCCCACACCTGGTCCGGATCCTGGGTGCCGACCAGGCGGAAGCTCACCTTGGCATGGGCTTCGGCCGGGATCACCGTCTTGAAGCCCTCGCCGGTATAGCCGCCCCACATGCCGTTGATCTCGGCGGTCGGGCGCGACCAGACCTGTTCGAGCACGGTCTTGCCCGTCTCGCCTGCGGGCACGTGCAGGCCGATCTCGCCGAGGAATTCGCCGGCATCGAAGCCGAGCTTGTTCCAGCTCTCCAGCACGGTCGGATCGGTGTCCGGCACGCCGTCATAGAAGCCGTCGAGCGTCACCCGCCCATCGGCGTCCTTCATCTCGCCGAGGATGCCCGCGAGCAGCTGGAGCGGGTTGCGCGCCGCGCCGCCATAGAGGCCCGAGTGGAGGTCGCGCGATGGCCCACGCACCGTCACCTGGCCGGCGGCCATGCCGCGCAGGCCGATGGTGATGCCGGGGGTGTCGCGGTCCCACATCAGCGTGTCGCAGATCAGCGCGAAATCGGCCTTCAGCTCCTCGGCATGGGCGTGGAGGAACGGCTCCAGGCTGGTCGAGCCCGATTCTTCCTCGCCCTCGAACAGGATGGTGACGCGGCAGGGCAGGCGGCCCTCCGCTTCCTTCCAGGCGCGGCACGCCTCGACGAAGGTGCGCAGCTGGCCCTTGTCGTCCGAGGCGCCGCGGCCGACGATCGTCTTGGAGCCGTCCGCGCGGGCGTCGATCCACGGATCGAACGGGTCGCGCGTCCACAGCGCGATCGGATCGACCGGCTGGACATCGTAATGGCCGTAGAACAGCACGTGCGGCCCGTCGCCGTCATGGTGCGCGACGACCATCGGGTGGCCCGGCGTATCCGCGACACGCGCCTCGAAGCCGAGCTCCGCCAGTTCGGCGGCGAGCTGCTCGGCGGCGCGGCGGCATTCGGCGGCATAGGCCGGATCGGTGGAGATGGAAGGCACGCGCATCAGCGCGGCGAGGCGCTCGACGCTGGAATCGAGCTGGGCATCGGCGATCGCAAGGACGGAGTCGGTCATGGGTCTCCAGCTATGCCTCGCCGTGCCCGCCCGCAACCCCGGCGGAGGGACAGCCTGTCGCGGAAGCGTCATGCGGCATGGTTAACAAGAGCTTGGCGCCGGTGGTGGCGCGTTCAGGGGGGACCAACATGCTTCGCAACACGGGTATCGCACTCGCGCTTTCCTGCGCCGTCATCGCGCCGGCCAATGCTCAGCTGGTGCTGCTGGCCCAAGGGCAGCTGACCGGCAGCGCCGCGGGCACCGGCAAGGACCTGTCGGGTCTCGGCTACACGCTGGAGAACGGCCTGCCCGCGAACATCCTCGGCGGCATCGGCTCGGGGCTCAGCTATGCGGGCGGCAACACCTTCCTCGCAGTGCCCGATCGCGGGCCCAACGCCACGGCGTATAACGGGCTGATCGACGACACGACCTCCTATATCAGCCGCTTCCAGACGCTGAACATGACGCTCACCGCCTCGGCCGGCGGCGCGCTGCCCTTCACGCTGACCCCGCAGCTGCAGAAGACGACCCTGCTCTACAGCCCGACTGCGCTCAACTATGGCAGCGGCGCCGGGCTCGGCACCAAGAGCGACGGCACGCCGCTCGGCTCGGGCGCGCCGGTGGTGAACAGCGCGGGCCAGTATTATTTCAGCGGCCGCTCGGACAATTACGGCGCCGGCACCTCCGCCAACCCGGCCAACGCCCGCTTCGATCCCGAGGCGATCCGCGTCTCCAATGACGGCAAGAGCGTGTTCATCTCCGACGAATACGGCCCCTATGTCCGCCAGTTCGACCGCGCGACCGGCGCGCTGGTGAAGACCTTCACGCTGCCGACCAACCTCGACGTCGCCACCCTCTCGCCGCACGGCGACACCGAGATCGGCGGCAACACGGTCGGTCGCGTCGCCAACAAGGGCATGGAAGGCCTGGCGATCACGCCGGACGGCAAGACTTTGGTCGGCATCATGCAGGCAGCACTCGAGCAAGACGCCGACAAGGCGGGCAAGCTGGTGCGGATCGTCACCATCGACATCGCGACCGGCGAAACCCACGAATATGGCTACAAGCTCACCAACGGCTCGGGCGTGAGCGAGATCGTGGCGGTGAACGACCACCAGTTCCTGGTCGACGAGCGCGACGGCAAGGGTCTGGGCGACGGCTCCACCGCAAAGGTAAAGCAGCTGTTCCTGATCGACCTGAACGGCGCCGCCGACATCACCAACCTCAGCGGCAAGGCGGCGCTGGACAAGGCGGTGGCGAAGTCCTCCACGCCCTTCCTCGATCTGGTGAACGAACTGGCCAAGCAGGGCGTCGATGGCGCCGGCGTGCCTGCCAAGATCGAAGGCGTCAGCTTCGGCCAGGACGTGGCCTATAACGGCGGGACCTACCACACGCTGTACCTCGCCAACGACAACGACTTCGTGCCGGGCGTGGCGGGCGCCAACCAGTTCTACGTGTTCGGCTTCCAGGACAAGGACCTGCCGGGATACGTCGCCCAGTCGGTGGCGGCGGTGCCGGAGCCGGGCGTGTGGGCGATGCTGATCGCCGGGCTGGGCATGATCGGCGGTATGCTGCGGCGCCGGCGGACGGCGGCAGTCGCCTGAGGTGAGGAAGGTGCGGGGCTTGTCAGAGCCTCGCACCTGCCTGCCGGTGGTGGGATCGAGGGCTTGCCGGTCTTCCGGCGCTCTGAGATAATCGCGGCCGGGGAAGGGACCGCGTGACAACGACAGAAACGGGGGCGAGCGCGCGGTACGGCGCGTTCATCAGCTACAACCATGCCGATCGCGCCCGCGCGCGCTGGCTGCATCGCGCGCTGGAGCGCTATCGCATCCCCGCCAAGCTGGTCGGGGGCGAAGCCGCGTTCGGGCCGGTGCCGCGGCGGCTGGGGCGGATCTTCCGCGACCTCGACGAACTCTCCGCCGCGAGCGACCTCAGCGCCGAGGTGCGCGCGGCGCTGGCCGAGTCCGCCTGCCTGATCGTCATCTGCACGCCTGCGGCCGCGGCGTCGCAATGGGTGGCGCGCGAGATTGCGCTGTTCCGCGAACTCCATCCCGATCGCCCGGTGCTCGCCGCGCTGTTTGACGGCGAGCCAGCCGAGGCGCTGCCGCTGCCGCTGCGGCGCACCGCCGAGGGCGCGGAGACCGAGCCGCTCGCCGCCGATTTCCGCGAGGGCAAGGACGGCAGGCGGCTGGCGCTGCTCAAGCTGGTCGCCGGCGCGGTGGGGGTGCCGCTCGACGCGCTGGTGCAGCGCGACGCGCAGGCGCGGGTGCGGCGCGTGACGGCCGTCACGGCCCTCGCGGTTTGTTTGCTGCTAGCCATGGCGGGATTGACGATCCTGGCCGTGCGGGCCCGCGGGGAGGCGGAGGCTCGGCGTGCCCAGGCGGAGGGGCTGGTTGAGTTCATGCTGACCGATCTGCGTGACCGGCTGAAGGAGGTCGGGCGGCTGGACGTGCTCCGCGCGGCCAATGAACGCGCCCTGCGCTATTATGGCGAGCAGGATCTGGCGACGCTGCCGCCCGACATGCTCGCACGGCGCGCCCGCGCGCTGATGACGATGGGCGAGGATGCGCTGGAGGCCAAGGATGTCGCCCGCGCGCGTACCGCGTTTGTCGAGGCGAATCGTGTCACCGGGGCACTCGTCGCGCGGTCGCCAAATGTCTACGACCTCGTCTTCGCGCACGCGCAGAGCGAATATTATCTGGGGCTGCTCCACTTCAACGCGAACGATCTCGTCAGCGCAGAGACCCACTTCGAAGCCTATGCTGCATTGGCCCATCGACTGATGGCGATCAATTCGGCGGACCGGCGGAGCGCCGAGGAGATAGCCTATTCGGCGGGCAACCTCTGCTCGCTGCGGATGGCGCAACGGGCCGTGAAGCCGGCGGTCAAACTGTGCGCCGAAGCCCTGTATGCCGCGGAAGCGGTGGTGCGGCGAAATCCGGATGACAACACGTTGTGGCTTGAAGTGGCCAATCGGCAGGGTTGGCTGGCGGATGCGGAGCGCCAAGCGGGCGATGTTGGTGCGCTATTGAAGCTACGCCGGGAACAGGTGGCCTTGCTCGACCGGATGGTTTCGGCCGATCCGCGTAACGCCCGAAATCGTCGGCTGCGAGTCTGGGCGGAGCGCGCTCTGGCCAAGGCGGAGGCGCGGGCTGGGAACGGGGGTGAGGGCGTAGCTCGAATGCGTCACGCAATTTCGGAGCTACGTACAATGACGGGTATGGATACGGAAAATCAAGAACTCGCCACTAAGTTGCACGAAATGGAGGCCGAGATGGCCGACATGCGAAGGGGCAAACTATGATTGGTCAATATCCGCTATCTATTTACCCGCCTTCCAGCATCAACCTGGTCAAGCGATATCAAATCTATACCAGCAGCACGGGTGGGGTGCCGCTGACGGATCTTCAGTTTCATATTGAAGGATTTGAAGAGGTTGATCGTGTCGGTGATGGTAAGCCTGTAACGGCTGATGATGATTTCACCAAGATCGTTCGAGACTTCGTCATCGCGCCGCCGAACATTCAGGCAGGTGCGCGCGCGACCACGCCACCACCGACTCAGCTCGACTTCGTCGTCCGTCAGCCCTGCTGCGTCATTCTGAAGCTGATCGGCAATTACTGGGAATATACGCCGAACAGCATGTACGTCAGCACGAAGCGCGAATATCCCGATGGGAAATATCGTCGCGCTTTCCCCTTGCTCGACAACAACGGGCGGATGGCCGCCGTTGGATTCTTTGTGGAGTATGTCACGAATCCCGAGCACGGCCAGACCTGCGATGGACTGAACCTATATGTCGATTTTCTGCAGGGTAGCCGTCGTCTGCCGACGATCATCGATCCTTCTGTAGAGAACAAGGGCGATGGCTGAGGCTGAGAAGCACGGCTGCTAAAAGAGCTGAGGGAGTATCGCTGGGAATGGGAATGAGTCGGATCGGATGATGTCGCGCGTACTCGCCATCACTGCACAGGCGCGCGCGGGTGCGCTCGATCGCGCCTGGCAGATGTTCCGCGAGGCGGGGTTCGACCGCGTCGCGGACGATCCGGCCGTGCTCAGCCTCAAGGGGCGGCTGCTCAAGGACGAGGCGCTGCTGCTCCAGGGCGAGCCGCGCCGTGCGCATGCGCGCGCGGCGGCGGCCGCCTATGGCGCGGCGGCGCAACTGGCGCCTGCCCCATACCCCCTGATCAACGCCGCGACGCTCGCGCTGATCGCCGGCGACACGGCGGGCAGCCGGGCGCTCGCCGCCGACGTGCAGGACCTGCTCCAGGCCGGCGTACCCGACGAAACCCCCTATTGGCTGGGCGCGACCGAGGCCGAGGCCTTGCTGCTCGCCGGCGACCGCGACGCCGCCGAGACCGCGCTCGCCCGCGCGATCGGCGCTGCGCCGCTCGCCTGGGAGGACCATGCCTCGACGCTGCGCCAGTTCGGCGTGATCCTCGCCGAGCAGGACGCGCCGGCGGCATGGCTCGATGCCTATCGCCCGCCGCGCAGCCTTCATTTCGCCGGCCATATGCGGCTGCCCGAGGACGTGGCGGCGCTCTCCGATTCGATCGATGTATTGCTGGAGCAGGAGCGGGTGGGCTTCGGCTATGGCGCGCTCGCCGCCGGCGCCGACCTGCTGATCGCCGAGCGGCTGATCGCGCGCGGTGCCGAGCTGCACGTGGTGCTGCCCGGCGACGTCGCGGCATTTGTCGATCGCTCGGTGCGCCCACATGGTGAAAGCTGGGTGACGCGCTTCGAGGCGGCGCTGGCCGAGGCCGCCAGCGTCCAGGAAATGGGCGAGGCGAGCCCGGCGGCGTTCATGCCCTCGGTCCGGCTCGCCGATCTCGTCGCGATGGGCCGCGCGGCGATGCATGCCGGGCTGCTCCAGTCCGAAGCGGTGCAGCTGTTGCTCGGCCCCGCCTCGGTCGACGAGGTCGGCCAGAGCGCGCATGCCGGCGGGTTGTGGCGCAAGGCGGGGCGGCGCCAGCATCTGCTGCCGCTGCGCGCGCCCTCGGGCCCGCAGGGGGCGGATCGCACCGCGCCGCAGGTGATCTCGGTGCTCGCGGTCGACCTGCTCGGCGGCGAGAGCGAGGATTTCACCGCGCTCGACCGCGACGTCGCCGGGCGCCTGCCGGCGCTGCGCCAGGCGCTGTGCCACACCCCGACGCTCGCCATCCGCTGGACCTCGCGGCGGCTGCTGATCGCGTTCGAGGGCACCAGCCACGCGTACGCCGCGGCGGTGCGCCTCTCGGCGACGCTCAGCGCAAGCGGGCCGTTCCGCCAGGCGCTGCATATCGGCCTCGCCACGTCGATCGACGATCCGGTGACCGGCGCGCCGGTGCTGCTGGGCGGCGCCTTCGATCTTGCCGAACGGATGCTGGGGGTGACCACCGCCGGCGCCACCTTCGCCAGCGAAGCCTTCGCCGCCAGCCTTGCCGCCTGCGAGGCCGATGCGGGTCGGGCGGAGCTGGTCGGCGAGATGGCGCTGGTCGGCCAGGCGCCGACGACCGTCTACGCGCTCAAGCCCAGGTTCAAACGATAAGCGCTTCGAGCCGGGTGGGGGCGATGATCTCCAGCCCCTCCTCGTGCCGCTGGACGATGCCGCGGCGTTCGAGCGCGGAGACGGCGCGGGAGACGGTCTCGCGCGCGGTCTGCACACGCAGCGCCAAGTCGGACAGCACGGGCAGCGGGCGGATCCAGCGCCCGTCCTGCTCGCGGGCGAGCCGCAGCAGCTCGGCATGGACGCGACCGTTGGCGGAAAGCGTCAGCCGCGCCGAGACCAGCTGGCTCAGCGCGCCGAACTGGCGCACCATCGTGCGGGCCAGCACGATGCCGACACAGGCATGGCGCTCGGCGAACGCATAGAAATCCGCGGTGGCGAAGCTGGCGATCACGGTCGGCATGGTGGCGGTGCAGTCGCTCGCCTGCTCGCGGGCGGGATCGACGCCGCCGAAAATGTCGCCGGGATGATGCTCGGCGATCTGGAGCACGCGGCCGTCCAGCGTCACCATCGCGGCGCGGACATGGCCTTCGAGGAGTACCAGCACCCGCGCCAGCCGCTCGCCCTGGTGAACGATGGTGGCGCCTTGCGGGCAGCGACGGAGCATCGCCGCCGCCGCCAGCTCGGCCGCGACCGCTTCGCTGCACGCGAAGAGTTGGGCGAACCGCGTCGCCAGATCGATCTCGCTTGCCCCCACGCCCTGCGTTTCGATGTAAAACTGTGTTGCCACCATGTTGGCTGGCGCGCGGCATGGCAAGTCCGATCCGGAGGCACGGGGTCTGATTTGGATGTTTTATCCTATATCCGTGCCATCCGTTCAGACCGGCTGGAGATCGACCGCGAACAGCGCCCCGCCGCCTTCGGCATCCATGGCACGGATCGGCGCGGCCATGGCGGCGGCAAAGCCCTTGGCAATGGCAAGCCCCAACCCGCTGCCGCCCGCGCGATCGCTGCCGGTGCCGCGCGCGAAGGTTTCGAAGATCGTCGCTTCCTCGCCCGGCGGCAGGCCGGGACCATGGTCGCGCACCGCCAGCCGCACCGCATCGGGGCGGCGCTCGCCGAGGATCTCGATTGGGCCGTCCCCGCCATGCACCGTGGCGTTGGAGAGGAGGTTGAGCAGGATGTGGTGGAGCAGCCGCGGATCGGCGCGGACGAGCGGCAGGTCGGGCGGCACGCGCAGCACCAGCGCGCGGCCGGCCAGCACGTCGCGCAGGTCGTGCACCGCGGCGGCGGCGGCATCGGTGAGGTCGATCGGCTCGAGGTTCAGCGCTACCGCGCCGGCATCGATGCGCACCATGTCGATCAGGTTGTCGAGAAAGCGCCGCAACCGGGCAACCTCGGCGCGCGCGATAGCGGTGGCGGGCTCGTGCGGGTGGGCATGGGCGAGCGCATCCACCGCCGCCGCGACCGAGGTGAGCGGCGTGCGCAGGTCATGCCCGATCGAGGAGAGCAGGGCAGCGCGCAGCCGGTCGCGCTCGCGCAGCACCGAGACCTCGCGCACATCCTGCTCCAGCCGCAGCCGCTCATGCGCCAGTGCCGCCTGGCCGAGCAGGGTGGAGAGCAGCAGCGCGCGATCGGGGGTGATCGGCTCGCGGCCGTCTGGGGCGGCTAGGCCGATCACCG
Organism: Sphingomonas sp. NFR04; assembly: GCF_900114095.1. Classification (GTDB taxonomy): domain Bacteria; phylum Pseudomonadota; class Alphaproteobacteria; order Sphingomonadales; family Sphingomonadaceae; genus Sphingomonas. The sequence continues at coordinate 23,767 of NZ_FORV01000003.1, read as the reverse complement.
CGAGCACGCCCAGGCTGGTGCGCAAGGGGTGGAACTGCCAGTCGGCGGCGATGAGCGTGCCGGTGCCGACCCCGCCGGCCTCGCCGCTGCTCCACGCCCATTCGGCCGCGGCATGATCCACCGCGCCCATCGGCGGCGCATCCTCGGGGCAGCTGGCGATCCGGGTCAGCGTGCCGTCGCGGCGGACGAGCAGCAGCACCGACACATCGAGCAGCCGGGCGATCTCCTCGCAGACGACGCGGCTGGTGCTTTCGGTGTCGGACGCGCGGGCCAGTGCCTGGCCGAAGGCGGCGACGGCGGCATTCTCCTGCGCGCTCCGCGTGCCGAGCGTCGCCCGTGCGCGCAGGCGGCCGGTGAGGTTGGCGGTGAACAGCGCGATGCCGGTCAGCACGAAGAAGGTGAGCACGCTTTGCGGCTCGCCGATGGTGAAGGTGTAGAGCGGCGGCAGGAAGAAGAAGTTGTAGGCGAGGCCTCCGATCATCGCGGTCGACACGCCCGGCCCGAAACCGGAGCGGAAGGCGATCAGGATCACCGGCAGCAGGAAGAGGAGGTCGGTGCCGCCTGCGCCGATCAGCGGCAGCGTCACCCGGCCGAGCACCACGGTCAACGCTACCGCGAATATACCGACCAGATGCTCCTGCCACCGACCGAGCGCGGGGAGGGCCGGGGCGCGGCGCTCCCGCGCCCCTTCCTCGGTCGAAGGTAGCACATGGACCGCCACGCCCTGGCTGGCGCGCAGCATCGACTCCACTACCGATCCATGGCGCAGCTCGAACCACCAGCTGCGGCGCGAGCGGCCGATCACCAGCTGAGTCGCGCGCATGCCGGTGAGATGGGTGCGCAGCCCGTCGATCACGGTGGCGGCGGGCACCGTGGCGACGGTGGCGCCCAGGCTTCCGGCCAGCTGCAGCGTCTCGGCGACGCGGTGGCGCTGTTCGGGACGAAAGCGTTCGGCGCGCGGGGTTTCGATGAAGACGACCTGCCACGGCGCCTTCAATGCGTCGGACAGTCGCTTGCCCGCGCGGACCAGCCCGTCGCCGCCGGGGAGTTCGCTGACCGCCACCAGCACGCGCTCGCCGGCCGCAAAGGTGCCGGGCATCGCCAGCGCATCGAGATGATCGAGCATTGCCCGGTCGACGCTGAGCGCGGCGCGGCGCAGCGCCATTTCGCGCAGGGCCGACAGGTTCGCCTTGGAGAAGAAATGCGCGAGCGCGCGGCTCGCCTCGGCGGGCACATAGACCTTTCCTTCCTTCAGCCGGTCGATGAGCTCGTCGGGCGGCAGATCTACCAGCTCGATCTCGGCATCGTCGAAGATCGCGTCGGGCACCGTCTCGCGCACCCGCACCCGGGTGACGCTCGCCACCACGTCGTTGAGGCTTTCGACATGCTGGACGTTGAGCGTGGTGTAGACATGGATGCCGGCGTCGCGCAGCTCCTCCACGTCCTGCCAGCGCTTGGGGTGGCGGCAGCTGGGGGCGTTGGTGTGCGCGAGTTCGTCGACCAGCACCAGCGCCGGGCGGCGGGCGAGGATCGCGTCGAGATTCATCTCGTCCAGCCGGTGGCTCTGATGCTCGACGGCCTTGCGGGGAAGGACTTCGAAGGGCGCGACGAGCGCCTCGGTCTCGGCGCGGCCATGCGTTTCGACCACGCCGATGACGACATCCTTGCCGCCGTGCAGCCGCTCGGCGCCCTCGCGCAGCATCTCGAAGGTCTTGCCCACGCCGGGGGCCGCGCCGAGGAAGATCTTCAGCCGTCCGCGCGCCTCGCGCCGGGCTTCGCGCAGCAGCGCATCGGGATTGGGGCGGTCGTTCAATGGTCGAGCCTTGGTCGGATGGGTAAACCCTCGCGAAGGCGGGGATCCATTGGCGCTGATGCCGCGGTTCCTGCCTCCAGCGCACAGGCGAATGGATTCCCGCCTTCGCGGGAATGACGGTGGTGTGTGGCTGGCGGCGACCCGCAATCCATTCGCGATCATCCTATCCGAGGAGGAACATGGCCCTCCCGATACGCCGAACCTGCGGCCGAACGCCACGGCGGACCGCCCGACTATATGGAATCTTAATGCCCGGCCCCGGCATTCGCCGTCGAAGCTTAACGCGCCCCGGACCTAGATCGCGTGCCACACCGCCACCCGGCGGCATGCAACAAGGGCCAACCCCATGTCCGACATCCTCTGGCTCGCCGCGCTCGGCGGGCTGTTCCTGCTGACGCTGGCCTTCGTCCAGCTGTGCGTGAAGGCCTGAGCGATGGGCCTGCACCTGATGCTCGCCGGCGCGACCGCACTCGCGCTTCTCCTCTACCTGGTCGCGGTGCTGCTGCGGCCCGAGCGTTTCTGAGGGCCGCATGACACTCCAAGGCTGGGGCTTCATCGCCCTGTTCGTCGCCATCCTGGCGGCCGCCGCCAAGCCGATGGGCCTGTGGCTCTTCGCGCTCTACGAAGGCCGCCGTACGCCGCTGCACCGCGTGCTCGGTCCCGTCGAGCGCGGCATCTACCGCATCGGCGGCATCGATCCGAATGCCGAGCAGGGCTGGCGCACCTATGCGCTGCATCTGATCCTGTTCAACCTTGCGCTCGCGCTGCTCACCTACGCGGTGCTGCGCCTGCAGGCGGTGCTGCCGTGGAACCCGCGCGGTCTTGTGGGCATGGGCGCGGACGGCGCGTTCAACACCGCGATCAGCTTCGCCACCAACACCAACTGGCAGGGCTATGCGGGCGAATCGACGCTCTCCAACCTGTCGCAGGCGCTGGGGCTGGCGGTCCACAACTTCACCTCGGCCGCGACCGGGATCGCCATTGCGTTCGCGCTGTTCCGCGGCTTCGCCCGAAAGGAGTCGCGCGGGATCGGCAATTTCTGGGCCGACTTCACCCGCGTGACGCTCTACCTGCTGATCCCGGCCTGCCTCGTCTATGCGCTGTTCCTCGTCGCGTGCGGCGTGCCGCAGACGCTGGCCAGCAGCGTCGACGCGACCACGCTGGAAGGCGCGCGCCAGACCATCGTGCTCGGCCCGGTCGCCAGCCAGGAAGCGATCAAGATGCTCGGCACCAACGGTGGCGGCTTCTTCAACGCTAACTCGGCGCACCCGTTCGAGAACCCGACCGCGCTGACCAACCTGGTGCAGATGCTGTCGATCTTTCTTGTCGGCGTCGGCCTCACCTGGACCTTCGGCAAGGCGGTGGGCAACACCCGCCAGGGCTGGGCGATCCTCGCCGCGATGGCGGTGCTGTTCCTCGGCGGCGTCGCGGTAACCTATGCGGCGGAGTCTGCCGGCAACCCGGCACTCCACGCGCTCCATGTCGCCGGCGGCAATCTGGAGGGGAAGGAAACCCGCTTCGGCGTGGTCGGCAGCGCGCTGTTCGCGGTCGTCACCACGGCAGCCTCCTGCGGCGCGGTCAACGCGATGCACGACAGCTTCACGGCGCTGGGCGGGCTGATTCCGCTGTTCAACATCCAGCTCGGCGAGATCGTCGTCGGCGGCGTCGGCGCGGGCATCTACGGCTTCCTGCTGTTCGCCATCCTCTCGGTGTTCGTCGCCGGGCTGATGGTGGGGCGCACGCCGGAATATGTCGGCAAGAAGATCGAGGCGCGCGAAGTGAAGCTGGCGGTGCTCGCCGTCGCGGTGCTGCCGCTGTGCATCCTGGGCGGCGCTGCGCTGGCCTCGGTGCTGCCGGCCGGGCTGGCCGGGATCGCCAACAACGGCCCGCACGGCTTCTCGGAGATCCTCTACGCCTTCACCTCCGCGACCGGCAACAACGGCTCGGCCTTTGCGGGTCTCTCGGCGAACACGCCCTTCTACAACGCCATGCTGGGCATCGCGATGTGGCTCGGCCGCTTCTTCGTGATCGTGCCGGTGCTGGCGATCGCCGGCAGCCTTGCCGCCAAGAAGCAGGTGGCCGGTGGCGTCGGCGCCTTCCCGACCACGGGGCCGCTGTGGGTGGGGCTGCTCGTCGGCATCATCCTGATCCTGGGCGGGCTCACCTTCCTGCCGAGCCTGGCGCTGGGGCCGATCGCCGATCACGTGACGCTGCTCCGCGGCCAGCTCTTCTGAGGACGACAAGCAATGTCTGCACCCAAGTCCATCTTCGCGGCCGAGCTGATCGGCCCGGCCATCGGGGACGCGTTCCGCAAGCTTTCCCCGCGCGAACTGATCCGCAATCCCATCCTGTTCACCACGGCCGTCGCGGCACTGTTGCTCACGGTCCTGCTGGCGCTCGGCGGCGAGCCGCTGCCGGTGGGATTCCAGGTCCAGCTGATCGTCTGGCTGTGGCTCACCGTGCTGTTCGGCACCTTCGCCGAGGCCTTGGCCGAGGGCCGCGGCCGCGCCCAGGCGGCGTCGCTGCGCGCCACCAAGTCCGAACTGGAGGCCAAGAAGCTCACCGGCGTCGGCGAGACCTGGCGCAAGGTCGAGGCGCATCTGCTCCAGCGGGACGATCTCGTGCTGGTCGAGGCCGGTGACCTGATCCCGGCCGACGGCGAAGTCGTCGAGGGCGTCGCCTCGGTCAATGAGGCCGCGATCACCGGTGAAAGCGCGCCGGTGATCCGCGAGGCGGGCGGCGACCGCTCGGCGGTTACTGCGGGCACGCGCGTCATCTCGGACAAGATCATCCTTCGCGTGACGCAAGACCCCGGCAAGGGCTTCCTCGACCGGATGATCGCGCTGGTCGAAGGCGCCGAGCGGCAGAAGACGCCCAACGAGATCGCGCTGACCATCCTGCTCGTCGGCCTGACGATCATCTTCCTGATCGCGGTGGGCACGATCCCGGCCTTCGCCACCTATGCCGGCGGGGTGATCCCGGTGGCGGTGCTGGCGGCGCTGCTGATCACGCTGATCCCGACGACCATCGCGGCTTTGCTCTCGGCCATCGGCATTGCGGGCATGGACCGGCTGGTGCGCTTCAACGTGCTCGCCAAGTCGGGCCGCGCGGTGGAGGCAGCGGGCGACGTCGACGTGCTGCTGCTCGACAAGACCGGCACGATCACCATCGGCGACCGCCAGGCGAGCGCCTTCCATCCGCTGACCGGCGTGGAAGAACGCACGCTGGCCGAGGCCGCGCTCACCGCCAGCCTCGCCGACGAGACGCCCGAGGGCCGCTCGATCGTGACGCTGGGTCGCGAGAAGTTCGCGTTCGACACCAGGCTCGATGCCGCGGCCGAGGTCATTCCCTTCACCGCGCAGACGCGCAGCTCGGGCGTGCGCCAGGGCGAGACGGTGATCCTGAAGGGCGCGGTCGACTCCATCCTCAAGATGGATCCGGACGCTGCCGGTGCCGCCGAACTCAAGCGCATCACCGACTGCATTGCCCGCGGCGGCATGACCCCGCTGGCGGTGGCTCGCAACGGTCGCCTGCTCGGCGCGGTGGCGCTGAAGGACGTGGTGAAAGCAGGGGTGCGCGAGCGTTTCGCCGAGCTGCGCCGGATGGGCATCCGCACGGTGATGATCACCGGCGACAACCCGCTCACCGCAGCCGCCATCGCCGCCGAGGCGGGCGTGGACGACTTCCTTGCGGAAGCCACCCCCGAGGACAAGCTCGCACTGATCCGCCAGGAACAACAGGGCGGCAAGCTCGTCGCGATGTGTGGCGACGGCACCAACGACGCACCCGCACTCGCCCAGGCAGATGTCGGCGTGGCGATGAACACCGGCACCCAGGCTGCGCGCGAGGCGGGCAACATGGTCGATCTCGACAGCGATCCGACCAAGCTGATCGAGATCGTCGGCCTCGGCAAGCAGCTGCTGATGACGCGTGGCGCGCTGACCACCTTCTCGATCGCCAACGACGTCGCGAAATATTTCGCGATCATCCCGGCGATGTTCGTCGCGCTCTATCCCGGCCTTGGCGTGCTCAACGTGATGGGCCTGTCGAGCCCGAACAGCGCGATCCTCTCGGCGGTGATCTTCAACGCGATCATCATCCCGTTCCTGGTGCCGCTGGCGCTCAAGGGCGTGGCGTACAAGCCGATGGGGGCGGGCCAACTGCTCGCCCGCAACCTCGCCATCTACGGCCTGGGCGGCCTCGTCGCACCGTTCATCGGCATCAAGCTCATCGATCTGGCCGTCGCCGGCCTTCACCTCGCCTGAGGACTTCAACCACCATGTTCCGTAGTTTTCTCTCGTTCGCGGCGCTGACCGTCATGGCCGCACCGGCCTTCGCGCAGGACAGCGTGCCTGCCGCCTTGGCGACGACGGCGCCGCCGCTGTGCACCGACCGCCCGACCAAGTCGAACTTCGCCTGCACCGTGCCGCAGGGAATGGTCCAGCTGGAGACCGATCTCGGCAACTGGACCCGCACCGATGCCGGCGACACCCGCGTCGACACGATCCTCTACACCAACCCGACGCTCAAATACGGCCTGACCGGCTCGACCGACATCGAGGCGAGCATCGCGCCCTATGCAACCGTCCGCACCCGCACCGCCGAGGGCGCCCAGACGCTCCACGGCGTCGGCGACCTCACGCTGCGGCTGAAGCAGCGGCTCACCAATCCGGCGGGGCAGGTGCAGATCGCGCTGCTGCCCTTCGTGAAGATCCCCACCGCGAAGACCGGGATCGGCAATGGCGAAACCGAGGGCGGCTTCGCGGTGCCAATCAATATCGCGCTGCCCAACGGCTTCACGCTGACTTTCGGCCCCGAAGGCGACGTGCTCGCCGACAGCGATGGGCATGGCCATCATGCCCAGCTGGTCGGTACCGCCAATCTCGGCAAGGCGGTCACCTCCAGGTTCACGCTGATCGGCGAGTTCTGGGTTGCCCGGAACTTCGACCCCGCCGGCCATGTCACCCAGACCTCTGCCGACGTCGCCGCCAGCTATCTGCTGCGCCCGACGCTACAGCTCGATCTCGGTGCCAATTTCGGCCTGAACCAGACCACCCCCGATGCCCAGGTCTATCTGGGCGTCTCCACCCGCTTCTGAGGAGGATATCGCCATGCGTTCCGATCTCGTTTCCGGCCTCCGTCCCACGCTTCTGTTCACCTTGATCTTCGCCGCGCTGCTGGGGATCGTCTATCCGCTGGTGGTGACCGGCGCCGGGCAGCTGCTCTTCCCGGCCCAGGCCAATGGCTCGCTGGTGCGCGACGATGTGGGCAAGCTGCGCGGTTCGATGCTGCTGGGGCAGAGCTTCGCCGGGCCCGGCTATTTCCAGGGCCGGCCCTCGGCGGCAGGCAATGGCTATGACTCGCTTGCCTCCGGCGGCTCCAATCTCGGCCCGGCCTCGAAGAAGCTGATCGACCGGGTGACCGCCGACCAGAAGCGCCTGGGCGCCGACGTCCCGGCCGACCTGCTCCAGGCATCGGGCTCGGGCCTCGATCCCGAGATCAGCCCGGCGGCCGCGCGCTTCCAGGTCGCGCGCGTCGCCAAGGCGCGGGGCATCGCGCCCGATCGCGTCGCGCAGCTGGTCGAGGCCAGCGTGCAGGGCCGCCTGTTCGGCATTATCGGCGAGCCGCGGGTCAACGTGTTTGCGCTCAATCTCGCGCTCGACCGGCAGGGCGGCGCTCGCTAAGCGAAGCCATGGCGAGCGCAACCAAGGTCCTGATCGTCGAGGACGACAGCCATATCCGGCGGCTGCTGCGCGGGGCGCTTACCCGCGCAGAACACCAGGTGATCGAGGCGGCGACGGCGCGCGAGGCGATCGCCGCCTTCGGCATCGACAAGCCTGACGCCGTGTTGCTCGACCTCGGCCTGCCCGATCGCGACGGCATCGAGCTGATCCAGCAGGCCAAGGCGGGCGGGGCGGCGGTGATCGTCGTTTCTGCGCGGACGGATACGAGCGAGAAGGTCGCCGCGCTCGACCTCGGCGCCGACGATTACTGCACCAAGCCGTTCGATACCGAGGAACTGCTCGCCCGCCTGCGCACGGCGCTCCGCCACCGCGTCGCCGGATCGGCCGAGCGCGAGCAGCTGACGATCGGGGCGGTGGAAATCGACCTCCTCCACCGCCGCGTCCGCCGCGATGGCGCGCCGGTGCACCTCGCACCCAAGGAATATGGCGTGCTGGCGCTGCTCGCGGCGCATCCCGACCGGGTGATCGCCCATGGCCAGCTGCTGCGCGAGGTATGGGGCCCGGCGCATGTCCAGCAGCTCGACTATTTGCGGATCGTGGTGCGCAACCTGCGCCAGAAGCTGGAGGCGGACCCCAGCCGGCCGCAGCTGATCCTCAACGAGCCGGGAGTCGGCTACCGGCTGGTGGCGGGCTAGCACTCCTCCTTATCCTCCCCCGCCAGGGGGAGGTGGCGCCGCAGGCGACGGAGGGGGAGGATGCCAGAACCTCTCGACCAGCGTGCTGCCTCCCCCTCCGTCAGGCCTGCGGCCTGCCACCTCCCCCTGGCGGGGGAGGATATGTGCGCACATCGGCGCCTTCTACTTCCCGCTGCTTCACCGCTTCATGCGTCTAATGACAACGTTTGCACAGCAAACACAGTTTGTTGCTGGCCGTTGCTGAAAAGCCACAACGGCGCATCCGCATTTAATTGACAATTTGTTTTTCTATTGCGAAACCCTCTGCAAGAACCGCGGACCAGAAACTGACAGCGCGGTCACAAAGAACCGACTGGGGCCTGGGGCCATCGGTGAAAGAGGGAGAAGGATTGTGTCCTACGGGAATCTGTTTCGTACGTCGGCGTCTGCGCGCCAGCGGTTGCTCGCCCAGCTGATGCTCGGCACCAGCCTGTGCGCCGCGCTGCCGGGGCTGGCCCTTGCCCAGGCTGCGACGACGCAGCCGCAGGCCGGCAACACGTCGGCACCGCAGAACGCCGCGCCCGGCGACAGCGACGGCGATATCGTCGTCACCGGCTATCGCGCCTCGATCGAGACCAGCCTGGCGCAGAAGCGCGATGCCAACGCGTTCGTCGACGTGATCACCGCCGAGGACGTCGGCAAGTTCCCCGACAAGAACGTCGCCGACGCGCTGCAGCGCGTGCCGGGCGTGGTGATCGAGCGCGACGGTGGCGAAGGCAGCCGGGTGAGCATCCGCGGCCTCAGCTCCGACCTGACGCTGACCGAACTCAACGGCAACTTCATCGCCTCCGCCGATTCCGGCGATCCGTCGCGCAGCTTCAACTATCTGCTGCTCCCGGCGAACCTGATCGGCAGCGTCGAGGTGTTCAAATCCTCCGAGGCCCGGCTCGACGAAGGCGGCGTCGGCGGCGTAATCATCAACCACACGCGGCGCCCGTTCGACCTCAAGCCCTGGTCCGGCAACGTCCAGGTCGAGGGCACCTATTCGGACGTGACCAAGAAGGTCGAGCCGAGCGTCTCCGGCCTGCTCTCGTGGCATAATGAAGACAAGACCATCGGCTTCCTGCTCGGGGCGACCTACCAGGTGCGCACCAATCGTACGCTGAGCGCCGCCACCGAAAGCTGGCACTGGTGGACCGACGCGAACAACACCAAGCAGGCGACCGACGTCAACGGCAAGACCTACGCCAATGACGACGCCATCTCCTACTGGAACGACGGCGTGACCACCCAGGGCGGAACGCATTACAACGGCTATTGGGCGCCGCAGTCGGTCGACGAGACGGTGCTGATCGAAAAGCGCAAGCGTCTGGGCATCCAGGCGACGGCGCAGTGGCAGCCGTTCGAGGGCTTCAACCTCACCGCCAATTATTTCCGTTTCCAGCTCAACGGCGACAACGTCTCCAACCTCATCAAGATTCCGGAATGGGGCTATGGTGACTTCTTCACCGGCGGCAAGTTCGACAAGAGCGGCACGATCCTCACTTCGGCGACCTTTCAGGTGCCGCAGGACGGCACCGCCTGCCGTACCGGTACCTCGCCCTGCACGATGGAAACGCCGGCGATGCAGAGCTATTATGCGCGCCAGAAGACCGTTTCCAACACCTATGACCTGCACGGCGACTTCACCCGCGATCGGCTGACCGTGTCGTTCACCGGCGGCAAGACCCGCGCCACCGGCGGCCCCTCCTTCCAGTTCTACGCCCAGGCCAAGCCGCGGCTGGTGGTCGGCGACGGCCTCGTCAATCGCGTCAACGGCAACATGCTGAGCCAATGGGGCTTCACCGACCAATCGGTGGCGATGCAGTTCTCGCCCGAGCTCCAGCAGAATCTGATGAAAGGCATCTCGCAGGTCGATCTCGGCTCGACCGGCTCGGGCTACACCAACAGCGCGATCGAGCAGAAATATGCCCAGATCGACCTCACTCGCCGCTTCGACAGCTTCATCGACTCGATCCAGGTCGGCGCCAAGTGGCGCGATGCCAAGGTGGAGCGCCAGACCGGGCGGTTCGAATGGTATTCGGATGCGGCGGGCACGCTGCGCTACCAGGATACCGCCGGCGCCGCAGTGACCCAGCCGGCCTTCTTCCAGAGCCAGCCGATCGGCAACATCGCCGGCGGTTTCTCGACGAGCGTCTTCCCGGCGTTCAACATGGACAACTACCTGGCCTATCTGAACAAGACCTATAACGGCCCCGTCCGCGTGCCCGAGCCGGAGAACCGCTACGACATCAAGGAGCGGATCTGGGCGGGCTACGCCCAGGCGAACTTCAAGATGAACAATGTGCGCGGCAACATCGGCCTGCGCGTGGTGAACACCAAGCAGTCGGGTGTCTCGACCGACGTGATCTATTACGAGAATGATTACTGCCAGAACACCAACGGCAATCCGTTCACCCCGCCGCCGGTCGGCCCCGACGGCAACTGCCTGGTGCTGCCGCAGTCCCAGCGCGAAGTGAAGGTGTTCAGCCCGAACGACGAATCGAAGCGCTACACGGACTTCCTGCCGAGCTTCAACATCTCGTGGGACGTCACCCCCAACCTGCTGATCCGCGGCGCGGCATCGAAGGTGATCGCGCGGCCGGGCTATGGCGATCTCGCCGGCGCCCGCTCGCTGACCTTCAACTCGGACGCGTTCGTCTATGACCGTGCCCAGTTCGGCGCGCTGCCCGGCTGGTTCGGCGGCGGCGGGAACTTCAACCTGAAGCCGTTCAAGGCCTGGCAGTATGACGTCGGCGTGGAATGGTATTTCCACCGTGGCTCGGTGCTGGGCGGCACGCTGTTCCGCAAGGACGTGTCGGACTTCATCGTGCCGCTGGTGCTCGACATCCAGAGCGAAGTCGCCGGCCAGAACGTGACCGTGCAGCAATATTCGACCCAGGCGAACGGCTCCAACGCCGTGTCGCAGGGCGTCGAACTCTATGCGCAGCACACGCTGCCCTTCGGTCTCGGCGCGCAGGTGAACTTCACCTATAACGACACCTCGGTCGCCGAGATCACGCTGGACGGCAAGAAGGTGGGCGATTCCCCGCTGGTGGGCAGCGCCAAGACGCAGATCAACGGCTCGATCTTCTACGAAAACAAGAAGCTGCTGCTGCGCGCCTCGTACAACCGTCGCGGTACGCGGGTCGGCGGCATCCAGTCGGGCTTGAACGTCTATTCGGATCCGTACGAGCAGATCGACCTCAACGCCTCGTACAGCTTCTTCGAGAACCTCCAGCTGACCGCCTCGGTGATCAACCTCACCAAGTCGGAGGAGCGGGCGCATCTCGGCAACGACACCGACGCGCGCTTCATCAGCAACCAATATACCGGGCGCCGCGCCTATCTGGGCCTCGCCTACAAGTTCTGATCAAACCCCCCTCTGGCGGGGCGGCCATGTGCCGCCCCGCCACCTTTTTTATCCGCTTTTCACCCTGCGGATCGGCCAAGGAGAGGCTCATGCGATCGAAGCTCCGCCGGGCGTTTGCCCTTCTGGCCCTGATGGCGCCGCTCGCCGCCGCCGCGTCCAACCCGATCGTGCGCGGCTGGTATGCCGATCCCGAGATCCGCGTGTTCGACGGCCAATACTGGATCTACCCCACCTATTCCGCCGATGACGGCGCGCCCGATCGGACCCGGCGCTTCACCCCCGCACAGGAAGAGGCCCGCAAGCGCAAGACGGTGCGCCCGTCCTACGCCTACCAGACCTTCTTCAACGCCTTTTCCTCGCCCGATCTCGTCCACTGGACCAAGCACTCCCATGTCCTCGACGTGACGCGGATTTCCTGGGCGGCCTATGCGATCTGGGCGCCCTCGGTGATCGAGGCGCAGGGGCGCTACTACATGTTCTTCTCCGCCAACGACATCCAGAGCGACCAGGAACTGGGCGGCATCGGCCTCGCGGTCAGCGACAAGCCCGGCGGGCCCTTCCGCGATGCGCTCGGCAAGCCGCTGATCGGCGGATTCCACAATGGCGCGCAGCCGATCGACCCCTTCGTGTTCCGCGATACCGACGGGCAGGTCTATCTCTATTATGGCGGCTGGCGGCACTGCAACGTGGTGCGGCTGAGCAAGGACCTGCGCCGCGTGCTCTCCTATCCCGACGGTTCGACCTGGAAGGAGATCACGCCGCCGGGCTATGTCGAGGGCTCCTTCGTCATCCAGCGCAAGGGGGTCTATTATCTGATGTGGTCCGAAGGCGAATGGACCGGCTCCGATTACCGCGTCGCCTATGCGACCGGACCCAGCCCGACGGGTCCGTTCACGCCGCGCGGCACCATCCTCCAGGAAGATCCGAAGATCGCGCGCGGGGCGGGGCATCATTCGGTGGTCAATGTGCCCGGCACCGATCGCTGGTACATTGCCTATCACCGCCGCCCGCTTGCCGACCAGCAGGGCGAGCATCGCGAACTCGCCATCGACCGCATGACCTTCAACCCGGACGGCACCATCCAGCCGGTCACGCTCACCAACCAAGGCGTGGCGCCCGAGCCGCTTCGCCGCACCCGCACCCATTGACGCCGCGCCCAGCCAAAGGAACCTTCGTGCCCCTTTTCTCCGCCAAGCCGCTCCGCGCCGCCGCCTTCGCGCTCCTCGCCAGCGTCACCACGCTGCCTGCCGTTGCGCAGCAATCCGATCGCAGCGAGGCACTGGTCGATCTGGTGAACCCGCTGATGGGCACCGATTCCACCTATGAGCTGTCCTACGGCAACACCTATCCCGCGGTGGCCGTGCCCTGGGGGATGAACTTCTGGACCCCGGTCACCGGCAAGCCCGGCAGCGGCTGGGGGTATATGTACCATGACAACAAGATCAACGGCATCAAGCAGACCCACCAGCCCAGCCCGTGGATGAACGACTATGCCGCCTTCTCGCTGATGGCGGAAACCGGCCCGGTGCGGATCCGCGAGGCCGAGCGCGCCTCCTGGTACAGCCACAAGGCCGAGGAAAGTCACCCGTATAGCTACCGCGTTTATCTCGCCGACTATGACGTGACCGCGGAAGCCGCGCCCACCGCGCGCGCCGCGCAGTTCCGCTTCACCTTCCCCAAGGCGGATGACGCGCACATCGTGCTCGACGCGTTCGCCGGCGGATCGAGCGTCACCATCGATCGGGCGCGGCGGCGGATCAGCGGCTGGGTGCGCAACAATCATGGCGGCGTGCCGGGCAATTTCCGCAACTATTTCGTCGCCGAGTTCGACCATGACTTCGCGGTCAGCCGCAGCTGGGACGACAATTGGCAGCTGACCGCCGACGCGCAACGCGAGGGCAACCATGTCGGCGCGGTGGTGAGCTTCGCCACCCGCGCCGGCGAGCAGGTCCATGTGAAGGTCGCCTCGTCCTTCATCAGCCCGGAGCAGGCCGAGCGGAACCTCGCCAGCGAGATCGGCGGCGACGGCTTCGAGCAGACCAAGGCCAAGGCCAAGGCGGCATGGGAAAAGGAGCTCGGCCGCGTCCGCGTCACCGATCCCAATCTCGACAACCGCCGCACCTTCTATTCGGCGCTCTACCGCATGCTGCAGTTCCCGCGCATGTTCTACGAGATCGATGCGCAAGGCCGCCAAGTGCACTACAGCCCCTATGACGGGCAGGTGCATCCGGGCCCGATGTACACCGACAACGGCTTCTGGGACACGTGGCGCGCGGTCTTCCCCTGGTTCGCGCTGATGTACCGCGAGCGTGACGGCGAGATCATGCAGGGCCTGGTCAACACCTATAAGGAAGGCGGCTGGTTGCCTGAATGGGCGAGCCCGGGCTACCGCGACGTGATGATCGGCTCCAACTCGGCGAACCTGATCGCCGACGCGTACCTCAACGGCGTGCGCGGGTTCGACATCGAGCCGCTCTACGAGGCGATGGTCAAGAACGCGACGACCAGCCAGGGCCGCCCCAAGGACAAGAACGGCAATGTCGTCGGCGCGGTCGGTCGCGAGGGCGTCGAATATTACAACCAGCTCGGCTATGTGCCCTATGACGTCGGCATCAACGAGAATGCCGCGCGCACGCTGGAATATGCCACCGCCGACTTCTCGCTGTCGCGCCTCGCCGCGGCGCTGGGCAAGAAGGACGATGCCCGCCTCTATGCCGAGCGCGCGCAGAATTTCCGGAAGCTCTACGATCCCGAGAGCGGCTGGATGCGCGGCCGCAACAAGGACGGGTCGTGGGAGACGCCGTTCAATCCGTACAAATGGGGCGACGCCTTCACCGAGGGCAATGCGCTCCATTACAGCTGGTCGGTGATGCAGGACGTGCAGGGCCTGATCGACCTCATGGGCGGCGACGCCAAGTTCGTCGACCGGCTGGACTCAGTCTTCGCCACCGCGCCGATCTTCGACGACAGCTATTACGGCCAGGTGATCCACGAGATCCGCGAGATGCAGATCGTCGACATGGGCCAGTACGCCCATGGCAACCAGCCGATCCAGCACATGATCTATCTGTACGACTGGGCCGGCGCGCCGTGGAAGACGCAGGCCCATGTCCGCGACGTGATGCGCAAGCTCTATGCCGCGACGCCGGACGGCTATCCCGGCGACGAGGACAATGGCCAGACCTCGGCCTGGTACGTCTTCTCGGCACTCGGCTTCTATCCGGTGACGCCGACCGTGGGGCAATATGCCGTCGGCAGCCCGCTGTTCCGCAATGTCCGGCTCACCATGCCGGGCGGCAAGGTCCTGACGATCGAGGCGACCAACAACAGCGCCGAGAATGTCTACATCCAGTCCGCCACGCTCAACGGCCGCGCCTACACCAAGCCCTGGCTGTCACGCGAGGCGCTGCAGGCGGGCGGCAGGCTGCGCTTCGTGATGGGGCCGACACCGAACAAAAACTGGGGCGCGCGCAAGGCCGATGCGCCCTTCTCGATGAGCGCGCCCAAGTGAGCGCGGGGGAGAACAAGATGCACTTCGATCGACGTTCCCTGATGGCAGGCGCTGCGGCGCTGGGTGCCGCCGCCGCATTGCCGGGTGCCGCGCGCGCCGCCGCCGGGTTCGTCAGCAAGCGCCCGCCGGTGGCCAAGCGCCGCTTCGTCAGCAAGGCGGTGGAGGCGGAGATCGCGCGGGTGAAGGCGCGCATCGCCGATCCCGAACTCGCCTGGCTGTTCGAGAATTGCTACCCGAACACGCTGGACACCACGGTGGAGATCGGCACGCTCGACGGCCGGCCCGACACCTTCATCATCACCGGCGACATCGACGCGATGTGGCTGCGCGACAGCTCGGCCCAGGCGCAGACCTATGTTCATCTCGCGGGCCAAGATCCGGCGCTGCGCCGGCTGTTCGTCGGGCTGATCCAGCGCCAGGCGCGCTGCATCCTGGTCGACCCCTATGCCAATGCGTTCGAGAAGGACCCCAAGGCCAAGTCGAGCCTAGAATGGTCGCAGGTCGACGTGACCGACATGAAGCCGGGCGTCGCCGAGCGGAAATGGGAAATCGATTCGCTCTGCTACACGATGCGTATCGCGCATGCCTATTGGACGCACACCCGCGACAAGACGCCATTCGACGATCTCTGGTCGCAGGGCGCCAAGCTGGCGGTCGCCACCTTCCGCGTGCAGCAGCGGAAGGAGGGCCCGGGGCCGTACCACTTCCAGCGCCAGGCGGTTGCGCCGACCGACAGCGTGCCGATGGGCGGATACGGCGCGCCGACGCGCAAGATCGGGCTGATCCACTCGATGTTCCGCCCCTCGGACGATGCCTGCGTCTACCCGTTCCTGATCCCGTCCAACCTCTTCGCGGTCTCGGCGCTGCGCAAGGTCGCGCAACTGCACCGCGAGACGCGCGGCGACGAAGCGGCGGCGAAGGATGCGGAAGCGCTCGCGGACGAGGTCGAGAAGGCGCTGCACGAACACGCGCTGGTGCCCGACGGCAAGGGCGGCAAGGTCTGGGCCTATGAGATCGACGGCTTCGGCAACTGGATCTTCATGGACGACGCCAATGTCCCCAGCCTCTCGGGCCTGGCGATGATCGACGCGGCGCGCCGCGACGATCCCTTGTTCCGCCGCACCGCCGATCTCACGTGGAGCGATCGCAATCCCTATTATTTCGAGGGCAAGGCGGCGAAGGGCATCGGCGGGCCGCATATCGGGCTCGACATGATCTGGCCGATGTCGATCATCACCCATGCGCTGAACAGCGATGACGATGCCGTGATCGCCCAGTGCCTCACCTGGCTGAAGACCACGCATGGCGGCACCGGCTTCATGCACGAGAGCTTCAACAAGGACGATCCGACCAAGTTCACCCGCGCCTGGTTCGCCTGGACCAACGGGCTGTTCGGCGACCTGATCCTCGATCTCGAGCGCCGCCGCCCCGCGCTGCTCGCCCGCCGCTATTAATTCCTCGCATTCGGAGCCGATGACGATGACCATCGCCACACGCCGCCAACTCCTGCTGGGCAGCGGTACCGCCGCGATCGCTGCAGCATTGCCGCGCACCGCCTGGTCCGCCGCCTTTGAGGCCGCGCGGCCCGATCTGTTCATCGGCACCGGCGGGCACGGCCATACCTTCCCCGGCCCGGCGCTGCCCTTCGGCATGGTTCAGCTGGGGCCGGATACCGACAACAGCCGCTGGGACGCCTGTTCGGGCTACCACAAGGACGATGCGACGCTGCTGGGCTTCTCGCACACCCACCTGTCCGGCACCGGAATCGGCGACATGCTCGACGTGCTGGTGGTGCCGAGCCGCGGGCCGCTCAAGCTCGCGCCGGGCACGCTGGAAAAGCCCGAGGGCAGCTATCGCCAGCGTTATTCGGACGAGCATGCCGAGCCCGGCTATTACCGCGTCCGGCTGGAATCGGGGGTGCTCGCCGAGCTGACCGTCACCGAGCGCACCGGCCAGCATCGCTATACCTTCCCCAAGGGCGAAGGGCATATCCTGATCGATTTCGCGCATGCGATCATCGACAGCTGGGACAAGGGCACGCTCGTCGAGGACGCGTCGCTGGCGCTCTCGCCGGACGGGCTGCTCACCGGCAGCCGCAAGGTCAATCGCTGGGCCAAGGGACGGCACATCCACTTCGCACTGCAGCTGTCGCGCAAGCCGAGCCGGGTGCAGTTCTTCGGCGACGACGACGCACCCGCGCCGGCGGGCGCGACCGGCGTCACCGGCAAGCGGCTCAAGGTAGCCTTCTTCTTTGACGATGCCGGTGCCACGCCGATCGAGATCAAGACCGGCATCTCCGCGGTCGATGTGGCCGGCGCCAAGGCGGCGCTCGCGGCCGAAGCGCCCGGCTGGGCGTTCGACGCCACCCGCGCGGCGGCGGCGCGGACCTGGGCGCGCGAGCTGGACAGCATCCGCGTCGAGGGCGGCACCCCCGAACATCGCACGATCATGGCGAGCGCTCTCTATCATGCCTCGCTCTCGCCGACGCTCTTCACCGATCGCGACGGCCGCTATGTCGGGCTCGACCGGCAGGTCCACCAGACGACCGGTGACGCGCCCGCCTACAGCACCTATTCGCTGTGGGACACCTACCGCGCGCTGCACCCGCTGCTCACCCTGATCCGCCCGGACATGGCGGCGCGCTTCACCCGGGACCTCGTCCGCCAGACGCAGCAGAGCCCCTATGGCCCACCGGTGTGGCCGCTCCAGGGGGTGGAGACCGCGTGCATGATCGGCTGGCACGCCGTGTCGGTGCTGGCGGAAGCGCGCAACAAGGGGATCCAGGCGGACTATGCCGCGGCCTGGCCGAAGATCCGCGCGCGCGCCTTCGATCGCAATTTCCCGGACATCGACAGCACGCTGGGCCGCGGCTTCTATTACGATCTCGGCTATGTGCCCGCCGACAAGATCTGGGAATCGGTCAGCCGCACCCAGGAATATGCCTATGACGATTGGGCGATGGCGGTGCTCGCCGAAGCGGCCGGCGCGCACGACGATGCGGCGGCACTGCGCAAGCGCGCGCAGAACTATCGCAACGTGATCAGCACCGAGATCGGCTTTGCGCGACCCCGCTTCGCCGACGGCAGCTGGTGGAAGGACTATGATCCGATCCAGCTCGGCCACAACCCCGACAAGCAGCGCGATTACACCGAGGCGAACGGCTGGCAGGCGACCTTCCTCAACCAGCACGACGTGTACGGCCTGATCGACCTGTTCGGTGGCGACCAGAAGTTCGAGGCCAAGCTCGATGCGCTGTTCACCGCGCCCTCGACGCTGCCCAGGAACGCGCCGCCGGACATTTCCGGCCTGGTCGGGCAATATGCCCATGGCAACGAGCCCAACCAGCACGTCGCCTATCTCTATGCCTATGCCGGCGCGCCGTGGAAGACCCAGGCGATGGTCCGCCGCCTGTGCAACGAGATGTACAAGGCCGATCCGGACGGCGTGATCGGCAATGACGATTGCGGTCAGACCAGCGCCTGGTTCATCCTCAGCGCGCTCGGCTTCTATCCGGTCGATCCGGTGAGCGGGATCTATGTGTTCGGCTCGCCGCTGTTCGATCGTGCCGAGATGCAGCTGGGCGGCGGGCGTACCCTGCGCATCCGCGCGGTCGGCAATGCGGCGGACCGGCCTTATGTCCAATCAGTGACCTGGAACGGAAAGCCCTGGAGCCGGAACTGGATCGGTCATGCCGATTTGGCACAAGGTGGCGAACTGGTCTTCACCATGGGCGCCAAGCCCTCCCGCTTCGGCGCCGCCAAGGCGGATCGACCCCCATCCTATGGCCGCTTGGCGCGCTGACGAAGCCACGGGGCGTCCGTGCGACGCCCCGTAATCGTTTGCATAGAAACCAGAATGTAACCTTTCGGCAACGCTTTGCGAATTATCGCAATCAAATTGCGTTTTTAGGTAACCTGGTTGTTGCCCAGATGAAACCAGCATGACACCTTCTTGGAACCAAGCCCGGTAAGGCCGCTTGGGACCCCAGACGCGAACACCGCGCAGCCGCGCTCCCGAGAGCATGGCGGTCCCGATCGGCCGGATGTCTCCGGAGCCTTGGCCAGCAAGAGGGGACTTGTTCATGATGCTACGGGGAGTTTGGGCCAGCAGTTGTTGCGTGGCCGCGCTGATGGCGGTGCCTGCCGCCGCACAGACCAATGACAATCCGCCGGTCTCGATCGGTGATCCGGTCGCGTCGGCCAAGCTGGCCGACGCACCCGACCAGGACGCCGCGGGCGGCCCGATCGTCGTCACCGGCACGCGCATCGTCCGGCCGAACAACCGCTCGGCCGCGCCGATCGTCACCACCACTGCCGCCGAGATCGCCGCGCAGGGCGCGACCACGATCGAGGAAGTGACCAACCGCCTGCCGCAGGTGCAGGTCAATTCCGAGCAGAATTTCAGCGACTCCGAAGGCCGTCAGCGCATCAAGCTGCGCAGCCTGGGCTATGAGCGCACGCTGATGCTGATCGACGGCCTGCGCATCGGCCTGCCCAACTCGGTCGACGTCGGCATCATCCCGAACGCGCTGGTCGATCGCATCGACGTGCTGACCGGCGGCGCCTCGTCCGTCTACGGGTCGGACGCGGTCGCGGGCGTGGTCAACTTCGTGCTGAAGAAGAACTTCACCGGCATCCGCATCGACGGCAACTACAGCTTCTTCAACCATGACAACCGCAGCAGCGCCGTGACCGATGCGGCGGAGCGCGCCGGCTTCGCCGCGCCGCTGGGCATGAAGAACGATGGCGGCCGCGCCGACGTCAGCATCGCCGCGGGCACCAACCTGTTCGACGGCAAGGTCAACATCTCGGCCTTCGCCGATTATCGCCAGTCGAGCCTGGTCCGCCTGCGCGACCGCTCGAACGCGGTCTGCGAAGTGATCACCAGCAGCCGCACCTCGCCGCTCGCCTGCTCGCGCGCCAGCTACACGCCGGCGGGCACGATCATCCCGGGCGGGATCAACGGTACGCAGTACGTCAACAACCCCAACGGCAACGGGACCTTCATCCCGATCAACAGCGGCGGTCCCGGCAGCTCGGCCAACCCATATGACGACTGGGCATTCCAGCGGCCATTCCACCGCGTCAATGCCGGTGGCTTCCTCACCGCGCAGATCAGCGACCACATCGAGCTCTACAGCAACGTGCTTTGGTATCGCGACAAGTCGTACAACACCCAGCTCAACCGCAACTATTCCTACTCCGCCTATGGCGATGGGACGGTCCCGTTCCAGGTGAACTGCGACAACCCCTTCCTCTCCGCCTCGCAGGCGCAGACGCTGTGCGGCGCAAACGCGGGTGTGGCAGGGCAGTTTGCGCCCCTCGACGTGCGCTATCGCTTCGATTCGCAGCCGCTGGTCCGCCAGGAATTCATCAACGCCGGCTACCGCGTCACCGCGGGCGTGCGCGGGCGGGTGCTCGACAATGTCTGGTCCTATGACGTCGCGGGCATGCTGTCGCGCGCGCAGCTCGACACGATCGACGTGCCGTTTGCACGCTTCGACAACATCAATCGTTCGCTCAACGTGGTGAACGTCAACGGTCGCCCGACCTGCCGCTCGGTGATCGACGGCAGCGATCCGTCCTGCGTGCCGTTCAATGCCTTCGCGCCGTTCAACAATGATTCGGCGCTGAACAACTATCTGTTCGGCGGCGCAACCGGCGGCATCGCCAAGCGCATCCCGCGCCTGCTGCAGTTCGTCGGCACGGTGAGCGGCGATCTCGGCAAATATGGCATCACCTCGCCGCTCGCCGAGCAGGGCGTGGCGGTCGCGATCGGCGCCGAATATCGCGACGAGATGGATCGCACCGACTACAACGACATCTTCCGCGAAAACAACAGCAGCGGGGACAACGTTCGGGCCACCCAGAACATCCTCGAAGGCAATATCGAGATCCAGGCGCCGCTGGTCGAGCACCAGTCCTGGACCAACCTGTTGCAGCTGAACGGCGGCTACCGTCTGTCCAAGTACAACCGCCTGAACGACAAGTTCGGCACCTGGAAGATCGAGGGCATCTGGGCGCCCATCGAGGACATCACCTTCCGCGCGTCGATCAACAAGTCGCAGGCGGCACCCGGCGTCGGCGCGGCTGCCAATGCGTCGAACATCTCGTTCAACCAAGGCTTCTACGCCGATCCCTGTGCGCCGCAGATCGATGCGTCGAACCCGAACGGCCCGCGCGTCGCGCCGTCCTGGTCGCCGCAGCAGTGCGCCCGCACCGGCCTCGCGACCAACCTCTACAACAGCACGACGCTGATCTGCCCGAACGATGCCTGCACGGTCCGCGAGGGCGGTTTCGCGCTGCGCCCCGAGACGGCCTACAGCAAGACCTTCGGCGTGGTGCTGCGCCCGCGCTTCGTGCCGGGCCTCACCGTGTCGGTCGATCGCTGGCTGATCGACCTGCAGGACCAGCTCGAGTTCTTCAACCCGCTCGACTGGCTCAACGGCTGCCTCACCACCGGCAACGACTATTATTGCCGCGGCATCAAGCGCAACGCCGACGGCACGCTGTCGAGTTCGCCGGCCGGCAACCCGGCAGCCGGCTGGGTCTCGCGCGGTTCGACCAACGGCTACAAGTCCAAGTCGCACGGCTGGGATTTCCAGGGCCAGTATAATGTCGGCCTGGGCAGTGTCGGTTCGCTCGACATGAGCTTCAACGGCACGCTGATGACGCTGGTCGGCAGCCAGGGCGCGCCGGATATCACGCCGCGCGACTGCACCGGCTATTTCGGCAGCGGTTGCGGCGAGAGCATGCCTACCTGGGCCCACCAATTCCGCACCACCTGGATGGCGCCGGGTCGCGTCGCCAGCGTGTCGCTCAACTGGCGGCATCGCAGCGGCATGCCGATGACGGCCTATGCCCCGGCCAGCACCGGCATCCCGGCGCTGCCCGAAGGCGACAAGCGCGATGCCTATCCGGGCATCAAGGCCTATGACTGGTTCGACCTGGCACTGACCTTCGACATCAACAAGCGCATGACCTTCCGCCTCTCGGCGAACAACCTGTTCGATCGCGACCCGCCGATCGTGCCGGACAGCCGCAGCCGCATCGGCCTGCTGCGCGGCAACACGATCATGGGCTACGACCTGCTGGGCCGCCAGCTCGTCGCGGGCGTCTCGCTGCGCCTGTAACGAAGCTGCTGCATTCCCCCGGGGATTCGTCTCCGGGGGACTGTACCCGACGCACCATCACCCCGCGACGGCCGACCACTCCAGGCCGAACCGCGCCAGATATTTGCGCAGCCGATCGGCATCATTGGCCGAGCTGCGGCGCGACCGCGAGGCGGCGAACAGCGCGCGTCCGGCCTCCGAAAGCGAGCGGCTGCTTCGGCGGGTCTGGACGACGGCTGCGAGCTGTACCCGATCAAAGGCATCGATCTCCGCCAGCGCTTCGGGCGACAACAAGCCCGTCAGAACGTCGCCTTCCTTGTCGCGCTGCCCCGACCAGAGCCGCGTCAGCCGGGCGATCTCCGCATCCACGCACGCACCGTCGATCCGCCCCTTCGGGCTCAGCGTCGCCATGCGGGTGACGCTGGCGGCCAGGTCGCGGAAACTGCCGGGCCAGCGCGCGTCTGGGCCGGTGGCGTAGGCCAAGTAGCGCTGGCGGGCTTCCTTGTTGAAACTGACCCGGGCCCCTTCGCGCTCGGCGTGGCGATCGAGTTCATAGTCGAGATTGGGCTCTATATCCTCGCGGCGTTCGGCGAGGCCGGGCAGCTGGAAGGTCCACAGGTTGAGCCGCGCATAGAGATCGTCGCGGAAGGTGCCCGCGGCCACGGCGCGGCCGAGGTCGCGGTTGGTGCCGGCGATCAGCTGGAAGTCCGAGGCGACTTCCTTGTCCGACCCGACGGGCAGGAAGCGCTTGTCCTCGATCGCGCGCAGGATCATCGCCTGCTCGTCCACGCCGAGCTCGCCGATCTCGTCGAGGAACAGCATCCCCTTGTCGGCGGCGCGGAGCAGCCCCGGCCGATCGGCGAATGCCTTGAACTGCGCGCCGACCGCCCCGCCGAAGTCGACTGGCTCACAACAGGATGCTGATCGACGCAGCCCAACGCGCGGGGCCAGCGACCCGCTCTGTGTACGTACGCTAATGTCCCGCCGCGAAGGCGAATCAGGAGCTTACTTGCCAGTGAAGGAATCATGTATGGTTTCATGACGAACGAATTCATCCGACGATGTTTTCCGTACATTTTCCGTACGGCCGTCGCGATGCTTCGCTAAGTCATTGAAAAGATGGCGCACCCGACAGGATTCGAACCTGTGGACTCTGCCTTCGGAGAGACAAATTCAGGTATTTTGACGTCCATGGCCATCCAACTACATCCATGTATATCAATATGTTAACGAAATAAGTGCGCGCTTGTGCAGAGCGATCCGGAGGGGTATATTTGACGTATATTTGACGTATATTTGACGTATATTTGACGTATATTTGACGTATATTTGACAAGTTTTCAGGTCCAACATGCCGAAAAACCTGAGAGAAACGCCAATCACCACTCGAGCATCGCGGGCGAATTTGACGCCGGGTGTACACTGGCGCCTGCTCGATCCGGACACGCATCTTGGCTACCGCAAGGCGAAGCGGGGCGGGCGATGGCTGGTACGCAGCTACGAAGGGGATGGTGCGTATCGGCAGCAGACCATCGGCACAGCCGATGATGTGATTACCGAAG
>NZ_FORV01000001.1 GCF_900114095.1 Sphingomonas sp. NFR04 | reverse complement strand
AGAACAGGGGAGGGGCAGATGAAGGAGCATACCATGCGCCCTACTCCGCGTCGGCCGAATGCCGATCTGTCGCCCATCACGCTGCGGATTGCTGACGCTTGCCGCATCACCGGCATCGGTCGGTCGAAGTTCTACGAGCTGATCAAGGCTGGTGAGATCGAGGTGATCAAGGTGGGCGCAATCACGCTCGTGCCGATGACCAGCATCGACACGCTGCTGCAGCGTGGCCGCGCGACTTGGGCCGAAGATGCGCGGTTCCAGTTGGCCGACGTGATGCACCCGTTCTTGGCCAATGCTATTCTCACGGCGAGCATCGCTTCTACCCCTGAAGGGGTTCGAAGTGATCTTGCGTCGTTGGATGGGAGCGCGCGGAGGAAAGCTGAAGACGGTGTTGTCGAGCGTATGATACTGGCGCTCTATAAATCAGCCCAGGGAAAGAGTGTAGCATGTTAGGGCATAATCTTCTTTCCCATAGCCGTGTTGACGCA
Organism: Sphingomonas sp. NFR04; assembly: GCF_900114095.1. Taxonomy (GTDB): domain Bacteria; phylum Pseudomonadota; class Alphaproteobacteria; order Sphingomonadales; family Sphingomonadaceae; genus Sphingomonas. The sequence continues at coordinate 1,257,059 of NZ_FORV01000001.1, read as the reverse complement.
GGTGGCTACGGTTGAGCCCCGCGAGAGAAAATTGGAGGCGGACGTCGCTCTGGTTCTAAGCATTTCTGTGGACGACGGGCTTTGCCGCCAAAAAATGCCAATGAAACTCACCCAACCTTTGTGAGACGCGCGCCGCGCCGTTGCGCCTGCCAAACTATTCCACTAGCATTTTTTTGTCCGAGAAGGTGAGTATCGTTATGACCTCGTTGTCCGGCAGCCCGAAGCTCTGCTCCTGAAGCATTAGCCCGCTTGCCTCTCTACGATCGAACCATGCCGTCGCCCTCACGGGCTTCGGCGTCGAAGGCCCCTTCTTCCCGGCAAACAACATCTCGAAAGCGGAACTTTCTGGGGATGTCTCATCCCGTGGAAACCATTTCTTCGGGATTGACGGGGAGGCCCTGAAATACTTCCGCTTAGAGCGTCCACTGCAAACCATCATGATTGGATGCTGATCGAGGTCGATGATCTTGCGCAGGGTCGCCGTTCGGCTCGTGCCGAATTTAGTTGCGACTTCATCCAGCGCCTTGAGTGTTAGACGCGGCACATCCCGAAGAAGCGGAGCCAGGATGTAGCGAGGCAGGATCAGATCAGACGCGTACTCGTCGGCCACACGTTCAGGATCACCCGGCGTCCTATTCGAAGCCCCGCCTATATCCTCCGGACGACACACCAGGCACCTTCCCCTGTGATGACACCAATGCCCGATCTCATGAGCTATGGAGAATCTCCGCCGGGCGGGCGGCATCCTGTCGTCAACGGTGATGATAGCGCGGCCATTGCTGCCGACGATCCTCGCCTCGCAGGTATTTAGCTGGCGGAGCCGGATCTTCGCGCCGAGTTCCCATGCAATCGCATCGAGATCGATATCCTCTGGCCGCTCGATCCCGAAGCTGCGCAACAGCCGTTCGGGGTGCGTATAGGGAAGGCTCAAGTCCGGTCCCCGTCTTCCTCCCAACGACGCAACTCGTCTAGGTCCTCCTCGATCCCCGACTTGTCCGCCTCGTAGCTCGCGCTCCCGTTTCGCGCCGCGAGCGTGAGCCTCTTGTCGAAGTCCGAATCTTTAGCGCGAGCTGCACGCAGAGCCTCGGCGCCGCTGGTTGAGGCGACGAGCCTAGGACGGCGTGCATCCTTCTCCGCCGCGGCCTTAGCCCGGGCAAGCCTCGCCCGCCCCGCCTCCGCGATTGCGGCAGCAAGGTTGGACTTGACCGACTCCAATGCCTCTGTGGTGGTGAATTCCATCACCTCTGCGGCCGACATTGCCAGGAATTCTTCGATCACGACGTCTTGCAGCCGATCGAGCCTTTCCTTGTCGTCCATCTCACGTCCTTTGTTCATACAGGCGCGCCATTCGGGAACGCCTTGCGAAGGCGGTTTGCAAGGCGACGCCGCGCTGCCGCCAAACCTTTCGTGTCAGTTTCCAAAGCCTCTTCCAGCTTTCTGCCAAAGAGACCGTCGCAAAGGCCCATCACCAGAAGCTGCAACTCATCGTCGTCGGCGATCACCGCCTCGACGCGGGCGAGGCATGCGCCGTAGAAGATGCGAGCGAGGACCTGATCCTCCGGCGAGACTGCATCGTCCGGCAGGTCGAGCCCGCCATCGTTGGCGGGGATCGGGATGGAGGTGGTTCCTTCCGTCACCTGCCTCCTTCGGCTGCGATATGCGGTGGAAGCGATGCTCTTCATCGTTCCGATCGCAAAACCCATCATATCGACGTCGATAGTGCATGTCCGGCTCGTCACCATCCGGTGGAACGCTTCGTGCAGCAGATCACCGTGCTCCATACCGGCCGTGGAGGCCAAGCTTTTGCTAATGGCATCGAGCTTTGCAAGATCAACTTCGCTCAGGGCGAGAAGACCCGCGACGACCTCGTCGACCGTGTAGTTTCGGTCCGCAGGCGCCTTGTCAGGCTCCTGTTCCTCATCTTCCGCAATCACCGAGATCTCCTGCTCACAGTGCGTAGTGCGCTCCAGCACAAAGACTCGGACATGGAAAAGAAAAAATATTCCTCGTCCGAACAACTGATCGGTGGCGCATTTCAAGATGATGGCAGCAAGTCCGGCCGCTGCCAATACAGCAAGGCCGGGTCGCATATGGAGCTCGAGATGACGGACATGGCCCAAAGCCACAACAAGTTTCATTTCACCGTTGACGGTACCGTCTACGGCACCGACGATAAAACAAGGGATGGCAGCCAGATCCGCAAATCCGCGGGTCTGACGCCGGCAAGCGACTTTGTCCTCGTATACGTTACCGGCGGCATCGCCCGCTCGATCAGCATCGAGGAGGATATTACGTTTGATAGCGGCAAAACCGCGGTATTCCTCTCCTTCCGCAGCGATCGCACTTACACCTTCACAGTCAACGAGCGCGGCTGGGAATGGGGTGCTCCCACGATCCTGGCGGCTGATATCTACCGATATGGGGGCATCGATGACGAGCACGAGCTGATTCTCGACAGCGCCGGTGACACCCCCATCGCTGCCGATGGTGAGGTTCGGCTGGACGGCGACGGCGTAGAGCGCATCCGCAGCCGTGAACCGAAGATGGTGACCATCAAGGTCAACGGCCGTTCGCGAACTGTGGAAAAGCGGCGGCACAGCTACCGCGAGATCGCGAAGATTGCCTACCCTGACGCCGACTTCGAGAACTTCAACTACACAATCACTTATCTCCACGGGGTCGATGGCGCCGAGGGCGATCTCGTCGAGGGCGAGACCATTCAGGTGAAGAAGGGGATGGTCTTCAATGTCCGCCGCTCTGACAAGTCTTGATCCGCATTTGAAGCGCCTCGTTGACGAGGGCTTTGAGATCGAGGTGCGCAACAGCCATCTGATTGTTCGCAACGTGCCCTATGTCACCGTCGACGGGGTCCTGGCGAGGGGCGCACTCACGTGCGCCCTGTCGCTCGACGGTATTGGGCTCACCTGTACCCCCCAGGCCGATCATACCATGTATTTCGCAGGATCGACGCCATGCCACCGGAACGGTGACCCCATGCGGAACATCATTAATAGTTCCAGCCGGCAGATGTTCGGGGATATGGAGGTGGACCATTATCTTTCGTCTAAGCCGGAGATCACCCACCGGTACGAGAACATCTTTGACAAGGTCGTCGCATATGAGGGCCTGATTGGCGGGGCGGCGCGGTCGCTTGACAGGTCAGCGAACGCACGAACGCACGCCAAGATGATGGTCGCGGCCGATGACAGTCCGTTCGCGATCCCGGACTCGGCATCGGCACGCTATAGGATTGGTGGCGTAAACCGCAAGCTGATGGGTAGGGTTGCAATCATCGGTCTCGGCGGCACCGGCTCCTATGTCTTGGACCTTCTCGCGAAGAGTTGGGTCACGGAAATTCACCTTTACGACGGGGACCAGCTTCTTAATCACAATCTTTTCCGGTCCCCCGGTGCGCCGGACATCGACTTGCTCAGGGGCTTCCCTTTCAAAGTCGAGTACTACGCTCAGGTGTATGGGCGGATGCATAGGGGCATCACGCCTCATGCGATCAAGGTGACCTCCGCCAACGTAGACGAACTGGCCGGATTTGACTTCGTCTTTGTCTGCGTCGACCGGGGTTCCTCACGCCGCGAGATAGCAGAGGGCCTGCTTCGGCTGACAATTCCGTTCGTGGACACCGGCATTGGCGTCGGCCTTGAGCAGGATGCCCTGGACGGTTGTGCCCGCGCCACATTCATCCGGCCAGGGACGCCATGGTCCGAGGTGCAAAAACTGCTCCCGTTTGGCGACGACAGTGACGCTGACGACGTCTATCGGACGGACATTCAGATCGCCGCTGTCAATTCGCTGAACGCAAACATGGCGATTCTGCGTTGGAAGCGTTGGGCGAACTACTTCAGGGACGAGCGGAACGAGGTGAACTCCGTCTACATGATCGAGGGCAACAGCATCTCAAACAGGGTGACCAGATGACCCGCGTGGACCGACTGAAGGTCGTCTTCATGGACGAGATGCCGGAGGTGCTGGAGGACGGGGTTCTCTACATTTCTCAGGAATGTCACGTCGCCCTGCACAATTGCGCTTGCGGCTGCGGGAAAGAAGTGTCGACACCTCTCGTGCCGACGGAATTTACACTGAGCATACGTGATGGAAGACCATCGTTGTGGCCCTCGATCGGCAACCACGACTTCGCCTGCGCGTCACACTACATCGTCAGAGACGGTCGCATTGTCTGGGCAGGGAGAATGTCTCGGTCGGACATTGAATTCGGGCGTTGGAAGGATCAGCGTCTTAAAAGGCCGCCGATACCGGTTCCGGCTCCGGTTCAAGCTCCGCCTCCGGTGGTTACGAGTCCCGTGGGGCCTGTGGCTGGGCTCATTGAAAGGATCTGCAACTGGATCAAGTTGATCTGGAAGTAACGGTGGATAATTGCATCTCGCCGTCTTGGGCGCTTTCCGGGACGGCGGGGTCAGCAACGATGACGCCTCTAGAAGTATCGTCTCAGATCCTGCACGGCCATCAACTTCCTCGGTGCTAGGGCGCACAGTTTTTGTCGACCTCAAGGCCTAGCTCGCACGGTGTGCAGGTGTCTTGACGACCATGAGACGACAAGCAAGCTCGCGTTCTCCCCAACGGGTTGAAAAGGCATCGGAAATCTCAAACCAGCTACTGTCGCTGCCACAACCGTGATGGACGCCCATACAGGAACATTGGCACTCATGGCCCTTGGCATTCTGACAAGAGGGCGAACAGATTTCCTGTTCGCGATAGGGCTGGATCACATAGAGGCGGCCATATTTCTGCAGTGCGCGGTTCACGAAATCGTCGAACCAGGCTTTCGGGATCTCCCAGAACTTGCGCGATGCGATCCAGTTCGGTGTGGTGCGTCGCGCATTCTGCAGCCATTGCCGGTTATCGCTATGGAACGGCAAGCGTACCCGCAGGAGCTCGCCCTTCCCCGTACGTCGCAGAATGACGGGGATCTCGTCTTGCTTCCAAATGGCTTGGATTGACCGTTCCATAAAAGACCTACATTAGCAGCTTCGTCTCCGATCCTAAAACCTCGAAGTTGATGATCAGAGCAGCTGTCGTTCAATCACTTCGATAGCCTCATTACTATGCTCAACGAGATTTGCGATAGCATTGGCACTTGAGACCGCCTTGCTGCCTTTCATTGGAAGGTCGTCGAATGAGTCTATATTGCGACCTTTTCCAAGAATGGCCGCACACCGTGCCCGCGGCTACCCGTCTCCAGGCGCGCGGGTCAGACCGCCCGGAGACCGCCGACGACTCGCCCGCTATCGGGGGTATGGCCGGTCAGGCCGAACAGGATGGCATCGAGTTCGCTCGAAGGGACGTTGAGCTCCTGGGCGATTTGATCCCGCGTCGTCCGGTCGCGCCAGAGCGAGGTGAAGATCTGGGGCCAGAGCGCTGACGTCTCGGGTGGCAGGCCTTCAGGTTCCTGTCGTCGAAAACCACGGCTGGACATTTCGATGTTCAGGCTGCGGTTCTGCCAGTCACTCACGATCTTGAGCTTGTGGAGCCGGTAGTTCAGCGCCGCGACGGAGACGCCCCAGCGCTTTTTCGCCCGGATCAGGTCCTCAAGATCGCTGACGTAGCGGATCCGGCTCAGGACGTCATCCATCGGCATGAGGAAGGCGGATGCAAAGCGGTCGGCCTCGCTCTCCGCCTGCCTGCTGTCCTGCGGGGCGCCGTGCCTGTGGAGCACTAGGTGCCCCAGTTCGTGCGCGGCGTCGAAGCGGCTGCGTTCGGTCGACTTGAACGTGTTCAGGAAGACAAACGGCTGCCCGCCCCGCCAGCAGGAGAACGCGTCGACGTTCTTGGTGTCCTCGCACAGCGAGAACACCCGCACACCCTTCGATTCGAGCAGCTTGATCATGCTGGAGACGGGCAGCTCTCCGAGCCCCCAGTGCGCGCGCACGAGCTGCGCTGCCGCTTCGGGCGACGCGTCCTCGCGCTGCTCGGGAACGTCCGCAGCCGGCAGGTTGAAGCGTTCGGCGACCCAGTCGCTAAAAAGGTAGGCGATCGCGCCGGCCGAGAGTGCAGCGTCGCGTTCCCTCGCCGTCATCGACGAGAGGCTGCGGAAGCTCGCCGCCTCGGCCGGCAACTCGTCGACGTCCTCGGCGAAGAAGAACGCCCGGGGGAAGTTGAGCGCCCGGGCCAGCGCCCCAACGGTGTCGTCTTCCGGTTCGTTGACGCCGTTCTCCAGACGCGAGATCGTGATGGGCGAGACGCCGATTACGCTCGCGAGCGCGCGGGCAGTCATCTTGCGCCGCTTCCGGCCTAGGATCAGTCGCTGTGGGTTGAACACGAGTCATCAACCTTTGCGCGTGACCGGCACCTCGTATTCGGCCGGCGGCTCGCCGTCGTCGACCAGAGGCGCGGCTCCGCCCCAGCCACCCTTCTCAACCAGCAGGATGCGCTCATGGAAACCGTCGAACTGCTCCTCGTTGATCGCGATGGGGCAGGACAGCTCGGCGCGAACGTCGTCGCCATCGGCATATACGAACAGCACCCATGTGGTCGCGGTGATCTCCTCGACCTCCCGCGCCTTGACCTCGGGCCAGAGCTCATACTGGCCCAGCTCGACCGCTCGCGCCGAGCCGGCGCCCTTGCGGGACGTGGCGAGCGGATCGGCGAGGCGGTCGCCCGCTCGCTCCGCGTTTTGAAAAACGACTTTGATGCCCGCTGCGGGATTGAAGATCGACTCGATGTTGTCCCGGCGGCAGGCTTCCCAGCCGTGCGGCAGGAAGACGCGGCGCAGGTGGCCCGTGCCTTGGATCCATGATAAGAGCCCGCCCGCGCTGAGCGGATGAAATGCTGTAGCGTTCCGGCGACCGCCCACGGCGGCCTCGACTACCTCAAGGAGCAGGTCCCTGCGAAGGCCAAGCTGCGCCAGCCGCGGCACGATCTGATGGTCTTCGGCTAGAACAAGCATGAGCGGCTCCGGTGTTAACTTTCTGGCCCTCAGATGAGGCGAAAAAAGTTAACATGTCAAGCGGCTGTACAAGAATCTCGCTGCCTCGCGCGCAATCGTCGGATTCAGAGACCTCCGTTCCAGGAGCTGATCCAACGTCCGCTTCTCGCCTTTCGCGACCTGAACGCTGCCAGTCAGCAGTCGGCCCAGCCGCAGGCGCTGTGCGAGAGCAATCCAGCGAACGCTGAATGTCGGCTCATGGCATCACCCGACGTTCAGTCTGGAACTTAGGGATGGCAGATTTGTCCCACTTCCGACCCGTCCGCCTATGTACTGATTTCAGCTCCCCGGCATTCGAAGGCAGGCATCCCAAGGGCGGATTGGCAGCTTCTATTTCTTCGCCTCTCACCCACGCTTCCTGCCTTCGGAGCAATGTAGCCGTCTCACCTCCGCCAAAGGTTAGGCGGGTTTCGACCTTCTGGCGTTGCCGTTGGCTTTCAAGCGGTCGAGATAATCTGACCAGTATTGCATCATCCGAACCCGCTCGTCCCAATGCTCGCCGCGGAGATATGCGCGGCGGACGTCATTGTTCTCCACGTGCGCGAGCTGCCGCTCAATCGCATCCGGGTGCCACTTCCTGCTCTCATTGAGGAGGCTGCTGGCCAGCGCGCGGAAGCCGTGGCCCGTCATCTGCGTCTTGTCGTACCCCAGCCGGCGTAGGGCGGCATTGATGGTGTTGTCGGAGATGGGGCGAGCGTCTGACCGGACGCTCGGGAACAGAAGTTTCGACCTGCCGCTCATCCCTCGAAGCTCCGCCAGAAGCGAAAGCACCTGTTTGGAAAGGGGGACCCGATGCGGGCGGCCCATCTTCATTTTCTCGCCGGGGATGGTCCAGACCTTTGCTGAAAGGTCGAACTCCGTCCACTCGGCAGCGCGTAGTTCGCCCGGACGCACAAAAACGTGTGGGGCGATCCTAAGCGCCAAGGCAACCGATGGCTGGCCCTCGTACCCGTCTATGGCGCGCAAGAGCGCGCCGACCTTGTCGGGCTCGATGATTGCGGCATGATGCTTGACCTTGGGCGTGATCAGGGCGCCCTGAAGATCGGCGGTCACATCTCTCTGCGCCCGTCCGGTGGCGATCGCGTAGCGAATGACGCTGCTACAGGTGCTGCGGAGACGTCGTGCCGTCTCATAGCGGCCCCGAACCTCCACGGTCCTCAATACGGTGAGCAATTCGGGCGCGCTGATATCCCCGATCGGCCGAGTGCCGATCAGCGGGTTGGCGAAACCGATCAGCCACCGCAGCTTCTCAAGGGTCTTCGCCGCTCGCCCCTCCGCCTCGATCTTCTTCAGCCATTCGTCGGCGACGGTGGTGAACGTATCTCCGGCCGAAATGCTGCCGACGCCGCGAGTCAGCTTGCCGTAGGAGGAGGGATTGATGCCCTTCTCGAGCAGCTTCCGAGCATTCTCTCGGCGCTCACGCGCTTCCTTGAGGGATACGTCCGGGTAGACGCCCAGGGCGACGGTGCCGCGTTTGCCGTCATGTCGATAGTCCCACCGCCAGTACCGACCACCGCCAGGCTGCACGAGGAGGTACATGCCGTGCATGTCCTGAGTCTTGAACGCTTTGTCGCGCGCCTTGATTCGACGGACGGCTGCATCGGTGAGCATGACGGTATCTCCTCCGCTGGCGCAGTGCTGATACCGTCAGATATACCGTCAGGTGCCGCGGGTTCCAATGGATCGATCCGGATTTGGGTGGATCAGATACCGTCAAAAACCGCGCAAAACTGCGGATTTTTGGACGTTCTTGGATCTGTGCGGAAAGGTGGATGGTGCCCGGGGACGGAGTCGAACCGCCGACACTGCGATTTTCAGTCGCATGCTCTACCAACTGAGCTACCCGGGCACACCGGCGGAACCGCCGGGGAGCGCGCCTGTTAGTCGGGGAATTCGTGGCTGTCCAGCCCCGATTGCACATTTGTTTGCGCCGGCTCGCCGGGCACGCGGTAGCCCTCGCCCAGCCATTGCAGCAGGTCGCGATCCTTGCAGCCGCGGCTGCAGAAGGGCTTGAACTCCGGGGCGGTGGGCTTGCCGCAGATCGGGCAGGCGTCGCGGGGCATGCGGGTCACTCCTTGGGGGTCACGAACTGGACCGTGCCGCCCATGCGGCGGGCCAGCATTTCGGTCCAGTCGGGCTCGCGCGCCAGACGGCGGGCGATTCGGGCATCCACCATATGGGTAGCCGGCACCGGTGGGGGAAGGCGTTCCAGCCGGCGCAGCTCGGCGCGCGCGGCAGCGCCCACCGGGTCGGCGTGGAGCAGCTCGGGCAGCGAGGGGCGGGTGCGGCGGCGGACGATCTGGAGGAAGCCGAAGCCGTTGACCGCGGTGCGCTCGAAGGGCTGGGGGAGCGCCGCGTCGATCGCCTCGGCGACGGCATTGCGCGCGCCCTTGCTGCTGAGCGTGGGAAAGTCGATGCCGATCGAGCCGCCGATGCCGAACCGCTCGATCGCGCGGGCGACAGCATGGGCGGCGGCGATCGAGAGCGGTTCGAGCGGGCCCGATCCGTCGACGTCGAACAAGGTCATCGCGGGGGTAGGGGACATGCGCAGCGCGCCGCCGGGGAAAGCGATCTCGCCGCTATAGGCTTCGTCGAGAAGCTCGGACCAGCCGGCCTCCTCCAGCGCGTCGGCCTCGTGGGGGCGCAGCATGCGGACAGGATGGTCGCTCGCGGTGATGCGGGCGAGCAGGTCGGGGCCGTCACCCAAGGGGGCTTCGGCGGGGGCGGGGACCGCCTTGGGGAGCTTGGCGCGGCCGGGTTCGGGGATCGCCTCGCGGACGATCTTCACCTTGAGCGGCGCGCCTTGCGTGATTCCCTTGGGGAGCGGATCGCACAGCGCCTCGCCGCCCTGGTCGAGCGACACCTTGCCGGTGGATTTGTCAGCCAGCCGTGCCGCACAGATCGCGCCGACCTGGGGGCGGGTGCCCGCCAGCTCGATCCGCGCCTGCCAGATAAGCCCGCGCGAAACGAGGGCGGCGCGGTTCTCGCCGATCCCCGCCTCGTACAGCCACTCAGCCAAGAGGATAGCCGCTGGCGGCGAGCAGCGCGCGCGCCTCGAACAGCGGCAGGCCGACCACGCCCGAATGGCTGCCCGAGAGGAAGCGGACGAACGCTTCGGCCTTGCCCTGGATGGCATAGCCGCCCGCCTTGCCCATGCCTTCGCCGCTGGCGACGTACCAGTCGATGTCGGCGTCGCTGAGGCGCTTGAAGGCGACCACGGTGTCGGAGACGCGGGTGCGGGCCTTGCCGTCTGCGCCGATCACGCAGAGCGCGGAGAGGCAATGGTGGCGGCGGCCGGAGAGCAGCGCCAGCATCCGGCGCAGATCGGCCTCGTCCGCGGGCTTGCCGAGGATGCGGCGGCCGACCGCGATGGTGGTGTCGCCGGCGAGGACGATCTCGTCCGGGGCACGCTCGACCGCATGCGCCTTGGCGGTGGCGACGCGCAGCACATAGGGTCGCGGCAGCTCGCCGGGGCGGACATCCTCGTCCACGTCCGGGGCAGCGACGCGATCGGGCGCGGCGCCGATCCGGGTGAGCAGATCGAGCCGTCGCGGCGAAGTGGAAGCGAGCACGAGCCGCATGGGCGGCACCCGCTTACTTGAAGCGGTAGGTGATGCGGCCCTTGGTCAGGTCGTACGGGGTCAGCTCGACGAGCACCTCGTCGCCGACCAGCACGCGGATGCGATTCTTGCGCATCTTGCCGGCGGTGTGGCCGAGAATCTCATGGTCGTTCTCGAGCCGGACGCGGAACATGGCGTTGGGGAGAAGCTCCACAACCTGTCCACGCATTTCAAGCAGTTCTTCTTTGGCCAAAAAATGCCTCTCAGGGATTAGCGCGCGTAAAAGTGCGTCGCCCTTACAGCGCTGGAAGGAAAAAGGGAAGGCGGCGCGACATGGGCGCGCGTCTTCGTGTGGGATGTGGGGATTTGCGGGTGGGGAGGCAAGATGCGGGAAATCCTCCCCTGCGCAGCAGGGGAGGGGGACCGCCGCCGAAGGCGGTGGTGGAGGGGCCGCCGCGGCAGCGGCGGGTGCATCACCGCTCGACACCCCGCGCCTTGCGGCGCGGCCCCTCCACCATTGGCTGCGCCAATGGTCCCCCTCCCCCAGCAAGCTGGGGGAGGATCTTCAGGTCAGTGCGTGCCGCCGCCGGCAAGGGCCGCGAGCAGCAACAGCGCCACGATGTTGGTGATCTTGATCATCGGGTTCACTGCAGGCCCCGCCGTATCCTTGTACGGATCGCCCACCGTGTCGCCGGTCACCGCAGCCTTGTGGGCATCGCTGCCCTTGCCGCCATAATTGCCGTCCTCGATGTATTTCTTGGCATTGTCCCAGGCGCCACCGCCGCTGGTCATCGAGATGGCGACGAACAGCCCCGAGACGATCACGCCCAGCAGCATCGCGCCGACCGTGGCGAAGCCCTGTTCCTTGCCCGCCACCGCGGCGATCAGGAAATAGACGAGGATCGGGCTCAGCACCGGCAGCAGCGAGGGGATGATCATCTCGCGGATCGCTGCCTTGGTGACGATGTCCACCGTGCGGGCATAGTTGGGCCGGCTGGTGCCCGCCATGATGCCCGGATTGTCGCGGAACTGCGCGCGGACATCCTCCACCACCGATCCCGCCGCCCGGCCGACCGCGGTCATGCCGAACGCGCCGAACAGATAGGGCAGCAGCGCGCCGAGCAGCAGGCCGACGATGATATACGGGTTGGAGAGCGAGAAGTTGACCGGCCCGGTCAGCCCCAGCGCATCGCGATAATGGTCGAGGTCCGTCGTATAGGCGCCGAACAGCACCAGCGCGGCGAGTGCCGCCGAGCCGATCGCATAGCCCTTGGTCACCGCCTTGGTGGTGTTGCCCACCGCGTCCAGGGCGTCGGTCTTGTGACGGACCTCGTCCTCCAGGCCCGCCATCTCGGCAATGCCGCCGGCATTGTCGGTAACCGGGCCGTAAGCGTCGAGGGCAACCACCATGCCTGCCAGCGCCAGCAGCGAGGTGGCGGCGAAGGCCACGCCGAGGATGCCCGCGATCTGATAGGTCGCGATCACCGCGACGACGATGACGAGCGTCGGCAGCGCGGTCGATTCGAGGCTGATCGCGAGGCCTTGGATGACGTTGGTGCCATGGCCGGTCACCGAGGCCTTGGCGATGGATTTCACCGGGCGGAAGTTGGTCCCGGTGTAATATTCGGTGATCCACACCAGCAGGCCGGTGACCGCCAGGCCGATCATCATGCACCAGAACAGCCCCATGCCGGTGACGGTCGGCATCGCGGCGGTGGCGGCGACGGCATCGGCCGAGAGCGTGCTCCCGTCGAGCAGCGCCGAGGGCTCGCCGAGCGACGCGATCGAGTCCTGCATGCGGCCGCCCAGCACATAGTGGGTGACGCCGTAGATCGCCGGGACCGACAGGATCACGGTGGTCCAGAAGCCCTTGTAGAGCGCGCCCATGATCGACTGGTTGCTGCCCAGGCGGACCATATAGGTGCCGAGGATCGACGTGATGATGCACACCCCGCCGACCAGCAGCGGCAGCGCCATCAGCCGGGTGAGCAGCGCCGCATCGACGCCGCGCAGCAGCAGCGCGATCGTCACCATGGTCAGGCCGAGCGTCACCACATAGGTCTCGAACAGATCGGCGGCCATGCCGGCGCAGTCGCCGACATTGTCGCCCACGTTATCGGCGATCACGGCCGGGTTGCGGGGGTCGTCCTCCGGAATGCCCGCCTCGACCTTTCCGACCAGATCGGCGCCGACATCTGCCGCCTTGGTGAAGATGCCGCCGCCGAGCCGCGCGAAGATCGAGATCAGCGAGGCGCCGAAGGCGAGCGTGGAAAGGGTGAGCACGACGATGCGATCGCCCGGCGCATGGTGCACCACCTCGACCAGATACCAGAACAGCACGGCGATCGAGAGCAGGCCAAGGCCCGCCACCAGCATGCCGGTGATCGCGCCCGAGCGGAAGGCGAGGGTAAGCCCGCCCTGCAGGCTGCCCCGCGCCGCCTCGGCCGTGCGCACATTGGCGCGGACCGAGATGTTCATGCCGACGAAGCCGGCGACGCCGGACAGGACCGCGCCGATCAGGAAACCGATGGTGGGGATCAGCCCCAGCGTGAGGAACAGCACGACACCCACCACGACGCCGACCACGGCGATGGCGGTATATTGCCGCGTCAGATAGGCCTTGGCGCCTTCCTGGATGGCGGCGGCGATATCCTGCATCTTGGCGTTGCCGGCCGGTGCGCGGAGCACCTGCTGGCTGGTGATGAAGCCATAGGCCACGGCGATCAGGCCGCAGACGATGGCGAAATAGACGATCGTCATAGAGTGGCATCCTCCCCTGCAATTGCGGGTCGCGGCGCGCGCCGGATCGGTCCGGTCTCGTCCGCAACCCGGGAGGGTATAGCAATAAGGGGTTCGCGCAAGGCGGTTGGGGCTAACCTTCATCCTCCCCCTTGAGGGGGAGGATAGCGGAGCTTGGCGCGCATGCGCCTAGCGGAGCTTGGAGAGGGTGAGCGGCGGCGCAGCCGCCGCGCGATTTGCGCCGCAAATCGCCCCCTCTCCCTCCCACTGCCTCCGGCAGCGGGCCCCTCCCTCCCCCCGGAAGGGGGAGGGGTACCCGATCACCGCGCCCCAGCGATGATCCGCCGCACGCCTTCCAACACCACGCCGTAGACGAGGTGCGACGCCGCGCCGTACGCGTGGATCGAGGCCGGCGTCTCAGTCGGGCCGCTGCCCAGGCCCAGCGCCGGCACCGCGCCTTCGTCGAGCAGCGCGGAGGTGACCACGCCATACGCCCCGCCGAAGCCCGACGCCGCCTCCGGCCGGTACTCGGTGATCAGCCCGTAGATCCCACCCAGTACGCCGCCGACGATATAGTGCACCGCCTGGCCCGAGGCTTCGCGATACGGCTCCGGCACCTTGTCGCCCGTGGTTGCCTCGACCACCACATCGGCGGCCTTCACCGTTGCCGGGTCGCCGTCGCTCTGGTCCTCCTTGGGGATCAGCTTGCTCGCCTGGTTCTGGAAGGCGGCCATCGCGGCCGAGGCGACCAGGCCGGCGGCGACGCCCGCGAGCAGGCCGATCAGGGGACGGGGATTGGATGCCATGCGAATTGCTCCGAAAGGGATGCGGCACGCGGCCGCACCGGAAGGAAAACGCGCCCCGCCGGGATCGTCAGTAGCGGATGCGCTCCGCCTTGACCTGATCCCTGGCGAGGAACGCCTGGACACTGTCGGTGCCGGCAAGATGGCCGGCGCCTACCGCCAAGAACACCGTTCCCGGCTTTTGGAGCCGTGCCTCGATCCATTTCGCCCAGCGCGCATTGCGCTCGGTCAGCAGGATGCGCGCGAGTTCGGGGGTGTCGCGCATACCTTCGTTCATCGTCGCGCCCAGCGCTTCGGGATCGCCCGCGGCCCATTGGTCGATCATCTTGCCGAGTTCGGTGCCGAGCTGCGGATAATCGTCCACCGCCGAGCTGAGGAAGGCGAGTTGCAGCGCAGTCGGCATGGTGGCGAAATAGCCGAGCTGCTGTTCGGCGGTTTCGAGGCCGACCACCGGCTTGCCGGCATCCTTGGCCGCGGCGGTCAGCACCTTCTCCGCGCCGCTGGCCGGGTCATAGCCGAGCTTGGGCAGGCCTGCGACGCTGAGCGTGATGCCCGCGACCCAGGGCTGGAGCATGTCGAATGCCGCGGGGGGCACGCCGATATCGCCCATCGCCTTCAGATAGGCGTCGCGCTTGCCGGCGGGAAGCTGGTCGGCGATCGGCTTCGAACCCGGCGGGGCCAGCGCCATGCCGGCGAGCAGGCCCTGCATCGTCGCTGGATCGGGCTCGACCAGCTCGAGCACCAGCGTGTCGCTCTTGTCGAACGCCGCCTTCACCGCCGAATCGAACCAGCTGAGGCCGGGCTTCAGCACGTGCACGGTGCCGAACAGATAGATGGTGGTGTCCGCGTCCTTGACCACCCACAGCGCCGGGTCGGCGGGGCGGCTCTGCGGGGCGGGCGCGGTGGCAAGCGCCGCCTGGCCAGACGCCGACGGGCTGAACAGCAGCGCGAGCGGCGCAGCGGCGACGGCGAACAACGACTTCAACTTCACGCCGGAAAACTCCCCCGAATGGGCCGGCGCAGCGTCGTGCCGTGCCGGTGTGCTGGTCTCATATCACGCTTTCAGGCGCGCCGCATGCCAGGCGACATGCTCGGCGAGGAAGGTCGACACGAAATAATAGCTGTGGTCATAGCCGGGCTGGAGCCGCAGCGTGAGGGGCAAGCCGGCGGCGGCGCAGGCCTCCGCCAGCAGCTGCGGACGCAGCTGGTCGGCGAGGAAGCTGTCGGCGTCGCCCTGGTCGACGAGCAGCTCGGGCAGGCGGGCGCCGTCCTCGATCAGCGCGACGGCATCGTGGGTGCGCCACGCCGCCGGATTGTCGCCCAGATAGCCGCCCAGCGCCTTCTGCCCCCAGGCGACCTGGGAAGGCGCGACGATCGGCGCGAAGGCGGAGACGCTGCGGAAGCGCTCCGGGTTGCGCAAGCCGATGGTCAGCGCCCCGTGCCCGCCCATCGAATGGCCGGTGATGCCTTGCGCGCCCATGTCCGCCATCGGGAACTCGGCTGCCAGCAGCGCGGGCAGCTCGTCCTCGATATAGCTGCGCATGTGGAAATGCGATGCCCAGGGTGCCTGGGTGGCATCGACATAGAAGCCGGCGCCCTGGCCGAAATCATAGTCCGGCACGTCGGCGACGCCTTCGCCGCGCGGCGACGTGTCGGGCGCGACGAAGATCACCCCCGCCTCGGCACAGGCGCGGCGATATTCGCCCTTCTCGGTCACATTGGCATGGGTGCAGGTGAGCCCCGAGAGATACCAGAGCACCGGCAGCGTCGCCCCCTCCGCGTGCGGCGGGACATAGACCGAGAAGGTCATCGGCGTGCCGGTCGCGGCCGAGGCATGGCGGTACACGCCCTGCACCCCGCCGAACGCCTTGTTCGTGGAAACCGTCTCTAGGCTCATTGAAACACCACCGTCTTGCCCTGGTTGAGAAATACCCGGTGCTCGCCCACCGCGTGCACGGCGCGGGCGAGGACCTGGGCTTCGATGTCGCGGCCGATGCGGATCAGGTCGTCCACCGTCGCGCGGTGATCGACCCGCTCCACTGCCTGTTCGAGGATCGGCCCTTCGTCCAGATCCGACGTGACGAAATGCGCGGTCGCGCCGATCAGCTTCACACCGCGCGCATGGGCGCGGTGATAGGGCTGGGCGCCCTTGAAGCCTGGGAGGAAGCTGTGGTGGATGTTGATGCAGCGGCCGGCCAGCGCGCCGGTGAGCGCGGGCGACAGCACCTGCATGTAGCGTGCGAGCACCAGATAGTCGGCGCGCGTCGCTGCCATCAGCGACAGGATCGCATCTTCCTGTTCGATGCGGTTGGCATCGCTGACCGGCAGGTGGTGGAAGGGCACGCCGTGCCATTCCGCCAGCCCGCGCAACGCATCATGGTTGGAGACGACCGCGACGATCTCCGCGGCCAGCGCGTTGCTCGCGCGGCGGTGGAGCAGGTCGGCGAGGCAGTGCGAGCCCTTCGATACCGCGATCACCATGCGCGGGTGCGTGCCCAGCGGCGTGAGCGACCATTCGAGCCCGAACCGCGCTGCGACCGGCGCGAACTCGGCCGGCAGCGCCTCGGCATCGGGGAAGCGCGGGCCGCCCGGCTGGAAGACGAGGCGCAGGAAGAAACGTCCCGTCTCCAGATCGGCATATTGCTGGCTGTCGAGGGTGAACCCGTCCCGCTCCGCCAGGAAGCCGCTCACCCCCGCGACGATGCCGACGCGATCGGCGCAGGTGAGGGTGAGGATCCAGCCGGTCATGGTCGAAGGTCAGGCCGTCGGCCGGTAGAGCGCGCAAAGCTTGTTGCCGTCGGGATCGCGAACGTAGCTCAGATGTACCGGCCCGAGCGCGCCGCCGTCCCGCGGCCCCGGAGGGCCTTCGATCGAGGTGCCGCCATGCGCCACCGCGACATCGTGGAACCGCTTCACCTGCTCGGGAGAGTCGCACTTGAACCCGATCGTGCCGCCATTGGCATGGGTTGCCGGCTCGTCGTTGATCGGCTCGCTCACGCAGAAGCTGTTGCCATTATGGCGGTAGAACAGGCGCGTGTGGCCGCTGGCGGCGACGTTGACCAGCGGTTCGCCGGAGAAGCCCAGCGTCGCGAGCACCGCGTCGTAGAACGCCCTGGAGCGATCGAGATCGTTCGATCCGACCATGATGTGGTTGAACATGGAAGCCTCCTGCTTGCCTCTCAGTAGACGACGACGCTGCGGATGCTCTCGCCCGCATGCATCAGCTCGAAGCCCTTGTTGATCTCGTCCAGCGTCAGGACGTGGGTGATCATCGGGTCGATCGCGATCTTGCCGTTCATGTACCAGTCGACGATCTTCGGCACGTCGGTCCGGCCCTTGGCGCCGCCGAACGCGGTGCCCTTCCAGACTCGGCCGGTGACCAGCTGGAACGGGCGCGTGGCGATCTCCTTGCCCGCCTCGGCCACGCCGATGATGATCGATTCGCCCCAGCCGCGATGGCAGCATTCGAGCGCGGTGCGCATCACCTCGGTGTTGCCGGTGGCATCGAAGCTATAGTCGGCGCCGCCATCGGTCAGCTCGACCACCTTGGCGACGATCTGTTCGCGCGACATGCCCTTGGTGTTGAGGAAGTGGGTCATCCCGAACTTGCGGCCCCATGCCTCGCGGTCCGGGTTGACGTCGATGCCGATGATCTGGCCGGCGCCCGCCAGCCGGGCACCCTGGATCACGTTGAGGCCGATGCCGCCCAGGCCGAACACCACCACGGTCTCGCCCACCTGCACCTTGGCGGTGTTGACCACCGCGCCGACGCCGGTGGTGACGCCGCAGCCGATATAGCAGCTGGTCTGGAACGGCGCGTCCTCGCGGATCTTCGCCACCGCGATCTCGGGCAGCACGGTGAAGTTCGAGAAGGTCGAGCAGCCCATGTAATGGAAGATCGGCTGGCCCTTGTAGCTGAACCGGGTGGTGCCGTCCGGCATCAAGCCCTTGCCTTGGGTGGCGCGGATCGCGGTGCACAGGTTAGTCTTGCCCGACAGGCACGACTTACACTGGCGGCACTCCGGCGTGTAGAGCGGGATGACGTGATCGCCGGGCTTCACGCTGGTCACGCCGGCGCCCACCTCGCGGACGATGCCGGCGCCTTCATGGCCGAGCACGGAGGGGAACAGGCCTTCCGAATCCAGGCCGTCCAGCGTGTAGGCATCGGTGTGGCACAGGCCGGTGGCCATGATCTCGACCAGCACTTCGCCGGGCTTGGGGCCTTCCAGATCGAGTTCGACGATCTCCAGCGGCTGTTTCGCTTCGAAAGCGACGGCGGCGCGGGTCTTCATGGCCGGTTCTCCTGTAGGGCTTGGTTGGGCCGCCTGATCCTTCAATCGGTGGCGGCTTGCAACCCGTAGCGCTTCGTTTCGTTGGCGGCGGGACCATACCCAAGTGCAGTTGCGCAGGCGCGCAGAAAGGCGCTGGGTGGGTGCTGCCTATGGGAGACCTGCTGATGCCGCCCCTCGTCCTCGCGCTGCTGATCGGCATCGTCGCCGGCATGCGCACCATGACTGCGCCGATGGCGATTTCCTGGGCGGCCTATGCCGGCTGGCTGCCGCTCGGCGGCACCTGGCTCGGCTGGATGGGCTGGTGGGGGACGCC
This sequence comes from Sphingomonas sp. NFR04, assembly GCF_900114095.1. Taxonomy (GTDB): domain Bacteria; phylum Pseudomonadota; class Alphaproteobacteria; order Sphingomonadales; family Sphingomonadaceae; genus Sphingomonas. Next base: position 1,238,394 of record NZ_FORV01000001.1, on the reverse strand, counting down.
GTGGATCTTCACGCTGCTGGCGATCGGCGAATATGTCGCGGACAAGCTGCCGACCACGCCCAGCCGCAAGTCGCCGCCGGGGTTCATCGGACGGACGATCTCCGGTGCGCTGTGCGGCGCGGCGATCGGGCTCGCGGCGAGTTCATTGCCCTTGTGCCTGGCTGCCGGCGTCGTGGGTGCGGTGATCGGCACCTTCGGCGGCTATGCGGCGCGGATGGGGCTGTGCCGCGCGTTCGGCACCGATCTGCCTGCCGCGCTGGTCGAGGATCTTGCGGCAATCGGCGTCGCCGCGTTCGTGGCGGCATCGCTATGAGCCGGAAATTCGATGCGATCGTGATCGGCGCCGGACAGGCGGGGACGCCGCTGGCCGGGCGGTTGAGCGACGCCGGCATGTCGGTGGCTTTGATCGAGCGGCATTTGCTCGGGGGCACCTGCGTCAATACCGGCTGCAAGCCGACCAAGACGCTGGTCGCCAGCGCCTATGCCGCGCACATGGCGCGGCGGGCGGCCGATTTCGGCGTGACGATCGGCGGCGAGGTCGGCATCGACTTCGCCAAGGTGCGGGGGCGGGCGGACAAGATTTCGGCAGATTCGCGGGCCTCGCTGCAAAGCTGGATCGACGGGATGGCGCATTGCACGCTGCTCTTCGGCGAGGCGCGGTTCGAATCGCCGCACCGGGTCCGCGTCGGCGACGAGGTGCTGGAGGCGGACCGCATCTTCCTCAACGTCGGCGGCCGCGCGCTGGTGCCGGACATGCCGGGCGTCGACGACGTGCCGCTCCTCACCAACAGCACGATCCTCAAGCTCGACGCGGTGCCGCGGCACCTGGTGGTGGTCGGCGGCAGCTATATCGGGCTGGAGTTCGGCCAGATGTTCCGCCGCTTCGGCGCCGAGGTTACGATCGTCGAGAAGGGGCCCAAGCTGATCGGCCGCGAGGATCCCGAAATCTCCGACGCGGTGCGCGACATCCTGGAAGCGGAGGGCATAGCCGTGCGCACCGGCGCCGAGTGCATCCGCTTCGCCGCGCAGGGCGAGGACGTGCTGGTCGGCGTCGACTGCCATGAGGGCAGCCCCGAGGTGCTCGGCAGCCATGTGCTGCTGGCGGTCGGGCGGGTTCCAAATACCGACGATCTCGGGTTGGAGGCTGCGGGGGTGGCAACCGACGCGCGCGGCTATGTGCAGGTCGACGATCGGCTGCGTACCAATGTCGCGCATATCTGGGCGATGGGCGACTGCAATGGCCGCGGTGCCTTCACCCACACGGCCTATAACGACTTTGAGATCGTCGCCGACAATCTGCTCGATGGCGCGGACCGCAAGGTGACCGACCGCATCCCCGCCTATGCGCTCTACATTGATCCGCCGCTCGGCCGCGTCGGCATGGGCGAGGCCGAGGCCAAGAAGGCCGGGCACCGCATCGAGGTCGGCAAGCGTCCGATGACGCGCGTCGGCCGCGCGGTGGAGAAGGACGAATCGCTCGGCTTCATGAAGCTGGTGAGCGACGCCGATACCGGCAGAATCCTCGGCGGCGCGATCCTCGGCACCAGCGGCGACGAGGCGATCCACGGCGTGCTCGACCTGATGGTGAAGCAGGGCACGGCCACGGACCTGGCGCACGCGGTGCATATCCACCCGACCGTCTCCGAGCTATTGCCTACCATCGCCGGTGAGCGGAAGCCGGCCTGACAGGGGAAGCGCATAATGGACGAGGACAGCAAGCTCACCCGCTCCAAGCGCGCCTGGGCGGAGGCGGGCAAGTTCCTCACCGGCCGCACCGCGCGCCCCGACACCGAGCGGCTGCCGCCGGGCCAGCACCTCGTCACCAACTGGCCGGTGCTCGATCTCGGCCGCCAGCCCGAGGTGCGGCCCGAGCGCTGGCGGCTGACGATCGACGGCATGGTCGCCCGGCCGCTGACGCTCGACTGGCCGGCCTTCGAGGCACTCGCCACCGACGAGCGGACGAGCGACATCCACTGCGTCACCAGCTGGTCGCGCTACGACAATCGCTGGGCGGGCGTCGCCACCGCGCGGCTGCTCGAAATGGTCGAGCCGCGCGAGGAAGCCGCGGCGGTGATGCTCCACGGCTATGACGGCTATACCACCAACCTGCTGCTCGCCGACTTCGCCGCGCCCGACGCGCTGATCGCGCATCGCTGGGAGGGCAAGCCGCTCCACCGCGACCATGGCGGCCCAGCACGGCTGGTGGTGCCGCACCTCTATTTCTGGAAGAGCGCCAAGTGGATCTCGCGGATCGAGGTGATCGGGCGGGACCGGCCGGGCTTCTGGGAAGTGAACGGCTATCACCTGCGCGGCGACCCCTGGGCCGAGGAGCGCTATTCGCGCTGAGCCGAGCGCCAATACGTAGCTATCCGCATGACGCTGCAGATGCGGGCCGCATATTTTGGCCCCATGCGTTCTAGCGTCTGCCTTTCTCTCCTCCTTCCGCCGCGCGGGGTGCGCGCATGAAGGAGGGCGTGCCCATGCTCTCGCGAGGTGTGCGCGAACGCGTGCTGCTGGTCGATTCGCAGGACGATTCGCGCCGCGCGCTGCAATTGCTGCTCCAGGGCTGCGGGATGGACGTGCGCGCCTTTGCCTCCGCCGCGGCGGCGATGGCGGAAGCGACCCTCGAGCAGATCCGCACGCTGCTGATCGCGCGCGATCTGTCCGACGGCGATGCCGTCCACCTGCTCCGCCAGCTGGCGCTGCGCGGCTGGAAGGGGCGGGCAATCCTGATCGGCCAGAGCCATGCCGAACTCGACGACGAAGCCCGCGCTGCAGGGTTCGCGGGCGTGGTGAAGAAACCGGTCGGCCGGCTCGAGCTGCTCGGCGCGCTCGCGCGATGAACTTCCCGCTGCCGCCGTTCGACATGCCGGCGCCGGTGACGCTGGGCGGCCGGCTGCGGCGGCGCATCCCGGAGGCGATGGCGACGCTGCTGCTGCTCGTCTCCGGCCTGGCGCTGGCGCCGTTGGTCTCGCGCGGCGAGCGCTATGTGCTGGTCGGCGTGCTGCTGGCCTGGGTTGCGGCGATCCTGCTGCTCGCCTCGTACAGCCGCGCGCTGCGCCGCCGCCTGCGCGCCGAGGAGGCCGATGCCCGGAGGCGGGCCGATCGCGCCGACGAACTCGCCGCCGAGCTCAACCTGCTGATTGACGGCGCGGTCGGCTATGCGATCTACACCGTTGATCCCAAGGGCCGCGTGTCCTTCTGGAACGAAGGCGCGCGCCGGCTGAAGGGCTGGGGCGAGGAGGAGGTGCTCGGCCGCGACATGGCGTTGTTCTATCCGGGCTCGGCCGTGGCGGCGGGCAAGCCGCGCGCCGACCTCGACGCGGCGCTGCGCGACGGCAAGCTGGAGGAAGAGGATTGGCGGCTGCGCAAGGATGGCAGCGAATTCCTCGCCCAAGTGCTGATCACACCCTTGCGCGGCCCCGACGGGCGGCTGCGCGGCTTCGGCAAGGTGATCCGCGACATCACCGAGCAGCGCGCCAGCGAGCGCCAGGCGAGCGCCGCCGCGAACCATCTCCGCTCGATCCTGGCGACGGTGCTCGACGCGATGGTGATTATCGACGAGCGCGGCAACATCGTCTCGTTCAGCGCCGCCGCCGAGCGGATGTTCGGCTATGCCGAGGACGAGGTGGTCGGCGCGAACGTCAGCCTGTTGATGCCCACCGGCGACGGCGCGCGGCACGACGGCTATATCCGCCGCTATCTGGCGACCGGCGAGCGCCGGATCATCGGCACCGGCCGTACCGTCACCGGGCGGCGGCGCGATGGCAGCACCTTCCCGATCGAGCTGTCGGTGGGCGAGGCGATGACCGAGGGCGAGCGCGTCTTCACCGGCTTCATCCGCGACCTGAGCGACAAGCAGCGCGCCGAGCAGCGCATCGAGGAACTCCGCTCCGGTCTGATTCACGCCGCCCGCGTGAGCGCGATGGGCACCATGGCCTCGACGCTGGCGCACGAGCTCAACCAGCCGATCACCGCGGTGGTGAACTATGTGCGCGGCGTCTCGAACCTGCTCGATGCGGGCGATCCGGAGGACCTGCCGATGATCCGCGAGGCGCTCGACGATACCGCGCAGGAGGCACTGCGCGCGGGCACCATCGTCCGGCGCCTCCGCGAATTCGTCGCGCGCGGCGAGGTGGAGAAGAGCGTCGAGCAGATCCCCGATCTGGTCGACGAGGCCTGCAAGCTGGCGCTGATCGGCGCGCGCGAGAAGGGCGTCGTCGCCGAGTTCCTGTTCGATCCCGCCGCGGGGCCGGTGTTGGTCGACCGCATCCAGATCCAGCAGGTGCTGATCAACCTGATGCGCAACGCGATCGAGGCGATGGCCGATTCCCCCGAGCGGCGGCTGACCGTCTCCAGCCGGCTTGAGTCCCCCGGCTTTGTGCGGGTGACGGTGGCGGATACCGGGCCGGGCGTGGCCGCCGAAGTCGCCGACGACCTGTTCCGCGCCTTCCACAGCACCAAGGTCGACGGCATGGGCCTCGGGCTGTCGATCTGCCGCACCATCGTCGAGGCCAATGGCGGCCGCATCTGGCTGGCGCCGCGTGAGGGCGGCGGCAGCTGCTTTCACTTCACCCTCGTCCAAGTAGAAGGGAATACTCTGTGACCGACAAGCGCCTCGTCCATATCGTCGACGACGAGGATGGCGTCCGCCGTTCCGCCAGCTTCATGCTCAAGACCTCGGGCTTCGCCGTGCAGACCTGGCCCTCGGGCGTCGCCTTCCTCAAGGAAGCGCGCCATGTCGAGCCGGGCTGCGTGCTGCTCGACGTGCGCATGCCGGAGATGGACGGGCTGGAGGTGCAGCAGGAACTCCATGCCCGCGGCATCGCGCTGCCGGTGATCGTGCTGACCGGCCATGGCGACGTGTCGCTGGCGGTCAAGGCAATGAAGGCAGGCGCGGTCGACTTCCTCGAAAAGCCGATGGAGAGCCGCGCGCTGATCGATGCGATCAATCGCGGCTTCGAGCGGCTGGAGGCGGCCGAGGACGTCAAGACGCGCGCCGCGGACGCCGAGACGCTGCTCGGCGCGCTGACCGTGCGCGAGCGCGAGGTGCTGGACGGGCTGGCGCAGGGCTATCCGAACAAGACCATCGCCTATGACCTCGGCATCTCGGCACGCACGGTCGAAGTGCACCGCGCCAATGTGATGGCGAAGCTGGGCGCCAAGAGCCTGTCCGAGGCGCTCAGAATCGCGTTCGCGGCGGGGATGGGCGCAAGTTAAACGATTGCACAGCCGTGCATCCTTGGCGCTCTCGTGATAGGATCGGGGGACTCGGGAAAAACACGGAATCACGCACGCTGAGGAGCGGGAATGATGACGATGCACAGCGAACCGAACGCCATGGCAGCGGTGCTGCCGGAAGTGGAAGAGAGGCTGCGGTCCTGGTCGTCGGGCCTGTTCACCGCCTGGTGCGACGCGGTGGTGACGCCGTGGAACCTGGTGCCGCAACCCACCACCCATGAGGTCAGCCGCGGCGATCGGCTGACCATCCCCGAAGCGCTGGAAAGCGGGACGCTGTCGCTGTTCGCCTGAGGCGGCGCAGCAGGGGAAAGCCGGTTCTCAGCAGGCGTGCTCACCGGCGCAGATCGTGCTCGCGGTAGAAGTCGGCAATCGCTCGGGGCGAGGCAAGCAGAGCCTTCGGCAGCGCGATCTCTTCAAACATCCGTCGATAGCGTGCGCGATGGGCGCGGGTGGCGATCAGGATATAGTGGAGCATTGCCCATTTCACGCTGTCCCGCGCACCGGCAAGCGCGCCGTGGCGCTCGCGCCCGAACCAGCAGCGCCGGACATAGCGATAGAGGCTGACCGAGGTCGGCACGTCGAGCAGCAGCACGCCGGTCGCCCGCGCCAGGCGCTGCGGCAGCAGCCGGGTATAGTTGCCCTCGATCACCCAGCGGTCGCCGAGGATCGCTGCGTCGTGCAGGGCGGCGAAGTCGTCGGCGGGGCGGGGAAGCCAATCCGTGTGGGGGAGATGGTGGAGCTGATCGAGATGGATCGGCGGCAGCCCGCGTGCGGCGGCGATCGCGACGGCCAGCGTGGACTTGCCGCTGTTCGACGGCCCCAAAATGCAGAGGCGCGGGCCGAGTTGGTCGAGGGTCACGGCGGAAGCTCCTGCGCTGTCGACTGGCCTGTTCGCCGCCCCGCCATACCGATCCTGTGCCTGGAGGGGCTCGGCTACAGGACGTCCCGCTTGAGTATTTTCTTCGCGATGCGGGTGCCGCCCTTCTCGTTCGACTCGTCGGGGCAGGTGCCGGTGATCCGCGTCGCATGGATCGCGCCGCGATCGGCGCGGACCCGCAAGGTGGTTTCCTCCTCGGCGCCGTGATCGCCGCACGGCCAGTCGGCAAGCTCGGCCGGGCGCGGGTTGCGGGCCAGCGCCTCCCATTGCCAGCGATAGAGCGCCAGCGGGCGTTCGGGATGCTCGGCGCTGGTCAGCGCATGGAGGCCGGGATGCGCGCGCGAGGTGCCGACCGCCACCATCAACTGCTTGCCGCAGGGCAGCGCATCGATCTGCAGCAGGAATTCGCCCGCGACGCCGTCATGGTCATAATCGGCGAGCTTCAGGATCGGGACCGGGGGCCGGGCGCGGATCGCCTTGGGCGTGACCTCCTTCGAGACATCATCGTCGCCCATCGGCCAGCGTGGCAGGACTGCGGCCGGGCCGCCCGCGTCGGACAGCATCTCGGACCCGGCGAACAGCGGCGCCAGTGCCATTCGCTCGGGCCGTGCGCCGGGGCGCTGCCGTTCCAGCACCAGATCGCCGGTCTGCGCATAGGCGACGCCGCTGCACGGGCAGGTGATCGCCATCTCGGGATCCCGCGGGCCGCACATGCCGTCGTCGCGCGGCGCCCCGCGCCAGACCAGCCGCCAAACCTCCGGCACGCCGCCGATGGTGACGCTGCGCTGCTCGCGCACCAGCTCCGTGCCGGGCGCGGCGAGCAGCGGGGCGGCGACCAGCGCCAGCAGGGCGAGCAGGGGGCGGAACGGCATGCGCCCTTATGTCATGGGCGGCAGCGTGCCGGAAGCGTCTCCAGGTCGGTGCCGCCGCAGTTCGAGGGAACCAGCGCAGCGCAACGCTGCCAACCGCGTCGCTCCGCCTGGGGGGAACATCGCCGAACGATATAAGGAGCGGCCGCTTCCAGCAAAAAGCCGCAGGATAAACCTACGCTTAGAACGGATTTTGCAGACCGTCGTTCATCCTATGGTAACCGCATCGTACGAGACGGAAGCCGAGACGCTGTAGCGTGGGGAAGGTCAGAATGTCACATTACATGCCGACGGCTGCGATCGATATCTATGAAGTCGAAAACAACTTCCACCTGCGTTCGCACCCCTCGCGCATCGCCAAGCTTTTGGCGCACTATGAGCTTTACAAAAAGATCGTCGACATTCCAGGTTCGATCCTGGAAGTGGGTGTGTACAAAGGCGCGTCTTTCATGCGGTTCGCGAGTTTCCGCGAAATACTGGAAAATTCCTATAGCAGGCCGCTGGTCGGTTTCGACGCATTCGGCGCATTCCCGACTGACGGAGTTCAGGAGGAGACGGATCAAAGCTTCATCGAGAGGTTTGAAGCTGCGGGCGGTCCGGGTATTTCTCGAGAGTCCCTGAATGATCTTGTGGCGGCGAAGGGGTTTAGCAATACGACGCTCATCGAAGGCAATATTTTCCATACTGTTCCTGCGTATCTAAAGGAACAACCTGCCCTCAAGATCGCGCTCCTTCACCTGGATGTGGACGTCTATGAGCCGACCGCATTCGCCCTCGATCACTTTTTACCTCACATGTCTCGGGGCGGGCTGGTCGTGTTCGATGATTACGGCCTAGTCCAGGGCGCCACTCGCGCGGCGGACGAAGCTTCGGCAAAGCTCGGCGTCCGGATGAAGAAAATGTCCAATTACGTGATCCCGAGTTATTTCGAGATTCCCTGAATACCATCGGGTCCCGAGATGGCGCGGCATCGTTCCCGGAATGGCCCGCCAGATGGACGGACGATCGCTTCCGCGGGCTTGGGTGGTCGCGCTTATCAGCAGCCGAGGGGGCTAAGGCCGAAATGTCCCTGAGAACCCTTTCCCTTACCCCACCGGCGGCAGTGCCGCGAAGGTCTTGGCGATGTTCAGCACGCCGTTGCCATAGACCGGGTCGCGTCCCGGCGTGCCCGCATCGGTGGCGTTGGCGAGCAGCAGCGTCACGATCTGCGCGCCGGTCAGGTTCGGCCGGGCCTGGGCGACCAGCGCGATCGCGCCGCTGATCGCCGCGGCGGCGGGGGAGGTGCCGTCGTGCTGCGCGAGCAGGCCGTCCGAGCCTACCATGTTCACATCGTTGAACAGCGCGGTGAGGTACCAGGCAGCGTCCGGGCCGGTGCCGGCCTGGTTGGCGCGGTCGAAGGCGAAGGTGCCCGTCGCGTCGACGCCGCCGGCGATGATCACCCACCCGGGCGCGGCCTGCGCGAAGGCGCGGGCCATCAGCAGCGGCTGGCGCGGGTCGCCGTCATTGTTGCCGGCGCTGATCACCGTCACGATTCCTGCAGCGGCGGCGCGGCGGACCGCCTCCTCGAACACGTCATAACTCTGGTCGATCGAGAAGGAGAGGTTGATCACCCGCACCCTGGCGGCGATCGCCGCGTCGATCCCGGCGATCAGGCCGGCACTGAGGAAGGTGCACGCGGTCAGCCCGGTGCAGCTGGCCGGGTTGGAGAAGTTGAGCGACACCAAGGTCGCCTCATAGGCCACGCCGTGCATCCCCTGTCCGTCGCGCGCCGCCAGCGCGACGGAGGCCATCATCGTGCCATGCCCGCTGGTGTCCACGAGCCCGCGCGTGCCGGCGACATCGGCGCTGGCGGGGTCGATCCGCCCGGCGAACTCGGACACGCCCGGCGCGATGCCGGTGTCGAGGACCGCGATCTTCACCCCGCGCCCGGTAAAGCCGAGCTTATAGGCCGCCTCCGCCTGGGCGAAGCTGGCGGCGTTGGAGCGCTGGTCCTCCAGCTGCTCAGCGGTGGGGGTGGGCGCCGGCGTGCTCGCCGTCGGCCCGCTGGGCAGGACGACGACGCCCTTGCCCGAGTCGCTGCTGCCGCCCCCGCCGCTGCACGCCGATACCAGCGCCACACAACCCAAGCCGGCAGCGCGCAGCGCCCGAAATCGCTCGTGCATTTTCCCCCTCCCCCAAGACGTCGGGCGGAGAATGACACGGCGATTATGGCAGCAGCATGAATGAAATCTGTGTTTTACAGTGTGCGCGTGAGGAAACGACTATGCGGATCTTCCGCATAACTGCCGAAGGGTGCGCAGGGGACGAAGCCGTAGCGCTGATATAGCCGGTGCGCGGGCGCGAACGCCGACCCGGTGCCCGTCTCCAGGCTCAGCCGCGTCAGGCCGCGCGCCCGGGCGGTGGCGAGGATATGTTCCAGCACCGCCGCGCCGACGCCCTTGCCGAGTTGCGCCGGCACGGTGCGCATCGACTTCACTTCGCCGTGCGTCGCATCGAGCTGCTTGAGCGCGCCCATGCCGAGCAGATCCTCGCCCTCCCAGGCGCTCCAGAAGGTGACGTCCGCCGCCTGGAGGCCCGACAGGTCGAGGAAATGGCAACTCTCCGCCGGCGAGTTGGCGAGCATGCCCGATGCGTGCAGGCGCAGGAGGTCCTGCACCTGCGGCGCATCCAGCCCGCCTTCCCGGATCGTGATCACAGCGTGTCGATCATCCCTGCCAGCGTCTCGAGGCAGGCATGGGCGAGCAGCTTGCTGCGGATCGGCGACCAGCCGAATTCGGGATCGGCGTTCGCGTCATGGTCCTTGAACGGCATTTCCAGCGTCATCGACACCGCGCCGAATCGCTCGGCGACCTGGTTGGTCGACATGGCGAGGTTGGCCTTGCCCGGGGGCGACTTGTCATAGCCGAGCTCGGTCTGGAAATCGGGGGTTTGCGCCGCGAGGCGACGTCCGAATTCGTAGAATTTCTCGCCGAGTTCGTCCGTCCAGCTCGGGATGCCCTCGAAGCCGGCGAGGAAGTTGGCGGGGATGGCCTCATCGCCGTGGACGTCCATGGCGAAATCCACGCCGGTTTCGTCCATCGCATTGCGCACCGCCAGCACTTCCGGGCTGCGCTCCGGCGTCGGCGTGTGCCATTCGCGGTTGAGGTTCACGCCTGCCGCATTGGTGCGCAGATGGCCGCGCCGCGAGCCGTCCGGGTTCATGTTGGGCACGCAGTGGAAGGTCGCCTTGCTGCGGAGTGCCTGCGCCACCGCATTGTCCTCGTCGGTGAGGAACTCGAGCGCGCCTTCCATCCACCATTCGGCCATGCTCTCGCCCGGATGCTGGCGGGCATAGAGCCACACCTGCTTCGGACCCTCGCCCACGGTCAGGCAGTCGATCGGCTGGCCGTCCAGCGTCGTGCCCAGCTGGCGGTGCGTCACGCCCTCGGCCAGCGCGATGCGGCTGACGAGATCGTGGTGCCGCTCCATCGAATAGGGCGCAAAATAGGCGAACCAGGTGAGGTCCGTCTGGAAATGATGGGTGAAGCTGAGGATGCCCCCGGCATAGTCGGTGTCGGTCATCCGCCACGATTCGCGGTCGGCCGACCAGCGCGCCTTGTAGCCGGGCCAGCCGAAGGGATAGGCCGAGCTGCCCGCATTGAGGATGCGGAAGGTCAGCGTCCGCCCCTTCGCGCCGGCGACGCGGAAGTGGAACCACTGGAAGAAGTCCGACTGGTGATCGAGGACGATCTCGCAGTCGACCCGGTCGCCTTCGATGGCGACCACGCGGATGTTGCCGCTGTCGAACGCGGCGCTGATCTGGATGCTCATTTGACCGTCGTAGTGATCCCGGAGTCGCCGGGGAAGTCCTTGAACAGCGCAGCGGCCAGGCGCTGGGCGGTGGCGGCCGGCTGGTTGTCCTTGATGCCGACGCCGGTCGTCTCGGCGCGGCCTTCCCAGATCACGCTCTCGCCGGCGCGGCGGCGCAGCTGCACCCAGAGCTGCGAGACGAGGATCTCGTTCTGCTTGCGCTTGCCGAGGCCGAAGGAAATGCCGCCCCCCAGTCCGACGCCGCCGCCCCGGCCACCGCCGAAACTGCCGCCGCCCAGGCCCACCGATACCGGCGATTGCTCGCGGATCACGCCGCGCGAGGTGCGCGTGAACGAAACCGAGGCGATATAGCCCGCCGGGCGATCGCTGGTGGCGGGAACATAGCCGAGCTTGTTCAGCTCCGCCTGCACCGCATCGGCATAGGCGCGGAATTCGGGGGTGACATCCATCGCGCCCGACATCGGCACGACTGAAACGGTGGTGCGCTCGAACGGCTCGCTGAGGTGATAGCGGGTGACGTCGATCGGCGGACGACCACCGGTGGAGGTGCAGCCGGCGGCGAGCGCGGGCAGGGTGGCAAGCAGGGCAAGACGCAGATACGGATTCACGAACACGCACTCCTGTTTCGTGGGCGGAACGGGTGTATCCTGCCGGCGCGGGCCGGGTCGAGCGGATTTGCGTTGCCCATCGGCGATGGAACGTTCGGAGGGGGCGTTAGGCTGCATGGCGGCTGCATGCGACACACGCGGCCTTGACTTCCCGCCCCCGCGCTTATAGGCGAGCCGCTCTTTCCGGCATTCCAGATAATTTGAGAAGCGAATCGGTCATGAAGATCGTCAATTCATTGAAGTCGCTCAAGGGGCGGCACCGCGACAACCGCGTGATCCGCCGCCGTGGCCGGATCTACGTGATCAACAAGACGCAGAAGCGTTTCAAGGCACGTCAGGGCTGAGCCCACACGTGGGGACTGCGCCGCACGCCGTCATCTTCGACGTCGGCAACGTTCTTTTCCCTTGGGAACCGCGGCGTTTGTACGAGCGCCTGTTCGACAACGAGCAGGCGCTCGACGCGTTTCTGTCGCAGGTCGTCACCAAGGAATGGCATTTCCAGCATGACGCTGGCCGCCCCTTCGCCGAGACATCGGCGGAGCTGAGCGCGCTGTACCCGGAGCATGCCGACAAGATCGCGCTCTGGGGGCCGCGCTTTGGCGAGCAACTGGGGCCGCCGATCCCCGGCATGGCCGCGCTGGTCGAGGAACTCGATTCGGCGGGCATCGCGCTGTTCGGCATCACCAATTTCTCCGGCGAGTTCTGGCGGGCCTGGATGCCCGAGGTCGACTGGCTGTTCGGCCGCTTCCGGGACATCGTCGTCTCGGGTGACGAGAAGCTGGTGAAGCCCGATCCCGCCATCTACGCGCTGGCGCTGGAGCGATTCGGACTGCAGGGCCCGGACGCGGTGTTCGTCGATGATCTGCCGGTCAATGTCGAAGCGGCGCGGGCGCAGGGCATTCACGGCGTGGTGTTCACCGGTGCCGAGGCGTTCCGCGCCGAACTGGTGCGGCTGGGCGTGCTCGCAGGCTGAACGCTGGTCTTATTAATCCCTGCCATCAACGATCCTGCCGGCCCGCGTGCGGCCGCGCGTGCGCCGGGGCTCGCGCTGCCGCGCCGAACGCACGGAAAGATGCATGGAAGAGCAGGCTGTTAACACATGATGCGCTAGGCTCGGGCGATTTCCACGAGGTTTCATGTTCGCCATCGCCTATTGCATCGCCGGCCAGCACGATCTGCGCCTTGTCGCGCTCGCGGCCGGGATGTGCCTCCTGACGACGCTGACGGCCGTGCTGATGCTGCGGCAGAGCACCCGAGCCCCGCATGCCGCGCTGGGCTGGACGATCGGCGGGGCACTGGCGACGGCGTTCGGCATCTGGGCAACGCACTTCATCGCGATGCTGGGCTATGATCCCGGCTTCCAGTTCGGCTTTTCCATCGTCCTCTCGGCGGCCTCGCTTGCCGTCGTGGCCACGGCGATGCTGGCGGCCTTCTTCGTCGTGGAGCGTCGGAGCGGCGCGACCCGCCTCGCGGGTGCCGGCCTGCTCGCGGTCGGCGGCATTGCAACCATGCACTATATGGGCATCGCCGCCATCGACATGCCGGCGCACGTCCAGTGGCGCCCGGGCTATGTCGTGCTGTCGGTGCTGCTCGGGTGCGTGCCCTTCATCGCCGCCCTGCACGTTGCCGTACGCCGCAACTCGCTGCGCTCCGGACTCGGTGCCGCCTTGCTGATGCTCGCGGCGGTGGTCAGCCTGCACTTCACCGGCATGACGGCCATCCATCTGATCCCATGGCAGCGCGAAGCGGGTGGCGCCAATCTCTCGCCGCGCTCGATGTCGGTCGTGCTGTCGATCATCACCGTCGCGCTGCTCGCGGTGTGTTTCGGCAGCTGGTGGATCGCCCGGCGCGCCCGAGCGGCGATCGCTGCAAGCGAGCGGCAGTTCAGCATCCTGGCCAAGGGGATTTCGGACTGTGCGCTGTACATGCTCGATCCGCAGGGCCGGGTCGCCAACTGGAATACCGGCGCGGCGCGGCTGAAGGGCTATACCGAGGCCGAAGTTGTCGGCAGCCATCTCGCGCGCTTCTACACGCCAGAGGACCAGGCGGCCGGCGCGGCCGATGCGGCCCTCGCCACTGCCGTGCGCGAGGGCAAGTTCTCCGGCGGGGGGTGGCGCGTGCGCAAGGATGGCACCCGCTTCTGGGCGCATGTGACGATCGAGCGTATCCAGGACGAGGGCGGCCGGTCGCTTGGCTTCGCCAAGATCACCCGCGACATGACGCAGTACAAGCTGGACCAGGACCGCATCGCCGAGGCGCATCGCCATCTCGACGCGGCGCTGGAGAACATGCACCAGGGGCTGTGCCTGTTCGGCCCCGACGAGCGGCTGCTGCTGCGCAACGAGCGGTTCCTGAAGCTCTGGCAATTGCCGCCGGAAGCCTGCCCGCCCGGCACCACGCTGCTGGCGGTGATCCGGGCTGCGCTGGAGGGGCGCACCGGCGGCGCAGTCGCGGAAGCGCGCGTCGCCGAAGCGCGGCAACGCATCCTCGATTCGCTCGACGAGGGTGCGGATCCCACCATCGTCGCCGAATATGATGCCGATTTCGTGCTCTCCGTCGATAACCGCAAGCTGCCGGACGGCGGGTGGGTGACCACGGTCGAGGATATCAGCGAGCGGCGCCGCTCGGAGTCGCGCATCGCGCACATGGCGATGCACGATGCGCTGACCGGGCTGCCCAATCGCGTACAGTTCCATGGCTGGCTGGACGCGGAGCTTGCCCGGACGGCCAATGATCGCGCCAAGGTGGCGGTGGCCGCCATCGATCTCGACAGGTTCAAGGAGATCAATGACTCGCTGGGGCACAGCGAGGGGGACCGGGTGCTGCGCGAAATAGGCCAGGGGCTGGCGGGCGCGCTCCAGGAACAGGAGATCGCTGCGCGGATGGGCGGTGATGAGTTCGCCGTCGCCAAGCGATTCGAGCAGGCGGCGGAGCTGGAAGCCTTTGTCGCGCGCCTGGAAGCCAGTGTGTTCGGCGGGTTCGCCGCGCACGGCTCGCTGTCCGTAGGAGCGAGCATCGGCGTTGCGGTCTATCCCAGCGATGCGCCGGACCGCGAGACGCTGCTCAACAATGCCGATCTTGCCATGTATCGCGCCAAGGCCGATTTCGCCGAACGCATCTGCTATTACGAGCAGGGCATGGACGAGCAGGCCCGGCACCGCCGGGTGATCGCGAACGATCTGCGCTATGCAGCGGCGCGGGGCGAATTGCGGCTGCTGTACCAGCCGCAGCGCTCGCTGCTCACCGACGACGTGGTGGGGTACGAGGCGCTGCTGCGCTGGGCACATCCGCGGCTGGGCAACATCCCGCCGATGGACTTCATCCCGATCGCCGAGGAAACCGGCGAGATCATCCGGCTCGGCGAATGGGTGCTGCGCACCGCCTGTGCCGAGGCGGCGGGCTGGTCGTCCGGGCAGAATGTCGCGGTCAACCTCTCTCCGGTGCAACTGCTCAAGCCCGACCTGCCCGAGCTGATCACCGCGATCCTGGTCGAGACCGGGCTGGCCCCGACGCGGCTCGAACTGGAGATCACCGAAACCGCGCTGATCGCCGACAAGGCGCGCGCGCTGCACAGCCTGCGCCGCATCAAGGCCTTGGGCATCCGGGTGGCGATGGACGATTTCGGCACCGGCTATTCGTCGCTCGACACGCTCCACTCCTTCCCGTTCGACAAGATCAAGATCGACAAATCGTTCCTGGCGGATTCGGAGCGGAGCGAGCAAGCGCGGGCGATCATCCGCGCGATCCTGGCGCTGGGCCGCAGCCTGTCGATCCCGGTGCTGGCCGAAGGGCTGGAGACCGACTCGCAGCGCGAACTGCTGCTGCGCGAGGGCTGCGAAGAGGCGCAGGGCTATCTGTTCGGCCGGCCGGCACCGATGCAGGACGCGGGCGCGCTGGCCCGGACCGGGTCGTAAGGTGCGAGCCTAGCGCGACCAGCGCGCGAAGATCGCCGTCGGCAGCTCCAGCCCGCGCGCCTCTTCGCGCACCGTCAGCTCGCCCGCTTCCACCGTGCCGCCCTTGTCCGCCATCGCCTGGCGGACCAGTTCCCCGATCGCCAGCGCCGACATGCGCACCGCATAGACGGTGAGGAACAGGAAGCGCGAATCGGCATCGAGCAGCTTGGCGACGTCCTCGATCAGGGACGGCAGGCCTTCCTCCAGCTTCCACACCTCGCCGTTGGGCCCGCGGCCCCATTTGGGCGGGTCGAGGATGATGCCGTCATAGCGCCGCCCGCGGCGCACCTCGCGCGCGGTGAACTTCATCGCGTCGTCGATCATCCAGCGGATCGGCTTGTCGGTCATGCCCGAAAGCTCGGCATTGGCCTTGCCTTCCATCACCGACTTCTTGGAGGCGTCGACATGCGTCACCTTCGCCCCCGCCGCGGCCAGCGCCAGCGAGCCGACGCCGGTATAGCCGAACAGGTTCATGCACTCAGGGCTGTCCATGCCGTCGATGCGGCTGCGCATCCAGTCCCATACCGGCGCCATGTCCGGGAAGAAGCCGAGGTGGCGGAAGGGCGTGGTCTGGGCGGTGAAGCGCACCTCGCGCCATGCCAGCGGCCAGCCCTCGCGCGGCGTGGCCTTCAGATACTCCCAGCGGCCGCCGCCATCCTCGTCCGAGCCGGGGACGAACTCGGCATGCGCGTCCCAGTCGGCCGAGGCGGGGGCCCACATGGCCTGGGGCTCGGGGCGGATGAAGCGATAGGCGCCGTAGCGCTCCAGCTTCCGCCCATGGCCGGAGTCGATCAGGCCATAGTCGGCCCAGGGCTCGCCAGTGAGGGTAACGAGCTTCATGCCTTGGCGTGGGCCCGCTCGGCGATATAGCCGGTGATCGCATCGAACGTGGCGGGCAGGGTGTCGTAGCGCTCCTGGCGCTCGAACAGGTCGCCGACGCGATTGGGCACGTGCGGGCGGACGCCGGTGGCGCGCTCGACGGCGTCGCGGAACTTGGCGGGGTGCGCGGTGGCGAGGGTCACCACGGGCACGTCCTGCGCCAGCCCGGCGCGCTGGGCGGCGGCGAGGCCGATCGCGGTGTGCGGGTCGATCACCTGGCCCGCTTCGGCGCAGGCCCAGCGCATCGCTTCGTTCATGCCGTCGGCATCGATCGCGTCGCTGGTGAACAGCTTCGACGCGCCTTCGCGCTGCATGTTGGTGAGCTGCATCGCGCGGCTGCTCTCGAAGCCGCGCATCTGCTCCGCGATCGGCGCGCCTGCGAGGTCGGCCAGCAGCCGCTCGAAGTTGGAGCTGACCTGGATGTCCATCGAGGGCGCGGCAGTGGGGGTGACGGTGCCCGCCGAATAGTCGCCGGCGGAGAGCGCCCGGTGGAGGATGTCGTTGACGTTGGTCGCCACGACCAGCTTGGCCACCGGCAGCCCCATGCGCGCCGCGACATAGCCGGCGAAGACGTCGCCGAAATTGCCGGTCGGCACCGAGAAGGCGACCGCCCGCTCCGGCGCGCCGAGGCGCACGGCGGCATAGAAATAATAGACCACCTGCGCCATCAGCCGGGCCCAGTTGATCGAGTTGACGGCGCTCAGCTGGAAGCGGCCCGAAAAGTCCGCATCGTTGAACATCGCCTTCACCAGCGCCTGGGCATCGTCGAAGCTGCCGTCGATGGCGATGTTGTGGACGTTGGGGGCGAGTACGGTGGTCATCTGGCGGCGCTGAACGTCGGACACGCGGCCCTGCGGATGCAGCATGAAGATGTCGACGCCGATGCGGCCCGCCACCGCGTCGATCGCCGCGCTGCCGGTGTCGCCCGAGGTCGCGCCGACGATGGTGAGGTGCTGGTTGGTGCCGACGAGGAACTTCTCGAACAGCAGCCCCAGCAGCTGGAGCGCCACGTCCTTGAAGGCGAGGGTAGGACCGTGGAACAGTTCGAGCAGCCAGTGCTGCTGGTCGATCTGGACCAGCGGGGTCACCGCCGCATGGGCGAAGCGGCCATAGGCCTGGGTGCAGAGCTGGCGCAGCTCGTCTTCGCTCAGGTCCGGGGTGACGAAGGGCAGCATGACCCGAACCGCCGTCTCGACATAGGAGAGGCCGCGGAATCCCGCGATGTCCTCGGCCGAGAAGCGCGGCCACTGAGTCGGGACGTAGAGGCCGCCGTCGCTGGCGAGGCCGGTGAGGGTGACGTCGCGAAAGCCCAGCAAGGGCGCGCCGCCGCGGGTGCTGTGATACTGCATGGCCGTCCGCGTTACCGGGCGAGGGGCGGGACGACAAGATAGCTGTCCTTGGGGGCGGCTTGCCATTGTCGGCATGCCAGGGTGTTCCGTGCTGGACCCTGCCTGCGTATAGGCGCGTTCGACCAAGCATTCCCGATGGAGAGACACGATGGCCTATCCCCAGCCCTGGCACGCCGATGCCGACCGTTATGATGGCCGCATGCCCTATCGCCGCTGCGGCGTGAGCGGGCTCGACCTGCCGGCGATCAGCCTGGGGCTCTGGCAGAATTTCGGCGGCACCGACGTGTTCGAAAATGCCCGCGCGATGCTGCGCCGGGCGTTCGATCGCGGCGTGACCCACTTCGATCTCGCGAACAATTACGGCCCGCCCTACGGTTCTGCGGAAGAGAATTTCGGCCGCGTGCTGGCAACCGACCTCGCCAGCCATCGCGACGAGCTGATCATCTCGACCAAGGCGGGCTGGGACATGTGGCCTGGACCCTATGGAGACGTCGGCGGCAGCAAGAAGTATCTGATCGCCTCGTGCGACCAGAGCCTCAAGCGCATGGGCCTCGACTATGTCGACATCTTCTACTCGCACCGCGTCGATCCGAAGACGCCGCTGGAAGAGACGATGGGCGCGCTCGCCCAGATCCACCGCCAGGGCAAGGCGCTGTACGTGGGTATCTCCAGCTATTCGCCCGAGCTGACCCGCCAGGCGGCGGCGATCCTCGCGGACTACAAGGTGCCGCTGCTGATCCATCAGCCGAGCTATTCGATGCTCAACCGCTGGATCGAGGAAAGCCTGCTCGACACGCTGGAGGATCTCGGCACCGGCTGCATCGCCTTCTCGCCGCTGGCGCAGGGGATGCTGACGCGGAAGTACCTCAACGGCGTGCCCGAGGATGCGCGCGCGGCCAAGGGCGGCACCTCGCTCGACACGCGGCTGCTGTCGGACGAGAACATCGCCCGGATCCGCGCGCTCAACGCCATCGCCGAGAAGCGCGGGCAGACGCTGGCGCAGATGGCGATCGCCTGGGTGCTGCGCGATCCCCGCGTGACCTCGGCGCTGGTCGGCGCGCGGACGGTGCAGCAGCTCGACGATTCGCTCGATGCGGTGAAGAATCTCAGTTTCTCGGCGGAGGAACTGGCCGAGATCGACACCCATGCCACCGAAGGCGCGATCGATCTGTGGAAGGTCTCGTCGACGCTCGAGGAGCTGCCCCAGCGATGAGCGTCGCCTTCCGCCGCGAGAGCGACGAGGAACATAAGGAACCGAAGTTCGAGCTGCCGCTGCCGGCCGGGCCCAATCTGGTCACGGCGGCGGGCCCGGCGCTGATCGCGGGCAAGGTCGCGGCGCTGGAAGCCGCGATCGGGGGGGAGGGCGATGCCGAGGCCAAGGAAGTGCTCAAGCGCGAGCTCCGCTACTGGAACACCCGCGCCGCCACCGCGCAGGTCGCGCCGCCGATCGAGGACGGCGTGGCGGGGATCGGCGCGCGGGTGCGGATCAAGCTGAACGGCCGCGAGCGGGTGATCGAGATCGTCGGCCATGACGAGGCCGATACCGCGGCCGACCGGCTGGCCTTCCAGGCGCCACTGGCGCACGCGCTGCTCGGCGCGGAGGAAGGCGAGCGAGTCGATTTCGGCGGCAAGGCCGAGGCGATCGAAGTGCTGGCGGTGGAGGCGATCTAGAGCTTTGGGGGAAGTTTCCCCCTCACCCTTCCGCGCCTTCGGCGCTCCCTCCCTCTCCCACAAGGGGAGAGGGAGCAGTGCTTCCAAACTCCCTCTCCCCTTGTGGGAGAGGGAAGGGGCCCGCTGCCGAAGGCAGTGGGAAGGGTGAGGGGGACGTTTCCTCCTTCAGCTCACCCCTCCAGCTTCGCCAGGTCGAACGCGATCACGTCCTGGCGCTGGGTGCCGAGGCCGGTGATCCCCAGCTCCATCACGTCGCCGGGCTTGAGGAAGATCTTGTCCGGCTTCTGGCCCTCGCCGACGCCCGGGGGCGTGCCGGTGATCAGCAGGTCGCCGGGGTGGAGCGTGATGAAGCGGCTCATATACGCGATGCATTCCGCCACCGGGAAGATCATCGTCGACGTGTTGCCGGTCTGCATCCGCTTGCCGTTGAGGTCCAGGTACATGTCGAGCGCCTGGCAGTCGGCGACCTCGTCCGGGGTGACCAGCCACGGGCCGACGGGGCCGAAGGTGTCGCAGCCCTTGCCCTTGTCCCACTGGCTGCCGAGCTCCTTCTGGAAGGCGCGCTCCGACACGTCGTTGGCGAGGACATAGCCGGCCACGTGGTCCAGTGCATCGGCCTGGTCGACATGGCGGCAGGTCTTGCCGATGATCACGCCCAGCTCGACTTCCCAATCGGTCTTCTGCGAACCCTTGGGGATCATCACCGGATCGTTCGGGCCGGTCAGGCACGAGATCGCCTTGGTGAAGAAGATCGGCTCGGGCGGCGGCTCGAGGCCGGCTTCGCGGGCGTGATCGGCATAATTGAGGCCGATCGCGAGGAACTTGCCGATATCGGCGACGGGCACGCCGAGGCGCGGATTGCCTTCGACCAGCGGCAGCGTGGTGGGATCGACCGCGCGGATCCGCTCGATCACGTCGACGGTCAGGTCGGGCACCAGACCGGTCAGGTCGCGGATGCGGCCCTCGGCGTCCAGGATGCCGGGCTTTTCGCCCCCGCGCGGGCCGTAGCGAAGCAACTTCATGCAAGCGTCCTCATTCAGGAAAGACAGACGATTGCGCCCTAGCGCGGGCAGCCGCCTCGCCAAAGCGGGATTTGCCGATTTGTAGGATTATTAGAGACGGAGCCGGGGCGAGCGGAGGGCGGCTTTGCCCGCACCATGCAACATCAACACCCGTCATCCCGGCGGAAGCCGGGATCCAGGCGCCACTAGGGTGTGGCAAAAGCCGCGACGGCGACTCCAATGGACCCGGGCTTTCGCCGGGGTGACGGCGGTCGGACGGCGTCCGCGCTCAGCTCACGCGGCGGAGGTGCTTGCCGCCATAGCGCTGCCCCAGATAGTCGGCGAGGCGCTGGATATAGTTGCGCGCGTTCGCCGCCTTGTCCGGGCAGCAGGGCAGCGGGTTCTTGCTCACGCCCGCGGCGCGGCGCTCGACCTTCTGGCAGAGCAGCTCGAGATCCTGGCGCGAGAGCAGGTTCTTTTCCCGCATCACGCAGAGCAGGCCTTCAAGGATGATCATGCTCTCGTCGGCGGTCTGCACCGGCAGCGGCGGCAGATCCTGCTCCTGGTTCGGGTGCACTTCGTTCAGCGACACGACACCTCTCCTTCTCCTATTGGATCCAGAGAGTATGCCGATTTTCGCAAGTGGCAAGCGTCTAGTCGAGCCCGCCGCCTAAGGTTCTGTACAGGGTCACCAGATTGCTCGCGCGGGTGAGCCGGGTGGTGACCAGGCTCTGCTCGGCGGCATAGGCGCTGCGCTGCGAATCGAGCACGGTGAGGAACGAATCCACCCCCGCCCGGTAGCGCGCGTCGGACAGCCGCGCCGCGACCTCGGCCGCATTGGCCCGGGCGCTCTGCGCGCGCAGCTGCTCCTCGATCGTACCGCGCTGGGCAAGCGCATCGGCGACTTCGCGGAAGGCGGTCTGGATCGTCTTCTGATAGGTGGCGACGGCACCTTCGCGGGCGGCCCGGTAGTAATCCAGATTCGCCTGGTTCTTGCCGAAATCGAAGATGTTGACCGAAGCCGACGGCGACACCGAATAGGTATCGCTGCCGCTGCCGAACAGCTTCCCGAGCGTCGCGCTGATCGTGCCGACCGTCGCGGTGAGCGAGATGCGCGGGAAGAAGGCCGCGCGCGCGGCACCGATATTGGCGTTCTGCGCGATCAGCTCGTGCTCGGCCTGGAGCACGTCGGGGCGACGCAGCAGCACTTCGGAGGGCACGTTGCCGGGCAGTGCGTCGATCGTCGCCTTGGCGTCGCCCAGCGTCTCGGGCAGCAGCTCGGCTGCGACGGGGGCGCCGGTGAGCAGCTGGAGCGCGTTGATGTCCTGCGCGATCCGGGTCTGCGCCGTCGCGACGTCGTTGCGCGCGGATTCGTAGCTCGTCTCGGCCTGGCGCGACTCGAGTTCGGACGCGGTGCCGATGCGGAACTGCGCACGGGTCAGATCCAGCGACTGCTGGAAGGCCTTGAGCGTGTTCTGCGCGATGGCGAGCTGCTCGCGATCCGAGGCGAGGGTGAGCCAGGCGCTGGCGATCTCGCCGATCAGCGTGACGCGGGTGGCGCGCTGCGCCTCGGTGCTGGCGAAATATTGTTCCTGCGCGGCGGTGCTGAGATTGCGCAGCCGGCCGAACAGGTCGACCTCGAAGGACGAGATGCCGGCATTGAGGTTGAAATACTGGATGTCGGCGACGCCACTGCCCGCCGCGCCTCCTGCGCTGGCGGCGAAGGAGGCGGTGTTGGTGTAGGTGCCCGCGCCGCTGACGCCCAGCGTCGGCAGGATATTGGCACGCTGGCCGCGATATTGCGCCCGCGCCTGCAGCACATTGGCGGCGGCGAGGCGCAGGTCCTGGTTGTTGTCCAGCCCCAGCTGGATCACCCGGCGCAGGCGATCGTCGACGAAGAAGTCGCGCCAGCCGATCTTGCTGATGTCCGGCGCGTCGGAGGCGGCGGCCGGGTAGACGTCGCCCTGGGGCAGCGCCGCCGGGATCGCTGGCTGGGGCCGGCTGTACTTGGGCGCCAGGTTGCAGGCCGAGAGCGCGGTGCTCGCGGCCAGCGCGAGGAGCAGGGGAAAGCGGTTGGTCACGGCCGTCAGGCTCCCTGCGGCGCCGTAGCGCCGCCATCATGGTTGGTATCCGGG
This sequence comes from Sphingomonas sp. NFR04, assembly GCF_900114095.1. Taxonomy (GTDB): domain Bacteria; phylum Pseudomonadota; class Alphaproteobacteria; order Sphingomonadales; family Sphingomonadaceae; genus Sphingomonas. The sequence goes on along the minus strand of NZ_FORV01000001.1, from coordinate 1,216,001 downwards.
CCCGTCTGGTTCCGGTTGCGGCGGCGATCGAACAGATTGCGCACCACCACGAAGAACATCGGCACGAAGAAGATCGCCAGCACCGTCGCGGAGAGCATCCCGCCCACCACCGCACGGCCGATCGCGTTCTGGCCGCCGGCGCCCGCGCCGGTGGAGATCGCCAGCGGCAGCACGCCGAAGATGAAGGCAAGGCTGGTCATCAGGATCGGGCGCAGACGCAGCTTGGCGGCTTCGATCGCCGCGTCGAAGGCGCTCATGCCCTCGCGCATCCGCTCCTCGGCGAACTCGACGATCAGGATCGCGTTCTTCGCCGAGACGCCGATCGTGGTGATCAGGCCGACCTGGAGGTAGATGTCGTTGTTGAGCCCGGTGAGCCATGCCGCGAGCAGCGCGCCGAGCACGCCGAGCGGCACCACCAGGATGACCGAGATCGGCACCGACCAGCTCTCGTAGAGTGCAGCGAGGCAGAGGAACACGATCAGCAGCGACAGCGCGTAGAGCGACGGCGCCTGGCCGCCCGACAGGCGTTCCTCATAGGAGAGGCCCGTCCATTCGAGCTGCGTGCCCGGCGGCAGCTTGGCATGGATCGCCTCCATTGCCGCCATCGCGTCGCCGGTCGAGGTGCCGGGGGCGGGCGAGCCGAGGATTTCCATCGAAGGCAGGCCGTTATAGCGGGTGAGCTGCACCGGCGCCTGCGCCCAGCTGAGCGTCGAGAAGGCGGTGAACGGCGTCATCGTGCCGGTCGGCCCGCGGACGAACAGGTTGGCGATGTCCTCCGGCGTCAGGCGATAGGGGGCATCGGCCTGGACATAGACGCGCTTGACGCGGCCACGATCGATGAAGTCGTTGACGTACGAACCGCCCCAGGCGGTGGCGATGGTGCTGTTGACCGAGGCGAGGTCGAGCCCGAGCGCCTTGGCCTTGTCCTGGTCGATGTCGACCTTGAGCTGCGGCGCGTCGTCGAGCGCGTTGGGGCGCACGCCGACCAGCCGCTTGTCCTGCATCGCCATGCCCAGCATCATGTTGCGCGCCTGGAGCAGGCGCTCATGGCCGATGCCGCCGGTATCGACGAGTTGGAGGTCGAAGCCGGTCGCGTTGCCCAGCTCCTGCACCGCGGGCGGGGTAATCGCGAAGATCAGGCCGTCGCGATATTGCGAGAACACGCCCATCGCGCGACCGACGATCGAGCTGGCGGCATTCTTGCGGCCGGGGCGATCGGACCAGTCGTTGAGCGGCATGAAGGCCAGGCCGCTGTTCTGGCCGGCGCCGGCGAAGCTGAAGCCGTTGATCGTGAAGACGCCCTTCACATTGCCCGCTTCCTCCTTGAGGAAGTGGTCGCGGATCAGGTCGAGCCCCTTGTCGGTACGCGCCGAGGTTGCGCCCGCCGGCCCTTGCACCAGCGCGATCACGATGCCCTGGTCTTCCTCGGGGAGGAAGCCGCCGGGCAGGCGCAGGAACAGGAAGCTCATGCCGCCGATGATCAGCAGATAGATCAGGCTCGACCGCTTCCAGCTGCGCGCGGTGCTGCGCACGCCCTTCTCGTACTTGGCCTGGCCTCGGTCGAACTTGTCGTTGAACCAGCGGAAGAAGCGCGCGAGCGGGCCGTTGCCTTCCAGCTTGTCCGGATTGTGCGGCTTGAGGATGGTGGCGCACAGCGCGGGGGTGAGCACCAGCGCCACGAACACCGACAGCGCCATCGCCGAGACGATGGTGATCGAGAACTGGCGATAGATCACGCCGGTGGAGCCGCCGAAGAACGCCATCGGCAGGAACACCGCCGACAGGACGAGCGCGATGCCGACGAGTGCGCTGGTGATCTCTTCCATCGACTTGCGCGCGGCATCGATCGGGCTGAGATGCTCGGTGGTGATCAGGCGCTCGACATTCTCGACGACGACGATCGCGTCGTCGACGAGCAGACCGATCGCCAGCACCATGCCGAACAGGGTGAGCGTGTTGATCGAATAGCCGGCGATCGCCATCACCGCGAAGGTGCCGAGCAGCACCACCGGCACCGCGATCGTCGGGATCAGCGTGGCGCGGAAGTTCTGCAGGAACAGGAACATCACCAGGAAGACGAGCACCACCGCTTCGATCAGCGTGTGCACCACCTGCTCGACCGACAGGCGGACGAACGGGGTGGTGTCGTACGGGTAGATGACCTTGATGTCCGACGGGAAGGTCTTGGCAATCTCGTTCACGCGAGCCTTGACCAGGTCGACCGTGGTCAGCGCGTTGGCGCCGGGGGCGAGCTTGATGCCGATGCCGGCGCCGGGCTTGCCGTTCCATTTCGAATCGAAGCCATAGCTTTCCGCGCCGATCTCGACACGCGCGACGTCGGCCAGGCGCACCACCGACCCGTCGGTGCCGCTCTTCAGGCGGATCTGCGCGAACTGGTCGGGCGTGGTGAGCCGCGACTGGACCGACACCGTGGCGTTGAGCATCTGCTCCTTCGGCGCGGGGCGGGCGCCCAGCTGGCCGGCCGAGACCTGCGCGTTCTGCGCACGGATCGCGGTGGTCACGTCGTCCATGGTGAGCGCGTATTTGTTGAGCTTCACCGGATCGACCCAGACGCGCATCGCATATTGCGAGCCGAAGATCTGGGTATCGCCGACGCCGTTCACGCGCGACAGCGGGTCCTGCAGCTTGGACACGGCATAGTCGGCGAGATCGGTGCCGCTGTGCGCGCCGTTCTCCGAATAGAGGCCGATCACGACGAGGAAGTTCTGCGTCGCCTTGGCGACCTGGATGCCCTGCTGCTGCACTTCCTGCGGCAGGAGCGGGGTGGCCGCCTGCAGCTTGTTCTGCACCTGCACCTGGGCGATGTCGGGATTGGTGCCCTGCTCGAAGGTCAGCGTGATCGTGACGGTGCCCGCCGACGAGGAGGAGGACGAAAAGTAGCGAAGGTGATCGATGCCCTTCAGCTGCTGCTCGATGATCTGCGTCGTCGTGTTTTCCAGCGTCCGGGCATCGGCACCCGGATAGGTGGCGGTGATCGAGACGGCAGGCGGCGCGATCGCCGGGAACTGCGCGATCGGCAGGCTGCGGATCGCGAGGATGCCCGCCAGCATGATGATGATCGCGATGACCCAGGCGAAGATGGGCCGATCGATGAAATAGCGCGACATGGGGCTTTACTTCCCTTGGGCAGGCGCGGCGGCACCCGGCTGGCCCTGGGCGGGCTTGGCATTCGGGTTCCACGGCTGCGGCGTGACCGGCATGCCCGGGCGCAGCATCATCGCGCCCTCGACGATCACCTTGTCGCCCGGCTTCAGGCCGCTGGTGACGATCCAGCTGTCGCCGGCGGTGCGGCTGGTCTGGATCGGGCGCGGCTCGATCTTGTTTTCGGCGCCGACGATCAGCACCGTCGGGTTGCCACGCTCGTCGCGGCTGACGGCGCGCTGCGGCACCAGCATCGCATTCTGCTGGGTGCCTTCGACCAGGTGCGCGCGGACGAACATGCCCGGCAGCAGCAGCCCATTGGGGTTCGGGAACAACGCGCGGATCACCTGGCTGCCGGTCGTCTCGTCGACAGTCACGTCGGCGAAGCGCATCGTGCCCTGCGGGCCGTAATTGGTGCCGTCCTCCAGCGTCAGCGCTACCTTGGCGTTGCCGTCGCGCGCGACCTGGCCGGCCATGATCGACTGGCGCAGCTTGAGGATGTCCGCGCTCGACTGCTGGATGTCGACATAGATCGGGTCGAGCCGCTGGATCGTGGTCAGCGCATTGGTCTGCGAGGCCGAGACCAGCGCGCCCGTGGTGTAGAGCGAACGGCCGATCTTGCCGCTGATCGGCGCGCGGATCGTGGTGCGGGCGAGGTCGATCTCGGCGGTGCTGAGCGCCGCGCGCTGGGCGGCGACATCGGCGCGGGCCTGCGCGGAGGTGGTCAGCGCGTTCTCATATTCCTGCTTCGAGATCGCGTTGATCTTGACCAGTTCGCCATAGCGACGCGCGAGCGCCTCGTTCGACGCGATCGCCGCCTGGGCGCGGGTCAGCGCGGCGCGGGCGCTGGCGACGGCGGCGCGATACGGGGCGGGGTCGATGCGATAGAGCGCCTGGCCCTGGCGCACCATGTCGCCTTCGGTGAACAGCCGCTCGAGGATCAGCCCGTTGACCTGCGGGCGCACGTCCGAGCTCTCGAAGGGGCTCAGCCGGCCGGGCAGCTCGCTGGTGAGCGGCACCGCCTGCTGCTGGACGACGACATAGGAGACGGGGGGCGGGGCGGCCTGCTGTCCGCCCGCGCCGCCTGGGGCCCCGGCACCCTGCTGCTGGGACTGACCGCCACAGGCGGCGAGGACAAGCGCGAGAGCCGGCGCGGTGTGACGGAAAAAAGTCATGCGGAAGCCTGCCGTTGTGTTATATGTGAGTGAACGTTCGCTCACATTCGCCGCTACTGCGAAGTGAGGTAAGCGGTCAAGACGGTTTCAAGGGTAACACGGATGGCAGAAGCCACGGAAGCAGGCGGGGCTCCGCACCGCGATAAAGCGCTGTTGCGGCGCGAGAAAATCGTCTCCGCAGCACGCAGGTTGTTCATTGCGAACGGTTTTCACGCCACGGGTGTGGCCCAGATCGCCAAGGAATCCGGCATTGCGATAGGTCAAATCTATCGCGATTTTTCTTCGAAGGAGGCGATCGTGAAGGCGATCGTCCACGCCGATTGCAGGGAATTCCTCGCGCACGAGTCGCTTCGGCAGGGGATCGAGCGCAACAATCCGGAGGCGGTCTGGGTATGGTTGCGCGAATTTCTCGACTCGCAACCGGACGAAGCTGACCCGCTTTTCGCCGAAATCCTTGCCGAATCCGCCCGTAACGCGCGAGTCGCGGCAATCTTCGAAGAGGTCCGCGACGAGGTGCGCGAAGCCATGCTGGCGGCACTTGCCGCATTGGCGCCCGGCAACGCGTTCGGTGAGCGCCGCTCGGCGCTCGCCAACCTCGTCCTCGCCACCTCGCTGGGCCTGAAGCAGCACCGCTTTCTCAACGATCCCCGGGAAACCCAGTGCGCTGCGGATCTCGCGCTCAAGATGATTCAGGCGGAGATCGCGGCCATGCGCGCGGAGCAGGGCGGCGACTGAGCATGGTTGATGGAAGACCCGGCGAGGATGTGCCACTAGGCGGCATGTCGTTGCGTACTCCGGCTCGCGTCGCGCTGTTCGTCACCTGCCTCGTCGATGCGATGCGGCCGCGCATCGGCTTCGCTGCGCTGCGGGCGCTGGCCGATGCCGGGTGCGAGGTGGTGGTGCCCGAAGCGCAGACCTGTTGCGGCCAGCCGGCGCTGAACTCGGGCGACCGCGCGACCGCGACCGACTTCGCGCGGCGCAACGTCGCGATGCTGGAAGCCTATGACGCGGTCGTGATTCCCTCGGGCAGCTGCGCCGGCACGATCCGCTGCCACTATCCCGAACTGCTGGCCGACGATCCCGAATGGTCGGTGCGGGCCGAGGCGGTGGCAGCGAAGACCTGGGAAATCCTCGCCTGGCTCGACGCGCGCGGCTGGCGGCCTGAAGGCGTGACGCTGCCAGCGAAGGCGACCTATCACGACAGCTGCTCGGGCCTGCGCGAACTCGGCATCAAGGCGCAGCCGCGGCGGTTGCTGGGGGCTGTGGACGGGCTCGACCTGGTGCCGCTCGCGGGCGAGGAAACCTGCTGCGGCTTCGGCGGCACCTTCTGCGTGAAATACCCGGCCATCTCGAACGCCATCGCCGACGAGAAGGCGGCGGCGGTGGAGGCAAGCGGCGCCGGGCTGCTGCTCGCGGGCGATCTCGGCTGCCTCATGAACATGGCGGGCAAGCTTCACCGGCGCGGCTCCGAGGTGCGCGCCTTCCACACCATCGAGGTGCTGGCCGGCATGGCCGACGGGCCTGCGATCGGGGAAGCGCAATGAGTCGCGCCTTCGATGCGCGGGTGGAGGCGGCGCTTGCCGACCGCCAGCTCAAGATCGCGGTTGAGCGCACCGCCGGGACTGCCGAGGCCAAGCGCAGCGCGGCGATCGGCGCGTGGCCCAGCTTCGCGGCGGCGCGCGAGCGGGCGGCGGCGATCAAGGACCATGTGATCGCCAATTTGGGCTCGTACCTCGTCCAGTTCGAGGCGGCGGCGACCGCGGCAGGTGCGACGGTGCACTGGGCCGCCACTGCCGACGAGGCGTGCGCGATCGTGGTCGAGATCTGCCGCAAGGCGGGGGCGAAGAGCGTCGCGCGCTCCAAGTCGATGCTCGGCGAGGAGATCGGCCTGCCCCACGCGCTGGAGGCGGCGGGGATCGGCCGGGTCGAGACCGATCTGGCCGAACACATCATCCAGCTCGCCGGCGAGCGGCCCTCGCACATCATCTGGCCGGCGATGCACAAGACGCGCGAGCAGGTCTCCGAGCTGTTCCACGCCCGCCACCGCGAGCCGCATGTCGAGGAAAGCATCGTCGCGATGGCGGCGAGCGCCCGGCGGCAGCTGCGGGGCGAGATGCTGGGCGCGGATGTCGGCATCTCGGGCGCCAATTTCCTGATCGCGGACAGTGGCCAGGTCTGCACCGTCACCAATGAGGGCAATGCCGAACTCTCGCTGGTGCCGCCGCGCGTGCATATCGTGACGGCCGGGATCGAGAAGCTGGTGCCCTCGATGGACCACGCCGTGCATCTGCTGCGGCTGCTCGCCCGCTCGGCCACCGGCGCGGCGTTGACCCAGTACACCACTTTCTATGCCGGGCCGAAGCGGGCAGGGGACCGCGATGGGCCCGAGGAGATGCACATCGTGCTGGTCGACAATGGCCGCAGCGCGATGCGCGACGAGGGGCTGGCGGAGATGCTCCGCTGCATCCGCTGCGGCGCGTGCATGAACCACTGCGTGGTGTTCCGCCAGATCGGCGGCCATGCTTATGACGGTACCTATCCGGGGCCGATGGGATCGGTGCTGACCCCGGCGCTCGACGGACTGGCGGCGAGCCGCGATCTGCCCAATGCGTGTACCATGAACGGCAAGTGCCAGGAGGTTTGTCCGGTCGCGATCCCCCTGCCGACCTTGCTGCGCGGCTGGCGCGAGAAGAGCTGGCGCGAGGGGCTGGAGCCGGTGACGCTGCGCTCAGGGCTGGGCCTCTGGGCCTGGGCGGCGCGGCGGCCGTGGCTGTACCGGGCAGGGGTGCGCTGGGCGATCCGGGCGATGCGGCTGGCCGGGCGTGGCTGGATTGCGAAGCTGCCGCTGGCCGGCGGGTGGACCGGCGGGCGCGACTTCCCCGCACCCGCGGCGGAGAGCTTCATGGACCGCTATCGAAAGGGCGAACGATGAGCGCGCGCGACGCCATCCTGGCGCGGCTGGGACCGGCGGCCGATCCTGCGGTGCTGGCGGCCGAGGCGGCGTGCCTGTTGGCGGGCGAGGAACGCGAGCGGCCGGCGGGGCCGGAGGATCTGGTGGCGCGCTTCCTCGCGCAGCTCGCGCTGCCGAGCGTGGCGGCGACGCATGCGCGGATCGGGTCGCTGGCGGAATTGCCGGGGGCGGTGGCGGGGTATCTCGCCGCCGAGGACGCGGCGCCGACGCTATGGCTGCCGCCCGATGCGCGGGTGGCGGGGCTCGACTGGCCCGGGCTGACCCGGCTGGCGGAATGCCCGATCGACGACGGCGCGGTGCTCGCCTTCGCCCGCGCCGGGGTGGCGGAGACGGGCTCGCTGGTGTTCGAGACGTCGCCGGAAGCGCCGATGCTGCCCAATTTCCTGGCGCTGCGGCACATCGTCGTGCTGGAAGTCGCCGGGCTGGTCCGCTGGCTGGAGGATGCCGCGCCGGGCGGGCCGAGCCCACGCGCGCACTACTGGGTAACGGGCGTCAGTGGCACGACCGACATCGAAGGCACCTATGTCCGCGGCGCGCATGGCCCGCGGTTTTTGCACGTGGTGCTGGTGGGTCAGCCTTCTTAAGCCCCTCCCCTTCAGGGGAGGGGTTGGGGTGGAGGACTTCGCTTCAAGCGTGGGGCTTGCTTCTCAGTCATGCCCCACCCCCAACCCCTCCCCTGAAGGGGAGGGGCTTCAGGGAGCGGTACGCGGCAGCCATTGCTGGTCCACCAAACGATCGTCTAGCATCGCATCATGGCCTTTCGCAGCACGCCCGAAGACGAGGCCATCTTCTACGCCTTCGGTGCCGGAATCATGCCGGTCCTGATCCCCGGCATGCTTCTAGTGTTTGGCATCATCTATCTGGCCATGCCTCGAAGCGTACCGCCGCCGCAATCCTGGGCGGACGGGACGTACGTCAACGTGTGCTGCGCGCCCTTGGTCTTACGAAACGGCGTTTTGGAAACGCAGGGCAGAAGCACGCGGTACGTCGTCTCGGAGGCGAAATACGGCTATCAGCTGGAGGTGCCGACCGGCATCGGCGTTCAACTCGGCGTCGTTCGCTTTGAAGGAAGCGCGGTGATCGTACACTTCAACAATGACAGCATGGCGCGCCCGGCACTACGTGAAGCTAAATCGCTGCATCTCTTCGATCTCGACAAGCTCACGAGCTACGAGTTCGTGAAAGTCCGGTAGGCCCGCGTTCCTCCCCTGTAAGGGGAGGTGGCAGCCCGAAGGGCTGACGGAGGGGTGTCGACGCTGGGGGCGCGGGCCTCCGCCGCAGGCCGGGACACCCCTCCACCACCGCCTTCGGCGGCGGTCCCCCTCCCCCTCCGGGGAGGATCTTATGCGCCGCTCAATGCCCCGCCGGTGCCAGTTCCACGTCCCCCGCCGTCCCTGTCGCACGCAGCCCAAACCCCAGCACCACCAGGAACGCCACCGCCGGCACCAGCAGCGCGAGGTTGATCCCCGCGAGGTCGGACACATGCCCCATCGCTGCGGTCAGCACCGCGCCGCCGATGATCGCCATCACGATCAGCGAGGCGCCGATCTGCTTGAGCGGTCCCAGCCCGCCGATGCCGATCGCGAAGATCGTCGGGAACTGGATCGACATGAAGAAGCTCGCCGCGACCAGTGCGTAGAGCCCGGTCGTCCCGCCGACGAACACCGCCACCGCCGCCAGCGCCGCCGACAGCCCGGAGAACACCACCAGCAGCTGCGGCGCCGAGACCTTGCCGAGCATCGCGGCGCCGACGAAGCGGCCGATCCCAAACAGCACCAGGCTGGCGAACAGATAGTCGGCCGCGCCCTGTTCGGTGAGGCCGGGCAGGTTCACCTGGGCGTAGCGGATCGTGTAGCTCCACAGCCCCACCTGCGCGCCGACATAGAAGAACTGCGCGATCACCGCGAACAGCAGGTTCCGGTCGCGCAGTACGGTGCGTAGCGCTTGCCCCGTCGGCACGGCCGGAGCGTCGCCGTCCTTGCGGTTGTCCGGGAAGGCGATCAGCGCGGCGGCGAGGGCGAAGGCGAGCACCACCAGCCCGATCACCAGATAGGGCGTCTGCACCGAGGCGAGCTCGCCCCGCAACGTCGCGGTCCGCTCGGCGGCGGACATCGCCGCAAGCGCCTTGTCGTCCTGCGCGAAGCTCGAAAGGATGAAATATTTGCCCACCAGCACGCCGAAGATCGTGCCGAGCGGGTTGGCCGCCTGGGCGAAGTTGAGCCGGCGCGCGGCGCCCTCGGGGCTGCCCAGTTCGGCGATCAGCGGGCTGGCCGAGGTCTCGAGAAAGGCGAGACCGCAGGCGATCACGAACAGCGCGGCGAGGAACCAGCGATATTCGCCGAAATGCGTCGCCGGATAGAAGAGCAGCGCGCCGATCGCGTAAAGCGTCAGCCCGGTGACGATCGCCGCCTTGTACCCCCGCCGCCGCGCGAGCATCGCTGCCGGCGTCGCGAGCAGGAAATAGCCCATGTAGAAGGCCTGCTGGACGAAGCTTGTCTCGAAATCGCTCAGCGCGAAGGCGCGGCGGAAATGCGCGATCAGGATGTCGTTGAGGTTGTTCGCCATGCCCCACAGGAAGAACAGCGAAACCGTCAAGATGATGGCGGGGGTATAGCGTCCGGCCTTGCTGGCCATGTGTCCTCTCCTTGGTGCGACGCCCCTGTTGGGGTCATTCGATGGCGCGGTCCAGATGCGTGTAGCCGCCGTCGACGAACAGCCACTGGCCGGTGGTATGGCTGGCCCGCTCCGAAAGCAGGAACAGCGCGGTGTCGGCGATTTCTTCCGGGGTCGTGAAGCGGTGGCCGAACGGCACGCGGCGCTCGATCTCCTCGCGCCGGGCGGCGGGGTCGTCGAAGCTCTTCAGCCATTCGGCATAAGCGGGGGTCTCGACTTCGGCGGGCACGATCGCGTTGACGCGGATGCCGTCGCCGCGCAGCGCCACCGCCCATTCGCGGGTCAGCGCCAGCACCGCGCCCTTGGCGGCGGCGTAGGCCCCGGTATGCCCCTGGCCGGTGACCGAGGTCTTCGAGCCGATATTGACGATCGCCCCGCGCGCTGCCTGCAGGTGCGGAAGGGCAGCGCGCGCCATGCCGAAATAATGGACGAGGTTGATGTCGAGCGAAGCGCGGAACTGCGCCGGGGTCGCCTCGAAGCCGAGATTGTCGTTGAGCCCGGCATTGTTGACCAGCCCGTCGATCCGCCCGAAGCGCGCCGCCACCGCGTCGACCGCGGCGACCACGGCATCGTCCTCGGCCAGCTCGCAGGGGTGGAACAGCCAGTCCTCGCCGAGCTGCGCGACCAGCTCGGGCCGGGGCGGCTCGCGCGAAACGATGGCGGGGAACGCGCCTTCGCGCGCCAGTCCCGCCGCGATCGCTGCGCCGATCCCCGACGATCCGCCGGTGACGATCACGACCTTGCCGGCGAGCCCCAGGTTCATGCGCCGAACCGATACTGGACGAGCGTCTCCGGCTTCATCTCGATCGAATAGCCGGGGCGCTGCGGCGGCATGTACGCCGCGTCCCTGATCACGCAGGGCTCCAGGAAATGTTCATGGAGATGATCCACATATTCGATGACCCTGCCGTCCATGGTGCCGGCAAAGCACAGATAGTCGATCATCGACAAGTGCTGGACGTATTCGCACAGCCCCACGCCGCCGGCATGCGGACACACCGGCAGGCCGTAGCGGGCGGCGAGCAGCAGCACCGCCAGCGCCTCGTTCACCCCGCCGATGCGGCAGGCGTCGAGCTGGATCACGTCGACCGCGCCGACGCTCATGAACTGTTTGAACAGGATGCGGTTCTGGCACATCTCGCCGGTCGCGACCTGCACCTGGCCGATGCCGTCGCGGATCGCCTTGTGGCCGAGCACGTCGTCGGGGCTGGTCGGCTCCTCGATGAACCAGGGCTTGGCGAAGGCGAGGGCGTTGACCCAATCGATCGCCTGGCCGACTTCCCAGACCTGGTTGGCGTCGATCATCAGCTTGCGATCGGGGCCGAGCACCTCGCGGGCGATGCGGACGCGGCGGATATCGTCCTCCAGGTCGCGGCCGACCTTGAGCTTGATATGGTGGAAGCCGGCATCGACCGCCTCCTGCGCGAGGCGGCGGAGCTTCTCGTCGGGATAGCCGAGCCAGCCCGCCGAGGTGGTGTAGCAGGGATAGCCGTTCGCTTTGAGCGTGGCGATACGCTCGGCCTTGCCGGCGGCCCGCTCGGTGAGCAGCGCCAGCGCCTGTTCGGGCGTGATCGCATCGGTGAGGTAGCGGAAGTCGATCGCGCGGACGAGCTGCTCGGGCGTCATGTCCGCGACGAGCTTCCACACCGGCTTGCCCTCTGCCTTGGCCCAGAGGTCCCAGATCGCGTTGACCACCGCGCCGGTGGCGAGGTGCATCGCGCCCTTGTCCGGGCCGATCCAGCGCAGCTGGCTGTCGCCGGTCAGGTGCCGCCACATCCGCGCGGGCTCCTCGGCGATCCAGGCAAGGTCGAGGCCGATGACGAGGTGGCGCATCGCCTCGATCGCCGCGACGCAGATGTCGTTGCCGCGGCCGATGGTGAAGGTGAGGCCATGGCCTTCGAGGCCGGGGACGTCGGTTTCGAGGATGACATAGGCCGCCGAATAATCGGGGTCCGGGTTCATCGCGTCCGAGCCGTCGAGCGAGGCGCTGGTCGGGAAGCGGAGGTCGACCGTGCGCAGGCCGGTGATGCGTGCCTTGAGCGCCGCGGGGGTCGTGGTCGCCATGTCCATCAGTTCACCCACCCGCCGTCGATCACATGCACCGCGCCGGTGGTGAAGCTGGCCTCGTCGCTGGCAAGATAGCAGATCAGCGCGGCGATCTCGTCTTCCTGGCCCAGCCGGCCCATCGGCTGGCGGGCGACGAAGGCGGCATGCGCTTCCTCGACGGTGATGCCCTGCTGGCCCGCCTGTTCGGCGACGCGCTGGCGGAGACTGGGGGTGTCGACCGTCCCCGGACACACCGCATTGCAGCGGATGCCCTTGGCAACGAAGTCGGCCGCGACCGATTTGGTCAGGCCGATCACCGCCGCCTTGGAGGCGCCATAGGCGTGGCGGTTGGGAATGCCCTTCACGCTGGAGGCGATCGACGACATGTTGACGATCGCGCCCCCGCCCTTGGCCAGCATGCCCGGCAGGAAGGCGCGGATCATGCGGTGCATGGCATGAACGTTGAGGTCGAAGGACAGCATCCAGTCGGCATCGGTGCCGTCGAGGATCGATCCCGCCGCCACGAAGCCGGCGATATTGGCGAGCACGTCGACCTGGCCGATCGTCTCCGGAAGCGCGGCGATGGCGTCGGCATCGAGCAGATCGAGCACCACGGGTTCGATACGGTCGAGCGTCGCGAGCGCGGCAGCGTCGCGGTCGAGCGCAAACACCTTGGCGCCTTCATCGCGCAGCCGCAGCGCGGTCGCGCGGCCAATGCCGTGCCCGGCCGCGGTTACCAGCGCGGTCTTGTTGCCGAAACGCATCGCCTCCCCAACTCCTCTAGAACGTTTTCATAGGTCAAAATGACTTTCACGTTCTTAGGCCCAAGCCGAGATCTTTCGCAAGTGGCATGACACCGCTGATCGCATTGGTTAGCGTAGTGGTCATGACCGAGATTGCATCTGCCGTTCCGGCTGACAAATCGCCCGCGTACGCCGCTCCCGCGCTGGAGAAGGCGATCGACGTGATCGAGCTGCTGGGCAGCGAGCCCCAGGGCCTGACGATCAGCGAGATCGCGCAGCGATTGGGCCGTTCGATCAGCGAGCTGTTCCGCATCATCGTCGTGCTCGATCGCCGCGGCTGGCTGCATAAGGATGGCGGCAGCGATCGCTACCGCGTGACCTATCGCGTGCTGGAGATCGCCCACCGCGCAACGCCGGCGCAGGAACTCACCCATGTCGCCTCGCCGCTGATGCACAGCCTGGCGGCGGCGACGGTGCAGTCCTGCCATCTGGTGGTGGTGAACGGCACGCGCGGTCTGATCGTCGCGCGGCAGGAGAGCCCGGGCCAGACCGGCTTCGCGGTACGGCTCGGTACCGAGATCGACCTGCTGACCAGCTGTTCCGGGCATGTGCTCCTGTCGGCGATGGACGAGGATCGGCGCGCGGCGCTGTACCCGAAGGGACTGCCCAAGGGGCTTGCCGAGCGGCTCGAAGCGGTGCGCGCCAAGGGCTATGAATCGATTCCCAGCGCGCGGATGGCGGGGGTGTCCGACATGAGCTGCCCGATCTTCGGGTTCGACGGCCATGTCGTCGCGGCACTGACCATCCCGTTCCTCGCCGCGATCGACGATGCGCCGCACGTCTCGCACGAAGAGGCGCTGGCCATGCTGCGGACGACGGCGACGGCGATTTCCTCGGCGCTCGGCTGGTTCGACCGCGTCGAGGCGCCGGTGGTGCCGAGCCTCTCGGTCGCCAGCCCGGTCCGCCGCCGCCGCGCCCGCGCGGACTAGGCTCAACCCGGGGTCACGGCATAGTAGATGTTGTAGCCGACGAATACCGTCGCGATGATCGCCAGCACGATCAGCGCGACGGCACCGAAGCCCCTGCGGGCGCGCTTCTCGATGGGTTCGTGCCTCGGGTCCACACAGCGTCTCCTCTTTGATTCTACAAGGAAAAGACGCTTCGGCGGGCGGATCGTTGCGCTCAGCCGGCCAGCAATCCCAGCCGCCGCGCATAGGCAGCGAACAGCATCGGCCATACCGAGGCGGGCACGGTCTTGGGCAGGCGCACGCCGAAGCCATGACCGCCCTGGTCGAACGCATGGAGCTCGCCCGGGCGCTTGGCAGCGAGCAGCGCCTGGTAGAGCGCGATGCTGTTCTCGATCGGCACCAGCCCGTCGTCGCTGGCATGGGTGAGGAAGATCGGCGGCGTGTCGGCGGTGACGCGAGTCTCCACCGAGGCGGCGATGAGCGCCTTGGGATCGGCACCGGTGCCGAACAGCTGGTCGCGCGAGCCGAGATGGGTGAAGGGCGCGCTCATGCTCACCACCGGGTAGATCAGCCCGGCAAGGTCGGGACGGGCGGAGAGCTGGTCGGCAGCGTCCACCGGCGTGTAGACCCGTTCGGCGTGGCGGGTCGCCAGGCTGCCGGCGAGGTGGCCGCCGGCGGAGAAGCCGATCACCAGCAGCTTGGTGGGATCGACACCGTAGCGCTTGGCCGAGGCGCGGATCAGCCGCAGCCCGCGCTGGGCGTCGGCGAGCGGCACGGTCGAACGGTTGGCCCAGCCGTCGGTGGGGATACGGTAGCGCAGGATGAAGGCAGTGATGCCCAGCGCGTTGAGCCAGCGGGCCTGCTCCTCGCCTTCATTATCGAGCGCGAGGAAGCCATAGCCGCCGCCCGGCATCAGCATCACCGCGGTGCCGTTGGGGTTGGCGGCGCGACGCACGGTGAGCGAGGGGCGATCGATGCCGCGCAGCCAGCGATCCGGCGCGGCGGGGTCCTTGGAGCGCTGCTCGGTGCTCGGCTTGGGCAGCGGGGTGGGGGCGCCGGGGGGCGAGCCGGGCCAGAGCGGCAGCACCTCGTCTTCGCCCGCAGCATTGGCCGGCAGCGCGGCAATCGTCGCGGTGGCGGCCATGCCGGTGAGCATCGTTCGGCGCGTGAGGTCTTCGAACACGGGCATCCTCTCTTCTGCAACCCGGCAATGCATCGGTGAAAATCCAGCCTTCGCGGTGCGTTGCCGCTGAATTTGGTAGCGGTACCGCGTGGTTGCAGAATCGCGATCGGCGCGCAACCGCGCAACCGATCCGCGTTCCCAAGACAAGAGCGTTGACGCGCGGCTGCGGTATCAAGATGGTATGGCCGTGGTTCAGCGGAGGTAGCAATGATCAGATCAGGGTGGCGACGGCGCGGGGTGCTGGCGGGGCTCGCCGCCATGCCGGCAGTGGCGCGGGCGCAGACGACTGCACAGGGGCCGGTGCAGGCCAACTGGCCGTCGCTGGTGGCGAACTATCGCTACCCGGACTGGTTTCGCGATGCGAAGTTCGGGATCTGGTCGCATTGGGGGCCGCAATCGGTGCCCGAGCAGGGCGACTGGTATGGGCGGCACATGTACATCCAGGGCCACCCGGCCTCGGACTTCCACCGCAAGGCCTATGGCCATCCCGCCGATGTCGGCTTCATGGAGGTCCAGAACCGCTGGTCCGCCGAGCGCTGGGATCCCGAGGCGCTGATGCGGCGCTACGTGAAGGCAGGGGCGAAATATTTCGTGTCGCTGGCCTGCCATCACGACAATCTCGACTGCTACGACAGCGCGTACCATCCGTGGAACAGCCTGCGCGTCGGGCCGAAGCGGGACGTGGTCGGCACCTGGGAGAAGGTGGCGCGTGCCGCTGGCTTGCGCTTCGGCGTCTCCAACCATGCCGCCCATGCCTGGCACTGGTTCCAGACCGCCTATGGCTATGACCCCGAAGGCGCGCGCAAGGGGCAGCGCTACGACGCCTTCCGCCTGAACAAGGCGGACGGCGCGGGCAAATGGTGGGAAGGGCTCGATCCGCAACTGCTCTACACCGGCAAGCACATCGTCGCGCCCGACGGCATCGACACGATGCAGGCGATGGGCAAGTGGCATGAGCAAAATGACGGCCAGTGGGTGGAGCATGGCCCCGCCGGCGACGCCGCCTATGCGACCCGCTGGCTGCAGCGGCAGGTCGACCTCGTCACCAAATACCAGCCCGATCTCTGCTATTTCGACGATTACGAGCTGCCCTTCGGCCCTATCGGGCTGGCGGCGGCGGCCGACTATTACAACCGCTCGATCGCGAAGAGCGGCAAGATAGACGTGGTGCTCAACGCCAAGCAGCTCAAGTCCTATGCGCGGTTCGGGCTGGTGCAGGACGTCGAGCGCGGCTTCGCCGATCGGCTGTGGGACGAACCCTGGCAGACCGACACCTGCCTCGGCGACTGGTTCTACAAGCGCAGCCTCTACACCGAGAAGCGCTACAAGTCGGCGAACGACGTGCTCCAGCGGCTGGCCGATGTGATCTCCAAGAACGGCAATTTGCTGCTCTCGGTGCCCCAGCGGGGCGACGGATCGATCGACTCGGAGGAAGAGCGCATCCTCGACGATCTCGGCGCCTGGATGGCGGTGAACAGCGAGGCGGTGTTCGGCACCCGCCCGTGGCGCGTCTATGGCGAAGGGCCGACCCAGCTCGCCGCGGGCATGCAGAACGAGGATGGCTTCAAGGGCTTCACCGAACGCGATGTGCGCTTCACCACCAAGGGCGACACGCTGTACCTGTTCTTCCTCAAGGCACCGAGCGCGCCGGTGACGGTGGAGGCGCTGGGGCTGAAGGCGGGCCGCGTGGCGCGGGCGCGGCTGCTGGGCGGCGGCGACGTGGCGTTCCGGCAATCGCAGGCCGGGCTGACGGTCACGCTGCCCCAGGGGCTGGGCACGGTGCCGGTCGTGCGGATCGACGGGCTGCGGCGCGGGTGAGGGGTGCTGGGGGTGGGGGCGGTCGGGTACGATCGCTCCCCGCCAGCTACTCGTCATTCCCGCGAAGGCGGGAATCCATTTGCCAGGGCGTTTGAGGCAGGAGCCGCGAATGCAGCGCCAATGGATCCCCGGCTTCGCGGGGATGACGTTGGTTTGAGGGAGGGCGCGCGTGCCCTCACCGTCGGCGGGTGCCCTTGCGGGCAAATTCTTCTGTCAGAAGGGGAAAATGGTGCTGCCGGCGAGGATTGAACTCGCGACCTCAGCCTTACCAAGGATGCGCTCTACCACTGAGCTACGGCAGCACTGTTTTCCAACCGCGGCGACCAGCGCCGTGCGGGAGGGGCCTATTTGCTTGCAGACCCGTGATTGTCAACCCGCATCGCCAAGGTTTATCGCTTTTCGCATGAAGGATGTGGATAAGCAGGCCCGGCTGGCCGAAAAACTGCGCGAAAACCTGCGGCGGCGGAAAGCCCAGGCGCGGGGCGTGAAGGCGGACGGGGCCGGGCAGGAGGCGGAAACCCCTCCCGAATCGGCGGACTCAAAGATCCTCCCCTGAAAGGGGAGGTGGCGCGCGCAGCGCGACGGAGGGGTGTCGACGCTGATTTGTCTCGCGTCACTGCAGCGGGGACACCCCTCCACCACCGCCTGCGGCGGCGGTCCCCCTCCCCTTGCAGGGGAGGATCAGGACGGGTTCACCCGATCGGCGCGCACTTGGCTTCCAGCCATGCCCGCTCCTCGCCCTCCAGCTGCGGGCCGACGATCGCCAGCACCTCGGCATGATAGGCGTCCAGCCAGGCGCGCTCCTCGGGGCTGAGCAGTTCGGGCAGGATCAGGCTGCGCTCGATCGGCGCGAAGGTGAGCGTCTCGAACGCCAGCATCGGCTTGTCGCCGCCGGGGATCGTCCGCTCGACGATATGGACGAGGTTCTCGATGCGGATGCCGTATTCGCCCGCCTTGTAATAGCCGGGCTCGTTCGAGAGGAACATGCCGGCGCGCAGCGGCTCCAGCGCCTGGCCGCCCGGATAGGAGGGCGGGGCGATGCGCTGCGGACCCTCGTGCACCGCAAGGTACGCCCCGACGCCGTGCCCGGTGCCATGCGCGAAATCGAGCCCCGCCTCCCAGAGCGGCCGCCGCGCGAAGCCGTCGATCTGCGCGCCGGTGGTGCCGTCCGGGAAGATCGCGGTGGCGATGGCGATATGGCCCTTGAGCACGCGGGTGAAGCGGTCCTGCATCTCGTGGCTCGCCTCGCCGACCGGCATCACGCGGGTGACATCGGTGGTGCCGTCGCCATATTGCCCGCCCGAGTCGATCAGGAACAGCTGGCCGCGCTCGATCGGCAGGCTCGATTCCTCGGTCACCTTGTAGTGCGGGATCGCGCCATTCGGCCCGGTGGCGGAGATGGTGTCGAACGACAGGTCCTTCAGCCGGCCGGTCGCCTCGCGGAATTCGCGCAGCTTGTCCGCTGCGGACATTTCGGTGAGGCCGCCCTGCGGTGCGGTTTCCTCGAACCACTTCAGGAAGCGGCTGAGCGCGGCGCCGTCGCGCGCCTGCGCGGCCTTGTGCCCGGCGACCTCGGCGGGGTTCTTGATCGCCTTGGCGAGGATCACGGGATCACGCAGCGCGACCACGGTGGCGCCGCCAGCTTCCAGCGCATCGAAGATCGCGGATACCGCCGTGCCCGGATCGGCGACGACGCGCTTGCCCGCGAACCCGCCCAGCGCCGGTGCGAACGCCGCGCGATCCTGGATGCGCACGGCGTTGCCGAGATGCTGGCGCACCGCATCGGTCACCTTTTCGGGCGCCAAGAACAGGTCGGCGGTGCCATCGGCATGGATCACGGTGTAGGCGAGCGCCACCGGCGTATGGGTCACGTCGCCGCCGCGAACGTTGAAGGTCCAGGCGATCGAATCGAGCGCGGCGATCACCACCGCGTCGGCGTTCCGCCCCTGCAGCCAGTCGGCGATCTCGGCGCGCTTGGCGGCGGAGGACTTGCCGGCCAGCGCCTCGTCCAGCACCGCGAGCGGCGCGTCGGACGGGCGGGGCTGCTCGGCCCAGACTGCGTCGATCGGGTTGCGGGTGACCGGCACGAGCGTCGCGCCCTTCTCGGCCAGCGCCGTGCGGGCTTCCTCCACCCAGGCGCGGGTGTGCAGCCAGGGATCATAGCCGATGCGGCCGCCGTCCGGGGCATGCGCGCCCAGCCAGTCGGCGACGCTGGTCGCCGGCACGCCGACATATTCCCACTGATCGGCGGAGACTTGCTGGCGGACCTGGAGCGTATAGCGCCCGTCGGTGAAGATCGCCGCTTCCTGCGGCAGCACCACGGCGGTGCCGGCCGAGCCCTGGAAGCCGGTCAGCCAGGCGAGTCGCTGCGCATATTCGCCGACATATTCGGACATGTGCTCGTCGGTGAGCGGCACGACGAAGCCGTCGAGCGCATCCTGCGCGAGTTGCGTGCGCAACGCGCTCAGACGATCGGCATAGCTGGACATAGGCGTTTCCTGCATCTTGGGGGCTGGCGCTCGGCGCCGCGACATAAGGCCGGTTACTGGCCGATGCAGGCTATTTTGGAAAGGGGCGGGACCAGGCCCGCCCCAGCCGATCGGTCAGCGGCGAACCTTGACGTAGTGGCAGCGATCCTTCGCGGTGATGGTACGGTCGATCGCGCGGCCACCCAGCGCGCCGGCGACACCGCCCGCCGCAGCGCCGAGCAGGCCGCCGCCGACCACCGACGGGCCTGCCAGCGCACCGGCGACACCGCCGGCGATCAGGCCGGTATGGCCCTTCGACTTGCGGCACGTCTTCACATAGCGATAGCCGCGGCTGGACTTGGACTTGCCTTCGTAGCGCGACTGGGCGCTGGCGACGCCGATCGGCATTGCGACGGGCGTGACCAGGGCAAAGGCGGCGAGCGCGGCGATTGTCTTACGCATATTCGGACCCCATCTTCGGTTCGTGTTCGATGCGTATCAATGTGTCATGCCACATTTCGGTTGCATGAACCCGCAACGATCGGGGCAGATCCGGTGATTTCCGGAGGCTCCCGGGCGCGCGGCGCAGTGGCGGCGATCGCGGTGGAGGCGCTGCTGGCGGCGCTGCTGTTCGCGGGATTGCGCGCGCAGACGCTGGTCCGCACCGATCCGGATGCGAACCTGCTGAGCTTCGACGTGCCGCCACCCCCGCCGCCGCCCGCGCCCGAGCCGGCCAAGCGGCGCGCGGCGCCCAAGGCCGAAGGGGCCTCGGCACCGCCCAACCGCGTTTCCAAGGCAACCGAGGTCGTCGCGCCGCCACCGCCGGTGGTGCTCCAGCCGCCGCCGCTGGTGACCGCGCCCAAGCCGGCGACCGCCAGCGATTCGTCCTCCGGCGCAGCGCCGGTGGCGGGGCCGGGGACCGGCGCGGGCGGCGAGGGCGATGGCACCGGCAGCGGCGGACGCGGCAATGGGCCGGGCGGCGGGGGCGGGGTGCCGCTGCGCTGGGTCGGTGGGCGGATCACCGACGCCGATTACCCGCGCGGCGCGCTCAACGCCGGGGCGAGCGGCACGGTGGGGCTGCGCTTCGTGGTGGGCGTGAACGGACGGGTATCAAGCTGCACGGTCACGCGGAGCAGCGGCAATCGCGACCTCGACGAGACCACCTGCAAGCTGATCCAGAAGCGCTTCCGCTATGTGCCGAGCAGGGATGCAGCGGGGCGGCCCTATGCCGATACGGTGACCGGCGAACATCGTTGGGATCTGTACGAGCGGCCGGATGGGGAGTGACTACCGTAAATCCTCCCCTGCAAGGGGAGGTGGCATGCCGAAGGCATGACGGAGGGGTGTCCACGCTGCGATTGCTGCCCGCCGCCGCCACGTTGACACCCCTCCACCACCGCCTTTGGCGGCGGTCCCCCTCCCCCTCCGGGGGAGGATCACACGCTACCCCTTCACCAGCGCGTCGATCGCCGCCGCCAGTTGCAGGTCCCGCGTCGACAGCCCGCCGGCATCATGGGTGGTCAGCAGGATGTCGACCCGGTTCCACACGTTCGACCATTCGGGATGATGGTCCGCCTTCTCGGCGATCAGTGCGACGCGGGTCATGAAGCCGAACGCCTCGGTGAAATCGGCGAACAGGAAGCGGCGGGTGATCGCGTCGCGCCCCGGCTCGTAGTTCCAGGCCGGCAGGGCCGCGAGCGACTCCTCGCGCAGGCCGTCGGTCAAACGCGCTACCATATATCCCCTCCTTGCTCCTTCTCTGCCGCTCCGCCTATGCATTCGGCCATGCCGGAGCAAGCGCCAACCTTCGCCCCCGATGCTGCCCTGATCGAGCGCCTCGCCCGCGCCGCGCTGGCCCGCATCCCCGCGCCCTTCCAGCCCCATCTGGCCGACGTGGTGCTGCTGGTGGAGGAGTTCGCCGACGAGGAGACGCTCGACGCGCTCGGCATCGACGACCCCTTCGCGCTCAGCGGCCTGTATCATGGCCGGCCGATCGGCGAGAAATCGGCGTTCGATTCGGGCGGACTGCCCGATCGCATCCATCTCTATCGCCGCGCGATCCTCGACGAGTGGGTGGAGAGCGGGGAATCACTCGAGCGGCTGGTCCATCATGTCGTGGTCCATGAGGTCGGCCATCATTTCGGCCTGTCCGACGAAGACATGCATGCGCTGGAAGAAGCCGCGGATTGAACCTCGGCCTCGCCTTTGACGACGTGACCTGCCTGCGCGGCGGGCGGATCCTGTTCGAGGGGCTGTCCTTCGCGCTGGCGCCAGGCGAGGCCGGGCTGGTGCTGGGACCCAACGGCGTCGGCAAGTCGAGCCTGATCCGCATCGCCGCCGGGCTGCTCGCACCGCTGGACGGACGGGTGGCGGGGGACGGCGCGCGGGCGCTGCTCAGCGAGACCGCTGCGCTGGATACGGAGCGGACGCTCGCGGGCGCGCTCGGCTTCTGGGCGGGGCTCGACGGGCGCGGGGACGCGGTCGCCGATGCGCTGGACGCCGTCGGACTGGCGGATATCGCCGATGTGCCCGTGCGGCTGCTCTCCACCGGCCAGCGGCGGCGCGCGGCGTTCGCGCGGGTGCTGGCGAGCGGCGCGCCGGTGTGGCTGCTCGACGAGCCGGGCAATGGCCTCGACACTGCCTCGGTCGCGATGCTGGAGGCGCGGATCGCGGCACATCGCGCGGAAGGCGGAATCGTGCTGGTCGCGACCCACCAGCCGATCGCGCTGCCGGACGCGCAGGAGATCGCGCTGTGATTGCCCTGGTCTGGCGCGAGCTGCGGCGGGCGTGGAGCAGCGGCGGGCTGGTGCTGCCGATCGCCTTCTTCCTGCTGGTCGCGATCCTCTTTCCCTTCGCGGTCGGCCCCGACGGACGCCTGCTCGCGCGGATCGGCGGCGGGGTGATCTGGGCAGCGGCGCTGCTAGCGGCGCTGCTCCCGGTCGAGCGGCTGGTGGCGCCCGATGCCGAGAGCGGGGTGCTCGATCAGCTGGTGGTGCGCGGCTATTCGGATGCCGGCATCGCGGCGGCGAAGATGCTGGGGCATTGGCTGGGCTTCGGGCCGGCGCTGCTGGCGGCGACCTGCGTCGCGGCGGCGCTGCTGCACGTGCCGGGGACGGCGCTGGCGACCATCCTGCTCGGGCTGGCGATCGGCACGCCGGGGCTGGCGGCACTGGGTGTGGCGACGGCGGCGCTGGTGGCGGGGTTGCGCGGGGCGGGGGCGCTGGCGGGGCTGGTGATGCTGCCCTTCGCGGTGCCGCTGCTGATCTTCGGCGCGGGCGCCACCGGCGGCGAGCCCGGCGCGATCAAGCTGCTGGCGGCGATCAGCCTGGTGCTGGTGGCAGGATGCCCCTTCGTCGCCGGCGCGGCGATGCGGATGGGGCGGGGGTAGGCAAGGGATAATCCTCCCCCGCCAGGGGGAGGTGGCGCCGAAGGCGACGGAGGGGGAGGATGCCAGACCCTCTCGAGCGGCGTGCTTCCGCCCCCTCCGTCAGGCTGCGCCTGACACCTCCCCCTGGCGGGGGAGGATTGCGGGGGTTAGTTCCCCTCCGGCCCTGTATAGCTGGTCAGCTCGTCGCCGAGCAGCGTCACCACGTGGAGCACGTTGGTCGAGCCCGGCGTCTTGAACGGCACGCCGGCGCAGACGATCACCCGGTCGCCCGCCTTGGCGAGGCCGTGGCGCAGCGCCATGCGCTTGGCCTTGCCGACCATTTCCTCGAACGAGTCGACATCGCGGGTCTGCACGGCATGGGTGCCCCACAGCAGGCCCAGACGACGCGCAGTGTCGCGCTCCGGGGTCAGCACCAGGATCGGCACCAGCGGCCGCTCGCGGGCGATGCGGCGCGCGGTCGAGCCCGAGCTGGTGAAGCAGATGATCGCCGAGGCCGAGACCGTCGCCGCGATATTCTTCGCCGCTTCGGCCAGTGCGTCGGCGGTCGTCGGATCGGGCTTGGTAACGGTGAAGTGGACGCGGTCGCCATGCGCGGGATCGCGCTCCACCGCATCGGCGATCGAGTTCATCATCGACACCGATTCCACCGGCCACTTGCCCGCGGCGCTTTCGGCCGAGAGCATGATCGCGTCGGCGCCGTCATACACCGCGGTCGCCACGTCCGACACTTCGGCGCGGGTGGGCGAGGGGCTGTCGATCATCGATTCGAGCATCTGCGTCGCGACGATTACCGGACGGCCCAGGCGGCGCGCCGATTCGACGATCCGCTTCTGCAGCGGCGGCACGGTCTGCGGTGGCAGCTCGACGCCGAGATCGCCGCGGGCGACCATCACGCCATCGCACTGCTCGAGGATTTCCTCGAGACGCGCGATGGCGCTCGGCTTCTCGATCTTGGCGAGCAGCGCGGCCTTGCCGCCGATCAGGCGGCGGGCTTCCATCAGATCCTCGGGGCGCTGGACGAAGCTGAGCGCGATCCAGTCGGCACCCTGCTCCACCGCGAAGCTGAGGTCGCTGCGGTCCTTCTCGGTGAGCGCGGCAAGCGGCAGCACCATGTCGGGGACGTTGAGGCCCTTGTTGTTCGACAGCGCACCGCCGACCTCGACGATCGTGGTCAGCCGGTCGGGCGTCACGTCGGTCACGCGCAGCACCAGCTTGCCGTCGTCGAGCAGCAGCCGGGCATCGGGGTGCGCGGCTTCGAAGATCTCGCGGTGCGGCAGCTCGACGCGGGTGGCGTCGCCCGGCGTGGGATCACGGTCCAGCGTGAACTGGTGGCCGGTGACCAGCATCACCTTGCCCTCGGCGAACTTGCCGACGCGGAGCTTCGGGCCCTGCAGGTCGGCGAGGATCGTGGTCGGGCGGCCGGTAGTCGCCTCCATGCCGCGGATCGCTTGGAACAGCGGGATCTTCGAGGCCTGGTCGCCATGGCTCATATTGATGCGGAACGCATCGGCGCCGGCGCGGAACAGCTTCTCGATCATTTCGGGGGACGCGCTGGCGGGTCCCAAGGTTGCCAGGACGCGCACCTTGCGCGAGCGGGGGGAGATCGCCTGTGTCATCGTTGTCTTCCTCGGCTTGTGCGTGCCCGCCTCTAGCCCCAAATGCGTTAACATCAACTCCGGAGGTGCCGAATGGATGAACTTGATCGCCTGGACGACGCAATTGCGGCCAAGGCGTTCCGCCGGCTGGTGCGCCATCTGCGCCACCGTCACGATGCCCAGAACATTGATCTGATGGGGCTTTCGGGCTTTTGCCGGAACTGCCTGGGCGACTGGATCCATGAAGCGGATCCGAGCATCGCCAAGGCCGATGCGCGCCGAATCGTCTATGGGATGGAGCAGTCCGAGTGGAAGGCGAAGTACCAGAGCGAGGCCACGCCCGAGCAATTGGCCCGCATGGAAGAGAGCCTGAAGAAGAACGAGGGCCGCGACGCGGAGCTCGACGAGGCGCTTGACGAGAGCTTCCCGGCCAGTGATCCTCCCAGCATGACCGACCCCCACGCCTGAGGCGGGCCTGAACCGGGGGCGCGACAGTGGGGAGACGGGAATGAAGACGTTGTTGCTGGCCGCGCTGGCCTGTTCGGTGGCCGTTCCCGCCCTTGCTCAGTCTTCCTCCAAGGTCACCTATGTCCAGGCCGGGCGGCTGCTCGACCGGCCTGGCCAGGCGGCGCGCGGCAATAGCACCCTGATCCTGCGCGATGGCAAGGTCGCCGAAGTCCGCGACGGCTTCGTCGCGCCCGAGGCCGGGGCGACCCTGGTCGACCTGCGCGACAAGTTCGTGCTGCCGGGGCTGATCGACCTGCACGTCCACCTCTTCTCCGAGGGCGACCCGGTGAAGGAGCGGATGAACGCGCTCACCGAGGACGAGGCCGACGAGTTCGTCATCGGCATCGAGGATGCGCGACGCGATCTTGAGGCAGGGTTCACCACGGTCCGCGACCTCGGCAGCAACCCCCGCGCGATCCGGGCGCTGCGGGACGCGGTGGAGCGCGGCGCGATCGCGGGGCCGCGAATCGTCAATGCCGGGCGGATGATCTCGGTCTCGGGCGGGCATGGCGACGGCACCAACGGGCTTGCCGAGGAATTCGCCGAGGCGGTGGCGCACCGCCAGATCAACACCTGCGACGGCGCCGACGATTGCCGCCGTGCGGTCCGCCAGCAGATCGGGCTGGGCGCGCAGGTGATCAAGTTCGCCGCCACCGGGGGCGTGCTCTCGAATGTCGCCGGGGGCCTGGGCAAGCAGATGTCCGACGAGGAGATGAAGGCGATCGTCGATACCGCGCACGCCTTCGGCCGCCGCGTCGCGGTGCATGCGCACGCCGCCGAGGGCGTGCGCGGTGCGGTGGAGGCGGGGGCCGATTCGATCGAGCATGGCAGCTTCCTCGACGATGCGACCATCGCGGCGATGAAGGCGCACGGCACCTGGCTCGTCCCGACGATGATCGCCCCGGTCACCGCGCTCGCTAATGCCCGCGCCGGCAAGCTGCCGCCCGCCACCATCCCCAAGGCCGAGGCGGCTGCTGCGGCTGCCGCCGCCAGCCATGCCAAGGCGATCAAGGCAGGGGTGAAGGTTGCGTTCGGCACCGACACCGGCGTGTCGCGCCACGGCGAGAATGCGAAGGAATTCGCGCTGCTGGTCCGCGCGGGGCTCACGCCGGCGGGCGCGATTCGCGCGGCGACACTCGACGCTGCCGATGCGCTCGGTCGCAAGGACCAGCTCGGCTCGCTCGAACCCGGCAAGGCGGCGGACCTGATCGCGGTGGCGGGCGATCCGCTGCAGGACGTCACCGTGCTGCAGCATGTCGACACGGTGGTGCGCGCCGGCGTGGTGCACAAGCTCGGCGGCAAGCGGCAGGTGTTCCCGCAGGACTAGAGCGTGATGGCATGGTTGCGACGCGCCGTGACGGAGCCGATTTTGGCTTGTGGCTAGGAGCGAGGAGGGAGCGGGGCTTTGCCCCCGTGACCGACGAGGGACGACGCCACGGGCCAAAATCGGCCCGCCGCTTCGCGGTTGCCCTGCGCCGCCCGCCGCACGTCGTCGCACCGCTTGCACGGGCCACCAGCCCGCGCTGCGCGATGCTCCTAGCCGACGAACGGCGCAGGGCAATCACGGCGTGTCGAAACCATGTCATCACGCTCTAAGGTTGAGCGAAGGCGCCGGCTGGCGTACAGGGCCCGCCGGATTCCTTTCCCTTCGGACGATCCGGCCGGCGCGACTCTCGCGCGGCGTGCCTCGTCCGATCCCATGCTTCAGGAGCTAGAACACCCATGTCCGACAATATTTCCGCCGAGCAGCTCCGCCTCCTGATCGAGCGTGTCGAGCGTCTCGAAGAGGAGAAGAAGGGCATCGCCGACGACATCAAGGACGTCTATGCCGAGGCCAAGTCGACCGGCTTCGACGTGAAGACGATGCGCACTATCGTCCGCCTGCGGAAGATGGAAAAGCATCACCGCGAAGAGGCCGAGATGCTGCTCGAGACCTACAAGCAGGCGCTGGGCATCTAAGCCCCGCGATGGCGCTCGCCGGGCTTCCGCGCTAAGGCGAGCGCTTTCCACCTTCTCCAAACCGCAGGCAGTTCGGGTTCACCATGGCAGGCCATTCCAAATTCAAGAACATCATGCACCGCAAGGGCGCGCAGGATAAGAAGCGCTCGGCGATGTTCTCCAAGCTAAGCCGCGAAATCACCGTGGCGGCAAAGATGGGTCTGGCGGACCCGGACATGAACCCGCGCCTGCGCGCCGCGATCAACGCCGCCAAGGCGCAGTCGATGCCCAAGGACAATATCCAGCGCGCGATCGACAAGGCGAGCAAGGGCGAAGGCGATAATTACGAAGAGATCCGCTACGAGGGCTTCGGCCCGGCGGGCGTCTCGCTGATCATCGAGGCGCTGACCGACAACCGCAATCGCACCGCGACCAACGTGCGCACCGCGGTGTCGAAGAATGGCGGCAACCTGGGCACCGCCGGTTCGGTGAGCCACGGCTTCGATCGCCTGGGGCTGATCTCCTATCCGGTAAGCGCCGGCGACGCCGAGAAGGTGTTCGAGGCGGCACTGGAAGCGGGCGCCGAGGACGTGACCAGCAGCGAGGACGGCCACGAGATCTGGACCGCGCAGGGCGACCTGCACGAAGTCGCCAAGGCGCTGGAGGCGGTGCTCGGCGAGTCCGAGGGCGCCAAGCTCGCCTGGCGGCCGCAGACCATGGTGACGGTGGGCGCGGACGACGCGGCGACGCTGTTCAAGCTGCTCGATGCGCTGGATGATGACGACGACGTCCAGACGGTATGGGGGAACTACGAAATCCCCGACGACGTGATGGAGAAGCTGGGCTAGCTGGCGATCTACTAGCCCCTCCCCTTCAGGGGAGGGGTTGGGGTGGGGCATGACCGAGTAGCCAATTGCTCCGCTGTTGGTGCATCCTGTTTCCTGAGGGAGGGCAGCGATGGTCACCGAAGCCGAGCTATACGCGCGTGCAAAGGAAATGCGGCGGAACCCTACGGAACTGGAGAAGCGCCTGTGGCGGCATCTCTCCAACACCCAGCTCGGCCACAAATTTCGTCGCCAGCAGGTAGTCTTTCCCTATATCTGCGACTTCTTCTGCCCGGCGAAGGGGCTGGTAGTTGAAGTCGACGGCGACACGCATGATCCAGTGCGCGATGAGCGCCGGGACGCGCACCTTCTAAGCCAAGGATTTCTCGCCCTGCATTTTTCCAATCACGACGTATTCGACAATATGGACGGCGTGCTCGCGGCAATTGTGGAAGCTCTCCAAACCCGTCCGGATCGCTGGTCCGCCAGCCCCCACCCCAACCCCTCCCCTGAAGGGGAGGGGCTTGAGTGGTGATCATCCTGGGTCTCGATCCCGGCCTGGGAACCACCGGCTGGGGCCTCATCCGGGCCGAGGGGAACCGTCTTAGCCATCTCGGCCATGGCAAGCTGGTCACCGACACCAAGGCCACCCTGCCGCGCCGGCTCGCCCATCTCGATGCGATGCTCGCCGCGCTCATCACCGATCATGCGCCTGAGGCGGCGGCTGTCGAGGAAGTGTTCGTCAATTCCAATGCGCAGTCGACGCTCAAGCTCGGCCAGGCACGCGGGGTGGTGCTGTGCGCCGCGGCGCGGGTGGGCATCGATGTCGGCGAGTATAAGCCGAGCACGGTGAAGAAGTCCGTGGTCGGCGTGGGCAATGCCGACAAGGAGCAGGTGCATGCGATGGTCTCGCGGCTGCTGCCGGGGGTGAAGATCGTCGGCGCCGATGCTGCCGACGCGCTGGCGGTGGCGATCTGCCATGCGCATCATCTGGCGAGCGCGCGGTTCGGGGTGCTTCGGTAGGTTTTAGCTATCCCCACGCACCCTCACCCTTCCGGCGCTTACGCGCCTCCCTCCCTCTCCCGCCTGCGGGAGAGGGAGGGGACCCACCGCCGAAGGCGGTGGGGAGGGTGAGGGTGTGTGGGGTTCGCCCATACCTCACCCAAACAAAAAGGCCGGAGCGTCGCCGCCCCGGCCCTTCCGTAAACCCATCCGCGACGGGATCAGTACACCCGCTTCTTCGGCTTGATATATTCGATCGCGTCGGTGAGCGTATAGTCGTGCACCGGACGGTAGTCGATCGCGGTGGTGCCGCCCTTGCCGCCCCAGCCGTCGAACGTCGCGATGGTGTGCTTCATCCACTCGGCGTCGTCGCGCTCGGGGAAGTCCTCGTGCATGTGCGCGCCGCGGCTTTCCTTGCGGTTGATCGCGCTGCGGATCGTCACCATCGCCTGGCCGAGCAGGTTGTCCAGCTCGAGCGTCTCGACGAGATCGGTGTTCCACACCAGCGAGCGATCGCTGACATGCACATCCTCCAGGCCCTTGTAGACCTGGTCCATGTGGGCCACGCCCTCGGCCATCAGCTCCTCGGTGCGGAACACGGCGCAGTGGCGCTGCATCGTCTTCTGCATGTCGGCGCGCAACTGCGAGGTGCGGGTGCCGCCATTTGCGTTGCGGAAGTGATCGAGGCGACCCAGCGCCAGCGCTTCCGAATCCTTCGGCAGCGGGTGGTGCGGGGTGTTCGGCTTGAGGATGTCGACGATCCGCTTGCCGGTTGCCCGGCCGAACACCACGAGATCGATCAGCGAGTTGGAGCCGAGGCGGTTGGCGCCGTGCACCGACACGCAGGCCGCTTCGCCGACCGCGAACAGGCCGGGGACCACCGCATCCGGATTGCCGTCCTTCAGATGGACGACTTCGCCGTGATAGTTGGTCGGGATGCCGCCCATATTGTAGTGGACGGTCGGCACCACCGGGAGCGGCTGGCGGGTGAGGTCGACACCGGCGAAGACCTTGCCGGTCTCGGTGATGCCGGGCAGGCGCTCGGCGAGGATCTTCGGGTCGATATGGTTCAGGTGAAGGTAGATATGGTCCTTCTCCTTGCCCACGCCGCGGCCTTCGCGGATCTCCATCGCCATCGAGCGCGACACGACGTCGCGGCTGGCGAGATCCTTGGCGGACGGCGCATAGCGCTCCATGAAGCGCTCACCCTCGGAGTTGGTGAGATAGCCGCCTTCGCCGCGCGCGCCCTCGGTGATCAGCACGCCCGCGCCGTAGATGCCGGTCGGGTGGAACTGGACGAACTCCATGTCCTGCAGCGGCAGGCCGGCGCGGAGCACCATCCCATTGCCGTCGCCGGTGCAGGTGTGCGCCGAGGTGGCCGACTGGTAGACGCGGCCATAGCCGCCGGTCGCCAGCACCACCGCATGGCTGCGGAAGCGGTGGATCGAGCCGTCGTCCATGCACAGCGCGATCACGCCGCGGCACTCGCCATTTTCCATGATCAGGTCGAGCGCGAAATATTCGATGAAGAAGTCCGCGTCGTACTTCAGGCTCTGCTGGTACAGCGTGTGCAGCATCGCATGGCCGGTACGGTCCGCCGCGGCGCAGGTGCGCTGCGCGGGCGGGCCTTCGCCCATGTTCTGCATCATGCCGCCGAACGGACGCTGGTAGATCTTGCCCTCGTCGGTGCGGCTGAACGGCATGCCGGCATGTTCGAGCTCGTACACCGCGGCAGGCGCCTCGCGGGTGAGATACTCGATCGCGTCCTGGTCGCCGAGCCAGTCGGAGCCCTTGACGGTGTCGTACATGTGCCAGGTCCAGTGGTCCGGACCCATGTTGCCCAGGCTGGCGGCGATGCCGCCCTGCGCCGCGACCGTGTGGCTGCGCGTCGGGAACACCTTGGTGATGCAAGCGGTCTTGAGGCCCGACTGCGCCACTTCCATCACCGCGCGGAGGCCCGAGCCGCCCGCGCCGACGACGACGGTGTCATAGATATGGTCGATGATCTTGTAGGCGGCGGGCATCAGGCAGCCACTCCAACGGAGGTGAAGGCGATCTTCAGGATCGAGAAGATCGCGAGCACGCGGACGGTGATCGTGAAATATTCGAGCAGGACGATCAGCACGAAGCGCGTCTCGTTGTGCTGATAGTCCTCGATCACGACCTGCAGGCCGTGACGGAAGTGGGAAGTGACGCTGAGCACCAGGAGGATCAGCGGCACGGCGACCAGCGGCTGGGCGATCCAGGCCTGCATCGTCGCATAGTCATAGGCGGGCAGCAGGGCGATCGAGACGATCAGCCACAGCACCAGCAGCAGGTTCGATCCCGCCGAAACCTTGTGCTTCCACCATTCGCCCGCGCCTTCGTGCGCCGAGCCGAGGCCGCGGACGCGACCGAGCTGGGTTCCGTTACCCATGCGCCTTCTCCAGAAGCACGACCCAGAAGATCGCGGTGGCGAGGATGCTGACCGCGAAGGTGGTCAGCGCGGTGCGCTTGTTCGCGCGCAGCTCGAAATTCGCGCCGGCGTCGAGGAACAGGTGGCGCACGCCCGAGGCCATGTGCTGGAAGAAGGACAGGCTCATCCCGATCCCGACAATATAGCCGAGGATGTTGAGCTTGCCGTTCGACAGCGTGAACACGTCGAGGAACGTCGCATAGGCATCGGGGCCATAAGCGAGCGCGACCAGCCACCAGACGAACAGTCCGGTGCCCACGGTCGCCATGCCGGAGCCGGTGGCGCGGTGGATGATCGAGACCGTCATGTGCGGCCCCCAGGTATAGATGCCGAGATGCGGCGACAGCGGTCGCGCCGTGTTGCGGACGTTGGCCAACGATAAATCCTTTCGGTCGACGCGGGCTTCCTTAATCCCGCCAGACGAGGATGCAAGACGGATTGCCCTTAGGTTCAGCCGGGCGGTGGGCGCAAGATGGTGCGGATCCACCCTGGCACACCCGCTCCTAACCGCCTCTTAACCACTGAAGCGACATAGCTTGGCCGGATGCGGCCGAAGCCCGGCCGCCGACCGGGGATGAGACGTAGGTGAGCGATTCGGTTTCCACCCAGGCGCTGGCCGCCGCCGGCACGATGAGCGCGCGGATCGACGTGGCGGCGCGGCTGCACGTGTTCGATTTCGAAGGCTCGCTGCAGCAATCGAGTCGCGAATGCTGGGAGGTGCTGGAGCCCGAGATCGAGGCGGTCTCCGCCGCCTATTGGCATCAATGGGTCCGCTGCTTCCCCGAAGAGCGCGATTGGGCGCCGTCGGATACCGCAAAGATGATCGACGTTGGCGTGGTGTTCCTGCGCGCGCGCTTCCTGGAGACGACGACCAAGAGCTGGATCGAATCGATCGAGCGCTCGGTCGCCGCGGCCTATGAAAAGGGCGTGCCGCCGATGGCGCTGCTCTCGATGATCAGCGCGAGCGACCGTGCGGCGCTGGAAGTGCTGATCCGCCGGGTGGGCGGCGCCGATCCGCGGCTGCCGGTGCTGGTCGACACGCTGATGCGGCTGTCGGCGCTGGAAGCAGACATCACCGTCGAGATCTACAACATGTATCGCGAGCACAGCGCCCAGGTGGCGCGTGACCGGCTGGCGACCGAGTTCCACACGTCGATCGGCGCAACCGTGGAGCAGGCGTCGCGCGGCGGCGAAGCGTTGCGCGGTCAGGCGGTGCACACCTCCGCTTCGGCCCGGGGCATGCTGGGCAAGGCGAGCGAAGTCGCGGCGGCGGCCGAACAGTCGGCGGTGGCCATGCGCGAGGCGGCGATGACCGCCGCCGGCCTGATCCGCGCGATCGAGGATGCGCGTACCGAAGTCGAGGCGGCGGCGGCGATCGCGACGCGCGCGAGCGGCCAGGCGAGCGACGCGGTGGGCATGAGCGAGATGCTCTCCGACCATGCCAAGTCGATCGAATCGATCCTCGGCCTGATCCGCGACATCGCCGGGCAGACCAATTTGCTCGCGCTCAACGCGACGATCGAGGCGGCCCGAGCCGGCGACGCCGGGCGCGGTTTCGCGGTGGTGGCGCAGGAAGTGAAGAGCCTCGCCAGCCAGACCGCGCGCGCGACCGACGACATTGCCGCCAAGATCGCCGCGATCCAGTCGGCGACGCGCTCGACGGTGGAGACCAACGCCTCGATCCGCGCGACCGTCTCCGAAGTGCAGGAAAGCGCCAACCGCATCCGCAGCGCGATGGAAGTGCAGGCGCAGACCGTCACCGCGATCACCGCGGCGGTCGACGAGACCGCGCTCGCGGCGGATTCGATGTCGGCGACGATCAGCGCGATCCGCGCCGATACCGAGGCGGTGGCCTCCGAGATCGACCGGGTCGGACAGGGATTTGCGACGCTCGACGAACAGCTCGGCGCGCTGAAGGGCAGCGCCGGCGAGTTCGTCGCCAAGGTCGCTGCGTGATGGAGTCTGCGATGTCGGAAAGCCGCAAACCCGGCCAGTGGAGCGGCGGCGCGCGCTCCTTGGGCGAGCACCGCAAGGACTATGACTGGGACGGCACGTTGCTCGCCAGCTGCGCCGAGATCGCCGCGTTGCTCGAGCAAGAGCATGAGACGATCGCCCGGCGCTCGCAGCAGCATCTGCTCAGCGGCCGGCTGAGCAGCCAGATGCGTGCGGAGATCGAATCCGAGGCGCACGTCCTCGACGGCGCGCGGTACGATCGCGTGAAGTTCGAGCAGCCGTTCAGCGAGGAATGGGCGCAGATGGTCTGCGACTATGCCGCGCGCACCTATCTGCTCGGCGTGCCGCTGCCGGTGCTGATCTCGCACTTCGCCTATGCCCATAGCCAGACGCTCGACGTGCTGCGGAGCAAGGTGGACGGCGATCTCGATCGCTACGCCCGCCTCAGCGACGCGGTGCAGCGTATCGCCATGGCCGAGGTGGACCTGATGGCGGCGCATCTCGGCGCGCGCGACGCCGAGTCGGTGCATGACGAACGCCGCGCACGATCGGACCAGTTCCGCGCGAGCATCGCCGAATCGATCGAAGGCGCGACGATGCTCGGCAACCGCATCCGGGTGCAGGCGCAGGGCGCCTCCAGTGCGGCGCGCGGCATGTTGGGCAAGGCGAGCGAAGTCGCGGCGGCGGCCGAGCAGTCGGCGGTGGCGATGCGCGAGGCGGCGATGACCGCGGCCGGGCTGATCCGTGCGATCGAGGACGCGCGCACCGAAGTCGAAGCGGCGGCGGGCATCGCCACGCGCGCCTCGGGCCAGGCGAGCGAGGCGGTGGGGATGAGCGAGATGCTCTCCGAGCACGCCAAGTCGATCGAATCGATCCTCGGCCTGATCCGCGACATTGCCGGGCAGACCAATTTGCTCGCGCTCAACGCGACGATCGAGGCGGCACGGGCAGGGGATGCGGGCCGCGGCTTCGCGGTGGTGGCGCAGGAAGTGAAGAGCCTCGCCAGCCAGACGGCACGCGCCACCGACGACATCGCCGCCAAGATCGCGGCGATCCAGTCGGCCACGCGCTCGACGGTCGAGACCAACGCCTCGATCCGGGCAACGGTGTCCGAGGTGCAGGAAAGCGCCAACCGCATTCGCACCGCGATGGAAGTCCAGGCGCAGACGGTGACCGCGATCACCGCCGCCGTCGACGAGACCGCGCTGGCGGCGGACTCGATGTCCGCCACGATCGGCGCGATCCGCGAGGACACCAAGAGCGTCACCAGCGAGATCGACACGCTCCAGCACGACGTGACCGAGGTCGACGACCGGCTGAACCAGCTGCGTGCTGCGGCGGACGACTTCTCGACGGCGGTGGCGGCCTAGGCGCGGCGCACGGTCAGGCCTTGGGGATGCGCGCCACGACCTTGATCTCGAAGTCGTAGCCGGCAAGCCAGGTGACGCCTACTGCGGTCCAGCTCGGGAAGGGTGCCTGAGGGAAGGCATCGGCCTTGCACGCCATGATCGTCGGGAACTGCGTTTCCGGATCGGTGTGGAAGGTCATGACGTCGACGACGTCGTCGAAGCTGCAGCCGGCGGCCGCCAGCACCGCCTCCAGGTTGCGGAACGCCTGCCGCACCTGATTTTCGAAGCCCGGCACCGGCTCGCCGTCGAGACCGCTGCCGACCTGGCCTGAAACGAACAGGAGGTCGCCGGCACGCACGGCGGGCGAATAGCCGTGCTTGTCGTACAAGGCATGGCGGCTTTCGAGATGGATGGCGTCACGAGGCATGGGAGCTTTCCTTTGCTGCGTTGAGCCGATCGTTCGACGGGACTTCCAGTCGCCCGCAGCGAACTATATACGGCGCGTATGTGAAACTGGCGACATACGTGCCGTATGTCAAATCAAATACGCCACGTATGTGAACTGGAGCGACGAACATGCCTCCCATCAAGCGTGCCCAGACCATGGCCGAAAACCGCGCCAGGCTCCTCGCAGCGGCGCGGCACGCCTTTGCCACGCAGGGGTTCGCCGATGCTTCGATGGACGAGTTGACTGCCGCTGCGGGGCTGACGCGGGGAGCGCTCTATCATCACTTTGGCGACAAGAAGGGGTTGCTCGCCGCGGTGGTCGCGCAGATCGACGACGAGATGGCGGCGCGTGCGCGGCAAGCGGCGCAGCAGCAGTCGAACGATTGGGATGCGCTGATCGTCGAGGGTACCGCCTATATCGAGATGGCGCTCGACCCGGAGATCCGGCGCGTCGTGCTGCTTGATGGTCCCGCCGTTCTGGGGGACCCTTCGCAGTGGCCGAGCCAGAATGCCTGCCTGGACCTCACGCAGCAGAGCCTGGCGCGCCTGGCATCGGAAGGCCTGCTCAAGCCGGTCGACGTCGAGGCGGCGGCGCGGCTGCTCAACGGTGCGGCGCTCAACGCGGCGCTGTGGGTCGCAGCGAGCGACGCGCCCGCGGCGACGCTGCCCAAGGCGGTCGCGGCGTTCAAGGCACTGGCCGCCGGGCTGCTGGCTGAGGCGCGCTGACGCACGGATCGCCGCAGGCGGCTGCGTCGGGCTTGATTGCCGATCCCCGCCCGTGTCATCGCTGCTTGGATGTCCCGCACCTTTCTTTGTGCCGCGCTTCTGTTGCTCATTGGTGTCGCTCCGGCGCGCGCGCAGCAGGAAGATCGGCAGGCCTGGGAGCAGCTCAACGTCATCGTGCCGATGACCAAGCAGGTCCGCGTCACGCTCGAGCAGATTGCGCGCACGAGCGATCGGCAGGACGGCATCTACACCACCGAATATGGCGCGCTTCTGGGGTGGCAGGTCGCCAAGGGTATCGAGATCGGCGTCGGCTATCGTCGGGTGGGCTTTCACAGCGCCAACCTCGCGCCCGACGAGGACCGCGTGCGCCAGCAGATCGTGTTCAATCGCGGGCGGTTTGCCGGGCGGTTCCGGATCGACGAGCGGTTCAGCACGGTCGGCAGCGGCATCGGCGTGCGGATCCGGCCGCTGCTCCGCTACAATCTCCCGCTCGGGCGGCCGCGACTGGCCCTGTTCGCCAGCCATGAGAGCTTCCTGCTGCCCAACAGCACCAGCTGGGGCCAGCGGGCGGGCTATGAGCGGATGCGCAACCTGCTCGGCCTCGCGGTGCCGCTGGGCAAGGCGCTGAATGCGGATATCGGCTATCTCAACCAGTATCGCTTCGGGCGAAACGGCGCGCGGCCGCAGATGGACCATGCGCTGAGCGTGCAGCTGACGGTAAACCTGGGCGCGCTGGGCGTGGCGGTGCTGCACGACTGAGCCCGCCGTGCCGGGGTGACGCGCCACCGCGCCCGCGCTAGGGCTTGCCCCATGAAGACCCATATCCTCCTCACCGGCAGCAGCCGGGGCATCGGCGCGGCGACGGCCTCGCTGCTCGGCAACGACGTGCGCGTGACGCTGGTCGGCCAGGGTACCCGCAGCGGCATCCCCGCCGACTTCACCGATCCCGCGGCACCCCAGCAGCTCTGGCAGCAGGCGCTCGACGCGCTCGACGGCCGGATCGACGTGGTGATCAACAATGCCGGCATCTTCGAAGCCAATCCGCTCGACGCCGAACATGACGACTGGGTCGAAGGCTGGGAGCGCACGATGCGCGTCAACCTCACCGCCTCGGCCGAGCTCTGCCGGCTGGCGGTGCGCCACTGGCAGGAACGCAAGAGCGGCGGCCGGATCGTCAACGTCGCCAGCCGTGCCGCCTATCGCGGCGACAGCCCGGCGCACTGGCATTATGCCGCCTCCAAGGCGGGCATGGTCGGCATGACCAAGTCGATCGCGCGTGGCTATGCGGGCGAGGGCATCCTCGCCTTCGCGATCTGTCCCGGCTTCACCATGACCGGCATGGCCGAGGACTATCTGGCGAGCCGCGGCGGCGACAAGCTGCTGGCCGACATCCCGCTCGGCCGCGTCGCCAGCCCGGAGGAAATCGCCGCCATCGCCAAATTCTGCGCGCTCGATGCGCCCCCCTCGATGACCGGCGCGGTGCTCGACGCCAATGGAGCCAGCTATGTCCGCTGAGATCGACAGCTGGAAGGTCAGCCTGCCCTGCACCCGCGCCGAGGCCGAAGCGATCGACGCGGGCACGATCGAGATCGACGCGGTGCTGATGACCACCGAGACGGTGGAGGACGATGTCGAGCATTGGCGGCTCGACGCCTATATGGAGCAGGAGCCCGATGCGGCGATGCTCGCGGCGCTCAAGGCGCTGGTGCCGAGCGCCGCGGGAATCGAGCCCGAGGTCGAGGCGCTGACCGCGCAGGACTGGGTGACGCTGAGCCAGGAAGGCCTGGAACCGATCCGCGAGGGCCGCTTCGTCGTCCATACCAGCGCGCATCCGGTGGAGGCACCGGCAGGCGGCCGCGCGTTCCTGATCGATGCGGGCCGCGCCTTCGGCACCGGGCACCATGCGACGACCTCGGGCTGCCTGGCGATGCTCGACGGGCTTTCGGACCGGCAGTTCGCCAACATCATCGATGTCGGCACCGGCACCGGGCTGCTGGCGTTCGCCGGCGCGCATCTCTGGCCCGCGGCCAAGGTGATGGCGACCGACATCGACCCTGCAGCCGTGGACGTGACGCGCGAGAATGCGGTGGCGAACGGCATCGAAGGCGTCGACCTGGTGGTGGCGGACGGTGCGCTATCGGACGCGATCACCGCCAAGGCGCCGTATGACCTCGTCATCGCGAACATCCTTGCGGGGCCGCTGGTCTCGATGGCGCCCGAGCTCGCCGCGATCGCTGCGCCGAACGCGACGATCGTGCTGGCCGGGCTGCTGGAGACGCAGCGGCCGCAGGTGGTGGAGGCGTTCGAGGCTTGCGGCTGCACGCTGGAGGCCATCGACCGCCGCGGCGACTGGACGATCCTGCGGCTCGCCGCCGGGGCGGTGCGCTACGTGCCGGTCACCCCGCCCGACCCCAAGGGCCGCGACGGCTGGGCGCTGGATATTTGAGACTCGGCGACGTCATGCCTCACGGACAAGGAAGGGGTCCCGCGTAGGGGATTGGGGAGCGGGTCCCTCAAAAACCATCGTCATTCCCGCGAAGGCGGGAATCCATTCGCCTGTGCGCTGGTAGAAAGAAACGACGCATCAGCGCCAATGGATCCCCGCCTTCGCGGGGATGACAGAGTAGTTTGCCAAGCGACTGCTCTGCTTTGATGGCGGGGCAAACGGCCGCCCCCTCAGCCTCGATGCTGGCTCACGTAGTGTACGATGTCCTCCGGCGTACGGAACACCGCGTCGGGGGACATGCCGGTCAGCAGGTCCTCCGCGGCATAGCCCCACAGCACCGAACCCGCCCGCATGCCAACTTCGCGCGCGGCATCCACGTCCCGGGTCTCGTCGCCGATCGCCAGCGCGGCTTCGGGTTGGACCCCCATCTTGCGCAGCACGCGGCGGAACTTGGGCGCCTTGCCGAACAGCGAGGAGCCACAGGCAAAATAATCGATCTTGGCGGCGTGGCGCGGACCCAGGATCTTGCGGGCATTCTCCTCCGAGTTGGAGGTGACCAGCGCGAGCTTGACGCCGCTTTCGACCAGCCGTTCCAGCAAATTGGGCGTGCCGGGGAAGAGCTCGATCCGGTGCGCCTCGCGGCTCACCAGCTTGCGCACATAGCGGGCGATCCACGGCATCTTCCACCGGGAGATGCCGAGAAAGTCGATGACTTCGCGCGAGCTCTTGCGGCGAAGCATCTCTACTTCCTCGGGCGCGATCTTGCGGAAGCGGAAACGCTCGGCGAGGTCGTTGGCGACCGAGACGAACCAGTCGCCGCTGTCGGACAGCGTGCCGTCGAAATCGAAGATGACGAGATCCAGCGGGCGGGCCGCTATGGCGCTCGTCTCAACCATGTCCGCTACCAGGTCCATGCATCCGGCACTCCGCCCCGTTGCCCAACTCTATCTGTACCGTACTGTGCTCGATCCGGAAATCGTCCGCGAGCCGATGTTGAAGATGAATTAGAAATGCGTCACCGGGATGACCATCGGGCATGACCAGATGCGCGGTGAGCGCCGCCTCGGTGGTGCTCATCGGCCAGACATGGAGATCGTGGACGCGGGTGACGCCGGGCTGGGCGAGCAGCGTCTGCTCCACCGCCTCCAGGTCGATCCGGTCCGGCACCGCCTGCAGCGCCATGGTGAGCGATTCGCGCAGCAGCCCCCAGGTGCCGACCAGAATGACCACGACGACCACGAGGCTGATCGCCGGATCGATCCAGCGCAGCCCGGTCCACCAGATCAGCGCCCCGGCGACCACCACCGCCGCCGAGACGCCGGCATCGGCCGCCATGTGGAGATAGGCGCCGCGGACATTGATGTCGTGGTCGCGACCGCGGGCGAAGAGCAGCGCGGTGCCGAGGTTCACGACGATGCCCGCCCCCGCCACCAGCATCACCGGGATGGGCGCCACGGCGGGCGGGTCGGTGAAGCGCTGAACGGTTTCGAGCAGGATCGCGCCGATCGCGATCAGCAGCAGCAGCGCATTGGCGAGCGCGGCGAGGATCGAGGAGGCGCCGAGGCCATAGGTGAAGCGCGGCGTCGCCGGCCGCTTGCCGAGCTCGGCGCCCACCCAGGCGATCAGCAGGCCGAGCACGTCGGAGAGGTTGTGGCCGGCATCGGCCAGCAGCGCCATCGAATTGGTCCACAGCCCGGCGCCGCCTTCGAGTACCACGAAGGCGATGTTGAGCGCGGTCCCGATCGCGAAGGCGCGGCCGAAATCGGCGGGCGCGTGGCTGTGGCCATGACTGTGCGAGTGGCCGTGGCTATGCCCGTGTGAATGGCCATGGTGATGGCCGTGCGCGTGATTTCCCGACATGTCGGGCGATCCTAGCGGGCGTCCCCCATGTGATGCTAGCGCATTGCGGCAAAAGTGTTTCGGCAGCCGTGCCCCTGCAGCCGTGCCCCTGCGAAAGCAGGGGCCCAGGGTAGGAGAGGACGCCGCTTGTGGCCCTGGGCCCCTGCTTTCGCAGGGGCGCGGTAAGGCACGCTCAGCGGCGCTTGCGCTTGCCGTCCATCGGGTTGAACGCAGGCGGGCGGATCGTCACCAGCTCGCTGCGCTCGATCACCCCGTCCTTGTTCTTGTCGAACCGCGCCCAGATCAGCGCGAAGCGGTCCTGGAATTCGGTCCAGCTGACCTTGTTGTCGCCGTCGCGGTCCATCTCGAACGGGCTGGGCAGGGTGTTGCGATCGCCCATCCAGCGCAGCGACCAGTCCGAATAGGCGATATAGCCCAGGCTCCCGGTGTGGCCGGTATCGGCGCTGTCGAAGCTGCGCTTGAGCCCTGCGTCGAACTCGGCGCGGGTGACGCGGGCGTCGCCATCGCTGTCGAACCCGGCGATCAGCAGCGCCACCGGCTCGGCGATCACCGTCGCCTGGGGCTGCGCGCCGGGTGCGTTGACCGTGATCGCGTCGGGTGCGGGCCGTTGCTGCGCGGCGGCGGGCAGGGCGGCGGTGCAGGCGGCGAGCAGCAGGAACAGGCGCATCGATTTCCCTTTAGCGGGCGGGCAGCAACAGGCTGGAATCACCATAGCTGTAGAAGCGATAGCCGGTTTCGATCGCATGGGCATAGGCCGCCTGCATGCGATCCAGCCCCATCAGCGCGGAGACCAGCATGAACAGCGTCGAGCGCGGCAGATGGAAGTTGGTGACCAGCCCGTCGACCCCCTTGAAGCGATAGCCGGGGGTGATGAAGATGGCGGTGTCGCCCTCGAACGGCTGGATCACGCGAGTCTCGTCCGCCGCGCTTTCGAGCAGGCGCAGGCTGGTGGTACCCACCGCGATGATGCGGTTGCCCGCGGCGCGCACGGCGTTGAGCCGATCGGCGACCTCAGGGGTGATGCGGCCCCATTCGGCGTGCATCTTGTGGTCCGCCGTATCCTCGGCCTTGACCGGCAGGAAGGTGCCCGCGCCGACATGCAGCGTCAGCGTGGTATGGCCGATGCCCGCCGCTTCCAGCGAGGCCATCAGCGCCGGGGTGAAGTGCAGCGCAGCGGTGGGCGCGGCGACGGCGCCCGGCTCTGCCGCGAACATCGTCTGGTAATCGTCGGCATCGCGCGCGTCGGTCGGGCGCTTGGAGGCGATATAGGGCGGCAGCGGCATGCGGCCGCAGCGCTCCAGCAGCAGCTCGACCGGCTCGTCGCCCTGGAAGTCGAGTGCGAAGCTGCCGTCCTCGGCGCGGTCCGAGGCGATGGCGATCGCATCGGGGCCGAAGGTGATCGCATCGCCGTCGCGCAGCCGCTTGGCGTTGCGGATGAAGGCACGCCAGCGGCGCGGCCCCTCGCGCTTGTGCAGCGTCGCGCCGATCCGCGCCTCGCCGCGCGTCCCCTCCAGCTGGGCGGGGATGACGCGGGTGTCGTTGAACACCAGGCAGTCGCCGGGGCGGAGCTGGGCGGCGAGCTCGCGGACGATCGCGTCGCGCGTCTCCGCACCGTCCAGCACCAGCAGGCGGGCGGAATCGCGCGGGGCGGCGGGGCGCAGCGCGATCCGTTCGTTCGGCAGTTCGAAATCGAAAAGGTCGACGTTCACGAGGAGAGGTCGATCACTTCTTCTTCGGTGCCGGCTTCTTCGCGGCAGGCGCCGGCTTGGCAGCCGGTGCGGCCGGGCCCACCGGGATCAGCGTCGGGCCGGTCGCCGCCGGGGTGGCGGGCGCCAGCGGCTGATAGGGCGGGGGATTGTCCGACTCGATATAGGCGTGGATGATCACGGTCGGGTGCTGCGGCGGCTCGCCGCGCTCGATCTTGTCGACCCATTCCATGCCCGAGGTGACGCGGCCGAACACGGTATAGTCGTGGTCGAAGGCGAGCTTGGGCTGCATCATGATGAAGAACTGGCTGTTCGCGCTGTTCTCCGCCTCGGTCTTCTGCTCGGCCGTGGCGTTGTCGGCCGCGCCGCGGCGGGCGGCCGAGACGGTGCCGCGGACGTGCGGCAGCGAGCTGAACTCGGCGGGCACGTTGGGCAGGTCCGAATCGCCGGTGCCGTCGCCCTTGGGATCGCCGCCCTGGGCGATGTTGTAGGGATCGTCGACCACGCGGTGGAAGGTCAGGCCGTCGTAGAAATGCTTGCGGGTGAGCGTCTTGATCCGCTCGACCATCTTCGGCGCGACGTCCGGGCGGAGCCGGATCAGCACGCGGCCGCCGGTCGACAGGTCCAGCGCCCAGGTGTTCTCCGGGTCGGCGGGAACCAGCACGGCGGGGCGGGTGTTCACATCGGCGTTGACGCCCTTGAACGGTTCGATGACGGGCTTCGGCTTGCCCCCGCCGCCTTGGGCCAGCGCCGGCACGGCGAACAGCGTGGCGGCCATGGCGGCCATCGTGGCTAGGAAACGCATCGAACTTCCCACTCGTTTTTGGTGAATGCGCGGCTCTACCGCAATCGCCGGGCAGCGCAAAGCCCGGCGCACGTCAGGTTGATGTTAGTTGCTGCCCTTGCGGCCGAGCAGCTCGACGCGGGCGGCGACATCGGCCTGGACCGCCTCGGTGACGAAGCGGTGGATCGGGCCGCCGTACATCGCGATCTCCTTCACCAGCCGGCTGGCGATCGGCTGGAGCGACACGTCGGCCATCAGGAAAACCGTCTCGATCCGGTCGTTGATCTGCTGGTTCATGCCGGCCATCTGATATTCGTATTCGAAGTCGGCGACGGCGCGCAGGCCGCGGACGATCACGCTGGCGCTCTCGCGCTCGGCAAAGTCCATCAGCAGCGAATCGAAGCTGACCACCTCGATCGTGCCGGGCAGCCCCTCCACTTCACGGCGCACCATCGCCATCCGCTCCTCGACCGTGAACATCGGCGACTTAGAGGGGTTGGTGGTCACCCCGATCACCAGCCGGTCGACCAGCTTCGCGCCGCGCCGGATGATGTCCATATGGCCGCGGGTGATCGGATCGAAGGTGCCGGGATAGACCCCGATACGGCTGTGCATATGGTCTCTCCCCCCGGCGCCGCTCAGCGGTCGCGTTCGAGCGTGAAGCGCGCCACGTCGCGCAGCAGATCGGCCTCGGGGCCGAAGGCGTGGAGATGAGCGATCGCCTGGTCGACCAGCATCCGCGCCTGTTCGCGGGCGCGATCGATGCCGAGCAGCGACAGGAAGGTCTCCTTGCCCGCCGCGCCGTCCTTGCCCAGCTTCTTGCCGACCAGTGCCTCGTCGCCTTCGGCATCGAGAATGTCGTCGACGATCTGGAAGGCGAGGCCGATGTCGCGGGCATAGCCGCGCAGACCGGTGCGGCCCTCGTGCGCCACGCGGCCCAGGATCGCGCCGCATTCGACCGCGCAGGAGATCAGCGCGCCGGTCTTGAGCGCCTGGAGGCGGGTGACGGTGGCGAGATCGAAGCTGGCCTTCTCCGCCTCGAGGTCCATCATCTGGCCGCCGGCCATGCCTGCAGGCCCAGAGGAGCGGGCGAGTTCGGAGATGAGCTCGACGCGCACGAACGGGTCGGCATGGGTCGCCTCATGGGCGAGCAGCTCGAAGGCGAGGTCGTGGAGGCAGTCGCCAGCCAGGATCGCAGTGGCCTCGTCGAACGCCTTGTGCACCGTGGGCTTGCCGCGGCGCAGGTCGTCGTCGTCCATCGCGGGCAGATCGTCGTGGATCAGCGAATAGACATGGATGCATTCGAGCGCGGTGGCGACGCGCGCCGCGCAGCTCTTGTCGACCGCGAACAGCTGCGCGGTGGCGAACACCAGCAGCGGCCGCAGCCGCTTGCCGCCGCCGATCGCGGCGTGGCGCATCGCGCGGTACAGGTCGGCGCGGGGATCGTCCGGCACTTCGAGCAGCCGGTCGAACTGGGCGTCGATCTCGGCCGCGACCTGGCGCAGCGCCGATTCGAGCGCGAGCGATGCGTGCGTCACGC
Organism: Sphingomonas sp. NFR04; assembly: GCF_900114095.1. Classification (GTDB taxonomy): domain Bacteria; phylum Pseudomonadota; class Alphaproteobacteria; order Sphingomonadales; family Sphingomonadaceae; genus Sphingomonas. The sequence continues at coordinate 1,172,274 of NZ_FORV01000001.1, read as the reverse complement.
TCGCCACGCCTCAGCCGGCCGCGAAGGGCGTGGTGCCGGCGGCGCGGCCGTCGGCATCGGTGCGGATCGCGTCGATCCGGGCCTGCGCCGCGTCGAGCCGTGCGGCGCATTGCCGGCGCAGCTGGTCGCCGCGCTCATAGAGGTCGATCGCCTCCTGCAACGCCGCTTCCCCGCTCTCCAGCCGGCTCACGATCTTCTCCAGTTCCTTCAGCGCCTCTTCGAAGGAGAGCGCCGTGATATCCGCTTGGTCGGTCATGGTGCCGCTATGCGGCAGGGTGGGGCCCGATGGCAACCGGGCCCCGCCGCAATTTACTGGCCGGCAGGCTTGGTGCGGTAGCGATCGAACCAGGCGAGGATCGCGGAGGCCTTGGCCGCCGACTGGCTGGGCCGCGCCGCGATGCCGCCATGGCTGGCGCCGGGCACCTTCACCAGCGCGGTGGGCACGCCGCGGATCTGGAGCGCCGCATAATATTGCTCCGATTCGCTCACTGGCGTGCGGTAGTCCTCGCTGCCGACCACGACGAGCGTCGGCGTCTTGACGTTGCCGACCAGGCTCAGCGGCGAGCGGTTCCAATAGCTCATCGGGTCTTCCCAGGGCTGCTTGGCGAACCAGTAGCGCGAGGTGAAGCCGGTCGCGTCCATGGTCAGCGCCTCGCTGATCCAGTTGATCACCGGCTTCTGCGTGGCGGCGGCCTTGAAGCGATCATTCTTACCGACGATCCAGGCGGTGAGCACGCCGCCGCCCGATCCGCCGGTGACGAAGAGGTTGTCCGGATCCGCCACGCCCGTAGCGATCGCGGCATCGACGGCAGCCATCAGGTCCCCGTAGTCGTCGCCGGGATATTTCTTGTCGATCAGGTCCGCGAATTCTTCGCCGTACGAGGTGCTGCCGCGCGGGTTGGCGTAGAGCACTGCATAGCCGTGTGCGGCATAGAGCTGGTAATCGGTCGAGAAGCCGGGGCCATAGGCGGTGTGCGGGCCGCCATGGATCTCGAGGATCGTCGGCACGCGGGTGCCGGGCTTCACCCCGGGCGGCGTGACCAGCCAGGCGTCGATCTTGCGCCCATCCGGTGCGGTCACCGCCAGCGGGGTCACCGGCGCGAGTGTCTTGGCGGCGAGGACGGTGTCGTTGAGATGGGTAAGGCGCTTGCCGTTCACATAGATGTCGGCCGGGTGCAGTGCATCGCCGCCGGTATAGGCGATGGTGCCGCTCGCCGAGACGGTGAAGTCGCCGCCGGTATAGGGCCGGTCGAGCCCGCCGCCGGTGAGACCGGTCGCGACCGTCGATACCTTGCCGTCCAGCCCGATGCGGGCAACCTGCTTGCGGCCGTGATCGTCATAGGAAACGAACAGGCTGCGGCCGTCCTTGGCCCACACCGCGCTGTCGATGCTCTTGTCGAGCGCGGCCGTAAGCACGCGGCTACCGCTACCGTCGCGATTCATCACGTAGAGCTGCGTGTTCTGGAAGCTGCGATGCGTATCGTCGAAACCAAGATAGGCGATGCGGGCCCCGTCGGGGGAGAGCACCGGCGCGGCATCGGGGCCGTAGCGCCTGGTGATCTGGGTCAGCGTGCCCGAGGTGACGTCGACTGCGTAGATCTCGCTGTCGTTGGGCTCGCGCTCCCAGTCCTTGCGGCGGTTGCTGCCGAAGAAGAGCGTGCGCCCGTCGTTCGACCAGGCGAGCGGGCCGGCATCGTCGAACTTGCCGAAGGTCACCTGGCGCGGCGCGCCGCCATCCGCCGATACGACGAAGATATGGTCCGAGCCGGGCTTGAGATAGCCGCCGCCATCGGCGCGGTAGGTGACGCGGTCGATCACCTCCAGCGGCTCGGCCCATTTGGCGCCTTCGGGCTTGGGCGGCTGGCTGCCGAGGTTCATGCCCTCGCCGGGCACGGTCATCGTATAGGCGATCTGGGTGCCGTCGGGCGACCAGGCGATGCCCTGCGGGCTGTCCGGCAGGCCGGTGACGCGGGCGGTGGCGCCGGTCGCCATCCAGCGGACGAACAGCTGCGGCGCGCCACCCTCGGCGCTGGAGACATAGGCGAGGCGGGTGCCGTCGGGCGACCAGCGCGGCTGGCTGTGTGAGCCGGTGCCGGCGACCAGCGGCGTCTGCTGGCCGGTCTTCACATCGACCAGCCAGATGCTCGCACGGCCGCGATCGGCCATGATGTCGGCCGACTGGCGGACATAGGCGACCTTGCTGCCGTCCGGGCTGATCTGCGGATCGCTGGCCTGTTCGAGCGCGAACAGGTCGCTGCCGGTGAACAGGCGGGTCGGGCCGTCCTGCGCGAGTGCGGCCGCGGGGATCGCGGCGCTGAGGAGAAGGGCAAGGGGAACGAGGCGCATGAAGGTCTCCGGCAGGACAGATGCGGCATCGTGTTCGGGCGCGGGGCGCTTGGCAAGTCGTTCCGCGCGCAATGGACGGCAGTATGATTGCCGCCCTTGGCACCCTGCGCCTAGGTCCGCGTTGGGAAGCGCGAAGGAGACTTGCAGATGTTCGAACTCATCAACCCGGCGACCGGCGAAACCGTGAATCGCATCGCCGAGCTGGACGATGCCGGGATCGAGGCGGCGCTGGCGCGTGCTGCGGGCGGGTACAAGCAGTGGCGCGGAACCTCCATCGAGACGCGCACCGCGCTGCTATCGAAGATCGCCGATGCGTGGGAAGCCAACAAGCAGCACCTCGCCGAGCTGGCGGTGCGCGAGATGGGCAAGACGATCACCGCGGGTCTGGCCGAGGTGGAGAAGTGCATCTCGGGCTTCCGCCATTATGCCGAGCATGGCCCCGGCTATCTGGAACCCACGACCGTCAAGACGCCGACCGGCCATGCCGTCGCACGCTGGCTGCCGCTGGGGCCGGTGCTGGCGGTGATGCCATGGAATTTCCCCTATTGGCAGGCGGTGCGCTTCCTCGCACCGACGATCCTCGCGGGCAATGTCGCGCTGCTCAAGCATGCGTCGAGCGTGCAGGGCTGCGCGGCGGCGATGGAGGACATGGCGCGCAAGGCGGGCGCCCCCGAGGGGCTGTTCCAGAACCTGGCCATCAAGTCGGGCAAGGTCGACGCGATCATCGCCGACAAGCGGGTGGTGGCGGTGACGCTCACCGGCTCGGAAGGCGCGGGTGCCAAGGTGGCCGAGGCCGCCGGGCGTGCGCTCAAGAAGGTGGTGCTCGAGCTGGGCGGCTCCGACCCATTCATCGTCATGCCCTCGGCCGATCTCGATGCGGCGGTGAAGACCGCGGTGACCGCGCGCGTGCAGAATGCCGGGCAGAGCTGCATCTGCTCGAAGCGGATGATCGTCCATGCCGATGTGTACGATGCCTTCCTGGCGAAGTTCGTCGCGGGGATGGAGGCCGTGAAGATCGGCGATCCGATGGACAAGGACACGGTGATGGGGCCGCTCTCCAGCGTGCAGCAGCGCGACACCGTGCTGGAGCAGGTGGAAAAGGCCAAGGCGGCGGGGGCGAAGCTGCTGACCGGCGGGACGAAGATCGAGCGTGAGGGCGCCTGGATGACGCCGGGCGTCCTGGTCGATCTCGATCCGGAAAGCGACGTCGCCAAGGAGGAGATCTTCGGGCCGGTCGCCGCGGTCTACAAGGTGGCAGATATCGACGAGGCGATCGCGGTGGCGAACGACGTACCGTACGGGCTTGGCTCGTCGGTGTGGACGCAGGACGATGCGGAGGTGGAGCGGTTCGCCCGCGATATCGAGGCGGGGATGACGGCGGTGAACGCGCTGCTCGCCTCGGTGCCCGAAGCGCCGTTCGGTGGCGTGAAGCTGTCCGGCCATGGGCGAGAGCTCGGGCCGTGGGGGCTGCATGAGTTCATGAACCTGAAGGCGGTGATGTTTGGGGGTGGGAAGGCTGGGGATTGAGTTCGTAGTCTTCTTAGCCCCTCCCCTTCAGGGGAGGGGTTGGGGTGGGGCAGTTTCTCGCAGAGACCAAGCTGCGTCCTGGAATCCCTCCACCCCCAACCCCTCCTCCAAGGAGAAGGGGCTAGAGGATGGGACTCACCGCCCCGCCTTCACCTCGTTCAGCAGATCCTTGCGGCTGAGCTTGCCGATCATCGTCTTCGGCAACGCATCGCGGATCACCACTTCCGCCACCCGCTCATGCTTGCCGAGCTGCGCGTTGAGCCAGCCGCACATCTCCTTCGCATCCGCCGTCATGCCCTCGTTGAGCGCGACATAGGCGTGGGGCAGCTCGCCATGGTACGGATCGGGCAGCCCGAGCACGAGCGTCTCCTTCACCGCCGGATGGGTGTAGAGCACCGCCTCGATCTGACTGGGGAACACCTTGAACCCGCCGACCGCGATCATGTCCTTCAGCCGGTCGACGATGTGGATATAGCCGTCCTCGTCGATGATGCCGACATCGCCGGTGCGCAGCCAGTGATCGTCGACGAAGGTGCCGACATCCGCCTCGGGCCGGTTCCAATAGCCCTGCATGATCTGCGGGCCCTGGACGACGATCTCGCCCGGCTCGCCCTCGGGGGCGGGCTTGCGCGGATCTTCCTTGTCGACCAGCCGCACCCGGGTGCCGGCGATTGGCTGGCCGATCGTGCCGCTCTTGTTCAGCCCGACATAGGGGTTGGCCGAGACGACGCCCGAGCTTTCGGACAGGCCATAGCCTTCGATGATGTGGGCACCCGTGACCGATTCCCAGTTGAGCTTGAGCTGCTCCGGCAGCGGCGCGCCGCCCGAGATGCAGAAACGCAGCGAGGCGAAGTCCGACGGCTTCATCCCCGGCGCATCGAGCAGTGCCTGGTACATGGTCGGCACGCCGGGCAGCGAGCGCGGCTTGGTGCGGCGCAGTTCGGTGAGCACCTGCTGCGCGTTGAAGCGCGGCAGCATGACGATCTTGCCGCCGGTGATCACGGTGCGGTTGAGCACGCAGGTGTTGGCGAAGACATGGAAGAAGGGCAGCACGCCGAGCACCGAGTCGTCCGCCTGGCCGAGTTCCGGATCGAGCTCCGCCACCTGGCGGGCGTTGGCGGAGAGGTTCTGGTGGGTGAGCACCGCGCCCTTGGGCGTACCGGTGGTGCCGCCGGTATACTGGATCAGCGCGACATCGCGCTCGGGATCGATGGTCGGATTGATGCAATCGCCCTTGTTGGCGATCAGCTTGGAGAAGGCGAGGATGCGCGGATCATGCGGGCGGGCGGTCACTTCGCTGCCGCGGAACAGCTGGTAGAAGAGCGACTTGGCGGTAGGCAGCGCGCCGGCGACCGAGCCGACGACGAGGCGCTCCAGCCCGCTCTTCTCCAGCACCTTGAGCGCGGTGGGGAGCAGCGCGGTGGCCGAGAGGGTGAACAGCATCCGCGTGCCCGAGTCGGCGACCTGGGCGGCCAGTTCCTCCACCGAGTAGAGCGGCGAGAAGTTCACCACCGTCGCGCCGAGCTTGAGGATGCCGTAATAGGCGGCGACATAATGCGGCACATTGGGCAGGAACAGCCCGATCCGGTCGCCCGGGCCATAGCCCAGCGCGCGCAGCCCGCAAGCGACGCGGTTGGCGCCGTCCAGCACCTCGCCATAGCTGTAGATGCGACCCATGAAATCGAGGAGCGGAGCATGCGGATGGGCCGCCGCGCTCTCCTCGAACAGGTCTACCATGGACCGTAGCGCGTAGCTGCGATCCCACTCTCCTGGATGCCGATAGGCGGTCTTCCAGACCATTTCGGGCTTTGTCATTGACATCAGTGTAAGCAACCCGATTTTGCCATGCAAGCGCGGTTTTTACGCGCACGCAGACGGCCCGCGCACGCTGCGCGTCCTGTCTCTACGGCAATTTCCGAGGTTGGTTCCGCGCCTCAGTGCGCGATACCGCCGCTCCAGGTGACCAGCACCGAGATGGCGAGCACGCCGAGATCGACCGCTGCATGGACCTGCTGGGGCGCGGTGTCGCCGACGCGGTGCATCAGCAGCTCGAAATCGGCACGCGGGGGCGACGGGCGCGCGATGGCGACGACCAGCGCGACAGCTCCGGCAACCAGCAACAGGCGCTTGCGACGCGGCATCGTCCCCATTCTCCCTGCCGCTACGGTACACGTGCCTGCCGGCGCAGGCAAGCTCAGGCCGCGTCGAGTCGCAGCGCGCGGGCGCGGTCGCGACCGGCGGCCTTGGCCTCGAACAGCGCGGAGTCGGCGCAGCGATACAGCGCCTTCCAGTCGAGATCGGTCGCGAGCATGCCGGTGCAGCTGCCGATGCTGGAGGTGATCGTCATGTCGAACGGCATCCGGATCCGGCGCAGGCTGGCGAGCAGCGCCTCGGGCTCGATCCGCTGGACGGCGGGGGTGAGCAGCGCGAACTCCTCGCCGCCCATCCGCGCGATCAGCACCGGCTCGGGCGCGGCGTGGCGCAGCGCGGCGGCGAACAGGCGCAGCACCTCGTCGCCGCCGTCATGCCCTAGCGTCTCGTTGACGCGCTTGAAGTGATCGATGTCAACGAGCAGCAGCTGTTGCGCCTCCTCGCGGCCGATCGCACGCTGCAGGAAGGCACGGCGGTTGAGCAGGCCGGTGAGCGGATCGATGTCCGCCAACTTGCGCGCGATTACCTCGCGGGTGATCGCGGCGTCGCGCTCGTCGCGCAGGAACTTGATCCGGTAGGCCACCGCCAGCGAGGAGACCAGCGCCTCCAGTCCCATCGACAGGATGGTCGAGTTGTCGATCCAGAAGTTCCAGGGGAGGAAGTGCAGCGCGGCGGCGATCCGCACCGCGGCGAGCAGGATCGGCGCGCTCCAGGCGACCGCGAACAGCCAGAGGAAATGGGAGCGCTGGCGCCACGCGCCCCACAAGGTGGGCACCACGATCGCCAGCAGCCCGGCAAAGGCGAGGGTGTAGAGCAGGTCGGCGACGCGCAGCTGCACGGCACCGAGCAGCGCGACCGCCAGCGCCGAGAGCGGCACCGCCATCGCGGCGATCCGACTGGCGCGATCGAGCCAGCGCGGCATCGGCTGGTCCTCGAAGAAGCTGCGGGTGAACAGCGCCGCCGCCCCGCCCGCGAGGCCGATGAACAGATAGTTGAGCCGCAACCGGTCGTTGTTCGCAAGCATCGGCGCCACCCAGGCGAGCGCCCCCGAGGAGGTGAAGGTATAGCCGAGCAGCGCACCCAGCAGCAGGCAGTAATGGAGCTGGAAGCGGTGCCGCATCGCGCACCACAGCGCGAGATTGTACACGATCAGCGCGGCCGCCATCCCGGCGAAGGCGGCGTAGAGCCCGGCGAGGACGAGGTTGGCGTGTTCACTCTCGTCGTGGGTGGCGATGCGCAGCCCTGTGGCGACGCCGCGCAGATTGGCGGCGCCCTCGACATGGAACAGCACGCGCACCAGCGCGGGATCGCGGACCGGCACGGGCAGTTCCGCCACCGCGCCCAGCTGGATCAGCGGGCTGATGCCGCGCCGGTCGCTCTGCCAGCTGCGGACGGCGCCGTCCGCATAGAGGAAGTGGATCGTCTGTTGCGCCTGCCACAGGCTGGCGAAGCGCAGGGCAAGCGGGGTCGCGAAGGTCGAGCGGCGGTCGATCGTGTCCGATATCGCCCAGAAATCGCCGGAACCGAATCGATGCTGCGGCGTCGTACAGTCGAACCGTTCCGGGTGCCGGATCAGTTCGTCTTCCCGCTGCCCCTTGTCCGCCAGCAGGCACACGCCAAGCGGTTGACCGGCAACGCCCGCTTGGGCATGTGCCGGGGGCACGATGCACGCGAGCACCGCGACGAGCGCGATGCAGAGCAGCCGGCGGGATAGGGCGCTAACCATGATGGCGTGGCTACGCCTGTCGGACAAAGAAGACGTAAATGAGGCCGATGCCGGGCACTGCTGACACTGCCGGAGCGCCTCGCAACAAATCTGCGGAACCAGGATCGGGCGGCGCAGCCGCTGCGCCTGCCGGTCGTCTGGACGTTGTCGACGTGCTGCGCGGCTTCGCGCTGATGGCGCTGTTCCTCGTCCATGTCATCGAAAGTTACGAGCTGTTCTGGGCGGTCGAAAAGCCCGGCCTGATCACCGACATCGTCTTCGCGCTGTTCATGGGGAAGAGCTTCTCGCTGCTGGCCCTATGCTTCGGGTTCAGCTTCTTCATCCTGATGGATCGCGCCGCCAAGCGGGGGCAGGACTTCACCGCGCGCTTCGCCTGGCGGCTGCTGCTGCTGGAAGGCATCGGTTTCCTCCACTCGCTGATCTATCGCGGCGACATCATGCAGACGCTGGCGGCGATCGGCTTCCTGCTGCTGTTCTTCAACCGGATCCGCAGCAATGCGGTGCTGCTGGGTGGTGCGGTGTTCTGCCTGATCGGCCCCAGCCTGATCGTGCAACTGGTCGCCGGCGCGCTCGGCGCAGGCTGGGCCAATGCCCCGGCGCAATCCTCGGTCGATCCGGGCATGCCGGTCTATCTGGGCGGCGACCTGTGGCAGGTGCTGCGGGTGAACCTGTGGGCCGGGCAGCAATCCAAATACTGGTTCTTCCTCGAATATGGCCGGATGGTGCAGATCCTCGGCCTCTATCTGCTCGGGTTGGTGCTGGGCCGAACCGATTTCTTCGGCAATCTGGCCAAGAGCCGCCGCTGGCGCCGACCCGCCCTGCTCGGCGCGGGACTGCTCGCGATGCTGCTCTTCCTCACCCGCGAGCCGCTGCGCGTTTCCTTCTCGGGTCTCGGCTTCGGGCTCGGCGCCGATCGTGCCTTCTGGGCGCTGCTCAACATGTGGCTGGACCTTGCCGGCACCGCCTTCTGGGCGCTGCTGGTGATCGCGCTGTACGACGGTCCCGCCCGCCGGCTGGTGCAGCCGCTCGCCGCGCCGGGGCGGCTGACGCTGACCTACTACATCCTGCAATCGGCAGTCTTCGTGCCGATCTTCTACCATTACGGCCTGGGCAAATATGACGACTGGGACGCGGCGACGCGGCTATGGGTCGCGCTGTTCGCCGTCGCGGTGCAGATCGTCGTCGCGCATTGGTGGCTGGCGCGCTTCCAGTACGGCCCGATCGAATGGGTGTGGCGCGCGCTGACCTATCTGCGGCGCGACGTGCCCTTCCGCCGCAAGACCCCGGCGCGCGGCTGACGCGCCGGGGTCGCTTCGCTCAGATGTCCTGGACGAGCCGGCCGTACAGCTCCGGACGGCGATCGCGGAAGAAGCCGAAGGCGGCGCGGTGGCGCTTCACCCGGTCGAGGTCGAGCGTCGCGGTGATCACGCCCTCTTCCGCGCGGTCCAGCTCGGCGAGGATGTCGCCGCGCTCGTCGGTAATGAAGCTGGTGCCGTAGAAGGTCTGGCCATGTTCGGTGCCGACGCGGTTGGCGGCGATCACCGGCACGACGTTGGAGACCGCATGGCCGACCATCGCGCGGCGCCACAGACGGGCGGTGTCGAGGCTGTCGTCATGCGGCTCGCTGCCGATCGCGGTGGGATAGAACAGCACTTCCGCGCCCATCAGCATCATCGCGCGCGCGGTTTCCGGATACCATTGGTCCCAGCACACGCCCACGCCCAGCTTGGCGCCGGGGCCGTCCCACACCTTGAAGCCGGTGTTGCCGGGACGGAAGTAGAACTTCTCCTCATAGCCCGGGCCGTCGGGGATGTGGCTCTTGCGATAGACGCCGGAGACCTTGCCGTCGGGGCCGATCATCGCGAGGCTGTTATAGTGATGCGGCCCATCGGCTTCGAAGAAGCTGGTGGGAATGTGGATGGCCAGCTCGGCGGCGAGCGCCTGCATCGCCAGCACCGCCTTGTGCTCGGTCACCGGCTTGGCCGTGGCGAACAGGCCCTCGTCCTCGACCCGACAGAAATATTCGCCCTCGAACAATTCGGGCGGCAGCACCACCTGCGCGCCGCGGCCGGCGGCCTCGCGGACCAGTTCGGTCACGCGCGCGATGTTCGCGTCGATATCGTTCGAGAAGGCGAGCTGCAGCGCGCCGACGGTAATCTCAGTCATGACGGTCCTCAGAGCGTGATGCCGAACCGGGCGAGCGCCGCGGCGGTCAGGAAATACAACAGGATCGTGAGCCCGATGCCCGCGAGCAGGGCGGGCGTGAAGCCGACCCCGGATCGCATGAGCGCCGGCACGAGCAGGAACATGGGGAGCGAGGGCAGCACATACCAGAAGGTCGCCTGGAGATGGTCCGCGACGCGCACCGGATCCTGCGTGTCGCGCCACAGCCACACCACCCCGAGCAACGAGATCAGCGGCAGCGACGCGACCAGCGCGCCGAACGCGGGACTGCGCCGGGCGATCATCGCCACCACGGCGACGATCAGCCCGGAGAGCAGCGCGCGGACGGCGAAGGCGGTCATCCGATCGTCGGGATCTGCTGCGAGATGCAGTGGAAGCTGCCCCCGCCGGTGAGGATATGGTCCGCCCGCTGGCCGACGATCGCGCGGCCGGGGAAAAGGCCCTGCAGCGTCTCGATCGCGGCCCCATCGTTCGGCTGGCCGTAGAGCGGCACCACCACGGCGGCATTGCCGATGTAGAAGTTCATGTAGCTCGCCGGGATCACCTCGCCGTCCTCGTCCAGCACCGCGCCGGGGGAGGGCATCCGCACGACGTCCACGCCGAATGCCTCGGCGCGGGCGACCGCATCGGCATAGATGGCGGCGTTGGGATCGTCCTGGGCCGGGGTCGGGATCAGCAGCCGGTTGGGGCCGACGAAGCGGGCGAGATTGTCGACATGGCCGTCGGTGTGGTCGTTGGCGAGGCCGTCTCCCAGCCAGAGCACGCGAGTGTAGCCGAGGTCCGCCGCCAGCTTCGCCTCGATCGCGGCACGGTCGAGGTCCGGGTTGCGGTTGGGGTTGAGCAGGCACTGCTCGGTGGTGACGCACAGCCCGGTGCCGTCGCCGTCGATCGCGCCACCTTCGAGGATCCAGCCATGCTTGGCGGTCGCAAGCTTGCGATGCGCGGCGAGGCGGGCGCCGATCGTGTCGTCGCCTTCCAGGTCGTACTTGCCGCCCCAGCCGTTGAAGCCGAAATCCTGCGCGACGCCGTCGCCGGTGACGATGCCGGCGGTGTCGCGCAGCCAGATGTCGCCGAACAGCTCGGTCACCACCTCGGCGGCGTCGCCGGCCATGGCGCGGGCGACGTCTGCGGCGGCGTCATCGGCGGCAACCAGGATCACGCGCTCGCCGCGGCCTTCGGCATGCACCGCGCGGGCAAAGGCGATCACTTCTTCGCGGGCGGGCTCCAGGTCTTCGACCCAGAGGTCGCCATGGCTGGGAAAGCCGATCCAAACCGCGTCGTGCGGCGCCCATTCGGGGGGAGGGGTACGAGTCATGGCGCGGCCTTTAGCCCTGTAGCGTGACAGGGGAAAGGCCGGGCGTCCTCCAACCCCCGGCCGTCATCCCCGCGAAGGCCGGGATCCATTGGCCTGTGCGTTCGCAGCAGGCGCCGCGCCGTCCTGGCAAATGGATTTCCGCCTTCGCGGGAATGACGAGGTGAGGGTCAGGGAGGCGGGGGTTACTGCCCCGCCCGCGCCTTGTCGCGGATGCTGCGGAATTCGGCGTCCTTGAACCAGTTGGGCCAGCTGCTGCCCTCGGCCAGTTCGCGGCCCAGGCCGTAATAGATCCGCAGGTCCGACAGCGCGCCGTCCCAGTTCCAGTTGGGATCATATTCGTCCTGGGGCTTGTGGTAGCGCTGGTCGGTATAGTCCTCCGCCGCCTTGCCCCCGACGACCAGATCGTCACCGCTCTCGCCATAGAGCATCGGCACGCCGAGCTTGGCGAAGCTGAAATGGTCCGAGCGGTAATAGCTGCCCTTTTCGGGGGTCGACTCCACGCCGATCACCCGGCCCTCGGCGGCGACCAGCGGCTTGACCATCTTTTCCAGCTCGGACTTGCCGGCGCCGACCAGCACGAAGTCCTTCGCCTTGCCGTGGATGTTGAGCCCGTCCATGTTCACGCCGCCGACGGTCTTGGCGAGCGGATAGACCGGATGCTCGGCATAATATTGCGAGCCGATCAGCCCCTGTTCCTCGGCGGTCACCGCCAGGAATACCATGCTGCGCTTGGCCGGCCCTGCCTTGGCATTTGCCTCGGCCAGCGCGACCAGCCCGGCGGTGCCGGTGGCATTGTCGACCGCGCCGTTGCAGATGTCGTCGCCATTCACCGGCTTGCAGTGACCGAGATGGTCCCAATGCGCTGAGAACAGCACCACCTCGTCCGGCTTCGCGGTGCCGGGCAGGATGCCGACGACGTTCTTCGAGGCCTGGCGCTTGATCCCCACGCCGAAGCTGGCCGATGCCTTCACCCCCAGCGGCACCGCCTTGAAGCCCTTGTGCTTGGCCGCCTCGACCAGCGCGGCATAATCCTTGCCCGCGCTGGCGAACAGCGCCTTCGCCGAATCCTGCTGGATCCAGCCGATCAGCTGCGACTGGTCCGCATGGTCGCCCGGCGTGTCCTGCTCGAGCTTGGGGCCGCCCCAGCTGCTTTCGACCACGCCCCAGCCATAGGCGGCCGGCTCGGTATCGTGGATGATGATCGCGCCCGCCGCACCCTGGCGCGCTGCTTCCTCATACTTGTACGTCCAGCGGCCATAATAGGTCATCGCCCGGCCGCCGAACGGACCGTCCAGCGTCATCGTCTGCCAGTCGGGATCGTTGATCAGGATGACGACCGTCTTCCCCTTCACGTCGAGCCCGGCATAGTCGTTCCAGCCGCGCTCGGGCGCGTTGATGCCGTAGCCGACGAACACGACCTCGCTGTCCTTGAGGTCGATCTTCGGGGTGACGCGGTAGGTGGAGAACACCGCCTCGCTGCCATAGGCGAGCGACACCGGCGTCTTGCCGCCGGTGAAGGCGAGCTTGCTGGGCGCCTGCACGCTGAGTTCGACCAGCGGCACATCCTGCACCCACTGGCCCTTGTTGCCGGGCTTGAGCCCCGCCTTCTGGAAGCGCTCGATCAGATAGGCGATCGTCTTGTCCTCGCCCGCCGTGGTCGGCTTGCGCCCCTCGAACGCGTCGGACGACAGCGTTTGCGTCACGGTCTTCAGCGTGTCGAGCGACAGGGCGGGGGCAGCGGTCTGCGCCTGGGCGGCGGCAGTGGTCGAGAGCAGGGCAAGGGCAAGCAACGAAAAGCGCATGGAATTCCTCCTGGTGCGCCTGTTCTGCGGACTCCCGCCGGTCCGCACAACGAAAAAGGGCGGCCCCGAAGGACCGCCCCGTTCCTCGTTTCCCGAAGGAAGCCGAATTAGCGCGAGTAGAACTCGACGACCAGGTTCGGTTCCATCTTCACCGGGTACGGCACTTCGTCGAGCGTCGGCACGCGGGTGAAGGTGACCTTTGCCGCACCGTCCGGCGCGACATAGTCGGGGATGTCACGCTCGGCGAGGCTCTGCGCTTCCATGACCAGCGCCATTTCCTGCGCCTTGCCGCTCAGGCTGATTTCCTGGCCCGGCTTGATGCGGCGCGAACCGATGTTGCACTTCTCGCCGTCGACGCGGACATGGCCGTGGTTGACCAGCTGGCGGGCCGCGAAGATCGTCGGCGCGAACTTGGCGCGATAGACGATCATGTCGAGGCGCTGCTCGAGCAGGCCGATCAGGTTCTGACCGGTGTCGCCCTTCATCTTCGAAGCGTCTTCGTACGAGCGCTTGAACTGCTTCTCGGTGATGTCGCCGTAATAGCCCTTGAGCTTCTGCTTGGCGCGCAGCTGGATGCCGAAGTCCGACATCTTGCCCTTGCGGCGCTGACCGTGCTGGCCCGGACCGTATTCGCGCTTGTTCACCGGGGACTTCGGACGACCCCAGATGTTTTCGCCCATGCGGCGATCGAGCTTGTGCTTGGCGCTGGAGCGCTTCGACATGTCAATTCCTTACCAATTGCTGTGACGTTGACCCGGGCGGCAAGCCGTCCTGATCGCGATCCCGGTTTCGCCTGTGCTTCTCTTGCGGGAAAAGCGCAGGGCCACCGCTTCACCGGGGGTGCGGGGCCAATTGCGAAGCGGCGCGCCTAGCGGGGCAGGCCGGCGGAGTCAAGCATTCAGCTGTTCTTGCTGCCCTCGATCGCGAGCGAGCGATTCTGCAAGGCGCGGACGGCGGCAGGATCTTCGCGGCCTTGCAGCGCGCGCCATTCCTCGCGGGTGTGGCATTCCCGCTTCCCCATGTTGGAACCGGTGACAGGCACGCGGCGGCAAACCGGCTTTTCGACCGCCGGCGCGGCCGCGGCAGGTGCCGGCGCCGTCTGCGCGGCAAGCGCCGGCGAAGCGATCAGGCAGCACGCGAAGGCATGAATCAAACGCATAACGAGTCTCCCCCAGTGGAAGGGGCGAAATATCGCGATTCCGCACCTGCGAAAACAGAGAAATTACGAGGAAGTCACCATAGGCTTATCCTGCGCATCCTTTCGATCAGCGATCGCGGTTTGCCGCGTTACTGCCATTCCGCACGTGCGAGAGGATCTGGCTCCGCGCTCGCCCGCGCCGTGCGCTCTTCCTTCCACCGTACGGGCGCCAGTTGCCGAAGCGCCCAAATGGCCGCCCCTCGCACTACGGGGTCGGGATCGTCGAGCAGCGCCGTGACCGGTGCCACCAGCCGCGCGCTGCCGCTGTTGCCCGCCGCGATCAGGCAGTTGCGCACCATCCGGTCGCGGCCGATCCGCTTGATCGGGGAGCCGGCGAAGACCGCGCGGAAGCTGGCATCGTCGAGCGCCAGCAGATCGGCGAGGTAGGGGACAGTCAGCTCGGCCCGCGGATGAAAGGCCAGGTTCGCCTGCGCGGCGGCGGCGAACTTGTTCCACGGGCACACCGCCAGGCAGTCGTCGCAGCCATAGATGCGGTTGCCGATCCCTGCGCGCAATTTGCGTGGGATCGGGCCTTTGTTCTCGATGGTGAGGTAGGAGATGCACCGGCGCGCATCGATGCGATAGGGAGCGGGGAAGGCGTTAGTGGGGCAGGCGGTTTGGCAGGCGTTGCAGCTGCCGCAGCCGCCGCCGCTCGGGCCATCCGATGACAGGTCGAGTGTGGTGTAGATCGCGCCGAGGAACAGCCAGCTGCCATGGCTGCGGCTGACCAGATTGGTATGCTTGCCCTGCCAGCCGAGCCCGGCCGCTTCGGACAGCGGCTTTTCCATCACCGGCGCGGTATCGACGAACACCTTCACGTCCGCGCCCGGCGCCTCGGCGACCAGCCAGCGGGCCAACTCCTTCAGCCGGCGCTTGATCACGTCGTGATAGTCCGCACCCTGCGCGTAGACCGAGATGCGGCCGACTTCGCCTTCGTTCGCCAGTGCCAGCGGATCGGTGGCGGGGGCGTAGCTCATGCCGAGCGCGATCACGGAGCGCACCTCGGGCCAAAGTCCCCTGGGGCTGCCGCGCTGCTCGGCGCGTTCCTCCATCCACAGCATGTCGCCATGCGCGCCGTCGTCCAGCCATTGGCGGAGTCGTTCGGCGGTGCGCGGCGCCGCATCGGCATGCGCGACGCCGCAGGCCGCGAAGCCGATCTCCGCCGCCTTCGCCTTCAGCCGTTCTTCGATGGACTTGTCTTGTCGCACGCGCACCCGCTACCACGTTGGGATTGCTAGGGGGAGGCATCGTTGCAGCAACTCGCCGTCAGTGCCTCCGGGCTGGTCAAGCGCTTCGGCGACCGGCGTGCCGTCGACGGCGTCGGCATCGCGGTGCCCAAGGGGCTGATCTATGGGGTGCTCGGCCCCAACGGCGCGGGCAAGACCACCACGCTGCGCATGCTGCTCGGCATCATCGAGCCGGACGAAGGCGAGCGCACCTTGCTCGGCAGCCGCCATCCGCGCGACCGGAGCGACCAGGTCGGCTATCTGCCCGAGGAGCGCGGGCTCTACCCCAACATGAAATGTCGCGAGGCGATCGCCTTCATGGGTGCGCTGCGTGGCCTACCCTGGGCGACCGGGCGCAAACGGGCAGGGGAGTTGCTCGAAGGTGCGGGGCTGGGCCACGCAGCCGACGACAAGATCCGCAAGCTCTCCAAGGGCATGGCGCAGCTGGTGCAACTGCTCGGATCGGTGGTGCACGAACCCGACTTGCTGGTGCTCGACGAACCCTTTTCGGGGCTGGACCCCGTGAACCAGGAGCGGCTGGAGCTGCTGATCCGCGGCCAGCGCGATCGCGGTGCCACGATCCTCTTCTCCACCCATGTGATGGCGCATGCCGAGCGGCTGTGCGAGCGTATCTCGGTGATCGCCGGCGGCAAGGTGCGGTTCGAGGGGACGGTGGACGAGGCGCGCGCCCTGCTGCCGCTGCGGGCGCGCTACACGCCGCACCACGATGCCGACGCGATCGGGGCGATGCTGCCGGCCGATGCGGTGCGTGAGGGCGGCAGCTGGCGCTTCACCGTGCCCGACGGCGGCATCGAGGCACTGCTCGTCCGGCTGATCGACGCCGGGCACGGCATCTCGGGACTTTCGATCGAGCGGCCGGGGTTGCACGACGCCTTCGTTCGCATCGTCGGTGCCGAGGCGCTGGCCGACCAGCCGGAGACGATCGCATGATGCCGCGCTTCCTCCGCCACGCACTGACCATCGCGCGGCGCGATCTCACCGCGACGGTGATGACGCCGACCTTCCTGCTCTTCCTGCTGAGCCCGCTCCTGATGATCGGCTTCGGCATCATCGGCGGCCTCAGCGGCCAGGCGGCGGGTGCGGCCGGTGAGGCCCGCCAGGTCCTCGTGGCGATCGCGCCGGTCGGCCAGCAGGACGGCGTGCGCGCCGCCGACCGCGAACTGCGCAGCGTGTTCAGCCGCGATTCCGCGCGGCCCAGGCTGCAGCTGGAAGCGCCGCAGGGCGATGCGGCGCGACAGGCACGGGCGCTGTTCAACTCCGACGCGATCGAGGTTGCGGCCGTCCTGTACGGCCCGCTCGATCATCCGACGGTGCTGCGCCGCGCCGGTGCCGAGGCGGAAGGGCGCTATCTCGCCGCGCTCGCCACCCAGACGTTGCGCGCCGAACACGCCCCCGGCGTCCGCAGCACCGCGCGCTTCGAGACCATCGCCGTGCAGGCGCCGACGGTCAGCGGGCGTGGGCAGGCGGCCTATTTCTCCACCTTCGCGATCTTCCTGGTGACGCTGATGCTCTCGGGCCAGGCCGTCGGCGCGATGGCCGAGGAGCGCTCGAACAAGGTGATCGAGATCCTCGCCGCCGCGGTGCCGCTGGAAAGCGTGTTCTTCGGCAAGCTGCTCGGCGCGTTCGGCTCGGCGCTACTGTTCGTCGCCTTCTGGGGCACGCTGGTCGCGAACCTGCCCAAGCTGATGCCCGCGGGCATGGCGGGGGCGCTCGGCGACCTGAGCGTCGCGGTGGGGCCGATCTTCCCGTTGCTGCTGATCGGCTATTTCGTGATGGCCTATCTGCTGCAGAGCGCGGTGTTTCTGGGCGTGGGCTCGCTCGCCTCCACCCAGCGCGAGATCCAGATGCTGTCGCTGCCGATCACCATCTTCCAGTTCGCAATGTTCGGGATGGCCTCCTACGCGGCGGGCAATCCCGAGAGCTGGGTGGCGATCGCGGCGGAGATCGTGCCGTTCAGCTCGCCCATGGCGATGGCGGCGCGGGCGGCGAACGCGCCGGAGCTCTGGCCGCATGCGCTCGCCTTCGCCTGGCAGTCGCTGTGGGTGGCGATCACGCTGACCATCGCGGCGCGGCTGTTCCGGCGCGGGGTGTTGAAGTCGGGGAGCCCGAAGCGGGGGAAGAAGGCGGTGGCGTAGCGTAATCCTTGGCCGCTCTTGTCCCCCTCCCGCTTGCGGGAGGGGTTAGGGGAGGGTGCGACGTGGAGGTTCTATCTGCGCCGGCATCGCCTGCTTCCCTCTCTCACCCTCCCCCAACCCCCTCCCGCAGGCGGGAGGGGGCTTTTGATCATTGCGCTGCGTCGTCGATCGCGTTGCCCGTCCGATCCACGCCGTTGGCCAGCGCATCGCCGGTATCGTCGGCGCCGTCACGGATCGCGCGACCGGCGGCATCGGCACGGTTCTCGATCCGATCGCCCAGCCGGTCCGCCGCGTTGGCGAGCGAATCACCGGTGCGGTCGAGCGAGTTGTCGACCCGGTCTTCGGTGCTCGGCGAGCAGGCGGCGAGGCCGAGTGCCAGCGCGGGAAGCAGGACGGACAGAGTCTTCGGCATATGGTCTCCTGGGTGTCTAGCCAGCGGGCGCACACGCGCGTAGAGGGCGCGCCATGTCACATCGCATCGCCCTCGCCTCGGATCACGCCGCTTACGGAATGAAGGCAGAACTCGCCGATTGGTTGCGCGGTTCCGGCCATGACGTGCTCGATCTGGGCACCAACGGACCCGAGAGCGTCGACTATCCCGACTATGGCTACCGGCTCGGCAAGGCGATCGAGACCGGCGAGGCGGCCTTCGGCATCGCGCTGTGCGGATCGGGCATCGGCATCTCGATCGCGGTCAACCGCAACCCCGCCGCCCGCTGCGCGCTTGTCTCCGAGCCGCTCTCCGCCGGCCTTGCGCGCGAGCATAACGATGCCAATGTCATCGCCCTCGGCGCCCGGATGATCGGCATCGAGATGGCCAAGGCGTGCGTCACCCAGTTTCTCGAAACGGCTTTCCTCGGCGATCGGCACGTCCGCCGCGTGGAGAAGCTGAGCAACCCCGAAAGGAGCCCCGCATGAGCACCAACCCCGTTACGGCAGGCCTTCAGCCGGATGGCTTCTTCACCAAAACCCTGAGCGAAGTCGATCCGGCGGTGTTCGCCGGCGTCGAGCACGAGCTCGCCCGCGAACAGTATCAGATCGAGCTGATCGCCAGCGAGAACATCGTCTCCAAGGCGGTGCTCGAGGCGCAGGGCTCGGTATTCACCAACAAGTACGCCGAGGGCTATCCGGGCAAGCGCTATTATCAGGGCTGCCACCCGTCGGACGAGGTGGAGCAGCTGGCGATCGATCGCGCCAAGCAGCTGTTCGGCTGCGACTTCGCCAACGTCCAGCCGCACTCCGGCGCGCAGGCGAACGGCGCGGTGATGCTCGCGCTGACCAAGCCGGGCGACACCATCCTCGGCCTCAGCCTCGATGCCGGCGGCCACCTGACCCACGGCGCCCGCGCGGCGATGAGCGGCAAGTGGTTCAACGCGGTCCAGTATGGCGTCCGCCCCGACGATCACCTGATCGACTATGACCAGGTCGCCGCGCTCGCCCGCGAGCACAAGCCCAAGCTGATCATCACCGGTGGCTCGGCCTATCCGCGCCACATCGATTTCGCCCGCTTCCGCGCGATCGCGGACGAGGTCGGCGCGATGTTCATGGTCGACATGGCGCACTTCGCCGGCCTGGTCGCCGGCGGCGTGCACCCGACGCCGTTCGGCCATGCCCATGTCGTCACCACCACCACGCACAAGACGCTGCGTGGGCCGCGCGGCGGGATGATCCTGACCAATGACGAGGCGATCGCCAAGAAGATCAACTCGGCGGTGTTCCCGGGCCTGCAGGGCGGCCCGCTGATGCACGTGATCGCCGCCAAGGCGGTCGCGTTCGGCGAGGCGCTGCAGCCCGAGTTCAAGAGCTATGCCGCGGCCGTCGTCGAGAACGCCAAGGTGCTGGCGGCGACGCTGAAGGAGCGCGGTGCGAACCTCGTCTCGGGCGGCACCGACACGCACCTCGCGCTGGTCGACCTCACCCCGCTGGGCGTGACCGGCAAGGACGCCGACGAGGCGCTGGAGCGCGCGGCGATCACCTGCAACAAGAACGGCATCCCCAACGATCCGCTGCCGCCGATGAAGACCAGCGGCATCCGCGTCGGCTCGCCGGCGGGCACCACCCGCGGCTTCGGCCCGGCCGAGTTCCGCGAGATCGGCAACATGGTCGCGGATGTGCTCGAGGGGCTGCGCACCAAGGGCGAGGCGGGCGACGCCGCGGTCGAGGCCGATGTGAAGGCCCGCGTCCGCGCGCTGTGCGAACGCTTCCCGATCTACGGCGGCTAAGCTGGCTGCTCACCCTCACCCTTCCGCGCCTTCGGCGCTCCCTCCCTCTCCCAATGGGAGAGGGAAGGGGCCCGCTCGGCGCAGCCAAGTGGGAAGGGTGAGGGTGACCAACCCTCAGGCGGACTGAGATGCGCTGCCCCTTCTGTTCCAATGAAGCCAGCCAGGTAAAGGATAGCCGCCCCACCGACGACGGGGCGGCGATCCGCAGGCGCCGGCAATGCGAGGCGTGCGGCGCGCGCTTCACCACCTTCGAGCGCATCCAGCTGCGCGACCTGACCGTCGTGAAGAGCGGCGCCAACGGCATCGAGGGGCGGCGCGAGCCGTTCGAGCGCGAGAAGCTGATGCGCTCGGTCTCCACCGCGTGCCGCAAGCGGCCGATCCAGCCCGCCCAGATCGAGCGGCTGGTCTCCGGCATCCAGCGGCAATTGGAGACGACGGGCGAGAGCGAAATCCCCTCCCAGCGGATCGGCGCGCTGGTGATGGAGGCGCTCAAGGGCCTCGATTCGGTGGCCTATATCCGTTTCGCCAGCGTGTATAAGGATTTCCGCGAGGCGAAGGACTTCGAGGAATTCGCCGGTAACGTCAGCGAGGTCGGCAAAAGTTGAATTCCCCCGTGATCGTGCTCGTCCGCCCGCAGCTGGGCGAGAATATCGGCAAGGCCGCGCGCGCCATGCTCAACTTCGGGCTGACCGAGATGCGGCTGGTGAGCCCCCGGGACGGCTGGCCGAACCCCTCGGCGGGGCCTGCGGCGAGCGGCGCCGACATCGTGCTCGAAAAGGCACAGGTGTTCGAGAGCGTCGCCGATGCGGTCGCGGATTGCACGCATGTCTATGCCACCACGGTGCGCAAGCGCGGCGTGACCAAGCCGGTGGTGACGCCCGAAGTCGCCGCGCGCGAGATCCACGGTGCGCCCACCCGCAGCGCGATCCTGTTCGGGCCCGAACGCTCCGGGCTGGAGACCGATGATGTGGCGCTGGCCCGCACGATCATCACCGTGCCGATCAATCCCGAGTTCGGCTCGCTGAACCTGGCCCAGGCGGTGATCCTGGTGGCGTATGAATGGTCGAAGCATGTCGGGCTGGAGAGCCCGCCCGCGGTCGATCTCGACCCGCCGGCGTCGCAGGAGGAGCTGGACGGGATGATCGGCCAGCTCGACGCGATGCTCGAAGACTCGGGCTATTTCTTCCCCCCGGCCCGGGTGCCCTCGACCAAGCGCACGCTGCGCACGCTGCTGACCAAGCCGCGCTGGTCGAGCCAGGAACTGCGCACGCTGCGCGGGGTGCTGTCCGCGCTGGATGGCCGGAAGCGCCACCGGGCGGAGTAGGCGGGCCGATTGCGGCGCGCGTTTAACCCATAGCCGTCATTCCCGCGAAGGCGGGAATCCATTCGCCTGTGCGTTCGAGGAAAGAACCTCGGCCTCAGCGCCAATGGATCCCCACCTTCGCGGGGATGACGACGGCATTTTATGAGGATGAGCGCCCCCCATCGGAAGGGGGCGCGTCACATCTTCAACGCCCGCGCGGCGGGCCCTTGCGGAAGCCGCCGGGCTTGCCGTTGGCGTTGCTGCGATTCGCCGGCGGTCCACGCCGCACCGGGCCATCGGCACGCGCGCCCGGCTGCGGCGCATCGGTCGCCCGCTCGATGCGGATGCCGTCATCGTCGTCGCCCGCCGTGCGCGCGAACTTGTCGACCGAAGCCGCGAATTTCGCCGCCAGCGGGGCCGGGATCTGGAAGTGCGTCTCGTTCGCCGCGATGCGGATCGCGCCAACTTCGTTGCGGGTGATGTGGCCGCGGCGGCAGATCAGCGGCAGGATCCAGCGCGGATCGGCATTCTGGCGACGGCCGATATCCATGCGGAACCACACCGTGTCGTCGAAGCCGGGGCGATGCCGCTCCTGCTGCGCGGCGCGGCGTGCTTCCGGCGTTGCCTCGATCAGCTCTTCCGGCTCGGGCAGCTGCGAGCGGTGCGCGCGGACCAGCGCGGCGGCGATCTCGGCCGGGGTCTTCTCGGCGAGCAGGCGCTCGGCGAGTGCGACGTCTTCCTCGTCGGTCTCGATCGGCTGGAGCAAGGCGGCGATCAGCCGCTCGCGATCCGCGGCGCGGATCTGCTCGGGGGTCGGCGCCTCGATCCACACCGCCGGAATGCGCGCGCCCTGCAGCATCTGCTCGACGCGGCGGCGGCGCGGATAGGGGACGATCAGCACCGCGGTGCCCTTCTTGCCCGCGCGGCCGGTACGGCCCGAGCGGTGCTGCAGGGTTTCCGCGTCGCGCGGAAGCTCCACGTGCACCACCAGCGTCAGCGTCGGCAGATCGATGCCGCGCGCGGCGACGTCGGTGGCGACGCACACCCGGGCGCGGCGATCGCGCAGCGCCTGCAGCGCATGGTTGCGCTCGGACTGCGAATGCTCGCCGGAGAGGGCGACGGCCGCGAAGCCGCGCTCCATCAGGCTGGCATGGAGATGGCGGACATTGTCGCGCGTCGCGCAGAACAGGATCGCCGTCTCCGCCTCGTGCAGGCGCAGCAGGTTGATCACGACATGCTCGATATCCGCCGGCGCGACCGTCACCGCCTGGTAGCTGATGTCGCCGTGCCCGCGATCGTCGCTCTTGGTCGTGATCTGGAAGGCGTTGCGCTGGTAGCGCTTGGCCAGCGCCACGATAGGACGCGGCATCGTCGCCGAGAAGAGCAGCGTGCGGCGGTCTTCGGGCGTCGCGTCGAGGATCGCTTCGAGCTCCTCGCGGAAGCCCATGTCGAGCATCTCGTCGGCCTCGTCGAGCACCGCGGCGCGCAGGCTGGACAGGTCGAGCGCGCCGCGCTCCAGGTGATCGCGCAGACGACCGGGGGTGCCGACGACGATATGCGCGCCGTGGTTGAGCGTGCGACGCTCCTTGGAGGCGTCCATGCCGCCGACGCAGGTGGCGATGCGCGCACCGGCCGGGCTGTACAGCCAGATCAGCTCGCGGCTGACCTGCAGCGCCAGCTCGCGCGTCGGCGCGATGATGAGGGCCAGCGGCGCGCCGGCGGGCGGCAGCATCTCTTCGCCGGCGAGCAGTTCGGGCGCCATGGCGAGGCCGAAGGCGACCGTCTTGCCCGAGCCCGTCTGGGCGGAGACGATGAGGTCGCGGCCCGCGGCCTGGTCTTCCAGGACGGCGGACTGAACGGGGGTCAGCGTGGAATAGCCACGCTGTTCCAGCGCCTCGGCGAGGCGCGTCGGTAGATTCGAAATAGACATTGAGACCCTAAAATTGGGGCTACGCGCGGCGCACCGCAAGCCCGATACAGTGTTGCAGGCGCGCCCCTCTAACCTCGCGCGCGATCGATCAGCCAGACGGCGAGCGTGAGGGCGAACCCCACTGCCAGCCCGGCCAGCAGCCCCACCGTCGCTTCTCCGCGTAGGGCCCCGGCCACTGCGCCGACGAGAATGCTCGCCGTCAACAGGAAGCCGCCGGCCATCGGCGTGCGCGAAGGGGTGGACTGCATGATGCCCCTTGCCACGAATCTGCGCGAAGCGCCAGCCTTTGCCATGGTTTCCCGATCGTTCACCAGCATCGTCCACCGGAGCGGAAGGGAAACCGGTGTATCAGGCCGGCACGGGCACGGGGGCTCGCCCATGTGTTGGAGTAGCAATGGACGTCTATCCCTATCTCAGCGATCGGGACGAAGTGCACGACGCGGCCGATCTGATTCGGCGCTTCGGCCATGCCGCCTGCGGCGAAGCCGCGGCGCGCGCCGAGGCGAGCCGGGATCTCGGCAATGTCGTGCATTTCTGCCGCTGGCGCCAGATCGAACGGCTGGTGGTGCTGCTCTCCGTACCCAAGGTGCTGGGCACGGTGCATTGAGGCTGTGATCGATCCTCCCCCGGAGGGGGAGGGGGACCGCCCGCAGGGCGGTGGAGGGGTGTCCCCGCCGGTCATGGCGGGAACCCTCGCCAGCGGGGATACCCCTCCGTCAGGCCTTCGGCCTGCCACCTCCCCTTGCAGGGGAGGATCTGGTTCGCGCCCCGGTTCCAACCTCGCGTCGCAGAATAACTTGCGGGGGAGGAAACACTAACCAGCCGGACATCGTCGAAGCTACTTTGAGCGCAGGCGCCGGGACGTTCCAGGCGCCGACGCCAGCTATGCCTCTCCGCATCCAAGGAGACCGACATGGCATTTCGCATTCAAGGCATCGATCCCGCACCGTTCGAGCACCTCAGAGGGCTTTCCGACGAAGCCTTGGCCGAGCGGGGCATCCGGCGCTACACCGTCGATGCAAAGCCCGGCTTTCCCGACCGCATCGAAGTGCGCGATCTCGAACCCGGCGAGACGGCACTGCTGCTCAACTACGAGCACCAGCCGGCCGACACGCCGTACCGCGCCAGCCACGCGATCTTCCTCGGCGAGCAATCGCGAACCCGGCTCGACCTGATCGACGCGTTGCCCGAGGCGATCCGCATCCGGCCGATCTCGCTGCGCGCCTTCAATGCGGCGGGCGAGATGGTCGATGCCGATCTCGCGGACGGATCTGCGCTGGAGCCGCTGATCCTCCGCTTCCTTGCACGCACCGACGTCGCCTATCTCCACGCGCATTATGCCAAGCGCGGCTGCTACGCCGCGCATATTGAGCGAAGCTAATGACATCGCGGCGCTAAGGCCGGACCCAAGACCCGTGGGCGGCGTTCCATCCTCGCACCCCTGTCGCGAGGTACGCTTGACCACACCCCAGATCCTGTCGCTCGTCGTGCTGGCCGGCATGATGCTGCTCTTTGTCTGGGGAAAGCTGCGCTACGACATGGTGGCGGTGCTGGCGCTGCTCGCGGCGCTGGCGGTGGGGGTGGTGAAGCCCAAGGAGGCCTTCACCGGTTTCTCCGACGACATCGTCATCATCGTCGCCTCGGCGCTGGTGCTTTCCGCCGCCGTTCAGCGATCGGGCGTGATCGAGCGGGCGATGCTGCTGCTCCAGCGGCGGGTGACGCGGGTGCGGTCGCAATTGCTGCTGCTCAGCGCGAGCGTGGGCTTCGCCTCGGCACTCGTGAAGAACATCGGCGCGCTGGCGATGATGATGCCGGTCGCCTTCCAGATGGCCAAGCGCTCCAAGGCCTCGCCCGCCACCTTCCTGATGCCGATGTCGTTCGCCTCGCTGCTCGGCGGGCTGATCACGCTGATCGGCACATCGCCCAACATCATCGTCAGCCGCGTGCGCGAGGAGATGACCGGCAAGCCTTTCGGCATGTTCGACTATGCCCCGGTGGGGCTTGGGCTGACGCTGGTCGGGCTGGTGTTCCTCCGCTTCGCCTATCGGCTGATCCCGCGCGACCGCCGCGCCGCGCCGACGCTGGGCGAGGCGATGGACATCGAGGATTATGTCACCGAGGCTGCGGTGCCCGAAGGCTCGGAAGCGGTGGGCGAGACCGTCGCCGAATTCCGCGAGCGCCACGACCATGCGGTGGCGGTGACCACCATCCTGCGCGGCGGCATCCGCAGCACGCCCTTTCCCGACAACAAGCTGCGCGCCGACGATGTGCTGATCCTCACCGGCGCGCCCGACGACCTCGAACGCGTGATCGCCACCGACGCGCTGCTGCTGGAGGGGCAGGACCGCGCCCAGCCCGAGGGCAATACCAGCGAAGTCGGCGTGATCGAGGCGGTGATCGGCACCGACTCCGCGCTGATCGGCCGCACCGCCGGTCGGCTCGGGCTGCACGAGCGTTTCGGGGTCAACCTGATCGCGGTGTCGCGGCAGGGCGAGCGGCTCTCCGCCCGGCTCGGCGACATCGAGCTGCGCGCCGGCGACGTCATCGTGCTGCAGGGCCCGCTGGACCTGCTGTTCGAGCGATTGGGCGAGCTCGGCTGCCTGCCGCTGGCGCAGCGGGAATTGCGGCTGGGCAGTGCGCGCAAGGGGCTGTTGCCGCTCGCCATCCTCGGCGTGGCGATGGCGGCGACGGCGACGGGCTATGTCCCCGTCGCGGTGGCGTTCTTCGCGGCGGCGGGGCTAACCATCCTGCTCGGCGCGCTGCCGGTGCGCGAGGCCTATGAGCATATCGAATGGCCGATCCTGGTGATGCTGGGCGCGCTGATCCCGGTCAGCGATTCGCTGCGCACCACCGGGGCCAGCAAGATCATCGGCGACCAGCTCGGCCATATCGCCGCGACCCTGCCGCCCTGGGGCGCCGTCGCGATGATCCTCGCGGCGGCGATGGCGGTGACGCCGTTCCTCAACAACGCCGCGACCGTGCTGGTGATGGCGCCGATCGCCGCGACCTTCGCGGGCGAGCTCGGCTACCGGCCCGAGGCGTTCCTGATGGCGACGGCGGTGGGCGCGGGCTGCGACTTCCTCACGCCGATCGGCCACCAGTGCAACACGCTAGTGATGGGGCCGGGCGGCTACAGGTTCGGGGATTATGCGCGGCTGGGCGCACCCTTGTCGTTGCTGGTGCTGCTGATAGGCACGCCGCTGATCATGGCCGTATGGCCGGTGCATTGAGAGACGGAGTTTCCATGGAACAGATGATTCGCTTCGAGCAGACCGGCGGCCCCGAGGTCCTGCAATGGGTCGAGGTCGACCTCCCCGAGCCCGGTCCCGGCGAAGTGCGGCTGCGCACGGAGGCGGCGGGGCTCAACTTCATCGACGTGTACCACCGCACCGGCGTCTACCCGGCGCAGCTGCCCTCGGGCATCGGCGTGGAAGGCGCCGGCGTGATCGAGGCGGTGGGCGAGGGCGTCACCGGCTTCGCGGTCGGCGATCGCGCGGCGACCTTCGGGCCGGCGCTCGGCTCCTATGCGACCGCTCGCAACCTGAAGGCCGACGCGCTGTTCAAGTTGCCCGAGGACATCAGCAGCGAAACCGCCGCCGCGGTGCTGCTCAAGGGCTGCACGGTGGAGTTCATGGTCGAACGCGCCGCCAAGGTGCAGGCGGGCATGACGGTGCTGGTGCACAGTGCCGCCGGCGGGGTCGGGCAGATCGCGGTCGGCTGGCTGAAGGGCATCGGCGCGACGGTGATCGGCACGGTGGGGCATGAGGCCAAGGTGGAGAAGGCCAAGGCGGTCGGCTGCGATCATGTCCTGCTCTCGCGCGGGCAGGAGGATGTCGCCGCGCGCGTGCGCGAGATTACCGGCGGCGAAGGCGTGCCGGTGGTGTTCGACGGTATCGGCAAGGCGACCTGGGAAGCCTCGCTGGGGTCGGCGGCGCGGCGCGGGCTGATTATCAGCTATGGCAATGCCAGCGGATCGGTGGAGGGGGTGAAGCTCGCCACGCTCAACCAGCATGGCTCGCTGTTCGTCACCCGGCCCAAGCTGTTCGATTACTATGTCACGCCCGAGGAGCGCGCAGCGGGTGCGGCGCGGCTGTTCGAGATGCTGGAGAAGGGCGCGGTGAAGCCCGAGATCGGCCAGCGGTTCGCGATCCGGGATGCGGCGGAGGCGCACCGCGCGATCGAAGGCGGACAGACGACCGGGTCCACGATCCTGCTGCCGTAGGATCGTTTTGGCGCCGCGGCGTCAGACACAACAGCACGTCATCCCCGCGAAGGCGGGGATCCATTGGCGCTGAAGCCGCGATTCTTTCCCCGGAGGCACAGGCGAATGGATTCCCGCCTTCGCGGGAATGACGACGGTTTCGTGGGGGCTGGCGTACTGCGCCTTTACTTCCGCTTGCTCAGCGCCGCGACGCAGCTCGCCTGGTCGAGCGGGCTGCCGTTGCGCTGCCGGGCGTCCACCCAGGTGACACTGGCCGCCCCGCCGCCATGCTCGGGCGGATAGAGATAGGCGTCGAGCACGCAGATCGGCCCGACGAACTGCAGCTTGCGTCCCTTGCCTTCGGTCAGGTCGAGCCGCGGCTGGCCGAACCGGGCGAGCAGTTGCGGTGCGGTCAGCCCGCGGATCGGCGCCAGGTTTGCGGGCTGTTCGGGCACGCGTCCCGGCACCGGCAGCGGCGCCGCCGGGCGCGCGGTGGGTACGGTGCCCGAACAGGCGGCGAGCAGCAGCGCCGAAAAAGGCACGGACGACTTGGCGATACGGACAGCGTTCAAACGGTTTTCCCTTGGTTGCACTTGTATCTGCCTCTCTCTAGGGCGACGCCCAGTATCATTGGAGCCCTGAACCTTGACCAACCCCAGCTATGACGTGGTCGCGATCGGCAACGCGATCGTCGACATCCTCGCCCAGGCCGACGACGCCTTCATCGAATCGATCGGCGTGCCCAAGGGTTCGATGCAGCTGATGTTCTCGCCCGAAGAGGCAGACGCGCTCTACGCCAAGATGGGCCCGGGCCGCGAGGTTTCCGGCGGTTCGGCAGCGAACACCGTCGCGGGCATCGCCGCGCTCGGCGGCAAGGCGGCGTTCATCGGCCAGGTGGCGGACGACCAGCTCGGCACCGTCTTCGCGCATGACATCCGCGCGGCGGGGGTGCATTTCGACACCGCGGTCCGCCCCGGCCAGCCGACCACCGCGCGCTGCCTGATCTTCGTGACGCCGGACGGCCAGCGCACGATGAACACCTTCCTCGGCGCCTCGCAGTTCCTGCCCGCCGCCGCGCTCGACGAGCAACTGATCGCCAACGGCGCGATCCTCTATCTCGAAGGCTATCTGTGGGATCCGGAAGAGCCGCGCGCCGCGATGCGCAAGGCGATCGACATCGCTCGCGCCGCCGGCCGCAAGGTCGCCTTCACCCTGTCCGACGTGTTCTGCATCTCGCGCCACGGCGACGATTTCCGCAAGCTGATCGAGGACGGCCTGATCGACATCCTGTTCGCCAACGAGGCCGAGCTGCTCGCCTTGTGCGCGCATGAGGATTTCGAAGCGGCGGTGCAGCACATCCATGGCAAGGTGCCGCTACTCGTCGTCACCCGCAGCGAGAAGGGTGCCTTCGCCCTCCAGGGCGACGAGCGGGTCGAAGTTCCCGCCGAGCCGATCGGCGCGCTGGTCGACACCACCGGCGCGGGCGACATGTTCGCCGCCGGCTTCCTGCACGGCCAGGCCCAGGGCAAGGGGCTGAAGGAATCGCTCCAGCTCGGCGCGATCTGCGCGGCGGAGATCATCCAGCATTACGGCGCCCGCGCCGAGAAGGACCTGAAGGCCCTCGCCGCCGCCAAGATCGGCTGAGGCTGATGATGCCACCCTCACCCTCCCATCGCTGACGCGGTGGAGGCGCGAAGCGCCGGAAGGGTGAGGGTGATAGAAAAAGAAAGGGCCGGAGGATCGCTCCTCCGGCCCTTTCTTTTTGTCTGCCGATCCTCGGATCAGGCGTCCTTGTAGCCCGGTGTATGCGCGTCGCCGATCGGCGGCACCGGCTGCGGCGGGGCGTCCGTGTCGGCTTCATGCACGTCGATGATGCCCCGGCCGACATAGCTGCGGCGATAGCTATAGGCGTAATAGACCACCAGGCCGACCGCGGCCCAGCCGAAGAACAGCATGATCGTCGGGCCCGACAGGCTGACGAACAGATAGAGGCAGCCCGCGATCGCGATCGGTGCGGTCACCATGATCGCCGGGGTGCGGAACGGGCGATGACGGGCCGGATCGGTCTTGCGCAGCACCATCACCGCGATCGAGACGGCGGCGAAGGCGAACAGCGTGCCCGAGTTCGACACGTCGGCCAGCAGGCCCACCGGGAAGAACGCCGCGAACAGCGACACGAAGATGCCGGTCAGGATCGTGATGACGTGCGGGGTGTGCCACTTCGGGTGCACGCGCGAGAAGAACTCGGGCAGCAGGCCGTCGCGGCTCATCACGAAGAAGATGCGGGTCTGGCCGAACATCATCATCAGGATGACCGAGGGCAGCGCGATGATCGCCGCAGCACCCACCAGCCAGCCGAGGAACGGATGGCCGATCGAGCGCAGCGTCCAGGCGAGCGCTTCCTTCGAGCAGACCACGGCCTGTTCGCCCATCGCGCGGCAGGCTTCCGAAAGCGCCGGCGTGCCGGGCGAGAGGACCTCGCCGGCGGGGCCGTGGACCGGCTGCGCGCCGACGGTGCCGATCACGCCTGAGGCGACCAGCATGTAGAAGATGGTGCAGATCGCGAGGCTCCCGATCAGGCCGATCGGCATGTTGCGCTGCGGGTTCTTGGTCTCCTCGGCCGCGGTCGAGACCGCGTCGAAGCCGACATAGGCGAAGAAGATCGAGGCCGCGGCGCCCGAGATGCCGGCGAAGCCGAGCGGCGCGAACGGGGTGAACTGGCCGGTCTTGAGCACCGGCAGGGTGACGATCACGAACATCGCCAGCGCGAGGATCTTGATGCCGACCAGCACCGCGTTGACCGAGGCGCTTTCCTTGGTGCCCTTGACCAGCAGCGCGGTGACGATCGCGGCGACCGCCATCGCCGGCAGGTTGATCATGCCGCCGTCGAACGGCCCGCGGATCAGCTGCAGCGGCACGACGATGCCGAAATTATTCTGGATGAAGCCCATCATATAGCCGGACCAGCCGACCGAGACGGCCCCCGCCGCGATGGCATATTCGAGGATCAGCGCCCAGCCGACCATCCAGGCGACCAGCTCGCCCATCACGGCATAGCTATAGGTATAGGCGGAGCCCGAGACCGGCACCATCGCCGCCATCTCGGCATAGCAGAGCGCCGCGACCGCGCAGACGAATCCGGCGATGACGAACGAGATCATCATGCCCGGCCCGGCCTTCTGCGCGGCCTCGGCGGTCAGCACGAAGATGCCGGTGCCGATGACGGCGCCGATGCCGAGCATGGTCAGCTGGAAGGCGCCCAGCGATCGGTGGAGGGATTTCTTTTCAGCTGTCGCCAAAATGGCATCGAGAGGCTTTACGCGCCCGAATATCATTGCATGGACCCCTATGCGGCGACCGTTGCGCCGCCCCCAAATTGGTAAAGGCGCGAGCCTAGCCGCAAACACGCGGTGCGCAATCCCCTACGGCGTACCGGCACGAAACAATGTTGCGTGTCTGCGCAATCAGCGCGCGAGCATCGGCCCGAGCGGCTGGCCGGCGAAGAGATGGACATGGAGGTGCGGCACCTCCTGGCCTGCGTCGAGCCCGGTATTGGCGAGCAGCCGGTAACCGGGTTCGACGAACCCCGCCTCGCGCGCCACCTTGCCGACGGCGCGGACGAATCCGGCGATCTCGGCTTCGGAGGCGCGGGCCGAGAAATCGTCCCAGCTGACATAGGCGCCCTTGGGGATCACCAGGATATGGTGCGGTGCCTGGGGCGCGATGTCGTGGAAGGCGAGGGCGTGCTCGTCCTCATAGACCGTCTTCGCCGGGATCTCGCCGCGCAGGATCCTGGCGAAGATGTTCTGGTCGTCATAGGGCTTGGTGGCATCGATCGGCATGATGGGCTCCGTGACTTAGATCCTCCCCTGCAAGGGGAGGTGGCGCGCGCAGCGCGACGGAGGGGTGTCACCGCCTGAATCGCAGTCCCCGCCATCAGCGGGGACACCCCTCCGTCAGGCCTGCGGCCTGCCACCTCCCCTTACAGGGGAGGATCAAGGGGCGGGAAGTGCTTAACCGTTCCGCGCCGCCTTTTCGGCAATTCCGGACACGCCCTCGCGCCGCGCCAGCTCGGCGCGGACGTCGTCGAGGCCCAGCCCCATGTCGGCCAGCAGCACGAGCAGGTGGAAGAGCAGGTCCGCCGATTCCTTCACCAGCTCCGCGCGATCGTCCTGGATCGCGGCGATCACCGCTTCGGTGGCTTCCTCGCCCAGCTTCTGCGCGATCTTGGCGCGGCCGCGGGCGGTGAGCTTGGCGACATAGCTGGTCGCGGGATCGCCCAGGCGGCGGTCGCGGATGGTCTGTTCGAGCGTGTCGAGAAGGTCGGCCATGGTCTCCGGCTGCGGGAGCCGTGCGGCGCTGTCAATCCTGGGGCGCGGGATTGCGGGGCTTCCCTTATGGTAGCTGCGAGCGATTCGCGGCAGCAGGGCAGGATGACGATGGTGCAGGAACGCGAATCGGGGGCGGGGCAAGGGCGGCTGTCACGACCCTTGTGGCTGGTGCTGGGCTTGGTGTTCGTCGCACTCGGCTTCATCGGCGCGCTGCTGCCGCTGATGCCGACGACGATCTTCCTGATCCTCGCCGCCGGCTGCTTCGCCCGCTCCTCGCCGCGGCTGGAGGCATGGCTGCTCGACCATCCGCGATTCGGGCCGACGCTGGTGGCGTGGCGCGAACAAGGCGCGATCCCGCGCAAGGGCAAGGCGATGGCGTTTGCAGGCATGGCGCTCGGCTACGGCCTGTTCGCCTGGGGCGCGCGGCCGGGGCCGTGGCTGGCGGCCGGCGTGGCGGCGGCGATGCTGGGGTGCGCGTGGTATGTGCTGAGCCGGCCGACGGCGGTGTAGGTGGGTAGATTCAAGTCCGCCCTTGGAAGGAAGCGCTCGCGACGGCGGCATTGACGCCATCCCTGAATCAAATAG
The DNA here is from genome assembly GCF_900114095.1 of Sphingomonas sp. NFR04. GTDB lineage: Bacteria > Pseudomonadota > Alphaproteobacteria > Sphingomonadales > Sphingomonadaceae > Sphingomonas. The sequence goes on along the minus strand of NZ_FORV01000001.1, from coordinate 1,140,071 downwards.
CGTCAGACCATGCTTGGTGCGATCCTAAACCTCGTCCTCTCTTGGCAAGATGTTCCGCTTGCTCGCAGTGTTCCGGCGCGCGCGGAACAGGGATGGGTGCTCGATGGTCGGCGAATTTGCCGATTTGACGGTCGAGATCAAGACGATGCATGCTTGCAATATCATCAAGAAATCGAACACCGGTTGAGTGACGGCCGCTTGTGGAGCGAATACAGGTGGATGTGGAGGGGCACGCTGGGCGAAGAGGTTCTCTATATGTCGCGGCAAGGCTCGGTAGGCATTAGCACCTTCACCATAGGCACGTTGCGCGATCCGCGCTCCAACTTGCCTGGGCATGGTAGCGACAATGCCGTGTCGTACGCGCCGAGCCGGGAAGCGTTGATAATCGGCGTGCCCGGTGAAGGTTACGAATTCTCGGTGAAGGGCGGCCTTTAACGCAGGGGCTCTGTGTACCCAGATAACTGTGTGGAACTCTTCAGTTTGATCGTGAGCGCATATGCGTTCACCCCCTCACCGGAATCCCCGCCGCCGCCAGCGCCGCATGCGCCTCGGCGATCGTGGCCTGGCCGAAGTGGAAGATTGACGCCGCCAGCACCGCCGAGGCATGGCCGTCGCGGATACCCGCGACGAGATCGTCCAGCCCGCCAACGCCGCCCGAGGCGACCACCGGCACCGTCACCTGGTCGGCGATGGTGCGGATCAGGTCGAGGTCATAGCCGTCGCGGGTGCCATCGCGGTCCATCGACGTGACGAGCAGCTCGCCCGCGCCCAGCTCGGCGAGGCGCAGCGCGTGCTCGACCGCGTCGATGCCGGTTTCGCGGCGGCCGCCATGGGTGAACACCTCCCAGCGCCCCTCGCCGGTCCGCCGCGCGTCGACCGAGGCGACGACGCACTGGCTGCCCATGCGGTCGGCGATCTCGGCGACCACTTCGGGCCGCGACACCGCCGCGCTGTTCACCGCCACCTTGTCCGCGCCCGCCAGCAGCAGCGCGCGCGCATCGTCGACACTGCGCACGCCGCCGCCGACGGTGAGCGGCATGAAGCACACCTCGGCGGTGCGGCGCACCACGTCGAGGATGGTGCCGCGCGCCTCGTGGCTGGCGGTGATGTCGAGGAAGCAGAGCTCGTCGGCGCCCGCCGCGTCATAGGCGCGGGCCTGCTCGACCGGATCGCCGGCGTCGCGCAGCTCGACGAAGTTGACGCCCTTGACGACGCGGCCGTTCGCCACGTCGAGGCAGGGGATCACGCGGGCGCGGACGGTCATGCTCGAGGCTCCAGCGTTGGGGCAGGATGGATTTCACGCGAAGGCGCGAAGGCGCGAAGAAAAGGCTTTTGGTTCGCGCAGAGGCGCAGAGGTGCGCAGAGGTGCGCTTGCCGCGCTCGTGGCATTGACTCCGAAAGGGGCTCGCGCGCTGCTGCCCAGTTGACAGCGGCTGACGCCGCCACGCTCCGCGCCTCCTCTGCGTCTCTGCGCCTCTGCGCGCAAAAACTCTTCGCGCCTTCGCGCCTTCGCGTGAACCTCATGCGTCCCCGCGCCCCGCCGCGATGGCCTCGGCCAGATCGAGCCGGCCGTCATAGAGCGCGCGGCCGGAGATCACGCCCTCGATGCCGTCGCTCACGTGCTTCCGCAGCGCATGGATGTCGTGGATATCGGTGACGCCGCCGCTGGCGATCACCGGGATCGACACGGCGCGGGCCAGCGCCACCGTCGCCTCGACATTGCACCCCTTGAGCAGCCCGTCGCGGCCGACATCGGTGAACAGCAGCGCCGCGACCCCGGCATCCTCGAAGCGGCGGGCGAGATCGACGACGCTCACGTCCGACACATCGGCCCAGCCATGCGTCGCGACCATGCCGTCGCGGGCATCGACGGCGACGACGATCTGGCCGGGATGCGCGCGGGCGGCCTCGCGGACGAGGTCCGGATTCTCCAGCGCGGCGGTGCCGATCACGACGCGGGTCACGCCCATGTCGAGCCAACGCGCAATCGACTCGCGGTTCCGGATGCCGCCGCCGAGCTGCACCTTGGCAGGCGTCTTCGCCAGGATGTTGGCGACCGCGAGGCCGTTGACCGATTCGCCCGCGAACGCGCCGTCGAGGTCGACGACGTGGAGCCACTCGGCACCGGCTTGCGCGAACAGCTCGGCCTGGGCGGCGGGGTCGTCGCCATAGACGGTGGCGCGCGCCATGTCGCCCTCGGCGAGGCGAACGACCTGACCGGCCTTGAGATCGATGGCGGGGAAGATGTGCAGGGTCATTGGTGTTTCCAAACTGCCTTGTCGTTTGAGGCAGGCTTATCGCGACGGATGTCGAAGGGGAAAGCGCCCGCCAAGAAACCGCCGTCATTCCCGCGAAGGCGGGAATCCATTCGCCGGACCGCCGGGGGAAGGAACTTCGAATTCAGCGCCAATGGATCCCCGCCTTCGCGGGGATGACGGGTAGGTTTGCGACCCCCGACAGCTCCACAACACACGGGAATGCGGCAAGGCATTCTAAGGCTTCCACGCCAGGAACCGCTCCAGCAGCGCGATGCCGTAGCGCTGGCTCTTCTCGGGGTGGAACTGCAGGCCGACGATATTGTCGCGGCCGATCGCGGCGGTGACCGGACCGCCATGTTCGGTGGTGGCGAGCACGTTCGCGCCGTCGAAGGCAAAGCTGTGGAGGAAATAGGCCTCGCCACGCTCGATCAGCGGGTGGTCGGCGGTGGGTACCACATCGTTCCAGCCCATGTGCGGCACGCGCAGCTCCGGCGAAGCGGGGAGCTGGCGCACCGTGCCGGGGATCCAGCCGAGCCCGGCATGACTGCCCAGCTCTTCCCCCGTCGTCGCGAGCAGCTGCATGCCGACGCATACGCCGAGGAACGGCACCGCTTCGTGCAGCACGCGGGTCTCCAGCGCCTCGATCATGCCCGGCAAGGCGCGCAATCCCGCGGCGCAGGCGCCGAACGCACCCACGCCGGGCAGTACCACCCGGTCCGCACCCCGCACCACCGCCGGGTCCGCCGTCACCGCGATGTCGGCAGCGCCCGCCGCCTTCAGCGCATTGTGCACCGAGTGGAGGTTGCCCGCGCCGTAATCGATCAGCGCGACGCTCACTGGCCGAGCGCTTCCAGCCCCGGCGCGAGGATGCTCGGGGCGACTTCGACGAACGCATATTCCGCGGCGCCAGCGGTGGCGAAGGGGTCGCCCGCGGCCCAGGCCTGCACTTCTTCGAGCGAGCCGCGCGCCATGAAGAAGCCGCCGGTCACCGGCACCTTGCGGCCCGCCACCAGCAGGCGGCCGTCCGCCACGCCCTGCTTCAGCCAGTCGACATGCGCCGGGCGCAGTTCGTCGATCTTGGCGATATCCACCTTGTAGGTCAGCAGCACGAGGATCATCACAGCACTCCCTTGGTCGACGGGATGGCATCCGCCTTGCGCGGATCGATCTCCACCGCCTCGCGCAGCGCGCGGGCGAGGCCCTTGAACGCGGCTTCGGCGATATGGTGGTTGTTGCTGCCGTAGAGCGTCTCGACGTGCAGCGTCACGCCGGCGGTCTGGGCGAAGCTGTGGAACCAGTGCTCGAACATCTCGGTGTCCATCTCGCCGAGCTTCTTCTGCGAGAATTCGGTCTTCCACACGAGATAGGGGCGGCCGGAGATGTCGATCGCGACGCGGGTCAGCGTCTCGTCCATCGGCGACAGCGCGTCGGCGTAGCGACGGATGCCCTTCTTGTCGCCCAGCGCCTTGGCGATGGCCTCGCCGATCGCAAGCCCGGTATCCTCCACCGTGTGGTGCTGGTCGATATGGAGGTCGCCCACGGTCTTCACGTCCATGTCGATCAGCCCGTGGCGGCTGAGCTGCTCGAGCATGTGATCGAAGAATCCGATGCCCGTGCTGATGTTGTAGACGCCGGTGCCGTCGAGGTTGACGGTGACGTCGATCGAAGTTTCGCTGGTCTTCCGGCTGATCGTCGCGGTGCGCATGGGGCTGCACATAACGCCGATAGCGACGCATGCAATCTTGACCGTAATTTTCGATCCGCTACCCAAGGGGCATGAATGCCTCCGTGCCCGATAGTTTGATTCCATATGACGAGATCGTGCAGGAAGCCCTGCGCGCCGTGGTGGGCCGTGTGCTCGGCTCGGTGGCGCAGTCGGGCGGCCTGCCGGGCGCGCATCATTTCTACATCACCTTCAAGACGCAGGCGCCCGGGGTCGACATCCCGCAGCGGCTGATGGAGCGGTTCCCGGACGAGATGACCATCGTCCTCCAGCACCGCTACTGGGACCTGACGGTGGACGACCGGAAATTCTCGGTGGGTCTCAGCTTCAACCAGATTCCGTCGATCCTGACGATCCCGTTTGCGGCGATCACCGGCTTCCACGATCCGGCGGTGAATTTCGAGCTGCGCTTCCAGGCGACCGAAGGCCCCGACGGCCCCGAACCGCACGAGCATGACGACGCCGAGAATGACGGCGACGGCCCGGTGGCCAAGCCCGCCGAGGACGGCTCGAACGTCGTGTCGGTGGACTTCAAGCGGAAGAAGTAGGGGCTTCCCCGATCCTCCCCCGCCAGGGGAGGGCAGTCGCAGATGGCAGTCCCATGCCGTCATCCCCGCGAAGGCGGGGATCCATTGGCGCCGGAGTTTCGGTTCTTTCCGCGGGCGTCCTGGCAAATGGATTCCCGCCTTCGCGGGAATGACGGCGTAATTTGGGGCGAGCGCGACCTCATCTATATGCGTTGCCTGGCCCTGACGGGGTGGGTGGGCTGCCTCCCCAGCGTCCCCTACATCAGCCCCTTCGCCCGCAGACTCGCATGGCCTTCGCTGCCGATGATGATGTGGTCGTGCACCACGATGCCGAGCGGCTTGCCCGCTTCGGCGACCTTGCGCGTCACGTCAATGTCGGCGCGGCTGGGGCTCGGGTCGCCCGAGGGGTGGTTGTGGACCAGGATCAGCGCCGCCGAGCCCAGATGCAGCGCGCGGGCGATCACCTGGCGGACATAGAGCGGCGCCTCGTCGATCGAACCTTCGTTCATCAGCTCGTCGCGGATCAGCATGTTGCGGGTGTTGAGGTGTAGCACGCGCACCCGCTCGATCGCGTGCGGGGCCATGTCGGCGCGCAGATAGTCGAGCAGCGCCTGCCAGTTGGCCAGCACCGGCTGTTCGCGCACCCGCGCCTGGAGCAGCCGCAGCGCGGCCGCGTGTACCGCCTTGAGCGCGGCGATCTGGGTGTCCTTCACGCCCTCGATCCGCAGCAACGCCTCGGCATCGGCGGCGAGCAGCCCGGGCAGGCCGCCGAATTCCTTGAGCAGCGTCTTGGCGAGCGGCTTGGTGTCCTTGCGCGGGATGGTCAGCGCCAGCAGATATTCGACCAGCTCGTGATCGAGCAGCGCCTCCGGACCGCCCTCGAACAGGCGCTTGCGCAGGCGGGCGCGGTGGCCGCTATTGTCGGGAGTGTCGTCGGACATCGCCGCGACTATGCAGGTGCGGCGGAAGCCCTGCAATCCGCCGGAACGAATAGCGCGCGGGCCGGCAGCCTTGCGGCCGACCTGTTGCACCGCAACGGATACAATTGGCGGATTTCCGCGGATGCGAAGGCTGCGGCCACGCATGAAGCGGCAATGAAGCGCAGTATGCTGCAACGGTTGACTCGGTCGATTGGTCTTCCTAAAGCGCCATCACGTCGCGGCCATCGGCTTGCGATGCTGTTTGTCGCCCGCCCTATGCGCGGCGGCTTTTTCATATCTGGATCGCCGTGCTCGCTTTGTCTGACGACCCTATCCGTTCCGACCTCGACCGTCGCATCGCCGATGCGAAGGCGGCGGTGCGCGAGGGTCAGACGCCGGTGCGCAAGCCCGAAAAGGGCTATAAGCAAGGCTCGCGGGTGCTCGCCGAACTGATCGGCGCACCGCTGGGCGGCGGGGTGATCGGCTTCGCGCTGGATCGCTGGCTGGGAACGAGCCCCTGGGCGCTCTTGATCCTGCTGGCGCTCAGCGTGGTCGTGGCGTTTCGCAACATCTACAAGATTTCGAAGGAGCGCGCAGAGTGAGCGCCGGCAAAATCGATCCGATGGAGCAGTTCAAGGTCGAGCCCGTACTGGGCCGGCATATCGACCTGTTCGGCTATGACATCTCCTTCACCAACTCGGCGCTGTTCATGTTCGTGGTCGCCGCGCTGCTGTTCATCTTCATGGTGGGCGGCCTGCAGCGCAAGCTGATCCCGGGCAAGTGGCAGCTGATGGTGGAAGGCGCGGTCGGGTTCATCGACTCGATGGTCAACGTGAACATCGGCAAGGGCGGCAAGAAGTTCGCGCCGTACATCTTCTCGCTGTTCTTCTTCATCCTGTTCGCCAACCTGGTCGGCGTGCTGCCGCTGGCGGTGCTGCCGGGGCTGCACACCTTCGCGGTCACCAGCCACATCACCGTCACCGCGGTGCTCGCCTTCTTCTCGTTCGGCATCGTCCTCGCGGTCGGGCTGATCAAGCATGGCGTGAAGTTCTTCTCGCTGTTCGTGCCGCACGGCGCGCCTGTGTGGCTGATGCCCGTGATCGTGCCGGTCGAGCTGATCTCGTTCCTGGTGCGTCCCTTCTCGCTGGGCCTGCGACTGTTCGTCGCGATGACCGCGGGGCACATCCTGCTCGAGGTGTTCGGCAGCTTCGTGGTCCAGGGCCTGAGCAGCGGCACGCCGCTGGGCGGCGTGGTCGGCGTGCTGAGCTTCGCGATGATCGTCGGCGTCAGCGCGCTCGAACTGCTGGTCTGCGCGATCCAGGCCTATGTGTTCGCGCTGCTGACCTCGCTGTATCTCCACGACGCGGTGCACCTGCACTAAGTCGTTCCGTTTCGAATTATCGTTTTTACCGAATTATCTAGGGAGCTAGAAATGACTGATCTGGGTGCAATGTACATCGGTGCCGGCCTGGCTGCGATCGGTATCGGCCTCGCCGCGCTCGGCGTGGGCAACGTGTTCGGTTCGTTCCTCGAAGGCGCGCTGCGCAACCCGGGTGCGGCTGACGGCCAGCAGGGCCGCCTGTTCATCGGTTTCGCCGCGTCGGAACTGCTGGGCCTGATCGCGTTCGTCGTCGCGATCCTGATCCTCTTCGTCGTCAAGTAAGCAGAACGGAGGCCTCGGCCGATGCCCCAGTTAGATCAGATCCCGGAGATCTACGCCTCGCAGGTCTTCTGGCTCGCGATCGTATTTGCCCTGATCTACTTCGGGATCGGCAAGGCGATGGTGCCGAAGATCGAGCGGACGATGGAAGATCGCTCCGCCCGTATCGCCGGCGACCTCGCGGCAGCCGAAGCGGCGCGCGACGCCGCCAAGGCTGCGGACGAGGCCTATCAGGCGGGGCTGGAAGCTGCCCGTGCCGAGGCGCTGCGGGTGACCGCCGGCGCCAAGGCGCAGGCGGCGACCGCCGCTGAGGCCAGGCTCAAGGCCGCCCACGCGGCCGATGATGCGCGGCTGGCCGATGCGACCCGCACGATCGCCGAGCGCGAGCAGGCGGCGATCGGCGAGATCGAAGCCGCGACCGTCGAGGCGGTCGAGGCGATCGTCGCCCGCGTGTCGGGCGTCGCGGTGGACCGTCTGAGCGTTGAACAGAAGGTGAAGGCGGCGCTTGCCCATGGCTGAACAACCTCATTCCATGAACGCGGAGGTCGGCACCGTGGAACTCCATCATGAGCCGGCCGTGTTCGGCATCACCGCACCGGGTTTCGTCGCGCTGTCGATGCTGGCGGTGGTCCTGATCATCTTGGCGAAGAAGGTGCCGAGCATGATCGGCACCATGCTCGACAAGCAGATTTCCAAGATCCGCACCCAGCTCGACGAAGCGTCGAAGCTGCGCGCGGAAGCCGAGGCGATGCTGGCCGAGGCGAAGGCCCGCACCGCGTCGAGCGATGCCGATGCCAAGGCGGTGATCGCCAACGCCCAGGCCGAAGCCGCAGCGATGCAGGTCAAGGCCGAGGCCGATGCGGCCGAGCTGATCGCGCGCCGCACCCGCATGGCCGAAGACAAGATCGCCGCCGCCGAGCGCAGCGCGATCCAGGCGATCCGCACACGCGCCGCCGATGCCGCAACGAGCGCAGCGGCTGCGGTGATCGCGGAGAAGCACGGCGCCGAGGCCGACAAGGCGCTGGTCGACAAGGCCATTGCCGGGCTGGGTCGGCTCAACTGAGCTGGCCTGCCACGCTGCCCGTGCTAAGGGCGAGCGATGGCGGAACATAAATCCTATCGCTGGCTGAGCGCCGGTGCCCTGGTGGCACTGGCGCTCGCTGCGTTTGTGGCGGTGGTCGCGCTGCGCCACGCGGCCGACGATCACACGCGCACCACCGACGTGAAGGTCCGTGCGGACCAGGCGATGCAGCGGATCGAGGCCGAGGTCGATCGTCTCGAGAACGAAGCCGCCACGCCCTGAATCTGTCGCGGCATCCAAGGTTGGTTGCTGCACCAGCTGCATGCCCGACAGCGCTCAGTTTCGTGAAAATGACGGATCGATGACCGCGGCCTACGCAAGTCTCCTATAAGGAGAGTGCGGGGTTTGTCGGGGCAATTCCACAAAATTTCAAGCGCTTATGGTCGCTATGTCGCAAACGCGGCTTGGGTGAGCCGTTGCGCCCTATGAAGACGTGGAAGGGTTGGCGAACGGCCGCACGAAACGTGCAGGGTAGCTTAGGGGCAATATGCAGAAGTTTGTTGAAGGTGCGCGGGCGCAGGGCGTCGTCGCGCAGAAGGTTCGTCGTGTCCGCGGCATGCTGGCAGCATCGACCATGCTGGGGCTGCCGGTCGCGGCCGCCGCGCTCGGACTGATCGCGCCGCTCGCGGCGCATGCACAGTCGGATATTCTCGCGGGCAGTTATATAAAGGTCGGCATCAACGGCACCATCGGGTCCCTGGGCTATGACGGCAACACCTCTCCGGGCATCCTGTACGACGGCACCGGCAGCGGCACCTTCAATCCGGCCTATGACTATCTGACGCCGGGCACGCCCTATGAGGGCTTCGTCGTGACGGCAGACGGCATGGCGGCGGCGATCAACAACAATCGCGGCACCTCCAACGTCGTCGGCTCGCTGACCAACTACAGCGGCGTCGCCTATGGCGGCAGCACCTATGACCAGCGGGCGGTGTGGTCCGGCACCTACGGCAGCTATTTCACGATCACCAACGACTATTATTTCAACAACAACAGCCAGCAGGTCGGCATCCGCACGACCATCACCGCGCTGAGCGACCTGACCAACCTCGCCTTCTCGCGCGCGCTCGATCCCGATGCCCGCGCCGCCGACGGCGACAGCAGCGCGACGAACAACTTCCGCGGCAATGGCGGCGTCTCCGTGAACGACCTGGTCTATGCCGAGGCGCTGGCGTCCAAATACGTCATCGGCCTGTTCACCAACTCCAGCTACGCCCACAACTCGGCGGTCACCCGCTGGGAGATGGACACCGCAACCTATCTGGCGGGTACCGACGTCGGGAATGGTGACAACGTCATCGGTCTGGGCTTCAACCTGGGGTCGCTGCTGACCGGCGCGTCGGCGGTGATCGACTATTCGTACATCTTCGGTACCGACATCAGCAAGGCGATCGCCGATGCCGGCGGCGGCCGCGGCAACATCGCGACCGATGTGACCGCGGGCGACGTGGCGGTGGGCAATTTCAACCCGGTGCTCTCCGGCGGCAAGATCACCTTCGAGGCCGACCAGGCGCTCGGCAACGACCTCACCGTCGAAACGTCGGGCGGGACGATCGACACGACCAGCGCCAATGCGACGCTGTCGGGCGTCATCTCGGGCGAGGGCGGGATCACCAAGACCGGCACGGGCACGCTCACCCTCACCGGTACCAACAGCTATTCCGGCGGCACCACCGTTGCGGAAGGCAAGCTGGTCGGCGACACCGGCTCGCTCCAGGGCACGATCGTCAACAACGCCACCGTCGAATTCGCCCAGGCGAATGCCGGCACCTTCGCCGGCACGCTTGCCGGCACCGGTTCGGTGGTGAAGTCGGGCGCGGGTACGCTCACTTTGGCGGGCACGGCACAGCGTCTGACGCTCGACGTCACCCAGGGCAAGGTGATCGCGGCCGACCAGGCGGCGATCGGCAGCGACGGCGGCGCGATCCGCCTGCAGAACGCCAGCACGCTGGCGGCGGGCTCGAACCTCACCATCACCCAGGCGGTGCTGGTCGGCGACGGCGGCGGCGTGATCGATACCGGCGCGAGCACGGTGCGCCTCACTGGCGGCAGCATGGGCGGCAACTGCCTGATCAAGCAGGGCAGCGGCACGCTGGTGCTGGCATCCGACGCGGCCAACGCGATCGGCGCCTGCGTCGAGCAGGGCACGATGAGCTTCGATTCGACCTTCGCCGGCAATGTGTTCGTCGACGCCGCGGGTACCGCGCGCGGCAACGGCACCGTGCAGGGCAGCATGGAGGTTGCGGGCACGCTGGCACCGGGCAACTCGCCGGGTCGCCTGGTCGTCGCGGGCAGCGTGACCCAGGGCGCGGGCAGCACGCTCTCGATCGACGTGGATGGCACCACCGCAGGCGTGGGTGCCGGCCACTACGACACGCTGGTCCTAACCGGCGCGACGAGCGTCTACACCGCCGCCGGCACGCTGGCGCCCAAGCTGCGCGGCATCACCGGCGATGCCACCAACAGCTTCACGCCGACGGTGGGCCAGACCTTCGAGATCGTCACTGCCGAGGGCGGCGTGACCGGCAGCTTCGCCGCGCTGACCCAGCCGAGCGCAGGGCTTGCCGCCAACACCCGCTTCGACGTGCTCTATGGCAGCAAGGCGATCCTGCTGGCGGTGACGCCGGACAGCTATGCCCGCTATCTCGCCACCGGCGCGGGCTCGAACGCCGTCGCCGCAGCGACCGCGCTCGACGCAGTGCGCCCGGCGGCCGGCGTGCGCACCGCAGGGACCACGGGGGCGCTGTTCGCCAATCTCGCCACGCTTCCGGGCGGTGCGATCGGCACCAGCTTCCAGCAGCTTGCCGGCGGCCTGCATGCCGATGCCATCGAGGCGCAGTTCCAGGCCAACCAGGCGCTGCGCGACACGATGGTCCAGCGCGTCCGCAGCCGCGGCGCGGTGGCAGGCGAGGGCGCCCGCAAGTCCGGCCTGTGGGGCGCGTTCAACGCCCAGCGGATCGACGTGGACGGTGATGCGACCGGCAACGGCTATCGCGCCACCAGCTATGGCTACACGCTCGGCGTCGATCACCAGGCGACCAACACCCTCGTGCTCGGCCTGGCCGCCAGCTACAAGGATGTCGACACCCGCGCCACCGCGCTCGGCACCGCCAAGGTCAAGGGCTATGGCGGCGCGCTCTACGGCGTGTGGAACAAGGGCGCTGACTATGTGACCGGCGTGATCGACTTCAACGTCGACGACTATACCGTCCGCCGCAACGTGCAGCTGGGCGGCGGCGTCGAGGCGCTGAAGGGCGACGGCAAGGGCTTCTCCTTCGGTGCGGACATCGAGGCGGGCCACCGCTTCGACCTGGGCGCGCTGGGCGTCACCCCCGTTGCGGGCATCGCCTATGACCGCGTCGAGCGCGATGCGTTCGGCGAGACCGGCGGCAGCGCGGCACTGCGCTTCGACGGCGAAGGCCGCACCGGCTGGACCGGCCGCGCCGGCGTCCGCGTCGATGGTGCGGTGGGCAGCATGGTCCGTCCGTTCGTCTCGGCGATGGCGGTGCAGCAGCTGGGCGACAACCGCACGGCGCTGCAGGCACGGCTGGTCGGCGCGCGGATCGACACCCGCTCGGTCTCGGTCGGCGACACCCAGCTCCGCGCCGAAGCGGGACTGAGCGCCAACCTGACCGGCGGCGTCTCGGTGGACCTGCGCTACCGCTATACCGGCCTCGGCCATGCCGATGCGCATTCGGGCAACGCGGCGATCAGCCTGCGCTTCTGAGCGCCAAGCGGTTGAGGGGGAGGGGCCGGTGCGGGGGACGCGCCGGCCCTTTTCCTTTCCTGTTCGTGCGCGTGGCAATCCGCGCCCGCCGCCCCTACATCGGCGGCAATGAACGACCCCAATTCCCCCGATCGATTCAACGAGGAAAAGGCCACCTTCGCGGTTCGCGGCGCCGAGACGCCCGACCTGGAGGCCGGCGTCGCCGCGATCCGCAACGTGCTGCAGACATTGCCGATCCGCCCCGGCGTCTACCGGATGCAGGATGCCCGCGGCGATGTGCTGTACGTCGGCAAGGCGCGCGCGCTGAAGAACCGGGTGACCAATTATACCCAGGTCAACCGCCTGTCGAAGCGGCTGCAGCGCATGGTCGCGCAGACCCGCTCGATGACGATCGTCACCACCAACAACGAGGCCGAGGCGCTGCTGCTCGAGGCGCAGCTGATCAAGCGCTACCGGCCGCCCTACAATGTGCTGCTGCGCGACGACAAGTCGTTCCCGTTCATCCTGCTGCGGCAGGACCATGACTTCGCGCGCGTCCAGCTCCATCGCGGCGCGCGGCGCGCCAAGGGCGATTATTTCGGACCCTTCGCCGGCGCCGGGCAGGTGCGCAAGACGCTCAATGCGCTGCAGAAGCTGTTCCTGCTGCGCAGCTGCACCGACGGCTTCTTCGCCAGCCGCGATCGGCCGTGCCTGCTCTACCAGATCCGCCGCTGCTCGGCGCCCTGCGTCGGGCGGATCGACCAGGACGGCTATGCCGAGCTGGTCAACGATGCGCGCGACTTCCTCCAGGGCCGCTCGACCAAGGTCCAGGCCAAGCTGGGCGAGCAGATGCAGGCCGCCGCCGAGAATCTCGACTTCGAGCTGGCCGCGATCCTGCGCGACCGGCTGAAGGCGCTCACCTTCATCCAGGGCAGCCAGGCGATCAACGCCGAGGGTGTGGGCGATGCCGACATCTTCGCGCAGGCGGCCAAGTCCGGCGTGATCGGCATCGAGGCCTTCTTCATCCGCGGCGGCCAGAATTGGGGCCATCGCAGCTTCTTCCCCAGCCACACCCAGGACGTGCCCGAGGACGAGGTGCTCGCCGCCTTCCTGATGCAGTTCTACGAGGAGGTGCCGCCCGCGCGGAACGTGTTCGTCGATCGCGAGCTGCCCGAGGCCGAGCTGCTTGCGGAAGCCATGAGCGAGCGCGCCGGGCACAAGGTGGCGTTGTCGGTCCCCCAGCGCGGCACCCGACGCCGCCTGCTCGACCAGGCCAAGCGCAACGCCGAGGAGGCGCTCGACCGCCGCCTGGCGGAAAGCACCACCCAGGCCAAGCTGCTCCGCGAGATGGCCGACCTGTTCGATTTGCCGGAGCCGCCCAATCGCATAGAGGTCTACGACAACAGCCATATCCAGGGCACCAATGCGGTCGGCGCGATGATCGTCGCGGGGCCCGAAGGCTTCCGCAAGAGCCAGTATCGCAAGTTCAACATCAAGCGCCCCGAGACGATCGCCGGCGACGATTACGGGATGATGCGCGAGGTGCTGAGCCGCCGCTTCGCCCGCGCGCAGGACGAGGATCCCGATCGCAGCCAGGGCGACTGGCCGGACCTGGTGCTGCTCGACGGCGGCAAGGGCCAGCTCAATGCCGCCAAGGCGGTGCTGGAGGAAATGGGCATCGAGGATGTCTGCATGGTCGGTGTCGCCAAGGGCCCGCACCATGGCCGCGACGGGCGCGAAGTCTTCCACCTGATGGACGGCAGCGAGCGGATGCTGCCGGTCAACGCGCCTTTGCTCTTCTACCTGCAGCGGCTGCGCGACGAGGTCCACCGCTTCGTCATCGGCGCGCACCGCGACAAGCGCGCCAAGGCGATCGGCGCCAGCCCGCTCGACGAGGTGCCCGGTATCGGCCCGGCGCGGAAGAAGGCGCTGCTGATGCACTTCGGCACGGCGCGCGCGGTGCGCAACGCCAGCCTGGAGGACCTGCAGAAGGCGCCGGGGGTCTCGGCGGGCGTGGCGCAGCAGGTGTACGACTTCTACCACAGCCGCTAGGCGCCACGGTTCGTCGCTCGTAAAGGGCACTTGAGCGACGTTCCGCATCCGCTACTGTCTCCCCTCGATTTGAGGGGGAGTTGCATGTCGGGGCGTCGAATGTTGGTGGCCGTGTTGTTGTCCACGGCCGGGGTGGCGCATGCCGGGGACAAGCCGCTCTACCAGCCGGCGCCCGCCTGGGTGCTGCCAGCGCCGGCGGTGGACACCGCCAAGCTCGACGATTCCGCGCCCGTCCTGCAGATCTTCGACCAGCAGCAGCGGCTGGAGGACGGCCAGGTCGCGATCTATTTCGAGAGCGCGATCCGCATCGCCTCGCCGCAGATGCTCACCCAGAGCGGCACGCTGCCGCTGCAATGGGATCCCGCCAAGGGCGACCTGATCGTCCACAAGCTGCAGATCCTGCGCAAGGGCGAGCGGGTGGACCTGCTCGCCAAGGGCACCCGCTTCACCGTGCTCCAGCGCGAGCAGAAGCTGGAGCAGGCGTCGCTCGACGGCATGCTCACCGCCACCGTCGCGCTGGAGGGGCTGCGCGTCGGCGACGTGATCGACGTCGCCTTTTCGGTCACCCGCAAGGACCCGGTGCTCGGCAAGGAGATGATGAGCGTCGTCCCGATGGTGCCGGCGCCGACCAAGCTCGGTTTCGGTCGCGCGCGCGTGCTGTGGAAGGACGGCGTGCCGCTGGCGTGGCGCGACTATTCGGGCGGCGTGGTCGGATCGGCCGAGCGCAGCAAGGCGGAAGCCAAGCTGATCGCCGGCGGATATCGCGAGCTCACGCTGCCGCTGCCCGCGGCCAAGCCCGCCGAGCTGCCCGACGACGCGCCCGCACGCTACAAACCGCTGCCGATGCTCGAGCTGAGCAGCTATTCCGACTGGGCGGCGATCTCGCGCGGCATGGCGCCCTATTATCGCAGCGAGGGGGCGATCCCGGCGGGCAGCCCGCTCGCGGCCGAAGTCGCGCGGATCGCCGCCGCGAGCACGGACCCGCGCACCCGGGCGGCGCTGGCGCTGCGGCTGGTGCAGGACCAGGTCCGCTACCTGTTCCGCGGCATGGACAATGGCAATTACCGGCCCCAGACCCCGGCCGACACCTGGTCGCTGCGCTATGGCGACTGCAAGGCCAAGACGCTGCTGCTGGTGTCGCTGCTCCGTGCGCTCGAGATCGAGGCCGAGCCGGCGCTGGTCAGCAGCGGGCTGGGCGACCTCGTCGAATCGCGACTGCCTTCGCCGGGTGCGTTCGACCATGTGATCGTCCGCGCCACCATCGCCGGAAAGACCTTGTGGCTGGACGGCACCCAGGGCGGCTCGCGCGCCGAGGATCTCGACGACGTGCCGCCGTTCAAGACCGCGCTGCCGATCCGTGCCGCCGGGGCCGGGCTGGAGGCGATGCCGATGCGGCCGCCCGCGCGACCGGCGCAGCAGGTGTCGGTGACGCTCGACGCTACGGCGGGCATCGAGTTCCCCCAGCTCTACACCATCAAGATCGTCTATAGCGGCGCGATGGCGGAAGCGCTGCGCGGCGCCCGCTCGCAGATCGACAAGGAGAAGCTGACCGCCTTCCTCGATCCGCAGATCAGCGCGGTGATCGGCAATCACAGCAGCTACGACCAGAAGATGGAGGACGACGCCACCGGCGGCACCGTGACGGTGAGCGCGGCGGGCGTCGCCTATCAGGACTGGAACTATGATCGCGCTCGCTTCCGCCAGACGCTGGACACCACGGCGGCGTCGCTGAACTTCGCGCCCAACCGCGCGCGGACCGCGTGGAAGACGATTCCGGCGACCAGCGGCGCGCTCAGCGACGTGTGGGTCGAGCGCCGCTGGCAGCTGCCGAACGGCGGCACCGGCTTCACGCTGGAGGGCCAGCAGACCCTGCCCGCTGCCGTGGCGGGGATGCAGCTGGCGCGCAAGGTGACGCTGGCCGACGGCTGGCTGTCGCTGCAGGACCGCACCACCACCGGGCTGGAGGAAGTCCCCGCCGCACAGATCCCGGCGGCACGCGCCGAGGTGGCGCGGGTCAAGGCCAACCCGCTGCGGCTGGTGGCCCCTGCCGACCTCCCGCCGCGCTGGGCAGCGGTCAGCGCCGCAAAGCAGGGCATCCGGCTCAAGCCGATCTTCGAGGCCTATGCCAAGGCGATCGCCGCCACGCCCGACGATCCCGACAATTACACCAACCGCGCCTGGTTCTACGAGACGCTCTACGAGCGCGAGGGCGCGATCGCCGACCTCAGCAAGGCGATCGAACTCGCCCCCACGGCGGACACCCTGGTGCGCCGTGCCCAGGCCTATTACGCGCTGCACCAGGACGACAAGGCGCTAGCGGACGTGCAGGCAGCGCTGGAGCTGGAGCCCGATTCGGCGAGCGCCACCGCCTTTTCCGCCACCCTCAAGCGCGACAAGGGACAGCTGGACGAGGCGCGCGCGCTGATCGAGGCGCGGATCGACCAGGGCGGCGAGAAGAAGCTGGGCTGGCAGATGCAGCTGGCCGACCTGCTGGCCGAGGCGGGGAAGGTCGACGATGCCGTTGCCGTGCTCGATGAAGCGATTGCGGCCGCCCCGCGCAACGCCGCACTGCTCAACAGCCGCTGCTGGATACGCGCGACGCACAATGTCGCGATTCCGCAGGCGCTGCAGGATTGCACCAGCGGCGTGGAGCTGAGCAGCAGCTCGGCATCGGTGCTCGACAGCCGGGCCATGGTCTATTTCCGCATGGGCAAGCTCGACGCGGCGCAGACCGATCTCGACGCGGCGCTCCAGTCCGAGCCTGAACAGGCAGCCAGCCTCTACATGCGCGGGGTGATCGGCAAGCGGACCAAGGCCAAGGATGCCGATGCCTATCTCGCCGCCGCGCGGATGATCGAGCCGCGGATCGACGAGCAGTTCGCCCGCTACGGGATCAAACCCTAGAGCATTTTCAAGTTGACCGTTTACGGTCAACGACTCGGAAAATGCGGCTATCGAAAACCTAGAGCGTGTTCGCCCAAGGTGAAAACGCTCTAGGCGCTTTGCCATTTGTTCACGCGGGCGGGGGTAGGACGGGGACGATGGTCCCCGTCTCCGGGGCGCTTGCGAGACGCGCCTGCATGCCCACCCAAGTCTTCCTGACGATCGATACCGAGCTGATGTGGCGCCACCACGTCGCCGGGCTCGATCTGGCGGAGATGGCGGCGCGCTCGTTCGAGCCGGCCGGGGTGGGCGTCGGCTGGCAGCTCGAGCGGCTGGCGGCGCATGGGCTCAAGGCCTGCTTCTTCGTCGATCCGATGCCGGCGCTGATCCATGGCCTCGCGCCGATCGCCGCAGTGGTGCGGGCGATCCGCGCGGCGGGGCAGGAGGTGCAGTTGCATCTCCATCCCAACTGGACCGGGGCAAGCGCGGCGGATCGCGCGAAGATGCCGGCGAGGTTCGATCTGGTCGATTACGGCGCCGAGGAACAGCGCGCGCTGATCCGCCAGGCGCGGGCGCTGCTGATCGAGGCGGGCGCGCGGCCCCCGATCGCGTTCCGCGGCGGCAGCTATTCGGCCAACGACGCGACGCTCGCCGCGCTGGCGACCGAGGGTTTCGCCTATGATTCCAGCCACAACGGCTCCGAGCACCCCTGGCCGAGCGGCATCGGCCTGTTGCCGCAGCGAATCGCGCCGGTGCTGCACCAGGGCGTGATCGAGGTGCCCGTGACGCTGATCGACGCGGGCCCGCAGCTGCGCCACTTCCAGATCTGCGCGCTGTCGGCCCGCGAGATGCGCGCGGCCCTGGACCATGCGGTGGCCGAGCGCCACGCGGCAGTGACGATCGTCAGCCACGGCTTCGAGCTGGCCAACCGCACGGGCACGCGCCCCAATGCGGTGCATGTCCGCCGCTTCGAGGCGCTGTGCGCCATGCTCGCGGCGCGGCGCGCGGTGCTACCGACCGCGCATTTCGCCGACCGGCCTGCGCTGGCCCTAGACCAGGACGACGCGCCGCTCGCCCCCAGCATGCTGCGCACCCGGCTGCGCCAGGCCGAACAGCTCTGGTCCAACCTCGTCGAGGAGCGGGCGGGGTGAGCGACGCGCAGACGGTGGCGCTGCGCTTCATGGTCGGGGCGCGGACATTGGCGACGGTGCGGCGGCGGCTGGTGCGGGTGCCGCTGACGCTGGCCGAGGCACGGGCGGGGGATAGCCCTGCGCTGCCGCCGCTCTCGGCCGATGCGCAGGGCTTTGTGGTGACCTCGCTGCCCGAGGTACAATGCGCGGCGCTGCTGGGTGGCGGGATGCTGGGAATTGTCCGCCAGCGCTACACGCGCTTTTACGTGGACCTGTCGCTGGGGTTCGACGCGTGGCTCGCCGGGCTCTCGGCGAACACGCGGCAGGGATTGAAGCGCAAGGCCAAGCGGCTCGGCGGCGCGGTGCGCTGCTATCGCACGGCGGCGGAAATGGCCGACTTCTACCCGCTCGCCCGCGCGCTGTCGGCGCGGACCTATCAGGAACGGTTGCTCGGCGCTGGCCTGCCGGACGACCTGGCGGGCCTGCAGCGGCTGGCGGCGGCCGACGCGGTCCGAGCCTGGCTGCTGCTGCTGGAGGATCGGCCGGTGGCCTATCTCTGCTGCTCGGCGGTGGGGGATACGCTGCTCTACGCCCATGTCGGGCACGACCCCGACTTCGCCGCGCTCTCCCCCGGCGCAGTGCTGCAGCTGGCGGCGCTGCGCGACCTGTTCGCCGAACGCCGCTTCGCCTGGTTCGACTTCACCGAGGGCGAGGGCCAGCACAAGCGCCAGATGGCAAGCGGCGGGGTGGCCTGCGTCGACCTGCTGCTGCTGCGCCCGACGCTGGCGAACCGGGCGCTCGTCGCGGCGCTGGCGGGGTTCGATGGCGGCGTGGCGCTGGCCAAACGGGCGGTGCGGCGGCTGGGTGGCGAGAGCGTCGCCAAGCGGTTGCGGCGCGGGTGAGCGGAGGTTTTCTAGTGTTTCCTCCCCCGCCAGGGGGAGGTGGCAGGCCGAAGGCCTGACGGAGGGGGAGGAAGCAAGCAGGCCCGAAAGGTTCTGGCATCCTCCCCCTCCGTCGCGCTTCGCGCGCCACCTCCCCCTCGCGGGGGAGGATACGCTTTGATTTTGACCCGCCGGCTAGGCCCTCAATCCAGCGGCACGCGGTCCACGCGCGCGGCGGAGAGGCCGTAATAGTTGGAAACGCGATCGGCATAAGCCTGGGTGAATTCGGGCGCGTTGCTCGCCCAGCTCGGGCCGCCCTCCAGTACGCGGCGGTCGATCGTCACGATGTAATCGTCGCCGGTCGCATCGTAGGAGATCAGCTCGAAGGGCAGGGGGTAGTAGCTCTTGCCCATGCCGAGAAACCCGCCGAGGCTGAGCACCGCGTAGAGCGTGTGGCCGCTGCCCTTCTCGACCATGAACGCCTGGACCTGCCCCAGCGAATCGCCATCACGGCTGCGCACCTTGAGCCCGTCGACGCGGGCAGTGACGAGCAGGCTGGTGGTTTCGGGTGTATCGGACATGGACGGACTTCCTTCTGGGAACTTGCGCCTCTTGGAATGCACGAGCCCGGCATGTCGTTCCGCAGACGGGATGACCGGGCCGACGTTTGGGGCAACCGGCATAGGGCTCGTGCAGATCGGGATCGTAAGCGGCTGAGACTGGTGGGAAGCGGACGTTGAAGTTACGCTAGCTCGATAGGAGTTTGCGACGCCTCATCAGCGATCTGGCGCAGCCCATCCAGAAGCGAAAATCCTCTTCTAACTTGGAGCGCCGCTAGTTCTGTTGAATGCTTGAAGACCAACTTTGCCGGTCCAGGCCAACCCGGGCCGCCATGCTCAATAGCGTCCCAGAACGCATCGAGATTGCGCCCAAAAACCGTCGCGCCTTCGGGGTTGGCTGCATCGATATAGCGCTGCCAAACGTCGTCAGCACATTTCACGCCTTCACAGTCGATGTAAATGGTCGGCATTGCATTTGAATCGCGCGTTCGGCGAATGTCCGCAAGTGGGGCGAAAACGGACGACGGATTTAGCGGCGCTGATCGGAGGCAAGCTGCCGAGCGCACAGGCCCCGGGGATGCCACGCGTGCGTGAGCGTCGTCGGCGGCTGATCGGCGTCATGCAGGATCAGCGCGAAGCCTTTCCGACGAACCCGCCCGATTGCCATCAGCAGCATCGGCGGTCCGGCTTCGATCATCAAGCTATTGCCCGTCCCGCGGCCGATCCGAACGCCGTCGGGGGTTTCGAGGCATGTATCGCCCTCGACGGCAAAGAACGCTTCCGGGCCGGAGTGAACATGCAAGGGCGCCGTCGTGCCGGGTTCGAAAACGGATCGGATATAGTCGGCCGTGTAGCCGGCTGCCGGCGTCACCGGCAGCGGCCCGATCGTCGACACGTGCCGGCCGCCAAGCGGACGCCACCTCGCCCTCGCAATCGTGAAAAGCCACACCGAACCGAATGCCTCCGCGACGACACTGGCCGTCGTTGCAGCGCGTTGTGCTTCCTTGGTCGCGGTGAAACGGTCGAGGTGCCAATACACCTTGCCGCGCGGCAGGGATGCGAGGTGCTTTCGTGCCAGCAGACAGGCCGGGCCCGCGCTCTCGTCCGGACCGCACGGGCGGGTCGTCGCCTGGGCGAACGCGACCGAAGGCCAAGCTACGGCTGCAGCGCAAGCGACCGTGCTGAAGATCTTCCACATGTGCCCACCCCGCAATCGCAAGCCGGAGCATGACAATGTCTGCTTTTCGACGACCGCACAAGCATGCCGACGGTCGCGCTCCAGGCGGAGCCGCCCTGGACTCCGACCCGTCGAGGCCGGGCCCGGTCAGCCCGACAGCCCCGTCAGCGCCGCTGGCCGAACCAGATGACGTGGCGCGGGCCCTTGCCGTTCTGGCGGGCGCGCACCGCGACTTCCTCGACCTGGAAGCCGCTGTCGCGCATCCGGCGGGCAAAGGGCGCGTCGGGCGCCGCCGACCATACCGCGAGGATGCCGCCGAGGCGGAGCGCCTGGCGGGCGGAATCGAGGCCGCGCATCGAATAGAGGCTGTCGTTGCCGACGCGCGTCAGCCCGTCCGGGCCGTTGTCGACGTCGAGCAGGATCGCGTCATAGGCATTCTGCCCATCGGCGATGACGCGCCCGACATCGTCGAACACCAGTTTCACGCGCGGATCGTCCAGACACCCGTTGGTCAGCGCCGCCATCGGCCCGCGCGCCCAGTCGACGATCTTGGGGACCAGTTCGGCCACCGTCACCTTGGCATTGCTGCCGAGCACCGCCAGCGCCGCACGCAGGGTGAAGCCCATGCCGTATCCGCCGATCAGCACCCGCGCCTCGCGCTTGCCGAGCCGCTCGAGCGTCATCACCGCCAGCGCCTCTTCCGAACCGCTCATCCGGCTGTTCATCAGCTCGTTGCGTTCGAGCACGATCATGTGATCGTCGCCCCGACGGAACAGCCGCAGCGGTTCGCCGCCGGGAACGTCGGCGGTGTCGAGCAGTTCGCGCGGGGTCATGCGGGGAAGGCGCCCGGCATCAACCGAGCGCCGCCTTCAGCTTGGCGAAGAAGCCGCTCGACTGCGGGCATTCCTCGCCCGTCTCGGTCTTGCGGAATTCCTCGAGCAGTTCGCGCTGGCGGCCGCTGAGCTTGGTCGGCGTCTCCACCTCCAGCCGCACGACCAGGTCGCCGCGGCCGCGGCCCTGCAGCACCGGCATGCCGGCGCCGCGATGGCGCATTTCGCGACCCGACTGCGTGCCGGCATGGATCTTGATCACATGCTCCTCGCCGTCGAGGCCCGGGATGCGGATCTCGCCGCCCAGTGCCGCCGTCGTGAAGCTGATCGGCGCATTGGCGTACAGCGTCGTGCCCTGCCGCTCGTAGAGCGAATGGCGCGTCACATGGAGGAAGATGTAGAGATCGCCTGCCGGTGCCCCGCGCGCGCCGGCCTCGCCCTCGCCGGTCAGGCGGATGCGGGTGCCTTCGTCGACGCCGGGCGGTATCTCGATCTTGAGCGTCTTCGTCTTGTCGGTCCGGCCCTCGCCGCGGCAGGTGCGGCAGGGTTCGGCGATCACCTCGCCGGCGCCGTGGCAGGTCGGGCAGGTGCGCTCGACCATGAAGAAGCCCTGCTGCGCGCGCACCTTGCCGTGGCCGGCGCACGTCGTGCAGGTCTTTGCCTTGGTGCCGGGCGTGGCACCCGAGCCCTGGCAGCTGTCGCAGGGACCCGAGACATCGATGGTGATGTCGGTCGAATGGCCGTGGAACGCCTGTTCGAGCGAGATCTCCATGTCGTAGCGCAGGTCCGCCCCGCGCCGCTGGGGCCGGCCGCCGCCGCGCCCGCCGCCCATGAACTCGCCGAACACGCTTTCGAAAATGTCGCTGAACGCGCCGAAATCGCCCTGGCCGCCAGCATGGCCGCCGCCGCCGTTCTGGAAGGCGGCATGCCCGAAGCGGTCATAGGCTGCGCGCTTCTGGGGGTCCTTCAGGCAGTCATAGGCTTCGCTGATCGCCTTGAACTTGGCCTCGGAATCCTTGCACCCGGCATTCTTGTCCGGGTGATATTTCATCGCGAGCTTGCGGTAGGACGACTTGATCGTCGCATCGTCCGCAGTGCGCTCGATTTCGAGCAGTTCGTAATAATCGACTTCGGTGGTCATCCAGCAAGCCCTCTCCCCATCAGGGGACAGGGAGAGGAACTACACCGATGCCGGATCGCATCGATCATGCCCGCTCCCCCCAATCCCCGGCCCTCTCCCCGGCGGGGAGAGGGAGGGGCAATAGTTACGCCTTGTTGTCGTCCACTTCCGAGAACTCGGCGTCGACCACTTCCTCGCCACCGGCTTCGCTGCCGGCCGCGGCACCCGCGTTCGGCGAGGCGTTTTCGGCAGCCTGCTTCTCGTAGATCGCCTGGCCGAGCTTCATCGCCACCTGGGCGAGGTTCTGGGCCTTGGCGGTCATCGCATCGGCATCGCCGCTCTCGATCGCCGACTTGGTCTCGGCGATCGCCGCCTCGATCTCGCCCTTCAGCGACGCGTCCACCTTGTTGCCATTCTCGGCAAGCTGACGCTCCGTGGTGTGGACGAGGCTCTCTGCGTTGTTCTTGGCTTCGGCCGCGGCACGACGCTTCTTGTCCTCTTCGGCGAACTTCTCGGCATCGCGCACCATCTGCTCGATGTCGGAGTCGTTCAGACCGCCCGAGGCCTGGATGCGGATCTGCTGCTCCTTGCCGGTGCCCTTGTCCTTGGCGGACACGTTGACGATGCCGTTGGCGTCGATGTCGAAGGTGACTTCGATCTGCGGCACGCCGCGCGGCGCCGGCGGGATGCCGACCAGGTCGAACTGGCCGAGCATCTTGTTGTCGGCCGCCATCTCGCGCTCGCCCTGGAAGACGCGGATCGTCACCGCCTGCTGATTGTCGTCAGCGGTGGAGTAGACCTGCGACTTCTTGGTCGGGATCGTGGTGTTGCGGTCGATCATGCGGGTGAACACGCCGCCCAGCGTCTCGATGCCGAGGCTCAGCGGAGTCACGTCGAGCAGCAGCACGTCCTTGACGTCGCCCTGGAGCACGCCGGCCTGGATCGCCGCGCCGATGGCGACGACTTCGTCCGGGTTGACGCCGGTGTGCGGCTCCTTGCCGAAGAAGTCCTTCACGACCTGACGGACCTTGGGCATGCGGGTCATGCCGCCGACGAGCACGACTTCGTCGATCGCCTCGGCCTTGACGCCCGCATCGGCCAGCGCCTTGCGGCACGGCTCGAGGGTGCGCTTGATCAGGTCGTCGACCAGACGCTCCAGATCGGCGCGGGTGATCGTCTCCACCAGGTGCAGCGGGGTGGTCGCGCCACCTTCCATGCGGGCGGTGATGAAGGGCAGGTTGATCTCGGTCGTCGCGGCGGACGACAGCTCGATCTTCGCCTTCTCGGCCGATTCCTTCAGCCGCTGCAGCGCCAGCTTGTCGGTGCGGAGGTCGAGGCCCTCCTTCTTCTTGAACTGGTCGGCCAGGTAATCGACGATCTTGTTGTCGAAATCCTCGCCGCCGAGGAAGGTATCCCCGTTCGTCGCCTTCACTTCGAACACGCCGTCGCCGATTTCCAGCACGGAGATGTCGAAGGTGCCGCCGCCAAGGTCATAGACCACGATGGTCTTGTTGTTGTCCTTGTCGAGGCCATAGGCGAGCGCGGCCGCCGTCGGCTCGTTGATGATGCGCAGCACTTCGAGGCCCGCGATCTTGCCGGCGTCCTTGGTCGCCTGGCGCTGGGCGTCGTTGAAGTAGGCCGGCACGGTGATCACCGCCTGCGTCACGCTCTCGCCGAGGTACGACTCGGCGGTTTCCTTCATCTTCTGCAGGATGAAGGCCGAGATCTGCGACGGGCTGTACTCTTCACCGCCGGCCTTGACCCACGCATCGCCGTTCGTGCCGCGCGCGATCGTGTAGGGCACCAGCTCGGTGTCCTTCTTGGTCACGGGGTCGTCGAAGCGGCGGCCGATCAGGCGCTTCACCGCGAAGATGGTGTTGTCCGGGTTGGTCACCGCCTGGCGCTTGGCCGGCTGGCCGATCAGACGCTCGCCATCCTTGGCGAAGGCGACGATCGACGGCGTGGTGCGTGCGCCTTCGACATTCTCGATGACCTTGGGCTTGCCGCCTTCCATCACCGCAACGCAGCTGTTGGTCGTGCCCAGGTCGATACCGATAACTTTAGCCATGGTCCTCGTTGGCCCCCACAATCGAAACAAAAGGGTTCATAAGCGTTACCTGGATGCCGGCCCCAGAAGAGGCGACCGCCGTCCAGATGTCCGAGGGGGGATATAGGTGCGTCGTGCCTTGCCGCAAGACGCCTGGGTTTCTACAAGATTTCCCAAATCAAAGAGGGAGGATGCCGAATGCGCACTCTGGCGGGACTTGTAGCGGTTCTAGGGCTGGGGGCGTGTTCGCCCCAGGCGGACGGCGTGAAGGTGGATGGCGCGTGGATTCGGCTGCCGGCGGTGGCGGGCCAGCCGGGGGCGGCGTATTTCACGCTGCACGGCGGGCGCGAGGCGGAAACGCTGGTCAGCGTCTCGACCCGCGCGGCCGACAAGGCGGAGATTCACGAGAGCGACAAAGACGCGGCCGGCATGGCGAAGATGACCCAGCTCGCCAGCCTCGACCTGCCGGTCGGCTCCGAGGTGAAGTTCGCGCCCGGCGGCAAGCATGTCATGCTGTTCGGGCTGGTGCCCAATGTCCATGCCGGCGAGAAGGTGCCGCTGACGCTCCACTTCGCCAGCGGGCACGAGGCGACCGCGGTGGCCGATGTGGCGGTGCCCGGCGCCGAGCAGCGGTAGCGGCCAGAACACCCTCTCCCCGCCGGGGAGAGGGAGGGGCCCGCCGCCGCAGGCGGTGGGAGGGAGAGGGGCAAAGCGAGGCGCTGCCTCGCGCGGCAGCTGCGCAGCCGCTCACCCTCTCCAAGCTTCGCTAGGCAGCACGCTGCCAAGCTACGCTATCCTCCCCCTCGAGGGGGAGGATCGAAGCACGCTTCAGAACGACAGCCGTGCCCGCCCCAGCACGCGGTTGCCGCTGTGCCGCAGGTCCGCGTACGGCGACGACACCGCGCGGTTGGTGTCGATGTCGGTCCCGACATAATCGACGCCGAGCGTCAGCGGCCCGCTGACATGCTCCACGCCGATCCGCCAATCGGTGTAATCGCCGGTCGGGCGCAGCCGCGCCGCGCGAAGGTCGTCGGTGCTGCCGGTCGTGTGCCCGATCGACCCCGACACGGTGAACGGCGTCGAGGGCACGCCCACCGCGGCGCCCGCGTGCAGGTAGAGATTGTCGCCGCCGATCGGCCCCTGGTCCGGCGCGTAGGTCGCGCCGCCGTTCAGCTGCAGCGGGCCGAGCGAGAACCTGCCGTCCGCGCCCACTTCCACATAGTCCATGGCCCGCGCCGCGCCGGTGAAGACGTGGCCGGTGACGAAGCCGCGCAGCTTGAACAGGCCGATGTCGAAGCCATGGCCAGCCTCCAGGTCGAACACCGTGTCGGCGCCGGCATGGCGGCGCGATTCGCGCACCATCGCCACGCGTGCCGAGGCGTCGAAGCCGAGGATGCCGGCGGACAGGTCACCCGAGGCGCTGAGCTGGTTCTCGCTCCAGCTCAGGCCGCGGCGGCTTTCGTCGGTCGAGAGTTCGACGCCGCCCGAGACCTTGGGCAGGACCTGGGCCTGGGCGGCGAGCGGAAGGGCGAGCGCGGCGAAGGCGGCAACGGTAAGCGGGATACGCATCAGGTGTTTACACGTCCTATTTGATCGAGTTCGGCGCGCAGCATCTCGGCATCCTGGCCGGCGAGCGCTTCGACCGCGCCTCGCATGTCCTTGGTCGCGCTGGCAACGTCCTTCGCGATCGCCGCGCGGTTGGCGGTGCACCAGCCGGGACGGCTGCCGGCGGCGACACCTTCCTGGCGCAGCGCGCGCTGGAGCGTGCCGGCAGCGTGGCGCGCGTGCCGGTCGACCACCAGATCGGCCTCCCAGCGGCAGCGCAGCGTCGAGGCGCGACCGCCGGGGGCGGCAACGCCGAGCTGCTGGTGGCGGACGTCGACGCGCATGCGATAGTCGGCATGGACCGGGCCGGCGGGGTGGTCGATGCGCACGCTGTGCGCGATCTCGGAAAAGGGGGCGGCGAGCAGCAGCCCCAGAATCAACGGGATCATGGCTCTTCTCCTGCGGTTGCCCCGGCTGTTGTCGCCGGTGGCACGGTGTCTTTGCGCGCTGCCTTCGCCGGAATGCAAGTTACCAAGTGTTTCTCAGGGCTTGGCCGCCGCCGCTGAAATGCCGACTGTCATACGGGTTGTGGGGCGGGGCAGGCGGCCTACATCGCGGACAAACCAAGCGGAGAAGCACATGACCGGCACGCGCACCGAAACCGATTCGATCGGCGCGATCGAAGTTCCCGCCGACGCCTATTGGGGCGCCCAGACCCAGCGATCGATCCAGAACTTCCCGTTCGGGCCCGAGGAGCGGATGCCGATCGGCATCGTCCATGCGCAAGCCATCGTGAAGCAGGCGGCGGCGCGGGTGAACGTGAAGCACGGGCTCGACCCCAAGATCGCCGAGGTGATCGACCAGGTCGCGCAGGAAGTGATCGACGGCAAGCTCGACGACCAGTTCCCGCTGGTGATCTGGCAGACCGGCAGCGGCACCCAGACCAACATGAACGTCAACGAGGTGATCGCCGGCCGCGC
This sequence comes from Sphingomonas sp. NFR04, assembly GCF_900114095.1. GTDB lineage: Bacteria > Pseudomonadota > Alphaproteobacteria > Sphingomonadales > Sphingomonadaceae > Sphingomonas. The sequence continues at coordinate 1,112,991 of NZ_FORV01000001.1, read as the reverse complement.
CAACGAGATCCTCAGCGGCAAGCGGGGCGGCAAGAGCCCGATCCACCCCAATGATCACGTCAACATGGCGCAGTCGTCGAACGACAGCTTCCCGACCGCGCTGCACATCGCCGCGGCGCGTGCGGTGACGCTCGACCTGTTCCCGGCGCTGGAGCGGCTGCACAGCTCGCTCGACCGCAAGGCGCACGACTGGGATCACATCGTCAAGATCGGCCGCACCCATCTGCAGGACGCGACGCCGCTGACGCTGGGCCAGGAATTTTCGGGTTACGCCGCGATGCTCGCTTCGGCGCGGGCGCGGTTCCAGAGCGTGCTCGAGCTCGACATCTTCAAGCTGGCGCTGGGCGGCACCGCGGTGGGCACGGGGCTGAACTCGCCGCAGGGCTATGCCGAGGACGTGGCGGCGGAAATCGCCAAGATCACCGGGCTGCCCTTCGTCTCGGCACCCAACAAGTTCGAGATGCTGGCGACCAAGGACCAGCTGGTGAACCTCTCGGGCGTCTGCAACACGCTGGCGGTATCGCTCACCAAGATCGCCAACGACATCCGCCTGCTGGGCTCCGGCCCGCGCTCGGGGCTCGGCGAGCTGGAGCTGCCGGCGAACGAGCCGGGCAGCTCGATCATGCCTGGCAAGGTCAACCCCACCCAGAGCGAGTCACTCACGATGGTCGCAGCCCAGGTGATCGGCAACCACACCGCCGTCACCGTGGGCGGCATGCAGGGGCATTTCGAGCTCAACGTGTTCAAGCCGCTGATCGGCGCCAACGTCCTGCGCTCGATCACGCTGATGGCGATCGGCATGACCAACTTCGCCGAGCGCGCGGTCGATGGCGCGGTGGCGAACGAGGCGCGGATCAAGGAACTGGTCGACCGCTCGCTGATGCTGGTGACCGCCTTGGCTCCCGCCATCGGCTACGACAATGCGGCGAAGATCGCCAAGAACGCCCATGAGAAGGGCCTTACCCTCAAGGAATCGGGCCTGGCGCTCGGCCTTGTCGACAGCGCGACCTTCGATAAGTTCGTGAAGCCGGAGACGATGATCGGCCGTTGATCGGCTGCGGCGAGCGGCGGGAACGCTGCCGCCGCACCGCCGTTCTTGCGGGGAAGGAGAAGACAATGATCGGCAAGTTGATTGCAGGCTGGATCGGCAGCAAGATCGACCGGCGCGACGGCGAGGGCGGCGCAGTGGGCGCGGCGGTCGGCGTCGCGACTTGGGAAGTCGCCAAGCGCGTGGTGCCGGCGGCGTTCGTGCTCGGCGCGGGCGCGGTGGGCGCGGCCTATCTCAAGCGCAAGCTGACCACCGAACACGGTCCCGATACGGGGCTGGGCGCGTAAGCCGCCAAACGGTGCCCGGGCTTGACGGCCCGGGTGCCGCTACGCCAAAGGCCCGCATGGCCCATTCGCACCAGAACGACCCGCATGGATTCCATCGCCGCGGGGTTTTGTTTGTCCTTTCCTCGCCCTCGGGCGCCGGCAAGTCGACCATCGCCCGCAAGCTGCTGGCAGCCGAACCCGATCTCGCCGTCTCCGTTTCGGTGACCACGCGAGAGCCGCGGCCGGGTGAGGTGAACGGGGTCGACTATACGTTCGTCGATGTCGAGCGGTTCCGCGAGATGGTCTCGCAGCACCATTTCATCGAATGGGCGCACGTCTTCAAGCATCGCTACGGCACCCCCAAGGGCCCCGTGGACGCGGTGCTCGCCACCGGTCGCGACATGCTGTTCGACATCGACTGGCAGGGTGCGCAGCAGCTCCACCAGACGATGGGCGGCGACGTGGTCCGCGTGTTCATCCTGCCGCCGTCCATGGCCGAGCTGCACCGCCGCCTGGAAGGCCGCCAGACCGACACGCCCGAAGTGATCGCCCACCGCATGGCCCGCGCCTCGAACGAGGTGAGCCACTGGGACGGCTATGATTACGTCCTGGTCAACGACGATGCCGATGCGTGCTTCCAGGCGGTCCACACCATCCTCAAGGCCGAACGGCTCAAGCGTTCGCGCCAGACCGGCCTGATCGGCTTCATCCGCGGCCTGATGAAGCGCGGCGACCCCACCGGGGAATCCTCAGACGTTCTCTGACCTGCCTTACAGCAGGCTGAGGAATCGCACGCCTGCGTCGAAGTCAGCCTGCCGGACCTCGCGGGCCCGTACCGCCAGCGGGTCCTCGCCCCATTGTTCGGCTTGCCAGTCCTCGTCGAGCTGGGCGGCGCGCCAGATCGTCTGGGGATCGACGGCGCCTTCGAGCAGCGCCAGCGCCGCTACCAGCGAGCCGCTGATCGTGACCAGCGGGCTCAGTGCGGCGAGGCGGAATGGATCGAGCGCCGCTACCACCTCCTGCAATCGCGCGATCGTCGCCGGCGGCTGCGGGCGATGCATGACGCCGGCGGTCGTCTCGAAATGCACGTCGTAGCGCGCACGCGCCCAGTCGAGCAGCGGGTCCCATCGCGCAGCCTGGCGCTCGACCAGCGGCTCGGGAAGCTCGGCCCGGTAGCAGAGCAGGTCGCTTTCGCCATAGCGGGCGAGGTCCGCCGCGAAGGGGGCGGGGTTCGGCGCGATCTGGTCGATCGCGGCGTTGGCGAGGCCCGTCAGCGGCATTGCGCGGGGATCGATCTCCTCGCCGACGCTGCGCCATTCCTCGGCCACCGCTTCGGCCAGCTGCGGCGTGGGCAGCGTCAGCGCGGCGCGGGCAGGGGTGCGGACGGGGCGGCCATCGAGTGCGATCGCGCCGTCGACGATTGTCACGGTCTTCCAGAAACGTTTCATGCTTCGGGGGGTGTCCTCCAGCGGCGGGCGAGCATCCTAGGGATTGCCGCCATGACCCAGAACGAGGCGAGCATCAGCGCGATGCCCAGCATGGTCATCTCGGTTGTCTTGGCGCGGCCCAGGATGAGCAGCGCCAGCACCGCGCCGGCGACGCCGACGCAGTTTGCGCCCATCATCAGAAAATAGCGGTTGCGCGCAAGGCGATCGGCGTCGGTCACAGGGCCTCCAGATGCGCCTGGATCGCCGACGCATGCTCCACGACCCGCACCGCGCCGGCCGCGTGGAGATCATGGGGAGTGTGGTAGCCCCATGCAACACCCAAGGGGTGCGCGCGGGCGGCGACGGCCATTGCCATGTCGAAGCTGGTGTCGCCGATCATCACCGTCGTCTCGGGCGCGGCGCCTGCTTCGGCGATCGCGGTTTCGATCATCGACGGGTGCGGCTTGGAGGGGTGGCGGTCGGCGGTCTGCAGCGTGACGAAGCGCTGGCGCAGGCCGTGCGCCTCCAGCACACGGATCAGCCCGCGGTCGGACTTGCCGGTGGCGACGCCGAGCAGCCAGCCATTGGCATCGAGTGTCTCGATCGCTTCGAGAATGCCGTCGTAGAGCGGCTCGTCCTCGATATGACCGGCGGTGCGCAGCGCGAAATAGGCGCGCTTATATTCCTCGGCGAGGTGCCGGTGGAGATCGTCCTCCGCTTGCGGAAGCAGCTGGGCGATCGCCTCGACCAGGCTGAGCCCGACGATGCGGCGGATCGACTCGCGGGCGGGGGGCTCCAGCTTCTGGCCGGCGAAGCAATGCTCCATGGCAAGGCAGATGCTCGCCTGGCTATCGACCAAGGTGCCGTCGCAGTCGAACAGGGCGAGGCGGTTCATGCGCCCCCGATCCTCCCCCGGAGGGGGAGGGGGACCGCCGCGGGCGGTGGTGGAGGGGTGTCCCCGGTGGTGAAGGTGGTACGAGCCATCAGCGTCGACACCCCTCCGTCAGCCCTGCGGGCTGCCACCTCCCCTTGCAGGGGAGGATGTTGCCCGATCACTTCTTCTCGCCCCGGCCCCGCCGTTCGCCGCGGCGTTCCTTGCGGTAGTTCTTGGCGTGCGCCTTGGCCTTCTGCTTGAGCAGTTCCTTGCTCATCGGCGGCGGGCCGTCGTCGATCTCCAGCGCATTGCCCACCGCCAGGTCGAAGCCGAGCGTGTGCATCGACTCGGCGAAATGGTGCGGCAGGTCGGCGCGGACGTCGATGCGGCCGCCATCGGGATGGTCGATGCGAATGCGCCGGGCATGGAGGTGCATCTTGCGGCTGATGCCCCCGGTGAGGAACGCCTCCTGCAGCCCATATTTGCCGTCGCCGACGATCGGGTGGCCGATCGCCGCCATGTGAACGCGCAGCTGGTGGGTGCGGCCGGTGAACGGCTGGAGCTCGACCCAGGCGCAGCGATTGCCGGCCATCTCGATCACCCGATAGCGGGTGCGGGCGGGCTGGCCCTCTTCCATGTCGACCTGCATCTTCTCGCCGCCGGTGCCCGGTTGCTTGCCGATCGGCAGCTCGATGAAGCCGTCCTCAATGTCCGGCACACCCATCACCAGCGCCCAGTAGATCTTGCGCGCCGTGCGGCTGGAGAAGCTCTTCGAGAAGAAGGCTGCGGCGCGTGCCGAGCGGGCGACGAGCAGCGCGCCAGACGTATCCTTGTCGAGCCGGTGGACCAGCTTGGGCCGGCCCTCCGCCTCGAACCACAGCCCGTCGAGCAGTTCGTCGACATGCTCGAACGTCTTGGTGCCGCCCTGGGTCGCGAGACCCGGCGGCTTGTTGAGCACCAGCGCCGCGTCGTCGCGGTGGATCACCAGCGACTTGGCAAAGGCCGTCTGCTCCTCGCTGAGCGGCTTGGGCGCGCGCTTGGCGCGCGGGGCAGCGGCGGCGGCGGCCTTGGCCGGCTCGGCCGGGGGCACGCGGATCTGCTGGCCGGCTGCAATGCGGTCGCCCGGCGCGGCGCGCGAGCCGTCGACGCGGAGCTGCCCGGTCCGCGCCCAGCGCGAGACGAGGTTGAAGCTCACGTCCGGCAGATGCCGCTTGAACCAGCGGTCGAGCCGGATGCCGTCATCGTCATAGCCGACGACGAACTGGCGGACGCCGTCCTCGGAGCCGCTCATGCCGTCACCGCCCGGGCCAGCGCCATGCCGATGGCGACCGCGCCGATCGCGCCGATCACCGAGGCGAGGACATAGCCGATCGCCACGACGAGGTCGCCGCGCTCGATCATCGCGAAGGTCTCGAGCGAGAAGGAGGAAAAGGTGGTGAAGCCGCCGAGCACGCCGACGCCGAGCAGCAACCGCGCCTGTTCGGCATTGGGGCCGAAGCGCAGCAGGCTGGCGCCGAGCAGCCCCATCAGGAAACCGCCGACAAGATTGACGGCAAGGGTCCCCCAGGGGAAGGCCGGGCCGAGCAGGGCGACGCCGGCGCGGCCAACGCCGTAGCGGGCCGCGGAGCCGATGGCCCCGCCGAGCATCACGAGAAAAAGATTGGGCATCGTGCGCCCCTAGCGCGAATCGGGGCAAAGGGGAAGTTTCGGGGTGCGCGCCGATTCGCAGGTTCGGGACGGCCGCCTCGGCGGGTGGCCGCTACGGGGCTAAGTTCACGCACTTGCGCCGGTCGGCAACGCTAGCGCGCTGCGACGTGCAGCATCAGCGTATCCGCGATCGCGAGGGCGGCCGGGCCAAGCTCCGCGTCGGGTAGCTCGCCAGCCGACCAAAACGAAAGGGCGCCTCGAAAGGCGAATGCGAGCTGCCGGGGCAGCTCCTTGACGAAGGGCTCGGCTGGGCCCGGCATGCCCGGCTCACCCTCAAGAGCGCGTTCCCAATAGGCCGTGGATCGTACCAGCGCGTCGGCTTGCGCCGGGCCGGCGGTGCCGATCGACCCCATCACCGCGCGATTCACGGCTGGCTCGTCCAGCATGACGGCGACTGCCACCTCGACCGCCAGCCGAACCCGCCGAGCCGAGTTGGCGGGGGGAGAAGCGGCTGCATAGCGCGACGTCATGGTCTCGATGCGGCGCCCGGAAAGTGCATGCATAATCCCCGCTTTGCTGCCGAACTGATTGAACGGGGTTGCGAAGCTGACACCCGCTTCGGCGGCCAGGTCGCGCATCGAAAACTCGGCCTTGCCGCTGCGCAGCAGCCGTTCCGCCCCATCGAGCACCCGCTGACGGACCGGCTCCCCCTTCTCAACAATGCGTCCGTCGGGCTTGTGGAGGGTCATGCAAACTCTATATCATGATATACTTGAACATGCCCTGGAGCTTATCGCATGACCACCGCCTCTCCCAAGACATTCCTCATCACCGGCGTCAGCTCGGGCCTGGGGCGCGCTTTTGCACAGGGTGCGCTCGATGCCGGCCACCGCGTCATCGGGACCGTGCGGAAGCCGGAGGATGCGGCGGTGTTCGCCGCCCTCGCCCCCGACCGCGCCCATCCGCTCATCCTTGACGTTACCGATTACGACGCCATCCCGGCAGCCATCGCCGACGCTGAGAGCCGCGCCGGTTCGATCGACGTGCTCGTCAACAATGCGGGCTATGGCCATGAGGGCGTGATGGAGGAGTCCGCGATGGACGACCTCCAGCGCCAGTTCGCTGCCAATGTCTTCGGCCCCGTGGCGATGATGAAGGCGGTCCTGCCAGGCATGCGCGCGCGGCGCAGCGGCCACATCGTCAATGTCACCTCGATGGGCGGATTCATCACCATGCCCGGCATCAGCTTCTACTGCGGCAGCAAGTTCGCGCTCGAGGGCATTTCGGAGACGCTTGGCAAAGAGGTGGCGTCCTTCGGGATCCACGTTACCGCGCTTGCGCCCGGCCAGTTCCGTACCGACTGGGCGGGGCGCTCCATGGACCGCACGCCGCGCAGCATTCCCGATTACGATGCGGTGATGAACCCGCTGCGCGAGGCGCGACTGGCCAAGAGCGGCAATCAGCCGGGCGATCCGGCAAAGGCCGCGCGGGCGCTGCTCGCCTTGATCGAAGCCGAGAATCCGCCGACGCGGCTCTTCCTCGGCGCGGATGCGCTGGCACTGGTCGATCAGAAGCTCGTCGCGATGAAAGTCGAACGCGACCAGTGGGATGCGCTTTCCCGTTCGACCAGCTTCGAAGCCTAGGCCCGTCGCCGGCGTGGCCGTGCTGGTCCCGCCGGTATTCGGCCCGCCTGGGTCCCGCAAACGCATCTTGCGCGCTGCTGACTGCGTACAGACCTGACGCCGTGCTATCTTGATAACACACCACAGCCACGCCATATGCAGGCCATGTTCAACGCAATATCGCTGCTGATCGGGCTGGTGGCGCTGCCCTTCGCGCTGGTGGGGATCATTCCGTTCCCCTTTGTGCCGCTGGTCAACTGGATCGCCTTCCCGATCGCGCTCGCGGGCACGGTGGTGGGAATGCTCTCGCGCGGCACGGCGGGGCGGAACCTCAATTTGCTGATCCTGATCATCAGCGGCGTGCGGCTGATGCTCACGGGCGGGTTCATCTAAGCATAAAAAAGGGGCCCGGCGAACCGGACCCCTCTTTCTGCAAGCCCCAGGAACTCAGCGGCAGCGGACGTTGCCGCGGTCCACCGACTGGCCGAGCGCGCCGCCCGCCACGGCGCCGAGCAGCGTGCCGAGCGTCGCATTGCCGCCCGAGGACAGCGCGTTGCCGAGCAGGCCGCCGCCCAGGCCACCGACGATCAGGCCGGTCGTGCCGTCGTTGCGGCGGCAATAATAGCGGTTGTCGCGGCCGCGATAGATGCGGTCGTTCCGGCTCAAGCGGCGCTCCTGATAATAGCGGCCGTCGCGATAATATTGGTCGGCATAATAGCGGCGCTGCCCCGGCGGCAGGCGGTTATAGTCATAGTTGCGCCAGCGGCGCCAATCGCCACGATCGGCACCATGGCCGCGGCCCGGGCCGCGATCGTTCCAGCGGCCGTCGCGGTCGCGGCCATGGTCGCGATCCTGCCAATGGGCGTCGCGATTCTGCCAGCCCTGCGCCATCGCGGGCACCGTCGGCAGGGTCAGCGCCGCCGCCGCGGCGGCTACGAACAACATGCGCATCGGGACATTTCCTTGTCGTTATCGATGCGTGCCGAACGTACGCACGCGGCGGCAGGTTGCGTGAATATGAAACTACGCCCGGTTCATTCCGCGTCCATTGTTGGGACTCGGGTGTCGCCCGGATAGGCGAACAGCAGGTCGCTGCCGACCTCGGCGTGCAGCTCGACATGGCCTTCCAGCGTCAGGCACTCGCCCGCCTTGAAGGCGATGCCGTCGACCGCGCCTTCGCCCTTCACCGGTATCAGCCAGCCGGTGGCGCCTTCCGGCAAGTCGAAGCGGCGATGCCCGCCTTCCCAGCGCTCGAGCACGAATTTCGGCCCCTCGACCAGGATCGTGCGGCTCGGCGACACCGCGCCCGGCATCGGGTGCGGCACGAACGGCACGGGCTCGGCGACGGCGATGCCCGCATCCAGGTGCAGTTCGCGCGGGCGGCCATAATCATAGAGGCGGTAGGTGGTCTCGCTGTTCTGCTGCACCTCGATCAGCGTGATGCCCGCGCCGATCGCGTGAATGGTGCCGGAGCCCGAATAGAAAAAGTCGCCGGCCTTGACCGGCTTCCAGTCGAGCAGGTCTTCGATCGATCCGTCGAGCGCGGCCGCGCGCAGCGCCTCGCGGTCCACCGGCTGCTTGGTGCCGAGCGCGATCGTCGAATCGGGCTGGGCGTCGAGGATCACCCAGCATTCGTCCTTGCCGCGCGGCAAGCCGGCGGCATGCGCCTGCTCGTCGTTCGGGTGGACCTGGACCGACAATTTCTCGCTGGTGAACAGATACTTGATCAGCAGATCGGGGGTGCTGTCGCCGGGCGTCTGGAACCACACTTCGCCGACCGGATCGCCGTCCTTGGCGGGATCGGCAAAGCCCGGATACAGGGTGTGGCGGCCCCAGGGTTTTTCGACGCGGTGGGTGGCGAGAAGCGTGGCGGGCACGGAAGATCCCCTTCAATTACGGTCACGGAAACGGGAGCGCATGTGGCCCGAAGCAGGTTCCGCCGCAATCCCGCCCCGAAAAGGATTGTTTGCAGCCACGGCCCCGGTCTAAGAACCCCGCCATATGCGTAGTCCTCTGCCTCGCGCGCTTGCGTTCGCGCTTCTTCCGGTGTTCGCCCTTTCCGTCGCCGGCTGCGCCAAGCGCGGCGGGGTGAAGGATCTTCCCTATGTCGCCCGCGACGTCGGCACGCTGTACAGCACGGCCAAGCAGAAGCTGGACCAGCACCAGTACAAGCTCGCCGCCGCGCTGTTCGACGAAGTCGAGCGCCAGCACCCCTATTCGGTGTGGGCGCGGCGCGCGCAGCTGATGGGGGCGTTCAGCTATTATCTGAACCGCGACTATGCCGAAGCGATCGCCTCGGCGCAGCGCTTCCTGGCGGTGCACCCGGGTAACCGCGATGCGCCTTATGCCTATTATCTGGTCGGCATTTCCTATTACGAGCAGATCAGCGACGTCACCCGCGACCAGAAGATCACCCAGCAGGCGCTCGACTCGCTCGGCGAGCTGATTCGCCGCTACCCCAATTCGAAATACGCCGCCGACGCCCGCCTGAAGCTTGATCTGGTGCGCGATCACCTGGGCGGCAAGGAAATGGAAGTCGGCCGCTTCTACGAGACCCGCGGCCAGTGGCTGGCGGCGGCGCTGCGCTTCCGCAACGTGGTCGACAACTACCAGATGACCACCCATGTGCCCGAGGCGCTGATGCGCCTCACCGAGAGCTATCTCGCGATGGGCGTGCCGGAGGAGGCCAACAAGGCGGCCGCCGTGCTGGGTGCCAATTATCCGGGCACCGACTGGTACAAGCACGCCTATCAGCTGATCCAGGACAATCAGGACAAGGTGGCGGCAGCCGCCAAGGCCAGCCCGCCGCCCAAGCCCGCGAGCTAAAAGCACTTTCGTTCTACTCCTGTTCCTGCGATAGGGGGCCCCGATGCTGACCGCGCTATCCATTCGCGACGTGGTGCTGATCGAGGCGCTGGACCTGGAGTTCGGCGAAGGGCTCGGCGTGCTGACCGGCGAGACCGGCGCGGGCAAGTCGATCCTCCTCGATGCGCTGGGGCTGGCCCTGGGCGCGCGCGCCGATAGCGGGCTGGTCCGCAGCGGGGCGGCGCAGGCGGTGGTGGTGGCGAGCTTCGTGCCGCCCGCCGCCGATGGCGAGATCGCCAATCTCTTCACCCAGAACGGCATGGAACTGGAGCCGGGCGAGCCGCTGCTGGTCCGCCGGCTGGTCAAGGCCGATGGCGGCAGCCGCGCCTTCGTCAACGACCAGCCTGCCTCTGCCGGGTTCCTGCGCGAACTGGCGCCGCACCTCGTCGAGATCCACGGGCAGCACGACGATCGCGGGCTGCTGAACCCGCGCGGGCACCGGCTGCTGCTCGATTCCTTCGGACGCTGCGACGTGGGGCCGGTGGCGATCGCCCACCGCGCCTGGCGTGCGGCCGAGGACGCGCTGGCGGTGGCGCGGGCCGAGCAAGACAGCGCCGAACGCGATCGCGAATGGCTGGAGCATGCCGTCACCGAACTCTCGGCGCTGGCGCCGGAGGAGGGCGAGGAGGAGCGGCTCGCCGAACGCCGCGCCTCGATGCAGCGCGGCGAGAAGATCGCGACCGACCTGCAGGGGATCGCCGATCTGCTCGAAGGCTCGGACGGCGGGCTCGCTCGGTTGCGCCAGGCGGCGCGCATCCTGGAGCGCGTGTCGGATGATCACGAAGCGCTGGCCGAGGCGCTCGCGGCGATCGACCGGGCGATCACCGAGGGCAGCGAAGCGCAGGCGCAGGTCGATGCCGCCGCCGAGGCGCTGGCCTTCGATCCCGCCGCGCTGGAAGCGGACGAGGCGCGGCTGTTCGAGCTGCGTGGCCTGGCCCGCAAGCACCGCGTGCAGCCGGACGAGCTGCCAGCGCTGCTCGCCGAGCTTTCCGGCCGGATGGAGCGGCTGACCAGCGGCGGCGCGGGCATCGCCAAATTGGAGAAGGCGGCGGCCCAGGCGCATGCCACTTATCGCGAGGCGGCGCAGACCCTATCCGCCATGCGCACCATGGCAGCGGCGCGGCTCGATGCGGCGGTCGCGACCGAGCTCAAGCCGCTCAAGCTCGATGCCGCGCGCTTCCGCACGGTGGTGGAGCCGCTCGACGAGAATCAGTGGAGCGCCGCCGGCATGGACCGGGTGGAGTTCGAGGTCTCTACCAATCCGGGCGCACCCTTCGCCCCGCTGATGAAGATCGCCAGCGGCGGCGAGCTGTCGCGCTTCATCCTCGCGATGAAGGTGGCGCTGGCGGAAGAGGGCGGCGCGCGGACGCTGATCTTCGACGAGATCGATCGCGGCGTCGGCGGTGCTGTCGCCGATGCGATCGGCGAGCGGCTGGCGCGGCTGGCGCAGGGTTCGCAGCTGCTGGTGGTGACGCACAGCCCGCAGGTCGCGGCGCGCGGGGCGCGGCATCTGCTCATCGCCAAGAGCCATGACGGCATCGTCACCCGCACCGGCGTGACCCCGCTCACCCCCGAGCAGCGGCGCGAGGAGATCGCGCGGATGCTGTCCGGTGCGGAGATCACCCCCGAGGCGCGCGCCCAGGCGGAGCGGCTGCTCGCGGCCTGAACCTGAACGAACGTCTCCGACTTGCGACAATTGGTGACGCAAAATCGCGGGTGGTGGGACAAAATCGCGACATCGGCGTTCCACAACGGCTCTCGACCGCAGGGGCGGTCCAGTCGAATTGAGGAGTATCCGATGAAGAAGTTCATGCTGCTGATCGCAGGCCTGGGTGTCGCCACCGCCGCCGTTCCCGCATCGGCGCAGCCGGGCTGGCAGAACATCAATGCTCGCCAGGATCGCATCGAACAGCGCATCAATCAGGGCATCCGCTCGGGTTCGCTGAGCCGCCGCGAGGCGACGCAGATCCGCAACGAATATCGCGGCCTGGTGCGCCTCGAGGCCCGCTATCACGCCTCGCGCCCCGGCCTGACCATGCAGGAGCGCCGCGACCTCGACCGCCGCTATGACGCGCTGTCGGCCAAGACCCGCTACGAGCGTCACGACCGCAACAACCACCGTCGCTGATCGCGGCGATTGATGAACAAGACGGGCCTCGCCGCATGGCGGGGCCCGTTTCGTATCTGCTGTCTATGCCCTGGGCGGCGAAAGTCGCTGGAGCAGCAGCCGCCACAAGGGAATCGTCGCCAGCGTCATTTGCGAGGCGAAGGGGAATATCAGCGCCATCGCGAAGGCGGACATGGTGCCGAGCAGCGTCGCGATCCCGCGCTGGCGGATCACCCGGCAATGTGCCTTCGCCACCCGCTCGCCGACCACCGGCGGCGAGGTCGCCAGCCGCTGCACCCAGATATTGGCGACCGCGATCAGCATCATCCAGAAGGCATAGAGCGCCGAGGGCACCCGGTGCCCATAATATTCGGACGAGAAGGCGGTGAAGAACGGCATCGCCGCCACCGTGCTGAGCATGAAGAGATTGGGCAGGATCAGCCGGGGCGACCAGTGGCGCGCGCAATCGAAGGCGCGGTGATGCCCGGCCCAGAAGGCGCCGATCACGAAGAACGAGACGAAGAAGCTGAGGAACTCCACCCCCAGCGGTGCCAGCGCGCGCAGGAACGCCGCATCGGTGAAGGGCGGGTGCACCTCCGGCACATGGATCTCGATGATCAGCAGGGTGATCGCAATCGCGAACACCGCGTCCGAGAAGAAGATCAGGCGCTCGATCGCATGGCCGGGCCCATGCGTGTCGGGCGCGTGCGTGGTCTGCATGCCGTGTCCCCCTGGTTGCCCCGGCAGTCAGGATAGCAGGCGATCAGCTCTCCGTCTTGGGCGGCGTGCGGCGGGTGCGCGGCTTGGCGGTCGTGTCGGCCTTCTTGCGGGTGCGGCGCGGCGGGGGTGCCTTGGCGACCTTTGCGGGCTTGGCTTCCGTGGCGGCGGGTGCCGCGACGGGTTCAGCCGCGGCGGCAGGCTTGGCTGCCGTGGGCTTGCGGGTGCGACGGACCGGCGCGGGCTTGGCGGCGGGCGCGGCTTCGGCCGGCGCGGCGGCGGTGGCCGGCTTGCGGATTCGCTTCACCGCCGGCTTGGCAGGCGTTGCCGCCGCTTCGGTCGCGGCCGGTGCAGGCGCGGCTTCGGGCTCGGTCGCCGGCGCCTCCTCAGTCTTGGCGCCATCGCCCTTGATACGATGGGCGAGCGCGACCAGGCCGGAGGCGAGCAGATCGGCGATAACGGGGTGTTTGGCGAGGGCAGTGAGCTGGCGGCGGGCGTCCTTGGGTAGCTTGATGCCGTCGATCACCTTGGGCAGGAATGACGTCTTCTTGCCGTCCTTCTTCGCCTTCTTCTCTTTTTTGCCGGCCATGCCGCACCTCCCTTTCTGGGTGAAGCGGCCAGCTTCCGCCAAGCGATTCGCGCTGTCAACGTTTGGAGGGCAGCGCTCAGTGGTGGGTGGGGCCGTCGGCCTCGAATTCGAAGACGATGTCGAAATCGGTGTCGACCGGCGCGGCGGCGGCACGACGCAGGCGGCGCGGCGGCAACGCGTTCGGGGACGGGTGTCGGCGCGGCGATCGATAGGGCTTGGGCTTCTGCATCACGGGCTCCTTGCGTCTTCCCGGTAGCTACGAACCCCTGCAGATACGCTCAGGTTCCCCGATGCCGGGCGACGAGCCGTTCCAGGTGCCGGTGCAATCGTTCGCTATTGGCCTCCCAGGTGAAAGGGGCGGCGATACGGCGGACATCCTCAGGGGAAGGGGCCGCGGCGAGCAGATCGGCGATGCCGGCGGCCAGCGCCACCGGGGTGCGCTCCACGATCCGGCCAGCGCTGGGCCCGGTCACCACCTGCCGCGCACCGCCCACGTCCGGGATCACGATCGGAGCCCCGCTGGCGAGCGCCTCGAGCCAGGCATTGGCGAGTCCTTCGGAAGACGAGGCGAGCGCCATCACGTCGGCAGCCGCGAGCAGTTCGGCGATCCGGTCCGGGGGCAGGGGGCCGCAGAGGCGGATGCGGTCGCCGCAGCCGAGCGCGGCGATGCGCGCGGCAAGCCGCTCCGCTTCCGGTCCCTGGCCGGCAATGGCGAGGTGGACGCCGGGCAGGCTCGCGACCGCGTCGATCAGCAGGTCGTGCCCCTTGAGCGGGATCAGCGCGCCGACCGAGGCGACCAGCGGTCCGTCAATCCCGAGCGCCTGCTTGGCGGCGGCGCGATCGCGCGGGGCGAAGCGGGCGAGGTCGACCCCGGTGACGATGCAGTCGGTGCGCTCGGCCGGCATGCCGAGCGCGATCATGTCGTCGCGCAGCGCCAGCGATACCGAGAGCAGGCCGTCGGCTGCCTGACCTGCGCGCACGATCTGGCGGGCGATGGCGGGGCGGCGGGTCCATTGGTGGATGTCGGACCCGCGTGCCTTGATCGAGACCGGCACGTCGAAGGTCTTGCCGAGCGCGACGGCGGCGGGGCCGTCCGGAAAGAAGAATTCGGCGCTGATCACGTCGAAGGGGAAGCTGCGGCGCAGCTCGGCCAGCATCGGGCGGAGCGCGCGGGCGAGCATCGCGGCGTGGAAGCGGCCGCCGGTGCCGGGGAGGTTGAGGAAACGCGGGCGATGAACGGTCAGGCCGTTCCAGTCTTCGCGCGGGGGCTGAGCGGCGAGCGCGGCATAGCGCGGGTGGCGATCGAGCGGGAAGGGAGGGAGCCCGCGCGGGGCGACCATCCGGACCTCCACCCCGTCTCGCGCCGCCAGCGCCCGGGTTTGGCGCTCGACGAAGATGCCGAAATTCGGGCGCGCGGCGTCCGGGAACAGGGTAGAGAGAACGAGGACGCGAAGCATGTCCCGGGGTGTCTACCACCCCGGGGTTAATGCTTCAGCGCATCAGCGGCAGTTGCTGCCGCCCTTTTCGATCGCGCGGCCGGCCAGTGCGCCGGCGACGCCGCCGAGCAGGGTGCCCGTCATGCGGTCACCATCGGTATCGATGGTGCGGCCAAGCAGCGCGCCGCCGACCGCACCGACCACGGTGCCGGTGGTGCCGTCGGGCTTGCGGCAATAGCGGCGGCCGTCGCGGCCGCGCCACTCGCGATAGGCATAGCGGCGATTGTCGTCGCGGTAGCGGCGGTCGTCGCGATAGCGGCGGTCGTCATGGCCGCGATAATAGCGGTCTTGGCCGATCGACGCCTTGGCCTCTGCCTGGGTGGCGGGCAGCACGACCGCGGCGGGAATGGCGAGCGCGGCGGCGCTGAGCGAAAGCAGAAGGGTACGCATGGGATACTCCCCGAGTTGTTGTTGATGAAGCGAACGTGCGGGGTTTAACTGCGGTTGCATGAACCCAATACTACGTCGCGTTCAGGCAGGAGGCAGGCAGTTGGACGAGGCGCGGGCGATCATCGAGCGACTGGGGCTGGCGGCGCATCCCGAGGGCGGCTGGTACCGCGAGACGTGGCGAGCCCCCGCCGAAGGGGAAAGCCGCTCGCGGGGCACCGGAATCCTCTTTCTGCTCGAGGCGGGGCAGCGCTCGCACTGGCACCGGGTGGACGCCGATGAATTGTGGCTGTGGCACGCCGGATCGCCGCTCGAGCTGCTGGTCGAAGGCGCGGATGGGGCAATCGAGCGCATCGTGCTCGGCGGCGACGTGCTGGCCGGGCAGGTGCCGCAGGCCCGTGTGCCGACCGGACGCTGGCAGGCGACCGAGGCGTCGCAGGGTTGGGGTCTGGTGAGCTGCGTGGTGGTGCCGGGCTTTGACTTTGCCGGGTTCGAGCTGGCCGCGCCCGGCTGGGTGCCGCCGGGTCTCTGACCGCGGGTTATCCCCGTTATCCACAGTATCAACAGCCGTTGCCGCTTGGTGCGACTCGCCGTGGGTGAGACCATCGACCCTGCAGGAAGGCTGGTGGCGCGGAGGGAAACCAAGGCAAAATCAGCAGCTTGCAAGCCGGTGTCGGCGCTGGTGCCTTCGGGAAACCGCGCGACCCGGCAGGTGCGCGACGATCGCCCCTCCCGGTGGCGGTTCGCGTGCCGATCCGGTGAGCGTCCCCCTGCCGGGGCGCTTGCTGCAGGCCGCCGACGGGCCAGGCGATGCGCTTCGGCGCACCACCCGACCGGCCGGCGACATGGGGGGCTGGCGGCAATGCCGGCCCCCCTTTAGCTTCCGGCCCGCAGACCGAGGTATAGCCCCGATTGGCAAGCGCCCGGCGCGCGCGCATAGCGGCCCCCACACGGATCGGGAGCATCGGCTTGGGACGGATTTTCGAACGGTTCGCGCAGAGCGTCGCGGCATGGGCGGGGCGCCCGCCGGCCTTCGTCTTCGCCTTCCTGATCATCATCGTCTGGGGCTTCAGCGGGCCGGTGTTCCACTGGTCGGATACCTGGCAGCTGGTGATCAACACCGGCACCACCATCGTCACCTTCCTGATGGTGTTCCTGATCCAGAACGCGCAGAATCGCGACGCCGCCGCGCTGCAGGCAAAGCTGGACGAAGTGATCCGCGCGATCGCCGAGGCCCGCAACGAGTTCATCGGCATCGAGCATCTCAGCGAGAAGCAGCTGCTCGACATCCGCGACCGGCTGGAGCGCGAGTTCGGCGAGGCCGATCCGGCGCGGCACGAATCGATCGAGAAGGTGCTCTCGCGCCGCTGAGCGGGGTCAGCGCACCTGCCGGCGGATTGCGGCGAGGCGCGCGAGGGCGGCGGGAATCACAGGGCCGCCGCAATTGACGAGACTTCGCGAAAACTGCGCTTGGGTGACCTTCAGGCCGGTCTCGTCGATGGCGCGCTTGCGCAGGATCGCGGCGCGCGAATCGCTGTCGTGGCCGACGCCTTCCGGGGCGAGCATCACGCGCGGCGGGTCGGCGATCACGCGCTCCATCGGTAGGTGGCCGGTATGGGTGAGGCCGTAGTGCGCGGCCTGGTTGGAGAAGCCGGCGGTGGTCATCAGGTCGTCGAGCAGCGTCTTGCCGCCGGTGACGAGGTTGCCGCCGATCCAGAGTAGGGCGGGGGCCTTGGGGCCGCTCCAGCGGGCGGCGTCTACGGCAGCGTCGATGCGCGCGTTGAGTGCGGCGCCCTTGGCCGGTTCGCCCACGGCCGCGGCGAGTTCGGTCACCTGCGCCTTGCTGTCGGCGATCGAGGGCGGGATGCCGAGGTACAGCACCTTCAGCCCGGCGCGGGCAAAGGCCTCGCGGGTGGAGGGCGCGGTGAAGCTGGTGGCCACCACCAGATCGGGCTTGAGGCCGATGACCTCCTCGGCAGTGCCATCGTTGCCGCGGAAGCGGCGGGCGACCTCGAGCGGAATCGAGGTGGAGTCCGCGCGCTGCGAGTAATGGCTGATCGCGGCGATCCGCGACGGCGCCACCAGCTCCAGCAGCGTCGCATCGGCGCAGGGGTTCATCGAGACGATGCCCCCGCCGCCGGTGGAAGGCGGCGCCGCACAGCCCGCGAGCCCCAGGCAGGCGAGCCCAAGGCAGGCGAGGAACGCGGCGCCGAACCTCACTGGAAGCGCACCCGCACGCCGCCAAAGGCAGCGCGGCCATAGGTGCCGTAGCCGGTGATCTGCTGGTAGCGCACATCGCCGATATTATCGACGCGGCCATAGACCGAAAGCAGCTTCGTCACCGGCATCTCCGCGCGCACGCTGGCAAGGGCATAGCCGTCGATCGGGGTGGTGTTGCCGACATCGTTGAAGCTGTCGCCCACCATCGTCACCGTGCCGCCGATCGCCAGCCCGAAGGGGAAGCGATAGTCGGCCGACACATTGGCGGTGTCGCGCGGGCGGCGCGGCAGGTCGTTGCCGAGATAGCCGGCGCTGCGGTTCTCCGAGAAGACATGGGTGACGTTCGCGCGCACCGTCAGCGCGGTGACCGGCTGGAGCATCGCCTCGAGCTCCACCCCCTCAGCGCGGGTCTTGTTGAGGTTGTAGTAGGTCGAGGTATCGAAATTATAGTCGATCTGGTTGTCCGAATCGCGGTGGAACCAGGTGGCGCCCAGCGCGACCTTGCCGCCCGCCAGCGTCTGCCGCACCCCTGCCTCGTAGCTTCTCGCGGTCTCCGGGCGGAGGGCGCGATCGCCATAGGCGCTGTAGAGCTGGTAGAGCGTCGGCGCCTTGAAGCCCTCGCCGAAGCTGGCGTGGAGCACCGTGCTGGCGGTGGCGCGCACCGCGAGGTCGCCGTTCCAGGTCCAGTGGCCGCCGAAGGTATCGTGATCGTCATGGCGGACGCCGCCGGTCAGCGTCACCGGGGCGATCGGCGTGACGATCGCCTGGCCGTAGAAGCTGGTGATCCCCACCGAGTACCGCCCGGCGCTGCCGAAGCCCTCGTCATAGCGGATGCGGCTCTGCTCATGCTCGGCGCCGAACACGAGGCGGAGCTGCTCGGCCAGCGTCGCGTCGCCCTGATAGGTGTAGCGCTCGGCGCGGCCCCGGTAGCGATAGGCGATCGACGAGTCGTCGTTATAGCCGTCGCGGTGGATGTCGGAGAGGGTGAAGCCCAGCCGGTTGTGCAGTCTGCCGCCGAACGCCTCGTTCTTCAGCCCGGCATAGCCGTAGATCTCCTGCGTCTTGGCGTACTCATTCGTGTCGCCGAAGTCGTAGGTCGGGGGCGCATAGCCGTCGAGATCGACCTTGCTGTCGGCATAATAGCCGCGCAGGTCGAGCGCGAGGCCGGGGGCCAGCTGCACCTCGACATTGCCGGTCGCACCGAGCTGGCGATAGCCGTCCGCCTCCCTGCCGTTCGCCGCCGCGGAGATGCCGTCGGTGGTGAGATAGCCCGCGGTGAGCCCCGCGGTGATCCGGTCGTTGCCCCCGGCGATCGCGGCGTTGCCGTTAAACGTGCCGAACGATCCGCCCTCGGCATTGCCGCGGACATGGAGCCCCTGCGCGCCCTGCAGCGTGGTGACGTTGACCACGCCGCCGATCGCCTGGCTGCCCCAGATCACCGAGTTCGGCCCGCGCAGCACCTCGACACGCTCCACCGAGCCAGCGAGCAGGCTAGCGAAGTTGTACGCGCCGCCCGTCGCGGAGGGATCGCCCACGCGGATGCCATCGATCAGCACCAGCGTCTGGTCGCTCTGCGCGCCGCGGATGCTGAGTGCCGTCGCGGTGCCGAGCCCGCCATTGCGGACGACGCTGACGCCGGCCGTGGTGGCGAGCAGGTCCGAGAGCGCGACGGTCTGGCGCTGCTCGATCTCTTCGCGGTCGATGGTGGTGATCGAACGCCCCACCGTATCGGCGCGCTGGGCGACGCCGCTGGCGACGACGACGATACGGTCGTCGTCGGGATCGGCATGGGCGGCCAGCGGCGCAAGCGCGGCGGTGGCGAACAGGGAAAGCTTGAAGACGTTCATTACAGACACCCGGGATGGGGAGCGTGATGCTCCCGCATGGTTTGGTGTCGCTCACACGGGGATTTCAGCCCCGCTCACCCGGTGCACCCCGCCCGCGTGAAGGAATCGACCGTAGCGGGCAGGTCTCCTGGCTCCCGGGTCGTCGCAGGCGCGCCGCCTTCCCGGAAGCATGCGGCTCCAGTGGCAGATTGGCACGCCGGCTCACCGGCTACAGTTGCGGGGGCAGCGCCGGACTTCGGACCGGCTTCCCTTTTCACCCTCCCGTCTGCGGGAGGGCACCCGTTACCCGGCGGCCTTTAGCGGCAAGCGGGGCAGGGCGGCAACCCACCGTGGAATCACCACAATACGCCGGCCTTGTCGGGCGTCGCCGGTTCGGGAGCAGGGTCGCCGATCGATTGCAGCAGGTCGATCTCGATCGTGCGGCACATTGCGTTGAGCGGCAGGTCGTGCACGGTGTTGGCGAAGGGATCGACCAGGTCGTCGCCGATCGCGAGCACGGCTAGGAACATCAGTCCCGCCACGGTCGAGCCCAGCGGGGTCGCCACCCCCAGCGTCTCGACGAGCCCGATCGGCAGCAGCACGCAGAAGATATGGGTGAACACCGTCGGCACGAAGCGGAATTGCATCGGCAGGGGCGTGTTCTTCAGCCGCTCCATGCCGCCCTGGGCATTGGCGATGTCGATCAGCACGCGCTCCATCGAGTTCTGCTGCATCGAATCGATCCAGCCCTTCGATCGGGCGATCTCGATCCTTCGGCCGGTGCCGTCGACGATGCCGTTGGCGATGTTGGTGCGGGCCAGCGCATAGTCCGCCTCACCACGCGAGAGGAAGCGCAGCACTTCCTGGTCGGCGGGCTGGCGGCGTAGCTGGCAGCGCAGCGCATTCACATAGGCGATCTGGCGCAGCACGATGGTGCGCTTGAGGTCCACCGCCTCGCCCTCGGGCAGATAGTTGCGCGCCATCCGCGCGAGGTTGCGGCTGGCGTTGATCATCAGCCCCCACAGGCCGCGGCCCTCCCACCAGCGCTGATAGGCCGAGTTGGAGCGGAAGCCGAGGAACAGTCCCAACACCGTTCCGAACAGCGTCAGCGGCAGCGAGGGCGCGCGAAAGGGCAGCACGAAGTAGATGATGGTGACGACCACGTCCCAGAGGAACAGCAGCGCCAGCGGCATCCAGATCTCGCGCAGGACCTGCTTGGCGCGGGGAGCGGTGGTGACGATCATGGGCGGACTATACGCGCGAAAACCTTTGCGGGTCCGGTCAGCCGTCGTTCCGGTCGGGTGCCGGGCTGGACGCATGGGACATGGCCGCGGCCGTGCCGCTGGCGGGACGCAGGTGGAACCATTCGGGGCGATCGATCGCGATCAGGAAGGCGAGCGTTCCCAGCCCGAACAACAGCAGGGCGATCGAGCTTCGCAGGCGTTCCATGCGGCGGGTGCGTTCATCCTGGTGCATCGTGGGAGTCCTTTTGAGCGTGAGGCACGAAAGCTAAGGGCCGAATTTAACCGGCAAATGGATGGTGCGTAACGTAAGTTTGCGCGCCGCACCAATCGCGCTGCGCCGCACCAATCCATCGACGAAACGTGCCGAACGAAAGTACTCCAGGCTCTTCCAATTCTAACTTATGATGCTAACTCAAATACATATGCTCCTCGTTTCGGAACGCCACCGGGGGCGGGGCGTTCGGTCCCGGAAACGAGGAGGTCTGTATGATGAAGAAGCACCTGTTGATCTTGAGCGCTGCCCCGATCTTCGCGCTCGCTGCCTGCGGCGGCAACAGCAATGGCGGCACCGACGCCATGAATAGCGGCGACACCGTCACCAACGTTCCCGCCGGCGAGACGATGGGCGATAATATGGGCACGATGAACGGCATGGACGGCAACGCCATGACGGCCGCGCCGATGACCGGCCAGGATTTCGCCAATACGGTCGCGGCGAGCGACGCCTATGAGATCGCCGCCGGCAAGCTCGCCCAGCAAAAGGCGACGGCCGCCGACCTGAAGAGCTTCGGCAAGCAGATGGTCGACGACCACACCAAGTCCACCGCGATGCTGAAGACCGCAGCGGGCAAGGCCAGCCCGGCGATCACCCCGGCGCCGGCAATGACCGACGAGCAGCAGGCGAACCTGAAGACGCTCGAATCGGCGACCGGCACCCAATTCGACACGGCGTACAAGAGCCAGCAGGTGGTCGCGCACCAGAAGGCGCTCGCTGCGGTGCAGGCCTATGCCAAGGGCGGCGACGTGGCGCAGCTGCGCGACTTCGCGAAGGATGCGGCGCCCGTGATCTCCAAGCACTACGACATGATCAAGGGCATGTGAGTCCCGGAGGAAGGGGCTTCAGGCCGCTTCCTCGCTCGCCTTGACCAGCACCGGCGGCGCGACCGTGGCGGTCGTGCCGCCGATATGCTTGAGCCGGCCGTCGATATGGCCGCCCTGTTCGACCATGATCGTCTCATATTCGACGTCGCCGGTGACCCGCGCAGTGCGCTCGATGGTGAGCTGGCGGGCGCGCACCGATCCTTCGACCGACCCGGCGAGCCGCGCGTCCTCGGCCTCGACTCGGCCGAAAATCTGGCTTTCGGCGCCCTGCACCAGGCTGCCGCAGCGAACATCGCCCTCGATCCGGCCGTCGATATGCAGATCCGAGGTGGCGACGAGATTGCCGGTGATGACGATGTCGGCCCCGAGCACCGAGAACTGCCCGCGCCGCGCATTGGCCTGCGCGGTGCTCCCGCCGGACGCTGCGCGATCCTCCCGATTGCGATTGCCGTTGAACATGCGCCACATCCCCATGTTGAACCAATTCGGCACGCGGGCTAGCACAGCTGCCGCCGGGGAGCAGCCCCTGGAAAGGGTTAACGCCGGTGCTGCGGCGGCCCGAGGGCGGCGGAGTTGACCGGATGGCCCCGCATCGGTATAGGCCGCCCGGTTCCGGGTAGGGCGATTCCTGCCTTGGGTACAAAGAGCTGAACGTTGCTGGAGACGCAATCGCCCGGGGGGCTGAGGCCTTCGGGGCTTTTTCGTATTCTGTCCAACAGGGCTCCAGCAAAGTAACCATCTGAAAGGTGAAGGGCTTCATGCCGACGATTAACCAGCTGGTCCGCAAGGGCCGCGAACCGCAGAAGGCCAAGTCCAAGGTCCCTGCGATGGAACAGAACCCGCAGAAGCGCGGTGTCTGCACCCGCGTGTACACGACGACCCCGAAGAAGCCGAACTCGGCACTCCGCAAGGTGGCCAAGGTTCGCCTGACCAACAGCCGCGAAGTCATCAGCTACATTCCGGGTGAAGGCCACAACCTGCAGGAGCACTCGGTGGTGCTCATCCGCGGCGGCCGTGTGCGCGATCTTCCCGGCGTCCGCTACCACGTCCTTCGCGGCGTGCTCGATACGCAGGGCGTCAAGGATCGTAAGCAGAGCCGTTCGAAGTACGGCGCGAAGCGTCCGAAGTAATCAGGCCATAGTAAGCCCCGGACGTGTTCCGGATCGGCTGAAGTTCAGAAGGAATTATGTGAGATGGCACGTCGTCGTCGTCCCGAAAAGCGGGAAATCCTGCCCGATCCCGTCTATGGTGATCAGGTTCTGTCGAAGTTCATGAATTCGGTCATGCTGGACGGCAAGAAGGCAGTCGCGGAAGCGATCGTCTATGGCGCCCTGCAGACCGTCGAGCAGCGCGCGAAGCGCGAGCCGATCGGCGTGTTCCATGACGCGCTGAACAACGTGAAGCCCGGCATCGAAGTCCGCAGCCGCCGCGTCGGCGGTGCGACCTACCAGGTTCCGGTCGAAGTCCGTC
Source organism: Sphingomonas sp. NFR04 (assembly GCF_900114095.1). Lineage (GTDB taxonomy): Bacteria > Pseudomonadota > Alphaproteobacteria > Sphingomonadales > Sphingomonadaceae > Sphingomonas. The sequence continues at coordinate 1,090,085 of NZ_FORV01000001.1, read as the reverse complement.
CGGAGCGTGCGCAGGCGCTCGCGATCCGCTGGCTGATCACCTCGGCCCGCAACCGCAGCGAGCACACCATGGCCGCCCGTCTTTCGGGTGAGCTGATGGATGCGGCGAACAACCGCGGCAATGCGGTGAAGAAGCGCGAAGACACGCACCGCATGGCGGAAGCGAACCGCGCCTTCAGCCACTACCGCTGGTAACTTTCGTACCTACATATTGGGGAGCTGGACGGTCCGGCTCCCCAAATTTTCAAGGAAACCACGATCATGGCCCGCAGCCATCCGCTCGAGCGTTACCGCAACATCGGCATCATGGCCCATATCGACGCCGGTAAGACGACCACGACCGAGCGTATCCTTTATTACACCGGCAAGTCCTACAAGATCGGCGAAGTGCACGAAGGCACCGCGACGATGGACTGGATGGAGCAGGAGCAGGAGCGCGGGATCACGATCACGTCTGCTGCTACCACGTGCTTCTGGCGCGCTGCCGACGGCAAGGGCGAAGAGCACCGCATCAACATCATCGACACCCCCGGCCACGTCGACTTCACCATCGAAGTCGAGCGTTCGCTGCGCGTGCTCGATGGCGCGGTTGCGTGCTTCGACGGCGTTGCCGGCGTTGAGCCGCAGTCGGAAACCGTGTGGCGCCAGGCCGATAAGTACGGCGTGCCGCGCATGTGCTTCATCAACAAGCTCGATCGCACCGGCGCCGACTTCTATTTCTGCGTCAACTCGATCGTCGATCGCCTGGGCGCGCGTCCGGCGGTGCTGTATCTCCCGATCGGCATCGAGGGCGGCTTCAAGGGTCTCGTCGACCTGGTCGAGAACCGTGCGATCATCTGGCTCGAAGAGAGCCTGGGCGCGAAGTTCGAATATCAGGAAATCCCGGCCGATCTGGCCGAGAAGGCCGCGAAGTATCGCAGCGACCTGATCGAGATGGCCGTCGAGCTCGACGACGAGCTGATGGAAGCCTATCTCGAAGGCAACGAGCCGAGCGTCGCCGACCTCAAGCGTCTGATCCGCAAGGGCACGCTCGAGATGGCGTTCGTTCCGGTCGTCTGCGGTTCGGCGTTCAAGAACAAGGGCGTGCAGCCCCTGCTCGACTCGGTGATCGACTATCTGCCGAGCCCGCTCGACGTTCCGGCGATCAAGGGCGTGAAGCTCGACGGCGAGACGCCGGACGAGCGTCCGTCCTCGGATACCGAGCCGTTCGCGGCGCTGGCGTTCAAGATCATGAACGACCCGTTCGTCGGCACCCTGACCTTCGCGCGCATCTATTCGGGCAAGCTCGAAGCGGCCACCACCGTGATGAACTCGGTGAAGGACAAGAAGGAAAAGGTCGGCCGCATGCTGCTGATGCATGCGAACAGCCGTGAGGACATCCAGGAAGCCTATGCGGGCGACATCGTCGCGCTCGCCGGCCTCAAGGATACCACGACCGGTGACACGCTCTGCGCGCAGAACGCCCCGATCATCCTCGAGCGGATGGAGTTCCCCGAGCCCGTGATCGAGCTGTCGGTGGAGCCGAAGACCAAGGCGGACCAGGAAAAGATGGGCGTCGCGCTCAATCGCCTTGCCCGCGAGGACCCGTCGTTCCGCGTCTCGTCCGACTCGGAGAGCGGCCAGACCATCATCAAGGGCATGGGCGAGCTCCATCTCGAGATCCTGGTCGACCGCATGAAGCGCGAGTTCAAGGTCGAGGCCAATGTCGGCGCGCCGCAGGTGGCGTATCGCGAATATCTCGCGAAGCCGGTCGACATCGACTATACGCACAAGAAGCAGTCGGGCGGCACCGGCCAGTTCGGTCGCGTCAAGGTCAAGCTGACGCCGGGCGAGCGCGGTTCGGGCTTCGTCTTCAAGGACGAGATCAAGGGCGGTAACATTCCGAAGGAATATATCCCCGCGATCGAAAAGGGCTTCCGCGAGACGGCAGCCACAGGCTCGCTGGTCGGCTTCCCGATCATCGACTTCGAAGTGCTGCTGTATGACGGTGCGTACCACGACGTCGACTCGTCGGCGCTGGCCTTCGAAATCACCGCCCGTGCAGCGATGCGCGAAGCGGCGCAGAAGTCCGGCATCAAGCTGCTCGAGCCGATCATGAAGGTCGAAGTCGTCACCCCGGAGGACTATCTGGGCGACGTCATCGGCGACATGAACAGCCGTCGTGGCCAGATCCAGGGCACGGACACCCGCGGTAACGCGCAGGCCGTCACTGCCATGGTGCCGCTGGCGAACATGTTCGGCTATGTGAACGCGCTCCGCTCGTTCACCCAGGGCCGCGCGCAGTACACGATGCAGTTCTCGCACTATGACGAAGTGCCCGCCAACGTCGCCGACGAAGTGAAGGCAAAGCTGGCGTAATCGGAAAACAGCCGCTATGGGGCCGCGTTCTCGCGAGTCCCCATGCGGCACGGGAAATTGAATCAGAAGGTAGGAAGACAATGGCGAAGGCAAAGTTCGATCGGAGCAAACCGCACCTCAACATCGGCACCATCGGTCACGTCGACCATGGCAAGACGTCGCTGACGGCTGCGATCACCAAGATCCTCGCGGAGAACGTTGCGGGTAACGCTGCGGTCGATTTCGCGAACATCGACAAGGCGCCGGAAGAGCGCGAGCGCGGCATCACCATCTCGACCGCGCACGTCGAGTATGAGACCAACAGCCGTCACTACGCGCACGTCGACTGCCCGGGTCACGCCGACTATGTGAAGAACATGATCACCGGCGCGGCGCAGATGGACGGCGCGATCCTGGTGGTGGCAGCGACCGACGGTCCGATGCCGCAGACCAAGGAGCACATCCTCCTGGCCCGTCAGGTCGGCGTGCCGACCATGGTCGTGTTCCTCAACAAGGTCGACCTGGTCGACGACGAGGAAATCCTCGAGCTCGTCGAGATGGAAATCCGCGAAGAGCTGTCGCGTCGTGAGTTCGACGGCGACAACATTCCGATCATCCGTGGTTCGGCGACCGCCGCCCTCTCGGGTTCGGACGACAAGCTCGGCAAGGAAGCGATCCTGGCCCTCATGGCAGCGGTCGACGAGTCGATCCCGCAGCCGGAGCGTCCGCTCGACAAGCCGTTCATGATGCCGATCGAAGACGTGTTCTCGATCTCGGGTCGCGGCACCGTGGTGACCGGCCGTGTCGAAACCGGCATCATCAAGGTTGGTGAAGAAGTCGAGATCGTCGGCATTCACGACACCCGCAAGACCACCGTCACGGGCGTCGAAATGTTCCGCAAGCTGCTCGACCAGGGCCAGGCCGGCGACAACGTCGGTGCGCTGCTGCGCGGCGTCGCTCGCGACGAAGTGGAGCGTGGTCAGGTTCTGGCGAAGCCGGGCTCGATCAAGCCGCACACCGAGTTCAAGTCGGAAGTGTACGTCCTGTCGAAGGACGAGGGTGGCCGTCACACGCCGTTCTTCGCGAACTATCGTCCGCAGTTCTACTTCCGTACCACGGACGTGACCGGCACCGTCGAGCTGCCCGAGGGCACCGAGATGGTGATGCCGGGCGACAACATCGCCCTGGGCGTCAAGCTGATCGCGCCGATCGCTATGGACGTCGGCCAGCGCTTCACCATCCGTGAGGGCGGTCGTACCGTCGGCGCGGGCGTGGTTGCCTCGATCGACAAGTAAGCATCTCGCCGGCTCCGGCCGGCAGGTGACTGCAAAAAGGTTCCGCCCGGCACTCGAAAATGAGTGTCGGGCGGTTGCCTTTTTATAGAAGGGCCGTTAAAGGCGCGCCCTTCGAGTTTTGAGTTCAACAGCAAGAGGCGGCCATCCAGCCGCCGTTCCGGTTCAACCGGCGCCGCCCGAATCGCTCCAGCAGCGGATGGGGCAGGGGCCGGGGCTTCGCCGGGATGGCAATTGGGTGCGTTGCCCCGCTCTTTCGCATCGGTAGGACCATGGAAACGCAGAATATCCGCATTCGCCTCAAGGCGTTCGATCACCGCGTGCTCGATCAGGCTGCCGGCGACATTGCCGACACCGCCCGCCGTACCGGCGCGCTCATCCGTGGCCCCATCCCGCTCCCGACTCACATCGACAAGTTCACGGTCAACCGTGGCCCGCACATCGATAAGAAGTCGCGCGAGCAGTTCGAGACGCGCACCTACAAGCGCATGCTCGACATCGTTCAGCCGACCCCGCAGACCGTGGACGCGCTCATGAAGCTCGACCTGGCCGCCGGCGTCGACGTCGAGATCAAGCTGGCCTGAGCCGGCTCCGGCCCCCGCGTTTCGCGGGGGCTTTTGGCGTTCACCCTTTAATGCGGTGGACATGGAAGCGTAGCTGACGTAAAGGCGCCGCTTCCTCGAGATTCGCGGCTCCATGCTTGGAGTCGTCATCCTCCTCGACCGGATCGTTTCCCGATCCAACGCAAGGAGTGGCGGGCCGGATCGGCCCGCAGCGACAAGGGATACCGCCGGCGGCTTTCGAGTGGCCGGGCCTGCGTCCCCCGTCTCTCCCGCCGCAAGGCGGGGGTTCAGCCCGGACGGGGGCTTCGCAGTAAAAACTCTAGGGCTGAACACGCACCCGCGGGAATGGTCCCGGGGGTGCCTCTGTAATAGGAGCAACAGGCCGATGCGCACTGGCGTTATCGCGAAGAAGATGGGGATGACCCGCCTGTTCCAGGACGACGGCCGGCACGTGCCGGTGACCGTTCTGGCACTGGAAGGCGTCCAGGTGGTGGCACAGCGCACCACCGACAAGGATGGCTATGTGGCCGTTCAGGTCGGCGCCGGCACGGCGAAGGCAAAGAACGTCGCCAAGCCGCAGCGCGGCCACTTCGGCAAGGCCGAAGTCGAGCCGAAGGCGATCCTCTGCGAATTTCGCGTCGAGGAAGATGGCCTGCTGGACGTGGGCGCCGAAATCTCGGCCGACCATTTCGTCGCAGGCCAGCTGGTCGACGTGTCGGGCCGTACCCAGGGTAAGGGTTTCGCCGGCGCCATGAAGCGTTGGGGCTTCGGCGGCCTGCGCGCCACCCACGGCGTTTCCGTCTCGCACCGTTCGCACGGTTCGACCGGTAACCGCCAGGATCCGGGTCGCGTCTTCAAGAACAAGAAGATGGCCGGTCACATGGGCGACCGCAATCGCACCCAGCAGAATCTGGAAGTGGTCGGCACCGATGCCGAGCGCGGCCTGATCTTCGTCAAGGGTTCGGTTCCGGGCTCGAAGGGTGGCTGGCTGATCGTGAAGGACGCCGTCAAGGTCGCCCGTCACGCCGAAGCGCCGTACCCCGCCGGTCTGAAGACCGTCGCGAACAGCAACGAGGCTCCCGCCGAAGCGCCCGCAGTGGCGGCTCCGGAAGCCACCGAAGGCCAGGAGGTCTAAGTGAAGGTCAAGGTTCAAACCCTCGACGCCGCCGAGAAGGGCGATATCGAGCTCAACGACGAGATCTTCGGTCTCGATCCGCGCGCCGACATCCTGCACCGCGTCGTCACCTGGCAGCTCGAGAAGCGTCGCGGCACTGCCCGCGGCACCCGCGAGCGTTCGGACGTTGCGCGTACGGGCAAGAAGTGGGGTCGCCAGAAGGGTGGCGGCACTGCACGTCACGGCGATCGCCGCGCTCCGGTGTTCATCGGTGGTGGTAAGGCGCACGGCGCCCGCGTCCGCGACTTCAATCCGTCGCTGAACAAGAAGATCCGCACGCTGGGCCTGAAGATGGCACTGTCGAGCCACGCCAAGGCTGGTTCGCTGATCGTCATGGACAGCCTGGTCGTCGAGAACGGCAAGACCAAGGTGCTCGTGGGCAACCTGGAAAAGCTGGGCTTCGGCAAGAAGGCGCTTGTGATCGACGGTGACACCGTCGAGACCACGTTCGCGCTGGCGGCAGGCAATCTGCACCAGGTGAACGTGCTGCCGGCGATCGGCGCCAACGTCTACGACATCCTGAAGAGCGACACGCTGGTCCTGACCCGCGCTGCCGTCGAGAAGCTGGAGGCGCGCTTCAATGGCTAAGCAGTCAAAGCCGGTCGACATCCGTCACTACGACGTGGTGCTCGCCCCGCACATCACCGAAAAGTCGACGCTCGTCTCCGAGGCGAACGCCGTGGTCTTCAAGGTCGCCAACGACGCGACCAAGCCGGAGATCAAGGCTGCCGTCGAGGCGCTGTTCAACGTCAAGGTCACCGGCGTGAACACCCTCGTCCAGAAGGGCAAGACCAAGAAGTGGAAGGGCGCGCCCTACCGCCGTTCGGACTTTAAGAAAGCGGTCGTGACGCTCGCCCAGGGCGAACAGATCGACGTGACCACGGGGATCTGAGACCATGGCGCTCAAGAACTATAATCCGACGTCGCCGGGCGTCCGCGGGCTGATCCTGATCGACCGCTCGCAGCTCTTCAAGGGTCGCCCCGTCAAGGCGCTGACCGAAGGCAAGACGAAGACCGGCGGCCGCAACAACAAGGGCCATGTCACTTCGCGTGGCATCGGCGGCGGTCACAAGCAGCGCTATCGCATCGTCGATTTCAAGCGTCGCCTGTGGGACGTCGAAGGCACCGTCGAGCGGATCGAGTATGACCCGAACCGCACCGCCTTCATCGCGCTGATCAACTACGGCGCCGACGAAGCCGGCAAGGATCGCGTTGCCTACATCATCGCTCCGCAGCGTCTCGCTGTCGGCGACAAGGTGATCGCGGGCAAGAAGACCGACGTGAAGCCGGGCAACGCCATGGAACTGGGCCAGATCCCGGTCGGCACCATCGTCCACAATGTGGAGATGAAGCCGGGCAAGGGCGGTCAGATCGCCCGTTCGGCCGGTGCGTACGTCCAGGTCGTCGGTCGTGACCGCGGCATGGTGATCGTGCGTCTGGGCTCGGGTGAGCAGCGCTACATCCACGCCGCCTGCATGGCGACCGTGGGTGCGGTGTCGAACCCCGACAACCAGAACCAGAACTTCGGCAAGGCCGGTCGTAGCCGCTGGCAGGGTTCGCGTCCGCTTACCCGCGGTGTCGCGAAGAACCCGGTCGACCACCCGCACGGCGGTGGTGAAGGCCGTACCTCGGGCGGCCGTCACCCGGTTACCCCGTGGGGCAAGCCGACCAAGGGTGCGCGCACCCGCCACAACAAGGCGACGGACAAGATGATCATCCGTTCGCGTCACGCGAAGAAGAAGGGCTGATAGATGGCTCGCTCCGTATGGAAGGGTCCGTTCGTGGACCTGCATCTGCTCAAGAAGGCAGAGACCGCTCAGGAGGCCGGCACCCGCGCTGGCCCGATCAAGACCTGGTCGCGTCGCTCGACGATCCTGCCGCAGTTCGTTGGCCTGACGTTCAACGTCTACAACGGCCGCAAGTTCGTGCCGGTGTCGGTCAACGAGGACATGGTCGGCATGAAGCTCGGCGAGTTCGCGCCGACCCGTTTCTTCCCCGGCCACGCCGCGGACAAGAAGGGTAAGCGCTAATGAGCAAGCAGGCAGCCCCCCGCAAGGTTGGCGACAAGGAAGCCCTTGCCGTCGCCACCCAGATCCGCGGTTCGGCGCAGAAGCTGAACCTGGTCGCCGGCCTCATCCGTGGCCGCACCGCGGCTGAAGCGATGAACATCCTCGCCTTCTCCAAGAAGGCGATGGCGGTCGACGCGCGCAAGGTTCTGGCTTCGGCCATCGCCAATGCCGAGAACAACCACAACCTCGACGTCGACGCGCTCGTCGTCGCCGAGGCGTCGGTCGGCAAGTCGATCACGATGAAGCGCTTCGCGACGCGCGGCCGTGGCAAGTCCACCCGCATCCTGAAGCCGTTCAGCCGTCTGCGCATCGTCGTGCGCGAGCAGGAAGAAGCATAATGGGTCAGAAGAGCAATCCCATCGGTCTGCGTCTGCAGATCAACCGCACCTGGGACAGCCGCTGGTTCGCAGAGGGCGCCGATTACGGTCGGCTCCTGCTTGAGGACCTCAAGATCCGCAAGTTCATCGTCAAGACGCTGCCCCAGGCCGCGATCTCGAAGGTGGTCATCGAGCGTCCGGCCAAGCTGTGCCGCATCTCGATCTTCGCGGCACGCCCCGGCGTGATCATCGGCAAGAAGGGCGCGGACATCGAGAAGCTTCGCAAGAAGCTGGGCGAGATGACCTCGTCGGACGTGTCGCTGAACATCGTCGAGATCCGCAAGCCGGAAGTCGATGCGAAGCTCGTCGCGCAAGGCGTGGCGGACCAGCTGGAGCGCCGCATCGCGTTCCGTCGTGCGATGAAGCGCGCGGTGCAGTCGGCACTCCGTCTCGGCGCCGAGGGCATTCGTATCACCTGCGCCGGCCGTCTGGGCGGCGCGGAAATCGCCCGTACCGAATGGTACCGTGAAGGCCGCGTTCCGCTGCACACGCTGCGCGCGAACGTCGACTATGCCGAGGCCGAAGCCCACACCGCCTACGGCGTATGCGGCGTGAAGGTCTGGATCTTCAAGGGCGAAATCCTCGGCCACGATCCGATGGCGCAGGACCGGCTGAACCTCGAGGCACAGACCTCGGGCGTGCGCCCGTCGCGCGACGATCATCGCCGCTAAGGACTAGGACAGAACAATGCTGCAACCGAAGCGCACCAAGTTCCGTAAGGCCTTCAAGGGCCGCATCCATGGCGAAGCCAAGGGTGGCACGGCGCTCAACTTCGGCTCCTATGGCCTGAAGGCGATGGAGCCCGAGCGGATCACCGCGCGCCAGATCGAGGCGGCTCGCCGCGCGATCACGCGTCACATCAAGCGTCAGGGTCGTCTCTGGATCCGCATCTTCCCGGACGTCCCCGTTTCGTCGAAGCCCGCCGAAGTCCGCATGGGCTCGGGTAAGGGTTCGCCGGAATTCTGGGTCGCCCGCGTCAAGCCCGGCCGCATCCTGTTCGAGCTGGACGGCGTTCCCGGCCCGCTCGCGGCGGAAGCGTTCGAGCGCGCTGCGATGAAGCTGCCGATCAAGACCAAGGTCGTCGCCCGCCTCGGCGACACGACGCACCTGGAGGGCTGAGAGAAATGACCAAGGCAACCGACTTTCGGGCCAACACCGACGACCAGCTCGCCGAGCAGCTGGGCAACCTGAAGCGCGAGCAGTTCAACCTGCGCTTCCAGGCGGCCACCAGCCAGCTCGAGAAGCCGACCCGCGTGCGGGAAGTGCGTCGCGACATCGCCCGTATCAAGACGCTGCAGAACGAGCGCTCGCGCTCGACTGCCAAGTAAGAGGACCGAGACCATGCCGAAGCGCGTGCTGACCGGAAATGTCGTCTCGGACAAGGGCGACAAGACCGTGGTGGTTCTGGTGGAGCGTAAGGTGAAGCACCCGCTCTACGGGAAGATCATCCGCCGCTCGAAGAAGTACCACGCCCATGACGAGGCGAATGAGTACAAGGCCGGCGAGACCGTGCGCATCGAAGAGACTGCGCCGATCTCCAAGCTGAAGACCTGGAAGGTGATCGGGCGGGTCGATACCCACGCGACGCCGAACACGGTCGACGCATAATCGTCATCTCCGCTCTTGCGGAGAACTCAAGTTGCGGTCATAGGCCGCCGCTTTGGTGCCCCGGCCGCGAGGCCGGGGTGACGCATTAGAAACGGAACCACCGGGCGCGTCCCGGCAGGCCAAACGAGAAGGAACCGGATCGATGATCCAGATGCAGTCCAATCTCGACGTCGCTGACAACAGCGGCGCGAAGCGGGTGCAGTGCATCAAGGTGCTGGGCGGGTCGAAGCGTCGCTTCGCCGGCGTGGGCGACGTCATCGTCGTCAGCATCAAGGAAGCCGCTCCCCGCGGCAAGGTTAAGAAGGGCGACGTCCACCGCGCGGTTATCGTCCGCACGGCGAAGGACATCCGCCGCACCGACGGCTCGGTGATCCGTTTCGACGGTAACGCCGCCGTGCTGGTCAACAAGAACGAGGAGCCGATCGGCACCCGTATCTTTGGCCCGGTGGTCCGCGAGCTCCGCTCGAAGGGCTTCATGAAGATCATTTCGCTCGCCCCCGAGGTGCTGTGATGGCTGCTGCCAAGATCAAGAAGGGCGACCGCGTTGTTGTTCTGTCCGGCAAGGACAAGGGCAAGACCGGTGAGGTCGTCAAGTCGCTGCCGAAGGACGACAAGGTCGTCGTTTCCGGCGTGAACATCGCCGTGCGCCACAAGAAGCCGACCCAGGGCGAGCCCCAGGGTGGCCTGGTGCGCATCGAGGCGCCGCTCCATGTCTCGAAGGTCGCGCACGTGACCGCCGACGGCAAGGCGACGCGCGTCCGCTTCGAAACCCGCGACGGCAAGAAGGTTCGTGTCGCCGTCAAGACCGGGGATGTCATCAATGGCTGATTCCTACACCCCCCGCCTGCGCAAGCTCTATGACGAGCAGATCGTCAAGGCGATGACCGAGAAGTTCGGCTACAAGAACGTCATGGAAATTCCGCGCATCGAAAAGATCGTGCTGAACATGGGCGTTGGCGAAGCCACCCAGGACAAGAAGAAGGTCGAGCAGGCCGCTTCTGAAATGGAACTGATCGCCGGCCAGAAGCCCGTCGTGACCAAGGCGAAGAAGTCGATCGCGCAGTTCAAGCTGCGTGAAGGCATGCCGATCGGTGCGAAGGTGACCCTTCGTCGCGAGCGCATGTACGAGTTCCTCGATCGTTTCATCACGATCGCGCTCCCGCGCGTCCGCGACTTCCGCGGCCTGAACCCGAAGTCGTTCGACGGCCGTGGCAACTATGCCTGCGGCCTGAAGGAACAGCTCGTGTTCCCCGAAATCAACTATGACCGCATCGACAAGGTGCGCGGCATGGACGTGATCGTTACCACCACTGCCAAGACGGATGACGAGGCTCGCGAGCTTCTCCGTCTCTTCGGTTTCCCGTTCCCGCAGGCGGACGGCGAAACGAAGCAGGCGGCGTAAGGAAGGAAGAACTTAAGTCATGGCGAAACTGAGTTCGATCAACAAGAACGAGCGTCGCAAGCAGCTGGTGAAGAAGTACGCCGGCAAGTACGCGAAGCTCAAGGCGATTGCGAACGACGAAAGCCTGGATGAGACCGAGCGTCTCATCGCACGGCTCAAGATGGCCGAGATTCCCCGCAACGGGAACCCGACCCGCATTCGCAACCGGTGTGAGCTGACGGGTCGTCCCCGCGCTTATTACCGCAAGTTCCGTCTCGCACGTGTCATGCTGCGCGATCTGGCCAACAAGGGCCTGATCCCGGGTGTCACGAAGTCGAGCTGGTAAAGGACACGCAAGATGGCAGTGACCGATCCCCTGGGTGACATGCTCACCCGCATCCGCAACGGTCAGCGCGCGCGCAAGGACTCTGTCCTCACGCCGGCGTCGAAGTTGCGTGTCCGTGTCCTCGACGTGCTTCAGCGCGAGGGCTATATCCGTGGCTACAGCGAAGAGCAGATGGGCCCCGCGGCCGGCATCCGCATCGAGCTGAAGTATTTCGAGGGTCAGCCGGCGATCAAGCACGTCGCGCGCATCTCGAAGCCGGGCCGCCGTGTCTATTCGGGTTCGCAGGAGCTTCCGCGCGTCCGTAACGGCCTCGGCATCACGATCGTCTCGACGCCTCGCGGCGTTCTGTCCGACGCCGAAGCGCGCGAACAGAATGTCGGCGGCGAAGTGCTCGCGGAGGTGTTCTGATGAGCCGCATCGGTAAGAAGCCGGTTCCCGTCCCCGCGGGCGTGACCGCGCAGGTCGAAGCCGGCCAGATCTCGGTGAAGGGGCCCAAGGGCACCCTCACCATGCCGCTGGCCGACGACATCAAGTACGAAGTGACCGACGGCGGCATCTCGGTGCAGCCGGCGAACGAGACCAAGCGCGCGCGTGCCTTCTGGGGCATGCAGCGTACCCTGGTGCAGAACCTCGTCACCGGCGTGACCACCGGCTTCACCAAGAAGCTGCTGATCACCGGCGTGGGCTACCGCGCTGCCTCGCAGGGCAAGGTCCTGAAGCTGCAGCTCGGCTATTCGCACGACGTCAACTTCGACATCCCGGAAGGGATCGAGATCAAGACGCCGGATCAGACCACGGTCGAGATCTCGGGCATCGACAAGCAGAAGGTCGGCCAGGTGGCCGCGGAAATCCGCCGTTGGCGCAAGCCGGAGCCCTATAAGGGCAAGGGCATCAAGTACGATGGCGAATTCATCTTCCGCAAGGAAGGGAAGAAGAAGTGATCAGCACCAAGGGTCTTTCGCTTTTCGAAAAGCGTCGTCGCCGCAACCGTACCGCGCTTCGTGCGCGGGCCGGTGGCCGTCCGCGTCTGTCGATCCATCGCTCGGGCAAGCACATCTATGCCCAGGTGATCGACGACGCCGCAGGTCGCACCGTCGCCTCGGCCTCCACGCTCGAGAAGGACGTGCGTGGCCAGACCGGCGCCACGATCGCCGCGGCACAGGAAGTGGGCAAGCGCGTTGCCGAGGCCGCCAAGGCTGCAGGCATCACCCAGGTCGTCTTCGACCGCGGTGGCTTCCTCTACCATGGTCGCGTCAAGGCGCTGGCGGATGCCGCGCGTGAGAGCGGATTGGAGTTCTAAGATGGCCGATGAAATCAACACGACCGAAGCACCGGTCGAGGCGCAGGACGCCGGCCAGGCGGCTCCCGACCAGCAGCAGCAGGGCCGTGGTTCGCGTGGCGGCCGTGGCCGTGGCGGCCCGGGCGGCGGCGGTGACAATCGTGGCCGTGGCGGCCGCGACGGCAACCGTGGTCGCCGCGACGATCGTCGCGGTGGTCCGCAGGACGACGGTGGCGAGGAGCTGATCGAAAAGCTCGTCCACATCAACCGCGTCTCGAAGACGGTGAAGGGCGGCAAGCGCTTCGGCTTCGCAGCACTCGTCGTCGTCGGCGACGGCAAGGGCCGTGTCGGCTTCGGTCATGGCAAGGCGCGCGAAGTGCCGGAAGCCATCTCGAAGGCGACCGCTTCGGCGAAGAAGGCGATGATCCGCGTTCCGCTGAAGGAAGGCCGTACGCTGCACCATGATGGCAACGGCCATTTCGGCGCAGGCCGCGTGACCGTCCGTTCGGCGCCCCAGGGTACGGGCATCATCGCCGGCGGCCCGATGCGCGCGATCTTCGAATCGCTCGGCGTTGCCGATGTGGTGACCAAGTCGGTCGGCACGTCCAACCCGTACAACATGATCCGCGCCACGTTCGAGGCACTGGGTGAGCAGACTTCGCCGAAGTCGGTCGCGCAGCGCCGTGGCAAGAAGATCGCCGACCTGCTCGGCCGCGGTGGTTCGCAGACCGCCGAGGCGGACGCTGCGGCCGTTACGGAGTAAACGATCATGGCGAAGATCAAGATCAAGCAGATCGGCTCGCCGATCCGCCGCACCAAGGATCAGCGCGCCACGCTGATCGGCCTTGGCCTCAACAAGATGCACAAGGTTTCGGAGCTGGAAGACAGCCCCGAGGTCCGCGGCATGATCCGCAAGCTGCCGCACATGGTCGAGGTGATCGAGGGCTGAGCCTTCGGTCGGCCGACCTGGCGACAATTGGAAGAGGGCGGTGGGCAACCACCGCCCTTTTTCGTTTTGGAGGTTCGTGCGGAGCCAGGGGGAGTGGGCTGTCAGAGCCCGTAGTTTTCGCCTTCGACCCGTAGGCCGGTATTCGGCAGGAATGCGCTACGGCCGGTAGTCGTGCGTGCCGATCTGCAAAAGGATCTTGAGCGAGCAATCCGCGCCGCGCCGCCACAGACGCAGTCCGCCGCCAGAGGTCACGCCTGCCCGGTCCCGGGCACGCCAGTGCACCGCGAACTTCGAATATTCGAGGATGTGGCCATCGATGATCTCGAAGCCGTCGTTTCCGACGTCGACGCGCTCGAAGGTCGTTCCCCGGCCTCTCTCGATATAGGGCTTCAGATGGGACCGGATGGCCGAAATGCCCATCTGTGGCTGGTCCGCAAAGGGGAGGTACACGGCGTCATCGGCATATTGTCCGATCCGCGCATAATCGTGCTTGCGCACCGAGGCGGCGTTCGACGCGTTTAGCAGGTCCAATTCGGCTGCCACCTCGGCGCTCGGGACATGGGCGTTGGGCTCGCCTCGGGCGAGGCTGGGGAACCAATGGGAGGAAGGGTCGTCGAGCGGCTTCAAATATCCCCACACTTCCGCTGTCAGCTTCAGCGTTCCATCGGCCTGGCGGCGCCACAGATGCAGATATTTGCCGACCAAGGTCGACGACGCAGAGCCGTCGGTCGCGCCGCGGACGACTTGAAACGTGCCCCATTCCAGTCGCCGCCGTCCAGGGGGACGATATCCATTATCGTGAAGGTCAGCGCGCGCTCGGGAAGCCGCGCGAGATACGCGCGATAATATGCGGTGCCCTGCGCCACGCCGTAGAGGCGAGGCTGGTGCTCCGGCATGAACACGCTGTCCGGCGCATAGTTCGTCATCAGCGCGTCGACCCGTCCCGCGAGGCGCGCCGTGACCAGGTTAGCGTTGCGTTGGCGTATCTCCGCCCGGAGCGATTCGCTGGCGACGCGAATGGGTGAGGGTTTGCAGGCGTGTGCTGATCCAGCGGGCGGCGGCGCGAAGGCGGCCGATAGCAAGGCGAGAAGCGGAACGATCATGCGGCGCTCCCTCGAGATCGAGATGGAAACCTATAGCATGATCACCATTCCGCAGATACGACTGAAGCGTAGGACGGGGAGGACTGCGGCGCATGGTCGGGTGCGGCCGCGTGCCACAAGCTCGAGTCGCCGCCTGTGGCAAACAAGAGTCGACATTCCCCCCGCTCGCCGCTATGAGCCCGCGCTTCCCATCAACGCGCGACAAAAGCGAAAGCGAGTGCACACATCATGAAGCTGAACGAACTCAACGACAACCAGGGCGCCCGTCATCGCCGCATGCGCATCGGCCGTGGTATCGGCTCGGGCAAGGGCAAGACCGGCGGCCGCGGCGTCAAGGGTCAGAAGAGCCGCGAAGGCGTCTCGATCAAGGGCTTCGAAGGCGGCCAGATGCCGCTCCACATGCGTCTGCCGAAGCGTGGCTTCAACAACATCTTCGCCAAGGACTATGCCGAGGTGAACCTGGGCGAGATCCAGAAGGCTGTTGACGCCGGCAAGCTGACCGCGACCGACATCGACCACGCCGCGCTGAAGGCCGCTGGCCTGGCCCGTGGCGGCAAGGACGGCGTCCGTCTGCTCGGCAAGGGTTCGCTCACCGCGAAGCTGAACTTCACCGTGCAGGGCGTTTCCGCCGGCGCGCGCGAAGCAGTCGAGAAGGCCGGTGGCTCGGTCACCGTGCCGGAGATCGTTCCGGCCGCCGACAAGCACAAGGCGAAGCACCGCACGGCCCAGGCCGCTGCCAAGGCCGCCAAGCAGGGCTGACGAAATGCGAAGGCGGGGCTCCCAAGGCTCCGCCTTCCTTCGTGCTGGGCCTGGGTATGCGCGCGTCGTGAGCGACGCCTTCCACCATGTCCGTCATCCCGGCGAAAGCAGGGATCCATTCGCCGCTACGTTGCGGCAAGCGCCGCGCCGGTGACCCCGATGGATTCCGGCTTTCGCCGGAATGACGCGGGTTTGGGCGAAGGTCGGGGCAGGTGTCGGTTTCTTTCCGCGCCCGCAGCCATTAGACAAGCCGCGCACAACCCCTATATGCGACTCCGCAGGGCGGGGGAGCGCCCGTCACTTATCCGGGACGAAGATACGAAATGGCATCCGCAGCCGACCAGCTGGCCTCCAGCATCAATCTGGCGAAGTTCAGCAAGGCCACCGACCTCAAGAAGCGCCTGTGGTTCACCCTCGGCGCGCTGATCGTCTTCCGCATGCTGAGCTATGTGCCGCTGCCGGGCATCGACCCGACCGCGCTCGGCCTGCTCGCGCAGCAGACGCAGGGCGGCGTGCTCGACTTCTTCAACAACTTCACCGGCGGCGCGCTGTCGCGCATGTCGATCGTGGCGATGGGCGTGATGCCCTACATCACCGCGTCGATCGTCGTGCAGCTGGCGACCTCACTGTCGCCGCAGCTCAACGCGATCAAGAAGGAAGGCGAGAGCGGCCGCAAGCGGCTGAACCAGTATACGCGCTACGGCACGGTGCTGCTCACCTGCGTGCAGGGCTATTTCCTGGTGCAGGGCCTGGAAGCCGCCGGCGCCGCCAAGGGCCTGAGCCCGGTGGTCGAACCCGGCCTGGCCTTCACCCTCACCGCGGTGGTCAGCCTCGTCGGCGGCACCATGTTCCTGATGTGGATCGGTGAGCAGATTACCAGCCGCGGCATCGGCAACGGCATCTCGCTGATCATCATGGCGGGCATCGTCGCCCGCCTGCCGGTCACGCTGGTCCAGTTGTTCGAGAGCGGCCGTTCGGGCTCGATCGATCCGCTGCGCCTGATCTTCGTGATCGTCGGCGTGGTGCTGCTGGTGCTGTTCATCTGCTTCATGGAGCGCGCCCAGCGCCGCATCCTGATCCAGTATCCCAAGCGCCAGACCGCGCGCGGCGTCCAGGCCGAGCGCAGCCACCTGCCGCTCAAGCTCAACACCGCCGGCGTGATCCCGCCGATCTTCGCCTCGTCGCTGCTGCTGCTGCCGCTGACGATCACCCAGTTCGCCGGCCAGTCCGCGGGCGACAACTGGTGGGGCGACCTGATCGCGAACCTCAACATCTGGCTGCGCCACGGTTCGCCGATCTACATGTCGCTCTACGCGGCCGGCATCATCTTCTTCTCGTTCTTCTACACCGCGGTGGTCTTCAACCCCGAGGAAACCGCGGACAATCTGAAGCGCTATGGCGGCTTCGTTCCCGGCATCCGGCCGGGCAAGAACACCGAGCTGTATTTCGACTATGTGCTGACCCGCATCACCGTGATCGGTGCAGCCTATCTGACCATCATCTGCCTGGTCCCGGAATGGGCGTTCTCCGCGATGAGCATCCCGTTCCTGATGGGCGGCACTAGCCTTCTCATCGTCGTCAACGTAACCATGGATACGGTGACGCAGATCCAGTCGCATTTGCTGGCCCACCAGTATGGCGATCTGATCAAGAAGGCGAAGCTCAAGGGCGGCCGCGCGCGCTGATTTGCGCGCGGCACTAGGGGAGGTACCTGTTGAATATCATCCTGTTGGGTCCGCCGGGGGCCGGTAAGGGCACCCAGGCGAAGCGTCTCGAGACCGAGCGCGGCATGGTGCAGCTGTCCACGGGCGACATGCTGCGCGCCGCAGTGAAGGCGGGGACGCCCACGGGCCTGAAGGCCAAGGCAGTGATGGAGGCGGGCCAGCTCGTCTCCGACGAGATCGTGTCCGGCATCATCGGCGAGCGGCTCGATATGGCCGATACCGAGAAGGGCGCGATCTTCGACGGCTATCCGCGTACCTATGCGCAGGCGGAGTCGCTCGACGGGCTGCTCTCTGAACGCGGTCGCAAGCTCGATTATGTGATCGAGCTGCTGGTCAACGAAGAGGCGCTGGTCGATCGCGTCGAGGGCCGCTTCACCTGCGCCAAGTGCGGCGAGGGCTATCACGACAAGTACAAGCTGCCCAAGGTGGACGGCGTGTGCGACGTGTGCGGCTCGACCGAGTTCAAGCGCCGCCCCGACGACAATGCCGAGACGGTGCGCACCCGCATGGCGGAATACCGCGCCAAGACCGCGCCGATCCTGCCCTTCTACGAGGAGAAGGGGCTGGTCCGGCGAGTCGACGGCATGGCCGATATCGACGAAGTGACCCGGCAGATCGCCGCGGTGCTCGGCGGGCAGGGGTAACGGGAAGGGCGGGGGAAACCCCGCCCTTTTTGATTCTGGGGGATCGCGACGTCGGCCTCCGCCCAGGATCGGACGTTACCCTCTGCGTCCACCTTCTGTGCGTCGGAACGAAGATAAATGGTTGCTGCTTGCTTTCCCTCTCCCGCCTGCGGGAGAGGGAGGGAGCCGCCGCCAGGCGGCGGAAGGGTGAGGGTGTGTGGGGCGAATGCGGCCCTTTTCTTCGCCCGAGTCACCCTCACCCCGGCCCTCTCCCGCAAGCGGGAGAGGGAGATGGATACACCGATGCCCCCGTCCGCCACCTGAGGACGTCTAAATTCAGTTTTTCTGACGGGAGCGTATGACCGCTTCCCACCACAAGCCGCCGTCATCCCCGCGAAGGGGGGATCCATTGGCGCTGATATTGCGGTTCTTTCCCCCGGTGCACAGGCGAATAGATTCCCGCCTTCGCGGGAATGACGATGGGATGTCAGGATGAAGGGGCGAGCCGAAGGATCGACGGATCGATGGGCCCAGTTCTTAGCGGGGACGGGTAGCTGGAAGGTGGGCGCCCTCTTTTCACGCCGTCAGATCCTCCCCTGCAAGGGGAGGTGTCGCGAAGCGACGGAGGGGTGTAACCGTTGCAACCAGGGGCTCCGTTGCAGCGGTTACACCCCTCCGTCAGCCCTTCGGGCTGCCACCTCCCCTTGCAGGGGAGGATCGGCGCTATCCTATCCGAATCGGGACGCGCTTCACCGCCGCAACCGCTCGCCGCGCTTGGCCTGCCGGGAACCTTGCTATATAAGGAGGGTTCAGCATTTTCCGGCTCCGCGGCGCTTGACAGTTCGCCTGCGGCCCCGTATCTCGCCCAACTTCCGGAACAGTAGATTACGGCGGCGCTCCCTGCGTGCGTCGTGCCACTGCATTTCGGAAGGCAACGCTACGAGATGGGGCGCCGCTGCCATGCAGTGCCCCGTGGAGCTGGGAGAATATATTTCATGGCACGTATTGCGGGTGTTAACATCCCGACCAACAAGCGCGTCGTTATCGCGCTGCAGTATATCCACGGCATTGGCGCGACCAAGGCCAAGGAACTGACCACCCAGCTGGGCATCGCGCCGGAGCGCCGCGTGCAGGACCTGAGCGACCAGGAAGTGCTGCAGATCCGCGAAGCGATCGACGCCGGCTACACCGTGGAAGGTGATCTTCGTCGCCAGGTGGCGATGAACATCAAGCGCCTGATGGACCTGGCCTGCTATCGCGGCCTGCGTCACCGCAAGGGCCTGCCGGTCCGCGGCCAGCGCACGCACACCAATGCGCGCACCCGCAAGGGCAAGGCCAAGCCGATCGCCGGCAAGAAGAAGTAAGCAGCGCTCCCCAGCGCGCACTTCTTCCCCCGAGGCCCAGCGCCTCCAGGCACCAAGCTTCTAGGTCAGGAAATTCCAAATGGCACGTGAACCGCAGCGTATTCGCCGTCGCGAACGCAAGAACATCACCGCCGGCGTCGCGCATGTGAACGCCAGCTTCAACAACACCATGATCACCATCACCGACGCGCAGGGCAACGCGATCAGCTGGTCGTCGGCCGGCATGATGGGCTTCAAGGGCTCGCGCAAGTCGACCCCGTACGCCGCCCAGGTCGCCGCCGAAGACGCCGGCCGCAAGGCCGCCGAGCACGGCGTTCGCACCCTCGAGGTCGAAGTCAAGGGCCCGGGTTCGGGCCGTGAGTCGGCGCTCCGCGCGCTGCAGGCTGTCGGCTTCCAGATCACCTCGATCCGCGACGTGACGGCGATCCCCCATAACGGCGTGCGGCCGTCGAAGCGTCGCCGCGTCTGATACGTCCTGCTTGCACCGCGGGCCCTGAGGCGGGTCTCGCGGTCTTGCAGTAAATACCTGGCGGGGAATGCCTCTTCCCCGCCCAACATGAGGAAAGCCCGTGTCGGTCAACGCTAAGAACTGGCAGGAACTCAAGAAGCCCAACGGCCTCGAGAAGAAGCCCGGTGGCGATCCCAAGCGGAAGTCGACGTTCGTCGCCGAGCCGCTGGAGCGGGGCTTCGGCCTCACCCTCGGCAACGCGCTGCGTCGCGTGCTGCTGTCGTCGCTGCAGGGCGCGGCGGTCACCTCGATCAAGATCGAGAACGTGCTGCACGAATTCTCGTCGCTCGCAGGGGTCCGCGAGGACGTGACCGACATCGTCCTCAACGTGAAGCAGATCGCGCTCAAGATGCAGGGCGAAGGCCCGAAGCGTCTCCAGCTGTCGGCCACCGGCCCGGCGGAAGTGAAGGCGGGTGATATCGCGGTTTCGGGTGACATCGAAGTGATGAACCCCGAGCTGGTGATCTGCCACCTCGACGACGGCGCGACGCTGAACATGGAACTGACCGCGGACGTCGGTAAGGGCTATGTGCCCGCTACCGCGAACCGCCCGGCCGATGCGCCGATCGGCCTTATCCCGGTCGATGCGCTGTTCAGCCCGGTGCGTCAGGTGTCGTACAAGGTCGAGAACACCCGCGTCGGCCAGGAGCTCGATTACGACAAGCTCACGCTGACCGTCGAGACCGACGGCACGGTGACCCCGGAGGACTCGCTGGCCTATGCCGCGCGGATCCTGCAGGACCAGCTGGCGCTGTTCGTCCACTTCGACGACTCTTCGGTTACCCGGGCAGCCCCGGTCGGCATGGCGCCGGCAGCGGCTCCGGCGGAAGGTGCTGCGGGCGATGCCGCGCAGATCAACCGCTATCTGCTCAAGAAGGTCGACGAGTTGGAGCTTTCGGTCCGCTCGGCCAACTGCCTCAAGAACGACAACATCATCTATATCGGTGATCTGGTCCAGAAGACCGAAGCCGAGATGCTGCGCACGCCGAACTTCGGCCGCAAGTCGCTCAACGAGATCAAGGAAGTCCTCTCCAGCATGGGCCTGCGCCTGGGCATGGAAATCCCGGGCTGGCCGCCCGAGAATATCGAGGAAATGGCCAAGAAGCTCGAGCAGGAGATCATGGGCTGATGGTCCATTCCTCCCCCGGCAGCGCCGGGGGAGGGGGACCATTCGCGCAGCGAATGGTGGAGGGGCGCCGCGGCACGCGGCGATCGGTTTCCTCCAGACGCTGCACCGGCCTTCGGCCGGCCCCTCCACCACCGCCCTTGGCGGTGGTCCCCCTCCCCGAGACAAGCTCGGGGAGGATCAGGCAAAGGGCAGCCGCCTCAAGTGCTGCCTGGCTGGGGGTACCGTCAGACGGCCCCCTGACGAACGAAAGGATTGAATTATGCGCCATCGTGTAGGCGGTCGTAAGCTGCAGCGTACCTCGGCTCACCGTATTGCCCTGTTCCGCAACATGAGCGCCGCGCTCATCAAGCACGAGCAGATCACCACCACCGTCGCCAAGGCGAAGGAACTGCGCCCGTACGTCGAGAAGCTGATCACCCTCGCCAAGAAGGGTGGCCTGTCCAACCGTCGTCTGGCCCATGCGCGCCTGATGGACGACGCCCAGCTGGTGAAGCTGTTCGACGTGCTCGCCGCGCGCTACGCCGATCGCAACGGCGGTTACACCCGCATCATCAAGGCCGGCATCCGCGCCTCGGACGCGTCGCCGATGGCGATCATCGAGTTCGTCGACCGCGACGTCTCGGCCAAGGGTCAGGATTCCGGCCCGGTGATGTCGGACGAGGATTTCGACGAAGCCGCCTGATCGGCACTTCGTTCGGATCGAACAAGGGAAGGGCGGTCGCTGGTGCGGCCGCCCTTTTCGTTTTGGCAGACTTTATTGCCGTCCCCCAAGTTTCGTTTCGCTTGCAATCCCTCCGGCGCTCCCCATTTTCGCCGCCGAACAGGGTGCGCCGCCCCGTCTGGCAGCGCTGGAGAACTACCATGTCTCGCAAGTCCAAACGGGCGCGCAGCGCTGCGCCCATCGATGTCGGCGCGTGGATCGCCGCGCTGCTGGCGCTGTCCCCGCTCGCCGCCTTTGCCTGGGCGATCGAATGGGCCGGCTTTGCTTGAGCCGAAGGGCAGGGCTGCCTAGGGTAGGCGCATTCTTTGGGAGCCCCTGCATGCGCCGCGCATTGATCCTGCCGTTACTCTTCGCCAGCCCCGCTTTCGCCCAGACCCCCAAGCCGGAGATGAATGCGCCGATGACCAAGTTCGCCTATCCCGAGACCCGCCGTGTCGATGTGGTGGACGAGCAGTTCGGGGTGAAGGTCGCCGATCCCTATCGCTGGCTGGAAAACGACGTCCGCAACGACAAGGAGGTCGCCGCCTGGATCGAGGCCGAGAACAAGGTCACCGACGCCTATCTGGCGACGCTGCCGGGGCGCGAGGCGCTGAAGGCCCGCATCAAGCAGCTGTTCGATTACGAGCGCTTTGGCCTCCCCGAGCAGAAGGGCGGCCGCTATTTCTACGCGCACAACAGCGGCCTGCAGAACCAGGCGGTGCTGTTCGTCCGCGACGGCCTGAAGGGCGAGGGGCGCGTGCTGATCGACCCCAATGGCTGGTCGAAGGACGGCGCCACCGCGCTCGCCGAATGGCTGCCGAGCGAGGACGGCAAGCTGCTCGCCTATTCGATCCAGGATGGCGGCACCGACTGGCGGACGATCAAGGTGCTCGATGTCGCCACCGGCAAGGAGACGGGCGACACGGTGAGCTGGGCCAAGTTCACCATGGGCGTGGCCTGGGCCAAGGACGGCAGTGGCTTCTTCTACTCGCGCTATCCCGAGCCGCCCGCGGACGCCAAGTTCCAGGCGCTCAACGAGAACCACCGCGTCTATTTCCACAAGCTCGGCACCCAGCAGAGCGCCGACCGGCTGGTCTACGAGACCCCGGCGGCGCCCAAGCAGAGCCATTATGCCGGCATCACCGACGATGGCCGCTATCTGGTGATCACCACCAGCGAGGGCACCGACAACAAGAACCTGGTCCATATCGTCGACCTGCAGGACTCCGCCTGGAAGGCGAAGACGGTCATCGGCAAGCTCGAGCATGACTGGTCGGCGATCGGCAATGTCGGCACGAAGTTCTGGTTCGCGACCGACGACGGCGCCCCGCGCCAGCGCATCGTCACCATCGACCTCGCCGACCCCGCGCTGACCCCGCACGAGGTGGTGCCCGAGCAGAAGGAGACGCTGGCCGGCCAGTCGATCGTCGGCGACCGGCTGATCCTCAGCTACATGGTCGATGCCGCCACCGAGGTGCGCCGCTACACGCTGGACGGCAAGGCCGATGGCAAGGTGGCGCTGCCGGGCATCGGCACCGCGAGCGGGTTCGGCGGGCATCCGCATGAGGGCGAGACCTTCTTCGCCTTCACCAGCTTCAACTATCCGACGACGATCTTCCGCTACGACGTGAAGACCGGCAAGGCCGAGCCCTGGGCGCAGCCGAAGGTGGCGTTCGACCCGCAGGACTATGCGGTCGAGCAGCGTTTCTATGCGTCCAAGGACGGCACCAAGGTGCCGATGTTCATCGTCCGCAAAAAGAGCGTCACCGGCCCTGCGCCGACGATCCTCTACGGCTATGGCGGGTTCAACATCCCGATCACCCCGGGCTTCTCGGCGGGCCGGCTGGCCTGGCTGGAGCAGGGCGGGGCGTTCGTCGTGGCGAACATCCGCGGCGGCGGCGAATATGGCAAGGCGTGGCACGATGGCGGGCGCCTCGCCAACAAGCAGAATGTGTTCGACGATTTCGTCGGCGCGGGCGAGTTCCTGATTAAGGAAGGCATCACCGGCAAGGGCCAGCTGGCGATCCAGGGCGGCTCCAACGGCGGCCTGCTCGTCGGTGCGGTGACCAACCAGCGCCCGGACTTGTTCGCCGCGGCGCTGCCTGCGGTGGGCGTGATGGACATGACCCGCTTCGACCGGTTCACTGCCGGCCGCTACTGGGTCGACGATTATGGCTATCCGTCGAAGGAAGCGGACTTCAAGCGGCTCTATGCCTATTCGCCCTATCACAATATCAAGAGCGGCGTGGACTATCCCGCCATCCTGGTGAGCACGGCGGATACCGACGATCGCGTGGTGCCCGGCCACAGCTTCAAATACGCGGCGGCGCTGCAGCATGCCCAGATCGGCGACCGTCCGCACCTGATCCGCATCGAGACCCGCGCCGGCCATGGCTCGGGCAAGCCGACCGACAAGGTGATCGAGGAAACCGCCGACCTCTGGGCGTTCGCCGCCAAGTGGACGGGGCTGGCCATCAAGTAAGCAGGGGAGGGCGGCCATGTCCGGCGAGGATCCGCGACGGGGCCGCCCCCTTACCGATGCCGAGCGTGCGCTGGCGCGCAGCATGTTCGGCGACGCGATTGACCTCGATCCGGTGCGCATCTACCGGCGGAAATGGTTTCCCTTCCAGCCGCGCAACGTGACAATGGCGCCGCGCGGGCATCTCCACTTCCACCCGGCGGGGGATGCCTATCGCGACTGTTTTGCCAGCGCGGGGCTGGGGCTGCAGGGGCATCTGATCCACGAGCTGGTGCATGTCTGGCAGCACCAGCAGGGGCTGAACCTCGTGCTGCGGCGGCATCCCTTCTGCCGCTACCATTACAGCATCAAGCCCGGCTGGACGCTGGCGCGTTACGGCATCGAGCAGCAGGCGGAGATCGTGCGGCACGTCTTCCTGCTGCGGCAGGGTGCGGTGGTGCCGGGCGCGCCGCCGCTGGCGACGCTGGAATCAATCCTGCCATTCGGGACGGGGTAGGCGTAGGGCGCCGCCCCTAGCCGTCATCCCCGCGAAGGCGGGGATCCATTGGCGCTGAAGCCGCGGTTCCTTCCTCCAGCCTCCTGGCAAATCGATTCCCGCCTTCGCGGGAATGACGAAGGGGGTGGGGCGGACGTGTGTCCACCTGCCGATGCGAAGGACCTGCGCTTGGCGAGGGGTGACCTACTCCGCCGGTGCTTCCCACAGCTCGATCGGATTGCCTTCCGGATCATGGATGCGCGCAAACCGCCCGGTCTCCGGCGAGTCCCACTCCGCCCGCGTCTCGATCGCCACGCCCGCGGCGTTGAGCTGCTCCAGCAGCCCGTCGAGATCGATCACCCGCAGGTTGAGCATCACCTGCTTGTCCGTCGCGAAATAGCTGCTGTCCGCCGGGAAGGGCTGGAACACCACGCCGCCGGGCTCGGGATACCAGAACCACGGGCTCGCCTGCCCGCTGGCATCGGTACCGCAGCCGCCGCCGACGCCCAGCATCTCCTGGTACCAGCTCTTCAGACCATCCGGATCCTGCGCACGGAAGAAATAGCCGCCCAGCCCCACTACCGGCATATCCGTCCCCCGATCAGGCGGCCTGGGCGATCTCCTCGCCGGCCGCGGCCTCCAGCAGACGCCGCTCGATCGTCTTGAGTCGCGACGTCGAGCTGATCTTATCCCCGATCAGGTCGGTCAGATAGAAGGTATCCACCGCGCGCTCGCCATAGGTGGCGACATGCGCCGAGTGGATCGTCACCTTCGACTGGAACAGCGCGTTGGCGAGACTGTAGAGCAAGGCGGGCCGATCGCGCGCATTGACTTCGATGACGGTGAACCGGTTCGACGCCTTGTTGTCGATGAACACATTGGGTTCGATCGAGAACGCATCGGCACGCGGCCGCACTGGCGCCTTGGTCTTGAGCCGTTCGGAGAGCCGGCCGCGATTGGCGAGCGCATCGGCGATGCCGGTCTTGAGCCGGGTGAGCCGCGCCTCTTCGTCGAAGGGCTGGCCGAACGGATCCTGCACCAGGAAATTGTCGAGCGCCATGCCGTCGCGCGTCGTGTGAATCCGCGCGTCGATGATATTGCCCCCGGCGACGTGGATGGCGCCGGCGATGCGGTAGAACAAGCCGGGATGGTCGGCGGCATAGACCGTGACCAGCGTCGCGCCGCGATCGGGATAGACCTGCGCCTCGACATGCAGCGTCGCGTCGCCCGCTGCGGCGACCATCGCCGCGTTGCGCTCCAGCACGTCGCTCGGCTCGGCGATCCAATAGCTTTCAGTGAAGCGCTTCTTGAACGCTTCGAACCTGGCCGGCGCCCAGCCGAGCGCGGCGCCGAGTTCGTCCTGCTTGGCGGCGATCCGCTCGGTGCGGCCGCGCTGCTTGTGGCCCAGACGGAGGACTTCCTCTGCCGCTTCGTACAGCCCGCCGAGCAACTGGCGCTTCCAGCCGTTCCACACGCCGGGGCCCACCGCGCGGATATCGACCACGGTCAGCGCCAGCAGCATGCGCAGGCGCTCGGCGCTCTGCACCTGGGCGGTGAAGTCGAGGATGGTCTTGAAGTCGGCGAGGTCGCGCTTGAACGCGGTGGCGGACATCAGCAGGTGCCAGCGCACCAGCCAGGCGACCATCTCGGTCTCGCCGGGGGTGAGGCCCAGCCGCGGGCAGAGCCGCTCGGCGACTTCGGCGCCGAGGATCGAATGGTCGCCGCTGCGGCCCTTGGCGATGTCGTGGAGCAGCACCGCGACGTACAGCGCGCGGCGCGAGGTGAGCTGGTGGAGGATGCCGCTCGCCAGCGGATGGTCTTCCTTCAGCTGGCCCTTCTCGATCTTGCTGAGCAGCCCGATCGCGCGGATCGAATGCTCGTCCACCGTATAATGGTGGTACATGTCGAACTGCATCTGCGCGACGACGCGGCCGAAGTCCGGCACGAAGCGGCCGAACACGCCCGCCTCGTTCATCCAGCGCAGCACGGTTTCCGGATCACGCGGCGAGGTCAGCACGTCGAGGAACAGCGCGTTGGCGCGCGGATCGGTGCGGACGTCGTCGACCAGCTTGGCGTCGCGGGCGGCGGCGCGCATCGCCAGCGGGTGGATCTCCAGCTCGTGCTGGTCGGCGAGGGCGAACAGCTCGATGAGGCGGACCGGGTCCTCGCGGAAATAGGTGTCGCGCGGGATGGCCAGCCGACCGCGCTCGAGCACGAAGCCCTTCAGCTTGCGCCGCCCGCGCCACAGCGCCGGGAAGCCGAAGCGGCGGCCGCGCGCGGCGAACTTCTCGTCGAGATGCGCGAGGAAGACGCCCGTCAGATCGCCCACCACCTTCGCCTGGAGGAAGTAATAGCGCATGAAGCGCTCGACCTTGGACATGCCCGGCCGGTCGGCGAAGCGCATCCGCTCGGCGATCTCGCGCTGGACGTCGAAGGTCAGGCGATCCTCGGGGCGGTTGGTGATCAGGTGCAGCTGGCTGCGCACCGCCCAGAGGAAGTTCTCGGCGCGGCGGAACTGGCGGTATTCGGTGGGGGTGAGCAGCCCGGCCTCGACCAGCTCGGCGGGCTCGCGGACGTTGTAGGCGAACTTGCCGATCCAGAAGAGCGTGTGCAGGTCGCGCAGGCCGCCCTTGCCCTCCTTCACATTGGGTTCGACGACATAGCGGCTGTCGCCCATCTTCTTGTGGCGCGTGTTGCGCTCTTCCAGCTTGGCGGTGATGAAGCCGCGGGCGCTGTCGGCCTGGATCTCCGCCTTGAAGCGCTTCGCCGCCTCGTCATACAGCTCGGTATCGCCCCAGACGTAGCGCGCCTCGAGCAGCGCGGTGCAGACGGTGACGTCGGCCTTGGCCTGGCGGACCATTTCGTCGAGCGAGCGCGACGAATGCCCTACCTTCAGCCGCATGTCCCACAGCGAATAGAGCATCGATTCGATCACCTGCTCGCTCCAGCCGGTGACCTTCCAGGGGGTGAGGAAGCCGATGTCGATGTCCGAATGCGGCGCCATCTCGCCCCGGCCATAGCCGCCCACCGCGATCAGCGTCATCCGCTCGGCGGCGGTGGGGTTGGCATTGGGGTGGAGCCGTTCGACGGTGAAGTCCCAGAGCAGGCGCAGGATCTGGTCGGTGAGGAACGCGCCTGCCGCAGCGGCTTCCAGCCCGCGCGAGGGGTGTTCGGCGAGGCGGCGGGCGATCTCGGCCTGGCCCGCGGCGAGCGCGGCCTTGAGCTCCGCAGTGCCGGCCTGGCGCAGCGCGGCGGTGTCGCGCGCCTCCAGCGCAGCGAGGCGTTCGGCGACGGCACGGCGATCGATCAGGGCGCGGCGGTGGGGCACGGAAGCGAAGCGGGTCGGCATGGGGAGTCAGATAGGAGGATTTGGGGGGAAGTTCACGTGGGAAGGGAGGGGGGATGCATTTCTCTCTTAAGCCCCTCCCCTTCAGGGGAGGGGTTTGGGGTGGGGCATGACGGATCCACCGGTACTGCCCTTGTCGGTCATGCCCCACCCCAACCCCTCCCCTGAAGGGGAGTGGCTATGGCGAGCGACGCCGTCGCGGAACAAAATCCAGGCTGCAAGGGTAGGGCGCGGCAACTTCCTGCGGAGACGCCGTTTGCCTCTGAAAACCTGCTCCATCGCCGCGACGCTGCTGCTCCTGGCACCGCTGGCCGCCTGCAACAGCCCCCAGCCGACCGACAACGCCGTCATGGCGAACGTCGAGGCATCGCTCGTCGCAACGCCCAGCCCGACACCAACTCCCAGCACCACGCCGGTGGCGAAGGACGATACCCCGCCCCACTCCGCCGCCAAGCAATGCTACTTCGAGGTCGACGGCAAGACGCTGCTCGACGGCCGCTGCCAGGTCTATCCGATGGGGGATGGCGGCTACACGCTCAACACCTGGAGCGCCGGCAAGCCCGCCCAGTCGCACTTCGCCGTGGTCACCACGCGCCCCGACGGCAAGGCCGACGCCACCTGGAATGCCGATCCCGACGACGACAGGGCTGGCGACCTGCTGGGCACCGTCACCCGCAAGGACGGCTGCTGGGTGAACCAACGCACCCGCATTTGCGCCCGCTGATCGCGGATCGCTCGGAACACGCCCGCATCCCGGCCCGTTGACCGTGCCGTAACCGAAAGGAGATTTCGATGGCAACCGCCAGCAAGACGCCCAAGACCCCCACGCCGCGCAAGCGCACGCCCAAGGCCGCGACCACCGCTGCAGCCGCCGACACCAAGGCCGAGCCCGCCGCCGCCAAGCCCGCCCCCAAGGCGCGCCCGAAGCGCACCCCCAAGGCAGCCGCGCCGGCGACCAAGGTCCGCAAGCGTTCGTCGCTGGGACGGACCGGCATCGCGGCCATCGCCGCCGCCGGACTGGGTGCCATCGGCGCCATTGCCCTCGGTACGCTGTGGAGCCGCCGTGGCGCTTCCGAGCCGGGCACCGTGCCGACCGACCTGATGGGTGACAGCCACCCCGATGGCAGCCAGCGCGCGATCGAGCAGTTCCGCCCCGATCCCACCGCATCGATCCCGGCCAACGAGCGCGAGGCCTTTGCGCCGGCGCTGGCAGGCGGTTCGGCCCCGACGCTGGTCGCCGGCCAGGCCGACGAGCTCCGCCGCAACGATGCGGCGCCTTCCTGATCCTCCCCGGATCGGCACGGCCGCGCAACCTTCCGCGCGGCCGCGCATTGCCCACGCTTATCAACATGGATCAGGAGAGAGACCCGATGCGCATCTTCGCTCTGAGCATGGTTGCTGCGGCGACCTTGGTTTCCGGCTGCGCCGAAGGCGGCTACGGCCCCGGCTATGCCGGCGGCGGCGGCTATCGCCAGTACGACTATAACCGCCCGGACCCGGCCTATAACGGCTATTATGCCGACCGCTATTATCGCGAGAATTCGCGGGCCCGCGAGCGCCGCCTGTCGCAGAACGACCGTGTCTATCGCGGACAGGATGGCCGTTATTATTGCCGCCGCAACGACGGCACGACCGGCCTGATCGTCGGCGGCGTAGCGGGCGGCCTGCTCGGCAACGTCATCGCGCCGGGCGGATCGCAGACGCTGGGCACGCTGCTCGGCGCCGCAGCCGGCGCAGCGGCGGGTCGTTCGATCGATCGCAACAACGTCACGTGCAAGTGATAGAAGCGGGCCGGGGTCGATTCCCCGGCCCGACCTTTTCCAGGAGCCTGCCATGACCACCCGCACCGCCACCGCCCGCTACACCGGCTTCGGCAAGACCGGCAAAGGCCAGCTGACCAGCCCCTCGGGCGTGCTGGAGGCGACTCCCTACAGCTTCAACACCCGCTTCGGCGACGAGAAGGGTACCAACCCGGAAGAGCTGATCGCGGCGGCGCATGCCGGCTGCTTCACCATGGCGCTCAGCTTCGCGCTTGCCCAGGCGGGGTTCAGCGACGGCACGCTCGAGACGACGGCAGCCGTGAAGCTGGAGCAGGACGGCGACGGCTTCACCATCACCCGTTCGGACCTGAAGCTGCGCGCCGAAGTGCCCGGCATCAGCGAAGAGCAGTTCGAGGCGCTGGCCAAGGGCGCCGAGGCGAACTGCCCGGTCTCCAAGCTGCTCAAGGCCCAGATCGCGCTGGAGTGGGAACTGGCCTGAACCCTATCCCCAATGGGGTGTGGAGAGGGCGGGCGGGTGCAGCAGGCTGCACCCGCCCGTTTTCGTATCAGCGCAAGGGTGCCACGCGTAGCGAGGCCATCGGCGCGTCCTTGGTGCGGGTGTCCACCTTCCAGGCGATCACCTTGTCGCTGCCGACGGTCTCGGCACCGGCCTCGTTGTTCTGGCTGATCACCTCGGCATCGGTGGTGAGGGTGAAAGTGCCCTCCATGCGATCGGCCGCCTCTGCGCCTGCGGCCATGCCTCCGCCCATGCCGCCGAGGCCCGCGGCCTCGTTCTTCTGGCGAGCGAAGCCCTGCGCCTTCACGCGCACCGCATCCTTGCCGCGCAGCTCGATCGCGATCCAGGGCAGGATGATTTCGTTGTCCTGATTGTACGGGTAGACAAAGGCATGATCGAGCACGCCCGACAGCGCGAAATCGACATAGAAGATGCCGTTGCCGCGATATTCGACGCTGCGATAGCCGGCTTCCTTGGCAAGCTCGACCGCCAGCTTGCGATATTCCTCGTCGCGCTTCGCCTGCTCGGCCGCCTTGACCTTAGTCGGATCGGCCGAGCCGTTCTTGCCCTTCTTGCCGCCTTCTTCCTCGGCGATCTTCATGAAGTCGCCGCCCAGCCCCTTGAGGTCGAGGGCGACGACTTCACCCTTGTAGGTGAAGGTGAAGCTGCGATCGCGGTGGATGGTGAGCGCGGAATCGAACTTGCCGGGCACGAACAGGCAGCTCGCCAGCACCAACGGCGCGAGCACCACCAATGCCAGCGCTCGCAGCATCCTGGTCATGCGTGTGCTCCTCAGCCGCGCGTGTTCACCGCGTAGAGCGCCACGGCTGCGGCGTTCGACACGTTCAAGCTCTCCACCTTGGGCGAGATCGGCAGGCGGGCGAGCTGGTCGCAATGCGCCTCGGTGTTCTGGCGCATGCCCTCGCCCTCGGCGCCGAGCACCAGCGCGACGCGGCCTTCGCCCATCACCTCGCCCAGCGTCGCCTTGGCATGGCCGGTGAGGCCCACCCGCCAGAAACCGGCCTCGGCGATCTCGTCGAGCGCGCGCGACAGGTTCACCACGCGGACCCAGGGCACGACTTCCAGCGTCCCCGCCGCCGAGCGGGCGAGGGTGCCGGTCTCGGGCGGTGCGTGCCGGTCCTGCGTCACGATGCCAAGCGCATCGAACGCCGCCGCCGAGCGCAGGATCGCGCCGACATTGTGCGGATCGGTCACCTGGTCGAGCACCAGCAGCGGGCGCTTGTCCTCCGAACCCTGCTCGAGCAGATCGCCCAGCCAGATCTCCTCGAGCGGATCGACTTCGGCGACCAGCCCCTGGTGCGGCGCATCGGACGGCACGAGGCGGCCGAGATCGGCCGCGTCGGCATAGGTGATCGGGATGATCGGGGGCAGGTCCAGCGCCGACAGCGCCTCGCGCGTGCCCCAGATCTTGCGCACCGTCCGCTCGGGATTGGCGAGTGCCGCGAGCACCGCGTGGCGGCCGTAGAAACGCGGCCGCGATGCAGGTGCCTGGCTGGGACGATGGCCTCGACGTTTCATCAGTGTGCAGACTCCGGGAAGGGATAGAATTGATCGGCCGGGGTCGGCGCGGTCGCAAGCGGCGCGCGCGGCAGCGGCTGATCGCTGTTGGCGGCGTTGATCAGGAATGCGGCGAGGATGGTTGCGCCTTGGCGCATATCGTCGGCCTTCAGATGATCGAACGTATCGACGTCCGTATGATGCACCATGGAGCCATAGTCGAGGGGGTCCTGGATGAACTGGAAGGCCGGGATGCCCACCGCGTCGAAGAAGACATGGTCGGTGCTGCCGGTGCGCCGCGCCGACACTTGCGTCGCGCCCATCGCGTGGAAGGGCGTGAACCACTGTTCGAAGATCGGCATCACCGCGGTGTTGCCCTGCGCGTAGATGCCGCGGATCTTGCCCGAGCCGTTGTCGAGGTTGAAATAGGCGGCGAGCTTGGCGTGATCCGGACCGGGGGTGATCGGGAAGGCGCGGCTCCACGTCATGTAGCGGACGATGCCGCTGGCGCCGGCGTCGACCGGGCGCTTGGCGATATGGGCCTCGACATAGGCCATCGAGCCGAGCAGCCCCTGTTCCTCGCCGGCCCAGAGCGCGAAGCGGATCGCGCGCTTGGTCTTGATGCCCGAGGCTCGGATGATGCGCGCGGCCTCCATCACCATCGCGCTGCCCGCGCCATTGTCCGCCGCGCCGTCGCCCATCGCCCAGCTGTCGAGATGCGCCCCGGCCATCACATAGCCGGCCTTGGGATCGGTGCCGGGGATGTCGGCGAGGATGTTGTAGCCCTTGGTATCGCTGTCCTCGAAGCGGTTGACCGCGTCGATCTCCAGCGTCGGCTTGCCCCCCATCTTGGCGAGGCGGGCGAGGCGGCGATAATCCTCCGCCGCGATCTCGATGCCCGGCAGCGCGCCCGACTGGCCGACCTGGAACTGGCTGTTCTGGCCATGCACCAGCTTGCCGTTGCGGCTGGACATGATCGCATAGCCGATCGCGCCCTCTGCCTTGAGGAAGGCGTCGCGCTTGCCCGCGAAGGTGTAGCGTGCAGTATTGAACGGCCGTTCGCCGTCACCATTGGGCAGGTCGTAGAAGTCGCGCTTGGCCAGTTCCTCGACGCTCCAGCGCTTGAACGGCGCCTCGGTCGCCTCCTCCAGTTCGCGCGGCTCGGTGATCAGCACCAGCTTGCCCTTCAGCTTGCCCTTGTACTGGGCGAAGGCGGCCTCGTCGGCGAGCGGGGCGAGGACGACCTCGCCGGTGATCGCGCCATCGGTGCCCGGGGTCCAGGGCAGGGGGGCGGCGACCAGCTGGAGCGGGCGGGGGGCGACCATGCGCACCGCCAGCTTCTCGTTCGACCAGCCGCGGCCGAATTCGAAGCCTTCCTTGTGGACGTTGACCAGCCCCCATTCGCGGAACTTGGCCTGGGTCCAGTCCTCGGCCTTGCGGATGCCGGGCGAGTTGGTGAGGCGGGCGCCGATCACATCGGTGAGGTATTGCGCGATTCGCATCACCTCCGAATGGTTGGTGCCCTGGTCGATCACGCGGTCGGTGGCGCTGGTCTGGATCGTCTGGGCGGCGATCGGTGCGCTGGCGAGCAGCGCGGCGGTGAGTGCAAGCATGGTGCGACGCATTTGTTATCCCCCCAAAAAGTGACGGCGGGACGCTATGCGGGCAAAAGAGTGCACGCAAGGCGTTGACAGGTTCGATTCGCTTCGGCATTGGGCCCCCTCGCTCGCAAGCGGCGGTCTCCATGGATAGGTGGCCGAGTGGTTAAAGGCAGCAGACTGTAAATCTGCCGGGCTTCGCCCTACGGTGGTTCGAATCCATCCCTATCCACCACCGCCGCTGCGAGCGATCCTCCCCAGGATCGCCAACGCCGCATGCGCCAGGCAAAAGGCGCGATCAGCGGTTTCCGTACATCGCCAATGTCCGGTCGCGATATTCGATCAGCTGCAGAAGATGGTCGAGTTCGCAGATCTGCTGCGCTGGCGCACCTTCGCGGATGGCGGTTTCGATCTGATCGAGCAGATAGCGTGCGCTGCCGGTGCCATGGGTCAGGTAGATGGCTTCGGCGCGCTCCAGGAGCGTAGAAAGCGGGGTCACAGGCCTTCCTTGCATCAAAGCAAGGTTAATATCCAAAACGGATGTAGTGGCGCAATGCACAAAGACTTGCGATTGCGTTAGAACGTGCACTAGGTGTGTCCCGCGTCGGGATTATTCCTGACTTGTCCATGCGTAGCCGAAAATCCAATACGGATATAAAGATACGCGAGTTATTGAAGCAATGGACGAACGGGGCGCAGGTATCGAGACGGTGTGTACGCACCTGGTGGACGCGATCGCGCTTCTCGACCTTCTGGGGGAAGATGCGGAGGCGGCCAACGTCTCGCTGTCGCTCGAACGCCTGACCACCAAATACGGGATTATGGCGCCGTCGGGTGCGCTGCGCGATCCAGGATGAGATCGAAATAGCGATCCAGCGCCGTGCCGGTTTTCTCGGTCAACTCCAGGTAGGTAAAGCGGCGGTCCGTGGCGAGGCTGCGCTTGTGGATCATGCCCCGCCGGGCGAGCGCGTTGATCCAGCGCAGCGCCGTCGTCGTCGGTACGCCGGAGGCGGTGCAGGCCGCCGAGGTCGACACGTCCTTGCCGTCGGCGCGGTTGACATAGAGCGTCAGCAGGATGTTGAAGGCGGGATCGGCGAACAGATCCTTGGCGACTTCGCGCTCCAGCAGCGTTCGGCCCCATAAAATCATCCGGGCGAGTTCCAGCCGACCAAACGAACCGACCGGCGATTCGCCGGCGGCCGCAGGGGCGTCACCGGCGAACTGCGTGAAAAGCCGCTTGATTTCGCTCAGCCGCGCATCGACTTCATCGAATAGTTCGGTGCCGCGCACCCCCAATTTGTCCTCCATCGTCGCCTGTGCTTAGGCAGCGATCGTTACTCGATCAACATATGGACGTCGTTAGGATAGCTTAAACCTTCGATGCCATGAATATCGTTGCAGCCGCAACAGACGCTTCTCAGAAGACCGAAGCGACCAACTGGCGGAAGGCGTCGGCGCGGTGGCTCATGCCGTGTTTTGCCGCCGGTTCCATTTCGCCAAACGTTTCCGCGTGCCCCAGCGGCACGAACATCGGATCATAGCCAAAGCCCTTTTCACCACGCGGCGGCCAGACGAGCTCGCCGTGGACCCGGCCTTCGAACCATTCGACATGGCCATCCGGCCAGGCGAGCGCCAGCGCGCAGACGAAATGCGCGGCACGGCTGGTCTCGGGCGGCAGCGCCGCCAGCTTGTCCTCCACCCGCTGCATCGCCAGGCCGAAATCGCGGCCCTCGAACGGCGCGACGGGTGCGAGCCCGTCCATGCCCGGCGCCGCCATGCCCCAGCGCGCGGAGTAGATGCCGGGGGCCAGCCCCAGCGCCTCGACGCACAGCCCCGAATCGTCGGCGAGGGCAGGAAGCCCGGACAGGTCCGCCGCCTGCAGCGCCTTCAGCTCGGCATTGGCGACGAAGCTGGTGCCGGTCTCCTCGGGCTCGGGCAGGTCGAGTTCGGCGGCCGAGACCGGCTCGATCCCATAGGGACCGAGCAGCTCGCGGATTTCGCGCACCTTGCCTTCATTGTGGCTGGCGATCACCAGCCGGCCCGGCGCGAGCTTGCGGATGGCCTGCGGGGTTTCGCCCTCGCCGCTCATCCGATGGCCTTCAGCTGGGCGTCGAAGATGCGGGTGCAGCCGATGCGCGCCAGGCGGAGCAGGCGCAGCAGGCCTTCCTCGTCATAGGTCGCGCCCTCTGCGGTGGCCTGCGCCTCGGCGATGTTGCCGTTGGCGAGCAGCACGAAATTCGCGTCCGCATCCGCCGACGAATCCTCGGGGTAATCGAGGTCGAGCACCGGCGTGCCCTGGTAGATGCCGCAGCTCACCGCCGCCACCTGGGTGGTGATGGGATCGGTGGTGATCGCGCCGTCCGCCATCAGCTTGTTGACCGCGAGGCGCAGCGCCACCCAGGCGCCCGAGATCGCCGCGGTGCGGGTGCCGCCATCGGCCTGGAGCACGTCGCAATCGAGCGTGATCTGGCGCTCGCCGAGCAGCTTGAGGTCGGTGACCGCACGCAGCGAGCGGCCGATCAGCCGCTGGATTTCCTGGGTGCGGCCGGACTGCTTGCCCTTGGCCGCTTCGCGCTGGCCGCGGGTGTGCGTGGCGCGGGGGAGCATGCCGTATTCGGCCGTCACCCAGCCTTCGCCCTTGCCGCGCAGGAACGGCGGCACGCGCTCTTCGACGCTGGCGGTGACGAGCACGCGGGTGTCGCCGAAGCCGATCAGCACCGAGCCTTCGGCGTGGCGGGTGAAGTTCGGGGTGATGGTGATTTCCCGCATTTCGTCGGGGGCGCGGCCGGATGGGCGCATGCGATTCAGTCTCCCTAAAGGTCGAGCCGGGCACCTAGACCGTGGCGGCGCGTTCCGCCAGTCTTGCACGATAAGGGGAGAAAGACACGCATGCGCCTGTTGGTTGCAATGGTTTTCGCTGGGGTTTTCGGCGGAGCGATGCTCGGCGGCTGCATTCCGCAGGTGGGGGCGCCCGAGGGCCCCGCGCGCCCGGCGCCCGCCAGGCCCTCCCGCCCGGCACCGCCAACGCCGCCGCCGGTGAGCAGCGGCGTGCCCGCGGCGCCGACCGCACTAATCGTGCGCGGCGAGATGATCCGCTACACCACCAGCCCGTGCGGCGGCGCCTGCCCGGTCTACACCGTCACCGTGCGGCCGGACGGCACCGGCACCTTCGAGGGGCAGCGCTTCACCGCGGTGACCGGCGCGCGCGACTTCCGGGTGTCGCCGGCGCAATATGAGGCGTTCCTCACCCGGCTCGCCCCCTATCGCCCGCGCAGCGGCAGCGTCCGCACCGCGCCGGGTACGCCCGCCTGCGGCCAGCATGCCACCGACATGCCGAGCGTCGAGGTCCAGTGGGACGGAAAGGCGGGGCATCGCGCGCTCTCCTATTATTTCGGCTGCGATCGCACGCGGAGCCCCGGCGTCGCCGACGCGCTGGGTTCGGCGCCCGATCTGCTGCCGATCGCCGGCCTGATCGGCGCGCGGCCTTGAAGCGTACCCGTGGCACCGCCTAGATAACGGCCACCATGATCACGCCGCCGATCCACGAGCTGACCGACCGCGCGCGCGACGTGTTTCGCATCGTGGTGGAATCCTATCTCGACAGCGGCGCGCCGGTGGGATCGCGCACCATCTCGCGCATCTCGGCGCTCAACCTGTCGCCGGCGTCGATCCGCAACGTGATGCAGGATCTGGAGGAGCTGGGCCTGCTCGCGGCGCCGCACACCAGCGCCGGCCGCATGCCAACCGAAAGCGGGCTGCGCCTGTTCGTCGACGGGATGATGCAGGCGAGCGAGCCTTCGGTCGAGGAACGTGCGGCGATCGAGGCGCGTGCCGGTGCCGGCGGCCCGGTCGAAGATGCCATTGCCGGCACCACGGCGGCGCTCTCCGGGCTGTCCGCCTGCGCCGGCCTTGTCCTCGTCCCCAAGGCCGAGACGGTGCTGCGTCAGTTCGGCTTCGTGCCCCTGAGCCAGGATCGCGCGCTGGCCGTACTGGTCGGCGAGGACGGCTCGGTCGAGAACCGGGTGGTCGAGCTGCCCGGCGGGGTCGACCCGATGTCGCTGCAGCGCGCGGCCAATTACATGAGCGCCGCGCTCGCCGGCCTGACGCTCGCCGAGGCGCGCGGCCGGATCGAGCGGGAGCTGCGCCAGCAACAGGCCGCCCTCGACGCCGCTGCCTCCGAGCTGGTCGAGCGCGGCCTTGCGGTGTGGAGCGAGGACAGCGGCCGCCGCCCGGTGCTGATCGTCCGCGGCCAGGCCCGGCTGATCGACACCAGCGCCACCGAGGATCTCGACCGCGTCCGCCAGCTGCTCGACGAGCTGGAGGGCAAGGAGGAGATCGCCCGGCTGCTCGACAGCGCCCGGGAAGGCGAGGCGGCGCGGATCTTCATCGGCTCCGAAAACAAGCTGTTCGCGCTTTCCGGCTCGTCGGTGATCGCCAAACCGGTCCGTTCGCTCGACGGCCGGGTGGTCGGCGTCGTCGGCGTGATCGGCCCCACCCGGTTGAACTATGCCCGCGTCGTGCCCATGGTGGATTTCACGGCGGCCACATTGGCCCGTTTGCTGGCCTGAAGAAAACAGGGAACCATGTCCGAGAACATCGAAAATACCGAACCGACCCAGGGCGAAACGCTGCGGGAAGAAACTGCTCAAGCCGCGCCGGAAGTGGCCGAGCAGGACCGTGTCGCCGAGCTGGAGGCGCAGCTGGCCGAGGCCAAGCAGGCGCATCTCTACGTCCAGGCCGACATGCAGAATCTCCGCCGCCGCACCGAGAAGGAAGTGGCGGATGCCCGCGCCTATGCCGCGACCAGCTTCGCTCGCGACATCCTCTCGGTCGCCGACAATCTCGGCCGGGCGCTGCAGGCCATTCCGCCCGAGCTGCGCGAGGACGAGAAGATGAAGGGCCTCGTCACCGGCCTGGAGGCCACCGGCCGCGAGCTGGAGGCGATATTCGGCCGCCACGGCATCTCCAAGGTGGTGGCGCTGGGCGAGGCGCTCGACCCCAACAAGCACCAGGCGATGATGGAAATGCCCGTTGCCGACAAGGCGCCCGGCACCGTGGTGCAGGAAATCCAGTCCGGCTACATGATCAAGGACCGGCTGCTGCGCCCGGCGCTCGTCGCCGTCGCCAAGAAGCCCGACTGACCGGCCTTCGCCCCGCTCCAAAAGGGGCGGGGCTCCGTCCTGCAGGTCCGGCAACCCGGCGCAGTTCCTGGCGCTGCCATTGCATTCCCTCCCATAAAAGCCCACATAGAGCGGGCTGAAGTCGCAAATCGTTGGTCTCTGGTGCTTTGCGGCTCCGTTTTCCTTCCATCCCTGCCCTGAAGCGCGAGGTCCGCCCGCACGGGGCGCGCCGACAATGTAAGGAAAACACCCATGAGCATCACTGGCACCGTCAAGTTCTTCAACGCCGACAAGGGCTATGGCTTCATCGCGCCGGATACCGGCGGCAACGACGCCTTCGTCCACATCACCGCGGTGGAGCGCGCCGGCATGATCACGCTGCAGCAGAACCAGCGCGTGACCTACGAACTGGAACAGGATCGCCGCGGCAAGATGGCGGCGGTCAACCTCCAGGCGGCCGACTGACCTGAACCCCAAGACGGCGGTCCCATCTGGGGCCGCCGTTTTCGTCTGTCCCTCCCTCTTTCCCAGCGAGGCACCCCCGCCGATGACCGAAATCGAACTGTTCCGCGCCCGCGCCGACGAAGCCGGCTCCGCCGCCGCCGGATGCAACCTCGACAATGTCCGCGAGCGGCACCTCCGGTCCCAGGCGGCCTGGGAAGCGATGGCCGTCCGCGCCGAGCGGGTCGCCACCCAGCGCGCCCTCAACGAAGCCGAGAAGGAAGCCCGCGCGGTTTCCTTCTGATCAGCGCGGCGCCCGGACCTCGACCAGCCGGGCAATCTCCGCATGCAGCGAATCGATCTTCGCGTGCAGCTCCTCGATCTGCGCCTCGGCGCGCAGGTTGGTCTCGTAATCCATCCGCGCCTCTAGCCGGTCCTTCGCCGCCTGGCGGTTCTGGCTCATCATGATGATTGGGGCCTGGAGCGCGGCGAGCATCGACAGCATCAGGTTCAGGAAGATAAACGGGAATGGGTCGAACGCGTGCGCCGCCAGCACGACCGTGTTGAGCACCGCCCAGGCGCCGAGAAACACGCCGAAGCCGATGATGAACCCCCACGACCCGCCGACCGCCGCGACCCGATCGGCGAGTCGCTCGCCGACGGTCAGGCGTTCGTCGAACACCGCGTTGAGGTCCCGCGACGCACCGCCGATCCGGCGCAGGTCGTTCAGGAAACGAATGGCTGCATTCATGGTACACCTCACTGCCGACCGGCCCCCCGGGGCCGGCGCGAGTGACGTGACCCAGTCGGATCAGTTCAGCGCGGCGGCCCTGGCAGGCGCGGTCGGTCTACTTTGATCGTTACTGGGCATGGTTCCTTCTCGGATCCGTTGGCGTTTGGCCGCACCCCTGGCGCGACCGGAGCGGGAGATGGGCGCGTCGGCCGGGGGTGTCAAGCTAGGGGCAGCCGCAGCCGTCCAGGGTTGCGACGAAGCGGGTGGGGGAGGGGCGGGGGCGGGGCCGCGATCGATCAGCGCATCGAGGCAGAACAAGTCGCCGCCATCGGGATGGGGCGGGAGGATTTCGGCGAGGTCGGGCATGTCGCGTCTCCCGTAAGTCCAAGGCGACTCGCCAGATATGCCGGAACGGGCGCTGTCGGGAAGCGATTTGTTGCTGGTTTCTTCTTCTTCTAGGGGTGCGGGGTGGTCCTGTATCCTCCCCCGCCTGGGGGAGGTGGCGCAGGCAGGCGACGGAGGGGGAGGATGCCAGACCCTCTCCGGCCTGCGCGCGTCCTCCCCCTCCGTCAGGCCTGCGGCCTGCCACCTCCCCCTGGCGGGGGAGGATTGCTCGGAAGCATCAGCGCGGCCGGTGGGTGGTGCCGATGCCGGGGGTGATGAAGATCGCGGTGCAGGTTTTGCCCGGCGCGACATCGGCGGTGTGCCACGTCCCCGGCGGGTTTATGGCATAGTCGCCCGGGGCGAGCGTCACGCGCTCGGTGCTGCCGTCGGCATGTTCCTGGTGGAGCGTGCAGGCGCCCTGGGTGCAGATCACGAGTTCCGCGCCGTGCGGGTGCATCTCCCACGAGTCCCAGCGTTTCGAAAAGGCGAACTGCGAGACCAGCCGGCCCTCCTGCCCGTCCGCGGCATGGCGGGCGGCATAGGCCTCGAACCAGTCGGGTCCGGTGAAGTCGGACTCGACGGAGGCGCTGGCGGCGCGGCCGAGATGGGCGGGGTTGGTGGGGAGGTGGGGCATGGGGGCGTCAGTCCTGCGGCTTTTTGTGCCGGTCGAGGATCGCCTGCACCTGCGCCATCACGACCGCGTGCGGGATGCCGGGTCGGGGATCGGCGAGCGCCTTCTCGATCTTGGCGCGGAACCATGCGTCATAGGCTTCCGGCGAAGGGATCGGCCCCGGCGGGGCGTAGTCGGAGTCCGGGAAGTCGGAGTCGTCCTCGGGCATGGCGGGAGGATATCGCGAAGAGGCACAAGGAAGAAGGGTTTTGCGCGCAGAGGCGCGGAGGCGCGAAGAAGGGAAGGCGCGAAGAGGTGCTGGCTTCGGCCGCCCCCTGCCGTGCTCCTGCGAAAGCAGGAGCCCAGGGTTGCGCAGGACACCGCCTGTGACTCTGGGCTCCTGCTTCCGCAGGAGCACGGGGAGAGAGCCTCGACGAAGGGATCAGCGTACTTCGATCACCCGCTCGCCTTCGCTGAGCCGCGCTTCGATGACCGGCCAGAGCGGATCGAGCCAGAGCCGAAGGCCGCGATTGCTGATGTTGCCGCAGCGCAGCCAGAGCAGCCGCGAGCGCACCGGCGGATAGCGCAGCAGGAAATCGTCGTCCTTGGTGACGAGGATCAGCGCATGGGTTTCGACATGCTCGTGGATCGCGCGGTCCGGCGTCTGGCCGCCGAGCAGGTCGCGCACATGCGCTGCTGCGAGGCCACGCTCCTCGAACCATCCGCAGAGCGCGGGCGGAAGCTGGGCATCGACCAGCAGCCGCATCAAGCGGCGCGCACCACCGTGTGATCGACGGCGCGCGCGGCATAGGCGAGGCAGGCGTGGACGTCCTCGCGGACGATGTACGGGAAGTCCGCGAGCAGTTCCTCGACGCTGACGCCATCGGCCAGCGCATCCAGCACGTCGCTGACGCGCATCCGGGTGCCGGCAACGATCGGCCGGCCGCCGCAGACTTGCGGGTCGATGGTGATGCGCGTGGTCATGACAGGAAGATGCGAGGTGGGAAGCAAAGCGTCAAGGCAAGCAGGATCGTTCGCGACAGCTTCGACACTCTGTCCCAGAATGCGGAGGCGCTTAGTGGCGTGTTTCCTGCCCCGAGCCGAGTGCCTCACGTTCGATGCGGGCGATCGCCGACGGTTCATCACCCCTGAAGATGGGAAGCGCCGCCAACCGGTTAGCAGCACGCCTGCGCAGGTCGTGGCCAATCACGTTTTCTCGCTCGAGCAGGGCAATCACTTGCAAGTCTTCATGCACTTCATAGAGGGCCTGCATCTGAAGAAATATCGCGTCGTTAACCCGCTGCGGTGATGATCCGAAAAATACTGCGACCGGTGACCTATCCCGTGCTCGGATAACCATGTCTGGGATAGTGTCAGAAAGCGTGGGGCTGACCGCAACATCCTGTTCCACGATCGCTCGTCCATCCACCTTCTCTATGATTCTAGCGGCCGCATCTTCTTTGAATGTGCTGGTGACACGATCCTTAGTGAGAAGCAGGAAATCGTTGATGCGTAGCATGAACGAGAGGAAGCGCATTGCGGCCTTGGGTAGATCCTCCTCATGCATCGACGGCGTGTGGAGGAGCATCTCGTCTTCATCAAATTCAACGCCGTGACCATTCAATAGCGCTGAAAAGGCTTCAGACCTGGTTTCAGTCGAGAAATCTACGCCGGCACCTTCCATGAAAGCTATGGTCGAGCCGTCATCTTCGATGCGATACACTCCGGGGCGTGCCTTATCACGCACGATGTAAAACGCGACCGAATCGCCGTCGTCACGGCGGAAAGTTGTCGTGACCGCATAGCCGACCGGAACATCGGTCAGTTTAAGATCACCGCAGAAAGCTTGGCAGAGGGCCTCTTTCACCCGAACATATCCTCATTCCGGAGACGGAAGAATCTCACGGTTTCAGACCAAAGGAAAGCCTTCAAGCCGCCGTGAGCGTCGCGGTTGAAGCCGGTTCGGCGATGTGGAGACCGCGCACCTGGAAGTCGCTTAACCCACGGCCCGTGCACAAGGGTGCCCGTCGGTGCCGCGTCTAGGTCATTCCGCTCGCCGCATAAAGTGTGAAGATGCCAGCCTGTCACATGGTCTGGATGATATTCGTAACAACAGACCACGGCGGTATCGCGCATGGTTCGCATGCCGAGATGGATGTGGGCTTTGCTTTTGCCCTCGCAGACCAAGATGCGAATGACAAACTGCCTGCCCTCGCACTCAAACTCCGCAAATCTCCAATCCCAAGATGAGCCGAACGACCACGCCTTCTTGCCAGCCTTGGATAAAGGGAACTTGCCTTTCGGTGCCTTACCGCTTCCCCAGTCGCCGACCGATAGGTTCAGCTTCTGCCCCCGAATGACGTCCTGAACGCGCATTGTTGATGAGTGCGCTACTCATTTTGATCCGTCAACCATCTCACCCCCGTGCACTTTCTATAGCAGATCACCCAGTCTGGTGTTGCGCAGTATTTGCGATTGGAGGCGGGGAGTGCCGCGCTCCGCCCTCACTCCGCCTCCGCCCTCGCCACCTGCTCCGGCGTGCCTAGGCGACGATCTCGCCGCCCTGCATCAGACGAGCTCAGCGACGATGTGGAAGCGCTGATCGCGCCGCTCGGTGCGGCACCGGGCCAAGTATTTGGCGTAGATAATCACGCTCTCCACCGGAAAGCGCAGCGTCCGCCCAGACGGGTCCAGCTCGTCGATCACTTCGTAGATGCCGTGCCGGTACGTGACCACTTGCGCGTGCATCGTCACCGCGTCGACCGCGCCGGTACGCAGCGCAAGCAACTGCTCGAAGGGATAGGGATTGTCGGGCTGCGCGAAAGCGCAGTCGCTGCAGCAATTCCAGAGCGCCCGGTTGAGGTCGGTGGTGCCGCCCGGCTCCACCTCGCCCCGCTCAGCATTCCAGCGCAGATGGCATTCGTGCTGCTGCATTTCCGTCCTTGCCCCCGTCTGGACTGGCTGGCGCGGGCGTTGCGTCGCTTAGGCCGCGTGCCCGGCGGCTCCGTCAGGCCCCACCCCAACCCCTCCCCTGAAGGGGAGGGGCTAAGGTTGGATCACTCCGCCGCCACTTTCGCCGCTTTCCCCCGCGGCTTGAGCAACGGCGCCAGATACCGCCCGGTATAGCTCCCCGGCACCTTCGCCACCTGCTCCGGCGTGCCTTCGGCGACGATCTCGCCGCCCTTCACGCCGCCTTCGGGGCCGAGGTCGAGGATCCAGTCGGCGGTCTTGATGACGTCGAGATTGTGCTCGATCACCACCACCGTGTTGCCCTGTTCCACCAGCGCGTGGAGCACTTCCAGGAGCTTCCGC
Organism: Sphingomonas sp. NFR04; assembly: GCF_900114095.1. Classification (GTDB taxonomy): domain Bacteria; phylum Pseudomonadota; class Alphaproteobacteria; order Sphingomonadales; family Sphingomonadaceae; genus Sphingomonas. Next base: position 1,046,508 of record NZ_FORV01000001.1, on the reverse strand, counting down.
ACATCGTCGAAGTGCAGTCCCGTGGTGGGTTCGTCGAGGATGTACAGCGTCTGCCCGGTGGCGCGGCGCGCCAGTTCCTTGGCGAGCTTCACCCGCTGCGCCTCGCCGCCCGACAGCGTCGTCGCCTGCTGGCCGACCTTCACATAGCCCAGGCCCACCTCGGCGAGCATCGCCATGCGGTCGCGGATCGGCGGCACGGCCTTGAAGAACTCGACCGCGTCTTCCACCGTCATGTCGAGCACGTCGGCGATCGACTTGCCCTTGAACTTCACCTCCAGCGTCTCGCGATTGTAGCGCGCGCCGTGGCACACGTCGCAGGTGACATAGACGTCGGGGAGGAAGTGCATCTCGATCTTGAGCACGCCGTCGCCCTGGCACGCCTCGCATCGGCCGCCCTTGACGTTGAAGCTGAACCGGCCGGGCTTGTAGCCGCGCGCCTGCGCCTCGGGGAGGCCGGCGAACCAGTCGCGGATGTTGGTGAAGGCGCCGGTATAGGTCGCCGGGTTCGAGCGCGGGGTGCGGCCGATCGGCGACTGGTCGATGTCGATCACCTTGTCGCAGTGCTCGAGCCCGGTGATCTTGTCGTGCTTGCCGGCGAGCACGCGCGCGCCGTTGAGCTGGCGCGCCGCCGAGGCATAGAGCGTGTCGAGCGTGAAGCTGGACTTGCCCGAGCCGGAGACGCCGGTGATGCAGGTGAAGGTGCCGAGCGGGATGCTGGCGGTCACGCTCTTGAGGTTGTTGGCGACGGCGTTGTGCACCGTGATCTTCTTGCCGTTGCCCTTGCGGCGCTTGGCCGGCAGCGGCACTTCGCGGGTGCCGTTGAGATAGTCGGCGGTGACACTGCCTTCGGTTGCCAGCACCTCGTCGAGCGTGCCCTTGGCGACGATCTCGCCGCCATGGACGCCGGCGCCCGGCCCCATGTCGATCACATAGTCGGCGGTGCGGATCGCATCCTCGTCATGCTCGACGACGAGCACGGTGTTGCCGAGGTCGCGGAGGCGCTTGAGGGTGGCGAGCAGCATGTCGTTGTCGCGCTGGTGGAGGCCGATGCTCGGCTCGTCGAGCACGTAGAGCACGCCCGACAGCCCGCTGCCGATCTGGCTGGCGAGGCGGATGCGCTGGCTCTCGCCGCCGGACAGCGTGCCCGAGGTGCGATCGAGGTTGAGATAATCGAGCCCGACATTGTTGAGGAAGCCGAGCCGCTCGTCGATCTCCTTGAGGATCGCGCGGGCGATCTCGCGCTGCTGCGGGGTGAAGGTGGCGGGCAGGGTCTGGAAGAAGCCGAGCGCGTCGACCACCGAGAGATGGGTGGCATAGGCGATGTCCTGCCCCGCCACCTTCACCGCCAGCGCCTCGGGCTTGAGACGCGCGCCGCCGCAGACCTCGCAGGGGTGGCTCGCCTGGTACTTGCCCAGTTCCTCGCGCATCCAGGCGCTTTCGGTCTGCAGCATGCGGCGGTTGAGGTTGCCGATCACGCCCTCGAACGGCTTCTTGACGTCGTAGCTCTTGCGGCCGTCGACGAAGGTGAGGGTGACGGGCTTGCCGCCCGTGCCGTGGAGGATGATGCGCTGCACCTCGGCCGGCAGCTCGCCCCACGGGGTGTCGAGCTTGAAGCCGAACTCGCGGGCGAGGCTGCCCAGCACCTGCATGTAATAGGGCGAGGGCGGGTTGGACTTGGCCCAGGGCACCACCGCGCCCTTCTTGATGCTGAGATCATGGTTGGGGACGACGAGATCCTCGTCGAACTCGAGCTTCTCGCCGAGGCCGTCGCACGCCGGGCAGGCGCCCTGGGGGGCGTTGAACGAGAAGAGGCGGGGCTCGATCTCAGGGATGGTGAAGCCGGAGACCGGGCAGGCGAACTTCTCGGAGAAGACGATGCGGTTCTCGGGGATGCCGGTGTTCTTCATCCCCTTCTGCTTCTTAAGCCCCTCCCCTTCAGGGGAGGGGTTGGGGTGGGGGCTATCCTGTCGTTCTGCTGCGAACGTCTGGGGTGCCTCCCGGACAGCCGCGCCCGTGCCCTGCAGCGCTTCCACCGTGGTATCCACCAGATCCACATAGGCCAGCCCCTCGGCCAGCTTGAGCGCGGTCTCGAAGCTCTCCGCCAGCCGCGTGCCGATATCGTCGCGCACCACCAGGCGATCGACCACCACTTCGATGTCGTGCTTGAACTTCTTGTCGAGCGCCGGGGCTTCCTCGATCAGGTACATCTCGCCGTCGATGCGGACGCGGCTGAAGCCTGCCTTCTGCCACTCGGCGAGCTCCTTGCGATACTCGCCCTTGCGCCCGCGCACGACCGGCGCGAGCAGCAGCAGCCGGGTGCCCTCGGGCAGCGCCAGCACGCGGTCGACCATCTGGCTCACCGTCTGCGCGCTGATCGGCAGCCCGGTGGCGGGGGAGTAGGGCACGCCCACCCGCGCCCAGAGCAGGCGCATGTAATCGTAGATCTCGGTGACCGTCGCCACGGTCGAGCGCGGGTTGCGGCTGGTGGTCTTCTGCTCGATCGAGATGGCGGGGCTGAGGCCCTCGATATGCTCGACATTGGGCTTCTGCATCAGCTCGAGGAACTGGCGCGCATAGGCCGAGAGCGACTCGACATAGCGGCGCTGCCCCTCGGCATAGATGGTGTCGAAGGCGAGGCTCGACTTGCCCGAGCCCGACAGCCCGGTGATCACCGTCAGCGTGTCGCGGGGAATGTCGATGTCGACGCCCTTGAGATTATGCTCGCGCGCGCCGCGGACGGAGATCGTGGTGAGTGCCATAGGGAAGGGTTCTATCTTTGTTCTGAATGGTTTTCCAGAGCCCAGATAGGAACGCCCCCCGCGCTTCGCCACCCGTCCGCGGGGGACGGGTGGCGGGATGCGCAATGGTTACTGGCGCTTGCCGATGGCGGCGCCTTGAAGGAACAGGTTGTCATTGGGGTTCGCGGCATTCGGCGACCATGTGCCGCCGAAGTTCAGGCCCGCTTCCTGCGCCGTGGGGCCGAAAAAGCGGCCCGTGAGCGTAACGGTAGTATTGCTCCCCCCGCTGATCATCGGCGTAGCGGACCCATAGAATGTGTTCGCCGTGGGAGCGAAGCCGATCGACGCCATGATCTGCAATCCGCCGAAATCGAGCGATGTACCCCCTCCGACTGGGGTGAAGAGCGGACGCAACTCGCCACCGATCATACGGCTTACGAAGTTTACGGAGATGCTCGCGGTCCCGCGCATGTCGTACGCCGCAAACCCGTTGCGAACGGCGGCGCCGTAAATCTGCCCGACATAGGTGGCGGTGCCGGTCCGTGGCACGTTCGAAGACTGCGTTTCGACCCCATAGACCGACCACAGCCGCGCCATGGAATCGGTGGTACCGGTGGCGGGCTGCTGCACGGCCATATAATCAGCGAAACCCGAATAGGTCAGTGCGATCGAGCCATTGGTGCCGTTCGGCGTATAGATGCGCAGCGTGGCTGTCTTGTCACCGTCGACCTGCCGGTAGGTCTTCACGCCCTCACTGCTTTCTGCGGCGACGACGTTGGCTGCAGCGAAGGTGCGCCCGTCAAACGTGTAGCTCTTCGCGGCGGGATCGAAGCCTAGGCTGGTCCATGCGGCATTCGGGGCAATGTTCGTGCTCACCACCTGGCCAGGCTGGGCGCCGCGGCTGTTTTGCACCGTCGCGGCAATCATGGAGCCAGGTGCGGGAAGGGTGAACATCTTCGCGCTGCTGATATTCGCCAGCGGGGTAAAGGCGCCGTCGACCGTGCCAGCCTGCTTTCGCCCGGTGATGGTCCCGACGTCTCGCGTGAAGCCGCCGCCGCCTTCCGTTCCGATCGCGAAGCTCGCGCCGACCTCATCCGCCGCGGGCCCGAAGAAGCGGCCGGTCAGCTGGCCGGGCGTACCCAGTTCGATCCGCATCTCGCCGGTAAACGCGGCCGTGCCCGAGGTGATGCCGGCGTTGCCGCTGAAGGTGAAATTGTTTTTCACCGCAAAGCTTTGCGGGAGCACCGAGGCCCGGACGCCCGTGCCGCTGAAGAGAAGTTGCCCGCCAGCGAAATCGACGTCCATCGTGCCGGAGCCGGCGAGTGCCCAAAGCTGCGGCATGGCGCCGGTTTCGACGCCGATCAGGTCGATGGCATAGCTGCCGAGACCGGTGCGCGGCATTGCCGAGTCCTTGGTGCGAATACCATAAGTGAACGCATCGAAGGTGCCGTTCACGGCGCCGGCGTTTTCCTCGATCTGCTGCCAGTAGCCGCCGCCGACATATTGATAGGTGAACGCGCCCGATGTGCCGACGGCGGTCAGCGCGAGCGTGTCGGTCTTGTTGCCCGACACGCGTTTGAACATGCTAAGCTGCGCGGTGCTGGTCGTGGCGTCGCGGTCCGATGGCAGGAAGGTCTGGCTGCGGCTGCCGGAGGTGATGGTGTAGCTGCGCGCGCTGGCGTCGTAAGCAACCGAAATCGGTGTCGCTGCGACGGCTAAGGTGGGCAACGCGTTGGGGCCCGCGAAGTTCGCCGTCGCCGTCGCGCCGTCGTTGGTGAAGGTCTCGCTGCTGTTCAGTGCCAGCAGCGAGCCGTTGGGCGCCGGCGCGGTGCCCGTGCCCGGCGCCGAACCGCCGGGCGAACCAACGCCACCACCACCACCGCCGCCGCTGCACGCGGACAAAACCAAGCCAGACGCGAGCGCGGCGACGCTAACCGAAAATTTCCGCATGTCGCCCCCTTTTGCTAGCGCTGTAGCCACGCAAGCAGAAGTTGGGCAAGGCTTGGAATCGTCCTGCAATCGGACGGGCGCCAACACCCGACCACCGGTTCCCGCACCCGCCCGAGCCATGCCGCTACTGGCGCTTGCCCAGTGCGATTCCGTTGATGGTCATCCCGTCCAGCAGGGTTCCGGCCGCACCATAGGTGCCGGTGAAGGCGACCGACGATTCCTGCGCGCCCGGGCCGAAGAAGCCGCCGGTGAAAAAGCCTTGGAACAGCCCCTTGCCCGTCGGCGCGGTCAGGCTGCCAGACAGGTAGTTGCTGCTCCCGGAAAGCTGCCCGCGCATCGTCAGCGAGCCTGTGACCGACGACCCGTCCCTGGCGGTGAAGGTCGGGCGGAGCGTGCCCGTGATAGTCCGCTGCTCGAACGCGACCGTCCAGTCGCCGGTGCCGGTCATGTCGTAGGCGCCGACATTGAGGGAGCGGATCGCGTTGCCGTGGATCTCGGCCGCATAGTTGCCCGTCCCGGACCGGGGGATCGCGGAAAGCGGCGTCTCTACGCCGAACGCGATCCAGCTTCGCTCGACGAGCGTTCGGGCGCCGCTGGCGATCCGCGACTCATAATCGGCGAAGCTCGAATAGGTAAGCTGCAGCGCGGTCGTGCCCGGCCCGGCGACGCGAAGCGTATACTGGTCGCTGCCGTCCATCTGGCGGTACGCCTCGCCAGCGCCGATCAGCGCGTCGGCGGCGGTGAAGGTGCGGCCGGCATAGGTATAGCTGCCGTTGGTTCGATCGGCGAGCAGCGCGCTTGGCAGGACGTCTGCCTGGTTGTTCGTCAGCTGCTGCCATTCGCTGCCGTCGCCGGATCCGGTCTGCGCCGTCCAGCCCATGCGCGCGATGGTGCCGTAGAAGCTGCGTGCGCCGACGATCTGCGACAGCGTCTCGAGGACCGGATCCACCGTCGAGCGGCCGGTGAGCGTGCCGACGCCGTGCGAGGTGCCGCCGTCATTGTTGAAGGCGAAGGTGAGGCCCACTTCCTCGGCACCCGGGCCGTAGAAGCTGCCGTTCGCCGCGCCCCTGCCATATCCGCCGGCGTTGATGGAGCCGCTGAACCCTGCGGTGGCGCCGTTCAGCACGGCATTGCCGGTGAAATCGAAGCTGGGGTCTTCCGCACCGGCGCCGTCCACCACCTTGCCGTAGAAGCGCAGCTCCCCGCCGGCCAGGTCGACCACCATGCCGCCTTGCCCGGACATGGCGAATACGCCGTCGCCCAGCTGGTGGACGCCCATCACGTCGAGCGCATAATTGGCGGTGCCGGTGCGCGGCATCGCCGCATCGGGCGTGCGGATGCCGTAGGTGAAGGCGTCGATGCCGTTGGGCCCGGCGTCGTCATTCTGGTCGAGATGCTGCCAATAGCCGGCACCGACATAGCGATAGCGGTAGCTGCCCGAGGTACCGGCGCGGGTGAGCGCCACCACGTCGGTGCCGCTGGCGCCTGTGCGCTCGTAAACGTCGAGCAAGTCGCTTGATTCGGCAGCGCGATCGGCGGGGGCGAAGGTCTGGCTGCGCTCGCTGCCGGTGATGGTGTAGCCGTGCGTCTCCGCGTCATAGGCGACGCTGAACGGCGCGGTGGCTGTGGTTGCGGACGCGCCCGACGACCGCGTCGACAGGGTCGCGCCATCGGCCTTGAAGGTTTCGCTGACGACCAGCGAGAGCAGCGACGTGTTCTGGGTTGGCGTTGGCGCGGGGGTGGGCGTGGGTTCCGGTGTCGGTGTCGGAACCGGCGTCGGCGTAATCGTGGGCACCGGCATCGGCATGCCGGCCCCGCCAACTACCTCGGTGGGCGTAGGCGTAGGCGTGGGGGCCGCGACGGGCGTTGCCGTCGGCGAGGGGGAGGGGATCGCTGCCGGCGTGGGCGTGGGCGCCGGGCTGGGAGCAGGCGTCGTGCCGCCACCTGCCGCACCCGAGGCGGGTGCCGCCGATCCCGACGAGCCGATCCCGCCACCACCGCCGCCCCCGCTGCAGGCAGACAGCACCGCACACGCCGCGAGCGCGACGACGCTTACCGAATTTTTCAGCATGTTTCCCCCCATGTTGTTAACACGCAATTAACCAAATCGGGAGACGGGCAGCAAGGCCGTTTTGCACGCGGAATGTCCCACCTCGACGAGAGCGGGTCGCGGTGCACGCAGGCGCCCCGGACGCGGCGGAACCGCTATTGGCGTTTGCCCGCCGCGACGCCAATGACGGTCAACGGATCGGTGCTGCCGTCGGGGCGGGTTCTGGGGAAGGCGCCCTCGAAGGCGAACGCCGCCTCCTGGGCGACCGGCCCGAAGAAGTTGCCGAGGAATCTGCCGGAGAATTCGGGCCCGCCGGCCTGTTTCTGTGTCAGCACGCCGTCGATTCGATTCTGCGCGCTCGCATAAATGCTGCCGCGTATCGCCAGCGTGCCGGCGTCGAATGCGGTGCTCGCGCCCACCGGCGCGAGCACCGGCGACAGGGTGCCGCTGATCGCGCCGCTGTCAAAGGCTACGGACCATGTCGCGGTGCCGCGCAGATCATACCGGGCATTCGCGCCGGTGCCATAGGCACTGCCGACGACCACACCCGCATAGTTGCCGGTGCCGGTCTGCGGGAGGGGATCCCGGGTCATCAGTCCGTAGGGGGTCAATATGCGATCCCGAACCTCGTAGCCCGTCTCCCGCGAGGTGATCTCGTAATCGGCGAAGCCGGTATAGCTGAGCAGGAGCGTGCCGTCGCTGCCGACGGGCTGGTACACACGCAGGGTCTTGCTGATCGTGCCGTCGTCTTGGCGATAGGTGCGCACGGCCGCGGTGGTTTCGGCGGGCACGATGTCTTCTGGCGTGAAGAGGGTGCCGGTACCCGGGGACATCCCCATGCGATAGGTGTGCGCCAGCGGATCGACGTGCATCGACCCGACGGACAAGGCCAAAAACGGGAGACTCGTACTGACCGTCTCCGGTACGTCGTCATGCGCGTACATCAGGCCCCAGTGCAGGGAGTCGCCGTTGAGGCTGAAGTCGGTCGGCGTCGCGAGCGCGGCGAGCGTGGGACCGGCGCCGGGAGTCTGCCGCCCGGTCAGCGTGCCGACCGTGTAGCCGTCCACGCGCGAGGCGACCTTGAAGGTGGCCCCGATTTCCTCCGCGCCGGGGCCGAAGAAACCGCCGGTGATCGTGCCGCTGCCGTCGAAGAAGTTTGTCTGCATCGTGCCGGTGAAGCCGGTGGTGCCGCTGGTAAGCCGGGCGGTACCGCCAAAGCTGAAATCGCCTTGCCAGAGGCCGCGCACAGCGGCCGACCTGCCCGTGCCACTGAACTCGATATCGCCACCGACGAAATCGACGTTCATGCGACCCGTGCCTGTCACGCTGGCGAGCGCGTCCGGCGCCGCCTGCAACCCCAGCAGGTCGATGGCGTAGGAGGCATAGCCCAGGCGCGGGCGGACCGAATCGGGGGTGCGCAAGCCGTAGGTGAACGCATCGAAGGTGCCGACCACGCCGTCGCTTCGCTGGTCGGTGCGCTGCCAATAGCCGCCGGCGACATAGCGATAGGTGAACGCTCCTGCGCTGCCCGCATTGGTGAGCGTCAGCGAGTCGGTGACGTTGCCGGCGGTGCGCTTGTAGATGTTGAGCTGGGCCGCGCCGCTGGTGGCGACGTCCTTGTCGGCGGGCAGGAAGGTCTGGCTGCGGTCGCCCGAGCTGATCGTGTAGCTGTGTGTGCCGGCATCATAGGCGATGGCGATGATCGCCGCGTCCGCAGTGACGGGCCCGTACGGCGCATAGCGCGCGCTGGCGGTCACGCCTTCGGTGATGAACAACTGGCTGTCGGCGAAGGTGAGCGGCGACGTGCTGGGGGCCGGGACCGGCGTCGGGGTCGGCGTCGGTGAGGGGGATGGTGTCGGACTGGGCGTCGGGCTTGGCACCGGGATCGGGCTGGGCGTCGGGCTCGGCACCGGCGTAGGCGAAGGCGACGGGGTTGCTGCGGGTGTCGCCGCGGGCGACGGCGTGGGCGTCGCCGCCGGAGAGGGCGTCGGCGTGGGGGATGGGGTCGGGCTGGTGCCGCTGCCGGTGGTGCCTGCGGGCGCTGGCGATCCCGCCGAGCCGACTCCCGCGCCCCCGCTCCCCCCGCTGCATGCGGACAGCACTGCGCAGGCCGCGAGCGCGGCTACGCTTACCGAATGTTTCAGCATGTTCCCACCCCGTTTCTAACGGCACGTTAACCAGTCTGTCGCGCCGCGCACAAGCCGGTTCCGCGGTGAAAACGTTCTGCCCCGCGGAGCCGGGCTGCGACTGCAGGCAAGCCAGGCGGGCGGCCGATCGGCATCGCGCATGATCGCGACTTTGGCGGCCTGCCCGCCCTCCCAAATCGATCGGCAAGCATGCCTTCCGCGACCGATTCTTTTCCGATCTGTGACGCGCGTCACACGGTGGGATTGCTGCTGCGTGGCAAAGGGCCTCCAGCGCTGGAGCTTGGGCTCGCGGCGCACCAGGTCTCCCAAGGACGCCGCATTCGGGGGAAGGCGGCGTCCCGTGCGAGCGGGCATGCCCAGGCCGGGGGGCTGGACATGCCCGCTCGCCCTCGTTCGGGGAACGGTGCCGACGCCAGTCTCAGTCGGCCAGTGCGCGCAGCGCCTGCACCGTCGCCCGAGCGCCCGCACTCGGCCCGGGGGCGCCCGCCGCCTGGAAGCTGTTGGCCTGGCGGGCGAGCTTGTCGACCTCCCGCGCCAGGTTCTGCGCCGCCGCCGAGGTTTCCTCGACCATCGCGGCGTTCTGCTGGGTGGCGCGGTCCATCTCGCCGATCGTTTCCGACACTTCGCTGATCGCCCCGGCCTGGGTCTGATTGTCGCTGGCCATGCCCGAGACCAGCTCGTTCACCGTCGCCACGTCGCCGGCGATGTTGGACAAGGCGCCGTCGACCTTCTCGACCATGCCGACCGCCGCGACGATGTCCGCCTGGGTGGCGGTGAGCTGGTCGCGGGCGCGGCCGGCCTCTTCCTCCGCCCGCATGGCGAGCGCCGAGACCAGATCGGCCACCACCGCGAAGCCGCGCCCCGCCTCGCCGGCGCGGCCCGCTTCCACCGCGGCGTTCATCGCGAGCACGCGGGTCTGGAAGGCGATCTTGTCGAGGCCCTCGATGACATTGTCGATGCCCTTGGCGCTTTCGGAGACCCGCTCCATCGCGGCGACCGCCTGCTCGGTGATCGCGCGGCCGGTATCGACCGTCGCCTTGGCGCCGTCGGCACGCTCGACGGTGCGGCGGGCGCTCTGCGCGGTGGCCTTGAGGCGCTGGTCCATCTCCTGCACCGAGGCGGCGGTTTCGGCGAGGCTGGCGGCATTGGCCTCGGTGCGGCGGGACAGATCGCCCGAGGCCTGGGCGATTTCCTGCGAGCCGGTCCGGATCGCGCCGACCGTGTCGTTGATCGCCTCGAGCAGCGCCGCGAGCGATTTCTCGCGCTCCTGCAGCGCTTCCATCGCCTTGGCGCGGCCCGCCTGTTCCTGCTCGAAATAGATCGAGACCGACATCTCCAGGTCGATCAGCGCGGCGGTGACGATCGCGCGGAGCTGGTCGAAGCGGGGATCGAGCTTGCTGCGGCCGAAGGGAAGGCGGGGGCCGCCGCCGCTCATCGCGGCAAAGCTCTCGATCATCGAATCGAGGATGATCGCGTAGCTGCCGATATACCATTGCGGCGTAAGCCCGATCTGGGCGTGGCGGGCGCCGATGCGCTTCACCCGCTCGACATAATCGGCATCGAAGGCGGCGCCGGAGAGGTGCGCCCAATGGTCGGCCTGGAGCTGCTTGGCCTTGGTGATGTGGCTGGGGCCCGAGAACATCTTCGCCGTCTCGGGATGCGCGGCGATCTGGGTGTAGAGCCGGTCGAGCGCGGGGGCGAGCGCGGCCTGGATCGTGTCGCGCGCCTCGGCGAGGATGGCGCGCTTGTCTGCGGTATAGCCGACGAAATCGAGGCGGGTGGTGAGTTCGGGGTGCACGATCCTGCTCCTGGAAGGGGCATTACGCCCTTTCCGGGTATCATAGCGGCGCGCAGGGGACCGGCGTGGGCGACCCCCCGTGCCCCTTGGGACATTCCGGGGCCGCCCGGAGGCGGATCAGAACGCCCGGGTGAGCCCGATCGTCGCCGCCTTGCGGGTGAAGTCGTAGATGCCGACCGTGGAGCTGTTCCGCTCCCAGTCGAGCCGGATCAGCGGCGCGAAGCCGTGGATCTGGAGGCGGCGGAAGGTAGCGCCGGCGCCGAGGCTGATGTTCCAGTCCTTGCGGCGTTCGGGGAAGAGGAACAGCCGCGCGTCGCCCTCCAGTCGGCGCAGGCCCGCCGTGGCATAGACGGTGGTGCGGCCGAACTCGCGCCAGGCGAGCAGGCTGCCCGCACCCGAGGCAGTGGCATAGCCGGGATCCTCGGCATTCTGGCGGGTGGCGGAGACGGTGATGCTGCCGCCCGCGCGGGCGCTGAACGCGCGCTCGTACGACACGCCGCCGTTGAGCAGCAGGCCGTCCTGCAGATGGTTGCCGCGATACTTCGTGTCGGCGACGGTCACGCTGGTGGTGAGCTGCGCCTTGGTGCCGAGCGGATGCTGCCAGTCGATCGCGGCGGTGGCGGTGCGGGCATAGGGGCTGCCGCCATACCAGCGCTGGGTGCCGCCGACCGAGGGGCGCAGACGATCGCGGCCGAGGCTCCATTCGAGGCCGACCAGCCCCGAAGCGGAGACGTCGTTGAAGCGGCCCTGGCGGTAGAAATCCCCCTGGCCCGAGACGCGCGGGACCAGCGACAAATTGGTCGCGATCGGCACGCGCGCATAAAGCTGGCCGCCGGCATGCGCGCCGATCCCGGATTGCTCGCGGGCGTCGCGCGAGAGCTGGAGCGGCGCGAGCACGGTATCGAGCGTCGCCGCATCGGTGGCGCGGTTGACGTTGCTGTCCGGCACCAGCGCGACTTCGAGGCTGGCGCCCCAGGGCTTGCGCGAGCGCAGCGCCGCGGCGAACTGGTCGACGATCTGCGCGACCTGCGGCGGCAGCCCGCCGGCCTGGGCGGCGCGCAGCTCACGGCGGGCGGCGCCTTCGTCGCCGAGCTGGGTGAGCAGCCGGGCAAGCTCGAGCCGGACGCGGGCGGCGCCGGGCTTCTCATCGAGCAGCGCGCGATAGGTGGTCGCCGCCTCGCGCTTGCGGCCCAGCCGCTCGAGCAGCTGGCCGAGCCGGAAGCGGGCCTCGGCGCGAACCTCCGAATCGGGATCCTTGGCGAGCGCGCGGTACATTGTCTCCGCCTCTTGCCCGCGGCCGGCGCCCTCGGCCTGGGCGGCGAGCGCGAACAGCTCCACCGCCGAGACCTGGCGCTGTTCGGGTCGGGGCTCGGTGCCTTGGGCGAGGGCGGGGATCGGCGCGAGCAGGGCTAGCGCCAGAGAGACGGAGATGCGGTGGGTCACGGCGCCTTCTTAGCGAGCGTTGCGCCGTTGAGAACCGCCTTGTCGCCATTGGAGAACGTTTGGACTGTATCGAAACGAGCGCCGATCTCCTGCGCCTGCGGTCCGAAGAACCAGCCGGTGAGGGTGCCGCTGCCGCCGGACCCGCTGAGTGCGCCGGTGAAGCCGTTCGCCGAGATGCCCGCGCCGGTGAAGCCGAGGCTGCCGAAGTCGCGCGTGCCGGCCGCGCCGATGCCGGTGATCGCGAGCCTGCCGCTGGCGCTCGCGCGGGCGAAGTCGACCGCGAAGCTGCTGGTGCCGCCAAGCGTGTAGGATGCCGCGCCCACCGTGCCGGTGCCGAACACCTGGCCGGCATAGCTGGCGGTGCCGGTGCGGGGCATCTGGTCGGCGGTGGTGCGCTGGCCGAAGGGCAGATACCAGCGCTGCGGATCGCTCCCCGCCGTGGCGTCGCTGGCGAGAGTGGCGAGCTCGGCGAAGCTGGCATAGCTGAGCGCGAGCGGGCCCTTGCCGGCATCGTAGATGCGCGCCTGCACCGTGCCGGCGGCGAGCGTCTTGCGATAGACGTCGAAGCCGACATCACTGGTGATCGCCTCGCGATCGGCGGCGGTGAGCAGCACCAGCGTCTCCGACATACCGGGGAGGCCCGTTACGCTATAGCCGCTGGCCGCATCGCCGCTGACGTCCGGCGCGGCGAGCACCCTGCCTGCGGCGAGCGTGCTGCTGCCCTTGCCGCCGACCAGGCTGACCGCGGCGGCCTCGCCGCTCGCATCGGTGAGCGCCGCGGCGGCGCCGACCTCGTCGGCCGCAGGGCCGTAGAAATGGCCGGTCAGCGCGCCGTTATAGCCGCCGAACAGCGCGAGGCTGAGATTGCCGGCGAAGCTGTTGGCGTTGCTCGACAGCGTCGCCGATCCGGTGAAGCTGCCATTGGTGGTGCTGGTCGCGTTGGCAGCGTTGGTGAAAGCCGCGCTGGCGCTGCCGCTGGTAGTGATCGCGCCGCTGGCGAAATTGGCAGTGAGCGTGCCGCTGCCCGTCACCGCTAACGGGCCGGGCTTGCTGGCATCGGCGAGGCTGCCCGCCAGCCGAACGGCATAGCTCGCCGATCCGGTGCGGGGCACGCTGCCGGCGGGCGTCATCATGCCGAAGGCGAAGGCATCGGTCACACTGGTGGTGATGCCGTTGGCGGCGGTGGTGGTGGTCCAGCGGCCGGCGCGGACATAGCGCATGCCGTTCAGCGCATCGAGCGTCAGCTGGTCGGGCGAGCCGGCCACCGGGTTGGCCGGGAAGATGCCGGTGCGCGCGCCCGAAATGACGAGGTAGTTGCCCGAGGCGGCGTCGTAGCTCACCGTCACCGGCTGCGCGGCGGCAGACGGGGCGGCAAGCTCGCCGCTGGCATCGACATAGCGGGCGGTGAGCGTCGCGGCTTCGCCGGTGAAGATCTGGCTGGCGGTGAGGCTGGCGAGGCTGGCATTGCCGGTCTGCGCGCCCGACTGGCGGCCGATCAGCACGCCCGCGGCGGCGCGGCCGTCGGCATTGGACGCGCTCCAGGCGGCGCCGACTTCCTGCGCGGCGGGGCCGTAGAAGCGGCCATCGAGCGCGCCGGCCAGCTCGCCGCCCGAAAAGGCGAAGATGCCCGCGAACACGTTGTTGCTTGCGCCGAGCTGGGCGAGGCCGACGAACGCCGAGCTGCCGGTGGTCGCGCCGCTGGCTGTGGAGACCTGGCGCACCTCGCCGCTGGTGACGATCTTGCCGCTGGCGAAATCGATCTGCAGCGTGCCGCTGCCGACCAGGCTTTCTAGCATGCCGAAGCCCATCGAGCCGACCAGATCGACCGCATAGGCGCCGTTGCCGATGCGCGGCTGGGCGGCGTCCGGCGTCTCGACGCCATAGGTGAAGGCGTTGAAGCGGAAGGCGCTTTCGCCGGTGGTGGCGATGTCTGCGCGCTGCCAGAAGCCCGCGCCGACATAGCTGTAGCTGAGCGCGCCGCTGGTGCCCGGCAGGCTCAGCGTCAGGGTATAGTCGCTGGTGGCGCTTGCATGGCGATAGACGCGCAGCACCGCGTTGGACTGCGTCGAATCGACATCGCCGGGCAGGAAGGTCTCGGTGTTGGTGCCGTCGCTGACCGTATAGCCGCCGTTGGCGGGATCGAACCGGATGGTCAGGTCGCGCGCGGCCGCCAAGCAGCCGCAGGCGCGCGCATCGGGGTAGAAGGTGCCGGCAAAGCCGCTGGCGTAATTGTCGAAGCTCTCGGCCTTGGTCGGCGTGAGCAGGTTGGGGTTGATCTGCGGCGTGGTCGGCTTGGCGACGATGCCCGGCGTTGGCGTGGGCGTCGCGCTGGGCACCGGGGTCGGCGAGGGGCTCGCCTCGGGGGCAGGCTGGGGCGCCGCCGGCGTGCTGGCAACGCCGCCGCCGCCGCCGCTGCACGCGGTGACCATCGCCAGTGCCGAAACCATCGTCGGAAGCAGGATCGCACGCCGCATGCCGAGTCCCCTGAAATACGCGTTAACCATGGCGCGGCTATGCGGCTGCGGCCGCTAAGTTTTGGTTAATGTGACGTTTTTCAAATTGTTGCCGGCGATCGCAGCATTGTCATGCTTTGTTCACCGCGGCGGGCGGATGGTGGCGGCTCGACGTTGGACAGGACCAGGATATGGCACGGATCACCCCATGGCTGCTCGGCACCGCGCTGCTCGCGGCGGGCGCGCATCCCGCGGCCGCGCAGAACGGGTCGATCGTCACCGCCGGTTCGGCCGAGGTCGATGCCGAGGGCGAGAGCAGCTATCGCTGGATCGATCGCGCCCATGCGCTGTGGGACACGCTGGGCGACGCGCCCCCCGATGTCAGCTTCCGCTTCGACGGCGGCGCCCCGGTCGCCTGGGAATTGCGTGACGGCTATTGGGTGGTGGCGGAGGACCAGTCCGAGGGCGCGCGCACCTATTTCTTCGCCCCCGGCGAGCGCGGGCCGTTCCTGGTGCGCGAGGCCGATCGCAGCTTCGGCTATCAGGACGGCAATGTCGCCGCGGTCTATGACGGCGGCGGCAAGCTGCTGCCGCGCGGTGCGGGCGTCCGGTCGGTCGACGAAGGCGAGCGGCTCTACGAGCGCGGGCGGCGGCTGCGCGATGCGCTGCTCGACCGGCAATGGGATGCGGTCGACACCACCAGCTGGGGCGACATGAACCTGTTCTTCGTCGGCATCGATCCCGGCTGGGATTCGGGCTGGCAATATCGCAGCACGGGCTTCGAGTTCGCCCAGCAGCAGCGCTGGGCGGCCGAGCGCGCCCGCCGCGCGGCGATGGCGTCGGCGTTTGCCCGCTGGCGCAGCGGCGGCTTCAACGGTCCGCCCCCGCCGGGACTCGGCCAGCATTGGCAGCATCGGCCGCCGCGGCCGGGCCGTCCGCCGCACGCCGGTCCGCCGCCCGCGGGTGGGCAGCCGGCTTCGCCGCCGGGCACCGGCAAGCCGGGGCGGCCATGGATGTGGGGCGGGCTGCCGGGGCAGCGGCCCGATCGGCCGGATCGGCCCGATCGTCCGCAGGGCGGCACGCGGCCTGCGCCGCCGCCGGGCACCGTTACGACGACGCCGGGGCCGGGCGCGGTCACGTCGGGGCAGCCGCTTGCCCGCGGTGCGCCGAACTGGGGTGCGGGACGTCCGCGCCCGGATGGCTGGACCGCGCGCCCACCGCGCGGCGACGGCGATGGTCGCCCCGGCTGGCAGGGCCCGCGGCCCGGCTGGCAAGGGAGCCGCCCAAGCGCCGGTGCGCCGCAACCTGCTTCGCCCCCGGTTGCGGCACCTGCACCCGCTGCGCCTGCACCAGCCGCCCCCGCGAATGCAGGCCCGCGCCGCGGCAGCGGCTGGATGTCGCCGGGCTGGATGCGTCAGGCACGCCCCGAAGGCGCCGGCCTGCAGCCGCCGCGCCCGGCCTTCCAACCGCCGGCCGCGCATCCCGCCGCCGCGCCGAGCCGCCCGGCTCCGCCGCCCGGCGCAACGCCGACACCACGGTCGCTTCCGCCGGCCGTCCGCGCACGGCGCGAGGCACGGGGAGACTGAAGCGGTGGATTGCCATCGTCCGAGTCTCGAATAGGGGATAGTGCAACCGGAGGTCGGATGTTGCGGTTGCAATATCCTGCGCCCGGGGTGACGTGATTACGTAATGCGTATCGGCAACAAGTCCCGTCACTCAATATCCCCGTTGAGCGATTCACAGGGCGTGCTGTTCAATGTCCGATCCTATTCCGCTCAAGTGGAATTATGAAGAGTATCGTCGCGTCATCTGTTCGAATAAAAAGGTTAGCAATCAGGATGTGAGTGACATTGTAGATTGGGCCATAAAGAACATCATGACCGTGAATTTCAGGCTATGGTCTGGCGTTCATGGCGAGCCCATAGGAATTATCTCGGTAGAGGACGAGGAGTTCTATAAGACGGACAAAAGAAATCTGACGCTGAAAACGCGCTCCTGCCGGGTGAAGGTGCATCAGATGTTCTGGGAAACCATGCCTCCGGAAGAGATGCGCGTGCATCTCAGGGATCCGACAACGACGGTGATACTGGGCTGGTGCTACAGCGAGGGATTCATCCCCACGGGCTTCCAGCCCTAACAGGGTTGGCTCGGCTTGAGCCTTGGTGAGAGACCTGAAACGTCCCGCTGCTTCGCCGGCCGGTCGTTGTGCTTTCCTTGCGCCGCCCATTCGGGGGGTATCGCTTCACCCCCTTCGGGATTGCCGCGCGGCGTCCCATGCGGCACGCCTGTTGCGAAAGGATCGCAACCCATGACCCGCCTCGCTCCCGCGCCCGAAGCGCAGCCCGTCGTGCTGGTGGTCGATGACGATCCACTGGTGCGGGGATCGCTCGACTCGCTGTTCCGCTCGGTGGATTTCGCAGTGCGCAACTATGGCTCTGCGCAGGAATTGCTCGATGCGCCGCTGCCGGAGACGCCGTGCTGCCTCGTCGTCGACGTGCGGATGCCGCACATGGGCGGGTTCGAGTGCCGCGATCGCCTGGCCGAGCGTGGGGTCGATCTGCCGGTGATCTTCCTCACCGGGCACGGCGACATTCCGATGTCCGTCAAGGCGATGAAGGGCGGGGCGGTGGACTTCCTCACCAAGCCGTTCCGCGACCAGGACATGCTCGACGCGGTCAATGCCGGGCTCGCCCGCGCCGCCGAGCGTCGGACCGCCGCGCAGGAAAGCGAAGGCGTGCGCCAGCGCTTCGCCACGCTCACCGCCCGCGAAAAGCAGGTGATGGAGGGCGTGGTGCGCGGGCTGCTCAACAAGCAGATCGCCGGCGAGCTGGGCATCGCCGAGATCACCGTGAAGCTCCACCGCGCCAGCCTGATGCGCAAGATGGGGCTGCGCACCGTGCCCGACCTGGTCCGCGCCGCGGAGGCGCTGCCGTCCTCCGACGGGAATGCGTAGTTTTCCGAATAACCAAGCGTATAGCTTACGGGCGCGGCATACCTCCCTATCCTTGCAGTTGGTCCCGGATGGCCCGGGAAGGATGGAGCGTAGCGCGTGCCGGACAGCCTGGTTGCCGTGGTGGATGACGATGCGCTGGTGCGCGACGCGGCGGCGAGCCTGATTCGCTCCTTCGGCTATCGCACCGCGATCTACGCGTCGGCCGATGCCTATCTCGATGCCGGCGACGATGCCGCGGACTGCGTGCTCACCGACCTGCAGATGCCCGGCCGGTCGGGGCTCGAGCTGCGCCAGACCTTGCGTGCGCGGGGTTCGACGGTGCCGGTGATCCTGATGACCGCCTATCCCACTCCCGACCTGCGCGCCCGGGCGGCCTCGCTCGACCTGGTGGCGCTGCTCGACAAGCCGGTGGATCCCGATCTGCTCTCCGGCGCACTGGAGCGGGCGATCGGCGGGTAGCTCAGGCTGCCAGCGGCAGCTCGATCGCGGCCAGCGCGCCGCCATCGGGATGGTTGCTCAGCGCGATCCGGCCGTCGTGGAGCTCGACGATCGAGCGGCAGATCGACAGGCCCAGCCCCATGCCGCCGGGCTTGGTGGTGGCGAAGGTCTCGAACGGCTCGGCGATGCCGGGCGCGATGCCCGGGCCATGGTCGCGCAGCAGCAGCAGCACATGATCGTCGTTGGCGTGGAGCGTCAGGTCCATGCGCTTGTCGGCGACTCCGGCGCTCTCCATCGCCTGCAGCGCATTGGTGATCAGGTTGAGCAGCAGGTGCTTGAGCAGGATCCGATCGCCCACCACGGTCGGCTCGCCCAGCGCGGCGACATGGATGCGCGCGCCGTGCGCGTCGATGTCGCGTGCGGCAATGGCGAGCGTGTCGGCGACGAGGCTGCCCAGCTGCAGCGGCCGCATCTCGCCCTGCGCGCCGCCCACCAGCGAGCGCACCCGCTGGATCACCGCATGGACGTTCGCCACGGCCTGGTGGAGCCCCGCGAGCGACAGCCGCACCTCGTCCAGGTCGGGCTCGGGGCGGGCGAGCCAGCGCGCGGCGGAATCGGCATAGCTCTGCACCGCGGAGATCGGCTGGTTTATCTCGTGCGCGATCGAGGCGGACATCGCGCCGATCGCGGCGGTGCGCTGGACGCGCTCCAGCTCGATGCGGGTGCGCTCGACGGTGGTCTCCAGCCGCTTGCGCTGGCGGATGTCGAGGATGCTGCCGGGCACGTGCGCCAGGCAGGTGCCGGGGGCGAGGCTGAAGGCGACGATGATGTCGATCGGCGAGCCGTCGGCGGCGATCACCTGGGTCTCGGCCTGGAACATCGGCCGGCGCTCGTCGATCGCGACGATGCACTCGGCGAAGCTGGCGTCGGTTTCGGGCAGGAAATCGCCGAGCCTGCGGAAGAAGGCGGCCTTGTTCGGCACGCCCATCATGTCGAGCGCGGTCTGGTTGACGTCGGTGATGCGTACCTGGCGGCGGATATGAGCGACGAATTCGGGGTGCGCGCGCAGATAGGCGCGCAGGTCGCTGACGCCGCTGGCCCGCAGCGCCTGGATGGCGGCGTCGACGCAGCTGAAATCATGTTCCCAGATGGCGATGGCCAGCGTGTCGGTCATCGTCGCATAGCGGCGCTCCTCGCGGGCGACGCGCTGGTCGAGCACGATGCGGTGGAGCAGCAGCGCGGTGGTGACGGCATTGGCGGCGAGGCTCACCACCAGCCGCAGCACGGCTTCGGTGCTGGGGTCCCAACGGTGGACGATCACGAAGCTGGCGAGGGTCAGCGCCGCGCAGGACAGGCTCCAGCCGACCAGCTGCCGCCGATCGAGCCGAGGGCCGGCCAGCAGCAGGACGAGCACGTAGAGCGTCGCGATCGCGCTGTGGAAGCTGGTGAAGCTGTCGATCCAGAAGATGCCGAGCGCGAGCAACGCCGCGGCCAGCGCGCGCAGGCGGGTACCGTCCAGCGCGGTGCTCGGCCACATGCTGCCCGACAAGGCGCCGCTCCCGCCGCCCCTGGCCCGATCCCCGAAATCCGACATGGGCGAAGGATGCCGCGATGACCGCGATGTCACCAGCCCAAGGCGAGCAACCCGCTACCCCCCATTTGGGGGTTGTGGGGGGAGCGAAGGGCCGCTGCCTCCCGAATACGCGTCATTCCCGCGAAGGCGGGAATCCATTTGCCAGGGCGCTGGAGCAAGAACCGCGGCACCTGCGCCAATGGATCCCCGCCTTCGCGGGGATGACGGCGATATTGGATCTTTCAGCCTCTCCTCCTTGGAGGAGGGGTTGGGGTGGAGGGATTCCAGAACAGAGGTTGGTCTCGGTGAGACACTGCCCCACCCCAAACCCCTCCCCCGAGGGGGAGGGGCTTAAGTGTGCTTAGATCGCGTTTTCCTCGCTCACCGCCTCGGCGGTGCCCATCAGGGCGGGGAAGAAGCCCTCATGCGCCGTGCGGAGGTCCGCCAGGCTGACGCAGAAATCGCCTTCCTCCATCTCGAAGATGATGCGGTTGGCGATGGTGCGGCCGATCGGGTCGGCGGCGAGGCCGGCCTTGTCGGCGGCGACCAAGAAGTCGGCCAGCGACTCGTCCTTTACGGTGACCACGTACAGGCCCTGATCCTCGCCGAACCAGCTGCCGGCGATGCCGAACGGCTGGGGCTGGTCGAGGATCGCGCCGATGTTCGATGCCAGTGCCATCTCGGCGATGGCGACCGCCAGGCCGCCGTCCGCCACGTCGTGGCAGGCGGTGATCGCGCCGCCGCAGATCGCCGAGCGGATGAAGGCGCCGGTGCGGCGCTCCATCATCAGGTCGACGGGCGGGGGCGGGCCTTCCTCGCGGCCGCAGATCTCGCGCAGCCAGATCGACTGGCCGAGATGGCCGCCGCGCTCGCCGACCGCGATGATCACGTCGCCGGTGCCCTTGAAGGCGATGGTGCAGTTCTTCTGCCAGTCCTTGAGCAGGCCGATCGCGCCGATCGCCGGGGTCGGCAGGATTGCCGAGCCGCCGCCGGTGGCCTTGCTCTCGTTGTAGAGGCTGACATTGCCCGAGACGATCGGGAAGTCGAGCGCGCGACACGCCTCGCTCATCCCTTCCAGCGCGCCGACGATCTGGCCCATGATCTCCGGGCGCTGCGGGTTGGCGAAGTTGAGGCAGTTGGTCACCGCCAGCGGGGTTGCGCCCACCGCAGAGAGGTTGCGCCACGCTTCCGCAATGGCCTGCTTGCCGCCTTCGACCGGGTCCGCGAAGCAATAGCGCGGGGTGCAGTCGGTGGTGATCGCCAGCCCCTTGGTCGTCCCGTGGACGCGCACGACCGCGGCGTCGCCGCCCGGGCGCTGCACGGTGTCGCCGCCGACCATGTGGTCATACTGCTCCCAGATCCAGCGGCGGCTGGCGATGTCCGGCGAGCCCATCAGCTTGACGAGATCGGCGGCGGGATCGGTGCATTCCGGCACATTCTGCAGCTCGGGCTGCTTCGGCGTCGGCACGTGCGGGCGATCATAGAGCGGGGCATCGTCGGCGAGCGGGGCGAGCGGGATGTCGCACACGACGTCGCCCTTCCACTTGAGCACCATGCGGCCGGTATCGGTGACATGGCCGATCACCGCGAAATCGAGCTCCCACTTGCGGAAGATCGCTTGCGCAAAATCCTCGCGGCCGGGCTTGAGCACCATCAGCATGCGCTCCTGGGACTCGGAGAGCATCATCTCATAGGGCGTCATGCCGGTTTCGCGCTGGGGCACGTCGTCCATGATCAGCTCGATGCCGACGCCGCCCTTGGACGCCATCTCGACGCTCGAGGAGGTGAGACCCGCCGCGCCCATGTCCTGGATCGCGACGATCGCGTCCGAGGCCATCAGCTCGAGACAGGCTTCGATCAGCAGCTTCTCGGTGAAGGGGTCGCCGACCTGAACGGTGGGGCGCTTCTCTTCCGAATCCTCGCCGAAATCGGCCGAGGCCATGGTGGCGCCGTGGATGCCGTCGCGGCCGGTCTTGGAGCCGACATAGACGATCGAATTGCCGACGCCGCTCGCCGCCGAATAGAAGATCTTGTCGGTATCGGCGATGCCCACGGTCATCGCGTTGACCAGGATGTTGCCGTCATAGGCCGGGTGGAAGTTGACCTCGCCGCCCACGGTCGGCACGCCGACGCAATTGCCATAGCCGCCGATGCCGTGGACCACGCCGGCGATCAGATGCTTCATCTTGGGATGATCGGGCCGGCCGAAGCGCAGCGCGTTCATGTTGGCGATCGGGCGCGCGCCCATGGTGAACACGTCGCGCAGGATGCCGCCCACGCCGGTCGCAGCACCCTGATAGGGCTCGATGTAGCTCGGGTGGTTGTGGCTCTCCATCTTGAAGATGGCGGCCTGGCCATCGCCGATGTCGACGACGCCGGCATTCTCGCCGGGGCCGCAGATCACCTGCGGGCCGGTGGTGGGCAGCTTCTTCAGGTGGATGCGGCTGGACTTGTAGCTGCAATGCTCGGACCACATCACCGAGAAGATGCCGAGCTCGGTCAGGTTCGGCTCGCGACCGAGCGCCTTGAGGACGCGGTCATATTCTTCGGGCGAAAGGCCGTGCTCGGCCACGATCTCGGGCGTGATCTGGGTCATGGCCGGACCCCTTAGCGGGGTGTTGCGCGCGCGTCACCCCGGGAGTTGCGGAGGCGGTGGGGAACGGTGCGTTAACGGTGTCCGTGCTAACGTTTGGCATGCTCATCCAGCCCCTTCTCGGCAAAGGACTGCGCGCCGGCGATCCGCTGATCCCGCTGCCGGCCGCCTGGGAGTGCGATCTGGCAACCGAGGCGCTGCGCTGGTCGCCGGGAGTCTACGACCTGTTCGGCGTCCCACGCAACGAGCCGCTGTCCCGCGACGACGTGGTCGGCATGTACACGCCGGAATCGCAGGCGCTGCTGGCGCGGGTGCGGAACAAGGCCGTGGCGGAAGGCGCCAGCTTCACCATCGATGTGACGATCCGGCGCCGCGACGGCGCGCTCCGCAAGATGCGGCTGACGGCGGACGTGCAGTTCGAGAACGGCCGCCCGGTGCGGCTCTACGGCACCAAGCAGGACGTGACCGACGAATAGGGGCGTGCTGTTCGATCCTCCCCCTGGCGGGGGGAGGATCATATTACAGCACCGCCCACAACGTCAGCAGCAGCGCGGTCATCGCTGCGTTGAGGGCCATGCCGATGCCGGCGAAGGTGCCGCCGATCTCGCTCACCTGGAAGGCGCGGGCCATGCCGATGCCGTGCGCCGCGACCCCGGTGGCAAAACCGCGGACACGGTAATCCTCGATACGGAGCGCGTTGAGCACCGGCGTCGCGATCATCGCGCCGAACACGCCGGCGATCGGCACGACGATGGCGGCGAGCGCGGGGATGCCGCCAAGCTGCTGCGCCAGCGCCATTGCCACCGGCGTCGTCACCGAGCGCGGCGCGACGGTGGCCAGGATCTGCACGCTGCCGCCGAACGCCCAGACTATGGCCGTGACACTGAGGATCGCGGTGAGCGAGCCCGCGGTCAGCGCGAGCAGCAGCGGCCCGGCGGCGCGGCGGACAAGCGCCCGGTTGCGCCAGAGCGGCACCGCCAGCCCGACGGTCGCGGGACCGAGCAGGAAGCCGAGCACCGCGGTGTTCTGCGCATAGATGGGGTAGGGGGTGCGCGTCGCCAGCAGCAGGGCGATCAGCACCGGCGTCGCCAGCAGCACGGGGTGGCAGAGCGGGTGGCGCTTGCTGCGCTTCGACAGCCGGTCGGCGCCCTCGAACACGAGCAGCGTGACGGCGAGCCATAGCAAAGGCGTCGCCTGGAGGTTGGCCCATAGGCCGGTCATGCGCCGCGCTCCTGCCGGGCGAGCGCCCAGCGAAAGACCAGCGCCGTCACCGCAACCGTGAGCAGCGTCGAGGCGAGGGTGGCGACGACGATCGCGACGCCGTTGCGCGCCAGCACCGGGCCTTCCTCGATCAGTCCCACGGCGGCGGGGACGAACATCACCGAGAGATGCGCGGTCAGCCAGGCCGAGACCTGCACCAGCGTCGGCCGCTCGCCGGGGCGGAGCAGCAGCCAGCCGAGCAGCAGGAACATGCCGAGCACGGCGCCCGGCAGCGGCAGCCCGGTGAGCAGATGGATTCCCTCGCCGAGCAACTGGCAGAGGAGCAGGGTGGCGATGGCGGCGATCATGGCCGGGTGCCATGCCATGGGAACGCGGCGCGGTATACTGCGGGGGACGTAAGGGCCGGTTGCGGACGGCGTAAGCGGGTGCGGACCTGCAAGGCGAAGGCCCGCGGCCACCACACCCCGGTCGTCATTCCCGCGAAGGCGGGAATCCATTTGCCAGGCCGCCGGGGATGGAGCGGCACCACCTGCGCCAATGGATCCCCGCCTGCGCGGGGATGACGGCAGGGGAAGAGGGTAGCGAACCTGCTACTCCGCCGCTTCGTCCAGCGCCCCGGCCGGCATCAGCGCGGCGATGTTCGCCTGGATCCACTCGACCAGATCCTCGACCTTCGCCGCTGCGGCCTCGCCGAGCGGGGTCAGCGTGTATTCGACATGCGGCGGCACCACCGGCAAGCTGCGGCGGACGACCAGCTGGTGCGCCTCCAGCTGCTGCAGCGTCTGGGCGAGCATGCGTTCGCTCACCCCGTTCACCCGGCGGCGAAGCTCGCTGAAGCGGCGGGTGCCGTCGCGGAGCGCCACCAGCACGAGCAGGCCCCAGCTGCTGGTGATCCGCTTGAGCACCGCGCGCGAGGGGCAATCGGGGACGAACACGTCGCCGCGCGCCATCATCGCGGCAAGGGTGCGGGGCGTCTCGTCCGACATTTTTGATACTTACCTTTATGTGCGTACTTACGATTCGTAAGTGGGGCGCTAGATCGTGGGCGTCAATCCATGATTGGAAGGAACTGCCAATGTACGCCGTTACCGGAGCTTCGGGCCAGCTGGGCCGCCTCGTTCTCGAATCGCTGCTGCAGAAGGTGGCGCCCGGGGAGATCGTCGCACTCGTGCGCAATCCCGAGAGCGTCGCCGACGTCGCCGCCAAGGGCGTCGTCGTGCGCCGCTTCGACTATGATGCGGCCGAAACGCTGGCGCCCGGGCTGGCGGGCGTGACCCGGCTGCTGCTGGTATCGGGCAACGCCATCGGCAGCCGCGTGCCCCAGCACAAAGCGGTGATCGAGGCGGCCAAGGCAGCGGGCGTGCAGCTGATCGCCTATACCAGCCTGCTCCGCGCCCAGACCTCGCCGATGCAGATGGCGGTCGAGCACAAGGCGACCGAGGACCTGCTCGCTGCCAGCGGCATCCCCGCCGCGCTGCTCCGCAACGGCTGGTACACCGAGAATTACCTGATGAGCGCCGGCCCGGCGATCGAGCACGGCGCGCTGATCGGCAGCGCGGGCGACGGGCTGGTCTCGGGTGCGGCGCGGGCGGACTATGCCGAGGCGGCGGCGGTGGTGCTGGCACGTGGGCAGGCGGGAACGTTCGAGCTGGCCGGCGACACCGGCTTCACCCATGCCGAGCTGGCAGCAGCGCTGGCCGAGGCCTCGGGCAAGCCGGTGGCGTATCAGGACCTGCCGCAGGCCGATTATGCCAAGGCGCTGGAAGGCGCGGGGCTGCCGGGCCCGTTCGCGGCGATCTTGGCGGACAGCGATGCGCGGGTGGCGGATGGAGCGCTGTTTGATGAGTCGAAGACGCTGTCCGGGCTGATCGGCCGCCCGACCACGCCGTGGCGCGAGACGATCGCCGCGGGGGTAAAGGGCTGAGAAATTCCTCCCCGGAACGGGGAGGGGGACCATTCGCGCCAGCGAATGGTGGAGGGGCCGCGCCAAAAGGCGCGGAACCCTCAAAGCGGGGGATACCGCCGCGTGCGCGGCGGCCCCTCCACCACCGCCTTCGGCGGCGGTCCCCCTCCCCGTGCCGGGGAGGAGCTTTTTACAGGATCTCCCGCACCTTTTCCGGCGGCCGACCCAGCCGAACGCCGCGCTCGGTGACCACCAGCGGGCGTTCGATCAGGATCGGATTGGCCGCCATTGCGTCGAGGATGGTGTCGTCGTCCGCGCCCTTGAGCGGCTTGGCGGCGTCCTCGGCGATGCGCAGGCCTTCGCGCGCGGTCATGCCGGCGCGCTTGTACAGCTCCGCCAGCGTCTCGCGGCTCGGCGGCGTCTTCAGATATTCGATTACCTCAACCTCGGCGCCGGCATCCCGAAGGATCGCCAGCGCCTCGCGCGACTTGGAGCAGCGCGGGTTGTGGTAGATGGTCGCCTTCACGCGGCGGTGGCCTCGTCTTGGCGAGCCAGCCACTCCTCGAGCCACTTGATCGTATAGTCCCCCTTCAGGAACTCGGGATCGTCGAGCAGCGCCTGGTGGAGCGGGATCGTCGTCTTGATGCCGTCGACCACGAACTCCTCGAGCGCGCGCTTCAGCCGCAGGATGCAGCCCTCGCGGGTGCGGCCATAGACGATCAGCTTCGCGATCATGGAATCATAATAAGGCGGGATCCGGTACCCCGAATAGATGCCGCTATCGACACGGACGTGCATGCCGCCCGGCGCGTGGAAGTGGGTGATCGTGCCGGGCGAGGGCGCGAAGGTTCGCGGGTCCTCGGCGTTGATGCGGCATTCGATCGCGTGGCCGCGGAACTCCAGCTCCTCCTGGCGCACCGACAGGCCGTGCCCTTCGGCAACGCGGATCTGCTCGCGGACCAGATCCATGCCGGTGATCATCTCGGTCACCGGATGCTCGACCTGGAGGCGCGTGTTCATCTCGATGAAGTAGAACTCGCCATTTTCCCAGAGGAACTCGATCGTGCCCGCGCCGCGATAGCCCATGTCGGACATCGCCTTGGCGACGATGCCGCCCATATGCGCCCGCTCTTCGGGCGTGATCACCGGCGAAAGCGCCTCTTCGAGCACCTTCTGGTGGCGGCGCTGGAGCGAGCAGTCGCGCTCGCCCAAGTGGATCGCGTTGCCGTTGCCGTCGCCGAACACCTGGAACTCGATGTGGCGCGGATTGCCGAGATACTTTTCGAGGTACACCGTGGCGTCGCCGAACGCGGCCTTCGCTTCCGAGCCCGCCTGCTGCATCAGCGTCTCGAGCTGGTCCTCGCTGGTGCACACCTTCATGCCGCGACCACCGCCGCCCGAGGCTGCCTTGATGATCACCGGATAGCCGGCCTTGGCAGCGATCGCCTTGGCTTCTTCCAAGTCGCTGATCGGGCCGTCCGAGCCCGGCACCAGCGGCAGGCCGAGCGCGCCGGCGGTGCGCTTCGCCTCGATCTTGTCGCCCATGGTGCGGATATGCTCGGGCTTGGGCCCGACGAAGATCAGCCCGTGCGCCTCGACGATCTCGGCGAACTGGGCGTTCTCCGAGAGGAAGCCATAGCCCGGGTGGATCGCATCCGCGCCCGAGATCTCGGCGGCCGAGATGATGTTCGGGATGTTGAGATAGCTCTCCGCCGCGGACGGCGGGCCGATGCAGATCGCCTCGTCCGCCAGGCGCACATGCATCGCGTCGGAATCGGCGGTGGAGTGCACCGCCACCGTCTTGATGCCCATTTCGTGGCACGCGCGGTGGATGCGCAGCGCGATCTCGCCGCGATTGGCGATCAGCAGCTTCTTGATCTCGGGCATGGCCGTTCCGTTACTCGACCACGACGAGCGGCTGGTCGAATTCGACCGGCTGGCCGTTCTCGACCAGGATCGCCTTGACCGTGCCGGCGCTTGGCGCGTGGATCGGGTTCATCACCTTCATCGCCTCGATGATCAGCAGCGTGTCGCCCGCGGCGACCTGCTGACCGACCGTGACGAAGGTCTTCGCCTCGGGGTTCGGCTTGAGGTAGGCGGTGCCGACCATCGGCGACTTGACCGCATTGGCGGCCGGCTGCGGCGCGGCGACGATCTCGGCCGGCGCAGCGGCTGCGGCGGCCGGGGCGGCGAGCATCGGCGCGGGCTGCGCATACTGCATCGGCGCGGCGGGCGCGGCGGTGAGCGTGCGGGCGACGCGGACGCGGCGTTCGCCGTCCTCCACTTCGATCTCGGTCAGCTGGGTGTCATCGAGCACGGTGGCGAGCTGGCGGACCAGCTCAATATCGACCTGCATTGCACCCGACTTGGTTTCTTCGGCCATACGACCCTTCTTTATGAATTCTACAAATGAAACGGCGCCCTCTGTCAGAGACGCGCGGCGGCTTCAAGCGCGAGTATATAGGATTGTGCCCCGAACCCGGCCACCGTGCCCTTCGCGGCACGGCCGACGAAGCTGACATGGCGGAAGGATTCGCGGGCATGGGGATTGGAGAGATGCACCTCGATCACCGGCGTTGTGATGCTCTTGATCGCATCGTGTAGCGCGACCGAGGTGTGCGTGTACCCTCCCGGATTTAGTAGGACGGCGCGCGCGCCATCGGCCTGCGCCTCGTGCAGCCAGTCGATCAGATGGCCCTCATGGTTGGACTGGCGCACCTCGACCTCGAGCCTCAGCTCGCGGGCGCGGTCCTCCAGCATGCCGGCAATGTCGTCCAGCGTGTCCGACCCATAGATTTCCGGCTCGCGCAGGCCCAGCAGGTTGAGGTTGGGGCCATTCAAGACGAAGATCGTATCGGCCAATGCAAAGCGCCTTTCGGTTGCGGGCAGGATGCGGTCCTCCCTATATGAGCCGGCGTCCCCGATCAAATCCAAGGCTCTTCATGCACAGCGACGGCACCGTCTCCATCCGCGTCAACGGCGAACACAAGCGCATCACCGCCGGGCTCAGCCTCGCGCAGCTTGCGACCGAACTGGGGCTGGTGCCCGAGAAGGTGGCGGTGGAACGCAACCTCGAAGTGGTGCCGCGCTCGACGCTGGGGGAGGTGATCGTCGAGGATGGCGACGAGCTGGAGATCGTCCACTTTGTGGGTGGTGGCGACCATGCAGCGCCGCTGGCGGACGACAGCTGGACGGTGGCGGGCAAGACCTTCCGCTCGCGGCTGATCGTCGGGACCGGCAAGTACAAGGATTTCGAGCAGAACGCCGCGGCCGTCGCCGCCTCGGGCGCCGAGATCGTCACCGTGGCGGTGCGCCGGGTGAACGTCAGCGACCCCAAGGCGCCGATGCTCACCGATTATATCGACCCGAAGAAGATCACCTATCTGCCCAACACCGCCGGCTGCTTCGATGCCGATTCGGCGATCCGCACGCTGCGGCTGGCGCGCGAGGCGGGCGGCTGGGAGCTGGTGAAGCTGGAAGTGCTGGGCGAGGCGCGGACGCTCTATCCGGACATGGTCGAGACACTGCGCGCCACCGAAGTGCTGGCCAAGGAAGGCTTTCTGCCGATGGTCTACTGCGTCGACGATCCCATCGCCGCCAAGCGTCTGGAGGATGCCGGCGCGGTCGCGATCATGCCGCTGGGGGCGCCGATCGGTTCGGGACTCGGCATCCAGAACCAGGTGACGATCCGGCTGATCGTCGAAGGCGCCAAGGTGCCGGTGCTGGTCGATGCCGGCGTCGGCTCGGCCTCGGACGCGGCGGTGGCGATGGAGCTGGGCTGCGACGGCGTGCTGATGAACACCGCGATCGCGGAGGCCAAGGATCCGATCCTGATGGCGGCGGCGATGAAGGCGGCGGTGGAGGCCGGGCGGCTTTCCTATCGCGCGGGCCGCATGGCGAAGCGCCGCTATGCCGATCCGTCGAGCCCACTGGCAGGCCTGATCTGATGCGGACGGCGCTGGCGGCGCTGGCGTTGCTCGGGGTCGCGGGCTGCCACCCGCGGCCGCAGGGCGACCCGATGGAGAATCAGGGCCCAATCTCGGCCGAGCCGGTGTCGCTGCGCGCCGCCGACGGGATCAGGATCGCCGGCGTCTATACCCGCGCGGCCAAGCCCAAGGCGCTGCTGCTGCTGTTCCACCAGGCCGAATCGGGCAAGGACGAGTATGCCTTGCTCGCGCCCCAGCTGGCGCAGGCGGGCTATTCGTCGCTCCGGATCGACCAGCGCGCCGGCGGAACGCTGTTCGGGGTGAACGAGACGGTGAAGATGCTTGGCCATTCGGCGAGCTATGCCGAGGCGAAGCAGGATCTGGATGCCGCCTTCGCTTGGGCGCGGCAGCAGAAGTTGCCGATTGTCTTGTGGGGCAGCAGCTATTCCGCCGCGCTGATCTTCCCGCTCGCGGCCGAGCATCCGGGCCAGGTGAAGGCGCTGCTCGCTTTCTCGCCGGGCGAATATCTCGACGACAAGGGCGCGGTGGCGCGCGCGGCCGCCAAGGTGACGGCGCCGATCTTCGTCACCTCGGCGCAGGACGGCAAGGAAGAGGATGCCGCCCGCGCGATCCTCGCCGCCTCGCCGTCGAAGCAGAAGACGCAGTTCGTGCCCAAGCTGGGCGCGGTGCATGGCAGCTCGACGTTGCTGCGGACCAAGAACCCGAACGGCGCGCAGGAAGCCTGGCGCGCGACCAGGGCATTTCTCGATGAGGTGACCCGCAGCTGATCGGGAACGGTCCGGCCGGACAATCGTTATTTCAGGCAAGTCGCAGGTGTCGTGTCGTGTGGCACCCGACCTTAGCCAGGAGTATCGATCATGGGCGAGCTGACCGACAAGATCAAAGGCAATCTCAACGAGCTGGCCGGCAAGGTAAAGCAGCAGAGCGACAATCCCGAGACGCGCGACGAAGGCGCGGCGCAGGAGCTGAAGGGCAAGGGCCAGCAGCTCGGCGGCAAGATCAAGGGCGCGCTCGGCGACGACATCTGAGTCGCTAGCGAAACTGGACAAGAAGCGGGCCGTACCGAAAGGTGCGGCCCGTTCGCTATGTAAGCCCCTCCCCTTTAGGGGAGGGGTTGGGGTGGGGCCTGAACTGAAAGCGAGTCCGTCGCTCGTCGGTCATCCCCCACCCCCACCCCCAACCCCTCCCCTAAAGGGGAGGGGCTTAGAAGCGTTGAATTAATCCGGAACGTAGAACGCCCACATCTCCGGCTCGACCTGCGCCGCGGCGAAGCGCACCGGCGCCGAGGCGGGCCCGACCTCGCAGATCATGAACGAGAAGAGCTGGTCCGTATGCAGCGGGTGCGGCAGGCGGACGGTGTTCTTGTTGATCCAGCGCCATTCGCACTGCCAGATCTGCCGTCCCCCCAGACGCACGCGATCCCCCCGCTTGCCGAGATGCGCCGTCTTCCACCGCTCTTTCGTCTGCTGTCCCATGCGGTGATTCTAGAACGAAGGCAGTTAACGGGTTCCTATCCCTGTCAGCGATTTCGCAGCTTCGAAATCGTCGTCGCGGGGCTGATCACTTCGACATCGGTCTTGCAATGCAACAGCTTGAGCCCCGGCTGTTCCAGCGCGAGCGCGAGCGCCGGTGCGAACGCCTCCGTGGTTTCCACGGTGGTCGCCCAGCCCCCGAACGCGCGGGCGAGCGCCGCGAAGTCCGGGTTGCGCAGCTGCGTGCCGGAAAGGCGAGTCGGGAACTCGCGCTCCTGGTGCATGCGAATCGTGCCATAGGCGCCGTTGTCGACCACGATCACCAGCAGGTCCGCGTCGTGCTGGACGGCGGTGGCGAGTTCCTGGCCGTTCATCAGGAAATCGCCGTCGCCCGCCACCGCCACGACTCGACGGTCGGGGAAGCGCAGCGCCGCGGCGACCGCGGCGGGGACCCCATATCCCATCGCGCCCGCCGTCGGGGCGAGCTGGCTCGGCTGCGCCGCATAGGCCCAGTAGCGGTGCCACCAGCCCGAGAAATTGCCCGCGCCGTTGCAGATGATGGTGTCGGCCGGCAGCGCCGCGCGCATCGCCGCGACGCAGGGGCCGAGATCGAGCGCCACGCCGGCGCGCGGCTTGGGCGTCGACCAGTCGAGCCACTCGGCATGGGCGGCGGCACCGTCGAAGCGGGGGAGGTTGGCCGCCTCCGCCGTCGCCGAGGCGGCCACCGCGAATTCGAACGGCCGTGCGCAGATCGGCAAATCGACTCGGTAGACGCGGTGGAACTCGCTCGGGTCCGGATGGACATGGACGAGCGTCTGCCCCGGATGCTCGGGGGTGATCAGGCTGTAGCCGTCGGTGGTCGCCTCGCCGAGCCGGGCGCCGACCACCAGCAGCAGGTCGGCGGCCTTGATCCGCGCCACCAGCTTGGGGTTGGGGCCATAGCCGAGATTGCCCGCCCAGACCGGCGAGCCATTGTCGATCGCGTCCTGCCGCCGGAAGGCGCAGGCGACCGGCAGGTCGATCGACTCGGCAAAACGGGCGAAATCCTCCGCCGTATCCGAATCCCAGCCGCCGCCACCGACGATCGCAATCGGGCGCTCGGCGGCGCGGAGCAGATCGTAGAGCTGGTCGAGATCGAAGGCGTCGGCGGCCTGGATCGGTTCGGCGATGGCCGGGCGGTCGACCGCCTCCACCACGTCGAGCAGCATGTCCTCGGGCAGCGCGATCACCACGGGGCCGGGGCGGCCCGAGGTGGCGACGTTCCAGGCGCGCGCGACATATTCGGGGATGCGCCGCGCGTCCTCGATCCGCGTCGCCCATTTGGCGAGCGGCGCGAACATCGCCGGCAGGTCGACTTCCTGGAAGCCCTCGCGATCGCGCATGCCGCGATCGACATCGCCGATGAACAGCAGCATCGGCTGCGAGTCCTGCATCGCGACATGCACGCCGATGCTGGCGTTGGTCGCGCCGGGGCCGCGGGTGACGAAACACACGCCCGGTCGCCCGGTCATCGCGCCGTCCGCGCACGCCATGAACGCCGCGCCGCCTTCCTGGCGGCAGGTGACGAGGTCGATGCTGGGCTCGTCATGGAGCGCGTCGAGCACGGCGAGGAAGCTCTCGCCCGGTACGTGGAAGATCCGGTCGCAGCCCTGCGCCACCAGATTGTCGACGAGGATCCTGCCCCCGGTGCGTTTCGTGGTCATGCGCCGATGCTAGGGGGAAAAGTTGTCGCGGCCAATCCTCGGGCACGGCGCTTGCCGGGTCACTCCCGTACCCCCTCGTCATTCCCGCGAATGCGGGGATCCATTCGCCTGTGCATTTGGGGAACGGACCGCGACATCAGCGCCAATGGATCCCCGCCTTCGCGGGGATGACGTGGGTGGCGAGAGGGGAGGGTGCACGAAAAAGCCCCGCATCGTCGCCGATGCGGGGCTTTTCGGGTTCAGCGAGGCGCGGGCGCGCGCCTCACTGCCATTGCTTCGCTCAGAAGCGGTAGCCGACGCCTGCCAGCACCTGGTGACGGATCACGTCCTGCGAGGCGTTGGTGTAGCGATACTCGACCTTGCCGTAATAGTGGCCGAAGCTGTGCTCGATGCCACCGCCGACGCGCACGCCGTCGAGGTTCTCGGCGTCGCGGAGCTGGCCCGAACGCGCGATCACGCGGCTGTTGTCATACCCGACCTTGCCGTACAGCAGGGTTGCCGGGGCGACGACGTAGCCGATGCGGGCGCCGGCGTAGAAGTCGCGGCCGCCCTTCACGGTGCCGAGGTCGAAGGTCTTCTTGGTGGTGGTGCCGGTGATTTCACCGTCAACGCCGACAACCAGGTTGCCGCGCTGCAGGTCATAGCCGGCTGCGCCGCCATAGACGAAGCCCGACGCGCTCACGCCATCCGACTTGACGTTGTCCCAACCGCCGACGGCTTCGATGCGCGGACCCTGGAAGGTCGCGTCCTGTGCCAGGGCGGGGGTTGCGGATGCCATGAGGGCGAGCGCCGTCGCTGCGAAAATACGCATGATTAGATACCTTTGGACTTGTTACTTGTTATAACCGGATGGCCATCCAGACGCCTCAAATAGGCACTGCGTTCGCGGGTGCAATATGACAGATGGA
The DNA here is from genome assembly GCF_900114095.1 of Sphingomonas sp. NFR04. GTDB lineage: Bacteria > Pseudomonadota > Alphaproteobacteria > Sphingomonadales > Sphingomonadaceae > Sphingomonas. Next base: position 1,013,218 of record NZ_FORV01000001.1, on the reverse strand, counting down.
TTACATTGGTATGTGTGGCGCACATGCAACAGTCGGCCCTGCCGTAAGGGAAGGTGTAGCCGAGTTGAAAGCCGGTTCAGGTTCGCTTGACCCCGCTGCCCCGGGCGGATTATCGCCGGGCCGAACATTCGGAGGGAATCGTCGATGGACAAGCTCTACCCCAACGCGAGCGCAGCGCTGGAAGGGCTGCTGTTCGACGGGATGATGATCTGCGCGGGCGGTTTCGGCCTGAGCGGCATTCCCGAGCGGCTGATCGACGCGATCCAGGCCGCGGGCGTCAAGGACCTCACCATCGCCTCGAACAATGCCGGCATCGATAACGAGGGCCTAGGCAAGCTGCTGCGCAGCCGCCAGGTCAAGAAGATGATCTCTTCGTATGTCGGCGAGAACAAGGAGTTCGAACGCCAGTACCTCTCCGGCGAGCTGGAGGTGGAATTCTGCCCGCAGGGCACGCTGGCCGAGCGCTGCCGGGCAGGCGGCGCGGGCATTCCCGGCTTCTACACCAAGACCGGCGTCGGCACGAAGGTTGCCGAGGGCAAGGAAGTGAAGGTGTTCGACGGCGAGGAATATATCCTCGAGCGCGGCCTCCGCGCCGACCTGTCGATCATCAAGGGCTGGAAGGCCGACGCGGCGGGCAACCTGATCTTCCGCAAGACCGCGCGCAACTTCAACCAGCCGATGGCGACCGCCAGCCATATGTGCGTGGCCGAGGTGGAGGAAGTGGTGCCGGTCGGCAGCCTCGATCCCGACCAGATCCATCTGCCCGGCATCTATGTGAAGCGGCTGGTACTCGGCGCGCCCTACGACAAGAAGATCGAGTTCCGCACCGTTCGTCCGCGCGAGGCGGCGTGATCCGGGCTGCGCTGCTGCTGGCGGCGTCGGGGCTGGCGCTGTCGGGCTGCGTCTCCACCACCACGGTGATGCAGGCGCCGCCGCCGGCACCCGCGCCGGGCGCCGTGCCGGCGGGGATGCAGTATCTCTATGGCTCGGGCGAGGCGGCGGCGCTGAGCGTGCAGGCCTATACTGCGCTGGTCGACCAGGTCCGCGCGCGCATGGCCAAGGACGATCCCAAGGGCCCGCACCCGCGCACGTCGGTGGTGCTCACGCCCGATGCGACGCTCGCGACCCCGCTCTTCCAGTCCTGCGGCGACAAGCCCGCGGCCGCCGTGTTCGACGTCGACGAGACGCTGCTGCTCAACCTCGGCTATGAGGGTGACGATGCGCAGCGCTCGGGCGGCTGGGATTCGGCGCGCTGGGATCGCTGGGAGAAGACCGGCGCGATGAAGGTCGCCGCCGTCCCCGGCGCGCTCGATGCGGTGCGCGCGCTCCGGGCGATGGGCGTCACAGTGATCTTCAACACCAACCGCGCCGCCGCCAATGCCGAGCAGACCGAAGCCGCGCTGAACTTCGCGGGGCTGGGTCCGGCCAGGCATGGCGAGACGCTGTTCCTCAAGGGCGATGTCGACGGCAAGTCGGGCAAGGACGCGCGTCGCAACCTGATCGCCCAGCGCTGGTGCGTGGTGGCGATGGGCGGCGACCAGCTCGGCGATTTCACCGACCTGTTCGCGGGGCTCACCCCGCCGGAGCGGCGCGCGGCGGCGGCAAGTCCCGTGATCGGCTCGATGTGGGGGCGCGGCTGGTTCGTGCTGCCCAACCCCGTCTACGGAACCGGGCTCGGTTCCACCTATGACCAAACCTTCCCGCCGGCGACGCGCTGGACGGATCCGCAGGAGAAGCATTGATGGCCTGGACCCGCAACGACATGGCGGCGCGCGCTGCGAAGGAGCTGCAGGACGGCTTCTATGTCAATCTGGGCATCGGCATCCCGACCTTGGTGGCGAACCACATTCCTGCGGGGGTGGAGGTGACGCTCCAGTCCGAGAACGGCATGCTCGGCATCGGCCCGTTCCCGCTGGAGGGCGACGAGGATCCGGACCTGATCAACGCCGGCAAGCAGACGATCAGCGAGCTGCCCAGCTCGGTCTATTTCAGCTCTGCGGACAGCTTCGCGATGATCCGCGGCGGGCATATCGACCTGACCGTGCTCGGCGCGATGGAAGTGAGCCAGGGTGGCGACATCGCCAACTGGATGATCCCGGGCAAGATGATCAAGGGCATGGGCGGCGCGATGGACCTGGTCGCGGGCGTAAAGAAGATCATCGTGGTGATGGAGCATACCGCCAAGGATGGCAGCCCCAAGTTCATCCCGGCGTGCACGCTGCCGCTGACGGGGAAGAATGTGGTGGACATGATCATCACTGACCTCGCGGTGTTTTCGCGCGCGGACCATGGCTCGCCGTTCCGGCTGATCGAACTGGCGCCGGGCGTGACCGCGGAAGAGGTCGCGGCGAAGACCACGGCGCAATATGAGGTCGCGCTGGCGACCGCGTGATCTTTGCCTCTCCCCGGCGGCGCCTTTCGCTGTCGGGGCTGAAGGGGGCTTAGCCGTAGAGGTCGTTCCGCATGCCGTGCTCGTACCGGGCATCGATGGCCTCGGCGACGGCGGCATCCTGCCGGGTCATCGCGGCCAGCATCTGCCCGGGCGTGGGGAGGCTCTTGCGGTCCAGCTGCGCGGCGGGATCCCAAAGCCGCCCCCGGTTCACCGCCTTGCCGCAGTGGAACAACACCTGATCCACCAGTACGACGATTGCCGTCCTGGGGATCTTGGTGCCTTCCGCGAGGGCCCCGCACAGCGCTGGATCGTCGATGATGCGCCCGCGCCCGTTGATGCGCAGAAAGATGTCCAGGCCGGGGAACAGGAACAACATGCCCAGGCGATCGTCGACGACGAGATTGCGCATCGATTCGATCCGGTTGTTCCCCGGCCAGTCGGCGAAGGCCACGGTCTTCTCGTCGAGCACATGGACGAAGCCGGGAGGGCCGCCGCGCGGTGAGGCATCCAGGCCGTCCTTTCCGCCCGTCGCCAGGCAGAAGAACGTCGCCTTTGCTAGATATTCGACGTGAAACGCATTCAGCTCGGGCGTGACTGCCTTCTGGATGTGCTCGGCGGGCGGCGCGTACAGTTTTGCGAGATCGGGTGCGGTGCGGGACAGATCGGGCTGGGTCATCGGCGGTCTCCTGGCCGGCCTGTAGCCCGCTGGCATCGGCTGCGCTAAGCGATCGGAGCCAATCAATAGCGAGTTGCCGCCATGATCGAGGAGAAGTTCGCGCTTGCTGCCAGCGATGCGCCCGACCCGCTGATCATCGCGCTGTACGAACCACAGGCCGAACGTCGCGAACTGGGCACCCACAGCCATGCGCGCGGGCAACTTTCGGGATTGCGGCACGGGCTGCTGACCATCGGGACCGACGCGGGCGCCTGGATCGTCCCGGCCGACCACGCCATCTGGCTCCCACCGCACCAGCGGCATTATGGCTGGACGCATGGCGCGGTGGAGGGCTGGAGCTGCTATGTGGCGGAAGCGGCCTGCGCGACCTTGCCCGATCGACCGTGCACGATCCGAACGTCGGGCCTGCTGCGCGAAGCCGTGCTGCGCGCGTCGACCTGGCAGGGGAGCGACCTCTCGCCGGAGCAGTGGCGCCTTGCACAGGTCATCCTGGACGAGGTGCGGGCGGCGCCGGTCGACACCTTCGGGTCGCCGATGCCCCGCGATCCACGCCTCGTGCGTATCGCGCGGGCCTTGCTCGACGATCCGAGCGACGGGCGCAGCATCCAGCAATGGGCGGCATGGGCAGGCATTTCGGAGCGGACCCTCAGCCGTCGCTTCGTGATCGAGACGGGCTTCACCTACACCGTCTGGCGCCAGCGCGCCTGCCTGATGCGGGCGCTGGAGATGCTGGCCGAGGGCCGCGCGGTGACCACCGTGGCGATGGACCTGGGCTATGACAGCGTCAGCGCCTTCATCGCCTTCTTCAAGCGCGCGCTCGGCGTCACGCCATCGGCCTATTTCCGTCGCGGGTGAGTGCAGAATGACAGGCGCACGCCGGACCGCTGCCGATGGCGGCCGGCGCTCACCCCGTCGGCTTGCCCCGGCTGTCCCCCACCTCCAGCCAATAGCCGTCGGGATCCTGCACATAGATCTGGCGCACGCCGTCGAAGCGGAGCTGCATCTTGCGCGGCTCGCCGGTGAAATTGGTCCAGGCGAGATGGTGCGCGTCCAGCCATGCGGTCACCGTGGCGAGATCGTCGACATGGAGCGCCAGATGCTCGTCGCGGTTCGAGGGCTTGGGCGCGGTGCGGCCGTCGAGGATGTGCAGCGCCATGCCATGGCCGAGATCGAGCCAGCGGCGGTTCTTGAGCGGGGTCGGGATGCGCTGCAGCCCGAACGCCTCGTGGTAGAAGGTCGCGCTGCGATCGATGTCCGACGCCTGTATGGCGACATGCTCGGCCTGTGCCGCAGCGGGCGCCGTTTGCGGGGGTGCCGCCACGGCCTGGAGCGGCGCGGCAAGGATCAGCAGGACCGTATATGCGAGCATGGGCACCCCTCCAGACGTTGACCGACCCCTATCGTGCTGCGGAAACGGGGTCCAGCCATGGTCATCATGCACACCTTGCGGTCCTCCCGCCGCGAGGTCAGCCTCCGGCCGGTTGATCCTTCCGCGAACCGATGCGTTCTACGTTCCGCACTCAAAAAGAGGATCGCACATGAAGCCCCAGTTCCTCGCCGCGCTCGCCGCGGCCTGCCTCGTCTCCAGCCCCTCCCTGGCCGCCGGCTGCGTCAAGGGCGCGGCGGTCGGCGGTGTCGCCGGCCACTTCGTCGGCAAGGGCCATGCTGTCGCGGGTGCGGCGGCAGGCTGCCTCGTCGGCCATCACCAGGCGAAGGTCGCCAAGAAGCGCGCGGCGGCCCAGCACGGCTGAACCGGGACCCGGCAAGGGGCGGCATCGCAGCCCCTTGCCGGCCCTTTACCTGGCCGCGACCGCCGCGTCGCTGGCCAGCTTGTCGGCGCGTTCATTGTCCGGGTGACCGGCATGGCCCTTCACCCATTTCCACTCGACCCGGTGCGGCTTGGCGGCGGCGAGCAGTTCCTGCCAGAGATCGGCATTCTTGACCGGCTTCTTGTCCGCGGTGCGCCATCCATTCTTCATCCAGCCATGGATCCACTTGGTCAGGCCGTCCATCACATAGCGGCTGTCGGTGGAGAGCGTCACCCGGCACGGGCGCTTCAAGGCCTTCAACCCCTCGATCGCGGCCATCAGCTCCATGCGGTTGTTGGTGGTGTGCGCCTCGCCGCCGGACATCTCCTTTTCGACATCGCCCATGCGCAGCAGCGCGCCCCAGCCACCGGGCCCGGGATTGCCCTTGCATGCGCCGTCAGTCGCGATCTCGACATGCTGGAGTTCGCCGGTCATGCGAGCGCCGCCAGTGCCGAGGCATAGACGTGCGAGCGCCGCCAGAACGCCATCGGATCCTTGCGCGTCACCAGCGCGTCGGCGGGGGTGTTGAGCCAGTCCCAGGCGCGCGACAGGGTGAAGCGGATGCACGCGCCGGTCGCCAGCAGCGGCAGGATCGCGCGCTCCTTCTCAGAAAGCTTGTAGCTGGCCTGATAGCCGGCGAGCAGCGCCTCGGAGACATAGGGATCGAACCGCTCCCCGGTGGAGTCGAACGCCCAGGCGGCGTGCATCACCGCGAGGTCGTAGAGCCGCAGGTCGGTGGAGGCGAAATAGAAGTCGATCAGCCCGGTCACGCGGTTGCCGAGCATCAGCACATTGTCCGGGAACAGATCGGCATGGATCGCGCAGGTGTCGAAGCCCTCGCGCGGCCATGCCTTGGTCACCCGGTCCAGCGCCTGGCCGAGCTCGTCGTACAGGCCCGGCGCGATCTGGTTGAGGCTGGTGCCGCAGCGCTCGAACAGCGGGCGCCACGTGTCGACGCCCATCGAGTTGGGCCGGTCCTGCGGGAAGTCGGCGACCGCCTTGTGCATCTTGCCCATCGCCTCCGCCGCTGCGCGCGCCTGCGCCGGGGTGGGGTGGGACACGGAAACGCCCGACAGGAACTGGATCAGGCAGGCCGGGCGCCCCTCCAGCGTGTGGATCAGCGTGCCGTCGCGATCGGGCACCGCCGGGGGCACCGGCAGCCCGCGATCGGCGCAGTGATCGAGCAGCGCCATGAAATAGGGCAGGTCGCCCTGGTCGACGCGTTTCTCGTAGAGCGTCAGGATGAAGCGGCTCTTGGTGGTGTCGACGAGGTAGTTGCTGTTCTCCACCCCCTCGGCGATGCCCTTGGCGGAAACCAGTTCGCCGACGTCGAAGCGCTCGAGAAACGCGGACAGCGCCTCGGCCGAAACCTGCGTGTAGACGGCCATTACGCGGCCTCGAGCCCGCGGGGCAGCTTGAACACCACGCTTTCCTCGACCGTCTCGACCTCGCGCTCGGTGATGGCGAACTCGGTGCCGAGCCGCTCGACCACTTCGCGCACCAGCACTTCGGGGGCCGAAGCACCGGCGCTGATGCCGACATGGGTTACCCCATCGAACCAGGCGAAGTCGATTTCGGCGGCGCGCTGGATCAGCACCGCGCGGGCGCCGCCACGCTTGGCAACCTCGACCAGCCGCAGCGAGTTGGACGAATTGGGCGCGCCGATCACCAGCACCAGCTCGGCCTGCTCGGCGATCGCCTTCACCGCGCCCTGGCGGTTCGAGGTGGCATAGCAGATATCGTCGGCGCCGGGCGCGAGCATCGTCGGGAAGCGGCGCTTGAGGATGCCGAGGACGGCCGCGGTATCGTCCACCGACAGCGTCGTCTGGGTGAGGAAGGCGAGGTTCTCGGGATCGGGCACGATCACCGATTCGGCATCCGCCTCGGTCTCGACCAGGGTTATCGACCCTTCCGGCACCTGGCCGAAGGTGCCGATCACTTCCGGATGGCCTTCATGGCCGACGAACAGGATGTGGCGTCCGGCGGCGACATGGCGTTCGGCCTGACGGTGCACCTTGGAAACCAGCGGGCAGGTGGCGTCGAGATAGGAAAGCCCGCGCTGCTCGGCCTTGTGCGGCACCGCCTTGGGCACGCCATGCGCGGAGAAGACCACCGGCACGCCGTCCGGCACATGGTCCAGCGTCTCGACGAACACGGCGCCCTTCGCACGCAGATTCTCGACGACGAACTTGTTGTGGACGATCTCGTGCCGGACATAGACCGGCGCGCCATATTTCTCGATCGCGAGTTCGACGATGCGGATCGCGCGGTCGACGCCGGCGCAGAAGCCGCGGGGCGCTGCGATCAGCAGCTCCAGGGGACGCTTTTCGGTGTTTGCCATCGGGTGGAGCCTCTACGCGATTGCTTGCGCGGGCGGAAGGCGGTTCCTATGGTGCGCGCCGTTCCGGCCCCGGTCCGTGTGAGATGGGGGGCGGCTGTTCGGTTCGAAAGGTTGCCCACCCTTGTCTGTCGCGAAGTTCACCGTTCCCGCCCTGATCCTGCTCGCCGCCGGCGGCTGCGCCCGCACCGGCGAAATCACCGAGGGCGGCATCAGCGCGGTCCGCACCGCCTGCCCGACGGTGGCGATTCCGGCCGGCACCGGCGACGTGACCCTGTTCGATCCGGCGACCAGCCGCGAGGCAAGCGCGATCGACGTGGTGGCGACGATCACCAACATGCAGTCGACCTGCGACGATGCCGGCGCGCAGGTGGTGACCAACGTCAAGTTCGACGTGCTGGCGCGCCGCCGCGATGCCGGCCCCGCGCGAGACGTGGTGCTGCCATACTTCCTCACCGTGGTGCGCGGCGGCACCAATGTCGAGGCGAAGCGCATCGCCAACGTCACGCTGCATTTCGATGCGGGCCAGCTCCGTGCGAGCGCGGTGGGCCAGGCGACCAGCAGCGTCTCGCACGCCGCCGCGACACTGCCCGACGAGGTCCGCCGCCGCCTGACCGAGAAGCGCAAGGCGGGCGAGCAATCGGCCGCGACCGATCCGCTGTCCGATCCGAATGTCCGCCGCGCGGTGCTGTCGGCGACGTTCGAGGCGCTGGTCGGCTTCCAGCTGACCGACGACCAGCTGAAGTACAACGCGACGCGGTGACCTTCTGAACCCCCTCCCGCGTGCGGGAGGGGGCAGGGGGTGGGCGCTCGCTCGCCTCCTGGCGGTGGCCTCGCAGACAAGAGCGCGCCACCCTCTCCTTGTCACGGGGTGCTCGCGGACGGCGGGCGCCCAGCCCCAGCCCCTCCCGCAAGCGGGAGGGGAGCACGCTCTGACCAGATTTACCCGCAATCCCGATTGACTCGCGCCAGCCCTGCCGCCAAGGCTCGCCCTTGTCGATGTCGGGCAACCGGCATGGGCATGCGCGGGAGAGAATCCGGTTCGCCGGATCGCCGAAGGAGCAACCGCCCCGGAATCTCTCAGGCACCGAGGACCGCGCAGGCCACGACACTCTGGAAAGCGAGCCGGCCTTCAAGGCTGGGCTCCACCGAAGGGGTAAGCCGGGCCCAAACCCGTGCGAAAGCTCTCAGGTTCCGTGACAGAGGGGGCGATGGTGGTGCGGGGGCCTTGGCTTCCTGCGCGCCGTTGAACCCTTGATGCCCGGAGTGCCCGATGAGCGAAGCCGCCGAAGACACCGCCACCGACCTGCCGATCGAGACGCTGCCGCTCGACGCCTGGCACCGCGCACGCGGCGGCCGGATGGTGCCGTTCGCGGGTTACGCCATGCCCGTCCAGTATGAAGGCATCATGGCCGAGCATCTCTGGACGCGCGAGCATGCCGGGCTGTTCGACGTCAGCCATATGGGCCAGCTGCTCTTCTCGGGCGTCGAGTTCGACACAGGGCTGGAAAAGCTGCTGCCGGGCGACGTGAAGGGCCTGGGCGAGGGCCGGATGCGCTATTCGCTGCTGCTCAGCGAAGAGGGCGGCATCCATGACGACCTGATGATGACCCGCCTGCCCGCCGACAACGCCTTCGAGATCGACGGCGGCACGATCTACATGGTCGTCAACGGCGCGACCAAGTGGGACGATCTCGGCGTGTTCCGCGAATTCCTGCCCGACGAAGTGACGATCAACCATCTCGAAGACCAGGCGCTGCTGGCGCTGCAGGGGCCAGAGGCGGTCACCGCGCTGGCCCGCGTGCTGCCGGGCGTCGAGAAGCTGGTGTTCATGACCGCCGCCGCGTTCGAATGGAACGGCAACCCGCTCTGGGTGAGCCGCTCCGGCTATACCGGCGAGGACGGCTACGAGATTTCGCTGCCGGGCGAAGCGGCGGAAGCCTTTGCCGATGCGCTCACCGCGCAACCCGAAGTCAAGCCGATCGGCCTGGGCGCGCGCGACTCGCTGCGCCTCGAAGCCGGCCTGCCGCTCTACGGCCATGACCTCGACCTGGAGACCACGCCGGTCGCCGCCGATCTCGGCTTCGCGCTGTCCAAGCGCCGCCGCGAAGAGGGCGGGTTCGCCGGTGCCGAGCGCATCCTCGCCGAGCGCGAGCAGGGCAGCGCCATGAAGCGCGTCGGCCTGATCGTCGAGGGCCGCCAGCCGGTGCGCGAGGGCGCAGGCGTCGTCGATGCCTCGGGCGCCGAAGTCGGCAAGGTCACCTCGGGCGGGTTCGCGCCGAGCGCGCAGAAGCCGATCGCGATGGCTTATGTGCCGTCGGCGCTTGCAGCGCCCGGCACCAAGATTACGCTTGTCCAGCGGGGCAAGCAGCATTCCGCGGAGGTCGTTGCGATGCCCTTCGTACCCCACCGCTATGTCCGAAAGGGAGCGTGACATGAGCCGTTATTTTACCGAAGACCATGAGTGGATCGAAGTCGACGGCGATGTCGCGACGGTCGGCATCACCGAATATGCCCAGAGCCAGCTCGGCGACATCGTGTTCGTCGAAGTGCCCGACGAGGGCAAGGAACTGAGCAAGGGCGACGATGCCGCGGTCGTCGAGAGCGTCAAGGCGGCGTCGGACGTGTATGCGCCGGTGTCGGGCACCATCGTCGAGGGCAACAGCGACCTCGCCGACAACCCCGCGCTGGTGAACGAGGATCCGGAAGGCGAAGGCTGGTTCTTCAAGATGACGCTGAGCGACGATAGCGAGCTGGAAGGCCTGATGAACGAGGCCAACTACCAGGCGTTCGTGAGCAAGCTGTGATGTGACTTAGCCCCTCCCGCGTGCGGGAGGGGGCAGGGGGTGGGCCCACGCTCTCCTCCTGACGGGGCGCCCGAGGATAGCGGGCGCCCACCCCCGGCCCCTCCCGCACGCGGGAGGGGAGAAGCAGGGGGGCACCGAATTGCTCCTCCTTATGCGGGAGGAATGCTGGGGCGGGCCAAATCCGCCCCAAAACCGAAAGGCCCGCGGATGGCGGGCGCCCACCCCCAACCCCTCCCGCCCGCGGGAGGGGGAGTAGGACAGTCCATGCGCTACCTGCCCCTTACCCCGGCCGACCGTCAGGCGATGCTTGGCACGATCGGCGCCCAGTCGATCGACGATCTGTTCGTCGACGTGCCCGAAAGCGCCCGCCTTAGCGGGCCGATCGCCGGCCTGCCGATGCATGCGTCGGAGCTCGCGGTCGAACGCCACATGACTGCGCTCGCGCGCAAGAACCTGGCGGCCGGCGAAGCGCCGTTCTTCCTCGGGGCAGGGGCCTATCGCCACCATGTGCCGGCCTCGGTCGATCACCTCATCCAGCGCGGCGAGTTCCTTACCGCCTACACGCCCTACCAGCCGGAAATCGCGCAGGGCACGCTGCAGATGATGTTCGAGTTCCAGAGCCAGATCGCCCGGCTGCTCGGCTGCGACGTCGCCAATGCCTCGATGTACGACGGCTCGACCGCGTGCTGGGAAGCGATCTCGATGGCGCGCCGCGTCACCAAGCGCGGCAAGGCGATCCTCTCGGGCGGCCTGCACCCGCATTATGTCTCGGTCGCCAAGACGATGGCGCGCTTCACCGGCGACCAGCTCGTCACCGGTGTGCCGACGTTCAGCCCCGAGCCCGACACGCTCGACCTGATCAACGCGATCGACGCCGATACCTCGTGCGTCGTCGTCCAGTATCCGGACATTCTCGGCCGCATCGAGGACATGTCGGCGCTGGCCGAGGCCTGCCATGCCAAGAAGGCGCTGCTGATCGCCGTCGTCACCGAGCCGGTGGCGCTGGGCGCGATTCGGGCACCGGGCGAAATGGGCGCGGACATCGTCGTCGGCGAGGGCCAGTCGCTCGGCGTCGGCCTGCAGTTCGGCGGTCCTTATGTCGGCCTGTTCGCCTGCTCGGAAAAGCTGGTCCGCCAGATGCCGGGCCGCCTCTGCGGTGAGACCGTGGACGCCAGCGGCAAGCGCGGCTTCGTGCTGACGCTCTCCACCCGCGAGCAACATATCCGCCGCGAAAAGGCGACGTCGAACATCTGCACCAGCTCGGTGCTGTGCGCGCTCGCCATGTCGGTGCACATGACGCTGCTGGGCGAGAAGGGCCTGCGCCAGCTCGCCGAGCTCAACCATGTCGGCGCCAGCGCGGCCGCCGATCGCCTGGCCGAAGTGGACGGGGTGGAACTGGTCACCGACCGGTTCTTCAACGAGTTCACGCTGAAGCTTTCCAAGGAAGCGCGCCCGGTCGTCCGCCAGCTGGCCGACAAGGGCATCCTGGCCGGCGTGTCGCTCGGCCGCCTCTATCCGGGCGTCGAGGAACTCCAGAACGGCCTCGTCGTCGCGGTCACCGAAACCACCACGGAGGAGGACGTCGAGACGCTTGCCTCCGCACTCGAGGAGGTGCTGGCATGAGCACGATCAACCAGTCGGGCTGGCGCCCCACCACGCCGCAGGCCGGCGAAAGCGACGCCGCCACCTTCACCGGCAACCGCGCGCTGATGCTGGAAGAGGCGCTGATCTTCGAGATCGGTTCGGCCGACACCACCGGGGTCGATTTCGGTGAGGCCCCTGCAGGCAAGTCGCGCCTCGCCGGCATGGAGCGGAGCAAGCCGATCGGCCTGCCGGGCCTGTCCGAGCCGGAGACGGTGCGCCACTATACCCGCCTCAGCCGCCAGAACTATGCGATCGACCTCGGCCTATTCCCGCTGGGCAGCTGCACGATGAAGCACAATCCGCGGCTGAACGAGCGGATGGCGCGCCTGCCGGGCTTCGCCGACATCCATCCGCTCCAGCCGGTCGATACCGTGCAGGGCGCGCTGGAGGCGATCGACCAGCTCGCGCACTGGCTGATCACGCTCACCGGCATGCAGGCGGTGGCGATGAGCCCCAAGGCCGGCGCGCACGGCGAACTCTGCGGCGTGCTGGCGATCCGCGCCGCGCTCGATGCCAAGGGCGAGACCGCGCGCCGCATCATGCTGGTGCCGGAATCGGCGCACGGCACCAACCCGGCGACGGCGGCCTTTGCCGGCTTCGCGGTGGAGGACATCCCCGCGACGCCGGAAGGCCGGGTCGACGTGGCGGCGCTCAAGGCGCGGCTGGGGCCGGACATCGCCGGCGTGATGATCACCAACCCGAACACCTGCGGGCTGTTCGAGCCGGACCTCAAGGACATTTCCGACGCGGTCCATGCCGCCGGCGGCTATGTCTATTGCGACGGCGCCAACTTCAACGCGATCGTCGGCCGGGTCCGTCCGGGTGACCTCGGCGTCGATGCGATGCACATCAACCTGCACAAGACCTTCTCCACCCCGCATGGCGGCGGCGGCCCGGGTTCGGGTCCGGTGGTGCTGTCGGCGGCGCTCGCGCCCTATGCGCCGCTGCCGTTCGTCGAGAAGACGGGTGAAGGCTATCGCATCGTCGAGGAAGAGAATGCCGAGGAGCATCATGCCGGCACCTTCGGCCGCATGACTGCCTTCCACGGCCAGATGGGCATGTTCACCCGCGCGCTGACCTATATCCTCAGCCACGGCGCCGACGGCCTGCGCCAGGTCGCCGAGGATTCGGTGCTCAACGCCAATTATGTGCTGCGCTCGATGGAGGACGTGCTCGACGCGCCCTTCGCCAAGACCGGCCCGTGCATGCATGAGGCGATCTTCAGCGACAAGGGCCTGCCCGAGGGCTTCTCGACCATCGACATCGCCAAGGGGCTGATCGACGAGGGCTATCACCCGATGACGGTGTATTTCCCGCTGGTCGTCCACGGCGCGATGCTGGTCGAGCCGACCGAGACCGAGAGCAAGGCGGCGCTCGACCAGTTCATCGGCGCGTTCCGCAACGTCGCGACCAAGGCCAAGCAGGGCGAGGCGGCGCTGAAGAGCGCTCCCCATTTCGCCCCCCGCCGCCGCCTCGACGAGACGCTCGCCGCGCGCAAGCCGGTGCTCGCCTACAAGGACGCGGCCCCGGCCGAAGCGGCCGAGTAAGCTCCCGACCCGTTACCCCCCCGAGAGAGGGTCGCACACGCCGGCTGGAAGCCCCCGCTTCCAGCCGGCGTTTTGCGTCTGGGGACGGCGCTGGGACTCTTGCGGTAGCGGTGCCTGCTCTGCATACAGGTCGCGCCCGTCCACACTGCGCGGGTCCGCATGGGGGAAGCGGCGGGTGATGGACATTCGGCCCTCCTTCCTGCGGCTGGCCGACTCCTCTCCTCGGAAAGTCTCTCGATGCGCCTGATCGCCTGCTGTCTTCTGGCTTCCCTGACCGCCGGCACGGCGACCGCGCAGCAACCCCCGGTACTGACCGACGCCGACTATAGCCGCGCCGCGCACCAGCTGGCGCCGTGGACCGCACCGCTGGTCGACCGTGCGGTGCGCTCGGCGCATTGGATCGATGCAAGCCGCTTCTGGTATGTCGACACCGATCACGGCGTGCCGACCATCATGCTGGTCGACGCCGCCAAGCGCACCAAGAAAGCCGCCTTCGAGACCACGGCACTGCTCACGTCGCTGAACGCTGCCGGCCTGAAGGAACAGGACCCGGCCAAGCTCTACATCAGCGATTTCGCGCCGGACCTCGCAAAGAACAGCGCGGTGCTCAGCGTCGACGGCAAGCGCTATGCGTGCGCGATGGTGCAGCCCTATGGCTGCAAGGAGTCAGCCGCGCCCAGCGCCGGGCAGATCGCCGGTTATCTGGCGCAGCAGGGCCCGGCCGACGCGGTGCTCTCGCCGGACGGCAAGCGCGCCGCCTTCGTGCGCGACTGGAACCTGTGGGTCCGCGATATGGCGACGGGCGCGGAGCGGCAGCTGACCACCGACGGCGTCAAGGATTTCGGCTACGCGACGGACAATGCCGGCTGGAAGCATTCGGACCAGGCGATTGTGATCTGGTCGCCGGATTCGAAGAAGCTGGCGACCTTCCAGCATGACCAGCGCGCGGTGGCGGACTTCTCCACCACCACCACCCAGGTCGGCCATTCGCAGGTCGAAACGTGGAAATACCCGTTCGTCGGCGACAAGGAGATCATTCAGATCCAGCGGGTCATCGTCGACGTCGATGCGGCGCAGGTCATCCGCCTCAAGATGCCGGCGGAGCCGCACCGCTCCTCGCTGTGCGACGACGTGGTGTGCGGCGAGGGGCCGCAGGACATGCAATGGGCGAAGGACGCGAAGACGCTCGCCTTCGTCTCCACCTCGCGCGATCACAAGGTGGAAACCGTGCGCATCGCTGATGCGGCCAACGGCGCGGTGCGCGACCTGTTCACCGAGACCGTGCCGACCTGGTTCGACAGCGGCTATAACGACGAAGGGATCAACTGGCGCTACCTGTCCGAGCGCGGCGAGATCCTGTGGTGGTCGCAGCGCGACGACTGGGGCCATTATTATCTGTACAGCGCCGCCACCGGCAAGCTGATCCGCCAGGTGACCCAGGGCCCGTGGAATGTCGACCACCCGGTCTATATCGACGAGCGCAGCGGCAAGATGCTGGTGGCGGGTGTCGGGCGCGAACCGGGCACCGATCTCTATTATCGTAGCATCTATGCGATCGACCTGAAGAGCGGGGCGCCGAAGCTGCTGACCCCGGAGAAGCAGGATCATATCGCGTTCCCGTCCAGCGACGGGCGCTATTTCGTCGACATCTATTCGACCCCGCAAGCGCCGCAGACCGCCGTGCTGCGCCGCGCCGACGGTTCGGTCGTCCAGCAGCTGGCGAAGGGCGACGTGACGCGGCTGCAGGCGGCGGGCTGGCAGGCGCCGGAGAGCATCGCCGTCCAGTGCAGCGACGGCAAGACCGTGTGCCACGGCCTGTTGTTCAAGCCGGCGGGCCTCGATCCGCAGCGCAAATATCCGGTGATCGACTATATCTATCCGGGCCCGTTCATGGGGACCATCCCCTCGCGGCAGTTCGCCGCGGCGCAGGGGGATGCGGGGGCGCTGGCGCAGCTGGGCTTCGCCGTGGTCGAGATCGACGCGCTGGGCACGCCGCGCCGGTCCAAGGCCTTCCAGGACTATTACTACCGCGACATGGGCAAGCAGGCGGTGCCCGACCAGAAGAGCGGCATTGAGGATCTGGCCAAGCGCTACGCCTGGCTCGACCTCGATCGCGTCGGCATCTGGGGCCATTCGGGCGGCGGCAATGCGACCGCGGCGGCGATGTTCCTCTATCCCGATTTCTTCAAGGTCGGCATCGCCGAGAGCGGCAACCACGACAACCGCAATTATGAGGACGATTTCTACGAGAAATATCTCGGCCTGCTCGAGCGCCAAGGCGACAAGAGCAACTATGACCTGCAGGCCAACCAGGACATTGCGAAGAACCTGAAGGGCAAGCTGCTGCTGGCGCATGGCATGCTCGACGACAATGTGCCGGTGTCGTCGACGCTGCTGGTGGTCGATGCGCTGGAAAAGGCCAACAAGGACTTCGACCTGGTGCTCTTTCCGCGCGCGCACCACGGCTATGGCGACCAGTCCTATTACATGATGCGCCGCCGCTGGGACTATTTCGTCACGAACCTGATGGGCGCGACGCCCCCGAAGGAATACCGGATCGAGCGCCCGGGCAACTGACGTCCTGTGCCCGGGCCGCGACAGGCGTCGCGGTCCGGGACAGCGCCTGCAAACCGGGTTTTGACGCGGCCGCGCTTCCCCCTATGCTGCATCGCATCGATCCGGGGGGACTCCGCCATGCAGCTCGATACACCGCACCTCATCCAATATGGCATCACCGCGCTCGTCGTGGGGCTGATCCTCGCGCTGCGCATCCGCCGCATGTCGAAGGCGCGGCCGCTCACCCTCGAGCGACTTTGGATCGTGCCGGCGCTCTATGCGGTGCTGGTGGGGGCGTTGCTCCTGCAGGCGCCGCCGAGCCTCGGCGGCTGGGCGCTGTGTGCCGCCGCGCTGGTGGTCGGCGCGGGGCTGGGGTGGCAGCGGGGCAGGATGATGCACCTCTCGGTCGATCCCGCCACGCACCAGCTCAACCAGAAGGCGTCGCTCGGCGGGCTGCTGTTCATCGTCGCGCTGATCGCGATCAAGCTGGTCGGCCAGGCCGAGGGTTCGGCGCTACACCTCGACGTGATGCTGCTGACCCAGGCGTTCGGCACGATGGCGCTGGGGCTGTTCAGCGCGATGCGGGTGGAGATGTACCTGCGGGGCAAGCGCTTGCTCGAACAGGCGCGCGCCGCCGCATGAGCGATCGCGACCGCAGCTGGCTGGCGCCCCCTGAAGGCGTGCGGCGCCATGCCCCCGCGACACTGCGCAACCGCGCGGCGATCGCGACGATGCTCGGCGAACTGCTCCCCGCATCCGGTCGCGTGCTTGAAGTGGCGAGCGGCAGCGGCGAGCATTGCGCCTATTTCGCCGAGCATTTCCCCAAGCTCGAATGGCATCCGACCGACCCGGATCCCGATGCGCTCGCCTCGATCGCCGCATGGTGCGCGGGGCTGGCCAATGTCCGCCCGCCGCTCGCGCTCGATGCGGCGGCGGCGGCGTGGCCGGTCGCCCATGCCGATGCGGTCCTGTGCATCAACATGGTCCATATCAGCCCGTGGGCGGCGACGCTGGGGCTGATGGCCGGGGCGGGGCGGCTGCTGCCGCCGGGCGGCCCGCTGATCCTCTACGGGCCCTATCGCGAGGCGGGGGTGCCCACCGCGCCGTCGAACGAGGAATTCGACCAGTCGCTGCGCGCGCGCAATGCCGAATGGGGGCTGCGGTTGCTAAACGATGTGGTCGCAGCGGCGGCGGCGCAAGGCCTGGCGTTCGACCGGCGGGTGGCGATGCCCGCCAACAACCTCATAGTGGCGTTTCGGCGTAGCTAGCGCGTCCCCGCGCCAGCTTCTGCTCGCGATAGACGATGTAGAGCCCGCTGGCGATGATCACCGGTGCGCCGAGCCAGGTCGAGAAGGTCGGGAATACGTCGAACAGCAGCCAGCCGTACAGCGTCGCCCAGATCAGCCCCGAATAGTCCATCGGCACCACGGCCGAGACGGGGGCGAAGCGCATCGCGCCGGTCAGCGCCAGCTGGCCGACGCCGCCCACCAGCCCGGTGGCGATCAGGATCGCCCAGGTCTCGGCATCGTGCGGTCGGTAGTTGAAGGCGTAGATCGCGCCGAGCACCGGCACCGAGAGCAGCGAGAACCAGAACACCGTCGTGCCGGCGGTTTCGGTCTTGCCGATCTGGCGGAGCGTGATCGCCACGATGGCGACGAACAGCGCCGCCATCAGTCCCACGAACGCGCCGAACAGCGGAATCGTCTCCTGCCCCGGCTGCACCACGATCAGCACGCCGACAAAGCCCAGGATCACCGCGCCCCAGCGGTGCCAGCCGGTCGGCTCGCCGAGGATCAGCGCGCCGAGCAGCGTGGCGAAGATCGGCACGGTGAACTGGAAGGTCTGCGCTTCGGCCAGCGGCAGCAGGATCACCGCGCCGAAGGTGAAGATCATGCCGGTAAGCCCCACCGCGGTGCGCCAGACATGCGCGCCGAAGCGCTGCGTCTTGAGCGACTTGAGACCGGGGCCCATCGCTACCCATAGCGTGACCAGCGGCACCGCCCATAGCTGGCGATGGAACATCGTCTCGATCAGCGAGGCGCCGCGCAGTTCCGACATCTTGATGAGCGCCGACATCGTCGACATGCAGGCAATGGCGAAGAGGCGGAGCGCCAGGCCGGTGGCGATGCGATCGGGACGGGCTTCGGACACCGGGCGAGGGTTAGGGGCGGGGGACACAAGCGGCAACCCTAATTGCGGGATTTCCTGTCAATCCCGGCGCTTCCCGAAGTCGAGCGGCGCCGCGCCGACCAGCCGCAGCACGGTGTTGGCCGCGTTGCGCCACGCCTCCATGCGGCGGCCTATTGCGTCGCGGCCCTCCCTGGTTTCCATCTGCGCGACGATGTCGGACGAGAAGCGCAGGAATTTCCGGATGGTGCGGGAATCCTCGAAGCCCAGGCCCACCCTGAGCTGGAACAGGTAATCGCTCATCCTGTCGTAGCATTCCTCGCGCGGGCCCACGTCCCAGCTGCGATAGAAGAGGTCAATCTCCTCGCGGACGCCGTCCAGCGTGGCCTGCCGGGCGAGGCGTTGCCGTTCTGCCGCCTGCCGCACTTCCTCCTGCGCGAGATGCTCCTGCAGCTTCCACTGCGCGCGGTTGACGAAATAGAGCGCCAGCGCGATGCCGACCTGCCCGATCGCGCCAATTGCCGCGAGGAAGGTGGTGATCGGATCGGCCGATTCCACCGTCAGGATCAGCGTGAGCAGCACGCCAAACATCGCGCCGCCGAACAACCAGCGGCGCTCCGTCTCGGACAGCGTGTGAATCTGATGCACCCTTATCCCCCAGTATCTTGGAACATGTCCTTGATACCCGGGGGCGGTAGTTTCCGAAACTATCGAAGGGTTAAGCCGGGCGGCCTGCGGCGAACAGCCGGTCCACTACCACCGCCAGCGACTCCTGCCATGCCGGCGCGCGGTAGCCGAAGGTTTCGGCGAAGCGGGTGCAGTCGAGGCGGGAATTGGCCGGGCGCTTGGCGGGCGTTGGATAGCCCGAGGTGGGGATGCCGGACACCTCGGCGGTCGGGCCGTCATGCTTTGCACTCTCCGCGAAGATCGCGCGGGCGAAATCGGCCCAGTTGGTCTCGCCGGAGCCGGTGAAGTGATAGAGACCGCTGGTCGTGCCTTCGCGTTGCCAGTGATCGACCACCGTCAGGATCGCCGTCGCGATGTCGAGCGCCGAGCTCGGGCAGCCGCGCTGGTCCTCGACGACGTTGAGCGTATCGCGCGTCTCGGCGAGGCGCAGCATCGTCTTGACGAAGTTGGCGCCGAACGGGCTGTAGACCCAGGCGAGCCGCAGCACGGCATGGTCTGCGCCCGAGGCCTGCACCGCCTGCTCGCCGGCCAGCTTGGTCGCGCCATAGACGCCGAGCGGGCCGGTGGGGTCGTCCTCGCGCCAGGGGCGATCGAGGCTGCCGTCGAACACATAATCGGTCGACAGATGGATGATCGGGGCACCGATCTTCGCGCCCGCGCGCGCCAGCACGCCGGGGCCGTCGCCGTTGATCGCCATCGCCAGCTCGGGCTCGCTCTCGGCCTTGTCCACGGCGGTATAGGCGGCCGCCGAGACGATCAGCTCGGGCTGGATCCGCGCCACTGCGGCTTCGATCGTCTCCGGCTTGGAGAGGTCGAAGTCGGGATAGGTGGTGAAGACCAGCTCATGGCCCTGCGCCTGCTCGGCCAGCGCCTGGGCGACCTGGCCGTCATGCCCGGTGACGAGGATGCGCATCAGGCGGTCTGGCCCAGGCGCTCGCCAGCGTACTTGCCGGAGCGGATCGGGCCCCACCACCACTCGTTCGCGAGATACCAGTCGATCGTCGCGGCGATGCCGGTGTCGAAATTCTCCTCGGCCTTCCAGCCCAGTTCGGTCTCGAGCTTGGTCGCGTCGATCGCATAGCGGCGATCATGGCCGGGGCGATCGGTGACGAAGGTGATCAGCTCGCGGCGCTTGCGGCCGTCGGCCAGCGGAATGCGCTGGTCGAGCAGGTCGCAGATCGTCTCGACCACCTGGAGGTTGGTCCGCTCGTTGCGGCCGCCGACATTGTAGCTCTGGCCGACCTTGCCGGTGGTGGCGATGGTCGCCAGCGCCTTGGCGTGATCGTCGACATAGAGCCAGTCGCGGATATTCTCGCCCTTGCCGTAGACGGGCAGGGGTTTGCCCTCGAGTGCGTTGAGGATGGTCAGCGGGATCAGCTTCTCGGGGAAGTGGAACGGCCCGTAATTGTTCGAGCAGTTCGACAGCACCACCGGCAGGCCATAGGTGTGGCCCCAGGCGCGGACGAGATGGTCGCTCGCCGCCTTCGACGCCGAATAGGGCGAGGAGGGATCATAGGGCGTGTCTTCGGTGAAGATGCCGCTGTCGAACGGCAGGTCGCCGAACACTTCGTCGGTGGAGATGTGGTGGAAGCGGAAGCCGTCGCGCTTCTCGCCTTCCAGCTCGCGCCAATATTGCAGCGCCGACTGGAGCAGCTTGAAGGTGCCGACGACATTGGTCTCGATGAACTCGCCCGGACCGTCGATCGAGCGATCGACATGGCTCTCGGCGGCGAGGTGCATCACCACGTCGACCTGCTCCTCGCGCAGCAGCGGCAGGATCGTCGCGGTGTCGGCGATGTCGGCATGGACGAAGCGGTAGTTGGGCGCGTTCTCGATCGCGGTCAGCGAGGCCGGGTTGCCGGCATAGGTGAGCTTGTCGAGATTGATGACGCGCGCGCCCTGGCGGACCAGGTGGCGCACCACTGCCGAGCCGATGAAGCCGGCACCACCGGTGACGAGGAAGGTCTGCTGCTGCATGGCTCAGCCCTGATAGAAGAAGGGGGTATTGAACTCGGCGAAGGACGGCGCGACCGCGTCCTTGCCCGAGAGCACGGGCTCGGTGCCGATATCCGGCCAGGCGATGGCGAGATCGGGATCGTCCCAGCGGATCGCCATTTCCTCGCCGGGCGCATAGCGCGCGCTGACCTTGTAGAGGATCTCGCAATCGGGAACGAGCGTCATGAAGCCGTGGGCATAGCCGACGGGCACCAGCAGCTGGTTCCACTTCTCCGCCGACAGCTCGACGCCGGCCCACTGGCCATAGGTGGGCGAACCGCGCCGGATATCCACCGCGACGTCGAAGATCGCGCCGCGCAGCACGCGGATCAGCTTGGCCTGGGCGAAGGGCGGCGCCTGCAAATGCAGGCCGCGCACGGTGCCCGGCTGGGCCGAGAAGCTCTGATTGTCCTGCACCCAGCGCGCCTCGACGCCCTCGGCATCGAGCACCGACTGCTTGAACACCTCGGAGAAGAAGCCGCGATGGTCGCCGGATTTGGGCGGCGTGAACTCGATGACGCCGGAGAGCGCGTGGTGATGGACCTGGGTCATGCCGCCGCCACCAGCTTGCGCAGATAGGTGGCATAGCCGGTCTTGCCGAGCCCGGCGGCACGCTTCAGCAGGTCCTCGGCGCCGAGCCAGCCCGCGTCGAAAGCGACTTCCTCGGGGCATGCGATCTTCACGCCGGTCCGGTGCTCCAAGGTGCGGACGAACGAGCCGGCGTCGTGCAGGCTGTCATGCGTGCCGGTATCGAGCCAGGCATAGCCGCGGCCCAGGCGGGTAATGTGGAGGTCGCCGCGTTCCAGATAGGTGCGGTTGACGTCGGTGATCTCGAGCTCGCCGCGCGCCGAGGGCTGGATCGACTTGGCGATCTCCACCACGTCCTTGTCATAGAAATAGAGGCCGGTGATCGCCCAGTTGGACTTGGGCTCGGCGGGCTTTTCCTCGACGCTGGTGGCGACGCCGGTCTCCGGATCGAAGGCGACCACGCCGTAGCGCTCGGGATCGTCGACATGATAGGCGAACACATTGGCGCCGCCCTGCGACGCCTGCTCGGCGGCGGCCTTGCAGCGCTCGCCCATCTTTTCGCCGTGATAGATATTGTCCCCCAGGATCAGCGCGCTGGGATTGTTGCCGACGAAATCGGCGCCGATCACGAACGCTTCGGCCAGGCCGTTGGGCGAAGGCTGCTCGGCATAGCTGAGGTTGATGCCGAACGCCGATCCGTCGCCGAGCAGCGCCTGGAACATCGGCAGATCGCGGGGCGTGGAGATGATCAGGATGTCGCGGATGCCGGTGAGCATCAGCACGGACAGCGGGTAGAAGATCATCGGCTTGTCATAGACGGGAAGCAGCTGCTTCGAGATCGACAGCGTTGCGGGGTAGAGGCGCGTGCCACTCCCACCCGCAAGGATGATTCCCTTCATTCGATAATCCCCCATGGTGCGGACCCGGCCGCAACGACAACGAAACGAGAAACGGAAGCCGGGCCGCTGTCAATCCATTGGCGGATCGATCGCGCGGCCCGGCGACGTGCGTGGATCAGAACGCGTTGGAGTGGACGATCACCCGCAGCGTCTTGAACAGGATGGTGATGTCGCGCCAGATGTCCCAGCCGTCGATATATTCCATGTCCGCCTGGAGGCGGTTGGTCAGGTCGACGCGGCGATCGGTGGCGCCGCGGAAGCCGCGGACCTGGGCGAGGCCGGTCATGCCGGGCTTGAGCGTGTGGCGGTGCCAGTAGCGCTCGTCGATTTCCCAGAACAGATGGTCGGCGGCGCGCGAGCCGAGCGCGTGCGGGCGCGGGCCCACCACGCTCATGTCGCCGCGCAGGACGTTGAGCAGCTGCGGCAACTCGTCGATGCTGGTCTTGCGGATGAAGCGGCCGACCTTGGTGATGCGATCGTCGTCGCGGCTGGCCGAGACGTTGCCATTGGCATCGCACAGCGTGACGCGCATCGAGCGGAACTTGAGGATCTTGAACAGCCGGTTGCCGCGGCCGACGCGGTCCTGCGCGAACAGCACCGGGCCGGGGCTCTCCAGCTTGATCAGGATCGCGACGATGATCATCAGCGGTGCCAGCGCCATCACCGCGGGCACGGTGATCGCCAGATCGAGCGCGCGCTTCTTGGCGCGGTTCGGCATGCTGAGCGGCCCCTGCGAGACGATCAGCGTATCCTTGCCGTCATAGGAGTCGACGCCGATCGCGCCGAGCGCGTTGAACTGGGGGACAAGGATCTCCCCCTTGATGTTCATGCCCTTGAGCAGCAGCGCCCAGACCGCGCGATGCTCCTCGGTGCAGGCGACGACCACCCGATCGAACCCGATCACGGTGGTGCCGAGACGGTGAAGCATCTGCGGGTCGCGCGGGTTCGGCGACAGGTTGATGATGCGCGCATCGAGCGCGACCGCATCGCCGGCGACATCGAGCGCCACGCCGTCGACGATCACCAGCTCGTCGAGCAGCCGCCCGCCGGTCGCCGCGCGGACGTGGCGGCGGAACACCAGCCGGCCGGTGATGAGGAAGAACAGCGACAGCAGCGCGCCCTCGGCCAGCTGCACGCGTGACAGCGGCAGCTCGGCGGTGAGCAGATAGCTGCCGAGCAGCACGACGAAGACCGAGAAGAAGAACGCCGAGAAGATGTTCTTCACCCCGCTCACCGGATGGCGCAGGCACGCCAGCGAATAGGTGCCGCTGGCCAGTGCGGTGCCCAGCGTGATCGGGAGCAGGAAAACGCCGACATTGATGCCGGCGAGCGACAGCCAGTTGCCGTCGCGGGTGCAGGCGGCGAGATAGAAGGCGGCCAGGATCGCGATGCTGTCGAGCAGCAGGAGCTCGGTATAGAGCACCATCCGCAGCGTCGACCGCCGCCATACGGGGGCAACCGATCGGTCGATCCGGGCATGCGCCCGAAGTTGCTCCTCAAAGGCGCGCTGTGCTTCGAAAGCGTTCATGGCCTCACTGGGCTCCCTCAACGGAATTTGCACGCTGACAGCGGCCGAGTCGGCCTGTTGCACTGCATTATAATGGGACGCGTTGCGATGCGATAGTCTCGGTATCGATCAAATGGTCTGATTTCGGGACCGGGATTCAACAAGATCGCACCCTGGATTGTTGGTCGTGACGTGAGCCTAACCCGCATGAACGCGCGAGGCCCGTGCAAATATCCTCCGAAATCGACACTATTTGCCGTATTTTCGGAGCGGAGCGACCGAACGCGGCTTATCCCCAGGATTGTCTGTCGATCAAGGGCATGCGGGGTCGCCAAGCGGGGGATGGCGCCGGTTTGTTCGCGGTTGCAGCGCAGATTCCTTCTAAATTTGCTGCGGTGCACCTCAAAATCCTCTCGGCTCGTCGCTGTGGTCTCGGGTGATACCGTAGCCGGAGGCGCTTAAGGATGGTCTAACCGGACCGGCGCGTCGCGCCGGCCCCTACGCATAAACCACAGAAACATTTGAATTAATCGAGTCTTTACCAGCCTTCTTCATCATGGCGTCGACGAGTAGCGCCATGGAGGCAGAGTTCCGGAAATGACACGCGACGAAATGCAGGCCAGCCTGCACAGCGCTTTTGCGGGCCCCTCGGCCGCCGAGCGCGAGGCCGAATTGCGCGAATCCGGGCTGGTGGCGCTGTCGCTGCTGCTCGGCGTCCACAATATCGCGATCACCCCCGAACAGCTCCGCCACGCGCTGGGGCATGGCGAGTCGCCGACGATCGACGACCTGATCCTGCTCGCCAAGCGCCAGCAGGGCGTGCGCGCCAAGGCGGTGGACGTGCCGCGCGGCGGCCTCGCCCGCCAGCCGCTGCCCGCGATCGCCGACGGTCCGGAGGGTTGGTTCGTGATCGGCGGCCTTACCGAACATGGCGTGATCATCCAGCGCCCCGGCCATGCGCCCGAGCAGGTCGATCGCGAGGGGCTTGATTCGCTCTGGTCGGGCACGCTGGTGCTGCTCACCACCCGCGCGGTGGCGGGGCGGCCGCTGCGCTTCGGCTTCTCCTGGTTCACTGCGCAGTTCAAGCGCTATCGCAAGCTGTTCCTCGAAGTGCTGGGGATCACCTTCGCGCTCAACCTGCTCGGCCTCGCCTCGCCGCTGCTGTTCCAGAGCGTGATCGACAAGGTGCTGATCCACAACAGCATGAGCACGCTGAGCGTGCTCGCCTTCGCCTTCCTGATCGTCTCGGTCTGGGAAGTGGCGCTGGGCTGGATCCGCACCCGGCTGTTCACCGAGACGACGCAGAAGATCGACGTCGAGCTCGGCGCGCGGCTGTTCCACCATCTGCTGGCACTGCCGCTCAGCTATTTCGAGAAGCGCCGGGTGGGCGACACCGTCACCCGCGTCCGCCAGCTCGAGACCATTCGCGAGTTCCTCACCAACGCCTCGCTCACCGTGATGGTCGATCCGCTGTTCACGATCGTGTTCCTCGCGGCGATGCTGTTCTATTCGCCGATGCTCTCGGCGATCGTGCTGGCGTCGCTGGTGCTGTACGCGATCGTCTCGTTCGGCATTGCGGGCCCGCTGCGTGGCCTCGTCGAGGATAAGTTCGAGAAGAGCTCGGCCAGCAACGCGCTGCTGGTCGAGAGCGTCTCGGGCATCCACACGATCAAGGCCACCGCAGTCGAGCCGCACTGGCAGAATGGCTGGGAGCGTCAGCTCGCCGCCTATACCGGCGCCTCGCAGCGGCTGATCAACACCGCCAATACCGGCAGCCAGGCGATCGAGATGATCTCCAAGCTGAGCTTCGCCGCGATCCTGTTCTTCGGGGCGCAGGCGGTGATCGGCGGCGCGATGAGCGTCGGCGCGCTGGTCGCGTTCAACATGTTCGCGCAGCGCGTCTCGGGCCCGGTGATCCGCATGGCGCAGCTGTGGCAGGACTTCCAGCAGGTCCGCATCGCGATCGAGCGCCTCGGCGACGTGCTCAACCATCCGGTCGAGCCGCGCCCCGCTTCGGCGGCGACGCTGCCCGTGCTGCACGGCGCGATCCGCTTCGAGAATGTCAGCTTCCGCTACGCCGAGGACCAGCCGCCGGTGCTGAGCGACATCACGCTCGACATCCCCGCGGGCAGCTCGCTCGGCATCGTCGGCTCCTCGGGCTCGGGCAAGTCGACCCTCGCCAAGCTGCTCCAGCGGCTCAACCTGCCGAGCAACGGGCGCGTGCTGGTCGACGAGGTCGATGTCGCGCAGCTCGACGCCGCCTGGCTCCGCCGTCAGATCGGCGTGGTGCTGCAGGAGAACCTGCTGTTCAGCCGCACGATCCGCGAGAATATCGCGCTGTCCAACCCGGCCATGCCGTTCGAGCATGTCGTCGCGGCGGCGCAGCTCGCGGGCGCGCACGACTTCATCCTGCGCCAGCCGCGCGGCTATGACACCGAGATCGTCGAGCGTGGCGTGAACCTCTCCGGCGGCCAGCGCCAGCGGCTCGCCATCGCCCGCGCGCTGGTCGGCAATCCGCGCATCCTGGTGTTCGACGAGGCGACCTCGGCGCTCGACGCCGAGAGCGAGGAGCTGATCCAGAACAACCTGCGCGCGATCTCCGCCGGCCGTACCCTCGTCATCATCGCCCATCGCCTCTCGGCGGTGCGCGCCTGCGACCGGATCATCACGCTCGAACAGGGCCGCATCGTCGAGAGCGGCCGCCATGAAGAACTGCTGCGCCTGGGCGGCCGCTATGCCGACCTGCACCGCCGCCAAAGCGGCTTCGGGGAGATTGCCGCATGAACGCCGTCGTCACCATGGGGCCCCGCGGCCCACTCGCCCGGATCCGCGGCACGGTGCTGCCCGCGCGGACCGTCGATTATGACACCACCTTCCTGCCTGCCGCGCTCGAGATCATCGAGCGGCCGGTGTCGCCCACCGCGCGGCTCACCGCCAAGGTGATGGTGGCCGGGCTGGCGATCACCACCGCTTGGCTGGCGATCGGCAACGTCGAGGTCGTCGCACCGACGCAAGGCAGGATCGCGCCGATCGGCGAGGCCAAGGTCGTCCAGTCGCCCGAATCGGGCATCGTCCGCCGCATCCTGGTGGGCGAGGGGCAGACGGTGACCAAAGGCCAGGTGCTGGTCACGCTCGATCCGACCATGTCGGCGGCGGAGGCGACGCAGGCCAGGGTCGCGCTGCTCAGCGCGCAGCTCGACGTCGCGCGCAACCAGGCGATCGTCGATGCGCTCGACGGCAAGGGCTTCCACTTCGTCGCCCCGGCCGGGGCCAGCCCGGCCGAGGCGGCGACCCACCGCGATCTTGCCCGGGCCCGGCTCGGCCAGATCGAGGCGGCCACTGCCGGCGGCCGGTCGGACAGCGGCGCTGCCGTCTCCGCTGCCGCCGAGGCACAGGCGCAGGTGCAGAAGCTCGAACAGTCGCTGCCGCTGCTCGAACAGCAGGTCGCCGCCAACGAAGCGATGGCGGCCAAGGGCTATGTCTCCAAGCTGCGCGTGGTCGAACTCCGCCGCCAGCTGATCTCCGAGCGCCAGGACCTTGCCGCCGCGCGCGCCGGCGTCGCCAAGCTCGGCCAGCAGTCGCACAGCGCGAGCAGCCTTTCGGCCAAGACGCGGGAGGAAGCCCGCGCGCAGGTGCTGCAGGATCTGGTCAAGGCTGAAGGCGAAGTGCGCGGGCGCAGCGAGGATGTCGCCAAGGCGAGCCTGCGCAGCAGCTTCCGCGAACTTCGCGCGCCGGTGAGCGGCACCGTCTCGCAGCTCCAGGTGCATACCGAAGGAGGCGTCGTCGAAGGCGTGAAGCCGCTCCTCTCGATCGTGCCGGACAAGGCGCGGCTCGAGGCCGAGGTGATGATCGACAACAGCGACATCGGCTTCGTCCGCACCGGCATGCCGGTGAAGGTGAAGCTGCAGGCCTTCCCCTATACCCGCTACGGCATGATCCCGGGCACCGTGGTGGGCATCAGCCCCGAGGCGGTGCAGGTCAAGGAAGGCCAGCCGCCGGTCTACAAGGCGCGGATCGCGCTCGATCGCAATCATGTCAACGCGCACGGCGCGCAGGTGCCGCTGCGGCCGGGCATGATCGCCAGCGCCGACATCGTCACCGGCAAGCGGACGCTGCTCAGCTATCTGGTCGGCCCGGTGCTGGAAACGGGGAGCGACGCGCTGCACGAGCGGTGAGGTGAGGAGCAGGGCGGTAGCACGCGCCGCTACCGCCAGGGCTCCAGCCGACCGGAGCGGCTGAGCAGGTCCAGCACCTCCGCGACCTGTACCGGCGCGGCGGCTTCCAGCGCTGCCGCGTCGTCTCCCATCAGCGCCCGCATCTGCGGGCGTGCGAACACCAGGTCGATGAACGTCGCCGCCAGCGGCAGCGCGCGTGCCATGGCCTCCGGCGCCGGATCGGGATGGCCGAGCATCGCCGTCGCGACCCGCGCGATGGCGACCTCGCGCCCCCTGCGATCGGCGAGCCGTGCCAGTTCGGGCATGCGGTGCGCGGTGGTGAGTACCACCCGCATCAGCGCGACCACCTCTGGCCGCAGCGAGTGCGCGAGGATCGATCGCGCCGTCTCCGCCAGCCTGGCTTCGAGCGGCAGGTGCCACGGGATGTCGATCGAGGGCGCGAGCGCGGCCGCGACATGCTGCTGCACCACTGCCGTGAACAGCGCCTCCTTGTTGGCATAACGCGCATAGATGCTCGCCTTGCCCGCGCCCGCCAGCGCGGCGACCTGGTCGCAGCTGGTCGTATCGAACCCCTGGCGCAGGAAAAGGCTGGTGGCTGCTTCGAGGATGCGGCGATCGACGTCGCCGGCCTTATCCGCAGGCGGGCGGCCGCCGCGGCGTCGTAGCCCGGCATCCTGAACGGAGGGGGAGGGGTTCGCAGGCATCCCTCCCCGATAATCGCTTCCTGCTCGAAAGTGAACTAGACGGTACCGTTCAGTTTATGTACGAGCGGGGCATGACCAACATCGTTCTTGCCGGCGCGACCGGCGATCTGGGCCATCGTATCGCCACCGCCCTGACTCGGCGGGGGGCGAGCGTGCATGCGCTGCTCCGCAAGGGCACGCCGGAGGCGCGACGGCAGGCTGTCCGCGCGACCGGCGCGGTGCCGGTGGAAGTCGACTTCGATGATCGCTCCGCACTGGCAGACGCCTGTGCCGGTGCCGCCTGCGTCGTTTCCGCGCTCAACGGGCTGGCGCCGACGATCCTCGACGTGCAGGGCCGCCTGCTCGATGCCGCGGTGGCGGCGGGCGTGTCGCGGTTCATGCCCTCCGACTTCTCGCTCGACTTCACGCGGACGCGGCCGGGCGACAACCGCAACATGGACCTGCGGCGCGCCTTCATGGTGCGGGTCGATGCCGCGCCGATCCGCGCGACCTCGATCCTCAACGGCGCCTTTGGCGAGCTGCTGACCGGCGAGGCGCCGATCGTGCTCCACAAGCCGCGCCGCATCCTGTGCTGGGGCGATCCCGGCCAGTTGCTCGATTTCACCACCAAGGACGATGTGGCGGACTATGCCGCCGCTGCCGCGCTCGATGCCGATGCGCCGCGCTTCCTGCGGATCGCCGGCGACGTGGTCAGCCCGCGTGATCTTGCCGCGCTGATGACGGAGCTCGAAGGGCGGCGCTGGCGGACCTTGCGGGCCGGCGGGCTGGGCCTGCTCGGCGCGCTAATCAAGGTCACGCGCGCGCTGTCCCCGGCGAGCGACGCGCCGTTCACGCCCTGGCAGGGGATGCAATATATCCGCGACATGTCGAGCGGGCGCGGCAAGCTGATCGGGCTCGACAATGGTCGCTACGGCAAGACCGAGTGGATCCGGGCCCGCGACATCCTCGCGCCGACCGTCTGATCTCTAGGAAACGCGACATGACCGATTCGATCGAACCCTTCCATCTGGCGGTGCCGCAATCCGATCTGGACGATCTCGCCCGCCGCCTTGCCGCGATCCGCTGGCCCGATCGCGAGACGGTGGACGACACCAGCCAGGGGCCGCCGGTCGCCAAGCTCCAGGCGCTGGTCGCGCGTTGGCGGGAGGGCTATGACTGGCGCGCCTGCGAGGCGATGCTCAACGGCTGGGGCCAGCATCGCACCACGATCGACGGCCTCGGCATCCATTTCCTGCACATCCGCTCGCCCGAGCCGGACGCGTTGCCGCTGCTGATGACGCATGGCTGGCCGGGGTCGGTCCTGGAGTTTCGCGACGTCATCGGGCCGCTGACCGATCCGGTCGCGCATGGCGGCGAGGCATCCGACGCCTTTCACCTCGTGTTGCCGACGCTGCCGGGTTTCGGCTTTTCGGACAAGCCGATGGGGCCGGGCTGCGACATCGGCCGGATCGCCGCTGCCTGGGCGGTGCTGATGCAGCGGCTCGGCTATGATCGCTGGGCTGCGCAGGGCGGCGACTGGGGTGCGGGCGTGACCACGACACTGGGGCATATGGCGCCGCCGGGCCTGATCGGCATCCACCTCAACATGGTGCTGTTCCAGCCGACCGAGGCGGAGCGCGCACACGCGGACGCGGACGAACGGCAGATGCTGGCGGATGCGGCGCGCTACGACGAGCAGTTCGCCGGCTATTTCAAGGTCCAGTCGACCCGGCCGCAATCGGTGGCCTTTGCGCTGGCGGACTCGCCGGTGGGACTGGCCGCCTGGATCTACGCGCTGTTCCAGGACGTGTCGGACAGCGGCGGCGATCCCGAGCAGGTCCTCGCGCTCGACGCGATGCTCGACGACATCATGCTCTACTGGCTGCCCAATGCCGGGCCGAGTTCGGCGCGGCTATACTGGGAGGCCGCACAGGCAATGCGGCGCGGGGGCTTTCCCCTATCGCCGCTAGAGATCCCGGCCGGCATCAGCATGTTCCCCGGCGAACAGCTGCGGCTCTCGCGGCGCTGGGCGGAGGCGCGGTTCGCCAAGCTCGTCCATTTCGGCGAACCCGAGCGCGGCGGGCATTTCGCGGCGCTGGAGCAGCCCGCGCTCTTTGCGGAGGAGGTCCGCGGGGCCTTCCGCAGTCTGCGCTGATCGGAATTGCCACTTTGGAAGCGCTACGACAGGAGCGGCAGTAGTGCCGCCCCCGCTTGTACGTTCAGGCGCCCGCCCGGTGGTGCGGTTCGATCGCTGCGGTCATCTGCGTGCCGAGCAGCGGGCGCAGCACCCGCGGGTCGAGCACCTTGACCAGCTCGCGCGCGAAATCGAGGTTCGCCGCCAGCCCTTCCGCCGCTTCGCTGGTGACGGTGGAGATGCGGACCAGCACGCCGTCGACGATCCAGCCGGCCATCTGGCTCTTCAGCCGTGCCATCAGCTGCTCGTTGCCCGACTGGGGCAGATATTCGCCGACGCGCGCCCAGTAGAGGATCTGCTCGGTGCGGTTGTAGTTGGTCGCGGTCAGCGCCCGGCCGGGGATCGCCACCTTGTCGGCGACCGGGATCATCTCCGGATGGCTCTCCAGCACGGTGAAGCCGAAGAAGGGGTAGCAGACCTCGGGCCGGTGCAGCTGGAGCAGATCGGTCTGGGCGTTGCCATAGGCGATCAGCAGCATCACCGTGGTGCCGTCCGGCCGCGAGAAGGCGCGGCTGACCACCTGGTTGTACAGCTTGTCTTCCAGGCTGCCCTCGCGCGGCGGCGCGATCAGCGCGCCGGTATCCTCGGCCTTCCACTGGCCGAACGCCTTGGGCATCAGCGTGTCGAGCTTGGTCGCGCCGAGCAGGTCCATGCGGCGGCGCGGCTTGAGGCCGAGCGAGGCGCCGGCCGCGGCGAAGCAGCCGCCGCCGATCAACAGGTCACGCCGGTTGAACATGGGACCTCCGACGCAGGAACAGCTGGGCCTGCTCGACCGCCCAGTCGATGGCGAAGATGCCGAGCAGCGCCACCACGAACATCACCATGCCGGTGGAGACGTGGAGGAAGCTCTGCGCCGCCTCGTCGCCCACATGGTAGGTGATGAGCACCAGGATGACGATGCGCAGGATGTTGGTGAGCACCGCCACCGGAATCACCAGCGCGGCGATGAACAGCGCATAGCGCCAGGACGGCTTGTTCTTGATGTAGATGTACAGCAGCGTCACCACGACCAGACTGGAGAGCGAGCGCAAGCCGGAGCAGGCATCCTCGACCAGCAACTGGTAGGGGCCGACGAACAGCGTCACGCCCTGGCGCAGGATCGGATAGTCGAGCCACGAGAGGAAGCTGGTCGCCGCATAGGAGACGAACTCCTTGAGCGGCGCAGTGACGCGGTCGACCGCCCAGCCCGGCGGCGGGACCAGGAAGAACAGCCACAGCACCGGGAACCAGGCGGCGCGCAGGGCACGGCCACCGAAATAGAGATAGCCCGCGCTGATCACCGCGCCGACCAGCCCGAACGTCTCGATGCTGACGAAGTCGAAGACCCGGCCGAGCGCATAGATCGCCAGCGCCGCGAGCAGCGCCAGTCCACCGATCGCCAGATTGCCCGGCGCGCGCAGCGCCTCGATCGAGCTGCGCTGGCGCGCAAGCATCCAGGCACCGGTGGCGAGCACGATCGGCCCGTGCACGCCGCCCTCGGCGCTCCACACCTGGCGGCCCAGGGTGATGAAGGTAGGAATAGCCAGCGCCAGCAGACCGGCGACGGCAAACCAATAGCCGCCCCCCGTCCTGCCTTGCTGCCGCTCGAGAGCGGTCGCGGTCATATGGTCCAAATCAGTATCCGTTCAGCACGCAACCGACGACGTTGGTACGGTCCGCGCGCAGCGTACGGGTCAGCGTGTTTACATCGCGTATATAGCTGTTGTCCTTGCGGGCGACGATCATCGCATAGCCGGCGACGTTGGCGACGCGCTGCGCATCCGCGCAGGTGTTGGCCGCGGTCGTATCGAAGATGGTGATGTCGAACTCGCGGAGCAGCTGCGTCGTTACGTCGCGGAACTGTTCGGAGGAGAGCAGCTCCTGCGGGCTGTGCTCGACATGGCCGGCGGGAATGATCGACAGCTGGTCGAGTCCCGTCGGATGGATGATCGAGGCGAGCTCGACTTCGCCCGACGACAGATAGTCGGCGAGGCCCGGCTTGGCCGGATCGATCCCGAAGGCGGGGCCGACGGCGGGCGCGCGGAGATTGGCGTCGACCAGCGCGGTCTTGATGCCGATCTGCGCGAGCGCGGTCGCCAGGTTGATCGCGACGAAGCTGCAGCCGGCGCCTTCGGCGGCGGCGCAGAGCGCCAGCGCACGACGCCCCTCACGCAGGTGCTGCGCGATGATTCGGGTGCGCAGCGCGCGGATCGCTTCCGCCTCGATCCCCGTCGGGTCAGACAGGACGAGCTGATATTCCAGCGCGGCGGTGGTGTCCGGCGTCGTCGGAACGGCGCTCGGACGATCGCCTTCGGGCAGCGGTTCGGGCGTGGTCATCGCGTCCATCAGTTTACTGCAGCTCCGTGCGATTCGGCGGTTTCGCCGAGAGTTTCATGGGCGCGGCGAAGGCGGGCGGCGAGCGCGGCGCGGCTCTGCACCACACCCAGCACCGGCGCGTCGACGGCGGTCTCGAGATCCTCGGGGCTGCGCACGCGGCGGCCGAGCAGCTCGACGAGCAGCGCGATCAGCAGGCCCAAGCCCAGGCCGAAGGCCGCGGCGCCGCCGATGATCATCGGCACCTTAGGGTAATAGGGGCTGTCCGGCGCGCTGGCTTCGCTCAGCGTCGACATGCCGGTGTCGTTGCTGCTCGCCTCGAGGCGGAGATCCGCGACGCGCTGGGCCGCCTTCATATACTGGTCCTGCTTCAGCGTTACGTCGCGCTGCAGCTGGTTCAGCTGGTCCACGTCCTGGCGGTTGCCGAGCACGCGGGCGCGCTGGGCGTTGGCCGCGCTCTGCAGCTGGCTCGCCGCGGAGCCCGCGCCGCCGCCGGCCTGGGCGCGTTCCTGCGCCGCCGCCCTGGCATAGACCTCGCGCTGGCGCTGCAGCGCCTGGAAGGCCGGGTGGTTCGGGCCGAGATTGGTCGCGGCCTGCTGGATCTGCTGGTCGATCTGGGCGAGCTGGAGCTGCGCCGGGCCCATGCCGCCGCCCGCCACCGGCGCCACCGGCACTGCCGACTGGCCGCTCAGCTGGGTGAGCTTCTGGGTATCGATGTCGGTGCCGGTGTCGGTGAGGACGATGCCCGACTTCTTGACGAAGGCGGTGCGCGCCTCGACCGCCGCGAGCAGCGCCTGGCGAGCCGATTCGGCCTGCTGGGCATACCAGTCCGCCGACTTGGCAGCGGCGGAACGCTTGTTCGCCAGCGACTGGGCCAGAAAGGCCGTGCGGATCATGTTGGCGATCCGCTCCGCGCGATCCGGCGAGGTGTCCGAATAGGAGATCTCGAGGATGTTGCTCCCCTCGATCACGCTGGCATTGGTGTTCTCGATGATCTGCTTGGCCAGCCAGCGACGGATGTCGCCGGTCGACGCTGCGGGCGAGGCGTTGAACGCGGCGATGTTCGCCGGATCATTGGCCCAGCCGAGCTCGTCGACGACGCGGCCGGCGGTCCCGTAATCCTCGATCAGCTCGGTCTGGGTCTGCACATAGGCACGCATGAACTGCGAGTTCATCACCTGCCCGGTGACCGGATCCGGCTTGAAGGTGTCGAGCACCAGCCGGGTGGTGGCCTTGTACCGCTCCGGCAGGAACTGCACCACGAGCGTGGCGGTGGTGACGCAGACGAGGAACGCCGGGAGGATGATCCACCGGCGCGCCCAGAGAATGCGGAAGAATTGAATGATATTCACTGATGCGCCTCGTCCGCTGCCAACATTGCCTGGATCAGAACAACCGCTCGCCGATGACGATCGTGTCGCCCGGCTTGATCGGATCGTCCATCTTCAACTTGATCTCCTGGCCATCGCGCGTGACCTTGATCCGCTTGATCGAGCCGGCCGGTCCGAGACCGCCACCCTGCGCGACCGCACGGCGGAGAGTCATGTCCGCCCGAATCGGATATACCCCAGGCGCGTTGACTTGGCCATAAATGTAGAAACGCTCCACTTCGGGCACGAAAACCTTGTCGCCCGCCGTTACGGTCGGGTCGTCCTGGGGTCCGCCCTGGGCGAGCTTCTTGTAGTCGAGCTTGAGGTTGGTGCCGTCGGCGCGGGTCAGCATCACGAAGTCGGCGGCGTCGGCCTTGAGGCCGCCGGCGCGCGCGATGATTTCCGAGACGTGGTAGCCGCGGTCGACCGGCTGCAGCCCCGCGGTGCCGACCTGGCCGAGCACCGTTACATAATTGCTGACGAAGGTGACGATGTCGACGCTGACGATCGGCTTGGCGTAATAGCCGCCGGCCTTCAGCAGGTCCTGCACCTTCTTGACCAGGGTGATCGCGGTCTCGCCCTTGGCCTGCACCGCGCCCAGATAGGGCAGGGTGATCGTGCCGTCCGACTGGACGCGGGCGCGGGTCTTGAAGTCGCTCTGGCCGAGCACGTCGACCTCGAGCACGTCATCGACGCCGATGAGATAGCCAACCGGCGCCGATCCGGAGGAGATCGGCGCGGCCGGGGTGGCCGTCTGCGCCGGCGTCGCCGGTGCCTGCTGCTGCGGCTGGGCAGCGGCAGGACGCGAACGTGCCGGGGCGGCGGGACGGGTCGTGGCAATTTGCGCCGCGGCAGGCACCGCCAGCGCGGTCATGCCGGCGAGCGCCGAGACAAACATAAACCTACCCTTGTCGTACATGTATACGGCCCTTGTCAGAGCGCCAGCGAGGCCGTGAGATTGACCCGCTTGGCGTGGTATTTGAAAAGCCTGAGATTCGACGTCCGTTCGTCATAGCCCGCCCCCAGCACGAAGCGGATACGCCGAGTCGCGTCGTAGGACGCATTCGCACCCAGTGACAACATGTTGTCGTTGCCCGAAATTGGGGCACCTACGAACCGCGTCGACGACGCATAGTCGCGCCACGTCTTGTTCGCGAGGAGCGAAACCTTGGTGCGCGGCGTGAGGTCGTGCGTGATCGTCGCCGAAAGGTTGGTCATGATCTCGTAGCTGACGAAGTAGAGCACCGAGGGCTGCGCAGCGCGCGATCCGGCGATCTGCACCGTGAACAGGTCCGCGTTGTACAGCGCCGACAGATCGAAGCCCACGCCGGAGAAGCTGTCGGTGCCCGGCAGCTTCGGATCGACCTTGGTGTAGTTCACCGAGCCGCGGAAGTTGAAGCGGCTGGAGACGTTGCGTTCGAGCTGGACGCCCGCCGCATAGTTCTTGATGCCGTCCTCACCGCCGCCGACGGGCGCCGGCCGGTGGACGTAGACGCTGTCCGAATAGCGGCCGAACACCGAGATCGTCCCCAGCGAGGGCGACTGCAAGCCTAGCTGCGCGGTGAAGGTATCCGTATCCGAATCGGCGTATTTGCGGGACACTTGGCTGTTGCGCACTTCGGTGCGCGAATAGCCGAGCGTCGGTCGCAGTCCATAGGGGCCGCCGCAACCGATATCGGCGCTGTAGCGCCGCGATTCCTCGGTGTTGTTGAAACTGTCCGCCCCGTCCAGAACGTAGAGGCTCGACAGGTCGCTGAGCCGGCTCTGATAGCCGATCTCGCCATGGACCAGGCACGAGGCGAGCCGCTGGTCGGCGCCCCCGGTGAGCGAGATGTTCTCGCGGTTCAGGTTGGTGTATTTGCTGTAGAAGCGATAGCCGATCGAGCCGGCCAGATAGGTGGTGCCGGTTGCCCGCGGCAGCACGATGTTGAGGTCGAGCGACGGTGCCGCGAGCACGTCGTCCGTGCCGTCGCCCCTGCCGCTGATGCGCGGATCGCTCACCACGACGTTGTCGTTATATTCGATCATCGCGCTCGCCCGCACGTCGATCTGCCGCCCGCTGGTGTTCGGACGCGGCGTGAACGCGGTGCGCTGTGCCAATGCGGGATCGGTCCATGCTGCAGTCGCGAACAGCGCGACCAGGCCGCAGGATCGGGTGAAACGGCCAGTAAGGCGCGCTTTTTCAGCCTTTTGAGTGTCGTGTTCTTGCACGATGGTCCCCCCGGGTGCTCGCTTCATTATCAATGGCCTCCAATACAAGCAACCGGATCAACGCCTTGGCAAAGGCGCCGGAACCTGCCCTGGCTCTGTCCCCCGACCGTTTTTCCTTCCGGAAAAACGTCGAACCAGGCGCAAACTCCCATTTCGAGGCGGTGGTTGCTTAACGGCCTGTTATCACATTCGCGAGCATCTAGCGAGTTGCCGCGCGCACTGCTAGTGCAGGTGCGAACGCCACGGGAAGTCCTTCGATTCCTGCGGCGAATGGAAAGGACATGCATGCAGACGCCATATGATTGGGTCACAATCGCGATATTCGCCGGCCTGATCGTTATCTTCCTGCAACGTTCTCAGGCCGATTCGGTTGTCCGCGACACCATGATCAGCTATTTACCGCCGGCGATAGGCTGCGCCGTCGCGAACTATTTGGGGAACGAGAACTATCACGTGTTCGCGATTCTCACGATTGTTCTGGTGCTTGCGTATATCGCGTTCGTGATCAAGCCGTACGAATTCATCAAGCGCCGCTGAAAAAGTGGACGGCGATTCGCGAAGAGGATGTCCTGAGGCGCGAGCCCAGGTTCGCCCCGGCTTGCCGGCGGCATTTTTTAAAGAGGTGGTCGAGTGGCTTTAGGTTCCGCGCTGAAGTTCTTGTGGCCCTTCGGGCGCCGCGAATTGCCTGAGGACGATGGCTATCTCCCGGTCGCCGCGACGGTGGTACCGCATCGGGACGCGCATGGTGCCAGCCGGCTGCGCCCCGACTTTCCGACCTTTCGTGCCTCGGCGCTGGACCGGCCGCTGGATCGCCGCCGCGAGGAACGGCGCGAGATCACCCGCGCCCGCTTCGCCCTGGCGACCTATTTCACGCCGACCCAGCCGGTCGCCGATCGCTCGAGCTTCGCCGGGCGCCTGGGCGTCCTCGCCCGGCTGATCTCGGCGATCGAGAGCCAGCGCAGCCATGTCGTCCTCTATGGTGAGCGCGGCATCGGTAAGACTTCGCTGCTGCACGTGCTCGCCGATGTCGCCCGCGAATCGAGCTATATCGTCAGCTACGCCACCTGCGGATCGAACGCGAACTTCTCGGACCTCTTCCGCGCGGTGCTGCACGACGTGCCGCTGCTGTTCCACCGTGAGGTTGCGCCGAACGCCGGTGAGGCGGAAAGCGGCGGCAGCCTTGCCGACCGCCTGCCCGCGGGCAATTTCGGCGCGGGCGAACTCGCCGACCTGTGTGCCGACATCACCGGCACCCGCGTGCTGATCATCCTCGACGAATATGATCGCGTCGAGGACACCGCCTTCCGCCAGCAGGTCGCCGAGCTGATCAAGAACCTGTCGGACCGCGCCGCGCGGGTCCAGCTGGTGATCGCAGGTGTCGCCTCCAACCTCCAGGAATTGATCGGCTATGTGCCGTCGATCCGCCGCAACGTCATCGGCCTGCCGATGCCGCGGCTGGAGGAGAGCGAGGTCCAGGAGATGATCGCGCTGGGCGAAACCGCCTCGGGCGTGCGATTTGATCCGAACCTGACCAGAATCATCCATCTGCTCGCATTGGGCTCGCCCTATTTCGCGCGGCTGCTCTGCCATCATGCCGCCGCCGAGGCGCTCGACCAGGGCCGCCTCACCGTCGACCAAGGCCATCTGCGCCGTGCGCTCGATGCCGCGATCGTCGAGATGGAAGGGCGGATGGCGCCGCGCACCGTGCTCGACATGCGCAAGTTCGTCGGCGGCCGCTACGATCCGCTGCTCGCCGCACTGGGTGAAGCGTCGCGCTCGATCGACGGCTGGTTCGGCGGTCGTGCGGTGGTGGAGCTGCTCCCCGGCGCGCCGATCACCGCGCAGCAGGTCGAGCAGGAACTGGCCGGCCTCACGACCCAGCTGGGTCTCGAGACCGAGATCCAGGACGGCGAGCGCCGCTTCCGCTTCACCGACGACACGCTGCCGATCTATCTATGGTTGATGGTCGGACGCCTGCGGCTCGATAGCGGCACGCTCGAGGACGTGCTCGCGACGGTGTGATCTTGCCCGGCGAGGGGGTGGGTGCCCCCTCGCCGGAACGCGCTCAAATCGGCAGGCCGATCGCCTGGAGCAGCCCTGCGCCACCGCGCCAGAAGCGGAGCGCGATCAGCGTGCCCAGTGCCTGGGCGCGCGCGCCCTGAGTTTCGGGGGTGCGCAGGATCCGCGCATAGTCGGAGGGGATGAAGGCGGGCTGCATCGCCGAGCGCGCCACCCAGCGCAGCCGGCCGCGCGGCTGCTCGAGGCTGAGCAGGAACAGCTCGCGCTGGATGCGGCGCGTCTTCTTGAGCATCGCGTTCCAGTCGGGCCGCGGCGGATGGCCGACCGAGGCATCGCCGCAATAGTCGATCTTCATGCCCATGCGGATCGCGCGATTGCACCATTCGATGTCTTCGGACACGCCGGTGCGGAAGCCGCCGATCCTCTCGAAATCCGCGCGCATCACGAACAGGTTCGCGGTGACGGTGAACTGCGACTTGCGGACATAGCTTTCATTGTCGAACGCCAGTGCCAGCTCTACCGCGGCGCTGCCGGTTAGCTTGCCCTCGGGCGGCAGCACGAACATGTGCCCGCCGAGGAAGGTGCCGGGCTGCACCATCGCCGCCCCCGCCGCCAGCCAGCCCGGCTGGGCGATGCAGTCGCTGTCGATAAAGGCGAGGATCTCGCCGCGGGCCTGTGCCGCCGCGCCGTTGCGGGCGGGACCGGCGCCCTTCTCGGTGACCGACACCACCCGCGCCCGGCCCGAGACCACGGCCTCGACGGCTTCGATGCCGCAGGGGGAGGCGTTGTCGCCGACGATGATCTCATAGGCATCGCGGTCGATCGTCTGGCGGTCGATCGAATCGAGGCAGAGCGCGAGCCCGTGGAGATCGTTGTAATGGGGCAGGATGACGCTGATCCGGGGCGTGCTCATTTCTTCTTCGCTCCCCAGCCTGCGAACAGCTCGCGCAGCCGATTGGCCAGCGCGGTCTGGTCGGTGGTCGCCAGCTTGGGCTCGGCCGCCTTGGCGGCAGCGACCGCCTCGCCGAGCTTGCTCTCGTCGCGGACGCTCTGGAGCAGGCCGCGATCGGCGAAGGTCTGCGAGATCTCCTCCTGGTGGTCGTCATAATGCTCGCCCAGGTCGAAGCGGCGCGGGAAGGAGATGACGCGGCAGCCGGCGCGCAGCGCGGTCACCAGCGAGCCGCTGCCGCCATGGCAGATCACCATGTCGGCGTCGCGCAGCAGCAGCTGCAGGTCGTCGAACGGGATGGTGCGGCAGATCTCGACGCCGGGGATGCCCGGGTCTTCGAGATCCTGGTCGCCGTGCTGCAGCACCAGCCGCCCCGGCAGGCCGCCGGCACGCTTCAGATCGAGCACCGCCTGCACCAGCCGCGGGAAGGGCAGGGTGGCGCCGACCGTGGCGAAGGTGAGTTCCTGCTTGGGCGGGCGCGGCGTGTCGAGCATCCGGAACGGATCGAACAGCTCCGCATCGGGCCAGATTTTCTTGAGCGCGGGCGACTGGACGAAGCTGATCGTCGCGACGGGCTTGGCCATCTTGCCGAAGGCGGAGGGGTGATGGAAGCGCGCGAAGCTCTCGATATGGACGAACTTGGCGCCCGACAGCTTGGCGATCAGCGCGGTGAAGAACACCGCGCCCGCGCCGGTCGAGATCACCACATCGGGCTTCTGCCGGCGGACGATCGCGAGGCTCTGGCGGAAGTTGCGCCAGGCGCCGGCGGCCATGTGCAGCGGGTGGCCCAGCCGCGCCTGGCCGAGCGCGTAATGCTCGACGAGTTCGACGGGGTGCTTCTCGCCCAGGCTGCGGCCCAGCGCGGTATCTTCGGTCACGAAGAAGTAATCATGCTCCTTCCACACCGATTCCAGATCGAGGATCTGGCGAAGATGGCCGCCGCCCGAGGCGGCAAGGCACATCTTGAGCGGCCTGACCCCATTTTGTTCCGTCGCGGTCGCGTCTGCCATGTCATCCCCTTCGTACCATCTGTCTCCCGGCGGGAGTCATGCTGCACTGCCAACACTATTGCGGATGCCCGCCCGCCCGAATAGGTTCAAGTAGAAGTTTGTGCCGTGCGCAATTCCGTGCCGGCGGGGAGGTTTTCATGAAGAAATGGTTCCTGGTGACGGCGGTGGCTGCGGCCGCGCTGGCCGTATCCGGATGCGGCGGCAAGGACGGCAAGCTCGACAAGGGCCAGGTCGTCGCCAGCGTCGACGGCGACGAGATCACCATCTTCGAGCTCAATGCCGAAGTGCAGGCCGCGCAGACGCCGGCCGGGACCGATCGCAAGCTGGCCGAGCAGCTTGCGCTGCAGCGCATCATCGAGCGCAAGATTCTCGCCAAGGTCGCGCGCGAGCAGAAGCTCGACAAGACCCCGGCGTTCCTGATCCAGCAGCGCCGCGCCGACGAGCTGATCCTGACGACGATGCTGCGCGACAAGATCGCCGGCGGCGTCGCCCAGCCGACCGAGGCCGAGATCACCCAGTATCAGGCCGCGCATCCCGATCGGTTCGCGCAGCGCAAGATCTACAGCATCGAGCAGATCGTCTTCCCGCCGCCCAGCTCGGCCGACAAGTTCAAGCAGTTCGCGCCGCTGAAGACGCTCGACCAGCTCGCCGCCAAGCTGACCGCCGACGGCACCCAGTTCCGCCGCGCGCCGACCCAGCTCGACACCGCGGCGCTGCCGCCGGAGATCGCCGGCAAGATCGCGGCGCTGCCGGCGGCCGAGATGTTCATCCTGCCGACCCAGCAGGGGCTGACCGCCAATGTGATCACCGCGACGACGGTGCAGCCGCTGCCGGCGGACCAGGCGCACGAGCTGGCGCTGAACGCGCTGCGCAACGAGCGCTTCAGCAAGGCGGCCGACGCGCAGCTCAACGAGCGGCTGAAGAAGGCGCGCGCGACGGTGAAGTACCAGCCGGGCTACCAGGCGCCGCCGCAGGCGCAGGGCAGCGCGCCCTCGCCGGCGGCGAGCCCCGCCGCGCAGTAAGCAATGAGAAGGGGTGGGGCCATGTGGCCTCACCCCATTTCGCATCGGCCCTGGCTCAGCTGCGGCCTTCGTTCCCGGTGCGATAGCCGTACCACCAGCGCCGGCGCTCGCGGACGATCGGTGTCCAGGCGCGGCTCACCGTCGTGAAGCGCTCGCGCTTGCCCGGAACCACCCCCGCCAGCAGCTTGCCCAGCACGGAATATTTGAGCGCGGCCAGCCAGATTCCCCAGCCCGCGACGATCGCGCCGGTGGGGCTGTAATGCTTGCGGGCGTAGTGCATGCGCCCGATCGTCATGAACATGATCCGCCCGGCCGAAAGCGAATGGCCGCTGCCGGCGTCGTGCATCACCTTGACCTCGGGATCGACCAGCACGGTATAGCCCTTGTCGCGGATGCGTTTGAACAGATCTACCTCCTCCGAATAGAGGAAGAAGCTCTCGTCGAAGCCGCCGATCTCGCGCCAGACATCGGCGCGGACCATCATGAAGCCGCCGTTGAGCACGTCGACCGGCCCGTGCGCCGTCGCCTCGGCGGGCAGGCCGCCGCGACGCAACCGGCCGGCCGAGACGACCGACAGGACGAAGTCGCCGGGAGTTGGCAGCGCGAGGAAGTTGGCGGCGTCGAGATTGCCGGCCGGATCGTAGGAGCGGCCGCCCCAGGCGGCAGCCTCGGGCGTCGCCTTGGCGAAGGCAACCAGCCGGTCGATCGCGCCCGGCTGCGGCACGGCGTCCGGGTTGACCAGCAGGAGCAGCGGCGCGCGCGCATGTGCGGCGCAGCGATTGTTGCCGGCGCCGAAGCCGATATTGCCTTCGGAAGGCACGATCCGCACCTGGGGCAGTTCGGCGCGCACCAGCGCTTCGGTATCCCCGCCGCCATTGTCGATCATCAGGATCTCGTGCGGCGTGGTCGGCGCAGCGGCGGCGATGCCGGCCACGCACTGCCGAATGAAATCGGTCGAGTGATAGGCGACCACCAAGACGGAGACGTGCGGCGTTGCTTCGGTGCTCATGCGCATAGCTCTATCGGGAAAGCGTTGCAGCGTCGAGACGCCATGGCCGCCGAAACATCTCGGCAGGGCCGCGGGCCGCATGCACCGAACAAGTGCGGGCAAAGGCCTATTAAGTATTTTTACACCAAGCAATTACACCACTTATTTCATGGCCTTGTGGCAATTCTGACAGCGAGGGAATCATGCGTCGATTTGGGGTCGACGAGTAACGTAAGGGTAGCTCAACATGCCGGTTGTCAATAATCAGGCCGCGCTCGATGCGGCGATCAAGAACGCCAAGAGCGGCGATGTCATCCTGCTCGCGCCGGGAACGTACAGCTCGATCACGATGACCGCCATCAATCCGGCGTCGAACATCACGATCCAGTCGCTCGACACGAACAACAAGGCGACGGTGGGCACGGTGTGGCTCACCAGCTCGAGCAACATCACCCTCAAGGATTTCAACGTGGTCCGCCCGACGCGGCCGACGGACGAGTTCGCGACCGCGAACCGCGTCCTGTCGTCGAGCAACATCACCATCGACGGCGTGCATTTCAGCGGCGGCACCGGGGATCCCAGCGACGCGCTGGGGAACGGCCTCGCCATTCGCGGCGGCACCAACAACAAGCTGATCAATTCGACGATCGACCATTTCGTCATCGGCCTCGACGTGCGCGGTGTCGACACGATGCTCGTGCGCGGCAACAACTTCCTCGACAACCGGCGCGATCACAGCAACTATTCGGAGATGACGAACGTCGTCATCGACGACAACCGGTATGAGGGTCTTTACCCGATCAACGGCGAGCACCCCGACGCCATTCAGTTCATGACGATGGGCCGCGCCTATGGCAGCAGCAACATCTCGATCACGAACAACGTCGTCCTCCAGGGAGATGGCCGTGGTACGCAGGGCTTCTACATGCAGGACGAAGTCGGCACCATGCCGTTCAAGAACGTCACGATCGACAACAACCTGATCTACCTGAGCGGCATGTATCACGGCATCAATCTGGAGAACACCCAGGGTGCCAAGATCACCAACAACACGATCACGTCTGTGTCCGATGAGAAGTCGACCTGGATCCGCGTGGAGAATGTTACCGGCACGGTATCGAACAATCTGACCGACCAGATCATCATGGAAGGTACCAACAATCTCACGACCAATCAAAATATCGAGCTGGTCAAAAACCCGGAGATCATGCGGCAGATCACCGACCTCAACAAGGGCAGCAAGGCGACCATCGCCGGCCTGACCTACAACAATGCTGCCTTCTCGGTCGGCTACCACACCGGCAAGAATCTCGTCGGGGCCGCCAGCCAGTTCACCAAGGAGGTCGCAGCGCAGCTTGCTGCGCCGAAGCCGGCGGTGGTGCCGCGGCTGCTGCTCGATCTTTCCTTTAGCGCCAAGGGCGTGGTCGACAGCTCGGAGTGGAGCGCCGACGAGACGGTGAACCCGCTGGGCACCGGCGCGATCAACAACGGTATGCTCAGCGTCAAGACTGGGTCGGGCATGGAATTGTCGCGCGGCACGTCGCGGCAGCTCTACGGCCTTTCTGCCTTCACG
The DNA here is from genome assembly GCF_900114095.1 of Sphingomonas sp. NFR04. Lineage (GTDB taxonomy): Bacteria > Pseudomonadota > Alphaproteobacteria > Sphingomonadales > Sphingomonadaceae > Sphingomonas. Next base: position 969,200 of record NZ_FORV01000001.1, on the reverse strand, counting down.
CTGAATTTCGACATGAAGCGCGATGGCCAGACCGCCCCGGCGGGCCAGATCCTCGGCATCTACAAGAGCTGGAACATCGCGCTGCGCGCCGATGGCGAACTGACCTTCACCATGACCAACGATGCCGGCGTCACCTCGACCATGACGACGAGCGGCGCCAAGATCACCGATACTTCGGTGCACAAGATCGCGCTGAGCTATCAGAGCGGCGGCATCTCGACGCTGTATGTCGACGGCAAGGCGGTGGGCTCCGCCAAGATGTCCGGCAGCACCCGCCAGCAGGAATATTGGGGCCTCTATGTCGGCAGCCCGTTCACGGCAGCGTTCAGCGGCGGCGTCGGCGATGTCGAGATGCGCGAGACGGCGTTCAGCCAGGCGCAGATCCTCGCGCTCAACGCGGGCAGCACGGTCAGCAAGCCGGCAACTGCGGCGGATACGCTGAAGGTGATGGTAGCCAAGGGCGTGGCGGATACCGCCGCGACGCTGGCCGGCAGCACCGCCTGGGGCGGCGCGATGGCCTCGCCGGCGACGCTCAGCCTCACCAGCGCCTTCGGCACGACCGGATCCTCGCCCTCGCCGCTGGCCACCGCGCTCGCTACCGCAAGTGCGAACGGTTCGCTCTACCAGGCCACCTCGGCCTTCTCGATGCTGACCACGCCGCGGCTGGCATCGCTCGACCTGTACCACGGCTAACATTCGGGCCGTCTCTGGGTGGGTTGCCCCGCGCGATAGCTTGTCTTAAGCGCGGGGCAGTTTCTTGGGGGCGCTCGCTTTGAAGTTAGAAAACTTTCATCTGCGCGGCGTGCGCGGCCAAATGGTGGTGGGCTTCGGGGTCAAGGGCCTCGGCGCCGCCACCAGTTTTCTGTTCACCTGGCTGCTGGCCCGTATCGCAGGTGCAGCAGGCGTCGGCACGTTCGGGACCTCGCTGACCACCGTGCAGCTGTGCGTCACGCTGTCGCTGCTCGGCCTTGATGCGATCCTGGTGCGTTCCGTTTCGGTCCATCTCGCCCTCGACCAGACCGGGCGGGCGCGTGCTGCGGCGCGGCATGCGCTGCTGATGGGCACGTCCGCGGGGCTTGCGCTGACGACGATCATCGTCCTCTTCCACTGGCAGATCGCGGTCGATCTGATCGGCAGCCCTGCGATCGCGAAGAGCCTGATGGTGCTTTCGCTGATCATCCCGATCATGGTCTATTGCCGCCTGCTCTCCACCGTGCTGCGTGGGGTGAAGTGGATCGGACTGTCGCAGTTCATCGACGGGCCGCTGACGACGTCGTTCGGCAGTCTGGTGCTCGCCGTCGTGCTGGTGATGGGCGTGCCGGTGAGCGCGGTGTTCCCCTCGCAGCTCTACCTGATCGGCTGGCTGATCACCGCGGCGCTGGCGACCTTCCTCTATGCGCGGGCCGTGCGCTCGTGGCAGCCGCGCGTGCCGCTTGAAGAGTCGCTGCTCAAGCCCGGCTTCCTGATTCTCGTCGCCAATCTCAACAACGTGTTCACCGACTGGTTCGCGACGATCCTGCTCGCGGCGACGCATGGTCCGGCCGAAGCCGGGCTGTTTCGCGTCGGCTACCAAATCGCGGCCACGCTGAAGCTGTTTTCGGCTACGTCGGAAACGATTTTGCAGCCGGTGTTCGCCGTTGCCTATCGGCAGGGCGACCTGCGGCGAATCGGCCGCATCCTCCGGCTGACCATTCTTGGCCTGGTCCTCCTCTCGGCGCCGCTCGCGCTCGCCGTTCTGGTCGTGCCACAATGGATCATGCGGATCTTCGGCGCGCAGTTCACCGCCGGCGCCACCGCGATGCAGATCATGGTGCTCGGCCAGGTGTTCAGCCTGGTCTTCGCCGCCAGCGGCAGCGTGCTGATGATGGCGAGCCGCGAACGCCTCACCGTCGTGTTGACGACCATTTCGGCGGTTATTGGTACCGTTCTCTCGTTGATTTTCATTCCGCCTTATGGTGCGCTGGGTGCGGCGATTGCGATCCTGGGCCCGTTGCTGTTCTTGCGGCTCGCGTCCATGATAGCAGTCCGGCGCCTTGGCGTTCCGATTTTCTGAGGAGGCTTGGTTGGCAGGGGCCGTGCGACGTTCGAAGTTGATACTGGGCGGCGGCGCTCTGCGCCTCGACGCGCCGTTCCGGGCGCTGCTGCGCCCGGGGCGTGACGTGCTGCCCGTCTATCATCCGGAGCGGGCCGGCTGGTCGGTTGCGCTGCGCAAGCTGGCGCTGTTCACCGGCATCGTCCTGCTCGCGATCGTCTACGGCTTCCTGGTCGCGATCCTGCCGCCCTCGCTGCTGGTTGGCGCGGCCGCGCCGCTCGCGCTGCTCGCAATGCTGGTGGTGTGGGCGCTGCCCGAAGCGAGGACTGCGCCGACGCGCGCACTGGGCCGTGTCTACACCACGTTCGTGATCGTCTTCATCGCTTGGCCCAATTATCTGGCGGTCGCGGTCGGCGGGTTGCCCTGGATCTCGATGCGCCGCCTGGTCGGCTTCGTGCTGACCGGCATCCTGATGATCTGCCTGTCGATCTCCAAGCCTTTCCGCCAGCAGATGGCGGAGGTGTTGCGCACCTCGCCCTGGCTGGCGCGGCTGCTGATCAGCTTTTTCATCATCCAGTTCCTGGCCACGATCTTCTCGGTCGCGCCCGGGGATACGATCGGGCGATGGGTCCACATCACCTTCACTTCGACCGCGGCATGCTTTGCCACGATCTGGCTGTTCGGGCCCGGTGGCAAGAGCGTGCCCTGGTTTGTCAACCGGCTCGCCCTGGTGGTGTTCTTGCTGATGGTGGTCGGCGTGTTCGAGGCACGCACGCAGCACGTGCTGTGGCTGGGGCACATCCCCAGCTTCTTGCGGATCGACGATGCGGTGCTGCAGGACTTGATCCAGCCGCACATCCGCGGCGGATACCGGGTTGTCACCACCTACACGACGCCGCTGGCCTATGGCGAATTGCTCGCGCTGACGACGCCCTTCATCCTGTTTCGGATCGTCAATGCGAAGACCTGGCCGATGCGGCTGATGTGGGCGGGGTTCGATGCCTTCATCCTCTACTCGGCGGTGCTGTCGACGGCGCGGCTGTCGCTCGTCGGGTTCATCGCGGCGCACGCGCTGTTCGGGCTGTGCTGGGGCATCCACCGCTGGCGCAACGCGCGCGGGGACATGATCGGCATTTCCGCGACGATGATCTACCCGGCGCTGATGGTTGCGCTGATGCTGGCGGTGCTCTTCGTGCCGGCGATCCACATCCGCGTGTTGGGCGGCGGCGCGGCACAGGCGAGCACCGACGCGCGCAGCGCGCAGTTCCACATGGCGGTGCCGGTGATCGCCCGCCGGCCGCTGCTGGGCTACGGCCTGGGGCAGGGCGGGCGCGCGATCAACTGGCGCACCCCGGACGGCACGCTGACGATCGATCTGGGCCTCGTCGCGCTGTGCGCCGATGTCGGCGTCTTCGGCTTCCTCGCCTGGATGGGAACGTTGCTGCTGTCGGTCGTCAGCCTGTTCCGCGCGGGCTTGCGTGACGTAGCATCCCCCTTTCCCGCCGAGTTCGCGATTGCGATATCGCTGGCGGTGCTGATTTCGACCCGGCTGGTGCTGGCACAGGGCGACAATGATCCGTTGTTCGTGATCCTGTTCGGCCTGTCACTGGCGATGCTCTACAGGGCGCGCCTGCGGGATCGGGGAGATCCTGTCCCAGGGGGAATGAAGACAGTTGGTGCCGGCGAGCACTGACCGTTTCTGCCCAACCATAGGGAGAAGCTAGTGATCGACGTGACGCGTAGGTCCGCCGTCGGCGGGCTGTTGATCGGCTCATTTGCGCCTGCCGCCTGTTCGGGCGCGGCAAGTTCCGCAGATCGGGGCGCTCCCGGCGGCCGCGGCAACGGGCTGCGGCCCGGGCGGAACTGGAACGGCACGGCGGGCAGCGGCGGCACCGCGCGGGCGCAGAGCGACGTACCGCGCGGGACATTGGTACCCGATGAGCGCTTCATCGGGGGCTTCTCGGCGGCGCCCGGCCAGTGGGTCCATGGCGAAGGCATGCGCATCACGGCGCTGGGCCTGCCGCCCCAGTCCGCCAACAGCAGCGAGATCAACTATTTCAAGGAAGCCGTGTTCTACCTGGAGGGGAACACGGTCACCGTCACCGACTGGAGCGTCAACCAGACGCCGGTGCGGATGTACGACGGGCGCATGGCGCCGCAGGGGTCGATCGGCTTCGCGGTGGAGATCGGGGCCGGCGAAGGACCGGTGACGGCGGGCGACGCGATCCTCTATTGCTATCTGCGCGGCGAGCACGGGCTGGAGCGGCGGATCGAATTGCCGCTGGTGATCAATGTCGATCGCAGCCTCGATGCGAAGCGGCCGACGCGGTACGTCGACCCGGTCGACGGCGACGACAGCGCTGCCGGCACGCAGGCGGCACCCTGGAAGACGATTGCCCGCGGGCTTGCCAACCGTGGCGTCGGCGATGGCGGGCTGCTCATTCTCGCCCGCGCCGGCCGCTATGTGGAAGACCTCAACCGGGTCCCCGGCATGGGCCCGATCGACAATGCGCGCGTCATCGAAGTCAAGCCTGCCGATGGGCTGCGCCCGGACCAGATGGTGATCACGCGCACCAACCGCTATCTGCCCGATGCACGCTGGAGCATCTCGGCGCGGAGGGTGCATTTCCACGGCGTGACCGTCGACATGTCGAAATTCCCCAGGATCATGGGGGTACCCGGTACCCAGGTGGGCTTCTTCGGATGCCAGCTGCTCGATCGCGAGCGCATGTACGGCGAACGGAACGCGGCGGGGCGCAGCATCGGCCTCAACCTCTTCAAGGGCGACCCGCGGCAGCGCGATATCCTGCCGCCGCTCCCCTATCTCGGCCACGGCTTCTATTTGATGGAGACGCTATTCGAAGGGGCTGCGCCCATGGCGCCCCGGCTGTACCGGAACGTCACCGCCAAGCTGACGACGGACAGTTTCCAAGGGGGGCCCGGCTATGACGATGTCGTCATCGACGGCTATGACGCGACGATCGGCGAGCCCGCGCCCATCCGGCTGCATCTGCCCCCGACGCTGACCGTGGAGTCCGTCGCCCGCGAGGGGCAGGGGCACACCGCCATCACGGTGCGCGATGCCGGCGGCCTGTCACCGATGAAGAAGATCTGGGACCTCCAGGTCCGCATCGTGACCGGCGCCGGTGCCGGGCCCAAGCCGTACCAGCTGTTCCTCGCCGATCCCGTGACCCGCAGGATCGTCGTCGAAGGCGACCTTGCCGGCACGCTGTCGCCCGGGGACGAGATCATGTGCTACGCGATCTTCCATGTCGACTTCATGCAGCAGGGCGGGGTGCAACGGCCCAACCAGCGCGGCATGCGCAACACCACGGTCTTCCGCTACCATGCCGAAGGGCCGACGGCGCAGCTGTTCCTGACCCAGGGTGGCGTGCGGCTGCTGCCCAATTCGGTGATCACCACCGACGGCACTGCCTTCCGGATCGCGAGCCCTTCGGGGCAGAACGAGATCCTGCCCGACGATATCCTCCAGCTGCAGGGGGGCGCGCAGCCCGGCGAGTATCGCTTCGTCAAGAGCTTCGACGCCGCCACCGGATCGGGCGTGCTGCTCGAGCCCTTCAGCCGAGACCAGACCAACGCGCCGGTGGAGCGCGCCAAGACGATGACCGATTTCGTCATGGCGCTGTCTACGCTTCGCAAGACCGGTCACGGCTCCGAGATGGGCCAATTCCAGCATGGCCACCGCAATTTCCTGCTCGCGCACAACACGTTCATCAGCGAGCCCAACTGCCTGACGTTCCGCAGCAAGTTGCCCGGACACGGCCATCGCAACCATGTCCAATTGTTCAACCTGTGCACCCGGATCGGCGCCGATCTGCCCGAGTTGCCGGGCTGGGGGCTGCGGATCGAGCATGCCCATCTGCTGCGCGGCAGCCCGCGCGGCAAATTCTGCCGCGTGCGGGAGGTGGCGCTGAGCTTCGGCGAAAGGCAGCGCTACCAGCCTTCCCGCGATATTGCGCGGATCGGGCGCAAGCCGCTGATCCCGTTCGACAGCTTCGGCAACCCGGTCGACGCCGATTCGCCGGTGGGGTCGCTCTCGGTATGAGACCCGGGCGCGCCGGCCCTTGCGTCGGCGCGCCCAGGCGCTAAGCGCTGGGGCATGATCAAGCACGCCCTTTCCGTGACGCGCGACGGCGATTTCGCGCAATGGTACCAGACCGTCATCAGCGAAGCCGACATGGCCGAGGATTCGGGCGTGCGCGGCTGCATGGTCATCCGGCCCTGGGGCTATGGCATCTGGGAGCGCATCCAGCGCCTGCTCGACGATCGCATCAAGGCGACGGGGCACGAGAACTGCTATTTCCCGCTGTTCATCCCGCTTTCCTATTTCGAGAAGGAAGCCGAGCATGTCGACGGCTTCGCCAAGGAAATGGCGGTCGTCACGCACCATCGCCTCGTCCAGAAGGACGGCCGGCTGGTGCCCGATCCCGAGGCGAAGCTCGAAGAGCCGCTGGTCGTCCGTCCCACCTCGGAGACGGTGATCGGCGCGGCGATGTCGCGCTGGGTGCAGAGCTGGCGCGACCTGCCGGTGCTGATCAACCAGTGGGCCAACGTCGTCCGCTGGGAAATGCGCACGCGCATGTTCCTGCGCACCGCCGAATTCCTGTGGCAGGAAGGGCATACCGCCCACGCCACGGTGGAAGAGGCGCAGGAAGAAACCCTCAAGATGCTCGAGGTGTATCGCAGCTTCGCCGAGGATTGCCTGGCGATGCCGGTGGTCGCGGGCGAGAAGCCGGAGAATGAGCGCTTCCCGGGCGCCGTCTCGACCTTCTCGATCGAGGCGATGATGCAGGACGGCAAGGCGCTGCAGGCCGGCACCTCGCATTTCCTGGGCACTACCTTCTCCTCGGCGCAGGACATCAAGTTCCAGAATTCGGAAGGCCAGTTCGAGCTGGCGCAGACGACCAGCTGGGGCGTCTCCACCCGCATGATCGGCGGGCTGATCATGGTGCATGGCGACGACGACGGCCTGCGCGTCCCGCCGATGGTGGCGCCTTGGCAGATCGTGATCGTGCCGATGCTGCGCGACCAGCCCGAGGACGCCGCGACCATCGACTATTGCAAGTCGCTCCAGACCGAGCTGGCCAAGCTCAGCGCGCTGGGCGAGCCGGTGCGTGCGCTGCTCGACCTCAAGGCGGTCAAGGCGCAGACCAAGCGCTGGGGCTGGGTGAAGAAGGGCGCGCCGATCGTGATCGAGGTCGGCGGGCGCGACGTCGCCGGCGGCAATGTCTCGGTGATCCAGCGCAACAAGCTCTACCGCGAGGACGGCAAGCTCGATTCGCAGATCATGCCGCGCGGTGATTTCGTCGCGGAAGCAGCGGCGATCCTCGAGAGCATCCAGCAGGGCCTGTATCTCGACGCGCGCGAGCGGCTGGACGGCAACATCCGCCGCGACGTGACCGACTTCGACGCGCTGGCGGCGATGTTCGCCGATGCGGAGAAGTTCCCCGGCTGGGCCGAAGTCAGCTGGGCCAAGCCGACCGGTGCCGAGCTGGACGCGGTGGTCGAGCGGCTCAAGGCGCTCAAGCTTACCTTCCGCAACGTGCCGGGCGACGCCGCTCCGGCCGAGGGCACTTGCCTGTTCACCGGCAAGCCGGCCGTCGAGCGGATCGTGGTCGCCCGGGCATACTGAGTTTTAGATCCTCCCGGGGACGGGGAGGGAACCGCGCTGGGCGCATGGGATATCCGCGTCGCAAGGTCCGTCGTCATTCCCGCGAAGGCGGGAATCCATTGCCCTCGGCGCTGGGGGAAAGAACCGCCGCACCAGCGCCAATGGATCCCCGCCTTCGCGGGGATGGCGAAAGGTCTCAGAGGAAAGCACGGTAGCCCTTCCCCGTGACGGGGAGGATCTTCATTGACGCTGCGCCTCCATCCAGTAATCACCCTGCTCCCCTAGGGGGGAACAAGCGCATGCGGGTGGTACTGGCGACGCTGGGCACGTTGGGCGACGTGCACCCGTTCATCGCACTGGCACTCGGCATGCAGGCGCGGGGCCACACGCCCGTGTTCGCAGGCGCCGAATCGGTGCGCGGCATCGCCGAGCGGCACGGCATCGAATTCCACCCCATCCGACCCGACGGGCCGCAGCTGCTCGCCGATACCGGCATGGACGAGGGTGAGATCGCGCGGGCGATCGCCACCGATTTCGATTTCATCATCAACCGGGTGCTCGTGCCCTATGCCGAGGTGACGCTGGCGGACCTGACGCCGGTGGTCGCGAACGCGGATCTGGTGCTCGCCAGCAGTTTCTCGATCCATGCGCGGATTGCGGCGCAGGCGGCGGGGGTGCCGCTCGCCTCGGCGCTGCTCCAGCCGATCACCCTGCTGTCGGCGGAGGATCCGCCGGTGCTGACGCGCGGCGAAACCGCGCTGGTGACGCTGCGCCGCTGGTTCGGCCCGGGCGCGGTGCGGCCGCTGCTGCGGCTGGCCGAGCGCCGCTATGCCAAGGGGCTCAAGCCGTTCGCCGTGATGCGCGAGGGTGCCGGTGCGCCGCCCTTTGCGGGGAACGAAGTACTGGCAGGTCCCCTGGCGGTGGACCGGGCGATCGGTCTTTGGTCGCCCGTCTTTTCGCCTGCGCCGCGCGATGTCCCGCCCAGTTTCGCGCAGACCGGCTTTGTTTTCTACGACGGCGGGTTCGCGGGGGAGGGGCTTTCCGCCGAGATCGAGGCGTTTCTGGCGGCGGGGCCGCCGCCGCTCGTCTTCACGCTGGGCAGCATGGCGGTCTATGCCGAGGACGGCTTCTATGCGGCGAGCGCCGAGGCGGCGCGGCGGCTGGGCATGCGGGCGGTGCTGCTGGTCGGCGAGGATCTGCTGGCGCAGCATCGGCACCTCGCCGGCGATACCGTGCTCGTGGCGGGTTATGCGCCGCATTCGCAGATCTTCCCGCGCGCCGCGGCGGTGATCGGCCATGGCGGCATCGGCACCACGGGCCAGGCGATCCGCGCGGGGGTGCCGCAACTCGTCTGCCCGATCTTCGGCGACCAGTTCGACAATGCCGCGCGGATCGAGCGCGCCGGGCTGGGCCTCTCGTTGCCGAAGCGCCGCTACACCCCCGCGCGTGCATCTGCCGTCCTTGCGCGGCTGCTGGCGAGTGCCACCATTGCCGCGCGGGCGCGCGCAGCGGGGGCGGCACTCGTCGCGGAAGACGGAGTCGGGGCGGCACTCGACGCGCTGGGACTCGGCTGAGTTCGGCCGCGACTCGATTCGCTCGTCAGGGGTGGCGCGGCCGGATCTTGCGCGCTCCCGGCGCTCGTCCGGTCCCGCTTCGCAGCGAACCATGGTTACCGCGGAACCGAATCGTCCCGTTCCGCGTCACTCGGGAAAGCCGATGGCGCGGGAATGGCCCTGATTGATGGTAAACGCGCTTTTCATCATCCAAAACCAACCCCATAACGGCATAAGAGGGGCCGGTCGGGACGGCCCGATGGAGCAGAGGACGGCTGAGCGGTGACCGCATTATCACGTTTCCCGCGTTTTTTCGTGACCAGCCCGTCGCCCTGCCCGTATCTGCCCGGGCGGCAGGAACGGAAGATCTTCACCGAACTTTCCGGCGACCATGCCGGCGAACTCAACGATGCGCTGAGCCGCATCGGCTTTCGCCGCAGCCAGTCGGTCGCCTATCGGCCGAGCTGCGCGGGCTGCACCGCCTGCGCCTCGGTGCGGGTGCTGACCGACGGGTTCGAGCCCAACGCCACCCAGCGGAAATTGCTCAAGCGCTACAGCGATCTCGAAGTCACCGCCTGCAAGCCCTGGGCGACCGGCGAGCAGTACGAGTTGCTCAAGCGCTATCTCGATTCGCGGCACCCCGGCGGCGGCATGGCGGCGATGGACGAGAGCGACTATGCCGACATGGTCGAGCAGTCGCCGGTCAGCTCCTATGTCGTCGAATATCGCGAGCCTTCGGTGGACGGCCAGCGGGGTCGGCTGGTGGGGGCGTGCATCACCGACCAGCAGGGCGACGGCCTGTCGATGATCTACAGCTTCTTCGTCACCGATGACGAGACGCGGTCTAGCATGGGCAATTTCATCATCATGGACCATATCCTGCGCGCCCGCGCGGCGGGGCTGCCCTATGTCTATCTCGGCTATTGGGTGAAGGGCAGCGCGCGCATGGCGTACAAGACGCGCTATCGCCCGATCGAGGTGCTGGGGCCGACCGGCTGGTCGCTGCTCGTCGACGAAGAAGCGGTGGGGGCGATGCCGAACGCGGTGGCAGCCGCGCTGGCTTGAGCGGACGTTCGTTCAACTAGATTGTCATCCCCGCGAAGGCGGGGATCCATTGGCGCTGAGTTTGCGGTTCTTTCCCTGACGTCCTGGCAAATGGGTTCCCGCCTTCGCGGGAATGACGGTCGTAGGCCTTTGCGAGAATGGCGGCAGTCGCTACTCGCCTACTCCTCGTTCCCCAGCCGATCGACATGCAGGTCCACCGCCAGCTGTTCCTCGCCATGCCCGATGCGATGCCCGGCCACCGCCGCGGCGCCTTCGGAATCGAGGCCGACCGCCACCCGCACATAGCCGTCGTTCGGCGACATGCCGGTTACCGGATCGAACGCCACCCAGCCCAGCCCCGGCACCCAGGCCTCGCACCAGGCATGCGGCGCGCACTGGGCGTCGCCGTCAAGATGATAGCCCGAGACATAGCGCGCCGGTGCCTCCAGCGTGCGCGCGGCGGAGACGAACATCTGCGCCACGTCGCGCGACGCCTCGGCCTTGCCGGCGAACGCCTCTGCGGCAGTGAGGCCGGTATCGGGCACATCGGGCACGCAGCGGAAACGGGCATGGAGCGCTTGGTTGAGCCGGTGCAGCCGCTCGATCGGGTCGGCGGTGCTCGCGCTCACATCGGCGGCGAACGCCGCCAACTGCGGGCTGGGCGCGGTGCGCGGGGTGGTGCGCAGGAACAGGGCGGGGGGCAGCGGCTCGGGCGTGCCGCGCAGTACCCCCGCATTGTCCTGAGTCAGCACTTCGCCCGTCACCGCAATCTCGATCGCCTCGATCGGACCCTCGGCGTAGAGCATCGTCACCGCGTTGCCATAGCCATCCACCGCGTCGCGCAGCCGCGCATCGCAATCGACGCCGACCATCCAGCTCACGACCGTCTGGTGCTGGGTGTCGCAGGGCGTCAGCCGCAGCATCTGGACGATCCGGGCCTGGGGCTGGGTGAAGCGATAGACCGAGCGGTGTTCGACGGCGATGCGCATCACAGGAACCGGAACTGGCGCGCGATCGCGCCGTCGAGCAGCGCGTTCTCGGCGATGAAGGCTTCCAGATATTCGTGCAGGCCGCCGACGATGATGTCGGGCGTGCGCGCCTTCTGGACGCGGGCGAGCCGGGCGCGGGCCATGCGGTCGGCCTCGCCCTGGAGGCCGGTGCGCTTGGCGAGCTGGCTGAGCAAGGTCACGCTTTCCTCCACACAGGCGGCGAGGCTGCGCGGCAGCTCGGCGCGGCTGACCAGCAAGTCGATCACATTGTCCGGCCGCAGCCCTTCCGAATAGAGCCAGCGATAGGCGGTCACGGCGGAGACGGTCTGGAGGATCGTCGTCCACTGGTCGCGATCCACCGCGCCGCCGACGCTTTCGCCAGCGGGCAGCAGCAGGTGGTATTTCACGTCGACCAGCCGCGCGGTGTTGTCCGCGCGCTCGATCGCGGCGCCGAGCTGGATCAGCAGCGTCGCCTCGTTGCGCATCATCCGGTGGATCGCGCCTTCGAAGCCGCGCGTCTCGCCCTTCACCTGCTCGACCAGACCGAGCGTCTCTGTCGCCCCGCCGGTCGAGGCGCGGTTGGCGAACAGCCACCAGGCGCGGTTGATCGCGGTCCAGGCTTCGCGGGTGAGGGCGGTGCGCACGGCGCGGGCGTTGTTGCGCGCCATTTCCAGGCAGCGGGTGATCGAGCCGGGATTGTCCGCTTCCAGCGTCAGGAAGCGCGCGACATGCGCCTGGGTGGCGGGATGGCCGGTCGCGGCGAAGATCTCGTCGGTATAGCTGACGGTGAGGGCGCTCTGCCACGCGGCTTCGCCTGCGGGGCGGGCGGAGAGCGCGTCGAGGCGGATCGTCGCTTCCACCAGTCGCGCGATGAAGTCGGCGCGCTCGACATAGCGGCCGAGCCAGTAGAGCGCGGCGGCGGTGCGGGAGAGCATCATCATGGGTGCTGCTCCTCCACTAGATCGGCTTTCAGGCTGGCGCCCGCCAAATATCCACCGTCATTCCCGCGAAGGCGGGAATCCATTCGCCTGTGCGTTTGGGGCAGGAACGGCGGCATCAGCGCCAATGGATCCCCGCCTTCGCGGGGATGACGATGGCGAGTTTGGTGCGTGTCCCCCTCCCCGTGCCGGGGAGGATCGAAGTGGAGCCCTCTCATGCCGCGTCCCCAAGCAGGACGAAGCTGTCCTTGGTGCCGCCGCCCTGGCTGGAATTGACCACCAGCGATCCTTCGCGCAGCGCCACGCGCGTGAGTCCGCCGGGGACCACGCGCACCTTGTCGCTGCCGGTCAGCACGAACGGGCGGAAGTCGACATGGCGCGGCGCGAGGCCCTTCTCGGTCAGCGTCGGCACCGTCGACAGCGCCAGCGTCGGCTGGGCGATATAGCGATGCGGCTCGGCGGTCAGCGCGGCGCGGAAGGTCTCGATCTGCTCTTTGGTCGCGGTCGGGCCGACCAGCATGCCGTAGCCGCCCGAGCCGTCGACCAGCTTCACCACCAGCTCGGGCAGATGCTCGAGCACATATTTCAGCGCCTGCGGCTCGCGGCAGCGCCAGGTCTCCACATTGGGCAGCTTGGCCTCGCCGCCCGAATAGAAGCGGACGATCTCGGGCATGTAGCTGTAGATCGCCTTGTCGTCGGCGATGCCGTTGCCCGGCGCATTGAGCAGCGCGACGTTGCCCGCGCGATAGGCGGCGATCAGCCCCGGCACGCCGAGCAGCGAGTCCGGGCGGAAGACCAGGGGATCGAGGAAATCGTCGTCGATGCGGCGATAGATCACGTCCACCCGCACCCGCCCGGCGATCGTCTCCATATAGACGACGTCGTCGTCCACCACGAGATCGGCGGCCTCGACCAGCTCGACGCCCATCGAATCGGCGAGGAAGCTGTGCTCGTAATAGGCGGAGTTGAAATGCCCTGGCGTCAGCACGACGCACACCGGCCGGGCGCGGCCGAGCGGCGCCACCGAGCGCATCGTCTCCAGCAGCATGTCTGGATAGCTGTCGACCGGCGCGACGCGGAAATCGCGGAACAGCTCGGGGCAGAGCCGGATCATCGCCTCGCGATTCTCCAGCATGTAGGAGACGCCGGAAGGCGTGCGGGCATTGTCCTCCAGCACGTAGAATTCGTCGGGCCCGGTGCGGACCAGATCGATCCCGCAGATATGCGCCCACACCCCGTGCGGCGGGCGGATGCCGGCGACTTCGGGGCGGAACTGCTCGTTGTGCAGGATCAACTCGGGGGGGATGATCCCTTCGTCGAGGATGCGCCGCGCGCCGTAGATGTCCTCCAGGAAGGCGTTGATCGCCTCGACCCGCTGGACCAGCCCGTCGCTCAGCTTCTGCCATTCGCGCTGCAGGAACATGCGCGGCACGATGTCGAAGGGGATGATCCGTTCGGCCGCGTCGCTGTCGCCATAGACGGCGAAGGTGATGCCCAGCTGCCGGAAGGCGGCCTCGGCGGATTGCTGGCGGCGTTGCAGCTCTTCGGGGGGCGTGTCCGCGATCCATTGCGACAGCGCGGTGAACGCCTCGCGCGGCGCCTCCGGACCGCCATGTCCCCAAATCTCGTCGAACGCCCCCAGTGATCCCATCGAAGCTCCCAAACGCCCGCGTGACCGATTGGCTGCATGCTGCAATGCTTCGTTGCGGCGCACAAGCGGGGAATGTGCACGTTTGCGCATCGGCGGATTTTTAAGCGTTGGCGTGGCAGGATGCGGGCATGTTGCTCTTCTTGCTCGCGCTCGCCGCCCCCGCGCCGTTCACCGTCGCCGAGACGGGGCAGGGCTATCCGACCCTTGCCGCTGCCGTGGCCTCGGTGCGCGACGGCACCGCGACGATCCTGATCGCGCCGGGCACCTATCAGCAATGCGTGGTGCAGGCGGCCGGGCGGATCACCTACAAGGCGATGCAGCCGGGCACCGCGATCTTCGAGCGCACGGTGTGCGAGGAGAAGGCAGCGTTCGTGCTGCGCGGGCGGGGATCGGCGGTGGACGGCGTGGTGTTCCGCAAGTTCCGCGTGCGCGACGGCAACGCCGCGGGCATCCGCATCGAGATGGGCGACCTGACCGTCACCCGCTCCACGTTTCTCGACAGCCAGGAGGGCATTCTCGGCGGGGGTCACCCGACGGTGCGCAGCATCACCATCGACCGCTCCAGCTTCGCCGGGCTCGGCCAGTGCGACGAATCGCCGAACTGTTCGCATTCGGTCTATCTGTCGGTCGATGGGCTGGTGACGATTACCCATAGCCGCTTCGAGCGCGGCACCGGCGGCCATTACGTCAAGCTGCGCGCGCGCCGGGTGGCGATCACCGGGAACAGCTTCGATGACAGCGCGGGACGCAAGACCAACTACATGATCGACCTGCCCGAAGGCGGCACGGGGACGATCGCGCAGAACATGTTCGTGCAGGGGCGCGACAAGGAGAATCGCTCGGGGCTGATCGTGGTCGCGGCCGAGGCGCGGACCTATCCGACCGACGGTCTGCGGGTTGAGGGCAATACCGCCGGCCTGGCGCCGGGGGCACCGGCGGACCCGGCGTTCGTGGCGGATCTATCGGGCGGGCGGATCACGGTGGCGAACAACCGGCTGACAGGGATGCGGGCGTTCGAGAAACGTTGACCTTGAATTCCTCCCCGGAACGGGGAGGGGGACCAAGCCGCCCTAGCGGCTTGGTGGAGGGGCCGCGCCGTAAGGCGCGGGTTGGTCGAGCTGGATACCGCCGCTTGCGCGGCGGCCCCTCCACCACCGCCTTCGGCGGCGGTCCCCCTCCCCGTGCCGGGGAGGATCTTGGCTCACTTGCAGCTGTCGCCCACCCCCGCATCGATATCCAGGCAGCGCCCGTCGATCTCCACCGGCACCGGCACCTTGATCAGCGCAGCCAGCGTCGGCGCGATGTCGACCGTTTCCACCGACAGCGGCTGTTCGAAACCGGTCATGCCCTTGCGCCAGAACAGGATCGGCACGCGGCGATCATAGTCCCAGAAGCTGCCATGCGTCGCGACATTGCCGATCGACGGATCGAGGATCGGCGTCACGCGCGGCTTGAGCGCCACGATCAGGTCGCCGGAACGCTCCGGATTGTACGAGGCGCGGGCGCGCTCCAACAGGCTCCAGGTCTCGGGCGGGGTGTGGACGATCGGCGTCGCTTCGATCTGGGCGCGGGTGAACACCGTCTGGACCTGCGGGTTCGCCGCATAGAGCTTCGCGGCCTCGGCCAGCACCGCCGCGCGCTTCGCCTGCGGGACCGACGGCGTGACATACACATCGCCACCCGGGCCGCCGACCAGCACCGTGCCGGTAAGGCCCAGCTTGCCTGCCAGTGCGCGGCTGATGTTGGTGGTGGTCACGTCGGCGGTGATCCGCTGCTCGGTCGGCGCGCCATGCTCGCGGTGGCGTTCGGGCAGGTCGTGGCCGCCATGGTCGGCGGTCAGCACCACCTGATAGTCGACGCCGGTGCGATCCAGCGCCTCGAACAGCCGGCCCAGCGTCTGGTCGAGCGAGAGCAGCTGCAGGCACATCTCGCTGCCCTCGGTGCCATAGGTGTGGCCGACATAGTCGGTGGCCGAGGCGCCGAGGATCAGCAGGTCGGTATGGCCCTGCTGGCCCAGCTTCATGTCCGTCGCGAGCTTGGCGCCGAGCGCCAGCACCGCGTCGTCGAACTCGGGCGAGATGCGGAAGGCCTTGGCGTCACCCGCAGCACGGGCGAAGCGGCCGTCGCCCACGGTCCGGCTCGCGCTCACCGGAATGGCGCGGCTGCGGGCCTTGCAGAAGCCCGGCAGGTCGAGCGCGGGCTGCGCCTCGGCGATGCGCGCGGTGGTCGCGGCGTTGATCTTCGTCACCGCGTCGGGCGCGGTGCGGCCGGCATAGGACACGAAGGCCTTGCCGTCCCACCACCAGAGCTCGTCGACCTTGTGGCCGCCCATCATCACCGCGGCGCGGTCCTTGCCGGCGACCGACACGACGCGCGACTGCGGATCGGCCTGCTTCATCCACTCGCCCAGCGTCGGCACCTTCAGATGCTTGTCGGAGACGGTGTAGTGGTTCGAATCCGAGCCCGGCACGCTCTCGTCCTCGGCGCAATAGACCGTCTTGTCGGCGCGCGGGGCGGCGAAGTCGGTCCAGTCGTTGGCGATGATGCCGGTGCGCGAGGGGTGGTCGCCGGTCAGGATCGTCGAGTGGCCGGGGCAGGTCTCGGTCGCGGCGTGGCTCTGATAGCCTGCCGGGAACACCGCGCCGGTCATCAGCCGCGCAAAGCCGCTGGTGAACTGGCTGCGATATTCGGAGAAGAGATCGGCCGAGAACTGGTCAACCGAGATCACCACCACCAGCTTGGGCGGCGTGGCCGGAGCAGCGGGCGCGGGCGCGCTCTGCTGGGCGAGGGCGGGGGTGGCGGCCAGCGCGAGGGCGGCGAGGGGGGCAAGCAATTTCATTCGGGGCCGGCTCCGGGCACGGGTGGACGTTGGTACACCCAGCTATTGTCGAACGCGGCGAACTGGGCAAGGACGGCGCCATGGCCCAGCTTCGTTTCGCTTTGATGTCGCTCCTGCTGCTTCTGCTCGGCGGCACGCCCGTGATGGCACAGGGGTTCGCCAAGGGCCCGCATGTCCGCAGCGAACTCGTGGCGGAGACGACGCAGCCGAAGTCCGGCAGCGACGTAACGCTGGCGCTGGTCTCCACGCCCGATCTGAAATGGCATGCCTATTGGCAGAACTCCGGCGATGCGGGGCTGTCCGCCGAGGCGCGTTGGACCCTGCCGGCGGGCGTGAAAGCGGAGGATTTCCGCTATCCGGTGCCGCAGCGACTGCTGATCGCGGGGCTGATGAACTATGTCTATGAAGGCACCTTCGTCCGGCTGACCACGCTGCACATTCCCGCCGACGCCAAGGGCGTGCTGCCGGTGAAGCTGAAGCTCGACTATCTCGTCTGCACCGATACGCTGTGCGTGCCCGAAAAGGCCGAGCTGGCGACGAGCCTCACCATCGGCGACGGCGCAATCGACCCGGCGACGCGGGCGAAGTTCGACGGCTGGCGGGCCAAGCTGCCCAAGCCGCTGAGCACCCCGGCGAGCTTCCAGGCCGAGGGCGGCACGCTGCGGATCGCGGTGCCTTATCCGGCGGGCGCGGCGGCCAAGGATGTGTATTTCTACCCGCTGACCGCCAACGCAGTCGACTATGCCGCGCCGCAGACGGTGGTGCGTGACGGCGACCGGCTGGTGCTCGAGACCAAGGCCCGCACCGCGCCCGCCGCGCTGGAGGGCGTGCTGGCGATCGACGGGCAGGGGCTCACCGTCACCGCCAAGCCCGGCACCGTCGCGGCGGTCGAGCCGGCGGCGACCACGTGGCTGGCGGCGATCGGGGCGTTCTTCGCCGCGGTGCTGGGCGGGCTGATCCTCAACGTGATGCCCTGCGTCTTCCCGATCCTCAGCCTCAAGGCGCTGAGCCTCGCCAAGGCCAACAACGACCAAGGCAGCCCGCGCGCCGAGGCGCTCGCCTACACCGCCGGCGTCGTGGCAGTGTGCCTCGCGCTGGGCGGGCTGCTGCTCGGGCTGCGCGCGGCGGGGGCGACGGTGGGCTGGGCGTTCCAGCTGCAGGACCCCCGCGTCATCCTGGTGCTGCTGCTGCTCGTCGCGGCGATCGCCTTCAACCTGGCCGGGTTGTTCGAGATCACCACGCCCGCCTTCGTCAACCGTGCGGCGAGCAAGGGCCATGGCGGCGCCTTCGCCACCGGCGCGCTGGCGGCGTTCATTGCCACGCCGTGCACCGGGCCGTTCATGGCCTCGGCACTGGGCGCCGCGCTGGTGCTGCCCTGGTTCGCGGGGCTGGCGATCTTCGGCGGGCTCGGGCTGGGCATTGCGCTGCCCTTCCTGCTGCTGGGGTTCGTGCCGGCCTTCCGGCGCAAGCTGCCCAAGCCCGGCGCCTGGATGGCGACGATGCGGCACATCCTCTCCATCCCGATGTTCCTCACCGCGCTGGCGCTCGCCTGGGTGCTGGGCAAGCAGGCCGGGGTGGACGGGATGACCATCGGGCTGGCAGCAATGCTGCTCGCCACGCTGGGCCTGTGGTGGGCGGGCGCCCGGCAGGCCAAGGGGCGCAGCCGTGCCTGGCTGCCGGCGGTGCCGCTGGTGCTGCTGGCGCTCGCCAGCGTCGCGCTGGTGCATCCGGCGGCAGCGGGCGGAGCGCCCGCCGCCATGGCCGGGGCCGAACCCTTCAGCGAAGCCCGCCTCGCCGAGCTGCGGGCGCAGGGGCGGCCGGTCTTCGCCTATTTCACCGCAGACTGGTGCCTGACCTGCAAGGTCAACGAGAAGGCGGTGATCGAAACCGCCGCGGTGGAGCAGGCGCTGGCCGACGGCAAGGTCGCGGTGCTGGTCGGCGACTGGACCAATGGCGACGCCACGCTCGGCCGGTTCATCGAGGCGCATAACCGCGCCGGCGTGCCGCTCTACCTCTGGTACAAGCCGGGGCAGGACGCCCCCGAGGTGCTGCCGCAGGTGCTGACCCAGGACCTGCTGGCGAGCCGCGCCAAGGGTGGGTGAGGTTTACCCTCACCACCCTACCACCGTCATCCCCGCGGAGGCGGGGATCCATTTGCCAGGACGGCTCAGCTCTTTCTGCGACGCACAGGCCAATGGATCCCCGCCTTCGCGGGGATGACGCGGTAGGTTGGAAAGCGGTGTAGCCACACAGCCCCTCACCGCAGCGTCTTGATGATCCCCGAAAAGTCCAGCCCGGCGCCTTCGCCCTCGACGAACGCCGCGTAGAGCTGCTCGGCGCGCTCGCCCATCGGCACTTGCGCGCCGACGCTCGCCGCCGCTTCCAGCGCCAGCTTAAGGTCCTTGAGCATCAGCGGCGCGGCGAAACCGCCCTGATAGTCGCGATCCGCCGGGGTTTCCGGGCCGACGCCGGGGACCGGGCAATAGTTCGTCATCGACCAGCTTTGCCCTGAGGAGACCGAGGCGATGTCGAAGAAGCGCTGCTGGTCCAGCCCCAATTTCTCCGCGAGCGCGAAGGCTTCGCAGGTGGCCACCATCGTCGCGCCGAGGATCATGTTGTTGCAGATCTTCGCCGCCTGGCCCGCACCGCTGGCACCGGCATGGATCACCGCCTTGCCCATGTCCTCGAGGAAGGGCTCGGCGCGCTCGAACGCCGCCACCGCGCCGCCGACCATGAAGGTGAGCGTGCCGGCATTGGCGGCGGCGATCCCGCCCGACACGGGCGCGTCGACCGCTAGCAGCCCGCGCTGGGTCGCCGCCTCGGCCACGCGGCGGGCGGTGGCGACGTCGATCGTCGAGCAGTCGATCAGGATCGCGCCGGCCTCGGCATGGTCGAGCAAGGTCTCGCTATAGAGCGCCTCCACATGCCGCCCGGCGGGCAGCATGGTGACGATCGCCTCGGCACCGGCAATCGCTTCGGCGGCATTGCCAGCGGGCAGGCAGCCGGCCTTCTTCGCGCGGTCCAGCGCTTCGGGCGACAGATCGAAGGCGCGGACGTCGTGGCCGGCCTTGGCGAGGTTCGCCGCCATCCCGCCGCCCATGTTGCCGAGGCCGATAATTGCTACGCGTGCCATTCAGGTACTCCCCTCCCGCTTGCGGGAGGGGCTGGGGGTGGGC
Organism: Sphingomonas sp. NFR04; assembly: GCF_900114095.1. Classification (GTDB taxonomy): domain Bacteria; phylum Pseudomonadota; class Alphaproteobacteria; order Sphingomonadales; family Sphingomonadaceae; genus Sphingomonas. The sequence continues at coordinate 949,346 of NZ_FORV01000001.1, read as the reverse complement.
GCTCCCTCTCCACAAGCGATGGTGTCGCGGATGCCGGGGGCCCACCCCCCCGGCCCCCTCCCGCATGCAGGAGGGGGAGTGGTTCAGTGCCTCAACGCCCGGACCAGTTCCCCGGTCGCTTCTCGACGAACGCCGTCATGCCTTCCTTTTGGTCCTCGGTGCCGAACAGCGCGTGGAACAGGCGGCGCTCGAACTGCACGCCCTGCGCCAGCGTCGTCTCGAACGCCACGTTTACCATTTCCTTGTTGGCCTTCACCGCCAGCGGCGGCATCGCGGCGATGGTGGCGGCGGTCTTGACCGCCTCTTCCACCAGCCCGGCGGCGGGCAGGATGCGGCTGACCAGCCCGGCGCGCTCGGCTTCGGCGGCGTCCATCATCCGGCCGGTGAGGCACATCTCCATCGCCTTGGCCTTGCCGACCGCGCGGGTCAGCCGCTGCGAGCCGCCCATGCCCGGCGAGACGCCGAGCTTGATCTCGGGCTGGCCGAACTTGGCGTTGTCTGCCGCGAGGATGAAGTCGCACATCATCGCCACTTCGCAGCCGCCGCCCAGCGCATAGCCCGACACCGCCGCGATGATCGGCTTGCGGTTGCGGGTGAAGGCGTCCCAGCCGGCGAAGAAGTCATGGCCGTACATGTCGGCAAAGCCCTGTGCCTGCATTTCCTTGATGTCGGCACCGGCCGCGAACGCCTTTTCGCTGCCGGTCAGCACCGCACAGCCCTGCGACGGATCGGCATCGAAGGCGCGCATCACCTCGAGCAGCTCGGTCAGCACCTGGCTGTTGAGCGCGTTGAGCGCCTTGGGCCGGTTGAGCGTGATCAGCGTCACCGCGCCGCGCTGTTCGACGAGGAGGGTTTCGTAGGAAGACATGGGGTTCTCCGTTCAGGGCTTCCAGGCCGCGTCGGCGGGCACGGGAGCGAAGATGGCATCGATCGCGGCGCTGTCCACCGCGGCCGGGGTGGAAGGAGACCAGCGCGGGCTGTTGTCCTTGTCGACGATCACCGCGCGCACGCCCTCGGCGAAATCGGGCAGGCGGCAGACGCGGGTTGCGACGGCATATTCCTGCGCCATCTCGGCGGCGAAGTCGGGCATGGTACGCCCTTCATGGACGATCCGCAGCGAGACCTTGCAGGCCTGGGGCGATTTGGTGCGCAGCGTCGCGAGCGTCGCCGCAGCCCATTCGCTGTCCTCTGCTTCCAGCGCGGCAAAGATGTCTTCGACCGTCTCGCCGGCGAACAGCCGATCGATATCGGCATAGTGCGCGAGGATCTTGGCGATCGGCGCCTCGATCGACAGGTCGTCGAGGATCGCCAGCGCCTTGTCCGGGGCGGTGGTGATCTGGGCCTTGGCGGAGTCGAGCGCCTCGGCGGGGAGGTAATGGGTGGCGAGCCCGAGCGCGAGGCATTCGGCGCCGTCGAGCCGGTGGCCGGTCAGCGCCAGATACTCGCCCATTCGCCCCGGCAGGCGCGACAGGTACCAGCCGCCGCCGACGTCCGGAAACAGGCCGATGCCGGTCTCGGGCATGGCGAATTTGGTGTTCTCGGTCGCCACCCGGAGCCGCGCCGGCTGCGAGATACCGACACCGCCGCCCATGACGATGCCGTCGGCAAAGGCGACGATCGGCTTGCGATAGGTGAACAGCCGGTGGTTGAGCCGGTATTCGATGCGGAAGAAGTCCGCCGCTTGGGCGCCGTCGCTGGCGCCGCTCTCGGCGATCATGCGAATGTCGCCGCCGGCGCAGAAGCCGCGGCCCTCGGCATGGTCGAGCAGCACGATGTGGACGGCGTCATCCTGCTCCCAGGCGTCGAGCGCGTCGAGCATCGCCTGGCACATCGCGGTGTTGAGCGCGTGGAGCGCCTTGGGGCGGTTGAGGCGGAGCCGCGCGACGGGGCCTTCGATGGCGGTGAGGATGTCCATCAGCAAGATCCTCCCCGGCACGGGGAGGCTTCCCGGTGCATCCAAAAACCACCGTCATTCCCGCGAAGGCGGGAATCCATTCGCCTGTGCGCTGGGGGAAGGAGCCGCGGGTTCAGCGCCAATGGATCCCCGCCTTCGCGGGGATGACCGTGGGAGTAGCTGGGAAGCACAGGACCATCCTCCCCCCGAACGTTCCGGGAAAGCGAAATCAACCCGGCTTCCTCCTCGACGGAAACGACGCACGCGTCAGAACGAAGCATAAACACACTGCTGTAGGAAAGCATTTTCGTGTCAGTCCTTCAGCAGATCGCGACCGACGATCATCCGCATCACCTGGTTGGTGCCCTCGAGGATCGAATGGACGCGCAGGTCGCGCCAGAAGCGTTCGATCGGATAGTCCATGAGGTACCCATAGCCGCCATGCAACTGCAGCGCACGGTCGACCACCGATGAGCCGGTGTCGGTCGCCAGCCGCTTGGCCATGGCGGCGAAGCGCGTCTTGTCGGGCGTGCCGGCGGTCACCTTGGCGGCGGCGAGGTAGAGCAGCGCACGCGCGGCCTCCAGTTCGGTCGCCATGTCGGCGAGGGTGAACTGGGTGTTCTGGAAGTCGGCGATCGCCTTGCCGAACTGCTTGCGCTCCTGCGTGTAGCGCACCGCCTCGTCGAGGCAGCGCTGCGCGCCGCCGAGGGAGCAGGCGCCGATGTTGAGCCGGCCGCCGTCGAGCCCCATCATCGCGATGCGGAAGCCTTCGCCCTCGGCGCCGATCAGGTTTTCGGCGGGCACGCGGACGCTGTCGAAATTCACTTGCGCGGTCGGCTGCGAATGCCAGCCCAGCTTGCGCTCCTGTGCGCCGAAGCTGACGCCGGGCATGTCCTTCTCGATCACCAGCGCGGAGATGCCCTTGGGGCCGTCCTCGCCGGTGCGGACCATGGTGACATAGAGGTCGTTCTCGCCGCCGCCCGAGATGAACTGCTTGGTGCCGGTGACGACATACTGGTCGCCGTCCCGCACCGCGCGGGTCTTGAGCGCGGCGGCGTCCGAGCCCGAGCCCGGTTCGGTGAGGCAGTAGCTGGCCAGCCGGTCCATGGTGACGAGGCTGGGGAGATACTTGTCCTTCACGGCCTGCGCGCCGAACCGGTCGATCATCCAGGCGGCCATGTTGTGGATCGAGATGAATGCGCTGGTCGACGGGCAGCCATAGGCCATCGCCTCGAAGATCAGCGCGGACTCGAGCCGGCCGAGGCCGATGCCGCCCGATTCCTCCGACACATAGATCGCCGCGAAGCCGAGCTCGGCGGCGGCCTTGATCGTCTCGCGGGGGAAGATGTGCTTCTCGTCCCACTCGGCCGCGTGCGGGGTGATCGCATCGGCGGTGAACTTCTGCGCCATCTCCTGGATCTGGCGCTGGTCGTCGGTGAGGTCGAACTGGTGGGTCATTCGAAATCCCAAGAGAAAATGGTTTTCAGGTCACAGCGGCCGGGGTCTTCGCCTTCCTGGAAGAGGAGGACCCGACCGATCGCCGCCAATTGTGCTGCCGAAAGTGGGTGCATGGATTTGAAATAGGCCGCACCTTGCCGGCCGTTCCAGATCGCTACCAGATAGGTATGGCCAACCTTCTTCTGTGCGAACCGGATCTGCCCGCCGGTGGTGCGGGCCTTGATCTTCCGCCCCCTAGGTTCGGCGGCCCAGCCTATCCCGTCGACCTCAAGCGTACCGAAGGCGCCCTCCCATCGGAAGGTACCTCCATGGATGCCGCCTTCGAGCGTGACGATACGTTCGCCAGCCTTGAGGTCGATGATTGGCGAATAGCCGCAGAACCTACCTGGTCCCTTCAGCTCGCCCGCAATCGCAGGTGCAGTGGCAATCGCCACCAAGCCGATCGCGAGCGGAAGAAGCGCAGGCCCCACGCCGGTCACCCCATGGTCGGGATGACGAAGGCATTGCTGCCGTCGGGGGCGCCGTCGGGCCAGCGCTGGGTGACGGTCTTGACCTTGGTCCAGAAGCGGACGCCTTCCATGCCGTGCTGGTTGATGTCCCCGAACGCCGAGCGCTTCCAGCCGCCGAAGCTGTGGTACGCCACCGGCACCGGGATCGGCACGTTGATGCCGACCATGCCGACATTGACCCGCGCGGCGAACTCGCGCGCGGCGTGGCCGTTGCGGGTGAAGATCGCGACGCCGTTGCCGTACTGGTGCTCGCTCGGCAGGCGCAGCGCGGTCTCGAAATCGGGGGCGCGGACGATCTGGAGGACCGGGCCGAAGATCTCCTCCTGGTAGCTCTTCATCGCCGGGGTCACGCGATCGAACAGCGACGGGCCGATGAAAAAGCCCTGCTCATGGCCCTGGAGCGAAAAGCCGCGGCCGTCGATCACCAGCTCGGCGCCTTCGTCGACGCCGGTCTGGATCCAGTTCTCGACGCGGGCCTTGTGCGCGGCGTTGACCACCGGGCCGTACTGCGCCTCGGCATCGGTGGAGACACCCACCCGCAATGCCTCGATCGCCGGGATCAGCTTTTCGCGCAGGGCATCGGCGGTCTTGTCGCCGACCGGCACCACCACGGGGAGGGCCATGCAGCGCTCGCCCGCCGAACCGAACGCCGCGCCGGAAAGGTCCGCCACGACCTGGTCGAGATCGGCATCGGGCATGACGATGCCGTGGTTCTTGGCGCCGCCCATCGCCTGGACGCGCTTCCCCGCCTCGACGCCGCGACGATAGACATAATGCGCGATGTCGGACGAACCGACGAAGCTCACTGCGCTGATCGCCGGATGATCGAGGATCGCGTCGACCATCTCCTTGTCGCCCTGCACCACCTGCAGGATTCCCTCGGGCGCACCCGCTTCCAGCATCAGCTCGGCGAGGCGGACCGGCACCGAAGGATCGCGCTCGGAAGGCTTGAGGATGAAGGCATTGCCGCAGGCGATCGCCACGCCGAACATCCACATCGGGATCATCGCCGGGAAGTTGAACGGGGTGATGCCCGCGCCGATGCCGAGCGGCATGCGCATCGAATAGACGTCGATGCCGGGACCGGCGCCCTGGGTGTACTCGCCCTTGAGCGCGTGGGGGATGCCGCAGGCGAACTCGATCACCTCGAGGCCGCGCTGGATGTCGCCCTTCGAATCCGCGATCACCTTGCCGTGCTCGGAGGAGAGCAGGTGGGCGAGCGCATCCATGTTCGCCTCGACCAGCTCCTTGAAGCGGAACATCACGCGGGCGCGGCGCTGCGGGTTGGTCGCGGCCCAGCCGGGCTGGGCGGCCATCGCGGCGGCGACCGCACGGTCCAGATCGGCGGCGGTGCCGAGCGGAACCTGCGCCTGCACGGCGCCGCTATTGGGGTCGAAAACGTCCGCCGTCCGGCCTGCGCCGCCACCGGCATGGCCGACGATCACATGATCGATAACACGCATCATACTCTCCTGCGGATCGGCTGGACGCCGACTCATCCGTTGTAATTAAGTTGCGCAATGACACAGCGCCTTCCCGATGTCACCCCGGGCGATGGGGCGGGGCAACGCACCCTCTCGCGTCATCCCCGCAAAGGCGGGCTCCATTGGTGGGAACGGCGCGGCGCCATCCCCGGCGGCCCGGCAAATGGATTCCCGCCTTCGGGAATGACGACGGTTGTGCGGGCGAGGCTTCCCCGACCAAAGGCCTTTGGTGTACTAGGCGCCTGCAACACGTGCAGGAGAGACAGCCATGCCGCCGATGAGCCCCTGGTCGCACACGCGCCGCGAAGGCTATGCCGACGACATCGATTTCGAGATCAAGGGCCAGGAGCTGCAGTTCGTCGAGATCGAGCTCGATCCTGGCGAGAGCGCCGTCGCCGAAGCAGGCGCGATGGTGTGGAAGGATGCCGCCATCACCATGCAGACCGTGTTCGGCGACGGCAGCAACGCCGGCGGCGGCTTCATGGACAAGCTGCTCGGCGCGGGCAAAAGGCTGGTCACCGGCGAGGGGCTGTTCACCACCGTCTTCACCCACCAGGGCAGCGGCAAGGCCCGCGTCTCCTTCGCCTCGCCCGTACCCGGCGCGATCGTGCCGCTGCGGCTGGCGGACATCGGCGGCACGCTGATCTGCCAGAAGGACGCATTCCTCGCCGCCGCCAAGGGCGTGCAGATGGGGATCGCCTTCCAGCGCCGGGTGATGACCGGGCTGTTCGGCGGCGAGGGCTTCATCATGCAGCGGCTGGACGGCGACGGCTGGGTGTTCGTCCAGATGGGCGGCGCGATCGTCGAGCGCGAGCTGGCGCCCGGCGAGGAACTCCATGTCGATACCGGCTGCCTCGCCGCGCTGACGCCCTCGGTCGACTTCGACCTCGTCTCGGTCGGGGGCGTGCGCAGCATGCTCTTCGGCGGCGAGGGCGTGTTCTTCGCCCGGCTGCGCGGGCCGGGCAAGGTGTGGATCCAGTCGCTGCCGTTCGCACGGCTGGCCGGCCGCATGCTCGCCGCGGCCAATGGCGGCGGGCACAATCGCGGCGAGGGTTCGGTGCTGGGCGGCCTGGGCGACTTCATCGGCGGCAATCGCTGAGATGGCAGACACGCCGGTGCTGACCACCCCGCGGCTGCGCCTGCGGCCGCGGACGGTGGACGATGCCGAGGCGCTGTTCCCCAGCCTCTCCGATCCCGCGCTGATGACCTGGTGGAGCCATGCGCCCCACGAGACCGTCGAGCAGACCCGCTCCAGCCTGTCGCGCGGGGACCCGGCCTGGCGCGTCTGGGCGATCACGCGCGCGGGCGACGACACCGCGATCGGCTATGTCGCGGTGGGCGAGAAGCGGCCCGCGGTCAGCGAGATCGGCTATCTGCTCGCCCGGCCGCATTGGGGGCAGGGGATCGCCGAGGAGGCGATCGGCGCGGTGCTCGACCAGCTCTTCCTCGCCGCGAACCATCGGCGGGTTTTTGCGGACACGGACCCGGACAATGTGTATTCGCGCCGGCTGCTCGAACGGCTGGGCTTCCGGCTCGAGGGGGTGCTGCGCGCCGAATGGGAGACCCATATCGGCGTGCGCGACACCACGCTCTACGGGCTGCTGAAGGAAGACTGGACATGCCGACCCCGCCCCGCCTGAACGACCCCGCCGAACGCGCCGCCTACAAGGCCGAGCTGCGTGCAGTGGCGCGGCCGCTGCGGATGGGCGCGGTGTGGCTGGCGGTACTCGGCGCGCTGCTCGCGGCGCTGCGGGCCAAGGTGTGGCCGATGCCGATCGCGGTGCCTGCGGCGGTGCTGGGCGTGGCGTTCTTCCTGATGGTGCTCGGCATCACCGTGCGGGTGAAATACCACCAGCGGCGGATGCGCGGGGAGCTATAGGGGGCGCATCCGAAGGTGCGGCGCGCGGGGGATCCGATTTGGATGCGTTTCTCCGCGCTGCGGTGAAATTGGCGCTGTCCTACACAGCATGTTTCCGTTTACGTTTTGTTCTCTATCGGAGGGCGGCGTATGCGAGGAGCGAGCAATCAGACGAGTGGGGACAGCGCCTTCGCGCGCTACCTGCGAAGTGGCCGGCATGTGCCGGATCTGCCGGACGACGGCGCGATCGAACTAAAGTTCAACCCGAACCACGATCCCGGCGACGGGCGATTCACCTCGGGGCCGGGGGACGGGCAAGCGGGGCCCCGCGCCCCCGAGTCGAGCGGCGGCAGGCGTACCCGGCGTGCAACGCGGTCGGATGATGGCGCCAGGCTCGGCATTCTTTCCGAGCGACACGAGACAAGCGGGCGCGGGCCCGGCACGGTCAGCACCGGAAGGGGCGATGCCGGCGGCGTATCCTATGGCAGCTACCAGCTCGCGACCAATACCGGAGACGCCGCGGCCTTCATGGCGAGCGATGCGGCGAAACCTTGGGCACGCGACTTCAAAGGCCTTGTGCCCGGTACGCCGGCGTTCACTAAGCGATGGAAGCCCGTCGCCCGGCGGGACGCGCAAGCATTTGGCGACGCCCAACATGCGTATGTCCAGGAGAGTCACTATGCGCCGGTAGTCCGGCGGGCCGGGCGGGCGACCAGCTATGATCTCGACGGGGCGAGCGATGCCGTTCGCAACGTTACTTGGTCGATCGCCGTGCAGCATGGTCAAGCGGCCAACATTCTCGCCGATGCGGTGCGCCAGACCGACCGGACGGTGGCAAGGTCCGATCCGCGATACGAGGAGGCATTGATCAACAATGCGTATGCGCGGCGGGGCGAGCATGTTCGGCACCTGTGGAAGCGTCAACTCGCCGCCGGAAAGCGTGACCAGGCCAGCCAATCTGCCGATATACTGAAAAATCGCTATCCGCAGGAACATGCCGATGCGCTAGACATGTTGCGGAAGGAACGTGGGCGATAAGGCGCGGGGGGCGTGCATCATGTTCGATGGGTTGATGCTGGCAGCAATGATCTTCGCAAACATGCCCGCCACGGGGCCGGATGCGAAACAGGTATTTCCGCCGAGCTATTTTGTCTGCATTCGCAGGGCAAAGGACCGCTTTCCGAAGAACGAGGTGCGGCGAGACGCGGCTGAAGAGAATTGCGCGGAAGATGCCTTCGAGCGCCGCGAACTAATCCTCAACGCAACCTATGAGTCGCTGCGCGACAGCCTGCCTCTGGAGCCAAGGACGCGTTTGATCACGCTCCAGCGGGCGTGGTCGAATGCGACCGAGGACAAATGCTGGGACCAAACCGCCGGCGACAGGGCGGAACCTTATTATGTGGTCCTATATGCCTGCAAGCTGATCGAGACTGATCAGCGCATTACCTGGCTGCGTGCGCAGACGCGTTCGGGGCGTTCCGGGCGACGGCCATAAGCGGCGCGGCGATCAGGCTGCTTGGAAGCAGTGGTGCGGCCCTGACCTTGCGCTTCAGATGGCGACGAAAGGTGGATTCCGATGCTTGCATTTGTGGCGATGCTGTGGGGGCTTGGGCCGATGTCCGTGCAATCGCCGGCATGGCTGGGCGAATTTTCGGCGTCGTTCCACGCCTGCATGCGCTCCGCGAAGCGATGGCAGCGAAGCCGGTCCGACGATGAGAACCTGTTCGAGATAGCGCGCATGGCCTGTGCGGAGGCGGAGTGGAAGCGGCGCGATCGGGTGCTGAACCAGCTGTACAAGCGCGTCCACGACCGCCTCCCCCCGGCGCAGCGCACGAGGCTGGCCGCGCTGGAGCGGCAGTGGGTCACCGAGCGCGAAATGCAGTGCAATGCCGAGACCGAGAAACATTCGTTCGAGAGCGAAGGCGTGACCTTCTATCTCTGCCGCGTGCATGCGACCAACCAGCGCATCCGCTGGCTGCGCGCGCCCGACGTCCGTGCGACGCGCAACGCAGCGCGCTGAGCGCCGCCCGCTCAGGCGTCGATCACCTCTTCATCCAGCCGCGCCGCATTCTCCTGGATGAACGCGAAGCGGTGCGCCGGGTTGTTGCCCATCAGCCGGTCGACCAGGTCCTTCACCCCTGCGCGCTCCTCATATTCCTGCGGCAGCGTCACGCGCAGCATGCCGCGCGTCTTGGAGTCCATGGTGGTTTCCTTGAGCTGGTTCGGGTTCATCTCGCCGAGACCCTTGAACCGGCTGACTTCCACCTTCTTGCCCTTGAACGCCGTCTTCTCGATCTCGATGCGGTGCGCATCGTCGCGGGCGTAGAGGCTCTTGGAGCCCACGGTCAGCCGGTAGAGCGGCGGCTGGGCGAGGTAGAGATGGCCCTTGCGTACCAGGTCCGGCATTTCCTGGAAGAAGAAGGTCATCAGCAGCGTCGCGATGTGCGCGCCGTCGACATCGGCGTCGGTCATGATGATGATGCGCTCGTAGCGCAGATGCGCCGCGTCGCAGTCCTTGCGGGTGCCGCAGCCCAGCGCCTGGATCAGGTCGGCGATTTCCTGGTTCGCCAGGATCTTGGCCGAGGTGGCACTGGCGACGTTGAGGATCTTGCCGCGGATCGGCAGGATCGCCTGGGTCTTGCGATCGCGCGCCTGCTTGGCCGAGCCGCCGGCCGAATCGCCCTCGACGATGAACAGCTCGGTGCCTTCGGGGCTGTCGGCGGAGCAGTCGGTCAGCTTGCCGGGCAGGCGAAGCTTGCGGCCCGTGGTGGCCGACTTGCGCTTGACCTCGCGCTCCTGCTTGCGGCGCAGGCGATCGTCCATCCGCTCGAGCACATAGCCGAGCAGCGCCTTGCCGCGCTCCATATTGTCGGTGAGGAAATGGTCGAAATGGTCGCGCACCGCCTTTTCGACGAGCGCGGTCGCCTCGGGGCTGGTGAGCCGGTCCTTGGTCTGGCTCTGGAACTGCGGCTCGCGGATGAACACCGAGAGCATCACCTCGGAGCCGGTGACGACGTCGTCCGGGCTAAGGTCCTTGGCCTTCTTGTTGCCGACCAGGTCGGCGAAGCTGCGGAGGCTGCGCACCAGCGCCTGGCGCAGGCCCTGTTCATGGGTGCCGCCGTCGGGCGTGGGAATGGTGTTGCAATACCAGCTGAAGCTGCCGTCGCTCCACAGCGGCCAGGCGACCGCCCATTCGACGCGGCCCTGCGACTCGGGGAACTCCTGGGTGCCCGCGAAGAAATCGGCAGTGGCGCATTCGCGGCTGCCGACCTGCTCCTTCAGGTGATCGGCGAGGCCGCCCGGGAACTGGAACACGGCTTCGGCCGGCGTGTCGTCGGTGATTAGCGAAGGATCGCACTTCCAGCGGATCTCGACGCCGGCGAACAGATAGGCCTTGGAGCGTGCGAGCTTGTACAGCCTAGCGGGCTTGAACAGCATCTCGCCGAAAATCTCGGGATCGGGGGTGAAGGCGACGCTGGTGCCGCGCCGATTGGGGGTGCCGCCCAGCTTCTCCAGCGGGCCGAGCGTCTGGCCCTGGCTGAAGCGCTGGCGGTAGAGCTGCTTGTCGCGCGCGACCTCGACCACCGTGTCGACCGACAGCGCGTTGACCACCGAGATGCCGACGCCGTGCAGGCCGCCCGAGGTGGCGTAGGCCTTGCCCGAGAATTTGCCGCCCGAGTGGAGCATCGAGAGAATCACCTCGAGCGCCGACTTGTCCGGGAAGCGCGGGTGGGGATCGACCGGCATGCCGCGGCCATTGTCGACGATGGTGATGCGGTTGGGCGCGGCGAGCGTCACCTCGATGCGGTTGGCATGGCCCGCGACCGCTTCGTCCATCGCATTGTCGAGGATTTCGGCGGCGAGATGGTGCAGCGCGCGCTCGTCGGTGCCGCCGATATACATGCCGGGCCGGCGCCGCACCGGCTCCAGGCCTTCGAGCACCTCGATCGACGAGGCGTCATAGGTGCCGGCGGGGACGGAGGGCGCAGCGAAGAGGTCTTCGGACATGCGGAACGTATAGGGGGTGCGGGGGTGCCCGCGCAAGGCGGGGGAGGGGGAGGGATTTGCCGGAGGCGCGTCGTTCAAGATCCTCCCCGGAAGGGAAGGGGGACCGCACATGCCCAAAAACCCCCGTCATCCCCGCGAAGGCGGGGATCCATTGGCGCTGAAGCCGAGGTTTCTGCCCCCAGCGCACAGGCGAATGGATTCCCGCCTTCGCGGGAATGACAGCGTATTTGGGCGGGTGCGGCCCAAAATTCCATCTGCGGTCCCCAGCACCCGATGCTCGTGCCGGGGAGGATCTTAGCAGGTCACCGCGGCCGCGGGGTGCCGCCGAAGGGCATGGTCGGCGCGGGGCGACGGTCGCGGCGGGGGAGCTGCGCCTGATAAGCGTGGCCGCAATGATCGACGCAGTACGGGAAACCCGGGTTCACCTTCTCGCCGCAGAAGTGGAAGTCCGGCTCGCCCGGATGGCCGAGCGGCCATTTGCAGATCTTGTCGTTCAGATCGAGCAGCGTCGTCTTGCCCGCGATCGCCTCGCTCGGCTTGGCGGGGACGAGGCGGCGCGGCGGGGCGGGGGTGCTCGGCGGGGCCTGCTCGCCCGGATTCTGGCGGATGAAGCCGCCCGGGCCGACCGACCGGAGAACCTGCTGCGGCGCGCGCGGTGCTGCGGGTTCGACAGCGTCGGAGTCGCTGTCGAAGTCGGCATCGTCGACGGGCGCGGGTGCCGCAGGCGCGGGGGGCGCCGGGCGCGGCGCCGGTGCGGCTGCCTGGGGCCGCGGCGCGGCGGGTGCCGGCGCGGGCTTGGGCGCGGGTGCCGGCTTGGGCTCGGCCGGGGCTGCCGCCGCAGGGGCAGCCGCCGCAGCGGCCGCCTTGGCTTCGTTGGACTTCACCGGCGACGGACGCGAGGGCAGGCCGAGGCGGTGGGCCTTGCCGATCACCGCGTTGCGCGACACGCCGCCCAGTTCCTCGGCGATCTGCGTCGCGGTCAGGCCGCTGTCCCACATCTTCTTCAGCGTTTCGATACGCTCGTCGGTCCAGCTCACTTCGGTTCCTTCGTCTTGCGGGCGGCGGCGTCAGCGGGTACGCGATCGCGTCATGAGCAGCCACCCCGAAATCGGTTCACAGCTTCCCGAGCCGGGCGTTCCGGTGATTCGCAACGTCAACTGGGGAGGCTTGCGCACCCTCTATATCAAGGAGGTGCGCCGTTTCTTCAAGGTGCAGCTCCAGACGGTGTGGGCGCCGGCCGTCACCACCCTCCTCTATCTGGTGATCTTCACGGTTGCGCTGGGCGGCGGCGGGCGGATGCTGGTGCTGGACGGTGTCCCGATTCACTATGCCGATTTCATCGCGCCCGGCTTGATCGTGATGGGCATGCTGCAGAACGCCTTCGCCAATGCCAGCTTCTCGCTGCTGGTCGGCAAGATCCAGGGCACCATCGTCGACTATCTGATGCCGCCGCTCTCGACAGGCGAGATGCTGGCGGCGCTGGCCGGCGGATCGGTGACGCGCGCCTTCTGCGTCGGTGGCGCTGTCTGGCTGGCGATGGCGCTGTGGGGTGTGCACGTCTTCCCGGCGCATCTCTGGGCGGTGCTGTGGTTCGGCTTCCTCGGCTCGCTGTTCCTCGCGCTGATGGGCGTGCTGACCTCCATCTGGGCGGAGAAGTTCGATCACGCCGCGGCGATCACCAACTTCGTCGTCGCGCCGCTGTCGCTGCTCTCGGGTACCTTCTACTCGGTCGAGAACCTGTCGCCGGTGTTCCGCGCGATCAGCCATGCCAACCCGTTCTTCTACATCATCTCGGGCTTCCGCTACGGCTTCCTCGGCGTCGCCGATTCGCCGATCCTGCTCGGCACGGGCGTGATCCTGGGGCTCGACGTGGTGCTGGGGCTGTTCTGCTACACGCTGCTGCGCCGCGGCTGGAAGATTAAGAGTTAACCGATACCCGGCCTTAAGCCGGGCCCTGCTATGGCGGCGTCTTCCGAGGAACGTCGCCTGCCATGCTTCACTTCGACTCCGCCCATTTCGATGCCCGGTCCGACGAGACGACGTCGCTGGCCGAGATCCTGGGTGCCTTCTCCTACGCGCTTGACCTGACCGAGGGGCAGCCTGCAGGCCATTCGCTGCGCGCCTGCTGGATCGCCAGCCGGATGGCGGCGGCGCTCCAGCTGCCGGCCGCGGACCGGCGGACGATCTATTATGCGACGCTGCTCAAGGACCTGGGCTGCAGCAGCAACGCCGCGCGGATCGCCGAACTCTATCTGGCGGACGATCGCCGGGTGAAGCAGGAGCACAAGCTGCTTGCCGTCGGACTCGGGCCGACGCTGCGCTATGTCTTCACCCGCACCGGCCAGGGCGAGCGGTTGGGTGCGCGGGCCAAGGCGATCCTGACCATCCTGCGCGACGGCAACGCCATCGTCACCGACCTGATCCAGACCCGCTGCACCCGCGGCGCCGACATCGCCCGCCAACTGCGCTTCCCCGAGCCGGTGGCGCAGGCGATCGCCTCGCTGGACGAGCATTGGGACGGCAGCGGCAAGCCGCTGGGCCTGCGCGGCGACGCAATCCCGCTGGCGGCGCAACTGGCGCTGCTCGCGCAGATCGCGGACGTGTTCCACGCCGCCGGCGGCCCCGAGGCAGCGATCGAGGAAGTGGCGGCGCGCGCGGGCAGCTGGTTCGATCCGGCGCTCGCGCGGTGCTTCGCCGTGCTGGTGACCCGCACGCCCGGCTTCTGGGCCGAACTGGCCCACCCCGCGCTCGAGGCCCGGGTCCGCGCCTTCGAGCCCGAGGAGCAGCGCGTTGCGGTCGACGAGGGTTATCTCGACGACATCGCCGCCGCCTTCGGCGCAGTGATCGATGCCAAGAGCCCCTATACCGGCGGCCATTCGGGCCGGGTGGGCGCGTACACCGAAGCGCTGGGGCAGGCGCTGGGCGTGGAGGGCGCCACCTTGCGCACGCTCAAGCGCAGCGCGATGCTCCACGATGTCGGCAAGCTGGCGGTGAGCAGCCGCGTGCTGGAGAAGCCGGGCAAGCTCGACGAGATCGAATGGGAGGAGATGCGCAGCCATGCCGCGCACACCACCGCGATCCTTTCGCGCATCGCGCCGCTGCGCGACATGGCGGCGGTGGCCGGCGCGCATCACGAGCGGCTGGACGGGCGCGGCTATCCGCTGGGGCTCGACGCGATGCTGATCGCGCGCGAGGCGCGGATCATCACCGTCTGCGACTTCTACGACGCGCTCACCGCCGATCGTCCCTATCGCGCCGCGCTGCCGGTGGAGCAGGCGCTGGGCATCATGGCGGGCGAAGTCGGCAAGGCGATCGACGGCGAGGTGTTCGCGGCCTTGCGCGATATCGTTACGAAGGAATAACTTCTATCCGATAGCGAAGAGGGAACGGCGCGCGGGGGCGGGCCGGGGGACGGGGGTCGCGATGAAATCTTGGGGGTTGGTGCTGCTGCTGGTCGCGGCAGGTTGGTCGCTGGCGGGGTGCAGCCAGCCGCGGCCGAAGCCGATTCTGGGCTGTGCCTATCAGCTGGTGCCACTCACCGTGCAGACGCCCGGCGGGCCCGCGCAGATGCGGCTCCAGGCGATGCCCGGTGCCGAGCGCTGGGGCGAGGTGCTGCGCGAGCGCCGGCGCCTGCGGTCGGGCGCGGCGCAGGCCAAGCGGGGCACGCCGCCCGCCGACCAGTTCCTCGCGCTGAGCGGCGGTGGCCAGCACGGGGCGTTCGGCGCGGGCTTCTTCTACGCCATGGGCGATCTGCCGAGCTGGGACATCGTCACCGGGGTCAGCACGGGATCGCTCCAGAGCACCCTGCTGTTCCTCGCCAACCAGCCGGTGCCCGAGGACCGCACCGATTACAGCTGGGTCGACGGGCCGTTGTCGGGCCAGGGCGGCGACGGGCGCTTCGTGGTGCGGCCGCACGTCTCCAATGTCGGCGACCTGGTGCTCGCCTATTCGATCGCGCGCGAGGCCGATCTGCTGCGGGTCCGCAAGGGCGGGGCGGCGCTGGGCGCGGTGTTCCGCGGCTCGGCGGCGCATTTCGGTCCGCTGCACGATCGGCTGACCAGGATCATGACGATCGGCACGCTGCGTGCGGTCGGCCGCGAATGGCGCGACCAGAACCGCCAGCTGTTCGTTGGCGTGAGCAACCTCGACGACGGCGAGGGCTATGCCATCGACATGACCGAGCTCGCCGCCCGCACGCTGGCGACCGATGTGCCTGCCGAATTGTCGCGGATCCAGGACTGCTATGTCGATGCCCTCCTCGCCTCCTCCTCGGTGGCGCCGGGGGTACCCCCGCGTACCCTGGAGACGCGCCGCGGCACGGAAATGTACATGGACGGCGGTGCGCGCTTCGGCGTGTTCCTGGAACCCATGCTGCGCGCCTTCACCGACGCAGGGGGCGGGCAGGCGCAGGTGACGCTGATGGTCAACACCACGATGGAGGCGCCGCGCTGGAGCGGGGGCGATGGCCCGCGCCAGCGCTGGTCCGCCGCCGATGCGGCGGCGCGGGCGGTGAAGCTGCTCGAGACACAGGTCTATCGCTTCTCCGCCGCGAGCGTGGAGACGGCCGCCGTGATGAACGGCGGGGTCGACATGGCCTATCTAGGCAATACCGGCATCGCCGGGGGCGAGGCGCCGCTCGATCATGCGTATAATGGGAAAAGCTGCGCCGAATGGCTGGCGCTCGACGCTGCCGCCAGGCCGCTGCAATTCTCGCCGCGCTACATGGCGTGCATCGCCGATTACGGCAGGTCGCGCGGGGCGACCGCGCAGTGGAACCGCCGCCTGGCGCCCCCGTACTAAAGGCAGGTTGACCTGTGGCCCCGCTGGGCCGTAAACAGCGCGACGGGCGGCCCGGATAGGTCGCCCTTTTGCGTTTCTGGAGTTTCCCCAACCTTTTTTCGTCAAGGAGTATCGTTCCCATGACCATCACCCCGCTCATGCCCGTCTACCCGCGGTGCGGTGTGCGGCCGGTGCGAGGCGAGGGCTGCTACCTGATCGGGGAACGAGGGGAACGCTATCTCGATTTCGCCGCCGGTATCGCCGTCAACGCGTTGGGCCATGGCCACCCGCATCTGGTGAAGGCGATCGCCGACCAGGCCGCCACGCTGATGCACGTATCGAACCTGTACGGCAGCCCCCAGGGCGAGGCGCTGGCCGAGCGTCTGCTCAAGCACAGCTTCGCCGACACGGTGTTCTTCACCAATTCGGGCGTCGAGGCGATCGAGTGCGCGATCAAGACCGCGCGCCGCTATCACTATGCGAACGGCAATCCGCAGCGGCACAAGCTGATCACCTTCAAGAACGCCTTCCACGGCCGTTCGCTGGGCGCGATTTCGGCGACCGACCAGGGCAAGATGCGCGACGGGTTCGAGCCGCTGCTGCCCGGCTTCGACTATGTGCCGTTCAACGATCTGGAGGGCGCGCTCGCCAAGATCGACGACGAGACCGCCGGCTTCCTGGTCGAGACGATCCAGGGCGAAGGCGGCATGACCGCGGGCAAGGTCGAATTCATCCAGGGCCTGCGCAAGGCCTGCGACGAGCACGGCCTGCTGCTGATCCTCGACGAGATCCAGTGCGGCTATGGCCGTACTGGCAAGATGTGGGCCTATGAGCATTACGGCATCACGCCCGACATCATGACCTCGGCCAAGGGGATCGGCGCGGGCTTCCCGCTCGGCGCCTGTCTCGCCACCGAGGAAGCGGCGAAGGGCATGGTCGCCGGCACCCACGGCTCCACCTATGGCGGCAACCCGCTGGCGATGGCGGCGGGCATGGCGGTGCTCGACGTGATGGAGGAGCCCGGCTTCCTCGAGCATGTCACCCGCATGGGCGAGCGCCTGCGCCAGGCGTTCGAGCAGCTGATCCCCAACCATGATCACCTGTTCGAGGAGATCCGCGGCAAGGGGCTGATGCTCGGCATCAAGATGAAGGACAGCGTGGTGAGCCGCGACTTCGTGGCGCATCTGCGCGACCATCACGGGCTGCTGACCGTGGCGGCGGGCGAGAACGTGTTCCGCGTGCTGCCCCCGCTGGTGATCGACGAAAGCCACATCGCCGAGGCGGTCGACAAGCTGAGCGCCGGTGCGCGCAGCTTCGCGGTGCCCGCCGCGGCCTGAGGTGCGTCCTGCCGATCCTCCCCCGGAGGGGGAGGGGGACCGCCCGCCGGGCGGTGGAGGGGTGTCCCCGCCGGTGACGGCGGACCGCCCCTCCAGCGGGGACACCCCTCCGTCAGGCCTGCGGCCTGCCACCTCCCCTTGCAGGGGAGGAATTGAAGACAGATTCCCTCGCACTGCCCTGCCGAATTGCGGAGCTACCAAGATGCGCCACTTTATCGATCTCACCGATGCCGGGCCCGACGCGATCGCGGCGATGCTCAACGACGCGCTCGCCCGAAAGGCCGCCCGCGCCGGCTGGCCCAAGGGCAAGCCCGACGCCGACGCCCCGCTCGCCGGCCACACGCTGGCGATGATCTTCGAGAAGAATTCCACCCGCACCCGCGTGTCGTTCGACATGGCGATCCGCCAGCTCGGCGGCACCAGCATCGTGATGGACGCGGGCTCGATGCAGCTCGGCCGCGGCGAAAGCATCGCCGATACCGCGCGCGTGCTTTCCGGCTATGTCGACGCGATCATGATCCGCACCGACGATCACCAGAAGGTGATCGACATGGCGAAATACGCCAGCGTGCCGGTGATCAACGGCCTCACCGACGCCTCGCATCCCTGCCAGATCATGGCCGACCTGCTGACCATTCTGGAAAGCGGCAAGGCGCTGCCGGGCCTCAAGGTCGCCTGGTTGGGCGACGGCAACAATGTGCTCGCCTCGATCATGGAAGCCGGCGGGCTGATGCAGTTCGACGTCGTCGCCGCTTGCCCCCAGGGCTATCAGCCGAGCGATGCCGAGGTGGCGAAGGGGAAGGGGCGCGCCCGCGTCGTCGGCACCGCGCGCGAGGCCGTGGAAGGCGCGGACATCATCGTCACCGATACCTGGATCTCGATGGGCCAGGCTCATGCCGAGACCAAGCTCAAGGCGATGATGCCCTTCCAGGTCGACGAGGCGCTGATGGCCGCCGCCAAGCCGGATGCGAAGTTCCTCCATTGCCTGCCCGCGCATCGCGGCGAGGAAGTCACCGACGCCGTGATCGACGGGCCGCAATCGCTGATCTGGCCCGAGGCGGAGAACCGTCTCCACGCGCAGAAGTCCGTGCTGCGCTGGTGCTTCGGGCAGCTCTGAGCGCTTGCGTGATCCTCCCCCTGGCGGGGGAGGATACTGGGTCAGATCCCCGCGAGCGCGCTCACCGCGGCGACATCGGCCATCGGCAGTGCCCCCACCGCTTGCTCCACCGACGCCAGCGCCTGCTCCGCCGACTGCTTGTCGCTGCCGTCGCGGGGATCCTCGTTGCGATGCTTGTGGTCCTTGCGGCGCAGCGCGGCCTTGAGCTCGCGGGCGAGGGCGCGAGCGTCGTTCTTGAACTCGTCATCGGCCTTGGCGCGCGCGGCGTCGGCGGCACGCTTGTCGTCGGCCGCTCTGGTCGCAGCGGGCGCGGCCGCCTCGGGCTTGGCCGCTTCGCCCTCGGTCGCGGCGTTTTCCTTCGCGGGAGACTCGGCGGCGGGCGTCGCTTCGCCCGCACCCGCGATCGCACTGTCCGTCCCGGCCTCGCCTGCCGGCGCAGCCCCGCCGGCCGAGGCATCCCCGCCCTCGGCCCCGCCGAGCTCGACCGTGCTCCCGCCCGCGCTGGTATAGCTCTTCACCGCGGCAGCGAGCTCGCGCGCGATCTGGGCGGCGGCCCTGGCGAGCTTCTTGGGATCGCCGGCATAGATCATTTTCAGCGCCTGGAGCCGCGCCTTCAGCTCCTTCACCTTCTGCGCCGCGCGCGCCTTCTGGTCGTCGCTGGTCCTGGACTTGACCGCCCCCAGCATGGCGACGGCCTGCTTGGCCTCCTCCAGCTTGCGCGCGGCCATCTCGTCCTTTTTGGAGGGCGACGCGCTGGCGGTGGTGCCGGTGCCGGTATCGCGCAGCGAGGTCGTTGAGGCCAGGGCGGAGAAGGAAATGGCGGGGATCTTCATCTTTGTTTCATAGAGGCCGATGCGCGCAAGGGTTGGCGCGTCCCGGCAAAACTACGTAAATTGTCAATATTGGTGCGCGCCAGGCACCGTCATTGCCGGCGCTGAAGCGTGGTTGCGACCGAATGGCCTAAGAATTGGCCGAGTGCCGCAACAAAAGCGATGCGCCCCCTAACAATCTTTGTACGGCACCCCATATAGATAGCGCTGACGTCGCATGCGACGGATATCGGGCCGCCTCGGCTCCTCCCTTTGTCCCTTTCTAGCCTCACCGAAGCCGGGATGCGCCGCTGTTGGCGCATGCCCGTCATGCCTGGGACAAAGGATGCCCAATATGATCACCGGAACCGTAAAATTCTTCAATAACGACAAGGGCTATGGCTTTATCGCGCCGGAAACCGGCGGCGGCGACGCCTTTGTCCACATCTCGGCCGTCGAGCGCGCCGGCATGCACACGCTCGATAAGGACCAGCGCGTTTCCTACGAGCTGGAGACCGATCGTCGCGGCAAGACCTCGGCCGTGAACCTTCAGTCCGCCTGAAGCCCGGCGGTTCGGGCGGGTACCGTGGTGCTCGCCCGAGCCCCTGAAGATCCGGCGGGGGACACCCTGCTTCCGGGAATGGAGGACTGCATGTCCAGAGCAATCAATGTGCGCGCCGCCAAGGAACACGTCGTCGCGACCTGCGCCAAGCGCAAGATCGCGATCAGCGCGATCGAGACGCTGCAGTCGGGCGGAACGCGCGTCGTGATGAACAGCGCGGCCGATACGGCGATCATCGCCAAGGCCTATGGCAGCAAGGTGATCGCCGGTGCGGTCACGCGCGTGCCGACGAGAATGGGGAGTCTGTAGAATATGGCGGCATATAGAGCCCCGAATTTCCAGGAACGCGCCACCGCGGCGTCTGAGGCCAAGCGCAAGGCGCTGGCCCAGCTGCGCGCAAGGCCCGCGGCGGATACGACTGCCCTGGCGGCTGCCAAGGAGCGGCGCCTGGCCGCCGAACGTGCGGACGCCGAGAAGCGCGCCGCGGCCGCGGCCGAGCGCGAGGAGCGCGCCGCTGCCGAGCGCGAAAGCAAGGCAGAGGCCGTCCGTGCGGCGGAGGCTGCGGCAGCGGCTGCAGCGGCCGTGCCGGTGTTGACCGAGGCCGACCGCAAGGCGGCGCGGGATGCCAGATATGCGGCGCGCAAGAACAACAAGCGCGCCCGCTGACCCGATCGCGACCGCGAGGTCGTGACGGCGCAAGGGACAGGAGCAGCTATGGCCAAGGGTCAGAAGAAGTCGAACAAGGAAGTTCGCAAGCCGAAGGCCGAGAAGCCTCCGAAGCAGAACGCCTCCAACCCGAGCGCCAAGGGCAAGCCGGTTGAGATGACTACCCTCAAGAGCTGAGGACGAAGGGGCGCGCGTCCGCGTGCCCCTTTCGCCGTGTCGCGACGGTTTGCGATGCGCGCGGCGCGCGGGATGGCGGCTCCGCCTCGCGGTGCCCCGCATTGTTTCCCGCCGCGAAACCCCTATTTACACCTCCGAACCCAGACAATGCGTTCGTCGGAACGCGCGGAGTCACCCAGACTTCTCGCGGCCCGCCCGAATGCCGGAGACTATGTCGTGACCAATCCCGCTCCCGCCGCCGATCTCGATCGCGTGACCGGCTTTGCCATCCCCGACCGCCATGTCCGCGGCCGCGTCGCCCGGCTGGGCCCGGTGCTGAACGAGATCCTCTCGGCCCATGCCTATCCCGCGCCGATCGAGAAGCTGCTGGCCGAGGCGCTGACCCTCACCGCGCTGCTCGGCAGCACGCTCAAGGATGCCGAGGGGCAGATGACGCTGCAGGCGCAGACCCAGCGCGGCATCGTCAGCCTGATGGTGTGCGACTACAAGAATGGCGAGCTGCGCGGCTATGTGCAGTTCGATGCCACGCGGCTGAGCCGGCTCGGCAAGAACCCGTCGCTCAGCGCGCTGTTCAACGGCGGCTATCTGGCGGTGACCTTCGACCAGGCGCTCACCAAGGAACGCTATCAGGGCATCGTGCCGCTGGAAGGCGCCTCGATCGCCGAGGCGGCGCAGAGCTATTTCCTTCAGTCGGAACAGATCCCGACGCTGGTGCGGCTGGGCGTCAACAAGGACAAGGCGACCGGCAAGATCGTCGCCGGCGGCCTGTTCCTCCAGCATCTGCCCGAGGGCGAGGTGGGGCGCGAGCGGCTGCACGTGCGGCTCGACCATCCCGAATGGCAGCATGTCGAGGCGCTGGGCGGCACGATGGGTGCCGACGAGCTGGCCAATGCGGCGATCCCGCTGGAAGGGCTGGTGTGGCGGCTGTTCAACGAGGAGAGCGAGGTGCGCATGCTCGCCGGGCATGATCTGTCGCGCGGCTGCCGCTGCGGGGCGGATTATATCCAGCAGGTGCTCGCCAAGTTCCCCGAGGAAGAGCGCGCCGCGATGGCCGACGAGGGCGGCGTGATCAAGGTCGATTGCGCCTTCTGCTCCAAGCAGTTCCCGGTGGCGCTCGCCGATTTCGTTCCGCCGTCGTTGTAAAGCCGTAATCCTCCTATGATATGTGAATCGGCGGGCGGTGCCGTGGAAGCGGTGCCGTCCCCCGAATGGGAGTTGAAGCGGGTGAACAAACGGGTGGTGTGGATGGCGGCGGCCGGGCTGGCGCTGGTGACGGCGAGCGCGTCGGCGCAGCAGCGGCCGGGAGGCGCGGCCTCAGCGGTGCGGAGCGTGGACGTGCCGGCGATCAACCTCATCCAGAAGGGCAAATGGGCGGTCCGCGACAGCGAGGGCGGCGAGCGCATGATGTGCGTGCGCGATCCCTACCAGATTCTCCGCCCCGAGAAGGTCACCACGCCCTGCCAGAATGTGGTGATGGAAAGCGCCGCCAGCCGCGCGACCGTCCGCAGCACCTGCGCCGGCCACGGCACGATGCTCACCCGCATCACCACCGATACGCCGCGCCAGGTGACCGTGGAGATGCAGGGCGTGATCGACGGCCAGCCTTTCTCCGAGACCTACGACGCCAAGCGCATCGGGGACTGTTCCTGAGCTGCTTGGTTACCATTCGTTAACCGGTCGGGGGTAGAAGGATGAGGTCCCCAGGGAGGTGTCTCTCCCTGGTTTGGTTTTCCCATTTCTATCCTTTCCGGCCGTCCCTTCGGGGGCGGCCATTTTTTTGCCGGCGAAAGCGCCTACATGCCGCCGATGACTCAAAGCATTGCCATCGCCCTGGTCTCGGGCGGACTCGATTCCATGGTCTCCGCCGCGCGTGCCCGCGAGGACGGCCACCGCCTGCTCGCCCTGTCGATCGACTATAACCAGCGCCACAAGGTCGAGCTGGAAGCCGCCGCGAAGATCGCCGCGATGCTCGGCGCCGAGCGCCACGTCGTGCTGCCGCTGGACCTGCGCGCCTTTGGCGGCTCCGCGCTCACTGCCGATATCGACGTGCCCAAGACCGGCGTCGGCAGCGACATTCCGATCACCTATGTGCCGGCGCGCAACACGATCTTCCTCAGCCTCGCGCTCGGCTGGGCAGAGGCGGCGGGGGCGCGCGACCTGTATATCGGCGTCAACGCGCTCGATTATTCGGGCTATCCCGATTGCCGACCCGAATTCATCGCCGGCTTCGAGAAGCTGGCCGAACTCGCCACCAAGGCGGGCGTGGAGGGCGAGCCTTTCCGCATCCAGGCGCCGCTCCAGAACATGAGCAAGGCCGATATCGTCCGCGAGGCGGCGCGGCTCGGGCTCGACGCGGGGCTCAGCTGGTCCTGCTACGACCCCACCCCCGAGGGTCTGCATTGCGGGCTGTGCGACAGCTGCCGGCTGCGCTCGCGCGGGTTCGAGGAAGCCGGGCTGCCCGATCCGACCCGCTACGCCACCCACCCATGAGCTACGCCGTCAAGGAGATGTTCCTCACCCTGCAGGGGGAGGGCGTCAATGCCGGGGCGCGGGCGGTGTTCGTCCGCTTCGCCGGCTGCAACCTCTGGTCGGGGCGGGAGGAAGACCGGGCGACGGCGGTGTGCCGCTTCTGCGACACCGATTTCGTCGGGATCGACGGCTTGGGCGGCGGCCGGTTCGCGGATGCCGCGGCGCTGGTTGACGCAGTGGAGGGCCATTGGGGCCCCGGCGCGGACAAGCGCTTCGTGGTGCTGACCGGCGGGGAGCCGATGCTCCAGATCGACGATGCGCTGGTGGAGGCGCTGCATGCCCGCGGCTTCCGCATCGCGATCGAGAGCAACGGCACGCTGCCGGTGCATCCGGGCATCGACTGGGTGTGCATCAGCCCCAAGGCGGGCAGCGAGGTGGTGCAGCGGCGCGGCGACGAGCTCAAGCTGGTCTGGCCGCAGCCGGGTACGAATCTGGAGGCGATCGAAGGGTGGGATTTCGCCCATTTCCTGATCCAGCCGATGGACAGCGCCGAGGCCGAGGCCAATACCCGCGCGGCGATCGCCGTGGCGATGGAGCGGCCGCGCTGGCGGCTGACGCTGCAGACCCACAAGATGCTGGGCCTGCGCTGAGCAAAAAAGAAGGGGTGGCGCATCGGCCACCCCCCTTTCGATTCAGATCAAGCTTGATTCAGCTCAACGCGCCGCACTTGCGGGCCTGATACTCGCCGTTCCGCCAGCATTTGTCGTTGCCGAACTGCGGCAGCGGACGCAGGACCGGCCAGACGAATGTCACGCGGCGGGTGCGGAAATGCTGCTCGCCCCAAGCCTTGAGGCTCTCGCGCAGCTCGCGCATCCGGCGCACCGCCACGTCGCCCAGTTCCCCGCGCGGCGCGTACACCGCATCCTGGCCGATTGAGGCGGCCGTCTGGCAGAAAGACAGCTGGCCAGAGACAGTGGAAAAGCTGGAATAGACGCGGGTCGAGAACACGTCGAGCGCGTTCTGCGCGGCCTTCTTGGTCTTCGCCGTTTTTAAGAAATATTTCTCGAGCGTATCATATGCTTTATTGAACTCGTCATCATGGTCTTTGCGGACTGCGACATAGTTGTCATCCGCAAGCAATGTCGGCTCGAACTTGCACTGCAGTGCAGCAACGTTGAGCGCGGCGCGCAGGCTCCAGACCAAAGCGGCGCGCAGCTCCGCCGGCGAGGCGCCGGGCATCGCCTGGGCGATCATGCCGGGCTCGTTGCCGGTGACCGGCGGACCCGACAGATCCACCGACTTGAAGAAGAATTGCGCCGAAGCAGGCGCCGAAACGCACATTGCCGCGAGGGCAGCCATGCCCAAAGTGATACGCCGACCGAGCATCCCATCCTCTTGATACCGCTATGAGAGATGTTCGTTAGGGCGTTTCGATTCGTCGCCCAAGCCCCTTTTTTCCAAACACGACGATCCGTGGGGGACGGGAGGGGGCCGGTCCCGAAACGAGAAGGGCCGCCCGGTCGCCCGGACGGCCCTTTCGTAGAAACACGCCGAAGCGCGATGATTACATCGCGTTCGAAGCGTTCATCGTGCCGTTGTCAACCATCGCGCCGTTGTCGACCGGAGCGGCGACGTCAACGTTGGTGACCGAAGCGTCGGTGGTGTTTTCCGGCGCAACGACTTCGGTGGTGTTGTTGACGTTGGTTTCGGTGTTGCTGGTGCACGCCGAAGCCAGGAGGGCCGCACCGGCGATCATCGAACCAGCAACGATCTTCGAAAGGACTGCACGCATGTAATAGCTCCCTAGATAATGGATTTGGACGACGCTTGTACGCCGTTAATACCCAAACCGTGCTGGACATTAGACGGTTCGGGGGACACCCTCAAGACTCGAATTTATCCCGCGCGATCCAGAGCGTCCAAAAATGGCAAAAATGTGGCCTGCAGCGCCTGATCGAAGCGTTCCGTCGCAATCGGTTTTCCCAGCTTCGCGGCGCTGGTGACGGGGAATTCGGCGATTCCGCAGGGCACGATGCCGGTGAAATGGGTCAGGTCCGGATCCAGATTGATCGCGAATCCGTGCAACGTCACCCATTGGCGGATTCGCACGCCGATCGCGCCGATCTTGGCCTCGACGCCCTGATCGAGCGTCCAGATGCCGATCCGCCCGGGCGCGCGGAACGCCTCGATGCCGCAATCGCCGAGCGCCGCGATCACCCAGCCTTCGATCGCATGGACATAGTTGCGCACGTCGCGCTGCCGCTCGCGCAGGTCGAGCACGACATAGCCGATCCGCTGGCCGGGCCCGTGATAGGTATAGCGCCCGCCGCGCCCGGTACGATGGACGGGGAAGCGCGGATCGAGCATTTCGGCGGGATCGGCGCTGGTGCCGGCGGTGTAGACGGGCGGATGCTCGAGCAGCCAGACCAGTTCCTGCGCGGTGTGCGCGGTGACGGCGGCGGCGCGCGCCTCCATCGCGGCATGGGCTTCGGCATAGTCGATCGGCCGGGGCTCGACCCGCCATTCGATGGTTTCGTGCATGATCGCCGCCGCTTGCGCCCTTCCGCGGCCCAAGGCAAGCATTGGCAAGGCGGTGCCCCCCGGCTAACACCCCGGGTCCCTCACGCAAGGACTTCGCCGCATGGCAAAAATGGGTATCGTCTGGGAACGGACCACGGCGTTCGTCGGCGAGCATCTCGGTGCGCTGGTGCCGGTCGCGCTGCTCGCCTTCGTGGTGCCGAGCGTGCTCAACAGCTGCGTCTCGGCCGCGGCGGTGACCGCGAGCCCGGGCGTGCGCCTGGCGGTGGGAGTAGTGGTCGTGCTGCTGTCGATCGTCTCCTTCTGGGGCTCTCTGAGCGTGATCGCACTGGCGACCGGCGCGAGCGGACTGGCGGGTGCGGGACAATTGGCGGCGCGGCGGCTGCCGGCGGCGCTTCTGGTCGCGATCGGGATCGGGGTCGCCGCGGCGCTGGCGATGCTGCCCGTGCCGCTGATCCTCGCCACGCGCGGCTATGACGTGCTGGCGATCGCCGCCGGGCAGGGCGCGACCATGACGATCGATCCGCAGACCTCGAGCATGGTCGCGCTGTGGGTGCTGGTGCTGATCCTCGCCTTCTTCTTCCTCTTCACACGCCTGCTGCTCGTCAGCACGGTGGTGCTGCGCGAGGGGCTGCTGTTCGGCGCGATCCGGCGTTCCTGGGCACTCACCCGCGGCCATGGCTGGCGGATCCTCGGCCTGTTGCTGCTGTTCACGCTGATCGGCGGGGTCGCGCAGCTCGCCGCGAAGCTGGTGTTCGGCAGCGTGTTCGCGCTGCTCTTCGGCAACGCGCCGGGCCTGACCACGGCGATGCTGCTCACCACGATCGTCACCGCGAGCGTGCAGGCGGTGGTGATGCTGCTGCTCGCCGCGTTCCAGGGCAAGCTCTACGTCGCGTTGACGGCGACCGATTCGGTTTGGCCCGCATGATGCTGCGCCTGGCCGGCCTGTTCGCCGATGCAAAGACCCTTTGGCAGCGCGAGCGTGCGCTGGTGCTGCCGGTTTCCGGCCTGTTCTTCCTGCTGCCCAGCCTCGGCATGCTGCTGCTGATGGTGCAGGGCGCACCCGATCTCGAATCGCTTTCCGATCAGGCGGTGCTGCTCGCCTTCTACCAGAAGTTCGTCGAGGCGAACGTGGTGCCGATCGCGCTTGCCTATCTGGCGGTCGACTATGGCATCCTCGCGCTGTTCAGCCTGTATCTGCGCGGCCAGGGCCAGACGCTGGGACAGGTGATGAAGGCCGCACTGCGACGGCTGTTCCCGTTCCTGGTGCTGGAGGTGGCCGTGAGCATCGGCTTCCAGCTCGGCTTCTCGCTGTTCATCGCGCCGGGCCTGTTCGTGTTCGCGCGGACCTGGCTGGCCGCGCCGGCCTATGCCGCCCGCCCCGAGGTCGGGCTGATCGAGGCGTTCAAGCAGGGCTGGGTGCGCAGCAGCGGGGTCACCGGGCTGCTCTTCCTGCTGGTCGCGGCGATGGTGTTTTCCGGCGGCATCGGCGCGATGGCGGTGGCGAGCATTTTCACCGGCCTGATCGCGACCGCGGCGGGCGGGGGCGCGGTGCCCGAGTTCCTAGGCTACCTACTGCTGTCGGTGATCGGTGCGGGCGTGTGGACCGCACTCGTCATCCTGCGGGTCGCCGCCTATCGTGCGACGGAGCCGAGCAGGGGAATGTGAGGCGCCGCCTCGGGCGGTAGCACGCCGAGCAGGCGCGGATCGGGGAAGGTCTCGATCGTGCGCTTGTAGGGCACGAAGCCGTGGCGGCGGTAGAAGCCGAGCGCGGCGGGGTGGTCGAGCGTGCAGGTGTGCACCCACACCCGCTCCACCTCCTTGCGCCAGGCAAAGGCGAGCGCCTGCGCCATCAGCCAGTCGCCATGGCCCTTGCCGGTGATCTCCGGCACCAGCCCGACATAGGAGAGCTCGCAGGTCGCTTCGCCGCGGAAATCGAGTTCGAGCATGCCGACCTCGACGCCTGCCCGGTCCACCACCGCATAGACGGCGACCTGCGGATCGTCGAGAATCGCCCGCAGTCGCGCCTCGTCCATCACCAGCCGCGAGAACCATAGCCACGGCCCACCCACCCGGCGGAACAGCGCGCGGTATTTCTCGCTCTCGGGCGCGGGCCAGTGGACCAGCCGGAACGGGGAGGGCTGGAGCGGCCGGGGGCGGGGCCGCTCCCGCATTTCCAGCGCGGTGACGATGGTGGCGAGATGGTCGTCGGCGACGGGCAGCAGGCCCATGGCTCAGCTCCAGGCGGCCATCGGCGGCAGGCTCATCAGGATCGCGTCGACATTGCCGCCGGTCTTGAGGCCGAACAGCGTGCCGCGATCGTAGATCAGGTTGAACTCGGCATAGCGACCGCGCCATTCGAGCTGGCGCTGGCGATCGGCCTCGTCGAACGGCTGGTGCATCCGGCGGCGGACCAGCTTCGGGTAGATGTCCAAGAAGGCGCGGCCGACATCCTGGGTGAGGGCAAAATCCGCCTCCCAGTCGTTTTCGAGGTGGTCGTAGAAGATGCCGCCCACGCCGCGATGCACCTGGCGGTGGGGTATGTAGAAATAGTCGTCCGCCCAGGCCTTGAACCGCGGATAATAAGACCGATCATGCGCGTCGCAGGCGGCCTGCAGCCTAGCATGGAAGTCGGCGGTATCCTCCTCATAGGGCAGCGGCGGGTTGAGATCGGCGCCGCCGCCGAACCAGCGCTTGGTGGTCGTCAGGAAGCGCGTGTTCATGTGGACCGCGGGGACATGCGGATTGGCCATGTGCGCGACCAGGCTGATGCCCGTGGCGAAGAAGCTGGGATCCTCGCCCGCGCCGTGGATCGTCTTGGCGAACTCGCCCTCGAACGCGCCCCCGACGGTGGAGACGTTGACGCCCACCTTCTCGAACACGCGGCCCTTCATCACCCCACGCACGCCGCCGCCGCCGGGGGCGCCGCCCGCATCGACGCGGTCCCAGGAGAGATAGTCGAATGACGCGTCCGATCCGGCCTCGCGCTCGATCGCCTCGAATTCGGCGCAGATCGAATCGCGCAGGCCCTCGAACCAGGTGCGGGCGCGCTGCTGCTGGTCGTCGAGCGTGATCATTGCGGGAATCCTTCGGTCTGGCGGAGCGCCTCGGCCAGCCCGATGCCCGTTGCGACCGCGAGGTTCAAGGAGCGCAGCTCCGGACGCAGCGGTATTCGCACTGCAGCATCGGCCCGATCGTGCACCATGTCCGGCACGCCGCTGCTCTCCGCCCCGAACAGCAGCGTGTCGCCGGCTTCGAACCGCGCCTCGGGCAGGCGGATGCCGCCGCGGGTGGTGAACAGCACCAGTCGGGCGCGCAGGCGCGCCTCGAACGCGGCCCAGTCGGCATGCCGCACCGTTTCCGGTTCATAGTCCATCGCGGCGCGCTTGCGGGCGCGATCGCCCCAGGGAAAACCCATAGGTTCGATCAGGTCGACCGCCACCCCCATGCACGCTGCCAGCCGCAAGATGGTGCCGACATTCCCTGCAATTTCAGGCTGGAACAATGCGACGCGAATTGTGGAGGGCGAAGTCATTTTGCAGTGCAACATTAAGGCCTTGGAGACGAGAAGATGAAAAACCCTGTTGGCAAAGCTGCATTGCGCCGTCTATCAAACTTGTAACGCCACCGGAAATCCGGCCGGCACTGAGCTTCGTTTCGTCCGCGTTCCTCTCCGCGGTTTTGGCGCGGAAGAGTTCCCGAAGTGCAAGGGCTAGAGCATGGCAACGTTTGAAGAAGGCGTTACTCCCGATCAGACTGTAGGCCCTGGCGGCGAAATTCTCGAGAATCCCCGTCGTCGCGATTATCTCCTGTACGCCGCCCCGGCCGTTGCGGCCGTCGGCGCGGGCGTTGTGGTGCTGCCGCTCGTCAACTCGATGAACCCCTCGGCCGACGTGCTGGCGCAGTCGACCACCGAGGTGAATCTCGCGGCGATCGAGCCGGGGCAGGCGATCAAGGCCAGCTTTCGCAAGCAGCCGCTGTTCGTGCGCAATCTCACGCCGCAGGAAATCGCACAGGCCGATGCGGTGCCGGTCTCCAGCCTGCGCGATCCGCAGACGCTCGACCAGCGCACCAAGGAAGGCCACAAGAATTGGCTGATCACGCTGGGCGTGTGCACCCATCTCGGCTGCGTGCCGCTGGGCGCGGGCGAAGGCGAGAGCCGCGGCCCGTTCGGCGGCTATTTCTGCCCGTGCCACGGCTCGGCCTATGATACTGCCGGCCGGATCCGTCAGGGTCCGGCGCCGAAGAACCTCGAAGTACCAAAATATAATTTCACGTCCGACACCGTCGTCGTGGTCGGGTGAGGAGAGACCTGGATGAGCTTTCCCTGGGCGCGCCATTACGAGCCGAAGAACCCGGTGATGAAATGGGTGGACGATCGGCTGCCGCTGCCGCGGTTCGTCTATAACGCGATCGGCGCCGGCTATCCGGTGCCGCGCAACCTCAATTACTTCTGGAACTTCGGCATCCTTGCGGGGCTGTCGCTGGTGATCCAGATCGTCACCGGCATCGTGCTGGCGATGCACTTCCACAGTGCTGCCACCGGGGCCTTCGAATCGGTCAACGGCACGATCATGCGGGATGTGAACGCGGGCTGGTTCCTGCGCTTCGCCCACGCCAACGGCGCCAGCATGTTCTTCATCGTGGTGTACATCCACATCTTCCGCGGCCTCCACTACGGATCGTACAAGGCGCCGCGCGAGATGGTGTGGCTGCTCGGCGTCGTCATCTTCCTGCTGATGATGGCCACCGCCTTCATGGGCTATGTGCTCCCCTGGGGGCAGATGAGCTTCTGGGGCGCGCAGGTGAT
Organism: Sphingomonas sp. NFR04; assembly: GCF_900114095.1. Taxonomy (GTDB): domain Bacteria; phylum Pseudomonadota; class Alphaproteobacteria; order Sphingomonadales; family Sphingomonadaceae; genus Sphingomonas. The sequence goes on along the minus strand of NZ_FORV01000001.1, from coordinate 918,871 downwards.
CACCGGCTTCTTCTCGGCGATTCCCGTGGTCGGCGACTGGATCCGCATCTGGCTGCTCGGCGGCTATGCGCCGGACGATGCCGCGCTCAACCGGTTCTTCTCGCTCCATTATCTGCTGCCCTTCGTGATCGCGGGCGTGATCATCCTGCACATCTGGGCGCTGCACATCCCGGGTTCGAATAACCCGACCGGCGTGGAGGTGAAGGGCGAGCAGGATACCATCCCGTTCCACCCCTATTACACCGCCAAGGATGGGTTCGGGGTAGGCGTGTTCCTGATCCTGTTCTCGATCCTGATCTTCTTCTACCCGGACTATCTGGGCCACCCGGACAACTACATCCCGGCCAACCCGCTCTCGACGCCCGCGCACATCGTGCCCGAATGGTATTTCTGGCCCTTCTACGCGATCCTGCGCGCCTTCACCGCGGACTTCATCCTGCCGGCGAAACTGTGGGGCGTGCTGGCGATGTTCGGCTCGATCCTGCTGCTGTTCTTCCTGCCCTGGCTCGATCGCTCGCCGGTGCGCTCGGCCAATTACCGGCCGATGTACCGCGTCGCTTTCTGGGTGCTGGTCGCCGACGTGCTGATCCTCGGCTGGTGCGGCGGTTCGCCTGCGGAGCCGGTCTATGTGATCACGAGCCAGATCGCCGCGGCCTATTATTTCGCGCACTTCCTGATCATCGTGCCGATCATTTCGCGGATCGAGACGCCGCGCCCGCTGCCCAACTCGATCACCGAAGCGGTGCTCGGGAATGAAGGCGGATCGCGCATCACCGCCACCGCGGCGACGGCATAAGGGGGCCGGGAAACATGACGTCGATCTTCTTCCGCTCGATCAAGTTCCTGATCGGTGCCGGCTTCGTCTTCGTGCTGCTGCTCGCCCTGCTGGGCAGCATCACCGGCCTGATCAAGGAGCCGCCGAAGCAGACCGCCGAGCAGGCGCTGCACAAGCATCCCAAGGATCTGGACATCGCCTCGAACGGGCCGCTCGGCAAGTTCGACACCGCCCAGCTCCAGCGCGGCTTCAAGGTATACAAGGAAGTCTGCGCCGCGTGCCACTCGCTGCACATGATCGCCTTCCGCAATCTCAAGGATCTGGGGTACAGCGACGCCCAGGTGAAGAAGATCGCCAAGGAATGGGCGAACAAGCAGCCGGTGTTCGACGAGAAGGCCGGCACCTGGGGCGAGCGGGACAACATCCCGTCGGACCATATCCCCAAGGTCTATTATGCCGGCACCGGCAACCCGCCGGACCTCAGCCTGATCACCAAGGCGCGGCATGACGGCGCGGCCTATGTCCACTCGCTGCTGACCGGCTATGGCGAGAAGCCCGATCCCGCGCTGGCGGCCAAGTTCCCCGAGGCGATGAAGACGCCCGAGGGCATGCACTTCAACCCCTATTTCGCCAACCTCAACATCGCGATGCCGCCGCCGCTGACCAGCGAAGGCCAGGTCCAGTTCGACGACGGCACCCGCGCCACGGTCGACCAGATGGCGAAGGACGTCTCCGCCTTCCTCGTCTGGACCGCCGAGCCGACGCTGCAGACGCGCCACCAGGCGGGTGTGGCGGTCGTGATCTTCTTGCTGTTTGCCACCGGGCTCGCCTATGGCGCGTACCTCACGGTTTGGCGCGGCATGAAGCATTGATGGACACCCAGCAGAACGAAGACATCCGCAGTCGCATTCGCACGATCCCCGACTTTCCGAAGCCGGGGATCCTGTTTCGCGACATCACCACATTGCTGCTCGATCCCGAGGGGCTGCGGCTGACCATCGAGAAGATGGCGGCGCAGGTGGACGGCAAGATCGACCTCGTCGCCGGCGTCGAGGCGCGCGGCTTCGTGTTCGGCGCCGCACTGGCGGTGCGGCTGGGCACCGGCGTGCTGCTGATCCGCAAGGACGGCAAGCTGCCCGGCGCGACGATCGCCGAGGACTATGCCCTCGAATATGGCACCGACCGGATCGCCATCCATGCCGATGCGCTGGTGCCCGGCGCCCGCGTACTGCTGGTCGACGACCTGATCGCCACCGGCGGCACGGCGCGTGCGGCGGTGCGGCTGCTGCGCAAGGCCGGCGCGGAGGTCGTCCAGGCCTCGTTCGTCGTCGACTTGCCCGATCTCGGCGGCGCCGATGCGCTGCGCAGCGACGGGATCACCGTGTCGTCGCTGGTCGCGTTCGAAGGGCACTGAGGGAACTCCTGGCCGGCCCTGCGCGCTTCTCCGGCCGAGGGGCGCGGCCAAGGGCATCGCCCCGCTGCGCGCCTCCGGTACAGGAGCGTGATCAATGCATATCGGTGTGAAGGCAATCCTCGGCGCGGCACTGCTCGGCGGGGCCGCGGCGCTGGGCGGCTGCATGGACGACGGCTATGGCTATGGCGGCTCGCGCGTCGCGGTCGGCTATGGCGCAGGCTATGGCAGCCCGTACTGGGGCTGGTACGATGACTATTATTATCCCGGCACCGGCGCCTATGTGTACGACCGCTATCGGCATCGCCACGCCTGGAACGACGGCCAGCGCGCCTATTGGGAGCAGCGCCGCGGGTCTTGGCGCGGCGAACAGCGCTGGCGCAACAATTGGCGCGATTTCCGCGGGCGGCCGGGCGGAGGGCGGCGGCGCTGAGCGCCGCCTCTCCCGGTACCGGGACGGGACGCCTTTTGAAGGCATCATGCTTTCATCAGCAAAACCAATATTTATTGGCTATGTCTTGACCGTTGCTGACTGCGGCCGGGCGTCACGGCAAGGTGCCGAGCAATCACAAATCATGTCGACCCTGCAACGGCACGCGGTACCTGCCTAAGTAACTTCCCTTTACCTGGAATCCGCAACAAAAACATTTTCCGCGTCTATGATGTCTTTGACGAAGATCAAGGACGGGGCTGGGGTATGGAGTGGTTCAAGGCGAATGCGCCGATTCGACTGAAGCTGTTGATTGCATTCGGTCTGTTCGTCGGTTTCATGGTCGCGGTTACCGCCGTGGATGCAGTGTTGCCCTGGGCGCTTTCGCTCGAGATCGACGCAGGGCTTACCCTGCTTGCCCTGGTCTGCGCCTGGTGGCTGCGGGAGGCGATCGCGGTGCCCTATGTGACCACCGTGGTCCGCATGGAGGCGCTGGCAGCGGGAGACCTGAAGAGCCCCATTCGCTATACGGAGTTCACCGATTGCGTCGGCCGGCTCACCCGGGCGATGGCCAGCTTCAAGCAGGCGGCCGAGGAGCAGATCGAGCTCAACGCCGTTGCGCATGAACACGCCGCCGTCGTGCGCGGCATGGGCGTCTATTTCCAGCGGCTGGCGGACGGCGATCTCAGCGCCAAGATCAGCGAGCAATATCCCGAGGAGTTCAGCGGCCTCAAGGACGGCTATAACGGCGCCATCGACCGGCTGCGCGACCTGATCGATGCGCTGATGGACAGCACCCAGTCGATCGAGACCGGCAGCCGCGAGATCACCCAGGCCTCGGGCAATCTCGCCCGCCGCACCGAGCAGGCCTCGGCCGAACTGAGCAACACCGCGGTTGCGGTGAAGCAGATCACCGGCAGCGTGCGCGAAACCGCGGTGGCGGCCGACCAGTCGCTCGCCGCCAGTCACTCGGCGCGTTCGGCGGTGATCGAAGGCCGCAACCGCACCACCGCCGCCACCGTGGCGATGGACGCGGTGACCGAAAGCTCGGCGGCGATCGACGGCGTGATCGAGGGCCTTGAGAAGATCGCCTTCCAGACCCGGGTTCTCGCGATGAACGCCGCCGTCGAGGCAGGCCGCGCGGGCGAGGCGGGGCGCGGCTTCGCGGTGGTCGCCGATCTGGTGAGCGCGCTGGCGCTGCGGGCGGAGACCGAATCGGCGAGCGCCAAGGAACAGCTCACCCGCGCCCGCGACGAGATCGGCACTGCCGTTGCCGCGGTGGGCCTGATCGACGAGGCATTCCAGACGATCGAGACTTCGACCGAGGACAGCGCCCGCCGTGCCGACGAAATAGCGCGCGCCAGCCGTGAGCAGGCCGATGCCACCAAGGCGGTGTCGAGCGCGCTGAGCTCGATCGAATCGGGTATCCAGCAGAATGCGGCGATGGTCGAGGAAACCTCTGCGGCGACCACCCACCTGCTCCGCGAAGTCGAAGTGCTGAGCGGCCAGACCGGCGCCTTCAAGCTCGAGCGCGGCGCGGCCAAGCGGGGCGCGGCGATGCTGCAGGCGGCCTGAGGCTGCGCTCAGCGGCCTGCGCTGGGCAACGCAGGCGGCGTGAGGACGCGGAGACGATCGAACGCAAGGTTGAGCGCGACCACGATCGCCCCGCCGATTAGCGTCGCTACCAGGCGGTCGACCAGCAGTCCGGGCGCCACCGGCTGCCCGATGTCGATCACCAGCAGGATCAGCGGTGCCGAGAGGGTCGCGTAGAGCAGAGAGCTGCGCGCCCGCGCCACCGGCACCAGCATGGCCAATACCGCCGCGACGATTCCCAGGGCGATCGGGCCGTGGGCGACCGTGAACAACAGCCAGGCAAGCGCGACGCCGCCGATCGTGACGAGTAGCCGCTGGACCGTCGTTACCGGCAGATGTGCGATGGCGTGCTCGGTCAGCAGCGCGACGGTCAGCACGATCCAGGCAAAATGATGCGCCGGAAAGGCGTGGCGCAGCAGGCTGGCGATGCCCAGGCCGATCGCCAGCCGCAGCGGGAATTGCCAGCCGGCAAGGCTGCGCAACTGCTTCCGCAGATACGCGCGTCTCTGAGCAGGGCTAGGCTGGCGGCGGGCGTCCGCGGATGCCGATTCTGTCGAGCCTCGCAGATCGAGCAGCAGGCGCAGCAGGATGTTCCACAAGGCGCCCAGTCCGAAGACCAGCGCGCCGCCTGCGCCGTGCCCCGCACTGCCTTCGATCAGCGTCATTCCCAGTACGCAATAGATGTTGAAGCGGATGGCAGCCCCTGCAAGCGGCCGGCTATAGTTCACCGACAGCGCCGCGATGGCGACGGTCAGGATCATCGCAGGGTCGGGCGCGGGTAGCCGGGCAAGCAGCGTCGCGGTTGCCACGGCGGCGAGCGCCGGCAGTGCCGTGGCGAGAAGCCGTGTCGTCCGGCCGCCGCCCGTGCTGCTCGCCTCGGCGGGCCCTCCGGCGAGCAACACCGCGCCGAGCCCGATCAGGAAGCCGGCATGCGGTTGCCCGAGCAGCAGCCCGAAGGCCACCGGCACCGCCATGCCGAGCGCGCCGATCGCCATCGCACTTGGGCGCACCGGATCGGTGCGGTCGACGGCGAGAAGTGCCTGCAAGGGGCCCGGCAGGCTCAGGCGCACAGGCCGCGATTCTGGTCCGCTGCGGCACGGATCAGCGCGCGGAACGCCGTCTCGTCGAGCACGGCGTCCTGCCGCAGATCGATGGCGCGGCGGGTGCCGGCGTCGAGGCTGGCGTTGAACAACCCGGCCGGATCCGGCAGCGCTGCGCCGCGTGCGAAGGTGAGCTTCACCTTGTCCTTGTAGAGCTCGCCGGTGCACAGGATGCCGCCATGCGACCAGACGGGCACGCCGCTCGGGTTGCCTGGCTTGCGCCATTTCACCTCCTCGACGACGTCGGGCACAGCCTCGTGGATCAGCCGACGGACGCGCGCCAGCAGCGCGCCGCGCCAATCGGCGAGCGCGGCGATCTTGGCATCGATTTCGGCGGTCGCGGATGGCGCGGCAACGGACATGATCCTTCTCCCGGACGGGGTACCTGGCGAGCCGCCCGGCACCGCGTGGCGCCGAGCATAGCTGCGAAAAGATCCCACGTCTGCGGACGGACTCGACGTATGCCTCAGCGGGCGCGGGTGGCGTTCCAGTTGAACAGGAAGGCGCGGTGCTCGGCCCAGGTCTGGCCTTCCACCCCGTCGCCGCGTAGGCAGGCGGCGGTGTGATAGGGGCCCTTGCCGTCCGACGTGCGGAAGCTCACGCAGGTGCGGCCCCGCGCGGTCTTCCAGCGGCCGCCTTCGATCGTGCTGTCGTAGAAGCTGCCGCTGACCGAACCGTCGGGCGCGAGCTGCAGCACCATGGTCTTGAGATAGGGTTCGCTCGGCTTGGCCGAGAGGTCGACAATCCAGCTGCCCGCAAGCGAGGCTTCGGTCTGGGCGGCGGCGGGGGCACTCAGGCAGGTGGCGGCACACAGCAACAGGATGCGGCGCATGGCGACTCTCCTCGCGAGGATTGGGGGAGCGTAGCTGCTGGCGCGGCGATGGCTAGGGGGATCTGGCGGACGGCGCGGAATGCGGTCGACCATCGCGAGGCTTCCTCCCCCGCATAGCGCCCGCTGCCTCGGAGGGCGCGACGGATACCGGACCCGGACGCCCGTGAAGCGGCGCGTCCGCTCACGCCTAGTTGCGGACATTCGAGGTCTGACGCATGCTCTTCAGCGGCCGGGGGGAGAGTGGTGAATGGGACACGATATCAGAGCCGTGATCGGGTTTCCCGAAGCAGTGCAGGCCATTGTGCGTGGAGCGGGATGTCCCAACGCGACGGCCTTGCCGCAAGGGTTTGCAATCGCTCCGCTGGGTCACGATCAGATAGATGCACTCACCAAACTTGAGCCGGGACGGCACGTAGACGGCTTTGTTCATCTATCTGACGGACTGAAGAATGGCATATTATCCCTCATCGGTGATGCGAGCCTCGCTTACATCGAGACCAACTATTTCGGAGGTACGGGTTCACAAGGTGCCGCACTTTTAAGAGACGGTCAGACCGTCTACGAACGGTCGACACCTGTTGATTGCGCGCCGGTAAGCGCAAGCAGCCCGATCAACAGCGTCCTACGAGATCTCGGTGTGCAAACCAGCGACGGTGATGAGTTCGACGCCTTGGGTTTGTTTAATTTTCGAAGCCTTGAGGCGCTCGGCTTAATCGAGGACGAGGACTAGCAGGTGAGCGGGCAATGTCCGCTTCCCTCCACGATCCGCCGTTCACTCGCACCCAGAGCCGCCGTCTGACGGCGACATGGTCCCGCAATCACCCCGCCGTGCGGCGCGCGATCAGGGCGTTGGCGATGAAGGTGAGGACCGGCTCGTCCTGCTGGTTGTAGGTCGTCAGGCGGCTGCGGACGATGCCCATGTCGGGGCGGCTCTGCGAGGCGCGGGCCTCCAGCACTTCGGTCTCGCAGCGGAGCACGTCGCCGGGATAGACCGGCTTCAGCCAGCGGAGTTCGTCGATACCCGCTGCGCCCAGGCTGGCGATCGGGTCTTCCGCATAATGCGCGACCAGCATCGCCATCGTCATCGCGTTGGTGTGCCAGCCGCTCGCCGCCAGCCGACCGAAATGGGTCTTCGCCGCCGCCTCGTCGGAGAGGTGGAAGGGCTGGGGATCATATTTGCGGGCGAACTCCAGCACTTCCTCGCGGGTGACGTCGTAGCGGCCGAAGCTGGCGCGGTCGCCTGGCTGGATGTCGTCGAAGAAGCGCATGGCGACCAGTTTCATTGAGAAACCCGTTGCTGGCAAGCGGATTCAGCGGGGCTGGAGGAAGGCGCGGAAGGGCGTGTCGTCTCCGTCGAGCCCGGCCTTGGGCGGCAGCGCGAGCAGGTCGCGGAGCAGCGGCGCGACGTCGACATTGTCGAAGGCCGGGACCGTGCCGTGGCGGAAGGCGGGGCCGGCGGCGACAAACAGCGCGGCCATGTCCGCCGAGCGATTGTCATATCCGTGCTCGCCGCGCGTGAAGGGCGCATCGGGAAGCTTCTCGACGATCATCCAGCGCGGCTCGGCGAGGCAGAACAGCGCGGCGATGCGCGGGTTGTTGCCGTAGCGGAAGCGGGCGGGGATCTCGGCCTTGCGCCAGCATTCCATGTGCGGATGGGGTCGGAGCAGTGCCTGCTCGACCAGCGCTTCCTTGCCGGGCAGCGGGTTGAGCGCCGCGAAGGGGCCGGCTTCGATCAGGTGGTAGCTGTCCTTGGGCAGGCCGAGGGGAATGACGCGGGTGTCGCTGGTCTCCGACATGCCGTGATCGGAGACGACGACGAGGTTGGCGGGCTGGTGGAGCGCGGCGAGACCCTCGACCAGCGCGCGGATCTGCGCGTCGACTGCGGCGGCGGCCCGGGTGACCTCGGGCGAATCCGGCCCATGTTCGTGGCCGACCACGTCGACCCGGTCGAAATAGAGCGTGACGAAGCGCGGGCGGTTGGCGGCCGGACGGCGCAGCCAATCGAGCACGGTGTCGACACGCTGGGTGTCGTTCACCGCCTGGTTGTACTGGAGCCAGTCGCGCGGGCGGGTGCCGCCGGCATAGTCGCCGTGGTCGGGCTTGGTGATCGTGCTGCCCCAGGCCACGTTGGCGCCCGGCCAGAACACCGTGCCGGTGCGGATGCCGGCCTTCTCCGCCTCGACCCAGATCGGCGCGGCGGCGTTCCACCAATAAGGGGCATCGCTGGCGGTGGTGAAGGTCTCGTTCGGGTGGGCGGGGTCCTCCATCCGGTTGCCGACGATGCCGTGATGGTCGGGCACCAGCCCGGTGACCAATGTCCAATGGTTGGGGAAAGTCTTGCTCGGGAAGCTCGGGCGCATCGGGCCGGTGATGCCCTGCGCGGCGAGGCGGACGAGGTTGGGAGTGACGCCGCGCTGGAGATAATCGGCGCGGAAGGCGTCGATCGAGATCAGGATCGTGACGGGCGGGCGCGCTTCGACCGCTGCAGGGGGCGGGGGCGGGGCCTGGACCGGCGGGGTGGCACAGGCCTGGAGGACCCCGATGAGGGCAGCCGCGGCGATTCTGGTGGTCCAGCGCATGGGGTGCGCCATGCGCCGGATTTGTTGCGGGGGGAAGACCGGGCGTTTCCCCCTCCACCACCGCCTTCGGCGGCGGTCCCCCTCCCCCCGCTGCGCGGGAGAGGAAACGCTCTCTGCCGCCGTCGCACTAGCGTCTCCTCCACCGCGAAGCGGGGGAGGGGGACCGCGCCGCGCCAGCGGCGTGGTGGAGGGGGCCTCCGCGCTTACCGCCCCAGCGCGAACCGCGCGAACAGCGTGTAGCTCACCGGCGCCTTGCCGTATGCCGCGTTGAGCACCGACGGCTTGGCATAGGCCGCCACCGACCCGCCCAGTGCCAGCTCGGTCTGGTGCGCGAGCGGGATGCGATAGGCATAGCCCCCCTCGAACCGCGTCACCCGGAATTTGCGGTCGTGCAGCGGATCGTCATGGTCCGGGAAGAGCTCGTCATTGGCGACATTCTCCACCCGCCCGAACAGGCTGTGGCGGCCGGCCAGATCCCAGTTCGCCTCGGCGGTGAAGGCGCTGAGCACCGGCCCGGGCAGGCGGTGCTTGGCAGCATAGGCGACCATCGCCGACACCTTGCCGCTGCTATAGTGGAGGCTGGCGGTGGTGCGCTGCTCGTCCTCGCCCTGATGGGTGACTTCGGGGCTCTTGAGATGCCCGGTCGAGACCTGCGCCAGCCAGTTGTCGGTCGGCGACCAGCTGGCGCGGACGCTCCAGCTGTCGAGCTTGATCGGATCCACGTCCCAGCGATGCTCGTCGGGCTCGCGGCCGTTGAACCACGAGCCTTCGAGCTGCAGGCGGCCCGCCTGCACGCCGCCGGTGACGACGCCATAGGTGATGTGGCTGCTGTCGAACCAATGGTGCGCGATCGGCGACAGCGCGAAATAGCGCGCCGAGCGGCGGTGCATGAAGGCGCTGGGCCCGAGCGCCGGCTCGGCGACGGGGCCGCCATAGACGAAGAGCTTGGTATCCGGCGCGACCTGGGCGTCGACGCGCGCCGAGAGCTCCATGAAAAGGTCGTGCGGGTGCTGGCGGTCGACCAGCGGCTGGCCGTTCGCGGTCTCGCCGCTGGCAAAGAGATTGGGATAGCCGCGCTGGCCCATGGCGGGCTCCAGGCTGCCCATCGCGCGGAGCTGGAGACTGGTAGCCCCCCAGTCCCGGCTGGCGCTGAGCATCGCCATCGATTCGACGAAGGCCTTGTCGGTGCCGCGCGGCCCGCCCTGATCGGTATAGACGCCCCAGAGATAGCCATGCGCCATCACCATCCAGTCGCCATGGCTGAGCATCACGCCGCGCATCGGCCCGTCGGCCTGGGGCAGCAGCGCGGTGCCCGAGCCGCCGGCGGCATGGTCGGATCCCCCCATGCGCATGGACGACATCGGCTGATCCATGTCCATGCCGGGCATCGTGTGGCCCATTGCGGCATGGTCCTGCGGCGCGGGTTCGGCGGGCATGGATCCCATGTCGTGCATGCTGTGATCCTCCTGCGCGAGCGCAGGAAGCGGGGCGAGCAGGGCGACGGCGGAGAACAGGGTACGCAAGGGTCAGACTCCCAGCACAGCACGCGCGAGCATCCACAGGCCCATCGCGATCATCATCAGGTTTTCGGTGAGCGACACGAAGCCGAGCGGCACATTGCTGTCGCCGCCGACACAGGCGCATTTGAGGTCGCGGCGATCGACATAGACCGCCTTGAACACGGAGACGGCGCCGATCCCGCCAATGCACAGGGCGAGCGGCGCGGAGAACCAGGTCAGCACGTTCGCGGCCATCAGCAGCCCGGCCGCGGCCTCGGCGAACGGGTAGAGCGTGGCGTAGGGCACCCAGCGGCGGGCGAGCAGGTCGTAGCCGAGGAACATCGTCGCGAAGCCGGAGACGTCGCGCAGCTTGAGCATGGCGAGCAGGCACATCGCAAAGCTGACAAACCATTCGCCCGCGCGCATCGTGAACGGCGTCGCATAGGCGGCCTGGCTGGCGGCGAGCGCCATCAGCGCGGCGATGGCGAACAGCGCGATCACCGGCATATAGGTCTTCGCCTTGGGGTCGCGGACCTTCAGGCCGAGGAAGCGGCGCAGGTCGTCATGCCCGCCGATCCGCCGCTCGCCGATGAACACCTGCGGCGTCGTGGTCACGCCGTGGCGGACCTTGAACGCGTCGGTCTCCTCGCGGGTGGTGAGGTGGCGATCGTCGACGGTGTAGCCGCGGCGTTTGAGCAGGTGGAGGGCGCGCAGGCCCCAGGGGCAGACATGCGTGCCCATCACCATGCGGTAGAGAATTGCGTGTTTTTCCAAGGCGGATGACATGGGGTTTCCTTCACTCCGCGCGCCCTATAGGGTCCGTACCATGGTACGGAGTCAAGCGATGTCGCAGCTTACGATCGGAAAACTTGCCGATGCCGGCGGGGTGGGCGTGGAAACGGTGCGCTATTATCAGCGTCGCGGGCTGCTGCCGACGCCGGTGCGGGGCGGCGGGCCCGATGCGGGCGTGCGCCGCTATGGCGAGGAGGAAGTGCAGCGGCTGCGCTTCATCCGCTCGGCGCAGGCGGCAGGGTTCACGCTGGAGGAGATCGGCGAACTGCTCGAGCTCGACGCGACCGACGATCGGGCGCGGGCACGCGAACTGGCGCGGGCGCGGATCGCGGCGCTCGACGTGAAGATCGCCGAGCTGGTGCAGGCGCGCGAGGGGCTCGCCCGGCTGGCGCGCGAATGCGGGTCTGGCAAAGCGGGGCCGTGCCCGATCCTGACGGCTTTCGAGGGGTAGGGGGGACGGAAGATCCTCCCCCGGAGGGGGAGGGGGACCGCCGCCAAAGGCGGTGGTGGAGGGGTGTCCCCGCTGGTGACTGCGGATGCTTGACCAGCGGGGACACCCCTCCGTCAGGCCTACGGCCTGCCACCTCCCCTTGCAGGGAAGGATCTTAACGTCAGTACGCCATCTCGAACGCCGGCTCGGCGACGGCATGGCCGTACCGGACCACCTCCTCGTCCACCCGGAACGCCTCGGCATTGCCGAGCAGCGTCGCCGCCTCGCGATCGAGCGAGCGGGCGGCGGCGGAGGTTTCCTCCACCATCGCGGCGTTCTGCTGGGTCGCGGTTTCCATTTCCACCACCGACCTGGTGATGTCGGAGATCGCACTGGCCTGCGAGCGATTGTCCTCGCGCAGCGCCTGGAGCAGTTCCTGGACGCTGTCGAAATTCTCGACGATCTCGCCCAGCGCCGTGTCCACCGCGCGGACTTCGCTGGCAGCGGTGGCGACGTCGATCTGCGTCTCGTTGATCAGTTCGCGGCCGCGCTTGGCCTCTTCCTCGGCGCGCAGCGCGAGCGCGGAGACGAGATCGGCGACCACCGCGAAACCGCGGCCCGCCTCACCCGCTCGACCGGCTTCCACCGCGGCGTTCATCGCCAGCACGCGGGTCTGGAACGCGATCTTGTCGAGGCCTTCGACCACGGTGTCGATCGCATTGGCGCGTTCGGACACGCTGTTCATCGCGGTCGCGGCGTTCTGCGCGGTGGTGCGGCCCGAATGCACCATCGCGCCCGCCTGTTCGGCGCGCTCCATCGTCGTCTCGGCCGACTGGCTGCTGCTCTTCAGCCGGTTCTCGATCAGCTGGATCGCGGCGCTGGTTTCCTGCAGCGTATTCGCCGTCATCTCGGTGCGGCGGGCGAGATCCTCCGAGGCGGTGGCGATCTCGCTGGAGCCGGTGCCGATGTTGCGCGCGCTGTGGATCGCGGTGCGCAGCATCGCCGAGAGCGCGCCGGCGGCGCGGTTGAAGCTCACGCGGACGGGCTCGTAGACGCCGGGGAAGGGACTGTTGATGCGGTGGCGCAGATCGCCCTTCTCCAGCGCGGCGAGCGCGGCGCCGAGCATCTCGCCCACATTTTCCTGCTCGGCGAGGTGGGCGGCGTCCATCTCGGCGCGGCTGCGCGCGGCGGCGTGGAAGCGGGCGACGGCCTGCGCGATGTCGCCGAGCTCGTCGGTGCGGTCGCGATAGGGGATGGCGGTGTCCTGCCCGCGCGACAGCGTGGTGGTCGCTTGGGCTACCTGCGCCAGCGGCTGCGCGACGCGGCGGGTGAGCCACCAGGCGAACCAGCCGATCGTGCCGAACAGCGCCAGCGCGAGCAAGGTCAGCACGCCGATCGAGACGCCGAGCGACTGGGACGAGCGATCGCCGAACGCCGCCTGTTCCTTGGCGGTGGCGCTGACCAGCGCGTCGATCGCCTTGCGGTGCGCGTCATAGGCCTCGGTCAGCAGGACGTAGCGGGCGCGGGCGGTGACCAGATCCTTCGCGGCGATCGCATCGAGGAAGGCGCCCTGCGCCTCCTGCCAGAAGCGCATCGCCGGGGTGTGCGTGTCGGCAAGGATCGCGCGCTTGAGGTGCTCGGGCAGGGCGGACTGTTCCCACACCGCGTGGCGTTCGTCATAGGCCTTGCGCAACTCGGCGAGGCGGGCGCGAGTGGCGTCGACGCGCTCGGGGTGATCGAGCAGCAGCGTCGCTTCGAGATAGGGCTCGATGATATATTCGGGCGGGGGCAGGATATCGGCGTTGAGATCGGCGATCTCCATCGATGCGCGATGCATCGGTCCGCCCATGCGAATGGCGTGGATCCGCCACGCCGAGACGGCGAAGGCGATGGCCAGAAGCAAGATCAGCGCAATCGCGCCGCTGCGAACCCGCGCGGTAATCGTCATGAAATCCCCCCGAGTGACTTTTGCCCCCGTACCGGACCCATTGTAGAAACATTTCTAGCGCGTTGCCGGGCAGAGCGCAGATTTGTTGTGCACGCGCCGGGTGCCTCGATCCGCAGCACGGAAGCACGGTCGAAAATTCACATAGGTTATCGTCGCGCACCGCCGAATCAACGATTGCGGAGGAGAAACATTGTGCCAGCCGCGGGGGCAGGCGTGATGCGCTGCGTGGAGGAGTGTAATGGGCGAAGCAGGCTACCCGATCGGTGGGGGGCAGCTCGGGCAGCTAATCCGGGATTTCGACTGGGCGGGCACCTCGATCGGGCCGCTGGCGCAGTGGCCGCAGAGCCTGAAGTCGGTCACCCAGATGCTGCTGCTCTCGCCGGTGCCGATCGTGCTGCTGTGGGGCAAGGACGGCGTGATGATCTACAACGACGCCTATTCCGAATTCGCCGGCAGCCGGCATCCCGCGCTGCTGGGGTCGAAGGTGCGCGAGGGTTGGTCCGAGATCGCCGACTTCAACGACAATGTCATGCGCGTGGGCCTGAGCGGGCAGACGCTCGCCTATCGTGACCAGGAGCTGGCGCTGCAGCGGCGCGGCAAGCTCGAGCCGGTGTGGATGGACCTCGATTACTCGCCGGTGCTCGATGAATCGGGCCGGCCGGCCGGGGTGATCGCGATCGTCGTCGAGACCACGCAGAAGGTGCTTGCCCAGCGTCAATTGCGCGAGAGCGAGCGGCGGCTGCGTGCGTTCGTCGAGGCGACCTCGGATGCGATCTATCGGATGAACCCCGACTGGTCGGAACTGCTGCACCTCGATGGCGGCACGTTCCTCGCGCATGCGAACCAGACGCTGCCCCAGTGGATGGACACCTATGTTCCCGCGGAAGATCGCGACCGCGTGCAGGACGCGATCGTCGAAGCGGTGGCGACCCGGCAGCCGCTCGAACTCGAACATCGCGTGCGCCAGGCCGATGGCAGCATCGGCTGGGTAGCGTCGCGCGCGGTGCCGCTCACCGACGAGGCGGGGGAGCTGGTGGAGTGGTTCGGCGCGGCGTCCGACATTACCGAGCAGCGGCGCACCAACGAGCATCTGCGGCTGGTGATCAACGAACTCAACCACCGGGTGAAGAACACGCTGGCGATGGTCCAGGCGATCGCGATGCGCACCTTCCGCGCCGCGCCGGACCTGGCGGTGGCACAGGAGCAGTTCGCCGCCCGGCTGGTGGCGCTGGCCCAGGCCAACGACCTGCTCACCGGCGAGCGCTGGGCGGGGGCGTCGCTGCGCGAGGCGATCGACCAGGCGGTGCGCCCGCACCAGCATGATCCGGCGCGCTGCACGCTGCAGGGGGCGGACGTGCGCATCTCGCCCAAGACCGCGCTGGCGCTGGCGCTGGCGATGCACGAGCTCTCCACCAACGCGGTGAAATACGGCGCCTGGTCCAATGATACGGGTCGGGTGGCGATCGCTTGGTCGGTCGCGAACGGTCAGCTTCGCCTGGAATGGCGTGAGCGCGGCGGGCCGGCGGTGGCCGCCCCGGCACGCCGCGGTTTCGGATCCAGGCTGATCGAACGTGGCCTGGCGGGGGAACTTGGCGGCACGGTTACGCTTTACTTCGAGCCCGAGGGGCTGCGCTGCACCGTCGAGGCGCCGCTCGCCGCCGTAACCGTGGAGTAGGATAAGGCCGTGCGTGTCCTGATCGTCGAAGATGAAATGACGATCGCCTTCCTGATCGAGGACATGCTGACCGATCTCGGCCACGAGGTGGTGGAGATCGCGATGCGGCTCCCCGAGGCATTGGAGGCGGCGCGGCGGGTGGAGGCCGATCTGGCGATTCTCGACGTGAATCTCGACGGCCACCGATCCTTCCCGGTAGCGGACATCCTCGCCGAGCGGGCGATCCCCTATGCCTTCGCCACCGGCTATGGCGCGTTGGGGCTGGAGGGCGCCTATCGCGAGCGGCCGGTGCTGGCCAAGCCGTTCCTGCGCGAGCATCTCGCCGCGCTGATCGCGAAGGCGTGCGGGTAGGAACACTAGGTTATCCCTCCTCCTCGGAGGAGGGGTTGGGTGGAGGGATTCCAGAACGTCGGCTGGTCTCTGCGAGACACAGCCCCACCCCAACCCCTCCCCTGAAGGGGAGGGGCTAAGCATTCTCAGCTATGCAGGAAGTGCATCACGTCGCCGTCCTGCACGATATACGCCTTGCCTTCCGCGCGCAGCTTGCCGGCCTCGCGGGCCTTGGCTTCGCCGCCCAGTGCGACGAAATCGTCATAGGCGATCGTCTCGGCGCGGATGAAGCCCTTTTCGAAATCGCTGTGGATCTCGCCCGCCGCGTTGGGCGCGGTGGC
Organism: Sphingomonas sp. NFR04; assembly: GCF_900114095.1. Taxonomy (GTDB): domain Bacteria; phylum Pseudomonadota; class Alphaproteobacteria; order Sphingomonadales; family Sphingomonadaceae; genus Sphingomonas. The sequence goes on along the minus strand of NZ_FORV01000001.1, from coordinate 903,136 downwards.
GCCGCGATGGACGGTCCAGGCGCGCGCTTCCTTGGGGCCGACGGTGAAGAAGGTCAGCAGGTCGAGCAGCGTGTAGCCGGCGCGGATCACGCGGGCGAGGCCGGTTTCCTCCAGCCCGAGCTCGCCGAGGAACTCGCCGCGCTCGTCCATCGGCATGGTCGCGATCTCGGCCTCGATCGCCGCGGAGACGACGACTGCCTGCGCACCCTCGGCGGCCGCCTTGGCGAAGACCTTGGCCGAGAGGTCGTTGCCGTTCGCCGCGTCTTCCTCGTTGACGTTGCACACATAGAGCACCGGCTTGGCGGTGAGCAGCTGGGCGAGGCGCAGGTAGCGGGCCTCGTCCTCGTCCTTGGGTTGGGTGAGGCGGGCGGGCTTGCCGTCGCGCAGCAGGTCGAGCGCCTGGCCGAGCACGCTCGCGGCGGCCTTTGCTTCCTTGTCGCCCTGCGCGGCCTTCTTGGCGAGGTTGGGCACGCGCTTCTCGAGGCTTTCGAGGTCGGAGAGCATCAGCTCGGTCTCGACCGTCTCGGCATCGGCGATCGGATCGACCTTGTTGTCGACATGCTGGATGTCGTCATTCTCGAAGCAGCGCAGGACGTGGACGACCGCGTCCACCTCGCGGATGTTGCCGAGGAACTGGTTGCCCAGGCCTTCGCCCTTGCTGGCGCCGCGCACCAGGCCGGCGATGTCGACGAAGCCGAGCTGCGTCTCGATGATCTTCTGCGAGCCGGCGATCTCCGCCAGCTTGTTCAGCCGCGGATCGGGCACCGCGACGTTGCCGACGTTCGGCTCGATCGTGCAGAACGGATAATTGGCTGCCTGCGCCGCGGCCGTCTCGGTCAGTGCATTGAAAAGCGTGGACTTGCCGACATTGGGCAGGCCGACGATGCCGCAACGGAAACCCATGGTAGTTCGATCCTGTCGTGAAGGGGCCGGCGGGCGCGCCGGCGATATGGCGGGCTCGATACGCGCAGGCGGCGGGTTTTTCCAGTGTAACGCGCGCGGCCTTGACGCAGGGGCGTTCATCTGGGGTACAGGGGGCCAAGTCATTCCCTGTCGTGCGCCAGGTTCTCGAGGAGTTTTCGTATGATTCGCCGTTATGTCATTCTGGGCAGCGCCGCGGCTGCGGCCGCGCTGGCAAGCTGCAGCGGCGGCGGGAATTCCTCGTCGACGCCGACGCCCACGCCCACCAGCTCGGCCACGCCGACGCCGACGCCGACTGCAACCTACACCGCTTTCCCGCTGACCGCGGCCGCCGAGTTCAGCACGCTCAACGCGACCACCAACTATACCGGTGATCCCGCCGCGGGTGCCGTGACGCTGGGCGTGACCGCGACCGAGACCTTCACCAGCCGCGTCAAGCTGGCCGCGACCACCGACCTCACCAACGGCACCTTCGTGATGGACGAGGCGACCGAGGAATCGCGCTTCGTCGGCACCAACGTCACCACCACGGCGGCGCCGACGGTGACCGAGTTCGTCTATCGCAGCGTCAGCACCGCCACCGGCGCGGCGGCGGGCAATTTCAGCCAGCTCGAAGTGCTCAACAACATCGGCGCGGCGACCGTCGTGACCAGCGATAGCCTGCTCAAGCAACTCACCGTGCTGAGCTACGCCAATTGGTGGCGCGGCGATTCGACCACCGGCCAGAAGCGCCTGACCTATTCGATCTGGGGCTATCCGACGCTGAGCTACGACATGCTCACCACCGGCACGGCGAGCTACAATGCGCGCATCGTCGGCCGCGCGGTCAGCGTCGCCAACAACGCGACCACGATCGTCCGCGTCGGCGGCACCGCGACGGTGTCGGTCAACTTCGCCACCGGCCTCGTCACCACGACGATGAACCTGACGACGCTGCCGAGCGGCGGCGCCGAAACCGCCTATGTGACCCTCAACGCGCAGGGCGCGATCCCGATCGGGCAGAACCAGTTCAGCGGCAGCCTCGTCAGCGGCAGCGCGGCGAGCGGCACGATCGCCGGTGCCTTCTACGGCTCGAAGGGCGTGAACCTCGGCATCGTCTTCGGCGCCTCGGGCACGATCAACGGTGCGGACACCCGCATCGTCGGCGAAGTGGTCGGCGTAAAGCAGTAAGCGCTTCCGCCAAGCGGAACGGGAGGGGCTCGGGAAACCGGGCCCCTTTCTTTTACCTGCTGCCGGAGGGCGCGAGCGGCGGCGAGTAATCGGTCATGGTCATGAAGATGCTCTCGACCTTGGTGACGATCTTGCCGTTCGCCTCCGATTCGGCGACCACTTTCTGCCATTCGGGATCGGCGCCGAACGCCTTCCAGTCCGCCTCTCGCGCTTCGCGGCTGGGGTAGGAGAGGATGTAGACCACGCGACCGTCGGGCGCGTCGGCGCGGGGCAGCTCGTTCCAATAGGCGACATTGTGCATGCCGTGCTTGGCGAACAGCTTGAGCGTGTGGTTGCGGAAGCGGGCGTTGAGCGCCTCGGCCTTGCCCGGCGCAGGGTAATAGATGCGCAGCTCATAGACCGGCTGTTGCGCCTGGGGAGCGGCAGTCTGTGCCGCGGCGGGCGCGGCGAGCGAGAGGAGGGCGAGCAGGGCAGGCAGAACCAGGCGCATCGGGCATCCCTTCATCGAGTTCGACGGCGAGGATGCCACGGTTGCTGCCGGTATCAAGCGCTAACATGTTGGATGGATGGAGAAACCCGGGGCGGTGCTCAGTCCTGCATCCGGCGCGCCACCTCGTTCATGAACCGCACATCGTCGCCCGCCGCCAGCCACGGTGCCTCGGCGGCGATCGCGCCGAGCATGTCGGACAACGCCTCGATTTCGGCCTTGGCATAGTTGCCAAGGACATAGCCGGTCACCCGGTCCTTGTGGCCGGGATGGCCGATGCCGAGCCGCACCCGGCGGAAGTCGGGCCCAAGATGCGCGTCGGTCGAGCGCAGGCCGTTATGCCCGGCGGTGCCGCCGCCGCGCTTCACCTTCACCTTCATCGGCAAGAGGTCGAGTTCGTCGTGGAAGACGGTGACGTCCTCGGGCGCGAGCTTGTAGAAGTCCATCGCCGACCGCACCGCGCGGCCGCTCTCGTTCATGAAGGTGCCGGGCTTGAGCAGAACGATCTTCTCGCTGCCGATGCGGCCTTCCTGGGTCCAGCCCTGGAACTGCTTCTTCGGCGCGGAAAAGCCGTGCACCTCGGCCAGCGCGTCCATCGCCATGAACCCGACATTGTGGCGGTGCATCGCATATTGCGGCCCCGGATTGCCGAGACCCACCCACAGCTGCATCACCATTCTCCCTATGCCGGTTTGCGGTCGCCCTCACCCTTCCGCGGCTTCGCCGCTCCCTCCCTCTCCCAATGGGAGAGGGAAGGGGCCCGCCGCCGGAGGCGGTGGGAAGGGTGAGGGTGATCCGCGGCTCCCGAAAAACAAAATCGCCCCCGCACCTAGGGTGCGGAGGCGATCTTTTGAACCCGTGAAGGGAAGGCCGATCAGCCCTCGGCCGACTCGGCTTCCGCTTCGCCGTCCGCCGACTTCAGCGCCGACGGTGCGACGACGGTGGCGATGGTGAAGTCGCGATCGGTGATCGCGGAGGTCGCGCCCTTGGGCAGGGTCACGGCTGAGATGTGCAGCGAATCGCCGATTTCGAGGCCCTTGACCGAGATCTCGATCTGGTCGGGGATCTCTGCCGCGTCGACCACCAGCTGCAGCTCGTGGCGGACGATGTTGAGCACGCCGCCGCGCTTCAGGCCGGGGGCCAGCTCTTCGTCGACGAACACGATCGGCACTTCGACGGTGACGGTCGCGTGCTCGGAGATGCGCAGGAAGTCGACATGCAGCGGACGATCGGTCACGACGTCGAAGGCGACGTCCTTGGCCAGCGTGCGCTCGCCGTTGACCATGATCACCGAGTTGAAGAAGTGGCCGGTGTTCAGCAGCTTCTGCAGCTCACGCTCGTTGACGTGGATGCTGGCAGGATCCTGCTTGTTGCCATAGATGACGGCGGGGACGCGGCCTTCACGACGCAGCGCCCGGGAGGCTCCCTTGCCAGCCCGGTCGCGCGTTTCGGCCGACAGCGTAAGCGTGTCGCTCATGTGTCGATTTCCAATGCGCTAAAATGTTTCAACGTGCATGCAGCGGCAGGCCTCCAGGGATGACCCTGCCACGGCAAGCGCGCGCCTATAGGCGAAGCCGGCCGAAATCGCAAGACGCGCGCTTCGCATGCCACTCCCATGGTGCGACGCAACATTTTTTTGGGAGCCGAACCGGGTTTCGAGTGTTATATAACGCCGCTGGCCGGTGCTCCGGCCGCGCAACCTAAGTCGACGACGAACGGTCACATTCCGCGGGTAGATGGTGCAATTAGATAATAATTGCTGAACATGGACGCTTGCGGCAGTGGAAGATCGCTGACTAAAAGGGCATTGAGGCGCGGTCTCCTGTGCTCCTTGTGCATGTGCGTTGTGGCGGAGGGGGCGGCTCGAACGGTTTTGTAGTGATCTGAGCCAGTCGATCGGCGGAAGCGAATATCGACAGGTTGAAATTGCGCTCGGGGGATTAAGATGGCGAAATTCGGGGCTGCGGCTCTCATCCGGCGGAAGCTCAGGCGCTATGCGGTTGAGATCTACCGACTGTATCTCAACAAGTTCTGGGGCATGCACATCGCCGAGGGCTGCGCGATCTCGCTGTCGTCGAAGCTGGACAAGGCGCATCCGGACGGCGTCTGGATCGGCAAGGACACCGCGGTCAGCTTCGGTGCGGCGATCCTGACGCATGACTATGTCCGCCGTATGCACCTGAAGACGATTATCGGCGAACGCTGCCAGATCGGCGCGCATTCGATCATCTTCCCGGGCGTGAAGATCGGCGACGGCTGCATTGTCGCCGCCGGCAGCGTGGTGATGCGCGACATTCCCGACGGCTGCCTCGCCGGCGGCAACCCCGCGCGGGTGATGGAAAAGGGCCTCGTCACCGGGCAGTGGGGCCTCATCCTCTCGCGCGCGAGCGCCGATGCGGCACCGGCCGCTCCGGCTGCGGCGTCCACGCCCGCCGACGCGGCATAAGTTCTTTCTTTCCCCATCAAGGATCTACACATGGCCGAAGACCTGCACGAAATCGTCGCGCGCGCACTGATGCTCGATCGCTCCGCGATCACCGACGACCTGAAGTACAACTCGATCCCCGAGTGGGATTCGGTGGCGCACATGGCGCTGATCGCTGAGCTGGAAGCCGCGTACGACGTGATGCTGGACACCGACGACATCGTCGCGATGTCGAGCGTCGGCACGATCCGCGAAATCCTCAAGAAATATGATGTCGAGGCCTGACCTGCTCGCCGGCCGCGTCGCCCTGGTCACCGGGGCGTCGCGCGGCATCGGCGCGGCGATCGCCAAGGGGCTGGTCGAGGCCGGCGCTACCGTCTGGCTCGCGGCGCGGACCGAAGGGTCGCTGGATGCGACCCTTGCTACCCTAAACGCGCTCGGCGCGGGGGAAGCGCGCGCGCTCTACTTCGACGTCGCCGATCCGGCGGCGATCAAGCAGGCCTTCGGGACCATCCAGAAGGCCGATCGCCGCCTCGACGTGCTGGTCAACAATGCCGGCATCCTCAAGGCGTCGATGATCGAGATGGCCTCGGTCGAGATGATGGACGAGACCTATCAGGTGAACCTGCGCTCGGTGCTGGTTGCCTCGCAATATGCGGCACGGCTGATGGCACGCAACGGCGGCGGCTCGATCATCAACCTCACCTCGATCATGGGCGCGCAGGGCTTTGCCGGCCAGGCGGTCTATGCCGCCAGCAAGGCAGGCGTGATCGGCGTGACCAGGAGCCTCGCCAAGGAATTCGCCGCCCGCCAGATCCGCGTCAACGCCATCGCGCCGGGCGCGATCGACACGGCGCTGATCGAAGGGCTGTCGGAGGAGAAGCGGCAGGAGACCGTGGCGTCGATCGGCATGGGCCGTCTCGGCACTCCCGAGGACGTGGCGGGCCTCAGCCTGTTCCTCGCCAGCGACTCCGCCCGCTACATCACCGGGCAGGTGATCGGCGTCGATGGCGGGATGATGGTCTAAGCGGATGTTCGATCGGGTCTTCCAGGAATTTGCCGGCAATCCCTGCGTCGCCGACGGCGAGCGGGTGCTCAGCTATGCCGAGACGCTGGCACTCGGCCAGCGGTTGATCTCGGGCCTGCCCGAGGCGCGGTCGCTGGTCGTGCTCCGGTGCAGCGTTTCGGCGGAATCGATCGCCGCCTATGTGGCGCTGCTGCACGCAGGCCATGTGCCGCTGCTCCTGGAGGCCGATCTCTCGGAGCTGCTGTCCGAGCAGCTCTACGCCGCCTATCAACCCAGCGCGATCGTCGATCCGGTCGCCGGCAGCGTGCGCGTGACCGATGCGCCCGCGGCCGAGCTCCACCCCGATCTGGCGCTGTTGCTCACCACCTCGGGCAGCACCGGCTCGCCCAAGCTGGTGCGCCAGCGCCTTGCCGGCATCACCGCCAATGCCGAGAGCATCGCCCAGTATCTGGCGCTGACCGCCGACGAGCGGCCGCTGCTCCACCTGCCGATGAGCTATTCCTACGGCCTGTCGGTGATCCACTCGCACCTCGCGGTGGGGGCGTGCATCTGCGTCACCCGCAAGACGGTGATGGAGCCTGGTTATTGGGACGATCTGCGACAGCACGAAGCCACCTCGATCGCCGGGGTGCCGTTCCACTATACGACGCTCCGCCGCTTCGGCGAGGAGAAGCTGAGCCTGCCGAGCCTGAAGACGCTCACCCAGGCGGGCGGGCGGCTCGATCCGCGCGTGGTTTCCTTCTTCGGCGACTGGGCGGCACGGACCGATCGCAAGTTCTTCGTGATGTACGGCCAGACCGAGGCCGGCCCGCGCGTCGCCTATCTGCCGCCCGAACATGCCGCCGCCCATCCGGACGCGATCGGCGTCGCCATTCCCGGCGTGACGATCGAACTGGTCAAGGAGGACGGCGCCTCGGCCGCACCCGGCGAGACCGGCGAGATGCGGATCCACAGCCCCGCGGTGATGATGGGCTATGCGCTGGAGCGCGCCGATCTCGCCAAGGGTGACGAGCTGGGTGGTGTGCTCGCCACCGGCGACCTGGCGCAGCTGGGTGAGGACGGACTCCTCCGGATCGTCGGGCGCAGCTCGCGCATCCTCAAGGTGTTCGGCCTGCGCGTGAACCTCGACGAGGTCGAGCGCCGCATCGCCACGCCCGAGGCCGAAGTGTTCTGCTTCGGCGCGGACGACAAGCTGCAGGTGCTGATCCATGGCAGCCTCGACCCGGTCGAGGTGCGCAAGGCCATCGTCGATGCTTTCTCGCTGCCGCCGCGCGGCATCGAGGTGCGCAACGGCGGCCCGGTCGAGCGCACCGCCTCCGGCAAGGTGACGGCCGCCGCGCTGCAGGCGGCATGGGAGCAGGCCTCCAAGCCTGCGTGACTTGAACAGCCCTGGCCGACGCCAGATATCGGTGCGATGCCGGGCCCGATAGCGTTGTCGGTGCGGAAAAAGGAGTTGAAGCGATGATTGAGTCCTTTTTCGAGGTTCCCGTCTATGACCTCCCCAAGGCGGAGAAGCATGCGCTGCTCCAGGCCGAGCTGCGCGAGCTGACGGCGTTTCACGGTGCGGAATGCGAAGGCTATCGTTCGATTCTCGACGCCTATGGCCCGGGCGACCTGCCGGGCGGGGCCGACGCGCCGCTGATCCCGGTCAGCATGTTCAAGCTGCACGACCTCTCCTCGGTGCCGCAGGACCAGGTGTTCAAGACGATGACCTCGTCGGGCACCACCGGCCAGCGCCCCTCGCGCATCTTTCTCGATGCCGACACCGCCCGGCTGCAGACCCGCGCGCTGACCAAGATCATGACCTCGTTCATCGGTCCGAAGCGGCTGCCGATGCTGATCATCGATCACCCCAGCGTGGTGAAGGATCGCCGCACCTTCAGCGCGCGCGGCGCCGGCATCCTGGGCATGATGACCTTCGGCCGCCAGCACGTCTTCGCGCTCAAGGACGAGACGATGGAGCTGGACTGGGAGGCGCTGGAGACGTTCGCCGCCGCCAATGCCGGCCAGCCGATCTTCGCGTTCGGCTTCACCTTCATGGTGTGGCGCTATTTCATCCAGCAGCTCGAGCAATCGGGTCGCAAGCTGCCCTTCGACAACGCGATCCTGATCCATTCGGGCGGCTGGAAGAAGCTGGAGGCCGAGAAGGTCTCCAACGAGCATTTCAAGCAGCGTGCCAGCGATCTGGCCGGCTTCGGCCGCGTCCATAATTTCTACGGCATGGTCGAGCAGACCGGCTCGATCTTCGTCGAGTGCGAGGCGGGGCATCTCCATGCGCCGGTGTTCGCCGACGTGGTGATCCGCCGCCCGGTCGACTGGAGCGAGTGCGACATCGGCGAAACCGGCGTGATCCAGGTCGTCTCGGTGCTGCCGCGCAGCTATCCCGGCCATTCGCTGCTGACCGAGGACCAGGGCACGCTGCTCGGCGAGGACGATTGCGCCTGCGGCCGCAAGGGTAAGTATTTCGCGGTCCATGGCCGCCTGCCCAAGGCCGAAGTGCGCGGCTGCAGCGACACCTTCGCCAGCAACCAGTGACCCGATCGATCCATGCGAGTGAGTGCCAAGCTATGAACAGTCTCGACAAGGTGCGGTTCGTCGTCCCCGAGGGCGCGAACATCGACGCTTTGCTGGCCCAGCGCCCGCTCGCGCCCTTCGATCCGGCGGTGATCGAGTTCATCGAACGGCTGGGCAAGGCGCTGATGGCGAGCCCCCAGGCCCGCCGCCATCCGGAGCTGGTCGCGCTCGGCTTCTGGGCGCGCGGCGCCAACATCAAGCGGATGAAGGACCGGTTCGACGCGCAGTACCCTGACGCGCTGCGGCTGGCGCGCGGGCTGGCGTTCCACATCGCTCCGTCGAACGTCGACACGATCTTCGTCTATTCGCTGCTGCTGTCGATGCTCGCCGGCAATGTGAACCTGGTGCGCATGTCCTCGCGCGCGGCGCAGCAGTCGGACCTGCTCAACGACATCCTCAAGCAGGTGGTGGAGGCGTCGAGCGAGCGCCTGCGCGGAATCATCGGCATCGTTCGCTACGAGCATGACCAGTCGATCACCGACGCCTTTTCGTACCGCTGCGACGTCCGCGTCGTCTGGGGCGGTGACGGCACGGTGGAGCTGATCCGCAAGAGCCCGCTGTCGCCCGGCGGCACCGAACTCACCTTCCCGAACAAATATTCGCTCGCCGTGGTCGACGCCAAGGCCTGGCTGGGCAGCAACGACAAGACCGCGCCGGCCCGGGACTTCGTCAACGATTCGCTGTGGTTCGGCCAGATGGCCTGTTCGTCGCCCCGCGCGCTGGTGTGGCGCGGCACGCCGGCGGAGATCGCGGAGGCCAGCACCGATTTCTGGCACCATGTCGAAACCGCCGCGCGCGAGGCGAATCTGGGCTGGGAAGATGCCGGCGCGGTCGCCAAGCTGCTCGCTGAGCAGGACAATGCGGTGAGCGTCCATGCCAGCGTGGTGCCGCTGGAGACCAACTTCATCAGCGTCGTCCGCTGCCCGATGTCGCTGCTCGGCGAGCCCAACGGCACCGGCGGCGGCTTCTTCCGCGAATTCCATGTCGCGGCGCTGGAGGAACTTGGCGCCAGCGCGCGGCGCAACTGGCAGACGGTCGCCAGCTTCGGCGTGCCGAAGAGCGACTGGCAGGCCTTCCTGCTGAACGCCCAGCCGCGGGGGATCGACCGGATCGTGCCGTTCGGCCACGCGCTGAACTTCAACGCCATTTGGGACGGGATCGATTTCCTGACCTCGCTCACCCGCATTGTGGTGATCGACGCGCCGCAGGGCTGAGCGGCAGGGCGGGCGGCGTCCTACTGGAGCCGCTCGACCTTCAGCCCGGCCTTGGCGAGCATCGCCAGCACGCTGTCGCTGCCGGCGAGATGGCCAGCGCCTACGGCGACAAACACGGTGCCGGGGCGCTGCATGCGGCCGCGGATCCATGCCGCCCAGCGCTGGTTGCGCCGGAGCAGCAGCGTGTCGCGCAGCTCGGGATTAGCGGCGAGATCGGCATTCAGCATCCGGGCGAGCGCATCGGCATCGCCCTTGCTCCAGGCAGCGACGGCGGCGTCGATATTCGCGCCGGTCTCGGGCAGGCCGTCCAGCGTGTCGCCGAGCAGGCGGGTCTGCGCCGCGGCGGAGAGATGGTCGAAATAGCCGAACTGTTCCTCGGCGGTCTCCAGCTCCGTTACCTGCTTGCCCGCCTTGCTCGCCGCCGCCTGCAGCACCTGCTCGACGCCGCTCGCATCGTCATAGCCGAGCTTCTGGAGCGGCAGCAGCGACAAGGTCAGCGCGGCCAGCCACGGCTCGTCGCGATCGAGCGATTGCGGAGAGAGACCCGCTTGCCGGAGCGCGCCTTCGAGCTTGGCATGCTCGGGCGCGGGCAGGGCGGCGACGGTGGGATCGCCGGGGGTGCGGCCGAGCTTGTCGAGCAGCGCCTGCGTCTCGGCTTCGGGCGGCATCACCAGTTCGAGGACCAGCGTGTCGGAGCGCTCGAATGCGGTGCGCACCGGGCCGTCGAACCAGCGCAGGTCGGGGCGGAGCAGGTGGACGGTGCCGAACAGATAGACGGTCGTGTCGCCGTCGCGCACCGCCCACAGCGCAGGCTTGGCCTCGCGCGGCGCGGCGCCGCAGCTGCCGAGGAGGAACAGGGCGGCGAGGAGGAGTGCGCGGAACATGGCGGCCTTGTGGGGGAGTAGGCCGATCAGTTCAACAATCCGACGTTCGGGTCTGCGCTAGCGTCTCACACTCCATCGTCATTCCCGCGAAGGCGGGAATCCATTTGCCAGGACGCTGGGGGCAAGAACCGCCGCTTCAGCGCCAATGGATCCCCGCCTTCGCGGGGATGACGGCGTATGGGTCGAGAGCGACGCTTTTGTCTGCTGCGCGGGGTTCGCCATGGCCCCCGGTTGACCCCCTCCGCGCCCTGCGCCAAAGCGCTCCCCAAACCTCACAGGGTGACCAACTTGTCCGAACCTCTCAGCTTCCAGCGCATGATCCTGACGCTCCACGACTATTGGAGCACGCGCGGCTGCCTGATCCTGCAGCCCTATGACATGCGGATGGGCGCCGGCACCTTCCACCCCGCCACCACGCTGCGCGCGCTGGGGCCGGAGTCGTGGAACGCCGCCTTCGTCCAGCCCTGCCGCCGCCCGACCGACGGCCGCTATGGCGAGAACCCCAACCGGCTGCAGCATTATTACCAGTATCAGGTGATCCTGAAGCCGAGCCCGCCCGACCTGCAGGAGCTGTATCTGGGCTCGCTGGCCGCGATCGGCATCGATTTCACCAAGCACGACATCCGCTTCGTCGAGGACGATTGGGAATCGCCGACGCTCGGCGCCTGGGGCCTGGGCTGGGAAGTGTGGTGCGACGGGATGGAAGTCACCCAGTTCACCTATTTCCAGCAGATGGGCGGGTTCGACTGCAAGCCGGTGGCGGGCGAGCTGACCTACGGGCTCGAACGCCTCGCCATGTACATCCAGAACAAGGACAGCGTGTACGATCTCGCCTTCAACGATGCGGGCGTGACGTACGGCGACGTGTTCCTGGAGAATGAGCGCGAGATGTCGAAGTGGAACTTCGAGATCGCCGATACCGATGCGCTGTTCGACCTGTTCCGCAAGGCCGCGGCCGAGTGCGAGCGCTCGCTGGAGGCCAAGCTGCCGATCCCGGCCTATGAGCAGGCGATCGAGGCGAGCCACATCTTCAACCTGCTGAACGCGCGCGGCGTGATCTCGGTGGCGGAGCGCCAGGCCTATATCGGCCGGGTGCGCGATCTGGCGAAGGGCGCCTGTTCGGCGTGGATCGAGAAGAAGAGCCCCGAATGGGAAGCCGCCTATCCGGGATGGTCGGCGTGATGCTTCTTTCGTTCACGCGAAGGCGCGAAGGCGCGAAGAAGTTTTGGGTTCACGCGGAGGCGCGGAGACGCGGAGTCAGCACCCGCCGCGCCAGCGGCCCTCTCTCGATCGCGCCCGCCACGTCTCGCTCGATGATTCGGGCGGCTGACGCCGCCGCGCGGACCGCACCCTCCGCGCCTCCGCGCCTCCGCGTGAACCAACCTTCTTCCTTCCTTCGCGCCCTCGCGCCTTTGCGTGAAAAGAAATCATGACCGACTTCCTCCTCGAACTCCGTTCCGAAGAAATCCCGGCGCGCATGCAGGAAAAGGCGCGGGAGGATCTCGCCCGCCTGTTCGCAGCCGAGTTGGACAAGGCCGGCCTCAAGGCCGCCGAGACGATCAGCTATGCGACACCGCGCCGGCTGGCGCTGATCCTCAAGGGCCTGCCCGAGCAGACCGCCGCCGTCTCCGAAGAGACCAAGGGCCCGCGCGTCGGCGCGCCGCCCCAGGCGTTGGAAGGCTTTCTCCGCAAGACCGGCCTGACCGCCGACCAGCTGGTCGAGCGCGACGGGGTGCTGTTCGCGGTGGTCGACAAGCCCGGCCGCGCGACCGCCGAGGTGCTGGCCGCCGCGATCCCCGCGGTGATCCGGGCGTTCCCCTGGCCCAAGTCGATGCGCTGGGGCGCGCCGTCGCTCTCGACCGAGAGCCCGCGCTGGGTACGCCCGCTGCAGGGCATCGTCGCGCTGTTCGGCAGCGAATTGGTGCCGTGCGAGGTCGCCGGCGTGACCAGCGGCGCGGCGACGGTGGGGCATCGCTTCCACCATCCGGGCACGATCACGATCGGTTCAGCCGACGACTATGTCGAGAAGCTGCGTGCCTGCCACGTCATCGTCGACGGTGCCGAGCGCCGCAACATCATCGCGCTGGGCGCGAAGATGGCGGCGCAGAAGGCCGGGCTCAGCCTGATCGAGGACGAGGGCCTGTTGTTCGAGAATGCCGGGCTGACCGAATGGCCGATGCCGCTGCTCGGCCGCTTCGACGAGGCCTTCCTGGCAGTGCCGCCCGAGGTGATCCAGCTCACCGCGCGGGTGAACCAGAAATATTTCGTGTGCCGCGATGGCGCGGGCAAGCTGGCCAACGCCTTCGTCTGCGTGGCGAATATCGACGCGGCCGATGGCGGCGAGAAGATCGTCGCGGGCAACCAGAAGGTGCTGGCCGCGCGGCTGAGCGATGCGCGGTTCTTCTACGAGACGGACCTCAAGGTGCCGCTCGCCGAGCAGGCGGGCAAGCTCGAGAAGATCGTCTTCCACGAGAAGCTGGGCACGGTGGCCGACAAGGTCGAGCGCGTCGCGAAGCTCGCGCGCTGGCTCGTCGAGAGCGGGGTAATAAAGCCCCTCCCCTTCAGGGGAGGGGTTGGGGTGGGGGACTCCGCCTCGACCGAAGGACTCGCTCCCAGCTCAGGCCCCACCCCCAACCCCTCCCCTGAGGGGGAGGGGCTTGCGCTCGCCACCCTCGCCGAACGCGCCGCGCGTCTCGCCAAGGCGGATCTCGTCACCGGCATGGTCGGCGAGTTCCCCGAACTGCAGGGCCTGATGGGCGGCTATTACGCCGCCGCGCAAGGGGAAGACCCGGCGGTAGCCGCGGCGATCCGCGATCACTACAAGCCGGTCGGGCAGGGCGACGACGTCCCCACCGATCCGGTGACGGTGGCGGTGGCGCTGGCGGACAAGCTGGACAGCATCACCCAGTTCTTCGGCGTCGACCTGAAGCCGAGCGGCTCGAAGGATCCGTTCGCGCTGCGGCGTTCAGCGCTGGGCGTGCTCGCCATCCTGCTCGACAATGGCCTTCGCTTCCCGCTGCTCCGTTCGGTCAGCCAGGACGTGCTCGACTTCTTCGCCGACCGTCTCAAGGTCCAGCAGCGCGAGGCCGGTGTCCGCCACGATCTGATCGACGCGGTGTTCGCGCTCGGCGGGGAGGACGATCTCGTCCGGCTGCTCGCGCGGGTGAAGGCGCTGCAGGCGTTCGTCGGCACCGAGGACGGCGCCAACCTGCTCGCCGGCTACAAGCGCGCGGCGAACATCCTCAAGAAGGAAGGCGTTGGCACTGCCAGTGCTCCTGCGGACGCAGGAGCCCAGGGTAGCGAAGGGCAGAGCAACCCTGGGCCCCTGCTTTCGCAGGGGAACGAAGCCGCGCAGCACCCATCCGGCTTCGCCTATGATCCAGAACCCGCCGAGGCCGCGCTCGCCGCCGCGCTCGACGCGGCCGAGCCCAAGGCAACCGCCGCGATCGAAGCCGAGCAGTTCGAGGGCGCGATGGCCGCGCTCGCCATCCTGCGCGCGCCGATCGACGCGTTCTTCGATCAGGTGACGGTCAACGACGCCGATCCCGCCAAGCGCGCTGCGCGGCTCGGCCTGCTCGCGCGGATGCGTGATGCAGTGCACAAGGTAGCGGACTTCGCCAAGATCGAAGGTTGAGGGGCTTAATTGTACGATTAATATCCCGTAAATTGGCCTGAAACTGCCACGGTCCCGAAATAATCGGATACCGACAACGTAGTCAGCGGTTCCGCCTTCTTCGCAGCTGCGGTAGCGCCCTTGTGTCGAGCAAGGGCGCTTTCGATCGGAAGGGGATCAGAATGACGCAATATGTGTACCGCTTCGGCGGTGGTGTTTCGGACGGTGGTGCGGGCGACAAGAATCTCCTCGGCGGCAAGGGCGCGAACCTCGCCGAGATGGCCTCGATCGGGCTGCCGGTGCCGCCGGGCTTCACCATCTCCACGGCGATGTGCACGCGTTATTATGAGGAAGGCGAGACCTTCCCGGAGAGCGTGAAGGCCGAAGTCGCGAACGGCATCGCGCATATCGCCGCGATCACCGGCAAGCAGTTCGGCGACGCGGCCGATCCGCTGCTCGTCTCGGTCCGCTCGGGCGCGCGCGTCTCGATGCCGGGGATGATGGACACCGTTCTCAACCTCGGCCTCAACGATCAGACCGTGCAGGGGCTGGCTGCCACCAGCGGCGACGATCGCTTCGCCTGGGACAGCTATCGCCGCTTCATCCAGATGTATGCGGACGTGGTGCTGGGCCTCGACCATGGCCGGTTCGAGGACGCGCTGGAGATCGCCAAGGAAGATCGCGGCTTCACGCTCGACACCGAGCTGTCGGCCACCGACCTCCAGGCGCTGGTCGCCGAGTACAAGTCCATCGTCGAGGAGCTGTGGAACAAGCCGTTCCCGCAGGACGTGCACGACCAGCTCTGGGGTGCGATCGGCGCGGTGTTCGGCTCGTGGCAGTCGGAGCGCGCCAAGGTCTATCGCCGCCTCAACGACATTCCCGCAGACTGGGGCACGGCGGTGAACGTGCAGGCGATGGTGTTCGGCAACATGGGCGACACCTCGGCGACGGGCGTGGCGTTCACGCGCGACCCTTCCACCGGCGAGCGCGCTTATTATGGCGAGTTCCTGATCAACGCGCAGGGCGAGGACGTGGTCGCCGGCATCCGCACGCCGCAATATCTCACCAAGCGTGCCCGCGAGGTGGCAGGCGCCAAGCCCGCCTCGATGGAAGAGGCGATGCCCGAGGTTTACGGCGAGCTGGCGGCGGTGTTCGACCGGCTCGAAACCCATTATCGTGACATGCAGGACATCGAGTTCACCGTCGAACGCGCCAAATTGTGGATGCTGCAGACCCGCAGCGGCAAGCGCACCGCGAAGGCGGCGCTCAAGATCGCGGTCGACATGGCGAACGAGGGGCTGATCACCCGCGAGGAGGCGATCCTGCGCGTCGATCCGCAGGCGCTCGACCAGCTGCTCCACCCGACGCTCGACCCCAAGGCGCCGCGCGACGTGCTGACCAAGGGCCTGCCGGCCAGCCCTGGTGCGGCCTCGGGCCTCGCGGTGTTCGACAGCGACACGGCCGAGAAGCGCGCCAATGCCGGCGATTCGGTGATCCTGATCCGCGTCGAGACCAGCCCCGAGGACATCCACGGCATGCACGCGGCGCGCGGCATCCTCACCGCACGCGGCGGCATGACCAGCCATGCGGCGGTGGTGGCGCGCGGCATGGGCCGTCCTTGCGTCTCGGGTGCGGGCAGCCTGTCGATCAACGCGCGCGAGAAGGTGATGCGCGTCGGCTCCCGCGAGATCCGCGAGGGCGACATGGTCACGATCGACGGCGCCACCGGCGAGGTGATGGCCGGCCAGGTGCCGACCGTGCAGCCCGAGCTGTCGGGCGACTTCGGCACGCTGATGACCTGGGCCGACGAGGTCCGTCGCCTCAAGGTGCGCGCCAATGCCGAGACGCCGCTCGACTGCCGCACCGCCCGCGAGTTCGGCGCCGAGGGCGTCGGGCTGTGCCGCACCGAGCACATGTTCTTCGACTCGGCCCGGATCACCGCCGTGCGCCAGATGATCCTCGCCGAGAACGAGGCCGGCCGTCGCGCCGCGCTCGAGAAGCTGCTGCCCGAACAGCGCAGCGACTTCCTCGAGATCTTCGAGGTGATGGCGGGCCTGCCGGTGACGATCCGCCTGCTCGATCCGCCGCTCCACGAATTCCTGCCACATGAAGAAGCGGAGTTCGCCGAAGTCGCGACCGCAGCGGGCGTCGACGTGGACACGCTCAAGCGCCGCGCCGCCGAGCTGCACGAGTTCAACCCGATGCTCGGCCATCGCGGTTGCCGTCTCGGCGTGACCTATCCCGAGATCTACGAGATCCAGGCGCGTGCGATCTTCGAGGCGGCGATCGCCGTGGCCGAGAAGTCGGGTGCGGCGCCGGTGCCCGAAGTGATGATCCCGCTGGTCGGGACGCGGCGCGAGCTGGAGCTGATGAAGGCGGTGGTCGACAAGGCGGCGCAGGCGGTGTTTGCCGAGAAGGGCCGCACGATCGACTATCTGGTCGGCACGATGATCGAGCTGCCGCGCGCGGCGCTGATGGCGGGCGAGATCGCCGAGGTGGGCGCGTTCTTCTCCTTCGGCACCAACGACCTGACCCAGACCACGCTGGGCGTGAGCCGCGACGATGCCTCGCGCTTCCTCACCACCTATGTGGAGAAGGGCATCTACGCCAAGGATCCGTTCGTCAGCCTCGACGTGGAGGGCGTTGGCCAGCTGATCGCTCTTGCCGCCGAGCGCGGCCGCGCGACCCGGCCGGACATCAAGCTCGGCATCTGCGGCGAACATGGCGGCGACCCCGCCTCGATCGCCTTCTGCGAGAAGACGGGGCTCGATTATGTCTCGGCTTCGCCCTATCGCGTGCCGATCGCGCGGCTCGCGGCAGCGCAGGCGGCAATTCGAGGAAAGTGATGCTGGTAGTGGCGGTAGCGGTAGCGACGGACGATGCGGCGGCCCTCAGCCGTGACCTTCTCGCCAGCCCTACCGCCACCGCCGTGCTGGAGCGCCGCTGTGGCGGTCCGATCCGCGCCGAGGTGAACCGGGCGGCGCATAAGGATCCCACGCCGGAGCAGCGGACGCGGCTGGGCGTGGGGCCGGACGAGCGGGTGGTCTATCGCAGCGTGGTGCTCAGCTGCGCAGGCGTGGCCTATTCGGTCGCCGAGAACTGGTATGTGCCGTCGCGCCTGACGCCCGAAATGAATGCCGCGCTGGAGCAGGGCGATACGCCCTTCGGCGCGCTGATCCGGCCGCTCCATCCCCATCGCAAGCCGCTGGAGCAGGTGACGGCCGGCATTGCGCCCTATGTGCTCCGTCACCGCGCGCTGGTGCTGGACGGCGAGGGGCGGGCGCTGGCCGAAGTCGTCGAGAACTATACCGCCGCGGTGCTGCGCTAGGCGGGTCCCTGTCAGGGAAGGCTGGCCGTCCGGAACTTGGCGAACATGTCCGCGAAGGTGAGGCGGGTGTCGATGCTGGTGTACACCCGCATCGGGCGCGTGCCTGTGACCAGCTCATAGCCTGCCTGCGCGTTGATGCGGGGCGTGGGACGAACGACGTAGCGGCTGGACGAAGCGTCGGGATCGAAGAAGGACTGGAGCGAGGTCAGCGTCACCAGCGGACTGTCCCCCAGGATATAGGTCTCGGCGCCCTTGCCGGCGGTTTCCACGGCGCGGCGCAGCTGCGCGCGCAGATAGCGGCCCAGCGCGCCCGCCTGCGCCAGGCCGGCCTCCAGCTCGGCAAAGCTGACCAGCATGGTGCGGTAGGTGTCGCGGGGCACCTGCCAGATCTCCACCGACGAATCGTTGAACACCGTGCGGGCGGCGGCGAGGTCGATCGTGGTGTTGTACTCGCTGTCCTTGCGAGGCGGCAGGCTGGGGTTCAGCGATTCATATTCCGCGCCGCCGATCCAGACGAGCTTGAGCCTGCTCGCGATCCGCGGCTCGAGCTGCAGCGCTTCGGCGATCTCGGTCAGCCCGGCGCCGGCGACATAATAGAGGGGCAGGGCGGTATCGTCGCGCAGCGCTTCGGCCACGATGCGGCGAACGGCCGGAGTCGCCTCGGGCCGCGCGCCGGCCGCGGGTGCGGCGTTGCGCCCGGCGATGACGTCGGGCCGCCGGGGCAGCCGCATGGTCGCCATCAGCGCCTGGACGGCGCGGACGGCGTTGTCGGCCTGGGTGGCGGACCTGTCGAGAAAGTCGCCGACATGGATGTGCGATCCGATGACGAGCGACACCTCGGTCGCGGGGGAGGCGAGGTGGTGCGCCAGCTGGAACAGGCCGTCCGGATCGCCCGAGAAATCATTGTCGATGATCACGCGGCATTTCGGCGCGACCGGCAGGAACTGCGCCCGCGCCGCCCCGGGCAGGCAGGCGAGGATGCCGCCAACCGGCAGCGCGCGGAGCAAGTGGCGTCGTAGCATGCGTATCCCGAACTTTGGCACCCGGGCGCCGACCAACGGGGCGCGGGGCTTTCCGGAGCGTACCATGCGCTGCCCGGCTCGCCGGGTCCAGCGCCGGACCGCGCTACGGGCATGCCGGCAAAGAGAAACGCCCCCCTTCCTTGCGGAAGAGGGGCGCTCCCGGGGATAGCCCGGTGTTTGTCGATCAGAACTTGGTCGTGGCCGACAGGTAGAAGGTGCGACCGGTGCGGCTGGCCATCTGGAAGGTGTCCGCGGTGGTCTGATAGGCGTCTTCGTGGGTGTTGTTCAGGTTGATGATGCCGCCGGTGAAGCTCAGCCACTTGTTCGGCGTGAAGCCCATCGCGAGGTCCATCTGGGTGCGGGCGCGCACCGTGTGGATCTCACCGCCGTTGACGAAGAAGCTGCTGGCGGCGTCCTGCTTGTACGAGCTGCGGTGGTTGACCGAGAAGCGCACGCTGAACATCTCGTTTTCCCAATAAGGCGTGATGTTGGCGGTGAACTTCGACAGGTCGCGCAGGTTGAAGCCGGTGCCCAGCGCGCTGGCGTTGGTGTCCACCAGCGTGACGTTGCCGGTGGCGCCGAAGCCCTTGACCGGCAGGATGCCGTCGAAATTCTCGGAGGCCGAGAATTCCACGCCCTTGATGTGGATGGTGCGGCTGTCGTTCAGCACGCGGCTGAAGCTGTAGTCGCTCTTCAGGTCCGCCGACTGGCAGTCGGTGGTCACGCCGTTCAGCGCCACGCCGTTATAGGAGCTGGGGCAGTAGAACTGGGTGAAGGTACCGTTCTTCACCGCCTTGTAGAAGCCGGCGACGCTGATCGAGTTGCCGCGGCCATGGTAGAATTCCAGGCTGAGGTCGAGCTGGTTCGCGGTCAGCGGCTTGAGGCGCGATTCACCCGCCGAGACGCTGGTGAAGGCACGCTTCTGCTGCGAGATGCCGGTGCTGATCGTGTCCGCCATCTGCGTCTGGCTGTTGAGCAGCGGGCGCACCAGCACCTTGGCCGCGGCGAAGCGGGCGACCAGCTTCGGCGTCAGGTCCAAGGCGAAGCTCGCGCTCGGCAGGACGTTGCCGTAATCCTGGACGATGTGCTGCTGGCCGAGCAGCGCGGCGTCGCTGCCGGTGCCGTCGGTCAGGCTGGCGGTGACGTTCTGGTGGGTGTGCTCATAGCGCACGCCCAGGTTGCCGCGCAGCGCGAGGCCGCCGACCGTCGTGTCGACATTGGCCATGGCATAGACCGCGGGCACGTAGCGGTCGACGCGGTAGGTGCTGGGCCAGTCGGGCACGTCGGGCACGGTGATGCCCTTCGAGGCGAGCAGGCTCTGCCAGACATCGGCGTTGGTCGACAGGAACGCGTGCGGGATCGACATCGCGCCGTCGAGGAAGTTGGTGACGAGCTGGCCGGTGGTGCCGAGATTCGGGATGTAGTTGAACTCGGGGTACTTCACCGGATCGCTGACGTCGCCGTCGCGGTCGTGGCGATAGGCGTCGGTGGCGAAGCTCTCATGGTGGAACTTGGCGCCGAGCACCAGCGACTGGAGGCCGTGCCAGCCGAGATCCTTGGTGAGGTCGACCTGGGCGGCCTTGTCCTTGGCGGTCTGGATGTGCGTGGCGCCGTCGACGAACGCGAACCAGGTGCGGTTGGCGTTGTTCCAAACCGAGCCGTCGGTGAGGCTCTGCGTCGTCCACTTGATATTGCTCGGGTTCGAGATGTCGAGCGTGCCGCCCTGGGCGAACTTCACTTCGTCGATCGACGCCCATTCGTACAGCGCCGCGTCTCCCTTGGTATAGTGGGCGACGGCGTGGACCTTCCAGGTGTCGCCCGGCTGCCAGTTGATCGTGCCGGTATAGGCCTGGGTCTTCAGGTTGCGCAGCTCGGGCTGGGTGTTGTTGTCGACGTTGAAATTGCTGATCGTGATGTTGTTGGCGATGCCGTTCGCCTTGCTGTTCACCGTGACCGCGCTCGAATCCCAGCGGCCGAACACATATTGGCGCGTGGTGTAGCGGGTATGGTCGCGCGAATATTCGCCCTGGAGCAGCGCCTCGAAATTGTCGCTTGGCTTCCACTGGATCGCGCCGCTGGCCATCAGCTGCTCGGTATCGCGATCGATGCGGCGGTAGCGCAGGTTCCCCGGCACGCGCGCATCGGGATCGATCACCCCGGCATTGTACCAGTTCTTGATGAAGACATAGTCGCCGCGATCCTTCAGCTTCTGGTAGCTGACGTTCGCCATTACCCCCAGCGTGCCGCCGGCGAAGCTGTCGATATAGGCGCCGCTGACCTTGGGCGTGATTTCCTTGCCGCGATATTCCGAGTTGTAGCCCTTCACGCCGACGATGAAGCGCGGCCCCTTATAGGCAAGTGGCTTGACCGTATCGATGTTGACGGTGCCCGAAAGGCCGCCGGTGTCCATGTCCGCGGTGGGCGACTTGACCACCTGGATCGCGCTGGCGAGATCGGTCTGGATGATGTCGTAGCGAAAGCCGTCCTTGAAGTCGGCGCTGGCGAAGGTCTGGCCGTTGATCGTGGTGCGGGCATATTGCGCGCCGAGGCCGCGGATGCTGATCGTCGACCCACGGCCGTTGATGTTCGACATCTGCACGCCGGCGATGCGCTGGATCGCCTCGGTGATGTTCTGCGCCGGGAACTTGCCGATATCCTCCGCCGAGATGCCGTCGGTGATGCGGATGTCCTTGCGCTTCGCGTCGAGCGCGGAGGCAAGGCTGGAGCGGAAGCCGGTGACGACGATGTCGCCGCCGGTATCATCCTGACCCTGTGCGGCGGGCGCGGCATCGGTCTGGGCGAAGGCGGGGTCGCCTAGAGCCAAGGCTGCGATGCAACCTGCGGAAAGCAATACCAACTTGGTACCGGTAACGGCGCGACGCGCCTTTGTCGTCGAAGGACTCAACATCAAACCACCCCTCATCAAAAATGGCGAACCCTGCTGCGGTGCTCTGTTTTTCTATCCCGAGCTTGCTGCCCGTGGTCCGACAAATGTCCTAGAGGCCTGACCAGTTGTCAAGCCAGTCGAGGACAGCGGCATGACCTATTTGAGACGTTATGGTGAAAGGTAGGGGATCGGTTATGGGCTGGTGGCGAATCCGTACGCCCCGCCCGTGACGTACTTAGTGCGAGGAGTGTGTGGTAACGTTTGGAAATGCGCACGAATATGGCGGCGCCGGCAGCCGTCGGGCGCAGCGGAGGCGGTCGATCGAGCGCGCATAAAAAAACGCCCGGGCGTTGCGCCCGAGCGACAGTCAACCTCTATTGTAAGACAAGTTTAGGCGTGGTGGCCAAACCTGCGGGCATGTTCGTCGGTCTCGCCTGCGCGCAGCAGGGCGGCCTGTTCGCGCCAGCGTTCATCGACGATCGTGCCCTGCGGCAGCCCGAGTCGCTCCTCCAGCGGCAGTTCGTCGCCGCGGGGCAATTCCTCGATGTCGCGGAAATGCTGGATGCCGAGCTGGTTGAGCTGGCGCTCGCGATGCTCGTCGATGCCGCGGATGCGGGCTAGTACGTCGGTGCCGCCGTAGAACCAGCTGCGGACGGCCGAATCGCGCTTGGCCGGCGCCGGGTCGGCCACGGGCGTGGCGGGGCGGCGATCGGCGATGGAGCGCTCCAGCCTGGAATTGGCTGCCTCCAGATCGCGGATGCGGGTATTGGCGGTGGCGAGTTCATCGCGCAGCGCCTGATGCGCATCGCGTTCCGCCTCATAGCGTTCGCGCCAGCGACGCCCGCTGTTGCTGCTCGCCATGCCCAGCAGCCAGCCGGCGACCAGGGCGAGCGCGAGCCCGATGAACTGCAAGGGGGTGGTATAGGGCAGGTCGTTCATAGGTTGGCTCCCGACAACCCGCCAACAACCTGCCACCTCCCGTTAGGTTCCGTAAACGTCAGTGCATCAACGAATCGTTGATCGAGCAGGCCGCGGGCCCGAGGATCACGATGAACAGCACGGGGAGAATAAAAAGGATCAGTGGAACCGTCATGATCGCAGGAAGACGTGCGGCCTTTTCTTCCGCGCGCATCATTCTCTCGTTGCGGAATTCTGCAGAAAGAACCCGCAATGCCGAGGCGAGTGGGGTGCCGTACTTCTCGGTCTGGATCATGGTCGTGACGACACCACGAATTGCATCCAAATTGATGCGCATCGCCATGTTCTCGAACGCGGCGCGGCGGTCGGTGAGGAAGCCCAGTTCGATCGCGGTCAGCGAGAATTCTTCGCCCAGCTCGGGATAGGCGCGGCCCAGTTCCTTCGCGACGCGGCCGAAGGCGGCGTCGACGGTCAGGCCCGCCTCGGCGCAGATCACCAGCAGGTCCAGCGCGTCGGGCAGGCCCTTGCGGATCGCGTCGGTGCGCTTCTGGATGCGGTTCTTGAGGTAGAGATCGGGCGCCTTGTAGCTGAGCACGAAGCTGCCGGCGACCAGGCCATAGGCCTTGAGCGGGCTCCAGTCGGCGAACATGTCGGTGCCGTAGACGAAATAGAGCATCGGGCCGCCGAACAGGATCGGCAGCACCAGCCGGCCGAGGATCACGCCCACCGCCCATTCCCGCCTGCGGATGCCGGCCTGGAGCAGCTTGACCTGGGCGACCTTGACCTGCTCGTCCTGCAGCACCTTGAGCGAGCTCAGGAAGCTGCGGATGCGGTCGGTCGTGTCGCTGCGCTGGACCAGCTTGGCGCGGCGCTTGGAAGGGGTGGCGACGATGCCGGCCTTCAGCTGCTCGCGGCGTTCGTTGAGCATCTTTACTCGGCGCGCCATCGGGTTGCGCACGGTGGTGGCCGCATAGATGGCGACGAGAACCGCAAAGGCGGCGACCGCCGACAGGATAGTCGCGACCCAGAGGACGTCGATGCCGAGCAGAGTCGGGCCTTGGCTGGGTTCCATCGCCGTCAGATCTCGAAATTGACCATCTTGGCCATGATGAAGGTGCCGATCGCCATCCAGATCAGCCCACCGCCGCCGGTGACGATCAGCCGCTGATCGGTGAAGAAGTGCATCATATATTCGTTGTTGATCGACCAGATCAGCCCGAAGACGATGAAGGGCAGCGCGCCGACGATGATCGCCGATGCCTTGGCTTCCGACGACATCGCCTTGATCTTGAGCTTCATCTGCGAGCGCTTGCGCAGCACGTCGGAGAGGTTGCCCAGCGTCTCGGCCAGGTTGCCGCCGGTCTCGCGCTGGATCTGGATGGTGATGGTGAAGAACTGGAACTCGGGGGTGCCGAGCCGGTCGGCGGTTTCCTGGAGGGCGGCGTCGAGCGTGCGGCCGATCTTCATCTTGTCGCTGACCGCACGGAATTCCTCGCCCACCGGCCCCGGCATCTCGAAGCCGACCACGCCGATCGTCTCGGTGATCGGCAGGCCCGAGCGCAAGCCGCGCACCAGCAGGTCGATCGCATCGGGGAAGGTGGCGGTGAACTTGGCCACGCGACGCTTGATCAGGAAGCCGATAACGAAATGCGGCAGTCCCAGCCCGACGAATAGCCCGAACACGATCGAGAGCAGCAGCGGCGCCCCCTTGAGGAACAGCAGCAGCGCTACCGCCAGCGCCAGCCCCAGTGTGGCGAGGCCGTACTGGCCGAGAGTCCAGCTCTTGCCGGTCATCGCCAGGCGCTTCTCCAGCTGTTCCTGGTTGGGCAGTAGCCGGGCGAAGGTGAGATCGAAGCTGCTGGCTTGGCTGGTCGAGATGCGGCGAAGCTGCGCCTCCATCGCATTGGCGCCGGTGGCGCTCACCATGTGCCGGTCGCGCAGCGAGGTCAGCCGCCGCGCGCTCGCCCGCTGCGCCGAGGGGCCGGACAGCGCCAGCACCAGCAGCACCAGCACCGCGGCGGCACCCAGGCCCAGCATCAGGAGCGGCAGCAGCGGCATGCGCGGTTACTTCTTCTTGCTCGCCATCAGCGCCTTGAGGTCGCCGAGCTTGCTGAGGAGCGAGCCGCCTTTGGCCGCCTCCTTGCGCTCGCCCTCGGCGCCGGCATCGGTGACGTCGAGGATACGGCCGGCGAGCTCGCCCAAGGCTGCGAGCCCGCGATTGGTGCGGCCCACTTCGGCCATCGGCTTGCCGAGCTTGGCGGCCTGGGCGGCGAGCTTGGGCTCGAACGGCACGACGAAATCGATCGGGCGCTCGATCGAGCCCTCGAACTCCTTGCGACTGATCTCGAGCAGCGCCGGCTGCGGCATCTTGTTGGCGAGGATGAAGATCTGGGTCTGCGGTGCGTTCGACTTGAACCAGCTCAGGATGCGGATCGTGTCGCGCGCGGCGGCCAGGGTGAGCTCGGTCACCAGCACCGCCACCTGCATGTCGGCGATCAGATGCGGGTGCTGCACCAGCATCTGGCGCGGCAGATCGGTGATCGTGCATTCGAACGCGCCGCGAATCTCCTCCTGCAACTGGTAGAAGGCGGCGCCGTCGCCGGTCATCGGCGCGTTGATCGGCGCCTCGGCCGAGAGCACCGCGAGCCGTTCGGAGGCGCGCACCATCGCGCGTTCGATGAACAGACCGTCGATGCGGCTGGGGTTCTCGATCGCGTCGGTCAGGCCGCGTCCGGGCTCCAGGTCGAGCGCCAGCGCGCCGGTGCCGAAATGCACGTCGAGGTCGAGCAGCGCGGTGGTGCGGCCCTGGCGTTCGCCCATCAGCCAGGCGAGCGAGGTGGCGATACTGGTCGCGCCGCAGCCGCCACGCGTGCCGATCACGGCGGTCGCGGAGTGCGGGCGCCCTGCGCTCGCGTCGCTCTGCTTGGGCGCCGCGAGTGCGGTTTGCGCCTGGAGGAAGGCGTCGCGCAGCATGTCCGGGTTGATCGGCTTGAGGAGGTAATCCTGGATGCCGCTGGCGACCAGGTCGCGGTACAGGCGCACGTCATTCACCGCGCCGGCGGTGAGCACGATCGTGCCGGGCTCGCACACTTCGGCGAGCGCGTTGATGTCGTTGAGCGGATCGCCCGATTCGGACAGGTCGACGAACAGCACGTGCGGACTGGCGGAGACGGCGAGCGTCTGCACCGCGTTGCGCAGCCCGCCCTTGTTGACCTTTTCCGGCGACCAGCCGAGCTCGACGGCGATCGGGCGCATCAGCTCTGCCGTGGCCTCGTCGCAAACGAAGGCGGTGAACGGCTCGCGGCTAGCCGCACGGCCGGGGTTGAAGGGCGCGTTCACTTCGGGCCTCCGCTCGATTCGCCCTTCACCGTCGTGCCGCCTCCGCCGCTGGGCGCGGCTGCGCGATAGGCGCCGATCGCCTTGCTGGCGGTCAGCGGATCGGCAGTGGGCGCGCCGGGGGCGCCGCGGACGAGGTCGGCCGGATCGGCGACCATCGCGGCGAGGTTCGAGGCGGTGGCGCAGCCGAAATTGGAGCTGGTGCTGGCATCGGCGGTCGCGCCGCTGAAGTGGCGATAGTCGGGGCAGCCCGGCACCGCGGCGCTGGTGCGGGTGAGCACCACGCGAACGGTTCCCGGCGAGTCCGGTCTGCCGGTGGCGGGCGCGCGATCGGCGAGCAGCAGGCCGTAGCGCCCGGCGGCGGCGGCGATGTCGCTGCGGCCGGTGCTGCCGTCGGCGCCGTCGTCGATCGCGAGACGGTCGCCATAGCGCAGGTTCATTGCGCCCATCCATTCGGCGAGGCGACGGTCTTCGCCGGGGGCGAGCCGGCTGCCATCGGCCTGAAGGTCGAGCGTCAGGTCCTGGCGGCTGACGATCGGCTGGTGCACCGAATCGAGGCCGCCATTATAGCCCGCGCAACCGGCGAGCAGCAGCGCGGGGGCGAGCAGGGCGAGAGCGGGACGCGGCAACAAGGCGGTTCTCCTCGACGGGCGCATCACAGGCCGAAGCCCGGCGCGGCGGCGGCGTTCTTGGATCTGGCGGGACGACTGGGCGGCGCGATCGGGGCAGGGACCAGCGCGCCGGTGGCAGGTGCGGCGCTTGGCGGCGCCATGCTCGGCATCGGCCGCTCGCCGCCCGACTTGCCTTCGGCCAGCGAGCCCAGGAAGATGCGGTCGAAATCGTTCGGCGCCTTGTAGCCGTCGGTCGGCAGGCGGATCTGGTTCGCATTGACCGGGCGCACGAGGTACGGCGTGATCACGATCACCAGCTCGGTCTCGTTGCGCTGGAAGGCGTTCGAGCGGAACAGCGCGCCGAGGATCGGCATGTCGCCGAGGCCCGGCGTCTTGGTGATGGAGTTGTTGTGGCTGTTCTGCAGCAGCCCGCCGATCACCATGCTCTCGCCCGAGCCCATCTCCACCGTCGTGTCGCTGCGGCGGGTGGTGAGCGCGGGGATGGTGGTGTTTGCCAGGGTCACCGCGCCGGAGGAGGAAAGCTGCGACACTTCGGGTCGGACATGGAGCGAGATGCGACCGTCCGCCAACACCGTGGGGGTGAAGGCGAGGCTGACGCCGTACTGCTTGTACTCCACCGTGGTGGTGCCGAGCGCCTGCGCAATCGGGATCGGGATTTCGCCACCCGCGAGGAAGTTCGCGGTCTCGCCCGACAGCGCGGTGAGGCTGGGCGAGGCGAGGGTGGAGACCTGGCCGATCGTCTCGCCGAAATCGAGGCTGGCGAGCAGATCGGTGCCGAGGAAGCGGCCGGCCGCGCCGAGCATCGTGTTGCCGGTGCTGGGTGCGGGGAAGCTGTAGATACTGCCCCCCGGCGCCGCCCCGGTCGCGGGATCCGCGGTGGTGCCGGTATTGGTGGTGATCGTCCCCGCCTTGCCCTGGCTGATGCCGAACAGGAAGCTGCCGCGATCGCGGTTGGTCAGGTTGACGTTGAGGTTCTTGACGAAGCTGCGGCTCACTTCGGCGAAGCGGACCTGCAGCTGCACCTGCAGCGGCGTGGCGGTGCGCAGCCGGTTGACCACGCCGATCTTGAGCGACGCGTTGGCATCGTTGATGTTGATGCCCGGGTTGAGCAGGCCGGTGACCAGCCGCTGCGCCTGCTCGCTGTCCTGCGGCGAGCGGACGGTGCCGTTGAGCACCGCGATCTGGCCGACGGTGGTGACGGTGATGTCCGAATCGGGCATCGCCGCCTTCATCATCGCATCGATGCTGCTGATGTTCTGGCTGACGCGGATGTTCGCCGAATAGACGACCGCCCCCGCGGCGTTGGTGGCGAACACCGTCGCCTCGCCGAATGCCTTGCCATAGAGATGGATCTGCCGCGTGCTCGCGACATAGACGTCGGCGACGCTGGGGTTGGAGGTCCAGACATTGGCGGCGGCGGCGGGCAGGGTGACGAGTTCGCCCTCGCCGATCGACAGCAGCACCTCGCGCGCCGGGCGCTGGCTGCCGGCGGGCAGCTGCGCCATGCGGGCGACGGGCTTGGCGCTGCGGGTCTGCGCTAGCGCGGGCGGGGCGGCGAGCAGCGCGACGAGAGTCGCGGCGCCGAGGAGGGGGGAGCGCTGCATCTCAGTTCTTTCCGCCGACGGGGACCAGGCTGGCATCGCTGCCGCGGACGACGCGCACCACCGGGCCCATCACTTGAGCCGCTACCGGGGCGCTGCCCGCGACTGCGGGGGCACTCATGCCGGCCGGGGTCGCTTCTTTGGCCGGAACGGTGCGGCGCTGGAAGCGCGACACGTCGGCACCGGTGACATAGGAGTCGCTATCGTCCTGCGGCCGGCTGGCGGCGCGGGCGAGGAACGCCTTTTCCTGCTTGGGATCGTCGGGCACGTTCATCGCGCCGCTGGCGATCGCCTCGTCGAGATCGCTTTGGGTGTCGGCGAGCGAGCGCAGCGACAGCGATAGCGTGCCGACGGTCTGCGCGACCGCGATCTTCTCGGCGATCTTCGGAGTCGCCTCGACGGTGACGGTGGAATAGGCGGTGACCACGGTCTTGCCCTTGTCGTCGGTCTGCTTGTCGGTGCGCTGGTCGGTGGCGAGCACGCGCAAATTGCGCAGCACGGTCTCCGAGGCGCGCAGCGGCGGGCCGTCGCCACTGACCGTCTGGGTGAGGATCAGGTCGATATGATCGCCCGGGAAGACGAACCCGGCGACCGCGCTCTGGGCGGACACGGGAACGGTGACAGCGCGCATGCCGGGGCCGAGCGCGGCGGCAAGGAAGCCGCGGTCGCCGGGCTTGACCAGCGCGCCCTGCGTCACCGGCTGGCCGGCGGGCACCGCGAAGCGGACAACGGCGCCCTGCAGCTTGGCGGGCTCGCTCTGGCCGCGGACATAATAGGCACCTTCCACGAGGTCCTTGGGCCAGGGGCGGAATTCGAGCGCGGTGGCGTCGAGGATCGTGCCCACCGGCAGCGCGCGCTTGGCGACCAGCACTTCGGTGGTGTTGACCGGCGCGGCGGCGGCTGCGGCGGGAACGCCCGGCGCCATCGCGCCGGCGGCCGGAGCGGCAGAACCGAGCACCAGGCTGCGCGCCATGAACGCGGTCACGGCCGCGACCAGCAACGCGCCGACGAGCAGCAATAGCCTACGTGCGTCCATGTTGAATTACGCCTTTTCGTATTCGTTGGCCGACCCGGTTGTGGCGGCGTTAAGCATCACATGATCCGGTTAAGAATCGGTTCGTAGAGGACAATCCCCGCGCCAAGCGTGATCGCCACGCCGTACGGCACCTCGATCGCGACCGTGCTGCCGCGGCGGCGCAGCCGCTGGTGGAGCAGCATCGCCAGCGTCAGCGCACCGCCCAGCAGCGACATCAGGATCAGCATGCGCAGCAGCGGCATCAACGGCAGCCACAATGCCAGCGCGCCGATCAGCTTGACGTCGCCCCCGCCCATCGCACCGGCAGCGAATACGCCGATGAACAGGGCGAAGACGATCGCGGCGCATCCGATCTGCAGCGCGACATCGGGCCAGAGCGCCATGCCGCTCGCCCACCACCAGAGCGGCGCGGCGAGCGCGATGGCTGCGTTCTTGGCGTTGGCGATGGTCCGGAAGCGCACGTCCTCCACGCCTGCGGAGAGCAGGAGCAGCGCGAGCGCGCCGAGCAGACAGGCCTGGAAGATCGCCCCCATGGCCCAAATGGGTAGACGGACCGGCTTACGAAACCGTAACCACGCCGCATGGCAGTTTCCCGGAATTTCGCGCGTACGATACCCGAAGGTGCGGTGGTGGATCGATGGGCGGCGCCCGACGGCTGGCCGCTCCGCCGCTTCCATTGGCCGGCCGAGGTCGCCGCGCGGGGCAGCATCCTGTTCCAGACCGGCCGGGGCGACGTGTTCGAGAAATATCTGGAAAGCTTCGCCCGCTGGCATGCGGCGGGCTGGACGATCACCGCGTTCGACTGGCGCGGGCAGGGCGGGTCCGGCCGGCTCACCCCCAAGGCCAATTGCGGCCATATCGACGATTTCGGCACCTATATCGACGACCTCCGCGCCTTCGCCGCGCAGTGGCAGGCGGAGACGCCGGGGCCGCATGTCGTGATGGGGCATTCGATGGGCGGGCATCTGGTGCTCCGCGGGCTGGCCGAGGGGGCGATCGCACCCGACGCCGCGGTGCTGGTCGCGCCGATGCTGGGGGTGCGCAGCGCGCTGGGCAGGTTGGCGCCGCCGATCGCACGGGTGCTCGCGCGGCTGGGCGATCCGCGGCGGCCGGCATGGAAGGGCAACGAGAAGCCCTATACCACCGAGACGCGTGCCCATCTGCTCACCCACGACCCCGCCCGCTATGCCGACGAGCTGTGGTGGCAGGCGCGGGACCGCACGCTGCTGACCGGGCCGCCGAGCTGGCAGTGGCTGGTCGCGGCGTTCCGCTCGATGGCGGCGCTGGAGGCGAGGCCGCTGGAGTCGGTGCGAACGCCGCTGCTGTTCGTCGTGGCCGAGGCGGACGGGCTGGTCGACGCACGCGCCGCGCTGCGGATCGCGCTGCGACTGCCCGGTGGCGAGGTGCTGCGCTTCGGGCCGGAGAGCGCACACGAGATCCTGCGCGAGGCCGATCCGGTGCGGGACCGGGCGCTGGCGGCGATCGACGGCTTTCTCGACGCACGAGCGCCGCGCCGATGACCCGGTTCGACGTCGCGATCATCGGCGCGGGCATTGCGGGTGCGAGCCTTGCCGCCGAACTCGCGCCGCATGCCCGCGTGCTGCTGCTCGAGGCCGAGGAGCGGCCGGGCTATCACGCCACCGGGCGCTCGGCCGCGTTCTGGTCCGAAACCTATGGCGGGCCGGACGTCCAGCCGCTCACCACCGCGTCGGGGCCGATGCTGCGCGAAGGCGGGTTCCTCGATCCGCTGGGCGAACTGCACCTCGCGCGGGCGGGCGACCAGGGGCGAGTCGATGCCTTTCTCGCGGCGTTCGAGGGCAGCGGCGTCACCCTCCACGCGGTGGATCCGCGCAGCATCGTCCCCGGGCTACGCGAGGACTGGGCGCTGGGCATCCACGAACCTGGCTGCGCCTATATCGACGTAGCCGCGCTGCATCAGCATTTCCTCGCGCGCGCCAAGTCGGCCGGTGCGGTGCTGCACTGCTCGGCAGGGCTGACGGGTGCCGTGCGCGAGGGCGGCTTTTGGCAGCTCGAGACGAAAGCCGGGACGTTTGCCGCCGACTTGCTGGTCAACGCAGCCGGTGCCTGGGCGGACCAGATTGCCGCGCTGGCGGGTGCGGCGCCGATCGGCATTCGCGCCTATCGCCGCACCATGGTGCAGCTGCGTACCGATCCGGCGCCCCCGGCGGGCTGCCCGCTGGTCAGCGACCTGGGCGGCAGTTTCTACTTCAAGCCCGAGGCGGGCGGGCGCCTGTGGCTCACGCCGCATGACGAAGTGGACAGCCCAGCCTGCGATGCCGCGCCGGAGGAGATCGATATCGCCACCGCCATCCATCGCTTCGAGCAGGTGGTGGACTGGCGGGTCGCCGCGCTGGAGCATCGCTGGGCAGGCCTGCGCAGCTTCGCGCCCGACCGGCGGCCGGTCTATGGCTTCGATCCGGCGACGCCCGGCTTCTTCTGGTGCGCGGGGCAGGGCGGCTTCGGCATTCAGACCGCGCCCGCTGCAAGCATATTGGCCTGCCAATTGCTGCGGGGCGAATCTCCCGTGCTGGATCCCGAACGTTACTTGCCCGATCGTTTTCGGGATTGATTGGTAAGGCCAAAGGCTTTGCGAAAATCCATCGCTCGCCTATGAGAGTCGGTGATGAAACTGAACCGAAGCAAGCTCTACCAGCGCGTCGCCGCATCCATCGCCGACGGTATCGAGACCGGTCGCTGGGCCCCCGGCACGCGCCTCCCCGGCGAGCGCGACCTCGCCGAGGAGTATAAGGTCAGCCGGCCGACGATCCGCGAAGCGATGATCGCGCTGGAGATGAAGGGCTGGATCGAGGCGCGGCACGGCTCGGGCCTCTACGTCACCCACCGCGACAGCTCGGGCGGGCTGCGCGAGGATGCGCTCAACCTCGATATCGGCGCGTTCGACCTGACCGAGGCGCGGATCCTGTTCGAAGGCGAGGCGGCGGCGCTGGCGGCGGTGTCGATCACTGCCGAGCAGCTGGCCGAGCTGGACCAGATCGCCGAGGAAATGGCCGATCCCGCCACCGGCAACGCGACATTGTTCGACGCCGATCACCGTTTCCACATCGCGGTCGCCAATGCGACGGGCAACGCCGCGATCCGCAGCGTGGTGGAATATCTGTGGGAGCTGCGCACCCGATCGCCGCTCTGCGCCAACATGTTCGATCGCGCGCGGCGCAACGGCGTCAATCCGCGTTACGACGAGCATCGCCCGATCCTCGATGCGCTCCACGCCCGCGATCCGCACGGCGCCCGCGCGGCGATGCGGCGGCACCTGCGCGGCGTGGTCGACGACCTGCTCGAGGCGACCGAGCTGGAGCTGATCGAGCGCGCCCGTCACGAGCTGGATGCCCGCCGGGACACGCTGGCCAAGCGGCTGCAAATCGGCCCGGCCTGACCGCCTGCCGCTACGGCATGCGCCGATCGCATCTTTATTGCTGATTTGGCGGTGCGCGGGTCGCTTGTTGGTCGCGCCTGGTCTATGATGTCAGGGTGAGCAACGCTGCGATTCCCTTCGAATTCCGGGTCGACGTCGAACAGGACGATATCGACTTCATGGGACATGTGAACAACGCGTCCTACCTGAAGTGGGTGCAGGCGGCGGTGGTAAGCCATTGGCAGGCGCTGGCGCCGGTCGAGGCCGTGGCCGAGCACCTCTGGGTCGCGCTCAAGCACGAGATCACCTATCGCCGCCCGGCTTTCCTGGAGGACGACGTGGTCGCCACCGTGCTGCTGGAGAAGGTGCAGGGCGCCCGCGCCTTCTACGAGACGATCATCCGTCGCGGTTCCGAGGTGCTGGCCGAGGTGAAGTCGAGCTGGTGCTGCCTCGATGCCGAAACCAAGCGGCCGGCCCGGCTCGCCAAGGACGTGATCGACCATTTCTTCGTCAAGGGCGCCGATTGACGGAAACATGCCGGACGCATAGCGTCCGGCGATGTTATCCGCGTTCCGCCGTCGCTATCTCGACCTGCTGGGGTCGATCTACATCTACAACGAGCATCGCGGCTATACGAGCATCGACCGGGTGCTCGAAGCGGTGCGGCTGCGCGCGCCGGACGACCACGCGCTGATCGCCGCGATCGAGAAGCACCGCGCCGACGAGCGCAAGCATTACCAGATGTTCAAGCGCTGGTTCGAGCTGCAGGGGCGGATGCCGCTGACGGTGGACCGGACCTGCGGGCATATCGACCGGTTCGTCGAGATCATGTTCCGTCGCCCCATCGACGCGCTCGATACGCAGAAGCTGATCGAGGACGATGCGCAGTTCGAGAAGCTCTGCCGGGTGATCTCGCTGACCGAACAGCGCGGCCACCGCCAGGTCCATATCCTGCTGAACCATCCGGCGGTGCTGAGCGACAAGGTGCTGACCCGCATCTTCCGGATCATCGAGAAGGACGAGCCGAGCCATTGGGCCCCCTATGACGGCTGGCTGCGCGCGCACGGGAAGCGCGAACCGCGCTGGTGGGAGCGGGCGGTCGATACGTTCATCCACTCCGAACTGCTGTTCGTGAAGCTGCCCTTCCTGTTCCTCAATCCCTTCGTGCGCCGCCGCACCGACTGGGCGGATGCGGGCGAAGGATTGCATCCGATGCAGGCGGCGGCTGCGGCCTAAGCGCTTGCGCGGGCGTGCAGGCGCGCGCATGGGGCACCGCAGTTTCCATGGTGCGAGTACCCGCATGGCTGCCCTTCGTCGCTGGATCGATCCCTATCTGCTGATGCTGCTCGGCACGGTCGGCCTTGCCGCGCTGTTTCCCGCGCGGGGCATGTGGGCGAGCATTTCGGACGAGGCGGTGACGATCGCGGTGGCGCTGCTGTTCTTCCTCTATGGTGCGCGGCTGGCCCCTTCGGCGATCTGGGCGGGGCTGACCAACTGGCAGCTCCAGCTGACCGTGTTCCTCAGCACCTTCCTGTTCTTCCCGATCCTCGGGCTCGGCGCCTATGCACTGGCCGGTCATGTGCTGCCGGGCGGGATCGCGCTGGGCATCCTGTTCCTCTGCCTGTTGCCGTCGACCGTGCAGTCGTCGATCGCCTTCACCTCGATCGCACGCGGCAACGTGCCGGCCGCCTTGTGCAGCGCCTCGCTCTCCAATCTGATCGGCGTGATCATCACGCCGCTGCTCGTGGCGTTGCTATTGCCTAGCAACAGCGGTGCGGGCTTCTCGCTGTCCCAGCTGGAATCGATCGCGATGCAGATCCTGCTGCCCTTCGCGGCGGGGCAGGCAGCGCGGCCGCTGATCGGTGGCTTCATCCTCAAGCACAGGCTGCTGACCATGGTGGTCGATCGCGGCTCGATCCTGCTCGTGGTCTATGCCGCGTTCAGCGAGGGCATGGTGGCGGGCGTATGGGGCCGGGTGTCGCTGGGGGACCTGGCACTGGTGCTGGCGTTCAACGCGGTGCTGCTCGGCATCGTCATCGCGGTGACGATGTTCGGCAGCCGCAAGCTGGGCTTCAGCAAGGAGGACGAGATCGCCATCGTCTTCTGCGGATCGAAGAAGAGCATGGCGAGCGGCATCCCGATGGCGACGATCCTGTTTCCCGGCGGCGCGGTGAGCCTGATCGTGCTGCCGCTGATGATCTTCCACCAGCTCCAGCTGTTCGTCTGCGCGGTGCTGGCGCGCAAATATGGCGCGCGCGACTGATGCGGGTGCTGCTCACCGGATCGTCGGGCTGGCTGGGGCGCTTCCTGGCGCCGATGCTGCGGGCGGCGGGGCATGCAGTCGTGGGACTGGACGTCGCGCCGGGTGCCGATACCGACGTGCTCGGCTCGGTCGCCGATCGCGCGCTGGTCGAGCAGGTCTTTGCCGACCATGGCATCGAGGCGGTGATCCATGCCGGCGGGCTGCACAAGCCGGACATCGTGCGGTACCCGGCGCAGACCTTTGTCGACGTCAATGTGACCGGTACGCTCAACCTGCTCGAATGCGCGAAGGCCGCCGGGCATGACCGGTTCGTCTTCACCTCCACCACTTCGCTGATGATTTCCCAGGCGATCCGCGACGAGGCAGGCGATTCGGCAATATGGCTCGACGAGGCGAGTGGGCCGCTCGCGCCGCGCAACATCTACGGCGTCACCAAACTCGCCGCGGAGGGGCTGTGCCGGATCGCCTGGGCAGAGCAGGGGCTCGCCACGATCGTGCTGCGCACCAGCCGCTTCTTCCCCGAGGACGACGATACCCATACCACGCCCTCGGGCGAGAACCTCAAGGCCGACGAGCTGCTCCATCGCCGCCTGACGGTGGAGGATGCGGCGCGGGCGCATCTGGTGGCGCTGGAACGGGCGCCGGCGATCGGCCACGGCGTATTCGTGATCTCCGCGCCGACGCCCTTCGGCCGCGCCGACTGCGCCGCGCTGAAGCGGGATGCCGCCGCGGTGATCGCGCGTGCCTTCCCGGATGCCCCGGCGCTCTACGCAGCGCGCGGCTGGACGCTGCCCGCCAGCATCGGCCGTGTCTATGATTCGAGCCTCGCCGAGCGCGTGCTCGGCTTTCGCTGCGAGACTGACTTCGCTGCGGTGCTGGCGGCACTGCGCGCGGGCGCGCCGCTGCCCTTCGCGCATGACCCCGGTTATGTCTCGCCGAAGGAAATGCTCGGCTGAACGCCCGCCAAGATAGCGCGCTGCTGGACTGAGTTTTCACTGCCTCCCAAACGGGGCAGCCCCATGTACACGGACTATTGACTTCACCTTCGGTCAACAATAGCGTAGCGATGTTAACGTGAACATCGCTCGATTGGGGCGGGGCCGTGGTGCGCACTAGCGTGTCTCGGGCAAGTCTTTCGCGCGAATCGTAAGATAACCAAGGCGTTGGACTGGAGAGGAGCCGATCGGTAGCCGTGGTGCACTTGCTGCACCGCGACAGGAATGGTGCGTCCTGGCGTTGTCGGCATGCTCGGCGCGTCCCGCCGCGCATTCGCCGCCGCCTCCCCGCCGGTCCGGACAACGGACGCCGAATCAGGGAGGTGAGGATGTTCTACGACAAGAGGGATCGCCGTCGCGCGCTGCTGCGCACCACGTCGCTTGGGCTGATCGTCGCGGGGGTGTGCCTCGTGCCGCTGTCCGCGCTGGCGCAGACCACGCCTGCACCGCGGCCGCCGGCGAGCGAGGACACGGTCCCGCAGACTCGGGCCGAAGCGCAGGATAGCGAGATCATCGTCACCGGCTCGCGCATCGCGGTAAGCGGCTTCAACGCGCCGACTCCCACCACCGTGCTGGGCGAGGAGCAGATCGCCGCCAATGCGCAGCCCAACGTCTTCACCACCATTTCGCAGCTGCCGTCGCTGCAGGGCTCGTCGGGCACGCAGGTAAACACCTTCAGCACCTCGAGCGGCCAACAGGGGCTCAGCTCCTTTTCGCTGCGGGGCCTGGGCACGATCCGTACGCTGACGCTGCTCGACGGCCAGCGGGTGGTCGGCGCCAACGTCACAGGCGTGCCCGATGTCAGCCTGTTCCCGCAGCTGCTGGTCAAGCGCGTCGACATCGTCAACGGCGGCGCTTCCGCTTCCTATGGCTCGGACGCGGTGGGCGGCGTGGTGAACTTCATCACCGACACCCGCTTCAAGGGCATCCGCGGCAACATCCAGGGCGGCATCACCACCTATGGCGACGATGCGACCGGCCTCGTCCAGCTGGCGGCGGGCACCAGTGCACTGGGCGACCGGCTCCACCTCGTCGGCAGCGCCGAATATGACAAGGAGGAAGGCATCGGCGGCGGGGAGTTCGGCACCAGGCTCGCCAATGGCCGCACCTGGTTCACCCAGCGCTCGCTGATCGATCGCGGCGTGCTCAACGACGGATCGCCGCAATATGTCGTGCGCGACTGGGCGCAGTCGATCACCTTCACCAAATATGGCCTGATCACCGCCGGGCCGCTGCAGGGCATCGCCTTCGACCAGAGCGGCCAGCCCTTCCAGTTCCAGTATGGCTCGAACGGCGTGCCCGCACGCGACAAGGCGGGCACGGTCCTCGGCTGCTTCGCCGGCTTCTGTCAGGGCGGCGATCTGTCGGGCAATATCGATGCGGGCCGCTCGCTCAAATCGGCGATCGAGCGGATCAACGGTTATGGCCGCGCTGGCTTCGACATCGCGCCGGACAACGAGCTCTATTTCAGCGTCAATATCGGCCAGGTGAAGACCAACAACCAGCCGGTCAACGGCCAGAACCGGCCCGGCCTGACGCTGCAATGCGCCAATCCCCATGTGCCGGCGCTGGTCCAGCAGGCCTGCACGACGGCGGGGATCACCAGCTTCCAGTACGGCACCAGCAACGCCGCGCTGGGCAACACCCGCGTCTATACCGATCGCCGCCAATATCGCTTCGTGCTCGGCGGCAAGGGCAAGGTGGAAATCGCGGGCACGCCTTGGACCTACGACATCTATGGCGAGCACGGCACCAACTATACCGATATCGACGTGCGCAACATCATGCTGTCGCGTCGCTTCAACCAGGCGATCGATGCGACGACGCTGAACGGCACGATCGTCTGCCGCGACGCCGCCGCGCGGGCCAATGGCTGCCAGCCGCTCAACATCATCGGCGGCAACCCCTCGGCGGCGGCCCTGGCCTACATCATGCCCGAGCACGGGCCGTTCCAGCGCACCCGCCAGACCCAGGACGTGGCGAGCATCAACATCTCGGGCTCGCCGCTCGACCTGTGGGCGGGGCCGCTGTCAATCGCGTTCGGCGGCGAGTATCGCCACGAATATTACAAGGTGCGCGCCGATCCCTATGGCGCCGGCTTCGCGGCGACCGCGCCGGGCGGCGACTATCCGAACGATCCGGTGCTGCTCACCACCGGCAACAACTGGTATGCCGGCAACTACAAGAACGGCACCGGCGCCTATAGCGTCAAGGAAGCCTTTGTCGAGGCGAACCTGCCGCTGCTCGCTTCGGAGACGCTGGGCCATGCCAATCTGAACGGCGCGGCGCGGGTGACCGACTACACCACCTCGGGCACGGTCTGGGCGTGGAAGATCGGCGGCACCTGGGAACTGCCGATCGACGGCCTGCGCATCCGCGGCGTCACCTCGCGCGACGTGCGCGCGCCCAACTTGTCCGAGCTGTTCGCCGCCCCCGTCACGACGACGCTGCCGAACTTCTTCGACCCGTTCAACAAGATCAACGTGCTGGTCATCCAGAACTCGATCGGCAACACCGCGCTCAAGCCCGAGATCGCGCGCAACACCACCGCCGGCATCACCCTCGCCAATCCCGGTTGGGCGCGGGGGCTGAACCTCTCGTTCGACTGGTACAAGATCAAGATCGACGAAGTGATCTCCAGCCTCGCGGCGACCGACATCGTCAATCTCTGCTTCCAGAAGGTGCTGCTGGAGACGTGCAGCGCGTTCAACCTCAGCAACACCGCCGGCCCCAATTTCATCAACGTCCAGGCGTTCAACCTCGCCTCAATCCGCACCGAGGGCTTCGACATCGAGGCGAGCTATCGCTGGGCGCGGCCGCTGGGGCTGCCGGGCAACTTCACGCTGCGCGCGCTGGCAACGCATGTGATCAACAACATCACCGATACCGGGCTGCCGGGCACGATACCGGTCGACAATGCCGGCAACAACCTTGGCGCAACGCCCAAGTGGAAGTGGCTGGCGGTGCAGACCTATGACAGCGGCCGCTTCTCGCTGCTGGTGCAGGAGCGCTGGTTCACCTCCGGCACGATCGGCAACCAATATGTCGTCTGCCAGAGCGGTTGCCCGGCCTCGACCACCCAGCGGCCGACGATCGACAACAACTATATACCGGGGTCCTTCTACCTCGACGTCGGCGCGACCTTCGACGTGATCAAGGACGTGACGCTCTACGGCAAGATCGACAATCTGTTCGATCGCGATCCGGCCCGCTCGACCATCTTCAACAACCCGGCCCTCTACGACCAGATCGGCCGGGTGTACCGCGCCGGCGTGCGGTTCAAGTTCTGAGCGCGGGCAGGGGAGGCGGCGGCGCTGCCTCCCCTGGCAACGAAAAAGGGCTCCCGCCACCGGCAGGAGCCCTTGATCGGTGCCGTACGACGGGAGCGGGTCAGGCCGAAGCCGCGACGCCCTTGTCGGCCATCAGCTGGGTCAGCTCGCCGCTTTCGTACATTTCCATCATGATGTCCGAACCGCCGACGAACTCGCCCTTCACATAGAGCTGGGGGATGGTCGGCCAGTCGGAAAAGGCCTTGATGCCCTGGCGGACGCCCTGGTCCTGCAGCACGTCGACGCTGTCGAACTCGACGCCGAGATGGTTGAGGATCGCCACGGCGCGGCTGGAAAAGCCGCACTGGGGGAACAGGGGGCTGCCCTTCATGAACAGCAGCACGTCGCTGCCATCGACCAGCTGCTGGATGCGGGCCTGGGTATCGTCGGTCATTGCTTACTCCTCGGGCGTCGCTTCGGTGGTCAGCTGGAGCGCGTGGAGCACGCCGCCCATCCGTCCACCCAGCGCCGCATAGACGGCTTGATGCTGCCGCACGCGCGGCATGCCCCGGAACATGGGGGCGACAACCCGCGCTGCATAGTGGTCGCCATCGCCGGCCAGATCGGTGATTTCGATCTGGGCGTCGGGGATGCCGGCGCGGATCAGCGCCTCGATCTCGGCAGCGGGCATCGGCATGTTACTTGGATTCCATCAGCTGGCGGCGCGCCTCGACCATCTTTTCCTCAATCGCGCTGCGCACCGTGGCCTCGTCGATCTCGACATTGGCAGCGAGCATGTCGCCCACCAGCTTGCGGATCACGTCCTCGTCGCCGGCTTCCTCGAAATCGGCCTGGACGACGGCCTTGGCATAGGCGTCGGTCTCTTCGGGCGTCAGGCCCATCTTGGCGGCGGCCCACTGGCCGAGCAGCTTGTTGCGACGCGCGGTGACGCGGAACGCCATATCCTCGTCGCGCACGTACTTCGCCTCGAACGCCCGTTCGCGATCGTCGAATGTGGTCATCATATGCCCCTTACCTAAACTCGGGACCGAGATAGGAGGGAGGGGCCGCGCTGGCAACGGGGGTGGTTCCGGATGGCGCCTCCCAATCGATCCTCCCCCGCCAGGGGGAGGTGTCAGGCGCAGCCTGACGGAGGGGGAGGAAGCACGAGAGGCGAGGTTCTGGCGTCCTCCCCCTCCGTCGCGCTGCGCGCGCCACCTCCCCCTGGCGGGGGAGGATTAGCTGTGTCGGAAAATCGCGATCATCCCCACGACGATCGCGATCGGCGCGAGAATGGCTGCGATTGCGCCGGGCCAGCCCCAGCGATGGTAGGCAAACTCTACGCCGCCCTCCCAAAACAACCGCAAAACGATCTCGATCGCGTCAGTCACGAACGTTCAGCCGCGTCGACGTGAGAGCAAGCGATCCATATCACAGGTCTGCAATTGCGGCATCGAAACGCGAGGCCAGCAGCAGGAAGGCATCGCCCCAGCCGCTTTCGATGCCGACTTCCTGCAGCGAGCTTGTGGGGCCATACAAGGCCTCAAGCTCCAGCAGCTTGATCGTATCAGCGGCGTGTATTCGTCCGATGATCCCGTCGATTTCGGCGACCGCAGCCTCCGTGTTCCTCCAGCGCGACCGCGCGAAGTCGTTGGAAGGGCACGCAAGCAGGGCACGTGTGTCGGCCAACACCTGAATCAATGCTTCTACCGACACGATGACCCCCGTTCGTCCTGAGAGTTTATGCCGATCCGGCAGACGCGCAAGCAACAGGTCCGGTGCCGAGAGGTCTATCCCGCCACCCGCACCACCACTTTCCCGATCACCGCCCGCGCCGCCATCTTGGCGATCGCCGCGCCGCCCTCGGCGAAGGGGAACACCTCCGTCACTCGCGGCGCGATCTTGCCGTCGCTCCACAGCCGGAACAGCGTGTCGACATGCGCGCGGTTGGCCTGGGGATCGCGCGCGGCGAAGGCCCCCCAGAACACGCCGCACACGTCGCAGCTCTTGAGCAGCGTCAGGTTGAGCGGCAGCTTCGGGATGCCCGCCGGGAAGCCGACCACCAGATAGCGCCCCTCCCAGCCGATCGCGCGCAGCGCCGGCTCGGCATAGTCGCCGCCTACGGGATCGTAGATCACGTCCGCGCCCTTGGGGCCGACCGCTGCCTTGAACGCCTCGGCCAGCGCCTTGGACGCCTCCTTGTCGAGCGGCCCGCGCGGATAGACCAACGTCACATCCGCGCCCGCCGCCCGTGCGGCCTCAGCCTTCTCCTCGGAGGAGACCGCCGCCACTACCGTCGCGCCGTATGCCTTGCCCAGCTCTATCGCCGCGAGCCCGACGCCGCCGGCCGCGCCCAGCACCAGCAGCGTCTGCCCCGCCTTCAGCCTGCCCCGGTCGAGCAGCGCATGGATCGTCGTCGCATAGGTGAGCAGGAGCGCCGCGCCGTCCTCGAAGCTACGGCCCTCGGGCAGGCGGTAGAGCTGCGCCGGGCTCAGCACCAGCTTCTCGACCAACCCGCCATGGCCCGGCACCGCGATCACCCGGTCGCCCGGCGCCCAGTCGGTCACGCCTTCGCCGACGGCTTCGACCACGCCGGCGATCTCGCCGCCGGGCGCGAACGGCCGGGGCGGCTTGAACTGGTAGCGATCCTCGATGATCAGCACGTCGGGATAGTTGATCGCGCAGGCTCGCACGCCAACCAGCACCTGGCCTTTGCCGACTTGCGGGTCGGCCACATCCTCCAGGCTTAGAGTATCAGGTCCGCCCGATGCCTTCGACAGCAACGCCTTCATGTCCGCCTCCTACAGCGATCCACGGGCGTTCGTGCGCAACCGCGGATTCGAATTTCGAAATCGCGGTATCTTGTGCCAGCGTCATGCCGATCTCGTCCAGCCCCTGCATCAGGCAGTCGCGGCGGAAGGGGTCGAGCTCGAAGGCGAAGCGATCCTGGAAGTCCGTCGTGACGGTCATCGTCTCCAGGTCGACGGTGATATTGTTGGCGGTCGCCACCTGCACCAGCCGGTCGATCGCCTCCTGCGGCAGCACCACGGTGACGATGCCGTTCTTGAAGGCGTTGCCCGAGAAGATGTCCGAGAAGCTCGGCGCGATCACCGCCTGGATGCCCATATCGGCCAGCGCCCAGGCGGCATGCTCGCGGCTGGATCCGCAGCCGAAATTCTCGCCCGCCACCAGGATCGGCGCGCCGGCATAGCGGGAATCGTCGAACAGATTGCCCGGCTCCGCGCGCACGCTCTCGAACGCGCCCTTGCCCAGCCCCTCGCGCGTCGTGGTCTTCAGCCAGTGCGCGGGGATGATGATATCCGTATCGATGTTCTTGGCGCCCCAAGGATAGGCGCGACCCGAAACCTGCTGGATCGGCTCCATCAGCGGCGCTCCGCCGACACGGTGTTCAGATGCATGGACACAGCTTTCCTAACGAATGGCCGGCGGCCATCCCAATTTCCGGCAATCGGCCGCCCGCGTCAGCGCGGTGCGACGACCACCCGCTCGAGCGCCGGTATGGTCTTGATCGGCGTCTCCGGCCGCGGATAGGCACCCGCATAGGCAGCGGCGAAACCGCTCAGGATCGTTCCGGCAATCAATGCGACGAGCGCCTTTTTCACGGCGTCTCTCCCCTTAACTATTACGCGTTGTTCGCCATCAACTCGCGAACGTCCGTCAGGTGCCCCGTAACCGCCGCCGCCGCCGCCATCGCGGGCGAGACGAGGTGGGTGCGGGATCCCGGGCCCTGGCGTCCTACGAAATTGCGATTCGAAGTGGAAGCACAACGTTCTCCGGCGGGAACCTTGTCCGGGTTCATCGCCAGGCACATCGAGCAGCCCGGCTCGCGCCACTGGAAGCCCGCTTCCAGGAAGATCCGGTCGAGCCCCTCTTCCTCGGCCTGGCGCTTGACCAGCCCCGAGCCCGGCACGATCAGCGCCTGGCGGATGCGGTCGGCGACCTTGCGGCCCTGCACCACCGCGGCGGCGGCGCGCAGATCCTCGATCCGGCTGTTGGTGCACGAGCCGATGAAGATATGCTCCACCGGAATGTCCTGCATCGCGGTGCCGGGGGTGAGGCCCATATAGTCGAGCGAGCGCTGCGCGGCGGCGCGCTTCGACGGATCGGCGAAGCTCTCCGGATCGGGCACGACGCCGGTGATCGGCACCACGTCCTCGGGGCTGGTGCCCCAGGTGAGCGACGGCGCGATGTCGGCCGCGTCCAGCGTCACCACCTTGTCGTAGACGGCACCCTGGTCGGTCGGCAGCGTCTTCCAATAGGCGACGGCGCGGTCCCACGCCTCGCCGGTCGGCGCCATCGGGCGGCCCTTGAGATAGGCGAAGGTCTTCTCGTCGGGCGCGATCAGGCCCGAGCGGGCGCCGCCCTCGATCGACATGTTGGAGATGGTCAGCCGCCCCTCGATCGAGAGGTTGCGGATCACCTCGCCGGTGAATTCGATGACATAGCCGGTGCCGCCGGCCGCGCCGATCTTGCCGATGATCGCCAGCACCACGTCCTTGGCGCTGACGCCGTGGCCGAGCGTGCCGTCGACCCGGACTTCCATCGTCTTGGATTGCTTGAGCAGCAGCGTCTGGGTGGCGAGCACATGCTCGACCTCGCTGGTGCCGATGCCGAAGGCCAGTGCCCCCAGCGCGCCATGCGCCGAGGTGTGGCTGTCGCCGCAGACGAGCGTGGTGCCGGGCAGGGTGAAGCCCTGTTCGGGCCCGACGACATGGACGATCCCCTGCCGCGCATCGAGCGCGTCGATATAGGGCACGCCGAACTCGGCAACGTTGCCGCGCAGGGCGGAGAGCTGACCGGCGCTGGCCGGATCGGCGATCGGCAGCGGGTTGCCGGCGGCGTCGACGCGCGGGGTGGTCGGCAGGTTGTGATCGGGCACCGCGAGGGTAAGGTCGGGGCGGCGCACCGTGCGATCCGCCGCGCGAAGGCCGGCAAAGGCCTGCGGGCTGGTGACTTCGTGGACGAGGTGCCGATCGATATAGATCAGGCAGGTGCCATCGTCCCGGCGCTCGACCACATGGTCGGCCCAGATCTTCTCGTACAGGGTGCGCGGTTCACTCGACATGCGCGCGATCTAGTCGAATCGTGCGCGGATGCAAGCTTTCGGGACATTTTCTGCCGTTCACCGGCGCGACCTGCACTTGGTCGCATGCTGATCCCGGTGCGGGCGGGTCGATGGCCATGCCGGTGAACCATCGACCCGCCCTGAAGCGTCTTTGGGGGACGCTGGAGCATTTTTGGGGAATGCTCCGGGTGCCCTCCACGCTGCAGGGCGCGTGCCAGTTTCGGGGATGCACGATATTCCGCGGCATGCGATGGTGAAGCGCCGTTAACCCCGCGGTGCGGGTGTAAATTCCACCGACGGTTTTGCGGCGCGGCCTCCAGTTCATCCCGTATTCAGCAGCTTGACTACAGACGTAAACGGAGCGATTACATGCGTAGTCAGTGAGGGGTGTATGACCGAACGAATCAGCGAAGCCGAACATGCAGTGATGGAAGTGCTCTGGGAAGAGTCGCCGCTCACTGCGCAGGAGGTTGCCGAGCGCGTGCCCGTCGATCGCGAC
Source organism: Sphingomonas sp. NFR04 (assembly GCF_900114095.1). GTDB lineage: Bacteria > Pseudomonadota > Alphaproteobacteria > Sphingomonadales > Sphingomonadaceae > Sphingomonas. The sequence continues at coordinate 858,555 of NZ_FORV01000001.1, read as the reverse complement.
TGGAGCGCCAACACGGTCAAGACGCTGCTCGGGCGGCTGCTCGCCAAGAATGTGATCGCGCATGAGGAAGAGGGGCGGCGCTACCGCTATCGCCCGCTCGTCGCGCGGGGCGATTATGTGGTAGGGGAATCGCGCAAGCTGATCGACCGGCTGTTCGGCGGCCGGCTGACGCCGCTGGTGGCGCACCTCGCCGAGCGCGACGCCATCACCGACCAGGACATCGCCGAGATCGAGGCTCTCCTGAAGGAGCTGAAGCAATGACCGGCTGGTGGATCGAGACCCTGCTCGCGAGCACGCTGCTGATGCTGCTGGCGCTTGCCTTGCGCGCGCCCGTGCGGCGCGCCTTCGGACCGCAGCTCGCCTATGCGCTGTGGGTGCTGCCCGCCGTGCGGATGTTGCTGCCGCCGCTGCCGGGGCAGTGGCATCTCAGCCATTGGCTCGCGCCGCTCACGCGGAAAGCGGTCGAGGCGCCGGCGGCGGCGATGGCCGTGCTCAATCCCGAGAGGCTTCCGGCGAGCGTCGACCAAGGCGCGGTGCTCACCATCGACCTGAGCGCGGGCAGCCATCACCTTCCCGTCGCAATGGTGGCGCCGACGCCGGTGGCGGAGGGGCTGAACGTCACGCTGCTGCTGCTGGCGCTATGGGGCGCGGGCGCGCTGATCTTCCTTGGCTATCATCTGGTCGCGCATCGCCGCTTCTGCCGCCACCTACTCTCGCGGGCGCGGGTGGATCGCACCGTGGCGCAGGGCCGGGTGCGGGTGATCGAGACCGATGCTGCGCACGGGCCGCTCGCCTTCGGCATCTTCCGCAAATACGTCGCCTTTCCGCGCGACTTTTCCGAGCGCTATGACGAGATCGAACGCGATCTCGCGCTCGCCCATGAACTCGGCCACCATCTGCGCGGCGACCTGGTCGCCAACTGGGCCGCGCTGATCGTGCTGGCCGCCCATTGGTTCAATCCGGTCGCATGGCGGGCGTTCCGCGCCTTCCGCGCCGACCAGGAAATGGCCTGCGACGCCCTGGTGCTCGCCGGCCGCGCCCAGGCACTGCGCCATGCCTATGGCCGTGCGATCGTCAAGTCCGCGCATGGGGGCGCGGTCTCGGCGGCTTGTCACCTCCACACCATAAACGACGTCAAAGGGAGATTGCGCATGCTCTCGATCCACCGGAAGCTTTCCCCCACCCGCATCGCCGCGGGGCTGGCCGGTATCTCTACCATTTCGCTCGCCGCGCTGGCGCTGACCGCCTCGGGCAGCCAGGCCGCCGAGCGAATCCGCACCAGCGTGAATGCCGCCGTGCACGGCCAGGACGTGCCGGTCACCCCCGCCGCGCCGGCGGCACCGGTCGAGCCGCAGGCCGCCGTCGCCCCGCGTGCTCCTGCCGCACCGCAGGCCGCGCCTGCACCGGTGGCGCCGCCGGCACCGGCTGCGCCTGCCATCCCCGAAGGACCTGCGGGCAAGCACCATATCGTTCGCACCGATCAGACGATCAGCGACGGCAAGAGCATCAAGAAGATGGTGATCATCCAGCGCGACGGGAAGCGCCAGGAAATCACCATGCCCGACATGGCGGCGATCCAGGCGAGCATCCCGGAGATTCGTAGCGCCAAGTGCGGCAAGGGCACTGCGCCCACCGTCGAGCACCGCACCGAGGGCAACAAGCAGGTGATGATCATCTGCAGCGATCGCATGGCCGCGATGAGCATGAATGCCAGCAAGATGGCGGCATTCAACGCCGATCACGCCGCGGCCATGGCCGCGAACAGCAAGGCGATGGCGATGAACAGCGCGCTGATGAGCCTGCAGCACGCCCGCCGCACGATCGAGGCGCAGTCGAGCCTCAGCCCGCAGCAGCGCGCCGAAGCGCTGAAGGGCATCGACGAGGCGCTCGCCGAACTGCGCGACGACGCCAAGGACGATAGCGACGATTGAGTGTAGCGCGCCGCCGCAACGTCTCACGGCGGCGTGCTCGGCGGGACCGGCCTACTCCTTCGGGGCCGGTCCCGCTCCCCTGCGTCTTGCTCTTGGGCGGTGAATGCCCAAATGCCCTACGATGACCGATGATGCGCCCACGGGCCTTGCGATGCCGCTCGAACCGCTGGTGACGCGGGTGCTGGCTAACAATCCCTCGCCCTTCACCAACACCGGCACCCAGACCTATCTGGTGGGCACCACCGACGTCGCGGTGATCGATCCCGGCCCCGACGATGCCGAGCACCTCGCCGCGCTGCTGGCGGCGATCGGCGGGCGGCCGGTGCGGGCGATCCTGTGCACCCATACCCATCGCGACCACAGCCCGGCCGCGCCGGCGCTGAAGGCGGCCACGGGCGCGCCGATCATCGGCTGCGCGCCGCTGGTGCTCGACGATGCGGGCCCCCGCGCGGACGCCTCGTTCGATACCGGCTATGCCCCGGACACCGTGCTGGCGGACGGCGAGCAGGTAGCGGGGCAGGGCTGGACGCTCACCGCGGTGGCGACACCCGGCCACACCTCCAACCATCTCTGCTTCGCACTCGAGGAAAGCGGCGCGCTGTTCACCGGCGACCATGTGATGGGCTGGTCCACCACCGTGGTCGCCCCGCCGGACGGCAACATGGCGGCCTATATGGCCAGCCTGGAGACGCTGATGGCGCGCGAGCAGGACCGGATCTATTATCCCGCGCACGGCGACCCCATCGAGCGCCCGCAGCGCTTCGTGCGCGGGCTGGCCGGGCACCGTAAGCAGCGCGAGGGGCAGATATTGCGGCTGCTGGCGGAGGGCGTGGACACGGTGCCGGCGATGGTCCCGCGCATGTATGTCGGGCTCGATCCGCAGTTGCACGGCGCGGCCGGGCGTTCGGTGCTCGCCCATCTGCTCGACTTGCAGGCACGCGGCCGGGTAGCAAGCGCGACGGACACTTGGCGGCTGCTGCCCGAGTAACGATCCGAAACGGGTATAGTAGAAATGCTCATGATTGTAGAATCTCCAAAGTAGAGCTATACCCTGCCCAAATTGGAGGGGTGGGGAAATGGCAACGATTGTGCAGGCGTCGCCACGTGCGCGCGCCGGGGACTCACGATTCTTTCTGGTGATGGCGTTCGTGATGGGCGCGATCGATGTCGCCGGATTCTCGCTCAATCTGGCGGCGGGGCGGTCCAGTTTCGCGGTGCCGCTGATCTTCCACGTCCATGCCTTCGTCTTTTTCGGCTGGATCGCGCTGTACATCACCCAGAATCTGCTGGTCGACGGCGGTTCCGTCGCGCTGCATCGCCGGCTGGGCTGGGTGGCGCTGTTCTGGGTGCCCCTGATGGTGCTGCTGGGCACGGTGATGACCGTGCTCTCGGTGCAGCGCGGCGCGCCCTTCTTCTTCGATGTTCGCGAATTCCTGATCAGCAACCCGTTGCAACTGCTGCTGTTCGCCGGCTTCGTCGGCGCCGCGCTGATGCTGCGGCGTCAGACCAGCTGGCATCGCCGGCTGATGTATTGCGGCATGGCCATTCTTGCCGGACCGGGGCTGGGGCGGCTGCTGCCGATGCCGCTGTTCATGCCCTATGCCTGGTGGGTGACGGTGGTGGCGGTGCTGGTGCTGCCGGTGATCGGCGCGGTTGCCGACCAGCGCCGCGCGGGCCGCGTCCACCCGGCGTGGCTCTGGGGCATCGGCCTCATCCTGGCGGTGCAGCTGACCGCCGACGCGATCGCGTTCAGCCCGGCGGGCACCGCCTTCACGCGCAGCGTCATGGCCGGCACCGCCGGCAGCCATCGCCCGATCACGCCCGCCTTCCCTTGATCCCGCGGCCCGACCGGGCCATGTGGCGGGCGCACAACGGGAGTTTAGGGAATGGACGCGCGCAACGGCATCGGCGGCAGCCTCAGCGGACTCGATCTCCGCGCCGAGATCGAGCGGCTGCGCAAGGAGCGCAACGCGGTGATCCTCGCGCATTACTACCAGAAGCCCGAGCTGCAGGATCTCGCCGATTTCGTCGGCGACAGCCTCGACCTCAGCCGCAAGGCGGCGGAGACCGACGCGGACGTGATCGCGTTCTGCGGCGTGCGCTTCATGGCGGAGACCGCCAAGATCCTCTCGCCCGACAAGATCGTCGTGCTGCCCGACATGGACGCGGGCTGCAGCCTGGAAGACAGCTGCCCGCCCGACCAGTTCGCCGCCTTCCGCGCGCAGCATCCCGATCACATCGCGCTGACCTATATCAACTGCTCGACCGAGGTGAAGGCGCTGAGCGACATCATCGTCACCAGCTCCTCGGCCGAGAAGATCCTCGCGCAGATTCCGGCGGACCAGAAGATCATCTTCGGCCCCGATCGCAACCTGGGCGGCTATCTCCAGCGCAAGACCGGCCGCGACATGCTGCTGTGGCCCGGCGTGTGCATCGTCCACGAGGCGTTCAGCGAGACCGAACTGCTCAAGCTCAAGGCCGAGCATCCCGGTGCGCCGATCGCCGCGCACCCCGAATGCCCGGCCTATATCCTGGACCACGCCGATTATGTCGGCTCGACCAAGGGCATTCTCGATTTCTCCAAGACGATGCCCGGCGACACGCTGATCGTCGCGACCGAGCCGCACATCATCCACCAGATGCAGAAGGTGATGCCGGAGAAGAACTTCATCGGCGCGCCCGGCGCCGACGGCAACTGCAACTGCAACATCTGCCCCTACATGGCGCTCAACACCATGGAGAAGCTCTACCTCGCGCTGCGCGACCTCAGCCCCCGGATCGAGATCGAGGAAGGCCTGCGGGTACAGGCGAAGAAGAGCCTCGACCGCATGCTGGAACTGGCCAGCGGCACGGTGGGGCAGGGCGATCTGGGACCGGTGCCCGCCTGATCGCCTGGCGCAGTTTCAAGTTGACCGTTTACGGTCAACGACTCGGAAAATGCGGCACCTGAAAACCTGGAGCGTCTTCACCCGAGGTGAAAACGCTCTAGGCACGACCGTCGGAAAGCAGTGCGCCGAGCCGCGCTGCCGTGCTGGCAATGCCGAGATTCGGGATCCGGCGGCGTCGCGGGATGGAAGCCGCTGTCGGGGCGACAGGGCGCCGCGCCGCATGACCGTCCCGGATCGCGACGAGGATCGGTGCTTCGGCCATTTCCATCGCCCGCGCCGCCGCGCGGGCAAAGCCGATCGCGTATACCGGGGCCCCACAGCGGTCGAACCGCGCGGATTCAAGCGCGATCAGGTGGTTACAGCCAATGCAGGTGCGGTCGGCGAGCTGTTCGAGCGACCAGCCCAACGCTTCGCGTCGGTCGCGCAGCGCGGCGGCGGCAACAGCCCAGCTTTCGGGCCAGCTTGCGGCCCCATTTTCCGACAGCATTGCCTGTGTCATTTTGATACAGCGACCTCAGCTACGTCGACCAGCGCATTGATATGGGCTAGTAACGATTCGCAATTTCCGGGGTACTCATTCTGGGTGGGGCGAATGAGTACTTGTGTTATTTTTCCCGCTGGGGCCGATTTTGCCGATGCAGGATATGATCCGATCCGCGCCTGTCGTCGATCGCAAGCACATGGCGATGCCACACGGGCGGCTGATCGTTCGGCTGATCGCGGCGCTGGAGACGTCGATGGTCGCGGCGGGCGTTCGGGCGCTGGACGGCGATCTGGATCGGGCGATCATTTTCATGGTGGTGGCACGCGCGAGCGAGATGCTGTCGCCGCACGGTGCCGGCCATGCCCGCCGCGACGGGCGCGGCGCCAAGGCGATCAGCATCAACGCCCTCGCAGCGTCGCTCGGGCGCCCGTTCGAGACGATGCGGCGGCACATTCATGCGCTGTGCGCGGCAGGCCTGTGCGAGCGTGGCCCTGCCGGGGTGACGGTGCCCGAGGCGGTACATGCGCGCCCCGAGATCGTCACGCTGTTCCGCGGCAACCACGATGCGCTGGTGGCGATGATCGAGGACATGCGCAGCTTCGGCGTGACGCTGCCGGAGACGCGTGCGCACGTCTGCTATGACTGGCACACCGGGCTCGCCGCCGCGCACGACGTGCTGCTGACCGGCATCGAGTTCCACGCGCATCGCTTCCAGTCCTGGACCGATCTGGTGCTGGCCAACGCGATCCTGTGCGCCAATGCGCGCCCGCTCGTCGAGAATCGCGATCTTGCGCTCGCCTATGCCGAGTTCGGCACCGCGCCGCCCGACGGCCTGTGCCAGCCGGTCTCGACCGGATCGGTCGCGCGGGCGCTGGGCCTCCCCCCGTCGACCGCACACCGCCGCGTCGCCGCAATGATCGAGAGCGGCTGCCTCGCCCGCCGGTCGCGCGGCGTGGTGCTCACCGAAAGGGCGATGACCGACCCCGAGCGGATCGAGGAACACCGGACGAGCATGCTGCACGTCCGCCAGATCCTGATCCGCCTGGCGGCCGGCGGCTTCCGCTTCGACCAGCCCGCCGCCAACTATCTCGACGGGCGCCCCGCGCCGCTGCAGATCGCGTAGACGCGCGCGGCCGGGGATTCTACAGCCCGGCCATGACCTTCGCGCTCCCCGGTTTCGATTGCGACTCGTTCGTCCGCGCCACGCTGGCCGAGGATCTCGGCAGCGGCGGCGACATCACCGCTGCGGCGGTGATCCCCGCTGAGGCACGCTTCGAAGGCGTGATGGACAGCCGCGACCCGATCACCGTCGCCGGGCTGCCGATCGCCGAGGCGTTCTTCCGCGCGCTGGATCCCGACGTCGCGCTCGAACGGCTGGTCGAGGACGGCGCGCAGGTCGCCCCCGGCACCGCGCTGCTGCGGCTGCGGGGCAAGGCGCGGGCGATGCTCACCGCCGAGCGGTCGGCGCTCAACACCGTCCAGCATCTCAGCGGCATCGCGACGATGACGCGGACCTATGTCGATGCGATCGCCGGCACCGGCGCGACGCTGCTCGACACCCGCAAGACGCTGCCGGGCCTGCGCGTGCTCGAGAAATACGCCACCCGCATGGGCGGCGCGACCAACCATCGCATGGGCCTGTGGGACGCGGCGATGATCAAGGACAACCATGTCGCCATCGCCGGATCGGTGGAGGCGGCGGTGGCGCGCGCGGTCGCGGCAGGAATCGAACGAATCATCGTCGAAGTCGATCGGCTCGACCAGATCGAGCCCGCGCTCGGCGCCGGCGCGACGCATCTGCTGCTCGACAATATGGGTCCGGCGATGCTGCGCGAGGCGGTGGCGCTGGTCGCCGGGCCGGTGCCGACCGAGGCCTCGGGCGGGGTGCGGCTCGATACGATCCGGGCGATCGCCGAGAGCGGCGTCACCTATGTCAGCGTCGGCCGGCTGACCCAGTCGGCCCCGGCAGCCGATATCGGCCTCGATTTCGCGAGCGTGTGAGGGAGATGGGCATGAAGGCGGTATTGGGAAGCGTGGTCGGCCTCGCGGCGCTGTTGCCGGGAGCGGCGCTGGCACAGGCGCAGATGTGCATGGCGCCGAGCAAGGTCGAGCGGCCGCTGCCCGACCTGCCCAGCGCCAAGGAGCCGCAGCGCATCCTGCCGATCGGCAGCTACACGCTGGCGCTGACCTGGGCGCCGGGCTTCTGCCGCGCGCATGGCGACGAGCCCGGCAAGGCCTTCCAGTGTGGCGGCAACAACCACTTCGGCTTCACGCTACACGGGCTGTGGCCCGACGGACGTGGCAAGCTGTGGCCGCAATATTGCAAGGCCACCCCGATCCTGCCGCCCGCCTTGATCCGCAAGACGATGTGCGCCACGCCTTCCGAGCAGCTGATCCAGCACGAATGGGCCAAACACGGCACCTGCATGCAGACGACGCCCGAGGCCTATTTCCAGCGCTCCACCAGCCTGTACCGGGCGATCCGCTATCCCGACATGGAGGCGCTATCGCGCGGCGCCGTTACCGTGGGCGACTTCAAGCAGGCCTTCGCCGCGAAGAACCGCGCGATCCCGGCGAGCGCGATTCGGGTGACGACGACCCGGGAGGGCTGGCTCGACGAGCTGTGGCTCTGCCTCGACACCCGCTTCCGCTACGATCGCTGTGAGGCCGGGACCGGCGGGGCTGCGGACGATGCGGCGCTGAAGATCTGGCGCGGGCGGTAAGGCAAAACGTCTAAGCCCCTCCTCCTTGGAGGAGGGGTAGGGGATGGAGGGATTCCAGAACGTCGGTCGGTCTCTGCGAGACACTGCCCCACCCCAACCCCGCATCAGGTGAACAGCGCCTCGCGCTGTTCAGGCGCTGCCGGGGGCAGCGCTGACCTGATGCGCCTGAAGGAAAGGGGCTAGAATAGGTAGAACTAGCCCTCGATCACCACGCTCGCGGGATGGTGCTTGTCCAGATAGCGCTTGATCAGCCGCACGTTGCGGGTGTTCGAGCGGAAGAAGAAGTCGGGCACCGCGCCGACGAACGGGATCATCCCCAGCGCCCAGTCGACGCCGATATTGCCCGCCATTCGCGCGATCGTGCGCTTGGGCATGCCCAGATTGCGCGCTTCCCAGGCCAGATAGGCACCCATCGCCGCCGCCACGCTGGGGCCCACCGCCGGCACGAAGTCGAGCAGCACGTCCAGCCCCAGCTTGCGGCGGGTCCCCGGAATGGTCACCAGGCCTTCCAGCAGATGCTCCATCGCCTCGATCCGCTGGCGCACCGCCACGGCATCGGTGCCGATCGGCAGCCGCTGTGCGAAACCCTCATTCAATCTCGTTGCCCGTGCCATTCCCTGACCTCACTGCTTGCGCAGGTGATTCAACGGGTGCCAGGCGCGCGCGTTCCCCTGCCAGTTGGACAGGCGCAGCGCGACGATCGACCAGCGCAGCGGGCGCGCGATCGGGAGGAAGGCAACGTCGCTCGCCAGCATCGCATCGGCCTCGGCGATGCGATGGGTGCGGTTGTAGAGATCGGGCGCGTCGCGCGCTGCCGCGATCAGCGTCGCGGTGTCGTCGGAGCAGGCGCGGCAGGCGTTCGCCAGATACCAGCGGCCGCTGTCATAGGGCGCCACGTCGTCGACCAGCTCGAGATCGGCGCGCGGATCGCCCAGTCCCACGCGGTGCGGGGTGAGCCCGATGGCGATCATCGAGGAAGCCAGATGGCCCCAGAGCAGCGTCGCGCCTGCGCCGGAGGGCAAGGCGAGGGTGATGTCCACCGGCCCGCGATGCACCGCCTGCCATTCGCGCACCCGCTGGCTGGCGAGCGCGCGGCGCTGGTCGGGCGCGACCGTCATCCAGCTGCCGGGGGCAGGGGGTGCTGCCGAATCCATCTGCGCGGGGAGGATCGTCTCGGCGGGTGCCCAATCGGGGGCGATGGCCGAGGTGAGGGCATTGCGATCGATCGCCATGGCGATGGCCGCGCGGTTCTGCGGGGTGGAGAGAAAGCCGTCGCGGTGGAGCACCGCCAGTCCGAACAGGCCGACCGCGGCATCGACCCGGACATTCTCCGGCGCGATCCCCGCCGCCTCGATGATCGGCCAGTCGACCAGCGACCCGCCGAGCACCAAGTCGGACGCGCCCGCGCGGAACCGGGCGATGGCCGCCGCCGCGCGCTCGCCGCGCAGCCGGACATATTCCTGCGGGGCGGGCGTGACCTTGGGGTCGTCACCGGGCTCCTCTGCCGGGCGGAGCAACAGCCCATCGCGCTTGCCCGCCACGATGCGGAACGGCCCCGATCCGGCGAAATTGCGCCCGCGGAACACCGCCATTTCGGGCTGGGCAAACAGGTTGAGCAGGTCGGGGCGGGGGCTCTTCAACCGCACCTCGATCACCTGCGGGGTCATTTCCACGATCTCGTCGATCACCGCGAGATAGGGCGAGAGGCGGCTCTTGCTGTTGGCCGCGATCGCGCGGCGCAGCACCCGCACAATCTCACCGGCGGTGACCGGCTGGCCATCGGGCCACGCCGCCTCGCCCAGGCGGAAGATATAGCTGCGCGCATCGTCGAACACCGCCCAGCGCTCGGCCAGCGCCGGCTCGATTTGGCCGTTGTGATCGAAGCGGACCAGGCCCTCTGCGGTTGCGGCCAGTGCGACGGCCTGCGCCGTATCGATCGCGGTGATGCTGGGATCGACCAGCAGCCGATCGCTGCCAATCGCGCTGACGACCACCGGCGTCGTGTCCTTGCGCTGCCCCGCAGGCCCCCCGCACGCGGTGGCGGTGAGCAGCAGGGCGATCACGGGCAGGCACAGGCGTGGCATCGGCGGGTCCCTGGCGGTGAAACCCAAGCTCTATGGGAGTGGGCCCATGCTGCCAACCCCGGTGGGTTCCGCGGGCGCACTTCGCCGCCTATCAGGCTGACATGGCATCGAATCGGCTCCATTCGAACCCGGTCGTCGCGTCGGCGATCACGCTCGCGCTACGCAGCTATCTGGCGGTCCGGACGGTCGGCTGGTTCGTCACCCGCCCGCAGACGCGCGGCGTGCGGGCGATCGCGCTGACACCGGCAGGGCAGGTGATCCTCGTCCGGCACAGCTATATCCCAGGCTGGCATCTGCCGGGCGGCGGCCAAGAGGCCGGCGAGACCGCCGAGCAGGCGGTGCTGCGCGAGCTCCGCGAGGAAGCCGGCATGGTGTCGCATGGCGCGGTGCGCGTGCTCGGCACGTTGCAGCATCGCCCCAATTTCCGGCGCGACACCGTGACGATCGCGCTGGTCGAGCAGGTCTCGTTCGCCTTTCGGCCGTCGCTGGAGATTGTGGAGGCGCGCGCCTTCGACCTGGATGCGCTGCCCGCGGACGTCACCACCGGCACCGTCCGCCGCCTCGCCGAATGGCGCGAGCGACGCCCGGTTGCGACGGACTGGTAACGCGCCTCCCGCTTGCCAGGCTGGCGTTCGCGGACTACCCGGCGCACATTCGGCTACGGACTTCGTCCGCAGCCGAACCATGATCGCGCTGGTGCCCTGAGAGGGGCTTAAAAGGGAACGCGGTATGGGCGCTTGCGCCCGAAGCCGAGGCTGTCCCTGCAACTGTAAGCGGCGAGCGAGATGCGCGGGCTTCCTTTTACGGAAGCAGCCACTGGGCCCCGAGCCTGGGAAGGCGTGCATCGAGCGACGACCCGTAAGCCAGGAGACCTGCCAGCGAGAGGTCGCTCTTGCCCTGGCCCAGGGGATGGCCGTGGCACGGTTCTCCGTCTGAGCGACGAACGAGCGGTGGAGGCCGCATCGGTTCGTCTCGTGGCGCTCCCCGGCGTCTGCGCCCGAGGCGTGCCGGCCGTTCGCGAACGGCAGGACTCCGCCGCGTGTCGCACGACGCCCGGAGAAGACGCTTGAGAGCATTGCTATTTTCCAGCCTGGCGGTGGCATCCGCGGGCCTTGCCACCCCGGCATTCGCGCAAGAGGCGGAGGGCGAAGACATCCTCGTCTTCGGGCGCGGCGAGACCAAGGTCGGCGTCGCCCAGGCGGCGAGCGAGGGCACGGTTTCCGGCGCGGACCTGCTGGTGCGGCCGCTGCTGCGCGTCGCCGAACTGCTCGAGGCGGTGCCCGGCATCATCGCGGCCCAGCATTCGGGCAGCGGCAAGGCCAACCAATATTTCCTGCGTGGCTTCAACCTCGACCACGGTACCGATTTCACCACGCTGGTGGACGGCGTGCCGATGAACCTGCGCTCGCATGGCCATGGCCAGGGCTATCTCGATCTCAACGGCCTGATTCCGGAAATCGTCGGGCGTGAGGACTTCGGCAAAGGGCCGTATCGCGCCGAGGGCGGCGATTTCGCGCTGGCAGGGGCAGCGGCGATGGCCACGATCACGGGGTTCGAACGGCCCTGGCTGTCGGTGGAGGGCGGTTCCTATGGCTATCGTCGCATCGCGGCCGGGGGTTCGGCGAAGGGCGTGGGCGCTGGCACGCTCACCCTGGTCGGCCAGCTGCGCGCCTATGACGGGCCGTGGCAGGCGCCCGAGCATCTCCGCCACGCCTCGGGCTTTGCCAGCTATGCGGCGCCGCTGGGCACCGGCACGATCGCCGCGACACTGCACGCCTATCACGCCAGCTGGCGCCCGACCGAGCAGATTCCCGAGCGCGCGATCGGCACCCCGGCCTGCCCGGACGTGTTCTGTTCGCCCGATCCGAGCGCGCGGGGCCGGACGACGCGGCTGATCGGCAATGTCGCGATCCGCCAGCAGGGCTGGGACGGCAATGTCTATGGCCAGTTCTACGACTGGTCGATGACGTCGAACCCGACCTATGCCGATCCGGACGGCACCAGTGCACAGATCCGCCAGTTCGACACGCGGTGCATTCTGGGCGGACGCGGCGAGAAACGCTGGCAGCTCGCGTCGGCGCTGGCGCTGTCGGTCGGCGGCGAGGGGCAGTACGACCATATCGGCGATGTCGGGGTGGCGCGGACCGACCAGCGGAGGCCGCTCTTCTCGCTCGGCCGCTATCATGTCGAGGAAAGCTCGGCCGCGATCTATGGCGAGGCGCGCTGGACGCCGCTGGCCGGGCTGCGGCTGATCGCGGGCTTGCGCGGCGATGGTTACCGTTACGCCGTCCGCGCACGCGATGCCGAGGCGGCGGCGCTGGGGACGGGCACGGGAAGCGACGGCATCGTCTCGCCCAAGGCGTCGCTCGCCTATGCGCTCACCCCGCATCTGGAGCTGTACGGCAATTGGGGGCGGGGCTTCCATTCCAACGACGTGCGCGGCGCGGTTAACGTCGAGACGCCCGTGCCGGTGCTGGTCCGCGGCACCGGCAAGGAGCTCGGCGCGCGCTGGCAGCGCGGCGGGCTGACGCTCACCGGCAGCTACTGGTGGCTGGCGGTGGGCAGTGAGCTGCGCTTCGTCGGCGATTCCAATGCGGTCGAGCCGACGGGTGCGAGCCGGCGGCGCGGCTATGAACTGGTCGCCTTCTGGCGGCCTGCGTCTTGGCTGGCGATCGACGGCAACATCGCCGCCAGCCATTCTCGCTACGACAATGGCGATCGTATTCCCAACGCCTTCGAGAATGCGGCATCCGCCGGCGTGGCGGTGGTGCGGGGCGGCTGGGAGGCGAGCCTCCGCGTCCGCCACCTCGGCCCTTATCCGCTGATCGAGGACGATAGCGCGCGGGACAAGGGCAGCACGGTGGTCAACCTGCGCGCGGCGCGGTCGCTGGGCCGGCTCCAGCTCTATGGCGAGCTGCTCAACCTGCTCGACAGCCGCGACAAGGATATCGCCTATTATTACGAATCCTACCTGCCCGCGGTCGATCGCGGCGGCCCGGTGGAGGGGCGGCTGAGCCGCCTCGTCGAGCCGCGGACGTTGCGGCTTGGCGCGCGCGTGCGCTTCTAGGGGCCGGGATGCGACAAGGCCCGGGTGTCGGCGTCGATGCCGATACCCGGGCCTTTTCAGCGTGGAATCAACGCCATGCTGGTGCGGACGGCGGGACTCGAACCCGCACGCCTCGAAAGGCAGAAGATTTTAAGTCTCCGGCGTCTACCGGTTCCGCCACGTCCGCGTGGGCGGCAGGCAAGACGCTGCCGCACGCCGCGTGTCAAGCGCGCATCACATGTTGAGGCGGATGCGCATCTCCTTGCCCGGCTTGAAATAGGGGACGCGCTTGGCGTCCACTTCCACGGACTCGCCCGTCCGCGGGTTGCGACCCGTGCGCGCATCGCGCGCCCGCGTCGAGAATGCGCCGAAGCCGCGAAGCTCCACGCGCCCATCTTCACTCAGCCGGCCGACAATCTCGTCGAAGAAGATCGAGACGATCTTTTCGACTTCCCGGATCGAAAGACCCGGATTTTCCTGTACCAGCAATTGAACCAACTCAGACCGGATCATCCGGGCCCCTCCCTTGGCGAAACGCGCCCCCCAATGGCCGCGCAACGGCTATCCCCAAGGAAACCTTAGCGCTTTTTCCCAATCTGCAGCAACCAGAAGATGTGGTTGATGCTGTCCTAAAATCAAAAAAGAAGGGCCCGGGAACCGCTTTCGCGGCGCCCGAGCCCCTCTTCAGGTCGCAAAATTAGTTGTTCTGGCTGCGGGCCTTGAGGGCCTCACCCAGAATGTCGCCCAGCGACGCGCCCGAGTCGGACGAGCCATACTGCTGCACGGCCTGCTTCTCTTCGGCGATCTGCATCGCCTTGACCGAGAAGGTCGGCTTCTTCGAACGATCGAAGCCGGTGACCATCGCGTCGAACTTCTGGCCGACCTGGAAACGCTCCGGGCGCTGCTCGTCGCGGTCGCGGCCGAGATCGGTGCGCTTGATGAAGCCGGTCGCGCCATCGTCGCCAACCTGCACTTCGAGGCCCGCGTCGCGGACTTCGAGGACGGTGACGGTGACGACCGAGTTCTTGCCCAGACGATCGGCACCACCGGTCGAACCGGCAGCGGCGACGCCGCCACGCTCGAGCTGCTTCATGCCGAGCGAGATGCGCTCCTTGTCGGCTTCGACGGCCAGAACGATCGCGGTGACAGTCTCGCCCTTGCGATGCAGGGCCAGCGCGTCTTCACCCGAGATGCCCCAGGCGATGTCGGACATGTGGACCATGCCGTCGACGTCGTTGTCCAGGCCGATGAACAGGCCGAACTCGGTGGCGTTCTTGACTTCGCCCTCGACGGTCGAACCGACCGGATGCTCTTCGGCGAAACGCTCCCACGGATTCTGCTGGGCCTGCTTGAGGCCGAGCGAGATGCGGCGCTTTTCCTGATCGACCTCGAGGACGACCACATCGACTTCCTGCGAGGTCGACACGATCTTGCCCGGGTGGACGTTCTTCTTGGTCCAGCTCATCTCCGAAACGTGGACCAGGCCTTCGATGCCCGGCTCCAGCTCGACGAACGCGCCGTACTCGGTGATGTTGGTCACGCGGCCCGAGAGCTTCGCGCCGACCGGGTACTTCACGCTCGCGCCATCCCACGGATCGCTCTCGAGCTGCTTCATGCCCAGCGAGATGCGCTGCGTGTCACGGTTGATGCGGATGATCTGAACGCGGACGGTGTCGCCGATGTTCAGCACTTCCGACGGATGGTTGACGCGCTTGTAGCTCAGGTCGGTGACGTGCAGCAGGCCGTCGATGCCGCCCAGGTCGACGAACGCACCGTAATCGGTGATGTTCTTGACGACGCCGTCGATCACCTGGCCCTCGGCGAGGCTCTGGATCAGGCCCGAACGCTGCTCGGCGCGGGTTTCCTCGAGCACCGCGCGACGCGACACGACGATGTTGCCGCGCTTGCGGTCCATCTTGAGGATCTGGAAGGGCTGGGCGATGTCCATCAGCGGGGTGACGTCGCGCACCGGGCGGATGTCGACCTGGCTGCCCGGCAGGAAGGCCACGGCGCCGTTGAGGTCGACGGTGAAGCCGCCCTTGACGCGGCCGAAGATGACGCCTTCGACGCGGGTGTTCTGCGCGAATTCCGCTTCCAGCTTGTCCCAGGCGGCTTCGCGGCGGGCGCGGTCGCGGCTGAGCATCGCTTCGCCGTTCGCGTTCTCGACGCGATCGACATAGACTTCGACTTCGTCGCCGACCTTGAGGTCCGCCTTCTGGCCGGGGGCTGCGAATTCGCGCAGCGGCACGCGGCCTTCGGACTTGAGGCCCACGTCGATGACGGCGAGGTCGTTCTCGATGCCGGTGACGGTGCCGATCACGACGCGGCCTTCAAAGCCGTCCGCCTGACCGAAGGTTTCGTCGAGCAGTGCCGCGAAATCGTCGCGGGATGGGGTTGCCGTAGTGGCCATAGAAAAGAGGTTCCTAACGTTCGTTTTTCCGGCCAGCCGGTTGGATCCGGCGGTCTTGAGGGCCAGAATCGCCGCGGCGGCCGAATGCCGTTCGCGACATCCCTTGCGCGGGTTCCAGTGGAGGACGAGCAAGTCGCGTCGAAACGCGAAAAGGGCGCATGGAAGCACGGCTTCCAGCGCCATCCCCCACGAGCACCCGCCCGCAGGATGCGCGCGCCTTACTGCGGATGGGGTGGAAACGCAAGGTTTTCGGGGGTGGGACACCTTCTTAGCCCCTCCTCCTTGGAGGAGGGGTTGGGGGGTGGAGGGATTCCAGAACAGAGGTTGGTCTCTGCGAGACACTGCCCCACCCCCTCCCCTCCCCTGAAGGGGAGGGGCTTAGAAGGCTCAGCCCGCTACCTTCCGCTTCTCGACGATCTCGATCGCCCGCTGCACCGCCGCGTCGATCGACAGGAAGCTGGTATCCAGCGTCACTGCGTCCACCGCCTGCACCAGCGGCGCCTCGCTGCGCTTCGAGTCGCGCTCGTCGCGGGCGCGGATGTCTGCCAGCACCTTGTCGAGGCTGACGTTGATGCCGTTCTTGCGCAGCTCCAGGTGCCGGCGCTGGGCGCGGATCATCGGGGTGGCCTTCACGAACAGCTTCACGTCCGCATCGGGCGCGATCACCGTGCCGATGTCGCGGCCGTCGAGCAGCGCGCCGCCGGGCTGCTGGGCGAAGCGCTTCTGCCGGGCGAGCAGCGCGGCGCGCACCAGCGGATGCGCCGAGACGATCGAGGCGGTCTGGCCCACCTCGTCGGTGCGCAGGAACGGATCGGCCAGCAGCGAGTCGTCGAAGCTGCAGGCGGCGACCGCGTCGGCTTCCTTGGCAGGGTCCAACCCTTCGCGCAGTACCGTTGCGGCAACGGCACGATAGAGCAGGCCGGTATCAAGATGCGGCAAGTTGTACTGGCGGGCGAGGGCGCGTGCGATGGTGCCCTTGCCCGAAGCTGCCGGGCCGTCGACTGCGATAATCATGCGGTTCCCTCGCGAGACCGGCGCCGCGCGTCAAGGGACTTGCCGTGAACTTGTCGCATCAGCTGTTGGTCAGTGCGTCCAGCGTGGCGAAGAAGTTCGGATAGCTGGTGGCGACCGGCGCGACGTCGTCGATCGCGATCGGCTGTTCGGCGGCAAGCGCGGCGACGGTCATGCTCATCGCGATGCGATGGTCGAGCAGCGTCGCGACCTTGCCGCCGCCGGCGAGCGGCTTGCCGGCCGAACCCTGGATGGCGAGTCCGTCCTCAAACTCCTCGGTCACCACGCCGCAGGCTTCGAGCGCGGTGCGCATCGCGGCGATCCGATCCGATTCCTTCACCCGCAGCTCGTGCGCGCCGCGGGCGACGGTGCGGCCCTCGGCGAGCGAGGCGGCGACGAACAGCACCGGATATTCGTCGATCATGCTCGGCGCCAGATCGGCGGGCACGTCGATCGCCTTGAGCGGCGCGTGGCGCACGACCAGGTCGGCTACCGGCTCGCCGCCGACGGTACGGGCGTTGGTCTCTTCGATGTCGGCGCCCATCAGCCGAAGCGCGGTAATCAGGCCGGTGCGCGTGGGGTTCATGCAGACATTGGCGATGGTGATTTCCGAGCCCGGCACGATCGAAGCCGCGACCATCCAGAAGCCGGCCGAGGAGGGATCGCCCGGCACGACGATATCCTGCGGCTTCAACTCGGCCTCGCCGGTGATCGAGATGATCTTGCCTTCGGGAGAGTCCTCCACGGTCAGCTCGGCGCCGAAGCCGCGCAGCATCCGCTCGCTATGGTCACGGGTGGGGACGGGCTCGATCACGCGGGTGATGCCGGGCGTGTTGAGGCCGGCCAGCAGCACCGCCGACTTCACCTGCGCCGAGGCGACGGGCAGGGTATATTCGATCGGCACCGCCGGGCACATGCCACGGAGCATCAGCGGCAGGCGACCGCCCGGGCTGGCGGTGATCTCGGCGCCCATGCGGGCAAGCGGCTCGATCACGCGGCCCATCGGGCGGCCCGAGAGCGATGCGTCGCCGGTGAACGTCGCGGTGATGCCATGGCTGGCGACCAGGCCCATCAGCAGGCGGGTCGAGGTGCCGCTATTGCCCATGTCGAGCGCCTGGGCCGGCTGCTGCAGCCCGCCGACGCCGACGCCGTGGACGCGCCAGGTGCCGTCCTCGCCGCGCTCCACCTGTGCGCCCATCGCCCGCATGGCCGCGGCGGTGGCGAGCACGTCCTCGCCCTCCAACAGGCCTTCGATGCGGCTTTCGCCGACCGCAAGCGCGGAAAACATGATCGCGCGGTGGCTGATCGATTTGTCGCCGGGGACGGTAACGGTGCCGCGCAGCGGGCCGCGGGCGGAGAGGGTGAGAGGGCGGGGATCGGTGTTCGACATGGGCGCGGCTTTGACAGGCGGCTTGCAGCATGGCAAGGCGCGCCCCACTTTCCGGGATCACATCCCGAAATCTCCGAACACAGCGAAAGGCGAAGAGGCAACACATGGTGAAGCCGGAATGGGGCACCAAGCGCAGCTGCCCGAAGTGCGGTACGCGCTTCTACGATCTGACCAAGGACGAGCCGGTCACCTGCATCAACTGCGGTTTCGCCTGGGAGCCCGAGCCCATCCTGAAGTCGAAGCAGCCGCTGCCGTTCGAGGCAGTGAAGGCCAATCCCGACAAGCCGGAAGCGGAAGATTCCGATCTGGTGGGCGATGACGATCTGGACATCGGTGCGGACGACGAGGAGCCATCGCCGGACGACGACGTCGATCTGGG
This sequence comes from Sphingomonas sp. NFR04, assembly GCF_900114095.1. Lineage (GTDB taxonomy): Bacteria > Pseudomonadota > Alphaproteobacteria > Sphingomonadales > Sphingomonadaceae > Sphingomonas. Next base: position 840,209 of record NZ_FORV01000001.1, on the reverse strand, counting down.
CGGCGACGACGACCTGGGCGTGGAGACCGTCAACGACGACGACGAGCAGTAAGTTCGAAAAAATCTGGCAAGCGCGAAAAAGGCGCTTGCCAACCCCGCGAGGCCCTTATAGAGGGGCCGCCTTCCCGGGGAATGGGGCCGTAGCTCAGCTGGGAGAGCGTCGCAATGGCATTGCGAAGGTCAGGGGTTCGATCCCCCTCGGCTCCACCATTTCCCCCGGAATTTCCTGGCTAGGCCGGGCGTCGGATCGGCGAGATCGATCCTTTCCACACAGAATGAGAGTGCGCATAGCCTAGCGGAGCTGCTCCTCCAGGCTGCGGGTGCGATCGGTCGTCTCGGCGCCGGTGTGCAGGGTCGAGGCAGGCTCGATCAGCAGGATCCAGCATTCCTCGTCCGCAACCGGATTGTGCCGTACGCCCTTCGGGACGGTGAGGAAGTCGCCCTGCCGCAGCGTCGTCGCGCCATCCTCGAACTCGATGCGCAGCGTGCCCTTCACGACGTAGAACAGCTCGTCCTCCGCATCATGTGCATGCCAGACGAGCTCGCCCTTCAGCTTGGCGGCCTTGAGCAGCTGGTCATTCACGCGGCCGATCACCTTGGGGGACCAGTATTCGGTCACGCGTTCAAACGCTTCGACGAGATTTGCAGCAGGCAACATGGGTGGTTCTTTCTGCCGATCGGGCGGTTGGCGATGCGGCCGGCCTAATCCATCGCCGTGGCGGCGCCAATTCCGGTGCGCGCGCGGGGACGGGCGGGTGGCAAGGATGCCACCCGCCGCATTGTCATGCAGCATCGAGCGTTGGATAGTCGGTATAGCCCTCCGCGCCGCCGCCTGCGTAGAATAGTGCGGGCCGCGCCGCGTTCAGGGGGGCGCCCGTCTTCAGCCGCGCTGTCAGATCGGGGTTTGCCAGCGCCATCATGCCCAGCGCTTCGATATCGGCGAGGCCCGCTGCCACGTCGGCACCGATCTGCTCACGCTGGCGGCCGGGGCGATTGAGGACGAGGGTGCCGCGGAAGAGCCCGCGCAGGTCGCCGAGCAGCGGATCCTCGCCCCGCACGAACAGTAGGTGCAGATAGGCAAGGCCCATCGTGCCGAATGCTGTCGCGAGGTAGCGGTAGAGATCGTCATTGTCGGTGCCCTCGGCGATGCCGCCGGTCGGCACGCCAGGCGAGAGGCGGATGGCAGTGCGCTCCGGACCGATGGCATCCGCTACGGCGCGGACCACCTCGATCGCGAAGCGCGCGCGATTCTCCATCGAACCGCCATATTGGTCGGTGCGATGGTTGGCGTTCGGTGCCAGGAACTGGTGCACCAGATAGCCATTGGCCCCGTGGATCTCGACGCCGTCCGCACCCGCTTCGATCGCGCGCCGCGCGGCATGGGCGAAATCCGCGACCGTCTGCTCCACCTCGGCAGGGGTGAGCGCGCGCGGTTCCGGCACCGGCTGCATCCCCGTCATCGTGAACATGTCGTCCCCCGGAGCGATCGCCGAGGGCGCGACGGGTTGGCGGTGATGCGGCGTGTTGTCAGGATGCGCGCGGCGGCCGACATGCATCAGCTGGAGGAACAGACGCCCGCCGGCATCGTGCACGGCATCGGTCACCTTGCGCCAGCCGGCAACATGCGCGTCGGTGTAGATGCCCGGCGTGGCGAGATAACCCTGGCCGTCGTCCGAGGGCTGGGTGCCTTCGGTGATCAGCAGGCCCATGCCGGCGCGCTGGGTATAGTAGAGTGCGGCGAGGTCGCCCGGCGTGCCGTCGGGCTTGGCGCGGCTGCGAGTCATCGGCGCCATGGCGAGCCGGTGCGGGAGTTGCAGCGTGTCGGTGGCGAGCGGAGTCCAGATGTCGGTCATGATACGTCTCCTGGGGGATGTGGGGATCAAAGGCGGCCGTCGGCCAGCAGTTCGCGGGTGCGCTTGAGCGTGGAGAGCAGCGCGGCCTTGTAGCCGCGGTCGCTGTCGAAGCTGGCCTGCTCGGCCTGTTCCTCGGGACTGCCCGGCGCCTTGTCGCGCAGGCCGAGATAGCAATAGAAGCGGAGCTGCAGTGCGCCCGCTTCGTCCTCGAACAGTTCGTTGACGATAGCACCTTCGCGCGGACCCTTCGCCTGGAAGAAGGTGACCTTGCGCTGCGGCTCCAGTGTGATGATCTCGCGCAGATCGGCGCCGGCGATGGTTGCCTCGCGGACGAAGTGGGTGGCGCTTTCCTCGGTCACGTCGCAGCGCGTGCAAAGGCCCTCGGGGAGGAACAGCCGGGCATCGCGTGCCTTGGCTTCGAGTCCCTTCCAGACCTGGTCGCGGGTGAGCGGGGTTTCGCCGGCGGCGTTCACGGGGACGGTGGCGGTCGAGTAGATCATGGCGGAGGTCCTTGGCTGGCCTTGATTGGCTGACCCCGAAATTAGTGATCCACAGGCGATCCAATAGCCGCTATATCTGGACGCGCCGTCTCATGGGTGGAACGAATGGACCTGCTGGCGCTAGCCGATTTCAACCTCGTCGCCCGGCATGGCGGATTCGGAAAGGCAGCGCGGGCGACCGGCCGGCCCAAGGCGACGCTGTCGCGCCGCGTCGCCGAGCTGGAGGCAGCGTTGAACCTCCGGCTGTTCGAGCGCGGCGCGCGCACTCTCCAGCTGACCGAGGAGGGCAGGGCGTTATTCGCGCGCACCGGCCAGTTGCTCACCGAACTGGAGGAGACGGCGGCGGCCATCGCCTCGGGCGGCGATCGTCCGCGCGGACGGCTGCGGATCAGCGCGCCCCTGCTCTTCTCGCAGGCGGCGATGGGCAAGATCGCGGCGGGCTTCGCGCTGGCCTATCCCGAGGTGCGACCGGAGATCATCGTCGAGGATCGCCCGGTCGACATGATCGAGGAAGCCTATGATCTGGTGATCCGGGTCAACCCGCGGCCCGACGTCAGCCTCGTCGGCCGCGCCTTCCTCCACGACCGGCAGGTGGTGGTCGCCGCGCCCGGGCTGGCGCTGCCGGCGGCGGGGGAGACGGTGCCGGCGCTGGTGCGCGGGGCGCTGGGCGGGGCGGATCTGTGGAACCTCGACACGCCGGACGGCCTCGTCGGGTTGCCGGTCATGCCGGTGCTCGCCATGTCATCGAACATGATGCTGCGCGACGCGGTGCGGATGGGGGTCGGCGCGGCGCGGCTGCCGCTGTCGCTGGTGAGCGGCGACATCGCCAGCGGTCGGCTGGTGCTTTGGGGCGATCTTGCCGGGGCGGCGGTGGCCTTGTGGGCGCTCTACCCGTCGCGGCGGCTGCTCAGCGCGCGCGTTTCGGCCTTTCTCGACTATCTGAAGGCGGCGTTCCCGAATGGCACGCCGGAGGAACTCGCCGCGTTCCTCGATGGCTGAACCGCGACAGGCGCACCTACTTGGCCCCAACCGCGGGGTGAGAGAGCCTATACCAGCGTTCGATTTCGCCGCCGTATCAACCCTGCCAAAACTCGTAGCGATCGATCGGGCGCGCTGCGTGCGCTGCCGGATCGGCATTGGTTCGGAGGAGCGCGGGGATGAGCGGAATCGAGACTATGCTGGGCGTCACGCGCCGCGAACTGCTGGAAGGCGCGCTGGCGGTGGGTGCTGTCGCGGCGCTCGCGCCGGCGGCGCAGGCGATGGCGCAGGGCCATTCACATCATGGAGATACGAACATGGCGACGATCACGGTCAAGGACGGCACGACGATCTTCTACAAGGACTGGGGGCCCAAGACCGCCCAGCCGATCGTGTTCCACCATGGCTGGCCGCTGAGCGCGGACGACTGGGACGCGCAGATGCTGTACTTCCTGCAGCAGGGCTTCCGCGTGATCGCGCATGATCGCCGCGGCCATGGCCGCTCGACCCAGACCGACACCGGCAACGACATGGCGACCTATGCGTCCGACGTTCTGGAACTGGCCGAGGCGCTCGACCTCAAGAACGCCGTGCATATCGGCCACTCGACCGGGGGCGGCGAAGTCGCGGCCTATGTCGCGCGTTCCAAGCCGGGCCGTGTCGCCAAGGCGGTGCTGGTCGGCGCGATCCCGCCGATCATGCTCAAGACCGCCAACAACCCCGGCGGCCTGCCGATCGAGGTGTTCGACGGCTTCCGCGCCGCCCTTGCCGCCAACCGCGCGCAATTCTACCTCGATGTGCCGTCGGGCCCGTTCTACGGCTTCAACCGTCCGGGTGCGAAGGTCTCGCAGGGCGTGATCCAGAATTGGTGGCGCCAGGGCATGATCGGCGGCGCCAAGGCGCAGTATGACTGCATCAAGGCCTTCTCGGAGACCGATCAGACCGAGGATCTGAAGAAGATCCAGGTGCCGGTGCTCTTCATGCACGGCGACGACGACCAGATCGTGCCGATCGCGGATTCGGCGATGCTGGGCGTGAAGCTGGTCAAGAATGGCGAGCTGAAAGTCTACAAGGGCTTCCCGCACGGCATGCTGACCACGCACGCCGATGTGCTGAACCCCGATCTGCTGGCGTTCATTCGCAAGTGATGCGCTGACAGCAGGGCCGCGCCTGCTCCATCGGCAGGCGCGGCCCTTTTTGCGTGTGCGGACGGTTAAGCATGTTCGGCAACCGCTCGTTCACACCTGGCTGCGACACTGGCGCATCGGAGTAGCGCCATGATCGCCACCAACATTGCCCTTACCGGGGTCCAGGCCAGCGTCGCGCGGATCAACGTCAGCGCGCAGAACGTAGCCAACGCCAACACCACCGGCGAGACCGTCAAGGCGGTGACGGCGGCGAATGCGATCGGCAAGACGGTCAACCATGCCTATCAGCCGATCGCGATCTACCAGGCGGCCGCTGCCGCGGGCGGCGTCAATGCCAAGCCGGTGCCGGCGGTGCCGGGCACGGGCCCCCGCTACGATCCGGAATCGGAGGATGCCGATGCGGATGGGAACATCGAGGCGCCCGACGTCGATTTCGCGAGCGAGGATGTCGAGCAGCGCAAGGCGCTCTTCTCGTTCCGCGCGAACCTCTCGGTGATCAAGACCGACGACCAGATGATGGGTTCGCTGCTGGACATGCGGGTCTGAAGAGGTACGGCCCGCTTCCCTGAAGGAATCGTCATTCCCGCGAAGGCGAGAATCCATTTGCCAGGATGTTGCGGGTAGAACCGCGCCATCAGCGCCAATGGATTCCCGCCTTCGCGGGAATGACAGGATATAGTGCTGTGGGGGATGCCCCTCTCCCCGGAGGGGGAGGGGCTGCCCGCCTTCAGGCCAGAGTCAGGCCGACATTGACGTTGCCGCGGGTCGCGTTCGAATAGGGGCAGACCTGGTGGGCGGCGTCGACCAGCTTCTGCGCTTCTTCGCGGTCCAGGCCGGGCAGGGTGACCAGCAGATCGGCGGTGATGCCGAAGCCGCCTTCCGAACGCGGGCCGATACCCACCGTCGCGGTAACCGTCGTCTCGGCCGGAACCTTGATCTTCATGCCCGCACCGACAGCCTTGAGCGCGCCGATGAAGCAGGCCGAATAGCCAGCGGCGAACAGCTGCTCGGGATTGGTACCGTCGCCGCCGGCGCCGCCCAGTTCCTTCGGGGTCGACAGCTTCACTGCCAGAACGCCGTCTTCCGAGCGTGCGCTGCCGTCACGGCCGCCGGTTGCAGTTGCCTTGGTGGTGTACTTCACATCGACCGACATCGGGTGTCTCCTTCAGTTACTGCGATAATCCTTATCGCGATAAAGACCAAATAGGTGAGGCCGAGCCCCTTGTCCAGCGGATTCGTTATCGCGATATATGATTTTGTCCCGCCGCTGTCCGGCGGGGAGGAGTTTCTGCCCATGCCAGCCCCGCTTCCGCTCGACGGCCAGCTCTGCTTCTCGCTCTACAGCGCGAGCATGGCGATCACGCGCGTCTACAAGCCGATCCTCGATCGGCTGGGGATCACCTATCCGCAATATCTGGTGCTCCACGCACTGTGGGAACAGGACGGCCGCACGGTGGGCGCTATCGGCGAGCGGCTGGCGCTCGAATCGAGCACGATCACCCCGCTGGTGAAGCGGCTGGAGGCCGCCGGGCTGGTCGAGCGCAAGCGCAACCCGGAGGACGAGCGCCAGGTCCAGGTGTTCCTCACCGACCAGGGCCGCGCGATTCGCGAGGAGTGCGGCTGTCTGGGCGAGGCGATACTGGAGAAGACCGACCTGACGCTGGAGCGGCTGGCGGCGCTCAACCGCGAGGCGCAGGCACTGCGCGACTCGCTGGCGCGGGCGTGAGGGCCTCCAGTCCCTTCGCACCCTACACCGTCATCCCCGCGAAGGCGGGGATCCATTGCCGCTGAACCCGCGGTTCTATTCCAAAGCGTCCTGGCAAATGGATTCCCGCCTTCGCGGGAATGACGATGGATTTTGTGGTACGGCTGGCACGCGATCCCAGGTTTGCTGCGCCGTCCCACCACGCTAAGGGACGAACACGCCCCCCCCCCACATCTGCTGGAACCCCCGTTTCGATGCTGCGCCTGTCCGGACTTTCCCTGCCCCTCGACCATCCCGCCGATGCGCTGGCCCCGGCGATCGCGGCGCGGCTGGGCGTGGCGCCGGCCGACGTGCGCGGCTTCACCATATTTAAACGCGGCAATGATGCGCGGCGGCGCAGCGCGATCCTGCTGGTCTACACGGTCGACGTCGACCTTGTTGACGAAGCCGAAGTGCTGGTGCGCCTCGCGGGCGACAAGGACGTGCGGCCGACGCCGGACATGACCTACCGCCCGCCGGTCCAGGCGCCGCAAGGCTGGCAGGGCCTGCGCCCGGTGGTGATCGGCGCGGGCCCCTGCGGGCTGTTCGCCGGCCTGATCCTCGCCCAGATGGGCTTCCGCCCGATCATCGTCGATCGCGGCAAGATCGTGCGCGAGCGGACCAAGGACACCTGGGGCCTGTGGCGCCGCTCCGAGCTCAACCCGGAGTCGAACGTCCAGTTCGGCGAGGGCGGGGCGGGTACCTTCTCCGACGGCAAGCTCTATTGCCGGGTCAAGGACCCGCGCTTCCTCGGCCGCAAGGTGCTGGAGGAGTTCGTGAAGGCCGGCGCGCCGGACGACATCCTCTGGCAGGCGCACCCGCATATCGGCACCTTCCGCCTCGTCACGATGGTGGAGAGCATGCGCCGCACGATCGAGGAACTGGGCGGCGAATATCGCTGGCAGACCCGCGTCGACCGAATCGAGCTCGACGCCGAGCGCAAGATGCGCGGCCTGCACTTGCACGACGGCAGCTTCCTGGAAGCGACCCACGTCGTCCTCGCGGTGGGCCATAGCGCCCGGCCGACCTTCGAGATGCTGCATCAGGTGGGCGTGCATCTGGAGGCTAAGCCCTTCTCGATCGGCGTTCGGATCGAGCATCCGCAGAGCTGGATCGACCGGGCGCGGTTCGGCAAGTGCGCCAAGCATCCCGACCTCGGCGCGGCCGCCTATGCGCTGTCGCACCACTGCGCAAATGGCCGCACCGTCTACAGCTTCTGCATGTGCCCCGGCGGGCGGGTGGTGGCGGCGACCTCCGAGGAGGGCCGCGTCGTCACCAACGGCATGAGCCAATATTCGCGCGCCGAGTTCAACGCCAATTCCGGCCTCGTCGTGGCGATCGATCCCGCGCGCGACTATCCCGGCGGTCCGCTGGCTGGCATCGAGCTCCAGCGGAAATGGGAGGACGCGGCCTTTATCGCCGGCGGCTCCAACTACAACGCGCCGGGGCAGCTGGTCGGCGACCTGCTCGCAGGGCGCCCCTCGACGGCGCTGGGCCAGGTGGTGCCGAGCTACAAGCCGGGGGTAACGCCCACCGATCTTTCCGCCTGCCTGCCGGACTTCGTGATCGAGGCGTTCCGCGAGGCGCTGCCGGTATTCGGCCGCCAGATCGCCCGCTACGACCATCCCGAGGCAGTGATGACCGGCGTGGAGACGCGCACCTCGTCGCCGCTGCGGATCACGCGGGGGCCGGATTTCCAGAGCCTCAACACGCCGCAGCTGTTCCCGGCGGGCGAAGGGGCAGGCTATGCTGGCGGCATCCTTTCGGCAGCGATCGACGGCATCAAGGTTGCCGAGGCGGTCGCGAAGAGCATCATGGCGGATTAACCACGGCATTTTGGCTTTATAAGAAATCGTGACTTCGCCGCGTCTATAATGGGTGGCGAAGGGAACGATTGTGCAGGATTATCGCGAAGCCGCGCGACTGGACGCGCTGCATCAACTGAAGCTGCTCGACACGCCGCCGAGCGAGCATTTCGATCGCATCACTCGGATGGCGGCGCAGATTTTCGACCTGCCGATCGCGGCGGTGTCGCTGACCGACAGGGACCGGCAATGGTTCAAGTCGCGTGTCGGAGTCGAACATGACAGCATCCCGCGTGACAAGGCGCCGTGCTCGGAAGTCGCCGAGGCGCGGGACCTGGTGGTGATCGAGGACTTCACGACGCATCCCTGCTACTCCGACAGCCTGCTTGCCGAGCATGGCACGCGCTTCTATGCCGGGGCGCCGCTGGTGACCAAGGACGGCTATGGGCTCGGCGCGCTCTGCGTGCTGGGTGCCGAGCCGCGCATCGCCAAGCCCGAGGAACTGGCAGCGCTGACCGATCTCGCCGCGATGGTGATGGAGCAGATCGAGCTGCAGCATTCGTTCGGCCGGATCGACCCGATCAGCGGACTGCCGACCCGCGCGCAGTTCCGCGACGACCTCGCCGATCTCGCGCTCGACTGCCCCGGCCAGGCGCATGTCGCGGTGGTGGCCGATCTTGCGCGCGACGATCAGATCGCCAAGATCGTCGGCGCGATGGGCGCGGCGCGGCTGGACGAAATGGTGCGCGAGGCGGCGCATGCGATCCAGGCGGCATTGGGCGCAGACCGCACCGCCTATCATGTCGGCACCACCCAGTTCGCCTTCCTCTCCCCGCCGGACGTCGATGTACAGGCCTATGTCGCCGTGCTCGAACGCGGTTTTGCGGCGATCCGCGCCACCTCCAGCGTTCGGTTCGTGACCAGCGTCGCGATCGGGGTGCGGCCCTTCCGGCTGGGCGAGGTGCCGCCCGAGGACGTGCTGCGCGGCGCCGCCAGTGCGGCGCAGGACGCGCGGCGCAATGATGGTGCGATCGCGCTCTTTTCCGCCGCGCGGGACAACGAGATGCGCCGCCATTATGATCTGCTCCAGGATTTCGGCGCAGCGCTGGAGTCGGGGGACCAGTTGCGACTGGTTTTCCAGCCCCGCGTCGACCTTGCGACCGGTCGCTGCCTAGGGGCGGAGACGCTGCTCCGCTGGCGACACCCGACGCTGGGCGACATATCGCCCGCCGAGTTCATCCCGATCATCGAACAGACCGCGCTGGCGCGCCCCGCCACCCAATGGGTGGTGGAGCACGCGCTCGACCAGCTCGCGTCGTGGAGTGCTGCGGGGCTGGACCTGACGCTCTCGATCAACATCTCGGCCGCCAACCTGATGGAGGCCGATCTGATCCAGCGCATCCAGCTGGCGCTGATCACGCGGCAGCTGCGCCCGTCGCAACTGGAGATCGAGCTCACCGAAAGCGCGATGATGGCGCAGCCGGAAAAAGCGCTGGCGATGCTGCGCGAACTGGCCGAGGCCGGCATCGCGCTGGCGATCGACGACTTCGGTACCGGACACAGCAGCCTGGCCTATCTGCAGCAGGTGCCTGCGCACGTGGTGAAGATCGACCAGGCGTTCGTCCGCGGCCTCACCGCCGCCTGGGGCGCCGATTACGTGCTGGTCGAGACGATGGTCGGCCTGCTCCACAAGCTCGGCCGCCGCGTGGTGGCGGAAGGCGTGGAGACCGAGGATGCCGCGGCGATTCTCGCGGGCATGGGCTGCGAGGAAGCGCAGGGATACTGGTTCGCGCGGCCGCTGGAAGTAGCGGCCTTCGCGGAGTGGATCGCGGCGCGAAAGGCGCTTGCGGCTTGAGTGTTTCCTCCCCCGGCGTGCCGGGGGAGGGGGACCGCGCCGCACCGCGGCGTGGTGGAAGGGGCGCGCCGCTAGGCGCGGCCGGCGGTCGGCCCCCTCCACCACCGCCTTCGGCGGCGGTCCCCCTCCCCCGGTTCGCGAGGGAGGAAATGCTCATGGTGTTGGTGGGCTAAGCGGCTTCGTTGAACTGCAGCGCCGCCAGCCGGGCGTAGAGCCCGCCTTGCGCCACCAGCTCGGCATGGGTGCCCGTCTCGACGATCCGTCCGCCGTCCATCACGATGATCCGTCCTGCCGCGCGCACCGTCGCCAAGCGGTGGGCGATCACCAGTGTGGTGCGGCCCTGCATCAGGTGCTCGAGCGCGTCCTGCACCAGCTTCTCGCTCTCGGCATCCAGCGCGCTGGTCGCCTCGTCGAGCAGCAGGATCGGCGCGTCGCGAAGCAGGGCGCGGGCAATGGCGAGCCGCTGGCGCTGGCCGCCCGAAAGCCGCGCGCCGCCCTCGCCGAGGAAGGTGTCCAGCCCGTTCGGCAGGTTGCGCAGGAACTCGGCGGCGTTGGCCGCCTCGGCCGCGGCCCAGATCGCATCGTCGCCCGCTTCCCATGCCCCGTAGCGGAGATTGTCGCGGGCGCTGGCGGCGAAGATAACCGTTTCCTGCGGCACCATTGCGATGCGGGCGCGGACGTCGGCCGGATCGGCCTTGGGGATGGCGACGCCATCGACCCGGATCTCGCCGCTTTCGGGATCGTAGAAGCGCTGGAGCAGCTGGAACAGCGTCGACTTGCCGGCGCCCGAGGGGCCGACCACCGCGACCGTCTCGCCGGGCGCCACGAACAGCGAGAAGTCCTGCAGCGCCGAGACTTCGGGCCGCGTCGGGTAGCGGAAGGTGACGGCGTCGAACGCGATTGCGCCCTCGGCCGGGCTGGGCAGCGCGACCGGGTTGGCCGGTGGCGCGATGTCCGACTCCTGCTGGAGCAGCTCGGCGAGCCGGCTCGCGGCGCCCGAGGCGCGGAGCAGGTCGCCATAGACTTCGGTGAGCGCGCCGAACGATCCGGTGACCAGGCCCGCGGTGATGACGAAGGCGGTGATCGCGCCGCCGCTGATCTGCCCGGCGGCGACGCCCGACACCGCATCCCACATGATCAGCGTGATCGCGGTGAACAGCAGGCCGATCACCAGCGCGGTCATGATCGCGCGGAGGGCGAAGCGCTTCTGCGCGGCGGCGAAGCTGCGCACCACGGCGTCCTGGAAGCGCTGGCTCTCGCGGCCCTCCTGCCCGAAGGCCTGGACGATCCGCATCGCCCCCAGCGTTTCGGAGGCGATCGCGCCGATATCGGCCACCCGATCCTGGCTCGCCCGCGAATATTGCCGCACCCGTCCGCCCAGCCAGACGATCGGCAGCACAGTGAGCGGCATGCCGACGATCAGATAGGCGGCGATCTTGGGCGACAGCACGAACAGATAGATCACCCCGCCGATGCCGGTCAGCAGGTTGCGCAGCGCGATCGACACGGTGGAGCCGACCACCTGCTCGACCAGCGCGGTATCGGAGGTGAGTCGCGAGGCGATTTCCGAGGGACGGTTTTCCTCGAACCATTTCGGCGGCAGGCGCAGCAGATTGCGGTGCACTGCAACGCGAAGGTCCGCCACGGTCCGCTCCGCCACCCAGGAGATGAAGAAGAAGCGGATCGCCGTCGCCACCGACAGCAGCAGGATCACGCCCAGCAGTCCCTCGAAATAGACGCCGATGCGGCTGGTATCGACCCCCTTGGCGAAGCCGTTGTCGACGATCTTCTGGAAGGTCCGCGGGATCCACAGCGTGGCCAGCGACGAGGTTACCAGCGCAATCGACGCGATGACGATCTGCAGCGGATAGCGGCGGGTGAACTGCCAGATGACGAGCAGGCTGCTGAGCTTGCGGCGTGGCGGCGGCGGGGTCGTGTCGGCCATGGTAACAGCGACTAGCGCGGTTCGCGGGGCAGGGGAACCACCTCCGCTTCTCTCGGTTCCGCATAGGTACGACGTTGCGACGCACAACGCCGCCGTCTATATGAGTGGTAAGACAACCCCCGCTGCAGGGATCGGGGCACGGGGAAGGAATTTTATGCTGTACGACGCTTACGAATTCCAACGTTCTATGCTCGCAGGCGCGAGTGCTCTGGCCAATTTTGGCGCCGGCCTGCTCAACAATCCGGCCAATCCGTTTGCCTATTTTGGCGGCGGACCAGTGATGGCCTCCGCGCTGGAAGTGTTCGCGCACGCCTCGGCGCCGCGCGGCAAGCCGGACTTCGCGCTCGACTTCACCGAGATCGACGGCCGCCGGGTGGAGGTGCGCGAAGAGATCGTGCTGCGCAAGCCGTTCGGCCAGCTCAAGCGCTTCGTGCGCGACGGCGTCGAGGGCGGCCCGAAGCTGCTGATCGTCGCGCCGATGTCCGGCCACTATGCCACGCTGCTGCGCGGCACGGTGCAGCGGATGCTGCCGGTGGCCGACGTCTACATCACCGACTGGCGTGATGCGAAGCTGGTGCCGACCAGCGAGGGCCGCTTCGACCTCGACGACTATGTCGATTACGTGATCGACTTCCTGGCGCATATCGGCGCCGAGGGCGCACCGCGTCCGCACATGCTGGCGGTGTGCCAGCCCTCGGTGCCCTGCTATGCCGCCGCGGCGGTGATGAGCGCGGACAACCATCCCAATCGCCCGGCGACGCTCACCATGATGGGCGGCCCGATCGATACGCGCGAGGCGCCGACCGCGGTCAACACGCTGGCGACCGAGCGGCCGTACAGCTGGTTCGAGCACAACGTCATCGCCACGGTGCCGATGACCTACGCGGGCGCGGGCCGGAAGGTGTATCCGGGCTTCCTGCAGCTCGCCGGCTTCATGACGATGAACCTCGGCAACCATCTCATTTCGCACTGGGAGATGTTCAAGCATCTCGTCCAGGGCGACGACGAGAGCGCCGATTCCACGATGAAGTTCTACGAGGAATATCGCTCGGTCTGCGACATGACCGCCGAATTCTACCTTCAGACGATCGCCACCGTGTTCCAGACGCATGCGCTGCCCAAGGGCGAGATGCTGCATCGCGGCCGCAAGGTCGATCCGGCAGCGATCACCGACATCGGCATCCTCGCGATCGAGGGCGAGCGCGACGACATCTCCGGCATCGGCCAGACCAAGGCGGCGCTGACCATCGCGACCAAGCTGCCGGAATCGCACAAGCAATATCATCTGGCCGAAGGCGTTGGCCATTATGGCATCTTCAACGGCTCCAAGTGGCGCAACCGCATCGCGCCGGTCGTCGAGCAGTGGATGGCCACGCACGGCGGGTGAGCCGATTGCCAACCCTCTCCCCACCGGGGAGAGGGCCGTAGCTACCCAGAAAATACACCGTCATCCCCGCGAAGGCGGGGATCTATTGGCGCTGAAGCCGCGGTTCTTTCCCCGAACGTCCTGGCAAATGGATTCCCGCCTTCGCGGGAATGACGGTTGATGTGTGGGCGGTCTGCCCCATCCCCCCACGAGGGAGGATGGGATCGGCGGCCTCAAATCCCCCCTTCGTCCAGGCTGAGCAGCGTCGCGTTGCCGCCGGCGCTGGTGGTATCCACCGACACCGCCCGCTCCGCGCAGAAGCGGTGCAGATAGTGCGGGCCGCCCGCCTTGGGGCCGGTGCCCGATAGGCCCTCGCCGCCAAAGGGCTGCGAGCCTACTACCGCGCCGATCATCGAGCGGTTGATGTACAGGTTGCCGACGCGCGCCTCCGCCTCAACCAGCTCGGCCGAGCGCGCGATGCGGCTGTGCAGGCCCATGGTAAGGCCGAAGCCCTTGGCGTTCACCCGTGCCACCGTCTCGCCCAGCGTGCCCGCCTTCCAGGTGGCGACGTGGAGGATCGGGCCGAACCATTCGCGGGTCAGGTCTTCCGGGCGGTCGATGCGGATCATCGTCGGCGGCACGAACAGCCCGGTGGCAGGCACCGGCACGGTCTTGATCCACTGGGCCTTGGCGCTGTCGCGATAGGCCATCAGCTTGTCATAGGCCGCCTGGTCGATCACCGGGCCGATATCGGTGCGCGGATCGGCGGGGTCGCCGAGGATCAGCAATTCCATCGCGCCGCGCAGCATCTCGATCACGCCCTCGGCGATCTCCTCCTGCAGCAGCAGCAGGCGCAGCGCCGAGCAGCGCTGCCCCGCCGAGCGGAAGGCCGAGGTGAGCACGTCGGCCACCACCTGTTCGGGCAGCGCGGTGGAATCGACGACCATCGCGTTGATGCCGCCGGTCTCCGCAATCAGCGGCACCAGCGGGCGATCCTCGCCTTCGAGCAGCGACGCAGCGATCTTCTTGGCGGTCGGCGTCGAGCCGGTGAACGCCACGCCGGCGATGCGCGGATCGGACGTGAGCGCGGCGCCTACTTCCGGCCCGCCGGTCACCAGCACCAGCGCGTCCTCCGGCACGCCCGCCTGATGCGCGAGGCGCACGGCGGCGCGGGCGATCTCCGGCGTCTGCGGCGCGGGCTTGGCGACCACGGCGTTGCCCGCGACGAGCGCCGCCGCGGTCTGGCCGAGGAAGATCGCCAGCGGGAAGTTCCACGGCGCGATCGTCGCCCAGACGCCGCGACCTTCCATGCGCAGTTCGTTGCGCTCGCCCGTCGGCCCGGGAAGGGTGATCGGGGCGAGGCCGGTGCGGGCCTGGAGGGCGTAGTAGCGGCAGAAATCGGCAACTTCGCGGACTTCGCCGAGCGCGTCGGGGAGGGTCTTGAAGGCCTCCTTCACGGCCAGCGCCATCAGCTCGATGCGGTTCTCCTCGAGCAGGTCGGCAAGGCGCTCGAGGATCGCGGCGCGGGTGGCGAGCGGGGTGGCGGACCAGCCGGGGAAGGCGGCGGTTGCGCGGTCGATGGCACCACGTACAAGCCCCTCCCCTTCAGGGGAGGAGTTGGGGGTGGGGGCTGAGCTGGGAGCGAGTCCTTCGCTTGAGGCTACAGGCCCCACCCCAACCCCTCCCCTGAAGGGGAGGGGCTTTTGCTGGATGGCCATCGCGGTATCCGCCAGCACCGTCCGCTCGGCGAGATCGATCCCGCCCGAATTCTTCCACGCACCAAACAATTCCACCGGCAACGGAATGCTCGGGTGCCGCGTGCCGCCCACCGCCGCGATCTTCTCCACCGGATCGGCGAGCAGTTCCGCTTCGCTCAGCTGCTCGTCGGCAAGCTGGTGGACGAAGCTGGAGTTCGCGCCATTCTCGAGCAGGCGGCGGACGAGATAGGCCAGCAGGTCGCGATGCCCGCCCACCGGCGCGTAGATGCGGCAGTGATAGCCTTGTTCGTTGACCAGCCGCTCGTACAGGCCTTCGCCCATGCCGTGGAGGCGCTGGAACTCGAAGTCGCGGCTGTTGCCGGCCCAGTCGAGGATGGTGGCGACGGTCAGCGCATTATGGCTCGCGAAGGCCGGCACGATGTTTTCCGCCGCAAGCATGTCGCGCGCGCAGGCAAGGTAGGAGACGTCGGTCGCCGCCTTGCGGGTGAACAGCGGATAGTCGGACAGGCCTTCCACCTGGGTGCGCTTGATCTCGCTGTCCCAATAGGCGCCCTTGACCAGCCGGACGTGCATCGGGCGGCCGAGATCGTCGGCCCAGCCGATCACCGCGCGGGCGCGCTTGCCATAGGCCTGCACCGCCATGCCGAAGCCGTTCCAGCCCTTCAGCTCCGGCCGCCGCGCGACCGAGCCGATGATGTCGAGGCTCATCTCCAGCCGCTCGCTCTCCTCGGCGTCGACGGTGAGCGGGATGCCCTGCGCCGCCGATTCCGAGGCCAGCTGCGCCAGCATGTCGGTGAGTTCCGGCACGCAGCGATCATATTGCGCGACTTCGTAGCGCGGGTGGAGCGCGGAGAGCTTCACCGAGATCGAATGCCCCGCCTTGGGATCGCGGCCGACCGCGCGGATCGCCTCGAAATAGGCCTGGAAATAGCGTTCGGCATCGGCCTTGGTCCGCGCCGCCTCGCCCAGCATGTCGAAGCTGGCGGTGAAGCCCTTATTCTCCGGCTTCTTCATCCGCTTCATCGCCTCGTCGATGGTGCGACCCATCACGAAGACCTCGCCCATTCGCTTCATCGCCGCGCCCACCGCCTGGCGGACGAAGGGCTCGCCGGCGCGCGAGATCAGCCGGCGGAGCGCCCCGGTCTTCTCGTCGCCGACCAGCGCGCGGCCGAGCATCAGGCCCCAGGTGGCGGAGTTCACCAGCACCGAGTTCGACTTGCCCGAATGCGCCTTCCAGTCGGCATCGCCCAGCTTGTCGGCGATCAGCAGGTCGGCGGTCTCGGGATCGGGGACGCGCAGGAAAGCCTCGGCGAGGCTGAGCAGCGCGACGCCCTCGGACGAGTTGAGCCGATATTCCTGGAGGAACTGGTTCACCCAGCCGCGGGTCTGCGCCGCGCGCAGGTCCGCCAGCGCCGCCAGGGCATGATCCATCACCCGCTCGCGCGAATCGGGCGTGAGTCGCGCGCGCTCCAGAAGCGGTTTTAGAACATCGGGTTCGGCCGCGCGGTGCAGCTTGGCCATCAATTCGCGGTGGTGTGACGGTACGGCAGTCGGCATTTTCCAGTTTCCGGTCGGCTAAAGCTTGCAGGGAGGCGGGTGGCCCCACTAGATATGGCGTGCCTATGAAAGATAATTACGCGAGAGGATAGTGTTGGCGGCGACCCTCACCCCGCAGGCGATGGCCGAACGGATCGGCGCCGAGCATGTCTCGGACTGGGTGGAGGTCACCCAGGCGATGATCGACCAGTTCGCGGAAGCGACGGGCGACCACCAGTTCATCCATGTCGATCCCGTGCGCGCGGCCGAGACACCGTTCGGCGGCACGATCGCGCATGGCTTCCTCTCGCTGTCGTTGATGCCGGTGCTGGCGGCGCGCACCGATGCGCCCGCCATCGAAGGCGCGCGGATGGGCGTGAACTATGGGGGGAACAAGGTGCGGTTCCTCACCCCGGTTCGCTCGGGCAAACGGGTGCGCGGGCGGTTCACGCTGAAGAAGTTCGTCGAGCGGCAGCCCGGCGTCTGGGAACAGGTGCAGGAATATCAGCTCGAGATCGAAGGCGAGGAGAAGCCGGCGGTAATCGCCGAGTGGATCGCGCTGGTGTACACGTAACGCAACGTAGCCCCTCCCCTTCAGGGGAGGGGTTGGGGGTGGGGGATGAGCGATCCGCCAGCCCTTCGCTGTTAGAAAGTGCCCCACCCCAAACTCCTCCCCTGAAGGGGAGGGGCTTAAGAATTCAGAAGAGAGGAACCCTATGCGCTCCGCAGTCATCGTTTCCACCGCCCGCACGGGCATCGGCCGGGCCTATCGCGGGGCGTTCAACGCCACGCCGGCCCCGACGCTGGGCGCGCACGCGATCCGCGCCGCGGTCGAGCGGGCGGGCATCGAGCCGGGCCAGGTCGACGACGTCGTGTTCGGTGCCGCGCTCCAGCAGGGCAGCCAGGCGCCCAACATCGCCCGCCTTGCGCTGCTCCGCGCCGGCCTTCCGGTGGAAGTGCCGGGCATGTCGATCGACCGCCAGTGCGCCTCCGGCCTGATGGCGATCGCCACCGCCGCCAAGCAGATCGTCGTCGACAATATGGACATCACCCTGGGCGGCGGCGTGGAATCGATCAGCATCGTCCAAACCCCGCAGATGCGCGTCGAACCCGATCGCTCGCTGATCGCGATGCACAACGATACCTATGTGCCGATGCTCCAGACCGCCGAAGTGGTCGCCGCGCGCTACGGCATCGGCCGTGACGCATGCGACGCCTATGCGCTCCAGTCGCAGCAGCGCACCGCCGCCGCGCAGGCAGCGGGCAAGTTCGACGACGAGATCGTGCCCGTCACCGCGACGATGAACCTGGTCAACAAGGAGACCAAGGAAGTCTCGCAGAAGGAGATCACGCTTTCCAAGGACGAGGGCAATCGCCCCGAGACGACGCTGGAAGGCCTGCAGGCGCTGCAGCCGGTGGTCCCGAACGGCACCGTCACCGCGGGCAATGCCAGCCAGCTGTCGGACGGTTCTTCGGCCGCGGTGCTGATGGAGGAGAAGCTCGCCGAGAAGCGCGGGCTCACGCCGCTGGGCCGCTATATCGGCATGGCGGTGGCGGGCACCAAGCCCGACGAGATGGGCATCGGCCCGGTCTATGCCATCCCCAAGCTGCTCGAGCGCTTCAATCTGAAGATGGACGATATCGGCCTGTGGGAGCTCAACGAGGCGTTCGCGGTGCAGGTGCTCTACTGCCGCGACAAGCTGGGCATCCCCAACGAGCTGCTCAACGTCAACGGCGGGGCAATCTCGATCGGCCATCCCTATGGCATGTCGGGCGCGCGGATGACCGGCCATGCACTGATCGAAGGCAAGCGCCGCGGCGCGAAGTACGTCGTCGTCACCATGTGCATCGGCGGCGGCATGGGTGCAGCGGGTCTTTTCGAGACGCTGTAACTACTTGACCGGAGGGTGCGGCGCGCTGCACCCTCCCTCCATGACAGCAGCCAGCTATCGCGACGGGGTGTCGCTGCGGAACGGCCTCCGCGCCATCGGCCAGAGCTTCGTGTTCCACGGCCGCTCGACCCGCAGCGAGCTGACCAGCGCGCTGATCCTGATTGCGATCGGCGAGCTGCTGCTGTTCCTCGGCTTCCATTTCCTCCATCCGCCGACGGCGCTGGGCGTCACCGTCTTCTGGCGCCGCGTGGCGGTGGAGGAGGCGCTGGCGCTGCTGCTGTTCGTGCCGCTGATCGGGCTGATCGTGCGGCGGCTGCACGATGTCGGTCTGCCGGCGATCCCCGGGTTGCTGCTCGCGGCGATCGGCGTGGCGGGGGATCTGGACCGCACCCAGGTGGCGATCGGCCTGCATCCCGGCGTGCCGATGCTGCCGCTGGCGGGGCAAGTCGCGCTCGCGATCCTGGCAGTCGCGCTCTATTGGTCCCCGGCGATCGGCGCCAATCGTTTCGGTGCGGACCCGCGCGCCGCGTGAAATGGGTGCGTAAAGCACACTAATCGTCGCTTATTTATTGCTACGGTAACCATTGTTAGCGATATCGCCTGTCCGAGTTTCGAGAAGAAGCCGGCAGGGGAGAGAGGGCTCGATGGAAGATGGCGTGGCGCTGGTGGCCGATATCGGCCGACAATCGGTTCGCTTCGGCCTGACCGGCGGCGGCGACGACGCCGAGCCGCGCGAGATCAAGCGCTTTTCCAACGCCGACCATCAGACCTTTACCAGCGCCCTGGTGGCGTATCTTTCCGGCGTGGGCCTGCGCGATGCGCGACTGCCCAGCGTGCTCGCAGTCGCAGGCGCGGTGCGGGGCGACCTGATCAATCTCACCGGCAGCCGCTGGTACATCTCGCTGGCGGGCGTGGAGGCGGTGCTGCGCGAAAAGCCGGTCGCGCTCAACGAATGCGCCGCCAATGCGCTTGCGCTCACGCGGTTGCCGCCGACAACGTTTACTGCGCTCCCCGGTGCGGCGCCCAAGCCGATCACCCCGGGCGGCAATTACGCCGTTATCGGCGTCGGCACCGGCCTCGGCGTCGCGGCGCTGATCAGCGCCGATGGCCGCCATGTGCCTGTGCAGAGCGAGGCAGGGCATATCGGCTTCGCGCCCCAGAACGGCGACGAGGAGCGGTTCGCCACCTTCTGCAAGGCGCGCGGCGGGCTGGTCGAGGTCGAGACGCTGCTCAGCGCCAACGGGCTGCTGCTGGCCTATGAGGCGCTGTCCGGCGGCAAGCGGCTGCCCGCGCCCGAGGATGTGACCCGCAATGCCGGCCGAGATCCGATCGCCGGCGCGGTGGTGCGCATGTTCGTCGAGCATCTCGGCGCGTTCGTCGGCGATCTGGCGCTGACCTTCGATGCGTGGGACGGCGTGTTCCTCACCGGCGCGATCGCCCGCGCGCTGGAGCCGCAACTGAAGCAGCCGGGCTTCCGCAGGCGGATGGAGGCGCGCACCGCCTTTCGCCGCCAGCTTGCCGAAACCCCGGTGGCACTGGTCAACCGCGCCGACCTCGAACTGATCGGCGCCGCCGCTGCGATCCGGAACGCCTGAGCGGACCTGCACGTTACCCGCAGGTATCCAAACTCGGGAGACGATCATGGCCGACAAGGTCGAACTGAAGAAGCATTTCTGGTCCAAGCTGGCGGACAGCCCCTTCATGATGGCGGGCCTGCAGGACGGCCAGCACAGCGAACCGCTGACCGCGCAGCTTGACGAGGATCAGGTCGACACGATCTTCTTCTTCATCGGCAAGGACAATCGCATGGCCCAGGGCGGCAAGGCGATGCTCCAGTTCGTGTCCAAGGGGCATGACTTCTTCGCCTGCCTCTCCGGCACCGCGCGCGTCGACAACGACTTCGCGATGATCGACAAGCTGTGGAACAGCCAGGTCGAGGCCTGGTTTCCGGGCGGCAAGCAGGACCCGAATCTCGCGCTGCTCCGCGTCGACATCGACGATGCCGAGCTGTGGGAGACCGATATGTCGCTCACCGGGAAGGTGAAGATGCTGTTTGGCGGCACGATCAAGTCGGACGAGACCGGCAGCCACGCCAAGGTCGAGACGACCGCGGAGCGCTGAACCCACATTGACCTGCGGACGCGGCCGCGCGATTCAGGGACATGGGTCCTTCGCTCGCACACCGCGTCCGCACCGAGGCGCATGCCGTATGGCTCGCCATCCGCGATCCGCGTACGCCCCTGGCTGCGCGGATCGTTGGCATATTGGTCGCGGCATATGCGTTGTCGCCGATCGACCTGATCCCCGATTTCATCCCCGTGCTCGGGCTGGTCGATGACGCCATCCTGATCCCGCTGGGCGTATGGCTGTTCGAGCGGCTGATCCCGGCCGAGCAGTTCGCCGAGCACCGTGCGGCGGCCGAAGAAGCGAGCCACCGACCGGTGAGCTGGGGCGGGATTGCCATCGTGCTGGGGGTATGGGCGCTGCTGGCGTGGAGCGTGTGGAGCTGGCTGGTGACGAAGTATGATTGAGGATTTGATCGCCTCATCCCTCCAACTTCGTCATTCCCGCAAAGGCGGGAATCCATTTGCCAGGACGCTGGGGGCTGGAACCGACGATTCAGCGCCAATGGATCCCCGCCTTCGCGGGGATGACGGCGGATAGCGCAGGGGCGGCCCCTCAGCGCTCGCCGTCTTCCTTGTCGACGCGCATCACCGGCGTCACCTCCGGATAGGGCATGATGATCCGCCCGTCGGGGGCCGCGGTGTAGGTGGTCTGGGTCGGGTAGGGGATGCTGATCCCCTCGTCCGCCAGCCGGCGGACGATGCCGATCAGGATGCGGTCGCGAGTGGGGTGGCCAACGTCCCAGCTGCCGGTCGCGACCTCGGCAATCAGCTCATAATCGATCGAGCTGTCGCCGAATCCCGAAAAGCCGTTGCGCACCGCGGTCGCGCCGTTCGCCTCGACGATCTCCTTGAAGATGTCGTGCAGCTTTTCCAGCTTCTCCGGCGGCGTTTCGTACGCCACGCCGATCTTGAACGGCAGCCGGATGCGCGTGCGATCGGTGAGGTTCTGCAGTTCCTTGTCGAGCAGCTGACGGTTCGAGATGATGTGCATCTCGCCGTCGAACGAGCGGACACGGGTGGACTTGAGGCCGATTTCGGCCACCGTGCCGCTGGTCTGGTCGAACTTGATGTTGTCGCCGACGCGGAAGGGGCGGGTGAACAGGATTGAGAGCGCCGCGATCAGGTCGCCGAAGATGCCTTGCGCGGCAAGACCGATGGCGATGCCGCCGACGCCCAGACCGGCGATCAGGCCGGTCACGTTCACCCCGACATTGCCGAGCACCATCACCAGCGCGATGGCGAACAGCGCGATCGAGATGAGCAGGCGGATGATGCCGACGGCGCTCGCCAGGCTTTCGCTGGGGCTATCGCCGCGGGTGCGATGCTCGATTAGCCCGAAGATTACCTCGCGGATCCAGATCGCGACCTGGAAGGTGACCGCGATCGTGAACAGGAAGGTGATCGTCTTGTCGAGCAGCGGTGGTGTCTCGGCGACGTTCACCACGAGCCGGATCGCGGTCATCACGATGAAGAAATTGTTGGTCCGCGAAATCGTGCGGCCAAAGATCGTGTACCAGTTGGCGCCGTTGCCATCGCTGTTCCGGCACAGCCGCATGCCCCAGGAGCGCAGCGTGTGGAGGAACAGCGCAATGCCGACCGCGATGCCGATCGCGACCAGTATGCTCAGCCAGTGATCGGCGATCCAGTCGGGCGTGTCGCCGATGAACGCCTTGAGCTGGCTTTCGAAATGGGTCGGCTTGGTGCGTGCGGTGATCAGCATCGGGTCTCGTCAGGCTGCCTTGGCGGGCTGTTCGGCCGGATCGGTCTCCAGGAAGACGATCAGGCCGCGTTCGTAGCGGTCGAGGTACTGTGTCGTGCGGGGCAGGCGCAAGCCGGCACGGAACAGCGCCTGCCCCGGCTTGTCGCGCGCAAGCTCGATCAGCCGCGGATGGACATAGGATTTGCGGGCGATGGCGGGGGTGTTGCCCAGCGCCTCGGTGACCGGTTCCAGCAGCGTCTTCAGGCCGACATAGTCCTCGGCCTGCGCCAGCGTGCGGAAGGCGATCACGCTCGCCCCCCAGGTGCGGAAATGCTTGGCGCTGAAATGCTCGCCCATCGCCTCGCGGATATAGGCGTTCACGTCGCTGGAGGTGACGGGGTGCGCCTCGCCCGCGTCGTCGATCCAGCGGAACAGGTTCTGGCCGGGCAGATCCTGGCAGCGCTTGACGAAGCGGCTGAGCGACTTGTCGGTCACCGTCATCACCCGCAGCTTGCCGGACTTGGCGCGGAACTGGAGCTTGAGCGTGCCGCCGGCGACCTTCACGTGGCGCTTGCGCAGCGTGGTGGCGCCGAAGCTCTTGTTCTCCTGCGCATAGGTCTCGTTGCCGACACGGATCGAGCCGAGGTCGAGCAGGCGGACGACGGCGGCCACCGCCTTGTCCTTGCACAGCCCGCGCAGCCGGAGATCGCTCTCCACCTTGCGACGGAGGCGGGGCAGGCGCTCGCCGAACATCCCGCAGCGATCGTACTTCGCCGCCTCCTGCGCCTCTCGAAAGCCATTGTGGTAGCGATATTGCTTGCGGCCCTTCACGTCATAGCCGGTTGCCTGGATATGGCCGTTCGGATCGGGGCAGAACCAGGCGTTCTCATAGGCGGGCGGCAGGCCGATGGCGTTGAGCCGGTCGATCTCGTCGCGGTCGGTGATGCGGGTGCCGTCCGCGTCGAAATAGCCCCAGCCATGGCGCATCTTGCGCCGGGTGATGCCGGGGGCCTGGTCTTCGACATAGACGATGTCGGCGCTGTCCATCGCGGTTCCTTGGGGCAGAGCCTAGGCAAATGCGCCGCAGCAACAATTCGTTCCGGAACAAGGGGCAGGGGCTCCGGGTTGGCCAGGCATAATTCGAATGACGGGAAAGGATGCCCCCATGGCCAATCTCCAGAATGCGCGGGTGCTGATGCTCGCCACCGACGGCTTCGAGGAGTCGGAGCTGTTCGAACCGCGCCAGGCGCTGCTCGATGCCGGCGCGCAGGTGACGCTCGCCTCGATCAAGACCGATCCGATCACCGGCGAAAGCGGCGGCGAGAAGGGCAAGAGCATCACGCCGGACACGACGCTCGACCAGGTCGAGCTCGATCAGTTCGACGCGCTGGTGCTGCCGGGCGGTGTCGGCAATCCGGACAAGCTGCGGATGAACGAGAAGGCGGTCGAGATCGCCCGCAATTTCATGGATTCGAAGCGGCTGGTCGCGGCGATCTGCCATGCGCCGTGGCTGCTCGCCGAAGCCGATGTGGTCGCCGGGCGCCGGCTGACCAGCTGGCCGTCGATCCGCACCGATCTTGCCAACGCCGGCGCCGATGTGGTCGACGAGGAAGTGGTGAGCGACGGGAACCTGATCACCAGCCGCAAGCCCGACGATATCCCCGCCTTCAACCGCGCGGTGATCGCCGCGTTGGAAGACGTGACCGCCCCGGCCTGAACCCGAGGGCGTTGATCCAGCGCTGTGCGGGGCGCTCCACCCAGCGGTGGAGCGCCACCGACGCGGCGAGGACCAGCACCAAGTACAGCGCCGCGAGTGGCCAGCCGATCGTCGCGGTGCGGACAAAGGCGAGCTTGAAGGCGAACCACAGCAGGAAGTGGCTGAGATAGGTGGCGTAGCTGATCTCGCCGAGGCGGTGGAGCAGCGCGCCTTCCAGCGCATTGCCGCGCTGCCCGGACGCGGTTGCCAGTGCCCATAAGATCGCCGCCAGCAGGGCCGGTGCCACCGCGGTTTCCGGCATTCCGGCAGCCCAGGCGGCTGCAAGCATCGCCGCTATAGCCAAGGCATTGTGCCCGGGGCGCTCTGCCCGCTGGCGGTTCCACAGCGCATACAACATGGCACCGGCCGTGAACTCCAGCACGCAGCGGATCAGGCCGACATTCTGAAGATCCTGGCCCAGCTCCGTTGCACCGCGCAGGACGAAGACGCCGTGCAGCAGCGCGAACAACGCCGCGAGGATCGCGATCAGGGTGACGGCGCGTCGGCGGCGCCAGTCGATGGTGACGACCCATAGCGGAAAGAGCAGATAGGCCATCAGCTCGCAGGAGATCGACCAGGCGGGATCGTTCCAGCAAAGCGGGTTGGTGAAGCCCCAGGCTTGCACTAGCAGCAGGTGCGCGGGCAGCTCGGCCATCGGAAACTGCTGCGTGGCATGGCCGGTGGTTCGCAGCAGGAGGGCGAGCAGCAGCGCGACCCCGAGCATCGCCGCGTGGAGCGGCCAGATTCGCGCGATCCGTCGCCGCAAGAAGTCCAGAATGGCGGGGCGCCCACCGCCGTGCAGGCGCTCGCCATAACCGAAGGCGAGCACGAAGCCGGACAGCAGAAAGAAGAAGTCGACCGCAAGATAGCCCTTGGCGACCAGGGCCTGGGCTGCCGCGGGCAGGTCGGCGAGCGCGCCGCGCAGGTGGTAGAGCACCACCCACCACGCAGCGACGCCCCGCGCGGAGGTAAGCGCACGCAGCTCTGCCCGCCCGCTCATGCGGCGGCGGCGCGCGCCTGGCGCAGCGGTCGCCAGTCCGCCGCCGCACGCTTGCGGGCGCAATAGGTGTCGAGCCCGATCTGCGCGCCGATCAGCATGTAGATGAAGGGCTGAAAGGCGATCGCCACGAACGCCGCGCCGAGCAGGTAGACGATATGCCCGTTCTGCAGCGCGGCGGCGAGCGGCGCGATCCAGGACTCGTCACCCTCGGCGCGGGCATAGCGGCGGCGCAGCACCTCCATGCGGAACAGCCCGGACAGGTTGATCAGCAGCCACAGCGCGAGGCCGGGATAGCCCTGTTCGCCCAGCATCTCGAAATAGGCGCTGTGATAAGCGCGCGCCTTGTCGACCTCCAGCGAGCGATCGACCACCGCCACGCCACCCTGGTCTTCCACTGCCACCTTCTCGTAGCGGATCTGGTTCTGGCGATAGGCCTCGAACCCGCCGCCCAGCGGATGGCTGCGGGCATAGTCCATCGTCCATTGCCACACGGCGAGGCGCGTGGAGGCGGAGGCATCGCCCTGATAGGTCTTGATCGTCCCCATCCGCTCGGTGAA
This sequence comes from Sphingomonas sp. NFR04, assembly GCF_900114095.1. Lineage (GTDB taxonomy): Bacteria > Pseudomonadota > Alphaproteobacteria > Sphingomonadales > Sphingomonadaceae > Sphingomonas. The sequence goes on along the minus strand of NZ_FORV01000001.1, from coordinate 814,731 downwards.
GGCGGAGGGCAGGAAGGGGAGGGCCGCCAGCGCCATCGCCCCCACGCAGCCGAGATACAGCAGCTTCTTCTGGCTGTCCCGCAGCATCAGCAGCGCGACCAGCCCGATGCACAGCAGCCCGGTGCGCGTCGAGGTGCCGATCGGGATCAGCAGGCAGGCGAAGCACAGCGCATAGGCGAAGGCCTTCATCCGCCAGTCGGGCGCGAAGAGCGTGCCGTGGCGGGTGAACCACAGGATCAGCGGCAGGATGGCGATCGCGACGGTGGAGATGGTGCTGCCCTCGTACAGCCCCGAATTGTTCGATACCATCAGGTTCAGCTCGCCATAGCCGCCGCCGGAAATGATGGTCTTGATCGCGCCGACGATGATGATCGAGCTGGCCGACAGCACCATGAACAGCAGCAGCGCCTCGATCCGCAGCCGGGTGCGCAGGGTAAGCGGCAGGAAGGCGGCGAAGGCCAGCGCCTTCCACACCCAGTCCCATTTGTCGCTGGCCTCGACCGGGAAGTCGGCGTGCAGCGTGGTGAAGCCGCAATAGCCGATCAGCGCCACGATCAGCAGCTGGCGGGGCGCCACCCGCACGTCGCGCTTGTCGTCGAACAGCAGGAACCCGCCCAGCGCCAGCGCCGCCGCCATCGCCGAGATCGGCAGGGAATTGAGCAGGAGATAGGTCAGCCGCTGGGGGGCGACGATGTCGATATAGGCATAGACCAGCACGAACAGGAACGGCTTGCGAAAGCCGCTGCCGAACAGCGTCGCCAGGAACAGGACGAAGACATAGTCACGCACCGGGCTTGCCCCAGCGCCCGCGCTTCTTTTCCCGGGGCGCGGCGTCCTCGCGGTCGAGATCCGGTCGGCGGAGCAGCAGGAAGGCCGCGAGCAGCATCAGCCCATGGGTGAGCGCAAGCGAGAGATTGTCGATCATCGGGCGGGCCGTTCCTTCCGCGCCCCTCCTAGCGCAGGCGCAGTTGACGTGCCGTTAAGCGCAGCGTGGCATGCAGGCGGGCATGCGAGTCCTCCATCTTCTGGATCATGGCCTGCCGCTCCACAGCGGCTATGCGTTCCGCACCCGGGCGATCCTGAAGGCGGAGCTGGCGCGTGGCTGGGACGTGGCGGCGGTCACGGGACCGCGGCATGGCCCGGCACCCGCCGAGGAGGAAATCGTCGACGGCCTGCGTTTCTTCCGCACGCGCCCGGTCGCGTCGCGGCTGCCAGGCTGGAGCGAGTGGCGCGAGATCGACGCCTTTGCGCAGCGGGTGCAGCAGGTGGTGAAAAGCTTCCGCCCCGACGTGCTCCATGCCCATTCGCCGGTGCTCTGCGCGCTGGCGGGCCTGCGGGTGCGGCGGTGGAGCGGGGTACCGCTGCTGTACGAGATCCGCGCCTTCTGGGAGGATGCGGCCGTGGGCAACGGCACGGGGCGTGAGGGGAGCTTGCGCTACCGCGTCACCAAGGCGCTGGAGACCCACGCCGTCCGCCAGGCGGACGCAGTCGCGGTGATCTGCGAAGGCCTGCGCGGCGATCTGATCGCGCGGGGCATCGATCCGGCAAAGATCGCCGTCTCGCCGAACGGTGTCGACATGGAACTGTTCGGCCAACCCTTGCCCCAGGATGCCGCACTGGCCGCGGAACTCAAGCTGGCGGGGGCCGAGACGATCGGCTTTATCGGCAGCTTCTACGACTATGAGGGGCTGGACGTGCTGATCGCAGCCATGCCGGCGCTCGTCTCGGCACGGCCCGCCATGCAGTTGCTGCTGGTCGGCGGCGGTCCTGCCGAGCCTGCGTTGCGCGCCCAGGCGGCTGCGTCATCCGCGGCGGACCATATCCATTTCCTCGGCCGCGTGCCGCACGACATGGTCGAGCGCTACTACAGCCTGATCGACGTCCTGGTCTATCCGCGCAAGAAGATGCGGCTCACCGATCTCGTCACGCCGCTCAAGCCGCTGGAGGCGATGGCCCAGCAACGGCTGGTCGCAGCGTCCGACGTGGGAGGGCATCGCGAGCTGATCGAGGACGGCGTCACCGGCACTTTGTTTCCGGCAGATGACCCGGCCGCGCTCGCAACGGCGCTTGAAAATTTGTTTTGCATGCGCAATCAATGGGATGTACGCAAAACAAAGGCCCGCGCGTATATCGAGGCCGAGCGCAACTGGTTTGTAAATATTGCCGTCTATGACGGTTTGTATGAAAACCTTGCCATAAAGATGGCATGAGAACCACGTGGTCGCACACGTATCGGGTGAACGCATGACGGTGCCGCTCGTCCCCTTTGCCGCCCTTTTGCTCGGCGGCGTATCGGCTCTGGCCGTGGCCGCCCTGCCGGCGGCGGACCTGCATCTGCCGACGATCGAAGCGGCGGGCGCAACGCCCCAGCTGACCGGTTTTTCCACGCTTCTGTTTGCGGTCGCGGCCGGTACGATCGGGGCGGGCACGGGAGCGCTGGCCGCGCGCTGGTTCACGCGACGCGATCCTGTCGTCGCTTCGCCGGGAGATCTGGATTCCCTGCCGGCCCCGATCATTCGTCGCGCCGATGCCCATCCCGACGCGCGCCCGCGCCCACCGCTGCGCGCGAGCCACGATCTCGACATGCCTGCCTGGGCGCTGCCCAAGGTGCCGGTGGAGCAGGAAGCGGCGGCAGTCGAATGCGACCTGCCCGTCGATCTCGACCAGCCGCTCGCCGCCTTCGATCCCCAGGCGATCCCTGCGGTGCCGCTGCCGCCCCCCGTCCCGCCGCGCCGCGAGCGGGCGGCGAGCCCCGCCCAGCGGACGCCGGCGAGCCGCGACCCCGGCGACCGGCTGGTCCGCCCCGAAACCGACGCTTCGGTGCACGCGTTGCTCGAACGGCTGGAGCGCGGCGTGGTCCGCCGCAACCAGGCGTCGCCGGTGCGCGGGCGGGTGCGCACCGATCGCGGGCTGGATGACGCGCTCGCTGCATTGCGCAGCCTCGCCCGCCAGGCCTGAGCGCCGCCTCAGCACTCCTCGACGGTCAGCGCCTCGATCGCAGCACGCAGCACGCCGTCCACCGTCTCCACCGTCGCCACCTGCAGATCCGCGACGAGATGGCCGCTGATCGGCAACTCCAGATCGGGCAGCGCGACGAACCAGGCCTGGGCGACGACGCTCGCATCCAGCTCCAGCACCAGATGATGCCGCGCACCGCTGAAGGTGACGCTCGCCCATGGCACCCAGCGTGCTTCGACGATCCGCAGCGAGCAGCTTTCCGCGGCCGCCGCGGCGATCAGCGCCCGTTCGAGCCGCGACCCGACGTCGCGCCGCCGCGCCGCCCGGGCGTCCAGGCCGGCGGGGCGGCGAGGAAGGCGCGCAGCCGCGCCGTCAGGTCCGGCCCCGGTACGCGGCCCTGCCGCAGATCGCCGACCAGTCGCGGATCCCCCGCCGCCAGACGCCCGAACCGCGTCGCCGGCATTCGCGTCCGTACCAGGAACGCTTCGATTTCCCCATGCAAGGACACCCATGTCCTCCTCCTTCGACTCGGATGATCACGATATGTTCTCATCTGAGTCTTGCGTAGGAAAAATCCTAAGTGTAGGAAAGGGGGTATGGAAGCCGATGTACAAAGGGCAAATTTTGCGAAGCTGGTGGCCGCGAAAGGGGTTCGCCTTGCCACCCTGTCGCGCGTGCTGGGGCGCAACCCGGCCTATCTGCAGCAATATCTGATGCGCGGTTCGCCGCGCGAATTGCCCGAGCGCGACCGCGCGCGGCTGGCCGAATATCTGGGCGTCGACGAGACGCTGCTGGGCGGCCGTCCGCAGGCGGAGCTGGTGAAGGTGCCGCGGATCGACCTGGGCGCGTCGGCGGGGCCGGGCGGCTGGGCGGAGGAGGAAACCTTGCAGGCTCCCTTTGCCTTCCCGCCGCTGCTGCTGCGCCAGCTTGGCGTTCGCCCCGAGGCGGCATCGATGGTGCGCGTCGCGGGCGATTCGATGGCGCCGACGCTGAACGACGGCGACGAGATCCTGGTCGACCGCGATCGCTGCCGGATCGATGCGCGCGGCATCTTCGTGCTGCGGGTGGAGGGTGAACTGCTGGTCAAGCGACTGCGGCCCGCGGTGGGCGGGGTGGAGCTGGTGAGCGACAATCCGGCCTATCCGGTGCGGCTCGCGCGTGCCGGGCGCTTCCAGCTGATTGGGCGGGTCGCCTGGCTCGGGCGCGCGTTGTGAGCGCGGACGCGCACATTGCCGCGTTCATCCGGGAGCATCTGCCGGTCGTTGCGGTACCCGGCGTGCCGGAGCTGCGGCTGCACAAGGCAGGGCCCGCGAGCGGCGTCGGCCGGCTGGGCGACGCGGCTCCCTATTGGGCCTATTGGTGGGGCGGCGGGCTGGCGCTGGCGCGGCATGTGCTGGACCATCCCGCGCAGGTCGTGGGGCGCCGTGTGGTCGATCTCGGCGCAGGTTCGGGGCTGATCGGAATCGCGGCTGCGCGGGCCGGCGCGGGCAGCGTAATGGCTTCCGAGATCGACCCGCATGCGCGCGCCGCCATCGCGCTCAACGCGGCAGTCAATCAGGTCACGCTGGCAGGGATTGTCGGCGACATCACGGACGGCCCAGCGCCCGACGCCGATCTGCTGCTCGTCGGAGACGTGTTCTACGCGCCCGAGGTAGCGGCGCGCGTTACCGCCTTCCTCGATCGCTGTGTAGCGGCGGGCCTGGAGGTGCTGGTCGGCGATCCCTGGCGATCGCCGCTGCCGGTCGAACGGCTGACGCTGCTGGCGCGCTACGACGTCGCCGAAACCGGCATGGCCAAGCCCGCGGGGGTATTCGCCTATCGCGCCGGGTGAGGCCGGGGGCGGTCACCCCCGGCTCCCTCTTACCAGACGTGCACCCGCGCTTCGGGCGCGAGGTACAGCGCGTCGCCCGGCTTGACGCCGAACGCCTTGTACCATGCGTCCATGTTCCGGACGATGCCGTTGACCCGGTACTTGTCCGGGCTGTGCGGATCGGACAGCAGCTGCGCCCGCACCGCGCCTTCGCGCGCCTTGCCCTGCCAGCTGGCGGCATAGGCGAGGAAGAAGCGCTGGTCGCCGGTCAGGCCGTCCAGCACCTTGGGCTCGCCGTGGCGGGCGACATAGCGGCGATAGGCGGCATAGGCGACTTCGAGCCCGCCCAGATCGGCGAGGTTCTCGCCGAGGGTCAGCTGGCCCTTGATGTGGACGCCGGGGATCGGCTCATAGGCGTCGAACTGCTTGACCAGCGCCTGGGCGTGCGCGGTGTAGCGCTCGGCCGATTGCGCCGTCCACCAGTCCCGCAGCTTGCCGCCGGCGTCGAACTGGCGGCCTTCGTCGTCGAAGCCATGGCCCATCTCGTGGCCGATCGTGGCACCCGTCTCGCCATAGTTCACCGCCGGATCGGCGGCGGGGTCGAAGAAGGGCGGGGAGAGCTGGGCGGCCGGGAAGGTCACTTGGTTCATCACCGGATCGTAATAGGCGTTCACCGTCTGCGGGGTCATGTCCCACAGGGTACGGTCGACCCGCTTGCCGAGCCGCGAGAGCTGCAGCTTCCATTCGAACTCGTCCGAGGCGAGATCGTTGGCCAGCGGATCAGTGGCGCTGACCGGCATCGACGCATAGTCGATATATTTCTCCGGATGGCCGATGCGTGGGTCGAAGGCGGCCAGCTTGGCGAGCGCTTCCTTGCGGGTGGGTTCGTCCATCCAGACCGCCGCCTTGATCTTGTCCGCATAGGCGGCGCGCAGATCCTCGACCAGTTCCTTGGACAGCGCCTCGGCGGCAGGACCCCAGTGGCGCTCGGCGTAGATCTTGCCGATCGCCTCGCCCAGTGCGCCGTTCACCACGCGCACGCCGCGCTTCCAGCGCTCCGACTGTGCCTGCACGTCGCGCAGCGTATGGCCGTAGAAATCGAACTGCGCGGCGTCGAACGCCTTCGGCAGCACCGCGGCATGATCGCTGATGAAGCGGAAGCGCAGCCAGTCCTTCCAGGTGGCGAGCGGCACATCGCCGAGGCGCTTGGCGGCAGCCGTGACCGCGGTCGTCTCGCGCACGACGACGGTGGGCATCTTGGCCAGACCCATATGCGCGAGCACCGCATCCCAGTCGAACTCGGGCGCCAGCTTGGCGAGCTGAGCACGATCCATCGGGTTATAGGTCTTCTGCGGGTCGCGGCGCGCCTCGGGTGTCCACTGGTCCTTGGCGAGGCTGGTCTCGAGCGCGAGGATCGCATCCGCCTTGGCCTCGGCATCGGGGATGCCGGCCAGCTGCTGGATCTTGACGATATAGGCGCGGTACGCCTTGCGGATCGTCTCGTACTTCTCGCCGGGCAGCAGATAATAGTCGCGGGTCGGCAGTCCGAGCCCGGCCTGTCCCGCCATCACGGTGTAGCGGGTCGGGTCCTTCTCGTCGGCCGAGATACCGATGCCGATCGGGCTGGCATAGCCCTGGTCGGCCATCAGCAGCTCCAGCGCGCGCCGGTCCTGCACGGCGTCGATGCGGGCGAGATAGGGCTTGAGCGGCGCGGTGCCGCGCGCTTCGATGCCCGCCTCATCCATGAAGGCGTGATAGTAGGTGGCGACCTGGCGCAGCACCGGATCGCTGGGCGCCGTGCCGGCATCCTCGATCAGCTTGCGCACCTCGACCTCGGTCTCGTCGGGCAGGTCGTAATTATAGCCGATCCGCGCCTTGTCCGGCGCGATCGGCGCGTCGCGCAGCCAGCTGCCCAGCGCATAGGCATAGAAGTCGTCGCCCGGCTTCACGCTGCGATCCATGGTGGTGAGATCGACGCCCCAGGGGCCGTACTTGGCCGTCGCGGCGGTCTGGGCAAGGGCAGGGGAAGCGAGCAGCGAAGTGCCGAGCAGCAGCGCTGCGAGACGCGGAAGACGCATGGAGGCGGAGTCCTTCTGGGTGATATAGCTGGCTAGCACGGTGATCGGGCGCGCTCAATCGTCTCTCGCGACGTTGCGGCTTCGCGAAACGAGGGTTTTCAAACACTATCGTCATCCCCGCGGAGGCGGGGATCCATTCGCCAGTGCGGTGGGGGGAAAGAACCGCAGCACCAGCGCCGATGGATCCCCGCCTTTGCGGGGATGACGGCATGGTGGCAATGTTCTCGCAGCAGCGCTGCCACACGCGCAAAAGAAAAGGGCGCCCGGATCGCTCCGGACGCCCCTTCTTCAGCCGATCCTGAAAGGATCAGCTCGAATAGTACATGTCGTACTCGACCGGGCTCGGGGTCATTTCCCAACGGGCAACGTCGGCACGCTTGATCTCGATATAGGCCTCGATCTGGTCCTTCGAGAACACGTCGCCCTTCAGCAGGAAGTCGAAATCGGCTTCCAGGCTGTCCAGCGCCTCGCGGAGCGAACCGCACACGGTCGGCACTTCGGCCAGTTCTGCCGGGGGCAGATCGTACAGGTTCTTGTCCATCGGGTCGCCCGGGTGGATCTTGTTCTGGATGCCGTCCAGGCCCGCCATCAGCAGCGCCGAATAGCAGAGATACGGGTTGGCCAGCGCGTCCGGGAAGCGGAACTCGACGCGCTTCGCCTTGCTGCCGGTGCCGTACGGGATGCGGCACGAGGCCGAGCGGTTGCGGCTCGAATAGGCGAGCAGCACCGGCGCCTCATAGCCCGGGACCAGACGCTTGTAGCTGTTGGTCGACGGGTTGGTGAAGGCGTTGAGCGCCTTGGCGTGCTTGATCACGCCGCCGATGAAGTAGAGGCAGGTGTCGCTCAGGCCCGCATAGCCGTTGCCGGCGAACAGCGGGTTGCCCTTTTCCCAGATCGACATGTGGGTGTGCATGCCCGAGCCGTTATCTTCCTTGATCGGCTTCGGCATGAAGGTCGCGGTCTTGCCATAGGCCTGGGCGACCTGGTGCACGACATACTTGTAGATCTGCATGCGATCGGCGGTGGTCACCAGCGTGCCGAAGGTCAGGCCCAGCTCGTGCTGCGCGGCGGCGACCTCGTGGTGATGCTTGTCGCAGGGCAGGCCCATTTCGAGCATGGTCGAGACCATCTCGCCGCGGATGTCGACGGCGCTGTCGACCGGCGCGACCGGGAAATAGCCGCCCTTGGCGCGCGGACGGTGGCCGAGGTTGCCGGCTTCATATTCGCGGCCCGAATTGCCCGGCAGCTCGATGTCGTCGATCTTGTAGTAGCTGGTCGAGTAGCTGTTCTCGAACCGCACGTCGTCGAACATGAAGAACTCGGCTTCGGGACCGACATAGATGGTGTCGCCGATGCCGGTGGTCTTCAGATAGCTCTCGGCCCGCTTCGCGGTCGAGCGCGGGTCGCGGGCATAGAGCTCGCCGGTCGACGGCTCGACGATGTCGCAGACCAGGATCAGCATCGGGGTGGCCGAGAACGGATCGATCCACACCGCGTCCAGATCCGGCTTCAGGATCATGTCGGACTCGTTGATGGCCTTCCAGCCTTCGATCGACGAACCGTCGAACATCAGGCCGTCGGTCAGCTCGTCCTCACCGAGGACCGACGCGACCATGGTCAGGTGCTGCCACTTGCCCTTGGGGTCGGTAAAGCGCAGGTCGATCCACTCGATCTCCTGATCCTTCACCATCTTCAGGATGTCACTGGCCGAATTCGCCATCGTAATGCCCTTTCGCTCTCTTTCGTGTGCCCGACGAATCGGGCAATAAAATTTCTCGTGCGGCGGCCTCATCGCCCCCGCCTTACGCTGCGTCAAACGGCGTTTTCGTTCCGCTCCCCGGTGCGGATGCGCAGCGCGGTTTCGACCGGGATCACGAAGATCTTGCCGTCGCCGATTCGCCCGGTCTGCGCGGCTGCGGCGATCGCCTCCACCACGCGCTCGGCCAGCGTGTCTTCCACCACCACTTCCAGCTTCACCTTGGGCAGGAAGTCGACGACATATTCGGCGCCGCGATAGAGCTCGGTATGGCCCTTCTGACGGCCGAAGCCCTTCGCTTCGGTGACGGTGATCCCCGAGACGCCCACTTCGTGCAGCGCCTCCTTCACTTCATCCAGCTTGAACGGCTTGATGATGGCTTCGATCTTTTTCACATGGTCCCCCAGGCAGCGGTTTCGGGCCGCGACAGGTCTGATTCCTGGGTGTTTAGCAACCTGCATGCCAGAACGGGAATAGCCAGCGTGCCCCCACGCGCCGAACGGATTTCGGCGCAGGAATTTGCCCGATAATCGGGCACCACCTGCCCAATCGCTCGGCAGATCAGGCGACGCGGACCTCGAGCACGAAGCGATCGATTGCGTCGGACAGCGCTTCGGCACCGAAGAGCAGGCCGCCGGAGAGATCGGCAATGGCGTCGGCGTTTCCCGAGGCTGCCTGCGCGGCGGCGCGGACCTGCTCGATATCACTCTGCACCGCGCGCGTGCCGGACACGCTTTCGGCGACGTTGCGCGCGATGCTGCGGGTCGCGTGATGCTGCTCGCGCACCGCGCATTCGATGCTGGAGGAAAGCCCGGCGATGCCGGTAATCGCCTGCTCGACCTGTGAGTGGTTGGTGGTGACCCGGTCGACCACGCTGCGGATGCCGGCCACCTTGGTGCTCACGCTCTGTGCGGCATGGCGCACCTGGCCGGCAAGCGCCTTGATCTCGTTGGCGACCACGGTGAAACCGCGGCCGGCCTCGCCTGCGCGTGCCGCCTCGATCGCGGCGTTGAGAGCGAGCAGGTTCACTTGCCCGGCAATCTCGCCGATCGTTGCAGTGACCGCGCCGACATTCTCGGCAAAAGCGTCGAGCTCGGCGGTGCCCAGCCGACTGTCGTCGACCAGCGCGACGGCTTCGGCGGCCGAGGCCCGCGCCGTGACCGTATCCCGGCCGATCGCGTCGAGCGTTGCGGCCAGGGCTTCGGATTCCCGGGCGATGGCAGCGAGATTGTCGTGGCTCTGCGCTACTGCGGCGGCGAGTGCGGTTGCCGAGGCGCTGTTGGCGCTCGCGCGCTCGACCGTCGCGGCAGCGCTGGAACGGAGCGTGCCCGCCAGATCGCGCAGCTGGCCCGCCATTGCACCGACTTCCGCCTCGATCCGCTCGCTGGCGGCCTCGATGCGCCGGGCGCGGGCGGTCTGCTCGGCGGCCTCGCGCACCCGGTCCTCGGCGGCGAGCTGGATGATGCGGCGGTTGCTGATCGCGGCGAACAGCTGGCCGCCGCGGGTAAGGATCATGCCTTCCTGCCCGTCGGCGGCCGAATAGGCATCGACCAGCGCGCGCGGCGACTGAGCATAATCGGCGACGGGGCAGGGGCGCACCATCGATTCCAGCCGCCGGCCATAGGCCGGGTTGCGCAGCAGCGCATGGCCATAGGGATTGAGCAGCAGCCGGCGCACGTCCTTTTCGAACACCGCGCCCAGCGGTTGATGACGGGCATCGAGCACCGGCAGCAGCCGCAGCGTCGGATCGTCCTGGAAGCAGCGCACCGCCTCGCCGAGCGGGGTCTCCAGCGTCAGCCAGGGCGGCGCGCGCTCGGCCTCGGTGAGCCACGCGAAGAGGAAGCGGAGATGGGCGGGCATGTCGAGCATCGCCGCCTCCGGTAGGGCACGGCGGTAAACGAGCGATTAGTGTTTGATGACAGGTTTACGACATTCGCCCATGAAATCTTCGCACATTTGCGGCTGAAGCTGCGCGTGAACGTTAACCGGCAGACGATCACGCGCTGGACAGGGGAAACTTCGATGCGGTCGCCGCCGATGAATGCACCAGCCGAATTGCGTCGGCGGATCGCCGGTAGCGTTGCGTCGGCGGGCGCGCGTTCGGTGGTGGTGGCGCGGGGCTCGTTGGTGCTTTTGGCGCACGGACTTTCGGCGGTGCAGCCGGAGCAGCGCGGCGAGTGCTGGATCGAGACGGATGGCGCGACGCTGACGGCGGAGGACACGATGGCGCTGCTGCGGCATTGGTCGACCGGGGCCCCTTTCGCACACGGCGTTTAGCGCAGCGAAGCGCTACTTTCTGGACGCGGGCGGCTTCTGATGGCAGAGGGCCGCCTTTCTTTATTTCCAGTCCCGGTATCGCCATGCGGGCGGCCGGGCCGACAGAGCGTTACGAGGACCCGCTTTCATGACCGTCGACACGCGCGCGCCCGCGCTGCTTCCCGAACATCCCGCCTTCGCCACCGCCAAGGTGCTGTGGGTCCGCCACTGGAACGAGCATCTGTTCAGCTTCGCGATCGAGCGTCCGGCCAGCTTCCGCTTCCGCTCGGGCGAGTTCGTGATGATCGGCCTGGAAGGCGAAGGCGGCAAGCCGCTGATGCGCGCCTATTCGGTCGCCAGCCCGTCCTGGGCCGAGGAGCTCGAATTCCTGTCGATCAAGGTGCAGGATGGTCCGCTGACCTCGAAGCTGCAGAAGATCGTGCCCGGCGACGATATCTATCTCGGCAAGAAGTCGACCGGCACCTTGGTCGCCGACGCGCTGCTGCCGGGCCGCCGCCTGTTCCTGCTCTCCACCGGCACCGGCCTTGCGCCGTTCCTCAGCGTCGCGCGCGATCCCGAGATCTATGAGCGGTTCGAGCAGGTGATCGCGGTGCACAGCGTGCGCCGGGTGAGCGACCTCGCCTATCATGACGAGCTCGCCGCCAAGCTGGCCGACGATCCGCTGATCGGCGAACAGGCCGCCGCCCAGTTCCATTATGTGCCGACGGTAACCCGCGAGCCCTTCCACACCAGCGAGCGGATCGGCACGCTGCTGGAGAACGGCAAGCTGTTCGAAGGCGTGCCCGGCGATGCGGTGCTCCATCCGGAGACCGACCGCGTGATGCTGTGCGGATCGATGGACATGATCCGCGATTTCGCCACGCTGCTCGAAGGCAAGGGCTTCAAGGAAGGCTCGAACAACGCGCCGGGCGATTTCGTGATCGAGCGCGCCTTCGTCGGCTAACGCCTGACGCACCCACTAGCGTCTCCTCCACCGCGAAGCGGGGGAGGGGGACCGCCGCCGAAGGCGGTGGTGGAGGGGGGAACGCCCCTCCCGCCGCGGCTGACCCCCTCCACCATTTGCTCGCGCAGATGGTCCCCCTCCCCCGGAGCTGCGCTCCGGTGGAGGAAACACTCAGGCCGCCAGCGCCGTCGTTCCGCTCACCGCGCGGATGTCCGCCGCAAGCTGGTCGACCCGCGCCGGATCTGCATCCCAGGCGAACATGAAGCGGGCGCCCCCGCCGATGAAGGTGTAGAAGCGCCAGCCGCGCGCGCGCAGGCCTTCCAGCACCGGCTCGGGCGCGCGGACGAAGACGCCGTTGGCTTCCACCGGGAACATCAGTTCGATGCCCGGCAGCCCGTCGATCTGTCCCGCCAGCCGCTGCCCGCAGGCATTGGCGTGGCGTGCATTGCGGAGCCAGGCGCCGTTTTCCAGCATGCCGACCCAGGGCGCGGCGAGGAACCGCATCTTGGAGGCGAGCTGTCCGGCCTGCTTGCAGCGATAGTCGAAGTCCTGTGCCAGCGCGCGATCGAAGAAGAGCACCGCTTCTCCCACCGCCATGCCATTCTTGGTGCCGCCGAAGCAGAGCACGTCGACGCCGGCGCGCCAGGTGATCTCGGCCGGATCGCAGCCCAGCGTCGCCACGGCATGGGCGAAGCGCGCGCCGTCCATGTGCAGCTTCAGGCCCAGTTCGCGGCAGACGGCCGAGAGCGCCTTCACTTCGTCCACCGTATAGACCTGGCCGGTCTCGGTCGGCTGGGTGATCGTCACCACGCGCGGCTTGGGGAAGTGGATGTCGGAGCGGCTGGTCGCCACCGCGCGCACCGCCGCCGGGGTCAGCTTGCCGTCCTCGCTCTGCGCGACGAGCAGTTTCGAGCCGTTGGAGAAGAACTCCGGCGCGCCGCACTCGTCGGTTTCGACATGCGCCGCCGCCGAGCAGATCACGCTGTGATAGGATTGGCAGAGCGCCGCCAGCGCCAGCGAATTGGCCGCGGTGCCGTTGAAGGCGAAGAACACTTCGCAATCCGTCTCGAACAGCGTGCGGAAGGCGTCCGCGGCGGTGTGCGTCCAGCGATCGTCGCCATAGGCGGGGGCGTGGCCTGTGTTGGCGGCTTCCATGGCTGCCCATGCCTCGGGGCAGATTCCGGCATAATTGTCGCTGGCGAATTGCTGGGCTTCGGTCGTCACGCTGTACTGCCTTCTTCCTGTTCCAGGAGGCGGGGCGACGACAGGACATGTGGCGTGGACACCGTGTTGCCGGGTTCGGCCACATCCCTCCACTTGGTCATGGAGGCACCACCTTGCACGGGGCAGGTTGGTGCCGGGCGTCGGCCCGACTCTTGATGCTGCAGCAGCGAATAACGGAAGTTGCGAAGCGGCGCAAGATTGTTGCGGGACGCTACTTCATGCGGCGGGGGCTGCCTAGGCTACGCCGTCATCCCCCCGAAGGCGGGGATCCATTGGCGCTGAATCGGCGGTTCTTGCCCCGGCGCACAGGCGAATGGATTCCCGCCTTCGCGGGAATGACGACGATTTTGCGCGACCCGACAGCCTCAGTACGGCGGCTGGTGCAGGCCTTTGGGGCTGGTCGTGAAGATCTCGCAGCCGGTTTCGGTGATGCCGATCGAATGTTCGAACTGCGCCGAGAGCGAGCGGTCGCGGGTCACCGCCGTCCAGCCGTCGTCGAGCAGCTTCACGTCCGGCCGACCGATGTTGATCATCGGCTCGATCGTGAAAAACATGCCCGGCCGCAGCTCGGGGCCGGTGCCCGGGCGGCCGACATGGACCACTTCGGGCGCGTCGTGGAACACCTGGCCGAGTCCGTGCCCGCAGAAATCGCGCACCACCCCGTAGCGATGCTTCTCGGCATGGCGCTGGATGGCGTGGCTGATGTCGCCGAGATGGTTGCCCGGCTTGGCCTGCTCGATGCCGAGCATCAGGCACTCATAGGTCACGTCGACCAGCCGGCGCGCCTTGATCGGCACGTCACCGACCAGATACATCCGGCTGGTGTCGCCGTGCCAGCCGCCGAGCAGCGGAGTCACGTCGATATTGACGATGTCGCCGTCCTTGAGGACCCGGTCGCCCGGGATGCCGTGGCAGACGACATGGTTGATCGAGATGCAGCAGCTGTGCGTGTAGCCGCGATAGCCGAGCGTCGCGGGCACGGCCCCGGCGGCAACGGTCATCGTGCGGACGATGTCGTCCAGTTCCTGCGTCGTCACGCCGGGGACGACATGCGGCACCAGCGCGTCGAGGATCTCGGCGGCGAGGCGGCCGGCCTTGCGCATGCCTTCGAAGCCTTCCGGGCCATGGAGCTTGATCGCATGGCTGCGCGCCTGCGGCATGTCCGCCGTCACGTTCACATATTCGGTCATGCTTGCGATATAGGAGACCCGGGCGCAAAGGGCGAGAGGGCATGGGAGGATGCGGATGCAGGAATCGAGCACGGCGTGGCTGGAAGGCGGATGTGCCTGCGGCGAGGTGCGCTACCGCGTCGCCGCCGATCCGATCCTGGTCAACAATTGCTACTGCACCCTCTGCCAGCGCCAGACCGGCTCGACGAGCGTGGTCAACCTGTTCATCGAAACCGAGAAGCTGGAACTGCTCGCGGGCGAGACCAGCAGCCATGTCGTCAAGGCGGGCTCCGGTGGCCGGCACGAGATCGTCCGCTGCGCGACGTGCGGCACCGCGCTGTGGAGCTTCTACCCGCGGTTGGGTCGGCTGGGCGCCGGCGTGCGCGTCGCGACGCTGGACGAACCGGCGCGCATCCGGCCGGATGCCGCGATCTACACTGCCGATCGCATGCCATGGGTGACGCTCCCCGAAGGCGTGCCGCAGTTCGAGGGCGCCTATGATCCGGCGACGTTCCTGCCGCCCGATCGGCTGGCCCGGATGCGCGCGCTGGCCGAGCGCAAGCGGGCGGCGACCATCTGATGGCCCCGCGGATATGGACCGCCGCCCTGGTGGTGATCGGCGACGAAATCCTGTCGGGCCGAACCCAGGACAAGAACATCGCCCAGCTCGCCACCTGGCTGAACGCGCAGGGCATCCGCCTTGCCGAGGTGCGGGTGGTGGCGGACCAGCAGGCCGCGATCGTCGAGGCGGTCAACACGCTGCGTGCGCGCAACGACTATTGCTTCACCACCGGCGGCATCGGCCCGACGCATGACGACATCACCGTCGACGCCATTGCCGCGGCGCTGGGCGTGCCGGTGGTGGTGCACGAGGGCGCGCGCGCGGCGCTGGCCGACTATTATGCCAGCAAGGGCGGGCTCACCGAAGCGCGGCTGCGGATGGCGCGGGTGCCCGAAGGCGCCGAGCTGATCGTCAACCGCATGTCGGGCGCACCGGGGATCCGCTGGGGCAACATCTTCATCCTGGCGGGCGTGCCGCACATCGCGGCGGGGATGCTCGATGCGCTCACCGGCACGCTGGAAGGCGGCCTGCCGGTGGTGTCGCGAACGATCGGCTGCTGGGTGGCCGAAAGCGAGATCACCGACCTGCTGGGCGATACCGAGCGGGCGCATGACGGCGTGTCGATCGGCAGCTATCCCTTCTTCCGGGAAGGGCGGGTCGGCGCGAACTTCGTCGTTCGCGCGACCGATGCGGCGCTCGTCGACCACGTCCTTGCGATCCTCGCCGAGGGGCTGGAAGCGCGCGGCTTCGAAGCGGTCGACGGCGGGATCTGATCCCCGAGCTGCGCCGGGCGCGGCGCCTCGCGCACCAATGATATCAAAAAAAAGAGCGGCACTCCGAAGAGTGCCGCTCCCATTCCGTCATCCCCTAGGGGAGTGATCAGAACTTGAAGGTTGCGCCCACGTACAACATGCGGCCGTACAGGTCGTAGGTGTCCGCCACCGTCTGCGTGCCCGGCCAGGTGACCTGGTTGGTGTCGCCGAACACCGGCGGCTTGGTGTCGAGCAGGTTGTTGACGCCGGCATACAGCTCCATCTGCTGCTTCTCGCCGACCATCACCTTGCCCTGCAGGTTGTGGTAGAAATAAGCGGAGATGCGCTGCGGGTTGGCGCTGGCGAGGTTGTCGACCAGCGGACCCATATAGTCGAGGCGGTAGTTCAGCTGGAACTTCGGGGCGCTGAACGTGACATTGGCCACGCCCTTGTCCTTGAAGCCCGAACCCAGACGGCCGCAGCTATAGCAATCGGCCTGGCCCAGCTCGTTCTGCGGCGCGGCGCCCGGGAACGGCGTCTGCTGCTGCTTGAAGCGATGGTTGTACATCACGTCGAAGTCGAAGCGCGATGCGCCGACCGGCACCGCATAGCGCGCTTCAACGTCGATCCCCGACACCAGGTACGAGCCGGTGTTGAAGTTGATGGCGTTGACGCGCGTGATGAAGCCGTTGCTGTCACGGATCACGTTGTTGCAGAACTCGGCGTTGCCGGTGGCAAGGCATTCGTCTGCCGATACCTGCTGACCGATGATGCCAATCGCGTTCTTCACCTTGATGGTGTAGTAGTCGACGGTCATGCTGAAGTTCTTGAAGAACGTCGGCGTGATCACGGCACCCGCGGTGAAGGTGTCGGCGGTTTCTTCGCGCAGATTGGCGTTGCCGCCCAGCAGACCGTCGATCGTCTGGATCTGTGCCGTGCTGTACGCGAATGCGCCGCGGGTGGCGATCGTGTTGGCGATGCCCGGGATGTTGCGGCATGCCGGGTTCAGCGCGCCGGTGGGTGCGCCGTCGCCTTCGCCGCCGCGCTGGTCGCACGGGTCGACCACGGCCGGGAAGGTCTGGCTCAGCGACGCGAACAGCTCACCGATGTTCGGTGCACGGGTCGCGCGCGAGTAGACGCCGCGGAAGCGGATGTCCGAAGTCGGCGCGAAGGTCGCACCGCCCTTGAAGCTCCACACGCCGCCGACGGTCGAGTAGTCGGCGTAGCGCGCTGCGCCTTCGAGGCCGAGATACTTGATGCCCGGACGGTCTTCGACGATCGGGGCGACGACTTCGACGAAGCCTTCCTTCACGTTGAAGCTGCCGCGGGTGTTGGTGATCTGGTTGCCCGCGCTCAGGCCCGCCTGGGTGAACGGATCGAAGGTCTCGGTGCTCTTCTCGTGGCGATATTCGCCGCCGAACGAGATCGCGACCGGGCCGCCCCACAGAGAGAACAGATCGCCGTTGATGCTGCCGGAGACGACGTCCTGGTTAACCTTCGCCAGATAGTCGTAGGACACGTTGGTGCCGTTGACCAGCTGCACGGTGCCGCCGTCGACGAGCGTCACATTGCGGGTCGGGCCGGTATACTTCTGCAGGAACTGCGCGGCTGCCGCCGTGACGGTGTTGGCGCCGAAGATGTTGATCGGTACGCAGCCCGCCGCGCGCGCCGCCGCATCCGAACAGCGGACCGTGCCATCGGGGCCGATCTCGTTGCTCAGTGCCGCGCCGTAGTTCGGCGTGTAGATCGACTGGGCGGTGGTGTGGTCGCGGCTTTCCGAGTGCTCGTAATAGATGTCGTACGACCAGTTGGTGCCGGCGGTGAACTGACCCTTCGCACCGAGCACGCCGCGATAGAAATCGCGCTCGTTCTTGTTGCTGCGGCTGAAGATGTCGTTCGAACGACGACGGAACTGGACCACGTCGACGCCGTTGGCGATGGCTGCGTCGCGAATCGCGGCCGGAACATAGGGGCTGCTGATCGGAATGCCCGCATAGGCCGAACCGTCAAAGTTCAGTGCCGCGCCGGCGCTCGTGTTGTCGATCGCCGACGGCTCGAGCGAAGCGTTCGAGTTGGTGCGGCTGTACTGGCCCTGCGCGTAGAGCTTGAACGCATCCGAGAAGTCGTAGTGCGCCAGCACCGCGCCCTGATACCGCTCGACCGGCACCGAGAGAAGGCGGTCACCATTGCGGTTGTACCCGTCGACATTCGCGCCCTGATAGCCCTTCAGGTTGTTGTTCGGGCCGAAGGTGAAGGTGGAGGGGTTGCCGGCCGCGAACTGCGTCACGCCCGGAGCGCTGACGTCGAACAGGCCCTGCGCGGGGTAGGAGCTGCGGTTCGGCAGATCGCGCGACGAGAAGGCGCGGTCGCGCGAGCGCAGGCCGTGATCGTTGTCGTAGCTGAAGTTCGCGGTCACGTTGCCGCGGCCGCCGCCGAAATTCTGGCCGCCGGTGATCGTGACATACTGGCGCGCTGCGTCGCCCTTGTCCGAAAGGGTGTTCTGCGCACGGACGCGCAGGCCCTGGAAGTCGTTCTTCAGGACGAAGTTGACCACGCCCGCGATCGCTTCCGAACCATAGACGGCCGAGGCGCCGCCGGTGACGACTTCAACGCGCTGGACCAGGTCGGTCGGGATGTTGTTGACGTCGACGGCCGAGCTGCCGGCGATGCCGAGCGTACGACGACCGTCGATCAGCACGAGGGTGCGCGACGAGCCGAGGTTGCGCAGGTTCACCGTTGCGGTGCCGTTGCCGGTGTTCGAGAAGTTCGAGCTGGTGCGGCTGACATTCTGGCCGACCGACGGCAGCGTGGCGAGCACGTCCTGGACGTTCGACGCGCCGGTCTGCTCGATGCGCTCGGCGCTGACGACGGCGACCGGGGTCGACGACTGGAGGTCGGGGCGCGCGATGCGCGAGCCGGTCACGACGATTTCGGAGCCGGCACCCTGCTGTGCGGCATCGGCCGTGCCATTCTGGTCCTGGGCAAATGCGGGCGCGGCGAACAACGCCACGGCGCCCATTCCTGCCAGCGCCGTGCCGGCGCGAAGGGCATACGCGATACGAGACATACCTACTTCTTCCTTTGCTGCGCGCGCCGGCGTTCCGGACGGAGGGGCACGCGCTCTCCCTACAAGGTGTCGGCAGCGCTGCTGGCGACGACACTGCGGCGGCGCATGAGCCGCTGTAACCAAGGTGTAAAGAAGGTCTCCGTCGGCGGCATGGCTTTGTTTTGGTGTTGTGGCTTATGCAACACAGTTGCGGTTGCACCAGACGTGAGGAAGGTAAGAAATCTGCTATATTCGATGTGTTTACGCAGTAATATTTCACTGTTACCTAACGGCAACAATCTGTAACGCGAAGTAGCATGGCGTAACACCACGATAGGACCATCGCTGCCAAGGGCTGCGTGGCCGGCATAGGGGCATGCATGGGGAAGGAACGCCGCAGGGGCGGGGTCAGGCGCGCGCGGAAAGCAGCTGCCGTGCGCGGGCGGCGTCCTCGTCCATCTGGACGGTGAGGGCCTCGAGGCTGTCGAACTTGGCCTCGGGCCGGAGATAGGCGATCAGCTCGACCTCGAGCGTCTGGCCGTACAGGTCGCCGCTGAAATCGAAGAAGAAGCTCTCGAGCAATTCGATCGGCGGATCGAAGCTGGGGCGGATGCCCAGATTCGCCACGCCGTTCAGCACGCGCCCGTCCGGCAGGCGCCCGCGGACGGCGTAGATTCCGTATTTCGGGCGGAGATACTTGCCGACCTGCATGTTGGCGGTGGGATAGCCGAGCTGGCGGCCCAGCTTGGCGCCGCCCTCCACTTCCGCCGCGATCGCGAACGGACGCGTGAGCAGCGCGGCGGCGGCGCCCGGGTCACCGGCCTGCAGCCGCTCCCGGATGCGGCTGGAGGAAACGATCTGGCCGTCGAGCGCCACCGCGCCCACCGTCTCCGCGGTGAAGCCGAGGTCGCCGCCCAGCGCGGCCAGAGTCGCGACATTGCCTTCGCGGCCCGTGCCGAAAGTGAAGTCCTCGCCCGTCACCACGCCGGCGGCGCCGACCGTCTCGACCAGTTGCTCGGCGAACTGGCGCGCGGTGAGGCGGGCAAGGGTGGCGTCGAAGTGGAACACCAGCATGCCGTCGGCGCCGGCGGCGGCGAACAGGCGCTCGCGCTGGTCGAGCGTGGTCAGCCGGAAGGGCGGGGCGTCGGGCTGGAAGAAGCGGCGCGGATGCGGATCGAAGGTCGCGACGATCGCCGGGCGTCCCTCGGCGCGGGCACGCGCCACCGCGCGGCCGACGACCGCCTGGTGCCCAAGATGGAAGCCATCGAAATTCCCGAGCGCGACGATCGCGCCCCGGAGAGGAAGCGGAACCGCCGAGCCGCCGTCCAGCCGCTGCATGCGGTGGCTATAGGGATTGGCCGGGGCGATGCCAATGGGGGGGGAGCGCGCGCATACTAAAGCCCCTCCCCTTCAGGGGAGGGGTTTGGGGTGGGGCTGTGTCTCACCGAGACTAACAGGCGTTCTGGAATCCCTCCACCCCAACCCCTCCTCCAAGGAGGAGGGGCTTAGATTTTGGAACGCCGCATCCCCACCCGCAGCACCCGCAGCACATTACCCCCCATCACCTTGGCGATCTCCTGCTCGGAAAAGCCGCGATCGACCAGCGCCTGGGTCACCACCACCAGCTGCGACGCGTCGAACCCGGTCGTCACCGCGCCGTCGAAGTCCGAGCCGAGGCCGACATGGTCGATTCCCACCAGGTCGCGGAGATGCGCGATCGCCGCCGCGACGGCGTCGGGGCTGGTCGAGCAGACCGCCGCCTCCCAATAGCCGATCCCCACCACCCCGCCGGTGCGGGCGATACCGCGGATCTCGTCATCGGTGAGGTTGCGGTTGACCTTGCAGGTTGCCTGCACGCCGCCATGGCTAGAAACGACCGGCCGCCGCGCCATGGCGAGGATGTCGGCTACCGCCGCATGACTGGCATGGGCGACATCGACCACCATGCCGAGCGCCTCCATCCGCCGCAGCACCTGCCGGCCGAGCGGCGTCAGCCCGCCCTTGGCGGTCCCATGCATCGAGCCCGCCGCTTCGTTGTCGAAGAAATGCGCGAACCCGGCCATGCGGAACCCCGCCGCGTAGAGCCGATCGAGATTGGCGGGATCGCCCTCCAGATCCTGCAGACCTTCGATCGAGAGCAGCCCGCCGGTCACCTTGTGCCCGGCGGCGCGATCGGCGAGCAGCCGGTCGAGCTCGGCGGGGGTGCGGATCACGCGCAGCGTGCCGGCCGAGGCGGCGGCGGCACGCTCCAGCTTCTCCGCATGCCAGAGCGAGCGCTGGAGCAGCGAGCCCCAGGTTCGCGGCGGCTGCAGCTGCGCAATGGCTAGCAGCGTGATGTTGTCGCTGTCCGCACCATTGGCGTCGTAATTCTGGTGCCGCGGCGTCTTGGTGACCGAGGAGAAGACCTGCAGCGCGACATTGCCCGCCTGCAGCCGCGGCAGGTCGACCTGGCCGCGATTGGCGCGATCGAGCAGGTTGCGCCGCCACAGCAGCGTGTCCGCATGCATGTCAGCGATGGCGAGGCTTGCATGCAGCGCGCGGGTCTGCGGCGTGACATGGGGCAGGGGCACCGGCACGACGCGGTTCATCCCCGCCTCCACCGCCGCCGGCGCGATCCCGAAAAAGCCGAACGCGGCGATGGCCAGCACCGCCGCGACGCCGATCAGGATCGGGTGCTTCATCGCCGCCGCAGGAGGGTCACAAAGTCATAGGCGGGGCGGTCGCCGTCCGCCGGATGCGGTTCGCGCGCGGTCTCCTCCCAATCGGCGGGGTCGAACGCCGGGACATGGGCATCGCCCTCGGCTTCGAGATGCACCTCGGTCAGCTCGATCCGAGCGGCGCGATCGAGGAAGATCGCGAACACCTCCGCGCCGCCGATCACCGCGACGTCTTCGCCCGCCAGCGCCAGCGCCCGCTCGACGTCGTGCGCCACTTCGGCACCGTCCGCCTGCCAGCGGGTATCGCGGGTCAGGACGATGTGGCGCCGCCCGGGCAGCGGGGCAGGGAAGGACTCGAAGGTCTTGCGGCCCATGATCATCGGCCGGCCCAGCGTCTGCGCCTTGAAGCGCTTGAGATCTGCCGGCAGCCGCCAGGGCAGCTGGCCGTCGCGACCGATCACGCCATTGTCCGCGCGGGCGAGGTGGAAGCTGATCATATCGCGACCGGCGCCTTGATGTGCGGCTGCGCGACATAGTCGTGGATCGCGAAGTCCTCATACTCGTACGCGTCGATCGACGGCGCCTTGCGGAGGATCTCCAGCCGCGGCAGCGGACCCGGCGTGCGGCTGAGCTGCTCCTGCGCCTGGTCGAGATGGTTGAGATAGAGGTGGCAGTCGCCGCCGGTCCAGATGAAGTCGCCCACTTCCAGCCCCGCCTGCTGCGCGAGCAGATGGGTGAGCAGCGCATAGCTGGCGATGTTGAACGGCACGCCGAGGAAGATGTCGGCCGAGCGCTGGTAGAGCTGCAGGCTCAGCCGGCCGTTCGCGACATGGCACTGGAACAGGCAGTGGCACGGCGCCAGCGCCATCGCGCCCAGCTCGCCCGGGTTCCAGGCGGAGACGACCATCCGGCGCGAGGCGGGATTGGTCTTCAGCGTTTCGAGCAGCTCGGCGATCTGGTCGATATGGCGGCCGTCGGCGGCTTCCCAGTCCCGCCACTGCTTGCCATAGACCGGGCCGAGATCGCCGTTCTCGTCCGCCCATTCGTCCCAGATGCTGACCTTGCGCTCCTGCAGCCAGCGGACATTGGTGTCGCCGCGCAGGAACCACAGCAGTTCGATCAAAATCGAGCGGAGGTGGAGCTTCTTGGTGGTCAGCAGCGGGAAGCCCTGGCGCAGGTCGAAGCGCATCTGCGCGCCGAACACGCTGCGCGTGCCGGTGCCGGTGCGGTCCATCACCTCCACGCCGTCGTTCAGGGCGCGGGCCATCAGGTCGAGATATTGGTGCATGGCCGGAACCTAGCGGGGCCCGCGGTGCGAGTCATCCGGCTTCGCACCATTTCGGAGGTCCGGAGCGGATCGGGTTGCGGTTCGTGGGCGGGGCGCAGGGTGGCATCGCGGGACATGGTGCTAGCGTCTCCGGACCCGTACATCCTCGACTTGCCGGCTGCGCGCGCGCTGTTCGGCGGGCTGGCCGAGGCGCGCACCGAAATCGCGGCGGTCGCCTATCTGGCGCGGGACGGCCGGCTGCTCGGCATGCGGCACATGCACGGCGAGCACGCCGACATGGTCGACATCCCCGTGCGCTGGGTGGTCGCCGACGCGCTGACGTTCGACGCCGCGGCGGTGGTGATGGCGCACAACCACCCGAGCGGCGACCCGACCCCGAGCGCCGCCGACCGCGCGGCGACCCGCCGCCTTCTCGCCGCGCTCGAACCCATCGAGGTGCGGCTGATCGATCACCTCGTGCTCGCCCAGGGCGGCATGGCGAGCTTCCGCGCACTTGGGTGGCTCTAGCGGGTCAGTGCGGTCAGCACGCTGCGATAATAGGTGATCGAGGGTGCGATCTCGCTGAGCGGGGACTTCTCGTTCAGCCCGTGCGCGAAGCTTTCGCCCGGCGTGGTGAACATCGGGCTGACGCCGTAGCTCGGCACGCCCTTGGCGCGGAACCACATCGAATCGCTGGCGCCCGTGCTCATGCCCGGCACCACCGCGACGCCGGGAAAGCGCGCATGGATCGCATCGGTCACCGCGGCGATCAGATCGGGGCGCAGCGGCGAGGCGGGGCTGGCGACCGAGCCGCTGTCCAGCGTGCGGAGGGTCAGCGTCGGTTCGGCGGCCGCGGTGGCCAGCGTCTGCCGCACTTCCTCCACCGGCGTGCCGGGGAAGATGCGGCAATTGATGTTGGCGGTCGCGCGCTGGGGCAGCGCATTGGTCGCATGGCCGCCATTGATCATGGTTGCGACGCAGGTGGTGCCGGTCTGTCCGACCAAGCTCGGCTCCGCGCGCAGCGCCGCGAGTGCCTCGGCATCGTTCGGGTTGGCGAGAAAGCGGCGGATCATCGCGGCGCGGGCAGGTTCGGCCTTGGCGGCCTCGGCTTCCCAGCTGCCGCGGGTGATCTCGTTGATCTGGCCCGGAAAGGCGTGCGCCTCGATGCGGGTGAGCGCATGGGCGAGCGTGTAGATCGCGTTGTCGCGGCGCGGGGCGCTTGAATGGCCGCCGGGATTGGTGACGGTGAGCTCGAAATCGGCATAGGTCTTCTCGGCGCCGTCGATGCCGAAATAGGTTGGCTTGCCGGCGGCATCGAGCGCGCCGCCGCCGCCGTCGACGTTGAGCAGCAGTTCGGCATCGGGGAAGCGGTCGGCCATCAGCGCGGTCGTCTTCATCGCCGTCTCCTCGTCGCCGGAGAGCAGCAGCACGATGTCGCGCGCAGGCCGGAAGCCGGTGCGCTTGAGGTCGATCAGCGTCGCGACCATCGTTGACAGGTCGTATTTCATGTCGGCGGCGCCGCGGCCGTAGATGAAGCCGTTCTCGATCACCGCGGTGAACGGGTCGCGGGTCCAGTCGGCGGGCTTGGCCTCGACCACATCCATATGGCCCGAGATCAGCAGCGGCTTGGCGCCGCCCTTGGCCTTGCCGGTGCCGCGATAGCGGGCGACCAGATAGGCGGTGTCGCCCACCGGCACGATCTCGACATCGCCCTCGGCAAAGCCGCCGGCGACCAGTGTCTGCTTGAGGAAGGCGGCATAAGCGGGCGTCTGGTTGCCGGGGCCGGCGACCGTGCGGAAGGCGATGCCGCGCTTGAGCAGATCGAGCGCCTGCGCCTCGGCCTGCGGATGCTGCTGGGCATGCGCGGCGCCCGTACCGCACGCAAACGCAAGCGCCACCATGGCAAGGCGAAGAGATGCACGCATGAAAAGTCCCCCGATCGGCTGTTGGATCAGGAGCTTATCGGGTTAAGGGGAGGCGTCAATCGGCGCGCTGCGAGGAGATCGAGCTGGGTGCCCCCGGCTTGTGGATGCTTCGAGCGCTCTGGCCGTCGCCCGGCGCCCTATCTAGCCATTGGCGCGCATTCGGTTGCGGGCCCCGGGTATGTTCAGACGGACGCCTGGGCGCAGGGGAGCCAGAGTCTCGGCCACTTCGCGCCACCTCGGCAAAACGCACCACACGCACGTATGTGGCGCATTTCAGCAAGTTCAGAAAAGCATATTCGTGCGAGCGCCAATGTGCATGCGAATGCCAATTGCTGCAATTCCTTCTCTTCTGCCTGAATTTAATCCAGGTGAAAAATAACCGGGAAGTACTAGTTGTACAAACGATCTCGCAAATGGCGGTGATTGCTACGTATACATGGACGGTACCAGAAACATAATATATAGATGTGACGTCGACTCGTAATAAGCTTTGGGGAGGGGCTTGCGATGATCACGGGGTTATGGACCTATCGTAGTTATCATAACGAGACGGCGCTCATCGGGGATAATCCCCAAGCGGCACTCGCGCTTATATTTGGAGAAGGTGTGTTCGAACTGCGTGCCGGGGATGGCTCGCAGTTCGGTGGCACGCTCGATATGGGCAACGACTATGCGCTGACATTGCGGGGGACGGTCGAGCCGGGATCGACGGACGGGCCGATTGGTTTCCACATTATCGGACTGGGGATCGACAATACGCCGACTGCGGGCTGGCGCTACGACTATCGCGGCGTCACCAGCGTGGCGTGGCCAAATGCCGTGGCGCAGATTCCCTGTCTGCTCGGCACCGTGATCCGGGTGCACCCGCACGGGCCAAGCGCTCCCGCTGGGGTAACTGCATCGTTCATCGCGGTCCGCCAGCCGGGTGGTCCCGGGTCGGCCCCTGCGCCGCAAGGCGAGGCGACCCCATGACCTTATCGGCCCTGGCCCCGCATCGTATATCCGTCCGGCGTGGCGGAACGAAGTGGACGCCGGCCTGGTATCTCGTCGTCGCGAGCCTGGGTGCCTGGGCAGCGCTGCCGTTCGCGCCGATGTGGATGGCGCATTCGAGGTTCTGCGGGCCGGAGGGTCTGTGGCTCGCACCGACCAGCCGCTCGATCCAGCTCGCGCTCGCGCCGGCCCGTCCGGCCACGTGGTGCTTCAGCTGGGCGCTGATGACGCTCGCGATGATGGCGCCGATGCTATTGCCGCCGCTTCGCGCGATGTCGGCGGCGGGACGGGTCGGGTGGGGAGGGACGCGCGCCACGCTGTTCGTCGCAACCTACATCGCGTGCTGGGCGATTGTCGGCATCCCGTTGACGCTCGTCGCCGTTCTGCTCCGGCTGTCGCTACCCGCCCCTTGGCCGCTCGCTTTGGTCTGCGCGACCGCGCTCGCCTGGGAAATTTCCCCCGCAAAGCAGTTCCGTAGCCGATTCCGGCCGAAAACGCTGGAGGGCCCGCTGGCCGCTGCGGCGGATGGCCTTCGCTATGCCATCGGCTGCGTGATCTCCTGCTGGGCGCTGATGCTGCTGCCGCTGCTGGCGGACGGCGCGCATATCGGGGTGATGGCGGCCGTCACGATATGGCTCGCCGCTGCGCCCCATGCGGCTGCGGTCGCGCGGCGCCTGCTCGCCTGGCCAATCGGCGACGCCGCCATGGCGGAGATGCCGAGGCCGAGCGCCTTGCGGAGACCCGAAACCCACCATGCTTCCAGGAAAGGCGCGATCGATGCCGCAAGCGAATGACGCCCCCATCGCCAACCCGACCTATCTCGGCAACATCGCCGGCTTCTTCGACCCGGGCGAGATCCAGTGCATGAGCGCGCAAGGCATCGACCTTGGCAGCTACGAAGGCGTGCGGCGGCACGCGACCGACATCTACGAACAGACGAAGGCGGGCAACATGCCGCTGGGCGGCACACCCTGGACGACCGCGAGGGTGCAGACCTTCCTGAACTGGATCAACACCGGCTTTCCGATGGGCGAACCGCCCACCCCCAGCCCGGATGCCGGCACCAGCCCCGCCGGGGACGATCCGCTGGTGGAGAACCCCACCTATATGGGCGACATCCGCTTCTTCTTCCGGTCCACCGACATCGCGTGCATGAAGCCGTACGGCATCAACCTCGGCACCTATGCGGGGGTGCGGGCGAACGCATCGGCCATCTACCAGGCGACCAAGACCGGCGCGATGCCGATGGGTGGCCCCGCCTGGACCGCCAACCGCGTGCAGACCTTTCTCAACTGGATGAACGCGAACTACCCGAAGGGGTCGGCGCGCGCCCCGCAAGCGCACGCCACCGCGGCGTTGCGCGTCGCTGCTGCGGCGCCGGACGTGCGGCTGCGCAAGAATCTCGCATCGCTCAGCCCGGCCGAGATCGATCAGCTCAAGCTTGCGTTCGGCGCGATCATGGCGCTCGAGCCAGAGGATCCGAAGAGCTATTTCGGCGTGGCCGCGCTGCACGGGCTGCCCAATGCCTACTGCATGCATCACGTTGACGGCTACAATCCGTGGCACCGCGTCTACGTCAATACCTTCGAGGACGCATTGCGCGCCGTGCCGGGCTGTGCCGACATCACGCTGCCCTATTGGGACATCACCGAGCCCGTCCCGCCGGTGCTCTACGAAGCGCCCTTCGCGTCCTACACGCTGCCGGTCGGGCTGAATGGCGACTATCAAAAGGGCTATGTCACCCAGCGCAGCGACGCTGCGACCATCGAGGCGGCGCTGCGGGTCGCCCCCAGCGTCGCGTCCCGCATCACGGCAGCGCTCGCCTCCTCGCGTTGGGGCGCGTTCCAGGCGGGGCAGTTCCAGGGCAATATCATCGCAGCGCATGACGACGGCCATGATTCCTGCGGCGCGACGATGAGCGACCAGAGCGTGGCGGCCTATGATCCGATTTTCTGGTTCTTCCACTGCAACTGGGAGCGGATGTGGCAGAGCTGGCAGGTGCTGGCGAGCGCCGACACCGTCCCGGGCTTCATTTCGACGCTGGATGGCGACACCGATTGGCTGGGCCTTGCGCTCGATCCCTTCCCGATCGACGGCGAGCAGACGATCGTCTGGCCGAACGTCACCTATGAAAAGCTGGCGGGCGGAGGCGCATTGATGGCGCAGGACGTTGCGGGCCATGCCGCGGGCGAACGCGCGTTCCGCATCGCGGCGCCATCACTGGTATCGCTGCGCGTCAAAGATATCGACCGGATGAACATCGAAGGGACGTTCACCGTGTGGCTGCTGGCCGACGGCAAGCCGATTGCACGCCGCGCCTTCTTCCAGCCGCGCGCGCCGCGCGAGTGCACGACATGCCGGAAGCAGGCGCTCGTCAGCCTCGACTTCCCGCTCGAACAGGACCTGATCGCCGGGCGATCGCTGTCGATCGAGATCAAGGCAAGGGCGCCGGCCGGAGGGCCCGAGGTAACGGTGCCGCTGGCGCAGGCCGGCAATCCGACGATCAACATCAGGCTGCTTCTCAGCGAGGACTGACACGCAACGACACCGGCGCATTCCGAAGGGGGCGAAGATGAAGCATGTGACCGCAGTGAATTTGGGCTTGGTCGGCGGATTGATGCTGGCGACCCCCGCGGGGGCACAAACGGTCGTGCACGCCTTTCAGCCACCACCCCTGCTCCCGGGGCAGGACGGGGTGCCGGACGCCGCGCGGCTGCTGGCCGCGAGCCAGGCGCCGGGCTGCCAGGTCAACGGATCGATGTCGCGCAGCGGATCGGTCGTCTCGGTCCGGCTCAACTTCGTCCGGGCGCGCTTCACCATCAACAATCCGGATCCGACGGATCCGCAGCCGCATGGCGAGGATCCGGTCGAGCTGCGTTCCTATGGCGGTTGCCGCTCGGGACCGGTGATCTTCCTCAAGCCGGGCGACACGCTGCGCACCGATCTCGTCAACGACACCTCGACCGATGATCCGAGCTGCCTCCAGCCGCCGCCATCGGGGCTGAGCATGCCGGCGTTGGTCGGCTGCTTCAACACGACCAACATGCACACCCACGGCTTCCATGTCTCGCCTGCGGGCAACAGCGACAATGTGCTCCTGAACATCGCGCCGCAGACGCGCTTCCCGTACGAAGTGAACATCCCGGCCGACCATGCCGCGGGCACCTTCTGGTACCATGCGCATCGTCACGGCTCGACGGCGGTGCAGGTCGCGAGCGGGGCATCGGGCGTGCTCGTCATCAAGGGCGACCGGCCGTATCGCGCACCGACTCCGAGCGACCCGCACCCGATCGCGGATGTCGATACCATCCTGCACGATGTCGCGGGCACGCCGCTGCCCGAACAGATCTTCCTGCTCCAGCAGATCGCCTATGCCTGCTTCCAGAACCTGCCCGGCCAGAAAGGGGGCCCCTGGCAGCAGATCTACACGACGACCGGGCTGTACAACAATGACAGCGACAACAAGAACGGCAATTCGCCCTGGGTCTGCCCGCTGGCGAAGCCGGGGCAACCCGTCTCGCCGGGCGTGGTCGAGAACTTCACGCTGCAGCTCGACTCGTCCTCGATCTGGGACACCAACGGGCGCTTCACCAGCGTCAACGGCGTGGTGCAGCCGACGATCACCGTGCCGGCCGGGCAGATCCAGCGCTGGCGCTTCGTCCATGCAGGGATCCACGACACGGTGAACCTCCAGGTCGTCCGCGCCAGCCCGATCGGGAAGACCAACCTCATCGCCGCGTCTGCGCTGACCGGCAACCGCCAGCAACAGCGCTCCGCCGTCCTGGCGGCCTGCAATGCGACGCCCGCCACGCTCGTCCCCCAGTTCGAGATCGCGACCGACGGCCTGACCCGCACGCACCTCCACACGATCGGCACCGCCCCGAGCAGCGGCGCGCTGCCGTCCAACTTCCTGCAGCCGGGGTATCGCAGCGACGTGCTCGTCGTCTTCCCCGCCGAGGGCGATTATTGCCTGCTCAACCAGGCCGCACCCGCGCCCGAGCGCGTCAGCAACGGCGGGGGCGGCGGGCAGGGGCCCTCGACCCCGCAATTGCTCGCCTATGTCCATGTCCGCGGCGGCACCGCGGTGACGACCGACCTGGAAAGCTATGTCGAGAAATCGCTGTACGACGCGAACCCGCAATTGCCCGCGCCGGTGCGAACCGGCCTGCGCACGGGCGATCTCACCGCCTGGGCGCCCTATCGCGACCTGCCGCCGGCGGACAGCGGCGCGCTGCAGCATGCGGACTTCGCGATCAACTTCCCCGCCTTCACGGTAAACGGCAAGTCCTACGATCCCGACGTCGTCAACATCACGCGCCAGGTCAACACGACGGACGACTGGATCCTCACGGCGCAGGGCGAGCCGCACATCTTCCACATCCACGTCAATCCGTTCCAGATCATCGACGTGACGACCGACGACGGCCACAACAATCAGGTTTCGATCTACAATCCGGACGGCACTTGCAAGAGCGGGCTGGTCGGCGCGGACAAGCAGAAGCTGGCGACCCAATATTGCGGCATGTACCATGTGTTCAAGGACACCGTCGTCGTCGAGAACGGCTATCAGGTACATGTCCGTACGCGCTATGAACGCTATATCGGTGAATTCGTCCTGCACTGTCACATCCTCGACCATGAGGATGCTGGGATGATGCTCAACATCAGCATCGTCCCCGATCTGAACGCGCCCGCCGGCGGATTGGGGATGCCCGGCATGCACCATCCGGGAATGAGCGGTGCGACCGACGCGAGCAAGAAGATGCCGTGACGTCGGCGGCTCGGTGCGGGCAGGGGCATGCGGCGCTTGTCGGCAGCGCCCCTGATCGCCGCGCGGGACTTTCCGGAACGCGGCCTCACCGCAAGTCTTGCCTTGGGCATTGCCAGGTCGGCCATCGCCATGATGCGGCCGTGGATTGCGAATCCCCGCGCGGTGGCCGCCCTGCA
Organism: Sphingomonas sp. NFR04; assembly: GCF_900114095.1. Lineage (GTDB taxonomy): Bacteria > Pseudomonadota > Alphaproteobacteria > Sphingomonadales > Sphingomonadaceae > Sphingomonas. The sequence goes on along the minus strand of NZ_FORV01000001.1, from coordinate 784,370 downwards.
AAATTGGAGCGGTAATCCTGCTAGATCCGCAGGTATCGGGAATCGAGAACGCGAATGCGGCGCTGGCCGTCCTCGTCCCAGGCATCACTGCGCGCGGCGTTCTTGCCTCCAACAAGTCCTGACCGTCGATAGTCGTAGATAAACACGACATATCCGCTATGCTGGATATATGGAAAACGAATCGGCCATCGCCGCGCTTGGCGCGCTCGCCCAGGGAACACGCCTCGATGTTTTTCGCCTGCTGGTGCAGCACGAGCCGAGCGGCTTGGCGGCTGGGGAGGTCGCCCGCCGACTGGATGTGCCGCAAAACACCATGTCCGCGCACCTCGCCATCCTCGCGCGGGCCGGCCTCGTGCGATCCGAGCGGCAGAGCCGCTCCATTATCTACCGTGCCAATCTGGAGGGCCTGCGCGCCCTGACGCTGTTTCTCGTCAGGGATTGCTGTGCGGGCAGCGTCGAGCTGTGCGCGCCGCTTGTCGCCGAACCTGCCCCCTGCTGCTGAAAGGACGCGCAATGACCGTCGACATCATCATTTATCACAATGCCGAATGCGGCACGTCGCGCAACGTGCTCGCGATGATCCGCAATGCCGGCATCGAGCCGCACGTCGTCGAGTATCTGAAGACCCCACCTTCGCGGGAGATGCTGGTGGCGCTGATCGATCGCGCCGGCATCAGCCCGCGCGCGCTGCTGCGGGAGAAGGGCACCCCCTATGCGGAACTGGGCCTGGGCGACCCGCTGCTGGCCGACGACGCGCTGGTGGACGCGATGATGGCGCATCCGATCCTCATCAACCGGCCGCTGGTCGTCTCGCCGCTGGGCGTGAAGCTGTGCCGCCCCTCCGAAGCGGTGCTCGACCTGTTGCCGACCGCCCAGCGCGGTGCCTTTGCCAAGGAGGATGGCGAGCAGGTGGTGAATGCCGCCGGCGAGCGGGTGCGCTGACGCCATGTCGACGGTCTCTCGCACACCGGATGTTGCACCTGCGCGCGCCGGGATCGGCACCTTCGAGCGCTATCTGACGCTGTGGGTGGCGCTCTGCATCGTGGCCGGCATCGGCCTCGGGCAGTTGCTGCCTGGCGTGTTCGCATCGATCGCGGCGGCGGAGGTCGCGCGCGTCAATCTGATCGTCGCCGTGCTGATCTGGCTGATGATCATCCCCATGCTGCTCAAGATCGATCTCGGCGCGCTCGGCTCGGTCCGCCAGCACTGGAAGGGCGTCGGTGTCACCCTGTTCATCAACTGGGCGGTGAAGCCCTTCTCGATGGCGGCACTGGGCACGCTGTTCATCGGCTGGCTGTTCACACCGCTTCTGCCGGCGGGCGAGGGCCCATCCTACATCGCCGGCCTCATCCTGCTCGCCGCGGCGCCTTGCACGGCGATGGTCTTCGTCTGGTCGAACCTCTGCGGGGGGGAGCCGACCTACACGCTGTCGCAGGTCGCGCTGAACGACGTGCTGATGGTGTTTCTCTTCGCGCCGCTGGTTGGCCTGCTCCTCGGCGTGGCGTCGGTGACGGTGCCGTGGGACACGCTGCTGATTTCGGTCCTGCTCTACATCGCCGTGCCGGTAATCGCTGCCCAGCTCGTCCGTCGCGCCGTGCTGGCGAGCGGCGGGCAGATCGCGCTGGATCGATTGCTCGGCCGTCTCGGTCCCGTGTCGCTCGTCGCACTGTTGACGATGCTCGTTCTGCTGTTCGGCTTCCAGGGCGAGGCGATCGTCGCGCAGCCGCTGGTGATTGCGCTTCTGGCAGTGCCGATCCTCCTCCAGGTCTATCTGAATGCCGGTCTGGCCTATTGGCTGTCCCGCCGGTTCGGGGTGGCCTGGTGCGTGGCCGCACCCGCAGCGCTGATCGGCGCGTCCAACTTCTTCGAGCTGGCGGTAGCCGCCGCCATCTCGCTGTTCGGGCTCAAATCGGGTGCGGCGCTGGCGACGGTCGTGGGCGTGCTGGTGGAAGTGCCGGTGATGCTATCGGTCGTCGCATTCGTGAAGGCCTCTCGGGGCTGGTACGAACGGGGATCTGCTGCCTGATATCGCTCGCACGTCGGATGATCCGCATGTGCTGCCGTCCCTCGCTGCCGCCCATGCCCATTCGCGGCCGGCATTTGGGCTGGGCATGCTCCACCCGTCCACCGCATCCTGCTGCTCCACGCCGCGCCGGCGCTTGCGCTTCGATCGAACCAGACGCGCGATCACGAACCCGGCAGATCCGAAAATGCCGCGGATTGGAGCGGCTTACCAGCGGTATGGAATTTCGTGCAATCGGAAGATGGAGCGGGTGAAGGGAATCGAACCCTCGTCGTAAGCTTGGGAAGCTTCTGCTCTACCATTGAGCTACACCCGCGTGCGCGCCACAGGGCTGTGGTTCGGCAGCGTTGCTGGTGGGCGGAATAGCGTCGCTTCGCTGCAGTGGCAATGGGGTAGATGACGCTATTGGCGCATCTGCGCGCCGGCAATATGGCACGCCGGGCGGCGCGGCGCTTGGCACGCGTTGCTATGCGATATAGCAATCTGGCGCATGGGATCGCATGGGGAGTGGATTGTTGGACAGGTTCGATATTCTGATCGTCGGCAGCGGCCATGGCGGGGCGCAGTGCGCGGTGGCGCTGCGGCAGGCGGGGTTTGCGGGCACGCTCGCGGTGATCGGCGAGGATCCCGAGCTGCCCTATGAGCGCCCGCCGCTCTCCAAGGACTATCTGAAGGGCGAGAAGAGCTTCGAGCGCATCCTGATCCGCGCGCCCGCTTTCTGGGAGGAGCGCGCGATGACGATGCTGACCGGCCGCCGCGTCGTCGCGGTCGATGCCGGAGCGAAGACCGTTACCGACGCGACGGGCGTGCAGATCGGCTATGGCGCGCTGGTCTGGTCCGCGGGCGGCAGCGCGCGGCGGCTGGCCTGCAGCGGGCATGATCTCGCCGGGGTCCATGCGATCCGCACGCGCCGCGACGTCGACCAGCTGCTCGCCGAGCTGCCGGCCACCCGGCGCATCGTCGTGATCGGCGGCGGCTATATCGGGCTGGAGGCGGCGGCAGCGCTGGTCAAGGCGGACAAGCAGGTGGTGGTGCTGGAGGCGATGGACCGGGTGCTCGCCCGCGTCGCCGGCGCGCCGCTGTCGCGCTTCTACGAGGCCGAGCACCGCGCGCACGGCGTCGAGATCCGCACCGGCGCGATGGTCGAGTGCCTGGAGGAGCGGGACGGCCGCGTCTGCGGCGTGCGGCTGGCGGGCGGCGAGGTGCTGCCGGCCGACATGGTGATCGTCGGCATCGGTATCGTGCCCGAAGTCGCGCCGCTGCTCGAAGCGGGGGCGGCCGGCGCCAACGGCGTGCGGGTCGACGCGCAGTGCCGCACCAGCCTGCCGGACGTCTATGCGATCGGCGACTGCGCGCTGCACGTCAACCTCTACGCCGACGATGCCGAGATCCGGCTGGAATCGGTGCAGAACGCCAACGACCAGGCGAATGTCGTCGCCAAGCTGCTCACCGGGCAGGACGCGCACTATGACGCGGTGCCGTGGTTCTGGTCGAACCAGTATGACCTCAAGCTGCAGACCGTCGGCCTGTCGATCGGCCACGACACGACCGTGCTGCGTGGCGATCCGGCGGCGCGCAGTTTCTCGGTGATCTACCTCAAGCAGAGGCAGGTGATCGCGCTCGACTGCGTCAACGCCACCCGGGATTATGTCCAGGGCAAGCGGCTGGTGGCCGAGCGGATGACGGTCGAGCCCGCGGTGCTCGCCGATCCGGCGACGGTGCTCAAGGAGCTTTGAGTTGCGCAAGCCCGCCCGCGCGGGCATCCCGTTTCCCAACCAGAAGGAGAAGTGAGGATGTCCGACGCGCCGGTGCTGCTTGCGATGGAAGGCGATGTCGCGGTGGTGCACCTGAACCGCCCCGATCGGCTCAATGCGCTGACGCCCGACATGCTCGATCTGCTTGCAGCGACGCTACGGCGCGCAGCGGAGGACGGCGCGCGGGCGGTGCTGCTGACCGGCGAGGGACGCGCCTTCTGCGCGGGCGCGGACCTCACCGCCAGCGTCGGCATGCGCGATTCGGGTGAGGCGCTGCGGCGGCACTATAATCCTGTGATCGCGACCATGGCGGAGCTGCCGATCCCGATCGTCGCCGCGGTCAACGGCGCGGCGGCGGGAGCGGGGGCCTCGATCGCGCTGGCGGCGGACATCGTGGTGATGGCGCAATCGGCCTATCTGCTGCTCGCCTTCGCCAATATCGGGCTGGTGCCCGATGCCGGGGCGACCTGGCTGATCGGCAAGGCGGCGGGCCGGGCGCGGCTGCTGGAGATGGCGCTGCTCGGCGAGCGGATGCTGGCCGAGGAGGCGCTTGCCAACGGGCTGGTCACCCGGGTGGTTGAGGATGGCGCGCTGCTGCAGGTGTCGCAGGGTCTGGCGACCAAGCTGGCGGGGATGCCTACCGTTGCGCTGGGGCTGATCCGCAAGCAGGTTGGCGCGGCGCTGTCCGGGACGCTGGCCGAGACGATGGAGATCGAGGCCGATCACCAGAGCATCGCCGCCAGGACCGAGGATTGCCGCGAGGCGATCGCCGCCTTCCTCGAAAAGCGGGAGCCGCGCTTCCACGGGCGCTGAGCGCGCGCGACGAAATCGGTTCTCGGGCGTTACGAGGGCCATGCAGAAGCTCTGGTTCATCACCAATCCCAATTCCGGCACCACCTCGCAGGCCAAATGCGAGGCGATGGAAGCGGTGTTCGAGGAGCGCGGGCTGACGCTCGCCGGCCGCACCCGCTTCCCCGAAGACACGCTGCCCGAGGCGGCGAGGCTCTATGCGGCAGACGTCGACACGGTGGTGCTGTTCGCAGGGGACGGCACGATCAACGCGGCGCTGCGCGCGCTCGCCGATTGGGAAGGGGCGTTCCTGATCCTGCCCGGCGGGACGATGAACCTGCTCGCCAAGGCGCTGCACGACGAGACCGATCCGCACAAGATCATCCATGCCGCGCATGGCTGCGATCGCCGGGTCGCGCTGCCGTACATCGTCGCCGGCGAGCATCGCGCGTTCGTCGGCCTGATCCTCGGCCCGGCGGCGAGCTGGTTCCGTGCGCGCGAGGTCGTGCGCAAGGGGCGGTTCGGCCGCCTGCTGGCGGCGGTGCGCGGCGCGTGGCGGAGCACCTTCCACCGGCGCGGCGTGCGGGTGCACGGCGCGCGCGCGCTCGGCGACAGCTACCAGGCGGTGTTCGTCACGCCGACGCTTGAGGGGCTGGACGTCGCGGCGGTCGATGCGCGCGACTGGGGCTCGATCGCGCAGCTCGGCTGGGAATGGGTGACGGGCGATTGGGTCGCCGCGCGCGCGGTGACGGAGAGCCGCACCGAGCAGCTCAAGCTCGCCGAGCGCAAGCCGGTGCTCGCGCTGTTCGATGGCGAGCCCGAAACGCTCGACCCCGGCACCACCATCCGCGCCGGGCGCAGCCTGGAGACCTTCATCGCCACGCGCGCGGAGGTGCCTGCCGCATGACCCGCTTCTTCCATGTCAGCGACGTGCATTTCGGCCGCGAGAATCGCGAGGCGGTCGACTGGTTCAACGCCAAGGTGCGCGACGAGAAGCCCGCCGCGGTGATCATGACCGGCGACCTCACCATGCGCGCCCGCGCCAAGGAGTTCGCCGCCGCCGCCGAATGGCTGGAGAGCCTGGCGGTGCCGACTACGGTAGAGGTGGGCAACCACGACCTGCCCTATTTCAATCCCTTCGCGCGCATGGCGATGCCGTACCGCCGCTACCGCGCACTGGAGCGGATGATCGAGCGGCCGCTCGATATTCGCGGCGTCTCGATCGTGCCGCTCAAGACCACCGCGCGCTTCCAGTTCCGCACCAACTGGTCGAAGGGCCATGTCAGCCACCACGCGCTGCAAAAGTCGCTGGCGCTGGCCGAGGCAGTGCCGGCGGGCGGGCTGGTGTTCGTCGCCGCGCATCACCCGCTGGTCGAGGCGGGCACCCGCGCCACCTCGCGCACCCGCGGCGGCCGGCGGGCACTGGAGGCGCTGGCGCAGGCGGGCGCGAATGCGGTGCTAACCGGGCATGTCCATGACCCGTTCGATATCGAGCACGCCGTCGGCGACCGCGTGGTGCGGCTGATCGGCGCGGGTACGCTTTCCGAGCGCACCCGCGACCAGCCGCCCTCGTTCAACGAGATCACCGTGGACGGCACCAGCTTTTCCACCCGCGCCCGCTTCCTGGGCGAGCCGAGCGTCGCGCTCTAGCGGAACAGCGGCAGCGGCCCGCGCCCGGCGGTCGACCAGGTCTGCCAGTTGGGGAAGACATAGGGCAGATCGGCATTGCTCACCCCGTGCCAGCGGGCGATCGCGCCGAGATACTCCTCCTGCGCGATGCCGGGGATGAAGCGGCCCTCGTTGGTGATGTCGTCGGCCCCGCCCAGCACCGGATCGGGATAGGTGCCGAAGATGCCGCCCTTCGCCACGTCGCCGCCCATCACCAGATGGTTGTTGCCCCAGGCATGATCGGTGCCGTTCTGCGCGTTGCTGGCATAGGTGCGGCCGAAATCGCTCATCGTGAAGGTAGTGACGTTGGCGCCGACGCCCAGCGCCTTCATCGCGCGGTGGAAGGCCGCCATCGCGTCCGCCAGGGCACGCAGCTGGTCGGCATGGTCGCCGGCGGTGGGGCTGCCCTGGATCTGGTTGGCATGGTGATCGAAGGTCGCCATGCTGAGCAGGAAGGTCTGGCGGCTATGGCCGAGCGTGCCGCGCGCCTCGATCATCTTGGCGGTGCCGAGCAGCTGGGCTGCGATGTCGCTGGTGAGCGCGCGGCCGTTCGCGTCGACGAAATAGCGGGAGACGCTGTTTGCGCCCGACAACACGCTGTTGGCGAGATCGGCCTGGTCGAAGGTGTCGCTGAGCGTCGTCTTGACGCCGTCCATGATCGGGCCGCCCTCGCTCGCCGCGAGCAGGGAGGTAGCGAGGTTCTTGGCGGTATCGCGGGTGCTGTAGCCCGCGCGGCCCGGCAGGCCCGAGGCCGGCAGCACCAGCGGGACCGCGGTCTTGCCGATCAGCGCCAGTGTCGAGCCGCTGAGCGAGATCAGCGGCGGCAGCCGGCCACCGGGCATGCGATCGGCCATCCGTCCGAGGAAGCCGTCAGTCGCGGCGTCGCGGGCACGCAGGCCCTGCCAATGCGCCTGCTCGTCCGAATGGCTCATCAGGTTGCTCGGGCGCAGATCGGGCCGCGACAGATAGGTCGCCTTGGTCAGCGGCGCGAACAGCGTGCCGGTATTGAGTACGAGCGACAGCGCGCCTTCGTCCCAGATCGGCCGCAGCGCCGCCATCGCCGGGTGCAGCGCGTAGCTGGCGTTGGTCAACGGCGTCAGCGTGTCGCGCGGCAGGGCCACGACACCGCGCGCGGCCTGATAGGCAGCGTGTCGCGCGTCGGTGGGTACCACCATGTTCCAGCCGTCATTGCCGCCATAGAGGAAGATGCCGACCATCGCGCGGTAGCTGCCGCTGGGGGCGGCGATGGCGGCGGTACGGCCCAGCTGCGCCATGGCGGCGGCCGCGCCGGTACCGGCGGTGAGGCGCACGAAATCGCGTCGGGAAAGCGTCATCGGATCGGTTCCTTACCGGTCGACCAGGAATTGCGGGCTGGTGGCAGCGATGTAAACCAGCATCTGCGCGCGCTTGCGGGCGCGGACTTGCGAGTTCTTGTCATTAATGGCGAGCGCGGCGGTGCGCAGTGCAGCCCGCTGTGCGGGTGTAATGCTATTGCCTAGCAATAACACATCCACGCCTGCGACCATGGCGTCGACATTGTCTCCGAACGACGCCCAGGTCGCCCATGCGGACCGCGTGCCGGAAGCGGCGCCAAACCCGGTGGGTGCCTTGAATTCGGCGGTTGCGACGTCGCTGCGCACCGTCCACTCGTACATCATGTTGTGGAGGCGCAGCACCGTGCTGCTGTTGAGCAGCTTCGACGCCGGGTTGTAGAGCGTCGCGCTACCCTGCAGCGGATAGTCGATGGGATAGAAGTTGAACACCGAGGGCGCGTTCATCACCGGCTGGCCAAGGCTGGTGTCGCGCATCGCAAACGCGAAGCCGTCGGTCGTCATGCCGATCGCGCGGGCGAGCGATACCATCGCCAGCACCGGCTCCTTCAGCTTGCCGCGATCGTTGCGGGGGGCGGTGCGCGCTTCCGGATCGGTGAGGACCGCGCGAACCACCGCCTTCAGGTCGCCGCGGATACCCTGGCCGTTGTTGGCGAACACCGCCGCCACCCGGCCGATATAGTTGGGGCTGGGGTTGGCGGTCACCAGATGGACGATCAGGTGGCGCGACACGAAGGGCGCGGTGGAGGGATGGTTGAACGCGGCGTCCACCACCGCATCGACGCTCGCCTCCTGGCTGGCCCCGGCCGGCACGCGGGTGCCGAGGAACTGCTTCTCGCCCGCATCATAGCGATCGGGCACCGGGATCATCTGCTTGACGTCGTCGCCGGCCAGCTGGTTGGTGATCGCGGCATTGCCGATCCGTGCGCGGTCCCAGCCGGTCAGCGCGCGGGCGACGCCGCGAATATCGTCGGGCCCGTAATTCGGCACGGTGCCGCCGGTGGCATCCCGACGCGGCGAGCCGTTCTGGTTGAGCATGTTCGGGCCCATCGAGAACAGCTGGAGCATTTCGCGCGCGTAATTCTCGGACGGGGCGGTCTTGTTGCTCCCCGCCATGTTCAGATAGCGGCCCATATAGGGGTTGAGCGTCACCGCCTTGAGCAGCGTGCGGTAATTGCCGAAGGCGTTGTCGAGGAACAGCTGGTTGAACGCCGCGATTCCTGCCGCGGAGCGCACCTCCTGCTCGGATGCGACGATCATCTGCGACAGTGCGAATGCCACGCGCTGGCGCAGCTGGTCCGGTGCCGAGACGGCGTTCGCATAGAAGCGCATCGCCACCGTCGTACGGCTGAAATAGCGGCGATTGCAGGGAACGTCCTTGCAGTAATCGATCCGCCGCGCGACCGCGAGATCGGCATAGGTGCTGCCGCGCGCGGCGAACTGCTGGTCGAGCCAGCCGTCGGTGCCCAGCTTCGAGATCTGTTCCAGCACCTGCGGCGTGGGGCCGAAGGTCGTCTGGCGCGCCAGGCGGATGCCGTCGGTCACCTGGGATTGTGCCGGCGAAAGGCCGGCATTGGCCGCCGACAGGTCGACCAGCCCGCTGGTCATCCGGCTGTCCGCCAGGTTGATGTTGTCGCTGCTGCCGTCGCAAGCCGACAGCAGGCCCGCCGCGCCAAGCGCAGCCGCCGTCCATATCCGTCGCATGTCTGAAAATCCCCGCCCGCAGGTTTTGCCGCGTTGCACCCAAGCTGTACGGGGTAGCGGTTTTTTAAGAAAGACCTGTCCCAGAGTGGGATAGTCTGCAACATCATGAAGAAAACAGCGTTTCTGGGGAACGATACGGTGCCGTATCGAGAATCGATGCGGTCGGCCGTTGCGGTTCAGCGGCGGCTAGGCGGGAACCGCTGCATCCGAAAAGCATTTCGCGACGTGGCGATGTCGCGTCCAAGCTGCGTCGGCAGCGGAGGCGGCATCTTGCCGCGGCGCGTGACGGGTGCGTTGCACCAATTCGGGTAGGGTTGCGGGCTCTCCGCTGCGAGCGCGGGAACGCCACGCACGAAAAAGGGCGGCCCGTTGCCGGACCGCCCCTTGTTCCTGGCCGAAGCCGAGACGCTTAGCGCTTCGAGAACTGGAAGCTACGACGGGCCTTCGCCTTGCCGTACTTCTTACGCTCGACGGCGCGGCTGTCGCGGGTCAGGAAGCCGGCCTTCTTCACCGGGGCGCGCAGCACCGGCTCATACTTGGTCAGCGCCTGCGAGATGCCGTGCTTGACCGCACCGGCCTGGCCCGAGAGACCGCCGCCCTTGACGGTGCAGATCACGTCATACTGGCCCTCACGCTCGGCGACACCGAACGGCTGGTTGATGACGAGACGCAGCGTCGGACGCGCGAAATAGACTTCCTGGTCACGACCGTTGATCGTGATCTTGCCGGTGCCGGGCTTCAGCCAAACGCGGGCAACGGCGTCCTTACGACGGCCGGTGGCATAGGCGCGGCCATACTGGTCCAGCTCCTGCGCGCGCAGCGGCATGGTCGGGGCAGCCGGCTCGGCGATTTCGCCGGCCAGATAGGCCTCGGCAGCGGCGGCAGCCGGAGCGGCGGGCTGGCCTTCGGTCGGCGCGGCGGCGGGCTGGCCGAGCGCTGCACCCAGGTCGGAAAGCGACTGGCGGTTGTCAGACATTATGCACCCACCTTGTTCTTGCGGCTCATGCCGGCGATGTCGAGAACCTCGGGGTTCTGGGCTTCATGCGGATGCTCCGAACCGGCGAAGATGCGCAGGTTGCGCATCTGCTGGCGGCCGAGCGGACCGCGCGGGATCATGCGCTCCACGGCCTTCTCCAGAACGCGCTCCGGGAAGCGGCCTTCGAGAACCTTGGCGGCGGTGATGCCCTTGATGCCGCCCGCATAGCCGGTGTGCTTGTAGTACACCTTCTGGCCGAGCTTCTTGCCGGTGAAACGGATCTTGTCCGCGTTGATCACGATGACATTGTCACCGCAGTCGACGTGCGGGGTAAAGCTGGTCTTGTGCTTGCCGCGCAGGACGTTCGCGATCACCACCGCTGCACGACCGACGACGAGCCCTTCGGCGTCGACGATGTGCCACTTCTTCTCCACCTCGGCCGGCTTGGCCGACTTGGTGGTCTTCATCAGCGCCTTCATGGCCTGTGACCTTTCGCGTAGGAAATGCATTCGCGCCACCGTTGCCGGCAGCGCGATTGATGCCCCTCTGACGATTTGGGCCCTGAAAGTCAAGAAATGCGTGGGTTTGCTGACGGGTAAAATAATACCTGTCGGTTCAGCGGGTCTCTTCGGCGATCCAGCGGGTGACGGCATTGCCCGCTTCGACCGGCCATTGCTCGATCACCGGCAGGTCATAGCCATGGATCGCGGCGATCCGCTCGCGCAGGCGCAGCGCCAGGGCAGGGCGGGTCTTGAACAGCGCGGGCACTTCCTCGCCGCGCTCGATGCCACCCTGCCAGCGATAGATCGAGGTGCAGGGAGCGAGGATGTTGACGCAGGCCGCCAGCCGCTCCGCCAGCACCGTCTCCGCCACCCGCTCGGCATCGGCGCGGCTGGCGAAGGTGACGTACAGCAGCGCGGTGTCGCTCACCGCGCCCGGCCGACGGCGTGGACGCCCCAGACGGTGGCGCACACCAGCAGCGCGCCGACCAGCTGGTGGGTGGCGGCGACATGGAGGCTTACACCGGTCATCACCGTGGCGATGCCGAGCAGGATCTGGATGCCGAATGCGGAGTGGATCGCGATCGAGGCGCGGCGATCGCCGGCGGCCTTGGCCTTGCGGGCGAGAACAATCAGCCCTGCGACGACCACCCAGGCCCACCAGCGATGGATGAAGTGGACGATCGCCGGATCGTACAGCGCGGCATGCAGCGGGCTCTCGCCGATCTGGCTGACGCCGGGGAAGAGGCGGTCGTTCATCAGCGGCCACTGGTTCGTCACCAAGCCGGCATCGAGCCCTGCTACCAGCGCGCCGTAGAAGAGCTGGATCGCCAGCAGCACCAGCACGCCCGCGCCGAGGCCGGTCAGCCGAGCGGGGCGCTCGGCATGGTTGGCGGCGAGCGCGCGCAGGTCGAGCATCGTCCAGACGATGCCGCCCAGCGTGAACAGCGCGGTCATCAGGTGCGTCGCCAGCCAGAAATGGCTCACCGAGGTGCGGGTGTGGTTGAGGCCCGACTTCACCATCCACCAGCCGAACGCGCCCTGCAGCCCGCCCAGCGCGAGCAGCGCGACCAGCCGCCAGCCATAGCCCTGCGGGATCTGCTTGCGGATCCAGAACCACAGCAGCGGCAGCGCGAACACCATGCCGATCAGCCGACCGAGCAGGCGGTGGATATATTCCCAGAAGAAGATCGACTTGAACCCGGCCAGCGTCATGCCCTGGTTGAGCTGCTCATATTGGCCGATCCGCTTGTAGTGATCGAACTCGGCCTGCCACTGCGCGTCGTTGAGCGGCGGAATGATGCCGGAGATCGGCTTCCACTCGGTAATCGACAGGCCCGATTCGGTAAGCCGGGTAATACCCCCGACCACGACCATCGCGACGATCATCGCGGCGACGACGAACAGCCAGTGCGCGAGCGCTCTGGGGCGGGCGGTGAGGGGGAGGATGGTCATTTTCAGCACGTACCGCGATGTACGCGCTCGGGGAAGCGGGCGCTAGCTGCCGGCAGGTGGACTTTCGGGAAGCGCGGGCGGCGCGGGCGGGGGTGCCGGCTGGCGCTTCATCGCGATGTCGATCAGCGTCTCCAGGCGGATCACCCGCTCGCGCGTCTCGATCGAGTGGCGGCGGGCCTCCTCGGCAGTGGTCAGCGCCTGCTCGACCTTGTGCTGGAGCAGCGCGACCTGCTGGAGGGCGCGCAGTGCATCGGTCCAGAAGCTCACTGGCGCGCCCAGCCGGAGAGGGCGGTGGACAGCGCATCCCAGTCGATCGTGGAATCGGCCAGCAGTTGCTCGCGGACCTCGGCGCGATAGGCCTCCTCGTCGAAGGCGGTGGCGGCGGTGCGCGCGGCTTCGAGCTGCGCGAAGGCCTCGTCCGTGCGGGCGTTGGCCTGTTCGAGCTGGGCGAGCAGATCGCGCATCAGCGCCATCTCGGCATCGGTCGGTTCGGTATAGCGTTCAGCGGCGGTCCGCATGAAGTCGCTCACCGTCATGTCTGCGGCTTCCGCATTGGCGGAAATGCGCCGCTTTTCCTCGGGCGATACCAGCACGACGACACGGCTGGAGCGAGTCTGGGGAAGCTGCGTAGCCATGTGCATGTACATGGCATGTGCATGTAGGAGGTTCAAGGATGCAAGTGTTTCCTCCCCCGCCAGGGGGAGGTGGCGCCGACGGCGACGGAGGGGGAGGATGCCAGAACCTCTCGGGCCGTCGTGCTACCTCCCCCTCCACCATGCTTCGCATGGTCCCCCTCCCCCTGGCGGGGGAGGATACGGAATCCCTTACGCCCGCACGCCGTCGGCCAGCTCGGCTTCGTTGTAGCGGAGCGCCTTCAGTACCGTGTCGACGATGTTGGCGGCGTTGAGCCCGGCTTCGTCATACTGCTTTTCGGGCTTGTCCTGGTCCTGGAACGCGTCCGGCAGGCGCATGGTGCGCAGCTTGAGGCCGGCGTCGATCAGCCCGGTGTCGCTCGCCAGCGTCAGCACATGCGCGCCGAGACCGCCGATTGCGCCTTCCTCGATCGTCACCGCCACTTCATGCGTAGTCAGCAGGCGGCGGATCAGGTCCTCGTCGAGCGGCTTGGCGAAGCGCAGGTCGGCGACCGTCGTCGAAAGCCCCTTGGCCTCGAGCGTGTCGGCGGCCTTGAGCGCCTCCGCGAGGCGCGTGCCGAGCGACAGGATCGCCACCTTCTTGCCCTCGCGGACCACACGACCCTTGCCGATCTCCAGCCGCTCCGGAACCTTGGGAAGTTCCAGCCCGACGCCGTTGCCGCGCGGATAGCGCAGCGCGATCGGGCCGCTGTCGTGCAGCGCGGCGGTGTGGGTCATATGGACGAGCTCGACTTCGTCCGCTGCCGCCATCACCACGAAATTCGGCAGGCTGGCGAGATAGGTCACGTCGAAGCTGCCGGCATGGGTCGCGCCGTCCGCGCCGACCAGCCCGGCGCGGTCGATCGCGAAGCGGACCGGCAGGTTCTGGATCGCGACGTCGTGGACCACCTGGTCATAGGCGCGCTGCAGGAAGGTCGAGTAGATCGCGCAGAACGGCCGCATCCCCTGCGCCGCGAGGCCCGCAGCGAAGGTGACTGCGTGCTGCTCGGCGATGCCGACGTCGAAGGTCCGATCGGGGAAGGTCGCCTGGAACTTGTCGAGACCGGTGCCCGAGGGCATCGCCGCGGTGATCGCGCAGACGGCGGGGTCGCGCTCCGCCTCGGCGAGCAGCGCATCGGCGAAGACCTTGGTATAGGCCGGCGGGCCCGGGGGCGCCTTGGCCTGGGCGCCGGTGATCACGTCGAACTTCTGGACGCCGTGATATTTGTCCGCCGCCGCTTCGGCCGGGGCATAGCCTTTGCCCTTCTTGGTCACGACATGGATCAGGATCGGGCCCTGCTCGCTGTCGCGCACATTCTCCAGCACCGGGATCAGGTGCTCGAGATTATGGCCGTCGATCGGGCCGACATAATAGAAGCCCAGTTCCTCGAACAGCGTGCCGCCGGTCGCCATGCCGCGGGCGAATTCCTCCGCCTTGCCGGCCGCGACGGTAAGGCGGCGCGAGAGCTTGCGGGTGAAGCGCTTGGCCAGCTCACGCAGGCCCAGATATTCGGACGAGGAGATCAGCCGCGCCAGATAGGCCGAAAGCCCGCCCACCGGCGGCGCAATCGACATGTCGTTGTCGTTGAGGATTACCACCAGCCGGTTGCCGGCCGCCTCGGCGTTGTTCATCGCCTCATAGGCCATGCCCGCGCTCATCGCGCCGTCGCCGATCACAGCGATCGCCTTGCCCGGCGCCTCGTTCAGCTTGTTGGCGATCGCGAAACCCAGCGCCGCCGAGATCGAGGTCGACGAGTGCGCCGCGCCGAACGGATCGTACTCGCTCTCGCTGCGCTTTGTGAAGCCGGAGAGGCCGCCGCCCTGGCGGATCGTGCGAATCCGGTCGCGGCGGCCGGTGAGGATCTTGTGCGGGTAGCATTGGTGCCCGACGTCCCAGATCAGCCGGTCGTCGGGGGTGTTGAACACATAGTGAATCGCCACCGTCAGCTCGACGACGCCCAGGCCGGAGCCGAGATGTCCGCCGGTGGAGCCCACCGCACTGATGGTTTCGGCGCGGAGCTCGTCGGCCAGCTGGCGAAGCTGGGCGGGGGCGAGCTTCCGGAGGTCCTGCGGCGTGTCGACCGTGTCGAGCAGCGGCGTCTTGGGTAGGTCAGCCATGGGCTTTGTTAGCGCAACGTTAGTCTCAAGTCGAACGGTCTGTTGGGCAGGTCAGTCGCACTTGCCGCACTTGCCGCGCACCTCGATCACCGGGCGGACCGGCGAAAACCCGGCGTGCTGCGCGGCGGACCGTACGTTCTTGGTGATCGAATCGTCGTCGATATGGGTGGTCTGGCCGCAGCTGTCGCACACCAGGAAGATGCAGTCGTGCAGGCATTCCGGGTGCGCATTGGCGACATAGGCGTTCGCGCTTTCCACCCGCCGCGCCAGATTGGAACCGACGAACAGGTCGAGGATGCGATAGACGCTGTTGGCGGCCACACGGCGCCCCTCGGCCTTCGACACCGCCTCGGCGATGTCATAGGCCGAGGCGGGCTTTTCGAACCCGGCCAGCGCCTCGAATACGCGCTCGCGCATCGCCGTCCACTGCTCGCCGGCCTCTTCCAGCCGGGTGCGGGCCGCCTTGGTGAGATCGGCCCCGTGGTGCTCGTGATGATTGTGCGCGGACATGCAGAAGATTTAGGCGTTGCGGGGCGCTGCGGCAAGCAGCGGCCAATACGGGTTCAATAGGTGGCGCGGCGATTGAGGTCGTGGCCGAGCGCGACCAGCGACACGCCGACCAGCGTCCAGAAGGTCTCGAACCCGCCATGCGGCAGGCTCAGCGCGCCGCCCATGATGCCGAGTCCGAACGCGCCCACCGCAGCGGGCGCCATATAGCCATGATGGACGATGCCCCGGCCCAGCGCATAGATGCCGAAGCCGATCGCCAGCACCAGGCCATATTCATGGATGTGCGGGTTGAGCAGACCGCCCGCGGTCGACACGAGCGTCAGCAGCACCGTCGTCGCGATGCAATGAATCAGGCACAAGCCGCTGATCCCGATCGCAATGCGATCGAAAGCGCCATCCAGGCCCGCCCACCAGCGGGCTAGAGGGGTGCTCAACGACATGGGCGCCATATAGACCCGCCTTCGCGGCGGTACAATATATCATGGCGCAATTTCGTGATGGATCGCGGAAGGCGCGCGTGTGCTGGCTACGGTAGCAACCTCGGTGCCGCGACGGCCGTTATCGAAGAAGGATCGAGGACGCGCAGAGATGGCCATATGCGTTGCAATAACTGCAACTGCACTTTACCAAATCGTACGACGCGTTGAGCAAGTGGAGGCCGTGTCGGCAGGGTAGGCCGGATGACGCTCTAGGGTACGTCACCCGACCATGCCCATGCTGATTATTATAGGTTATCCTCCCTGCTTTTACCAGCGTGCTTGCGTCGATTTGATCGTGTTTTGTGCGGCGTTGGCTGAGCGGCTTCCGAGATAATGTACCTGCGCCGCGTCGGTGGCGTTCACCGCGAGGAGCGAGCGTGCTTCGGCGGTGGTGCGCACCGATCCGCTGCGCTCGGCTGCGGTATCGAGCAACCGGTCGAGCAGCGCCTGGCCTTCTTCCCACCAGCCGATTCCGCTGGCGGCGTTGAGATGGCCCTGCGGCCCGGCGTTGACGAACAGGCTGCCCCAGCCGCGCGCCAGATCCTCGGAGCGTTCGATCGACATCCATGGATCATCGCTGCTCGCCACCACCACGCTGGGGAAGGGCAGAAGAGTCGCCGGCGTCGGGCGGAAGGCATGCAGTTCCGACGGCGCCGAGTCGCGGTCGACATCGGCGGGCGCGACCAGCAGCGCGCCGGCAACCGGGGTGCCGAAGGTCTGCCCGGCAAGCGCCGCCCACCAGGCGACGGCGAGACAGCCCAGGCTATGCGCCGCGAGCACCACGGGCGCCTGCGCCTGCCGGATCGCCTGGTCGAGCTTGGTCACCCAGGCGTTGCGATGCGGTGTATCCCACATGCCGAGTTCGACTCGGTGCGTGTCGGGGCGGGATTGCTCCCACAGCGTCTGCCAGTGCGACGGCCCGGAGCCGCCGAGGCCGGGGACGGTGAGGATGATCGGCGAGCGATCATCGATCGGCGAAAAGATCGTCATTGCGTTCCTCTCCTTGGTCCTTGGAGGGACTGGCCGGACCTCTTCTATAATCCCTACCAGATTAGTGGGCAATAAGGCGTGCGTCGAACGGAGGAGCGGTTGCGCCGAGGCGTTGGCGGCGCCTAAAGGGCGAGCATGGCAAAGCTTCGCGCCGATCAACTGCTCGTCGACCGCGGGCTCGCCGAGAGCCGCACGCGGGCACAGGCGCTCATCATGGCCGGGCTCGCCTTCACCGGCGAGCGCAAGATCGAGAAGGCGGGTCAGATGCTCGCCGAGGATGCGGCATTGGAGGTGCGCGGCCGCGACCATCCCTGGGTCTCGCGCGGCGGCATCAAGCTGGCGCACGCGCTGGAGCATTTCGCCTGGGACGTGACCGGCGCGGTGGCGATCGACGTCGGCTCGTCGACCGGCGGATTCACCGACGTGCTGCTGACCAACGGCGCGGCGCGTGTCTATGCGGTGGACAGCGGCACCAACCAGCTCGCCTGGAAGCTGCGGCAGGACGAGCGGGTGGTGGTGCTGGAACAGACCAGCGCGCGCATCCTCACGCCCACGCATATCCCGGAGCCGCTCGATGTGGTGGTGTGCGATGCGAGCTTCATCGGGCTGGCCAAAGTGCTCGACGTGCCTTTGGGCTTCACCCGCCCGGGCGCGCGGCTGGCGGCGCTGATCAAGCCGCAGTTCGAGGCAGGGCGCGAGGAAGTGGGCAAGGGCGGGGTGGTC
Source organism: Sphingomonas sp. NFR04 (assembly GCF_900114095.1). Taxonomy (GTDB): domain Bacteria; phylum Pseudomonadota; class Alphaproteobacteria; order Sphingomonadales; family Sphingomonadaceae; genus Sphingomonas. The sequence continues at coordinate 766,718 of NZ_FORV01000001.1, read as the reverse complement.
CGCGATCCTGCCGTGCACGAGCGGGTCTGTGCGGAGGTGGCGGCCTGGCTGGAAGGCAAGGGCTGGCAGGTGCTGGGCGTGACGCGCAGCCCGATCACCGGGCCGGAGGGCAATGTTGAATTTTTGATCGGGGCTGTCTCCGCTGCTTAGCTCACGATCAGCGGACCTTAAAACCGGGTTTCTCAGGTGGAGTGGCTTAGAGGGGTGTGTCGTGGCGAACTGGTCAATTCATTCTAGGTGGATCATTGGAATACTTGTAGCCCTATTGATCGGCGTTTTGTCGGTAAATTGGGTCGCAGTGAAAGATCTTTCAAGTATTATCTCGTTTGCCGTTGGTCTTTCGTCATTGGTTTTGGCGGTTATAGCGATATTTCAGTCGCTAACGTCAAATGCCAACGTAGAAAGCACCTTGGTATCTGCTCGTGATGCTGCTTCTCAAGCTTCGATTGTTTCTCAAGGTCTTGTCGATAGTTCGAATCTAATAAGGGAAATCGCTGCAGAGGCTCAGGCGGCTTCCTCTTCCGCGCTAGATGCAGTGAAAGATCTGTCTTTGGCGGCAAGTAAAATAATCGATAGTAACGAGCAAAATAGTAATGCTATAAGGCAAATTCAAGACGGTCTTAAGGGGCGTTCCCCCGAAGCTGATAATGTTTTGCCAGGCAAAAATAATGAGGTAAATTATAATCTTAAAAGCTTCTCGATGGGCGGGGCTGCTTTGGTTTATGCGCTTGCTTTAGCATATAAGAATAGAGTGTCATTCAAATTGAAAGATGTTTTAAAATCTGAGCGGGATCTTAATTTTGAGCTTTGATATGTAACAGCGTTGCAGAACTTGGGCTTCGGCGACATTAAATTTGATGGTGAGATCATTTCGGTGGGTTCGCTACCCGAAGAAATTTTAAGTACTATGATGAGAGCTAAGTCGGCATCTTACACCGGGGTCTCTACGCAGGATAGCCATAAGAGGCGCGTGGCTGATGTCGATGCCTACTTCGAGGCCCTACATGCGGAGTAGGAAATATTTGTTCCGGCTGAGGATGGTTGCATGAACGCATTGGCATCGAAGGCGCAGCTGCGGCGTGGTTTCTGGCGCCGCGCGCTGGTGACGGTGCCGGTGGTGGTACTGCTCGGCTTCGGATCGGCGATGGTCGCGCCCGCCGGGGACCAGAACCCCTGGTTCACCGCGCTCGCCAAGCCGGCCATCCAGCCGCCCAACATTGCCTTTCCGGTCGTCTGGACGATCCTCTACGTGCTGATGGGCCTGGCGCTTGCCCTCGTGTTGAGCGCGCGCGGCGCGCGGGGGCGAGCGGCGGCGGTCGCGCTGTTCGTCCTCCAGCTTGCCGTCAACCTCGCCTGGTCGCCGATCTTCTTCCGCTTCCACATGCTCGATCTCGCGCTGATCGTGATCGTGGCGCTGGCGGTGCTGGTGGCGGTGACGATGGTCGCCTTCTGGCGCGTCCGCACGCTCGCCGGGCTGATGCTGCTGCCCTATCTTGCCTGGGTGTGCTTCGCGAGCGTGTTGTTTTCGCAGGTCCGCGATCTCAATCCGGATGCGGAAAAGATTGCGTCGGCGGCCCCGAACGCCCACATCCACCTCGAAACGCTTTGACTGGGATTCTTTGACATGCAGACCGACAACCGCCTGTTCGACGATCTGGTGAAGATGGTGAACGGCGCCGCCGGCACCTTCGCCGGCGTGGCGCGCGAAGCCGAGGCCGGCGCCCGCGAGCGCGCCCGCGAATGGATCGGCGGGCTCGATTTCGTCAGCCGCGACGAGTTCGAGGCGGTGAAGGCGATGGCGGCCGCGGCGCGCGACGAGGCCGATGCGCTGAAGGCGCGCCTCGATGCGCTCGAGGCGAAGCTCAACCCGCAAGGGAATGCGTGACGCTGGCTAGGCTTTCCTTGTCCACAGCTTTCGGCAGCGGGGCGCAGGCGCAAGCTTGTGCCCCGTCCGCGCGCTTGGCACTAGCGGGCATGGCTACACGACCGGGGGCGACATGGGCATGCTAGACGAAGCGGAATTCGACCGCGACGCCGCGGCGCCCATCGACATGCTCGAAACCTATTTCGCCGCCCATGGCTGGTCCCATGAGCGCGAGGACGACGAGATCGTCGCCAAGGTGAAAGGCAGCTGGACCCAGTACGAGCTCCGCGCGATCTGGCGCGAGGACGATGGCGTGCTGCAGTTCATGGGCTTCCCCGACGTACGCGTGCCCGAGGAGCGGCGCGGGCTGGTCTACGAGACGATCGGGCTGGTCAACGAGCAGCTCTGGATCGGCCATTTCGAGCTCTGGTCGTCGACCGGCATCCTGCTGTTCCGCCACGCCGCGCTGATCGACGGCGACGAGGGCGCGTCGCTGACGCTCGCCCAAGCCGAGCTGCTGGTGGAAAGCGCGATCGACGAGTGCGAGCGCTTCTACCCCGTCTTCCAGTTCGTCCTGTGGGGCGGCAAGACGCCGAGCGAGGCGATCGCCGCGGCGCTGATCGAGACCCAGGGCGAGGCCTGACATGACGGCGCTGCTCGAACGGATCTGGCTGGTCGGTGCCGGCAATATGGGCGGGGCGATGCTCCGCCGCTGGGCCGGGGCGGGGATCGACGCGTCCGCGATCACCGTCATCGATCCGGGCAGTCCCGCCATTCCCGAAGGCGTGCGGCATGTGACCGCGCCGCGCGAGGGCGAGCGGCCGACCGCGCTGGTGCTGGCGGTGAAGCCGCAGCAGCTCCACAATGTCGCGCCGGTGCTGGCGCCCTTCGTGGCGGGCGTGCCGCTGCTCGTGTCGATCCTTGCGGGCGTGGAGGTTGCGACGCTGGCGGATGCGCTCGGCGCGAAGACCGTGGTGCGCGCGATGCCCAATCTGCCGGTGGCGATCGGCAAGGGTGTCGTCGGCTTGACCACGCCGAGCGACGATGCCGAGGCGCGCGCGGCCGCCGAGACGCTGATGGCGCCGCTCGGGCTCGTCGAATGGGTGCCGAGCGAGCCCATGCTCGATGCACTGACCGCGCTCGCCGGCTGCGGCCCCGGCTTCGTCTTCCGCTTCGTCGATGCGCTGGCCGCGGCCGGCGCGGCGCTGGGACTGCCCGCCGACCAGGCGCAGCGCCTCGCGCTCGCGACGGTGGAAGGTTCGGGCCTGATGGCGGCAGCGGCGAGCGAAAGCCCGGCGGTGCTCGCCGACCGCGTGGCGAGCCCGGGCGGCTCGACCCGCGAGGGGCTGAATGTGCTCGACCGCGACGATGCGTTGAAGACGCTGCTGCGGGAAACCCTTGCAGCCTCTGCCCGCCGCAACGCCGAGATGGCCGCCGAAGCGCGCAAATAGCGCGTTACTTTACGGAACGCCTAGTATTCCCAGCGGTTAAGCCTCCGATCCCACGTATCGACGGAGGCTGACATGGCTACGACGACCGAACCGAAGCGGACTGCGAAGACCAGCGCCAAAGACAACGGCAAGACGAGCAACAACGGCACCAGCCTGGGCGTGATCGCCGGCGCGGCGGCTGGCGGCGCGGCGCTCGGCCTGCTCGCGATGCTCGGCCGCAAGGCGGCGGTGCAGGCGCCGAGCGCGCTTGCCGGCAATTGGGACGATGCGCTCAAGGCCGAGCACAAGGCGGTGCTCAAGGTATTCGACACGCTCGAAGCGACCGACGACAAGGCGACGATCCGCCGCAACATGCTCCTCGCGCACATCAAGCATGCGCTGGTGAAGCATGCGATCGAGGAAGAGAATGTCATCTACCCGGCGCTCCGCGAAGCGGGGAAGACCGAGCAGGCGGACGAGCTCAATGCCGAGCATGGCTATGTGAAGCAGTTCCTCTACGAACTGGAGAACATGCCGAGCACCTCGCCCAAGTGGCTGGAGAAGGTGAAGGAATTCCGCGCCGCGCTGGAAAAGCACATCCGCGAGGAAGAGGACCAGCTGTTCCCCGAACTCCGCGCCCAGCTGAGCGAGGAAAAGAACAAGGCACTGACCCTTGCGATGAACAAGGAAGGCTTCAAGGTCGCCTGATCGACCCTTCCCGTCATTCCGGCGAAAGCCGGAATCCATTGGGGCCTCCGTCTCGGCTCTTGCCTTGAACGAATGGCGTCTGGATCCCGGCTTTCGCCGGGATGACGGCTTCCAGGAAATGACGGGCGCTCAGCGCCCCAGCGTCGCCACCCGGCCGCGCTCGTCCTCGGGCATCAGCCCTTCGAGCACGGCCCAGAAACCCCCGACGGCTCCCTGGCCGGCGCTCGAATAGGCGCCGGCCATTTTTTCGCGCAGCGCCTCGAACAACTCCGATTCCAGCTTCGCGCCTGCTTCGGTGAGCCGCAGCAGCCGCTGCCGCCGGTCGCGCGTGCCCGCGCGCGTCTCGACCAGTCCACGCTCGGCCAGCTCGCCCAGCACCCGGCCCAGCGACTGCTTGGTGATCGCCAGCAGCGAGAGCAGTTCGCTCACCGTCAGATCCGGCTTGCGCGCGATGAAATAGAGCGCGCGGTGGTGCGCGCGGCCGAGCCCCTGGCGCGCCAGCCCGTCGTCAATCGAGCGGGTGAGGTGCGAGTAGCCGAAATAGAGCAGCTCGATGCCGCGCCGGATTTCGGGTTCGCGCAGGAAGAGGGGAGAGGCAGGAATTGGGGCAGCCATGTTGACCGTTTCTGCCACCGCGCCTAGTCCTGCGCAACCCGAGGCTCTGGGGACGAGAAAGACCGAGTGATGGAAGACGCGACGATCCTGGATTTCGAATTCGAAGCCCACACCAACCCGCGCAGCGGCGACGACCGCGCGACGATCCTCGCGAACCCCGGCTTCGGCAAGGTATTCACCGATCACATGGCGGTGATCCGCTATTCGGCCGACAAGGGCTGGCACGATGCGCGCGTCCAGCCCTATGCCCCGCTCCAGATCGACCCCGCCTGCGCGGTGCTCCATTATGCGCAGGAGATCTTCGAGGGCCTCAAGGCCTATCGCCTGCCCGATGGCGGCGCGGGGCTGTTCCGCCCGGGCGAGAACGCCCGTCGCTTTCGCGAATCCGCCGAGCGCATGGCGATGACGCCGCTGCCCGAGGAGCTGTTCCTCGCCTCGATCCGCGCGCTGGTCGAGGCCGATCGCGACTGGATCCCGGAAGGCGAGGGCGCGTCGCTGTATCTGCGCCCCTTCATGTTCGCGAGCGAGACCTTCCTCGGCGTGAAGCCGGCGAGCGAATATCTTTACTTGGTCATCGCCTCGCCTGCGGGCGCCTATTTCAAGGGCGGCGCGCCGTCGGTGACCTTGTGGGTGTCCGATCATTACACCCGCGCGGCGCCGGGCGGCACGGGCGCGGCCAAGTGCGGCGGCAACTATGCCGGCAGCCTGGTCGCCCAGGCCGAGGCGATCCGCCAGGGCTGCGACCAGGTCGTGTTCCTCGATGCGGTCGAGAACCGCTATGTCGAGGAGCTGGGCGGCATGAACGTGTTCTTCGTCTTCGACGACGGCAGCATCGCCACCCCGCCGCTTGGCGGCACGATCCTGCCGGGCATCACCCGCGAATCGCTGATCACGCTGGCGCGCGGCGCCGGTGTCGAGGTCCGCGAGGAACGCTATTCGATCGACCAGTGGCGCGAGGACGCCAAGAGCGGCCGCCTGCGCGAAGCGTTCGCCTGCGGCACCGCCGCGGTGGTGACGCCGATCGGCGCGGTGCGTGGATCCGGCCTCGAGTTCCAGATCGGCAATGGCGGCCCCGGCATGCTCACCGAGAAGCTGCGCGAGCAGCTGGTGGGAATCCAACGCGGGGTGGCACCGGACCCGCACGGGTGGCTTGAACGTCTGTTCTGAGGCTCTATAAGCCCGCTTCCCGTTGGGGCGTCGCCAAGTGGTAAGGCAACGGTTTTTGGTACCGTCATTCGGAGGTTCGAATCCTCCCGCCCCAGCCAGTTTCTTGAAATCCTGATCCGAAGTGGAGCGCGCCCGCAGGGGCGCGCTCCCTCGGTTTATCCGCGCAGCTGCTTCACCGCATGGTCTGCCGCGCGCATGGTGAGTGCCATGAAGGTCAGCGACGGGTTGACGCAGGAGGCGGAGGCCATCTGGGCGCCGTCGGTGACGTAGAGGTTCGGCGCGTCGTGCGCCTGGCTGAAGCCGTTGAGCACCGAATTGCGAGGATCGGTGCCCATGCGCGCGCCGCCCATTTCGTGGATGGCGTCGCCGGGGACGTGCTCGCCTTCGTTGCTCGTCACGTTCTGCAGGCCCGCGGCGCGCAGCATTGCCTCGCCCTGCACCTTGGCGTCGGCGATCAGCTTCAGCTCATTCTCGCGGAAGGTCACGTCGAAGCGCATCAGCGGCACCCCGAAGCGATCGACCTTGCTCGGGTGGAGCGAGACGCGGTTGTCCTTGTAGGGCAGGCACTCGCCGAACGCCCCCATGCTGAACCGCCACGGGCCGTAGCGGCGCATGCCGTGCTTCATCTCGGCACCGAAGCCCACCGGGCCCGCCGGCTGGCGCCAGGCGCTGCCCTGATAGCCATAGCCGCGCTTGAAGCCCACGCCTTCCTCGCCGCCGATGTTGCGGAAGCGGGGGATATAGACGCCGCCGGGTCGCCGGCCATATTCGATCAGGTCGGTCATGCCCGGGATCTCGCCGTCGATGCCGACGCGGAAGATATGGTCCATGACATAGCGGCCCAGCGTGCCGCTGCTGTCGAAATGGCTGCGCTCGCTGCCCGGCGCGCGCGAGTTGAGCAGGATCTGGTTCGATCCCATCGCCGAGGCGCAGAGGAAGACGAGGTCGGCATTCACCACCTGCGCCTGGCCCGTCTTGGCATCGACATAGCGGACGCCGGTGACGCGCTTCTTCGCCGCGTCATATTCGAGGTTGGTCACCACTGCATCCGACTGGAGCGTCAGCTTGCCGGTCGCGCGCGCGGCGGGGAGGGTGACCGCCTGGGTGGAGAAATAGGCGCCGAACGAGCAGCCATTGCCGCACTGGTTGCGGAACTGGCACTTGGTGCGGCCCTGGTCCGGCTTGTCCTCGGTCATGTTCGACAGGCGGGTGTTGATCAGCTTGCGGCCGGGGAATTTGGACTCCAGCCGTTCCTTCAGCCACTTCTCGGCGATGTTCATCGGCATCGGCGGCTGGAAGTTGCTGTCCGGCAGATAGGGCAGGTTCTCGCGCGAGCCGGAGACGCCGATATAATCCTCGACCTTGGCGTACCACGGCGCGATGTCGTCATAGCCGATCGGCCAGGCGCCATCGACGCCCTCGCGCTTGTTCGCGTCGAAATCCTCGGGTGCCCAGCGGAAGCTCCAGCGGCCCCAGATCAGCGACTTGCCGCCCACCGCGCCGGGGCGGATCCAGTAGAATTTGCTGCCCTCGTCGAACGCATAGGGGTTCATGCGGTCGTTATTGTAGAAGCCCATGTTGCTGGGCTGCACATAGCCGCGCTTGGCGATGAAATAATCGCGTTCCTGCAGCGGCTTGGGCATGATGTTGTGCGCGGGCACCTCATAGGCGGGCTTGCCGTCATACGGATAGTCCTCGCCATGCTCGACCATGCGGCCGCGATCGAGCATCAGCACGCGGAGGCCCTTTTGAGTCAGTTCCTTCGCGGCGAAGCCGCCGCTTACGCCGGAGCCGATGACGATCGCATCGAACCTGTTGGTTGCAGCCATGATGTTTCCCTCTCCCAGGGAGTGTTGTTGGTTTAGAAGCGCAGCGTCTGCAGTGTCTTGAAGCTGGTGGTGATGTCCGGAAGATAGGGCGCGGGCGCCTCGTCATTCTCGACATAGAAGTGGCGGACATGCGCGCTGGACGGACGCTTGAACAGCGCCGCGAAGTCGATCGTGCCGGTGCCCACCGCGGTCATCTTGCCATCGGGGCGCATGTCCTTGACGTGGTACGAGTAAAGACGCTTGTTGAGTCGGTCGATCAGCGCGGCCAGGTCCTGGCCCGCGCGCTTGGCCCAGTAGAGGTCGAGCTCCACCTTCACCAGCGCGGGGTCGGTCGCCTTGAGCAATCGGTCGTAGAGGCTAACGCCGCCGGGCTTGTTGGTGAACTCGAAATCATGGTTATGATAGGCGAAGTCGAAGCCCGCCTTCTTGAGGTCGCGCGCGAACTTGTTGAAGTTCGGCAGCGCCGCGTTCCAGCCCGCCTCGGTGCGATGCTCGTCGCTCATGTAGGGCAGCACCACGGTCTTGGCGCCGAGCGTGCGCGCCATCGCCACCGACTTGTCGAACTGGCCCAGCAGCGAGTCATAGGGGATGTGCAGCGAGGGGCAGCGCAGGCCGGCCTTGTCCATCGTGGCGCGGAGCATCGCCGGGTCCATGCTGTCATAGCCGCCACCGCCGAACTCGATCTCGCGATAGCCGATCTTCGCGATCGCATTGAGCGTGCCGACCGGATCCTTCTGGAAAATGTCGCGGACGGTGTAGAGCTGGATGCCCACAGCGGGGATCTGCGCGGCGAAGGCCTGCGGGATCAGGCGATCCATCAGCGCGAGGGCAGTGACGCCGCCCGCACCGGCGAGCAGGGTACGACGGGTGATCATCATGCGCTGTACACCTTGTTGACCTGGGAATAGGGGAAGGCGCCGTTATATTCGCCCGGCACCGGCAGATATTCGCGTTCCTGGGTGATGCCGATCTCCGAGGTGTAATACCCCGTGATCACCAGCTGACGGAACGCCTCGAAGAAGGTCTTGCCGCCCGGGATCTGGCCGTTCATCGCCAGGGTGAGCAGCGCGTCCTGCTGCGCAGGCGTCGCCTTGGCGGCGGCGACCTTGTAATCCTGCTGGGAGCGCGCCTCGATCGCGTCGAGCCCGGCGACGATCGGCACGCGATCGTCCGGCATCGCCCAGTCGGCGAGCAGCTTCTCGATGAAGGCGGGCACGCCCGCGGAAATCGCGCCCGGGGTGTCGGTGGTGGGGATCACCCGCTCGCTCAGCGCCGTCATCAGCGCGCGCTGGGCAGGGGTGAACACGGCGACGCTGGGCGGGCCCTCCTGGATCATCTGCGTCGCGGTCATCTGCGCGGCGCGGGCGATGGGGGCGAACACGCCCGCCCCGAACAGGGCGAGCACGCCGGTCAGTGCGGCGCGACGGTCGATGTTCATTTGCGGTCTCCCGGAAGGTCCTGGGCGATCGCGCTTTCCGGCAGCGGGCGCACCCAGATATTGCGGAACGACACCGGCGAGTCATGGTCCTGCAGCTGGATCGGCAGGGCATCGGCATGCGCGGTATATTCGGCGACATGGCGCCAGTTGGTGGTGCCGAGCATCGCCTGGTGATTCTGCACCAGCACGCCGTTGAGGAAGGCGGTGATATAGGCCGGGCGCAGCAGCTTGCCGTCGGCGGCGAAGCGGGGGCGCTCGAACACCACGTCGTAGCTCTGCCACTCGCCGGGCTTGCGCGACGGGTTCACCAGCGGGGGCTTCCAGCCATAGACGCCGCCCACCGTGCCGTCGGCATAAGTGGGGTTCTGATAGCCGTCGAGGATCTGGATCTCGTAGCGCTGCATGAACCAGATGCCGCTATTGCCGCGATCCTGCGAGCTCTTGGTCGGCGGGTTGGGCGAGCGGAACTCCAGGTGGAGCTGGACGTCGCCGAAATTCTGCTTGGTGATCAGCGCATTCTCGCCGCCGCTGCTGGCGCGGGTCGGCACGGTGAGCACGCCGTTCGCGATCGGCCACAGCTTGCGCTGCGCAGTCCAGGCGTCGAGCGAGCGGCCGTCGAACAGCACGATCGCGTCCGAAGGCGCGCCGCCGGGCTGCGCCGCGGGGGTGACGACGGTCGGGTAGGGGCGGTCCGAGTCATGGACGTGCCAGTTCCCGCCGCCCGGCAGGATCGGGGTGTCCTTGAATCCCGGCTTTTCCTGTGCCGCAGCGGGCGTCGCGGCAAGCACCGCCATACCCGCGAGCAGCAGCTGTGTGCGTCTCGTCATGCTTCTCTCCCTGAATTCTTCAGGCCGTCGGGCGTCCCCATCCAAACCGTCATCCCCGCGGAGGCGGGGATCCATTTGCGCCGGTGCTGCGGTTCTTTCCCCGAGCGCACAGGCCAATGGATTCCCGCCTCCGCGGGAATGACGGAGGTTGCTTGGTGGGGCGTCGTCCCGAAAGCCCATCCTTATCCTCTCACAGGGCGTCGATCGTGCGATAGGCGGCGATCAGCCGCTCCTCGCCCGCGCGCCCTTTGACCGAATTGCCATGTTCCATGCCGATCGTTCCGGCATATTTCCGCTCGCGCAGCCAGCGGACGATGTTCGTGAAGTTGATTTCGCCGGTGCCCGGCTCGTTGCGGCCGGGATTGTCGCCGAACTGTATATAGCCGATCTCGCTCCAGCAGGTGTCGAGCACCGGGATCAGGTTCCCGGACTGGATCTGCTCGTGATACAGGTCGGCGAGGATCTTCACCCCGGGGCTGTTCGCCCCGCGCGCCACGGCATAGCCCTGCGCGATGCTCTGCATGTAGACGCCCGGATGGTTGGTGCGGGTGTTGAGCGGCTCCATCACCAGCGCCATCCCGTGCGGGGCGACGAGATCGCCGGCGCGGCGCATCAGGTCGATCACCCGCGCCGTCTGGATGTCAACCGGCACCTTGGGATCGAGGAAGCCGGTCACCACCGTCATCCGCGTGGCGTTCAGCCGCTTGGCGACGTCGATCGAGGCGCGGATGTCGGCCAGGAACGCTTCGCGCTCGGCGCCGTCGTTCGCGCCGAGGATCGGGCGGGACTGCCCCCATTTGGGCATCGAGGCGACGAACACGCCCATCGTCATGCCGCGGCTGGACAGCGCCTTGGCCATCGCCACCTGCTCGTCGACCGGACGGGTGGCGGCCTCATTGTCCTCCCAGGCGGTAAAGCCCTGGTCGGCGGCAAAGGCGATCTGCTCCAGACGACTGCCCCGGCTGGCGAAGCTGCCCTCGTGCGGCGCGAAATGGAGCGAGAAACGCGCCGCATTCGACTGGCTGCGCGCCGAGGATGCCACCAGGGGCATCGCCGTCGCGCCGGCCAATACGGTGCGGCGCGTCACGCTCATTTGCCGCCCATCGCCTTGAGGTACGCGATGATCTGCTGGCGCTTGGCCGGATCCGCCATGCCGATCGGCATGCGGGTGCCCGGCACCTTCTTCATCGGCGCGGCGATGAACTGGTCGAGCGTCGCCGGGTCCCAGGTCAGCTTGGAGTTCTTGAGCGCGGTCGAATAGTTGAAGCCGGGCGCAGACGCCGCCGGACGGCCGACCACGCCGTTGAGATTGGGGCCGACGCCGTTCTTGCCGCCCTTCTCCACGGTGTGGCACGCCTTGCACGCGGCAAAGGCGGGCGGGGCGGTCTGCGCCCAGGCGGGCGCGCTCGCCGTCAGCGCCGCGGTTGCGGCTAGTGCCATCCAGAACTTCATCTACGCTCTCCGGTTACGATCTCGGTCCATTTGGTGTCGGCCTTCGCATTGGCGATCATCGCCTCGACAAAGGCCATCGTCCGCAGCCCGTCCGCGAGACCCGGTACCTGCGCCGAATCGCCGCGAAGAAGGCTGGCGAACCCACGATAAAGGTTTGCAAACGCTTCGATATAGCCTTCCGGATGTCCGGCAGGTGTACGAAGCAGGGGCATGGTGCTCGCGCCCAGGCCGGGCCCGCCGGCGCGGAGCGTTTCCGCGGGGCGATCCAGCCAGCGCAGCGTGAGCGTGTTCGGCTCCATCTGCGCCCATTCCAGCCCGCCGCGCTCGCCATGGATGCGCAGGCGCAGGCCGTTTTCCTCGCCGGCGGCGACCTGGGTGGCCTTGAGCGTACCGCGCGCGCCGCCCTCGAAGCGGAGCAGCGCGCTGACATCGTCGTCCAGTCGCCGACCGGGGACATGGGTCGCGAGTTCGGCGGACAGCGTCTCGACGCGCAGGCCGGAGACCAGCTCTGCCAGATGGAAGGCGTGCGTGCCGATATCGCCGAGGCAGCCGCCAAGACCAGCGCGTGCCGGATCGGTGCGCCACTCGGCCTGCTTGTTGCCCTCGGTGTCGAGCGAACCGCTCAGCCAGCCCTGGATATATTCCACCTGCACCAGCCGGATCGCGCCGAAATCGCCGCGGGCGACGCGGGCGCGCGCCTCCTCGACCAGCGGATAGCCGCTGTAGGTGAAGGCGAGGGCGAACTGCTTGCCGCTCGCCTGCGCGGCGGCGGCGATGGCGCGGGCCTCGTCGCTGTTCATCGCCATCGGCTTTTCGCAGAAGACGTGGAAGCCGGCGTTCAGCGCAGCGATGGCAACGGGGGCGTGGAGATGGTTCGGCGTGACGATCGCGACGGCGTCGATGCGCTCGCTTTCCGGCAGCGCCGCTTCGCCGGCGAGCAGGGCGTCATAGGTCGCATAGACCCGCGCCGGATCGAGCCCGAGCAGGTCGCCGGTCCGCGCATTCTTGCCGGCATCGGTGCTGAACGCGCCGGCGGCCAGCCGCCAGTCACCGTCCAGCGCCGCCGCCATGCGGTGCACGGCGCCGATAAACGCGCCTTCGCCGCCGCCGACCATGCCGAGTTTCAGCGGATGCCGGATCATGCGTCGCGGCTTCCCAACCCGAGCAGATTGCGGATGGCGGTCTTGTCGACGCCGCTCGACGCGAAATCGTCGAATGCGCGCTCGGTGACGCGGATGATATGGTCGCGGATGAAGGGCGCGCCCTCGCGGGCGCCGTCCTCGCTGTTCTTCAGCGCGCATTCCCACTCGATCACGGCCCAGCCGCGATAGCCGTACTGGGCAAGCTTGCTGAAGATGCCGACGAAATCGACCTGCCCGTCGCCGGTCGAGCGGAAGCGGCCGGCGCGGTTCACCCAGCTCTCATAGCCGCCATAGACGCCGCTGCGCCCGGTGGGGTTGAACTCGGCATCCTTCACATGGAAGCACGAGATCCGATCGTGATAGCGGTCGATGAAGTCGAGATAGTCGAGCTGCTGCAGCACATAATGCGACGGATCGAACAGGATGCGCGCGCGGGGATGGTGACCCACCGCCTCGAGGAAACGCTCCCAGCTTGCGCCGTCATGGATGTCTTCGCCCGGATGGATCTCGAAGGCGCAGTCGACGCCGGCTTCCTCGAACACATCGAGGATCGGCAGCCAGCGGCGGGCGAGTTCGGCGAAGGCCTCTTCGACGAGGCCTGCGGGACGCTGAGGCCAAGGATAGACATAGGGCCAGGCGAGCGCCCCCGAGAAGGTGGCGTGCGCCTTCAGCCCCAGCCGGCCGCTGGCGCGGGCGGCGAGCTTGACCTGCTCGACGGCCCAGGCCTGGCGCTCGGCGGGCTTGCCGTGCAGCTCGGCCGGCGCGAAGCCGTCGAACAGCGTGTCATAGGCGGGATGCACCGCGACCAGCTGGCCATGCAGGTGGGTCGAAAGCTCGGTCGGCTGGATGCCGAACTTGTCGAGCCGGGCGCGGAGATCGTCGCAATAGGCCTGACTCTCGGCAGCCTGTTTGAGGTCGATCAGCCGCGGATCGCACGGGATCTGCACGCCTGCATAGCCGAGGCCTGCGGCCCATTCGGCCATGTGGTCGAGCGTGTCGAACGGCGCGGTGTCGCCGAGAAACTGGGCGAGGAAGATGCCCGGACCCTGCATCGCGGTCATGCCTGCACCTCGTTACGATTGTTCTTGAAGGTCAACTGGAAGAGCAAAGCGATCACCGCCGCGGCGATCGCCGGATACCACCAGAGATGGTGCCAGTCGGCGACGGTCGCGTTCGCCGGCAGCTGCGCATAGAGCAGCCCGCCGATCTGCGAGCCGAGCAGCATGCCCACGCCGTAGGTGAACAGCGTCAGCATGCCCTGCGCCTGGGCGTTGACGCCCTTGGGGGTAGCGATGGTGCCGGTGTAGATCGCGCCGGCGACGAAGAAGAAGTCGTAGCACACGCCGTGCAATGCGACGCCGAGATAGATCGCCCAGATCCCCGCGGCGCCGTCGCCGATCGCGAACAGGGCATAGCGCAGCGCCCAGGCGACCATGCCGACGAGCAGCAGCGGCTTCACCCCAAAGCGGCGATACAGCCACGGCATCGAGAACATGAAGACCAGTTCGGACATCTGGCCGATCGCCAGCGTGCCACCGACATTCTCGATCCCCGCCGCGCCGACATAGGGCGAGGCATAGGCATAATACATCGCCAGCGGGATCGAGATCAGCGTCGCGCAAAGGATGAAGATCAGGAAGGAGCGGTTGCGCATCAGGCCGAAGGCTTCGGTGCAGAACACCTCCGCAACCAGGCTCTTGCCCTGCGGCGCATCGGGCTGAACATTGGGCAGGGTGATGCTGTAGAGGCCGAGCGCGAGCGAGACCACGCCCGCCACTTCGAAGATATGCGGGCTGGCGGAAAGACCCGCCCAGCCGATGATCAGCCCGGCGACGATCCAGCCCAGCGTGCCGAAGGCGCGGACGAAGGGGAAGCGATCGACCCGCTCGCCGAAGCTCTTGAGCGCGATCGTGTTCGCCAGACCCACCGTCGGCATGTAGAGGATCATGTAGCCGAGCAGCAGCCAAACGAAGCTGGCGCCATGCTCGGGGGTGAGCAGCCGGGGCAGGACGAAGAGCAGCACGCCGCCGACGAGGTGGAGCACCACCATCAGCATCTTGGGGCTGAGGAACCGCGCCGCCGCCATGCCGAGCAGGAACGAGCCGACGATCGAGGCGATCGGCCCGACCGAAAAGGCGTTGGCGATCAGGCTGCCGACGCCGACGGTCTGCATCACCAGACCCAGCGTGACGTTCCACGCGCCCCAGACGAAGAACTGCATGAACATCAAGGCGCTGAGCCGCCCGGTGAGCAATCCCGATACGGGCTGCGTACTGTTCATGGTGATCCCTCCAGCAGCGACCATGCGCTTCCTCTCCCCGTGCGGCTTTGCCGATGCTCGACTTGCGCGGCTGTGCCGCTGTTCGAATCGCAGCCTATGCAGAGCCGGATACGATGTAAAGGATTACATTCGCGGGGCTCGACACGGCGCGTCGCACGCTACAAAGATATCTGCATGGCTACGATTATCGAAGTCGCCGCAGCCGCAGGCGTTTCCACCGCCACGGTATCGCGCGTGCTCAGCCAGCCGGGGCGGGTGGCGGACGCGACGCGGGCGCGGGTGATGGAGGTGGTCGAGGCGCTCGATTACCGGCCCAATGTCGCGGCGCGGACGCTGCGCACGCTGCGTGCCGCCAAGATCCTGCTAACCGTGCCGGACATCTCCAATCCCTTCTTCGCCAGCGTCATCCGCGGCGCCGAGGAAGCGGCGCGCGACGCGGGCTATGCGGTGGTGCTGGGCGACACGCGGCACGATCCCGAAGTCGAGGACCAGTACGCCGAGATGCTGTCGCGGCGCGAAGTCGACGGGCTGGTGTTTCTCGGACACCGGTTGCCTGCCAGCCTGGAGGCACTGGTCGCGCGGCAGGGTGCCTCGGCGCCGATCGTCAATGGCTGCGAATATAGCCCGGAGATCGGCGTGCCGAGCGTGCATATCGACAATGCCGCCGGCAGCGCCGATGCGATCGAGCATCTGGTCGAGCTCGGCCATCGCGAGATCGGCATCATCACCGGGCCGCCGATCAGCCCGATCAGCCGGGATCGCCTGGCCGGTGTGCTGCGCGCCGCCGATCGCCACGGCCTCAAGGACCGGCTGCACCTGCGCGAAGGCGATTACGGTGCCGATTCGGCCCACCGCGCGGCGCGGGCGCTGCTCGCGGAGGGCGTCACCGCGCTGTTCTGCTTCAGCGACGAGATGGCGCTGGGCGCGATCAGCGCGGTGGGGGCGGCGGGGCTGTCCTGCCCCGGCGACGTCTCGGTGATCGGCTTTGACGACCTGCCGCTGGCCCGCTTCTTCCACCCGGCGCTGACCACCATCGCCCAGCCCAAGGGGATGATCGGCCGGCGCGCGGTCGAGCTGCTGGTCGGCATCCTGCGCGGCACCGAACCCGTCGAGCGGCAGCTGACGCTCGCCCATGAACTGATCCTCCGCGCCAGCACGGGGCCTGCGCCGAACCCCCGGTGACAGGCAGCGCGCGCGTGCTATGCTCCTGGAAAGGCGATCGAAAGCATCGCCTCCCAGGAGAGACACGATGCCGATGTTCCGCAAGCTTGCCGCGCTCGGTCTGATCGCCGCCATGATGATCGGCGCCGCGTCGCCGGACGCAGGGCGACCGCCGATCATCGGCATCTCGCACCTTGCCGTCTATGCGACCGACATGGCGGCGACCGATCATTTCTATCGGGTGGTGCTCGGCGCGCGGAAGGGCGCCGATCCGGAGGATGCGGCAGGCGTCCGCTATTATTTCAGCCCGCGTCAGTTCGTCGAGGTGCTGCCCGCGCCCAAGGACCATGGCCCCAGCATGCTGGCCCATGTCGGCTACGTCACCGCCGATGCCGCGCGGCTCCGAACCTGGCTCAGCGCTCACGGCGTCCGCGATCTCAGCCCGGTGCAACACGGGCAGGGAGGCGACCAATGGTTCGGCGGTCGCGACCCCGAGGGCAACCAGGTCCAGTTCGTCCAGCCCGGCAGCAGCGTCACCACGGCGGAGAAGGGCGCGATCAGCGGCCGGATCATCCATGTCGGCCATGCGGTGCACGATCGCGCCAGGCAGGACGGCTTCTACCGCACGCTGCTCGGCTTCCGCCCCTATTGGTTCGGCGCGTTCCACCCGGACAAGGTTGACTGGGTTTCGCAGCAGCTGCCCGACGGGCGCGACTGGCTCGAATATATGATGGTGGGCGAAGGTTCGGACGTGACGGCCGACAAGGTCGATGCGCGGCAATTGGGCGTGCTCAACCATTTGTCGCTAGGCGTGGTCAACATGGAGGCCGCGGTGACGACGCTCTACCGCGAGAACCGGCTGAGCCCGCGGCACGACGGTCCGCAAATGGGCTTGGACGGCAAGTGGCAGGCCAATTTCTACGATCCCGACGGCACGCGGGTGGAGCTGATGGAGTTCAAGCCCGCAAGCACGCCCTGCTGCTCGCCTTTCACCGCCGAAAGCCCGGAGCCGTAACACCCTCTGTCCAAGCCTGGGACGGCAATCCTGTGCAAAACGCAACGCACGCGTTACAAATGCAAGGTAGATGGAGGGGGTGGAGGAACAGCGGAATCTGCGGGTACGGGCGGGGGCGCCCGGCGTGCCCTATTTCACCCTCTCGAACGCGCCGCCCGAATTGCGCTTCGATGCCTATGCGGAATCGGTCGATCCGATCTTCGACACGCGGCGCGAGGCGGTGTCGGGCGATTTCAGCGTCGGGCTCGACGGGTTCAACGCCGGCCCGGTGCTGATCGGCCGCTCGCGCATGTGGGGCGCGGGGTTCCACTATGACCGCGATATTCGCAAGGTGGCCCGGACTGGCGTCGAGGCGGTGCTGGTCCAGATCATCACCCGCGGCGGCGACGTGCGGCTGCACGACGGCGAGGCGACGGTGACGCGCCCCGGCGACATCTGCGTCGCTGACATGACTCGCCCCTTCGCCACCCGCACCGATGGCTGCGAGAATATCAGCATGGTGGTGCACCACAGCGCGCTCGGCCTCGACGAGCCGCGGCTCGACCGGCTGCACGGGCTGGTGCTCCGCCGCGAAACGCTGGCCGCGCAGCTGCTGGGCGAGCATGCCCGGATGCTGGTCGAGCGGCTGCCGCAGGCGGGCGCGGACGATGCGCTGGCGGTGGCGCGCGCGACGGGACTGATGATGGGCGGGCTGATCGCGCCCACTATCCCGGACGGCGGCCCCCGCGCCGCGGTGGCGGTGGCGGCGCTGTTCCGGATCAAGCGGTTCATCCGCGCCAATCTCGCCAATCCGGAGCTGGGGCCGGACTTGGTCGCCCGGGCCATGGGCATGTCGCGCGCCTCGCTCTACCGCATCTTTGCGCCGCTGGGCAGCGTCGGCGATTTCATCCGGCGCCAGCGGCTGGAGCGGGTGTTGAGCGATCTGGGCGATCCGGTGCAGCGCGGGAGGTCCATCGCCGAAATCGCCTATGGCTGGGGGTTTGCCGACTGGTCCACCTTTTCGCGCGCATTCAAGGCGGCGTTCGGGATCACTCCCAGCGAGGCACGATCCGGTGCCGGGCTGGCGCTGCAACGGCCAACGGGCGGGGCAGGCGACGTGCTGCTGCCGCAGTGGATCCGCACGCTGGAGATGCTTCGCCTCCCCGCCTGACCCGCGGGGCTTAGCCGTTGGTATAGGTCTGCGCGGCAGGCCTATGCGCCAGGGCGTTCCATCGCCTATGCGGGCCGAATTGCGAGTCCGGAAGCTCGGGCTTGTGGTGCCACGCAACCAAAAGGCCGCTCGGGTCTTTGGTGCGCCGCGATATAAAAGGATGTAAAATGAAGCGTGGGAGCTGGCGCGTGGGGCAGGGGGCCTTGCTCGCGATCATGGCGTTCGGAGCAACGGTGCCCGCCGTGGCGCAGCAGGTGGACGTGGGCGCGCCGCCGCCGCCGGCCGACGAGTTGAACAAGCCCAAGCCCGACGCGACGCAGGCGGATGCCGGCTCCGGCCCGCGTGCCGATACCCAGCGCCGCGCGCGCAGCCACATGCTCCACCCACGCGACCCCTCGCCTTCGTCGCTGGCCGGTGACACCCAGAGTTCGCCGCCGCCGGGGCTGATTGGCGATTGGCAGGACATCCGCACCCGCATGGGCGAGCGCGGCATCGGCCTGTCAGCGCGCTATGCTTCGGAAACGGCGTACAATTTCACCGGCGGCGATCGCAACCTGGTGGCCGAGACCGGCCAGTTCGACTTCGGCGCGCTGCTCGATCTCGACAAGCTGGTCGGCTGGAGCGGGGCGGCGCTGCAGGGCACCGTCACCTGGCGGCGCGGCATCGATCTTACCACCACCGCGGGCCTTGGCGCGCTGCAGCAGGTGCAGGAAGTCTATGGCCGCGGCCAGACGGTGCGCGTGACGCAGCTGTGGCTCCAGCAGAAGCTGGGCGACAAGGTGGAAGTGAAGCTGGGCCGCACCAATCCGGGCGAGGACTTCGCCGTCTTCTCCTGCCACTTCCAGAATCTCAGCTTCTGCGGCGCGCAGCCGGGCAATCTCGTCGGCGATTACTGGTATAATTGGCCGGTCAGCCAATGGGGCGCGAACGTCCATGTCGACGTGGCGCCCGGCGTCTATGTGCAGGGCGGCGCCTATGAGGTGAACCCGCGGAACCTGGAGAACACCTTCTTCATCGGCCATTTCAAGGGCGCGACCGGCGTGCTGCTCCCCGCCGAGATCGGCTGGACACGCGGTGGCGACAAGGGCCATGTCGGCTCGTACAAGCTGGGCGGCTGGGTCTCCACCGCCGATGGCGACGACCTGGTGCTCGACATCAACCGTCAGCCGCGCGCGGTGACGGGGCTTGCGCCGCTCCAGCATTCGAGCCGCTACGGCGTGTTCGCCAGCGTCCAGCAGCAGCTGACCGGTGCCTCGAAGGATGGCCGCTCGCTGACCGGTTTCAGCATGTTCGCCAACGTCACCTTCGCGGATCGCGCGACCTCGCTGACCGACAACCAGGTATCGGTGGGGCTGTTCTACAAGGGGCTCGCGCCGAGCCTGCCGGGCGACGTGATCGGCCTGGCGGTCGCGCGGACCAATGTGAACGGGCGGATCGACACCGCGGATCGCCTCGCAGGCAAGCCGGCGCGCGATGCGGAATATGCGGCGGAGCTCTACTACAGCGTCTCGCCGACCGAGTGGCTGGTGGTGCAGCCCAACGTCCAGTGGATCCACCAGCCGGGCGGGGTGAAGAACGCCAAGGATGTCGGCGTGCTCGGCCTGAAGTTCGCGCTGACGTTGTGAGCCGAAACTAAGCCCCTCCCCTTCAGGGGAGGGGTTGGGGTGGGGGCTGTGTCTCACCGAGACAAACCTCTGTTCTGGAATCCCTCCACCCCCAACCCCTCCTCCAAGGAGGAGGGGCTTAAGTCCTGTCACCCCTCCACCACCGCCGCGAGCTGCTCGAACTGCTCGGCAATGCCGCCTTCCATCCCCTCGAACGCTTCATCGAGCGCTTCCTTCGAGCCATGCCGGTCGTGATAGGTGACCAGCGTCTTGCCGTCGGCCTCCTTGAAGGTGACGGTGGTCAGCGCGCCGTCGGTGCTTTCCTCGTTGGTCCAGACGATCTTCTCGTTCGGCACCACCTCGACATAGCGGCCGAAAAAGGCGTGCACCGGCCCTTCGTCCGCGCCGAATTCGAGCCGGTAGCTGCCGCCGGTGCGCACATCCATCTCGCAGGTGCGCAGGCGGACGGGCGCGGATGCCGGCACCCACCAGCGGCGGAACAGCTCGGCATCGCTCCACGCCCGGAAGACGAGGCGCGCGGGGGCGTCGAAGCTTCGCCGGACCACCATGTCCACGTCCGAGGTACGCTCCACCTTGGTCCGCGACGATGCGGCGTCATGCATGCTCAGGCCCATCCGACTGCTCCTTGCGTTTGAGTTCCTCTACGAGTCCGTCCAGCGCGTCGAACCGCGCATCCCAAAGTTGCTGCACGCCGTCGATCCAGGCGGCCTCGCCCCGCAGGCCCCGGCCGCCCAGCCGGCAGGTCCGCACCCGCCCGACCTTCTCGGTGGTGACGAGGCCCGCCTGTTCCAGCACGCCGAGATGCTTCTTCATGCCCGTGAGGGTCATGTCGAACGCATCGGCGAGCGCCGAGACCGAGCTTTCCTGCCGCCCGAGCCGCTCCAGTATGCCACGGCGGGTAGCATCGGAGAGCGCGGCGAACGATGCATCCAGCGCAGCGCTGCTATACTGAACCATGTGGTTCAGTGTTACGTGGATTTTGGCGAAGAGGCAAGTGCATTCAAGCCCCTCCCCTTCAGGGGAGGGGTTGGGGTGGGGCAGGGTCTCACCGAGACCAACCTCTGTTCTGGAATCCCTCCACCCCCAACCCCTCCTCCCAGGAGGAGGGGCTAAAGTTGTGGTCACCCCAGCGTCCGCCGCAAGGCGTCATGCCACCCGGCCAGCAACGTCGTGCGATGCCCCGCCTCCATCGCCGGCTCGAAGCACGCCTGGCGCGACCAGATCGCCGAGAGCTCGTCGAGCCCGGACCACAGCCCCACCGCCAGCCCGGCATGGAAGGCGGCGCCGCGCGCGGTCGTCTCCAGGTCGTCCGGCCGCTCCACCGCGACATCCAGCACATCGGCGAGGAACCGGCACAGCCAGTCGTTCGCCGCCATGCCGCCGTCGACGCGCAGCATCGCCGGTCGCACGCCGCCATCCTGCACCATCGCGGCAACGAGATCGTAGGTCTGATAGGCCACCGCCTCCAGCGCGGCACGGGCAAGGTGCGCTTGCGTGGCGCTGAGCGTCAGCCCGAAGATCGCGCCGCGCGCCTCGGGATCCCAGTGCGGCGCGCCGAGGCCGACGAACGCTGGCACCATGTAGACGCCGTGACTGTCCGACACCCGCGTCGCCATGTCGTTGGTCTGGCGGGCATGGGTGATCACCCCGATACCGTCGCGCAGCCATTTGATCGCCGCCCCCGCGACGAAGATCGAGCCTTCCAGCGCATAGGCGGTCCGGCCGTTGATGCGATAGGCGGGGGTGGTCAGCATCCGGTGTTCGGACGTCACCGCCTTGTCGCCGGTGTTGAGCAGCAGGAAGCAGCCGGTGCCATAGGTCGACTTGGCAGTGCCCGGCGCGAAGCAGCATTGGCCGAACAGCGCCGCCTGCTGGTCCCCCGCCATGCCCGCGATCGGGATCGGCAGGCCGAACCATTCGGGATCGGTCATCCCATAGACATGGGCATTGTCGTGCACCGCGGGGAGCAGCGCCATCGGAATGCCGAAGAGCCGGCACAGCTCGGCGTCCCACTCGCCCCTGTGGATATTGAACAGCGAGGTGCGCGAGGCATTGGTCACGTCGGTCGCGTGTACCGCGCCCCTGGTGAGCCGCCAGAGCAGGAAGCTGTCGATCGTGCCGAAGGCGAGTTCGCCGCGCTCCGCCCGCGCCCGCGCACCCGGCACATGATCGAGGATCCAGCCGAGCTTGGTCGCCGAGAAATAGGGATCGACCAGCAGCCCGGTACGCGCCCGCACCTCGGCCTCGACACCCTCGGCCTTGAGCTCGGCACAGCGATCGGCGGTGCGGCGGTCCTGCCAGACGATCGCGCGGTGGATCGGCGTGCCGGTGGCGCGGTCCCAGACGAGCGTCGTCTCGCGCTGGTTGGTGATGCCGATCGCGGCGATGCTGGCCACGCCGACGCCGCTCTTGAGCAACGCCTCGCGCGCGGTGGTCAGCGCATCGTGCCAGATCGTCTCGGGATCATGCTCAACCCAGCCCTGGTCGGGATAATGCTGCTCGAACTCGGTCTGCGCGGTGGCGACGCGGCGGCCCGCCGAATCGAAGATCACGCTGCGCGTCGAGGTGGTGCCCTGATCGATCGCGAGAATGTGATTCCGGTCCACCAAAGCCCCTCCCAATGTTCGCTCGGACGCTCGTAGATTTTCGTTCGCGCGTCAACGCTTTCGTTTATGTTCGCTTGGTGCTATAAACGAACAATAGCGAACATGAGGCGAAGCATGGCGGCCGCACATTCCGACGAGCGTTTCGATATGCTGGTGGTCGGCGGCGGCATCAACGGTGCCGGCATCGCCCGCGACGCCGCGGGACGCGGCCTGTCGGTGCTGCTGGTCGAGAAGGAAGACCTCGCCAGCCACACCTCCTCGGCCTCGACCAAGCTGATCCATGGCGGCCTGCGCTATCTCGAATATGGCGAGTTCCGCCTGGTGCGCGAAGCGCTGATCGAGCGCGAGCGGCTTTGGGGCATGGCGCCGCACATCATCTGGCCGCTCCGCTTCGTGCTGCCGCAGACCCAGTCGCCGCGGCCCGCCTGGATGGTGCGGCTGGGGCTGTTCCTCTACGACCATCTCGGCGGCCGCAAGAAGCTGCCCGGCACCGACACAATCGACCTCGCCCGCACGCCGTTCGGGCGCGGGCTGAAGACCATGAAGGGCAAGGCCTTCGTCTATTCGGACTGCTGGGTGGAAGACAGCCGGCTGGTGGTGCTCAACGCGATGGACGCGGCGGAGAAGGGCGCGGACATCCGCACCCGCACCGCGCTGCACGGGGCCCGCCGCGAGGGCGGCGAATGGATCGCGACCATCGCCGATGATGCGGGCGAGCGCACGGTGCGTGCCAGGGCGCTGGTCAACGCCGCGGGCCCTTGGGTGGCGGACGTGCTGGGCCGCGTGCCGGACGTGGTCGCCGATCGCGGGTTGCGGCTGGTCAAGGGCAGCCATCTCGTCGTGCCGAAGCTCTATCCGGGCGACCATGCCTTCATGTTGCAGAACCCGGATCGCCGGATCGTGTTCACCGTGCCCTATGAGGGCAAGTACACGCTGATCGGCACCACCGACCAAGTGTGGGAAGGCGCGCCGGGCAAGGCGCAGATCAGCGTGGAGGAAACCCGCTATCTTCTCGATACCGCCGCGCGCTATTTCGACGATCCGCCGTCCGAGAAGGACGTGGTGTGGAGCTATGCCGGCATTCGCCCGCTCTATGACGACAAGGCGGGCAACGCCTCGGCGGTGACGCGCGACTATGTGCTCGACCTGGACGGCGACGACGATCGCGCGCCGATGCTCAGCATCTTCGGCGGCAAGATCACCACCTATCGCAAGCTGGCCGAGCACGCGATGGCCGAACTGGCGCGCTTCTTCCCGGAGGCAGGGCAAGCCTGGACCGCAGGCGCGGTGCTGCCCGGCGGCGACCTGCCCGAAGGCGACTTCGACCGCTTCGTCGCCAATCTCCAGCATGCGCGCCCGGGCCTGCCGGCCGACCTGCTCCGCCGGCTTGCCCGCGCCTATGGCACGCGGGTCGACGCGCTGCTCGGCGACGCGATGACGATGTTCGATCTGGGCACCGATCTCGGCGGCGGGCTGACGTTCCGCGAAGTCGACTATCTGCGGGCCCAGGAATGGGCGGTGACCGCCGAGGACATCCTCTACCGCCGCAGCAAGCTGGGGCTGCACGTGCCGCCGGGCACCGCCGAGCGGCTCGCCGAATATCTTGGCGGCGAGCCCCGGCGGATGGCGCGATCGGCCTGATGGCCGAAGACCTGCCCGATCTGGTCGCCGGCCGCCACGCGCGCATCCTCGACCTCGCCCGCCGCACCGGCAGCGTTAGCGTCGAGGCGCTGGCGACCGCGCTGGAAGTGACGCCGCAGACGATCCGCCGAGACCTGAACCAGCTTGCCAAGCAGGCGATGCTGTCGCGCGTGCATGGCGGCGCGGTGGTGACCTCGGGCGTCGACAATCTCGATCGCGAGGCGCGGCGGCAGGTGGCCGCCGAGGCCAAGGCGGCGATCGGCACGGCGGCGGCGGCTTTGGTGCCAGACGGCGCCAGCCTGTTCATCAATATCGGCACGACGACCGAGGCGATCGCCCGCGCGCTGGTCCAGCACCGCCATTTGCTGGTGGTGACCAACAATCTCAACGTCGCCGACATCCTCGGCGGCGTGCCGACCATTGAGGTGGTGGTCGTCGGCGGGCGGGTACGCGCCAGCGACCGCGCGGTGGTGGGCGCGCTGGCGATGGATTTCCTGCGCGGCTTCAAGCTCGATTACGCGCTGATCGGGGCCTCGGCGATCGACGAGGAGGGGACGCTGCTCGACTTCGACATGGACGAGGTGCGCGTCTCGCAGACGATCATCGAACAGGCCCGCACCGTGATCCTCGCGACCGACCAGACCAAGTTCGGGCGGCCGGCGCCGGTGCGGATCGCGGAGATCGGAATCGTTGATCATTTGGTCACCGATCGCCTCCTACATCCCGGGATCGCTGCCGCCTGCGCGGCGGGGCAAGTCAAGGTGACGCAGACGGACGCTTGATTGGTCAGGCCAATCCGTGCAGGATTGCCGAAACGAAGAACAGAATGGCCGCGGAGCCATTCAGAGAGGGCAGTGAAAGGTTTATGCGGCGTATTGCCCATCTTCGCTGGTGGATCGTCGGGCTGATCTGTGCCGGCACCATTGCCAATTATCTCGCGCGCAACTCGTTGGGCGTGCTCGCGCCCGAGCTGAAGACCGTGCTGCACATGACGACGCAGCAGTACAGCTATGTCGTCGGCGGCTTCCAGCTCGCCTATACGGTGATGCAGCCGATCGCGGGGATGATCGTCGACCGGATCGGGCTGCGCGCGGGCTTCGCGCTGTTCGGCGCGGCCTGGTCGGTCGCCAACATGCTCCATGCGCTCGCGGCTGGCTGGCTGGGGCTGGTGTTCTTCCGCGGGCTGCTCGGCATGTTCGAATCCGCCGCCATCCCGTCGGGCATCAAGGCGATCGCCGAATGGTTTCCGGCGCGCGAGCGATCGGTGGCGGTGGGCTGGTTCAACGCCGGTACGTCGCTGGGCGCGCTACTGGCGCCGCCGGTCGTCGCGATCGTGATGATCTATACCGACTGGCGGATGGCGTTCGTCGTCACGGGTGCGGTGGGGCTGCTCTGGTCGCTCGCCTGGTGGGTATTCTACCGCAGCCCCGGCAGCCATCCCAAGATCACCCATCACGAGCGCATGCTGATCGCCGAGGGGCGGCCCAAGCCGCTCGACCGTCGTGCCTCGGCGCGCGAGATCCTGGGCACCGCGCGCTTCTGGATCATCGCGGTGCCGCGCTTCCTCGCCGAGCCGGCGTGGCAGACCTTCAGCTTCTGGATCCCGCTCTATCTCGCCACCGAACGCGGCATGGACCTCAAGCAGATCGCGCTGTTCGCCTGGCTGCCCTTCCTTGCGGCCGATCTGGGCGGGGTGCTGGGCGGCTATCTCTCACCCTTCCTGGTCGCGCGCTTCCGCCTGCCGCTGATCGCCTCGCGCGTCGCTGGGGTTGCGCTGGCGGCAGTGCTGATGATCGCGCCGGGCTGCATCGGGCTGGCGGCGAGCCCCTACACCGCCATCGCGCTGTTCTGCATCGGGGGCTTTGCGCACCAGATGATCTCGGTGCTGATCAACACGCTGTCGGCCGACGTATTCACCGCCGAGGAAGTCGGCGCGGCCAACGGCTTTATCGGCCAGGCCGGCTGGGTCGGCGGGCTGATGTTCTCGCTGCTGATCGGGCAGCTGGCCGATACGGTCGGCTATGCGCCGCTGTTCGGCATGCTTTCCGTCTTCGACATTATCGGCGCGGTCGTGCTGATCGCCGGCCTGCGCCATCTTCGCCTTCCGGAGCCTGTGAAATGAGACGCGCCACGCTTTCCAATCCCCCGCGCTTCACGATTGCCGAAGAGGGGCAGGGGCGGATCACGCTGGAGTCCGATACCGGCGCCGTCGCGCACCTGTTCGTGCTCGAGCAGGACATGGTGCGGCTGCTGCTGCTTGCGCACGGCATTGTCACGAGCCCGCCGAGCTGGGCGATCGCGCCCGGGCAGGAAGACATCGCCGAGCCGGGGCGGGACCGGATGGACGTGTCCGGCTTCACCTGCCCGGACTATCGGCTGTCCCACGATGCCGAGCAGCTGGTGCTTGAGACCGATCGCATTCGGCTCACCGCGCGGCTCCACGGTCTGCACTGCCGCTGGGAGCAGCGCGACGGCGATGCCTGGGTCCCGATGGCGGAGGATCGCCCGACCCATGCCTATGACTTCGGCTGGTGGGACGGCAAGGCGCACCATTATGTCGCGCGCCGCCCGGGCGAGCGCTTCTACGGCCTGGGCGATCGCACCGGCGACGCCAATCGCGCCGGCCGCAGCTTCCGCCTGACCAATCTCGACCCGATGGGCTATGACGCGGAAACGAGCGACCCGCAGTACAAGTCGATCCCCTATGTGCTGGTCGCCGACGAGGCCGGGCGTTGCCACGGCGCCTTCTACGACACGCTGGCCGACGTTGCCTTCGATTTCGGGCGCGAGCTCGACAATTACCACGGCTTCTACCGGCACATGGTTGCCGATTACGGCGATGTGGATCTGTGGATGATCGCCGGTCCCGATCCGCTGGCGGTGACCAAGCGCTTCACCTGGCTGACCGGCCGCCCAGCGCTGATGCCGCGCTGGTCGCTCGGCTATTCGGGCTCGACCATGACCTATACCGACGCGCCCGATGCGGCGGCGCAGATGGGCGGGTTCCTGGAGAAGCTGGCCGAGCATGACATCGGCTGCACCTCGTTCCATCTGTCCTCGGGCTACACCTCGATCGGCGACAAGCGGTACGTGTTCCACTGGAATCGCGACAAGTTCCCCGATCCCAAGGCATTCGTGTCGAGCTATGCGGACGCCGGCGTCGAGCTGGTGCCCAACATCAAGCCTGCGCTGCTGCGCAGCCATCCGCGCTATGACGAGGTCGCGGCGGCGGGCTACTTCGTCAGCGACGGAGACGGGCAGCCCGTGGAGGCACAGTTCTGGGACGAGGTCGGCAGCTATGTCGACTTCACCAACCCGGACGCCGCCGCCTGGTGGCGGGCGCAGGTGAAGTCGGCGCTGCTCGACAACGGCATTCGCTCCACCTGGAACGACAATAACGAATATGAAGTGTGGCATGCCCGCGCCCGCTTCGCCGGCTTCGGCACGTCGGTGCCTGCCGCGGCGATGCGGCCGGTGCAGCCGCTGCTGATGATGCGTGCCTCGCGCCGCGCGCAGATCGAGGCGCGGCCGGACGAACTGCCCTATGTCGTCACCCGCGCGGGCATGGCGGGGCTGCAGCGTTACGCCCAGACCTGGACCGGCGACAATCGCACCGAATGGAAGACGCTGCGCTACAATGCCCGGATGGCGATCGGCCTGGCGCTGTCGGGCGTGTCCAACAGCGGGCATGATGTCGGCGGCTTTGCCGGTCCTGCGCCGGATGCCGAGCTGTTGGTCCGTTGGGTGCAGGCGGGCGTGCTCATGCCGCGCTTCAGCATCCATAGCTGGAACGACGATCGCAGCGTCAACGAACCCTGGATGTACCCGGAGGCGCTGTCCGCGATCCAGGCGTTGATGCGGCTGCGCCAGCGACTGGTGCCGTTCTTCCACGACCTGCTCCACCGCTATCACTCGGACTATATGCCGATGGTGCTGCCGACCTGGGCGGTGTTCCCCCAGGATCCGCAATGCTGGGCGGAAAGCGACGAGCATCTGCTCGGCACCGACGTGCTGGCGGCGCCGGTGGTGGAGCAAGGCGCGACCGAGCGACGGCTCTACCTCCCCGCGGGTGCGGACTGGACCCATGTGTGGACGGGCGAGACCTTCACCGGCGGCACCTGGGTGACCGTCGCGGCGCCGCTCGACGGTCCGCCGCCGCTGTTCGCCCGGGCGGGCTCGGCGATGCTGGTCGACCTCGCCGAGGGAGGCTGGCGCGCGGGCGCACCGCGCCGCGGCATGTGGCTGTTCCCGCCCCGCGAAGGCGCTTTTGCCTGCGAAGCGATGGACGGGGACGGCAATGCCCTCGTGCGCTGGCAGATCCAGGGCGAGGCGCGGGAGGACCGGGTCGTGGTTCGCGTCACGCCAACAGGTACGCAATTGGACGACGCAGATGTGACCATGTTGCTACCAAGTAACGATCATCGTCCGCTAGTCGTGGAGCGTGGCAGCGCTGTCAGTGTGGCGTCGCAGCAACAGATTGAGCACAAGAGCAAGTAAAAAACGATTGCATACCGCGTTTCCCCGATATTTCTCGGAGTGTCGGGGAACCTATTGTCCGGCTGTCTAAAAAAGAATTGCGGGTAGAACCCTGCCGGACAAGGGGAGTATTAATGAGAGGTTACCAGGTATCGGTCGCGCATGCTGCTTTGGTTGCTGCATGCTTGGCGGGTAGTGCGCATGCGCAGACCCAGACCGTTGACACTTCCGCCGCGACGACCGTCGCCGCAGGGGCCGCCGCGGCCCAGACCGCCGGCAAGATGGCGCAGGACGATGGCGAGATCGTCGTCACCACGACCGCCCAGAAGCGCTTCGAGAACATCCAGAACGTGCCGCTCGCGGTGCAGGTGGTGACGCCCGCACAGCTCGAAGCCCAGGGCGTTCGCAACTTCCAGGATCTCGGCAAGGTCGCCCCATCGCTGACCATCCGCCCGGCCGAGCATCCGGTCAACTCGAACGTCTCGTTGCGCGGCGTCGGTACCTTCGCGTTCGGCATCGGTGTGGAGTCCTCGGTTGCGGTAACGGTCGACGGCGTGCCGCTCGCCTTTCAGGCGCGTGCCTTCACCGATCTCCCCGATGTGGCGCAGATCGAAGTGCTGCGCGGCCCGCAGAGCACGCTGTACGGCAAGGCTGCCTCGGCCGGTCTGATCAAGATCATGACCACGCAGCCGACCAACGACTTCCACGTCAAGGCGAACCTGCTCGCCACCGACGACAGCGAATATGGTGGCAGCTTCAGCGTAACCGGCCCGATCAGCGAGACGCTCGGCTATGTCTTCTCCGCCAGCTATTCGAACTGGGACGGCAACGTTAAGAACCTGTTCAACGGCAAGCAGGTGAATGGACGCGAAACCCTCAACAGCCGCGGCAAGCTGCGCTGGAAGGCGGCGCCGGACGTCACCTTCACGCTTTCGGGCAACTATCTGAACGGTAACACGACGGTTGGTCGTCCGTTCATTCGCCTGGATCCCAATGGCTATCTGCGTTTCCAGCCTGGTCTGAAGCCGGCGGTGGTGCTGCCCGGCGTGCAGGTGGGGCCGTCCAACCAGACCGTCAGCAACAACTACGACTCGCGGACGAAATATTGGGGCTGGGGCACGATGCTCCGCACCGACGTCAACATCGGCAAGATGAACATCCTCGGGCTGACGTCGTACGATCGTTTCCGCCTCGACGACTATCTCGATCATGACGACACGTCCGCACCTGGCCTTTTCGGCACGAACACGCAGATCGGCGCGTTCAAGTCGCGACTGTTCACGCAGGAAATCCGCCTGCTGTCGCCGGGCACCGACGCGTTCCGATACGCGCTCGGCATCTATTATGCGAACACTGCCTTCAAGCGGCCGTTCCTGCGCGGTCCGGCATTCTCTCCGGCAGACTGGTACGCCACGTCCGGATCGCGCCAGATTGCGGCCTTCGGTCAGATCGACTGGGAGTTCGTGAAGAACCTCACCGCGACGGTCGGCGGTCGTGCGCAAAATGAGCGCGTGCAATATACCTTTACCGATAATCGCGCGAAGGGAAGCTGGAACGGCCACGCCAGCGACAACGCGACCACCTATCGTTTGGGTCTGCAATATCAGGCGACCCGGGACGTCATGGTGTTCGGCAGCTATGCGACCGGCTACAAGGGCCAGACCTACGATCTGACCACCGGCTTCAACCAGCTCCGCGCCAATGCTGGCCCGATCAAGCCGGAGACGTCGAAGGACAAGGAGTTCGGTATCCGCACCCAGTTCTTCGATCGCCACATGACCTTCAACGTCACCTATTTCGATACCAACTACAAGAACCTGCAGGCACAGACGCTGGAGCCGCTGCCGGACGGTACGGCGAACTTCCGCCTGACCAATGTCGGCGGCCTCAACACCAAGGGCCTGGAGTTCGAAAGTGCGGTACGTGTGACGCGCGATCTGACGATCAGCGGCGCGGCGACGTACCTTGATGCCACCTACACGTCCTTCCCGGCGGCACCGTGCTATCCGCGTCAGACGCTTGCAGCCGGCTGCATCCCGAAGGGTGTCACCGGCTATCAGGTCCTGACCGGCACCCGCGCCGTGCAGTCCCCCGAATGGAAGGCGTCGGCGAGCATCGAGTACGCACCGGCGATCACCGAGAAGCTCAACGGCGTCCTGCAGGGTAGCTGGCAATATCAGGGCAGCGTCTATTTCGCAGCACGCGACCCGGAACAATTCCAGCCCGCCTACAGCATCTTCAATCTGAGCGCAGGCGTTCGGGACCACAAGCGGGCGTGGGAGGCGACGGTTTTCGTCAGCAACCTGTTTGACAAGCAGTACTACGGCTCCGTGGTCAATTCCGCAGGCAACTTCAACATCGCGCCCGTTTCGGGAAGCGCAAACGTGATCGCGACGCAAGCGGTGCTACCACGCGACTTCCGTCGGTATGCCGGTGTCCGGTTCGGCCTGAATTACTGATCATTCTTTTCGCCAGGTGCTAGTCGAGGGCGGAAGCGTTGCTTCCGCCCTTTTTTACGCCCAAATGCAATCGTTTGCTCAATTGTGGCTTTGAAGCAACATGAGCTTTCGATGTTGGCAAAGGTCCGGGATAATTCCCAACCAAATTTGGGAATTCTCGCGCTGGTCCTACAATTGTCAGGACAGAGCGACCGGTGGCCAGAGCGTATACCGGCGTGGGGGAGAGGAGGGATGAGGTTCACCTTCTAAAGGGGCATGATACATGAGGGGTTACCAGTTTCCGCTGTGCACGCTTGCGCTCGCCGCATCGTTTATCGGCAGCGCAGCACACGCGAAGTCGGCGGAAGAGCATCGTGATCCGGCGGCCGCGCCGGCCCAGGCCGCGGCGCCGGTGAAGGACGACGGCGAGATCATCGTCACGACGACCGCGCAGAAGCGCTTTGAGAATATCCAGAACGTGCCGCTCGCGGTGCAGGTCGTCACGCCCGCCCAGCTCGAGGCGCAGGGCGTCCGCCACTTCCAGGATCTCGGCAAGGTCGCGCCGTCGCTGGTGATCCGCACCGCCGAGAACCCGGTCAACTCGAACGTCTCGCTGCGCGGCGTCGGCACCTATGCGTTCGGCATCGGCGTCGAATCCTCGGTTGCGGTGACCGTGGACGGCGTGCCGCTCGCCTTTCAGGCACGCGCCTTCACCGATCTGCCCGACGTGGCGATGATCGAAGTGCTGCGCGGGCCGCAGAGCACGCTGTACGGCAAGGCCGCCTCGGCCGGCCTGATCAAGATCATGACCACCCAGCCGACCAGCGACTTCCACGTCAAGGCCAATGCGACGGTCACCGACGATAACGAATATGGCGGCAATTTCAGCGTCACCGGCCCGATCAGCGAGACGCTCGGCTATGTCTTCTCGGCCAGCTATTCCAACTGGGCCGGCAATGTCCGCAACGTGGTCGACGGCAAGGACGTCAACGGCCGCGAAACGCTGAGCACCCGCGGCAAGCTGAAGTGGAAGGCGAGCCCGGACGTCGTCTTCACCGCCTCGGCCAATTACCTCAACGGCAACACCACCGTCGGTCGTCCGTTCATCCGCATGGCGCCGGGCGCGCTGCTGCGCGGCCAGGCCGGCCTGACCGCCGATGTCGTGCTGCCGGGCATCACCATCAGCCCGCTGAACCAGAAGGTTGCGAACAACGATCGCGCCGGCACCAAGTACTGGGGCTGGGGCAGCATGCTGCGCACCGACGTCAATGTCGGCAAGATGCAGGTGCTGGGCCTGACCTCCTACGACAAGTTCCGCATGGACGATTATATCGACCATGACGACACTGCCGCGCCCGGTCCGTATGGCCGCAACATCCAGGTCGGCGCGTTCAAGTCGCGGCTGTTCACGCAGGAAATCCGCCTGCTGTCGCCGGGCACCGATGCGTTCCGCTACGCGCTGGGCCTCTACTACGCCAATACCGGTTTCCGGCGTCCGTTCATGCGCGGGCCGATGTTCGCGCAGCAGAACTGGTACGCCACCTCGGGCTCGCGCCAGGTTGCCGCGTTCGGCCAGATCGACTGGGAGTTCGTGAAGAACCTGACCGCCACCGTCGGCGGCCGCGCGCAGAACGAGCGGGTGAAGTACACCTTCCGTGACAACAATGCGAACGGCAGCTGGGCAGGCCATGCCAGCGACAATGCCACCACCTATCGCCTCGGCCTGCAATATCAGGCGACCCGCGACGTGATGCTCTTCGGCAGCTACGCCACCGGCTACAAGGGCCAGACCTACGATCTGACCAGCAACTTCAACCAGGCGCGTGCCGATGCCGGCCCGATCCGGCCGGAGACGTCGAAGGACAAGGAGTTCGGCGTCCGCACCCAGTTCTTCGGGCGCCGGATGACGTTCAACGTCACCTATTTCGACACCAACTACAAGGACCTGCAGGCGCAGTCGATCGAGACGGTCAACGGCTCCAGCAACTATCGCCTGACGAACGTGGGCGGCATGAACACCAAGGGCCTGGAGTTCGAGAGCGCCGCGCGCGTCACCCATGATCTGACGATCAGCGGTGCGGCGACCTATCTCGACGCCACCTACACCTCGTTCCCTGCGGCGCAATGCTATCCGCTGCAGACCCAGGCGCAGGGCTGCAACCCGGGCAAGCCGGCGTTCCAGAACCTGACCGGCACCCGTGCGATCCAGGCGCCCGAGTGGAAGAGCAACGCGAGCATCGAATATGCACCCGCGCTGACCGAGAAGCTGACCGGCGTGTTCCAGGGCAGCTGGCAGTATCAGTCGAGCGTCTATTATGTGGCGCACGATCCGGAGACCTTCCAGCCGGCCTACAGCATCTTCAACGTCAGCGTCGGCGTGCGCGATCACAAGCGCCGCTGGGAAGCGACGCTGTTCGTCAACAACCTGTTCGACAAGCAGTATTTCCAGTCGCTGGTGAACACCTCGTCGAACTTCATGAGCGCCGGGGCGAATGCGTCGAACGTCATCGCTACCCAGGCGCTGCTGGCGCGCGACTTCCGCCGCTATGCGGGCGTCCGCTTCGGGCTCAACTACTGATCCCTTCGCCCTGCGAACGGAACCCGGGGAGGGGCGGAGGCGATGCTTCCGCCCCTTTTCGTTTGGTGAAGCGCGGGCGCGTACCCTGCGCAAACAGGCTAGACCACAAACATTTTCGGGTAATTTTCCGGTCTGGCCACAACACTTATCCTATAATTCTCACAAAGTCAGTGTCGGCGCGCACGCGCGCAGCCGGCCGTTCCAGCTTGGGAGAGGCAAACGATAGCATCACGCAAGGGATTCAAGTTTCATGAGGGGTTTCCCATTCTCGGCACGCGCCGTCGCGCTGGCCGCCACGTTCCTCGCCGGCAGCGCCTATGCTGCGACGCCCGAGGACGCTGACAAGGGTGCGGGGGCACCCGCCCAGGCCGCGCCGGCGGCCGGGCAGGATGATGGCGAGATCATCGTCACGACGACCGCGCAGAAGCGGTTCGAGAACATCCAGAACGTGCCCCTCGCGGTGCAGGTGGTGACGCCCGCCGATCTCGAGGCGCAGGGCGTCCGCCACTTCCAGGATCTCGGCAAGGTTTCGCCCTCGCTGGTGATCCGCCCCTCGGAAAACCCGGTCAACGCCAATGTCTCGCTGCGCGGCATCGGCACCTTCGCCTATGCGATCGGCGTCGAATCCTCGGTGGCGGTGACGGTCGACGGCGTGCCGCTCGCCTTCCAGGCGCGTGCCTTCTCCGACCTGCCCGACGTGGCGATGATCGAAGTGCTGCGCGGGCCCCAGAGCACGCTGTACGGCAAGGCGGCCTCGGCCGGCCTGATCAAGATCATGACCACCCAGCCGACCAAGGACTTCCATGTGAAGGCCAATGTGCTGGCGACCGACGACCGCGAATATAGCGGGAATTTCAGCGTCACCGGTCCGATCAACGACACTCTCGGCTATGTCGTCTCGGCGAGCTATTCGAACTGGGACGGCAACGTCCTCAACGTGTTCGACAACAAGCGCGTCAACGGCCGCGAGACGCTGAACACTCGCGCCAAGCTGAAGTGGAAGGCGACGCCCGACGCGACCTTCACGCTCTCCGGCAATTATGTGGACGGCAAGACCGATTTCGGCCGCCCGTTCATTCGCATGACGCCGGGCGTGACGCTGCTCAACCGGCCGGGCCTGACCACCGACGTGGTGCTGCCGGGGATCAACATCGATCCGGACAACCAGAAGATCGCCAACAATGATCGCGCGGGCACCAAGTTCGCCGGCGGCGGCGGCATCCTGCGCAGCGACATCAACATCGGCAAGATGCAGGTGCTGGGGCTGACGTCGTACGACAAGTTCCACATGAACGACTATATCGACCAGGACGATACCGTCGCCCCGGGCGCGGTCGGCCGCAACATCCAGGATGGCCGCTTCCAGTCGCGCCTCTTCACCCAGGAAATTCGCCTGCTCTCGCCGGGCGAGGACGCGTTCCGCTACGCGTTGGGCGTCTACTTCGCCGACGCCGCGTTCGAGCGCCGCTTCTATCGCGGCCCCGCCACTTCGGTGCGCAGCTGGTCGGCGACCTCGGGCTCGCGCCAGATCGCCGCGTTCGGCCAGATCGACTGGGAGTTCGTCAAGCACCTGACCGCCACCGTCGGCGGCCGCGCGCAGAACGAGCGGGTGGAGTACACCTTCAACGACAAGCTGCTCGCCACCAACTATGGCGGCCATGCCAGCGACAACGCCACCACCTATCGGCTGGGGCTGAACTGGCAGGCGACGCGCGACATCCTCGCGTTCGGCAGCTACGCCACCGGCTATAAGGGCCAGACCTACGACATCAGCAGCGGCTTCGACCAGAACCGCGCCGACGGCGGTCCGATCCGTCCGGAAACCTCGAAGGATTGGGAATTCGGCCTCCGTACCCAGTTCTTCGACCGGCACCTGACCTTCAACGTCACCTACTTCAACACCGAGTACACCGATCTGCAGGCGCAGACGATCGAGCCGCTGGCGGACGGTACCTCCAACTTCCGTCTTACCAATGTCGGCAAAATGAAGACGCAGGGTCTCGAGTTCGAGGCGGCGGCGCGCGTGATGCGGGACCTGACGATCAACGGCGGGCTCACCTATCTCGATGCAACCTACACCTCCTGGCCGGCAGCACCTTGCTATACCCAGCAAACGCTCGCCCAGGGCTGCATCCCGCAAGGGAAGCTGAAGTATCAGGTGCTTACCGGCACCCGCGCGGTGCAGGCGCCGGAGTGGAAGGGCTCGATGTCGTTCGACTATACCCCGGCGCTCACCGAGAAGCTGAACGGCGTCGTCGTCGGCAGCTGGCAATACCAGACCAGCGTCTATTATGCGGCGCGCGATCCGGAGACGTTCCAGCCGGCCTTCAGCATCTTCAACCTCAGCGTCGGCGTGCGCGAGCATAGCCGCCGCTGGGAAGCGACGCTGTTCGTCAACAACCTGTTCGACAAGCAGTATTTCCCGGCGCTGGTGAACTCGGGCGGCAATTTCGGCCCTGCCGGCACCACCATCGCCACCCAGTCGGTCCTGCCGCGCGATTTCCGTCGCTATGCAGGCCTGCGCTTCGGTGTAAATTACTGATGCAGACACGGGAGGGCGGGGGCGATGCCTCCGCCCTCTCCATCAGGAGAGGAGACCGGATGATCGGCAAAATCGGAATCGCGGCCGCAGCATGCGCAGCCGCGATTTTTGCGTTCGAGGGCCAGGCGCAGCAGGCGCCCGCCAAGCCCAGCGTCGACGCGCCGGAGCTGGCCGCACTCGGCAGCTACGGCATCGGCGTCGCCGATATCGAGTTCGTGGAAGCGGGGCGGGCCGATCCGCTGCAGGGTGACGACAAGCCGGCGATCGTCGACCGGCACATCCCGATCAAGCTCTGGTATCCCGCCGCGGCGAAGGGGGCGGGCACCCGCTATCGCACCGCGCTGCCGGGCGAGAAGGGCAGCGACGTGCCGTTCGAGGTGCCGGGGCTCGCCACGCCCGGCGCGGCGGCGGCCAAGGGGCGTTTCCCGCTGGTGATCCTCGCCCATGGCTACAGCAACACCCCCGAGGTGCTCTCGTGGCTCGGCGAGAATCTGGCGAGCAAGGGCTATGTCGTGGTCGCGCCCGCGTTTCGCGATCCGTCGATCACCATCCGCACGCCCGCCGCCCGTGCCGGCCCGCTGACCAGCCGCCCGCTCGACATCGCCTTCGTCGCCGCCGAGGCACAGCGCCGGGCGCGGGCCGGGCAGGGGGTGTTCGCGGCGGCCGATGCCGCCAGCACCGCGCTGATCGGCTATTCGATGGGCGGCTACGGCGTGCTCACCGCCGCCGGGGCGCCGCTCGACCCCGCGGTGGCGGCTGCGACCCGCGGTGCGCTGGCCCCTTATGTGGCGGGGGCGGAGAAGGCGGAGACGCTCAAGGTCGCCAACCTCAAAGCGGTGGTGGCGATCTCGCCTGCCAGCAACCTCTACGGCACCCCGCTCTGGGCCGCGCCCGGCGTGGCCGCGATCCGCGCGCCGACGCTGTTCATCGTCGGCAGCCAGGACCATGTCGTCGGCTATGATCCCGGCGTGCGCACGCTGTTCGACCAGGAAGTCCATGCGCCGCGCTACCTGCTCACCTTCCGCGAGGCGGCGCACAGCATCGCGCTGATCGGCGCCCCGCCCGCGATGCGCGAGAGCTTCTGGGACCTCGACTGGTTCGAGGACGCGGTGTGGCGCAAGGACCGGCTGATGGCGGTGCAGGCGCATTTCATCACCGCCTTTCTCGACCGCTATGTGAAGGGCGAGGAGGCCAAGGCGGCCTATATCGACGGACTGGTGCCGAACTCGAACGACGGCAAATGGCAGGGCGCGCCCGGCGGCCGCTATGCCGGGTTCAGCCCCGGCGCGCCGGCCTCGACGATCTGGAAGGGCTTCCAGCCCAGCCGCATCTCGGGGATGAACTTCGAGTTCAAGCCCGCCCAGCCGTAAGTGCGGAGGGAGGACGGACTGGCTTTCCGACCTCCCCAGCCCCTCCACCGTCATTCCCGCGAAAGCGGGAATCCATTGCCCTGTGCGCTGGGGGAAGGAACCGCGGCATCAGCGCCAATGGATCCCCGCCTTCGCGGGGATGACGGATGTTGGAGGGATGGTGCGGGGTTTCTATCGGGAGCCGTGCCATCACGGCGCCCGCGTCTCAACACTCGACGACGTTGACCGCCAGGCCGCCGAGGCTCGTTTCCTTGTACTTGGAGCGCATGTCGAGGCCGGTCTGGCGCATCGTCTCGATCACCGCGTCGAGCGACACCTTGTGCGTGCCGTCGCCGTGGAGCGCGAGCATCGCGGCGTTGATCGCCTTCACCGCGCCCATCGTGTTGCGCTCGATGCAGGGGATCTGCACCAGCCCGCCGATCGGATCGCAGGTGAGGCCGAGATTATGCTCCATGCCGATCTCGGCGGCGTTCTCGATCTGCGCGTTGCTGCCGCCGAGCGCCGCGGCGAGCCCCGCCGCCGCCATCGAGCAGGCGACGCCCACTTCGCCCTGGCAGCCCATCTCGGCCGCCGAGATCGAGGCCTGGCGCTTGTAGAGAATGCCAATCGCGGCGGCGGTGAGCAGCAGGCGGCGGGCGCCGTCCCTCGTCGCGTTGCCGACGAAGCACTCGTAATAGCGCAGCACCGCCGGGATCACGCCCGCCGCGCCGTTGGTAGGGGCGGTGACGACGCGGCCGCCGGCGGCATTCTCCTCGTTCACCGCCAGTGCCCAGAGGCTCACCCATTCGAGCACCGAGGCGGGCTCGACCCGGGGACCGCGCGCGATCAGTTTCTGGTGGAGCTTGCGCGCGCGGCGGGGGACCTCCAGGCCGCCGGGCAGGATGCCGTCCTGCGCCATGCCGCGATCCATGCAGGCGTTCATCGCATCGTGGATGCCGTCGACAAAGGCGAGCGTCTCGGCATCGCCCCGCCAACCGCGCTCGTTGGCGAGCATCAGCCCGGCGATATCGAGCCCGAGTTCGTCGCAGCGCTCCAGCATCTCGCGCGCGCTGGCGAAGGGATGGTTGGTGCCGGCGGAGAGGCCTGCCGCGGCTTCCTCGCCCTCGCGCCGGATCGCGCCGCCGCCGACCGAATAATAGGTCCGCTCCAGCACCGCCCCGTCGACCAGCGTGGCGCGCAGCTTCATGCCGTTGGGGTGACCGGGGAGGAACTGGCGCTTGCGAAACTTGAGGTCGGCCTCGGG
This sequence comes from Sphingomonas sp. NFR04, assembly GCF_900114095.1. Classification (GTDB taxonomy): domain Bacteria; phylum Pseudomonadota; class Alphaproteobacteria; order Sphingomonadales; family Sphingomonadaceae; genus Sphingomonas. The sequence continues at coordinate 728,120 of NZ_FORV01000001.1, read as the reverse complement.
ATCGAAGCCGACCGAGGCGGTGCCGTTCAGCAGGATGCGGCGCTCGGCGGCGATCTGCGCCAGCATCGGCTCCACCGCATCGGGATCGACGCCGTCGGGTCGCTCGCCCGCCAGCCCCAGCACCACCGCGCGATCGGTGGCATGGCCCCGGCCGGTCAGCGCCAGCGATCCGAACAGCTCGCAGCACAGCTTGGTGACGGCGCGGCCGTCCGCCACCACCCAGGCCGCGAAGTCGCGCGCGGCGCGCATCGGTCCCACGGTATGCGAGCTCGACGGCCCGATGCCGATGGTGAACACGTCGGTGATGCTGATCGGCCCTGCATTCGGACCGACGCCTTTGGTCGCCACGGAACCCGTCTCCTGAAACACTCGGTTGCGGGCCCCTTCTGTCCGTTTGCCTGAGATCGCTATCCCGTCGGCGGGCGCGCGGGGCGCCACTCTCCAGAATGTGGTGGCCGGAAGGTCCTTTTGCCTGAGAGTTTCCGGGGCGGTTGCTCCTTCGGCGATCCGGTTTCCCGGATTCTCTCCCTTTCCGACAGCTTGTGTTTCGCCGTGGGGCCTCGCGCTGTCAAACGCTGATTGGGCGGAGCGCCGCCAGTGCGGGGAGCAGTTCGGCGAAGGAATCGATCACGGCGTCGGCGCCCAGCGTGGTCACCGGCACTTGCGAGAAGCCGAAGCTGCAGGCGATCACGGGCAGGCCCGCCGCCTGCGCTGCCTGCACGTCATAGATCGAATCGCCGACGAACGCGGCCGGCCCGCCGCAGCGGCGGAGCATCTCCAGGATCGGCGCGGGCGACGGCTTGGCGGTGCCGGGGCCGAGCGTGTCGCCGCCGATCACCGTGGCGAAGCGGGGGAGCAGGCCGGTCGCCTCGAGCAGCGGCAGGGTGAGGGCCTCGAGCTTGTTGGTCACCACCGCCAGCGTGAGGCCCTGCGCGGCCAGCGCATCGAGCGCGTCCAGCACGCCCGGATAGGGGCGGCTATGCTCGGCAGTGTGCGCGGCATAGGTCTCGACGAAGCGGGGGTAGAGCCGCGCCACAACCGCCGCATCGCCGCCGCCGGTCGCCGCCACCGCCTGCTCCAGCAGCTTGTGCACCCCGCGGCCGACCATCGCGAGGATGCGATCGAGCGGCAGTGCGGGACGGCCGTCCTCCGCCAGCACGCGGTTGAGCGTCGCGGCGAGATCGCCGCTGGTATCGAGCAGCGTGCCGTCGAGATCGAAGCCGATGGTCTTGAAGGGGTTGGGCATGGGCCGTCGCATGGCAGCATCGCGCTGGAAATGCCATCGGCACCGTGGCAGGGGTTGCGGCCAGCTTTACGGAGACCGGACACGTGACTGCACCCATCGCCGCGATCATCCTCGCCGCCGGCAAGGGCACGCGGATGAAATCCGATACGCACAAGGTGCTCCATCCGATCGCCGGGCGGCCGATGCTGCTCCACCTGATTGACAGCGTGAAGGCGCTCGGCGCCGCGCGCGAGGTGGTGGTGGTCGGCGCCGGGCGCGAGCAGGTCGAGGCCGCGGTGACGCCGCTGGGGGCGGAGACCGCGCATCAGGCCGAGCAACTCGGTACCGGCCATGCCGTGCTCCAGGCCAAGGACGCGCTGGCGGGCTTCGAAGGCGACGTGCTGATTCTTTATGGCGACGTGCCGCTGGTCACCACCGCGACGATGCGGCGGATGGTGGATCGCCTGCACGGGCAAGACGATCCGGCCGTGGTCGTCCTCGGCTTCCGTACGGCGGAGCCCGGCGCCTATGGCCGGCTGATCGTCGAGGGCGGCGACCGCCTCTCGAAGATCGTCGAGTACAAGGATGCGAGCCCCGAGGAGCGCGCCGTCACCCTGTGCAATTCGGGTCTGATGGCGGTGCGCGGCGCCGATCTGTTCGCGCTGCTCGATCGCCTGACCAACCAGAATGCAGCGGGCGAATATTACCTGACCGACATCGTCGAACTGGCGAATGGCGACGGCCGGGTCGCGGCGGTGATCGAGACCGGCGCCACCGAAGTCGCCGGCGTCAACAGCCGCGGTGAGCTGGCGGCGCTGGAGGCCGAGTGGCAGCAGGCCCGTCGCGCCCGCGCGATGGTCGAGGGCGCGACGCTAATCGCCCCGGAGACGGTGTGGTTCGCGCACGACACGCAGATCGGCCGCGACGTCACGATCGAGCCGAACGTGGTGTTCGGCCCCGGCGTCACCGTGGCGGACGGCGTGGTGTTGCGCGCGTTCAGCCATATCGAGGGCGCGACCATCGCCAGCGGCGCGACCGTCGGCCCTTATGCCCGGCTGCGCCCCGGCGCGGTGCTGGAGGCGGACTCCCATGTCGGCAATTTCGTCGAGCTCAAGAACGCGGTGCTCGGCAAGGGCGCCAAGGCCAACCACCTCACCTATCTGGGCGATGCCAGCGTTGGCGCCGGGGCGAACATCGGCGCGGGCACGATCACGTGCAATTACAACGGTTTCCTCAAGCAGAAGACGGTGATCGGCGAAGGCGCGTTCATTGGATCGAACAGCGCGCTGGTGGCGCCGGTGACGATCGGCGACGGCGCGATCATCGGCGCCGGATCGGTCATCACCCGCGACGTGGAGGCCGATGCGCTGGCCGTCACGCGCCCGGAAACATTGAAGAAGCAGGGGTGGGCCACGATCTTCCGTGCAACCATGAAGGCACGAAAGGCCGCAAAATGACCGATCGCTACACCGGCAAGCCGTTTCTCAAGCTGCTCGACTGCTATGTGCTCGACGCGATCGGCCATCTCGACCCCAAGACCGATGCCGAACTGACCACGATGGAGCCCAAGCTCCACGAGGCGTTCGAAGCCGAAGGCCCGTGGCGCGGCATCGTCGAGGACAAATTGGGGTTCCAGGACGGCATGCAGGGCGCCATCCTCGAGGTGTGGCAGAACGGCCGGCAGAAGTTCGTCGAGGCGCAGGGCCATGAGCCCGATCCGCGCGAGTTCACCCGGATCTTCATCGACACCAACTTCCCGCACTAAGGCCTTGCGCGCCCGTCCTCACTTGGCGGGGGCAGGGCGCAGCGTCGCGGAGTCGAGGTGCCAGCGCAGCTGCGACGGGGAGGCGCCGTCGACGTCGTTGATACGGCGCACGACATAGCTGCCCGCGATGCGTTGCGCGCTGCCGTCGTCGAGCGTCGCTTCCACGGTCACCGGCACGGTCTGGTAGATGGAGCCGGCGCCGCCCTCGCTTGTGCCGAGCGTGCCGATCGTCACCTTGGTCGCGCGGGTGTGCGCGAACCCCTTCTCGAAGGCGGCGAAGGTCTGGCCCAGCCGGCCGTCATCGCCCCACTGCCTCCAGGCGGTGCCGAAGTCGCGGGCGTCGATTGCGGCGTAATAGCGGCGGACCACGTCGGCGGCGGCCTGGCTGCTCCTGGGATCCACGGTGCAGCCCTGCACCGGCTCGCCGTCGCCGTCGAGCAGGGCGCAGCTGCGGGCGATCTCGTCCTCGATCATCGCACAGCTATTGGCGGCATTGCAGGGCGGATGCGTCGCAGGGGATACGTTGATGCAGAGCTTCACCCGCTGCGCCGCTGCCGCCTTGCCCATCTCGTCCGCGCAGCTGCGGCGCGTGAGGGCTGCCAAGGTGGCGGAGGCGCTGGGCGCGGGCACCGGGCGGGTGACCCGATCCGCACGCGTCGTCGCCTGGTTGCCCATCGTCGTGGCGTTCGAGACAGGGTCCGTGCGATCGGAGCCGCCGCAAGCGCCCAGGGGCAGCAACAGCGCGAACAGCGCGATCTTCGGACGGAACATCAAACAACCTCTTCTCGATGGCACAGGCAAGCTGCCGGGCAGGACGCGACCCTAAACGTCGCGCGACATATTTGGGCGCATGCATCGTTCAGCTTGTCGCAACGATAGCGCGTCTAGGCGCGGCCGCCGGCCCGCGCTAGGGCAGGGGCAGGAGGACGGATGCCATGTGCGGAATCGTTGGAATCGTTGGCAGGGAAGACGTCGCAGAGCGTCTGTTCGAAGGGCTCAAGCGCCTGGAATATCGCGGCTATGATTCGGCCGGCATCGCGACGGACGTAGACGGCAAGATCGAGCGCCGCCGCGCCTCGGGCAAGTTGGTGAACCTGGGCAAGGAACTCGCCGCCCACCCGCTGCCCGGCACCACCGGCATCGCGCACACGCGTTGGGCGACGCATGGCGGCCCGACGACCAATAACGCGCACCCGCACGCCACCGGCGAAGTCGCGCTGGTCCACAACGGCATCATCGAGAACTTCAAGACGCTGCGCGAGGAGCTGATCGCGCGCGGCCGCATTTTCACCAGCGAGACCGATACCGAGGTCGTCGCGCATCTGGTGAGCGAGAAGGTGGAGGCCGGCATGGCCCCGGCGGATGCGGTGCGCGAGGTGCTGCCGCGCCTCCACGGCGCCTTCGCGCTCGCCATCCTGTTCCGCGAGCATCCGGACCTGCTGATCGGCGCGCGGCTCGGCTCGCCGCTGGTCGTCGGCTATGGCGAGGGCGAGACCTATCTCGGCTCCGACGCGCTGGCGCTGGCGCCGCTCACCCAGCGCATCGCCTATCTGGAAGAGGGCGACTGGGTCGTCATCACCAAGGATGGGGCCGAAATCTTCGACAAGGACAACAATCCCGTCGAGCGGCCGATCACCATCTCGGGCGTCACCGGCGAGCTGATCTCCAAGGGCAACCATCGGCATTACATGCTGAAGGAGATTTACGAGCAGCCGATCGTCGTGGCGCAGACGCTGCGCTCCTACCTCCAGCGCATGGAGGAGAAGATCACGCTGCCGATTCCGGACTTCGATCTCTCGGCGATCAAGCGCGTCACCATCGTCGCCTGCGGCACCAGCTACTATGCCGGCATGGTGGCGAAATACTGGTTCGAGCAGTTCGCCCGCGTGCCGGTCGACATCGATGTCGCCTCCGAATTCCGCTACCGCGCGCCGGTGATGGAAGAGGGCGGGCTGATGATCGTGATCAGCCAGTCGGGCGAGACCGCGGACACGCTGGCCGCGCTCCGCCACGCGCGCAGCGAGGGGCAGAAGATCGCCGCCGTCGTCAACGTGCCGACCAGTTCGATGGCGCGCGAGGCGGACCTGCTGCTGCCCACCCATGCCGGCCCGGAGATCGGCGTCGCCTCGACCAAGGCGTTCACCTGCCAGCTGGCGGTGCTCGCGGCGCTGGCGGCCAATCTCGCACGCGCCAAGGGCAAGCTCGACGAAGCCGAGGAGCGCCGCATCGTCCGTCACCTGGCGGAGGCGCCGTCCTCGCTCAACGCGGCGCTCGCCTATGACGAGTCGATCCAGGCGATGGCGGGGGTGATCGCGGCGGCGCGCGACGTGCTGTATCTCGGCCGCGGCACCGATTACCCGCTGGCGTTGGAAGGCGCGCTGAAGCTGAAGGAAATCAGCTACATCCACGCCGAGGGCTATGCCGCCGGCGAGATGAAGCACGGGCCGATCGCGCTGATCGACGATGCCGTGCCGGTGATCGTCATCGCCCCCTCGGGCCCCTTGTTCGACAAGACCGTCAGCAACATGCAGGAAGTGCAGGCGCGCGGCGGCAAGGTGGTGCTGATCTCGGACTATGACGGCATCCAGGCGGCGGGCGATGGCTGCATCGCCACCATCACCATGCCCAAGGTCCACCCGCTGATCGCGCCGCTGGTCTATGCGGTGCCGGTGCAGTTGCTCGCCTATCACGTCGCCGTCGCCAAGGGCACCGACGTCGACCAGCCGCGCAACCTGGCCAAGTCCGTAACCGTCGAGTGACGTGCGGGCGTGGCCGGGGGCTCCCCCCGGCCACGCCGGAGGTCACTGCTCGCGCGCGGCCTCGCGGCGGATCTGTTCGATCGGCTGGACCAGATAGGCCAGGATCGAGCGGCGGCCGATCGAGATGTCGTTGGTGGTGGCGAGGCCCGAGCCGAGCGCGACCTTGCCCTTCTCGGTATCGATGCTCGCCTTTTCCAGCGCGATGCGGGCGAGGAAATAGGGGCCGATATCCTTGTCCGGCACCGCGTCGCGGCTGATCGTCAGGATCCGGCCGGGGATGGTGCCATAGGTGGTGAAGGGGAAGGCCTGGAGCTTCACCGCCACCGGCTGGCCCGGGCGCACGAAGCCCGCGTCGCGGTTGAGCACCTTGGCCTCGACGGTCAGCCCGCCATTGGGCACCACGATCATCAGCGGCTTGGCCGGTTCGACCACGCCGCCGATCGTGTGAACCGCGAGCTGCTGCACCGTGCCCGCCACCGGCGCGTAGAGCCGCTGCAGCCGCGACTTTTCGCGCGCCTTGCGCAGCTCCTCGGCACGCAGCACGGCGTCGCCCTGCGCCTTGGCGAGCTCGGCCAGCGCGCGCTGCTGCGCCTCGGCGCGGGTCTGGACGCCCTGGTCGCCGAACTTGCGCGCCTCAGACAGTGCGCGCGCCTGCTGCGCCTCGGCCACCTTGCGCTCGCCGCCTTCGGAGTGGCGCTGGCGCTCCAGCTCCATCAGCCGCAGCCCGGGGGCATAGCCCTTCGCGGCGAGGCCGTTCATCGCGTCGATCTCGGCATCGAGTACCGGGGCGGTCGCGTGATATTTGCGGACCTGCTCGGCCGCCGCCCGAGCATCGGCCATCGCCGAGGCGCGCGCGGCGCCATAGCCATGCACTGCCGCCTCGATCTGCGCGAGCTGCGCGGCGATCAGGCGGCGCTGCGTCTCCACCACCTCGGGCGGGGTGCCTGCGGGTGCTGCGAAGCGCAAGGGGCCGCCGCGCAGCGCATCGGCAATGGCCTGGGCGCGCGCGACATCGAGCTGGGCGGTCGCCAGCGCCTGCTCGGCCTGGCGTTCCTCGGCGCCGGAGACGGTGGGGTCGAGATCGAGCAGCGGCTGGCCCTTCTGCACCACATCGCCCTCATGGACGAAGATGTGGCGGACCACGCCGGTCTCCGAGGCCTGGACCAGCTTGACGCTGTCCGCGGGCACGATGCTGCCCTCCGCCGAGGCAACCACGTCGACCTTGCCGAAGGTCATCCAGAGCAGCGTGAGGAGAAAGCAGAGCAGCAGCAGCCAGGCGGTCACCCGGCCGGTGGGGGAGACCGGCTTCTCGATCACCTCCAGCGCGGCGGGCAGGAAGTCGGGCTCGTGGCTGACGAGCCGGCCTTGCGTCCGGGCCTTTTCGGTGCGGACGGCGTCCATCCAGAGATGGGCATAATGGCGGAGCGCGTTCATGCCGCGAATCCCTGGGTCACGCCTGCCTGGCGGCGGTGGAGGTCGGCATAGCGGCCGTCGAGCGCGAGCAGTTCGTGGTGGCTGCCGCGCTCGACGATGTGGCCGCGCTCGAGCGTGATGATGGTGTCGCACTGGCGGATCGCCGACAGGCGGTGTGCGATGATCAGCACCGTGCGGCCCTCCGCCATCGCCTTGAGGTTGGTCTGGATGATTTCCTCGCTTTCGGCGTCGAGCGCGGAGGTCGCTTCGTCGAAGATCAGGATGCGCGGATCGGTGACCAGCGCACGGGCGATGGCGAGCCGCTGGCGCTGGCCGCCGGAAAGGTTGGTGCCGCGCTCCTCGATCATCGTGTCATAGCCCTGGGGCAGTCGGGTGATGAACTCGTGCGCGCCGGCCAGCTCGGCCGCAGCAATCACCTTTTCCAGCGGCAGCGCCGGGTTGGCCAGCGCGATGTTCTCGCGCACGCTGCGGCTGAACAGCAAATTTTCCTGCAGCACCACGCCGATCTGGCGGCGCAGCCAGGCCGGATCGATCTGGGCGATGTCGACACCGTCGATCAGCACCCGCCCGCCGGCGGGTACGTACAGCCGCTGGAGCAGCTTGGTGAGCGTCGACTTGCCCGATCCCGACGAGCCGACGATGCCGAGCGACTGGCCGGAGAGGACGGTGAGGTCGATATCCTCCAGCGTCCAGGGCCCTTCCAGCCCGTAGCGGAACTTCACATTCTCGAACCGCACCTCGCCGCGCAGCGCCGGCAGCGCCACCTGGCTGCCCGCGCCCGGCTCGGTCGGCTGGTTGAGCACGTCGCCCAGCCGCGCGACCGAGATGCGCACCTGCTGGAAATCCTGCCACAGCTGCGCCATCCGGATCACCGGCCCGGACAGGCGCTGCGCGAACATGTTGAACGCGACCAGCCCGCCGACGGTGAGCTCGTGCGCGATGACCTGCTTGGCGCCGAAATAGAGGATGCCGGCCATGCTCAGCTTGGAGATCAGCTGGATCGCCTGGCTGCCGGTATTGCCCAGATCGATCACCCGCTGGCTAGCGTGCGAATAGCCGGCCAGCTGGCGCTCCCAGCGGTCCTGCCATTGCGGCTCGACCGCCGCGGCCTTGATCGTCTGGATGCCGCCGATGCTCTCGATCAGCAGCGCGTTGTTCGCCGAGCCGCGCTCGAACTTGTCGTTCACCCGCGCCCGCAAGGGACCGGTGACCAGGATCGCGACCGCGAAATAGGCCGGGATGGTCAGCACCGCGACGATCGAGAGCGACGGCGAATAGATGAACATCGCCACCAGGAACACGATGGTGAACAGCGGATCGACCAGCACCGAGAGCGAGGCGTTGGTGAGGAACTCGCGCACCGATTCGAGCTGGCGCACGCGCATCGCGGTGTCGCCCACCCGCCGCGCCTCGAAATAGCCGAGCGGCAGCCGCAGCAGGTGCCAGAACAGCTTGGCGCCGAGCTCGACGTCGATCTTCTGGCTGGTCTCCGAATAGAGCCGGGTGCGCAGCCAGCCGAACAGCGTCTCCCACACCGACACCGCTACGAACCCGATCGCCAGCACGGTCAGCGTCGAGAGCGTGTTGTGGACCAGCACCTTGTCGACGATGTTCTGGAAGAACAAAGGCGCGGCGAGCCCCAGCAGGTTCAGCACCAGCGTGATCAGCAACACCTCGCCGATCAGCTTGCGATACTTGGCGGCCTGGGGGACGAACCAGCTGAAGTCGAACGCGCGGGCGGTGGCGCCCACTGCCTCGCGGGTGGTGACCAGCACCAGCTCGCCCGACCAGAACTGCGCCATCTCCCCGCGATGGACCTTCACGATCCCTTCGCCGGGGCGCTGGATCAGTGCCTCGTCGCCCGCGACCCGGCCGAGCAGGAACCAGCCGTCGGGGCCATTGGCGAGCACCGGCAGCGGCAGGCGGGCGAGCTGGTCCCAGCTCGCCGTGCGGCTGCGCGCCTTGGTGCCCTCCTGTCGGCGAATCAGGCGCAGCATGTCGGTGGCGTCGAGCGGCGCCTGGTGGCCGATCGCATGTCGCAGCTGGGCGGGGTCGGCGGCGATGCGGTGCATGCCCAGCAGCTGGGCGAGCATGATGGGGCCGCTCTCGGTCCGGTTCGAGGCGTCGCTCACGGGTTGGGCTTTCGAAGGCTGGGGGTGATGGGCTGCGGGGCGATCACCGCCGCATCCGGCTTGAGCACGGGCGCAACGGCGTGCGCCGGTCGAGTGGGCGCGTGGACCCGCGCGGCGGGCACCAGGATCGCGTCGAGCGCGCCGACCGTGTCGTCGAGCGGCAGCCGATTGGCTTCGCGGGCTGCGGCCCGCGCCGGCTGCGGGTCGTGGAGCGGCACGCCGCTGGTAAGGTCGTCGGCCTCGAGCGTGCCGATCCGGCGGAGCAATGTCGCGCGGCTCACGTAGCGGTCGCGCTCGGCATCGAGCACCGCGACCTCGGCGTCGCGCAGCGTCTGCTGGGCATAGAGCAGGTCGAAGGTCGAGCGCAGGCCCAGCCGATATTCGGCCAGCATGCCTTCCAGCTGGGTGCCTGCCGCCTGGCGGCGCTGGGCGCTGATCGTGCCGATCCGGTCGGCGGTGGCGATGTCGTTCCAGGCATCGGTCACCACCCGCGCCAGTTCGCGCTCGGCGGCTTCGATGCGGAGCCGGTCGGCCTGGGCGCGGGCGGTCGCCTCGCGCACCTGGGAGGCGCGCAGCCCGCCGCCGAGCAGCGGCACCGAGAGCACGACGCTGCCCGAATAGGCCTGGTCCTGATCGGGCAGGCGATAGGGGAGCTTGGCCCGGCCGCTGAGCCGGGCCGAGCCGCGCACGGCGAGGGTGGGGCGGCCGGTGGCGCGCGCCGCCTCGACGTCGTGGAGCGAGGCCTGGGCGGTGTTGCGCGCATAGGCGAGCTCCGGGCTGCGCTGCGCGGCGAGGAAGAAGGCGCGGTCGGGATCGGCGGGCAGCCCGGGCAGGGCCGGCGGCACCGGCGCGGTCTCCAGCCCGGCGCCGACCACCGAGAGGAAATCGGCCTGGGCAGTGCGCAGCGACTGTTCCGCCTGGAGCAGCTGCGCCTCGGCCTGGGCGACCTGGCCGCGCGCCTGGGCGATGTCGCTGCGGGTCAGCTCGCCGGCGACCTGGCGCGCCTCGATCTCGTCGAGCAGCTTGTGCAGTTCCTGCACGCTGGCGGCGCGCACCTCGCGCTCGGCACCGAAGCGGTAGATGTCCATATAGCTGGAGACCACCGACAGCAGCAGATCGCCTTCGGTGGCGCGCAGCCGCTGCTCGCCGGCGCTCACCGTGGCCTCGGCCGAGCGCCGCGTCGCGGTGGCATGCCCGCCGGTATAGAGCGGTTGCTGCACGCTGAGGCCGAGCTGGCTCTGCGACTGGGCGCTGTAGGGCGTGCCGAACAGGTTTTCGCGGCGGGAGACCCGGCCCTCGATGTTCCACTGATAGCCGGCGGTCACCTGAGCATCGGCGCGCAGCCGCAGCTCGGCCTTGGCCTGGGCGATCCGTTCGTCGACGCCGCGCAGGTCGTAGCGGGTCGCCTGTAGCGTGGGGTTGTTGCGATAGGCGAGGGCGATCGCTGCGGCGAGCGTCCGCACCGACTGCGGGCGATCCGCGTCGATGGGGGCAACCGTCTGGGCAATCGCGTGGGTGGGGAGCAGCGCGCCGGCACAGGCGAGCGCGATCGTGCATCCCCCGCGCAGCGAGGCGGCGCGAGCCCGATGAGATGGGCGCAAGAAATGCGTTCCTTACAAATGGAAAAGGGGCGCCGCGTGGGGGACGAACCGCCACGCGACGCCGGTAGTTGGGGTCCAGGGATTAACGGAACATCGATGCGGCCGAGAAAGACGATGCGCCGCTGGCGCCCCCGGCTGCCGTCTTCGCGGCGCTGCCGATCACCCCGTCGCCGTTGAGATCGACCGAGAACAGCTTTTCGGCGGCGCCGACGCTGTTCTTGTCGAAGCTCTCCTCGCCGTACCAATGTCCATTGGCATCGAGGATCCAGGCATAGCGCATGTCCGAGAACGGGCTGGTGTCGAGCACGCGGGTACGGCCCTGGTCGTCGATCGCGATCGCCGCCAGGCCCCAGTCGCCGCGCTGCTGCAGCACATCGCCCCAGTTGGAACCGTCGCGCGTGATCTGGAGCGGATCGGATCCGTTGATCGAGAAGGACGCCTTGCCGGTGGCCTGGTCGACGAACAGCGTCGCGCCGCCATGCTGGTCCACCGGGCGGAGCGCCGAGGTGCCGATCACCCCGTCGCCGTTGAGATCGGAGCCGAAGATCGTCTCCGCCTTGGGCAGATCGGTGCCGGCGAACACGTCCTCGCCGACCCAGTGCGCGGTCTTGTCGAGGATCCAGGCCCAATGCTGCGAGTTCGGCCCCATGTCGTTGGCGTTGCCGTCGAGCACGCGCAGCCGGCCCTGGTCGTCGCGACCGACGGCGAACAGCCTGGAGCCGCGATCGAGCTTCACTGCTTCGTCGGGTCCGCCGCGGGTGATGGGGAAGCGGGTGCCGTCTTCCAGCTGGATCAGCGCATTGCCGGTCGCCGGATCGACGAGCAGACGCAGCTCGCCATTCCTGGCTACCAGCTGGGCCTGCGGTGCCGGGATCACTCCGTCGCCGTTCAGGTCCTTCTGGAACAGTGCCTCGCCGTCCTGGAAGTTGCGAGGCGTGTAGACCGTCTCGCCGATCCAGTTGCCCTTGGCATCCAGCTTCCACCCATAGCTGGTGCCGGCGCCCGACATCGCATCGAGCACGCGGATGTTGCCGTCCTGGTCGCGGCCGATCGCCGACAGGCTCCAGCCGTTGCGGGCAAGCGCGGTCGCCTTGCCGTCGGCGTCGCGGAAGATGGCCGACATGCGGCCGTCCCCGTCCTGCACATAAGCGAGGCCGCTGCCCGTATCGAGGATCAGCTTCAGGCTGCCATTCTGCGCCACGGTCTGCAGCGCGCCGCGCACGACGATGCCGTCGCCGTTGATGTCGGTGCCGTACATCGGCTCCAGTGTCTGCCACTGGTTCTTGTACAGCGCCGCGCCGCCGCCGCCGATGTGCAGCGAGGCATCGAGCTTGAACGGATAATAGGGCTCGCCGCCATTGACCGACGCCAGCAGCATCAGCGACCCGTCCGTGTCACGGCCGATGCCGGCCAGCTTGGTGTGATCGTCGAGCGTCAGCGACTGGCGCTTGTCGCCGTTCAGCAGCGCGCGTGGCTGGGCGTTGCCGATCGTGATCCAGGCGGTGCCGGTATTGGCCTCGACCGAGAGCTTGAGATCGCCGTTGATCGCCACCGTGGTGAGCGCGAATTCGGGCGGATCGGTCGGCAGGTCGAGCGGCACGCCGTCGGGGCGCTGCGGCAGGTCCTGGTTCTGGAAGTCGACGGTGTGGAGTTCGCCGTCGGCAGTCTTGGTCACCATGTCGCCTGGGCCGACGGTGAGCCTGGTGCCGTCGGAGAAGACCACCGTGGTCGCCTTGTCGCCCGGGTTGAAGGCGGTGTAGCTCTTCACGCCCTTCTTGTTGAAGGCCACCGCGAAGCTGCTGTTCGAGGTGATCGACAGGTCCGGGGTGCCCAGCTGCACCAGCGTCTCGATCCACTGCAGCGTGTAGACGCGCGATTCCTCGCCCGCGCCGCTCTGGTATTGCGGGTTGGCGAGATAGTCGGCGAGGGCGGCTTCGGGATCGGCAAGAGCGAGCGCCATCTGCGACCCGTTCATCCACTCGCTCGCACGCCCGTCCTTCTGGAGCGCGTGCATCTCGGCGATTTCTTCGAGCAGTTCCTTCGGATAACCCGCCATGAACAGCGAGCCGGCGTTGATCGGCGTGTACTGGATGCCGATGATGTGGGCGGGATCGCCGTCGAAGAAGTTGGTGAAGGCTGCGCCGTCGGCACCGACGATGCCCATGATCGAGCGATCCACGCCGTCCGGGAACACGGCGTTGTCGACGTCCTGCCAATATTGCTGGAAGGCGGTCGCCTCGGTGGTGTGGAGATAGGTGCCGAGATCGGCCAGGTTCTGCTGGCCGGTCACCGCACCCCAGCGGGCGACGGCGCTCGCGAATTCCAGCGCTTCCGAGGCCGATTCCTGGTTCTGCCCGTTGCCGGTGCCCGATGCCCAGCTGTGACCGGCATAGGGATCGAAGTTGCGCAGGAAGCCATAAGTCAGGTCGTTGCGATCGTCGTTCGCCGCGTCCTTGATCAGCTCGTTGACCATCGCGCCCCACTTGCTCTGCTGCGCCCATTGCGGGTCGAGCTGGGCGATCGTCGCGGCGGCGTTGATCAGATAGCCATAGTGGAAATGATGGTCGTTGAGCTTGTCGTCGGAATCGTACGAAGCCGGATAGCCGATCAGCGTCGCCCATTCCTTGTCGTAGACGAACTGGAACTTGTCGCCGTCATCGGCAGTGAACCAGCGCTCCAGCTGCTTCTCGATCGCGCCGACGAACACGTCCTTGGCCTGGCCATAGCCGACCATCTGGGCGAGCATCGCCAGATCGCCGAACTTGGCGTTCTGGCGCGAGCCCCAATAGGTGTCGCCCTCCAGCGGGTTGCCCTGCGCGGTGAGGAACGCCTTGAGCTCGCCGTGCAGCATGTCGACGATCTGCTGCCGCTGTTCGGCGGTGCCGACGAAGGGCAGGATGGGGAGGATCGGCTGGACGTTCATCGTCGTGGTGAACGTGTTGCCGTCCTTCAGCACCTTGATTTCGCCGCGCGGCGAGGCGTAGCTGATGTTGCTCAGCGGCGCGTCCGAGTTGATGTATTGGTGCCGGTACAGCGCCATCATCGGGTTTTCGGACAGGCCGGGGTCCTGCTCCATCATCTGCGTGGTCGCAGTGAAGGTGGTGGTGAGCTTGCCGGTGGTCTGGTCGACGGTGAACGACGACTTGGTGTCGGTCACGAAGGCATAGGCGTGCGCGCGGAAGTCCATCAGCGTGCTGACCGATGCATCCGGCAGCACCGCGACCGAATAATAGTCCTTGCCGTCGAGGTTCGAGGTCAGGCCCTTGTCGGTGAACTTCCAGGTCGCGCCGCTCGGGCCGAAGATGCCGTAGTTCTTGCCGTTGATCGTCACGCCGACGACGCCGTCCTGCGCGTACCAGACGCGGCCCGGACCCTCATAGCCCGGCACGCTCAGGCCCGGCTGGATATGGGTGGTGTCGTAGCTCGGCGCGCCTGCCGGCGCCGCAGTGAGGCCCGACGGGTCGCTGCCCGCCTTGGCACCGCCCTGCAGGTACAGCACGCCGCCGTCGATTGCCTTGCCGGTCGCGTCGGTCAGGTTGCTGAAGGGCAGCTTCACATAGCTCGCCACGTCGTTGGTGCGGACCGAGACATCGCCGTCGCCATTGGCGCGCCACAGCTCGACCTTCACCGAGCCATTGTGCATGTCCTTCATCGCGCCGGTAGCGCTGAGCAGCTTGGCGCCGCTATAATCCTGATCGCCGACACCGGCGTCGGTGCCGAACCAGTCATAGGTCTCGACGCGGTCGACCTTGCCGTCGCCGTCGAAATCATAGGAAAGGCGGAACTGGATGCCGTCGGCGACGTGCGATCCGGCATCGACCGGGAAATTGAACGCGAGCGCGCCGCCGTTGAAGCTGCCGTTCAGGCCGGTGGCGGTGTAGCTCAGCGGATTGTTGGGAACGTCGCGGGTCGGGCCGGTCTGCTGGCTGAAGTCGATCTCGACATCGGCGCTGCTCGAGCGCGTGACATAGACGAACGGCAGGCCTTCGCCCATCGTCGCGCGCATCTGGCCGTCCCAGTCGGCGGTCGCCGTCCAGTCGGATGCGGCGGCAAGCTTGGTGCCGCTGGCGTTCATGCCGACCAGACCGAGCGTGATGTCGGCATGGAAGTCGTAGTTATAGCCGGTTTCAGAGACGCGCGGCGTATCCGAATAGCCGATGTTCAGGCCATGCGCCTGGGTCTGGAAGCCGAACGGATCCGCCTGCATCACGCTCGAGAAATTGCCGTACTGGGCATAGGCCAGCGTGGTGAAGATCGAGTTGCTGGGCGGTGCGCCGACATAGTCGTCGGTCAGACGCGGCTTTACCGGATCGCCAGCGTTGTTGGTCGGCCCCTTCGAGCCATCGGGAAATTCGGTCCCGATCGAACCGGCCCCCACCGAAATAACGGTACCCATATGCGCGTTTACTCCCTTGACGATACTGTGCTGAGGCCTGGCGGCGCAGCATGCGCGGGTGGGAATCCCCGGTTCTTCCCGTGCGTCGCACGGTACAGTCCCCCCCGAGCCTGCTGCCGACCTTCAGCGCCACTCATTTCGGACTCGTGACATTTGTCACGCTGGATGGTTACGATTGAAATCTGGGCGGGTGCTTGCCTCGCTGGCCCAGCACTTTTCGGTTCCGCGATCGGGTCTCAGGCGAGGAAGCGCTCCAGATGCGCGAGGAACGGCTGCGGCTACTGGACGTGCGGCGCGTGACCGGCGGCGATATGAACGGCGCTATGGCGTGCAGTCAGGTCGCCGAACCCACGGCCGGCAGCACCAGCGTGAAGATCGCGCCGGGGCCGTCGGCGCGGTCGCGCACCTCCAGCCGACCATTATGCGCCTCGGCGATCGAGCGGCAGATGGTCAGGCCGATCCCCAGCCCGTCGGGCTTGGTGGTGCGGAAGGACTGGAAGGGGGCGGCCACGAAGTCGGCGGACAGGCCAGGGCCGCTATCGGCCACTTCGGCCAACACAAGGCCGTCGCGGGTGCGCAGCGTCAGGTCGATGCGGCGCTTCCCGTGCGGGGAGGCCTCCATCGCCTGGATTGCGTTGACCATCAGGTTGGCGAGCAGTTGCTGCAGCTGGATCCGGTCGCCGCACACTTCGGGCACGTTCGCATCGCGGCTCAGCGTGACCTGGACGCCGCGTTCGGTGAGTTCCTGGCGAAGCAGCAGCCGCGTCTCGGCGAGAATGTCGGTGAGCGACAGCGGCACCATCGGCATCTCCCGATTGGCGGCGAGCGCGCGGATGCGCTGGATGATCTTGCCCACCCGCAGCGCGTTCTGGCCGATCTGCCCGGTGATCTTGCCGAGCTTCTCCAACGCCGGCTCGGGTGCCCGGGCCAGCCGCTCGGCGGCGGCGGCATGCATGGCGATGGCGGTGACCGGCTGGCTGATCTCGTGCACGATCGAAGCCGAGAGCTGGCCGAGCAGCGCGATGCGCGAGGCATGCGACGCCTGCTGGCGCATCCGCTCGATCTCCACGCGTGCCTTGACCTGCTCGCTGATGTCAATCTGCGCGACCAGCACCTCGGCGCTGGCGGGATCGGGGTTCGAGACGCGGCAGAACAGCGTGTCGAACGGCGTGCCGTCGAGCCGAAACATGCGGACTTCGGCCTGGAACACCATTTCGCAATCGTACGAGCCTTCGATCGAACGGCGCAGCACCTCGCATCCCGGCTGGATCAGCCCGGTGAGCGAACGGCCGATCAGCTCGTCGGCCGAGCGCGCGCCATAGAGGCGCACCGCGGCGTCGTTGACCGAGGTGAAGCGGAGATTGCCGGCGAGCTGGTCGACGAAACCGGGATGCGCATCGATATAGGCGCGGATGTCGGTGACGCCTTCGGCCCGCAGCCGGCTGAACATCGCCCGCGTATCGGGCGCGGCAAGTTCGGAGAGCGCGAGCGTAGGCACGTCCAGCAGCATCTTGCGTCGCGTGCTTGCTTCGTCCCGCTGCCGGGTGGCCTGTACGCGATCGGTGATGTCGGTGAAGCCGACCAGCAGCGTGCCGGTGCCGACCGTCCCGGGCAGGAAGGATACGGTGAACAGCACGTCAAATTCGCGGCCGTCGCGGGCGCGCATGCGGGTTTCGGCGACGTGGCGCGGCTTTCCGCCGATCGCGGAGAGCACGCTTTCGGTGAAGTCGCCGGTGCTCGCCTTGGGCCAATATCGGTCGAGCGGCGTGGTGATCAGGTCGCGCTTGGTGCCGGGGCCGAACATCTCGATCGAGCGATCGTTGATGTCCACGATCCGCGTCGACCGCATCATGGCCCGGACGATCGCCGGGTTGGCGCGGAGATGCGCGGCGACATCGGTAATGCCCTGCTCGCGCAGCTGGCGCAGCAACACGCCGACACCGCTGAAATCGAGCTCCCAAAAAGAGGCGGCGACCGCGCCGAACAGGTTGCGATAGCGATATTCGCTTGCCGCCAGGGCGACCTCGGCGGGGTGGGCCGTGTCCACTGGATCGGAGACTTCCATCCATTCGTCGTCCGCCCCGGTGCAGCTGGCGAGCCGGACGCGGACGGTGGTGGCCGTGCCATCGCGGCGGCGGCGCTCGACGCATCCCTGCCATATGCCGCGGCTCCGCAGTTCCTCGGCGGCGCTGTCGGGATAGGCGCCGAGCAGCTCGGCCAGGGGGCGGCCCAGCGCCTCCTGGGGCTGCCAGCCATAGAGGGCGGTGGCGGCGAGGTTCCAGCTGGTGATCGCTGCCCCGGCGGCGGTGGAGATCATGCTCTCGCTTGATAGATCCAGCAATTGCGCTGGCACTCGCTGCACGTATGTTCCCCGACCCTCGCGCTACCGGGCGCAGCGCGGATGCCGCCCTGCTATCACCAGGGCGGCGCGAGGTATATGGGGTTGCTCAGCCCGCATGATGGCGGTGGATGGCGGAGACCACCGCCGCGCCTTTGCCGACGCCGGAAGCGCCGCGCTCGATCGATCACGCCTTCCAGCACGACGAAGAAGTCCGGCCCGCGATCGCCGCGACCGAAGAGCAGGGTGTCGGACGCCGGCCATTCCTCGGCGCCATCCGCCGCGATCCGTGCGATCAGCGGCGGCTCGGGGCGCAGCGGCGTGTCGGCGCCCGACACGGCTCAGCCGAACACATAGTGATCGATGTCGATCGACACGACTAGCGGTTCGGGCACGCGCTGGCCGTCGGGCTGGCGCGGGTAGATGCGGCGGCGGGTGGGCAGGCGGATGCCGTCGACTTCGGTATAGTCGGTCAGATAATGGGCGCCGGGCGTACCGCCGGCGATCTCGACGTCATAGTCGTGGCGGGCGATCAGTCCCTCGTCGGTGACGTAGAGCGTCTGCACGCTGCTGTGGCTGACGATGCTCGGCGGCAGCGTTACCCGCAGGCGGCGCCAATGGTTGCCGTCTTCCTCCCAGTCGGCCAGCTGCTCGGTCTCCACGCCCTCCCAGGCGAGCAGGAACGGCATGTTGAAATAGGTCCACATCGCGCAGCCGGCGAAATAGGCGAGCTGCGGCGGGGTCCAGGGCGTCTCCAGCATGTGGCCGGCGAAGCTGTCGCGTGGCTGGTCGAGTGCCGCGATCTCCGTGCCATCGGCATCGAGCAGCGCGACGCGGCCGGGGCGGTAGTCCGAGCGGGTGGCGAGGGTGCCGAACGGCGCGTGGCCGGCGTGGATCTCGCGCAGGCTGACGGCGACGCTGGTGTCGTCGAGCACGCCGCCCTGGCCCTTGAGCGGCCAGAGCACGCCGCCCTGGATCAGATGCGCGGTGAGGCTGTCGTGGCGCTTCCAGCGCTCCAGACCGCCATGGGCGTCGATGATTTCTGCGGCGAGCTTGTGCATGGTGTCGGTCCCTTCCGGTTTCCCCGAAGCTTAGGGGCGGGGGACCGCGGCGCCATCATACGCCGGTAGGAGCGGCGGCGCGCGGGGCGGGGGGATCGTCGAACGGCATCGCCTGGGCGCGGCGCGGGCTGCGCGGCTGGGGACTGTCGAGCAGGATGCGTACCGCCCAGGGGCGGCCGGCATTGCGGGCATAGTTCACGCGCATCTTCGGTCTCCTGAAGTCTTGCAGCCATAAACAGCGCGCCGGGCGATCGCGCCATTCTACGCATGGCGTGGCGCCGGCATACGTGCGTTTAGGGTAGCGCGAACGGCGGCGCGGCCGGCGATCCAGAAGCGCGCGGCGTCGCGGGGGCGGGCTGCTGTCGAGCCTTCATTTGGAGGGTGTCGGGCGGCGGGGGCAGGGGGGCAATGCCGCCCGACCTCTTCGATGTACCGTACCGCACCCGGCGACATCAGTATACGGAAGTATCCGCTAACGCATCCTGGGGTGAGCCGATCCTATCCCTCCATGCGGGGGAAGCACCGCCTCGACGCAGCCGAGCAATTCCATCGGATCGAACGGCTTGGCGAGGACGCAAGCGACGCCGATGGCTTCGGCGCTGCGCCGCACCGAGTCCGTCGCATAGGCGGAGATCAGGATGATCGGCGTGGTCACCGCCTCCGCGCGGAGCTGGCGCGAGAGCTCGATGCCGGTCATCCCCGGCATCTGGATGTCGCTGACGATGCACTGGCACTTCTCGGCCACGGCCGCGCGCAGGAAATCGCTGGCGCAGCCAAAGGCGCGCGTCCGCAGGCCGCTGCTCTCGAACAGGTCGGCCAACGCCTCGCGCACGCCGGCATCGTCATCGATAATGGAGACGAGGGGGGCGTCATTCACGCGCAAGACCTTCTTGCCGATAATTCACCCGATCACCTCTCGATCCTTCCCGCCGCTGCACAAGTCATACTCGGGTATGCGGAGGAGAGTTCCTGCGCGTCAAAGCAAATGTCCGCGTTCCAGCCGCCTCCCTAGACGGAGGTATGGCCGGCCGCGGCAGCGGGGCACCTACTCCGGTATAGGATGGCCGCGGCCATGGCTGTGCCAACGTCCCTCTGGGCAACCGCCCGAACCACGAGCAGGAGCCCTATGACCGCGAACGGGACCAGAGCGGCGCTGCGGACTGCCGCCGTCGCCTTGGCGGCGATGGTGTTCTGGGGAGACTCGATCACCGAGATCGATGCGTCGATCGCGATCCTGTACCTCCTCGTGCCGATGCTGGTCTCGGTGGAGGGCCGAGAGGGCGAGATCCGGCTGGCAACCGGTGGCTGCATGGCCCTGGCGTTGCTCTCCTGGATCCTCGTCCATGGCGGCGCGCCGGATACGGGCAATGTCTTGCGGGTGCTGTTCGCCTGTGTCGCGATCGGCGTCACCGGCGCGTTGCTCGTCAACCACCAGCGGCTGGTGAAGGTGCGCGAGGCGCTGGAGACCAGCCGGCGCGAAATGGAGCATTTCGCCGATTCGGTCCCGCAGATCCTGTGGCGATCGACCCCCGACGGCCGGATCGACTTCTTCAACCGCGCCTATGGCGACCTCACCGGCCGGTCGATTCCCGAAGCGATCGCCACGCAGGACTGGACGCCGGACCTTCACCCCGAGGAGGCGGCCGCGTTCCTGGCACATACCCAGGCGTGTTTCGAAGCCGGGGCGGACATCCGCACCATCTATCGCCTGCGGCACGCCAACGGCCAGTATCGCTGGATGCTGATCTCCGCTCGGCCGATGCGGGACGCGGACGGCCGGGTGCTGGCTTATTATGGCAACAACACCGACGTGCATGACCAGGTGACGATGCAGCAGCAGGTGCACGAGCTGAACGCGACGCTGGAGCATCTCGTCGCCGAGCGCACCGCCGCACTGACCAAGGAGCAGGTGCGCAATTCCAGCCTGTTCGAACTGAGCAGCATCAGCTTCGCCGAGATGGACTTCGGTGCGACCCTGCCGATCCTGGAGGATCTGCGTCGTGCCGGCGTGCGCGACCTGCGCGCCTATTTCGCCGACCACCCGGACGAACTGGCGCATTGTCTGGGCCTGGCCCGCACCACCCGGGTGAACACCGCGCTGGCCAGGCTGATGGGCTATGCCGACCTCGCCGAACTGGCGGCGAAGCCGCCTGGGGAGAATGCGGAGGACGGGCCGGACGTGCAGCTCCAGCAGCTCGAAATGATCTTTGCGGGCGAGACCACGCTGAACGGCCATACCGTGCTGATCGGCAAGGGCGGATTGCGCATCCCGGTCTATTTCTCCGTCAGCGCGCTCGGCGACGGGCTGCATCTGTCGAGCCTGGTCGACCTCACCGAGCGCGAGCGGATCGAGGAATTGCGCCGCGGCGCCCAGGCCGAGCTGGCGCGGGCCAACCGCATCGCCGCGCTCGGCGCCTATTCGGCCTCGATCGCGCACGAGCTCAACCAGCCGGTCGCCTCGCTGCTGATGGACGCGCGCACCGGCTTGCGAACACTGCAGGGAGGCACCCCGAACCCCGAGCTCGCCGCGCGCGTGCTGGAGCGGATCAACCAGGCGGCGCAGCGCATTGCCGCGATCATCACGCGCGCTCGGGACACCATCGTCTCCGGCGATCGGCCCGCCGAGCTGGTGGACCTTTGCGCGCTTGCGGCGGAGCTGCGCGACCTGCTGGATCGGCAGTTGCGCGCGGTGCGCGCGACGCTCGAGGTGACATGCGCGGCGGGTACTCCCCCGGTGCTGGCGGACCGCGTCAACCTGCAGCAGGTGCTCGTCAATCTGGTGAGCAACGCCGCCGATGCGCTGCGCGACATCGGCGGCGCGCGCCGCATCCTGGTGTCGGTCCAGGCCGTCGCAGAGGGCGTGGAGGTGCGCGTGGAGGATACCGGGCCGGGTATTGCCGAGGCGCATCGCGACAAGCTGTTCCAGCCTTTCTTCACCACCAAGGCAGGCGGGATCGGCATGGGGCTGCAGATCTGCCGCTCGATCGTCGACGGCATGGGGGGGCGGCTGGAGGCGGGCAATCGCCCCGAGGGCGGTGCGTGGTTCCGCTTCGTCCTCGCTGCGGCGGACGAGGATTCCCCAGTCAGCGCAGGTTGAGCGCGCGGACCTTCTGGATCATGTCGACGACGGTGGTCGCCTTGAGCTTCCGGAAGGCGCTGCTGCGGTGCATCTTCACGGTGATCTCGGCGATGCCCAGCTCATGGGCGATCTGCTTGTTGAGCAGGCCGCGATCGACGGCCTTGAGCACGTCCAGCTCGCGCGGAGTCAGCCGCTCGGCAAGCTTGCGGAGTTCGGCGGTGCCGGCGTCCGCGGCGCGCTGTTCGGCATCCTGTCGCAGTGCCTCGCTCACCGCGTCGAGCAGTTCCTGGTCGCGGAACGGCTTGGGCAGGAAGTTGATCGCACCCAGCTTCATCGCGCGCACCGACATCGGCACATCGGCATGGCCGGTGATGAAGATGATGGGAACGCGCAGACCCTGGTCGTTCATCCGGCGCTGCAGGTCGAGGCCGCTCTCCTCGGGCATCCGCACGTCGAGCACGAGGCAGCTCGGCACCTCGCGGCGCGGCGCATCGAGAAAGGCACGCGTGGAGGGGAAAGCCTCGGCCTGGAGCCCGACCGAGCCGAACAGGTCGACCAGCGCCTCGCGGACCATCGCATCGTCGTCGACGACGAAGATCTGGCTCTCCGCCAGTGCAGGTTCGGCGCGGCCTTCTCGCAATGCCAGCATTCCCATTCTCCTGCTGGAGCGAACCGGAGCGGCGCGGTGCAGCAACGGACCGTAACATATCGCAGCCATCGCCATTCGTAAAATCCCTGGGGCCCCTACCGGGGTATGGGGTCCGGGATCTATTCGGCGCGCAGCTTGCCCACCTCCTTCGGCGCGATCTTCGACGGCATCGTGCCAAAGCGCGCGGTCACGTAATTGGCGACGGCCGCGATCTCGGTATCGCTATAGCTGTGCGCGAAGCCGGGCATATAGGGGCGGCCGGCGGTCTGCGGGACGGTGCCCTGCAGCACCATCAGCGCCACGTTCGCCGCGGTGGGATCGCCGACCGCCTTCTTGGCGGTGAGCTGGGCATCGGCGACGAGCGCGCCCTTGCCGCTCCAGGCATGGCAACTGACGCAGGCCTGTTCGAAGACGCGCTTGCCGATCGGATTGTCGGTCGGCCCCTGTGCGTGCGACGCGGCGGCGAACGCGGCAGGGGCACCCAGGCGCGCGCTGTGGATCGGCGGGATTGTCTGGAGGTAGGTTGCGATGGCGGCGATGTCGCCCTTGGTCAGCTTCGAGAAGCTGAGGTCGACCGCCTCGCGCATCGGGCCCGAGGCGACGCCGCGACCATTCGCATGGCCGGTCGAAAGATAGGCCTCGATCTCGGGCTTGCTCCAAGCACCGATGCCGGTCGTGCGGTCGCCGGTGATGTTGTAGGCGTTCCAGCCCTCGGCCGCGCCGCCAGCGAACTTCTGGCGGGTATTCATCGCCTGCGCCAACGTGCGCGGGGTGTGGCATTCGCCGCAATGCGCCGGGCCTTCGACCAGATAGGCGCCGCGATTCCATTCCGGGCTGCGCTCGGCGATCGCCTCGAAGCGCTTGTCCTTGTTGAAGAAATAGCCCCAGAACCCCATCAGCCAGCGCTGGTTGTAGGGGAAGGTGAAGCTGTTGGGCAGATTGGCCTGCCGCACCGGCTGGAGCGAGAATAGATAGGCCTTGATCGCCAGCACGTCCCCGTCCGGCATCAGCGAATAGGAGGCATAGGGGAAGGCCGGGTAGAGCCGCGTGCCATCCGCCGAAATGCCCTGGTGCACCGCGCGGAGGAACTGCGCGTCGGTCCAGTTGCCGATGCCGGTGGCTTTGTCGGGCGTGATGTTGGGCGTGTAGAGCGTGCCGAAGGGCAGCTTGAAGGGCCGCCCGCCCGCGAACGGCGTGCCGCCCTTGGCGGTGTGGCAGGCGCGGCAGTCGGCTGCGTCGGTGAGGTAGCGGCCCTTCTCGATCAGGCTGGCATTGGCGAGCTCGGCCGGCACGCCGACGGGCGAGGGGGCCTTATAGTCGGCCAGTGCGACCCTGGTGCCGCCCGCAAAGTCGAGCGGGCCGGGGAGGAACAGCATGCGGCCGGCGATGCCGCCGCCGCCGATCACCACGACAGCGCCCACCAGCAGGGCGATGGTGCGGGTGCGGATCGCCATGTCAGGCCTTTCGTGCGATGAGATTGGGGTCGATCGGCATGCGGGTCAGCTGCATGCCGGTCGCGGCATAGACCGCGTTGGCCACTGCGGGCTGGACGCTCACCGTGCCGGGCTCGCCGATGCCGCCCGGCGCCTCGCCGCTGGGGACCAGATGGACCTCGATCTGCGGCATCTCGTCGATCCGCAGCACGCGATAGTCGTGGAAATTGCTCTGCTGCACGCGGCCCTTTTCCAGCGTGATCTGCTGGTGGAGCACGGCCGACAGGCCGAACACATGCCCGCCCTGGATCTGCGCGACCACCCCGTCCGGGTTGACGGTGACGCCGCAATCGACCGCGGTGACCAGGCGCTGCACCCGCACCGTGCCGTCGTCCGCCACCGCGACTTCCGCGATGGTCGCGAGATAGCTGCCGAACGCAAATTGCAGGCAGATGCCGCGCCCCGAGCGCGCCGGCAACGGCGTGCCCCAGCCGGCCTTTTCGGCAGCAAGGTCGAGCACATGGCGTGCCCGGCCCTTCGGGTCGGTGAGGCTGCGCCGATAGTCGAGCGGGTCCTTGCCCGCCTTGTTCGCGAGCAGGTCGACAAAGCATTCGGTCGAGAAGACGTTGTTGTTCGGCCCCACGCCCCGCCAGAAGCAGGTCTCGATGCCGACGGGCTCGTGGCGGACATAGCGGGTCGCCGGGTTGGGCAACGCATAGGGCGTTTCCACCGCACCGTCGATCGCGTCCGGATCGATGCCCCCGGTAAAGGCGGGCGGCAGGAAACGCGCGATCACGGCCGGGCCGACGACCTTGTGCTCCCAGGCGACCAGCTTGCCCTGATCGAGCTTCGCGCGCAGCCAGCTGCCGTAGATCGAGCGGTATCTCGCCTTCTGGATGTCTTCCTCGCGGGTCCAGACGACCTTTACCGGCCCGTCCACCTTTTGCGCCACGCGCACGGCCTTTTCGACCATGTCCACTTCGAGCCGCCGGCCGAACCCGCCGCCGATCAGATGGTTGTTCAGCGTCACCGCTTCGGGGGGCAGGCCAAGCACCTTGGCAGCGATGCCCTGTGCCATGGTGCTCACCTGGGTTCCGACCCACAGCTCGCACGCGCCGGGCTTCACATGCACGGTGCAGTTCATCGGCTCCATCGGGGCATGCGCGAGCGCGGGGATCTCGTAGTAGGCGGAGACCACGCCTTCGGCGTTCGGATCGACGACGGCGCCCTTCGTCACCGCAATCCCCGGCTGGGCAGCGGCGGCCTGCAGGCCTTGCCACAGCGTTTCGGTGGAGACGGCAGCGTTGGCGCCGTCGTTCCAGGTGATGGCGAGAGCATCGAGGCCCTGCTTGGCCGCCCACATATGGTCGCCGACCACCGCGACGATATCGTCCAGCACGATGATCTGGCGCACGCCCGGGAGCGCCTTGGCCTGGCTATCGTCGACATGCGCGACCTTGCCGCCCAGCACCGGGCTGGCGCAGAGCGTGGCGAACTTCACGCCTTCGGGCATCGCGTCGATGCCGTATTGCAGGCTGCCGTCCACCTTGTGCGCGGTATCCAGCCGGCGATGTGGCTTGCCGACCAGGCGGAAAGCCTTGGGGTCCTTCAGCATCGGCTCGGCGGGCGGCTTCAGACGGGCTGCGGCACCGGCGACCGCGCCATAGCCGATCGAGCGGCTGCTGGCCGCATGGTGGACTTGGCCACTCTCGGTGGTGCAGGTCGCCGGATCGACGTTCCAGCGCGCAGCCGCGGCCTGCACCAGCATCGCACGCGCAGCGGCGCCCGCCTTGCGCATCGGCACAAAATAGGCGCGCACCGAGGTGGAGCCGCCGGTCATCTGGACCTTGAAGAGCGGGTTGCCATAGAGCGCGTCGCTGGGCGGCGCCTCGGCCAGCGTCACCGTGGCGAGGTCGGCGTCCAGCTCCTCCGCGATCAGCATGGCGAGCGTGGTGTAGATGCCCTGGCCCATTTCGACCTGGGGCATGATCAGCGTCGTCGCGCCATCGGTGCCGATGCGGATGAAGGCGTCTGGCGCGAAGGCGGCTGCGTGCGCGCTGTCGCCCGCGACGGCGAGCTGGCCGCCGGCCAGGCCCACCGCAAGGACGAAGCCGCCCGCGGCGATCCCGTGCAGCAGCTGGCGGCGGGTGGGCGCGGCGGCGTTCATGCGTGGTGCTCCGCCGCGGCCTTCTTGATGCCCTCGCGGATGCGGACATAGGTGCCGCAGCGGCAGATATTCCCCGCCATCGCCGCGTCGATGTCTGCGTCGGTGGGGGCTGGGGTGGCGGCGATCAGCGCCGCGGCGGACATGATCTGGCCGGACTGGCAATAGCCGCACTGGATCACGTCGAGGTCGAGCCATGCCTTCTGTACGGCGGCACCGGCCGGGGTTGCGCCCACGCCTTCGACGGTCGTGATCTTGCGCGCGCCGACCAGGCCTACCGGCAGCTGGCATGAGCGGACGGGCTGGCCATCGAGATGGACGGTGCACGCGCCGCACTGGGCGATGCCGCAGCCGAACTTGGTGCCGGTCATGCCCAGCACGTCGCGCAGCACCCACAGGAGCGGCACGTCCGCCGTGACTTCGGCGCGGTGCGCCTCGCCGTTGATCGATAGCTCGAGCATGCGCCCCTCTGAAAAGCTGCTTTGGTACGGTACCGAAGCTACCCCTGCTCGCTGCCGCGCGCAGCCATACGGCCGTATGCCCCCGATTGGCCGACCGTACGGTTTCGCAGCTGGCGGAAAGGCGCGATCCTGAAGCTCCACAAACCCGCAGCCGCAGCCGGAGGAGGCGCCTGATGATGCACAGCCCGCAGCTTCGCTTCGAAGGTCCTTCCGACCACCATGCCGAGGCGGTGGGGCTCGCGTCCGAAGGCGCGGCGCAGGATCGCAACCGCTGCGGTTTCACGCCGCTCGAATGGCTCTGCATCGCCATCGGCCAGCAGGAGGGCATTGAGGCGCGAGGCGGCCTGTTCCGCTTGGGAGCGCTGCTGCGCCGACTGTTCGGCGGGCCACGGGTTCGGCACATGGCGGTGGACCGGCTGGAGGTGCTGAGCCGCGTCGCCGCGCGTGCGCAGATCGGTGGCGCGCGACTGGCGGACGAGGATATCACGCTGTTCCGCCGCGCCGGCTACTCCAACGGCCAGCTCCTGTTGATGCTTGCCAGCCTGGAACAGGCGCAAAGGCCTCCGCGAACAGAGCTGTCGTGAAGCCCCACACCATCCCGGCACGCGTTCGGAGGCGGTCCACATTCTGCTGGGCGAACCGGCGTGCCGGGGGCGGCGGTCATTCCGTCTCGCTGAAATGCCTCTCGCCGCTGCGCGCAACCATCGCCAGGACGATCGCAAGGATCAGTCCGCTGACGATCGCGCTCACCACCGCATCCTTGAACAGCGGGTAGAAGAGCCAGGCCAGCAGCGCCGCCGCGGCGCCCAGCACCACGATCCGGGCGAGGAGCGCCCAGCGCTGCCGGCGTTCGCGCTGCTGGCGCAGGGTGCGCGCGGCACGCTGCCGCGCGGCGATGACGGTGCGTCGCATCCAGGGTCTCCATGGGGGGCGTTCGCCCGAAGCAAAGCGGAGCCGGGATTGTGCCGTCGCGACGCGGTCCGGCACAACTATCCACCGGTATGCCGCACCCGGCGCACGGGATGGTGATGCCGCGGCGGGATGTCGCGATGCCGGCGTATGAATCGGCCAGCGGCAGGCGCGGCCGGTGGATCCGGTTCATGGAAGCATGCTTATGCCCGGCCGCTGGCGCTCAGGCGGCGATCGGCATGCTCGATGCAGTGCTCACAGGCTTCACCCCGGGGGACGCGTCACCATTCCGCCGCTCCAGCAGGACGCCCGCAGGGAAGCGCGTGACGCCGAGCGTCGCGCCATTGCCGCCAATCTCCGCCAGCCCCGCATTACCGCGCGGTTGTCGGCTGATCCCAGCCACTACTGAATTCACACACTTTTCTCTGTTAATGAAGAGCATTAGCGTGAAATTCGATCAGATACTGCGCTCGACCACCGGCGGCAACGCGACCCGCATCGGCATTGGCCGGCATGACGATCGCCATTGCGATCATCTTCCTGTGAATCGGTCCACGCAAGTTCGTGCCGTACGAGGCCGACAGCATCACCCCGCGCATGGCGAACCAGGAACCCCATTTGGCTGTCAATCCTACACTATCCATGCAAAGTATGTTTTATCCGGATTGTGTATGGATGTGCCCATCCCTATGTGGGATCTGCATGGAGCGACTCAGGAGTGTGAGTCATGACGGAACCGATCAAGGCAGCGTTTCCCTGGATCCTGAAAAGCGGATGGAAGGGGCTTTGTCCGCGTTGCGGAAAGGGCCGCATGTTCCGGTCGTGGCTGAAGGTGGCCGACAAATGCGAGGCATGCGGCCTCGACTATCGTTTCGCCTCGCCGGATGACGGCCCGGCTTTCTTCTCGCTGTGCATCGTCGTGTTCCCGCTCACCTTCGTGGTGGTGTGGGTGCAGGTGGCGTTCGACCCGCCCTTGTGGATCCACCTGTTCACGTCGCTGCCGCTGATGGTGCTGGGCAGTCTGTTGCCGCTGCGGCCGATCAAGGGCTGGCTGGTCGCCTCCCAATATGTCAACCGCGCCCGAGAGGCGGGGACCGAGCGGCTGTGGAACCGGCTGGACGGCCGCGCGGCCGGCAGCGATCTGTTCGAGGGGTGATCGCGGTGGCTTCGCCATCTTCGCAGATCGAGGCTGCCCGCCAGGCCGCGGCGGCGGTGCTCGTCGACCTGGGACGGCTCGCCGAAGCCGGCATGGTCGCGCGCGGGCAGGGCGACGATTTCCTGGAGGTGCGTGCCGCCCTGCTCGCGGTCCGGCGGGCAAGCAGCCGTGTCGCGCTGCTGGAACGCGCGCTGCACTGCTATGCCGATCCCGACTTCTGGGACGCGGAGCCGTGCGAGGCGATGCTGGCCTATCATGACCGCGGCGATGTCGCCCGGGCCGCGCTGCGCGGCCGCGACGGCTTTGCGCAGCACCGGGATTGAGGGACGGCCATGCGCGCAACGTCTGTAAATTCGTATGGGATCGGCTAGGCCTCGAACCATGCAAGGCTGGAAACCCGACATCGCCGGAACCCTTGGTCCCAAATATCTCGCCATCGCCGAGGCGCTCGCGCGCGACATCGAGGCGGGTACCCTCAACCCCGGCGACCGGCTGCCGCCGCAGCGGATGCTGGCCGAGGCGCTGGGCGTGGACCTGACCACGGTGACCCGCGCCTATGGCGAGGCGCAGCGGCTGGGGCTGATCGAAGGCGATGGCCGCCGCGGCAGTTTCGTCCGCAACAAGGCCGCCGAGCCCGTCGGCATTCCCTATGCCGAACCGGCCGATGCCGGCATGAACGCGCCCCCCGAAGCTGCGGACCGGCAGCTGGAAAAGGCCTTCGCCAGCTCGGCGGCGAACCTGCTCGGCCGGGCGGACGGGCCCGCGCCCTTCCATTATCAGCCGCGCGGCGGCATGCCGCTGGCGCGCGCGGCCGGGGCGGCACTGCTGCAGGGCCGCGGTATTCCCGCCCAGGAAGATACCGTGCTGGTAAGCGCCGGCGGGCAGCATGCGCTGCACGCGGTGATCAGCACCGAGTTGCGCCCCGGCGACGTGCTGGCGGTGGGTGCGTTCGTCTATCCCGGGCTGCTCGCGGTCGCGCGGCGCTACGGCCTGACATTACGGGTGATTGCCGGCGACGGCGAGGGCATGCTGCCGCAAGCGCTGGACGAAGCCTGTGCCGAAGGCGTGGCGGCGCTCTACATTGTGCCCACCAACGACAATCCGACCACCGCGACGATGGGCCTCGCCCGGCGCGAGGCGCTGGCGGCGGTGATCCGCAGCCATGGCCTCAAGCTGATCGAGGACGATGCCTATGGCCTGCTGCCGGAGGTGCCGCTGCCGCCGCTCGCCGCGCTGGTGCCAGAGCGCTGCTGGCACATCGCCAGCGTCTCCAAGATCCTGTCGCCGGGTCTCCGCGTCGCCTGGATCGCCGCGCCGGACATCGCCGCGGCGTGGCGGCTTGCGGCCGATCTGCACGAGACGGCGGTAATGGCGCCCCCGCTCAACGTCGCGGTTGTCGCGGACTGGCTGCACGGCGGCAGCTTCGACACGCTGCGCGCCGCGGTGCGGGCGCAGGCACGGGCACGCCAGGCCATCGCCCGCGCGTTGCTGCGTCCCGGCAGCTACCACGCGCAGGATGAAGGCTATCACCTCTGGATGCCGCTGCCCGGCGGCGCCAATGCGGCGGAGATCGTCAACGCGCTTCGGCCGCAGGGGCTGGCGGTGGTGGCGGGCGACGCCTTTGCGGTGGAGTCGGCCAGTGCGGCGCCCGCGCTCAGGATTTCCATCGGCGGATCGACGCCGCGCGACCGGCTGGAGCGTGCGCTGCGGCTGCTCGATGCGCTTACCACGCCCGACACGACGCGAAAGATCGCGCTCGTTTAGGCAGTTCGGTCGTCGCCCTCGTCCGTCGTCCAAGCCGCCTTGCCGCATTTCTCGCCGGGGTGGTGCGGATTGTCCGCCGCGGCGACGTTTGATGCTTTGACGTCACTGCGTTACAAAAAGTCCGAATTCGGCCCGCTTGCCGCCCAGTTCCGGCGGTCTATATCGCTCGCACCTGCAGCAAAGAACGATAGTATGACCGCAACCACCCGCCCCCAGGGGCCCAAAGGCTCCAGCCTGCTCGCATCGATCCACGATGTCGGGCCCCGTTCCGAGGGCGCGGTCGACCAGCTTTCCGAGCTGTTCCTGCGGCATATCGGTGCCCCCCGCTATGCGATGCTGGTGGTGCCGGACCATTGGGGCTCGGCCCCGCTGGTCCCCGGCAGCCCCTTCGCCACGCGGCTGCGCGGCTGGGCCGATTCGGGCATCGAGATGTTCCTGCACGGCTGGTTCCACAAGGACGTGTCCGAGCATGCCTCGGCCGGCGCGCGCTTCAAGGCCAAGCACATGACCGCCGGCGAGGGCGAATTCCTCGGCCTCGACTATGCCACTGCGCGCGACCGGATGGTGCGGGGCAGGGCGCTGGTGGAGGACATTATCGGCCGCCCGGTCACCGGCTTCATCGCGCCCGCCTGGCTGTACGGCGACGGTGCCCGCGAGGCGCTGCGCGACCTGGGTTTCGCGCTGGCCGAGGATCATTTCCGGGTCTGGGCGCCGCAGCAGCAGGACCGCGTGCTCGCCAAGGGCCCGGTGATCACCTGGGCCAGCCGCAGCAAGAGCCGGATCGCCTCGTCGCTTGCCGTCGCCGCACTTGCCCGCACGCTGCTGCCGCGGCGCCCGGCGATGCGGCTCGGCGTGCATCCAGGGGATGTCACCGTGCCGGCGCTGCTGACGAGCATCGACAAGACGCTTGGTGCGCTGACCAAGGGCGGCCGCTTCGGCCAATATCGCGAACTGCTGGAGACGCATTGATGCGCATCCTCGACGTCTGCGCCTTCTACAGCCCCTATGGCGGCGGCGTGAAAACCTATGTTCGTCGCAAGATGGAACTCGGCGCCAAGCTGGGCCATGAGATCATCATCCTCGCCCCGGGCGAGCGCGAGGAGATACTGGAGGAGCGCGACGGCGCGATCCTGGCGACGATCCCGGCACCGCTGCTGCCGCTCGACCGCCGCTACCGCTATTTCGACGACGAGCCCGCGCTCCACGCCGCGCTGAACCGCTGGCGGCCCGATTTCGTCGAGGCCTCGTCGCCGTGGCGCAGCGCCTCGATGGTCGCGCGCTGGCAGGGATCGGCGGCGCGGTCGCTGGTGATGCACGCCGATCCGCTGGCGGCCTATGCCTATCGCTGGTTCGGCACGATCGCCAATCGCGAGACGATCGACAAGGGCTTCTCCTCCTTCTGGCAGCATCTCCGCCGGCTCGACGACGGGTTCGACCAGGTCGTCACGGCCGGGCGTGGGCTTGCCCAGCGGCTGACCGAGGGCGGCCTCACCAAGGTTGTGACGATCCCGATGGGCGTGGAGCCCGGCTATTTCAGCCCGACCCTGCGCGACGAATCGCTGCGCGCCGAGCTGCTCGCGAGCTGCGGGCTGGGCCCCGAGGCGACGCTGCTGATCGGCGTCGGGCGGCTGGCGGCGGAAAAGCGCTGGCCGATGGTGATCGAGGCGGCCGAGGCGGCGGCGGGGCGCCACCCCATGGGGCTGATCCTGATCGGCACCGGCACCGCGCGCTCCAAGGTGATCACCGCGATCGGCCGCAACCCGCACGCCCAGCTGTTCGAGCCGACCAGCAACCGCGAGCAGCTCGCCCGCGTGCTGGCGAGCTCCGACGCGCTCGTCCATGGCTGCGAGGCGGAAACCTTCTGCATGGTCGCGGCCGAGGCGCGCGCGAGCGGCCTGCCGCTGATCGTGCCCGACGAGGGCGGCGCGGCCGACCAGTTCGTCGAGGGGCAGGGGATGCTCTATCGCTCGGCAGACCCGGTCTCCCTGCGCGACGCGCTGACCCATTTCGTCGACACCACCCCGATGTTCCACCGCATGCGCGCCACCGCCGATGCGCCGGGCACGCGGACGATGGACCAGCATTTCGAGGAGCTGTTCGCCAGCTACCAGGCGATGGCGTATTCGCGGGCGGCGTGAGGCTGGGTCAGAAGGTCCGTGCATGATCGCCGGGCGCATCGGACCCTGACTGTCGTCCATTCGAACGGTAGCGTTGGAATGTCGACACTTGGTGGATTGCAGAAGTTGAGCCTGTTGCTTAACCTCCCGGCAATGTCGCTCGCGAGCAAGATCATCCTGCACAGTCCCGTGAAGGACGAGCGCCGACTGGCAGCATTCGTAGAGCAGTGTCTCGCTGATGGTGTGTCGTTACTGGCCATCGTCGGCCCCGGGTGTACGGAGCTAGAGGAAACAATCGACTGGCTCGTTACAGGGGACGGCGGCAACCCGGGCCGCTTCCTGTGTACTACTTCCCACCCCGATGAGCCGTTCGATGATGTGCTGAATATGGCGCATACTTGGGAGCTTGAACGCGGGAATCTCGTGCAGGAAGTTCGGTTATAGGAACGGCCGCTTCTGGGCGAAAGCGGACGCCTTCCATTCACTTTCGGGCAGGCGCAGTCGCCGCCTTCAATCGCTTCAGGAACTTCGGCAATGCACAGCGATGCTCGGCACCCTCGTCACAGCCCGGCAGCCGCAGCGGTGTCCACACCGTCCGATCCCGCGCCGCGCGCATGTCGGCGGCGCTCTGGCTGCGGTACCAGAGGCGGACCGCCGGGCGGCCGTTCGGTCCCCGCACCAGCGCAATGGCGATGCCGCCGCCCGGTGAAGGGTCGTTGGTCGCGAAGCCCGGCGCCTTGACCGGCACGCCCAGCACCGCCGCCAGCGCCGCGACATTGGTGTCGTGGCCGATCAGCACGTCCAGCTTGGGTGCCGTCGCGCTGGTCAGGTCCGCGGTGATGCGGTCGACCGTTGGCGCCATCTGGAATGCTGCCATATAGGGCGGGCGGCTGAACACGTCGAACAGCGCGCCATGCACCGCGCCGAGCGCCTCCAGCCGCGCCGGCGTCGCGCGGCCCCAGCCCACCTGCGCGAGCGGCATGCCCTCCAAATATTGCAGCATCAGCACCTGCGCGGTGCCCGAGGCGGCGCGGATCGGGCCCTTGAGGTCGATCCCGTGGCCATCCGCGCTCGCGCGGACCGACGAGGGCTCCACCGGGCTGCACGGCGCGGCGGGGCAGGCGAGCACCTGCTCCAGCAGCGCGAGCCCTGCGGCGTGGCGCCGGGTCAGCGCCTCGGCCCCGCCGGTGTAGCGGTTGATCGACTCCACCGCGCGGTTCGCGTCGAAGGCGGCGGGATGCGCGCCCAGCGGCTCGAAGGTCGGGTCGTTGGTGCCTTCGGGCTTGTGGCCCACCGTGATCTCGCAGCCAGGCGCGAAGCCCGCCGCATAGGCCTCGCCGCTGGCGATCGTCCGCGGCGAGCTGTTGGTCCAGAGCCGGAGCGCGGCAGGATCGGGGCAGCCGTTCGCGGCGACCAGCCCGGCGGCGGCGAACCACCGCCGGTCGGCCTTGGCGAGCGCACGGAGCGCGGCAGCGCCGTGCGGCGTCACCTGTTCTGCCGGCGCGTCCCAGCGCGGCCAGGGCTGGCCGGTGCGCGTCGCGGGCGGCACCTCGCCGCCGAGCGGCGCGCGCACGCCGTGGCGCATCAGCAGCACCAGCCGCTCTACCTTGGGAGGCTTCGGCGGCGTCGCCTGCGCGAGGGCGGGAACCATGGTGAGCGCGGCAAGTGCGGCCGTACGCGCGAAAGGAACCGTGATCATCGGGGGACGCTATCCGGCCCGCATGAAAGCTGTGTGACGAAAAAGAACACCAATTTAATAATTGGTATTATCTCCGCGATTTCCGAGCCTTGTTCTGCGCTGCAGCAAATTTGTAATTTCAAGACACTGAAATTGCCACGGACGCTACGCCGAATTGCCGCGGGCCAAGGCTAGCGGCGGCAGCGACCAGCCGGAACAGGCTGGCACCAATATCCAGCGAAGGACATACCAATGGGAAACTGGAACAAGCGCACCGCGCTGCTCCTGGGCGGGGGCATGGTCGCACTCATCGCACAGGGCCAGGCATGGGCCGCCACGCCGCGCGAGGACGCCGTCGTGGCCGCCGCGTCGGACATCCCCGGATCGGACACGGACGATCAGACGCGCGACGGCGACACGATCGTCGTCACCGGCCAGCGCGCGGCGATCAAGACGGTGCAGGACGAGCAGGTGAAGAACGCCTCGCTCGTCACCATCGTCTCGGGCGAGGAACTGCGCGCGCAGCCGCAGCAGAACCTGGCCGATCTGCTCACCCGCCTGCCGGGCGTCAGTTCCTCGGTCGACCAGTCGCGCAACGCCGCCTCGACCGGCGAGGCGCAGTATCTCTCGATCCGCGGCCTGGACACTGCGTACAACGCCTATGAACTCGACGGTGTCCGCTTGGCGCAGACCGATGCGCGCACCCGCGCCATCTCGATGAACCTGCTGTCGCCCTTCGCGCTCTCCGAAGTCCGCGTCGACAAGGCGCCGACCGCGGCGCAGGACGGCGACGCCATTGCCGGCGTGATCGACCTGCGCACCGCCTCGCCGTTCGACTTCGGCGCGCACCATTTCCAGATCCGCGCGCAGGGCCAGATCGCCGGCCGCGCCGCCGCCCGCGACCAGGATCCCTGGGGCGGCACGATCGCGCTCGAAACCGCGCAGCGCTTCGGCAATTTCGGGATCTATGCTTCGGGCTATTACGGCAAGAAGAACATCTTCAGCGAGTCGGTCGCTATCCACAAGGATTACACCAAGCAGAACGGCAATCTGCCCGGCGCGGTGCGCGACAACCTCGCCAATGCGGTGCCCGTCGGCGTCGAGTGGAACATCTTCCAGAACAAGATCGAGCGCTTCGGCGGCACGGTGAACCTGGAGTGGAAGGGCGACAGCACCGATCTCTACGCCCGCACCACCTATGGCGAGTATCGCCTGAAGGACTGGATGGACCAGACCGCCGCGCGCAGCGTGGGCCTCACCGCCGGCCAGACCAACCCCAACACCGGCAACCCGCTGGGTTCCAACTATGACGCGGCGGGCTATCTGGCACTCTACGGCCTGGGCGGCACCAATTACTTCCGTACCGAGCACAGCAACCAGCGGCTGTTCACCACCAAGATCGGCGGCGAGAGCCGGCTGGGCGACCTGACGCTCGACTATAACGGCGCCTATTCGCGCGGTGCGACCAGCTATCCGCTGCGCATCCAGGCCAAGTGGGGCAGCCCGACCTATATCGGCGTGAACGCGACGGGTCCGGCCACCTACAAGCTGATCACCGGGCTGGCCGACCGCACCAACCCGCAGGTGGTGCTGACCGACGACGCCCGCAACACCATCACCAACCTCGACAATTTCGCCCAGGCCTACACCACGGCGCAGTTCGAGGATTCGTGGGAATCGAAGCTCGAGGGCCGGCTGGACGGCACCTGGCGCTTCGGCGATCGCGGGCTGTCCTCGATTCAGGCGGGCGGCAAGTACGAAGCCTCCAAGCGCTATTCGAACAGCCTCGGCGACGACGGCGCGCTGGAATATGACTTCACCGCCACCGACCCGAACATTACCAAGCTCACATCAGTGCCGGGCAAGCGGCTGAACGGCTTCATGAACGACGTGCAGGTGCCGTTCTACATCCCCGATCACGCCTGGATCGAGGCGCAGAACGCCAAGCTGTCGCTCTCGAAGCTCGCCAGCATCGATCCGGTGCTGCTCGAACAGAACCGCCTCGACGGCAAGGAGCACCGCGCCAGCGGCTATGTGCTCGCCAACTTCGCGTTCGGCGGCCTGACGATCACCCCCGGCCTTCGCTACGAGCACAACTGGTTCCAGGGCCGCTACTGGCAGGACAATGGCACGACGTCGGGCTTCACCACCAGCGCCCGCAGCTATGACGAGTGGCTGCCGAGCCTGATCGCCTCCTACCGCCCGAGCGAGAACACCGTGTACCGCTTCTCGGTGCGCAAGAGCTATTCGCGCCCGGCGTTCGACCTGCTGCTTGGGCCGACCAGCGTCTCGCGCGACGACAGCGGCAAGATCACCTCGATCTTCGTGCCGAACCCCAATCTCGACACGGTCGAAGCGTGGAACGTCGATACCTCGATCGAGCACAAGGGCGCGGGCACCGACCTGTTCTCGGCGTCGCTCTACTATAAGCGCCTGAACCATGTGATGTTCTCGACCGGCTCGACCAACGCCGCCGGCGACCTCAACGTGTGGACCTCGCCGAACAGCCAGCTCTCGCCCGACGGGGTCGAGATCGAGACGCTCGATACCAGCGGCAAGGGCAGCGTCTACGGCGTCGAGCTGTTCGCGCGGTACAGCCTGAAGGGCCTGCCGGGGATGCTCGACGGCCTGGGCTTCCAGGGCAATATCACGCTGCAGCGCGCGGATGCGACGGTGTACGTGTCGAACGCCTATCGCCGCCAGCGCATGCCGCAGGCACCGCAGGTGATGTTCAACACCGAATTGTTCTGGACGCATGGCGGGTTCAACGCCGCGCTGAACTACGCCTACACCGGCAACAAGCTGTACGACCTGCGCTCGTCCCAGCCGGACACCTATGTCCAGCCGGTCTCCACGATGAACGCGATCCTCAGCTACACGGTGAACCAGCATCTCACCGCCGGCGTATCGGTGCAGAACCTGCTCGATTCACATAGCTATTGGGCGACGGCGGGGGTCGGCAAGGCGCTGCTCTCAGTGGATCGCAAGGGCGGCTATGTCGAGGTGGGGCGCACCTATATGCTCAACCTGTCCTACGCGTTCTGAACGAAAAGGCCGGTCCGCCAAGGGAGGGAAGCGGACCGGCCTGTCATGCGCAAGCAATACTCTCACACTCGGAAAACAAGTCGGCGCGCCCACGGGGGGATCGGTTCGCGGTGCGCCGACTTGTTCCAAAATGGCTGCGCCCTGCGTCAGTTCAGGGCTGGCCGATACGCAGTTACCGGCGAAGGAAGCGGGGGGAAGCGCTGCCGTTCGCGTGCCCTCTAGTTAGCCGCTGAGGCCGATCCCGGCCATTCGGGACGAGTCCCATCCGGGTTTGTCCGTAACGCTTTCTCAACGATGCTAACGATTGCAGTCGGCAACCGCCGCCAGCACCGGCTCGGCCCATTCGCGGCGGCAGATCAGCAGATCGGGCACGCTGGTGCTCGCCTGGTTGTAGATGATCGGGCTGCCGTCGATGCGCGAGGCGTGCAGCCCCGCCGCCAGTGCGACCGCCACCGGCGCGCAATTGTCCCATTGGTGCTGGCCGCCCGAATGGAGGTAGATTTCCGCCTCGCCGCGGACCACCGCCATTGCCTTGGCCCCTGCCGAGCCCATGCCGACATGCACCGCACCGATCGAGCTGCCGACCTCGGCGCAGAGCTGGCTGGCGCGGGTGCGGCTGACGAGCATGCGCGGCGGCTGCTGTGGCGTGGCCAGGGCAGGCGGCGTATCGCTCGCGAGCGTCAGGCCCAGCCGGGGCAGGGCGACGGCGCCCACCGCGGGCGCGCCGTCGATGGCGAGCGCGACGTGCACCGCCCAGTCCTCGCGTCGCTCGGCGAATTCGCGGGTGCCGTCGAGCGGATCGATGATCCACACTCGGCTGCGGCCGAGGCGAACGGGATCGTCGGCGGATTCCTCGGAGAGGATCGCGTCGTCGGGCCGCGCGGCGCGCAGGCGACCGAGGATGAGCGTGTTCGCCTCCGCATCCCCGCGCGCGCCGCCCGCGCACTCGCCCTGGATGCGCAGCAACAGGGCACCGGCTTCCTCGGCAATGGCATGGGCGAGCTGGGCGTCGTTCACAGCATCGGGCTCCACACGCCCATGATCGCCTCGACGATCTGCTCGGCCGCTTCCTCGGGGCTCGTGCGGGTTGTGTCGATGCGGATCTCGGGCGCCAGCGGCGGCTCGTACGGGCTGGAGATGCCGGTGAAATTGGCGATCTCGCCGGCGCGCGCCTTCTTGTAGAGCCCCTTCACGTCGCGGCGCTCGGCCTCCTCCATCGGCGTGTCGACGAAGATCTCGAAGAACTCGCCGTGCGGCAGCAGTGATCGCACCATCGCCCGCTCCGCGCGGAAGGGCGAGATGAAGGCGGTGAGCACGATCAGGCCGGCATCGGTCATCAGCTTGGCAACTTCGCCGATCCGGCGAATATTTTCCACCCGGTCCTGATCGCTGAAGCCGAGATCGCGGTTGAGCCCGTGGCGGATATTGTCGCCGTCGAGCAGGAAGCTGTGTTTGCCCAGCGCGTGCAGCTTCTTCTCGACGAGGTTGGCGATGGTCGACTTGCCCGAACCCGACAGGCCGGTGAACCAGAGAAGGCGCGGCTGCTGGCCCTTTTGCTGGGCATGCGCCTCGCGGGTGATCTCCACCGCCTGCCAATGGACGTTCTGCGCCCGGCGCAGCGCGAAATCGAGCATGCCGGCGCCGACCGTGGCATTGGTCAGCTTGTCGATCAGGATGAATCCGCCGAGATCGTGGCTTCCGGCATAGGGCTCAAAGACGATCGCCCGGTCGGTGGCGACCTCGGCGACACCGATGTCGTTGAGCGCCAGCGTCTTGGCCGGCGCGCGTGCCATGGTGTTGACGTCGATCGCATATTCGGGGGCGCGGATCACCGCGCTGACCGTCTGCGTGCCGAGCTTGAGCCAATAGGCGCGGCCGGGCAGCAGCTCGGCCGGGTCCATCCAGACGATGGTTGCCTTGAACTGGTCGGCGACCTGCGGGGGCGCATCGGCGGTCGCGATCACGTCCCCGCGCGAGCAATCGACTTCGTCGGCAAGCGTGAGGGTGACCGATTCCCCGGCTACCGCCACCTCCTTGTCGCCGCCCATCGCGACGATGCGCGCGACGGTGCTGGTTCGCCCCGAGGGCAGGATGCGCACGGGGTCGCCTGGCCGGATCGTGCCGCCGGAGATTATTCCGGCGAAACCACGGAAGTCGAGATTGGGGCGGTTGACCCATTGCACCGGCATGCGGAACGGCTTGATGCGATCGATGTCGGCGTCGACCTCGACGCTTTCGAGATGGTCGAGCAGCACCGGTCCGCTGAACCACGGCATCGCATCGCTGCGCGTCGTGACATTGTCGCCCTGGAAGCCCGAGATCGGGATCGGCGTGAAATCCTGGATGCCGATCGACTGGGCGAATTCGGCATAGTCGTCGACGATCCGCTCGAACACGCCCTGGTCATAGTCGACCAGATCCATCTTGTTCACCGCCACCACCAGATGCCGGATGCCGAGCAGGTGCGCGAGGAAGCTGTGCCGCCGGGTCTGGGTCAGCACACCCTTGCGCGCGTCGATCAGGATCACGGCGAGGTCGGCAGTCGAGGCGCCGGTGACCATGTTGCGGGTATACTGCTCGTGGCCGGGCGTATCGGCGACGATGAACTTGCGCTTCTCGGTCGCGAAGAAGCGGTAGGCGACGTCGATTGTGATGCCCTGCTCGCGCTCGGCGGCGAGGCCGTCCACCAGCAGCGCGAAATCGATCGCCTGGCCCTGGGTGCCGACGCGCTTGGAATCGTTCTCCAGCGCGGAAAGCTGGTCCTCGAAGATCTGCTTCGAATCGTAGAGCAGGCGGCCGATCAGCGTCGACTTGCCGTCGTCGACCGAGCCACAGGTGAGGAAGCGCAGCAGCGACTTGGTCTGGTGCAGTTCGAGATAGGCCGAGATGTCGGAGGCGATCAGCGCATCGGGGCGATAGGCGGTCATCAGAAATACCCCTCCTGCTTCTTCTTCTCCATGCTGGCGGCCTGGTCGTGGTCGATCGCGCGGCCCTGGCGCTCGCTGGTGGTGGTGAGCAGCATTTCCTGGATCACGCTCTCTAGCGTGTCGGCATTGCTCTCCACCGCGCCGGTGAGCGGGTAGCAGCCGAGCGTGCGGAAGCGGATCGAGCGCTTGACCGGCACTTCGCCGGGGTGCAGCCGGAAGCGATCGTCATCCACCATCAGCAGCATGCCGTCGCGCTCGACCGTCGGGCGGGGGGCTGCGAAATAGAGCGGCACGATCTCGATATTCTCGGCCAGGATGTACTGCCAGATGTCGAGCTCGGTCCAGTTGGAGAGCGGGAAGACGCGGATGCTCTCGCCCTTGGCCTTGCGGGCATTGTAGAGCCGCCACAGCTCGGGGCGCTGGTTCTTCGGATCCCAGCGATGGCTGGCGGTGCGGAAGCTGAAGATGCGCTCCTTGGCGCGGCTCTTCTCCTCGTCGCGCCGCGCGCCGCCGAATGCTGCATCGAAGCCGTATTTGTCGAGCGCCTGCTTCAGCCCCTCGGTCTTCCACAGATCGGTGTGGAGCCCGCCATGGTCGAACGGGTTGATCCCGCGTGCCTTGGCCTCGGGATTCTGGTGGACGAGCAGTTCCATGCCCGCCGCGGCCGCCGCGCGCTCGCGCAGTTCGTACATCGCCTTGAACTTCCAGGTCGTGTCGACATGGAGCAGCGGGAAGGGCGGGGGCGCGGGATAGAAGGCCTTGCGCGCGAGATGGAGCATCACCGCGCTGTCCTTGCCGATCGAATAGAGCATCACCGGCCGTTCGGCCTCGGCGACGACTTCGCGCAGGATGTGGATGCTCTCGGCCTCGAGCCGCTGGAGATGGGTCAGCGGGGCGGGCGATGCGGTGGCGGAATCCATGGCGCTCGTTTGCAGCATGGTGGGGGATGTAAAAAGCCCCGGGCGTCCGCGCGATCTAGTTATTGTTTAGGGCGGCATACCCGCTCCCGCCGATCAGCGGGAGCGGGTAGGCGGATCAGTCGTGGCTCGGCTTGCCGACGCCGGTGTACTGCAGGCCGGCGCGTTCGAGCTCGGCCGGCGGATAGATGTTGCGCAGGTCGACCAGCACCGGGCTGTTGAGGCTGTTCTTGATGCGGGTGAGGTCGAGCGCGCGGAACGCGTCCCACTCGGTGACGATCACCAGCGCGTCGGAGCCCTCGGCCGCGGCATAGGGATTCTCGACGAACTCGACGTCGGTGAGCATCTTGCTCGCCTGCTCGACGCCCTCGGGATCATAGGCCTTCACCGTCGCCCCTGCATCCTGCAGCGCCGCGATGATCGAGAGGCTGGGCGCGTCGCGCATGTCGTCGGTGTTCGGCTTGAAGGTCAGGCCGAGGATGCCGACGGTCTTGCCGCGCACGTCGCCGCCCATCGCCTTGATAACCTTGCGGCCCATCGCGCGCTTGCGGGCGTCGTTCACCTGCACCGTTGCCTCGACGATGCGCAGCGGCGTCTCGTTGTCGGCCGCGGTCTTCATCAGCGCCAGCGTGTCCTTGGGGAAGCACGAGCCGCCATAGCCCGGGCCGGCATGGAGGAACTTGCCGCCGATGCGGTTGTCCATGCCGATGCCGCGCGACACTTCCTGCACGTCCGCGCCCACCTGCTCGCACAGGTCCGCGATCTCGTTGATGAAGGTGATCTTCACCGCGAGGAAGGCGTTGGCCGCGTACTTGATCAGCTCGGAGGTGCGGCGGCCGGTGAACAGCACCGGGGCCGACTGGTTGAGCGAGAGCGGGCGATAGATTTCGCGCATCACCTGGCGGGCGAACTCGTCATCGGTGCCGACGACGACGCGGTCCGGGCGCTTGAAGTCTTCGATCGCCGCGCCTTCGCGCAGGAACTCGGGATTGGAGACGACCTTGGCGCCGCTGTTCGGGGCGACCTCGGCAAGGATCCGCTCGACCTCGTCGCCGGTGCCGACGGGCACGGTCGACTTGGTGACGATCACGCTCGGCTTGGTGAGATTCTCCGCGATCTCCCGCGCTGCAGCGAAGACATAGGAGAGATCGGCATGGCCGTCGCCGCGGCGGCTGGGCGTGCCGACGGCGATGAACACCGCATCGGCATCCTTCACCCCTTCGGCCAGGTCGGTCGTGAACGAGAGGCGGCCCGCCTTCACGTTGCTGGCGACCAGGGCATCGAGGCCCGGTTCGTAGATGGGCATCACATTCTGGTGGAGCAGCTCGATCTTCCGCGCGTCCTTGTCCACGCAGATGACTTCGTGGCCGAAGTCAGAGAAGCAGGCTCCAGATACCAGGCCCACATAGCCCGTGCCGATCATCGCAATGCGCACGATTTTCCCCTGTGCCGAAAGTGCTGTTTCCAGCGGTCCGACGAAGCTCTTAACCGAACCTGCCGCGACCGCAACCCACCGCAGTGCAGCAATTGCGTCAGGCCGTTGGCCGCAAAAGAAAAAGGCCTGCGGGGGCAGGCCTTTTTCCTGGTTAATGTCAGCCGGCTACCTCGCGGCGCCGGCTGCCACGGGGTTGAATTCAGAGCGGGCGGATCTCGGTGCCGCCGACGCCATCACGGAAGAAGAGGGTGAAGAACTTCATTTTTTTGGCTCCCATTTCTGCGCTGTTCCGCGCAAGTCATTTCGTTAATGAAAAATTTACTTTTCCGCAATCGGGGATTCTGCGGAGGGTGAGAGCTGCGCATATGTGCAAGTTCTCGTTTACCTTTTCTTCAATCGCCTTTCGTAATCCTGTTCGTCCAACGGTTCGGGGCGGGTCCGCAGGGATCAGCTAGGGGTCGGCAGGCGGTGTAAAGCCGTAAAAAATGCCGGTTTTTGGCTGGTTTGCGCATCAACCAGTAGTTTTTCGCGAATCTGTCCTTTATTCGGTGTGTGGCCGAGCAGGCGGCGGGAGGGCATTCGGTGAGCCAAGGCTTGAACGTGTCGGCATTGTGCCGCGTGACCAATTTCGAGACAGCGCGCCGCATCCTCGGCAAAAATGGACTGCATTTCGCCGCCGAGGCGTTGGCAGCGCGAATCGTTGCGCATGCGCCGGACGTTCAACTGGTGGGCCTTGGCCGGGATCTGATCGAGTTCCAGCTCGCCGCCGCGCATGGCGAGGAAGCCACGGCGCGCTTGCGGTCGCTGCGACAGGCGCTCGACGCGCACCAGCGGGATGCCCTGCCCGAGGTGCGGCTGGAATTCGCGGTCGGGGCGGCCTGTGCCGCTGTTGAGGAAGGCGACACGCTGCGTCTGCTCGAGGTCGCCGAAATCGCTCTTGATCGCGCGGGCGAAGCCGGCGGGTTCGAGATGATCGACCTGTCGCTGGCCGACCACGCGGTCGATCGCCTGACGCTCATCGCCGATCTGCCGCGCGCGATCGCGGCGGGCGAGATGTTCCTTCACTACCAACCCAAGATCAATGTGCGCCAGCAACAGGTGTCGAGTGCCGAGGCACTGATCCGCTGGCAGCATCCCGAGCGCGGCCTGATCATGCCCGGCGACTTCATCGCGGCAGCGGAAGATTCGGGCCTGATCGGCCCGCTGACGCTGTGGACGCTGCGCCAGGTCATCGCCGACCAGCGCCGGCTCGCGGCACTCGGGCACGATATTCCGCTGTTCCTCAACATCTCGGGCATGCTGCTCGCGAATGCGGGCTTCATCGATGAGGTCTGCGAGATCATCACTGCCAATTCGGCGGCGAAGCTTGGTTTCGAGATCACCGAGACGGCCGTGATCCGCGACCCGGAGAGCGCCATCCGCCATCTGCAGCGGTTCGCAGACCACGGCGTGGTGCTGGCGATCGACGATTATGGCGCGGGCCTTTCCTCGCTTGCCTATCTCAAGCAGCTCCCGGCGAAGGAGCTGAAGATCGACAAGATGTTCATCACCCAGCTGACGTCGAGCCATCGCGATCCGCTGATCGTTCGCTCGACCATCGATCTTGCGCACGCCCTCGAGATGGAGGTTACCGCAGAGGGCGTGGAGACGCCGGCGGCGCTTGCCCTGCTGAGCGTGATGGGCTGCGATCTGGTGCAGGGCTATCTGATC
This sequence comes from Sphingomonas sp. NFR04, assembly GCF_900114095.1. Lineage (GTDB taxonomy): Bacteria > Pseudomonadota > Alphaproteobacteria > Sphingomonadales > Sphingomonadaceae > Sphingomonas. Next base: position 683,965 of record NZ_FORV01000001.1, on the reverse strand, counting down.
TCGCGTCCCGTGCCGTTTCCGGCGCTGTGCACCTATCTGGGCGAGCAGGACCAGCTTGCCGAGACCATGGCGAACCGTCCCGTGTTTCTCCGGTCCGGAAGTTCGTGGACGCGCGCGTGAACCGCTCCGGGCGCCTGATCGCTCGCGCTGTCCCGCTACTTCTGATCGTCGCCTTGCCTGCAGCGCTGCATGCGCAGCAGTTGCCGTCCAACGTCGCGGGGCTCGTGGCACAGGCGCGCGATCGCATCGTCGATCAATCGGCAGATCCGAAGCCGCTGATCGACCGGATCAACACTGCCGCCGATCGAGCCTCCGACCCCAGCCAGCGCGCGCTCATCCGCGGCACCGCCCTTTGGCTGCGTGCGGAGCTGCAGCTGCGCTCCGACGACATCAATGCGGCCCGCGCTTCGATCGAGGAAGCGCAACGGGCGGTCGCGCCGATCGCCGCACCGGTACGGGTTAAGGGCGATCTGCTGCTCTCGCTCGGCAACCTGTACATGATGCGCGATCAGGCTGCCGAGGCGCTATCTGCATTCCAGCGCGCCTATCGCATCTTCGAACAATTGCACGAGGTGCGCAGCCAGGCACTGGCGCTTCAGTCGATCGGCTCCCTCTATGTGGTCGCGCACGACGATCACCGGGCCGAACGCTATTTCCGGCAGGCGTCCTTGCTCTATGGCGGAGACGACATTCTGTCGCTCAGCCTGCACAACAGTCGCGGCAACGTGCTGCTCATTCTGGAGCGCTACCGCGAAGCCGATGCCGAGTATACCGAAGCCGTGCGCCTGGCGCGGAAGCTCGGCAAGCCGGTGCTGGAAGCGCGCATCCTGGACAATTTGGCGCGAAGCCAGATCGAAGCGCGCGATCTGCGTGACGCGCATGCGACGCTGGATCGCGCGTTTGCGCTCGCCAAAGGGGTCGATGTGGGCGGCTTGGAGCGCCTGCTGAAGTCAACCGCCGCCAAGCTGGCGAAGGACGAGGGCAATCTCCCGCGCGCGGCGGCACTGATCGGGGAGACGTTCGAGGGTATCGACCTGAAGACGACCACCCAGGATTTTCGCACGCCGCACCTGTTCGCGTACCTTATCTATCGCAAGCTCGGCGAGGATCGGCTGGCGCTGCGGCACCTCGAGGCGCTCAAGCGGCTGAGCGACGAGGCGGCCAAGGTGGCGACCACCAACAGCGCCGCGCTGATGGCGGCCCGGTTCGACTATGCGAACCAGGAACTGACCATCCAGCGGCTCAAGACCGAGCAACTGCAAAAGGCCGCACATTTCCAGCGCGTGCTGTTCCTCTCGCTCGGTCTCGCCACCCTGGTGGTGATCCTGCTGCTCAGCGTCGGGCTGTTCACCATCCGGCGCAGCCGCAACCAGGTGCGCGCGGCCAACCGCGTGCTCGCCTCCACCAATGCCGCGCTCGAAAAGGCCCTGCGCGCCAAGACCGAGTTCCTGGCGACCACCAGCCACGAGATCCGCACGCCCCTGAACGGCATCCTCGGCATGACCCAGGTGATGCTGGCGGACGACGCCATCGCCGGAGACGTGCGCGAGCGGCTGGAAGTGGTGCAGGGCGCGGGGCTGACGATGCGGGCGCTGGTCGACGACATTCTCGATGTCGCCAAGATCGAGAGCGGCAATCTCAGCGTCGACCCCGTGCCGATGGACTTCCGCACCCTCGCCGAGGAAGTCGCGCGGCTGTGGACCGATCCGGCGCACGCCAAGGGGCTCGCCTTCGACGTCCAGCTGGACGGCGCGCCCGGCTGGATCGTCAGCGATCCCAGTCGGCTGCGGCAGCTGCTGTTCAACCTGCTGTCGAACGCGCTCAAATTCACTTCGGCCGGCGCGATCGGGCTGAAAGCGGAGGCGGTGCAGGGCGAAGGCGATGCCGGCGAACGCCTGCGGATCGCGGTCTCCGATACCGGCATCGGCATTCCGGCGGACAAGCTGGGCGAGATTTTCGAGAGCTTCCGCCAGGCGGATTCGAGCACCACGCGCCAATATGGCGGTACCGGGCTGGGCCTCACCATCTGCCGCAACCTCGCCGAGGCGCTGGGTGGCGTCATCCGCGTGGCGAGCACGCCGGGCGAGGGGTCGACCTTCACGCTGGACCTGCCGCTCCTCCGTGCCGAGCCGCCGACGGCGCTGCCCAGCGCTGCCGATGCAGGTACCGGCGTGCTCATCCTAGAGCGCAATCCGATCACCCGGGCGATGCTGCGGACCCTGTTCGAGGCCGAGGTCGATCGCGTCCGATTCGCCAAGGACGGCGATGAAGCCCTGCAGCTACTCGAATTGGAGCAGTTCGATGCGCTGGTGATTGACGAAGCCGCACTCGCCACCCCAACGCAAGATCTAGTGGAGGGGATTGCTATCCTGTGCAGGATACAGCCCAATCTGTGCACTACCTTGCTCTGGAGCGGTCAGGACGCCGAACAACATTCGCAATTTCTGGACGCCGGCCTAACACAGGTGATAGAAAAGCCGGTGGCTGGGACGGAATTGGTAACAGCGGCACTGCCCGCGTCCGCGCGGAAAAAGAACAAACTGGGGAACGACCCGCTTGTCTCGCAGGCGGCTTAGGGCGATAACACACCTAGACATGCACAACGTGGCCAGAACGCCGGTTTCTGCCCAGAAGGGCCAGTGTCGATGAACGTCCTGTTCATCGAGGACGATCCGATGAATCGGCGCGTCGTCAAGGACATGCTCGACGTAGCTGGCGCGACGATGGCCGAAGCCGCCTGGGCGGAAGAAGGTCTCGCCCGAATCGATGGCGAGACCTTCGATATCGTCCTGGTCGATCTGCGCATGCCCGGCACCGACGGGTTCGAGACGATTCGCCAGATCCGGGCGCGTCCCGATGCCAAGGCCGAGTTGCCGATCATCGTCGTGACCGCCGATACCGCGCTCGACCTGCGCGAACGCTGTCTGGCGACCGGTGCGGACGATGTGCTGTTCAAGCCGGTGGCGATGGACGCACTGTTCGACGCAATCGGCCGGGTGCTCGCAAAGCGCGGCGGCGCGATTCTCGCCTGAGCCTCAGTCCTCGGCGATGCGGCTGGTGCGGGCGGTGTCCCGCATCGTCGCATAGGTGACCAGCGAGATGCCGATCATTGCGGTGACATACCAGTAGAAGCCGCGCTCCCAGCCTTCCTGCTTGAACCATAGCGCCACCGAGGGCGCGGTGCCGCCGAAGATCGCGTTGGCCATGGCATAGGGCAGGGCAACGCCCAGCGTGCGGATATGCGCGGGGAACAGCTCCGCCTTCACCACCGCGTTGATCGCGGTGTAGCCGGTGACGATCAGCAGCGCCGCGGTCATCAGCCAGAAGGCCGAAAGCCCGTCGCGCACCCCCTCCATCGCCACGAAGATCGGGTAGGTGCAGCAGACGCCCAGCACCCCGAAGCCGATCATCAGCGGCTTGCGGCCGATCCGATCCGACAGCGCGCCGGCCAGCGGCTGGACCAGCATGAACACAAAGAGCGCCGCCGCATTCACCTGCGTCGCAGCCGCATCGGAGAAGCCGGCGGTCTTCTTGAGGAAGGTAATCGGGTAGATGGTGTAGGCGTAGAAGGCGAGGGTGCCGCCGGCGGTGAGCAGCAGCACCAGCATCGCCTCGCGCGGATGCTGGCGGAACAGGGCCAAGCCACCCGAGGCGGCCTTGCGGTCGCGCCTGGCGAAGCTCTCGGTCTCGGCAAGGCGGCGGCGGAGCCAGTAGACGAGCAGCGCCAGTGCGCCGCCCAGCGCGAAGGGCAGCCGCCAGCCCCATTCGCGCAGGCTCCCTTCGGGCAGCACCGCCTGCAGCGCGAGCAGCGCCACCAGCGCGGTAAGCTGGCCCGAGATCAGCGTGACATATTGGAAGCTGGAGAAGAAGCCGCGGTGCCGCCGGCCCGCCATCTCCGAGAGATAGGTGGCGCTGGCGCCATATTCGCCGCCGAGCGACAGGCCCTGCAGCAGCCGCGCGATCACCAGCGCCGCCGTCGCCGGCCAGCCGATCGCGCTGTAGCTCGGGGTTGCGGCGATCAGCAGCGAACCCGCGCACATCAGCGTCACCGACAGGCTCAGCCCTGCCTTGCGGCCGTGCCGGTCGCCATAGACGCCCATCAGCCAGCCGCCGATCGGGCGCATGAAAAAGCCGATGGCGAAGACGATCCAGGCGTTCAGATCCTGCGCGGTGCCGGGCGCGAAGAAATGCGGGGCGAGATAGCTCGCCAGCGCCGCATAGGCATACCAGTCATACCATTCGACGAGATTGCCCGCCGATCCGCCGAGGATTGAGCGAAGGCGGGTGCCGCGATCGAGCGGTGCATCGGGAGCATGGGCCATGCCCCGGTCTATAGCAAAGCGCCGCCAGCCGGAAAGGCGCATGCAGGGGGATGCTGCCCCTCGGCTGGCGGCGCAGATCGCGCGGCAAGCCTAGCGCGCGATTCCGATCACCGCGGTCGCGGTGTAGCCGGCGTCGATGCTGCCGCTCATTATGGGTGTCTGCTGGGCAATCTGAGCGGCACTGTTGTCGCCGAAGACATTGTCGCGGGCGATCGACACGCCCGACAGATTGCTCAGACTCGAGCTGTAGCCGGTTGCCGACGCGTAGACCGTGCTGCAGGTTTCAGCCGGCATCGCCAGCTGGGAGATCAGCGTGGCGTAGCGGCCGCTCGTGGCGGTCGCCAGGCTCGAGAACACCTCGAAATGGATGTGCGGCCAGCGGCCGGCATAGCAGCCGGGGAAGATGGTGGTGAAGCGCACCTGGCCGTTGGCGTCGGTCACGCCGACTCCGCGCAGATAGCTCTCGCTCGGCAGATCATAGAGCGAGTATTTTCCGTCCCGGTCGCAATGCCAGATGTACACCGCATAGCCTGCCAGCGGCGCGCAAGCCGTGTTCACGTCCACCACCGTCAAGGTAAGCGTCAGCTGGACGCCGGCGGCGACGGCCGTCGAACTGCCGATGAAGCTCGAACGAATGTCGCTGCGGACGACATTGCTCGCGGTCAGCGCGTTCGAGGTGAGCCCCGTGGCGGTGTTGGTGCCGTCGGCCGGGTAGGGGCCGTTCGTCTCGGTCGGGTCCACGACGCAGCTGCCGCTGCTCGAGGCGGACGGAGTCGGCGTGGGGGTAGGTGTGGGAGTCGGGGTTGGTGTCGGCGTCGGTGTGGCGCTGACACTGGTGGTGCCGGCGGCGTTGCTGCCGCCGTCGCATGCGGCCAGCACGGCCGCCGTGCCCGCGCCGGTGAACCAGCGAAGCGCGCGGCGCCTGCTGGCGAGTGCGTTCATGGCACGCAGATCCTGCGTGAGGCCGTGATCGTGTTGATCGGTATCGCTCAAAACCTGCCCTCCTGTCTGAAAGGATCAGGTGCCCGGGCTAAATCTCATGCCGATTTCACGCTGGTTTCATTGTTGCTTCATGTTGCAAGCGACAGCCATGGCATGATGCCCTCCGCCGGTTGAGGTGTCATGCGGGTTGGCGCTCCATGGGCTTGCTGGCGGATCCGCCGCAGCTGGATGCCGCGGCCAAGCGGGCCCGACACGACCAGGGGCCATCGGCCGGCTGTACGGCAAAGCTCCGCCCGCCGGAAAGGCACGCACAGGGGGCGGCGTGCCGCTCGGCAGGCGGAGTTGCGATCGCGCGGAAAGCCGTACGCGCGACGCGGAGCCGCCGTTGGGGCTGCGGCTTGGGCTTACCCTGGGGCAGGAACGTCGCCGGCCAATGTCGCGGCGTGACGGCGTGTTGCGGTCAGGTTGCCAGCGGCAGGCGGACCCGCACCCGACCACCGGCGCCGCTGGGCCGGTTGGCGAGCATCACCTCGCCTCCGTGGAGTTCGACGATCGAGCGCACGATTGCCAGGCCCAGCCCCGTGCCACCCGTCGCACGATTGCGCGAGCTTTCACCGCGCACGAATGGCGCGAACAGATTCTCGGCGCGCGAAAGATCGAACCCGGGACCCTCGTCATCGACGTGGATCTCGCCGTGCCCGCTCCGGATGCTCCAGTTGATCCGCGCGACATGGCCGTAGCGGACCGCGTTCTCGATCAGGTTGCCGAACAGCCGCCGCAGCGCCTGCGCGTCCCCGATCAGCACCATGCGCGGGCCGGGCTCCACCGTCACCGGTGTGCCCGCCGTCGCCAGGTCGTCGGCCAGGCTGTCGATCAGCGTGCCCAGGTCGAGCCGCACCATCTCGCCATGCGTGCGATCGTCGCGGGTGAAGCGCAGCGTCGCGGCAAGCATCGCGCGCATCTCGCCGATATCGGCCACCGCGCGTTCGCGGGCGGTATCGGGCAGCTGCTCGATCCAGAAGGCGAGGCGGGAGAGCGGCGTGCCGAGATCGTGGGCCATCGCTGCCAACATCACCGTGCGGTTCTCCGCCTGTTGGAGGATGCGGGCCTGCATCGCCTCCATGGCGCGGCCGAGTTCGCGAATCTCGCGCGGGCCGTCGAGCGGGATCGCCTCGGGTGCGCCGAGCCGCGCGCGCTTCGCCGCCTCTGCCAGCCGGCGGATCGGCCGAGAGATTCGCCGCGCCGCCGCCCAGGCGAGCAGCGACAGGATAGCCAGCGTGAGCAGCATCCATTGGAGGATCGCGACTCGCCAGCGCCCCAGCGTCGGTGCCCGGCTGACCGATGCGACCAGCCAGCCCTTGTCGGTGCGCCGCCCGATCGTGAAGCTGCCATGGATGTCTTGGTCGGGATCGCTGGTCGGCCATTCATAATAGCCGCGTACGCTGTCCGCCGGCGCAGGGATCAGCGCGGCGATCGCCTGGTCGCGCTCCGGAAAGGCGCGTTCGTCGCTGCGGCCGAAGCGATCGGTGTCGGCGAAATAGAGATGAATCGCCTCGCCATGGATGCGCGCAGGCGCGTGGCCGCTGCGCAGCGCATCGGCCACGCGCGCGATCGGGATCGGGCCGAAGCCGGGGGGCGGGCCGCGAAACACCATGGCGAACTGCACCAGCATCACCACCGCCGCCGAGGTGATGGCGAACAGCATCATCGGCACCACGATCGATGCCGGGCGTCCGATCACTTGGTGGAGACCTCGGCGACGAACATATAGCCTTCGTTGCGGATGGTGCGGATCAGCTCGTCGGCGTCGGAACGGGCGAGCTTCTTCCTCAGCCGGCTCATCTGCACGTCGATCGCGCGGTCGAAATGCTCGGCATGCGCGCCGCGCGAATAATCGAGCAGGGCGTCGCGGGTTAGTACCCGGCGCGGGCGCTCGACCAGCGCGAGCAGCAGCCGGAACTCCCCGTCCGAAAGGTTGATCAGCACGCCTTCGGGATCATAGAGCTGCCGGCCGACCGGATCGAGCCGCCAGCCGGCGAAGCGCAGGAAGCTGCGCTCCAGCGTGCCGGTCACGGCTGGCGTGGCGACGGCGCGACGCAGCACCGAGCGGATCCGCGCCAGCAGTTCGCGCGGGTTGGCGGGCTTGGCGATATAATCGTCGGCACCCATTTCCAGCCCGACGATGCGATCGATATCCTCGCTCAGCACCGAGTGGAGAATCACCGCGGGGCCTGCCTGGCGGTCCATGGTGCGCAGGATCGAGAGACCGTCCTCGCCAGGCATCATCAGGTCGAGCACCACCAGCGCATAGCTGTTGGCCGCGATCGCCGCGCGCATCGTGGTCGCGTCCTCGGCCGTGTCGACGGCATAGCCGTGCTGCGCAAGGAACGCGGCGGTGAGCTCGCGGATGCCGGGATCGTCGTCGACGATGAGGAGGCGGGTCTCTAGGTCCAATGCGGGGGCTGACTGCATCATGAAGTGGGTATTGCGACCCGAACCTATCGGCCGGGTTGCAGCGCTGCAATCTGCTGTAATCCGGTTTTCGGCGATGGGGCCAATCTATTCGTCGGACGGGCAGCCGCCACGCACGCTTTTGCTTGAAGAATCGAACAGGCGCTGATAGGAGGCCCGTTCGACGCCGTACCTTTGGTTTCGGCGGCCCCTTGCTATTGAGTTTGATCGGAGCTGTACGACTTTATGCAAATCATCGTTCGCGACAACAACGTCGACCAGGCGCTGCGGGCGCTCAAGAAGAAGCTGCAGCGTGAAGGCGTCTATCGCGAGATGAAGCTGCGCCGTCACTATGAAAAGCCGAGCGAGAAGCGCGCTCGCGAGCGTGCCGCCGCCGTGCGTCGCGCCCGCAAGCTGGAGCGCAAGCGCATGGAGCGCGACAGCGCCCGTTGAGGCCTGTCCGGCGCGCGTTGAATCAGCGCGCGCCGTTATTTCTGTTTCCTACATAAACGGGGATGCCTTCCCCGCCGGAGTCCGATCATGTCGGTGACCGCCGTTCCGCTCCAGCCCGTCAAGGGCAGCTACAAGCTCTGGATCTGGTTGGGGGTGCTGGCAGCGGCTGCTATCGCCGCCGCACTTGCCTGGACCGGCACGCGCACGCCCGCCGCGTCGCATCTCGATGCCGACGCGTTCATGGCGTGGCACAAGAACCAGTCGGGCATCCAGACCACCCCGTCGGGCCTGCAGTATCAGGTGATCGAGGCCGGAAGCGGCGCCACCCCTGCCGAGCAGGATGGTGTCGTCACCGAGATCCGCGGCGTGCTGCGCAGCGGCAAGGAATTCCAGCCGAAGACGCCGATGCGCTTCCAGATTGGCCAGCCGATGATCCCGGGCTTCACCGAGGGCGTGAAGCTGATGAAGAAGGGCGCCCATTATCGCTTCTGGCTCCCGCCGAAGCTGGGTTACGGCGCCGAGGGCGGCCAGCAGAACGAGCTGTCCGACCAGGTGCTGATCTTCGACGTCACCATGCAGGAACTGGTGCCTGCCGCGATCATCCGCCAGATGATGATGCAGCAGCAGCAGGGTGGCGGCATGCCGCAGGGCGCAGGCGAAGCGCCGGCCCAGTAAGCAGCTTCCGATTGCCGTAGTTCGAAAAGCCCGCGAGTGATCCTCGCGGGCTTTTTCGTGTGCGCGTCAGGCGGCGGTGGCGAGGAAGCGGCGCTCGGTGCCGTCAAGGCAGAGCGCAGTAAGCCGGCCGGTGGCGCTGGCCCCCGTGTCGATTGCGATTCGGTTCGGATGGATTTCGGGCTCGCCGACGACCGTGTGGCCATGGACGACGAGCACGCCATGATCGGCGGTGCTGCGTAGGAACGGCGCGCGGATCCAGCGCAGGTCCTGCGGGTCCTGCGCGTCCAGCGCAACGCCCGGCCGGATCCCGGCATGGACGAACAGCACGTCACCGACCCGGAGCGAGTCGGGCAGCGCGCGGAGCAGTGCCGCATGCGCGTCGGGAATCGCTGCCCGGAGCAGCCGCGGCGCTTCTGCGGGATCGGCGAGCAGCGCGATCGGATCGAGCCCGTAGCTGACGGCGCATTCCTCCCCGCCGAAGTGCAGCCAGCTTTCGAGATCGCGCAGATTGCCGTCGAGCATCGCGACCAGCATCGCCTCGTGATTGCCGCCGAGGATCGTCAGGCTCGGGTCTGCGGCTTGTCGTTCGAGCAGCAGGTCGAGCACGCCGCGCGAGTCCGGGCCGCGATCGATCAGGTCGCCGAGCAGGATCAGATGCTCGCGGGGGCGGGGATCGGCGGCCCGTTCCGCATCGATCCGCGCGAGCAACGCGTCGAGCAGGTCGCGCCGGCCGTGGGCATCGCCGATCGCATAGGCGCGGGTGTCGGCCGGCAGCGCATAGGCCGGCGGCTCGGCGCGGCGGAACAGCGCGGTGAGCCTGTTCACCCGGCGAGGCGCAGGCCGGCGGCGATGCTCTCCGGCGCGGGCTGGTCCGGCCAGATGCCGCGCGTGTCGTAGACCAGCTTGCCCGCGCGCTCGTCGATCGGCACCGACTTGAACAGGTCGTGATCCACCAGCACGATGAAGATCGGGCAGCTCTCGATCGCGCTGTCGATGTCGGTCAGCGATGCGCCCGTCGCGGCAAGGGCAGGGGGCAGCGCCTGCGCATAGGGCTCGACGATGCGGACGCGGGGGCCATGCCGCTCGGCGATCGCTTGCGCCACCTTGAGCGCGGGGCTCTCCCGGAAATCGTCGATATTGGCCTTGAAGGCGAGGCCCAGGCAAGCGATCGGCGCGCCCGGTAGCCGCGCGATCAGCGCATCGGCCCGGGCAATCGTGTGCATGACCTTGCCGTCGTTCACTTCGCGTGCGGTGCGGATCAGCGGGCTCTGCGCGGGATTCGAGTGGACCAGGAACCACGGGTCCACCGCGATGCAATGGCCGCCGACGCCCGGGCCGGGCGAGAGGATGTTGACGCGCGGGTGGCGGTTGGCGAGGCGGATCACCTCCCACACGTCGACGCCCATGCCCTCGGCCAGGATCGACAGTTCGTTGGCGAAGGCAATGTTGACGTCGCGGAACGCATTCTCGGTCAGCTTGGTCATCTCCGCCGCCCGCGCGGTGGTGGTGACGCAGGCACCGCGCACGAAGCGGCGGTAGAAATGCAGCGCCTTGCGTGCGCAGCGCGGGGTGATGCCGCCGATCACCCGGTCGTTGTCGATCAGCTCGACCAGGATGCGGCCGGGCAGCACCCGCTCCGGGCAATAGGCGATAGCGATGTCCGCGCTGCCGCTGCTCTGCCCGGGTATCTTGAGGTCGGGACGCAGCTGGGCGAGCAATTCGGCCACCTTCTCGGTGGTGCCGACGGGGGAGGTGGATTCGAGGATCACCACGTCGCCCGGCTTGAGCACCGTCGCGATGCTGGTCGCCGCCTGCAGGACATAGCCGATGTCCGGCGCATGGTTGGCGCCGAACGGCGTTGGCACCGCGATGACGAAGACGTCCGAAGGCTCGATCGCGAGCGCCGCGCGGAGATTGCCCCGCGCGACCACGCCCGAGACGAGGCCGTCAAGATCGATTTCCTCGATATGCACCCGGCCGGAGTTCACGGTCTCGACCACGCCCGCATCGACATCGATGCCGAGCACCTGCGCCCCGGTCCGCGCGATCACCGCTGCGGTGGGGAGCCCGATATAGCCGAGGCCGAGCACTGCGACTTTCGGCTCCGTGGTGACAAGCATCGCAAACTCCGCGCGAAATCAGGAGCCGCGACCATGGCAGAGAGGCGTTAAAATATCGGAAGACGGCTCAGGCGAGGCCGAACCCCGCGCGGATGATGTCGGCGATGCGGGCGGCGGCATGGCCGTCGCCGAACGGGTTGTGCGCGCGGGCCATCGCGGCATGGGTCTCGCGGTCGTCGAGCAGGCGGGAGACCTCCTCGACGATGCGATCGGCATCGGTGCCGACCAGCCGCGCGGTGCCGGCGGTGACGCCCTCGGGCCGCTCCGTGGTCTCGCGCATCACCAGCACCGGCTTGCCGAGCGCGGGGGCTTCTTCCTGTACCCCGCCCGAATCGCTGAGCACCAGATCGGCCATGCCCAGCGCGCGGATGAAATGGGGGTAATCGAGCGGATCGATCCGCGCGATGTTGGGCTGGTCGCCCAGCGCCGCATCCATCACCGCGACGACATTGGGATTGGGGTGCACCGGAAAAAGGATGGCGACGTCGGGTCGTGCTGCAATGCGGCGAAGTGCATCGGCGATCGCGGCCATGCCCCCGCCGAAATTCTCGCGGCGATGGGTGGTGACGAGCACGATTCGCTTGCCCGCGAAGCGCGTGGCGATCGGATCGAGGCCCGCGGCCATGTCGGGCGCAGCCGCGATCCGCTCTTGCGTAGCGAGCAGCGCGTCGATCACCGTGTTGCCGGTGACATGGATCGTGGTGGCGGGCACATTCTCGTCGCGCAGTGCGTTGGCCGCGGTCTCGGTCGGGGCGAAATGCTGGTCGGCGATCGGCGCGACGATCCGACGGTTCACTTCCTCCGGCCAGGGCTGGTAGATGTCGCCCGAGCGCAGCCCCGCCTCGACATGGCTGACGGGGATCTTGCGATAATAGGCGGCCAGCGCGCCTACCATCGCGGTGGCAGTGTCGCCCTGCACAATCACCCGGTCGGGCCGCACCGAATCGAGCGCGCCGCCGATGCCGGTCAGCAGCCGCACCGTCAGCGCGTCGAGCGACTGGCCCGGGGTCATCAGGTCGAGATCGATGTCCGGGGTGATCCCGGCGATCGCCAGCACCTGGTCGAGCAGGCCGCGATGCTGCGCGGTCACGCAGGTGACGACCTCGAATTCCGCTATGCTCTGCAGCGCGCGGATCACCGGGAACAGCTTGATGGCTTCGGGACGTGTGCCGAAGACGACGAACAGCTTTTTGCGGACCTGTGCCATTTTCATCGATTAGCGTAACTGCCTAACCGAACCATTACGGAACCCGCGCGTTTGCCACCCGCGCGGGATAAGGTTATGCCGCACTGCACCCAAAATTAACCACGAGGGGGGTTATGACGATCAAGCCGCTGCGTAAGGCCGTGTTCCCGGTTGCGGGTCTCGGCACCCGGTTCCTGCCCGCCACCAAGGCGATGCCGAAGGAGATGCTGCCGGTCGTCGACCGCCCGCTGATCCAGTACGCCGTCGACGAGGCGGTGGAAGCCGGCATCGAGCAGATGATCTTCGTCACCGGTCGCGGCAAGTCCGCGCTCGAGGACCATTTCGATATCGCCTATGAGCTGGAAGCGACCATGGCCGCGCGCGGCAAGTCGCTCGAGGTGCTGGACGGCACGCGGCTGAAGCCGGGCAACATCGCCTATGTCCGCCAGCAGGAGCCGATGGGCCTCGGCCACGCCGTGTGGTGCGCCCGCGACATCGTCGGCGACGAGCCCTTCGCGGTGTTGTTGCCCGACGACTTCATGTTCGGCCAGCCCGGCTGCCTGAAGCAGATGGTCGACGCCTATAACAAGGTCGGCGGCAACCTGATCTGCGCCGAGGAAGTGCCCGATGACCAGACCCACCGCTACGGCATCATCACGCCGGGCACCCAGGACGGTGCGCTCACCGAAGTGAAGGGCTTGGTCGAGAAGCCGGCGCCGGGCACCGCGCCGTCAAACCTGTCGGTGATCGGCCGCTATATTCTGCAGCCCGAGGTGATGCGCATCCTGGAGAACCAGGGCAAAGGCGCTGGCGGCGAGATTCAGCTGACCGACGCGATGCAGAAGATGATCGGCGACCAGCCGTTCCACGGCGTGACCTTCCAGGGGACCCGCTACGACTGCGGCGACAAGGCCGGCTTCATCCAGGCCAACCTCGCCGTCGCGCTGTCGCGTCCGGACCTCGAGCCGGCGGTCCGCGCCTTCGCGCAGAAGGCGCTGGGCTGAGTCTATCGGGCGGTGCGCCGGCCTGTCCGGCGTGCCGCCTCAGGCGCGGGCGATCTTCTCGCCGGTGACGCCCGCCTTGCCGCACGCGTTGCGCGTATCGATCACCAGCTTGGCTGACGCCACCAGCGCGGCATAGTCGACCGCGTCGTGATCCGTCGCGATCAGCACCGCGTCGTACCCGGCGATCGCCGCTTCGTCCCATGCCACCCCGTGCCGGAAGTTGAGCGTCGGATGCTCGCGCGTGCCATTGATCTGGGCGACGTGGGGGTCGTGGAAATCTGCCGTCGCCCCGCGCGCCTCGATCAGCTCCATCAGGCGGAGCGACGGGCTCTCGCGGATGTCGTCGACATTTTTCTTGTAGGCCACCCCCAGCACCAGGATGCGCGCGCCGCGCAGGCCGCGGCCGAAGCGAGCGTCGAGCGTGTCCGCCAGCACGCGGATGACGTGCTGCGGCATGTCGGCGTTGATCTGGCCGGCGAGCTCGATGAAGCGGGTGTGCTGGTTGTACTCGCGCGCCTTCCAGGTGAGGTAGAAGGGGTCGATCGGGATGCAGTGCCCGCCCAGGCCGGGGCCGGGATAGAAGGGCATGAAGCCGAAGGGCTTGGACTTGGCCGCCTCGATCACTTCCCACACATCGATGTCCATCGCGGTGAAGATCAGCTTGAGCTCGTTGACCAGCGCGATGTTGACCGCGCGGAACACATTCTCGGTGATCTTCACCGCCTCCGCCGTCGCCGCCGAGGAGACCTGGATCGCCTCTGGCACAATGTGGCCGTAGAGCGCCATCGCGAGCCCGGCCGAGGCCGGATCGTCGGCACCGACGACCTTGGGGATCTTGGTGGTCGAGAAGGTCGGGTTGCCGGGGTCCTCGCGCTCGGGCGAATAGGCGAGGAAGAAGTCCTTGCCGGCGGTCAGGCCGCCTTCCTCCAGGATCGGCTGCATCACCTCGCGCGTGGTGCCGGGATAGGTAGTCGATTCGAGGATCACCAGCTGGCCCTTGCGCAGGCTGTGGGCGATCGCGCGGGTGGTGTGCTCGACATATTTCAGGTCGGGTTCGAGGTGGCGGGTGAGCGGCGTCGGCACGCAGATCAGCAGCACATCGACTTCGCCCAGCCGGTCGAGATCGGCGGTGGCGGCGAGGCGCTTTTCGCCGACCAGGGGGGCGATGCGATCGCCGGGGATGTGCCTGATGTAGCTCTCGCCACGATTGAGCGCCACGACCTTCTCGGGGTCGAGATCGAAGCCGAGCACCGAGCAGCCCGCCTCGCCGAACGCCACCGCCAGCGGCAGGCCGACATAGCCCATGCCGATCACGCCGATCGTCGCCGCGCGCGTCTCGATCCGGGTCTGCAGCTTCAATCCGTGCGCCGGCCACTCGAAGGTCATCTTGTCCGCTCCAATCGGGAGCGGTTCTCATGCACCAGCGCGGGTTTCAGCTTCGATAATGCTCCAGATACCAGCGCACGAACCGCGCCACGCCTTCCTCGGGTGTGGTGGACGGCGCATAGCCGGTCAGGCGGCGCAGCAGCTCGGACGAAGCCTCGGTAGCAGGCACGTCGCCGGCCTGCATCGGCAGGAAGTTCTTGATCGCAGTGCGCCCCAGCGCCTTCTCCGCCGCGCCGATATAGTCCATCAGCGGGGTCGGGCGGCCCGCACCGATATTGACGATGCGGAAGGGGGCCGCGGGGGAGAGGCTGTCGCCTTCCACCGGCACGTCGCCCGGCACGGCGTCGACCAGCCGCACGATCGATTCGGCGAGATCGTCGATGAAAGTGAAGTCCCGCACCATCTCGCCGTTGTTGAACACGTCGATCGGCTCGCCGGCGAGGATGGCGCGGGTGAACTTGAACAACGCCATGTCGGGCCGACCCCACGGGCCATAGACCGTGAAGAAGCGGAAGAAGGTCATCGGCGTGCGGAACAGGTGGGCGTAGCTATGGCCCATCAGCTCGGTCGCGCCCTTGGTGGCGGCGTAGAGGCTCATCGGGGTGGCGGTGCGCTGGGTTTCGCCGAACGGCATGTCGGTATTGGCGCCGTAGACCGAGCTGGTCGAGGCGGCGAGGAAGTGGCGCACCGGCTGGTGCCGGGCGAGTTCGAGCAGGTTGAACGTGCCGACGATGTTCGCGCCGATATAGCTGGCGGGCTGCTCGATGCTGAAGCGTACGCCGGCCTGCGCGGCGAGGTGGATCACCACGTCGGGCTGGAACTCGGCCCAGGCGGCGGCAAGCGCGGGCTGGTCCTCGATCGACAGGCGCGCCACCCGGAAGTTCGGATGGTTGGACAGCATGTCGTTGCGCGCTTCCTTGAGCGCGACGTCATAGTAATCCGAGAAATTGTCGATGCCGAGCACCGTGGCGCCTGCCTGGAGCAGGCGGCTGGCGGTATGGGAGCCGATGAACCCCGCCGATCCGGTGACGAGCACGCGCGGCGGCTTGGCGGTGGGATCGGTCATCATGGCTCCTGTGCTGCGGGGTCGGTGCCGCTCCTAGGCCGCTTCTCCTTACCGGAGCGTTCCCGTGCCGCAAGCGGGGCAGCCGGAATCCTTGGGCAGCTGGAGGGTACGGAAGCGCAACGCCAGGGCGTCGACCAGCAGCAGCTTGCCGGCAGTGTCGTCGCCGAACGGCGTGATCGCGCGGATCACCTCCAGCGCGGCGAGGCTGCCGAGAATGCCGGTCAGCGCCCCCAGCACACCCTGTTCGGAGCAACTGATGCCCTCGCGCTCGGGATCGTGGCCGACGAAGCAGCGATAGCAGGGCTTGTCCGCCTCCCAGCCGCGGAAGGTGCCGAGCTGGCCCTCGAACTCGGCGACGGCCGAAGAGACGAGCGGCACGCGGGCGGCAAGCGCTGCGTCGGCAACGGCGAGGCGCGTGGCGAAATTGTCGGTGCCGTCGAGGACGACGTCGTGCCCGGCGATCAGCGCAGGAGCGTCGGCGGCGGAGAGCCTGCGGGCCTCGACTTGCACGGTCACGTTAGGATTGATCGCGGCGACGCGGGCGGCGGCGGTCTCCGCCTTGCCGGTGCCGATATCGTCCGTGCCGAACAGCACCTGCCGCTGAAGATTGGAGCGATCGACCACGTCGTCATCGACGATCGTCAGCGCGCCCACGCCTGCGGCGGCGAGATACTGGATGGCAGGGGCGCCGATGCCACCCGCGCCGATCACCAGCACCCGCGCAGCCTTGAGCTTCGCCTGACCCGCACCGCCTACTTCGCGCAGGATGATGTGACGGGCGTAGCGTTCCAGCTCCTCGTCGGTGAGGGTCATTTCGGCCAGGTGAAGGTGACGGTCGCGCGGTACCATTGGTCGGCATGGGCCATGCGCGGCAGCAGGTTCCCGCGCGCGGCCCCCGCGACCATCGCAGCGGCATATTGCTCCACGGTCGGGCACTGGATCGCGCGCGGCACGGTCGTGCGGATATTGTCCTGCGCGTCGACTAGCACGGCGACGTCGACGCTCAGCGTCAGGCCCGGGCCGACCGCCAGCGGGCATTTGCGCGTCGTCACCTCATTGGCGACGAAGGCGGCCATGTCGGGCGTGATCTGCGGCTCGGCACGATAGGGCAAGGGCGCAAGCGACGGCCAATCGATGCGCGGCGGCGTCGACTGCAGGGCCAGGGCCAGTGCGAAGGCAGCGATCATCGTCCGGTAGAGCCGAAGCCGCCGGCCCCCCGTGCCGTCTCGTCGAGGGTGGAAACTTCGTCCAGATCGGCGCGCTGGACCGGGGCGGGGACCAGCTGGGCGATGCGGTCACCCCGCGCGATGGGGAAATCCTCGCTGCCAAGATTGGCCAGGATCACCTTGATCTCGCCGCGATAATCGCTGTCGATCGTGCCGGGCGTGTTGAGGCAGGTGATGCCGTGCTTGAGCGCCAGGCCGGAGCGCGGGCGGACCTGCACCTCATAGCCGGCGGGAATCGCCATGGCGAAGCCGGTGGCGACGGCGTGGCGCGCGCCCGGGGCCAGCGTCAGGTCTTCGGCGGCGACCACGTCCATGCCCGCTGCACCGTCGGTGGCGTAGCGGGGGAGGGGCAGGTTCTCGCCATGGGGCAGGCGCTGGATCGCGATGCGGATCGGCGGCAGCAAGGTCAGCCTTTCGTGGGAAGCGCGGTCGCCAGCCGGGTGGTTGCCGCCAGCACTTCGGGATCGTTGAGCAGATCATGTCCCCGTCCGGGGACGATCCGGAGATCGGTAGCAATGCCGCGAAGTGCAAGGGCCTCGGCATAGGCACGCGACAGCGCAGGCGGCGTGATCTTGTCGTCGAGACCAACGAGCACGGCAGCGCGCATGCCGGGCATCACCCCGCCCGCGGTCTTGAGGGGGTCGAGGCTGGCGACCGGGGTCGCCCAGGCGGCACCGTGACGCTGCTTCTGCATGCCCTTGCGCCATTCGGGCAGCGCGCAGGGGCAGCCGACCAGCACCATCGCGTCGACCAGATCGGGGCGGATGCCGGCGATGTCGGCGGCGATCGCAGCGCCGCCCGAATCGCCGACCAGGATCAGCCGGGCGGACGCGAAGCGGCGGCGCAGGATGCCGAGCGACTCCGCGATCGCGTCGATCCGCTCCTGCGTATAGTCGTCGCCGAAGCCCAGCCCGGCCTGGCCCGGCGAGCGGTTACCCGCGGCATCGCCATAGCCCGGGCGGAGCAGCGCGACGGCGGCGCTGTCGGGGATGCTCTGCGTCGCGGCCTCGGCGAAGCGATAATGGTCGCTGCGCGATTCGGGGCCGCCGTCGCCGTGGAGGACGACGATCAGTGTGCGCACTGTGTCCGGCGTGGTGGCGCCGAAGTTGCGCGCGTGCAGGTTGAGCGCGGGTTCTACCTTGGCGACGGTGTGCGTTCTCGTTGCCACGGGCGCGGTGCAGCTGGCGAGCAGGGCGATTGGCGCCAAGACGGCAAGCGCAGCACGCTTCCGCGATCCTCCCCCGGAGGGGGAGGGGGACCGCCCGAAGGGCGGGGGAGGGGTGTCCCGGTGCGTGCGGAAGGGCTGCCCCCCCAGCGGAGACACCCCTCCGTCAGGCCTGCGGCCTGCCACCTCCCCTTGCAGGGGAGGATTGTGCGTGATCTCAAAGCGCATCGGCGATCCGTTCGGCGAGGCGGCGGGCGACGTCGGCCTTGGACGCGCGCTCCCAGCTTTCGATGCCCTCGGCGGTGACGAGATGGACGGCATTGGCTTCACCCCCCATCACATCGCCCGAAACATCGTTGGCGACAATCCAGTCCGCGTTCTTGCGCGTGCGTTTCGCGACGGCATGTTCGATCACTCGTTCGGTTTCCGCCGCAAAGCCCACCACGAGCCGCGGCCGGCGCGATCCCTGCGCCACCCCGGCGAGAATATCAGGATTCTGGGCGAGGTGCAGCAGCGGCGCGGCGTCGCCCTTCTTCAACTTCTGGCCGGCGGGTTCAACCTGCCAATCGGCTACGGCGGCAACCATCACGGCGGCGTCTGCGGGCAGCGCGGCGTCGACGGCCGCAGCCATTTCGCGCGCCGTCTCGACATCGACTCGCGTGACGCCCGGCGGGGTGGGGAGCGTCACCGGCCCGGCGACCAGCGTGACGCGCGCACCGAGCGCCGCGAGCGCACCGGCAATGGCGAAGCCCTGCTTCCCCGAGGAGCGGTTGGCGATGTAGCGCACCGGATCGATCGGCTCGTGGGTCGGGCCCGCGGTGACGAGGACATGCTTGCCGGCCAGCCGCGGCTCGATCGGCGAGAGCGCCTGCTGGATGGCGGCGAGGATCGCCTCGGGCTCGGGCAGGCGACCGGGGCCATATTCCCCGCAGGCCATCGGGCCCTCGTCGGGCTCCAGCACGGTCACGCCGTCGGCGCGGAGCTGCGCGACATTGCGACGGGTGGCGGCGTGGCTCCACATCCGCACATTCATCGCAGGTGCTGCGAGCACCGGCTTGTCGGTGGCGAGCAGCAGGGTGGTCGCAAGATCGCTGGCGATGCCGCCGGCCATGCGGGCGAGCAGATCGGCGGTGGCGGGCGCGACGACGACCAGATCGGCCTGGCGGCTGAGCTGGATATGGCCCATCTCCGCCTCGTCCTTCAGGTCCCACAGCGTGGTGTAGACCTGATTCTCGGACAAAGCCGCCAGGGTCATCGGTGTGACGAAATGCTGGCCGCCTTCGGTCAGCACGCAGGTCACGCCGATGCCGGCCTTGCGGCACAGGCGGACCAGCTCGCAGGCCTTATAGGCAGCGATGCCCCCGCCGACGATGAGCAGGATGCGCTTCATGGCGTCACCGTTGTAACCGTGATCCGGCGCCTGTCGAGCGCACGGTGCCACAGGTCGGCCAGCGCATCGGGGACGAACACCAGCCCGACCAGCGCGGCGGGGGCGATCATCAGCGCCCAGTAGAAATTGTCGAGCCGCGCGAAGATCGAGATCACCACGCCGTACGCGATCAGCAGCGCGAACATGCGCAGGCCGAGCGGCTCGTCCCAGCTCGCCCAGCCAAGCATCGCCAGGACGATCAGGATGGCACCGACCACCACCGGCAGGGCCTGGAGCGCGGTCGAGGTGACCAGCGCGCGAAGGAAGAAGCCGGGGCCGTTGAATGCCGACCAGCCCGGCGATGCGGCATCGAGCGGCCCGGTCACGCCCGCCACGGCATGGGCGTGCAGCGCCAACACGCCGGCGAAGACCAGCAGCGCCACGCCCCAGCCCAGCGCCTCGCGCCGCCGGCCCTCGCCCCAGGCGAAGAGCAGCATCACGATCGCGTAGAGCGCCGCGGTCTCGCGGATCAGCATCGCGGCCAGGCCGAGCGCGATCGCCTCCAGCGCGCGGCCGGGGCGGCGGAGCGCCAGCGACAGCGCGACGAGCAGCCCTGCCCAAACCTCATGGAACAGCACCAGCCCAGGCTGGAAAAAGGCCAGCATCGAGACCGCGAGCAGCAGCATCATCACCGCGCGCGGAAACAGCCCGTTCAGCGCGACGCCGACGCGCGATGCCCAGGCAAAGGCGGTCAGCGCGGCGAGCGCGAGCAGCAGTGCGATACTCGCCCAGCCGGGAATCAGCGCCTCGAATGCCGCCAGCGCGGGCAGGCGCATGGTGAAGAACGGGCGCAGCGGATAGCCGCCGGCGCGCATCGCATCGCTTGCCGCGACATAATAGGTGTCGCCGCCCTTCATCGCCGCCACGACGCGCTCGTACAGCCCGACATCGGTCATCCGGTCGGCGGTGGCGACGGAAGTGGCGCCATCGCCGGTGAGCGACGGCACCGCCAGCGCGGTCAGCGAGGCGAGCACCAGCAGCAGCACCGCCAGCCAGGCCAGCCGCGCGCGACCCCGCGACAGGGCGGCAAAGCGGCTCGGCTGGAGGGTCCAGAGGCGGCGCGTGCGCCCGATCATTTCAGCAGCAGCGTTCCGGCCACGCCGGCAAGCGCGGCGACGATGCTCACCAGCGCATAGCGCCACCCGCCGCCGACGCGCACGACCTGGATTTCGCGGAGCGGCGGCTCGGGCGGGGCGCCGCCAGGCGCGGGGAAGCGGCGCTCGATGTTGCGGACCAGCTCAGGGAGTCGGGCGAGGGTCCGCAGATCCTCGATCAGCCGGTCGGCGACCTTGGCCTCGGGCCCAAGCTCGGTGCGGATCCACTCGCGGACGAAGGGCGCCGAGACTTCCCACAGGTTGATGTCCGGATCGAGCCCGCGCGCGACGCCTTCCACCATCACCATCGTCTTCTGGAGCAGCAGCAGATGCGGCTGCGTCATCATGTCGAAGTCGCGGGTGATCGAGAACAGGCCGTCGAGCATGCCGCCGATCGACATCTCCTTCACCGGCAGGCCGCGCATCGGTTCGCCTACCGCACGCAGGGCCGTGGCGAACTCGGCGACATTGTGGTGGGCGGGGACATAGCCGGCCTCGAAATGGATCTCGGCGACGCGCTTATAGTCGCCGGTGATCAGGCCATAGAGGATCTCGGCGAGCCACACCCGCGCGCGCCGATCGATCCGGCCCATGATACCGAAATCGATCGCGGCGATGCGGCCATCGGGTAGGGCGAACAGATTGCCCTGGTGCATGTCCGCATGGAAAAAGCCCTCGGCGATCGCCTGGCGGAGGAAGGCCTTGATCAGCTTGCCGGCAAGGCCGGGCATGTCGTGCCCGGCGCGGACCAGCGCGTCGCGGTCGCTCAGCTTGATGCCGTCGATCCACTCCAGCGTCAGCACCTTGCCGGTGGTGCGCTGCCAGTCGATGGCGGGCACCATGAAGTCCGGCTCGGCGGTCATCGCCTCGGCGAGTTCGGAGGCCGAGGCGGCTTCGCGGCGGAAGTCGAGCTCGCGCACGGTCCAGCGCTTGAAGCTTTCGATCACCAGGCGTGGGCGGAGGCGGCGTGCCTCGCCGCCATAGGCCTCGAGCTGGGCGGCGGCCCATTCATAGGTGTCGATCGCGCGGGCGAAATCGCTTTCGATACCCGGGCGCAGGACCTTCACCGCGACGCGGCGGCCGTCGGTGGTCACCGCGCGGTGCACCTGCGCGATCGAGGCGGCGCCGATCGGGCGCTCCTCTACTTCCGCGAACATCGCGGAGAGCGGACGGCCATAGCTGGTCTCGATCCGCTCGCGGATGATGTCGAAGGGGACGGGGGGCAGCGCGTCCTGCAGCCGGAGCAGGTCGTGCGCGGCTTCCTCGCCGACGAGATCGGGGCGGGTGGCGAGCGTCTGGCCGAGCTTGATCGCGGCCGGGCCGATCGCCTGGAAGGCATCGGCATAGGCAGGCACGGCGGGGACGCGCGCGCCGAGTCGGGCGATGCGCGCGAGGCGGCGCACCGGACGCGGGGTGTTGGCGTCGCGCTCGATGCCGCGCAGCGCGCCGTGGCGCGCGAGGATGCGGCCCCATTTGAGCAGGCGCCAGAGATGGACGGCGGGTGCGGTCATGCTTCTAGCCCCTCCTCCTCGGAGGAGGGGTTGGGGGTGGAGGGATTCCAGAACGCCCGTTGGTCTCGGTGAGACACGGCCCCACCCCAAACCCCTCCCCTGAAGGGGAGGGGCTTACATGCGCGCGCCATCAAATCTTCCAGCCGCTGTGGATCGCGACGAGCCCGCCGAGCAGCGGCTCCACCTTGGTCTGCTGGAACCCCGCCTCCGCGATCATCCGCTCGAAGCTCGGCATGTCGGGGAAGCGGCGGATCGATTCGATCAGGTAGCGATAGCTGTCCTCGTCCTGCGCGAGCAGCTTGCCCAGCTTGGGGACCAGCTTGTGCGAATAGGCGTCGTAGATTTCGGCGAAGCCCGGCCACTGGGTGGTCGAGAATTCGAGCACGAAGAAGCGGCCGCCGCGCTTCAATACGCGGTGCGCCTCGCGGAGCGCCTTGGGGATGTCGGTCACGTTCCGGATGCCGAATGCGATGGTGTAGGCATCGAAGAAGCGATCGGGGAATTGCAGCGTCTCGGCATTGGCCTCGGTCCATACCAGCCCGTCGATGCCGCGCTGGGCGGCGCGCTCGACGCCGACGCTCAGCATTTCCGAGTTGATGTCGGCGACCGTGATCGCAGCACCCGTCTCCGCCATTCGGAAGGCGATGTCGCCCGTGCCGCCGGCCATGTCGAGGATGTGCTCGCCCGCGCGCGGCTTCACCCGGCGGACGAAGCGATCCTTCCACAGCCGGTGCATGCCGCCCGACATGGCGTCGTTCATCAGGTCGTAGTTGCGGGCGACATTCGAGAACACCTCGCCGACGCGGCGGGTCTTGTCCTCAGGGGCGACGTCTTCGTAACCGAAGGAGACGGTATCGGGCATGGGGGTGCCTTAGCGGCAGGCGGCGGCCAAACCAAGGGGGCTGAGGGGGCATCATCCAACTCCTCCCCGGCACGGGGAGGGGGACCGCGCGGCAGAGCCGCGTGGTGGAGGGGCTGCGCCGCAGGCGCGGTGCGGGCGGCGCGCGCGGGACGACCGCCGCTCGCGCGGCGGCCCCTCCACCATTCGCTGGCGCGAATGGTCCCCTTCCCGTGCCGGGGAGGATCTTGGGGGGTGGTGACATTCTGCCTGCCGCTTCCTAGCTGTAGCGCCAGATGCCTGAGCTTCCCGAAGTAGAAACCACCGTTCGCGGTCTCGCCCCCGTGCTGGAGGGGCAGCGGATCGAGCGCGTGCTGCTGAACCGCGCCGACCTGCGCCGCCCGTTCCCGGTCGATCTCGGCCAGCGGCTGACCGGGGCGACCGTCACCGGCCTGTCCCGCCGCGCCAAATATGGCCTTATAGATACGGACCGCGAGGACACGCTGGTCTTCCACCTCGGCATGTCCGGGCGCTGGCGGATCGATCCTTTGGAACTCGGCAAGCACGACCATGTCGTGATCGAGACGGCGCGGCACCGCTTGTCGCTCAACGATCCGCGGCGTTTCGGCTCGATGGATCTGGTCCCCACCGCCGAACTGGCCGAGTGGCCGGCGTTCAAGGCGCTGGGGCCGGAGCCGCTGGGGCCGGACTTCACCGCGGCCCATCTGGTGACGGCGTTCGCGGACCGAATCGCGCCGGTGAAGGCGCTGCTGCTCGACCAGCGAATCGTCGCCGGGCTCGGCAATATCTATGTGTGCGAGGCGCTGTTCCTCGCCGGCATTGCGCCGACCAAGCCGGCCGGGTCGATCGGCCGCGCCAAGCTGGAAAAGCTGGTCGATTCGGTGCGCGAGGTACTGGAGGCGGCGATTCGCGCCGGCGGCTCCACCTTGCGCGATTATGCCCGGCCAGACGGCGAACTCGGCTATTTCGCCAAGGAGTGGCGCGTCTATGGGCGGGAAGGGGAGCCATGCTCTTGCGGTCGCCCCGTGCAGCGTCGCGTGGATTCGGGGCGCTCCACCTTCTATTGTGGAAAATGCCAGCGCTGAAAGGATTGACCCGAATCGCTACAGCCGATAAAGGGCCCGTCTTTCCGGCGTGGGCTCGCTTCCGCGCCTCACCCATTTCGAGCAGGAACAAGACCGAATGGCGAATACGCCGCAAGCGAAGAAGCGCATCCGTCGCAACGACCGCCGCGCCGAAATCAACGGTGCACGCGTCGGCCGCATCCGTACCTTCGTGAAGAAGGTGGAAGCCGCCCTGACCGCCGGCGACAAGGCCGCTGCCACTGAAGCGCTCGCCGCTGCGCAGCCGGAAATCGCACGTGGCGTCGCCAAGGGCGTGCTTCACAAGAACACGGCAGCGCGCAAGTTCTCGCGCCTCAACAAGCGTCTTCAAGCGCTCGCCTAACCGTAACTATTCGGTAACGAAAAACCCTGCCGGACTCTGTCCGGCGGGGTTTTTCGCGTTTGCGCGGCAACAAATGGTTAAAATTTGAGCAATGCAAGCGAATCGCGCAAATCCACGAGTCGTATCGATTCGGTCTCCGATGACTCTGATTTTACCTTGTTAACTATCGGGAATATTTAGACAAATCCGGTGGCCCCACGGTTTTCCTAGGGGTTCGGGCTGTCAACAAAACTATTTCAGAAAGTTTACATGGCAGGCCCTTGCTCGACTCAGTTCGAGCTTCCTACAACAAGCGTCCCGGCCACGTTGCTGGTCGGGGACAACGAGTTCATCGCGCGTCTCCGGGGGCATGACCGGCTGCGATGGGCCTCATGATCCACAATGGTTTTAGAACGCGGGAATCGTGATTCCCGCGAAGGAAGGGTGCGTCACAGTGACTCAGGTTCAACCGCTGGAACGTGAGGAAGGCCGCGACGTCGCCAAGGCTTGGGCGCATGTGCGCACCAACCTGCGCCGCTCGGCCGGCCAGCGGCTGTTCGACCAGTGGCTGAAGCCGGTGGTGCTGGTCGAGGGAAGCGATTCGCTTGCCGTGCGTCTGGGCCTGCCGTCCCCCTTCCTCACCCAGTGGGTGAAGAATCACTACGCCGAGCGCCTGCTGCTCGAATTCCGCGCGGTGCTGCCGAACGTGCGCAGCGTCACGCTGGAGACGCTGCAGGACGCCGAGCAGCGCGTGCTCAGCGCCGAGCCGGCGCCCGCGCCGCGCAAGGAAACGCTGGTCGAGCCGGCCGAGCGCCCGACGTTCGATCCGCGCTTCACCTTCGATCGCTTCGTGACGAGCACGACCAACCGCGTCGCCTTCAACGCCGCGCGCACCGTCGCGCAGCCGGGCGTGCCGATGTTCAGCCCGCTCTACCTTCATGCCGGCACCGGCCAGGGCAAGACGCACCTGATGCACGCGATCGGCCACGCCTTTCTCGAAGCGAATCCGGGCGCGACCGCGATCTACTCGACCGGCGAGCGCTTCATGTTCGAGTTCGTGCAGGCGCTGCGCAACAAGGACACGCTGGCGTTCAAGACCCGGCTGCGCTCGGTCGACCTGCTGATGATCGACGATCTCCAGTTCATCGGCGGCAAGGACGCGACCCAGGAAGAATTCTTCCACACGGTCAACGAGTTCATGAGCGCCGGCAAGCGGCTGGTGATCGCCGCCGATCGCGCGCCCCAGGCGCTGGAAGGCTTCGAGCCGCGTCTGGTCGGTCGCCTCGGCGCCGGGCTGGTGGCGGATATCAAGCCTGCCGAGCTCGACCTGCGCCGCGCGATCGTCGAGCGCAAGCTGAAGGACATGCCCGCCGTCGACATGCCGGTGGAAGTGGCTGACCTGCTCGCCGCGCGGATCACCACCAATGTTCGCGAGCTGGAAGGCGCGCTGAACCGCCTCGTGGCCTATGCCAGCCTGTCGAACGAATCGATCACCATCGACTTCGCGACCAGCGTGCTCGGCGAAGTGCTGCGTACCAGCCAGCGCCGCATCACGATCGATGAGATCCAGCGTGCGGTCTCGACGCATTTCGAAGTGAAGCAGCTCGACCTGATTTCGGCCCGCCGCGCGGTGGCGATCGCGCGCCCGCGCCAGATCGCCATGTACCTCGCCAAGCGGCTGACCACGCGCTCGCTGCCCGAGATCGGCCGCAAGTTCGGCAACCGCGATCACTCGACGGTGATCCATGCGGTCAAGCGGATCGAGGATCTGCGCAGCAAGGATGTCGAGATCGACGGCGCGGTTCGCGCGCTGATGCGCACCCTGGAGGGGTGATCCCGGTGATTCGCCTCGCCGTGCCCGAAGACGGCGCGGCGATCTGGGCGATCCTCGAGCCGGTGCTCCGCGCCGGCGAGACCTACGCACTCGACCGTGACCTCTCGCGCGAGGCGGCGCTGGCCTATTGGCTGGGGCCCGATCGCGAGAGCTTCGTCGCGGAAGCGGAAGCGCGGGTGCTCGGCACCTATTATCTCCGTGCCAATCAGGCGGGCGGCGGCGCGCACGTCGCCAATTGCGGTTATGCGACGCATGAGGCCGCGCGGGGCCGCGGCATTGCACGGGCAATGGCCAAGCACAGCTTTGCCGAGGCGCGGGCGCGGGGCTTTCGCGCGATGCAGTTCAATTTCGTGGTGAGCAGCAATGCGCCTGCGGTGCGGCTCTGGCACGCGCTCGGCTTCGAGACGATCGGCAGGGCGCCCGAGGCGTTCGACCATCCAGCGCTTGGCATGGTGGACGCGCTGATTCTCTACCGCCGGCTTTGATCGCCAGGGCCCGTCGGTTGACCGCCGGGCCCTGGGTCACGTCACTTACACTTAACGTTGCCGCGGTCGATCTGGCGCCCGAGCAGCGCGCCGCCGCCCGCACCGAGCAGCGTTCCCAGCGTGCCGCCGCCGACCACATTGCCGAGGACGCCGCCGGCAACGCCGCCGATCACCAGGCCGGTCGTGCCGTCGGAGCGGCGGCAATAGGTCCGCCCGTCACGGCCGCGATAGATCCGGTCGTTCCGGCCGAGCCGGCGCGGAGCGTGCTTGGTATCGCGATAGGATTGGGCCGGATCCCAGTTCCGGTCTTCGTCGTGCCAGCGGTGATCACGCTGCTGCGCGGCGGTGGCGGGCGCGCCGACGGCAACCATGCCCATGCAGGCTACGGCGGCCAGGGCCGGGGTGAACATCATCTTCATTCGGTATCTCCTTGCATAGTGCCGGCGTCCGCAAGCGGCGCCGGGCTGGTGCCTCAGCGGCGGACCCAGACCGTGCGGCAATGCCGGATACGCTTGTGGTGCATGCCATGGCCGCGTTGCTCGACCTTGCAGACGCGCTTCTTCACCATGTGCCGCGGCGCGGCGACCGCCGGGGTGGCGACGATGGCGGCGGCGGCGAGCGCTGCGCAGATCGATCCGATTGCCTTGATCTTCATGTCGACTCCTCAAAGGACTGGAGGAGCAAGGAACACGGCAGCGCCGGCCGGGTTGCTTCGGCGGCCGCCTAACATTGTCGCAAATTGTCGCAGCGGCGAAGGTGTGGCGGGCGCCGCCCTGTCCCTTGGTACCTGGCGGCCAAAGCGGCGTCGGCGCGTTGTGCCCCTCCATTGGGAGAATGCGCATGGCCGATCAGAATGACGAACAGTGGATGCGGATGGCGATCGAGGTCGCGCGGTCGAAGGGATCGGACCCCTCCACCTCGCCGCTCGGCTGCGTGATCGTGCTCGACGGCAAGGTACTCGCGGCCGAGCGCAACCAGACGCACGAACTGCCCGACGCCACCGCCCATGCCGAGATGATGGCGATCCGCCGCGCTTGCGAGAGCACCGGCGAGCTCGAATTGCGCGGGGCGACGCTCTACTCGACGCTGCAGCCCTGCGGGATGTGCACGATGGCCTTGATCTGGTCGAAGGTCGGGCGCGTGGTCTACGGCGCGGGGCGCGACGACGTGCATCCGATGTATTTCGAGGCGCGGCATGTGGATACGCTGGGCTTCATCGGCGACGCCTATCGCGACGACATCGTGATTGAGGGCGGCTGTCTCGCCGCCGAATGCGGGACGCTCTATTATCCCCCCGATGCCGAGCTGCCGGTGGAGGAACAGGCCAATCTCTGAGCCCTAGCGCAGCAGCCCCACGAGGATGGCGAGCGCGCCCAGTACGGCCGCGCCGCGCGCGAGGCGGACGTCATAGGTCAAGCCGAGCAGGACGAGCGCGGCGCTGAACGGCAGCACGCCGCCCCAGGTCACCAGCGCGAGCGGCCAGTCGGATGCAGCCAGGGTGGCGGCGAGCGCTGCCGCCAAAAGGGCCCAGCCGCCGATGCGCAGCCGGGCGGCTGGCACGCGCCGCTCCCATGCCCCGAGCAGCGCCGGCGCGTGGCGGGGCATGGCTGCGGCGAGCGCGAACATGCCGAGCAGCGTCATCCCGGCGGCGATCATGCGAGCTGCTCGCGCGTGCGACGGCGCGTCGGCTTGGGACGGGGGCGCCATTGGCGCAGGCCGATCCAGCCGAAGCCGGCGGCGGCGGCGAGCAGGGTGAGGCTCACGCTCGCCTGGACGCTGTCCGCAAAGGCGCCGCCGAGCAGTGCCGCCGCCGCGCAGCCGAGCGCCAGCAGAGTCAGCAGCAGCGGCCAGCTCCGTTTCGGCGCAAGCATGGCGCCGAGCAGCAAGGCGGCGGCGGCGCTCCACAATGCTACCGAGACCTCGGCACCGGCGCGGTCGGCCATCCCGAGCGGCAATGCCCGGTTGGCCAGCAGAAAGGCGACGCAGCCGATCGGCACGCCTGCTAGGACGCCGGCGTTGAGCCGCCCGACGATGCGGTTGCCGAGGCTGAGCGGCGCGCGCTCGCGGCGCTTGACCACCCACAGCACCATGCCGCTCGCCACCGCCAGCGTCAGCATCGCGCCGCAGAGGAAGTAGAGCCAGCGCGTCGCCAGCGGGGCGAAGCGGGCGAGGTGGAGACCGTACGCCACGCCGTAGGTCTGGAGCGCGGGACGGTTCTCGGTGAAGTCGGCGAGGACGCGGCCAGTCGTGCCCTCGAAGCTCACGGCGCCTGCGGCATAGGCGATCTGGCGCGCATCGTCGCGGAACATGGTGACCACCGCCGCGGCATCGCCAGGATGCGCGATGGTGACGCGTCCCACCGGCTGGCCCAGCCGCCGCTCGGCCTCGGCCAGCATCGGGGCGAGGGGAGCGAGCGGCGCAGGCTTGCCGGCCGCGGGGCGGTCGATCTGGCCCGGCTGGAAGGCCTGGAACATCGCTGCCATGTCCTGCCCGTAATTGGCGTTGATCGCCCAGGGCATGTTGAGCGTCGCCAGGGTCAGCAGGCCGGTGAAGCTGATCATGACATGGAAGGGCAAGGCGAGGACGCCCACCGCATTGTGCCCGTCGAGCCAGGAGCGCTGGCCCTTGGCGGGGCGGAAGGTGAAGAAGTCCTTGAAGATGCGCCGATGCGCGATGATGCCGGTGATCAGCCCGAGCAGCAGCACCATCGCCGCGAGCGAGGCGAGCAGCCGACCCCAAGGGAAGGGCAACTGCAGTTCGAAATGCAGCCGGTAGAAGAACTCGCCGCCCAGCGTCTCGCGCGGGGCGGGCGCGCCGGAGACCGGATCGAGCGCGCGATAGACGAAGCCGGTGCCGGGGTCGTAGGTCGCCTCGGTCGTGTTCATGCGATCGTTCGGCAGCGTCAGGTACCAGCCGAAAGAGTTGGGCGCGTTCCTGCCGAGCCATGCGCCTGCGGCGGTCAGCGCGGTGGCGCGGTCGGCGGTGGCGGTGGTCTCGGGGCGCATCCACCGGCCGATCTCGGGCTTGAACACGCTCAGCGTGCCGGCGAGGCACATCACGAACAGCACCCAGCCGAGCAGCAACCCGGTCCAGCCGTGCAGCCACGCCATAGCCTGACGGGCGCCGTCGCGCACCGCGCTCATGCAGCGGGCATCCCGGCCGCCCAGGCGATTCCCGCGAGCAGCGCGGCGGCGGCAAGAATGCCGCCGAGTGCGCGGAGGGGACCGGGAGCGAGGAACGCCCAGATCGTCGCCACGGGGGCGACGAGGAAGGCGAGCATCGTCGCCGGCACGATCGCGTCGAGCCGGGGGAGGGGCAGGGTCCGCGCCGCCGCCGCGGCGAAGCACGCCGCGACCAGATAGGCACCGAGGCTTCCGGCCACCGCGCGCGTCGCGATGTTCGCCCGGTAGCCCCAGCCTCTGCGGAGATGCGCCCCCATGCCCTGCCTCAGTAGCTGAAGCTGATGCTGCCGAGCACGCTGCGCGGCGCCGCGTAGAAGGCCTGGCCCCACATGATGCTGCCAAGATACTTGCTGTCGGTCACGTTGCGGACGTTGATCGCCGCGCGGACATGATCGACCAGGCGGATGCTCGCCATCAGGTCGAGCACGGCATAGTCATCCTGCGTGACGGTGAAGTCCGGGCTGCGGATCTTGTTCTGCCAGCGCAGCTGGGTGCCCATCTTCAGGTCGCGCAGTTCGGGTACCGTGTAGGTGGTGGCGAGCTTCAGGCTCTTGGTCGGGATGAACACGCGGGCGGGGGTGCCGGCATCGTCGTGGATCTCCAGCCCAGTATAGCCGCCGCTGATCGTCCAGTTGTCGGTCACCTTGCCGGCCAGCTCGATCTCGAAGCCGCGCGAGGTGGTGTCGAGGCCGCTATAGTAATAGCTGCCGGGCTGGCCGGGATCGCCGACGCCGAACTGGCCTGCAGCAGTTGCAAGGTTCTTCTGCTTGGCGCGGAACAGCGAGGCGGTGGCGTAGAGCCGCCCGCCGAACCATTCGGTCTTGAGCCCGCCCTCGATGCTGGTGCCGGTCACCGGATCGAGCCGGCGGCCGGTCCGGTCCACCTCGATCTGCGGATTGAAGATGTCGGTATAGCTTGCGTAGACCGAAATGTTCTTGGTCAGGTCGTAGGTCAGCCCGGCATAGGGGCTGACGCGGCTGTTCTTGCGATACTGGTCGGCGCCGTAGGAGATGCCGCTGGACTTCAGCCAGGTTGCGCTGCCGCCGACCACGAGCTTCAGCTGGTCGGTGACGCTGAGGTGCGCGGCGCCATAGGCTCGGGTGACGTCGGTACGGCTGTCGGCTTGGAGCGTGATCGGCCCGGTACCCGGATCGGCGATCACCGCGCTCGAAAGGTTCGGCACCGCGGGATAGGCGATATAGCTCTTGCCGGTCCCCTCCCATTGGCGATTGTCGAGCCGGCCGGTCGAGACCCCGAACGCCAGCTGGTGCTCGCGCCCGAACAGGTGCAGCGGCCCCGAGGCGGTGAAATCGCCAAGATACTGGTCGGTCTCAGACGGATAGGCACCGACCTGGCCCTGGATGCCGAGGCCGGTCGCCTTGTCCGGCGCACCGAAGGCGTAGAGCAGCCGGGCCTGCTGCTTGTTGTTGGCATAGGTGAACACGCCCTTGGCCTGCCAGCCCTTGCCCAGGTCATAGGCGAGCTCGCCAAAGGCGCGCTGGTCGGTGGTGTCCCAATAGGTCCAGGGCGCCGAGGTGGTCGCCGAGCGCGCATAGGGGATGCGGCTGCCATCGGTATAGGTCAGCGGCAGCGCGCCCCACAGCACGCCGTCGGCATCATTGTCCTGGCGGCTATAGCCGACCGTGGCGGTGAGCTGCGGGGTCACCTTCCAGTCGGCGATCAGGCCGTACACGTTGCGGTTGACGTGGTTGTAGTCGAGATAGCTGTCGCGCTCCTCATGCGCATAGATTGCGCGGACGCCGACCGTGTCGGTGACCGGCACCGAGACATCGGCTTCGCCGCGCCAGCGGTTCCACGAGCCTGCCTGCGCGGTGGCGGTGGCCTGCAGCGTGTCGGTCGGGCGCTTGCGGACATAGTTGATCGTGGCCGAGGGATTGCCCACGCCGGTCATCAGCGCATTGGCGCCGCGGATCGCCTCCACCCGCTCGAACAGCGCCGTGTCTAGGTCGCCATATTGGATGCCATAGGGCAGCGGCAGCCCGATGCCGTCGACTTGGAAGCTGGTGATGTCGAAGCCGCGCGAGTTGTAATAGGTCCGGTCGCTCTCGACCCGTTCGACATTGATGCCGACGGTCTGGTCGAGCAGGTCGTTGATGTTGGTGAGCTGGAAATCCTCGATCCGCTGCTGGTCGATGATCGTGATCGATTGCGGCGTCTCGCGCGGGGTGAGCGTCAGCCCGGTCGCGCTGCGCGAGGGCTGGGTGGCGATGCCGGTGACGACGATCTGGCTCTGCTGGTCGTCGCTGTCGGCCGTGCCGTCCGGACCCGCGATGGCGACGCCCGGCAGGGCGAACAGCGCGGTGGTGAGCAAGGCGGTGCGCAGCGACAATTGCATGATCCAGCTAATCCCTTTGGGTCTCGTTATGTAGGCGAGCCTTTAGAGATGCTGTGTATTGCGAGTCAATCGCATTATCAAATTTGTGCGCGAGATTCGCCTCAGCGGAGGCCGCGTGCGATCCGCATGACGTAGCTGATCACCTCGGCCACGGCGGCGTAGTGCTCGACCGGGATCGGCTGGTCGAGCTCGGCGCTGGCGTAGAGCGCGCGGGCGAGGGGGCGGTTCTCGACAAGCGGGATGTTGTGCTCGGCGGCGATCTCGCGGATCTTGAGCGCGATCGTGTCGACGCCCTTGGCCACCACTACCGGCGCGCCCATGCTGCCATGGTCGTACTGGAGCGCGATGGCATAATGGGTCGGGTTGGTGATGACGACGCTGGCCTTGGGGACGTTGGACATCATCCGGCTGCGCGAGCGCTGCATCTGCATGCTGCGGATCTTGGCCTTGATCTTGGGGTCGCCCTCGCTCTGCTTATACTCGTCCTTCACTTCCTGAAGGCTCATCCGCATCCGCTTCATGAACGAGCGGCGCTGCCATACGAAGTCGAACAGCGCCAGCGCGCCCACCAGCGTCGCGATCGGGCGGAGCATGGCATGGACAATATCGCTCGCCGCCGCGCCGGTATCGACCAGGTCGGCACCGACCAGTCGGTCGATCGTCGCGGCATGCGGCCAGGCGACTGCCGCGCCGATGCCGCCGACCAGGCACAGCTTGGCGAAGGTCTTGAGGAACTCCACCATGGCCTGCTTGCCGAACAGGCGCTTGGCGCCGTTCATCGGGTTGAGCTTGTTCCACTTGGGCTTGACGCGCGACCAGCTGATCATCGGCCGGCCCTGGAGCACGCCGCCGAGGATCGCGAAGCAGAACAGCGCCCCGAGGATCGGCGCGAGCGTGGTGCCCACCGCGCCGAACAGGCCGGTGGCGAAGCTCTGCGCGCCGTCGGGCTCCATCCGGAAATCGTCGGCGCCGCCCCACAGGCGGACGAACAGATTGCCCATCTGCTGGACCGTATAGGTGCCGAGCCCGCCCATCACCACCAAGGCCGCGACGAACATCGCGGCATGGCGCATTTCCGGCGCCATCGGCACGTCGCCGCGCTTTCGCGCGTCCTCGAGCTTCTTGTCGGTAGGTTCCTGGGTCTTGTCGTCCGAATCGTCGCCGCCGCCCGCCATCACCAGCCCTTTTGCAGCACGTCGCCCATGGTCTGGGCGAAGAAGGTGAGCATGGTACCGAGGGTGGTGATCATCAGCGCGATGCCGAGCAGCAAGTTGAGCGGCTGGGCGATGAAGAAGACCTGGATGGCCGGGGCGACACGCGCGGCGAGGCCGAGCGCGACGTTGAAGACGATGCCGTAGACGAGGAAGGGGGCCGCCAGGCTGATGCCCAGCGTCATCGACCGCCCGATCGCCTCGACCGCCAGCTCGGCGAAATCGTGCATCGGCGGCATGCCGCCGATCGGGAAGGTCTGGTAGCTGTGGACGATCGCGCCGAGCCACAAATGATGCACCTGCATGCCCATGCACACCAGCGCAGCGACGATGCCGACCAGCTTCGACAGGATCGGCGCCTGGCCGGACTGCGAGGGATCGAAGATCACCGCCGAAGACAGGCCGATCTGGAGGCTCATCAGTGAACCCGCCATCGAGATCGAGAAGAACAGGATCTTGACGATCATCCCCATGGCGAGCCCGGTGATCAGTTCGGTCACCAGGATCGCGGGGAGCACGGCGCCGGCCTGCACCGCGGCGCGGGCAGGCTCGCCGATCAGGCAATAGATCGCGAACGACATGGCGAAGGCGATGAACAGCCGGATGCGGCCGGGGATCGCGTCTTCGCCGAAGACGGGGAGCAGCATCAGCACCGCCCCGACCCGCGCGAAGACGATGAAAAAGGCCGAGACCTGCAGCGCGAGATCGGGGGGGACGATCATCCGTGGATGATCATGTCGCTGATCTTGGCCATGAACTGGCCAAGGGCCTGGCCGATCGTGGGCAGCATCAGCAGGAACACCAGCCCCATCGCGACCAGCTTGGGCACGAAGGTGAGGGTGGTTTCCTGAATCTGGGTAAGGGCCTGGAGCAGGCCGACGAACACGCCGACGATCAGCGACGTCAGCAGCAGCGGCCCGACAACGGTGAGGATCAGCATCAGTGCGGATTCGGTGAGGCTGATCAGCTGCGCGGGCGACATGGTCGTGCGTGCCTTCGTCAGATCTGCATGCGCATGATGTCGGTATAGGCACCGACGACGCGGTCGCGCACGGCGACCATGGTGTCGAGCGCGGTCTCGGCAGCGCCGATCGCGGTGACGACGTCGATCAGGTCGCCCTTGCCGGCAACCTGCTTGGCCGAGGCGGCCTCCGCGCTGCGCAGCTTGTCCGCGGTGCCGCCGACCAGGTTCTCGACCATCGCGCCGAAGCCCGACTGCTGATCGTCACCGATCTCGCCGCCGCCGGCGGCCTTGCTGAGCGTGTTGCCGATCGACGCGGCGCGGCCATAGGCCTTGCTGGCGTCCAATGCTCCGATGGACATGATCCGAATTCCTTACTTGAGCAGATCGATGGTGCGCATCGTCAGGCTCTTGGCCGCTTCGATGGCGTTCAGATTGGCTTCGTAGCTGCGCTGCGCCGCCTTCATGTCGGCGCTTTCGATCAGGCTGTTGACGTTGGGGCGCAGCACATAGCCCTGCGCGTCCGCCGCCGGGTGGCCCGGCTGGTAGACCTTCACGAAATCCGACTGGTCGTTCTGGATCGACTTCACCTTCACGCCGGTGCCGCCATTGGCGCGGTCCACCGCTGCCTGGAAGCTCACAACCTTGCGGCGATAGGGATTGCCGCCCGGGGTATCGGCGACCGAATCCTGGTTCGCGAGATTTTCCGCGATGGTGCGCATCCGCAGCGACTGCGCGCGCAGACCCGAGGCGGAAACGCCCAGCGAAGCATCCAAATCCATTGTTGATCCTCCACGAGCCTGAAAGCGGCCCACGCCATCATTGTAGGCAAATTTTGCCGGGCTGGGCGCCGGGGGCGGAAAAAAGGTTCCTATAAGTCAGGGGGAAAGGGAGACGCATGTCCGTACTCGATGGAATCATGATCGAAATGTCGGTGGTGCTCGGTTCTACCGAAGTGCCGGTCCGGCAGATCCTGCAGATGAGCCGCGGGGCGATGATCCCGCTGGATTGCGGACAGGACGATCCCAGCATGGTCTATGTCAATGGCGAGCTGGTCGCGCTGGGGCGCATCCTTGTCGACGGCGAGGTCATGTCGCTCGAAATTTCCGAACTCGTGAAGAAGTCGCGTAACTGATGGATCTCTTGTCGATGCTGCGTACGCTGGGCGCTCTGGGCCTGGTGTTGGGGATGCTGGCAACGGCATTGTGGGTTGTTCGTCGCTATGATCTGAAGCTGCCGGGCCGCGTGACCGGTGGGGGGCGCAAGCGGGTGGAACTGGTCGAGCGGCTGGCGGTGGACGCCAAGCGCTCGGTCGCGCTGATCCGTCGCGACGGGTGCGAGCACCTGATCTTCATCGGCCCCGAGGGCCATGCCACGATCGAGACCGGCATCATCGCGCCGCCGCAGCCGGTGGCGGAAGCCACCGCGGCTGCCGAGGGTACTGCCAAGATCGAGGACGATCTGGCGGTGCTGAAGGCAGGCGTGGCCAAGCTGGCCGGCAAGCTCGACTTCAAGGCGATGGTGGATCGGGTGCGCCCCGACGCTTCGCCGGCGGCCGAGATCGCCCCGGAAGCGCCGGTGGAAGCTCCCATAGTCGCCGCTGCCGAGCCTGCAGCGAGCCTGCCGCTGGCAGCGAACGATGCGGAACCCGCCGCTGAAGCCGACGAAGGTGAGGAGGCCCAGGAGGCTGTTGCCGAGACCGCGCCGCGCGCCCGCAAGGCCCGGACTGCATCTGCGCGCACCCGTATCCCGCGCGACACCACGCGCTGGAACAAGCGCGCCGTGCGCGAGGCACTGAATGCGTAAACTGCTTGCCGCGGCCGCACTGCTGATCGTGCTGCCGGTCGCGGCGCACGCGCAAGCCGTTGCGCCCGCCGCCCAGGCGGCGGCGCAGGGCGCGACCATCAGCATCGGCGGCGAGGGGCCGCTTTCGGCCAAGGCCATCCAGCTGGTGCTGATGCTGACCGTGCTCAGCCTGGCCCCGGGCCTGCTGATGACGGTGACCAGCTTCACCCGCATGGTGGTGGCGCTGTCGCTGCTGCGCACCGGCATCGGTTCGCCCGGCGTGCCGCCGAACCCGGTGATCATCAGCCTTGCGCTGTTCCTCAGCTTCTTCGTGATGGCGCCAACCTTCGAGAAGGCGTGGAACGAGGGCGTCGAGCCCTATACCAAGGGCAAGCTGACCGAGGTCGCGGCGTTCGAGAAGACCAGCGAGCCTTTCCGCCAGTTCATGCTGGGGCAGGTGCGCGACAGCGACCTCAAGCTGTTCGCCGACCTCGCCAACAAGAAGATCGCGACGCGCGCCGATACGCCGCTGACCACGCTGGCGCCGGCCTTCATGATCTCCGAACTGCGCCGCGCGTTCGAGATCGGCTTCCTCTTGCTGCTGCCGTTCCTGGTGATCGACCTGGCAGTGTCCGCGGTGCTGATGGCGATGGGCATGATGATGCTGCCGCCGACGACGATCGCGCTGCCGATGAAGATCATCTTCTTCGTGCTGGTCGATGGCTGGGCGCTGGTCGCCGGCTCGCTGGTGAAGAGCTTCACGCATTGAGGTTCGTCCTCCCGCAAGGGGGAGGGGTAGGGGGAGGGTGTGTGCGGGAAGCAGAGCATGCGTCCAAAGAAGCGCACTGACCCGGACACGCTCCCTTTCCACGGATCGCCTGCGAACCTCACGCACCCTCCCCTAACCCCTCCCGCAAGCGGGAGGAGGATTTAGAAGAAGGGAAGGGGCGAGATCAGACCTGCAGGCCCACCGCCTGCTGCGCCGCCTTGAGCGTCGGCGCCGCCAGCGCGCTCGCCCGGCCGGCACCCTTGGCGAGCTTGGCGCCCACCTCGGCACGATCGTCGAGCAACGCGGTCAGCCGCTCGCGGATCGGGCCGAGCACCGAGATGGTCAGGTCCGCCAGCGCCGGCTTGAACGCGCCGAAGCCCTGGCCGGCATATTCCTCCACCACCGATTGCGGATCGCGGTCCGAAAGGGCGGCGAAGATCGTCACCAGGTTGCGCGCCTCGGGCCGCTCCGCCAGCGCGTCGAACGATTCCGGCAGCGGCTCGGGATCCGTCTTGGCCTTGCGGCACTTGGCGGCGATCGTGTCGTTGTCGTCGATCAGGTTGATGCGGCTCAGGTCCGAGGGATCGGACTTGGACATCTTCGCATTGCCGTCGCGCAGGCTCATGATCCGCGGCGCGGCCTTGCTGATCAGCGGCTCGGGCAGCGGGAACAGCTCGACGCCGAAATCCTGGTTGAACTTGGTTGCGATGTCGCGGGTGAGTTCCAGATGCTGCTTCTGGTCCTCGCCGACGGGGACGTGCGTCGCCTGGTAGACCAGGATGTCGGCGGCCTGGAGCACCGGATAGGTGAACAGCCCGACGCTGGCGCCGTCGCGGTTCTTGCCGGCCTTGTCCTTCCACTGGGTCATCCGGTTCAGCCAGCCCATTCGCGCGGTGCCCTGGAGGATCCAGCAGAGCTCGGCATGGGCGGAGACGCGCGCCTGGTTGAACAGGATCGAGCGATCGTCGATGCCCGCGGCGAACAGCGTGGCGGCCATCTCGATCGTCGAGTTGGCGAGCTCGGCCGGGGTGATGCTGCCGGTGAGGGCGTGGAGGTCGGCGAGGAAGAACAGGCATTCGCCCTGATCCTGCATCGCGACCCACTGCTTGATGGCGCCCAGATAATTGCCGAGGTGAAGGTTGCCGGTGGTCTGGATGCCCGAGACGACGCGCATTGATATTCACTCCGCACCCGGTTGACCGTTCGGCCGTTGGACCGGCCGCGGGTCCATGGCGGCGGGGGTGCTTGCGGCCGCGCGAATTGCCAGGACGCGGGCGCTCTACCGCGCGGTGCGGCGGCGGACCAGCGCCTTGATGTCCGAAAGCAGGAAGGCGCGGGTGGCGAAGCAGGCGGCGACATAGATCGCGCAGCCGGCGCCGACGAGGATCACGAGACCCGTGTAGCGTTCCCAGATCCGGCCGTTCAGCCAAGGGTCGAGAAGTCCAGCTCCGGCCCAGAGCGCCACGCCCATCAGGATCGCGGCGAGCGCGAGCCGCGGCACCCGGCGGGCGAGTTGACGATCGACGGTGAAGTGCCCGCGCTTGCGGAGGGTCAGGTAGAGCATCGTGACGTTGACGGTCGACGAAAGCGCGGTGGCGAGCGGCGGCCCGAGATGCGCGATCAGCGGGATCAGCGCGAGATTGGCGGCGATATTCACCGCGACCGATATCATCGCCAGCCGCACCGGCGTCTTGGTGTCCTGCCGGGCGTAGAAGCCGGGGGTCAGCACCTTGACCAGGATGTAGGAGGGCAGGCCGATCGAGAAGCCGGCCAGTGCCCAGGCGCATTTCACCGTGTCCTCGGGCGTGAAGTGGCCGTACTGGAACAGCCCGCGCACGATCGGCTCGGCCGAGACGATCAGCGCGACCATCGCGGGCAGGGTGAGGAACAGCGCCAGCTCCATGCCGCGGTTCTGCGTCTCCATCGCTTCCGCCTCCTTGCCCGCGCCGAGCAGCCGCGAGATGGTAGGCAGCAGGATGGTGCCGAGGCCGATGCCGATCATCCCCAGCGGCAGCTGGTTCAGCCGATCGGCATAATAGATGTACGAGATCGAGCCCTCGCCGAGCAGCTTGCCCGACAGCGCAGTGGAGATGACGAGGTTGAGCTGCACCGCGCCGGCGCCCACGGCGGCGGGCAGGATCAGCTTCATCAGCCGGCGCACATCCTCGTCGATCCGGGGCAGGCGCGGGCGCAGCGACACGCCCGAGGCGCGGCAGGCGAGCGCGAGCCAGCCGAGCTGGAGCAGTCCGCCCATCGGCACCGCGATCGCCTGCACCCGCGCGGTCTCCTCGGGCGTGCCGTGGAAGAAGAACAGGCCGGTGACCATCGCGATGTTGAGCAGGATGGGCGCTGCGGCGTTGACCCAGAACTTGTCGAGCGAGTTGAGGATACCGCCGAGCAGCGAGGCGAGGCAGATCAGCATCAGATAGGGAATGGTGATCCGCGACAGCTGCACCGCGAAGGCGAACTGGTCGCCCGTCGGGTGCTGCTTCTCGAACCCGCCCGAAAGCACGGCGGTGAGCGGCCAGGCGGCGGCGAGCGCCACCAGCGTCAGCACGAGCAGGATGAGGAAGAGGACGGAAAGCGTGCGCTCGGCGAAGTCATAGGCAGCGCCGCGCTCGCCGTTCACGCCCAGCTTCTGGTTGAACATCGGGATGAACGCCGATGCGAAGGCGCCTTCGGCGAAGAAGGCGCGGAACATGTTGGGCAGGCGGAAGGCGACGAGAAAGGCGTCCGACGCGAAATTGGCGCCGACATAGCGCGCCTGGAGCGAATCGCGGACCAGCGCGAGGACGCGACTGGCAAGCGTGAGACCGCCCACCGAACCCAGGCTGCGCACAAGCTTCATCGATATTTCGCCGTCATTTGCTGGAGCTTGCTGGCAAGATCCTCCCCCGGCTTGACGGGGGAGGGGGACCGCCGCCGAAGGCGGGGGTGGAGGGGCCGCGCCGCGAGGCGCGGTATGTTTGTGGCTTCAGGCGCTCCGCCGCGTTCGCGGCGGCCCCTCCACCACGCCGCTGCGCGGCGCGGTCCCCCTCCCCTGCACGGCAGGGGAGGAATGGACGCGCCGGCGGCGGTCATAGCCCGATTCAGGCGTGGCCGGCTTCTTCGAAGCCGATCGCGCCTTCCTGCTGGGCGCGCTGCTGCATGTAGATGCCGGCGAAGTCGATCGGCTCCAGCATCAGCGGCGGGAAGCCACCGTCGCGGACCTGGTCGGCCAGCACGCGGCGCGCGAAGGGGAACAGGATGCGCGGCGCTTCGCCGAGCAGGAACGGATCGAGCGCTTCCTGGGGAATGTTGCGGAGCGCGAACAGGCCCGCATAGGTGAGGTCGACGATGAACGCGACCTGCTCGCCGGCCTGGGCGCGAACTTCGATCTTCAGCGCGACTTCGTACACATCGTCGCCGACCTTGTTCGAACCGATGTTGAACTGCACGTCGATCGCCGGCGGCGTCTGCTGCTGGTAGATTGCCGGTGCGTTCGGATTCTCGAACGAGAGATCCTTCACATATTGCGACAGCACGCCCGCCTGGGGCGCATCGTCCGCGCCGCCTTCGGCGCCGATGCCGGCATAGGTGTCGTTCTCGGCCATCCAACTTTCCTCTTTATGCAGGAGAATTTCGCGCCCGTGGCGCGTTACGGGGCAAGCGACTAGCAGGCGTGTGCCGGTGGT
Organism: Sphingomonas sp. NFR04; assembly: GCF_900114095.1. Classification (GTDB taxonomy): domain Bacteria; phylum Pseudomonadota; class Alphaproteobacteria; order Sphingomonadales; family Sphingomonadaceae; genus Sphingomonas. Next base: position 643,394 of record NZ_FORV01000001.1, on the reverse strand, counting down.
GCAATCGCACGGCCCATCGTACGGTTTGAATCCCGGGGCACGAAGGCCTATGTACTAGAGACGGAGGCTTTGGAGGGCCAGTGTTCTACGTCATTCTGTTCGCGATGGTGGCCGGTTTCCTGGCGCTTCGGTTGTATGCGGTACTCGGCAAGCGTACCGGGCATGAGCAACCGCTGCCCAAGCCTGCCGAAGAGCGCCTCGCCGCGCCGCCCGTGACGCGGACGATCGAGGCGCTGCCCGAGGTCCGCGACTCGGCAAACCGTACGATCGACTCGGGTGCGGAGACCGGCCTGCGTGCCGTCGTCTCGGCCGATACGAGCTTCGATGTCGCCAAGTTCCTGGAAGGTGCCAAGTCGGCCTATCGCATGGTGCTCGAAGCCTTTTGGAAGGGCGACGAGGAAACCCTGCGATTCCTGGTCGACGACGAGGTGCGCGCCGCGTTCGAGCAGGCGATTGCCGCTCGCAAGGTGACCGGCGAAGTCCTCGACAACCGCCTCGTCGCGATCGAGCGTGCGACCATTTCCGAAGCCGGCGTGGAGAACAAGGTGGCCCGCGTCACCGTGCGCTTCGATGCCGATATCGTTGCGGTGACCCGCGATGCCGAGGGCAATGTGATCGCCGGCTCGCTGAGCGATGCGGTGACCACGCACGACGTCTGGACCTTCGCCCGCAAGCTGCGCAGCGACGATCCGAACTGGAAGCTGGTCGAGACCGACGAAGCCTGAGGGGCGGTATGCGTATCATCGGGGGATTGGCGCTTGCGGGGCTGCTCGGCGCGTGTTCGAGCGGCATCGTTCCCCCGGAGGCGGGCACGCGGCCCGCGCCGACGCGCCCAGTTCCCGTAAAGCCGGGACCTGCACCCGAGCGTCCGCGCCCGGGTGCCGCGCTGCCCGAGACGCCTGCCAATCTTCCCGCGCGCCAGCCGACTGCCGCGACTCCGCTGCCCGCAATGCCCGCGCCGCCGCCCATCGCCGGCGCGACGACCGCTGCTGCAACCGGGCTGGTCGCCGGCCCGGCGATCGAGACGCTGCCGATCACGTCCGACAACGCCAAGCGCGCGCTCGCCGCGTTCAAGCTCAGCTGTCCGGGGTTGTTGCGCCGTACCGACGCCTCGGGCCTCACCACCGGCACCGACTGGAGCAATGCCTGTGCCGCGGCGGCGAGCTGGTCGGGTAACGCTGAGCCCTTCTTCACCCAATGGTTCGAGACGGTGCAGGTCGGCAACGGCGCCGCCTTCGCCACCGGCTATTACGAGCCCGAGATCGCCGGCGTCCGCGCGCGTCGCTCGGGCTATGACGTGCCGGTCTACGGCGTGCCGGACAATCTGATCGAGGTCGATCTCGGCCTCTTCTCCGATGCGCTGAAGGGCAAGAAGATCCGCGGCCGGGTCGATGGCCGCCAGTTCGTGCCCTATTACGATCGCACTCAGATCGAGCAGGGCGCGCTGGAAGGCCATGCGCCGGTGGTCGCCTGGGCGGCCGATCCGATCGAGATGTTCTTCCTGCAGGTTCAGGGCTCCGGCCGGCTCAAGGGGCCGGACGGGCAGGTGCTGCGCATCGGCTATGCCGGGCAGAATGGCCGCGACTATACCGGCATCGGCAAGCTGATGAAGGATCGCGGGTTGCTCAGCCCCGGCCAAACTTCGATGCAGGGCATCGTCGCCTATTTGCGCGCGCATCCGGAAGAAGGCCGGGCGATCATGCGCGAGAACAAGAGCTTCGTGTTCTTCAAGGAACTGGACGGTGCGGGGCCGCTGGGCGCGATGGGCTATCCCGTCGCCGGCTGGACCAGCGTGGCGGCCGATCCGAAGTTCATTCCGCTGGGTGCACCCTTGTTCCTGTCGATGGACCGCACCGATGCCACCGGTCTGTGGGTGGCGCAGGATACCGGCGGCGCGATCAAGGGCGCCAACCGGGTCGACACCTTCTGGGGCGCGGGCGACGATGCGCGCGCGATCGCCGGTGGCATGGCCGCGCGCGGCACGGCTTGGCTGCTGCTGCCCAAGGGCACGCTCGCCCGGCTGAACGCGACCCAGCCGACCATGCCCCAGCCTACGATTCCCCAGCCCACGATTCCTCAGCCATGAGCGGGCGCGGGCGCCGCGATCTGGCGCCCGAGGAAGCGGCGCTGTGGCAGAAGGTGATCGCGAGCGTCACGCCGCTCCACGTCCGAACCGCGCCCAAGCGGCTGCCGCCCGAGCCTGCACCGGCACCGGTGCCGCAACCCGTTGCCCGGCCCGCCCGGACGCCGCTCGCCATACCGGTCGGCAAGCTCATGCCGACTCGGCCCGCCCGACCGGCGATCACCCTCTCGACGCCGATGCCCGACACGCACGAGCGCCGCACGCTCGACGCGAGCTGGGACCGGCGTCTGTCGCGCGGGCTGGTGGCGCCGGAGAGCTCGATCGACCTGCACGGGCACAATCTTCACGCGGCCTATGATCGACTTGACGCCGGCCTCGCCCAGGCAATCGCGCGCGGTGACCGCGTGTTGTTGCTGGTCACCGGCAAGCCGCCGCGCCCCGAGTCGGAGCGCCCGCATGCCCGCGGCGCAATCCGTGCCGCAGTGGGGGACTGGTTGGCGGCATCGCGCCATTCGGACAAAATTGCCGCGGTACGTCAGGCGCATCCGCGGCATGGTGGTGCGGGCGCGCTGTACATTGTGTTGCGGCGGCCACGGTCTTCGTAGAACACCGGAGTTTCTTAACTAATGCATGCGAAGTCTACGGCGGCGCCATCTACTGTCGGTGTCGCTGGGGAACTTTGGAGCGTCGATCGGCAATGCGCTGGGGGGAGCGAGGCATGGGAAGGGGAGTGGCGAGTGCCGCTGCGCTTGCAGCCTGCCTGCTCGTCGGCGCCGCATGGGCCGCGGGCGCGACGCTGAACGTGCTGGGCGTCGCGGTCGCGCTGGCCGTGCCGCTGGTCGTGCTCACCGTTCTCGCCGTGCTGGTCCTGCTCCAGCCGCGCCGCGACGCCGTGCTGACCGCGGCGGTGGATCGGCTGCATGCCGCCGCGCTGGGCGACCTCGAAAGCCCGCTGCCGACCGCGCTGGCACAAGGCGCCCCGCGCCTCGCCGAGTCGATGGACGAACTGTTCCTCAAGCTGCGCGGCAATCTGGAGAGCGTGCACCGGCTCGCCATGTTCGACACGGTGACCGGCCTCGCCAACCGCCCCCATTTTCGTCGCAGCGCCGAGCGGATGCTCGAGGATGCGCACGAAGAGGCGCGCGCGGTGCTGTTCTTCATCGATCTCGATCGCTTCAAGGCGGTCAACGACACGCTGGGCCATGCAGTGGGCGACGTGCTGCTCGGCATGGTCGCCAATCGACTGCGCGCGGTGGGCGACCAGTGCGCCGCGTTCAACCATGGCGAGACGCCGCTGATCGGCCGCCTCGCCGGCGACGAGTTCACCCTGTTCTTCGCCGACCTGCCCGATCCCCATGCCCGTGCGCGGGTGGGCGAGAAGGTGCTGGAGGCGCTGTGCGAGCCGTTCGATCTCGCCGGCCAGCAGGTCTGCATCGGCGCGTCGGTCGGGCTGGCGCTCTATCCCGATCACGGGGTGACGCTGCACGAGCTGATGGGCGCCGCCGATGCGGCGATGTACCAGGCCAAGACCCAGGGCCGCGGCCGGGTCGAGACGTTCAGCGACGGCCTCGCCGCGCAGATGATCGCGCGCGCCCGGCTGGAGACCGAGCTTCGCGCCGCGATCGAGCATGACGAATTCGCGCTGGTCTTCCAGCCGCAGGTTTCGGCGAGCAGCGGGGCGATCGTCGGCGCCGAGGCGCTGCTGCGCTGGCAGCATCCGGACGGCACCAAGCTGCCCGGCTCGTTCCTGCAGCGTGCCGAGGAGACCGGGCTGATCGTCGAGATCGGCGACTGGGTGGTGGCGACGGTGGCGAACACTATCGCGCGCTGGGCCCGGCTCGGGGTCGAGCAGCGGCTGGCGGTGAATGTCAGCCAGCGCCAGATCGACCATGCCAGCTTTTTCCGCCACCTGCGCGCCGCGATGCTGGCGGCGCAGGCACCGGCACGGCTGCTCGAGCTGGAGATCAGCGAGACGCTGGCGATGCATTGTTCGGAGGACGTGCTGCGCGCGATCGCGACGCTGCGCTCGGCCGGCGCAACGGTGGCGGTCGACGATTTCGGCACCGGCTATTCCAATCTCGCCCGGCTGCGGCGGCTGCCGATCGACCGGGTCAAACTCGACCGCAGCCTGATCGAGCATGTCGGTACCAATCCGGAGGCGCGCGCCGTCGCGCAGGCGGTGATCGGCCTCGTCCATGGCATCGGCTGCGAGGCGGTGGCCGAGGGCATCGAGAACGAGGCCCAGGCCGCGGTGCTGCGGGTGATCGGCTGCGACGTGCTGCAGGGCTATGCGATCGGCGCGCCGATGGGCGAGGCGGACTTCCTCGCCTGGGTCCAGGACATGGCGCCGCGCCGCGCGACGGCCTGAGCGGTCACACCCGGCGCAAGATCTCCGCATAAACGTCCGTCAGCGCGCGCAGATCGGCGAGCGCTACGGCCTCGTCGAGCTTGTGCATCGTCGCGTTGAGCAGGCCGAATTCTACCACCGGACAGATGCGCGAGAGGAAGCGCGCGTCCGAGGTGCCGCCGGTGGTCGACAGTTCGGCATCCACCCCCAGCACATCGCGGATCGCGCCGCTGACCAGCTCCGACAGCGGGCCCGGCTCGGTGAGGAAGGCCTCGCCATAGACGCGGCCGTGCACCTCGGCGTTGGGTGCGTGGCGCGCTACGACCTCCCTGATACGGTCGATCAGATCGGGGCCGCGCTGCTGGTCGTTGAAGCGGATGCTGATCCGGGCGGCGGCGCGGCCGGGGATTACGTTGGTCGCCTTGTTGCCCACCGCGAGATCGATCACCTCGATGTTCGAGGGCTGGAACCAGGCATTGCCTTCGTCCAGCACGATGGCGTCGATCTCGGCCAGCGCGCGGACGAGGCGGGGGACCGGATTGTCGGCGAGGTGCGGGTAGGCGACATGGCCCTGCCGCCCGATCACCGCGATGTCGATCACGGTCGATCCACGCCGGCCGATCTTGATCGTGTCGCCCAGCCGGTGGGCCGAGGTGGGCTCGCCGACCACGCAGCAATCCGGGACCAGGCGGCGCTCGGCCATGCGTTCGATCAGCCTGGGCGTGCCGTAGGTGGCGGGGCCTTCCTCGTCGCCGGTGATGATCAGGCTGGTGGTGCCGCGTTCCGGCACCTGTTCGGCGGCGGCAACGAAGGCGGCGATGGCGCCCTTCATGTCCACCGCGCCGCGGCCGTAGAGCAGGTCGCCGCGGATCTCGGGCGCGAAGGCGCCGCTGGTCCAGCCCTCGCCGGGGGGCACGACGTCGAGATGCCCGGCAAAGGCGAAGTGCGGCCCGCCGCTGCCGCGGACGGCGAGGAGGTTCTCTACCGGGCCATCGGGCGCCTCGCCCTCGACGAAGCGCTCGACGCGGAAGCCCAGGGGCAGGAGCGCCTGCTCCAGCACGTCGAACACGCTGCCGCGCGCGGGGGTGATGCTCTCGGCGCCGATCAGGGCCTTGGTGAGTTCGACGACGTCCGGCACACTACCTCCCAAACACAAGGGAGGCGACATTGCCCAAGCTGGACCTGGATACAATCCCGCAGACCAATGCCACCGGTTATCCGCCACCATTCGACGCGCCGGTGGCAGGGCGCTGGTATCGCCGGCTGGCGCCGCCGAGCGGGCTGACCGCGATGGGGGTGAGCCATGTCGTGCTCAAGCCCGGCGCCTGGTCGTCGCAGCGCCACTGGCACGACCAGGAGGACGAGTTCGTCGTGATGCTGGTGGGCGAGGCGGTGCTGGTGGAGAATGGCGGCGAGACGCTGCTGCGCGCCGGCGACTGCGCGGCGTTTCCGGCCGGGGTGGCGGACGGGCATCATCTGCAGAACCGTTCCGAGGCCGACGCCGTGTTCCTCGCGATCGGCGCGGGTCCGCGCGGGAGCGGGGAGTATCCCGACATCGACATGGTGTTCACGCCGGAGGGGTATTTCCGCAAGGACGGGACGCGGTATGAGACCGAGCGGTTGAAGTAGGGCCCTGTCTCGAGCCCCTCCCCTTCAGGGGAGGGGTTGGGGTGGGGCTGTGTCTCACAGAGCCCGACTAACTTTCTGGAATCCCTCCACCCCCAACCCCTCCTCCAAGGAGGAGGGGCTTAGATGGTTACGTCACACCACCGGCAGTTCGTACTTCTCGATCACCCATTCCTCTTCCTGCGCCCCGGCGATCCAGTCCTGCATAAAGGGGTGCTGGAGCACGGCGAGCATGTAGCTCTGGGCGAAGCGGGGAACGGGCAGCGAATAGGTGACGATCCGCGTCACCACCGGCGCGAACATGATGTCGGCCGCGCCGAACGCGCCGAACAGGAAGGGCTCCTCGCTGCCGTAGCGGGCGCGGGCCTGGGCCCAGAGCTCCATGATCCGCTCGAGATCGGCCGCCACATCCGTATCGACCGGCGCTGCAGGATAGACCTGGCGCACGTTCATGCTGTGCTTGCTGCGCAGCGCGGTGAAGCTGGAGTGCATCTCCGCCGCCATCGACCGCGCCATCGCGCGCGCGGCGGGGTCTTCGGGCCAGAACAGCGTGTTGCCGGTCTTGTCGTTGAGATATTCGACGATCGCCAGGCTGTCCCACACCACCGCATCGCCGTCCCACAGGATCGGCACCTTGCCCGAAGACGGGGCGAATTCCGCGCCCTGGCGGCGCTTGTCCCAATCCTGGTCGTACATCGGCACGACCGTCTCCTCGAAGGGGAGCCCGGAGAGCTTGCAGGCGAGCCAGCCGCGGAGCGACCAGGACGAATAGGCCTTGTTGCCGATGATGAGCTTCATGGGCATCGGGGATAGCCGGGGGTGGGGAGGACGGCAACCATCGCCATTGCGTGCGCCGAAAATCGGTCGCACCTTCCGGTTTGCGCGGCGGGGGCCGCGATTCGATGGGGGCGGACGATATGGCGAAGATCTGGGGTGCGCTTGCCGTGGCGACGGCGGCGGTGGCGTTGCTCGGAGCGCAGGCACAACCCCAGGCCTCCGTCGCGACGCCCGTGGCGCTGGACGCAGCGGTGTTCGCGGAGCTGCCGATGCTGACCCACCCGGCACTCTCGCCCGATGGCAAGCGCTTCGCCGCCCAGCTGGCGGTGCGGGGCCAGCAATATCTCGCGGTGGTGGCGATCGACGGCGGGGCGACCCAGCTGATCGCCACCGGCGATGCCGACCTCAACTGGTGGCGCTGGGTGAACGATGAATGGCTGGTGCTTGGCGTCAGCAAGGCCATCAGCTTCCGCGGCGACCAGATGTACATCACCCGCGCGATCGGCGTGCGCGCCGATGGCGGCAAGGTGGTGGCGCTCAACACGCACGAGACGGCACAGCTCGGCGGACAGCTGCTGTGGACTGCGCATGACGGGACGCCGCGGATCCTGCTCGCGGCGCAGACCTCGGTCTATACCAGCGAGCGCGGCTTCTGGCCGCAGGTCGACGAAGTCGATGTCTCGACCGGCAAGCACCGCATGGTACTGGGCGGTCGCGAAGGCGTGATGGACTGGTATGCCGATGGTGCCGGCGTGGTGCGCATGGGCATCGGCTCGACCGACGACGGCCGGCAGCGGCGTCTCCTCTACCGGGCGGACGGCCACAGCGACTTCCGTGTCGTCGATCGCGCCAAGGGCATTCATGACGACCTGCTGGTGCCGTCGCTGTTCCTGCCGGAAAGCGGCAAGGCGCTCGTCGTGCAGGATGACGACAAGGGTTTTGCCTCGCTCTGGGAGTTCGATCTCGCGACGATGCAGACCGGCAAGCGGCTGTTCGGCGCGCCCGGATATGACATTGCCGGGCCGATGGTCGATCCGGTGCGCTCGACGCTGCTCGGCGTGCAGGTAACCGAACACCGGACCGCCATCTATTGGTCCGATCCGGCGATGGCGGCGCTCAAGAAGAAGCTGGCTGGCATGGTCCAGGGCGCGCAAGTCGAAATCGCCAGCTTCAGCGCCGATCATTCCGTGGTGATCGCCAAGGTGGGCGACGCGAGCGCACCGGGCGCCTATTTCGTCTATCGCACGACCGATCAGCTCTTCCAGCCGCTGGCGATGAACAACCAGACGCTCAAGCTACGACGTCTCCACCCGGTGAAGACGATCCGCTACAAGGCGCGCGATGGGCTGGAGATGGAGGCGGTGCTGACGCTGCCGTCGGGCAGCACCGGCAAGAACCTGCCGCTGATCCTGATGCCCCATGGTGGCCCTTCGGCGCGCGATGACGAGGATTGGGACTGGTGGGCGCAGTTCGTGGCCGACCGCGGCTATGCGGTAATCCAGCCCAATTATCGCGGCTCGACCGGCTATGGCACGGCGTTCCTGCGCAAGGGCGAGGGCCAATGGGGCCTCGCGATGCAGGACGATCTCAACGACGCCGTGACCGCGCTGGCGGAGCAGGGCATCGCCGATCCGAAGCGCGTCTGCGTGGTGGGGGGATCCTATGGCGGCTATGCGGCACTGCGCGCCGCGCAACGTGACGGCAAGCTGTTCCGCTGCGCGGTATCGTTTGCGGGCGTGTCCGATCTCGGCCGGATGGTCGGCTATGACTCGCAATTTCTGTTCGGCGGGGCGGGCAAGGACTGGATGAAGGCGCAGGCACCGGACTTCAAGGCGGTATCTCCGCTTTACCATCCGGGCGACTTCTCCACCCCGGTGCTGCTCGTCCACGGCCGAAAGGATCGCCGCGTGCCGTTCCAGCAGAGCAAGCTGATGGCCGAGCGGCTGCAGGCCGAGGGTAAGAACGTCACCTTCATCGAACAGCCCGAAGGCGATCATTTCTTCACGCGGCAGGAGGATCGCTTGAGCTTCCTGAAGGCGCTCGAGGCGTTCCTGGCCAAGTACAACCCGGCGTGAGCGGCGGGAGGAACGTGGCTTCTCCTGTTGCGGTTCCGGCGCATGCCGGAACCGCTCAGGCCTTCAGATAGACCCAGGCATGGCTGCCGGAGGCGAGGGGCGTCCACACCCGGACATAGTTCTCGCTCTCGTAGACATCGGCTGCCGCCAGCTCTCGCGGCGTGAGCTGGAAGACCTTGCCCGGGATTGGCGGGCCGTCGCCGGGGATCAGCGCGAGGTGCGTCTCGATGCCGCTGGCGTCGAGTACGGCGGGGTCGCGGATCTGGATCTCGGTGATCACATAGCCGAGGAGCACATCGTCGGTGCCGTCGAGCAGCCGGCCAAACTGGCGGCGCTGTACCTGGTCGAGCTGGAGCGTGCCGTAGGAGAAGAGCGGCTCCATGCCCGCGCTCAGCCGATCGCTTCGAGCACCGCGGCACGCAGTTCGGGCAGGCCCATGCCCTTGTCGCTGGACGTCGCCAGGATCTCCGGGTGGGCGGCCGCGCGCTTGCGAGCCTCTTCCACCGTGCGGGCGGTGACTTCGGCCAGCTCGCTCGCTTTGATCTTGTCGGTCTTGGTGAGGACGATGCGGTAGCTGACGGCGGCGTCGTCGAGCATCTCCAGGATCTCGCGGTCGACATCCTTGATGCCGTGGCGCGAATCGATCAGCACCAGCGCGCGCTTCAGCTCCTGCCGGCCACGCAGATAGTCGTTCACCAGGTAGCGCCACTTGCGGACCATGTCCTTGGGCGCCTTGGCGAAGCCATAGCCGGGCATGTCGACCAGGCGGAAGCGCAGCGGCTCGCCGACGTCGAAGAAGTTGAGTTCCTGCGTCCGCCCCGGGGTGACCGAGGTGCGCGCCAGGCTGTTGCGGTTGGTCAGCGCGTTGATCAGCGACGACTTGCCGACGTTGGAGCGGCCGGCGAACGCAACCTCCGGCACCGTCGGCGCGGGCAAATGCTCCAGCGCGGGCGCGGACTTGAGGAAGGCGATGGGGCCGGCGAACAGCTTGCGCGCGGCTTCGATCTGGTCGGGGTCGAAGGACATCAGGAACTCAGCTGCCTCAGAGAATGAGGCCCTTTCAAATCCTCCCCTGCAAGGGGAGGTGTCGCGAAGCGACGGAGGGGTGTCGACGGTGCAATGATGGTCCTCCGACGCGAACGGGGACACCCCTCCGTCAGGCCAGCGGCCTGCCACCTCCCCTTGCAGGGGAGGATCGTGGAGGGGCGTGCCGTCGTCACTTGGCCTTGGCCGCGCCCGGCTTGGCCACCGGGACCTTCATCTCCGGATGGCGCGCGTAGAGCCATTGCTGCTGGAGCACGGTCAGCACGTTCGAGGTGATCCAGTAGATCTGCAGGCCGACGGCAAACGGCGCCATCAGGAACATCAGCATCCACGGCATGATCGCGAACATCTGCTTCTGCATCTCGTCCATCGGCGCCGGGTTCATCCGCATCTGGAAGAACATCGACACGCCGAGCAGCACCGGCACCACGCCGATGGCGAGGAAGCTGGGCAGGGTGAAGTGCAGATAGCCGAACAGGTTGAGGATCGTCGCAGGATCGGGCGCCGAGAGATCGCGGATCCACAGCACGAAGGGCTGGTGGCGCATCTCGATCGTGAGCAGCAGCACCTTGTACAGCGCGAACATGATCGGGATCTGCAGGATCATCGGTGCGCAGCCGGCGAGCGGATTGACCTTCTCCGCCTTGTACAGCTGCATGATCTCCTGCTGCTGGCGGGCCTTGTCGTCCTTGTAGCGCTCCTGGATCGCCTTCATCTTCGGCTGCACCTGGCGCATCTTCGCCATCGAGGCGAACTGCTTCTGGGCGATCGGGAACAGCAGGCCGCGGATGGTGATCGTCAGCAGGATGATCGCCACGCCGAAATTGCCGACCAGCTTGAACAGCCAGCTCAGGTAGGTGAAGATCGGGCGCTCGATGATCTCGAACCAGCCCCAGTCGATCGCGCGCTCAAATTTCGCGATGTCATACTGCTTCTGATAGGCATCGAGCAGCTTCACTTCCTTCGCCCCGGCGAAGAAGTGGCTGGTATAGGTCGCTTCCTTGCCCGGGCGGATCGCGATCGGCTGGGCGAGCGCGACATCGGCCTGGTACTGCTGGGCGGCGGTCCCGCGCTGCTGGATGTTCACCCCGCCGCGCTGGTCCGGGATCGCCGCAGTCAGCCAGTAATGGTCGCTGAAGCCGACCCAGCCCCCGGTGGTCGAGAACTGCTGGGGTGTGCTCTCGATGTCCTTCCAGTTGATATAGTGCGCCGCATCGTTGGTCGCGGCGACCGGGCCGACATGCGCGGCCCACTGGCTGGTATCGGTCGAGCGCTGCCCGCGCGAGATCAGCGTGTACGGGGTCACGGCCACCGGTGCCCCGCCGCGATTGGCAACGGTCTGGCGGACGGTGAACATGTAGTTCGAATCGACGCCAAGCTCGACCGTGAAGGTCTGGCCGGCGCTGTTGGTCGTCGTGAGCTTGACCGGCGATGCGGGCGTCAGCGTCTCGCCATCCGCCTTCCACACGGTGTTGCCGTCGGGCGCGCCCGCGCCCTGCCAGCCGAACTGCGCGAAATAGCTGCCCTCGGCACCGCTCGGCGAGAGCAGGCGGATCGGCGGCGAGTTCTTGGCAACGGTCTGGTCATACTGACGCAGGACGAGATCGTCGATGCGCAGGCCCTTGAGGTTGATCGAGCCTTTCAGCGCCGGGGTATCGATGGCGACGCGCGGCGTGTCCGCCAGCACCGCGTCACGGCCGCGAATCGTCTTCGGCGCGTTGGTCGCCGGATCGACGCCCGAATTGGGCACCGGCTGCAGCTTGCCGTCGACCATCTTCGCGGGGGCGGCCGGCTGCTGCGGGAAAAACCAGTGGCTGATCATCGGCCAGCCGAGCAGCACGAGCGCCGCGAACGCCGCGAAGAGGATGAAATTCTTCTGTTCTTCTTTCACCGATAATCCCCGGAAGGAAACTCAAGGAACGGGATCTGGGCCGTGCCCGCCCCATGGGTGGCAGCGCGCGATGCGCCGGAGCGCAAGCCAGCCGCCTTTCACCGCCCCATAGCGGCGAAGCGCCTCGATTGCATAGGCCGAACAGGAAGGCTGGTAGCGGCAGGTGGGCGGCAGGATCAGCGACGGCCCCAGCTGCCAGGCGCGCGCGAGCAGCATCAGCGCCCGCGCGATCACTGGTCTGCCTTGGGGCGTACGCGCCGAAGCGCCTTGGCGAGTTCCGCCTTCAGATCGGCATAGGGGCGTTCGATACCGCCGTTCCGGCCGATCAGCACATGGTCCGCGCCGGCTATCCCTGCCTCGGGCAGGATTTCGCGCGCGAGCATGCGAAAGCGCCGCTTCATCCGATTCCGGATAACGGCGTTGCCAACTTTCTTGGATACGGTAATGCCGATCCGCATCGACGGATCGGCATCGTTCCGTTCGCGCACCAGCAGGACGAAACCGGGCATCGGTGCCCGCTTTCCCCCGTTGGCGGCGAGATAGTCCTTGCGCTGCGTGAGCCGGTCGAGGCTCAGCAAGGGCGTGTCCGTGCTTACGCCGACAGCTTCTTGCGGCCGCGGGCGCGGCGGGCGCGGATCACATTGCGACCGCCCGGGGTCGCCATCCGTGCACGGAAGCCGTGCCGGCGCGCACGCACCAGGTTGCTCGGCTGAAAGGTCCGCTTCATCGCTCATCCTCGAGTATCTAGAACGTAAAAGGGCCGCCACAGGGGCGGCCGCGTGTCGAGCGCCATTACGGGCAAGTGGCGCAGGAGTCAACGCAGGATGCGGAGTTTGGCCGACTTCGGAGCACATAGCCGCGAAGATGGGAGAGGTGTGGTGGTTGTGCAATACGGCCGGTACGCGTCCGGTGAACGGAACGCTTCCGTAGCGGGCAAAAGCCTCTATGGTGCGAGGCCGGGGAGGGGGCTCTCTTGGTCGCCAGCGTCTCGACGGTAGCCTATCTGGGGTTGGAAGCGCGCGCGGTGGAGGTGCAATGCAACCTCGTCGCCGGGCTGCCCAAGTTCGTCGTGGTCGGGCTGCCCGACAAGGCGGTCGCGGAAAGTCGCGAGCGGGTGCGCGCCGCGATGGCCGCGATCGGGCTGGCGCTGCCGCCCAAGCATATCGTGCTCAACCTCTCGCCCGCCGACCTGCCCAAGGAAGGATCGCATTTCGACCTGCCGATCGCGCTGGCGCTGCTCGCGGCGATGGGCGTGGTCGATGCCGAGACGATCGCGGGCTATGTCGTGGTCGGCGAACTGGCGCTCGACGGACGGATCGCGCCGTCGCCGGGCGTGCTGCTCGCGGCGATGCATGCGGCCGAGGTAGGCAAGGGGCTGGTCTGCCCCGCCGCGCAGGGGCCCGAGGCAAGCTGGGCGGGGCAGGTGGAGGTGCTCGCCGCCCCAGACCTGATCAGCCTGCTCAACCACTTCAAGGGTAACCAGCTGCTTCCCGGCCCGGTGCCGGGCGAGGTCGATCCGCCGGGGGCGGGGCCGGATCTCGCCCAGGTGAAGGGGCAGGAGACCGCCAAGCGCGCGCTGGAGATCGCCGCGGCGGGCGGGCACAATTTGCTGTTCGTGGGGCCGCCGGGCGCGGGCAAGTCGCTGATGGCGGCGTGCCTGCCGGGCATCCTGCCGCCGCTGGAGGCAGCCGAGGCGCTGGAAGTGTCGATGGTCGCCTCGGTCGCAGGCACGCTGCAGGGCGGGCGGCTAACGCGGACCCGGCCCTTTCGCGCGCCGCATCACTCGGCGTCGATGGCGGCGCTGACCGGCGGCGGGCTCAAGGTGAAGCCGGGCGAGGTGAGCCTCGCCCATCTCGGCGTGCTGTTCCTCGACGAGCTGCCCGAGTTCCAGCGCGCCGTCCTCGATTCGCTCCGCCAGCCGCTGGAGGCGGGGGTGGTGAGCGTCGCCCGGGCCAATGCGCATGTCACCTTCCCGGCGCGGGTGCAGCTGATCGCGGCGATGAACCCGTGCCGCTGCGGCCATCTCGGCGACCCGGCGCTCGCCTGCGCCCGCGCTCCGCGCTGCGCGGCGGACTATCAGGCCAAGGTCTCCGGTCCCTTGCTCGACCGCATCGACCTGCATGTCGAGGTCCAGCCCGTCACCGCCGCCGATCTCGTCCTGCCGCCGCCGGCGGAGGGCTCGGCCGAGGTGGCGGTGCGGGTGGCCGCGGCGCGGCGGGTCCAGACGGCGCGCTATGCGGGCACCTCCACGCGCACCAATGCCGAGGCCGATGGCGAGCCGCTGATGGCGGTCGCCACGCCTGACGAGGCTGGCCGCAAGCTGCTCGCCCAGGCGGCCGAGGCGATGCGGCTGTCGGCGCGGGGCTATACAAGGGTGCTGCGCGTGGCCCGGACGATCGCCGATCTCGCGGGCGCCGAGGGGGTAGGGCGCATCCATGTGGCGGAGGCGCTGAGCTACCGCCGCCAGGCGCCGCGGAGCTGAGCGGGCGATGCTGATCGAGGCGATCCTGGAATATCTCGGCGCGATCGGAGGACCGGATCGCGGGACATGGAAGCTGTGGCTCGGGATCATGGCGGCTGGGATCATAGCCTGCGCGCTGCTTGCATCCCTTGCGTAGCGCGGCAGCTACCGCCCAATTGCGGACATTAGGCTAGCCGGGCCATCCTGCCGTTCGAGAAGTAGCCGACGGTTTTATCCGGCAGCTCGGCCTGCATTTTCAACCGCAGCGCAAGTCCCTCTTCGTCTAAGTTGGCTACCGCATCCCCGGGAAAACCGGCGAAGTGAGCATCCTCATATCTTCGTTGCCAATCAGCGACATCCGCAATCAACGAAGTCGAGAGTCCGATCGCCTCGGGGTGCAAGTAGCCACCCTCCACGGCATCTCGCACGCCTGTGCCCGACAGCATACCGTCGATTAGAAGATCAGTAGTCACGCGGCCAGCATAGCGGGTGGCTGGGAACCCTGCAAACGTCCGCTGTCCACCACTTCCAGCCATTCCTCCGCTCTGGTACGACCGGCAGCAACCTCCCGCCGACATCGACGTTGAGCGCAGGTGCAACAGCCCCGAAACGAAGCGCCCGATGGCGAAGAGCCCGATCTTCCCCCCGATGAGGAGGAGGATGTCCAGGAACGCGAGGCCGCATCCTCGCGCGTCATCCACGAGGTCATCCGCCGCCAGGGCGACGAGGAACTCGACCGGCCGGCGAGTTCGCTGTTCTTCTCCGGCGTGGTCGCTGGCGTGGCGATGGCGGCATCGGTGCTCGGGCGCGGGCTGATCGAGAGCCATCTGCCCGATACCGCGTGGCGGCTGCCGGTGGCGAGCATCGGCTATTGCCTGGGCTTCGTGATCGTCGTGCTCGGGCGACTGCAGCTGTTCACCGAAAGCACGCTGTCCGCGGTGATCCCCGTTGCGGCGAGCCCCACCTTCCGCAACTTCGCCCGGCTGGGGCGGCTATGGGGACTGGTGTTCGGCGCCAATCTCGTCGGTACGCTGCTGATCGCCTGGCTCGCGACCGCGGGCTGGGTAGGGACCGAAGCGAGCACCAAGGCGATGCTCGACACCTCGCGCAGCCTGCTCGAACTCACCGGCTGGGACGCGATGCGCGCGGGGGTGCCGGCGGGCTTCCTGATGGCGGGAATCGCCTGGTCGCTGCCGGGCGCGCGGCGGCAGGAATTCTTCGTGCTGGTGTTCTGCACCTATTTCATCTCGCTCGGCGAGTTCGCGCATGTCGTCGCCGGCGCGGTGGAGGCGTGGATGCTGTGGCTGGCGGGCGAGGCGAGCCTCGGCTGGGTGCTGGGCGGCTTCCTGGCGCCCGCGCTGCTCGGCAACATCCTCGGCGGATCGGTGCTGTTCGCATTGCTGGCACATGCGCAGGTGCGCGAAGAGACGTGAAGCGGGTTGCGGCGCGGCGAAGCTTCGTCTAGCCGTGCGCATCCTTCGCTGCCCCTGTGGCGAAATTGGTAGACGCATTCGACTCAAAATCGAACGCCGAAAGGCATGCTGGTTCGAGTCCGGCCAGGGGCACCAGTACATATTACCAATATCTGGAAACCCGCGGAAAATTGCGAAAAATTGCTGTTGCGCGGGTGCCCTGGAGCCCTCGGGCAAGCTGCTGGTGGAAACCGACATGACCGAGTCGGTGCGGGCACCTACACAAGCGTGGCGCAGACCGGGGCGGAAATGCCGGGGCGCAGCCACGCCTCCGGCCAACCTCCGCAAGCGTCTTGCTCCAAGCCAAAGGGCGCTGCGGATGCTGGCGCCGTCGCCCGCCGTGTCCTAAGCAGGCTGGAAGCCCAATATCCCTGGAGTTCTGATGGCGCTGGTGAAGAAATCGACCCTTGGCGCTCGCGCAAAGCGCCCGCGGGAAGAAACAACGGCGGCAGAGGCGAAGCCGGCAGCGGCACCTGGTCCGCAGGCACGGTCCATCCGCCGGGCGCGACGGCCCGCCAACGCCATCGAGGGGATGGACCAGGCCGTCCAGGAACTGGCTAGCGGGATCGCCCAGGCCTCCGCCGCAGCAAGCGAGTTGCAGCGGGCAATGGACAGCATCGCGAGCGGCGCCGAGGAAGCAGCCGGCGCGGCGCAGGAATCGCAGGGCCTGATTGCCTCGCTGAATGCCAATTTCAGGGATGCGAGCACGCGGGCCGAGGGTGCGCGTCGCCAGATCGACAGCGTCCAGAACGCCTTTGCCGAGGTGGGTGTCCAGATCGAGGTATCGGTCGTCGCGATCGAACTCAACGCCCAGCGCCAGCTCGCGACCGTCGCCGTGATCGACGCACTGGAGCAGGTGGCAGCGGAGATCGGTACGGTGGGCGTCAGCGTCGCCGATGTTGCCGACGAGACCAGCCTGCTTGCGCTCAACGCGACGATCGAGGCGGCGCGGGCAGGGGACGCCGGTAGCGGCTTTGCGGTGGTGGCGGACGAGGTCCGCGCGCTCTCCGAAAGCTCCGAAGCCAGCGCGGGCGAGATCCAGCAGCTGGCGGCGAACGTCGTCGGCGAGGTGAACCGCGTGGTGCAGCAGGTGCGCGCCGCCTCCGAGCTGGCGACGCGCGAGGCGCAGTCGGGCCGCGCCGTGGTCGTGCAGCTCAAGGAGGCGCGCGAGGAACTGGCGGCGCTGGGCGCGGGCACGGCGGCGATCGTTCAGGCCTCGGCGGAGGCCGAGGCTGCCGCCGCCGAGGCGGAGCAGGGCGCCGAACAGGTCGCAAGTGCCGCCGAGGAGCAATCGGCGGCCACCGCGCAGGCGCAGCAGGCGGTCGAACAGCAGGGCACCTCGCTGGAGGAAAGCCAGCGCACCGCTGAGATGCTGGGCGACCTGATCCAGGCGCTGCAGGGCGATGGCGCAAACCAGGGCGCGGTCGAGCAGATTGCCGCCGCCGCCGAGGAATTGTCGGCGACGGTGCAGGAGCTGTCGGGTGCTTCGGGCGAAATCCTGGTCGCGCTCGAACAAATTGCGCGCGGCACCCAGATCCAGGCGTCCGCGACCATGCAGGCCGATACGTCGATGGGGCAGATCGAGGGGCTGGCCGAACTGCTGCAGGCGCGCGCCTCGGCGGCTGCCGAGCGGATCGGTGCCATCGTCGAAGGCGTCGTGGTAAGCGGCGCAGCGATCGAACGGGTGGCGGGCGGCGTCGAGCACGGCCTGGCGGAGCTGCGCGCCGTGCTCGATCTGCTGGCGGTGCTGGCGGATACAGCGCGGGGCATCGACAAGATCATCGGCAAGCTCGCGCTGATCTCGGTGCAGACCAACATGCTGGCGGTGAGCGGTTCGGTGGAGGCAACGCGCGCGGGCGAGGCCGGACGCGGCTTCACCCTGGTGGCCGGTGACATCCGCAAGCTCGCGCAGGATTCGGCGACGCGCGCCGATCACGCCGCGGACATCGTGCGCACGATGCAGGAGCAGATCGCGACCGTGCGCCGGGACCTCGAACAGGTCATCGGCGCAGCGGAAGTCGAGATCGGCCGCAACCGCGCGTTCGTCGAGCGCTTCCGGGCGATGATCGAGGACCTCCAGGCGGCGCGCGGCGCGAATGACGCGATCCTTGCGGGCACGCAGGATATCCTGCGTTCGGTGCGCGAGATCCGCAGCGGCACCAACCAGATCGCCGAAGCGGCGGATCTTGCGAACGGCGCCGCGCGCGAGGCCGGCGCCGCTGCGCGCCAGCAGGCGCAGGGGGCCGAGCTGCTGGCCGCCGCGATCGAGGAAATCGCCCAGATCGCGACTGCCCTCGCCGCGCAGGCGGGCTGAGCGCGATGGGCAGCGAGGGCGCGGCGGGGCAGCGGGTGCTGACGGTGCAAGCCGGCGGCGAGCGGCTTGCCGTGCCCGCGCCGATCGTCCGCGAGGTCGCGCGGGTCCCGCGGCTGACGCGGGTGCCGCATGCGCCCAAGGCGCTGCTGGGGTTGGCCAATATCCGCGGGGCGGTGGTGCCGGTATTGTCGCTGGCCGATCTGGTGGAGCGCCCGGCCGGCACCGAGCGGCGGGTCGTGATTGTCGACGACGGCGCGCTGTTCGGGCTGGCGGTGGACGCTGTCGATACGCTGGCGGAGGACGGCGAGAGCAGCGCCCGCACGCTCGACCTGCCCGCGCTGATCGCGGCGCGCCTTGCCCCGGATGGCAGCCGCGCCGTCGGCCGCCCAGCTGCTGAGGAAGCGGCCGCCGAAACCGCCCAACACGCGGTTTTGCCGCTCGTCGTCTTCGCGATCGGCAGCCAGGAATTTGCGCTGCCGCTGGGCGCCGTCGAGAATGTGCTGCGGCTGCCAGATACGATCGCGGAAATGCCGCACGCCGACGCCGTGGTCGTCGGCAGCGCCACGGTGCGGGGTGCGCTGCTGCCGCTGCTCTCCCTCCGCGCGCTGCTCGCCATGCCCGCGGCGGCACCGACATCGCGTACGCGCGTCGTCGTCGCGTGGATCGGCGCGCACCGCGTGGGCCTGGTGGTCGACGCGATCCGCGGGGTCGAGCGCGTGCCCGAAGCCGCGATCGACGCAATCCCGCAGGTGCTCACCCGGGGGAGCGCCGAGGCGCGGATCCAGGCCATCTGCCGGCTGGAGGAGGGGCGGCGGCTGGTGTCGCTGCTCGCCGCCGAGCATCTGCTGCACGAGGATATCACTGCCCGGCTCACGCAAGCGAGCACCGCGGACGAGATCGAGGAAAGCGCAATGGACGCGACGAGCGAGCAGTTCCTTCTGTTCCGGATCGGCGAGAGCGACTTCGCGCTGCCGATCGCTGCGGTCGAGGAAGTCGCGCCGCTGCCGCGCAAGCTCACCCGCCTGCCCAAGGCCCCCGGCCTCGTGCAGGGCGTGATGAACCTGCGCGGCACGGTGGTGCCGGTGATCGACCAGGCCGAGCGCTTCGGCGCGGCCACGGTCGCGGGCGGCAAGCGTCGCGTGGTGGTGGTCCGCATCGGCGATCTGCAGGCCGGGTTCGTGGTCGATTCCGCCTCCGAGGTCCTGCGCATCGCCGCCGATGCAGTAGGCCCGGCACCCGATCTGGGCGGCGCGGAGACGCGCGTGTTCGAGCGCGTCGCCAATCTTCCCGATCAGGACCGGATCGTGCTGATCGTGTCGCCGCGCGAGCTGCTCGACCGTGCCGAACAGGATCTGCTGCGGGGAATGGCCGCCGCATCGTGATCAAGCTGCTCGTGGTCGACGATTCTCCGCTGATGCGGCGCCTGCTGGTCGACATCTTCACCGAGGCCGGCGGGTTCGATGTCGCGGTCGCGCGGGGCGCCGCCGAGGCGCTCGACCTGCTCGCCGAGGTCGCGCCCGACGTGATCACGCTCGACATCCACATGCCCGGCATGGACGGGCTGGCCTGTCTCGACCGGATCATGATCGAGCGGCCGTGTCCGGTGGTGATGGTCTCGGCGCTGACGGGCGAGGGCGCGGACGAGACACTGGAGGCGATCGAACTCGGTGCGGTGGACTTCATCGCCAAGCCGCGGGGGGCGCTGTCGCTTGAGATCGATTCCGTCGTTCCCGCGCTGGTCGAGAAGGTGCGGGCAGCGGCGGGCGCGCGGATCTCGCGAACGACGCGGCTGCGCGAGCGCGTTCGGGCAAAGGCAGCGGGTGCCGCCGAACCCAAGCCTGCTGCGCCGCGTCGCAGCGCGCCGGTCGCAGCGCCGCTGCCGCCCGAGGGGCTGGTGCTGGTCGGCTGCTCGACCGGGGGGCCCCCGGCGCTCGATGCGTTGCTCGGCAATCTTCCCGAGGACTTCCCCTGGCCGATCCTCGTCGCGCAGCACATGCCGGCGAGCTTCACCGGACCGCTCGCGCGGCGGCTCGATAAGCTGTGCGCGCTGCGCGTCCAGGAAGTGACGGGTACGGCGGTGCTTGTGCCGGGCAACGTCTATATCGGTCGTGGCGATGCCGATCTGGTCGTCACCCGCCGCGCCGGGGCGCTCGCCGCGGCCGCCGCGCCGAGCAGCGCCGAGTATTTCTGGCATCCCAGCGTCGATCGCCTCGTGGCGAGCGCGATGAAGGTCGTCGCACCCGAGCGGCTGGTTGGCGTGTTGATGACCGGCATGGGGAATGACGGAGCCGGCGCCATGACGGAATTGAAGGCGCTGGGCGGCACGACGCTGGCCGAATCTGCCGATAGCGCGGTGATCTGGGGCATGCCGGGGGCGTTGGTCGGTGCCGGCGGCGCCACGGTGGTCGCACCGCTCGATCAGCTTGCGACCGAGCTGCTCGCCTGCTTCGCACGGTGACCCGGGGCGTCACCCCTGCCAGCGCACCGCCGGTGATCCTGTCCGACGACGACGTCGCGCGGGTGGGCGCGCTGCTCTATCGCTGGACCGGCATGATCTTCGGCGCCAACAAGCGCTATTATATCGAACGCCGGATCGGTGCGGGAATGGCGCGCAGCGGCATGGCCGAGGTGGCACGCTATCTCGATCTTGTCGTGAGCAACCCGGCCGAGCGCGAGGCGCTGATCAACGCCTTCACGATCAATGAGACCTATTTCTACCGCGAGGAACACCAGTTCGCCGCGCTCGCGCGGCAGATCCTGCCCGAGCTGATCCGCACGCGGCGCCCCGGCGACCTGATCCGCATCTGGTCGATGCCCTGCTCGACGGGCGAGGAGGCCTATTCGATCGCGATCTGGCTGCTCGAGAACTGGCCGCTGGTCGACGCCTATCATATCGAGATCGTCGGTTCTGACCTCGATACCGCCGCGCTCGCCCAGGCGCAGGCGGGGCGCTACGCGGCGCGCGCGCTGGCCAGGCTGCCGGCGGACGTGGTCGAGCGCTATTTCGAGCCGGAGCGCGGCCACCGCCGCAAGATCATCGACGATCTGCGCGAATCGGTGCGCTTCACCCCCGCCAACATCGTGGATCGCGCGACGCTCACCGCGCTCGGCCGGTTCGACGTGATCCTGTGCCGCAACCTGCTGATCTATTTCGACGATGACTCGCGGCAGCGCGCCGCTTCCAACCTGTTCGAAAGCCTCAACGGGGGCGGCTTCGTCTGCCTCGGGCACAGCGAATCCATGGCGCGGATCACGGACAAGTTCACAATGGCTCGCCTTGAAGACGCAATCGTCTATCGTAAGCCGTGATGGACGAGCTGCTGGCGCAATTTCTGGTCGAGGGGCGCGACCTGGTCGCCCAGGCAGCGGCGGCGTTCGATGTGCTGGCGCGCGATCCCGGGAATGGCGCCGCGATCGATGATGCCTTTCGCGCGATCCATACGCTGAAGGGCTCGGTCGCGATCTTCCCGATGGCGGCGGCGGAGCGCACGCTCCACGCCGCCGAGGACGTGCTGGAGCGCGCTCGCAAGGGCGGCACGGCGCTCGAAGGCGCGGCGACGGAGGCGCTGATCGCCTGCCTCGACGGGGTCGACCGCTGGATCGACGCGGTGGAACTGCGGGGTGCGCTGGGCGAGGATGCGGACGGCATCGCGGCGGCGTTGATCGCCCGCCTGCCGGGACAGGTGTCCGCCCCGCCCGTGTCTCCGTCTGCTGCCACCCCGGACTGGGCCCGGCAGTTGGCCGACGGTGCCGAAGGCCCCGTGGTGGCGTTCCGCTACACGCCCGATCCCGATTGCTTCTTCCGTGGCGAGGACCCGCTGGCGATCGTCGCCGCGATCCCCGAATTGCTCCGGCTCGACATCCGCCCCGCCGAAGGCCGCTGGCCGTCGCTCGATGCGATCGAGCCGTTCCGCTGCATCTCGATCCTCGAAGGGCTGAGCGCCGCGTCGCCCGAAGCGGTTCGCGCCGCGTTCCGGATGATGCCGGACCAGATCGCGCTGCATCGCGTAGAGCCTGCCGGGGCGGCGCCGGCCACCGAAGTGCTCGCCGAAGCAGGGCCGGCGACGACCCTGCGGATCGATGCCGCACGTATCGATGCACTGGCGGACGGAATCGGCGAACTGCTGGTGGCGGTGAACGCGCTTGCGCCGCTCGCCGCGCGCGTCGAAGCCCAGGACCGCGCCCTGGCCGCTGCCATCCGCACGGTGCAGGCGGGCATCGAACGCAGCGCAGCCGAGCTTCGGCGCAGCGTCGCGGCGGTGCGGTTGGTGCCGCTCGCGCCGACGCTTCGACGTCTGCCGCGTCTCGCCCGCGAGATCGCCGCGACGCTCGGCAAGCCGATCGCCTTCGCGATCGAGGGCGACGGGCTGGAGGTCGACAAGCAGATCGCGGAAGGGCTGTCGGAGCCGCTGCTGCACCTGCTGCGCAATGCCATCGACCATGGCATCGAGGACGCGGCAACACGCGTCGCCGCCGGCAAGTCCGCCGAGGGCCGGGTAACCCTCACCGCGACGCGGGAGGGCGATGCGGTGGCGATCACCCTCGCCGATGACGGCGGCGGGATCGATCCGGCGCGGATCCGCGCGACCGCCACGGCGCGAGGCCTGCTGGACTCCGAGGCCGCCGACCAGCTGAGCGACGCTGCCGCGCTCCGCCTGATCTTCGCCCCAGGATTTTCGACCGCGGAGGCTGTCACCGGCGTGTCGGGGCGCGGGGTCGGCATGGATGCGGTACAGGCTGCGGTGGAGAAATTGCGCGGCACGATCGCGATCGACAGCACGCCCGGCCGCGGCACGCGCTTCCGGCTGCGCTTTCCCGCCAACGCGCTCACCACAAGACTGCTCGTCGTCGAGGCGGCCGGGGATCGCTACGGCGTGGCGCTCGATCAGGTGATCGAGACCGTCCGCGTCGAGCAATCGGCGCTGCTACCGGTCGGCGAGGGTATCGCCTGTGTCCTGCGCGGCCGCACCGTGCCGGTGCTCAGCCTCGCCCGCCTGCTAGGGGGTGCCGAGGTACCCGGCGTCCATGCCAGATTGCTCGTTACCAGCGCCGAGGGCGAGCGCGTCGCGCTGCGGGTCGACGATTTCGCCGATCGGATCGACGCCGTGGTGCGGCCGCCGAGCGGGCTGCTGGCGGGCGTTTCAGCTATCGGCGGGGCGACGTTGCTCGGCGATGGCGGGGTGCTGCTCGTCCTCGATCTGCCGGCGCTGATTGCATGACGGTCCGGATCGACGCCGATGCCATCCATCTGATCGGGCGATGCACGGCCGAGGATGCGGATACGTTGCTGGTCGCGTTGCAGGAAAATCCCGGGCGAACGGTCGATCTGGGCGCGGCGCAGCGGCTGCATCTTGCAGTGGCGCAGGTGCTGCTTGCCGCACGGCCACCGGTGCGCGGTGTGCCGGCCGGCGCGTTTCTGGCACGATACCTGCTTAATCTGCTGCAATGACATCGAGATGATTCACCGCTAGAACCGTTGCGCAGGCGAACCGCTTCGCGCTGCAGAGGTCTTGATCTGGAGTTCCGAATGCCGGTTACCGTTCTTATCGTCGATGACAGCAAACTTGCGCGCATCGTCGCCGGCAAGGCCCTCGCAGAGCTGCAGCCGGACTGGCAGAAGGCGGAGGCGGGCAGCGCGGCGCAGGCGCACGAGGTGATCGCCGCCCAGCCGGTGGATGTCGCGCTGATCGACTTCAACATGGCCGAGAAGGACGGGCTGGAACTCGCCGGCGAACTCCACGCGATGCGTCCGGACATGCCCATCGCCATCATCACCGCCAACATCCAGGACGAGATCATCGCCCGCGCCCGCGCGATCGGGGCCGCGTTCGTTCCCAAGCCGGTCAGCGCGGACAGCCTGGAGGCGTTTCTCTCTGGCGCCGCGCTCCGCCTGCGATCGGCGAAGGCGTGATCCGCGACAGCGTGATGCTCGGCGAACTCGAGCGCGACGCGCTGACCGAGATCGTCAATATCGGCGTCGGGCGCGCCGCCTCCAGCCTGCGCAAGATGATCGGCGACCAGGTGACCTTGTCCGTCCCCGCGATCGACATCGTCAGCCAGCGCCGGGCGGCCCGGCTGATCAGCGAGCGCGAGGCGGCCGATCTTGTCGCCGTGCGGCAGGATTTCGACGGCGCCTTTGCCGGCCGCGCGCTGCTCATCTTTCCCGAGAGCAACAGCCTGGAGCTGGTCCGCGCCGTCACCGGCGAGAGCCTCTCCGCCGCGGACCTGGCCGAGATGGAGCGCGAGGCGCTGACCGAAACCGGCAACGTCATCCTCAATTCCTGCCTCGCCACGATCGCCAACATGCTCAAGCGCTCGCTGGCGATGACCATTCCCGAGGTGCTGCACGGCAATAGCGCGACGCTGTTCGAGATCGACGATGCCGAGGATGAGGACGGGCTGGTGCTGTTCCTCTATATCGACTTCGCCGTGCGCAAGCGCGACATTCGCGGCTATATCGCCATGATCATGGATATCCCCTCGCTCGAAAAGCTGAAGGAGCTGCTCGACGAATTCATCGCCCGGGTGGTGGGGGACGATGCCTGAGAAAGGCGCCGAGCAGGTACGCTCGATCCTTGCCGCCGCCGGTGCGAGCGGCAGCTGGGACTGGGACATCGCGGCCGACGTCCTGCGCATCGATACGCGCTTCGCGGAGCTGTACGGGCTGGAAGCCGAGGCCGCGGCCGGCGACCTGCCAACGGCGACCTTCTTCGCCGCGATCCACCCGGCGGACCGACCGCGGATCCGCATCGCCGTGGCCGGCATGCTCGCCGGGGCCGAGCGCTTCTCCAAGGAGTTCCGGGTGCTCGCGCCCGACGGCTCGACCCTGTGGATGCACGGACGCGGCCAGGCGCATCTGGACGAGAATGACGAGCCGGTGCGCTTCACCGGGCTGCTCATCGACGTCACCGAACGCAAGCGGACCGAGGAGCGGCTGCGGATCGCCCAGTCGGCGGGCGGGGTCGGCACGTTCGAGTATGTCGACGGCTTCGCCACCGCCACCGTCTCCACCGAATTCTGCCAGCTGCTCGGCCTGCATCCCGCCGCGGTGCTGCCGGTGCGGACGATCAACAGCGTGCTGCGCGAGGGCGAGCCGCTGCTGCTGCCGCAACCCGGCAGCGATGCGATCGCGGAGACGCTGGATGCGGTATTCCGTGTCGTCCGCAATGACGATGGCAGCCATCGCTGGATCGCGCGTCGCGGCGAGGTCGTCCGCGAAGGATCGGGCTATCGCCTGATCGGCGTGATCTATGACGTCACTGCGGCCAAGGAGCAGGAAGCCAAGCTGCGCGAGCTGGCGGATACCCTGGAAATGCGCGTCCAGCAGGAAGTCGCCGAGCGCCGGGAGGCCGAGGAAGCGCTGCGCCAGGCCCAGAAGATGGAGGCCGTTGGCCAGCTGACCGGCGGGATCGCACACGACTTCAACAACCTGCTGACCGTCATCATCGGCAACATCGACACGGTCGTCCGCCGGATGGACATGGACCATGATCCCCGGATGCGGCGCTCGCTGGAGAATGCCCTGAAGGGGGCGGAGCGCGCAGCCTCGCTCACCCAGCGGCTCCTCGCCTTTTCCCGCCGCCAGCCGCTCGAACCCAAGACGATCGATATCGGCCGCGTGCTGACCGGCATGTCGGATCTTCTCACCCGTTCGATCACCGAAACGATCGCGATCCGGATCGCCACCGATGCCGAACTGTGGATGGTCGAGGTGGATCCGCATCAACTGGAAAACGCGATCCTCAATCTCGCGGTGAACGCGCGCGACGCGATGCCGAACGGTGGCGGCCTGACCATCGAGGCCCGCAACGTCGAGGTGCGGGATGCGCTCCCCGGCGGATGCCTGCCGGGCGCCTATGTCGTCATCTCGGTGATCGACAGCGGCACGGGCATGTCGCCAGAGACGGTGGCCAAGGTGTTCGACCCCTTCTTCACCACCAAGGAAGTCGGCAAGGGTACCGGGCTGGGCCTTTCGATGGTCTATGGCTTCGTGAAACAGTCCGGCGGGCACATCACCATCGATTCCACCGAAGGGCGCGGAACCGCCGTGCGGCTGTATCTGGCCCGCAAGCAGCAGGACGCCCGCTTGGAGATCGAGGAGCGACGCCCATCCGCGCGGATGGGTAGCGTCGACGAGACGATCCTGGTGGTGGAGGACGACGACGATGTCCGCGCCTATACCGTCGGCATACTGCGCGAACTGGGATATCAGGTGGTCGAAGCGCAGGACGGCGATGGCGCGCTGCGAATGCTCGGCGGCCACGGTGTCGGCGCGAAGATGCTGCTGACGGACGTCGTGATGCCGCGCATGTCGGGTCCCGAACTGGCCAGCCGTGCGAAGGCATTGCACCCGGAACTGCGGGTGCTCTTCACGTCCGGCTATACGCGCGATGCCATCATGCGGGACGATCGGCTCGACCCGGATGTCGACCTCCTATCCAAGCCTTTCACCTATGCCACGCTGGCTGCCAAGGTGCGTGAGTTGCTCGACCGGGTGTCTTGACCGGTGGGACGGCGGCCTCTGCCGTATATATCGCCCACCCGCACGGCTCGCCGATGGGAAAACCGGGCATGGATGCTCATCGGCCCAGCTCCGTCCGGCCGAGACTGACCGTCGCGCACCTGCGAAAGGCTGCTCCCGTCATCGCCTGATGCCGCGCGAACAGCGGAATGACGATCGCGCTTTTGTCAGCAGTCGACACATGCATCGTCGATTCACGGCCTCCTCGGTTCCTCACTGCGCTCCCGGAGCGGCGAACATACGACATCAGCCAAGAACCATCTGGGTTATCAGAACGCCATTCAACAGGATCACGACGGTTGTGACAAGGATCGCACCGGTTCGAATCAATCGGCCATTGGCGAAGCGCCCCATCAGCGCCCGGTCGCCGGTAAAGCGCACGAGAGGAACGACGGCGAAAGGAAGTTGCAGGCTCAATACCACCTGGCTCAGCACGAGGAGCTTCGCCACGCCGCCGTCCCCGTACATGCCCGCGACTGCAGCGGCAGGCACGATCGCGAGGCCGCGCGTGATCATCCGCCGCAGCCAATGCGGCAGCCGCAGGTCCAGAAAGCCCTCCATCACGATCTGCCCCGCAAGCGTGCCGGTGATCGTGGAGTTCTGACCGGATGCGAGCAGCGCCACTGCAAACAGCGTGCTCGCCACGCCCGCGCCCAGTGCCGGGGCCAGCAACGCATAGGCATCGCTGATTTCCGCTACTTGCGTCTTGCCCGCGCCGTGGAACGCCGCTGCGGCGAGAACCAGGATCGCGGCGTTGACGAACAGCGCGAGGCCGAGCGCCATCGTGCTGTCGATCGTAGCCAGCCGGATGGCTTCGCGCTTGCCGCTGTCGCTGCGGTCGAACGCGCGGGTCTGCACGATCGAGGAGTGAAGGTAGAGATTGTGCGGCATCACCGTCGCGCCGAGGATGCCGATCGCGACGTACAGCATGGCGGGATTGGTCACGATTTCCGGTGAGGGCACCAGCCCCGCGCCGATCGCCGCGAGGCTCGGCTGCGCCCAGACGAGCTCCACCGCGAAGCAGAGCGCGATGACGATCAGCAGCGCGACGATGAATGCCTCGAGTTGCCGGAATCCACGCCGCTGCAGCAGCAGGATCAACAAGACGTCGAGCGACGTGACCACGATGCCGGCCACCAGCGGCAGCCCGAACAGCAGCTTCAGCGCTACCGCCGTGCCGATCACCTCCGCCAGATCGCACGCGATGATCGCCAGTTCGCAGAGCAGCCAGAGGCACAGTCGGGGCACCAGCCCGTAGCGGGCGCGGCAGGCCTGGGCGAGATCCATGCCGGTGACGATGCCCAGCTTCGCCGACAGGCTCTGGAGCAGCATCGCCATCAGGTTCGAAAGCAGGATGACCGACAGCAGCGTATAGCCGAATGCCGACCCACCGGCGAGGCCGGTCGCCCAGTTGCCCGGGTCCATATAGCCGACGGCGACGAGATAGCCGGGCCCGGCGAAGGCACCCAGCTTGCGCCAGAACCCCGCGGCTGCAGGCACGGCGACGCTGCGGAACGCGCCGGGAAGGCTCGCCGCCTGGATCGCGGTCGAGCCCCCGGGAGCGCCCATTTCCCCCTCGAACGGTGGCATCAGCTGGCGGCGCTGAGCTTGATCGTACCGTTGACGCCGGTGGGAAAGAACCCGCCGCGATCCACCGAGGCCTTGTTGAGATAGGCGATGTTGAGCACCTGGCCGGCGGAGCGGCTGAACGCCACGCCGTTGGAATCGGTCGGCACGATGTTGGTGGCAGCGCCGATCGGGCGGATACCCTGGTCGAGGTCGCTCGATCCGTCCAGGCTATCGCGTGCGTTGGAAATGGCTTCGGTGGCATCGATGAGCGCGGGCGTCGTCAGCCCCTTGCGATACAGCGTCGTACGGATCAGCCCGGCGTGATAGGCCTCTGCGGCGAGGATACCGGCTGCCGCCTCGAGATAGGTCTTGTTGGTGATCAGCGGCGAGGCGCCCTTATAGGCGCTGACCCCGACATCCTCGAAGATGAAGGCCGCGAGCAGGAAATTCTCGTCGCTCGCATATGGGTCGAACGCCTGGTTGGCGCCGACCAGCCCGGCGGCGCGCGCCGCGGTCGAGAAGGCACCGTTCACATCGGTGGACAGATCCAGATTGGGCTGTGCGACCGCGACGCTGCCGAGAGCGCTGCGCAGGAAGGCGACGTGGGCCTGTTCGTCCCCGGCGATCTCCCGGGCATAGCGCGCCACCGCGGCATCCTTGAAGTCCACCTGCCGCGCGCCGTTCGGTGCGCCGGCCTGGCCCGTACCGGACAGCAGGCTGGCGGGCAGCGAAACGCCATTGGCAGCGAACGAGTAGAACTGCGCTTCGAGATATTCGAGGTTCAGCGCGAAGTTCAGCACGTCCTGATCGGAGAGCGCGCCCGACGGGCTGGGTGTGGGTGTCGGCGTCGGCGTAGGCGTGATCATCGATCCCGGCCCGTCGTCGTTGCTGCTGCACGCGGCGAGCATGGTAGCGCCGGCAACCGCAAAGCCGGCATTTTTCATGAAGGCCCGGCGCTCGGCGCGGCGCGCATCGCACGCGTCCAGGACCTGGAGAACGATATCGTGGTTCATGGCTGAATCCTCCCTGGAGCCGAGCGATCAGTTCGCTGCGCTGGTGACGATGGTGCCGTTGACGCCGTTGGGGAAAAATCCGCCGGCAGTGACGGCCGCCTTGTTCAGGTAGACGATGTTGAGGACCTGGCCCGTGGAGCGGCTATAGGCGAGGCCGTTGGCATCGAGGGGGGCGATGTTGCTGGACGTGCCGATCGCCCGAATGCCCTGGTCGTCGTCGCTCGGCCCATCGAGACTGTCGCGCGCGTTCGAGATCGCCTCGGTCGCGTCCACCAGGCTGGGGGCTGCGATCCCCTTGGCGTCGAGCGTCGTGCGGACGAGCGCGGCATGATAGGCCTCGACCGCGAGGATGCCTGCCGCGGCCTCGAGGAACACCTTGTTGGTGATCAGCGGCGAGGCGCCCTTGTAGGCGGTGACCCCGACATCCTCGAAGATGAACGCGCCGAGGAGGAAGTTCTCGTCGCTCGCATAAGGGTCGAAGGATTCGCCCGCGCCGATCAGCCCCGCGGCGCGGGCCGCGTTGGAGAAGGCGCTGGTCGGCGATACGCCGATGTCGATCTGGGGTTGTCCCACGGCGGTGGCGCCGATGGCGCTGCGTAGAAACGCGACATGGGCGCGTTCGTCCGCCGCGATTTCCTGGGCATAGGCGGCGACCGCGGGATCGTTGAAGGTCGCCTGGCGCGCGCCCACGGCCGCACCGATCTTGCCGGATCCGGTCAGCAGGTCGGCGGAAAGGCCGACGCCATTGGCCGCATAGGCATAGAATTGCGCCTCCAGATATTCGAGGTTCAGCGCGAAATTGAGGACGTCGCCATCGGTGAGCGTCGTCTGTGCGGCGGCGCGCTGGACGCTGGTCGCCATCGCCAGCCCGCCACCGGCCACGGCGGTAAGCGCGAACGCCTTGAAGAATTCCCGACGATCTTTTCGCCGCTGGGCTTGTTGCTCGAACGCTTCGATAAGCTCGACTTCCTGATTCATCGCGCACGCCTCCCTGATGGTAGCAGCGGTTCGAACCCCGCGCGTTTTCAAGCAGTTCCGGTTCGGCGCGGGCTGGGTACGGTGTCGTACAAAATCTCCCATGCACGGCGTTTTCTTGCATCCGTGGCGCCGCACGTTGCGAAGCTAACAGGCAACGAGGAGAGGAGCGGGTCGCGCCGATGTCGAAACCGAACGCCCACTATGCGCCGGACATCCGCGGCAATCTGCTTCTGCGATCGCTTCCGCAGAGCGATGCAGGGTTGCTGATCCCCCACCTATCCCGCCTTCACTTCTGCCGCGAGGACCGGGTGAGCCGAACGCCCTGCGGGGCGGTGCAATTGATCTTTCCCGAGACCGCGATCTTCTGTGTTCGTCAGGCGCTCCTTGGCGATCGTCAGCCGGCCTTGGGCCTGGTCGGCCATGAGGGCATGCTCGGCTGGTCGCTGCTGATGGGCGTGGAAGAGAGCTTCACCCTCGCAACCGTGGAGATGCAGGGCGGTACCGCCCTGTCCATTGCGGCTGGGCCCCTGCTGGAAGCGTGCGCGAAAAGCTCGACGCTCCGCGCCAATCTGCTGCGGTACGCGGACAATTTTCTGGAGCAGATGGCCTCGATGCTGGGCTCGAACACGATCGATGCCCTGGAACGCCGCGTTGCCCGCTGGATATTGATGCTCCATGATCGCAGCCACGGCGACACGCTGTTGTTGACCCATGACGAGGTCGCGCGCGCGCTTCACACGCGGCGGGCTAGCGTCACCGATTGCTTCCATGTGCTTGAGGGCGAGAAGATACTCCGGTGCGAGCGCGCCCGCCTTACTATTTGCGATCGCGAGCGCCTGACGATGCTGGCGGGATGTTCGTACGGCGCTGCCGAGGCGCGGTATGCGGCGGAAATAGCACCCTGGCCGCGGGGCGTGGCGCTTCCGCCGCCATCGACGCGTGACGTTCGCATCGCGCAGCGCGCCTTGGTGCCTTGAAGGCACCGGTGCGCCCGATTCGGTCTTCACCCTTCGTCATGGTGGCGCGGTGTGGCGCGCGAGGATGGGCGCGGCGTCCGGTCTAATGCTAGTTCCGGACGCCGCGAGTAATCATGCGGCGGCGGGCAGGGGCGGATAGTCGACATAGCCCCGCGCATCGCCGCCGAAGAAGCTGGCCGGATCGGGCGCGTTGAGCGGCGCGCCCAGCGCGAAGCGATGCGGCAGATCCGGATTGGCAATGAACAGCTTGCCGAAGGCGATGGCATCGCCGCGCCCCTCGGCAAGCGCGCGGGTGGCGCTGGCCTGATCATAGCCGCCGGCGAGCAGGAGCTTGCCCGGATAGAGCGCGCGCATCAGCCGGATGATGGCGTCCCAGCGGGGATCATAGGCGGTGTCGGTCTCGACGCCGAGCGTTGTCGGCTCGACGAGATGGAGGTAGGCGAGACCGCGGCTGCCCAACGCGCGGGCAACATGGCCGAAGGTCTGTTCGGGCGTATCGTCGCCCATGCCGATGAACCGGCCCATCGGAGTCAGGCGCACGCCGACCCGATCGGCGCCCACCGCGCCCGTCACGGCATCCACCACTTCGAACAGGAAGCGGGTGCGGTTCTCGATCGAGCCGCCATAGGCGTCCGTGCGGCGGTTGCTGTTGCTGTTGATGAACTGGTCGATCAGATATCCGTTGGCGGCGTGGATTTCGACGCCGTCCATGCCGGCGGCGATCGCATTGCGCGCGGCGTGCGCATAGTCGGCCACGATCGCGCGGACGCCGTCGAGGTCGAGCGCCTGCGGGCGCGGAATGTCCGCCCAGGCGCCATTGCCCTGCGCATCGATGATGAAGGTCTTGCCCGGCACGTCCATTTCGCTGGGCGCGACGGGCGCGGCCCCGCCCGGCTGGAATACCGGATGCGAGACCCGGCCGACATGCCAGAGCTGCATCACGATTCGCCCGCCTTCGGCATGCACGGCATCCGCGACCTTGCGCCAGCCGGCGACCTGCGCTGCGCTGTGGATGCCCGGCGTCCAGGCATAGCCCTGGCCCTGCTGCGAGATCTGGGTGGCTTCGGTGATGATCATCCCGGCACCGGCGCGCTGGCGGTAATAGTCGACACTCATGTCGGTCGGCACATTGCCGGCGCCAGCGCGCGAGCGGGTGAGCGGGGCCATCACGATGCGGTGGGGGAGGTCGATCCGGCCGAACGTGACCGGCGAAAAGAGCGTGGGGTGCATGATCCGGTTCCTTGACGTGGGAGAGGGCAAGGGGGTGGCCACGCCGTTCGCCGAGGGGGGAGGGGGCGAACGACGTGGGCGTGCAGCGCTCAGGCAGCCTTGCGGCGGCCGGTGAGCTGCAGGGCGGATGCGAGGAGGGCGAGGCCGATGCCGAGCGCCGAGACCGCGGTCCAGCCGCCGGCGTTCCAGGCCGCGGTGGAGGCAGCCGCACCGCCGGCACCGCCGAGGAACATCGAACCCATGAAGATCGTGTTCAGCCGCGAGCGGGCTTCGGGGCGGAGCGCGTAGACAATGTGCTGGTTGGAGACGAGCACGCTCTGCACCGCGAAGTCGAGCAGGATACAGCCGATCACCAGTCCGGCGACCGCATGCCACACACCGAACACGATCCACGAGACGACGGTGAGCAGCGTGCCGGCGAGGATCACCTTCTGCGGCCCGCGCTTGTCCGCATAGCGGCCGGCGATGGGGGCGGCGAGGATGCCGATCGCGCCGACGATGCCGAACAGTCCGGCGATCTCCGAGCCCAGCCCGAAGCGCGGCGTCTGCAGATAGAGCGCGAGGATCGACCAGAAGGCGGTGAATGCGCCGAACAGCAGCGCCTGGGTCACCGCGGCGAGGCGCAGCGCGCCGAACTCGCCCCACAGGTGCACGAGCGAACGGAGCAGGCTGGCATAGCTATGGTCGCTCGCCGGCTTGCTGTGCGGCAATGTCACCGCCATCAGGAGCGCGGCGGCGAGCGCCAGCGGCACGCCCAGCCAGAACATCGCCCGCCAGCCTTCCTGCGCGGCCACGAAGCCCGCCAGCGTGCGGCTGAGCAGGATGCCGCAAAGCACGCCTGACATCACCGTACCGACGGTGGCGCCGCGCTTCTCGGGCGAGGAAAGCTGCGCCGCGAAGGGCACGATCTGCTGCGCCACCGTCGCCGAGGCGCCGAGCAGCAGCGAAGCGACGAGCAGCATCGCGGAAGAGGGGGCGAGCGCGGCGCCGACCAGCCCGGCCGCGAGCACCAGGAACTGGACGACGATCAGCCGCCGCCGCTCGACCAGGTCGCCCAGCGGCACCAGCGCGAACAGGCCGAGCGCGTAGCCCAACTGGGTGGCGGTGGGGACGAGGCCGGTCAGCGTGCCGGGCATCTCGCCTTCGAGGATGCCGAGCATCGGCTGGTTGTAATAGATGTTGGCGACGGCGAGACCCGCCGCCACCGCCATGGCGAAGTTCAGCCCGCGGCCCAGTACGGGCGCGATCGGGCCGGCAGGATGCGTGGTGGCATGCATGCGATTGTCCTCACAAAATGCTTGCCGGCGCTGGCGCGATGTCGGTGTTCGGGCTGCCAAGTCGGCGGTTTCGATGCCGCGGATATGGCATTGTAACGGATATGGCGGTACTCGTCTGATCGGTTAGGGCAGCATAACGGAGTGTGATGTAATGGACCTCGCGGCGCTGGCGATCTTCGTGGAGGCGGTGCAGGCCGGCAGCATCGCAGGCGCCGCGCGTCAGCTGGGGATCGGCGCAATGGCGGCATCGCGCGGGTTGGCGGCGCTGGAGCAGGAGGTCGGCGCGCGGCTGGTCCATCGGACGACCCGTTCGCTTTCCCCGACCACCGCAGGCGAGGCGTTCCTGCCCCATGCCCGGGCCATGCTGGAGGCGCAGGCGAACGGCATTGCCGCGGTGCGGCCCAACGAGGCGGGGCTGACGGGCATGCTGCGCATCACGGCTTCGGCCGCCTTCGGCCGCAAGGTGGTGGCACCGATGATCCCCGGCTTCATGCGCGCGCACCCTGCGCTGCAGGTCGAGCTGCTGATGACCGACGAGCAGGTGGACATCGTCGCGCGCGGCATCGACATGGCGGTGCGGATCGCCAAGCTGCGCGACAACCATC
Source organism: Sphingomonas sp. NFR04 (assembly GCF_900114095.1). Classification (GTDB taxonomy): domain Bacteria; phylum Pseudomonadota; class Alphaproteobacteria; order Sphingomonadales; family Sphingomonadaceae; genus Sphingomonas. The sequence continues at coordinate 609,134 of NZ_FORV01000001.1, read as the reverse complement.
TCGTCGCGCGCAAGCTGGCCGACAATCCCCGCCGCCTCGTCGCGTCGCCTGCCTATCTGGCGGAGCAGGGAACGCCGCAACGAGTCGAGGATCTGGCGGCGCATGCATGCCTGCTGCCGACCAACATGACGCACTGGGAGTTCGTGCGCGGCGGCAAGCGGATCCGCCAGCGGGTGGGCGGTGCGTTCAGCGCCAATTCGATCGAGGCAATTCACCAGGCGTGCCTGGGTGGGCTCGGGATCGCCAATCTGTCGAGCTGGGACGTGGATCCGGCGATCCGGAGCGGGGGGCTGGTCGAGATCGAACTGGCGGACGGCGTGCCCGATCCGCTCGCGATCTGGGCCGTCTACCCGACCGCGCAGCTCGTGCCTGCCAAGGTGCGTGCATTCATCGAGGCGCTGGATCGGGCGCTGCGCAAGGTCCTGTCCGACACGTAGCCGACCCCGATCTTCCGGAACGATGGCGCGTGGCATGCCCCGCCCAACGGCCCGGGCGTCTACCCTCCCAGCCCGATCGCCGCCCTCACCCGGTGGACGGTGATCGCGCCGGTCTCGCGTTTAACCTCGATCTCCAGCGCCAGCGCGCAACGGGCGGCGATATTCATTCATCGGGCGCAGGCCATGCCCCAGCCGCGCCGCCCGTCGCCCCGCTGTCAGAACCTGCCGATCGCTCAACGCGAAACCGTCTGGCTGCCCTGTGCACCAGCTTCGGATGGGAGAAGAAGCGCTATCTGACCGGCATCCTCCCCGCGAACAGGCTGCCTGTGCAGTGCTAATGCGAGGCTGTTGCAAAATGCGTGTTAGTTTTCTATCGCCCCCCGAAAGGGGAAGACGATGAAGCTCGCACTCGGCATGATCGCCGCAGCCACCATCTGGACGGGAAGCGCGAAGGCCCAGGCGGGCCAAGCCGATACCGATAACGCCAATGCCACGCGGGAAGACATTGTCGTGACGGCCGCGCGAACCAACCTGCCGGCGAGCGCGCTGCCGCTGACGGTGGACGTGATCGACCGCGAGACGCTGTCGCGCCAGGTCGCGGTCTCCGGCTCTACCGTCGATGCGGTCTCGGCGCTCCTGCCGTCCTTCTCGCCGACGCGCGAAAAGATCACCGGCTTCGGCGAGACGCTGCGCGGCCGGTCGCCGCTCTACGCGATCAACGGCATCCCGCAGACGACGCCGATCCGCGACGGCGCGCGCGACGGCTACACGATCGATCCCTTCTTCATCGACCGGGTGGAGGTGATCTATGGCTCCAACGCGCTGCAAGGCATCGGCGCTACCGGCGGCGTGGTCAATCAGGTCACCGTGACGGCGCCCAAGGCGAATGGCTGGAGCGGACGGACCCTGCTCCAGGGCAATAGCGGCGACGATTTCTCCGGCGCTTCGTTGGGCGGCAAGATCGCCGGCCTGGTCAATTTCCGCAGCGGCCGGTTCGATGCGACCGGCGGCGTCGCCTTCGAGCGGCGCGGCGTCTTCCTCGACGGGCGCGGGCGCCGCATCGGCCTCGACGGCAACCAGAGCGAAATCCAGGACACCGACAGCCTGTCCTTCTTCGGGCGGGCAGGGTTCGATCTCTCCGATAGCGCGCGCATCGAAGTGATCGCCAACCGCTTCCGGCTGGAAGGCAACAACCATTACCTGCCCGTCGACGGCAACCGGGCGCTCGGCATTCCCGCCACCAGCCGGCGCGGGAAGACGCCGGGCCAGCCCTCGACCGGCCTGGCCGAGATGGTGTCGGCCTCGCTCACCGACGGCGATCTGGCGGGCGGTGCGTTCACGCTGCAGGGCTTCTACAACCGCACCAGCGACACCTTCGCCGGCGGTATCCTGGCGACGTTCCAGGACGCGAGGATCGCGCCGGTGGGCACGCTGTTCGATCAGTCGCGCAACGTATCGCGCAAGATCGGCGGAAAGGTCAGCTACGAACGCGCCGTGCCGGGCTTCGAGGCGCTGACGCTGACCGCGGGGTTCGACGCGCTGATCGATCGCACCAAGCAGGATCTCGTCCAGACCGGCCGCGCCTGGGTGCCGCAGACCGATTTCCGCAGCCTGGCCCCGTTCGGGCAGGCCAATCTCAAGCTGTTCGACGGTATCGTGCGGCTCGCCGGCGGCGTGCGCTACGAAAACGTCCAGCTCGACATTCCCGACTATGTGACGCTGGCCAGCGCGAATGCGCGGGTGGTCACCGGCGGCAAGCCCTCGTTCGAGCGCGCCTTGTGGAACGGTGGCGTGGTGGTGGAGCCGATCAAGGGGATCCGCGCCTATGGCAGCTATGCGGAAGGCTATACGATCGCCGATATCGGGCGCGTGCTGCGCGGCATCACCCAGCCCAACATCCGCATCGCCGACTTCCTCGATCTGACGCCCGTCGTCTCGAACAACCGCGAGATCGGTGTCGAGGTCACGCAAGGTCCGCTCGAGGCCAGCGCCACCTATTACTGGTCGTCGAGCGATCTGGGCCAGGTGCTCGTCCGCGGCAGCGACGGCATCTTCAACGTGTCGCGCCAGCCGATCGACATCCAGGGCCTGGAAGTGAACCTCAGCGTCCGCCCGCCGCTGCCGGGGCTGAAGCTCGGCACCGGCTTCGCCCATGTCGACGGGCGCACGGACACCAACGGGGACGGCAGGATGGACGCCGATCTCGACGGTGCCAACATCTCGCCGGATCGGCTCAACCTGAACATCGACTATAGCCGCGGGCGGCTCAGCGCGCGCCTCCAGGGCCGCTACTATCTGTCGCGCCGGTTCGAGGGGCAGCCGATCGCCAACGATTTCGTCGGCTACCGGCTGTTCGATGCCTATGTCGCCTATGATTTGCCGGTGGGCCGCGTGATGCTGAGCGTTCAGAATCTCGGCAACACGGACTATGTCACCTATTACAGCGACACGCAGGGACCGACCGACAATGCGCGCTTCTACACGGGGCGCGGCCGGAACTTCACGCTGAGCTGGCAGGCCGGGTTCTGATGCACCTCCTCGCCCTGCTGCACCGCTGGATCGGTGCGATCGGCGGCCTGTTGCTCGCGCTGCTGGGCCTGACGGGTACGCTGCTCGTCTGGCGGGACAAACTGACCTTCGTGGCGCATGCGGGCGATCCCGTCCGGGCCGATCCGGCGTTGCTGGCAAGGGCCGTCGCCAGCCTATCGAGCGGACCGCAGCCGATCGACCGCATCACCTTCGCGGGCGAGGGGCTCGGCGTCCATCAGGTCATCTTCAGGGACGGCAGCGGCGCCTATCTCAGCCAGGCGGGCGAGACGGTCGCCCGCTGGTCCGCATCGTGGCAACGCCCCGAGCTATGGCTGTTCGACCTCCACCACCGCCTGCTGATCGGCGACACGGGGGAGGCGATCACCGGCGTTGCCGGGCTGGTCGGCCTGTTCTTCGTCGTGACGGGCGTCCTGCTGTGGTGGCGGACGCGGCGCCGCTTTCGCCTGCGGCCCTGGCCTGCGACGATGAAGTCCGGCGCGATCGTCCACCATCACCGTGACCTCGGCGTGGTGACCGCGCCCTTGCTGCTCGTGTCGCTGCTGACGGGCGTGCTGATGGTGTTCCCCGCCCTGGGCGGCGGCCTGCTTGCCGAAGCGCGGTCTCGGCCGCGGCGGGTCGAGGTCCGGGCGGCGCAGGCTAGCCGCGATCTGAGGCCGCTTTTCGAGGCTGCCGCGGCACGTTTCTCCGGTGCCGAGTTGCGCCGGCTGCAATGGCCGCGCAAGCCCGGTGCGCCCATCGTCCTGCGGCTTCGCCAGTCGTTCGAATGGACGCCGAATGGCCGGACCTTCGTCTATGCGGACCCGGTCACGCTGGCGATTGTCGGCCGTGCCGATCCGGCAACGGGCGGCGGTGCGGCATCGATCCGCGAGAAGCTCTACCCCATCCATGCCGCCAAGATCGGCGGGCCGGCCTGGAAATTGGCCATGAGCATGTCGGGTCTCGCGCTGGCGCTGCTCGGAAGCTTGGCCGTGTACGCGTTCTGGCGGACGCAGTGGCACATCCGCCAGGCCAAGCGACGGAAGCTAAAGGCAAGAGTCGAACGGGAGCGGGGCACACCGTCAGCGTCTCGCGGCTAGCCGATTGGCTGAGGCGGTGCTTGCCGCAGGATTATGGCTGAATCCGTCGCGGAGCCGTCGGTGCCGGCACCCGACCATGGCACCGCTGAAGAACAGGGTCGCGCTGGCGGTCATACCCGCCGGTCGCGCATTGCGTGATGAACGCCTGCACAAAACTGCACGGCGGGCGTGCAGTCATGGCCGTTCACGAACAAATTCAAGCGCCTAGATTGTCGTCATCGTCTGGAACGGGCCGAACGGATCCGAAGCGGTAGCAGCATGCCGCGGATCGCTCCGACGCTCGCGAACAAGGATGTTGAGGATGATCACGATGCTGGTGACCTATGCGGGGGACGAACGGACGCCGTTCGACCGCGACCATTGGATCGACGTGCACTTCCCGCTCGTGCGGGAAAGCTGGGGCCCCTATGGGCTCGTCAGTGCCGCCGGCTTTTTCCCGCAGGGCGATGGCGCCGGGCTGATCGCGGTCGGCGTCGTCCATTTCCGCGACGAGGCCGCCATGGAAGCGGCGCTGCAAGCGCCGGAAACCGCCCGGATCATGGCGGATGTCGCCATCGTCACTGCTGTCCAGCCGCAGCGCAGCGTCGTGCAGCCGCTCTGAGCGGTCGCGGGCAATCAACGGAGCGTATGTCATGAAAACCTGGCTTATCACCGGCTGCTCGAGCGGCTTCGGCCAGCGGCTCGCCCTTGCTGCCGCGCGGCGCGGCGATCGGGTCGTCGCGACGGCGCGCAATGTCGAGGCGATCGCGGCCATGGCCGAGCCCTTCGGCGGTCGGATGCTGACCGTGCCGCTCGACGTGACCGATGCGGCGGCGGCACGGGCAGCGGTCGCAACGGCGGTCGAGGCCTTTGGCGGCTTCGACGTGCTCGTCAACAATGCCGGCTACGCGCTGTTCGGCGCGATCGAGGAAGGCACGCCCGAGGAATATCGGCCGATGTTCGAGGTGAACGTCTTCGGGCTGATCGAGACCACCAGAGCCGCGCTGCCGGTTCTGCGACGTTCGGGAGGGACGATCGTCAACATGTCGTCCGGCGCGGGCATCGAGGGCAGGGGGGGCGGCGGCTATTACCATGCCGCCAAATTTGCGGTGGAAGGGATTTCCGAGGCGCTCGCCGATGAGCTGAAGCCGTTCGGCGTCCGGGTGCTGATCGTCGAACCCGGGCCGTTCCGCACCGATTTCCTGGGCCGCTCGATCGCCATGGCGGCCCACGAGATGCCCGAATACGCCGCGAGCTCGCGCAAGCCGTATCGCGAAACCGGCAACGGCAACCAGGCGGGCGATCCGGACAAGGCGGTCGCGGTGATCCTGCAGGCGGTCGACGCCGGAGACGCGCCGCTGCACCTGCCGCTCGGCCCGGCCGCGCACGCGATCGCCGAGCGGAAGCTCGCCGCCTTCCGCCGCGACATCGACGCCTGGCGTGCGCGCACGATCGCCACCGATTTCGATCCGGCCTGAGCGCGGGGGCCACGCCCCGTCGCAACCTCAATATCGTACTGGAGAGCGATCATGATCGCAGCGCGGCCGGGCTTTGCCCAGCAACTGGTGCCGGCCAACGGCGTCAAGATCAACGCGGTGATGGGAGGGGCTGGCCCGCCGATCCTGCTGCTCCACGGCTGGCCGGAAACCTGGTGGGAATGGCACCACGTCATGCCGCTGCTCGCCGAGCATTTCAGCGTGGTAGCGATCGACCTGCGCGGCGCAGGGTTCTCCGACTGCCCGCAGGCCGGCTATGACAAGGCGACGATGGCGCGCGACGCGCATGCCGTCATGGCTGCGCTTGGGCATGCACGCTACGCCGTGTGCGGGCATGATATCGGCGGCATGGTCGCCTTGGCGCAGGCAGCCCTTCACCGGGAGGCTGTCACCCATCTCGCCGTCCTCGACGTGCCGCTCCCCGGCTGGTCGCAATGGGAAGCGACGACGGCGAGGCTGTGGCATTTCGGCTTTCACGCCAGCCGGGACCTGCCCGAGCGCCTGCTGCATGGCCGTGAACAGGATTATCTCACGGCCTTCATGGCCGAGCGGTTCTACGACCATAGCCGCTTCGATCCGGCGGATGTCGAGATCTACGCCAGGGCCATGGCGCTGCCCGGCCGCACCCGCGGCGGCATGGAATGGTATCGCACGCTCGACGCCGACCACGCGGCGGCACTCGCGTACAAGGAGCAGCCGCTCGAGATGCCGGTGCTCGGCCTGGGTGGAGATCAGCGCTTCGGCGCGCAGATGGTGCCGATGCTCGAGGAGTTCGCCACCAAGGTGACCGGCGGCCCCATCGCGCGGTGCAGCCATTATGTCGCGGACGAGCGGCCGGACGAACTCGCAGCTGCCCTGATCGCGTTCCTCAACGCCGAGTGAAAACCGCATTCTTTGAAACCAGCACGAAGGAGACTGTCATGACCGCACCCGTCATTCGCGGCGTCAATCACATCGGCATCACCGTGCCCGATATCGAAGCCGCCAAGTCCTTCCTGGCCGACGCCTTTGGCGCCCAACTGATCTACCAGTCGTTCGGCCCGCAGGATCCGCCGCGGCAGGGCCCCGAGTTCGAGCGCGCCGTGGGCGCGTTCCCGGGCACGGTCGTGCGCGCGCAGGCGATGGTGAAGATCGGCACCGGACCCGATATCGAGCTCTTCGAAATGCACGGGCCCGAGCAGGCCCAGCCGATCCGCGCGAGCGACTTCGGCATCACCCATTTCGCGCTGTACACCGATGATATCGAGGCTTCGGTCGAACGTTTCGAGAAAGCAGGCGGTACCCCGCTGACGGCGCCGCGCGCCATCCCCTATGCAACCGAGAAGGGGCCCGGGAACAAGGTCTGCTATTGTCGCATGCCGTGGGGCACGACAATGGAATTCATCACCACGCCGGATCGCATGCCCTATCATGACCAGACGACTCTGCGCAGGTGGCAGGACGAAGACTGAGGAGGGCGGCAGCGAACGCGTTCGCTGCTGCATCGTACGATATAGAAACTCAACTATCGAGGTCGGCGCTAATGGATGAACAACCCTTCGGTGTGCGGGTGCCCGCCCGCGTGCTGCCTGCGCCCCGCTCCATCAGCGCGGACGCGCGCGCCGCGCTCGACCGGCTCGTGGATCCCGACGGCATGCCCGTCAACGCGAAGCACCCGATGCCCGCTCCCGAAGATCGCGAGGCCTGGGTCCTGATCAAGACGGCGGTGGACGCGCATTATGCCGCCAGCATCAAGGGGCTTGCCGGGACGCTGCGCGCCAGTGTCGAGACCGTCCAGGTCGGCGACACTGTCGTCCATGTCGCGACGCCCGAGACGAACACGGCGACCGGGGGCGCCTATCTCGATCTGCACGGTGGTGCCCTGGTGTTCGGTGGCGGGGAAGCGTGCAGGGTCGGCGCGCAGATGCAGGCGGATCTGCACGGCGTGCGCTGCTACGGCGTCGACTATCGAACGCCGCCCGAGCACCCCTATCCTGCGGCACTGGACGATACGCTGGCGGCCTATGTCCATGTGCTGGAGCGGCATGCGCCTTCGAGCGTGTTCGTCGGCGGAAGGTCCGCGGGGGGCAACCTGGCCGTCGCCATGCTGCTGCGCGCGCGCGACCAGGGACTTCCCATGCCCGCCGGCATGGTCCTGCTGTCCCCCGAGGTCGACCTGACCGAGTCCGGGGACAGCTTCGAGGTGAACCGCCTCGTCGACCTGATGTTGCCGCTGCCGCTGCGGTCGGCGAACCTGCTCTATGCCGATGGCGCGGACCTGTCCGATCCTGATTTATCGCCGCTGTTCGGTGACCTGACCGGCCTGCCGCCGACGCTGCTGCAATCCGGCACCCGCGATCTGTTCCTCTCCAACACCGTGCGCATGCATCGCGCCCTGCGGCGGGCAGGCGTGCCTGCCGAGCTTCACGTTTTCGAGGCGATGCCGCATGGCGGCTTCCTGGGTGGGACGCCGGAGGATCTGGAACTGAGTGGCGAACTCGCCCGGTTCGTGCGCACGTGCTTGCGCGGCGGCTGAGGCTCCGCCCCCAATGATCGACACCGAACGGCTCGTCCTGCGCCCCTATGAAGCCGGTGACGTGCCGTCGATCCTGGCCCTCGCGGCGGATCCGGCGGTGCGCAGGTTCATCGGCAATCTACCTGATTCCGAGGAGGCCGCATGGGCAAGGGTGCTGCGCTGTGCCGGCCATTGGAGCCTCTTCGGATTCGGGTCGCTCGCCGTCGTCGAGAGGGCGAGCGGCAGCATCGTGGGCGAGGTGGGCGCCGGCTTCTTCCGTCGCGCTGTCGATCCGGAGCTCGATAGCCTCCCCGAAGTCTCATGGCTCTTCTCTTCCGAAGTCGGCGGGCGGGGCCTGGCATTCGAGGCGATGGCGGGCCTCTTGCGCTGGCTGGAGGCGTCGACGCGCCACGATCGCGTCGCGTGCCTGATCGAGCCGATCAACCTTCCCTCGCTGAGGCTCGCTGAGAAGCTCGGCTTCTCTCCCGTCAGGCACGTCGCCTACCGAGAAAGGCCCTTCCTCCTGCTGACTAGCCAGACCACACCGCTCGCAGATGATCGTCCAGCACGCCGATGAACGCGCGCAGGCGCTGCAGATGCTTCAGATCGCGGTGATAGCCCATCCAGATGTCCCGGCTGGGCGGCGCCTCCGGCAGTCCGAGCAGGCGCAGTCCCGGGGTCTGGCTGCCGACCGCGCGGGGGAGCACGGCGATGCCGACACCCTGCCGGCACATCCGCGCCTGCACGTTCCGGTTGTTGGAGCGCAGGACCGTCGTCGCGTTGGGAAAGCTTTCCATCAGCCACGCGATGTCTGGGAAATGGCCGGTGGACGTATCATGGGTAATCAGCCGGAAACCGGTGCCGTCGCCGAATACGGGCTCGGGCGCGCCCGCGGCGATATAGACACCATAGTGCAGCGGACTCAGCCTGCGCTGCACGATGTCGGACGTGTCGAAGGGCACGATCCGGAAGGCGATGTCCGCCTCGCGCTGCGCAAGGCTGAACAGCCGCGTGCCCGTGAGGATCTCGATATCGACGTCTGGATGGGCAGCCGTATAGTCGGTGATGATCGGGGGCAGCACATAGGCGCCGAACCAGTCGGCCGAGGAGATGCGCAGGCAGCCGCGCAGATTCTGCTCCTGCCCGGCGAGCCGCCGCTCCATGGCCAGTGCGCCTTCCTCCATCTGCTCGGCCAGCGTCACGATGGCGCTTCCCTCCTCGGTGAGGATGAGCCCGTCGGCGGTGCGCTGGAACAGCGTCTGGCCCGTCGCTGCCTCGAGCGCGCGCAGGCGCCGGCCTATGGTTGGATGGCTGAGGCGCAGCGCGCGTGCTGCGCCGCCCAGCGTGCCGGCGCGCACCACGGCCAGGAAGATCCGGACATCGCTCCATTCCATGGCATGTCCTTACGCCTTGCCGCGGTCGGGTACACCCCGCGGCAGAAAAGTTCGACACGGCGTGACCGGCATCGCGTTGCAGGCGAATAAGCCATCATGCGCTCGGACTTTCTGTCGAGAATCATCTCAAGGCCGTCCCCGAGCGTGACGAGCGCCGCACGTGCGCGGCAATCCCGGAAGGCGTCCGATAGCTGGAGCGGCCTGATGGAAGCTGCCCAGAACGGGCATGGCGGTGCGTATCGGCGCCTGCTTGGAGAGACATCGGAATGGCTCAAGCGCTATTTCGAGCGGCGGCTGCCGCCCGGCGACGTCGACGATGCCGTTCAGGAAACGCTGCTCGCCATTCATCGGCGGCGGCACACCTATGATCCGCAATATCCCTTCGGGCCCTGGCTGGCGGCGATCGCCAAGAACAAGTGGGTCGACCAGCTGCGCAGCCTGGCGCGCCGACCGGCGGACGACCTGCCCGACGCGATCGCGATCGGCGATCACGAGGCGGCGGTGGTCAGCAGCTCCGTTCTGGCCAGCCTGCTCGACCAGCTTCGCCCGGCGCAGGCCCAGGCCATCCTGCTGGTCAAGGTGCAGGGCTACAGCATCGACGAAGCCTCGGCCCAGACGGGGCTCTCGCCATCGGCTGTGAAAATGAACATCCACCGTGGCCTAGCCCGCCTCATGGCATTGATCGAGAAGACCCCCGATGTCGAATGAAGCCTTGATTGCGGACCTGTCGTCCGATCTCGTGCCGGTACGGCGCCGCAGCATGGTGCGGGAAGGCGCGCTGCTCTTCGCGCTGTGCGGGCTGGAACTTGCCCTTGCCCCCGCCACGGGCCTGATGCGCGCCGACATGCACCACATGGGCGGATCGCCCTATCTGATGTGGAGGGTGGGAAGCCTTGGCCTCCTCGCCATCGCCGCCTGTGTGCTGGCGGTGCGATCCTTCTCGCCCACGGCACGGCCGCGGCACGGGCTGATGCTCGCCTGCGGACTCGCGGTGCTGGCCATTGTCGGCGGGGCCGCCGTCACGCCTGCTGGAATGGCCGACCGGGGGCTGCTGGATCGCATCAACCCGGCAAGCGGCATGATGTGTGCGACGTCGATCTTCGTGCTCTCGCTGCCGATCATGGCGTTGCTCGGGGCCTTGATGCGCAGGGCCGCGCCGACCCAGCCCCGACGTAGCGCGCTCGTCGCCGGCATCGCCGCCGGGACCTGCGGCGCCTTGATCTTCGCGTTCTGCTGCCCCTTCAACGACCCGCTCTACGTGGTGGTCTGGTATAGCGTCGGGTGCGCCGCCGTGGCGGCAGTAGCGCGATGGTGCCTGCCCCAGCGCTTCCGCCTCTAGCCGGAACCAACGCGGCCGATCACGCGCCGCTCCCCCTGAACAGCCGACGATCGACCAACCGGCTTGCCGGGCGGGAGACGCGCGCCTGCATTACGGAAAGGAACCATCTCATGAAGACCGACACCCACGCGAAGTCTCCCGATCGAGACTGGCTCAAGACCTATTATTATCTGCGCTTCGCGATTTCCGCGATCTGGGTCGCGCTCGCCTTCACGGTCGCCAAGGCGGTGCCGCCGCTGGCCGCGGTGATGCTCGTCGCCTATCCCGCCTGGGACGCGCTGGCCAACTATCTCGACGCCAGCCGGAGCGGGGGGCTGGCGAGCAACAAGAGCCAGATGCTCAACTTCATCGTCAGCATCGTGACAGCAGTCGCGGTCGCCGCGACCCTCCCGCACGGCATGCACGCGGTCCTCCAGATCTTCGGCGTGTGGGCGGTTCTGTCCGGGCTGTTCCAGCTGCTCACCGGAGTGCGGCGCTGGAAATCCTATGGTGCGCAATGGGCGATGATCCTGAGCGGTGCCCAGTCCGGTCTCGCCGGCGCACACATGCTCATCAAGGCGGCCGGAGCCGCGCCGGTGGGTATCGCCGACATCGCGCCCTATGCGGCGTTCGGCGCCTTCTACTTCCTGGTCTCGGCGGTTTCGCTGACGATCAGCGATGTGCGCCGCCGCGCCAAGGCCGTCGCGGCCTGACGGACTGCCAACTGCGCAGCACGGGCGGGGATCCAGGCAGTGTGGCTCCATCCCCGCCTCCGCGGAGGCGGTGCCCTCTGCACGGGATCGCCGCCGCCGGGCGTGCGCGCGGACCAGCGTTGATTTTACGGAGCTCCTATGATCGTTCCCCTCTCATTCCTCGCAAGTGCGATTACAGTCTTCGCCGCCGTGACTGCCGCTCCACCGTTGGCAGCCGCTCCGCCCATCGAGGCCGCGCTTGCGCGATGGGACATGGCGGAGGTGCGGGCGCTTGCGAAGGCGATGCCGAAAGGTGCCGAACGATGCGCGGTCGAAGGCGTGATCGCCAATCGCGACAACCGCCTCGATGTGGCGGCGAGATCGCTCCCGCACTGCCTGGCAGTGCTGGAGCGAACGGGGTCTCCCCGAGCGCAGCAAGCGTTCGAGACGCTGCTCGACACCTATCGCCGCCGGGGCGCGTTCGGGAAGGAATATGCGCTGATCGCGCGATGGCTCGGCGCGCATGCCGAGCATATGGAATCCGATGCGGTTGCCGATTTGCGCGACGAGCTCGGGATGGCAGGGGTCTTGCGCAACTTGCCGGGCCCGAGGGCGACAGGCAGCAGGACGGCCATCTTGCACAGCTATCGCAATGTGCTCGGCACGCACAATGTCGATCTGACGGTAGGCGGCGTCACGCTTTCGTGGAACATCGATACGGGCGCGAATTACTCGGTCGTGTCCGACAGTGCTGCCCGCCGGATGCACCTGGCAGTTCGCGATGTTCCCTTGCGCGCGGTGGGATTGACGGGCCATTCGGTTCGAACGCGGATCGCCGTTATCGACAGTCTCCCGGTGGGCGCCGTCCTCCTTCGACATATGGTGACGATCGTCGTACCGGATGAAGCATTGCACATCCGGTCCCCGCGGGCCGATTATCAGATCGAGGCGATCCTCGGCTGCCCCGCGCTCGCCCAGCTGGGCCGGTTTCGGATCGATGCCGACGGTACGTTCGCGATCGATCGGGACGGACCTTTGCTCACGTCGGGAGCGACGCTCTACATGAACCAGCTGACTCCGTTGGCCGAGGTGGAGATCGCGGGGCGCAAGGGCCTGGTGAGCATCGACACGGGTGCGAACCGAAGCAGTCTCTATGCAAGCTACGCTACCCGCTTCGCCGATCGTGCGCCCCTTTGGTCAAGGAAGCGGGACACCACCCTGGGTCTGGGTGGCGGCACCGAAGGCGATGTGGCGATCGAGCCGCACCTCACGATCACGGCAGGCGCAGCAACCGTCATCGAGCGCGATGTGGCCGTCACCTTGGAGGGAGACAAGGCAGCGCCGGTCCTTGGCAATCTCGGACAGCCCGCCTTGACTGCGAAGGGCAGCTACACCTTCGATTTCCGTTCGATGCGGCTGCTGCTCGGGGCAGAAGCTTCCAACGGATAGACTGCGTGCGCCCAGCCTGGGGCGCACGCACCGGCATCGACCTAGCGCCACGCATCCGACGGCATGTTGGCGAGCCTGCACGACTCCTCCCATAGTCGCGCTGCCGAGGCACCATCGAGAGCCCGGGCGGGGGGCTTTTCGAGCGCGGGATAGCCGCGCGTGCCGCCCAAGGCATGGGGACCGTAATAGCTGCCGTCCTGCGCGGACGGATCGGTGGCGGCGAAGAGCGTCGGCAGTGCGCCCTGCCAAGCCGGCTGAAACAGGAAGGGGAGGAACCGCCGCAGCCGACCGGGGGCGCTGTTCGGCCCGGCGCCGTTCGCGATCAGGTCCGTGCGCGTGATGCCGGGATGTGCTGCGATGCTCGCGACGCCCCAGCCGTGCCACTGGCTTTGCCGGCTGAGCTCGAGCGCGAACAACAGGCAGGCGAGTTTGGACTGGCTGTAGACCGGCATCGGCCGGTAGCCGTGCTCGGCCTGCAGGTCGTCGAAGTCGATCGCACCGCCGCGCGCCGCGACGCTGCTGAGCGTGACCACCCGCGGCTGGCGCCCCCGCTTGAGCAGGGGCAGCAACCCGGCGGTGAGCGCGAAATGGCCTAGATAGTTGGTGCCGAACTGCAGTTCGAAGCCGTCGCTGGTTACCAGCCGCGTTGGCGGTGCCATGACAGCGGCATTGTTGATCAGGATGTCCAGCCCCTCCTGCTGATCGGCCAGCCGCTGTGCGAACCGCGCCACCGATTCCAGGCTCGCAAGGTCCAGGATCTCGAACCGTACGGCCGCGCCCGGTGCCGCCGCCGCGACGGTAGCGACCGCGTGTGCGCCCTTTTCAGGGTTGCGGCCGGCGATCACCACCGCGGCACCTGCATGGGCGAGCGCCAGCGCGTTTTCCAGGGCCAAGCCCCCGGTGCCGGTGATGACGGCCGAACGGCCATGCTGCGTGGGAATGTCGGTGGCGGTCCAGCGGTTCATGTCCGTCCTCGGATCGAGTGCAACTGCCGCTGCAATAGCGGGGCGCCCGGCTCCCTGCTTGCCCGAAGCCCCGAAAAACCTGTCCGATCCTCGCTTTCGCAGCGGCGACTGCCCTATCGGCCGGAGACCGCCGCGATCAGCGCCTTGCGCTCCAGCACGTCGCGCTTCGGCGCGATGCCGAAGGTGCGACTATATTCGCGCGTGAACTGCGAGGTGCTCTCATAGCCGACCTGATAGGCCGCCGCAGTCACGTTCGCCGCATCGTCCAGCATCAGCCGGCGCGCCTCCATCAGTCGCAGCTGCTTCTGGAACTGGATCGGCGTCATCAGCGTCAGTGTCTTGAAATGCTGGTGGAAGGAGGAGGGGCTCATTCCCGCGGCGTCCGCGAGATCCTCGATCCGCAGCTTCTCGGCGAAGCGCTCGCGCAGCAGCCGGATCGCGCGGGTGATCCGCTCGAGATGCGTGTCGGCGATGAGCTGCTTGCAGATCTCGCCGCCCAGCGGCCCGGTCAGCAGCCAGTAATAGACCTCGCGCATCAGCGAGGGGAACAGGATGGGCACCGCCTCGGGCGTCTTGGTCAGCCGCAGCATGCGGACGAGGCAATCGGCGAGCCAGTCGGTTACCCCGGTCACGAAAATGCTCGGTCCGTCATGCTTGCCGGGCTTCGGCCGCTGCGCAAGCTGTTCGAGTACTTCGCGCAGCAGTTCGAGGTTGAAGTCGATCGTCATGCCGACGAACGGCTCCCCGGGCGTGGCACCGACGATGCGGCCCGAGGCCGGCATCTCCATGTTGACGATCAGGCACTCCATTGCGCCATATTCGAGCGAATCTTCGCCGAACTCGATCTGCTTCAGTCCTTCGACCACCACGCATAGCGACGGCCGATAAATCTGCCGGTTCGCGGGAACGTGACGCATCGCTCGGATGACGTGCACCTCCGGCATCGGCAGGGGGAACAGCCCCTCGCCACCGCCGCCCGCGTCGATATGTGCGCGCACCGCATCCCGCAGAGCGGCCGCTGCGCGATCGTCCGGCGGCGCGATCGGCTGTGCAAGCGCGGATACGCTGCGTGCGCCGCCATTTGGAGGAAAAGGCAAGATTTTCGCGGTTTCCGGCATTCTGGTCATCGAAGACACCCTCTAACTTGATCGCGCAAATAAGCCGAGGTGTTTCTTGAAAATGACAGAACCATCCATTTCGTCAAGTGAAAATTCGCAGAAATCCTCGACAGAAATCGTAAGCTATGAAAACCTTTACTTTCGCGGTTCCCGAGAAATCAGGTTCGTCGCGACAATTCTTCTAGTGAGTATTGTCTGCCAGGTCGACAGGATATAGCCGTTTATCTTGATCGAGCCAATGAAGCGTGATCTAGACCTGAGCGATGCGCAGATCGGCCTGGTAACGGGGGTGGCCTCAGCGCTTTGCTATGCACTTTTCTCGCTGCCGATCGCCCGCGCTGCCGATCGCGGCTCGCCAAGGCTGGTACTGCTCGGCTGCGTCCTGGTGTGGAGCGCCATGACGGGCCTGGGCGGGCTCGCCACGAGCTTCCTCGCACTGGCCGCGAGCCGTTTCGGTGTCGCGCTGGGCGAGGCCGGGGCGATCCCCGCCGGGCATGCATGGATCGCCCGCAGGATCGCGCCGGAGCGCCGCGGTCGCGCGCTCGGTCTGTTTTCGATGGGGATCCCCCTCGGGACGATGCTGGGCTTCGCGCTGGGCGGCGCCGTCGCCGACACGCATGGCTGGCGGACGGCGCTGCTCGGCGCCGGCATCGCGGGCGGCGTCCTGGCCATCCTGGTCGCCGGCCTTGGCCCGACCCCGCCGTTGCGGCAGCAGGGGGAAAGCGCCCCGTTCCTGAAGACGGGCAGGGTGTTGCTGGCGTCGCGCGCCTTTCGCTGGCTGCTTCTCGCGGCCGTCTGTGTCGGCTTTGCCTCCTCGCCTTTCTATGCCTTCGCGGCGAGCTTCCTGATCCGCGTCCACGGGTTCAGCGCCGCGCAGGCGGGTCTCGCCTTCGGGCTGCTCCAGGGCAGCATGGGGCTCATCGGGACGGTGCTCGGCGGACGCGACTTCGATCGGCGGCGCAGCGCGGGCAACCGTCGCCTGCTCGCCACGCCCGCGCTCTTGTTCCTCGTGGCGGGCGCCACCGCCAGCATCGCGCTGTTCGTGCCGGTCGGCTGGCTCTCGATCGCGCTGTTCGTGCCGACCATGCTGTCCTTCGCCTTCATCCTGCCGGGCGTCTTTGGCGCCGCCCATCTGGTTGCCGGCGCCGGGCATCAGGCGATGGCATCGAGCATGGTCCTGATCGCGTCGGGACTGCTCGGGCCGACGCTGGCGCCACTGCTGGTCGGCGCGGCGAGCGATGCCGCGGGCGAGGCATCCATCCGCCACGGCCTGCGGTTCGGCCTCCTGCTCGCGCCGACCGCCAGCGTGCTGACCGCCGCGGCCATGCTGGTCGCCAACCGCCACATCGCCGCCCTGGCCGGGAAACCGGCAATGGCCTGAGATCGGATCTGCGGCCCCCGACCGCAGGCCCGGCGAGGGGCCGCTCACCGCCGCCCCTGGGTGGTGGGCGATCCCTCGAACCGCCGCCGGAGGCACGCCTTGCCGCTGCCTCCGGCGGCTACCCCCATGACGAGGAGTTTCGACCATGCGTATTCTGCTGCTGCTTTCCTTTGCCTGGACCACTGCGCTAACCAGCGCGACCGCCTGTGCCCAGCAAGCCCCCGCCGAGGGCGGCGGCGCCCATGGCATGGTGGCGCTCGGTGCCGGGATCGTTCCCGAGTTCGACGGCGCCGGCGACGTGCGGCCATTCCCCTTCGCCACCGCTGACATCCGCTGGCGCGGCGTCAACTTCCAGCTCCGCGGCAATGGTGCGCGTGTCGATCTGGTGTCCGATCCGCGCTTCGCGGCCGGACCGGTGATCGGTCCGCGCCTGCCGATGCGGCGGGCGCCGCGGCGAGCGGGCTCGCGCCCTATCGCCCCGGATCCGGGCTGCGCGACATCGGCGGGGGGGTGACCGCAGGCTATTGGTTCGATCGCCATCTGGGCGTGATCGCCCATGCCAGTGCCGGCTATCTGGTGGGCGACGCTGCCGGCAGCCCGGTTACCCGCGAAGGCAGCCGCTGGCAGCCGATCGGCGGCCTGATGCTCGCCTATCGCTTCTGAATACGGTCCCGGCGCGCGCCATGGATGGCCAGCGCCGGGAACAGGCGACCGTCCCAGCGCCCGCCATGGCAGATATGTGAGATTGAACGCTACCGTCGATGCCGCCAGCTACTATAGCGGCGCGCGCGATGGCGGCGTCCCGGGGAGCATGGTTGGTGGAAATAGGGTTCGGCAGATTTTCCGTGTTGGGATGGGCATTCCTCTGTGCCGCGGGCGTCGCGGCGGCGCAGTCCGCCCAGGGGCCCGTGTATCGCGCACCGCAGGCGACCGTCCCGTCGCCAGTCGACCATGTCTTTCATGGGGTACTTCGCCTTCATGTCGACGCGACCGACGTCGCGCACCGCATCTTCACCGTGCAGGAGCATATTCCGGTGACGGGCGGATCCCGGGTGACGCTTCTGTACCCGCGATGGGAGGCCGCCAGCCACGGGCCGAGCCTGAGCGTCGTCGATCTGGCGGGGCTGGTGGTGGCGGTGGCAGGCCGGCCCGTCCGCTGGCAGCGCGATCCCTACGAGCCGCATGCCTTTCACGTCGACGTGCCTGCAGGCGCGAAGGCGATCGACGTCCAATTCCAGATGGTGGGGGGCGGGGACCTGCTGACGCCCGACATCGTCAGCGTCCCCTGGCAGCGGCTGGTCCTGTACCCGGCCGGATGGTATGCCCGCAACATCC
Source organism: Sphingomonas sp. NFR04 (assembly GCF_900114095.1). Taxonomy (GTDB): domain Bacteria; phylum Pseudomonadota; class Alphaproteobacteria; order Sphingomonadales; family Sphingomonadaceae; genus Sphingomonas. The sequence goes on along the minus strand of NZ_FORV01000001.1, from coordinate 591,450 downwards.
GCACCGCTGCGTCGCTCACGCTGCCGGCGGGATTGCGTGCGTTCACCGCGTTGGGCACCGAGGCAAACGGCAGCCCCGCGCTGCACTTCGCGGAGACGACGCTCGAGGCGTTGCTCGACGCGCCCGTGCTCGCCGGCCGCTACACCAGGCAGATCCCCTTGACCGCGCCCGGAATGGGCAGCGTGTCGCTGGACCTCGTCGCCACGCGCCCGGACGATCTGGTCGTCCCGACCGACCGCGTGGCGGAGCTGCGCGAACTGATCGCCCAGATGAGGGCGGTGTTCGGCGCTACCCCCTTCGCACAGTACGATATCCTCGCTCGCCTGGGCGACGACGGCGCATCGGGCGGCACGGAGCATCGGACGTCGAGCGAGAACGGACTGCCCTCGTCGCTTTTCCGGGAGTGGCAGCCGCAGATTCTGTCCCGCGACCTCGTCGCCCACGAGATCGTTCACGCCTGGAACGGCTTCTACCGGACCCCGGCCGATCTGTGGGCGCCAACCCCCAACGTCCCCGTCTCGGGCAGCCTGTTGTGGGTGTATGAAGGCCAGACCGAGTTCTGGGGGCGAGTGCTGGCAACCCGAGCGGGGCAGTTCACGCCCACCGAACTGCGCGACCGGCTCGCAGTCGAGGCTGCCGAAATCGCCGCACGACCGGGACGTTCCTGGCGGCCGCTTTCCGACGACGTGAATTACCCCGCCTTCATGCTCCGCCAGCCGGTGCCCTGGCGCGACTGGCAGCGGCGGCGGGACTATTACTCGGAAGGCGTGCTGCTATGGCTGGCGGTCGATGGCGAACTGCGTGCGCGGACCAGGGGGCGCCGCGGCATCGACGATTTCGCCGGCACCTTCTTCGCCGGGGCAACCCCGAAGGCGCCCACGCGCACCTACACGTTCGCCGATATCTGCGACACGCTGCATGCAATCGCGCCCGGTGATTGGGCCGGATGGCTGCGGCGATGGATCGGTGGGCACGATGAACTCGACCCGACGATCGGGCTGCGCAGCCACGGCTGGCGCCTCCTCTTCACCGACACGCCGACCGCAGCGTTCCGCGCCGGGGAAGAGGAGGCCGGGGTCGCCGATCTCAGCTATTCGATCGGGCTCGCCGCGCGGGCGAACGGCGCGGTCCGCGCGGTAGCCTGGGGCAGCCCCGCCTTCCGCGCTGGACTGCGTCCGGGTGCCCGGATCGCTGCCGTCAACGGAGTCGCATTCGGCACGGAAGCGCTGCTCGCTGCGGTGCGGGATTCGGCGCGCCATCCTCTGGCGCTGACGATCGAACAGGATGGGGTCCGGTCGGATCGGCCGATTTCCTATGCGGGGCCGCTGCGCTATCCGCGGCTGGAGCGGATTGCGGACCGCCCCGACACGCTCAGTGACCTGCTCGCGCCGCGGGCGACGACGCCAAACGGTGGTACCCGTGGCGGGGCTGGCTAGGGAGCGGGGCTCGCCTCCGGTCCGCTGGCGGCCGCGATCTCGAGAAGGATGGAGCGCCGCCGCATAAGCCGGCCAGAGCGATGGTCGCGACCCGTCGCTTACGGAACCAGGGATTCGCGGGTGACGATATCGAGGAAATTCCGGCACGGCAGGCTCGCACCCGCTGAGAGGTGAATCAGCCAAATCGACGTGATCGAGTCCGGGTCCCTGAGCGGTTGATAGACCAGCTTGGCGGATTGTAGCGCACAGAGCGATTCAGCGACCACCGCGACGCCCACCCCCGCCGCCGCCATTCCGAGCAGCGTCGATACCTCGCGCACCCGATGCTCGATCCGCGGCTCGACGCCGACGCCGCGCAGCATGCCCAGCAACTCGTCGGTAAAGGTCGCGCCGTGTTCGCGGGCATAGACGATCATCGGTTCGCCAGCGAGATCCCGCAGCGTAAGCTCCTTTTCGGCAAGCGGGTGATCGGGCCGCAGCGCCACGAACAGGCGCTCGCGAAGGATCGGCGTCACGGCGATCCCGTCGCCCATCTCCGGCTTGCACCTGCTGCGGACGAAGCATGCGTCGAGCGCATGGTCGGCGAGGGCGGTCGACTGGGCCGAGCCGGCGACCTCGGTGAGATTGAGCTTCACATCGGGAAAAGCCTGACGAAAAGCGAAGATCGAGCGCGCGATCATCGGCACGAACGGCGCGGAAGCGTTGAAGCCGAGATTGAGCTCCCCGAGTTCGCCGCGTGCCGCGCGGTGGGCGATGTTGATTGCCCGTTCGGCCTGCTCCAGCGTCGCGCGGGCAGCCGGAAGGAAGGCTGCCCCGGCGCTGGTGAGCTGCACGCTGCGGCTGGTGCGCTCGAACAGCCGAACGCCCAGTTCGGCCTCGAGCTGGCCGATCTGCTGGCTGAGCGGCGGCTGGGAGATGCCGAGGCGCGCGGCTGCGCGAGCGAAATGCAGTTCCTCGGCGACGCCGACGAAATAGCGGAGATGCCGGAGCTCCATTTGTCGATACATAGGAGATATCGATCATGCTGCAAACGATATTGGACGCGGATGGTTAACCGGATGCAGGGAAATGTTGCGGCTGCGAACTGGGACGAGCGCCGTACTGTCAATCCGGAGTTTCCCTGATGTGCCTGGCTGCCCGCCACTTTGCCCCTTCGCCTGAGCGGAGCCGCTCTTGATCGGGATCGTTCGCGTCGCGCTGGCGCGGCCGCTCACCTTCATCGTCATGGCCATCCTGATCCTGATCCTCGGCGTCCTCGCCGCGATCCGGACACCGGTAGACATCTTTCCCGACATTCGCGTGCCGGTGATCGCCACCGCCTGGCAATATAGCGGCCTGTCGCCCGACGAGATGTCGGGGCGGATCATCACGCCGTTCGAGCGGGTGCTGACCACGACGGTCAACGACATCGACCATGTCGAAAGCCAGTCGATGCAGGGCATCGGCGTGGTGAAGATCTATTTCCAGCCGGGCGCCGACATCCGCACCGCCACCGCGCAGGTGACGTCGATCTCGCAGACCGTGCTGCGCCAGCTGCCGCCGGGCATCACCCCGCCGCTGATCCTCAACTACAATGCCTCGACCGTGCCGATCCTCCAGCTCGCCTTGTCGGGCAAGGGCATGTCCGAAGGCCAGCTGTTCGACACCGCGCAGAACCAGGTGCGGCCGCCGCTCGTCACCGTGCCGGGCGCCGCGATTCCCTATCCCTCCGGCGGGCGCCAGCGCCAGATCCAGATCGACCTCGATCCGCAGGCGCTGCAATCCAAGGGGCTCTCGGCGCAAGATGTCGGCAACGCGATCGCCGCGCAGAACCAGATCAATCCTGCCGGCTTCGCCAAGATCGGCGGCTATCAGTACAGCATCAAGCTCAACAACGCGCCGGGATCGATCGAGGAGCTGAACGCGCTGCCGGTCAAGGTGGTCAACGGCGCGACGATCTACATGCGCGACGTCGCCCATGTCCGCGACGGTTCCGCGCCGCAGACCAACGTCGTCCATGTCGATGGCGCGCGCTCGGTGCTGATGACCGTGCTCAAGAGCGGCGCGACCTCGACGCTGGCGATCGTGCAGGGGATCAAGGACGCGCTGCCCAAGGCCACGGCGACGCTGCCCGGCCTGAAAGTCGCGCCGATCGGCGACCAGTCGCTGTTCGTGAAGGCGGCGGTCGAGGGCGTGATCAAGGAAGGCGTGATCGCCGCCGGGCTCACCTCGCTGATGATCCTGCTGTTCCTCGGATCGTGGCGCTCGACCGTGATCATCGCGATCTCGATCCCGCTGGCGATCCTGGCGGCGATCATCGCGCTGTCGGCGACCGGCAACACGCTCAACATCATGACGCTGGGCGGGCTCAGCCTCGCGGTCGGCATCCTGGTCGACGATGCGACGGTGACGATCGAGAACATCAACTGGCACCTCGAGCAGGGCAAGTCGGTGAAGGACGCGATCCTCGACGGTGCCGCGCAGATCGTGACGCCGGCCTTCGTCTCGCTGCTCTGCATCTGCATCGTGTTCGTGCCGATGTTCTTCTTGCCCGGCATCGCCGGCTTCCTGTTCGTGCCGCTGGCGCTGTCGGTGGTGTTCGCGATGATCGCGTCGTTCCTGCTGTCGCGCACGCTGGTGCCGACCATGGCGATGTTCCTGCTCAAGCCGCACGCGCCGGGGCATGGTCATGAGGCCGGCACGCCGGGTTCGCGCAATCCGCTGGTGCGCTTCCAGCGCGGGTTCGAGCACCGCTTCGAGAAGATCCGCACCGGTTATGGCGGGCTGCTGGAAAGGGCGCTGGCCACGCCGCGGCCGTTCATCCTCGCCTTCATCCTCGTGATCGCGGTGACCTTGTTCCTGGTGCCGCTGCTCGGCCAGAACTTCTTCCCGAACGTCGACGCCGGCGCGATGGCGATCCATGTCCGCGCGCCGGTGGGCTCGCGGATCGAGGACACGTCGGCCGAGTTCGACCGGATCGCCCGCACCATTCGCGGCGTCATCCCCGCCGATGAACTGGTTTCGCTGGTCGACAATATCGGCCTGCCGGTCAGCTCGATCAACACGACCTACAACAACTCCGGCACCGTCGGCCCGCAGGACGGCGACATCCTGATCCAGCTGAGCAAGGATCATGCGCCCACCGCCGGCTATGTGAAGAAGCTGCGCGAGCTGCTCCCCAAGGTCTATCCGGGGACCCAGTTCGCCTTCCTGCCGGCGGACATCACCAGCCAGATCCTCAACTTCGGCGCGCCGGCACCGATCGACATCCAGGTCTCGGGCCGCGATGCCGATGCCAATGCCGCCTATGCCCGCAAGATCCTCCGCCGGATCAGCACGATCGGCGGCGTGGCGGATGCGCGCATCCAGCAGTCTTCGCGCTATCCGCAGCTCGACGTCAACGTCGATCGCAGCCGCATCGGCCAGTTCGGCCTGACCGAGCGCGACGTGACCACCAGTGTTGCCAGCTCGCTCGCCGGCACCTCGCAGACCGCGCCGGTCTTCTACCTGAACCCGGAGAACGGCGTGTCCTACGCGGTGGTCGCGCAGACGCCCGAATATCGCGTCGGTTCGATCAGCGATCTTGCGAACCTGCCCGTCACGGGCACGAGCGGCGGCACCAGCCAGGTGCTCGGCGGCATCGGCAATATCGAGCGCAGCAATGCCGCCGCAGTGATCTCGCACTACAATATCAATCCCGTGGTCGACATCTTCGCGACGCCGAACGGGCGCGATCTGGGTGCGGTCTCGGCGGACATCGGCAAGGTGCTGGAGGAGCTGAAGGGCGAGGCGCCCAAGGGCGTCACCGTCACCATGCGGGGCCAATATGCCACGATGAACAGCGCCTTTTACGGCCTGGGCTTCGGGCTGATCGGCGCGATCGTGCTGATCTATTTGCTTACCGTGGTGAACTTCCAGAGCTGGCTCGATCCGTTCGTGATCATCACCGCGCTGCCGGGCGCGATCGCCGGCATCATCTGGATGCTGTTCACCACCGGCACCACCCTGTCGGTGCCGGCGCTGACCGGCGCGATCATGTGCATGGGCGTGGCGACCGCCAACTCGATCCTCGTGGTCAGCTTCGCCCGCGAGCGGCTGGCCGAGCTCGGCGACGCCACCGCCGCCGCGATGGAGGCGGGCCTGGTCCGCTTCCGCCCGGTGCTGATGACCGCGCTGGCGATGATCATCGGCATGCTGCCCATGGCGATCGGCTTCGGCGAGGGCGGCGAGCAGAACGCACCGCTCGGTCGCGCGGTGATCGGCGGCCTGATCGTCGCCACCTTCGCGACGCTGATGTTCGTCCCCGTGATCTTCAGCCTAGTCCACAAGCGCAAGGCAGGCGTTGCCCCCGCCGGCGGCCGGCCCATTCCATTGGAGGAATCTCATGTCTGAGAACGGCAACAGCCGGCTCAAAATCACCGCGGCCGTCGCGGGGTTCGTCGCGATCGGTGCGGTCGCCACCGGCATCGTGACCCGGGCCAATTCCGAGCGCAACCTCGCCGCCTGGACCGCCGAGCAGGCGGTGCCCAGCGTCAGCGTGATCCACCCCACGCTTGCCGCCTCGGGCGATGCGCTGCGGCTGCCGGCGAACCTGCAGGCGCTCAACAGCGCGCCGATCTATGCCCGCACCACCGGCTATGTCCGCCGCTGGCTGGTCGATCTGGGCGATCCCGTGCGGCGCGGCCAGGTGCTGGCGATCCTCGACGCCCCTGATGTCGAGCAGCAGCTCGCCGCCGCCCGCGCCGACCTGCAGACCGCCCGCGCCAACCAGCAGCTCGCGCAGACGACGGCGACGCGGTGGAGCGCGATGCTCGCCAAGGATGCCGTGTCGAAGCAGGAAGCCGACGAGAAGCAGGGCGATCTGGCCGCCAAGAGCGCACTCACCAGCGCGGCGCGCGCCAATGTCGCTCGCCTCCAGGCGCTGACCGGCTTCACCCGGCTGGTCGCGCCGTTCGATGGCGTCGTCACCAGTCGCGCAACCCAGATCGGCGCACTGGTGGTGGCGGGCAACGCCAGTTCGACGCCGCTCTTCACCGTCGCCGATGTCAGCCGGATCCGCGCCTATGTGAAGGTCCCCCAGGCCTATTCGGGGCAGATCCACCCCGGCATGGAGGTAAGCCTGACCCTCCCGGAATATCCCGATCGGACCTTCAAGGCGACGCTGACCCGCACCGCCGACGCCATCGATCCTGCATCGGGCACGGTGCTGGTCGAGGTGCAGGCTCCCAATGGGGATCATGCGCTCAAGCCAGGATCCTATGCGCAGGCAAGCTTCCCGTTGAAGGGCAGCGGCAACGCCGTCACCCTGCCGCCCAGCGCGCTGATCATCGGGTCGAAGGGGACGCAGGTCGCCGTGCTGGGCAGCGATGGCAAGGCGCAGCTCCGCACCGTCACGCTCGGCCGCGACGAGGGCAAGGTGGTCGAGGTGATCGCCGGCCTGTCACCCAGCGACCGGGTGATCGACAATCCGCCGGACTCGCTGCAGACCGGCGACCCGGTCAAGGTACTCGCCAATGCGCGTCACTAAGGGCGCCCTGGTCGCGGCCACGGCGCTGGGCCTGTCCGCCTGCTCGATGGCCCCCGACTATCACCGGCCCGAGGTCGTCGCCGCGCCCGCCTACAAGGAAGGCGGCGCGTGGCAGACGGCCGGATCGAACGTCCCGGCCGCGGGCAGATGGTGGGAGATTTTCGACGATACCACGCTGAATGGGCTGGAGCAGCGGATCGAGGCGGGCAGCCCCAATCTCGCCGCCGCCGTCGCCCGCTATGACCAGGCCCAGGCGCTGGTGCGTCGAAGCCGGGCGGAGCTACTGCCCGAAATCGGCATCGGCACCAATATCGAGCGGGACCGCGTCTCGGCCGCTCGCCCGGCGTCGCAGGGAAGGGCGGCGACCTATACCAACGCGCAGATCGGCGCCTCGCTCAGCTACGAGCTGGACCTGTTCGGCCGCATTCGCAACACGGTGCGTGCGAACCAGGCGACCGCGCAGGCCAGCGCCTCGGATGTCGCGGGCGTGCGTCTCGGGCTGCAGGCCCAACTCGCCAGCCTCTATTTCGACATGCGCGGGCTCGACGCGCGGGTCGTGCTGCTGCGGGAGACCGTGGCAGCGTTCCAGCGCGCCTATGATCTTACCGATACGCGGCACAGCGGCGGCATCGCCTCCGGCATCGACGTCAGCCGTGCGCAGAGCCAGCTGGCCAGCGCCAAGGCCGAGCTCGACGCGGTGGCCGCCGATCGTGCCAGCGACGAGCACGCCATCGCGGTGCTGATCGGCGAAAGCCCGTCCGCCTTTTCGCTGCCGGTGGTCGACACGCTGATCGCCCCGCCGGCCATCCCGGCTTCGCTGCCCTCGACCCTGCTCGAACGGCGCCCCGACATCGCCGCCGCCGAGCGCCGGGTCGCCGCCGCCAACGCGCAGATCGGCGTGGCCCGGGCGGCGCTGTTCCCGACGGTGACGCTGGGTGGCGCCGGTGGGTTCGAAGCGGCGAGCGGCAGCCTGCTGCGCAGCGACAACAGCTTCTGGGCGCTCGGCCCGCTATCGGCGGCGCTGTCGATCTTCGATGGCGGCGCGCGGCGCGCCAATGTCCGCATTTCGCGCGCGCAATATGACGAGGCCGCGGCCAACTATCGCGAAACGGTGCTGACCGCCTTTCGCGAGGTGGAGGATGATCTCGCCGCCGGGCGCCACCTGATCGACCAGGAGCGCAACCAGCGTGACGCCGCCGCTGCCGCGGAGCGCACGCGGGATCTGGCGATGACACGATATCGGGATGGTGCCGCCGATTTCCTCGAGGTGACGATCGCCCAGACCGCTGCGCTGGATGCGGAGCGGTCGCTGCTAGCGGTACGCGCAAGGCAGCTCAGCGTTGCCACCGACACGGTGCGGGCCCTGGGTGGCCTGTACTGAGCCGCGACGACTTGTGAACGACGGGATCAACGCGTGCGCGCCCACCCTTGGCTCGCGAAGGTAGCTATTTCCTCTCGCCTTTCCCGCTACCTGCCGGGCGCTCCTGCTCCCAAAGCGGTCTGGCCATCGTCGCGAACGCCTCCGCCGGTGCCTTGGCGACGGCGCGGTCATAGGTAAGCAGCCCGTTGATCTCGCCCTCGACATCGGTCGTCTGGGTATAGACCGAGGCGCTGAGGCCATGGACCTTGGCCTGGCGCACGATCTCCTCGAACTTGCGCCGGTAGCGGGCGAGATAGTCCGCGGAGTCGTTGGTCACCTGGTAGCTCCAGCGCTTGTCGTTCCGCCACAGATGTCCCTCGATCGGCTGGCCGACGCCGCCATATTCGCCGATCACGATGGCGCGGTCGCTCTGCCGGGTGGGGACGTGCGGCACGTCCTCATAGGTGTGGATGTCGAACACATCGGAGGCGCCCGGCGCGACGTCCAGCCAGCCGCTATCGGCATTGACCAGCCGGCTCGGGTCCATGCCCTTCACGAAGCGCGCGAGGGTGGCGGAGTCATACTGGCCCCAGCCTTCGTTGTTCACCACCCACAGCACGATCGAGGGGAAGGCGCGCAGATGGCCGATCATCCGCGACAGCTCGACCTGCTGCTGCGCCATCACGTCCGACGAGAGCACCGCCTGGCTCTGGCTGGAGCCGGTGACAAACTGGTCCTCGCCGCCGCCCGAAGGCATGTCCTGCCAGATCAGCATGCCCAGGTGGTCGGCGTCGTAATAGTAGCGCGCGGGCTCGACCTTGATGTGCTTGCGGACCATGTTGAAGCCCGCCTGCTTCAGGAACTCCAGATCGTAGCGCATCGCGACTTCGCTCGGCGGGGTGAGCAGCCCATCGGGCCACCAGCCCTGGTCGAGCACGCCGTTCTGGAAATAGGGCTTGTTGTTGAGCAGCAGCGCCGGCTGACCGGGCACGGTGCCGGGCCCGACCGAGATCTTGCGCATCGCGAAATAGGCATTCACCCGGTCGCGCGGGGCGCCGGTCACCTCGGCGGCGGCATAGGTGTCGAGCTCGCCCTTGGTGAAGCGGGCATCATAGGCGCGGCGATCCCGTTCGGGCTGGCCGGCATAGGGGTCGCGCACCGTCACCAGCTCGGCGACGACATCGTAGAGGAACGGATCTTCGGGCGACCAGAGATGCGCGTTCGGCACGGCTATGCTGGCGCGGCGATTGGCGCGGACGATGGTCGACGCGATGGTCCTGCCGCCGGAACGGACGCTGAGCCGCACCGCATCGGTATCCGCGGCGCTGGCGCTAAGCGCGACATCGACATCGACCTTGCCGGTATCGATATTGGGCGTGGCCCGGATGTCGGCGATGTGCAGCGCGGGCACCGGCTCCAGCCAAACCGTCTGCCAGATGCCGCTGACGGCGGTGTACCAGATGCCGTCGGGCTCGAGGATCTGCTTGCCGCGCGGCTGGCTGCCGGCGCTGGTGGGATCGGCGACCTGCACCACCAGCTCGTTCGCGCCGGGCTTCAGGAACGGCGTGATGTCGAAGCCGAAGCTGTCGAACCCGCCCTGGTGCGCGCCGACCATTGCGCCGTTCACCCAGAGGCGCGCGTCGTGATCGACCGCGCCGAAGTTGAGCATCACATGCTGCCCGGCCCAGTCCTTCGGCACGGTGAAGCTGCGGCGATACCAGATGCGATCGTCCGGCGTGACCTTGCGCGCGACCCGCGAGAGCCGCGATTCGACCGGGAAGGGGACGAGGATCTGCCCGTCCATCCGCACCGGCTGGGGCGCGGCGGCGGGGGTGATCGCATAGTCCCACAGTCCGTTGAGGTTTTGCCATTCGGTGCGCTGGAATTGCGGCCGCGGATAGCTGCGCCAGGCATTGTCAGGCGTCACCGCCTTGCCCCAGCGGGTGGTGATGGCGCCGGTATAGACCGCGTCGGACCGCGGCGCCGACGCGGGCTGAGCGAGGGCGTGGGCGGGCAGGGCCGCCAAGGCGAGGGCGTAGATCAGGCTGCGCATAAGGCGGCTCCTCAAGGGCGCGAGAGCGAGGGCGGGGCGTCGGCGGGGCTGCTGCCCCAGGCGGGGTTCGGCTTGGGGCCCATGGTCAGCACCAGCCGCGCGCCGTTCGCGACATCGGCATGGCGGAACCAGGGCCTGGTCCAGGGGCGACCGTTCAGCGTCGCCGACTGGATGTAGCGATTGGCGGCGGAGTTGTTCCGGGCGACGATCTCCAGCACCTTTCCGTTCCCCATCTTCAGCGTCGACTGATCGAAGATCGGGCTGCCCAGCACATAGACATCGCTCGACGGATCGACCGGATAGAAGCCCAGCGCGCTCATCACATACCAGGACGAAGTCGCGCCCTGATCGTCCATGCCGGGATAGCCATAGCCGCTCGCATCGCTGCCATAGAGTTGCTCGAGCACCTGACGAACCAGCGCCTGCGTCTTCCAGGGCTGGCCGCTCCAGGCGTAGAGATAGGGGGCATGCTGGTCGGGCTGGTTGCCCTGGACGAACTGGCCGATCACGCCGGTGCAGTCGCGGCAGATGCCCTTGGGCGCGTAGGGCGTCGCAAAGAAGGCATCGAGCTTCGCGTTAAATGCGGCGCGGCCGCCGAGCTCGTTGATCATCCCCTGTACGTCCTGCGGCGCCAGCCAAAGCGTCGACCAGCCCGAGGCCTCCTTCATCATGAAGTTGTAATAGGGCTCGGCCGGGTCGAAGCGCGTGATCCACTTGCCGTCGGCAGTGCGGCCGCGAACGAAGCCGATCGTCGGATCGAACACGTTGCGATAGTTCAGCGCGCGCCTGGCGAAGCGCGCCGCATCGTCCTTGTGGCCGAGCCGCGCGGCGAGATCGGCCATCGCGGCATCGTCCCAGGCATATTCCAGCGTGGTCGCTGCGCCGGCCTTGCCCCCGGCGTAAGGCGGGCTGGGATTGCCCGGCGGCACCTCGTCGGCAATCCAGCCCTGCCGGTCATATTCCGCCAGATAGTCGCGTGGGCCCTTGGGGTCGGTCGCGTTCCGGCGGAGATATTCGTAGGCGGCCGCATAGTCGAAGGCGATGCCGCGCTTCATCGCGCCGAGGTACAGGAACACGGCATTGTCGCCGTGGAACGAGGTGTTCATGAAGCCGCGTTCGCGCGCCATGTCGAGCTCGGAGCGCATGATGTCCTGCACCACCTCCGGCTCCATCAGTTCCAGCAGCACGATCTGGTTGCGGCCGGTATCCCAGAAGGGCACCGGGCCGTAGCGGTCATAGCCGGCGGCCTGCACCTGCCCCTTGGCGTCGGTGAAGCGCTCGCCCTTGCGCGCGACCAGGCGCGGGCTGGCGAAGGACTGGAACAGCGTCGAGTAGAACAGCATCTGCTGCTTGGGCGTCCCGCCGCTCACCTGCACCCGATCGAGCAGGCCCGCCCAAGCGGCACGTGCGTTTGCCCGCACGCCGTCGAAATCCCAGCCCGGGCTTTCGGCACGCAGCCGCTGCTCGGCCTCGGCATAGCTGGTGCCGTGCGCCATCTTGACCAGCACGGCCTCGCCCTTGCGCGTCGCGAAGTCGAGATAGGCACCGGCGAATTGGCCCTCGATCCGCTCCGCGCCGGGCTGGACGTCCTTGTCGCCGATGCCGTAGCCGCGATTGGTGCCGGGCGCCTTGCGGAAGGTGCCATGGGTGGCGAAGGGCCTGGAGAATTCGGCGACGAAATAGCGGCCGTCGCGCACATCCTCCTCGCGCGGCCCTGCCGCCATGCCGCGCACGACGTGATCGCCGACGATCTCCACCGTGCCGCCGCGTCCGGACAGGTTGAGGATCAGGTGCGCGCGCCTGGTCTCCGGGAAGGTGAACCGCATCAGGCTGGTCCACTGCGTCGCAGTCAGCTCGGCCCTAGTCTGGAAACTGTTGAGGAAGACCGAGTAATAGCCGGGGGAGGCGGTCTCCTGCGCCTTGTCGTAATATGCCTCGGTGTAGACCGGCGGCACTGTCCAGTCGCCGACCACCGGCATGAGGATCGGCTGGGCCCGTGCGCCATAGGTTGGGCCGCCGCCGCCGGTAAAGCCGATCATCGTCGGGTTGGTGTAGTAATAGGGGGTGGGGACGCCCCACGGATAGCTCAGCTCGACATTGACGTTGACCGGCGCCGCCTCGACCGAACTGTGCGGCAGGCGCGCGCCTGGCGAGGTCATGCCCGAATAGAGCGGCTCACCGGCAGGGGGTGCGTTGCCGATCCATTCCGGTCGATCGAGCGGGGCGGTGCCTACCAGCGGATTGGCGCGGTCTACCGGGGCCTGCGCCCGGGCGGCGGGCGTCCACGCCGCCAGGGCAATGATGCCGATCGACGTCATGTGCGTAGCATGCCGGCATGCGGCGATTTTCCAGTGGGTGCAATCCATTCCCCAGGCCTCTCCTTGCTGCCTCACTGCGGAACGATGCCCATTCTTTTGAATGTGACGGTTCGCCCGCTGGCGCATGGCTTGATCAAATAAATAAACCATTTTGTCAATTAACGCATTGCGCAAGCCGGGTTGAGGAACCTGTCGCAAGTTATTGGTGGCTCTGTGATGTTCGCGCGCGGCTGCCATGGTGCACCCGCAGCTCGCGAGACTGGACGGCGCGCCCGGTCTCTCCCTTGGCTGGACGATCGCTCCACCGACGCTCCGGAACCCCGGAGCCACGCCGACGTTTGACAACATGCTGTCAAATAGGTGTCACATTGTCGAATCCGGATCAGGAAACAGAGGTACGCGAGCTCGCGCTTGCCGTGTTCGCGACCAGTGGACGGCTGATCGGCACGGGGAACGAACTCGTCGCCCATCTCGGCCTCACCAGCGCCTGGTGGCAGGTGCTGGGCGCCCTGCGCTATGCGCCGGTGCCGCTTCCCACCGCGTCGATCGCCCGCAACATGGGCCTGACCCGCCAGTCGGTGCAGCGCATCGTCGATCTGCTGGCCGAACGCGGGATGGTGACGTTCCAGGACAATCCGCACCATCTCCGCGCCAAGCTCGTCGTCCTCACCGAGGCGGGTATCGCGGCGGTGACCGGCGCCGAACAGGCGGCCGCTCCGCTGGACCGCGAAATCGCCGACAGGGTGGGCCGCGACCGCATCCGGGACGCCATCGCCACCCTCGAGGCGATGAATACCGTCCTCACCGCGTGGCTCGACCGCACAACCGCATCCAACCCTACATCCCAGAAGGAATCGTCATCATGATCCTCGTATCAGGCGCCACCGGCGGCATCGGTGGCGAAGTGTGCCGCGTGCTCAAGGAGGCGGGAACCCCGTTCCGCGCGCTGTGCCGGAAGCAGGAACAGGTCGAAGATCTGGCCAAAAAGGGGATAGACGCCGTGCGCGGCGATTTCGATCGGCCGGAAACGCTGGCCGCGGCGATGGAGGGCATCGAGACGATGTTCCTCATCACCCCGCAGAGTCAGCAGCAGGTGACGCAGGAAACAGCCGCGATCGATGCCGCCAAGGCGGCCGGCATCAGCCGGATCGTCAAGCTATCCGCCTCCGACGGCAATGTGCGTTCGCCAGTACCGTGGGCGAGGGCGCACGCGCTGATCGATCATCATCTGCGCGCCTCGGGCATCGGCTGGACGATCCTGAAGCCCACTGCGTTCATGCAGAACTTCCTGTGGTTCAAGGACCCTATCGCGCGAGGATACCTGCCGCAGGTCGCCGGCAAGGGATCGGTCTCCTGGGTCGATACGCGCGACGTGGCCCGCGTGGCGGCGACGGTGCTGACGAAGGACGGCCATGAAGGCGCGACCTATTTCCTCACCGGGCCGGAGACGCTGGACATGAAGGAGGCCGCGCGCCGCATGTCGAAGGTGCTGGGGCACAAGGTCCGCTATCTCGATCTGCCATCGCCGCTGTTCTGGGCGTTGCTGCGCCTGACCGGCAATTCAGGCTGGACGGCCAGAGGGCTGGTCGTGCAGTTCGCCGACGTCGTCGCCGGACATCACGACATCGACCCGACCTTCGAGATCGAGCGGCTCACCGGCACGCCGCCGCACGATTTCACCGATTTTCTCCTCCTGCACCGGCAGCAATTTTCCCGGTAACCGCCACGCCAGGTCGCGCGTTGTCGCGCGACGTTCTGCCCATCTGCGCATCCCTGGAGACACGCCATGCAGCCGACCAATGCTTCCCTCGCGGGTCACGCCGCGATCGTCACCGGTGCGAGTTCGGGCATCGGCCTGGCGGTGGCCGAGGCGGTGGCGGCCGCCGGTGCCGCGGTGGCGGTGAACTATCACGCCCAGGCCGAGCCTGCGGAGGAGCTGGTCGGGCGGATCACTGCCCAGGGCGGCCGCGCGATCGCGGTACAGGCCGATGTATCGCAGGAGGCGGAGGTGATCCGCCTGTTCGACGAAGCCGCCGCCGCGTTCGGCCGGATCGACCTGCTCGTCTCCAATTCGGGCGTGCAGAAGGATGCTGCGATCGGCGACATGACGCTGGAGGACTGGAACACCGTCATCGGCATCAACCTTACCGGCCAGTTCCTGTGCGCGCGCGAAGCGGTGAAGCGCTTCCGCGCGCAGCCCGAGCAGGGGCGGCCCGCCCGCAGCGCCGGCGTGATCGTGGCGATGAGCTCGGTGCACGAGATCATCCCGTGGGCGGGGCACGTCAACTATGCCTCGGCCAAGGGCGGCGTGCGGATGCTGACCCGCTCGCTGGCACAGGAAGTCGCCGGCGACGGCATCCGGGTGAACGCCGTCGCGCCGGGCGCGATCCGCACGCCGATCAACAAGGAAGCCTGGGACAGCGAGGAGGCGCTGTCCAAGCTGCTGCGGCTGATCCCCTATGGCCGCATCGGCGAACCCGAGGACGTCGCCCGCGCGGTCGTCTGGCTGGCCTCGGATGAGGCCGACTATGTCACCGGCACCACGCTGTTCGTGGACGGCGGCATGTCGCTCTACCCGGAATTCCGCGACAATGGGTAAGCCTCGCCGGACGATCGGCGAGCATGGCATTGTCGGCGACATGGAGACGGCGGCGCTGGTCGCGCGCGACGGCACGATCGACTATTGCTGCTGGCCCGCGCTCGACAGCCCGACGATCTTCGCGGACCTGCTGGACGGCGAACGGGGCGGCGCGTTCGAGATCGAGCCGGAACTCGATCGGCCCCGCCACCTCCAGCTCTACATCCCCGACACCAATGTGCTGCTGACCCGGTGGATGGCGGAGCACGGGAGCGCGGAAGTCGTCGATCTGATGCCGCAGGCGGAGGCGCGCCACCGCGCCGGGGATGGCGCGCGCTGCCTGATCCGCCGGGTCACCGTCACCAGCGGCACGGTGGCCTTCACGATGCGCTGTACGCCCCGTTTCGACTATGCGCGGGAGGTGCCCATGGCAGCCGCGGTGGAGGGCGGCGTCCGCTTTTCCGGCCGGGATCTGTCGCTCTGCCTCTTCGCCTCGGTCCCGCTGGATCCCGCCGACGGCAGCGCCAGCGCGCGGTTCACGCTGTCGAAGGGGGAAAGCGCCTGGTTCGTTCTCGGCGACGCGGCAATGGCGTGCCCGGACGACGCCGCCGTCCTGGCCTGTATCGACGCGACGACGGAGGCGTGGCGGTCCTGGCTCGGGCGGTCGACCTACAAGGGGCGCTGGCGCGAGCAGGTGCTTCGCTCGGCTTTGACGCTCAAGCTGCTCACCTCCGCCCGTCACGGCTCGATCGCAGCGGCCGCCACCTTCTCGCTGCCCGAGGCGATCGGTTCGGAGCGCAACTGGGATTATCGCGCGACCTGGATCCGCGACGCTTCGTTCACCGTCTATGCCTTCCTCCGTCTCGGCTTTGTCGCGGAGGCCGAGCAGTTCAACCAATGGGTGCGCGGGCGCGTGATGGCGTCCGACGACGGCAACCCGTTGCGCATCCTGTACGCGCTCGACGGCGGTGCCCCGGCCGCGGAACGCGAGCTCGCCCATCTCGCCGGCTATGCGGACAGTCGCCCCGTGCGGATCGGCAACGCGGCGAGCGAACAGATCCAGTTGGACATATTCGGCGAGCTTCTCGACAGCGCCTATCTCTCCAACAAATACGGCACGGCGATCCACCACGAAGGCTGGCAGCACGTTTGCGGTCTTGTCGACCATGTCATCGCGCACTGGAACGCGCCCGACGCCGGCATCTGGGAAATGCGGTCGGCGCCGCGCCATTTCCTGCATTCGCGCGTGATGTGCTGGGTCGCCCTCGATCGCGCCATCCGGCTTGCCAAGAAGCGCTCGCTCCCGGCGCCGCTCGTCGCCTGGGCCGAAGCGCGCGATGCGATCGTCGACGACGTCTGGACGAATTTCCGGCACCCGGAGCATGGCTATTTCGTGCAGGAACGCGGCGGCACCGAGCTGGATGCGGCATTGCTGATGCTGCCGCTGGTGCGCTTCGTCTCCTCGACCGACCCGGTCTGGCTCAGCACGCTGGACGCGATCGGCGCGCAGCTGTGCGACGACGGGCTGGTCTACCGCTATCGCGGCGACGATGGTCTGGAGGGGGAGGAGGGTGCTTTCACCACCTGCACCTTCTGGTATGCGGAGTGCCTTGCCCGCGCGGGGCGGCTGGACGAGGCGCAGATGATCCTGGCCAAGGGGATCGCCTATGCCAACCCCCTCGGCCTGTTTGCCGAGGAGACCGACGGACGCGGCCTGCCGCTGGGCAATTTCCCGCAGGCGCTGACCCATCTCGCGTTCATCAGCGCTGCTTATTTCCTCGATCGGCAGCTCGACCCCGCCTACCGGCCGATATGGCAGCCTTGATGCGGCAGTGGCCGCGCCGAGCGCGCAAATCAGAAGGTCACCTGGACGTTGGCCTCGAGGAAACGGATGGTGGAGTCGGTGGGCGATAGCGCTCCGGGCGCATCCTTGAGGAATGCGCCTTTCGCCAGCAGCGCGAAATTGGATTCGAGCCGCAGATGCTCGGGGATCAACCAATAGCGGACGCGGCCTTCCACCTGATGCCCGGCAAAGCTGCCCGATCGTCCGCTGGCATCGATCACGCCGGCGAAGCGGTCGTAGCGCGAGGCGAGCCAGATCGGACGATAATCCACCAGCCCCTCGAAGCGCTTGCCCGGCTTCACCTCGGCACGGACGCCCGGCGCGCTGATGTTTTCCCGCGCCACCATGGCGTAGCTGCCGGAAGGACCGAGATCGTCGCGGCGGCTGCCGAACAGCGTGTCGAACCGGCCGAAGCGGCCGCCCGGCCGATCGCCGCTGGCATAATCGTAGAACAGCCCCAGGCGCAGCTTGAGCGGCGTGTCGAAGCTGTAGCCGATCGCGCCATGGGCAAAGCCGGCGGATACGCGGGCAGCGGACTTTTCTGGCTCGGTGCCCGAACTGGCCCGACCGAACTGATAGACCGCCTCCACGTCGTAATCGACCGTACCCGGCTTGGGCTCGCGGGCCAGCCGTGCGTCGAGATAATGGAGGTGGCGGTCGGCGGTGGGACGGCCGGGTGTGTCCCGTTCGGCCAGTCGATAATAAGCGAGCTCTCCGGTTGCGCCGCGGATCAGTTTCTTGCGCTGGGCGTGAAGGCCGAACAGTACCCGGTCGAAGCTCTCGCGATCCCAGGCCACCTTGTTGCGGCGCACATCGTCGGCGTCGCTGGGCAGATGCTCCTGCGGCAGCACGTAGAAGAAGGCGAACTCGGTATTCGCGTCCGGCTCGAGATCGACGCGGAGGCCGGTGAAGCCATTCACCGTGTTGCGATATTCATCGGTGGCGATCAGCCGGCCGGACCCCAGATTGAGCAGGAACCGGCCCGCCTCCGCGGCGATCTTGCCGCCGGGCCCCAGCGCGCCGTCAAGCTTCAGCTTGATATAGGCCTGGGGCAGTTCGACCGCATTGATGTCGTTGCGGCCGATATAGCTGCGCCGGTCCAGCCCATAGGCGCGGCTGTCGATCAGTTCGCCGCCGATCGCCACCGGGCCGGGGCCATATTCGATCGCCACGCCGGTGCGCAGCAGGAAGGCGTCCTCCGAGGTCGCATAGCCTGGCCGCGGTCGCCCGCGGACGGTCTCGTAGCGGGCGCGGCTGGCCAGCGAGAGCATAAGGCCCGTCTCGTCCTGCTTGGGCGCGGTTTCCTCCTTGCCCGGCCTCTCCGTCGAGGAGGCGGGCGAGGCGGGCGGCGACTGGGCCCAGGCGGTCGCCGGCAGCAGCGCGCCGGCCAGCGCGAGGAGCGTGGTCCGTAGATGCGTCATCCCGTCACCAGATGCGTGAGCCAGTAGACGAGTGCCGCCACGCCCGCCGCAGCGGGCAGGGTCAGCACCCAGGCGAACACCATCTCGCCCGCGATCGGCCAGCGCACCGCCGAACTGCTCTTCATTGTGCCCACGCCCGCGATCGCACCGGCGATGGTATGCGTGGTGGAGATCGGCGTACCGAAGCCGATCGCCGCGAAGATGGTCAGCGCGCCGCCCAGTTCGGCGGAGAAGCCCTGGAATGGCTTCAGCGAGGTGATCCGCATGCCCATCGTCCGGATGATCCGCCAGCCGCCGATCATCGTGCCCAGCGCCATCGCTGCGTGGCAGGCGAGCACCACCCAGAGCGGTACATGGAAGCCGCCCTTCAGATAGCCTTGGGTGAACAGCAGCGCGGCGATGATCCCCATCGTCTTCTGCGCATCATTGCCGCCATGGCCGAGCGAATAGAGCGAGGCCGAGCAGAATTGCAGCACGCGAAAGCCGCGATCGACCTTGTAGGGATTGAAGCGCCGCACCACCCAGGTGGTGATTGCGGTCAGCACGACGGCCAGCGCGAACCCGACCAGCGGCGAGAGGATGATCGCCACGACCGTCTTGAGCACGCCGCCCCAGACGATCGCCGCCGTGCCGCCCTTGGCGAGCCCCGCGCCGACCATGCCGCCGACCAGCGCGTGCGACGAACTGGATGGCATTGCCCACCACCAGGTGATCGCATCCCACACGATCGCGCCGATCAGCGCGCCGAACAGGACCGTTACGTCGATCGCTTTCTCGGAAACGATGCCGGTGCCCATCGTCTTCGCCACCGCCAGCCCGAAGACGAGGAAGGCGACGAAGTTGAAGAACGCCGCCCACACCACCGCCGCGCGCGGCGACAGCACGTTGGTGGACACGATGGTGGCGATCGAGTTGGCCGCGTCATGCAGCCCGTTCATCATGTCGAACAGGAGCGCGATCGCGATCAGCGCGATCAGCAGGGCGAAGGGGAGCTGTCCCGCGTCCATCTGTCCGCCCTCAGACGTAGTCGAGCACGAGGTCGTCGATCCGATCGGCGACGGCATCGAGACGTTCGGCGACCAGGGTCACGCGCTCCAACAGGCGCACACCGGCGAGCATCGCCACCGGATCGCTGCCGCCGTCGAACAGCTGCATCATCGCCGCGTCGCGCTGCTCGACCAGCGCCGCATGGCCGTCGCCGATCCGCTGGCAGAGCTGATGCAATTGCTCGGTATGCCGGTCCAGGCCTTCCAGCAACGGCACCGCCTGCCGCACGTCGCCGGCCAGCGCGACGATGCGCTCGCCGAACGGCGGGAGCACCGCCGCGACTCCGTCCAGCCGCGGCGAGCGGCGAGCCGTCGCTGCGCCCATCATCGCCTTCAGCGCCGCCTGCATCGCCACGGTCATCTCCTTGATGTCCGCGCGATCGAACGGCACCACGAAGGAGGCGCGCAACCGCTCCAGCACCTGGCGGCTGATCTTGTCGCCTTCCTCGATCGTGCGATCGAGCTGATCGAAGGGGGCGGGCTCTCCCGGATTTTCCAGGATGGCCTGCAATTGCGTCGCGCCCCGTTCTATTAGCTCGCCATGGGCGTCGAACAAGGGGAAGAACTTCTCTTCCCGCGGCAAGATGGAACGAAGCCAGTTGGTCATGAGGACTTCCGAAGCTCCCGAGCACGTTGTCGATTCGACACGTGATTTCGGAGCAAGAAGTCGCCTCAAGCCCTTCGGTTCCTTGGTTTTATTTTATCTGATTGTCATGATGTTGTAACATCAACGCATTCACTCGATCGGTCATAGGCAACAGCGGCGTCTGCGAATGCCCGCTCATGCGCCAGCGCCCAGGAACAAAGCGCTTCAAACGGTTCGCGAAGCGAGTGGCCGAGCGGCGTGATCGTGTATTCGACGCCGATCGGGCTTGTCGGCAGCACGGTGCGGGTGATCAGCCCGTGGCGTTCCAGGCGCTTCAGCGCGTCGGCGAGCGACTTGTGGGTGATGCCGTCCAGCCGCCGCTTGATCGCATTGAAGCGCGCCGGCTGCGGGCACAGCACGGTCAGGATCAGGATCGTCCATTTGTCCGCGATCTTGTCGAGCACGGGGCGGATGCGGGGTACGTCCATCATCGCCTTGCACGACAACGCCTCGAGATCGGTATCGACAGCCATATCTACGCTACTCCAGGTGCGTTCTTGATAGCAGATATGCCTCGTATATCTGGTTGCCCGTCTCCAATGGAAGGACGGACGATGACACGCATGAAAAACAAGGTCGCGCTGGTGGTCGGCGGGGCGAAGGGAATCGGGCTCGCGACCGCACGCGCCCTGGCAGAGGAGGGCGCCTCCGTCATCCTGACGGGGCGCAGAGAGGCTGAAGTTCTGGCTGCAGCGGAAGCTATCGGTGCGTCGGCGCAGGGCGTTGTGGCGGATGCGGCCTCCCAGGCGGATCTGGCGCAGGTGGTGGGCGACGTCCATCGCCGCCACGGCCGCATCGACGCGCTCGTCCTGAATGCCGGCTTGTCGGAGCCGGCAACGATCGCAGAGGAAACCGCCGAGCATTTCGACCGCCACTTTGCGGTCAACGTGCGCGGCGCGCTGTTCGGCATCCAGGCGGCACTGCCGGTGCTGCACGACGGCGCATCGGTCGTGCTGATCGGCTCGATCGCCGACACGATGGGGGTGACGCCCTTCAGTACCTATGCTGCCACCAAGGCGGCGCTGCGCTCGTACGCGCGGAGCTGGGCGGCGGAGCTTGCACCGCGATCCATTCGGGTCAACGTCGTCGCGCCGGGGCCGACGGACACCGACATGATGGCCGCAGTATCCGATGAGATGCGGCAGATGCTCATTGCCCCGATTCCGATGGGGCGCATGGCGCGCGCCGAGGAAGTCGCGGCCGCGGCGGTGTTTCTCCTCAGCGATGCCGCCAGCTTCGTGACGGGCGCCGAGCTGTGCGTCGATGGCGGCATGCGGCAGGTGTAGCAGGACCCGCGCTGGCGAGGTCGTGCACGCCAGAGCCGGCTGCAACGTGGCGGCCGTTCTGATGGGGCGGGTGGGGGGCGTGGGACGTGGCGCATCTCCACCTGCCGCCGAAGCGCGGCGGCCTTCGGCAAAGAGCAAGGCGCGGGCCTATGCCGGCCCGCCCTCGCTAAGCTCGACGATCTCGAACGCGAAGGATTGCCAGCCCCGCTGCTTGGCGGCTTCCGCCGCCGCCGCTTTCTTGCCGGTCGCTTCCTTGGCCGACTTGCTATGCCCCCAGAAAACCTCGGTCTTCCCGTTTTCCAGGACCGCCACGATGCGCCAGAAGTGCGTGAACGGCGCGGCCGTGGGCCCGATCGTCTTGACGTATCCGTCGGCCATGGTTGCGGTCAGGTAGCGTTTCTTCCTCGCCATTCGGCGCTGATACCGCCCCATTGTCCGACGGTCACGTCTCGATACGCCTGCGCCTTGCGTTTCCCCTCGATCGCGAAGACCGCTCAGCCAGACGCCCGGGAGGCCAAGCATTGGCGGTAGCCTGCAGCATGGGGGATCGCCGCATCTCTTGCGGCGACCCCTTTTCTCGTTGCCGCGATCAGAATTTCGCGCGGATGCCGACATTCACCGTGCGGCCGAAGGTATGGATCTCGCTGAACTCCTTCTCGGTGCCCGCGAACGATACCTGGCGCTGGTCGAGCAGGTTCACCACCTGGCCGAACAGCTCGACATTGGGCTTCACGCGGAAGCTGGTGCCCAGATCGACGATGCCGAAGCCCTTCTGGTAGAAGGCGACGACGTCCTGCGGCGTCGGCAGCGAGGTGACCAGCGCGCCGGAATCGGTGATATAGTCGCTGCGATAGGTGTAGCTGACGTTGATCTCGAACGGGCCGGTCTCGAAGAACGGCGTGATCGAGTAGCTGACGTCGGACACGCCCTGGATGCCGGCGGTCTGCAGGCCGACGCCGGTGCGGGCGAGTTCGAGCTTGGTCGTCGCGAAGGTGGCCGTGGCGGTCACGCCCAGGCCGAAGGGCAGCTTGTCGGTGAAGCCGAACTCGACGCCCGAGATCTTGGCATCGCCGACATTGGCCGGGGTCGCGACGAGGATGTCCGCCGGCAGCGTCGATCCGTCCTTCACCGCGAAGGCGAGCTTGCGGGTCTGGAAGTCGGACGCGACATAGTCCTTGATGTCCTTGTGGAAGGCCGCGACGGTGAACGCGCCGAACTTGTTGAAATACCACTCGAACGACGCGTCGAAGTTCCACGCGGTATAGGGCCGCAGATCGGGGTTGCCGGCGGTCGCCTGCAGGTTGATCGTCGGATCGGCGAGCGCCGCGGCACCCTGGTTGTAGATGCTCGTCACGGTGACGCTGTTGGTGTTGATCGAGTTGCGCAACTCGGAGAGCGACGGGCGCGTCATCGTCTTGGCGATGCCGAGACGCAGCTGGACGTTGTCGAGGAACTTGAGCGTCGCATTGGCGCTGGGCAGCCATTCGTCATAGCTTGCGCGTGTCGTCACCGGGGTGACGGTGGTGGTCACGCCGCCCTTGCCGTCGGAGACCGGCGACACGGTGGTGCCGCGCACGTCGGTGCGGGTGCGGACATAGCGCACGCCCAGATTGCCGGTGAGCGGCACGCCGCCCAGATCCGCCGCGAAGTCGACCCGGCCATAGCCGGCGGCCACCTTCTCGCCGATGCGATAGGAATTCTGCAGATCGGCGGCGGTGGGCGTCAGGTCATAGGCGCTGGGGCTCACCCCGTCATATTCGCTGCCCAGCGTGTAGTTCTGGTTGAACAGCCCCCAGTCGACATTGGACCAGGGCTGGCGCTTGGCGATCGACTGGTCGAAGGCGTTGGTCGGCACCGGATAGCCGAGATACGCCGCCGTGCGCGTGGCGCCCGGGCGCAGCACCGCGGCGTTGCGGTCGCGGCGCTGATAGTCGCGGAAGCGGTCCGAATATTGCCCGCCGAAGCGCAGGCCGGTGAAGCGCAGGCCGGCGACGCCGATGTCGAGATCGCGCCCGACGTTGAGCACCCCGGTCTTGTCCTCGTCCTTCGAGTTGATCGGGCGCACCGCGAAGCTCTCGAAGAGCATGTTCGACCCGTTGGTCAGGTCGAGATCGGTGAACAGCGCGTTGACCTTGGCATCGTTCACCACGTCGTTGCTGAAATCGAAGGTGAGGTTGCCGCCGGCCTTGTCCGCAGTGCGATATTGCACGCGCTGGATCGGCGTATCGAGGTCGCTGGTCGCCCGCGCATAGCTGAAGCGCGGCTCGATCCGCCAGCCCGACAGATCGACCTTCAAGGTGCCGTTCAGCTGCAGGTTGCGGTGCGACTGGTCCATATATTCGGCATAGTTGCGGATGCGCGCGCCGCGGATCGTGCCCGCGACCAGCCGCCCGTCGCGCACCACCGCGGTCGCCGGATCCAGCCGCGCGATCTGGCTGGGGATGTAATAGGTCAGGCGACGCTCGGTGGTCTCGTTGTTGAACTGCGAGAAGAGGCCGTCAAGCTTCACTTCCACGTTGGCCGCGGGCCGCCATTGCAAGCCCGCCACCGCGCTGATCCGCTCGCGATTCTCGAACTCGAGATAGGGCTGGGCGTCGCCGGGCGCGCGGATCGTGCCGAAGCCCGGAACCGCGGTGTCCTGCCAGCCGACGCGCAGGCGGTCGAACTGCACGTTGCGCTTGGTGTAGGACAGGCCGGCGAGCACACCGAAGGTGTGGGCATCGTTGCGCCACCCCGCCGAGATCGCACCGTTGGGCTGGAGCTTGTCGGTGCGTTCCTCATAGCCGCCATAGGCGCTGACCGCGAGGAACGGGCTGCGATCCAGCGGCTTGATCAGCCGGATGTCGACCGAGGAGCCGATGCCGCTTTCCACCAGATCGGCGGTGGGGGACTTGGTGACGACGACGCTGTCGATCAGCTGCGCGGGCAGCACCTGCAGGCGGAACTGCCGGCCGGACTGGCCGGAGTTGCGGATATTCTCGTTATACGCCAGCGGCATGCCATCGAAGGTCACCGCCTGGAAATTGGGGCCGAGGCCGCGCACGCTGATGAACTGGCCTTCGCCGGCTTCGCGCACGATCGTGACGCCCGGCACACGCTGCAGCGCCTCCGCCACGTTGAACGCTGGGAGCTTGCCGATGTCCGCCGCGACGACGGCGTCCGATATCGAGTCCGCGTTGCGCTTCACATCCAGCGCGCGTTCGACGCCGTCGGAAAAGTTGGCGGTGACGACGATCTCCTCCGCCGGAGCCGCCGTTTCGGCCGCGCTCGTCTGGGTCGGCCGTCCGGCTGCCGTGGCGGCCCGCACGATCAGCGTGCCCGAACGCTCGCGGACCACGGTGAGCGGCGTGCCGGCGATCAGGCGGCGCACCGCGGTTTCGGCGTCGAACTCGCCCGAAAGTGCCGGCGCCTTGTACTGCGCCACCGCGTCGCGGGTGAACAGGATGTCGCTGCCGCTCTGGCGGGCGAGCTGTTCCAGTGCGCGATCCATCGGCTGTGCGGCGATGGCGAGACGCGCACGGCGCACGGTGCCCTGCGCCTCCGCGGCGGTCGCCATGGCGAGGGTGGAGAGCGTGAGTGCGAGCGCCGCCGACCGGCAAAGCTGCCGCTTCAAGTTCTGCATGAATCTGTTTCCCCTGTCGCGCCCCTGGCGAGCGCCCGATCCCTCGACGAGCGGAGTGGATTTTTCCCCACCCCCCGCCGCGAAAAAATCAGCGATCGGCGGAGGAAATGCGGATCGACTGGCCGTCGCTGGCGACGCGGACCGGCAGCAGCAGCGCGAGCGAGCGGGCAAAGGCCTCGGAATCGCCGACACGGTAGACGCCGCTCAGCCGCAGCGCGGCGGCGCGCGGATCGGCGATCACCAGCGCATGGGTGGAATAGCGGTTCATCTCCGCCGCGGCATTGGCGAGCGTCTCGTCGCGAAAGGCGAGCCGACCGCTCTGCCAGGCGATCAGATCGTCGAGCTCGGGCTGGTCGATCCGGTCCGCGCGCCCGGCTGCCATCGCGATGCGATTGCCCGGGGCGAGCGACACCGCCGCGCCCGCGGTGTCCACGCGAGCGTTGCCCTGGATCGCGGTCACCGCCACGGCGTCGCCCTCGCGGCGCAGATCGAGCCGGCCGGCCCGCGCCGTCGCCCGCCGCGCGCCCATGTCGATGACGAAGGGACGGGGATCGGCGGCGATGTCGAGGTCGATCCGCCCCGATCCGAGCGCGAGAGTACGCACCGCGTTGCGGACGAAAAAGCGGATGCGGGTGTCGGTATCGAGCATCACCCGGCTGCCGTCTTCCAGCACCAGCCGGCGCTGCTCGCCGATTCCGGTGCTGTACACGCCGGCATAGGCTTGCCGCCAGCCGAGTGTCAGCCCGCCGGCGAGCACGACGGCCCCGCCGCCTGCGAGCACCAGCCGACGCGAAAGCTGGGCGGGCGGGGGAGGTGCGAAATCGGTTGCGGACAGGCCGGGCACCGCATCCCAGACCATCGTGGCCCGCTCGAACGCGTCCTGATGCGACGGATCGGCATCGAGCCAGGCGCGGAACGCCGCGTCATCCTCCGGCACCCGGTCGTCCGCGTGCAGTCGCGCCAGCCACTCTCCCGCCTGCCGGTTGGCATGTTCCGGCTCGCTGCGGAAGATCACGTCACCAATGCTCCATCCAATCGGTAAGATGCGCCATTGCCCTGGCGATGTGCTTCTCGACCGCGCTCTGGCTGATCCCGAGGTCCTGCGCAATCTCCCGATATTTACGGCCGTCCAGACGGTGCATCAAGAAAATCTCGCGGGTGCGCGGGCTGAGCCGGGCAACGCCCAGCCGCAGCCTTTCGAGGCGATGGCGCGCGATCAGCATCTCGTCCTGCAGCGGCTGGAGGTCCGCAATCGTCTCCGGGACACAAATTGCATCGGTGCCCGGCATCGCGGCGATGCGACGCTCCCGCCGATAGGCGTCGATGCCGCGATTGGCGGCGCTGCGCGCGAGCAGTGCCGCGGCATTGGCGGCCTCGACCTGCCGCTCGGCGATCCCGATCCACGCCTCGTGGAGCAGATCCTCGGCATCCTCGCGCCGGGTCATGCGCGCAATCTGGTCACGCAGCCTGGCCCAGCCCGTCTCCAGCACAGTTTCGAAGGCGCCCTTTTTCGCTCCCATGGCGTCTCCGGTAGAAAGCCGCGGATACGGTTTGATGACAGCGCATGGTCGCAGCGATGACATCGCCGTGGAGGATTGCAGCGCTAGCCGCGCTGGTTCAGCCATTCGGTTGCGCGCCGCATGACCGGGTCGCGACCCGCTGCCACATCCGCGACGGATGTCGCGACGGCGATATCCGGCGCAATGCCCGTATCCGGCTCCGGCCGCAGCCGGAAATAGCCGATCAGCGGCAGGTCGAACTCGATCCCGCTCGCGGGTAGCCGGACGAAGAAGAAGCACCCGCCGTTGATCCCCCGCCGGTTGCCGCCGGTGGTAGCGCCGAACAACCGCACCCGGCCGCTCCGCCGCGCATTCTCGGCGAACTGGAAGGTTGCCGAGCTGTTGACCGGGCCGATCAGCGCGGCGACCGGTAGATCGAGCGGGCGGCCGGCAGGCTGGATCGAGCTATCGGCATGCGCGCCTTGCAGAACATAGAAGCCGTTCACACCCGGGCGCGCATCGACCCCCAGCATGCGGAAGCTGTCGTCCCAGGTATCGAGATAGGGGTTCAGCGAGGCCGGCGTGCGCCGGAACCGCACCCGGCGCTCGGCCAGCGGGGTCACGACGGGCGCGCGGATCAGGCGGGCGAGAATGCGGTCGCCGCAATCCTCTCCGCCCTCGTTGCCGCGCAGATCGATGACCAGGCCTTTCGCACCGGCCAGGCTGTCGAGCCGGTCGTCGAGCCATCCCTGCCAGTCCCATTTGCTGTCATACAGCGCCCAGCTTGGCATGGTCAGCACCGCGATCCCGTCCGATCGCAGGCTCCAGTCCCACACCGGATCGCCGCCGCGATAATCGCGCTCGATCCGTTGCGCGCGTCGCTGGTCGAGATCGATGGCGGGCAGGGCAGCGGCAACCCGCTTTCCGTCGGGGCGGCGTGCCGTAATGCGATGCAGGCTCCCCGGCGGCGCGCCGAAGGCCAGCCCGTGGAACACGTCGAAGAACTCGATGTCATCGTCGCCGCGGACTTCGAGCAGCGAGACGCGCTTGGCATCATTATGTCCGTCGGCGCGCGCATAGGGCAGAAGCTGCGCCAGCATGTCGCGCGGCGCGACGCCGTTGATCGCCAGCACCTCCGATCCGCGCGGCAGATCGCTGCCGCCATGCTCGGTCACGATCATCGCGCCGCCGATCCAGCGGAAATGGAAGGGCAATCGGGTCGAGCGGGCGAAGAGGGCGGTCGTCACCGGCTTTTTCTGGTTGAAGAAATTGCAATAGCTGTGCCCGCAGCGGATCGTCGCGAGAAAGCGCGACAGCAGCAGGTACCGCGTCTCGAGCCGCGATGCGGCAACGAACGCGGCCTCGAACTGCGCAAGCCGCGCCTCGATCTGCGCGGGGCTGTTGTAGCGGTAGAGCCCCGGGTGCAGCGCCAAGGCTTCGCGCAGGATGGCGACATCGCCCTTCAGGTCGGCGGCGGTCGGCCCGTCCACCGCGCGTG
Organism: Sphingomonas sp. NFR04; assembly: GCF_900114095.1. GTDB lineage: Bacteria > Pseudomonadota > Alphaproteobacteria > Sphingomonadales > Sphingomonadaceae > Sphingomonas. Next base: position 563,338 of record NZ_FORV01000001.1, on the reverse strand, counting down.
CGGCAAAGGGCAGGGTGGCGGCAGCGGCGGTGGCGCTGAGGCGAGCGAGCATCTGGCGGCGGTCGATCATGGCAGCTGCTTTCTCCGAATTGCGCCGCGGGGCGCGCCTCAGAATCGGGTTCGCACGGATTATTCCTGTTTTGCGACGTGCCGCCGATAGGCGGACGGCGTCTGCCCGTAGGTTGCGAGGAAGGCGCGATTGAAGCTGGCCTTGGAGCTGAACCCCGCCTCGAGCGCGAGATCGAGAAGGTCTGCCCTGTTTCCCTCGCGGAGCGCTGCGGCGACCGTTTCCGCCCGCATCCGGCCGATGAAGCTCGAAAAATTGAGGCCGAGCCCCTCGTTCACCGCGCGGGACAGATGGTTGGTATTGGTGCCCAGGCGCTGTGCCAGCGCCGCCAGCGACAGATCGGGGTCGCAGTGCCAGCGTTCGGCGGCCACCTTCGCTGCCCAGCGTTCCGCCTGGCCACGCCAGTCGCGTGGCGGCGGCGCGGGGTCGGGCAGGTCGACAGGGTCGAGGTGCGGAAACGGCAGGGTGGCATGGCGCCATCCCTCGATACCGAGGTACAGCGCAAAGGCGGCGATCGCGACATAGAGCCCCATCAGGCCGACATAGCCGATCGGGGCGACGGCATCCCACAGGGCATAGGCCGCCCAGATCGGCAACAGCAGCAACGTCGCGGCCATGGCCCGGCTGAGCCAGCGTGCGGCAAAGCGCTGATCGTCGCTGCGTTGGCCGGCAAGCCGCGCGCGATAGCGACGGAGCAGCCGCAGCCCCGCAATGCCATAGCAGGCCAGCCCGGCAAGGGTGGCGAGATCGGTCGCGACGGAATAGGCATGGTGGACGAGGTCCGACCAGCGCATCTTGAGGGACATCGGCAGGAGGAAGCTCGCGCTCAGGAACGTCGCCTGGGCGACGGCGGGCAGCAAGTGTCGCCAGCCCCTTGCCGGCCAGCTGCCGGTCACGAGCGCATGCGCGTACAGCCAGATGAGCGGTGCCACGGCGAGCGTGATCTGGAACGGTGCGAACGTAAGCCAGCGCCAGCGATCATAGAAGCCGGCGAACCCGATCAGCCAGGGCGACAGGATACCGACCAGGACGATCAGCAGCATGGCCAGCGTCCGGTTCGCCACGCGATTGGCCAACACGCGGGTGAGCCCGATCGCGATCGCCAGCAGCTGCACCGCGGCGACGGTGAGCACCGCCGTCCGCCAGCCAAAGGTCAGCCCCTCGAACATCGCGCATCCATGCGGCAATGCTAGTCCGAAATCCTGCCCGAGCAACGTCTCCCGTTCGCCCGCGTCAGAAGCAGAAATCGCTGAGGCCGGGATGATCGTCCGGCCGGCGGCCGAGCGGCCAGTGGAACTTGCGATCGGCCTCGGCGATCGGGTGCTCGTTGATGTTGGCCAGCCGGCGCGCCATCAGCCCGTCGGCATCGAATTCCCAATTCTCGTTGCCATAGGCGCGATACCAGTTGCCGCTGTCGTCGCGATATTCATAGGCGAAGCGCACCGCGATGCGGTTGCCGCTATGCGCCCAGACTTCCTTGATCAGCCTGTAGTCGAGCTCGCGCGTCCACTTCCGGGCGAGGAACGCCTCGATCTCGGCGCGGCCGGTGATGAACTCGGCGCGGTTCCGCCACCGGCTGTCGGGCGTATAGGCCTGGGCGACGCGGGCAGGATCGCGGCTGTTCCAGCCATCTTCGGCCAGGCGCGCCTTTTCGGCAGCGGTTTCGTCGGTGAAGGGCGGTAGAGGGGGACGGCTCATGATGTTTCTCCTTGCGATGAAATGCGGGTGCGAAGGGTTGCATTTTCGGCTTCGAGCTCGGCGATGCGCGCCTCCAGCCGGGCGAGCGCGCTGGTCACGTCGGCGGCATCGATCTTCTGCTGGATGTGCTGGGGGCAGTTGATGTCCCAGGCATCGACGTGGAACAGGATCGCCTGGTCGGCCTGGGCGCGGTAGCCCTCGGGCTTCAACCGGGCGACCAGTGCGGGGTCGTCGCGCACGAGGCGGGCATGGCCCCACAGCTTGATCCGCCGCCGCGTCGCGAAATCGATCAGGATCAGGAAGGCGCGATCGTTCTCCGCGAGGTTGCCGGCCGAGATATATTGCCGGTTGCCAGCAAAGTCGGCGAAGGCGAGCGTGTGGTCGTCGAGCACGCGGATGAAACCCTTCGGCCCGCCGCGATGCTGGGCATAGGGTCGTCCCTCGGCGCTTGCCGTAGCGAGGAAGGCGGTATCGACGTCCGCCAGGAACGGCGCGAGCTCGGCCACCGTGTCCGTCTGGTAGCCGAGCCGCGCCGGCTGCCGGGCATAGTGGTCGCGCGATCCCTTCTCGGCCTGGATCGCCTTCACGCTGGGCGAGAAGGCGAGGTGCGGAACCCGGTCCGTGTCGATGAGCGGCGGGATGTCGGGCATTGCGGAAGCTCCTCGGCAGCATCGGCCCGCGCACGGCGGGCCGATGTCTTGCGATATCGTGCTCAGGCGGCCTGCTGCAGGTCGACCTGCGGGAAATCGATCACCGTGCCGGCGACCTCGTTCAGATAATTGGTGAAGGTGTTCGCCGCGACATGGACGACGATCTCGACGATCTGCGCATCGCTGTACCCGGCCGCCCGCACCGCCGCGACATCGGCATCGTCGACATGGCCGCGCTCGCGCGCGACGGTGGCGGCGAACCGCACTGCCGCATCGGCGAAGGGATCGTTGGAGGCGCCGTTGCGGTTGGCGGTAATCTCGGCGTCGTCGAGCTTGGCCGCGGCCTTGCCGAAGAAGGTATGCGCCGAGAGGCAATAGCCGCAACCATTCACCTGGGCGACGGCGAGCGCGATCCGCTCGCGGGTCGCGGCCGGCAGGCTGCCCTTGGCGAGTGCGCCGGTGAGTGCGAGATGGCCCTCCGCCGCGGCGGCGCTGTTGGCGAGCGTGGCGAAGAAATTGGGCAGGCGGCCAATCTGCTTCTGCACGGCTTCGAGCTGCGGACGCGCCGTTTCGGGAGCAGTCTCGATGGTGAGAGCGGCGAGGCGGGACATGGTTGCATTCTCCTTGCGCGTACCGGCGGATCCGGCTGGCCAGTAGGTAGGCCCTTCCCGATTGCTGGAGCAGCCGCTATGTTTTGGAACTAGCCTCTCGTTTTTTGGAAGGAAGCATGGACCGCTTCGAAGCGCTGCAGAGCCTGGTCGCTGCCGTCGACCATGGCAGCCTTTCCGCCGCCGCGCGTGCAACCGCCACGCCGCTGGCGACGATCAGCCGGCGCGTCGCGGACCTGGAGGCGCATCTCGGCGCGCAACTGCTGATCCGTACCAGCCGCAAGCTGGTGCCGACCGAAGTGGGGGAGGCGTTCGTCGCCACCGCGCGCAAGCTGCTCGAGGACCTGGGCGATGCCGAGCGCCTTGCCGCCGGCGAATATCGCGCGCCGCGCGGGGAGCTGGTGGTCACCGCACCGATCGGGCTTGGCAAGCTCCATGTGGCGCCGATCGTCCATGCCTTCCTTGCCGCGTATCCCGAGGTGTCGGTGCGACTGGTGCTCAGCGACACGCTGCTCGATCTGGTCGATGCGCATGTCGACGTGGCGGTGCGGGTGGGCCATCTGCCGGACAGCGGGCTGCGCGCGCGCAAGGCCGGGCAGGTGCGCTGGATGCTGGCGGCCAGCCCCGACTATCTTGCGCGCAAGGGGCTTCCGCAGACCCTCGACGATCTCGCGGCGCTGGAGGGTATCGCCCTGGAGGGGCTGCCAGACCCGCGATTATGGCCGCTGCTTGACGCTGGCAGGCCGGCCACCGTCCGCATCCGTCCGCGGCTGTCGGTCAACACGGCGGAGGCCGCGGTCGAGGCGGCCATCGCCGGCGTGGGCGTCGTGCGCGCGGTTTCGTACCAGGCGGCGCGCGCGATCGAAGACGGGCGGCTGGTGCCGATCCTGCGCGACGCCTGGCCTGCGCCGATGCCGGTCCAGCTCGTGCATGGCGATCGCCGCCAGCCACTCAAGCAGACAGCGTTCCTGGATTTCGTCTTGCCCCGGCTGCGGAACGCATTGGAACATGCCGCGCGCATCGTCGCCTGATAGGGCCGACCTACCTTCAACCGCCGGTTGCGGCGCGGCAAAGGGAAAGGGTGGGGCCGCAGATCCGCAGCATCTGCAGCGGAAATAGGCTGACGCCATCGTGTGCGCCGCGTTCAAGGCAGCATGGCTCCGTTCAATGCTCCTGCGGGCCATTGCCGTACAAGACGCGTAGACTTCGATGAGGATCGTATGACACGCCGTACGTCGCGCGCACCCACTGTTCCGTTCTCCGCCGTGATCGCCAAGCGCAGTTTCGCCGACAAGGTTCGGGCTAGATGCGGAGCGGCGTGGCGCGCCGTTGCTACCGTGTGGCTGGCCAGCGCCGCCGCGCTTCCCGCCGCGGCACAAACCGCTCCGTCCATGCCGCCTCCCGCACCGCCCCAAGCCTCGCCGGGCAGAATCTGGGCGCCGCGCCAGGCACCGGGCTATTACCGCTTCGAACTGGGCGACTTCGAGGTCATCGCCCTGCTCGACGGCACGCATCCGTTCCCGGCGACCGAGCTGGCCGTGGGCGCCAGGCCTGGTGAAGTGGCGGAGTTGCTGGCGCAGAATTTCCTGACCTCGCCCGTGGAGGGTGGGTTCAGCGCGTTCCTGATTCGCATGCCCAGCAAGCTGGTGCTGATCGATACGGGGGCCGGGGATCTCTACGGCCGCGACGGCGGGCTGCTGGTCGCCAATCTGCGCGCGGCAGGCATCGCGCCCGAGCAGATCGACGAGATCTATCTTACCCATCTTCACCGCGATCATGTCGGCGGCCTGCTGATGCGCGGGAAGATCGTCTTTCCGCGCGCCATCGTGCGGGTTGCGCAGGTCGAGGCCGACTTCTGGCTGAACGACGCCAATCGCACCAAGGTGCCGGCGTTCCTCGGCTCGATGTTCGACGGCGCGCAGCAATGCCTGAAGCCCTATATCGCCCAGGGCCGCTTCAGGCCCTATGCCGAGGGCGAGGCGCTGGTGCCGGGGATCACCGCCATTGCTGCGCCGGGGCATACCCCCGGGCATCACCAGTATCTGGTCGAGAGCCGTGGCAAGGCGCTGCTGGTCTGGGGCGACACCGTGCATGTCGCGCCGGTGCAGCTGCCCGATCCGCACGTCGCAATGAAATATGATACCGATCCGGCCGCAGCGGTGCGCTCCCGCGAAACGGCCTTTGCCGCGGCGGCCGGCAAGGGCTGGTGGGTGGCGGGGGCACATCTCTCCTTCCCTGGCCTCGGCCATGTCCGGCATGCCGCGCCCGGCAGCTATGCCTGGATTCCCGCCAACTATGCCCTCAACCGCATGCCGCAATGAGCTGGAGCGAGACGCCGATGACCCGCCTGCCACCAATTCCCCCGACCGAGCTGACCGAGGCGCAGCGCCCGCTGTTCGATGCGATGACGGCAGGCGTCGCTGCCAAATATCAGAACTTTACCACGGTGCGGGAGGACGGCGCATTGCTGGGGCCGTGGAACGCCTGGCTGCACGACCCGGCGATCGGCACGGCCTATTGGAGCTTCACCCAGGCGCTTACCGTCGCCAAGCGCATCCCGGATCACGCCCGGCAGGTCGCCATTTTGGTGGTGGGCGCGCATTTCGGTGCGGCGTACGAGATCTATGCGCATGGCGCGGTGGCGGCGAGCGCGCACGGTATGTCCGCGCGCCGGATCGCGACCCTGGCCGCCGGCGAGCGCCCGGAGGATCTCGACGACGACGAAGCCATCGCGCATGACGTCGCCAAGGCGCTGCTGCGCGGCGGCGTGCTCGCCGATCCGCTCTACGCCCGGGCGCTCGCGCGGTTCGGGCAGGCAGGCGCCAACGAGCTGATCTATCTCGTCGGCCATTACTGCTTCGTCTCGATGACGCTGAACGGCTTCGCCATTCCCGTGCCGTGAACGACGCTGGCGCGCGGCCGCCTGACGCCCGCCATCCATGACGCTGCCGTGCGGCGCATGATGCGCGGAACATGATCCACCCCTGAAACGGCGCCTGCGACGCGCTATTCGTAGCGCAGCGCGCGCGCCGGCTCCGCGCGCGCCACGCGCCACGACTGGCCGAGCACGGTCAGTACGGCGATGGCCACCGCCAGCGCCGAGGCACCCAGGAAATACCAGGGTGTCAGCGCGATCCTGTCGTCGAAGCCGGCGAGCCAGCGCTGCATCGCCACCCAGGCGAGCGGCCAAGCGATCAGGTTGGCGATCAGCACCGGCCGCAGGAACCTGGCGACCAGCAGCTGCAGCACGTCGCGGGTCGAGGCGCCGAGCGCCTTGCGGATGCCGATCTCCTTGATCCGCCGCTCGGTATCGAAGGCGGCAAGGCCGTAGAGACCGATACAGCCGATCAGCACCGCCAGCGCGGCACCGGCGGTGAACAGGCGGGCGCGCTCCAGATCCGCGCGGATATAGGTTTCGTAGAGCTGCTGGTCGACGGTCTGCACCTTGAGCGGTACGGCCGAGGCGTGGCGGCGCCACACCGTCTCGACCCTGTCGAGCAGGGCGCGGGTATCGTCACCAGTGTAGCGCAGGCTGAGCACGGGTGCCGGGAGGCCGCTGGTCTGCAGCGCATAGGCCTGCGCTTCCACCGGCTGGATCGGCCCCATCAGGCGCAGGTCGTCGATCACGCCGATGATCGTCTGCCGTTCCTGTCCTCCGACCACCGCCTTGCCGATGGCAGCGGCGGGGCTGGCGAAGCCGAGCCGGACGATCGCGGTGCGGTTGAGCAGGACAGCATGGACCTTCCCGCCAGCCGCATCGTCGCTCGCGAAGCCGCGAGGGTCGAACCAGCGCCCGGCGAGCAGATGCGCGCCGTAGAGCTGGAAGAAGCCGGGCCCGACTGCGGCCTGGATGACCGATACCTTGTCGCCGCCGATGCCCTCGCGCTGCGCCTCCATGATGCCGTAGCTGCCGCCCCCCGGCGCGATGGCGGATTGGGCCGTCCCGGTGACGCCGGGCAGCGCCGCGACGGCGGCCGCGATGTCGTGCCGCTGTGCGGCGTCGAGCCCCGGGTCACCGAAGGAGGAGAGCATCGCCAGCCCATGCCGCTGAAAGCCGAGGTCGGCGGTCTGAGTGTGGTGCACCTGGGCGAGCAGTACGCCGGTACCGATCATCAGCACGATCGCGATGGCGAATTGCAGCACCACCAGCGTCGCGCGCAGCACCCGGCCGCTGCGTCCGCCGCCGGTCGCGCCCGCGCTCGCTAGCACCGCGGCGGGGCGGAAGCGGGAAAGGACGAAAGCGGGATACGCGCCGGCGATGAGCCCGACGCCGAGGATCAGGGCGAGTAGCGCTGGCAAGATCGTCCCGCTGCCCCAATAGCGCAGGTGCAGGTCCGTGCCGCCGATCGCGTTGACCATCGGCAGCGCTACTTCGACCACCGCCAAGCCCAGAAGAGCGGCCAGCGCAGTCGTGGCGATCGACTCCGCAAGGAACTGGCCGATCAGCGCGCCGCGGGTCGCACCGAGCGTCTTGCGCATCGCCACTTCGCGAGCGCGCAGGCCGGCGCGCGCGGTCGTGAGGTTCACATAATTGCCGATCGCGACGAGCAGCGCGAGCAGCCCGACGAGCCCCAGCGTCGCGACCACGATCCGGTCGCGGGCGGCCCGCAGGTGCAGCGCGCCGAGCGGGATCAGGCCGGTCTCGACGCGAATGCCCTTGGGAGCGCTGGCGAAGCTGGGATCGGGATGCCGCTGGTCGAACCCCGCAACCCGCTGCTGCAGGGCGCCTGCTTCGGCCGGATCGATGCGCAACAGGGTCTGCAGGCCCTGGCTGCCTTTGGCGAACAGGTCGGCGTCGGCGGGCAGGCGTAGGAAGATGTCACCGGGCTGGGTCATCGCTTTGCTGAGCCGCACCACGGCGCCGACGCGGACCAGCCGCGGCTTGCCGCCGAGCGTCAGCTTCAGCATCCGGCCGACGGCCGAGCCGCCCGGCAGATAGGTTTGCGCCAGCCGTTCGGTGATGACGGCACCGTCCGGCGTGGCCAGCGTCGCCGTCGGGTCGCCGGCGACGACCGGGAAAGGGAAGAGCCGGAAGAAATTGGCGTCGACCTGGCCCACGGTCGTCTGGGTGCTGCCGGTGCCCAGCTGGAGCGCAGCATCGCCCGGCAACAAGCGCGCACCCTGCAAACCCGCATGTTCGGCCTGCAACTGCGCCAGCATCTCGCGCCGCGACGGGATGTTCACCTGGTTCGCACCAGGGAATTGCAGCTTGCGCTCGACGATCCAGGTTCGATCCCAGCCGGGGACCTCGTGATCAAAGCTCGTCTCGTACCGGACGAACAGATAGAGGATCAGGAACACGGCGATTCCCAGCGCCAGCCCGCCGATATTGACGAGCGTGAACAGCTTGTGCCGCGTGAACGATCGATAGAGGGCGAGCCAGGCGAGGCGATGCATGGGCGATCCTATTCGTAGCGCAGCGCGCGGGCGGGTTCGGCGCGGGCGACGCGCCAGGACTGGCCGATGACGGTGGCCACCGCGATCAGCACGGCGACGGCGGAGGCGAGGAGGAAGTAGAGCGGCGACAGGCCGATCCGATCGTCGAAGGTGGAGAGCCAGCGTTGCATCGCCACCCAGGCCAGCGGCCAGGCGATCAGATTGGCGAGCAGCACCGGCCGCAGGAACTTGGTGACCAGCAGCTGGAGCACGTCGCGGGTGGAGGCGCCGAGCGCCTTGCGGATGCCGATCTCCTTGATCCGCCGCGTCGTGTCGAAGGCGGCGAGGCCGTACAGGCCGATGCAACCGATCCCGATCGCCAGCACCGCACCCATGGTGAACAGGCGGCCGCGGCGCGTGTCCTCCTCATAATAGGCCTTGTAAAGATTTTCCTCGATCGTGCGGCCGCCGAACGGCTCGGTCGGCACGATCCGCTTCCACGTGGCTTCGACGGCGTCGGCCATCTTCTGCGGGTCGCCGCTATACCGCATCGTAATATAGGCATCGTTCAGGGGTCGGGTGTCCAGGCGATAGAAGGTCCCGCTGATCGTGCGGCGCGGGCCGAGGAAGCGCAGATCGTCGATCACGCCGATGATCGTCATCGAGGCATCGCCTTCGATCTGCTTGCCGATCGCCGCCTGCGGGCTGGCGAAGCCGAGCAGGCCCGCCGCCATGCGATTGATCACCACGTTGAAGGGCGCGGTGCTGCCGTCGGCGCGGAGTGCCCGATCATCGGCGGGGCGCGAGCGGTCGAACAGGCGCCCAGCGACCAATCGCGCGCCGAAGGTATCGAAATAATGATCGCCGACGCGCACATCCATCAGCGAGGGTGCACGAATGCCCTGCATCCCCGGCTGGTACATCGTCGAGAAATTGGTGAGACTCTGATCGCCCGGCGCGTTCTGCGCCATGGTGACGTCGCTGACACCGGGCAATGCCGCGAAGGCGCGCATCAGGGCGGTCTTCTGCTCGGGCAGCACCGACCCGCTGTTCAGCGAGCGCACGACATAGAGACCGTCGCGACGGAAGCCGAGATCGGCGTTGCGCACGTGCGCCGCCTGGGCGAGCATCACCGTCGTACCGATCGCGAAGGCGATCGCGATCGAGAACTGAACGACGACAAGCCCGGCGCGGACCCGTGCGCCGGCACGGCCGCCACCCGGCGCCCGGGCGGCTGCGAGCACCGCGGCGGGGCGGAAGCCCGCCAGCACCGCCGCCGGGTACAGGCCTGCCACCGCGCCGACCACCAGCACCAGCGGCACGAGCAGCAGCAGCACGCTGTCGGCCCCCAGATAGTCGATCCTGAGCGCCATGCCGCCCAGCGTGTTGATCAGCGGCAGCGCGATTTCAGCCAGCGCGAGCCCGATCACCGCGGACAGGATGACGGTCAGCATCGCTTCGGTCAGGAACTGGCGGGTCAGCGCCCGACGCGTACCGCCGAGCACCTTGCGTACCGCCACCTCCCGCGCACGGAGCCCGGCGCGTGCGGTGGCGAGGTTGATGTAGTTCACGATCGCGATCAGCAGGGTCAGCACGCCGACCGCACCAAGCGTCGTGACCACGGCGCGATCGGACGGCGCATAGAGGTGGTTGTCGACCAGCGGGCGCAGGCTCTGCTCCCATTGCCCCTTTTTGAGGTTGTCGCCGAACACGCGGCGATCCGCGAAGCCCGCCAGCTCGCCTTCGAACTGGCGGGCCGCGGCGCGATCGGGAAAGCGCAGCAAGGTCACCAGCGAGGTGCTGCCCCAATGGTCGAACCATTCGCTGGCGAAGCGGGGCGCGACCAGCGGTACGAACAGCTCCGACGTGTAGCTCATGTCCTTGCGCATGTCGGCGATCACCGCGCCCACCCGGTAGGTATAGGGCGTGCCATTGGCCACGATGGTAAGGGTTCGGCCGATCGGCGATTGCTGGCCGAAATAGCTGGTGGCGGCGCGCTGGGTGATCACGATCCCATCGGGATCGGCCAGCGTCCGGGTCGGGTCGCCGGCCACGACGGGCAGGCGTTGCAACTGGAAGAAATTGGGATCGACCGCGGCCATTGCTTCGCGGGTATTCACCGTGCCCTGCCGGACGGTAGCGTCCATCTGGGCGATCCGCGTGCCCTGCAGCTGCGGATAGTCCGCGCGCAGCTGGAGCAGCTCGTTGCCCATGGTGTAGGGGTTCGGCGTCTCCGGATAGCCCGGCATGTGGTAGTGTTCCTGGATGATGTAGAGCTGGTCCGCGCCAGCGATCCAGCGATCGAACCCGGTCTCGAACCGCACGAACAGGCTCAGCACCAGGAACACCGCGATGCCGAGCGCGAGTCCGCCGATGTTCAGCGCGGCGAACAATTTGTGGCGGGTCAGCGATCGGTAGAAGCTGGTCAGCGCGGAGGTCATGGGGTCACTCCCGGTTCGCGGGTGGCGGAGAGATGGCGGAGCAGGGCGACGGCGAGGAGCAGCAGCACCAGCACCGTCAGCGCGCGGTCGAGCTTCACGCCGCCCGCCGCACCGCGGAGAGGATCCGCCCGTCGAGCATGTGCACCGTGCGCTTGGCGATATCGGCATGCGCCGGCGAGTGGGTAACCATCACGATCGTCGCGCCATCCGCGTTCAGCCGGGTGAGGATGTCCATCACCTGCGCGCCGTTCTCCGTGTCGAGGTTGCCGGTCGGCTCGTCGGCGAGGATCAGCTTCGGCTCGCTTACGATCGCCCGGGCGATCGCGGCGCGCTGCTGCTGGCCGCCGGAGAGCTGGTGCGGATGGTGGTTGCGGCGATGCGCGATGCCGACCCGGTCCATCGCCGCGTCCACCCGCTCGCGCTTCTCGCGCGCGGGCATCGACCGATAGGCGAGCGCCAGCGCGACATTCTCGGCGATGGTCAGCTCGTCGATGAGGTTGAAGCTCTGGAACACGAAGCCCAGCCGGTCGCGGCGGAGCCTGGCCAACTGTGCCTCGGGCACTTTGGCGATGTCCTCGCCCTCGAACAGATAGGCGCCGCTGGTCGGCCGGTCGATCGTGCCCAGGATGTTGAGCAGCGTCGACTTGCCGCAGCCCGAGGGGCCCATGATCGCAAGGAATTCACCCGCCTGCACGGTCAGGTCGATCTCGGCGAGCGCGGTCGTCTCGACTTCGTCGGAGCGATAGGCGCGGTGGATGGCGTTGAGCTGGATCATGGCGGGCTCCTAGTGAATGAGCAGGGTCTGGTAGGGGGCGTAGGTGCCGAGGGGCGTGGTGACGATGCGGTCGCCGGGGGAGAGGCCGCTGGTCACTTCGACCTGATCGGGATTGCGGCGGCCGGTGGTGATTGCCCGGCGCACGGCGCGGCTGTCGCTTGTCAGCACGAAGGCGGTGGTGCCGCCCGCATCGAGCCAGCCGCCCGATGGCGCGACCACGGCGGGACGATCGGCGCCGAGGACGAGGCGCACGTCGAGCGTCTGCCCGCGGTTCAGCCCTGCGGGCGCGGTGCCGCGGAAGCCTAGCTCTACACGAAATCGCCCTTCGGTGACTTGTGGCAGGACCTTGATGACGGTGAGCGGCAGGCTGCGCCCGTCCAGATCGGCGACGGCGCTGAGGCCGGTATGGACGCGGCCGAGATAGAATTGGTCGACATCCGCCGTTAGCTTCCAGGCGCGTTCGGAATCGACCTGGCCAACGGCGTCGCCGGGCTTGATCATCTGGCCCGGCTGCAGCGTGAAGGCGGTCAGCCGCCCGGCGACCGGGGCGCGCACGATAAGCGCGGCGAGGCCGGCGCGGGTCATGGCGAGGCTCTCGCGCAGCTCGCCGGCGGTGGCGTTGACGCCCGAGGACTGGTCGGCAAGCATCCGGCCGGCCTCGGCGGCGCTGCGGGTGAGGGCGGTGAGGCGCGCGCGCTGGTAGGTCACTTCCTCGCGCAGCGGGGTGACGGCAGCGGCGGTGACGATCTGCTTGTCGAACAGGATCTGCTTCTGGCGGAGCAGCGCCTCGGCCTTGGCAAGTTCGTTGCGGGCGGCGGCGATGTCGCGCTCGGTCTGCTCGCGGCTCTGCTGGATCGACAGGCGCTGGCCGCTGATCGAACTGAGCTGCCCAGCGATGTTGGCCGAGCGACTGGCGACGTCGAGCGCCAGGGTGGGGTTGGCAAGCCGGGCGAGCGGGGCGCCGGCGGCGACCGACTGGCCGTCGCTGGCGATCAGCGCCTCCACCTGCCCGCCGCTGATCGCGGTGACATAGACGGTCTGGAGCGGCGCGACCTGCGCGCGCAGCGGCACATAATCGGCAAAGGCGGCGCGGGTGACCGGCGCGATTCGGATCGTCGCGGCATCCACCGCGAGGCTGCCCGAGCTCGGCAGGAACCACCAGAGCGCGGCGGCCGCGGCGACGACGGCCAGGCCGAGGCCGATGCGTACCGCCAGCTTGCGGCGGCGCGCATGCGGGCGCTCGATCCGTCGATCCATCCCGGCGCCGTTGGTATGAAGAGGCGTAACGTCCATGGCGGCCAGTGTACGGTACGCCAGCGTACGGGCCTAAAGTACTGACATTGATGGTGTATTTGGAAAGGACTGGCGCTTCGAGCGAACAGTGTCCAAGCTAGTGTCCGATTCCGAACACGTGTCAGGAGCGGTCAAGCCAGTGCCTACCGAATCGCCGACCATCCTGGTTATCGACGACGATCCCGACATCGTCCGCGCGGCGACGCTGCTGCTGGAGCGAAGCGGCATGCGGGTTCTCGGCGCGCCCGATCCCGATGCCGCCTGGGTGCGGCTGGCGGAGGGGCAGGTCGACGCGATCCTGCTCGACCTCAATTTCGCGCGCGGACGCACCTCAGGGGAGGAGGGGTTTCGCATGCTCGACCGGCTGGTCGCGGCCGATCGCAACGCGATTGTGGTGGTGGTCACCGGCCATAGCGGGATCGCGGTGGCGGTGCAGGCGATGCGCGGCGGGGCGAGCGACTTCGTGATTAAGCCTTGGAGCAACGAGCGGCTGCTCGCCACCGTCCAGCGGGCGCTGGCGCTGCGCCGGGCGAAGCTGGCGGCCGCCCCGGCACCGACGGGCGAGGAGGCGCTGCTGCTGCTTGGCGAGGCGCCCGCGATCGAGGCCGCACGCGGGCTGATCGCGCGGGTGGGGCCAACCGATGCGGCGGTATTGCTCACCGGCCCCGCGGGAAGCGGAAAGACGCTGGCGGCACAGATGCTCCACCGCGCCTCGGCGCGCGCCGAGCGGCCGCTGGTCACGCTGGATGCGGCGGTCGCGGATCTGGCGATGATCGAGGCGCGGGTCGTCGCCGCCGCGGGCGCGACGCTGCTGATCGAGGCGGTGGACCAGCTGGCGCCCACGCTGCAGCCCGAGCTGGCGCGGCGCCTGGGTGGGCTGCGCGTGCTTGCCACCAGCCGGCGTGATCGGGCGGGGACGCGCGCGGCGCTGAGTGACGACCTTCGCTTCCGGCTCAACACGGTGGAAATCGACCTGCCGCCGCTCGCGGAGCGCGGGGGGGATGCGCTGCTGCTCGCGCGGCATTTCTGCGCCCTGTACGCCGGGCGCCACGCTCAGCCGCTGCGCCCGCTGACCGACGAGGCAGCGCGAGCGATCGCGGCCGATTCCTGGCCCGATGGCGTCCATGGCCTGCGCCAGGCGATCGAGCGCGCGGTGCTGCTCGGCGGCGGGGAGGCGATCGATGTCCCCGCACTGGGACTTAGCCTGCCCGAGGACACGCTCGAGCCGCGCGCTATCAAGGCGGACCTCAACCTGGGGCGAACCGAAGCGGCGCTGGTATCGGCGGCGCTCAAGCGACATGCGTTCAACGTCAGCCGCGCGGCAGCGGAATTGGGGCTGACGCGCGCCGCGCTCTACCGGCGGATGGCGAAATATGGGCTTTGAGGTGCAGGATCTTGCAAGCGGCGCGCGCTTTTCTCCCCTCCCGCTTGCGGGAGGGGCAGGGGGAAGGTGTGTGCGGAAAGCCGAGCGAGGTGCTGGAAGATGCAGGATGGAAGGCTTCAGCGCGTTTGCGACGTCCGCCTTTGCTCGCCTAACACACCCTCCCCTAACCCCTCCCGCAGGCGGGAGGGGGATTTGCAGGGGAAGGCGGTCATGACCTCAAGAGGCTGGTCCGCACTGCTGAGGGGCATGTTGCTGCTGCTGGCGGGCGGCGCGTTCGCGCTGGCGTGGAGCGCAGGGCTCTATGCCAGTGCGCTGGTGTCGGCGCTGGCGGCGCTCTGGGGGCTGGTCACTGGCATCGTCGAGGCGCAGCGGCCCAAGCTGGTGCCGGTGGCGGCACCCATGCCCGCGCCGGATCCCGCGCATCGCGAGCGACGGCTGACCGCGCTGCTCGATCTTTCCCCCGCACCGATCGTCACGCTCGACGGCGAAGGGCGGCTGACCGCGATCAACCGCGCGGCGCGGCGGCTGTTCGGGGCGGCGGACCTCGTCGCCGATCCGCCGGCGCTGCTGATCGAGGCGATCGGCGATGCCGCGGGCCGCGCTGCCACGGTGGCGATCGGCGGGCGCAGCTATGCGCTCACCACCAGCGAGTTCGCGCTCGGCGGCGCGCAGAGCCGACTCGCCGCGCTGATCGACATCGACGCCGAGCTGAAGGCGGCCGAAGCGGCGACGCTGCGCGACCTCGTCCAAGTGCTGAGCCATGAGATCGTCAATGCGCTCACCCCGATCGCCTCGCTCAGCCGCACCGCCGCGGACATGCTGGAAGAGCCCGCACCCTCGATCCCGGCGGTCCGCGATGCGGTGGGCACCGTCGCGCGGCGCGCCGAGGGGCTGCAGCGGTTCGGCGAGGCCTATCGCTCGCTGGCGCGGCTGCCGGCGCCGCGCCTTGCGCCGCTCGACCTGCGCGAGGGGGCGGAGGATCTGGCGCGCCTGTTCGCCACGCGCTGGCCGGGCCTGCCGCTGGCCTTCGAAGCGACAGCGCCGGTACGCCTCCAAGGGGATGCGGACCAGTTGAGCGCCGCGCTCTGGGCGCTGCTCCAGAATGCCGCTGAGGCGGTGGGCGAGGGGAAAAGTGGGCAGGTGGGCCTGTCGCTGTGGCGAGACGAGCGCGCCGCCTATTGGGAGGTCTGGGACAATGGTCCGGGCGTCGCTGAGGCGGACCGCACGGCGATCTTCCGCCCGTTCTTCACCACCAAGCCGCAGGGCAGCGGGGTGGGGCTGGCGCTTGCCCGGCAGATCCTGCTCGCCCATGGCGGCGACCTGACGCTGCTCGCGGGCAAGGGTGGCGCCCGCTTCGAAGCGATGCTGCCGATCGTCCCGCAGGGCTGAGAAAACGGACCCGCGCCGCCCCGGAAGGCGACGCGGGCCAGGCACCGCAAACCTCAGGCCATCAGCACCTTGTCGACGGCGATCCGGAACTTCTCCATGTCCGCCGCCGAGCCGACGGTGACCCGCGACATCGCCGGATAGGCGGTCCAGGAGCGGCCGATCTGGACGTTCTGGGCGAGCAGCGCCGCCATCATCTCCTTGGGCGCGCGGCCCTTCCACTCCGTCATGAACATGTTGGCATGGCTGCCCGGCAGCACCTTCAGGCCACGGCTCTGGAGATGCTCGATGGTCTTCTCGCGCACCGCGATCATCTCGTCGCGCCTCGCCTTGATCTCGCTGGCGAGCGGGATCGAGGCGGTGCCGCAGGCGACCGCGGTCATCGGCAGCATGTTGGTCACCTGGAAGCCGTCATAGCGCATCATCTTGTCGTGCAGCGCCGGTGACGCGAAGGTGAGGCCCAGCCGCATGCCGGCCATGCCGAACAGCTTGGAGAAGGTGCGCATCACCAGCACGTCGTCGCGGCTCGCCACGAGCTTGGCGGCGTTGGGCGCGTCGGCGAAGTGGATATAGGCCTCGTCGACGATCAGCACCGCATCCTTGGGCTTGTTCTCGGCCAGCCACAGGATGTCGGCGATCGGGGTAAGCGTGCCGGTCGGGTTGTTGGGCGAGCAGACATAATAGAGCCCGGCGTTCGGATCGGCGGCCAGCATCGCCTTGACGTCGTGCTGGTACTGCGGGCCGAGTGGGGCCTTGGTCACCTTGGCGCCGATCCAGGCGGCGGTGCGCCAGATCTGCTCATAGGTCGGATCGGCGGTGACGATGCCGCGCGTCGGCGAGGCGAAGGTGACCGCGGCGCGGTTGAGCGGGTCGCTCGAACCCGGCCAGGCCTTGATATGCGTGGCGGGCAGGCCCTCGACCGCCGAGACGGCGGCGAACAGCTGCTCGTGCTCGCCATTGGGCTCGTAGCGATTGCCTTCGGTGACGATCTTCATCGCCGCTGCCGCACCGGCGGGCAGGGGGCCGGTCCAGCATTCGTTGGAGCCGATGCGCACCGCACCGATCACCGCCTTGGCCGATTGCTGGGCGAAGGCGGGCGCGGCGCGGCCCAGCGCGACGGTGCCGCCGAGCAGTGCGGCGATCCGCCCCATGTCACGGCGCGAATAGCCGCGACCGCGCAGGTCCTCGGTAATTTCGGGCTTCTTGAGCGTTTCGAACATGGTCATGTCGAGGGTCTCCCTGTTTCGATCGAGACGCGCGTCAGAACTTCAGCGCGTTGTGGAACATCACCAGCGCGATGACGATGAGGTAAATGCCGAATACCCGTTTCAGCATGGCTGGTTGTAAGGCGTGGGCAGCTGCGACCCCGAGCGGGGCGGTGAGCATCGACATCGAGGCGATGGCGAGGGTCGCCGGCAGGTTGACGAAGCCGAGCGAGCCCCAGGGCAGCCCGGGTTCATGCATGCCGATCAGCGCAAAGCCGATCGCGCTGGGAATGGCGATCAGCGTGCCGATGCCGCTGGCGGTGCCTACCGCGCGGTGGATCGAGCGGCCGCACAAGGTCATCACCATGATCGCGATTGTGCCGCCGCCGATGCCGAGCAGCGACGAGAAGGTGCCCAGCCCCCCGGCGATGGCGACGCGGGTGACGCCCCCCGGCATCTGGTCGCTGATCACCCGGTTGCCGAGCTTGGGCACCAGGAAGTTGATCGACATCAGCAGCACGCCGGTGGCGAACACCATGGTCAGCACCCGGCCGTCGACATGGCTGGCGAGCAGCACGCCGATGCCGTCGCCCAGCACCACCCAGGGCGCCCAGGTCTTGAGGATCTCGAAGTCGACCGAGCCGCGCTTGTGGTGGCTGAGCACCGATCGGATCGAGGTGATGATGATCGTCGCCGCGGAGGTACCGATGGCGACATGGGCATATTGGCTATGCTCGCCGCCGAGCAGCGGCAGCATCAGCAGCAGCGCGGGGACGACGACGAAGCCGCCGCCAATGCCGAACACGCCGCCGGCGAAACCGGCAGCGAGCCCGGCGACCAGCAGGCCCAGAAGGGGGATCAGCCAGTCCATGGAAGAGGTAAGCAAAGGACATCACTCCCGAGTTATGTTCTTGCACGCGACAGGGCCGGCCGAGGGCACGCGCCCCCGGCCGGCAAAGCTTCAGAATTTCAGGCTGATCCGGCCGTAATAATAACCGCCGTTGATCCCGTAGGGCGAAATCGTGGGATAGAGGTTCGACGAGTAACCACGCGAACCGGCGGCTAGCTGCGCCGAGCGGATATTCTCGAACGAGCGCTCGGTCGGATAATGGTTGAACAGGTTGTTCGCGCCGACCGACAGCTTGAGGCCTTCGGTGATCTTCACGCTGCCTTCGAGATCGGTGATGAAGGCGGCGTTGACCGGCACCTGGAGATCGGCGCCCTTGAGCGGGCTGTTGCCCGGCGTCGACTCCAGCGCATAAACCTTGGAGTAGTAGCTCTCGCGGAAGTTGAGGCTGAACCGGCCCGATTCCCAGAAGGCGCCCAGCGTCGCCCGGAACTTCGGCGTGCTGTTCTCCAGCTCGATGATCGAATAATTGTTGATCAGCGCCGACAGCGCCGGATTGGCCTTGTTGACGTAGAGCGCCGAGGGCAGGGCGGCGATGTTCTTCACCTTGTTGTCGTTATAATTGGCCGACAGCGTCCAGTTCACCTTCCCGATCGGGCTGCTCATGTCGTAGCTGGCGACGAAGTCGATGCCGCGGGTGCGCATCTTGGCGCCGTTGACGAAGGTCTGGACCGAGACGGTACCGTCGATGTTGCGCTCGCCGTTCACGTCGGTGAGCACATAGCTGGGGATGGTGCCGCCCAGCGCGGTGGCGACGGCGTTGTAGACCGACTGCTGGTTGTAGGTGTTGAACGTATCGGCGTTGTAGACGACGCAGTTCGCCTTGTTGGATCCGGCATAGCCCTGCGGGCAATATTTGCCGTTGAAGCCGTAGAAGGTGCTCGAGATCAGGATGCGGTCGCGGATCTCGATCCAATAGGCGTCGAGCGTGACGTTGATGTGCGGGCTGGGGGTGAAGACGAAGCCGGCGCTGAAGTTGGTCGACTTCTCCGGCTTGAGGCCGCCAAAGCCCAGCGCCTTGGCACCCGGCGAGTTGGCCGGCAGCACGCCCGAGACGCTGTTCGGGCCGACATTGATGCCCGAATAGAAGCCCTCGGCCAGCGTCGGCGCGCGGAAGCCGGTGGAGACGGTGCCGCGGATCGCGATCGCCTTGGTGATGTCGTAGCGGCTGGTCAGCTTGAAGACGGTGGTGTCGCCGAAGTCGCTGTAATGTTCGTGGCGGACCGCGCCGTCGACCAGCCAGGCCTCGACCGGCTTCACGCTGATATCGAGATATTGCGAGAAGTTGGTGCGGTTGTGGTTGCCGGCATCGTTCGGGCTGTAGCCGAAGAAGGACTGGGCGCCGGAGCCGTAATAGGAGGCCGGATCGCCCGAGACGATGCCATAGGTCTCGCGGCGATATTCGAGGCCGCCGGCGACGTTGAGCGGCTCGGCCAGGCCGATGTCGAAGGGGTGGGTGAGATCGAGCGTGCTCGTCCACTGGCTGGCCTTGAAGTCGCCATTGTGGAACTCGGTGGGCGTGAAGCCGGTGTCCTTGTAGAGCGCGGCATTGGCCGAGTTCTGGACATAGACGCCGACGAAATCGTCGCCATAGGTGGAGGCGATGTCGAAGGTGGTGGCGCCGATGCTGCCCCGGAAGCCGCCGGTGACGGCATAGTCGGTCTCGGAGATCGCCTCGAGCGGCTGGAAGCCGTTCGGGTAGAAGGGCGTGCCCGCCTTGCTGGTGACTACGTCCGGCGTGCGCACATTCTCATAGGCGCGGGCGTTCTTGTGGCCGTAGCTGCCGAAGGTGTAGAATTCGAACCCGCCGAAATCATAGCCGGCATTGACCATCACCGAAGTCTGATCGACTTCCGGGTCGCCGAGGATGCGGTTGGTGTAGGGGTAATAGGGCAGGTTCTTGATGCCGGGATACAGCGTCAGATATTTGGTGGCGTTGGCGTTGTTGCCATAGACCTGCGGGTTGACGTCGCCGCGGAAGCTGAAGCCCTTGTGCTTCTTCTCGGCGGTGATGTTCACATAGGCATTCTCGATCGGCGCGAAGCCGACATTGCCGGAGAAGGCATAGGTCTTGCCGCCCTGGTCGTAATAGCGGCCGCCGGTGACGTCGATCACGCCGCCGTGATCGGCCTTCTTCTGGATGATGTTGATCACGCCCGCGATCGCATCGGTGCCGTATTGCGCCGCCGCGCCGTCCTGCAGCACTTCGATATGGTCGATCGAGTCCGGCAGGATGAAGCTGATGTCGGGCGCGGCGCTGCCGCCATAGGGGCCGCCGGCGACCGAGACATTGGCGGTGCCGTGGCGGCGCTTGCCGTTGAGCAGGATCAGCGTGTGGTTGGGGCTAAGGCCGCGCAGCTTCATCTGCAGGTTGTGCGCCTGGAGGTCGCTGCCGAACGCCTGGGCCTGCACGCTCGGCAGGTTCTGGGCGAGCGCCTGGATCAGGTCCGGCTGGCCGGTGCGGGAGAGGTCCGCCGCGCTCAGCAACTGGATCGGCGCGGGGCTGTCCGCGGCGCGCAGGCCGGTGACGCGGGTGCCGGTGACGATGATGTCGTCCCCTTGCGGGGCCGGGGCCGCGCTGTCCTGCGCGAAGGCCGGTGTGGCGGCGAGCGCCAGAGTGATGGCCAGAACCGTGAACGATGCCGTTTCGCGAAATTGCATTCGATCGTGCCCCCCGAAGGCTGATGGTTGTCGTTCGTTCCTCGTTGCGGTCTGTTCTTCTTTCTCGTTCTCGTTGGTCGGCCCCGATGAGGGCATGACGGTCCCTTCCCGAAAGCGCGGTTTCGCGAACGGGATCGGCAGTGCCGGCATTGGGTACGCAGTTGCGGCATCCCCTAGAGGCGCGGCCGCACGTCCTCGTCCCGTGCTCCGGTGGGGGAGCGCGGCGTCGTTACGTCTACACAGGTTCGAACTGGGCCCGCGCAAGCCGCCGGACCAAAAAATAGGAAGACAGGGGGAAATCATCGCCGCTGTCGACCTAAGCACATCGCGTCGAGCGCCGCCGATGAACCCGGATCGCCTATGATCCTGGTGGAGCGTCGTTCGAATTACTCGATAGGAGGCAAGCTGTCCGAGACACGAAGCCGTGACTCTCTCCGCAGTGCCATCTGCACGCACGGCGCCGAAGCGCCAGCTGGAAATCGATAGTCGGTCATTTGATCGCCCTGTTCTTGATCAAAGCACCGATTCGGACATCCGACCCCTGGTATTTTCTTTCTTGCACTCAGGATGCTATCCCCGGGGCGCACGGTGTCAATGCGCGAATGACGTATGTCGTAACCTTTCTGACGCATATACGACACATAGCCCGCTCCATCGCTGGAACGGGCTATCCGTCTCTACCGTCAGGCAAAGCTCTAGTGCGCGGCGCTGGTATCCACCTTGCCGCGCGGGCGCGGGGTGAACCAGATGATCCCGGCCGCGAAGACGAAGATGATCGCCGACAGCAGGAACACATGGGTGGTCGCCAGGGTCAGGCTCTCCTGGTTGACGATCCGCTCCACGGCGGCGCGCACCTGGCCGATCGAAAAGCCCTGCGCCGTCAGCGCGTTCATCGTCGGCTCGGTGTTCAGCCGCGAGACGATTTCGCTGCGGGCGATGCGCGAGCTGTCGTCCCAGATGCTCGTCGATACCGACGTGCCGATCGCACCCGCCATCGTCCGCAGGAAGCTCATCACGCCCGCTGCCGAGGCGGTCTCCTCCGGCCGAACCGAACCCAGCGCCAGCGTGGTCAGCGGAATGAAGAAGAAGGGCATGCCGAAGCCCTGCAGGAACTGCGGGAAGGCGAAGGTCCAGAACCCGGCCTGGCTGTTCCAATAGACGCGGATCAGCGCGGAAATCCCCAGCCAGAGAATGCCGAACGACACCAGCAGCCGAGGATCGACCTTGTTCGAGAGCTTGGCGACCACGGGGGACATGAACACCGCCGCCACGCCGGAGAAGGCCGTGGCATAGCCCGCATAGGTAGCGGTGTAGCCCTGGCTCGACTGGAGCCATTGCGGGATGATCACGGCCGAGGCGAAGAAGGTGGCGAAGGCAAAGGATAGCGACAGCACCGACACCGTGAAGCCGCGATGGCGGAACACCCGCAGGTCGACAACGGGATCCTTCGCGGTGATCTCCCAGGCGAGGAAGACGAGGAAGCCGATCGCGGCGACCACGCCCAGCCAGACGATCGTCGGGTCGTTGAACCAGTCATGCTCGCGGCCGAGATCGAGCATGATCTGCAGCGCGCCGATCCACAGCACCAGCAGTGCCAGCCCGCCCTTGTCGACGCTGAGCTTCTGCGTCGGAGTCTCGGCCTTGGTGAGCAGCCGCATCGCCCCGAAGGCGCAGAGCGCGGCGACGGGAATATTGATGAAGAAGATCCAGTGCCACGACCAATTGTCGCTGATCGTGCCGCCCGCGATCGGCCCGAGGATCGGCGCGACGACCGTGGTCATCGCCCACAAACCCATCGCCTGGGCGTGCTGTTCGGGCTTGAAGATGCGCAGCAGCAGCGTCTGGGTGAGCGGCATCAGCGGTCCGCCGCACAGCCCCTGGCCGATACGGCAGGCGACCAGCATGCCGAGCGTCGTCGACATGCCGCACAGCACCGAGAAGATGCCGAAGCCGATCACGCCGAGGATGAACACGCGCACGACGCCGAACCGGCCGGCGAGCCAGCCGGTCAGCGGCACGCACACTGCCTCCGCCACCGCATAGGAGGTGATGATCCAGGTACCCTGGCTCGACGAAATGCCCAGGCTGCCGGCGATGTGCGGCACCGAGACATTGGCGATGGTGGTGTCGAGCACCACCATGAAGTTGGTCAACGCCAGCACCACGCCGGCGAGGATCAGCGAGGGCCCCTCCAGGAAGCCCCCGCGCTGCATCTGGCCGCTCATGGCAGGCAATCCTTACTTGGCCGAGGTATCGATCTCGGCATCCATCGACAGGCCGACGCGGAGCGGATGCTGCTGCAGCTCCTTCGGATCGAGCGCCACGCGCACCGGCAGGCGCTGGACCACCTTGATCCAGTTGCCGGTTGCATTCTGCGCCGGGATCAGCGCGAAGGACGAGCCGGTGCCGCCCGAGAAGCCGATCACGCGCCCGTGATACTTCACGTCGCCGCCATACAGGTCCGACTTCAGCTCGACCGGTTGGCCGACCTTCACGCGGGTCAGCTGGCCTTCCTTGAAGTTGGCGTCGACATAGAGCTGGTTGAGCGGGACGATCAGCATCAGCTGGGCGCCCGGCGCGACGCGCTGGCCGACCTGGACGTTGCGCCGCGTGACCACGCCGTCGAACGGCGCGCGGATCGTGGTGCGGGCGAGATCGAGCTTGGCCTGATCGACCTTGGCACGCGCGGCAAGCACTTCCGGCGCGGTCGTCGCGGTGGCGCCGTTGACCAGCGCCTGGTTCGCCGCCAGCTGCCCGCTGGCCGCCACGCGGGTCGAGGTCGCCTGGGCGAGACCGGCCTTGGCCAGTTCGAGATTGGCGCGTGCCGCAGCAAAGGCGTTGGTCGCCGACGTCAGCTCCTCGCCCGAAACGGCGCCGTTGGGCGCGAGCTTCTGACGGCGGGACAGATCGATACGGGCCTTTTCGAAATCGGCCTGCGCAGCGGTAACCTGCGCGCGGGCGCGGGCGATGTCCGCCTGGCGAGCCTGGACCTGCGCGGCCAGCGCTTCGCTGGTCGCCGAGGTCTGGCCGAACTGGCGGGTGGCGCGGGCGAGGTCCGCCTCCGCCTGTGCCAGCGCGATCTTCGCGTCGCTGTCGTCGATCTGGACGAGCACGTCGCCCTTCTTCACCGACTGGGTGTCGGAAACGGCGACGCGCAGCACCTGGCCGCCGGTCATCGGGGTGATGCTGGCACTGTCGGCACCGACATAGGCGTTGTCGGTGCTCACATAATGGCTGCCGACAACCATGTAATAGGCGCCATAGCCCAGCCCGGCGACCAGCACGAGGCCGCCGATGCCGAGCATCAGCCGCTTGCGCAGGTTCTTGCGACGGCCGGCGTCCATGTCCGTGCTGGCGGGCGCCTGCGAGGGCTCGTTGCGTTCGGCGGCGTCGCCGCGCGCGGAATGGATGGCGGGTTCTGCATCAGCCATGGGTCTTGACCTCGGAAGCGGCGGCGGCGGCCGCGTTGTTGGTGGAAAAGCCTCCGCCGAGCGCGCGGACGAGCTGGACGTCGAGCGTGAACGCGCGCGCCTCCAGTTCGGCAACGATCTGGCGGTTCTGCAACACCCTCTCCTCGGCGGTCAGAACATCGAGAAAGCGCGACAGCCCGCCTTGATAGCGTTGCTGCGCGATCGAATAGGCCTGTTCGGAATCATCCAGCGCCTGCCGGCTCTGGGCCAAGCGCGTGGCCAGCGCCTTCTGGCTGGTCACTGCGTCCGCCACGTCATGATAGGCGGTGGTGACGCTGTTGTCGTAATTGGCGACCGCCTCGTCATAGGTGGCGCGGGCGCGGGCATATTGGCCACGCAGCTCGCCGCCGTGGAAGATCGGCAGGCTGATCGCGGGGCCGGCCTGGAACACCGAGGCGCCATTGCCTTTGACAAGGTTGTCAAGGCCGAGCGCGCCATAGCCTGCCAATGCGCTCAAGCGGATCGACGGGTAGAAGTCGGCGCGGGCGGCCTTGATCCGGCTGGCGGCGGCTTCGACGCGTGCGCGGGCGGCGGCAATATCGGGGCGGCGTCCGATCAGATCGGTCGTCACGTCGGCCGGGATGCCGCGCGCCTCGGTCGGTGCCGCGGGCAGGGCGATGCTCAGGCCGCGATCGGGACCCTGGCCGAGCAGCGCAGCGATGCGGTTGCGGGTGAGGCCGATATCCTCGTCGATCGCGGCAAGCTGCGCGCGGGCGGCGGGAACGGCCGAGGCCGCCTGCTTCTCTTCGGCGCGCGTCTCGAGGCCGTTGGTCACGCGGTCCGTGACCAGCTTCTGCGTCGCAAGGCGGACCTCCAGCGCGCGCTCCTGCACCCGGCGATCGGCCGCGAGGCGGGCGAGATCGGCATAGGCGGCGGCGATGTTGGTCGAAAGCGCGAGCCGCGCCTGTTCCAGTTCGAGCCGCGCGGCCTCCGCCTCCGAGGTGGCGGCGGCGAGCTGGGCGCGGTTCTTGCCCCAGAGGTCGAGGTCGAAGGCGAGGTTCAGCGTGCCGTAGCCAATCGTCTGGACGTTCGAGCCGATCTCGATCGGCAGGCCGTCGCCGACGTTGATCTGGTTGGCCGCGGCCGAGGCGGAGGCATCGACGCGCGGCAGGCGGGCGGCGCCGACCTGGACGGCATAGGCCTGGGCCGAGCGCAGCCGGGCGGCGGCTGCCGCGAGATTGGGCGCGCCGCGGAGGGCCTCGTCCATCAATGCGTTGAGCTGCGGATCGTTATAGGCGGTCCACCAGTTGGTGACAGGCCATTGCGCCTGCGTCTGCGCGGCACCGGCAAGCGACTGGCTGGCGGCATAGCTGTCCGCCGCGCGCACTTCCGGGCGAGCGCCGAGATTCGGCACCGGCGCGCACGCGGCCAGCGCCGAAGCGGCAGCAGCGGACAGCAACAAGGGCCTTGTTGGGAAACGACTCATCATGGTCTGGAAAAACCGTACTATTGGGTACGAGTTCCAGATGGAGAGCGGTTCCGCCCTTGTCAATAGAAAATCGTACTCTATAGTACGGTTATGGAAATCGTAACCCCCAAATGCCTCGGCAAGCGCGAGGCGCGGAAGCAGGATCGGCGTGCCGCCATCCTCGCCATCGCCAAGCGCCACTTCATGGAGCAAGGCTATGCCGGCGTTTCCATGTCGGCGATCGCGGCGGAGCTGGGCGGCTCCAAGGGCACGTTGTGGAGCTATTTCGCGTCCAAGGAAGAACTGTTCGACGCGTGCCTGGATGCGGTGACCCGCGAGTATCGCGAGCAGGTGATGCAGCTGCTGGTGCCCTCGGACAATCTGAAGGCCACGTTGTGCGCGTTCATCCGCAGCCTGTTGCGCAAGGTGACGTCGACGGATGCGATCCGGCTGCACCGGGTAATCCACGCCGAGGTCGAGCGCTCGCCGGAAATGGGCGAGATCTTCTTCCGCCGTGGGCCGCAGCGCACCCGAGAACTCGTTGCGGCGCATCTCGAAGATGCGATGCACAAGGGCCAGCTTCGCAAGTCCGATCCGCTCAAGGCGGCGTTCGCGCTGACCAGCCTGTGCATGGGCTCGCAGCAGCGGGCCATGCTGGGGCACCAGTTCAGCGACGCCGAGATGGAAGAGGAGACCGATTATATCGTCGATCTCTTTCTGCGGGCGTTTGCGCCCGAGCCGACAGCCGCCTAGGCTTCCCGAAGGGGGACAGGTGCATGTGGGCGCTGGATACTCATCATCGCCGCGCGGTACGCGCAGGAGCCGCGGTTGCGGCGCTGCTGATCGCCGCGTGTAGCGCTGATCCGTCGGCACCGCCGCCGCCCTCGCTCGCCTATGCGGGCCTGCCGGTAAGCGGCAGCCTTGCGGATGCCAAGCGCGCCGGCTTCGACAATTGCCTGGAGATAGACGGCTACCATGTGCGCTGCCGCCGCTCGGGCGTGATGCTGCTGGGCGAGGGCCCGTACGAGGCGGCGCTGGACCTCACCGGCGCTGGCGGCGCGAGCGGCTTCCGCCAGATCACCCTGTGGGATGATCGCGACCAGTCGGCGGTGCTCAAGGTCGGCGAAGCGCTGAAGAAGCAGGGCTGGGCGTTCAGCTATACCGGCGAAGGCGGCCGCGGCGACCAGATGATCCTCACCCACAAGAGCGCGCCGGTGCATTTCTCGATAGACCTCAGCTATTGGGGCAAGCGCCGGGTGCGTCTCCTGCCCGAATAGGATATCCTGCCGGCGCATCGCTTCGGCGCGAAACGATTGTCGCCTCGTCGGCAGCGTAATAACCGGCCGGCATGAAGATCCCGTCCTTCCGCATCGCCTTGCTCGCCGCGCTGCTGCCGGCATCCGCCCTCGCCGCCCCGGCGCAGGACGACGATGTCGACCCCGCCAAGATCGACCTGCGCGACGCGATTGCCTGCCGCCTCGACGTGCCGACCTATAACGGCTTCGCCATGGCCGTGGCCGGTGACGACAAGATTGCCGCCAAGCTCGGGTGGAAGCCGGTGAAGTCGAGCAACTTCCTGCTCAAGGAATATGATCTGCCCGCCCCGATCGTCGTGGCAGGTGAATACAGCACGCGCCGTGTCGCCTTCACCTCCACCGGCATGCTGGCGATCCTCGACGAGCCCGATCCGGCAGCCGTTGCGCGCAAGGAGAAGATCGAGAACGGCATGCCCATCGAAGGGCTCATCGATACGCTGGTCGCCTCGGGCAAGCTGACGCGGGCGCAGGCGGAAGCGGAGATCAAGTTCCGCAAGTTCATCGGCGAGCGCGTGATCAGCGACGTGACCGATCCGCCCGATGGCGACCATTTCCGCGCGCGCACCCGGATCGCCTTGAATGTGTCCAACGTCGCGACGCACCCGGGCAAGACGCTGTACGGCTGCTCGTACAGGATCGACATGCTCGACAAGGACGGCAATCCGCTGTGATCGGCATGCTGATCGCGCTCGCCGCTGGTGCGATGCCGGTGCAGGAAGGCGCCGACGTCTTCATCGGCACGGTGGAGCTGGACGGCACCGCCCTCATCCTGCGGCGCTGCGACCTCGCCGAGAACCGCTATGCGCTCGTCGATGCGCCGGGCGGGCATGTGCTGGACGCGCTCCGCAAGGCGAGGCTGCCCGCCTTTGGTGAGGTGATCGGGCGCTATGTCGAGGGGAAGGATGGCGGCTCGATCCTGCAGGTCGACCGCGTCGAGGAACTGACGCCGGGCAAGAACTGCCATCTCGCGGATGCGCTCGGCGGATAGCAACGGCGCGGATCCTGCTGGCGCCGCGCAATCGGTTATTGTTGAATGCAATCTGGACATTAGTGCCGACGCCTGCGACCTTCGGCCCGTCGTTCTCGACAGGAGTCCGGATATGTTGATGGACCGTCGGTTTTTCGTGTCGGGGGCGGCAGCCGGGCTGGCATCGCAAGGTGCGAGGGCTGCATCGCCTCCCTATCGCATTCCGATCGAGGTCACCGACAAGCGCGTCCTGGTGGCGTGCACGATCGCTTCCCGGGGACCTTTCGGCTGGTGCTGGATACCGGTGGAACGATCGGTCTCATCCGGTTGGAACTGGCGCGGCAACTGCAGCTGAAACAGCTCGGAACCGCCCGGCTGAACCTGCTGCAGGGGCACAAGCAATACCCCATCTTCGTGGTGCCCGATCTCACCTTCGCGAACCAGGTGCGACAGCCCGTCTCCACGATCGCTGGGGTGGACAATGTGCGTTTCCTCGACGGCGCAGTCGGATCGATCGCGGCCGGTGCGCTCACTGCCGGGAACTGCGAACTCGATTTCGATGCCGGAGAGTGGCGGATCTATCGCGATGGCCCGCCGGACCGAACGGGCTGGGCCCGCTATCCTGACGGTATCTTCAAATACGGCAACGCCAACGGCTCCGCCTTCCTTGCGGCCGACGCTACCTTGGGCGGCAGGCCGTTCCGCTTCGGGCTCGACACCGGCATGCCCAGCAGGATGCGGGTCTATCGCAAGGCGGCGGAGGCCGCGGGCTTGTGGGATGCGCCGCGATGGGCGCCGACCGCGCCGGAGGGGAAGGGGCGCCTGGTGCGTACGTCCTTGCGGCTGGCGAATGCGACGGTCGAAGATGTGCTGGTAACGCTCGTCAACGAACCGGACTGGGGCGCCTTTCCGAACGGCGTGATCGGGCTGCCGGTGCTGCGGCTGTTCAACATCGCGACCAACGCCAGCGAGAAGACGGTGTTTCTGAAGCGCAACGCGCGCGCGCCCGAACCACAATCCTATAATCGTGCCGGGCTGTGGATCGATCGCGCCGGGTCGGCGGTAACGATCGGCGTGGTCGGGGCCGGCAGCCCGGCGGTAAAAGCGGGACTGGCGGCCGGCGATCGACTGATCGGTGCCGATTTCGACTCGCTGCTTCGGCAATTTTCCGACGCGGCGGGGACCGAGATCATGCTGAATGTCGAGCGTGCCGGCGTTCGTCGCGAGGTGCGGTTGGTTCTGGAAGATTTCCTGTAACCTAGGGCCGCCGCGATTGGCCACGCTTGGCGGCGCGGTTCAGCTCTTTCGGGGCATCCATCCGCCTGCCCAGAGCGCCCACCAGCAGAGGAGCGGCTGCAGGAACAGCCGCGGTGCATGATAGGCCCATCCCAGCCCGGTGCCGGTCGAAAGGTCTTGCACCGCGTGCTGGAGGTTCGCCGGGAACACGCACAGCGCGTAGAGGGCCAGCATCACGCCCGCGAGCTTGCGCAGCCGCACGGTCAGCAGCGCCAGCGCCCCCGCGATCTCGCAGAGCCCGGTGCCCGCGATCACCAGCGCGGGGTAGGGTACCCAAGCCGGCGTGATGTGCAGGAACGGGCGCGGCACCAGCAGGTGCAGCACGCCCGCCAGCAGATAGAGGCAAGCCAGCGTGATTCGCGCCCGGCGGCGCCACGGCGTCTCGTCCGGCGTGCCCATGGCCTCAGGCCTGCTGGAGCAGGCGTTCCTTGGCGATCTTCTCGCGCCACACCAGCGGGCCGGTGTGGTGGACGCTCTCGCCCGTCGCATCCACGGCGACCGTCACCGGCATGTCCTTCACGTCGAACTCGTAGATCGCCTCCATGCCGAGATCCTCGAAGCCGACGACGCGCGCGCCCTTGATCGCGCGGGCGACGAGATAGGCCGCACCGCCCACCGCCATCAGATAGGCAGCCTTGTGGTTGCGGATCGCCTCGATCGCCACCGGACCACGCTCGGCCTTGCCGACCATCGCGATCAGCCCGGTCTGGGCGAGCATCATCTCGGTGAACTTGTCCATCCGCGTCGCGGTGGTGGGGCCGGCGGGGCCGACCACTTCGTCGCGTACCGGATCGACCGGGCCGACATAATAGATCACCCGGCCCTTGAAATCGACCGGCAGTTCCTCGCCGCGGCTGAGCATGTCCTGGATGCGCTTGTGCGCGGCGTCACGGCCGGTGAGCATCTTGCCGTTGAGCAGCAGCCGGTCGCCCGGCTTCCAGCTCGCCACCACTTCCGGCGTGAGCGTGTCGAGATCGACGCGAATCGATTCCTTCGAAGGCGTCCATTCCACCTTGGGCCATTCGTCGAGGCTCGGCGGGTCGAGATAGACCGGGCCGCTGCCATCGAGGCTGAAATGCGCGTGGCGGGTGGCGGCGCAGTTGGGGATCATCGCGATCGGCTTGGACGCGGCATGGGTAGGATAATCGAGGATCTTCACGTCGAGGATTGTCGCCAGGCCGCCCAGGCCCTGCGCGCCGATGCCGAGCGCGTTGACCTTGTCGAAGATCTCGATGCGGAGCCGCTCGATATCGTTCTGGGGCCCGCGCTGCTTGAGCTGGGCCATGTCGATATCACCCATCAGCGACTTTTTGGCGAGCGTTACCGCCTTCTCGGCGGTGCCGCCGATGCCGATGCCGAGCATGCCCGGCGGGCACCAGCCGGCGCCCATCTTCGGGACCATCTCTAGCACCCAGTCGACGATGGAGTCGCTCGGGTTCAGCATCGCGAACTTGGACTTGTTCTCGGAGCCGCCGCCCTTGGCCGCCAGCTCGACATGGACATGGTCGCCGGGGACCATCTCGACGTTGAGCACGCAAGGGGTATTGTCTTTGGTATTGACGCGGCTGAACGCGGGATCACGCAGGATCGAGGCGCGCAGGCGGTTCTCGGGGTGGAGATAGGCGCGGCGGACACCTTCATCGACCACGTCCTGCAGCGAGCGCTCGCTGTCCAGCACGCACTTTTGGCCCCACTGGATGAAGACGGTGACGATGCCGGTATCCTGGCAGATCGGGCGATGCCCTTCGGCGCACATCCGGCTGTTGGTCAGGATCTGGGCGATGGCGTCCTTGGCGGCGGGGCCTTGCTCGGCTTCATAGGCGTCGCCCAGCGCGCGGATATAATCCATCGGGTGGTAGTAGGAGATGTACTGGAGCGCGTCGGCGACGCTCTCGATCAGATCGGCTTCCTTGATGAGGACGGTCATGGATCCTGCCTGCAGAAAATGGGGCCCGGTGCGGGCGTCACCGTTCCTCTATAGGCCAAGTTGCGGGAGCACTAGGCCCCCAGGCTAATCCCTGGGAGCGCGCCCAGCGCCGGCCGGGCATACCAATAGCCTTGGTGGTAGCGCACCCCCAGGCCACGCAGCACGGCCGCCTCTTCCGCCGTCTCGATCCCCTCGGCGATCAGCAGCGTGTCGAGCTCGTTGCACATGCCCACCATCGCGCGGACGATCGCCTGCCGGCGCGGCTCGCGATCGATGCCGCGGACCAGTGCCATGTCGAGCTTCACTTCGTCGGGCGCGAAGCGCGCGAACAGGTCCAGCCCCGAATGGCCCGCTCCGAAATCGTCGACCGCGACCTTGAAGCCGATCTGCTTGTAGGATTCGATGATCGTCGCGACATGGTCCGGGTCGGCGATCAACTGGTTCTCGGTGAATTCGAAGATCAGCCGGTCGAGCGGCATCGCCACGCCGCGGGCGGTCTGCAGCGTCAGCTGGATGCAGGCGACGGGAGAGTAGACCGCGTTGGGCAGGAAGTTGATCGAGAGCCGCGCGTCGGTCTTCATCAGCCCGGCCGCCATCGCGGTCTCGATCGCCTTGACGCGGCACGCCTGGTCGAAGGCATAGCGGTTCGCGTCGGTGACCTGCGACAGCACGCCCAGCGCGCCCGATCCGTCGACGCCGCGGACCAGCGCCTCATAGGCGAAGGGCTGGCCGGTGTCGGTGTCGACAATCGGCTGGAAGGCCATCGCGAACGGGATGTCGAAATCGGTGCCGTCGCGGCACCCCTGACAGATTTTCCGCATTTCCATATGCCCGCCCTACATCGATATGGCTAACATAATCCGAAGATGCCTTGGAATACCTAATTGATTTTCAACGCATTATTGCGCGCCTGTGCATGTCTTTGGCAACTCAGGTAAAGATCCTAGTGACACCGGCCCCAAATCTTCGCCATCAAGCAGGCTGATGATCGAGGATCCTACGCCGCTGGATTTCGAAAAGCAGGTCACGCTGCGCCAGCTGCGCTACCTAGTGACCCTGGGTGCTGAGGGCAGCTTCACCCGCGCCGCCGCCCGCTGTGGCGTCAGCCAGCCCTCGCTTTCGCAGGCGATCCGCCAACTCGAGGATGCGCTGGGCGCTCCATTGGTCGAGCGCGGCGCCCGGGCCTTCCTCACGCCGCTCGGTCGCGAAGTCGCGAGCCGGGCGCAGCGCATCCTGCTCGAGGTGCGCGATCTCGGTGAACTGGCGGGTGCGGCCGACACCGCGTTGCTCGGCACGATCCGGCTGGGCGTTACCCCCACGGTCGGTGCGTATCTGCTCCCGCGGCTGGTCGCGCGGCTGCACCAGCAATTCCACGACCTGCGTGTCCATGTGCGCGAAAACCCGCCGGCGCAGCTGGTGGAGGGGCTGGCGGTCGGCACGCACGACGTGATCCTGGTGCAGCTGCCGCTTCGGGCACCCGGCGCCCACGCCGAACGGCTGTTCCGCGAACCGCTCCACCTCGCCATGGCGGCCGACCATCCGCTGGCGGCGCGTGCGGCGATCGCTGCCGAGGATCTCGCCGGGCAGGATCTGCTCACCCTCCAGCGCGGTTACCGCCTCGCCGAGCAGACCATCGCCATCGCCGAGGAGGCGGGCGCCCGGGTCCGCGAGGAATATGAAGGTACCAGCCTCGACGCGATCCGCCAGATGGCGGGCATGGGAATGGGATTGGCGGTGCTGCCCGAACTCTATGTGCGGCAGGAGATCCGCCCGGGCGACGATGTCGTCGCGCGGCCCTTTCGCGGCGGCCGGCACTATCGCGAGCTCGGCCTGCTGTGGCGAAGCGGGGTAGCGCGCGCAGCGACCTATCAGCGCCTCGCCGGCGAGCTGGTGGCGTGTGTCGAGGACATAGGCATTTCCTATCGATGATATAGCCGTACCGCCATTGTGCTTATGGCGTGCGGCCCGCACTTCATCGATCCGGAAGGGAGATGGTGGAGCGATGGCGAAACAGAAGATCGGCTGGGCGCAGGTGCGCGGCTGGCTGGGCGAGGTGATCGGCCCCGATGGCGGCTATCTGCGGCTGGCGATGGTGTACGGGATCGCGATCAGCCTGCTCTCGCTGGCGACGCCCATCTCGGTGCAGCTGCTGATCAACAGCGTCGCCAAGATCGCGCTGCCCGCGCCGCTGATCACGCTCTCGGCGCTGCTGTTCACGCTGCTGCTGATCGTGGTGATCCTCTCGGCGCTCCGCGTCCACATCATGGCGCTGTTCGAGCGGCGGCTGTTCGCGCGGACCATGGCGGAAATCACCATCCGCGCGGTGCACGCCCGCAATCCCTTCTTCGCCGATGCCCGCCGCGTCGACCTGTTCAACCGCTATTTCGACCTTATGACGGTGCAGAAGAGCGTGCCGAGCCTCGTCATCGGCGGCTTCACCATCCTGCTGCAATCGGTGGTGGGGCTGGTTGTGACGAGCTTCTACCACCCGTTCTTCCTCGGCTTTAACGTCATCCTGATCGCGCTGGTCTGGCTGATCTGGCAGCTCTGGTCGCCGGGCGCGATCCGCTCGGCGGTGGCGCTCAGCCATGCCAAGCACGATGCTGCGCGCTGGCTGGAGGGGCTGGGCACCTCGAACGGCTTCTACAAGTCCAGCCGCCATCTCGATTTCGCGATGGACGGGTCAGAGTCGATGACCGCGGCCTATGTCGCCGCGCATCGCCGCCACTTCCGCTTCAGCTTCACCCAGACCTGCGCCTATCTGCTGCTCTATGCTACCGCCAGCGCCGCACTGCTGGCGATGGGCGGCTGGCTGATCCTGCAGGGGCAGCTGTCGATCGGCCAGTTGGTCGCCGCCGAGCTGATCCTGTCGGGCGTCTTCTACGGGCTCGGCCAGCTCGGCACCTATCTCGACGCCTTTTACGACATGGTCGCAGCGGCCGAGGAAGTGTCGCTGCTCTACGCGATCCCGCACGAGACCCATAGCCGCAGCAGCGAAGCGCCGGGCAATGGCGAGGTGCGGCTGCGCGAGGTGCAGGCCGGTGATGCCAGCATCGACCTGACCATCCCCGCGGCCACCCAACTGGTGGTGGTGGGTGCCCCGACGATGGACAGCCGTCTGGCCATGCTGCTCAAGCGCAACCTGCAGCCCGATCGCGGGCTGGTGATGGTGGGCGGCGTCGATCTCGAGGCGCTCGATGTATACCGCCTCCGCTCGGACGTGATCGTGCTCGATCGGCCGACCATCGTCGAGATCAGCATCCGCGATTATCTGGGGCTGGCTGGGGCCGGCATTCCGGCGGGCAAGGTGCTCGACGCGCTGGCACTGGTCGGGCTTGATGCCCGCATCGGCCAGTTGCCCGAGGGCATGGAGACCCCGCTCGCCGCCTCCGGCTACCCGCTCTCGATCGGCGAGCTGATGGCGCTCAAGCTCGCCAATGCGCTGCTGGCGCGGCCGAAGGTGCTGCTGCTCGGGCCGCTCTACGACCTGATCCCGCCGCAGCGGCTGACCGCCGCGCTCGATGCGCTCCGCGAGGCGGGGACCACCGTGCTCCTCTTCACCGGCCGCCCCGAGGCCAT
This sequence comes from Sphingomonas sp. NFR04, assembly GCF_900114095.1. Taxonomy (GTDB): domain Bacteria; phylum Pseudomonadota; class Alphaproteobacteria; order Sphingomonadales; family Sphingomonadaceae; genus Sphingomonas. Next base: position 528,924 of record NZ_FORV01000001.1, on the reverse strand, counting down.
CCGCCGCGACGGCTATCTGTGGCTGGGCAGGGCCGCCCAGACGCGCTTCGAGACGCTCGATCAGCTCCGTGCCACCCTCACCGCGCAGGAGGCAGGCAATGCCCTTCAGGCCTGACCATATCGGCCATTTCCCGACGCTGGCCGCCATGCGCCCGCCGCGCATTGCCCGGGCGATCGCCTGGATGATCGTGATCGCCGTCGCGCTGATCGGCGTCACCATGGTCTATGTCCCCTGGGTGCAGACTGCGCCGGGGCGGGGGCAGGTGGTCGCCCTCGACCCGCACGATCGCGTGCAGTCGGTCACGGCGCTCGTGCCCGGCCGGGTCGAGCGCTGGTTCGTCACCGACGGCCAGGCGGTGAAGAAGGGCGATCCGATCGCCAAGATCTCGGACAACGACCCCGCGCTGCTGGAGCGCCTCGCCGCCGAGCGCGACCAGGTACATGCCGAGATCGCCTCGCTGGAAAGCGCGCGTGCCGTCGCCTCGATCGACGTCAACCGCGCCCGCACGCTGTTCAACGAGGGGCTGGCGGCACGCCGCGACTATGAACAGGCGCAGATCCGCGTCGCCGATCAGGGCGCCAAGCTCGCGGAATCGCGGGCCAAGCTCAACCGGATCGAAGTGTCGCTCAACCGTCAGGCGGTGCAGATCGTCCGCGCCCCGCGCGACGGCCGCATCCAGACGCTCAACGCCGCTGCGGGCGCGACGTTGGTCAGCGCGGGCACCGAGCTGGCGACGCTGGCGCCCGAAGGCGGCACCGAGCGTGTCGTCGAGCTGATGGTCGACGGGCGCGACATCGCGCTGGTTCGCCCTGGCCGTCGCGTGCGGCTGGAGTTCGAGGGCTGGCCGGCAATCCAGCTGAGCGGCTGGCCGTCGATGGCCTGGGGGCTGTTTGACGGGCGGGTGCGATCGGTCGACCCCTCGGCGATGCCCGACGGCCTGTTCCGCGTGCTGATCGAGCCGATGCCCGGCACGCTCGCCTGGCCGGGCGATCGCTTTGTCCGCCTAGGCGCCAAGGTGCGCGGCTGGGTGCAGGGCGAGACGGTGCCGGTCGGCTATGAACTCTGGCGTCAGCTCAATGACTTCCCGCTCGAATTCGGCGCTGCGTCCGACAAGTCGGGCGAGGAGAAGAGCATGGACGTCTACAAGAAGAAAAAGAAATGATCCGGCTGCTGCTCGCTCTTTGCGCCTTGGTGTTCGCGGTGCCCGCCGCCGCGCAGGGGCCGCTGACGCTCGACCAGGTGCTGCGCTCCTCGGCGCAGAACGCCCCCCAGATCATCGAGGCGCTGGCCAAGCAGCGCCAGGCCGAGGGCAAGGCGCTGAGCGCCGAGGGCGCGTTCGACGTGGTGTTCGACGTCGACGCACAGGCGCGGCCGTTCGGCTATTATGATGGATCGGTGGTCGAGGCGAAGGCCAGCCGCGCCTTGGACGCCAATGGCGGTGGTCTGTACGCGGGCTACCGTGTCTCGCGGGGTAAGTTCCCGGTCTATGAGGACAAGGCCTACACCAATCAGCTCGGCGAGTTCAAAGTCGGTGCGGTCTTCTCGCTGCTGCGCGACCGGGTGACGGACGAGCGCCGCACCAGGCTGCGTCTTGCCGACCAGGATGTCGACGTCGCCCGGCTGGAGCGCGAGATGGTGGCGATCGGCGTGCAGCGTCGTGCGATGGGCGCCTACCAGGCCTGGGCGATCGCGGGCTTGCGGCTGAAGGCGTATCGCGACCTGCTGGCGCTCTCCGAGAAGCGGCGATCGCAGCTCGCGCGGCAGGTGCAGCTCGGCGCGCGGCCACAGATCCTGATCACCGAGAACGACCAGAACCTCGCCCGCCGGCGCTCGCTCGTCGCGCAGGCCGAGCAGAAGCTGGCGGAAACCGCCAACGCGCTGTCCTTCTTCTGGCGCGACGCGAACGGAGCGCCGCTGGTGCCCGAGACCGAGCAGCTGCCCGATGCGCTGCCCGAGCTGGCGATCGCACCGCGCAAGGCGGGCCCAATTTTGCGGCCGGACCTGAAGACGGTGCTGGTGCGGATGGACCAGTCGCTGGCGCGGCTCGACCTCGCCGAGAACGACCTGAAACCGCGGCTCGATGCCCGGGCGGAGCTGGGCAAGGACGTGGGCGCGATCGGACTCGGCGGTCCCTCGCGCACGCCTGCCGAGGCGATCGTCGGGGTAAAATTCTCGGTGCCGCTGGAACGGCGGAGCGCCCGCGGCCGCATCGCCGAGGCCAAGGCAGAGATCGACGGCCTGCGCACCCGGCACCGGATGCTCGAAGAGCAGATCGCCATCGAAGTGAAGGGCATCGCGATCGGCATCGAAGGCGCCGACAAGGTCGCCGACCTCGCTGCGCAGGAGGCCGAGCTGGCGGGCAAGATGGCGGTCGCCGAACAACGCCGCTTCGACATGGGCGCCAGCGACTTCTTCCTGATCAACCAGCGCGAGGAAAGCGCCACCGACGCCCGGCTGCGCGCGCTCGACGCCCGCTACCAAGCGCTGGTGGCGCGCGCCGATCTCGCCGCGGCGACGGCGGACCGGGCGGTGCTGGGGCTGTGACTAGCCCGTGATCTCCTTCGCGATCTGCCGCACCGTCTCCTTGATCACCCCGCCGCGCCCCGCATCACCCTTGAGCATCGACGACATAAAGCCTTTGGCCTGGGCGAAGGTGAGGTGCGGCGGGAAGGGCGCGACGTCGGGATCGGTCTTTACCTCCAGCACCACCGGGCGATCGGCACGCAGGGCCGCATCCCAGGCGTCGCCCAGTGCCTCCGGCGTGTCGACATGGATGCCCTGCAGTCCGATCAGCTCGGCGAAACGGGCATAGGGCACGTCCGGGATATCCTGCGTGGTCGGGAAGCGCGGATTGCCCTCCATCACCCGCTGCTCCCAGGTGACTTCGTTCAGGTCCTGGTTGTTGAAGACGCAGACGATGAAGCGCGGATCGGCCCAGCGCTGCCAATATTTGGCGACGGTGATCAGCTCGGCCATGTTGTTCATCTGCATGGCCCCGTCGCCGACCAGCGCCACAACCGGCCGATCGGAATGGGCGAACTTGGCGCCGATCGCATAGGGCACCGCCGCGCCCATCGAGGCGAGCCCGCCCGACAGCGAGGCGCGCTGCCCGGCCTTCACCCGATAGTCGCGCGCATACCAGTTGGCGCAGGAGCCCGAGTCCGAGGTGACGATGGCGTTCGAGGGCAGGCGCGGCGACATTTCCCACACGACGCGCTGCGGGTTGACCGGGTTCGCCTCGGCCATCGCCCGCTCCTCGATCGTCTTCCACCACTTGGTGACTTCGTGGGCGATGCCTTCCTGCCAGCTGCGGTCTTCCTTGCGCTTGAGCAGCGGGAGCAGCGCCTTCAGCGTCTCCAGTGCGCCGCCGTGCAGGTTGCATTCCACCGGGTAGCGCAGGCCGAGCATCGCCGGATCGATATCGATCTGCACCGCGCGCGCCTGGCCCTCCTTGGGCAGGAACTCGGCCCAGGGGAAGCCGGTGCCGATCATCAGCAGCGTGTCGCAGCCCGCCATCATGTCCGACGAGGGCTTGGTGCCGAGCAGGCCGATCGCGCCGGTGACGAAGGGCAGGTCGTCGGCCAGCACGTCCTTGCCGAGCAGCGCCTTGGCGACGCCCGCGCCGAGCCGCTCGGCGATCTCGATCACCTCCGCCTCGGCACCGCGCGCGCCCGCGCCGATCAGGATCGCGACCTTCTGTCCGGCATCGAGGATCTCGGCGGCCTGCGCCAGCGCGCTGGCGGGCGGCACGATCTGCGGGCGGACATAGCCGGGGCCGGAGCGGGTGAAGCCGTGCTGGAGCGGCGGATCCTGATAGGGCTCGTCCTGCACATCCTTGGGCAGCACGATCGCGGTGACGTCGCGGTTGGCGATGGCGATGCGGATCGCGCGATCGGTGACGTGGCGCAGCTGGGCAGGCGCGGAGACCTCCTGCACATAGCCGCATACGTCCGAGAACAGCCGGTCGAGGTTCAGCTCCTGCTGGTAGTTCGCGCCGCGCACGGTGGTTTCGGCCTGACCCGCGATCGCAAGCAGCGGGACATGGTCGAGCTTGGCGTCGTACATGCCGGTGACGAGGTGCGTCGCGCCCGGCCCTCCGGTCGAGAGGCACACGCCCAGCTCGCCGGTGAACTTGGCGTGCGCGGAGGCCATGAACGCGGCCATTTCCTCGTGGCGGACCTGGATGAACTCGATGCCCGCGCCTTCCGCCTCCGCCCGCTGCAGCGCGCCGAGCACGCCGTTGATGCCGTCGCCCGAATAGCCATAGATCCGCGTCAAGCCCCAGGCCTTGAGCCGCTCCACGAAAAAGTCGCTCGTCTGCTTCGCCATCTGCCGTCTCCTGAAGTGTTCGGGGTAACCGATGGGGAAGGGGATGGTTCAGGGAATATCGATCCTCCCCTGCAAGGGGAGGGGGACCGCCGGCGGAGGCGGTGGTGGAGGGGTGTACCCGCTGCAGTGATGCCAGACATGTAGGCGTTGACACCCCTCCGTCGCGCTGCGCGCGCCACCTCCCCTTCCAGGGGAGGATCTGGGAGGGCGGGGTTGCAGCGGCGGGGCAAAGCCGGGTACCTTCTTCCCCTCCTATCCCTTTGAGATTTCATATGTCGCCCAGCCAGCGCAGCCGAAAGCCCTCGCTCCCCCTATATGCGGGTCTCGCCGCCCTGCTGGTGCTGCCGTTCGGCGCCGACACCGTGCTGCCGCTCGGCACTGCGACCTGGGCGGGCTATCTGCTGCCGACAGTGATCGCCTATGTCGCGAGGCGCCCGGTGGTGCCGTTGGTCGTCGCCGCGCTGGCCACCCTGCTCAACTTCGCCGGCTTCACGCTCGCCCCGCCGGGGGTCGACCCGCAGGTGGTGCTGGTCAACCGCATCCTCGGCACCGCGATCATCTGGATTCTCGCGGGTATTGGTTTCGCCTTCGTCCGCAACCGGCTGGCGATCCGGCGCGAGGAATGGCTGCAATCCGGCCAGGTCGGGCTCGCCAAAGCGGTCGCCGGCGAGCTGCCGCTAGACGAGCTCGCCACCGCCGCGCTGCGCTTCCTCGCCGACTATAGCGGCGCGCAGGCCGGCGCGATCTTCGTCCGTGATCCCAGCGGCGCCGGCTTCCGCCGTCGCGGCACCTATGCCGTGCCCGCCGACGCCCCGCTGCCCGAATGGGTAAAGCCGGGCGAGGGCCTGCTCGGCCAGGCGATCGCCGATCGTCGCCAGTTTGTGCTGGAGCAGGTACCCGAAGGCTACCTCTATTATGGATCCGGCCTTGGCCAGGCGCAGCCGCGCACCTTGGTAATCGGTGTCACCGAAGCCGATGGCGAGATCAACGGCGTGCTCGAACTCGGCTTCCCCGGCGCCATCGACTCGCAGGTGCAGGCGCTGCTGGAGCGGATCAGCGGACAGCTCGGCGTATCGATCCGCTCGGGCAAGTACCGCGCCCGGCTGCGCGCGCTGCTCGAGGAGACGCAGAAGCAGGCCGAGGAGCTGCAGGTGCAGAGCGAGGAGCTGCGCACCAACAATGACGAGCTGGAGACGCAGAGCCGCCAGCTGCAGGACACCGCCGCCCGGCTGGAGGCGCAGCAGTCCGCGCTCGAGCAGAGCAATGCCGAGCTCGAGGCGCAGACCCGCGCGCTGGAGCTGCAGCGCGACGAGCTCGCCCGCGCGCAGGGCTCGCTGGAGCAGCAGGCCGCCGATCTGGAGCAGGCGAGCCGCTACAAGTCCGAATTCCTCGCCAATATGAGCCACGAGCTGCGCACCCCGCTCAACTCGCTGTTGATCATGGCACGGCTGCTGGCGGAGAATCGCGCGGGCAATCTCAGCGCGGAGCAGGTCCGCCACGCCGAGACGATCGAGACCTCGGGCAACGACCTGCTCACGCTGATCAACGACATTCTCGACATTTCGAAGATCGAGGCCGGCAAGCTGGAGCTCCAGCCGCGCCGCGTCCGGATCACGCCGGTGCTGGACAAGCTCAAGGCGGTGTTCGGCGCCTCGGCGACCAGCAAGGGGCTGGCCTTCCGCATCGAGCAGGGGCCCGATGCGCCGGGCGAGATCGAGACGGATCCGCAGCGGCTGGAGCAGGTGCTCAAGAACTTCCTGTCCAACGCGATCAAGTTCACGGCGAAAGGCGAAGTGGCGCTCGGCGTGTCGCGGCGGCCGGACGGGCGGGTTGCCTTCACGGTGCGCGATACCGGTGTCGGCATCCCGGCCGAGCAGCAGCAGGTGATCTTCGAGGCCTTCCGCCAGGCGGACGGGACGGTCAGCCGCAAATATGGCGGTACCGGCCTCGGCCTGTCGATCTCGCGCGAGCTGGCGCGGCTGCTCGGCGGCGAAGTGATGGTCGAAAGCACGCCGGGCGAGGGCAGTGCCTTTGCGCTGGTGCTGCCCGAGGCCTATGATCCTGCGCTGGTCCAGGCGCCGGTGCCCGCGCCGAGCCCCAGTCCTGCGCCGGTCAAGCCGCAGCCGTCCAACCCCAAGCCCGGCCGCCGCCGCAGCGCCGAGCCGTGCGAGGACGATCGCGAAAAGCTGTCGGGCGATTCCCGGGTGATCCTGATCGTCGAGGACGATCCCGTCTTCGCGCGCATCCTGTGCGAGATCGCCCATGACCTCGGCTTCCAGTGCCTGATCGCGGGCACGGCGGACGAGGGGGCGCTGCTGGCGCGCCAGTACGTGCCGAACGCGGTGATCCTCGACATGAACCTGCCGGACCATACCGGCCTGTCGGTGCTCGATCGCATCAAGCGCGACGTGCGCACCCGGCATATCCCCGTGCACGTCGTCTCGGTGGACGACGACAGCCAGGCGGCGCTGTCGAGCGGCGCGGTCGGCTATCTGTTCAAGCCGGTGAAACGCGAGCAACTGGTCGACATGCTGGAGGGGCTGGAAGCCCGCATGTCGCAGCGGATGCGCCGCGTGCTGGTGGTAGAGGACGATGCGCAGCAAGCGGAGAGCGTCAAGGCGCTGCTCGCCTCCCGCGAGGTGGAGACGGTGCAGGCGCACTCCGCCGCGGAGACCTTCGAGCGGCTCGGCCAGGAGACGTTCGACTGCATGGTGCTCGATCTCAATCTGCCCGATGCCTCGGGGCTCGACCTGCTCGATCGGCTGAGCGAGGATGACAGCGTCGGCTTCCCGCCGGTGATCGTCTATACCGGCCGCGATCTCAGCCAGGACGAAGAGCTGCGGCTTCGCAAATATTCCAAGTCGATCATCGTCAAGGGCGCCAAGTCGCCCGAGCGGCTGCTCGACGAGGTGACCCTGTTCCTCCACCAGGTCGTCTCCGAGCTGCCCGAGCCGCAGCAGGCGTTGATCGCCAAGGCGCTGGGCCGTGACGCCGCGCTGGAAGGGCGTTCGATCCTGGTGGTCGAGGACGACATCCGGAACGTTTATGCGCTGACGAGCATTTTCGAGCCCCATGGGGTCAAGGTCCGCATCGCCCGCAACGGCCGCGAGGCGCTGCACGCGCTTGACGAATCCGCGCGCCATCTCACCGATCCGGTCGATCTCGTGCTGATGGACGTGATGATGCCCGAGATGGACGGCCTGACCGCCACGCGCGAGATCCGCAAGCAGCCCTGGGGCAAGACGCTGCCGATCCTGATGCTTACCGCCAAGGCAATGACGCGCGACCAGCAGGAATGCCTCGACGCCGGCGCCAACGATTATCTCGCCAAGCCGCTCGACATCGACAAGCTGCTCAGTCTGGTGCGGGTGTGGATGCCGCGGTGATCGACGACATCGTTCCGGCGCACGAGGAGATTGAGCTGGACCTGCTGCTCGAAGCGATTTGGCGGCAGTATCAGTATGACTTTCGCGGCTATTCGCGCAGCTCGCTGCACAAGCGGATGGAGCGGGCGTGCCAGCGCTTCGGCTGCGAGGGCTTCTCGCAGCTCCAACACCGGCTGCTGCGCGAACCGGCGGTGTTCGCCGAGCTGATGGGCTTCCTCACCATCCAGGTGAGCGAGATGTTCCGCGATCCCAGCTATTTCCGCGCGCTGCGCGAGAAGGTGGTGCCGCATCTGCGCACCTGGCCCTCTCTCAAGATTTGGATTGCGGGCTGCGCCAATGGCGAGGAATTCTACTCGCTCGCCATCCTCTTCCGCGAGGAGGGGCTGGAGGACCGCACGATCTTCTACTGCACCGACATCAGCCCGGCAGCGCTGGCCAAGGCCGAGGCGGGGGTTTTCGATCTCGCGCGGATTCCCCAATTCACTGAGAATCACCGGCTATCTGGCGGACATAGTTCGCTTTCCGATTACTACACGGCGGCCTATGGTGGCGCGGTGTTCGACAAGAGTCTCCGCGCCCGCGCCGTCTTCGCGGAACATAGCCTCGCCACCGACCAGGTGTTTGCCGAGGCGCATCTCGTGTCGAGCCGCAACGTGCTGATCTATTTCGATCGCGACCTGCAGGACCGTGCGCTCGGCCTGTTCGGGGACTCGCTGGTGCGCGGCGGCTTCCTGGGGCTCGGGGCGCGCGAGACGCTGCGCTTCTCGCGCCATGCCGAGGCCTTCGCCGATTTCGACGCGGGCGAGCGCCTCTACCGGCGCACCAATGTCGGGCTGCGGACGATGGCCGATGCGTGATCCGGTGAAGGTTCTCGCCGTCGACGACGTGCCCGAAAACCTGATTGCGCTGCAGGCATTGCTGGCGGAGCAGGAGGGGCTGGAACTGCTCACCGCCGCCTCGGGCATGGAGGCGCTGGAACTGCTGCTGGTGCACGATGTCGCGCTGGCGCTGCTCGACGTCCAGATGCCCGGCATGGACGGGTTCGAATTGGCCGAGCTGATGCGCGGCACCGAGCGCACCCGCCGCGTGCCGATCATCTTCCTCACCGCGGTCGCCACCGACGAGCGCCGCCGATTCCACGGCTATGAGACCGGGGCGGTGGATTATCTGCTCAAGCCGGTCGATCCGCAGATCGTGCGCAACAAGGTGGAGATCTTCGTCGAGCTGGCGGCGCAGCGGCAGGAGATTGCCCGCCAGCGCGACCGCCATGCCGCGGCGCTTGCCCGGCTGAAGGCGCATCGCGACAATTCGCCGCTGGCGATCGTGGAATTCGATGCCGAGCAGCGGATCATCGCCTGGTCGGCGGGTGCCGAGCGGATGTTCGGTTGGCGCGCGGTCGAGGTTTCCGGCCTGCGCCCGTCCGAACTCGAATGGCTGGATGCCGAACACGCTGCACGGTTCGACACGATGATCGGCGGCATGATCGCCGGCGAGCATGTCCGCGACATGCGGCCGCTGCGCATGCGCACCGCCGTGGGCGTGACGCTCGACTGCGAAGTCTATGGCTCGGCCTTGCTGGGGGTGGATGGATCGCTGCTCTCGGTCAACACCCAGATCCTCGACGTCACCGACCGGGTACGTGCGGAGGAAACGCAGCGGCTGCTGATCGGCGAGCTCAACCATCGGGTGAAGAACACGCTGGCTTCGGTGCAGGCGATCGCGACCCAGACGCTGCGCCATTCCTCCGGGGCGTCGGACTTCGCGCCGACCTTCATCGGCCGCATCCATGCGCTGGCGCGGGCGCATTCGCTGCTCAGCAGCACTACCTGGCAGGGCGCGAGCCTGCAGGAACTGGTCGAAGGGCAGCTGCAGACTGGCACGATCGATCCGGAACGGTTTGATACCGGTGGACCGCTGGTCGAGCTGGCGCCCGAGCCGGCGCTGCATCTCGCGCTCGTGCTCCACGAACTTGCGACCAACGCACACAAATATGGTGCACTGTCGGTGCCCGAGGGGCGGGTGGCACTGCATTGGGGCGTGCGTGGCGGCATGCTCGAGCTCGACTGGAAGGAGAATGGCGGCCCTGCTGCGGCACCGCCGGCGCGGCGCGGCTTCGGCACCGCGCTGATCGAACGCAGCCTGAAGGCCGAGGGCGGCAGCGCGGTGCCCAGCTATGGCGAGGGCGGCGTCGCCTGGAAGCTCTCGATCCCCTATGCCAGCGCGGTGCGATTGCGGGAGGAGCCGCGCGCTGCCCGCAGGGCGATGCCGGTGCTGCCTGCCGGCGGCGGCGCGGCGCTGGTCGGCAAACGGGTGCTGATCGTCGAGGACGAGCCGCTGGTCGCGCTCGAACTCGCGACGATCCTTCACGATGCCGGCATGGTGGTGGCGGGCGTCGTCGCCACGGCGAGCGATGCGATGGCGGCGATCGCCGACACGGCAATCGATGCCGTGCTGCTAGACGGCAATCTCCAGGGCGCGCTGGTCGACGATGTCGCGGCGGCGCTGGTCGCGCGCGACATCCCGTTCCTGTTCGTCAGCGGCTACGGCCGGGATCACCTGCCGATCGGGCTCGATTCGGTCACCGTGATCGAGAAGCCGTTCGACGCCCGTACGATCGCCGCGGCGCTCCACCAGCTGCTGGTGCGTGCTGCCGTGACCGACGCAGCCTAGGCAGAATTGCGGACGATCAGTTCGGGCAACATCGCCACCGAGCCGACATTCTGCCCGGCGATCCGCGCCAGCAGCAGCTCGACCAGCAGATTGGCGCCGTAGACCACGTCCTGGCGAATGGTGGTGAGGGCGGGCGAGGTATAGCCGGCGAGCAGGATGTCGTCATAGCCGATCACCGCCACGTCCTCGGGCACCCGCAGCCCGCGATCGGCGAGCGCGCGCATCGCGCTCATCGCGATCACGTCGGAGGCGGCGAGGATGCCGTCCGGTGCCGGGTTGGCGGCGAGATACGCGGTCATCTCGCGATAGGCGTCTTCCATCGTCAGATGGATCGGCACCACCGTGTCGCTCACGCCATGCGCCTCGGCAATGGCCGCACGGAAGCCCTTGTGGCGATCGGAGAATTCCGGCGCCTCGGGATTGCCGAGAAAGGCGAGGTTCTTGCACCCCCGTGCGATCAGGTGGCGCGCGGCGAGTTCACCCCCGGTGACATTGTCGGTGCCGACGGTGATCTGGTTCGAGCCCAGGCGCGCGGCACCCCACACCACCATGCGTTCATAGCTGCCGGCGACGCGCTCGATTGCGTCGAGCTGGTCCGACTGGCCGATCAGGATGATGCCGTCGACTCGACCCGAGGCGATGATGTCGTCCAGCCAGCGCGGCCCGCTTGGCACCACGCGCGACAGGAACAGGTCGTAGCCGCGCTTGGTCAGCGCGTCGGCCAACCCGCCCAGCAGGCCCATGAAGAACGGATCGGACAGCGCTTGGTCGACCTCGTGACCCAGCGGCACCACCACCCCGATCGCACCGGTCCGTTGCTTGCGCAGCGCACTGGCGGTCTGGTTGAGACGAAAACCATGTTCCTGCGCGAGCGCGACGATGCGCTCGCGGGTACCGCGCGCTACGCGGGGATGGTTGGAAAGCGCCCTGGAGGCAGTCGAAACCGACACGCCTGCGATCTTCGCCAGCTCGACCAAGCCCACTGACTTCAACTGTCCCGCCCCCCAACGCATTCTTCTGTCAGCGCTGACAGTATCGCGTCCTAATCGATTTGGGAAACCTTAACATTGGTAAATGGAGGTTCGGACCAACCATCGCTGCCATTTTCGATCCTTCCGGCGAGGCGACGACGGTAACCGGGGTCAGCGGGATCCGTGAGCACGAGGTCGTACCAGCCACCGGTAACCGTTAGCGCTACCTTCGATTCGCCGGCGCCAACGGGGCGAAGTTGCGGATGGCGCGGCCATTCCGACGAGAGTCCCTCCGCTGCATTGATCAGCAGCGACGGCGCCGTGCCGCGGCGCTGCTGCCAGCGCACCATCCCGGCATGGGCAGTACCCTGGCCGGCGAAATGGCGGTGGAAGCCGTTCGGGCCCAGCAGCCAGAGGTCGTAGCGCCCCTCGGAGTCGAGCGGCCACTCCGCTTCGATCGTGCCGCCCTGCTTCAGCGTGTAGCGACGCGGCACGGCGTCGAGGTGCAGCCGGTCATAGACATGCACCACCGCGGGCACCCCGGGGCACTCGAAGCGCAGCGCGATCCGATTCGAATCGAGGCCGGCTTCGCTTACCTCCAGCACATAGGGCAGGGCGCGGGCGCGGCGGATGCCGGGCTCCTGCGCCGGAGTCTGGCCAGCCGCCGCCGGCGCGCTCGGCTCGGGCTGGCTGGGCAGCGCGGCGGCACGGGTGGCGAGGTCGCGCGGATCGGGCAGCACCGGCCCGATCTTGCGGTTGGGGCTGCGGAAGTCGAAGGCGCTGGTCAGGTCGCCGCAGATCGCACGTCTCCAGGCGGAGATATTGGGTTCCTGCACGCCGAAACGCGTTTCGAGAAAGCGGATGACCGAGGTGTGATCAAAGACTTGCGAGTTCACCCAGCCGCCGCGGCTCCACGGCGAGACGACATAGCAGGGCACGCGCGGGCCCAGGCCATAGGGCCGGCCAATCAGCTCGGGCCGTTCGGCTTTGTCGTCGGCGACGCTGGGGATCTGGTGATAGTCGTTGGACGTGTCGATTTGCGAGGCACCGAGGAAGCCGCCGACCACCGAAGGATCGCGCGACGGCGGCCCGGGCGGGGGGACGTGGTCGAAGAAGCCATCATTCTCGTCGAAATTGACGATCAGCACCGTTCGCGCCCAGACCTCCGGGCTGGCGGTCAGCGCATCGATCACCGCCGCCGTGTACGCCGCACCCTGCGCAGGGCTGGAGGGGGCGGGGTGCTCGCTGCCCTTGGCATCGGCGATGATCCACGAGACCTGCGGCAACTTGCCGGCGAGGACGTCGGCACGGAGCTGGTCCAGCCCGTGGGTGGTCAGCGCGCGATCGTGCAGCGGGGAGCCTGGCTGCGCCTCGCGATAGGCGGCGAAGCCGACCAGGGGGTTGTCGGTGAAATTGTCCGCCATGTCCTGGTAGATGCGCCAGTCGATCCCGGCCGCCTGCAGCCGTTCGGGATAGGTGGTCCAGCGATAGGAATCGGGGTGGCCGCCCTTGATCGCGAGCTCGTCGTGCGAGTTGCCGATCGACGGGCCGCCCATCGTGCCGCTGGGATCGTTGGTGCCGGTCCACAGGAACAAGCGGTTGGTATTGGTGCCGGTATGGACCGCGCAGTGATAGGCGTCGCAGATCGTGAAACTCTCGGCGAGCGCGAACTGGAATTCGAGGTCCTCGCGGGTGAAATAGCCCATCGCGCGCTCGGTCTTGGCGGCGGCCCAGCGCTGCATGCGCCCCTGGTCCCAGGCGGCCTGCGCGTCGGGCCAGCTATGCGGCGTGCTCGCCACCCGCATCAGCTCGAAATGCTCCTTGGTGGAGAGATGGAAGGGCGCGACCAGCCGGCCATCGGCGGCTTCCTGCGCGAACACGCTGCGCCCGCCCGGCAGCGGCACCGTCAGCGGATTGCCGAAGCCACGCACGCCCTTCAGCGTGCCAAAATAATGGTCGAAGCTGCGATTCTCCTGCATCAGGATCACGACATGCGCGACATCGGCGATGGTGCCGCTGCGCACGTCCGCCGGGATCGACGCCGCCCGTGCGATCGAAGCGGGCAGCGCCGAAGCTACCGCCGCCTGCGCGCCCGCTGCCAGGAACCGCCGCCGCGTCGTGCCCCCGTTCGTCATTGCGACCCCAACTCCCATGCCACCAAATAATATCTGCGGGCGGGTGCAGCAGCGCGATGACGAATTGATGACGGTTTTCAGGTAGCCGGCAGGAAAAGATCGTCCAGTGCCCGATCGTGCGTGTCGGTCTCGTAGCCATGCGCCGCGCGCCACCCCGCATCGAAGCAGGTGGAGCCATAGCGGCGGCCGTCGTCGCACAGCAGCGTGACGATCGAGCCCGTCTGGCCCGCCGCGCGCATCTCGCGGATCAGCGTCGCGCAGGCCCAGATGTTGGTGCCGGTCGAAACGCCACACGGCCGCCCGAGCACCCGGCTGATCCGTAGCGCGCCCGCGAGGCTCGCCGCGTCGGGCACGGTGATCATCCGGTCGATCACGTCGGGCAGGAAGGAGGGTTCGAGCTGGAGCCGGCCGATGCCCTCCACGCAGGACGGCGCGCCGTCGACGGTGGTGATGCCGCGGTCGACATAGTGGCGGTGGAACACCGACGCCTCGGGATCGGCGACGCACAGCCGTGTCACCAGCCGGCGATAGCGCAGATAGCGGCCGATCGTGGCCGAGGTGCCGCCGGTGCCCGCACCGCAGACGATGTGGGTGGGAATCGGATGCGCTTCCTGCGCCATCTGCTCGAAGATCGACTGGGCGATATTGTTGTTGCCGCGCCAGTCGGTCGCGCGCTCGGCATAGGTGAACTGGTCCATGAAATGGCCGCCCAATTCGGTGGCGAGCCGCTGTGCCTCGGCGCGGACCGAGCGGGGATCGGCCACTTCATGGCAGCGGCCGCCATGGAATTCGATCGCCTCGATCTTCTCGGGCGAGGTGCCGCGCGGCAGTACCGCAACGAAGGGCAGGCCGATCATCCTGGCGAAATAGGCCTCGGAGACTGCAGTCGAGCCGCTCGAGGCCTCGACGATCGTCGTCTTGGGGCCGATCCAGCCGTTGCACAGCGCGTAGAGGAACAGCGATCGGCCGAGCCGGTGCTTGAGGCTGCCGGTCGGGTGGCTCGATTCGTCCTTCAGGTACAGCGTGATGCCCGGTGCGCCCGGCAGCTCGACGCGGACTAGATGGGTGTCGGCGGAGCGGTTGAACTCGGCATCGATGGTGCGGACGGCATCGTCCACCCAGGCGCGGTCGCAGCGGGTAAGGCGGGGCAGGGCAGCGGCGGTCATGGGGGGCGCCTTTAGCCGCCCGATCGTGCGCGCGTCGACTCCAGAAGCGCCGCTTGTCCGGCGTTGTCCTGATCTACACGAAGGCGCGCAGCATCAAAGTAGGTGTAGCTTCCTCCTGAGCAACGGAGTGCTGTCCATGCCAAGTCCCGATGATCGCAGCTATTTCCAGCGTCGCGCGCGTGCCGAACTGGCCATCGCGTCCATTTGCGAGGACAATGCGGCCGCGCTCGCCCATTTCCGGCTCGCCGATGAATATGAGCGGCGCGTGCGTGCCATGGCCCCGCAGATGCCGTCGGCGGCGGTCGGGTCGCTTCGCGGCTGAGCTACCCGGCGAGCAGCGCCTTGCGGAGCGCGGGGATCGCGCTTTCCGGCAGCGGGCGCCCGCGCGGAACCATGCTTGTCCCGGTTTGGCGGAGGCGAACGGCGCCCCCTCGCCATTCGAGCACACCATCGCGCCGCATCGCCTGGAGCGTACGGTTCACATGCACGCTGGTGAGGCCAAGCGCGTCGGCCAGCATTTCCTGGGTCAGCGGCATCGGGAAGCTTTCCGGACCCGCACGGCCGGCGAGCGACAGCCGCTCATGGGCTTCGGACAGCCAGTCCTGAATGCGTTCATAGGCGCTCATCCGGCCGAGCCGGGCGATCTGACGCAGCAGATGGATCTCGTCGAGCGCGGCGCTGGCGGCATAGGCTTCGCGCAGTCCTTCCTCTTCTGCCGGCGGCGCAGGGCACAGGACCGCATCGCACAGCGCCGTGATCGTGCTTGGCGCCACGGGCTGGAAGGTATGAGCATCCTGAATGACGTCCCCCGGCAGCAGGAAGCTGAGGATCTGGCGTCGACCGTCGCTGAACAACTGCACGCGCCCCAACCAGCCGTCGAGGACGAGCAGCGGTCCCGGCGTTCGCTGCCCTGCCAGGATCACGTCGCGTGTCGCTCGAACCCGCTGGGGAAACTCCGCCGCCTGCCGGAGGGCACGACGCTCGGCATCGCTGAGCGATGCAAGCGCGCCAAGTCGGCTGGACGCAGAAGCGTCCGCCGCCTGAGATGAGGCAGTAAGCATAATCTTTGGCAACGCGCGGATCGCGCGCAAGGTTCAGGACAAACTTGCTAACAAGGATCAGTAAACCACTGCTTGCGCGGGCATGGTCATCGTGCATTCCACCCCACCGGGAAGTAAGCGGAAGCTCGGCTGGGTGCCGCAATAAGCAGCAACGACATGCTCGATCAATTGTCTTCCGAAGCCCATCCGCGGCCTTTCTGCGGGTCCCAGAATGGCGACGCCACGCTCTCTCCATTCGACAACGACGCCGCGCGCCGTGTACTTCCATCCGACCTGGAGCGTCTGGCGGGGCACCGCGTACCCCAGGGCGCCAAACTTGATCGCGTTGGTGGTGAGTTCGTGGAGCACGAGCGTCAGCAGTTGCGCGGCTGCCGGTCGAATCAATACGCCGGGGCCGGCGATGGCAATGCCAGGCGTCTCGCCGAACTGAAAGGGGCGCAGCGCGTCGCGAACCAGCAGTTCCAGGTCGGCGGCATCGCCCGCGATCCCGATCGCCGCCGCGCTCTGCAACGCATCGTTCCGACCAGCATGGTGCGCGCGAGCCTCGGCGGCCGCCGCGTCCTCGCAAGGGAGTCCGGCATAGTGGCCGTCGACCAGCGCGTGCAGCGTCGCAAGCACCGCTTCGGGTGTAGCGGTCGGGCTCAGTGCCTTTGCGGGCGCATTGCAGTCGAAACCTCGCTGGACGGGTCGGTGGTCAACTGCAAGGCGTGTGTGCGGCTGCGTCACCCGATATCGTTCCTCTCGCCAGGCATAAGGCCGCGCCGGTGCCGCGTCCCGAGGGCGCGCGGCAGGGTGGGGCGCGGCGTTTCCATATATCCGCCGCAAACTGGCGAAAGGAACTACGGCCTTAGGGGCAGGGCGGATGCACGATAAACGCGGAACCCATTGATTTTATTCGGCGGCTACTTCGAGAGCCGCGGTCTGCGGAAGGGGCACGTCCATTGCCTGCGCGAACCAGGCGCAGGTCCGCTCGAGCCCCTCTGCCAACGAAACGCGCGGTTCCCAGCCGAGCAGTGCGAGCGCACGCGCGATATCGGGTTTGCGCCGACGAGGATCATCCGTGGGTAGCGGATGATATTCAATAGCAGCGCTGCTGCCGGTGAAGCTTGCGATAATCTCCGCCAGCGCTTCGACCGTGATTTCATGGGGATTACCGAGATTTATCGGCTCCATACCGGTGATATCGCTATTCATTAGCAGGATAAGGCCCCGTACCAGGTCCGAAACATAGCAGAAGCTTCGGGTCTGGCTCCCGTCACCGTAGAGCGTGAGCGGCTTGCCGGAAAGTGCTTGGACGATCAGGTTCGAGACGACGCGCCCATCGTCGAAGTGCATGTGCGGGCCATAGGTGTTGAAGATCCGCGCCACCCGCACTTCCGCCCTTCCGCTGCGGCAGAAATCATAGGTCAGCGCCTCGGCGGCGCGCTTGCCTTCGTCATAGCAGGCGCGCGGGCCGGTGCAGCTTACCCAGCCGCGATACTCCTCGCGCTGCGGATGCATCTCCGGATCGCCATAGACCTCCGAGGTGGAGGTTAGCAGGAACCGTGCACCTGCCTCGGAGGCGAGCCGCAGCAGGCGATCGGTACCAACCACGTTGGTTAGCATCGTATGCTCGGGATCGACCTGATATTGCGGCGGCGAGGCGGCGCAGGCGAGGTTGTAGATTTGCTTGAAGCGATGCGCACGTTCCAGGATGGTTGCCGGCAGTTCGTCGACAATGTCGCCGCGGACGAATTCGAAGCCGGGGCGGCCCTCCAGCCCGCGCAGGTTGGACAGGTTCGAGGTCTGGAGGCTGTCGAGGCAAACCACCTGCTCGCCGCGGTCGAGCAGCTCGGCGCAGAGGTGCGAGCCGATAAAGCCCGCGCCCCCGGCGACCAGGATCAGCGACTTCTCAGTATCGGTGTTCATCGGGGCATTCCTCTCGGGGCGCGTGCCGCGAGGCCGCGCTCTTGCTTCGTTGAGATGGGCTTCGAGCTCGGCGGCGCGGTGCGCCGCGTCATGGCCTTCGAACAGGCGGCGGCGCGCGGCCGTGCCGATCGCTTCGGCATCGCGGTTCAGAGCGGCGATCGCGTCCTGGGTGGTGTCGGCGAGCAGGATCTCGTCGCCGGGAACGAACAGGCTCTCAATGCCTTCCCAGCGATCCGACAGGATCGGCGTGCCGCACGCCGCCGCCTCGAACAGCCGCACCGAGGGCGACCAGCCGGCCGCTATCATGTCGGCGCGGGTGACGTTCAGCGTCATCCGCGAGGCGGAATAGAAGCCGGGATGCTCGGCCGGCGGGAGATGCTCGATCCGCTCGACATTGGCCGGCCAGTCGATCTCGTCCGGATATTGCGGGCCTGCGACGGCGAAGCGCTTCTCCGGGCAGCGGCGCGCGGGTTCGAGCAGCAGCTTCTCCAGCGTCGGCTGGCGATCGGGGCTGTAGGTGCCGAGATAGGTGAGATCCCACCGCTTGGCGACATCGAGCGGGCGATAGGCGTCGGTGTCGACCGAGCAATAGAGCGCGCGGGCGGTGGGGCTGCCGAGCTCGCGTTCGATCCGGTCGAGCGTCGGGCCCCCGGTGAAGCTGAGATAGACGTCGTAGCCGGGGATCAGCGCCTGGGTGAGATACTCGAACTCGCCGCGCGCCAGCTTGGCGAGGGTGACCGGCGTGTCGATGTCGTAAAAGGCAGTAACGCCCTTCGCGGTGCCCTGGACGAACGCGCCGACCTCCACACCGTCCGGCACATAGGAGCCGACGATTACCGCATCGGCCTCCGCGATCGCATCGCGCCAGGCGTCGAGATCCGCGAGCGTGCGGTAATATTCGAGCCGGCAGAAATCGGGATCGACCAGATCGCGGTGCGCGCCGGCGTACCAGGGCACCTCGCGCTCCAGGAACAGCACGTCATGTCCCCGTGCGGAGAACGCGCGGAGCAGGGCGCGGAAGGTGGTGGCATGGCCATTGCCCCAGGAGGAGCCGAGGCTGAGGCCGAGGACGATCAGCTTCATGCCGCTTTCCTTTCGCGGGGCTTGTGGGACTTGAGGATCGCGTCGACCTGCGCGCCGCGGAGGTCGTAGCTGTGCTCGGCAAGCACGCGGGCCTTGGCGGCTTGGCCGATGGCGCGGGCGCGTTCGGGGGTGAGCGCGGCGAGATGCTCGGCCACGTCCTGCCCGTCGCGGGCGACCAGCACTTCGGCATCGGGCTTGAGGAACAGCTCGATCCCTTCCCACGCATCGGTGATCAGGCAGGCAGCGGCGCCAGCGGCCTCGAACACGCGGGTAGCGGGGGAGAAGCCGATAGCCGCCATCGAATCGCGGGCGACGTTGAGCACCGCCTGCGGCGTGCAGTTGAAGGCATTGTGGTCGGCGGTACCGACATGGCCGATCGCGCGGACGTTCCCCGGCATGTCCTTGTCGTGCCAGCCATTGCCGCCGAGCAGGAAGCGGCGATCGGGCGCGAGCGCAGCGGCGCGGAGGAAGAACTCCTCGATCCGCGCCTCGCGATCGGGCAGCCGGTTGGCGAGCAGCGCGAGGTCGGCGGTGAAGCGCGGATCGGCGGGGGCGGGGTGGTGCGTCTCGGGGTCGAGCGCATTGTACACCGGGATGCACTCGCGCGCGCCCATCGCGGTATAGGCGTCGATTACCGGCGGCCCGCCGCCATAGGTGAGGACCAGGTCGATGTCGGGGAGCGTGGCGCGGACGGGATGGGCGGGATCACCGCGCATCTCGTCGAGCGTGGCGGCGGCATCGACATCCCAGAAGATGCGGAGCGCATCGGGGCGCGGCGCGGTGCGCATCGCTTCGATCAGCTCGCGATCGAACACGCCGACGCCGCTGGCCTTCACCACCACATCGGCCTTGTGGGCCTCGGCAAGGACGCTGCGTAGACCCTCGTCGCTCGCCGGATAGACCACGACCTTGGCCCAGGACGGCGGATCGATATCGCGGTGCTGCTGGCGCTCGAACGCGTCCGGTTCGTAGAAGGTGATGTCGTAACCGCGGGCGGCCAATGCCTTGAGGATGCCGCGATAATAGGTCGCGGCGCCGTTCCAGTAGGAGGAGAGCAGGCTGGATCCGTAGAATGCGATCTTCATGCGGCGTCCTTGGTATTGAGGTGTCCGGCGCTAATCGTCTGCGCTCCCCTCCCGCTCGCGGGAGGGGTCGGGGGAGGGGAGAGCGGCTGGGCGTGCGGCGACGTGCGGGATAGAGCCCCCACGTCAGTCCCTCCCCCAACCCCTCCCGCAAGCGGGAGGGGAGATTTCAGGCCTGCAACGATGGCGAGCAGTTCGTCGACGCGGTGCGCGCAGCTGTGGCGGGTGCGGATCGTCTCCAGGCCGTTGGCGACCAGCGAGGCGCGGAGGTCGGGATCGTCACGAAGCGCGGTAAGGTGGCGGGTCATCTCCGCACCGTCGCGCGCGACCAGATAGTCGGTGCCGGGGCGGAACAGGTGCTCGGCATCGTCCCAGGGGGCGGAGACCAGCGGGATGCCGCAGGCCAGCGCCTCGAACACGCGGATCGTGGGGATGCCCGGCAGGATCGTCGCATAATAGCGCCGCGGCACGTGCACGGTCGCGAGGTGTCGGGCGAAGATCTCCGGCGCGCGGGCATTGGGCGCCCAGCCATGATAGCGCGCGCCGTGCCGGGCGAGCATCGCCTTGGCCTCGTCCGGGTAGCGGACGCCGAAGATGTCGAGCGGCAGGCGGGCCTCGGCGGCGGGCTGGAACAGGAAGCGCTCGAGCTCCTCGGTGCGCTCGCCATCGCCCCAGTTTCCGATCCAGACCAGGCCCTCGCGCATGCCCTCCCGCGCGGGCGGCTGGAAGCGCCGCAGATCGGCGGCCTCGTGCCACACCCAGACGCGATTGCCCCAGCCCCAGCCGCGATAGACCTCGGCCAGCGTCTGCCCGAAGGCGAGCACGCCGTCGTAATCGTTGAGGTCATAGGCCTGCATCGCGGCAGGCTCGCTGACGGCGCGGTGGTGGGTGTCGTGGAACAACAGGGTGAACTTGCCACCCATCGCCCGCGCATGGCCAATGCGGGAAACCAGCTTGGGATCATTCCATTCGTGAACGATCACCAGATCGGCGTCTCCGATCATCTCCGCCGGCGTGCACATCGGCGTATAGGTGTGGGAATTCAGTTCGGGATAGGCGTCGCGATAGGGCGCCAGACCAGCCTGGCCATGATCGGCGAGCAGGTTGGTGAGGCTCCAGGCGTCCTCCGGCTCCCAGACCTTCACGTCATGGCCGCGCGCGATCAGCTCGCTGAGCACGCCGCGCAGGAAATGGGCATTGCCATGGTTCCAGCACGAGGCGAGCGAATGGGTAAAATAGACGATCTTCATGCCGCGACCTTTCCGGCGGGCGCGCGCTCGGCGAGGAGCTGGCGGTAGAGGGGGAGCATGGCGTCGGCCATGCGGGTGG
Source organism: Sphingomonas sp. NFR04 (assembly GCF_900114095.1). GTDB lineage: Bacteria > Pseudomonadota > Alphaproteobacteria > Sphingomonadales > Sphingomonadaceae > Sphingomonas. The sequence goes on along the minus strand of NZ_FORV01000001.1, from coordinate 507,803 downwards.
GCGTGTAGCGGCGCGCGCGCTCGGCAGCGCCGTCGCCCAGGCTGCGGCGCAAAGCGAGATCACCGATCAGCTGCTCGATGGCTGCGTGGTAGGCGATGGCGTCGCGGGGCGGCACGAACAGGGCGGCGCCTTCCCACAGCTCGCGAAAGACGGGGATGTCGGCCAGCACCAGCGCGCATCCGGCAGCCGCTGCTTCGAGCACGGCAAGTCCGAACGGCTCGAAACAGGCGGCGGAAACGAAGACCGGGCGGGCGGCGAGGCGCTTGGCGAGTGCTGCACTGTCCAGCTGGCCGAGCAGATGCAGGTTCTCCAGCCGAACGGTTTCGCCGTGGGGGCCGGTCGCGGCACCGGCGGCATGGAAGGGCACCGAGAGTTGCCCCGCCACCATGTCCAGCAATTCGGCGCCCTTTACCGAATCCCACAGCCTACCGACGGTCAGCACGCAGTCCTGCGCGGGTTCGTGCTGGGGCGTCACCAGCGGGGCGCGGCCGTTGTGCACCACCGTCGGCGGGACGGGCAGGCCGTAATAGTCCTGCACGACCTGGGCATAACCGGCAGACGGAGCGACGACCCGATCGGCCGCGCGCAGGCCTTGTTCGGTCAGCGCCCGGTGCCAGGCGAAGCTCGGGTCGAGCGGCAAGCCCGGCCGGCCGTGTTGCCACCAGGTGGAGACGCAGCCATGGGTCACCGCCAGCACCGGCACGCCGGGATCCGCCGAAGCTCCCAGCGTGGGCATGTTGAGCTGCACGAGATCGACGCCGTGCAGCCGTGCCAGGCCGCCGATCTCCGCGCCCGCCGCAAGCACCGGGGCAGGGCCGTTGCTCAGCCAATCGAGCGGCAGTCCCGTCTCCAGGAACGTGACCTTGGGGATGGCCTGCGCCTCTGCCCGCTGCGCATCGTTGGGCGCGGGCCCAAGCTGGACCAGCACCGTTTCGACGCCGTGTTCAGCCAGCGCGCCGGCAAGATCGATGCTGTACTGCCACACGCCACCGACCGTGTCGGTGGTGAGCAGCAGTCGCAGCGGCACAGCCATGGTCACAGCGCGGCCGTCGCCATGCGCTCGCGCTGCAGTGGACGCCCGATCGTCAGGCCGCGCTCTTCGCCGAGCCAGCGGGCGAGGGCGGTGACGCCGTCCTGCCAGCCGGTTGGCGTACCGAGCCCCAGCGCCGCGCGTGCCTTGCTGGTATCCGCAACGAAATAGCGCTGGTCGCCCGCGCGCCAATCGTCGAAGTGGAGGTCGAGCGGGCGGCCGGTGATCGTCTCGACATGCGCGAGCAGCGTGCGCAGGCTTACCGCATTGGCGGGGCCGCCGCCGAGGTTGAAGGCCTGGCCCGACACCCGATCGATCTGTCGCCACGCGGCGAGATACGCGTCAACGGCGTTCGACACATCGAGAATGTCGCGCACCTGATGGCCATCGCCGTACAGCGTGATCGGCGCGCCTTCGAGCGCGCGGATCAGGAAATGCGCGACCCAGCCCTGGTCCTCGGTGCCCATCTGGCGCTGGCCGTAGATGCAGCTCATCCGCAGCACCGCGGTCGGCAGGCCGTAGCTGCGGGCATAGTCGAGCACATATTGGTCGGCCGCGCCCTTGGAGCAGCCATAGGGTGTGTGGAAGTCGAGCGGCCGCGCCTCGCCGATGCCGCTGGCATGCACGTCGCGGTCGACGGGCTGATAGCCGTTGTCGCCCAACTCGAACTCCAGGTCGGCGAGATCGCCATAGACCTTGTTGGTCGAAGCGAAGATCACCGGCGGCGGGGCGGCGGCGGTGCGGGCCGCTTCGAGCAGCGCGAAGGTCGAGGCGATGTTGACCTCGAAATCGGCGGTCGGATCGGTGAGGCTGGTGGTCACCGCCACCTGCGCGGCGAAGTGGAACACCGCGCGGGCGGAGCGCACCGCCTCGACCAGCTTGGTCGTTTCGCGGATGTCGGCGATCAGCGGGCGGATCTTGTCCCCGTGCCGCGCCTGCAGCCAGGCGAGGTTCCGCTCGACGCCGGGGCGGCGCAGCGCGTCATAGATCACCACCGTCTCGCCCTGGCGCGCCAGCCGGTCGGCAAGGTTCGATCCGATGAAGCCGGCGCCGCCGGTGATCAGGATCGGCCGTTCGTCCCCGCCGTTCATGCGACCAGGCCCCGCTTCTCGAGCTCGGCACGCGCCTGGCCGACACGGTCCTCGGCAGTCTGCTGCTGCACCCAGTCGGCAAGCTCGGCGAGGCCGGTCTCGAAATCCTGCCGCGCTTCGAAGCCGAGCTTCTCGCGGGCGAGGCTGGTATCGCAGAAACAGTGGCGGATATCGCCAACGCGCGTCTTGCCGACGATCTCCGGCGCAGCATCGTTGCGGCCCATCGCACGGGCAAGCGCTTCGGCGACCTGCGTCACCGAGCGATCGTCGCCCGAGCCGATGTTGAAGGTCTGGCCGGCGGCCTGGGGCAAGGTGAGCGCGTCGGCAAAGGCGCGGGCGACGTCGCTGACATGGACAAAGTCGCGGCGCTGCTCGCCATCCTCGAAGATCATCGGGCGCTGGCCGTTGAGCAGCCGCGAGGCGAAGATCGCCAGCACGCCGGTATAGGGGTTCGACAGCGCCTGGCCGGGGCCATAGACGTTGAACAGGCGCAGGCACGCGGTCTCGATGCCATAAGGGGCGCCCATGATATGGGTGGTGCGCTCCTGCACATATTTGTTGAGCGCGTAGATCGAGGCGAGGCTCGGGCGCTTCCACTCGGGCGTGGCGACCGGCTCCAGCGGGCGGCCCTGCGCGTCGAGCGGGTTCCACTGCTGCTGGCCGTCGCGAACGATGCCGCGCTCGGCATTCTCGACGAGCTTGCCGTCGGCATCGCGGTAGAGGCCCTCGCCATAGATGCTCATCGACGAGGCGGTGACCACACGGCGCACGGGGGTATCGATCAGCCGCTCGAACAGCACCGCGGTGCCGACATCGTTGGTGGAGGTATAGCGCTCGACTTCGTACATCGACTGGCCGACGCCGACTTCCGCGGCGAGGTGGATGACGCTGTCGACGCCCTGCAGCGCGCGGGCGACGGCATCGCCGTCGCGCACATCGGCGCGGATCAGTTCGACGTCGGAGTCCAGTGCTTCGGGCCGTTCGCGGTCACCATGGACCTGCTCCAGCATGGAATCGAGCACGCGAACCTGATGGCCTCTTCGCAGAAGCTCGGCCGAAACCTGGCACCCGATAAACCCCGCACCGCCCGTTACGAGCACCTTTTCCGCCATGTCGATGCTTTCCTGCCTTTGAAACTAACCTAGGTAAGTCGTGACAAAATGATGACTTGGTAGAGAAACCATTCGCCGATGAAGCAAACAGCTTCTTCTTCATCTTTGTTCCCGATGATCGTGACGTAACGATTAGATTTAACCTGTTGAATATGCGAAGATGATTTAGGTTAAGTGGAACCATTAAGGCAGAGCAGTTGTTTCGGTAGCATCTAAGTTGATGCTGATAGGCTGCAAACCTTCTGATGACTGCAAAAGTACATTTGATCCGGCACGGCGCGCATGACGATGTCGGTCAGGTGCTGAGCGGCCGCAGCGCGCGATCGCCCCTCTCCGCGGCGGGGCATTCACAGGCACAATGGCTTGCCGCGCATTTTGGCCGCGAGGAGCCGATCGCGGCGATCCACACCAGCCCGCGCGAGCGCACCCGCGCTACCGCAGAAATCATCGGTGGGCGCATCGGCGTGCGGGCGCAGGTGGTGGAAGCGCTTGACGAGGTCGATTTCGGCGCCTGGACCGGTCGCAGCTTCGACGAACTAGAGCGCGACCCGGCGTGGCGCGAGTGGAACCGTCAGCGGTCCGCGGTTCGCCCGCCCGATGGCGAGAAGATGGCGGAGGCCACCGCCCGTGCCGTCGGCCATCTGGATGCGCTGGTGCAGCGCGGATGGAATGGAACGCTGCTCTGCGTCAGCCACTGCGACATCATTCGGGGCGTGATCGCCCATTATCTCGGGCTGGGCCTCGATCGCCTGCTCGCCTTCGACGTCGATCCCGGCTCGGTCAGCACGCTGCTGATCGGCAATTGGGGCGCGCGTCTGCTCAAGCTCAACGGGGGACAGGAATGAAGAACATTGCAGCCGCGCGGTCCGCGCCGGCGGACGATTTGCGCGCGCGGATCGATTCGCTGGGGCCCTGGTTCCAGAACATCCGCATCCAGGGCGTGGAGACCGCACCGGAGCATTTTCTCGGCGATTACCCGGCCTTCAAGTTCGCGCGCTTCGCCGATGCGCTGCCGGCCGACCTGGAAGGGCGATCGGTGCTCGATATCGGCTGCAATGCCGGCTTCTATTCGTTCGAGATGAAGCGGCGCGGGGCGGGCGAGGTGCTCGGCATCGACAGCGATGACCGCTATCTGGCGCAGGCCCGTTTCGCGGCCGAGGCGCTGGGGTTCGACGATGTGAGCTTCGAGAACCGCTCGGTCTACGACGTGGCGGCGCTCGGCCGGCGCTTCGACATCGTGATCTTCATGGGCGTGCTCTACCATCTGCGCCACCCGCTGTTGGCGCTCGACCTGATCCGCGAACATGTCGCGGGCGAGTTCATGCTGTTCCAGACGATGCAGCAGGGATCCGACAGCGTCACGCAAGTGCCGGAGGATCACCCGTTCCACGTGCCCGGCACCTTCGATCCGCCGGCCTATTTCAACGATTCGGGTTACCCCAAGCTTCACTTCATCGAGCGCCAGTTCGCCAACGACTGGACCAACTGGTGGGCGCCGAACGCCGCTGCAAGCCAGGCGATGCTGCGCGCTGCAGGCTTTACGATCGAGGCGAACCCGGAATCGGAAGTCTATTGGTGCCGCGTCGCCGACGTGCCCTATGCACAATATGGGTCGGCTGCGGTCTACCCGGCCAAGGGAGATGCCGCATGATCGAAGCGGCGATGCTCTGGAACGAGCCCAACAACAAGTCGCACTGGGATCCCGCGATCGATCCCGATTGGTCGCTGTTTGCCCAGCATGTGATCGCGGCAGGCAACGCCATCCGCGCGGTGAACCCGGATCTGCCGCGCGTGCTCGGCGGCATGTCGCCGATCGATCCGCACTGGCTGCGGCGGATGGAGGCGCATGGCGCGCTCGACGCGGTGGATGTGGTGGCGGTGCACGGCTTCCCGCTCGACTGGAATCTGTGGCCGCTCTCCGCCTGGCCGGACAAGATCGCCGAGATCCAGGCGGTTACGGACAAGCCCGTGTGGGTGACCGAGGTCGGCGTCAGCTCGTTCGGCGCCGAGGAAGTGCAGGAATTCGGCCTGCGCCGCACGGTGGAGCTTCTCCGCGGCAAGGCCGAGCGCGTCTTCTGGTATTCGCTGTTCGACCTGCCGACCAGCTGGGGCGCCGAAACCCGCCACCGCGAGGCCGAAGGCTCCTCCTATTACCGCCATTTCTACCTGGGCCTGATCCGCGAGGACGGCACGCCCAAGCCCGCGCTCGACGTCTATGCCGAACATGCCGCCGAAGTGGGGCTGATGCAGTGGTTCCACTTCCACGATCCCCGGCTGGACGAAGCGGTGGCGTGGATGAAGCGCCTGGGCACGCGGCGCATCCGCACCGGGCTCAGCTGGGCGGACAGCTTCCGCGAGAATGCGGTCGACTGGTTCGATCGGCAGATGGAGGCGCTGGCGGACTTCGACGTCACCGTCACCTTCTGCTTCACGCCCGAGCATCTCGGCATCGCCCCGCACCACACCAGCCCGGCGCGCGATCCGCAGGCATTCGCCGATTTCTGCGCCTGGATGATCGATCGCTATGCTGGCACCGCCACGGTGGCGCCGCCCGCCGCACCCGTGACGCTGGCGACCAGCCGGCCCGAGCTCAACCCTTTGCTGTTCAACCGCGACGAGCGTCTCGCCGCCGAGAGAAAGTCCGCCTGATGCTGTCTCCAGACCGCCATGCCATCAATGTCGCGCTCGTGGGCGTCGGCAACTGCGCCAGCTCGCTCGTGCAGGGCATCGAGCATTACCGCGCCGGCGCCAACGACATGGTCGGGCTGATGCATCCGGAGCTGGGCGGCTATGCCCCCAGCGACATCCGCGTTGTCGCCGCCTGGGACGTCGACAGCCGCAAGGTGGGGCAGGACGTCGCGGAGGCGATCTTCGCCAAGCCCAATTGCACCGCGGTGTTCTGCGAGGAGGTGCGGCATACCGGCGCCAAGGTGCGGATGGGCAAGGTGCTCGACGGTGTCGCCGACCATATGGCGGACTATGCGCCAGAGCGGACCTTCCTGCTTGGCGACAGCGCGGAGCCGAGCAAGGAGGAGGTCGTCCAGGCATTGCGCGAGAGCAACGCGCATGTGCTGATGAACTATCTGCCGGTCGGCTCGCAGGCGGCGACCGAATTCTATGCGGAATGCGCGCTTGAGGCCGGGGTGGCGTTCGTCAACAACATCCCGGTGTTCATCGCCAGCAATCCCGAATGGGCGGCGCGGTTCGAGGCAGCGGGCGTGCCGATCATCGGCGACGACATCAAGGCGCAGCTGGGCGCGACCATCGTTCACCGCGTGCTGACCGACCTGTTCCGCAAGCGCGGCGTCAAGCTGGAGCGGACCTATCAGCTGAACACGGGCGGCAATACCGACTTCCTCAACATGCTCAACCGCTCGCGGCTGGCCTCGAAGAAGGAGTCCAAGACCGAGGCGGTGCAGTCGGTGGCCGAGACGCGGCTGGAGGATGAGAACATCCATGTCGGCCCCAGCGACTATGTCGCCTGGCAGAACGACAACAAGATCTGCTTCCTGCGCATGGAAGGCCAGATGTTCGGCGGCGTGCCGATGAACCTCGAGCTGCGGCTGTCGGTGGAAGACAGCCCGAACAGCGCCGGCGTCGCCATCGACATGATCCGCTGCGCCAAGCTCGCGCAGGACCGCGGACTGGGCGGTGCGATCCTCCCGGCCGCGGCCTGGTTCTGCAAGCACCCGCCCGAGCAGATGCCGGACGACGACGCGTATGAGGCGGTGGAAGCGTTCATCGCCGGGAAGTGAGGGTGGAAGCTGCACGAATTCCTCCCCGGAACGGGGAGGGGGACCGCGCTGCGCAGCAGCGTGGTGGAGGGGCCGCCGCGCGAGCGGCGGAATGTCCTGCAGGTTCAGCCGAACCGCGCCTGCGGCGCGGCCCCTCCACCATCCGCTGTGCGGATGGTCCCCCTCCCCGTGCCGGGGAGGAATTTGGGGATTCAATCGATCCCCTTTTCCTTGCGGCTTTCGTCCAGCGCGTCGAGCACCTGGACCGGCTCCACATCGGCGTGGATCTCCGCAAATCCCGGATCGTCGGCCGAGACGTCCAGCTTCGTCGCGATCCGCTCGACCAGCCCGGCCAGCTTGGTCAGCTCATGCTCGGTGAGCAGGCTGACATGCAAGTCGAGGTCGGCACGCCGGTCCGCCACCGCTGCCATGCGGTTCTGGCTGATCAGCACGAAGGTCGAGAGGAAGATCGCCTCCACCGATGCGACCATCGCCAGCGCGACGAAGGTGGGATCGAAGCGCGGCACCACCGGCAGCACCCCCAGATTTATCGAAATCCAGAGCCCGAAGAGGACCAGATGCAGCACCACGAACGTCATCGATCCCGTGAAGCGGGTGATCCGATCCGCCACCTTGTCACTGAGCGGTGCGCGCAAGGCGTCCTCCCGCTGCCGCGCCGTGAGGTCTTCGATGTTCTGGCGGAGCGTGGCGCCCATGCCCTGGCGTGGTTCGATCATCGTCCGACAACATCAAGCAAACTCAATTGGTTGCATGGAGAAAACGCATGATGCGCGCGGCGATCCTCGAAGGCCCGGAGCAGATCCGGATCGAGACGGCGACGCTCCCCACGCCGGGCCCGGGCGAGGTGCGCATCCGCCTGGAAGGCTGCGGCGTCTGCGCATCAAATGTCGAGCCCTGGCAGGGCCAGCCCTGGAGCCAGTTTCCGGGCGATCCGGGCGGTCTCGGCCATGAGGGCTGGGGGGAGATCGACGTGGTCGGCGAGGGCGTCGAGGGCCTGCTGCCGGGCGACCGGGTTGCGTCGCTCTCCTTCCGCAGCTTCGCCGACTACGACGTGGCCAAGGCCGAGATGGTGGTGAAGCTGCCCGACAGCCTGTCCGGGCAGCCCTTTCCGGGCGAGCCGTTGGGCTGCGCGTTCAACATCTTCCGTCGCAGCGACATTCGCGCAGGTCAGACGGTGGCGATCATCGGCATCGGCTTTCTCGGCGCGGTGCTGACCAAGCTGGCGACCGACGCCGGCGCGCGGGTGATCGCAATTTCGCGGCGGCAGGAGTCGCTCGACCTCGCCAAGCACTATGGCGCCGCCGAGACGATCCCGATGCACGATCACTATGCCATCATCGATGCGGTGAAGGCGCTGACCGACGAGGCGATGTGCGCGCGGGTGATCGAGGCGGTCGGCAAGCAATGGCCGCTTGATCTGGCGGGCGAACTGGTCGGCTTCGGCGGCAAGCTGGTGGTGGCGGGCTATCACCAGGACGGGCCGCGGCAGGTGAACATGCAGGGCTGGAACTGGAAGGGCATCGACGTGATCAACGCGCATGAGCGCGATCCCGAAGTGCAGATGCAGGGCCTGCGCGAGGCCGTGGAGGCGGTGGCAAGCGGACGGCTCGACCCAACGCCGCTCTATACCCACCGCTATGCGCTGGAGGAGCTAGGGGAAGCGATCGCTGCGACCCGCGACAAGCCCGAGCATTTCGTCAAGGCACTGGTGATGCTGCGATGAGGCCGCGGGTAGGATTTCTCGGCACCGGCTGGATCGGTCGCCACCGGATGGAGGCGATGCTCGCCACCGGTGCGATCGAGGCGGCCGCCTTCGCCGACCCGTCCCCCGAGGGTGCCGAGCAGGCGCGGGCGCTGGCGCCGGACGCACAGGCGGTCGACGGGCTGGAGGCGATGCTGGCGCTGGGGCTCGACGGCATCGTCGTCGCCACGCCTAGCGCTCTCCATGCCGAACAGAGCATCCGCGCGCTGGAGGCGGGCGTCGCGGTGTTCTGCCAGAAGCCGCTCGGCCGCACCGCTGCCGAGGTGGAGGCCGTGATCGCCGCGGCGCGCACCGCCGATCGGCTGCTCGGCGTCGATCTCTCGTACCGGTACACCGAGGGCATGCGCGCCATTGCCGAACTGGTGCGGAGCGGGGCGCTCGGCCATGTCTTCGCGGTCGATCTGGTGTTCCACAATGCATACGGGCCCGACAAGCCGTGGTTCTATGATCCCGCGCAGTCGGGCGGCGGCTGCGTGATCGATCTGGGCGTGCATCTGGTCGACCTGGCGCTCTGGACGCTCGGCTTTCCCAAGACAGAGGGTGTCACCGCGTCGCTGCGGGCCCAGGGGCAGCCGCTCGGCGCGAACCAGGTGGAGGACTATGCCACCGCCGCCTTCCGGGCGGGCGACACCGATGTCCGGCTCGCCTGCTCGTGGCGGGTGCATGCTGGCATAGATGCGGAGATCTCGGCAGTGTTCTACGGCGCCGAAGGCGGCGCGGCGCTGCGCAATGTCGGCGGCAGCTTCTACGACTTCGTCGCGGAACGGTTCACGGGTACCTCCAAGACGGTGCTGGCGAGCCCGCCGGACGCATGGGGCGGCCGTGCCGCCGCGGCCTGGGCGGAGCAATTGGCGCGTTCGCCGCGCTTCGATCCGGAGGCGGAGCATTTCGCGCGCTCCGCGGAGGTGCTGGATCGGATCTACGGGCGGTAAAAAATCCCCCTCCCGCAAGCGGGAGGGGGCATCTGCCGAACCCGACCTAACCCACGTTACCTCCAACAAAATTTGCAACCCGCGCCCGCCCCGGGGGTTACCTTCTGCACCTCCCCCAAGTGCAGGAGACTGGATCATGGCTACCCCGCCGAACGATCCCGAGGTGCGCGACGAGCAGCGCGACCCCGGCTCGACCGAGACCAACCCCGCCGGCACGTCCACCCCGGCGCCCGCCGAAGGCGACGACGACCTTCCCCCGAAACTGCCCGGCTCGCCGCAGGGCTGAACCCTCAACGGAGGCTTTATGGCCGACACGATGAACCGCGCGTCGCACGACGACGCGCCGCTGAGCACTGCCAACAACGAACGCCAAGCGATCGACGAGGCCACGGACGGCCTGATCGTCCAGCGCGGCGACAAGCTCGTCGCGCGCGCGGTGACGATCAATCGACCCCGCGCCGAGCTTTACGCCTTCTGGCGTGATTTCAGCAACCTGCCGCCGATCCTCGACAATGTCGTGCGGATCGACGTGCTGGACCGCGAGCGCAGCCACTGGGTGGTGAAGGCCCCCGGCGGCAGCACGGTCGAGTGGGATGCCCGCATCACCGAGGACCGCGAGGGCGAACTGATCGCCTGGGCTTCCGAGGAGGGTGCCGACATTCCGAACAGCGGCCGCATCGAGTTCCGCGATGCCGGCCAGCGCGGCACCGTGGTGGTGGCGACGATCAACTATGACCAGCCCTTCGGCACGCTCGGCCGCGTCCTTTCGCGGATCTTCCAGCGCGAGCCGAAGATGCAGGCGCAGCGCGATCTTCGCCGCTTCAAGCAACTCATGGAAACGGGCGAGATCGCAACCTCGTCCCGCACCAAGCAACAGCTCGAGGAGGAGCGGAACTGATGCGCGCACTCACCTGGCACGGCAAGCACGACGTCCGCGTGGACTCGGTGCCCGACCCCGAGATCCTCAATCCGCGCGACGCGATCATCAAGATCACCTCGACCGCGATCTGCGGATCGGACCTCCACCTCTATGACGGCTTCATCCCGACGATGATGGCCGGCGACATTCTCGGCCATGAGTTCATGGGCGAAGTGGTCGAAACGGGATCGGGCTCGACCCTGAAGAAGGGCCAGCGCGTGGTGGTGCCGTTCACCATCGCCTGCGGCTCCTGCTATCATTGCGGCAAGCACCAATATTCGGGCTGCGAGAACGGGCTGCCCGCCGACAACCAGGATATCGGCCAGGAAATGTACGGCCAGCCGATGGCCGGGCTGTTCGGCTATAGCCATCTCACCGGCGGCTATGCCGGCGGCCAGGCGGAATATGTTCGCGTGCCGTTCAGCGATGTCGGCCCGATCGTGATCCCGGACGGGATCGAGGACGAAAAGGTGCTGTTCCTCTCCGACATCCTGCCCACCGGCTGGATGGCGGCGGAAAATGCCGAGATCGAGCCCGGCGACACGGTTGCCGTGTGGGGCTGCGGCCCGGTAGGCCTGTTCGCAGTGCAGTCGGCTTTCCTGATGGGCGCCGAGCGCGTCATCGCGATCGACCATTTCCCGCGTCGCCTCGAACTCGCCCGCCGCTTCGGCGCTGAGACGATCAACTTCGAGGAAACCGACACGGCCGCCGCGCTGTTCGAGATGACCGGTGGCATTGGCCCCGATGCGGTGATCGACAGCGTCGGGCTGGAGGCGCACGGCTTCTTCGTCGACAATGTGATCGACCAGATCAAGAAGTCGACCTTCCTCGGCACCGATCGCATCCACTCGATCCGCCAGGCGATCCTCGCCTGCCGCAAGGGCGGCCGCGTCTCGATGCCGGCAGTCTATGGCGGGTTCGTCGACAAGTTCCCGCTCGGCGCGCTGATGGAGAAGGGGCTGACGCTCAAGACGGGCCAGACCCATGTCCAGCATTACATGCCCGGTCTGCTCAACGCGATCCTGGAAGAGAAGATCGATACGACCTTCCTGATCAGCCACACGCTGCCGCTGGAGCAGGCGCCGCAAGGCTACAAGATGTTCCACGACAACCAGAACGAAGTGACCAAGGTCGTGCTGAAGCCCGGCATGGCGCTGGCGGCCGAATAAGGAGGCACGGAATATGGCGAACAAATTTGCGATCGTGACCGGTGCCTCGAGCGGCATCGGCCTGGAACTGGCGCGGCTCGCGGCGCGCGACGGCTATGACCTGCTGGTGGTGGCGGACACCCCGCTGGTCGATGCTGCCGCGGCGCTGAAGGGTGAGGGCGTCGAGGTGCAGTCGGTCGAGACCGACCTGTCGACCATCGAGGGCGTAGACCGGCTGCTGTCGGCTGCAGGCGGCCGCCGGGTCGACCTGCTCTGCGCCAATGCTGGCCACGGGCTGGGCGGCGGCTTCCTCGATCAGGAAGTCTCCGAATGGCGACACGTGATCGACACCAATATCACCGGCACCGTCTATCTGCTGCAGAAGGTGCTGCGGCAGATGCGCGATGCGGGCGAGGGCAAGGTGCTGATCACCGGCTCGATCGCCGGCTGGATCCCGGGCAGCTTCCAGGCGGTCTATAACGGCTCCAAGGCGTTCGTGGACAATTTCGCCGCGGCGATCCGCAACGAGCTCAAGGAGGTGAAGGGCATCACCATCACCACCCTGCTGCCCGGCCCGGTCGAGACCGAGTTCTTCGAACGCGCCGGCATGATGGACACCAAGGTCGGCCAGAGCGAGAGCAAGTCCGACCCCGCCGATGTCGCCAAGGATGGCTGGACGGCGCTGATGAAGGGCACCGACAATATCGTGTCGGGCATCTCGAACAAGCTGCAGGTCGCCGGCGCCGGCGTGCTGCCGCAGTCGGTGACTGCCGAGCAGCACCGCAAGATCGCCGAGCCCGGCAGCGGCGAGTGAACCGTACGGCCGGGCAGTTGCCAGCCCGGCCCCGATGATGCCATGGCATCCCTCTCGAAAAGGGAGAGGGGTGCCATGCGTCTTAGGTCGCTGTTGTTCGTGCCGGGCGATCGGCCCGAGCGCTTTGCCAAGGCCGCGGCGAGCGGCGCCGATGCGCTGATCCTCGACCTTGAGGATTCGGTGCTGCCCGGGCGCAAGGATCTCGCCCGCGAGGCCATTGCCGAATGGCTCGCCGAGGCGCCCGCCACGCCCTGTTTCGTGCGGGTCAATCCGCTGGGCACGCCGGCCATCGCCGACGACCTGGCCGCCATCGCGGCGTCCCGCCCGGCGGGGCTGGTACTGCCCAAGGCCGATGGTGCCGCCCCGATCCGCACGCTGGTGGCGCTGGTCGCCCAGGCGGGCGCGGCGTGCCCGCCGATTCTTCCCATCGCCACCGAGACGCCCGCGGCGCTGTTCCACCTGGGCAGCTATGGCGAGGTTGCCGCCCATCTTGCCGGCCTCACCTGGGGCGCGGAGGATCTGCCCGCTGCGATCGGCGCGGCCAGCGCGCGGGAGGACGATGGTGCCTACACCGCCCCCTTCGCCATGGTTCGCTCGCTGGCACTGTTCGCCGCGCACGCCGCGGGGGTGGCGGCGATCGAGACGGTCTATCCCGACATCGCCGATATCGAGGGACTTTCGGGCTATGTCGCGCGCGGTCGCCGCGACGGATTCACCGGCATGCTGGCGATTCACCCGGCGCAGATCGAGGCGATCAACAGCGGCTTCACCCCGAGTGAGGCCGAAATCGCCGCAGCCGAGGAAATCGTGCAGGCATTTCTCGCGCACCCGGAGGCGGGAGCATTACGCCTCAACGGGCGGATGATTGACCGCCCCCATCTCGAACAGGCGCGCCGCCTGTTAGCGCGCGCGGAATAGCGCCTCGGTCGCAGAACCGCCAATGTAACCCGTTTCAGTCCGACAACTTGTTGCACCGCACGACTGTGCGAAAACGTGTTGCACTAGTGAAAGCTAATTACAGGCTGTAACCTCGAAAACACACCAACAGACAAAATCAAACCTGTCCGACAGCTTTGTGTTTCCAACGTTGACAATGTTGTGACCGATGGTAGCGATATCGCCGTCGCGAAAGCATCGGGGCATTCGCAACAAAAACGGTTTCCGACGATCAAAGTCGGCAGAGGAGGGGACATGAAGAGCGTATCGCGTTCGACTATATGGTCGCGCTCGGCTTCCATGATGGCAGTGGCTGCTTGCATGGTATTGCCAACGATTGCACAAGCACAGACCGACAACGTTGCCAAGGCAGCGGCGCCGCAAGAAGGTGGACAGGGCGAAGAAATCGTCGTCACCGGTATTCGCGCGTCGCTGGAACGGTCGATCGCGATCAAGCGCGAAGCGCCGGGTATCGTCGACGCGATCTCGGCGGAAGACATCGGCAAGTTCCCGGATACCAACCTGGCGGAGTCGCTGCAGCGTATTCCGGGCGTGTCGATCAACCGCACCAACGGTGAAGGTTCGCAGGTCACGGTTCGCGGCTTCGGCCCGCAGTACAATCTCGTCACCCTGAACGGCCGCCAGCTCGCCTCCGCCGCGATCTCGGTGGTCGGCGGCGACCAGAATGCCGATGGCGCGCAGGGGACCACCCGTTCGTTCGACTTCTCGAATCTCGCCTCCGAAGGCGTGCGGGCGCTCGAAGTGTACAAGACCGGCCGCGCCGCGGTGCCGTCGGGCGGCATCGGCGCGACGATCAACGTCGTCACCCGTCGCCCGCTGGACAGCGGCAGCAAGCCGGGCTTCAACGGCAGCGTCGGTGCCAAGGCCGTGTACGACACCAGTGTCGACGGCTGCCTGGACTGCGGCGCGAAGGTCACGCCGGAATTCTCCGGCGTGGTCGGCTGGAGCGATGCGGACCAGCGCTTCGGTGTCGAGCTGTTCGGCAGCTATCAGAAGCGCAACTTCACGTCGATCGCGGCAACGTCGAACGACTGGAACATCGTTCCGTACAGCAGCTTCGTCACCGGCGGCTTCACCCGCAACAACACGGTATGCCTGGCCAGCCAGACGACGCTCAGCGCGAACTGCACCATCGTCAAGGGCGTACCCAGCAACACCAGCCAGCTGGTCGCGATCCCGAACGACAGCCGCTACCACTATGCCGAGGGCAGCCGCGAACGCATCAACGGCCAGGCCGTGGTGCAGTTCAAGCCGACCGACGCCCTGACCCTTACCGCCGACGGGCTCTATGCGCAGAACCGGCAGCGTGAGACCCGGTCGGACCTGTCCAACTGGTTCAGCCGTCCGTTCGATGAAGTGCACTTCGACGGCAACACCACCGTCGCCACCGCCAACTATCTCCACGAGACGATCAACGGCTTCAAGGACGAGGGCTTCGAGGCCCAGTCGCGCGCGCAGAAGAACCGGCTGACCGACTTCGGCCTCAATGCCGATTGGCAGCTCGCCGGCAACCTCAACCTGCGCCTCGACGGGCACATCTCCAAGTCGTCGAGCCTGCCGGACAACCCGAACGGCGTCAGCTCGACGCTGGTCGGCATGGGCGCCAACGTCGTTGCCGCGCACTCGGTCGATTACAGCGGTGCCGGCATTCCGAAGCAGGACATCACGCTCGGTTCGGTTCCGCTCGACCTGAACTCGTTCGGCAGCCAGATCGGCCGCACCAACAAGTCGACCCAGGAGCAGGTGGTCCGCGAAGCGCGTGCCGACTTCGGCTGGGATCTGGGCGGCGACAGCAAGTTCGAGTTCGGCGCCAACTATCGCAAGACCGACATGCGCCAGACCTTCGTCAGCACCCAGCAGACGCTGGGCGACTGGGGCATCGCCAATCCGGGTGACGTCCAGCGGCTGGCGCCGGGCCTGGTCCAGTCGTTCTGCCTCGAGTGCAAGTTCGACAAGTACGACCCCGGCTCGGATCCGGATTCGAAGATCGCCTTCCGCGGCGATGCCGCGAAGCTCTATCCGATCCTGTCGTCCTATTATGCCGGCCGCGGCAATTCGATCGGCATCACCGGCAACAACAACAATCGCGTCAAGGAAGACATCTGGGCGGCCTATGGCCAGCTGACCTGGAAGGGCGAAGTGGGCAATGCGCCGGCACGCCTGGTCGCCGGCATCCGCTACGAGCATACCAAGTCGCGCTCGATCTCGCAGGTGGCGGTGCCATCCGCGGTGGACTGGGTATCGGACAACGACTTCACCGTGGTGGTGTCGCTGAGCAACACCACCCAGTTCGACGAATCGCATTCCTATGACAACATCCTGCCGCAGGTCGACTTCCAGCTCGAACTGCAGCGCAACTTGCTCGCCCGCTTGTCGTACAGCAAGACGATCTCGCGGCCGAACTACAACAACCTGTTCACCGCGACGACGGTGGGCGGTCCGCCGCGCCCGACCAACAATGGCGGCATCCCCAGCGCTTCGGTGGGCAATGCTTCGCTGTCGCCGCTGATCTCGGACAATTTCGACGCCTCGCTGGAATGGTATTTCAAGCCGGACAGCTATGTCTCGGTGGCCTTCTTCGACAAGCGGGTGCACAACTTCGTCGGTAACGGCCAGTTCACCTCGCCGCTGTTCGGGCTGCGCGACCCTAGCTCGGGCGCGGCGGGCAGCCGTTCGGGCCAGGCGCTGAGTGCGCTCAATACGCTGGGCGCGGACGTCAGCGACGTGAATCTGTTCGTCATGTCGGCGCTGATCGCCAACCGCGGCTCGGTCGCGGCGGCGACCACCGAGTTCCAGGCGAATTACAACAACTCGACCCGCGCGCTGGACGACAATTACGTCAAGGCGATCAACAACCAGTACGACCTGCGCGGCAACTCGGCCGATCCGCTGTACCAGTTCCAGGTAACGCAGCCGATCAACAACAAGGACGCCGAGATCTACGGCGTAGAGCTGGCCGGCCAGTACTTCCTCGGCAACACCGGCTTCGGCGTTTCCGCGGCGTACACGCTGGTGCGCGGCGATGTGGGCTTCAACCTGGGTGCCGACCCGGGTCAGGACCAGTTCGCCCTGCTCGGCCTGAGCGACACGTTCAGCACCACGCTGATCTATGACAAGAACGGCATCTCCGCCCGTGTTGCCTATAACTGGCGCGACAAGTATCTGTCGGGGATCAACCGCCAGGGCTCGCGTAACCCCGAGTTCACCGCGCCCTTCGGTCAGCTCGACATGAATGTGAGCTACGAAATCACGCCGCAGATCGCGCTCTCGCTGGAAGGCATCAACCTGACCAAGGCGAGCGTGCGGACCTATGCCCGCGACATCAGCGAGCTGTGGTTCGCGCAGGAACTCGATCGCCGCTTCCTGGCAGGCGTGCGCTTCAAGTTCTGAGCTACCGCGCATCCGCGCGAGTGGAGAGGGAGGGTCGCTGCCGAGGGCAGCGGCCCTTTCCTTTGCCCGCAGCGAATGCGGATGGTTGAGGGCGCCGTGGCTTTACGCCATGGTCGGGCAGAACCGGGCGCGACGCCCGGAAAGATGGATATATTCGAATGACGAACCCGGTCGCGCTGGACAATGTGCTCCACCAGGACCTGCGCGTCGCCTTCCGCCACGGCGCGGAATTCGGCGATGCCGCCAACCAGATCCTCATTTTCCCCACCGAGTTCGAGGCCGTGCAGCGCGAATTCCCGATCCTGTTCCGCGAGGCGGAAGGCGAGGGGCTGCAGGCGGTGGCGCTCACCGGCTTCGACCTCGACGAGAACCTGTTCTTCGACGGCGCACGCTGGACCAGCCGCTACATCCCCGCGCTCCAGCAGCGCGGCCCCTTCTCGATCGGCATTCCGGGCGACGGGCTCGATCCCGAGGAGGGGCCGACGGTGCATGTCGATCTCGACGATCCGCGGGTCGGCACCGAGCAGGGCGAAATGCTGTTCCTGCCCCAGGGCGGCGCAAGCCGCTATCTCGAGCATGTCTCGCGCGTGCTGGGGCGGATCCATGGCGGAATCGGCGCGGCGGCGCCGGTCTATGCGCTGTTCCAGGAGTTTGACCTGCTCGAGAGCAACGTCATTGAAGTGACGCTGCACGACGAGCAACGCTACCGGATCGACGGCTTCCAGATGCTGTCGCGCGATCGGCTGGCGGCGCTGACGCCCGACGCGATCGAGCGGCTGCACCGCGCGAACGTGCTGGGTCTGGCCTATCTGGTCGCCGCCTCGCTCGGCAACATCAGCGCGCTGATCGAGCGCAAGAATGCGGGTACCCCGCGGTGAACGTGCTGGCGGGCACGGCACCCGCGGTGCGGGTGATCGAGGGCATCGCCCCCGACGCCATCCCGTTCGGCCGGTTGATGGCCGATCAGGCGCCGGTGATCCTCAAGGGCATCGCCGCCGACTGGCCGCTGGTGCGTGCCGGCCGCACCTCGGCCGACGCGGCGATGGATCTGCTGCAGCGCTTCGACTCCGGTCGCCCGGTGGTGACCTTCACGGGGGCCCCGGAAATCCGAGGCCGCTTCTTCTACGACGAGAGCGTCACCGGGCTGAACTTCACCGGCCGTCGTGAGCCGCTGACGCCGCTGCTCGACGCGATGCGCCCCACCATCGGCGATCCGGACGCGCCGAGCGTCTATGTCGGCTCGACCGATCTCGACGAATATCTGCCAGGCTTCCGTGCCGAAAACGACCTGGTGCTCGATCATCCGATGTTCGCCCAGCATCTCGCGAGCATCTGGATCGGCACCCGCACCACCGCGACCTGCCATTACGACATGTCGCACAATCTGGCGGTGTGCGCAGTCGGTCGGCGCCGCTTCACCCTGTTCCCGCCCGACCAGATCGCCAATCTCTATCCCGGCCCGCTCGAGCCGACGCCAGGCGGGCAGGTGGTGAGCATGGTCGATTTCGCCACCCCCGATTTCGATCGGCACCCGGGCTTCCGCGAGGCGATGGCGGCCGCGCAGGTGGCGGAGATGGAGGCAGGCGACCTGCTCTTCTATCCGGCGATGTGGTGGCATCATGTCGAGGCGCTGGCGCCATTCAACGTGCTGGTGAACTATTGGTGGAACACCAGCCCCACCTGGCTGGATACGCCGCAGCTCACGCTGCTCCACGGCCTGCTGAGCTTGCGCGATCGCCCGGCGCCCGAGAAGCAAGCATGGAAGGCGCTGTTCGACTATTATGTGTTCGGCGATGCCGAGCAGCCAGCGGCGCATCTGCCCGAAGCGGCGCGCGGGCCATTGGCGCCGATCGATGCCTTGGCCGCTCGCCGACTGCGCGCCCAACTGCTCCACCGCCTCAATCGCTGAGATTCCTGCCTTCCTGCGCAGGTGGTCGATGGAATCCGGCAGCCTGCCGCGAAATGGTTAATTTTTCGGTTAAGCCGATAGGTTACCACGACAAATCGATGGAACCGGCTACGCGCGCGCACGGTTCGGGGGCTGCCATGATGCGGGCATGATCCATGCCGCCGCTTCCTGGCGTGTTGTACCCTGTTCAGGAGGATTTGCGGATGATTAAAGGCGCTTTGAGCGCGGCGGCCCTGGTTGCGGGCCTGTCGCTTACCCCCGTTGCGGCCCAGGCCGCCACTGTCATCGGCGGCGCGACCGCCATCGACCTCACCGCGACCAGCACCTTCAATTCGCTTGGCTACAAGGTTGCCACCTACGGCACCGCCAGCGCCTTCAAGATCGGCAACGACCTCGTCGCCGCCTTCCTCATCACCGGCGGCTCGCGCAATGACACCACCGGCGCGACGATCATCGATCACGCCGGCTCGGGCCTGAAATTCTCGCTGGGCGGCAACACGCTGAGCATCGGCAATTTCCAGATCGATACGGCAGCCGGCCTCGTTCGCGGCAGCGCCTCGGCCAACGGCTTCACCCTCGGCGACAATATCTCGCTGTTCAACCTCGGCGCCGGCTCGGTGCTGACGCTGACCAACGAGGCGGCCGCCGCATTCCAGACGACGCTGGGCACCGCCGGCCTCGCCGGTGCGACGATCGGCACGGCGACCCCGGTCGCGGTGTTCGGCCCGAGCGGTGTGCCCGAGCCAGCCAGCTGGGGCCTGATGATCGCTGGCGTGGGCTTTGTCGGCGCGTCGCTGCGCCGCCGTGCCCGCAGCGCGGCGCGCCTCGCCGCCGCCTGAGCATCGACGCACGAAATGGAAACGGCCGGGAGATCGCTCTCCCGGCCGTTCTCTTTTGCGCTTTGCGCGGACTTAGAAGTTCGCCCAGTCGTCCGCGTCGGCCCCTGCCATCGCGGCAGCGGGGAGGGGCTTCACTGGCGAGACATAGCCGCCGCCGTTGCTGCGCGGCGCCTGTCGCTTGGGCTGCGGCTGCGGCATCTGCCGCGACGGTGCCGCACGCTGGCCGCCCACCTCGAACTGGTGCGCGGAATCGCTGAGGCTGGTGACCTCGGCATTGAGGTTGCGCGCGGCGGCGGAGGTCTGCTCCACCATCGCGGCGTTCTGCTGGGTGCTGTGGTCCATCGTCTGCACCGCTGCGGCGATCTGCGAGATCGCGGTAGCCTGGGCCTGGTTGTCGGTCGCCATCGCGCTGACCAGCTGGTGGACCTCGGCGGTCGCGGTCGAGATGGTGTCGAGCGCACCTTCGACCTGCTGGACGGTCTGCACCGCCTCGACGATGTCCTTCTGCGTCGCGCTCAGCTGGTCGCGGGCACGGCTGGCTTCCTCTTCCGAGCGCATCGCCAGCTGCGACACGAGATCGGCGACCACGGCGAAGCCGCGGCCGGCTTCGCCCGCACGACCGGCTTCCACGGCGGCGTTCATCGCGAGAACGCGGGTCTGGAACGCGATCTTGTCCAGGCCCTCGATCACGCTGTCGATGCCCTTGGCGCCTTCGGAAACGCGGGTCATCGCCTGGACCGCGGTATCGGTGATCACGCGCCCGTCGTTGACCGTCTGGATCGCGCCGTTGGTGCGCTGGACGGTCGTGTCCGCGGCGCGGGCGGTCGCCTTCAGCCGCTGGTCCATCTGGGTGACCGCCGCGGCGGTCTGCTCCAGGCTGGCGGCATTGGCTTCGGTGCGCTTGGCCAGGTCTTCCGAGGCGGTGGCGATCTCGCTCGATCCGGTGCGGATCGTCGTGGCGCTTTCGAGCACCTGGGCGATCAGTGCGCGCAGATTGGCGACGGCGCGGTTGAAGTTGGACTTCACCGGTTCGAATTCCGGCGCCACCGCGATGTCGATTGTTGCGGTGAGGTTGCCGTGCGACAGCGCGTCGAGCCGGCTGTCGAGCGCATCGAGCAGGCGAGCCTGCTCGGCATCGGCGGCGGCCTTGGCCTGCTGGGTCGACTGCAACCCGATCGCGTTCTCGCGGAACACCTCGACGGTACGCGCCATGGTGCCGAGCTCGTCGCCACGATCGGTGCCCGGCACGGTGCGGCGAATGTCGCCGCCGGCAACTGCCTGCATCGCGGCCTGCAGCGCGTTGAGCGGATCGGTGATGCCGACGCGCGCGACGAGATAGCCGGTGCCCATCGCGACGAGCAGCGAGATGACGTTGATCACCACCAGCGTCCACACGGTCGAGTCACCGGCGGCCTGCAGGTTGCGCGACGTTTCCGCAGCAGCCTTCACGCGCTCGTTGTTGAAGCTGGTCAGGTGCTGCGAGATGGTCTGGACCTCCGGGTCCACCTCGCGCAGCAGCGCCAGCGCGGCAGCGTCCTCGTTGCGCAGCCCGTGCTGGATGGCGGCCTGGGTCTTGTCCTGCAGAGTCTCGATCTTGGCGCGGACCTCGTCGAGCACGGTCTTGGCCGACGGGTCTTCCTTTTCGATCTGGCCCAGCAGCGCCTTGGCCTGGGCGTAGTTGTCCTTTTCCTCGCCCTCGGTTTCGCGCGCCATGGTGCTGTTGCCGTCATAGGCGACGGCGCGATAGCCGGCATAGGCCATCGCTTCGAGCAGGCGGTTGAGCCGGGCGGTGTGGGTGGTGCCGGGCAGCTTGCCCAGCGTGAGTTCGGAATAATCGCGATTGGCACGATTGAGGCTGCTGGCGCTGATGGCGCTGACGATCAGCGTCACCATGCTGATCAAGGCGATCACCGCCAGGATTTTGACCGGCACGCGCACGCGCGCGAGTAACTGTTTCATCCCTAGAATCCCCCATGCACCGGCGTTGGATGCACCGGCGGCAAGTACCCCATTATAGAATCCGCGCGCCTGGGCGTGGTGCTCCGGCACCATAAATGTGTGCGGTAACATGCAGGCGAGAAGACGAACTTCGATTACCCCGTGCCGGACGGATCAACGGGGTTCGCGCCAAACGCCCACCGCATCGCCTATAATGCCCAGCGAGGCGCCACATCGGCGTCGGGGGAAGGTGCACGTGGTCCGACTGGCTTTGGTGATGATCGCCCGGAACGAGGCGCGCGCGATTGCGCGGGCGCTCGACAGCGTGCGTCCCCATGTCGACCGCATGATCGTGCTCGACACCGGCTCGACCGACGATACCGTGGCGATCGCCGAGCGCCGCGGCGCGACGGTTCACAGCTTCGCCTGGTGCGACGATTTCGCCGCAGCCCGCAACGCCGCGCTCGACCATTCCGATGCCGACTGGAACCTGGTGCTCGATGCCGATGAATGGCTCGAAGGCGGGTTCGAGGCTCTGTCGCCCGCTGCGCTGCCGCCCGCGACCAAGGCGCCAGCCGCGTTCATCGGTTGTGCGAAGCTGCGTAACGAGGGGGTCGCCGGCACCGTTGCACGGCGCTTTCTGCCACGTATTCTGCCGCGCGGCGTCCGCTATGCCGGCCGGATCCATGAACAGCCGATGTCGCCGCTGCCGCTGGTGCCGGGTGCGCTATGCATCGGCCATGACGGCTATGCGGAGGCGCAGCTCGCGGCCAAGCACGGTCGCAACCTCGCGCTGCTGCAGGCGGCACTCGCCGAGGCGCGGGAGGATTGCTACCTCTGGTACCAGCTCGGGCGCGAGCATCTCGTCCGTGGTGCCGCCGAGGCCGCGGTCGAACCACTCCAGACAGCCTATCGCCTGACGCCGCCCGGCGCGGCCTATCGCCACGCGGTGGTGCTGTCGAACATCCGCGCGCTGAAGGAAGCGGGCCGGCTGCACGACGCGCTGGCGCTGGTCGATGCCGAGCAGGCCGCCTGGCCGGCATCGCCCGACTTCTACTTCGCCGTCGCGGACCTCTATCTCGAATGGGCGAGCCATGCGCCGGAACTCGCCATCGACGAGCTGTTGCCGGTGGTGGAGGGGGCTTGGCTGCGCTGTCTGGAAATTGGCGAGCAGCCGTTGCTCGACGGATCGGTGGTCGGGTGTGGCAGCTACCTCGCGGCCGGCAATCTCGCGATGTTTTACGAGCGGCTCGGAATCCTGGACGAGGCCGAACGCTATGCCGCGCTCGAACGCGAGCTGCTCGCTGCGGCCTGATCCAGGAGATCGCCAAAGCCTTCCGGCGCAGTCAGCGTCGTTGATCGCCCACTTTGATACCGGTATCAGCTCTGCCCGCCGGACTGGCCGGCGCAAGACGGGGGAATCAAGGCGATGGCGGAGCAAGCGGCAGTCGATCAAATCGCCGAAGCGTTTGTGGCTGCGCGCCGCGCGTGCGTGGGCTTTGCCGACTATCCGGGGCCGATGCCGGAGACGCTAGACGAGGCCTATGCCATCCAGACGCGTGCCATCGAACTGTTCGACAAGCCGGTCGCGGGGTGGAAGGTCGGCCGCGTGCCCGACGCGCTGATCGCGCGCCATGGCGGAGTCGATCGTCTGGCGGGGCCGATCTTCGCCGACAGCGTGGTCTGGGCCAAGCAGGACGAAACGCCGGAAATGCCCGTGTTCCGCAACGGCTTCGGCGCGGCGGAGGCGGAGTATCTGCTGCGGCTCGGGTCGCTGCCCGACCGCTTCGACCGCTCCTGGACCAACGAGGCGGTGCTGCCGTTCATCGACGAGGTGCGGGTGGGCATCGAGATCGCCGGATCGCCCTTCGAAGGCATCAACCGCCACGGCCCCGCGGTCACCATTTCCGACTTCGGCAACAATAATGGTCTTCTGATCGGATACCGTATATCTTCTAGGGAGGATTTCCTTCGCTGGCCGGTGTCGCTAACGATTGACGAGGAGGTCGCTGGAACCGGCACCGCGAGCGCCATGCTCGACGGACCGATCGGAGCGGTGCGCTTCCTGTTCGAACGCGCGGCCCAGGGGCTGCCCCTGGCGGCAGGCCAGTGGCTATCGACCGGCGCCGTCACAGGCGTCCACCCGGTCAAGCCGGGGCAGAAGGTCGAGGCGCGGTTCGGGCCGGCGCTGTGCGTGCAGTGCTCGATCGGGATCGCCTGATCCCGGGACGGCGGAGTGGGATTGGAGAGTTGATGGCGAGCAAGGGCGAAGCCGCGGTAAGCGGCGCCGTGGAACGGGTGGGGCGGTATCGCTGGGTGATTTGCGGGCTGCTGTTCGCGGCCACCATCATCAATTACATCGATCGCCAGATGATCGGCGTGCTCAAGCCCACGCTGATGGCCGACCTGCACTGGACCGAGCAGGACTTTGCCGGCGTCATCATCTGGTTCCAGTTCGCCTATGCCGTCGGTTACATCCTGTTCGGCAAGATCGTCGACCAAGTCGGCGCGCGGGTCGGCTACACCATCGCCTTCATCGTCTGGCAGGTGGCGCACATCTTCCACGGCGCGGCCCACAACATCACCCAGTTCGCCATCGCCCGCTTCGCGCTGGGCATCGGCGAGTCCGGCAACTTCCCCGCGGGCATCAAGGCGGTGACCGAGTGGTTCCCGGCCAAGGAGCGCGCCTTCGCGATCGGCGTGTTCAATGCCGGCGCGAACATCGGCGCGGTGCTCACGCCGCTGGTCATCCCGTATATGGTGATCGCCTGGGGCTGGCGCTCGGCCTTCGTCATCACCGGCGTGGTCAGCTTCGTCTGGCTGATCGCCTGGTGGATGCTCTACCGCAGCCCGCGCGAGCACCCCAAGGTCACCGAGGGGGAACTCGCCTGGATCGAGCAGGACCCCGCCGACAAGGTGCAGAAGCTCGGCTATGGCTCGGTGCTCCTCCGCCGCGAGACCTGGGCCTATGCGCTCGGCAAGTTCTTCATCGATCCCGTCTGGTGGTTCTTCCTGTTCTGGCTGCCGGGCTATCTGTTCGAGCGCTACCAGCTCGACCTCAAGACTTTCGGCCTGCCGCTCGCTGCGATCTATCTCGTGTCCGACATGGGCAGCGTCGCCGGCGGCTGGCTCTCCTCGCGGCTGATGCGCGCCGGCTATACCGCCAACGTCGCGCGCAAGCTGACGATGCTGGTCTGCGCCTTCGCCGTGCTGCCGGTGCTGTTCGCGGAATCGCTGAGCAGCGTGTGGATGGCGGTCGCCGTGATCGGCATCGCGACCGCCGCGCACCAGGCCTTCTCGGCGAACCTCTATGCGCTGCCGGCGGACATGTTCCCGCGCGGCGCGGTGGGCTCGGTGATCGGCATCGGCGGCACCGTCGGCGCCGTGGGGGGCATCCTGATGTCCTTCTATGCCGGCGAAGTGCTGGCACGGATCGGCAGCTACTGGCCGCTCTTCGCGGTGGCCGGCAGCGCCTATTTCGTCGCGCTCGCCTGCGTGCACTTCCTGTCGCCGCGGCTCGCCCGCGTCGACATGGATGCCTGATTTTCCTCTGACCTACCCGGAGTCTCCGATGGCCAAGCCGCTCAAGCTCGATCCCGACCGGCTATTGCCGGCCGAGGGGCGCACCCGTGAAATTGCGCGCGAACTGTATCGTGAGGTGGCGGAGCTGCCGATCATCAGCCCGCACGGCCATACCGATGCGAGCTGGTTCTCGACCAACGCCAACTGGTCCAACGCGACCGAGCTGCTGCTCTCGCCCGACCATTATATCTATCGCATGCTCTACTCGCAGGGGGTGTCGCTCGATGCGCTGTGCGTGCCGAGCAAGGCCGGCATGCCCGCCACCGATCCGCGCGCGGCGTGGCGCACCTTTGCCGAGCATCTCTATCTGTTCCGCGGCACGCCCTCGGCGATGTGGCTGGGCCATGTGTTCGGCGAGGTGTTCGGCTTCGACGTGGCGCTCGAGGGCGAGACGGCGGATTTCTACTACGACACGATCAACGCCAAGCTGGCGAGCGACGATTTCCGCCCGCGCGCGCTGTTCGACCGCTTCAACATCGAGTTCCTCGCCACCACCGAGGGCCCGCAGGACGATCTGTCCGCGCACCATGCCGTGCAGGCCTCGGGCTGGCCGGGCCGCGTCGTCACCACCTATCGCCCCGACGCGGTGATCGACGTCGAGCATGAGCAGTTCCACGGCGCGCTCAAGATCTTCGCCGAGAAGACCGGCGAGGACGTGTATAGCTGGGACGGCTATCTCGCCGCGCACCGCAAGCGTCGCGCCGACTTCCGGGCGGCGGGCGCTACCGCGACCGACCATGGCCACCCCACCGCGCGCACCGCGAACCTGAGCAAGGCCGAGGCCGCCGCGCTGTTCGCGCGTGTCCTCGGCAGCGACTGGACCGCGGCCGATGCCGAGCTGTTCCGCGCGCAGATGCTCACCGAAATGGCGGCGATGAGCGTCGAGGACGGGATGGTGATGCAGATCCACCCGGGCAGCTTCCGCAACCATAATGGCGGCCTGTTCGCCAGCCATGGCCGCGACAAGGGCGCCGACATCCCGATGGCGACCGACTATGTCCACGGCCTGAAGCCGTTGCTCGATCGCTTCGGCACCTCGACCGCGCTGTCGATCATCCTCTTCACGCTCGACGAGACGGTCTATTCGCGCGAACTCGCGCCGCTGGCCGGCCATTATCCGTGCCTGAAGCTGGGCCCGGCCTGGTGGTTCCACGACAGCCCCGAGGGCATGCGCCGCTTCCGCGAGCAGGTTACCGAGACGGCAGGCTTCTACAACACCGTCGGCTTCAACGACGACACCCGCGCGTTCCTCTCGATCCCGGCGCGGCACGACGTCGCGCGGCGGATCGACTGCGGCTTCCTGGCGCAGCTGGTCGCCGAGGGTCGGCTGCTCGACTGGGAGGCGGCGGAACTGGCGTTCGAGCTCACCAACGGGCTTGTCCGCAAGGCCTACAAGCTCAATAGAGCCTGATAGACACCGGTGGCATAAGCACCGCGCGAGGGAGATACAGGATGTTCGACCGGACCTATTACGCCACGCATCCGGACATGATGGACTGCGTGTCGAACGAGGAACTGCGCGACCGCTATCTGATCTCCGGTCTGTTCCGGGAAGGTGAATGCGTGCTCAACTACACCCATGCCGATCGCTTCGTGATCGGCGGGGTGCAGGTGGGCGGCAGTCCGGTAAAGCTGCCCGCGCAGACCGAGCCTCCCTCGGCTGCCGGGCATCCCTTCCTCGAGCGGCGCGAACTCGCGATCGTCAATGTCGGTGCGGTCGAAGGCACGGTGACGGTCGACGGCGAGGTCTTCACGCTGGGCAACAAGGACTGCCTCTACGTGACGATGGGCGCGAAGGACGTAACCTTCGCCGGCGAGGGCGCGCGCTACTATCTGGCGTCCTGCCCGGCGCACAAGGCGTTCACTACGCGCAAGCTCGGCATCGCCGATGCCAACGCGCTGGAGCGCGGTAGCCTCGCGGAATCGAACGAGCGTACGATCTACCAGCTCGTCATTCCCGGCGTGTGCGACAGCGCGCAGCTGGTGATGGGCCTCACCGTGCTCAAGCCCGGCAGCGTGTGGAACACCATGCCCCCGCACGTCCATGAGCGCCGCAGCGAGATCTATTTCTACTTCGAGCTCGACGATCTGGAGAAGGATCGGGTGATGCACTTCATGGGCGAGGGCGAGGCTACCCGCCACATCGTCATGGCCAATGAGGAAGCGGTGATCAGCCCCCCCTGGTCGATCCATATGGGCGCCGGCACCAAGTCCTATGCCTTCATCTGGGCGATGGCGGGCGAGAACCAGGATTATACCGACATGCAGGTGCTGGATATCTGCCAGCTGGCGTGAGCACGCCTTGAAACCCTCCCGCTCCCTTCTGCGCTCCCCTCCCGCTTGCGGGAGGGGCTGGGGGAGGGGAAAGCGAAGTTCGACGTTCCACTTTCAGGCCCTCCCCCGACCCCTCCCGCAAGCGGGAGGGGAGCGCAAGGGGAGGGGGCTGGAGATTGCATCGTGACCAACCCGTTCGACCTTACCGGCCAGGTGGCCGTCATCACCGGCGCGAACACCGGCATCGGCCAGGGCATCGCGCTGGCGCTCGCCGCAGCCGGCGCGGACATCGCCGCGGTCGGCCGCACCCCGGCCGAGGAAACCGTGCGCAAGGCGCGCGCGCTGGGCCGCCGTGCCGAGATGATTTCCGCCGACCTCTCCACGATCGGCCCTGTGGGCAGGATTGTGGACGAAGCTGTGGATAAGCTGGGGAAAATCGATATCCTGGTGAACAATGCCGGGATCATCCGTCGCGCCGACAGTCTCGATTTCACCGAGGCGGATTGGGACGCGGTGGTCGATACCAATCTCAAGTCAGTGTTCTTCCTCTGCCAGGCCGCGGGCAAGTTCATGGTCCGCCGCTTCGGCGAGACGGGCGAGCGGGGGCGGATCATCAACATCGCCTCGATGCTCAGCTTCCAGGGCGGCATCCGCGTGCCGAGCTACACCGCGTCCAAATCGGGCATTGCCGGGCTGACAAAGCTGCTGGCCAACGAATGGGCGGGCAAGGGCGTGAACGTCAACGCGATCGCCCCGGGCTATGTCGCCACCAACAACACGTCGGCGCTGCAGGCCGACGAGACCCGCAACCGCCAGATCCTCGAGCGCATCCCGGCGGGGCGCTGGGGCGATCCGGAGGATCTGGGGGGCGCCGCGGTCTTCCTTGCATCGCGCGCTTCGGATTATGTGCAGGGGCATATTCTCGCCGTTGACGGAGGCTGGCTGGCACGATGACATTCGCATTCTTTGGGGAAATGATGCTGCGGCTGTCGCCGCCGGGCCGCGAGCTGCTGCTGCAGACGCCCAAGCTCGACGTGGCGATCGCGGGGGCCGAGGCGAATGTCGCGACCGGCCTCGCCTGCCTGGGGCATGATGTGGCGATGATCAGCGCGGTGGCAGACAATCCGCTGGGCGCGGCGGCGGTGGGCGAACTGCGCCGGCGCGGAGTCGATACGCGGCGCGTGCAGGCCGGGGCGGGCCGGATGGGGCTCTACTTCCTCACGCCCGGCGCGGGATTGCGGTCGTCGGAGATCGTCTACGACCGTGCGAACTCGGTGTTTGCGACGCGGCCCGCGGAAAGCTGGGACTGGGACGCGCTGCTCGACGGCGCGACCCGGCTGCATCTCTCGGGCATCACGCCCGCGCTGGGGCCGAACACCGCCGCCGCCGCCATCGCCGCGGCCGAGGCGGCGAGCGCGCGCGGGATCGCGCTGTCGTTCGATGGCAACTACCGCGCCAAGCTGTGGGAGGCCTGGGACAGCGATCCGCGCGGCGTGCTGACCCAGCTGATTCGCCATGCCGACGTGCTGTTCGGCAACCACCGCGACATCTCGCTGCTGCTCGGCGAGCACTTCCCGGGCGACGGCGCCGATCGCCGCCGCGAAGCGTCCGAGGCGGCGTTCGCGGCCTTCCCCAAGCTCCAGCTGATCGCCTCGACTGCGCGCCACGTTGACGATGTCGACAGCCACCGCATCGCCGCGCGCGTCGACACCCGCGAAGGCGGGCACCAGACCGAGGAACTGCGCGTCAGCGGCATCGTCGACCGGATCGGCGGCGGCGACGCCTTTGCGGCAGGCGTGCTCCACGGGCTGCTCGAGGGCGGCGACGCCCGCGCCATGGCCGAGGCCGGGCTGGCGCTGACCGCGCTAAAGCACTCGCTGCCGGGCGACGCCAGCCTGTTCACCCGGGCCGACCTCGCCGCTTTTGCGGAGGGTGGGCTCGACGTACGGCGGTAATGCACCGCGCGCGGTGTCGGCGGGCGATGTCGCGCCCGAATGGCACCGCGCGTTTGGCCCGCCTGCTGTGTCGATTTGGGCAGCTGGACGTCGTTGTCCACCCGGTATCCGGCGAGTCGTTCGCCTATCGCCATCGCTGCCGCCGCCGTATAGCATGACGGCATGGAGAAGACGGGCAAGCCCACCATCAACGACGTCGCCCGCATCGCCGGCGTTTCCAAGAAAACCGTCAGCCGGGTCATCAATCGCTCGCCGCTCCTGAACCAGGACACCCGCGCCAAGGTGGAGGCGGTGATCGCCGATCTGGGCTATATCCCCAATGTCCAGGCGCGCGCCCTGGCGCTGCGGCACAATTTCCTGCTCGGGCTGATCCACGACAACCCCAATGCGCAGATGGTGATGAACGTCCAGGCGGGCATCCTGGAAGCGATCCGCGACACCGAGTTCGAGCTGATCGTCCGCCCGATCGATCGCGGGTCCTCGACGATGCTGGCGGACGTGCGCGCCTTTCTCGAGCGGCAGCGGCTGTACGGCGTGCTGATCCTGCCCCCGGTTTCCGAGAACGATATGCTGGCCGAGCTCTGCCAGAGCCTGGGTACCCGCTATGTCCGCATGGGGTCGACGACGCTCGACACGCCCGAGCACATGGTCGCTTCCAACGATTGCGAGGTGGTGGTGGAGGCGGTGCAGCACCTGATCACGCTCGGCCATCGCCGGATCGGGCTGATCGCGGGCCCGCACGGCTTCCGCTCGGCGCGCGAACGGCGCAAGGGCTTCGAGCAGGCGCTGCGCGAGGCCGGCATCAAGCTGCCGCGCAGCATGATCGCCGAGGGTACCTATACGTTCGAGAGCGGGCTGGCCGCCGCCGACCGGCTGCTGGACCTCTCGCCGCGCCCCACCGCCATCTTCTCCTGCAACGACGAGATGGCCGCGGCAACGCTCCACGCGGCACGGCGGCGCGGAATGAGCGTGCCCGAGGACCTGTCGATCATCGGCTTCGATGACACCGCGATCGCCGCGCATATCTGGCCGCCGCTGACGACGGTGCACTGGCCGATCGTCTCGATGGGGCGATCGGCGGCGCTCAAGCTGCTGGCCGATTTCTTCGGCGACGAGCAGGGGGTGGAAGAACCGTCGCTGTTTCCCTCGACCCTGGTCCACCGCGCCTCGGTAGCGCCGCCGCGGCCGGGGAGCGACTGAGCGGGCCGCATTCGTCGAGCGCCGGCAAACCGTAGATCATGGCGGGGCCCTTGCGCGCGCCACTTCGGCGGCATGGGCGACGTTGAACAAATCGGACCAGAATGACGCGAACAGTTCGGCGCTGCGATCGGCTGCACGGAACTGCCGAGCCTGCGCCATGGGCTGCAGGATCGCCTGCTTCAGCCACGCCGCTCGGCGCTTCCGATCTCCGAATCACCAGTTCAAGCACCACAACGGGCATGGTACGTACAGATGCAGAACTGGATGAATAATAGCGTTCAATATGAACCTGCGCGACAGCTATGTGGTCGCGAAAGGGTAGATGTTGATCTGTCATCATTCATATTGAAGTAAGATGCCATTGCTCCGCTCGACGGCCGCATCATATCACGCGCCAAACAAAACAGGGTGCGCGACATGATTGAAGTGCATGACAAGGGAGAGAGAAGAATGGCACAGATAAACATCGTGATGGTGTTCGATGCGCAGGCAGTTCTGAGCGCTGGCTCGCCGAGCAGCAGTCCAACCCAGCCGACGGGCCTGGCGCATCCACCTTCGCCGCCATATTTCGCCTACATGATCACGGAGCAGCAATATCTTGCGCAACCGGTCCAGAACGCAGGTAATGCGACGCCGAACCTGGTCATCAATGCAACGGTGGGGGATACCGTTAACTGGTACGCTGTCACCCTCTCGGGGGATCAGCCGACCTACTGCATCCCCTACAATATCGCGCAATTTTCCGGCAACACCGTCATGACGACGCCCGTCGGCCTCACCGCGCAACCGACGGTGCCGGTGCCGCCGCCGCAGCAGAGCACGACCAACCCGACGTGGACGCCGACGCAGCAATATCAATATTTCATGACATCAAACGTGCTGGCGCCGGGGACGGAAGGATATCAGGTCTGGTTCCAGGTCGTGCAGATGAGCACCAGCGGCAGCCTCGCGACGCTGGGCTATTATTACTGGGACCCCACGGTCCAGGTTCTCGGATAACCGAAGAAAGAGGGGCGGCCGCCTGCACGGCCGCCCCCAATATCGCGCGTCAGAAGCTGCCGCGCAGGCCGACCAGGAACTGGCGACCGGGCTTGTACGAGGTGAACGTCGCGTTCGGGAACTGGAAGTAGGAACGCAGCGTCGCGTTGGTGAAGTTCGACACGTTGATCGTCAGCTGCGGCGCCTTCTTCACGCCGAAGATCTTGTCGAGATCGAAGGCCGAGGAGAAGTCCCAGGTGGTGTAGTCGGAATTGAACAGCGCCGCTGCCGGGATGCTGTTCTGCGAATTGCCGCTGCTCTGCGAGCCCTCGCGCGAGGTGGTCGAGACGCGCAGCATCACACCGTTCCGCTCATAATAGCCGGTGATGTTGTAGGTGAACGGCGCCACGCCGAACGCCTGTGCGGGACCGTCGCTGGTCTGGTCGACGATCGTGGCATTGGCGTTGAAGCCGAAGCCGCGGAAGCCGAGCTTCTCGGTGAGGAAGTCGAGCGGCTGGACCCACTGGAATTCCAGGCCGTTGATCTTCAGCTTGTTCGGCACGTTGACCTGGCTGGTAACCAGCACCGTCGCCTGGGTCGGTCCGCCACGCGAATTGAGCGCGATTTGCTGGGTCGGGTTCAGCGTGTCGTAGGTGATGCCATACTGCGCCAGCGCAGAGAACGGCACCGTGGTGTTGGAGTTGTTGGTGAAGCCCTTGATCGACTTGCGGAAGGCGTTGAAGCTGATGACGCCATCGCGCCCGGTATAATATTCGAAGCCCAGGTCGATATTGGTCGAGATATAGGGCTGCAGCGCCGGGTTGCCGATCGTCGCCTGGTCGGCCGAAGGCGCGCCGAAGCTCACGCCCGGCAGCTGTGCCGAGGGATCCGGACGAGTCATCGTCTTCGACGCGGCGAGGCGAACCACCGCGTGCTGACTGACGTCATAGGCGACCGTCGCTGCCGGCAGCCACTTGGTATAGTTGTTGCGGGTGGAGACGATGGTGACCAGGTTCGGATAGCGGCTGCCGTCGGGGATCTGGGTGCCGGCCGCAGTGCTGTTGCGCGGATCGGCGACCGAGACGCGGCCTTCGATCGTCTGGATCGTGTTCACGTACCGCAGGCCGACATTGAACCGCAGCATGTTGCCGCCGACTTCCTGCTCGCCATTCACCGTCGCGAAGGCCGACTTGACGACTTCGCGGATCAGGCCGCCGCTGGCGCCGGTGTTCGAACCGCCGCTTTCCGGCGTGTTGTCGTGGAAATAGTCATAGTTGCTGGCCTTGCGGAACGCATCCCAGTCGACCGTCACGAAACCGGCGGGGCCGGGCTTCAGATAGCTCGGGAAGGCGGCGTTCGGGATCAGCGAGCCGGCATAGGTGATCGGCCCGCTCTGCCCGGCGGTATAGCCGGTGCCATAGCCCGGATAGGTCGGGTAGCCGGCCGGTGCGGCGCCCGGCTGGTTCAGGCCCTCGCAGGGCGGCTGGCCGTTGGGGCTCGGCAGGTTGACGCTCGGGTTGTTGCCGCAAACCGCGTTCTGCCAAGCCTGGCTGTTGTCATAGCCGCGGATCCGGCGCGAGACGTCGTCATATGCGCCGCCGACCTTCAGGCTCAGCGCGCGATCGCCCCAGGTGAGGTCGCCGCGCACACCCTTGTTCTTGTTGAGCCGGCGCTCGTCCTGCATGTTGAGGCGCGCACCGGTGTACCAGCCGAAATTGGCCGGGTTATTGAGATCCAGGCTGCTCTTGATGTCCGGGATGCCGCCATTGTTGGTATAGGTGACGGTGCCGCCCTGGCCGAGCGGGGTCATGCCGCCCACGGTCGGGCTCTCGCGGTGGAAGGTCGAGCGGGCGTAATTGCCCTGCAGCGTTGCCTTCAGCTTGTCGTTGATCTCCCATTCGGCGCCCGGATTGACGCTCCACAGCTCCGTGGTCTCGTAATAGGGGCGGAATTCGTCGAAGAACTGGGTGTTGGCGAAGGTACCGCTGGTGACCGTGCAGCCCGCGCTGCAGTCCGACTTGTCGAACTTCAGGTTGGTGGGGATGGAGGCGCCGTTGCGGCCCACCCACGCCATGTCCTCGCGGATCAGCTCGTTGTGCTTATAGCCGTACAGGCCGTCGATGTAGAAATGCAGCGTGTCGGACGGGCGATACTCGGCGCTGAGGATCGCGTTGATCCGGTCGCGCGGGCCCCGGATGTCGGCGATGCGGCCGAGACGCGGGATCAGGCCGTTGTCGATCTGCTGGATCGTCGCGCCGGGATTGTTGGCGAGCAGGAAGGCGCGATCAATCGTCGTCCCAGCCACCAGCCCTGCGCCAGCGCCCGCAGGCACCACCGCCGGGATCGTCCAGTTGCCGCCACCGGTAGCGTTGCAGGTGTTGCCCGCGCCGCACTGCGCGGCAGTGAGCGCCGGGTTGGTATAGCCGATCGTCTCGAAGCCCTTGGTACGGGTGAACAGCCGCTGCGCCGAGACGCCGGCGAGGATGCCGATCGTGTCGTTGTGCCAGCTGCCGATCAGCGAGCCGCGGCCGCCGATCTGCTTCGCCGGCTCCTGGTTCGAGCCCTGGATATTGTAGGCGAGGAACGAGTCCGCGCGATCGAACGGGCGTGCCGAGCGCAGGTCGACGTTACCCGCCGCGCCGCCCTCGAGCAGGTCGGCGGTATAGCTCTTGTTGACGGTCAGCTTGGTGAACAGGTCGGTCGGGAAGAAGCTGAGGTCGACCGAGCGATCGGTGCCCTGCGCGTCGGTACCGCCCGACGAGGCGACCGCGATCGGCGCGCCGTTCAGGGTGACGTTGGTGAAGTTCGAGCCGAGGCCGCGGATCGCGACGTTGACGCCTTCGCCGGTCACGTCGCGGGTGATGGTGATGCCCGGGATGCGGTTGAATGATTCGGCGATGTTGGTGTCGGGGAACTTGCCGATGTCCTCGGCGAAGATCGAGTCGGTGAAACCGGTGGCATCACGCTTGGCGTTGACCGCCTTGGCCAGCGACGAGCGATAGCCGGTGACGACGATTTCCTGCTCGCTGCCGCCGATCACCGGCGCTTCGCCCGACTGGGGCGAGACGGAGGGTGCGTCCGGCGCGGTCTCCCCGGCGGGCGGCGTGCTCTGCGCCCAGGCGGTGGAGGCGCAGGTGGCGCTCAGGATGGTGGCGCACAGCAGGGCGGTGCGGGCAGGGCGGAAACTGCGGGAAATATTGGTCATGTTCAGGTCCCCTCGAAGCGGTCCGGCGCGCGGCCGGTCCTTTCCTTCAACGTGTCTATCGTCGCGGACGATATGCTCCGACAGCGGACGCACGGAGTGGCCGCAGGGAGGAGGTTCGTTCGCGCTGTTGGTTCAGAAGTGCCGGGTCAGGGTGGATCGGCGCCGCCTGCAACGCCGGCCCTTGCGATCCATTCGCTCGGCATCACATGCGTTGATCGGCTCATCCATCCTCTTCCCGGGTCCGCGCCGACTTATTCTGCCAGCGTCATGTTAGCGGTATCTTCCACGCTTTGGTCTGGCCGTCAATGGGCCGTTGGTCAGGCCATGCGGTTTGACGCCATGCGAGGTTTTGCAGCAACACCTCTGTGGGCGCGGAACAATTGTGTCGCGCGCGGCGGCGTGCCAGACCATGGAATCACTGGGAGGGACCATCGCATGCACGCACTTCGTCTTGGGCTTCTGCTCGCCACCGCGGCCATTCTGCCTGCCGCCGCGCAGACGCAGAAGGCGGAGCTAATGACGCCGCCCGCGGGCGCGCGGCACTTCACCATCACCTCGACGGCCGGGAAGCATGGTGACGTGTGGGCTTGGACCCTGGCCGACGGGCGGATCGCCTATCGCATGTCGATGTCGCTGCGCGGCTGGATCACCGAAACCGACGAGGTGGTGAAGCTGGGGCCAGACCAGCGGCCGGTCGATCTCGCCGTGCGCGGCTTTACCGACAGCGGCGATGCGACCGAGACCTTCACCGTCGATGCCGGAGGCGTCGCGCGCTGGAAGACGGCCGTCGATTCGGGCGAGAAGCCGTTCGGCAAGGCGCGCTACAGCAGCTATGGTGGCCCTTGGCTGGCGTTCGAGAACAACGTCAACGCGCTGGTCGCGGCGGGGTCGGCGGGGATCGACCTGCTGCCGAGCGGCCATGCCAGCATCAGCATCGGCAAGGCGGTGGAGATTGACGGGCCGGGCGGCAAGAAGACGCTGAAGCTCGCCTATGTCACCGGCACCGGCTTCTCGCCCTCGCCGGTGTGGCTCGATGCGCAGAACCGTTTCTTCGGGATGGCCGGCGGCATGTCGCTGCTCCCCGAGGGCTATGAGGCGGCGGGCCCGAAGCTGAAGGAAGTGCAGGACAGGGAAGCGGCGGAGATGGTGCGCGGCGTGGCGCACCGCTTCCTCGTGCCGGCGAACCGCACGCCGACGCTGGTAGACCATGTGCTGCTGTTCGACTCGGTTGCCGGGACCTATGTGCCCGACCAGGCCGTGCTGATCACCGACGGCAAGGTGGCGAAGGTCGGGCCGGCGGGCAGCATCGCGGCACCGGCGGGGGCTACGGTGCTCGACGGAAAGGGCCGTACGCTGCTGCCCGGCCTGTGGGATTCGCACCAGCATGTCGGCGACGACTGGAACCTGCTGCAGAACGTCGCCACCGGCATGACCAATTATCGCAGCCCCGGCTCGTCGATCGAGGACGCGCAGAGCATCTTCAAGCGTCGCGCCGCCGGCGACCTGCTCGCGCCCGACGGCAAGGTCTCGGTGATCATCGACAAGAAGGATCCGCTGGCGGCGCAGGGCGCGCTGACCGTCTCGTCGGCGGCTGAGGCGGTCGCGGCGGTCGACAAGATCAAGGCGGCGGGCATGTGGGGGGTGAAGTTCTACACCTCGATGGACCCGGCCTGGATCGCGCCTGCCGCGGCCGAGGCGCACAAGCTGGGGCTGCACGTCCACGGCCATGTGCCCGCGCATATGCGGCCGCTCGATGCGGTGCGCGCGGGCTATGACGAGGTCACCCACATCAACTTCATCCTCATGCAGGCGATGCCGCAGGACGTGGTCGACAAGGCCAACACCGCCGCGCGGCTGGAGGGGCCGGCCAAGTACGGCAAGGACCTCGACCTCGACTCTCCCGAGCTGCGCGCCTTCTATGCCGAGCTCGCCAAGCGCAAGACGATCATCGACCCGACGCTGACCGTGTGGGAGCCGCTGATGACCTCGGACGGCAGCACGGTGCCGCCCGAATATGCCGCCTATGTCGACGTCGCGCCGCCTGCGGTTGCGCGCGGCTGGAAGATCGGCGGCTATCCGCTGTTCGGCGGTCTGACCCGCGCCGATTTCCGCAAGAGCTTCGACAAGATGGTCGAAGTGGTCGGACGTCTGCACAAGGCGGGCGTGCCGATCGTCGCCGGCACCGACGGCTATGGCCTCGAACTGGTCCGCGAACTCGAGCTGTACCAGCAGGCTGGTCTTACCAATGTCGAGGCGCTGCAGACCGCGACCATCGTGCCTGCGCGGATGGTGGGGATGGACGACCGCGTCGGCGCGATCGCGCCGGGCAAGACGGCGGACATCATCCTCGTCGAAGGCGATGTCTCCAAGGACATCGGCGACCTGCGCCATGTGCGGACCGTGTTCCTCGACGGCTATCGCCTCGACGGCGACGCGCTGCGCAAGGCGAGCGGGCTGACGGGCATGCCCAAGTAACATTTCGTTACGGCACCATCGCGCGATCCCTGCGTTGATCGCGGGATGGGCCGTTCCTTCACCTCCATGCCCGATCTGGGCACCAGCCGGCGCTTCGCGCTTCCGGTGGCGGTGTGGACTTTCGTGCTGGCGCTACTGTTCGGCGCGGTGGCCCCGCTCGGCCCGCCCGACACGCTGGTGCATGGCCCGGCGTTCAACCCCGCGACGACCAGCGTGGCGATCGCCGCCAAGCGCAGCGACCAGACCGCAGGCCTGTGGCAGAGCGTCCGCGGCGTGCGCCACGACGGCGCTGCGGGCGGCGGAGCCATGCTCGCCCTGGCGCCGACGCTGGCGTCGATCCTTCTCCTCTTCGTTCTGCTCACCGCGTGCACGCCGGCCAAGGTGCTGCGCCCGGTCCGCTGCGGCGCGCGTGGCGCACGGTCGCCACCGACGCCTCGCTGCTAAGGCGCAAGGCGCGCCTTCACGCCTGAACTTCGTCTTCGCTGCCCCGTGGCGGAAGAGGAGGACACTATGCGTACAAGAAGAGGCAAGCGGCCTCCGAAATGGTTCGCCATCGCCGTCTGGTCCGGCATTGCCGGGGCCGCGGCCGTGTTGGCAACCGCGATCGGCGTGGCCCAGTCCTGACCTGCATCGACACCGGTCGCCTTCAGGCGCGACCGGTGTCGAACCAGTTATTCATTCCAAGGAGAATCGATGCCGCATCATGCGCCCCTGATCGCCACCATCGTCGCCGGCCTCGTCGTCGCCTTCATCTTCGGGGCGATCGCGCACCGGGTCAAAGTCTCGCCGATCGCCGGCTATCTGCTTGCCGGCGTCGCGGTGGGGCCGTTCACGCCCGGCTTCGTCGCCAATTCGGGGCTCGCCAACGAACTCGCCGAGATCGGCGTGATCCTGCTGATGTTCGGCGTCGGGCTGCACTTCTCGCTCCGCGATCTGATGTCGGTGCGCAGGATCGCGGTGCCCGGCGCGATCGCGCAGATCGCCGCGGCGACCGCGATGGGGGTCGGCCTCGCTTATGTCGCCGGTTGGGGACTGCAGGCGGGCATCGTCTTCGGCCTGGCGTTGTCGGTGGCGAGCACGGTGGTGCTGCTGCGCGCGCTGCAGGGGCACGACATCGTCCAGACCGAGCGCGGCCGGATCGCGGTCGGCTGGCTGATCGTCGAGGATCTGGCGATGGTCGTGGCGCTGGTGCTGCTGCCGGTACTCGGCGAAGTGATGAGCGGCGAGGGCGGCGGGTCGCTGCTCCAGCCCTTGCTCTCCACCTTCCTCAAGGTCGCAGGCTTCGTCGCGCTGATGCTGGTGGTGGGCCGCCGGGTGATCCCGTGGACGCTGCAATGGGTGGTCGGCACCGGATCGCAGGAGCTGTTCCGGCTGGCGGTGCTGGCGATCGCGCTGGGCGTGGCGTTCGGCGCGGCGCTGGCGTTCGACGTCTCGTTCGCGCTCGGCGCCTTCTTCGCCGGCATGATCCTGGGCGAGACGTCGCTCAGCCGCCGCGCCACCGAGGAGACGCTGCCGCTGCGCGACGCCTTCGCCGTGCTGTTCTTCGTCTCGGTGGGGATGCTGTTCAATCCGTCGGTGCTGGTCGAGCAGCCGCTGGTGCTGCTGGCGGCGGTCGCGATCATCCTCGTTGGCAAGTCGCTCGCGGCCTACGGCATCGTCCGGCTGTTCGGCTATTCGAACCATACCGGGCTCACCGTCGCGGTCAGCCTCGCGCAGATCGGCGAGTTCTCGTTCATTCTCGCTGGGCTGGGCACCGATCTGGGCCTGATGCCGGCGGCGGCGCGCGACGTGATCCTGGCGGCGGCGATGCTGTCGATCTTCCTCAACCCGTTCCTGTTCGCCTGGGTCGCCAAGCGCTACGAGGTGGCGGAAGCCGACCGCGAGGCGGTCGCGCCGGTCGATCTGCCCAAGGGGCATGTGATCCTGATCGGCTATGGCCGGGTGGGCAAGATGATCGCCGAGGATCTCCAGCAGCACGGCAAGGCCTTCGCGCTGATCGAGGACCAGAACGACATGGCCGAGCAGGCGCGCAAGGCCGGCATCACCGTGGTGGCAGGCAATGCCGTCGATGTGCGGACGCTGGTCGCCGCGCAGATCGGCCAGGCGAGCAAGCTGCTGATCGCCATCCCCGCCGGGTTCGAGGGCGGGGCGATCCTCCAGCATGCCCGACAGCTCGCGCCGGGCGTGCCGGTGGTGGTGCGCGCCCATTCCGCCGACGAGGTTGCGCACCTCGAAGGCCTGGGGGCCGACGAGGTGGTGATGGGCGAGCGCGAGACCGCCAACCGGATGATCGAACTCGCTCGCGGCATGCCCGCGGGATCGGATCAGCCGGCGATCAGCCCCGCATAGGCCGGCAGGTGGTGGAGCGTCGCGCCGTTCAGCGCCTCCACCACTGCCAACCCGTCGATCAGGGCAGGGGGCAGGTCCACCGGGTCCGCCGAGAGGTTGAAGGCGCAGACCAGGCGCGCGTCGCCGACGGTGCGGGCGAAGACCAGCAGCGCGTCGTCGGCATGCAGCACCGCCATTGCGCCTTCCACCAGTGCCGCGTGCTGCTTGCGCAGGTCGATCAGCCGACGGGTGAGGCGAAGCAGCGAGGCGGGGTCGGCCTCCTGCACGTCCACTGCGCGGCCGAGATGATCCGGACCCAGCGGCAGCCAGGGGCGGGCAATCGAGAAACCGGCATTGGGTGCGTCCGCTACCCACGGCATCGGCGTCCGCGCGCCGTCGCGGCTGAGGGTGAGCGGCCAGTTGGCGATCGCCTCGGGGTCCTGCAGGTCCTCGAAGCCGATCTCGACCTGGGTGAGCCCCAGTTCCTCGCCATAATAGAGGATCGCATTGCCGCGAAGGCTGAGCAGCAGCAGCATCTTGAGCGCGGCGAAGGCGGCACGGTGCTCGGGCGCGACCCAGCGCGAAATGGCGCGGGGCGCGTCGTGGTTCTCGAACGCCCAGCTCGGCCAGCCCACGCCCGGCGCCTCGGGCCATTCGGCGACGGCGTCGCGCACCAGCGTCGGCGTCAGGCGGTCAGCGTAGAGGAAGTTGAAGCCATAGGCGCTGTTCAGCCGCGTGCTCCCGGCGGTGAACAGGTGCATCTCCGCCTCGGGCGAGGGACCACCGACCTCGGCGACGGTGAAGCGGCCCGGGTAGCCATCCGCCAGCGCGCGCAGCTTCTCGAGCAGCAGCGGAATGTCGGCATGGCTTTGGTTGAAGATGTGCTGCTGGAAGTCGAAGGGGCGGGTGCGCGGGAGCCCCGTGTCCGGCGCGGGCGGATTATCGCGCAGCTCCGGATCGTGCATCGTGAAGTTGATCGCATCGAGGCGGAAGCCGTCGACGCCGCGATCGAGCCAGAACTTGGCGGTGGCGAGGGTGGCGGCCTGCACCTCCGGATTGTGGAAATTGAGGTCGGGCTGCTCGCGCAGGAAATTGTGGAGATAGTACTGCCCGCGCCGCGCGTCCCAGGTCCAGGCCGGGCCGCCGAACACCGACTGCCAGTTGTTGGGCGGGCTGCCGTCGGGCTTCGCATCGGCCCAGACATACCAGTCGGCGCGCGGGTTGGTGCGGCTGGTGCGGCTCTCCTGGAACCACGGATGCTCGTCCGAGCTGTGCGAATAGACCTGATCGATCAGCACCTTGAGGCCCAGCGCATGGGCGCGGGCGACCAGCGCGTCGAAGTCCGCAAGCGTGCCGAACACGGGATCTACGCCGCAGAAATCGGCGATGTCATAGCCGAAGTCCCGCATCGGTGATGTGAAGAAGGGCGAGATCCAGACCGCATCCACGCCCAGCGCCGCGACATGATCGAGCCGCGCGGTGATGCCGGGCAGGTCGCCGACGCCGTCGCCGTTCGAGTCCGCGAAACTGCGCGGGTAGATCTGGTAGATCACCGCGCCGCGCCACCAGGGACGGGTGTCGGTGGAAAGGGCGTGCATCGACATCAGGTTCACTTGGAGGCTCCGGCCGCGCAGACGGCATAGCCGAATGCGGGAAGGGAAAGGGTGAGGCTGCCGGGAGCAGCGGCGCTGGCGGGGCAGGCGCCCGCCAGGGTGCGGAAGCTGGTGGAGCCGGTCTCGACCTGGATGTTGCCGGTCCAGACCTCGGGGCTGGTGTTGAAGGCGATCACGGTCTCGGCGCCGGTCCTGGGATCGAAGCGCGAGACGGCGAACAGGCCGGGCTTGTCGCTGGCGAAGCGGGTGACCTGGCGCCCGCGGGTGAGGGCCGGGTGGCTGGTGCGCAGCCGGGCAAGCATGGCGATCTCGCGGAACAGCGGGTGACCGGCGTTGAAGCTCGGCGTGGCGGTGGTTGCGTCGGTGCCGAGCAGCTTGTTGTCGTTGTAGCTCGCCACCTTGCTGCCGAACATGTCCTCGCGGGCATCCTGGTCGTTGCCGTCGCTGACGAAGCCCTGCTCGTCACCCGAATAGATGGTCGGCACGCCGCGCAGCAGCAGCAGCATCGCCTGGGCGAGCTGCACGCGCTGCAGCAATTCGGCCTGACCGATCTTCGGATTGGCCTGCCGGATGAAGGTGGCAGCGCGGCCGGCGTCATGGTTGCTGACGAACGTAGGCAAGCGATGCGCGGTCTTTTCGCCGCCCTCGTACAGCACGTCCGCCGCGAAGACCTTGGCGAGGCGGTCCGTACCCTTGCCGCCGGCAACGTCGATCACCGCCTGGTTGAAGGCGAAGTCGAGCACCGCCGGGAACTTGTCGACGCGGGTATGCTGGGCGAGCGCCGCCACCTCGGGATCGGCGACCTCGCCGAAGATGTGGAAGTTCGGGATGCCCCTCGCCTTGGCGCGGGCGAGCATGGCCGGGACAAAGGCCTGCCAGAATTCCGGGTTCACATGGCGCGCGGTGTCAATGCGGAAGCCATCGACGCCGAAGCGATCGATCCAGCCGCCAAAGATGTCGATCATGCCGGTGACGACGCGCGGATGTTCGGTCATCAGGTCGTCGAGCCCGACAAAGTCGCCCATGGTCGAGCTCTCGCCCGCGAAGGTCGAGTTGCCGCGATTGTGGTAGTAGATCGGGTCGTTGAGCCAGGCGGGCACCTTCACGTTCCGCTCCGCCTCGGGGACGATGGGCGTGTAGGCATAGTCTGGCCGGGTGAGCTTCGCGAAGTTCGCGGCGCTATGATCGCCATCGCCCGCGAAGCCGGGGTTGATCGCTGCCCCGGCGACGCCGCCCTTGCGGCTGTACGGATAGTCGGCGCGGCTGCGATAGCTACAGTCGCCGCACTCCTTGAACTGGATCACGTCCGCAGTGTGGTTCACCACGATGTCCATATAGACCTTGATGCCGCGCTTGTGCGCCGCGTCCACGAGTGCCTTGAACTCGGTGTTGGTGCCGAAATGCGGATCGACCTGGGTGAAATCGGTGATCCAATAGCCGTGATAGCCGGCCGATTCCTGCCCCTTCGGCCCTTGCACCGGCTTGTTCTTGAAGATCGGCCCGACCCAGATCGCGGTGGCGCCCAGCGCCTGGATATAGTCGAGCCGGTTCAGCACGCCCTTCAGGTCGCCGCCATGGTAGAAGCCCTTGGACGCGGGATCGAAGCCGGTCACGAGCCGGTCGCCGGTCAGCCCGCCGCGATCATTGGCGGTGTCGCCATTGTCGAAGCGATCGGGGAGGAGGAAGTAGAGCACCTCGTCCTCGGGCAGGCGGTCGCGATAGGTCTGCGCCATGGCCGGCGTCGCGGCTAGCGCGGCGGCGAGCAGGGTGAGGGCAGTCGAACGGATCATGCGGCAATCTCCGCGTCCGCAGCGCCGTGCGCGCGGACGAAGTCGCTATGGGGGAGCATCTGCGCGACTTCGCGCGCATTCAGCTTGGCGAGAAGGTCGAGATATTCGGCGATCTGCGCGCGCGGCGGCTGATCGGCGAGCGGGTGATATCCCCGTGCGGTGACGCCCTGGCCGACCAGCACCTGCAGCCAGGCGACGTCGCTGAACAGGTCGCCCTCTTCGCGGACGATCTCGCCGGTGCCGCGCCAAAGCGCGATCTTCTCGGCAAGGCCGTCGGGCAGAGGAACCTCGCGCCGTTCGCGCCAGAAGGGCGCGTCCCGGTCGTTGGCCCAGTAATGGAGGATCAGGAAATCGCGGATGCGCTCAGCCTCGTGCGCGGCCTGCAGATTGTAGCTGTCGCGAAGCGGCGCGATTGGGCGGCGGCCGGGGAGCAGCTTGAGAACGCGCTCCACGGCGGACTGAATCATGTGGATGCTGGTCGATTCCAGCGGCTCCAGGAAACCACTGGCGAGGCCCAGCGCGATGACATTGCCTGCCCATGCCGCGTCGCGCCGCCCGGTGCGGAAGCGGATCGGGCGCGGATCGGCGAGCGCGGGTTCGTCCAGCGCGGCGAGCAGCCGGGCGGCGGCTTCGTCGTCCGAGAGGTGTCGGCTGGAATAGACGATGCCGTTGCCGGTGCGGTGCTGGAGCGGGATCCGCCACTGCCAACCTGCGTCGTGGGCGGTGGCGCGGGTATAGGGGGTAAAATCGCGGGCGCGCGCGCTCGGCACCGCGAGCGCGCGGTCGCAGGGCAGCCAGTGCGACCAGTCCTGATAGCCGACGCCCATCGCCTCGCCGATCAGCCGCGCGTGGAAGCCGGTGCAGTCGAGGAACAGGTCGCCCTCGATGCGGCGGTCGCCG
Source organism: Sphingomonas sp. NFR04 (assembly GCF_900114095.1). Lineage (GTDB taxonomy): Bacteria > Pseudomonadota > Alphaproteobacteria > Sphingomonadales > Sphingomonadaceae > Sphingomonas. Next base: position 463,907 of record NZ_FORV01000001.1, on the reverse strand, counting down.
TCGAGGTGGAGCGCCGCCACGTCGCCGTCCTCGCCGTTGCGGATGACGGCTTCGATCCGCCCCTCGTGCCGCACCACGCCGCGCGCTTCGGAATAGGTGCGCAGGAAGCGGGCATAGAGGCCGGCGTCGAAGTGGAAGGCATAGGGCATTTCCGGCAGTACCCGGGCGGTGCGGGCAGGGCCGCGCTGCATGCGGTTGGCAAGCGCGGCGACATTGTTGAGCGCATAGGCGGCCAGCGGCTCGGCCACGCCTTCAGCCATCCCGCGCAGCCAGGTGTGGCGGAAGGCGAGCAGGCCGTTGTCGCGGCCGACATCGCCAAAGGCGTGCATGTAGCGGCCGCCCTTGGTCCAGCCGACGAACTCGATCGCCAGCTTGTAGCTCGCCTGGGTGGCCGCGACAAAGGCGTCCTCGTCGATGCCGAGGCTGGCGTTGAACATCCGGATCTGCGGGATGGTCGCCTCGCCGACCCCAACCGTCCCGATCGCGTCGGATTCGACGAGCGTGATCGTGAAGCCGGGGCCGAGGAAGCGGACCAGCGCCGCCGCGGCCATCCATCCGGCCGTGCCGCCGCCGGCGACGACGATGCGATATGGTGCTGCGACTGCCATGGCGCTCCCCCTCCGGTGCCGATGGATCGGCCCGGTCTCCGCGAAGAGACCGGGCCGCCGAACATCAGAACTTGTACGTGATGCCGAGATAATAATCGCGGCCATAGCGCTGATATTCGCGCACCAGGCGAGTATCGCCCGCCTCGGTGGTGATGAACGGCGCGTCGGTGAGGTTCTTGGCTTGCGCCAGGATCGCCAGACCCTTCAGCGGACCGGTCTGGAACTCATAGCCGATCTGGGCATCCAGCACGCCTTCGGACTTGCCGGTGCGGAACTCCGGATTGGCCGAGAGACCCGCCAGCTCCGCCAGGAAGCTGTCACGCCAGCGATAGGTGGCGCGCGCCTGGAAGCCGTTCTTCTCGTAATAGGCGGTGCCGGTGGCGATCCACTTTGACTGGCCGGGCAGGGTGACGGGCGTGTTCGGGTTGCTGCCATAGACGACGCGGCTGTCGACATAGGAGCCGCTGGCGAAGACGCCGAACCCGTCGAGCGCCTGTGCGAACATGCTGAACGGCACCGACGCGGTGGCCTCCACGCCGAGGATGTCGCCGCGGCCGGTATTGTCCGGGGTCTTCACCAGGCCGAACTGCGCGTTCTGCGCCCGCACGATCGCCTGGGCCGCAGGCGGCAGGGCGTTGAGCAGCGCCGAGAAGTCGTACAGGGTGCTGTTGTTCGGATCGACGAAGTCGGTCAGGTGCTTGTAGAAGCCGGCCACCGAGAGATAGCCGCCGCCGCGCAGATACTTTTCCAGCGAGATGTCGATGTTGGTCGACTGGTAGGGACGCAGGCGGAAATTGCCGCCGTCCGAGCTGAACGGGCTGTTCTGCGGCAGGCTGCCCAGGCCGAGCTTCGACAGGTCGACATTCACCGCTTGGGTGATGCGCTCCTGGTCGAGGCGCGGACGCACCATCGTCTGCGCCGCACCCATCTTGACGTAGAAGGTGGGGACGAGTTCGAGGCTGAACGTCGCCGAGGGCAGGAAGTTGGTGTACTTGGTGTTGTCCGCGACCGGCGCCACGGTCACCACGCCGCCGTTCAGCGCGGCGATCGCGCCCGACGAGCCCTGGTCGGTGTGCACCACCTGCAGGCCGAGCGAGCCCTTGAGCGCCTTGCCACCGACGGTGCCGTCGATCGTCAGCTTGGCATAGCCGGTATAGACCTTCTCGGTGACGGTGTTGTCGCGCACCAGCGAGCCGGGACGATTGTCGAACACCGGCCGCAGCAGGCCATAGACCTTGAGCGGATCATAGGTCAGCATCTTCGGCACGCCGAGATAGGCGAGCGCCACCTGCTGCCCAAGCACCGCGTCCGAAGGCACTGCGAAGCTGGTCGGCGTGCCGCTGGCGATCGTGCAGCCGGTGCCGGCGCCCGGCGGGCAGAGGAAGTAGGAGGTGTAGCGGCTCTGCTTCTCGCGACGGCTGAAATTGCCGCCGACTTCCCAGCTCTTGACGATGCTGCCGCTGAACTCGCCGTTGAAGCTGGCGCGCAGCGACTTGAGGTCGTCCTCGAAGTCCGGACGGTTGAGGAAACCGGCCTGCACCACCGACTGGGTGCCGTTATAGCCCCAGCCACGCGGATCGGTAAGGCTGATCACGCCCGTGTTGGTATAGTCCAGCGTCGGCACGATGCTGTAGGTGCCGTTCGCATTCTGGTTGATCTTGATCGTGTCCTTGACGCCGGACTGGTTGTAGCCGGTGCCCGAATAGGTCTCGAGCAGGAAGTCGGTACGGGTGGCGTGGCTCCAGCTGGCATCGACGACGAAGTGGATGCTGTCGCTCAGCTTGAAGTCGTTGTTCCAGCCCAGCGAGATGTTCTCCGCCTTGCGCTGGTTATAGTCGTTGCGCTGCACGGCGACGACATCGGAGATCGTCGCGGCAGTCACCAGGCCGTTCTGGACGGTGTAGCCCGGCTGGATCGTGGCATTGGAGCCATAGGCCGGCGCAATCGGGAACTCGATGCCGCGCAGGCGCTGGGTTTCCTCGAAACGCGAATAGAGGCCGTCGAAGGTCGAGTGGAAATTCTCGCTCGGCTCCCACTCTACCGTCGCAACGCCGCCATAGCGCTTGAGCAGGTTCGACTGCACATAGGGCTTGGCGCCGCCGAGGAAGAGGTTGTTGCCGGCGTTGGATTCGGCCGGGAAGCCCCAGGCGGCGTAGCGCTCGATCTGGGTGGGCGTGTTCTGCGCGGAGAGCCCGATCGCGATGCCCAGCGTGTCGTTCGCGAACTTGTCGACATAGGTCGCCGAGGCGCGATAGCCGTAGCGGGTGCCGTCCGGATTGAGCTTCTTCTGCTCGTTCATCTGGCCGCGCGCGGCGACAACGAAGGTGCGCTGCGACTGGGCGAGCGGGCGCAGCATGCGCAGGTCGACCGTGCCGGCGATACCGGCCGCAATCAGCGAGGCGTCCGCCGACTTGTAGACGTTGACGTTCTTGAAGAATTCCGACGGATACTGGTCGAACTCGACGCCGCGATTGTCGCCGACGGTAACCTGTTCACGGCCGTTGAGCAGCGTGGTGGAGAAGTCGGGGCCGAGGCCGCGGATCGACAGGCGCTGGTCGCGGCCCTCGAGGCGCTGCGCGGTGACGCCCGGAATGCGCGCGAGCGAGTCCGCGATCGAGACGTCGGGAAGCTTGCCGATGTCTTCGGACGAGACCGAGTCCACGATCATCGTGTTGTTGCGCTTGATGTTCGCCGAGCTGGCGAGCGCGGCGCGGAAGCCGGTGACGACGATCTCGCCGGGGCCGTTATCCTGCGCGTCGGCGGCGGGGGTGCCGCTGTCCTGCGCGAAGGCGGCGGTGGTGAAGCTGAAGGCAATCGCGGCGGCGCTGGCGCCGAGAGCGATGCGAGCGGCGCGACGGCCGCGGAAGTGGCTGAGCAACGTGTCTCTCCCCAATCTTTGTCTCTACCCCGGCTCGTGGGTGGCCGGATGGATGCCCGCCCCATGCGGGATGCGCCGGATCTGCGCAGTGCTGCATTCAATCTTGCAAAAGGGGGTATGGAGGCCAGCCGCTCACATACGTATTCAGCCCCGTTTCGGACCCGCTATGGCCTTTTGGCACCAGTCGCCCGATTGACGGGCCGGTCCTGCTGCGCTCATGCATAATATGCGATGCGGGGAAGACGCCCGCACGCCGTGGAGGGACCAGAATGGGCATGCAGCGCAAGCCTACATCGTTCGACATCGCCCAGCTCGCGGGCGTCTCGCAGCCGACCGTGTCGCGCGCGCTGCGCGGCGAGGCGGGGGTGAACCCTGCGACGCGGCTACGTATCGAGTCGATTGCCAAGCAGTTGAACTACCGGGTCGACAAGGCAGCCTCCAATCTCCGGACCCGGCATTCGCAGACGCTGGCGCTACTCTTCTTCGAGGATCCGACCTCCGACGACTCGCTGATCAATCCCTTCTTCCACTCGATGCTGGGCTCGATCATCCGAACCTGTGCCGAGCATAATCACGACTTGCTGATCAGCTTCCAGCAGCTCTCCAGCGATTGGCACACCGATTACGAGGATGCGCGCAAGGCCGATGGGCTGATCCTGCTCGGCTATGGCGATTTCGAGCTGTACCGCGCGCGGCTCAAGGCGCTGCAGGACGCCGGCACCCATTTCGTCCGCTGGGGATCGGTCCTTGCCGAGGGCGCCGGGCTGACCATCGGCTGCGACAATCGCGGCGGCGGGGCGGAGGCGACGCGGCACCTGCTCGGGCTCGGTCGCAGGCGCATTGCATTTTTGGGTACGGCGTCGAGCCACTATCCCGAGTTTCACGAGCGCTATCGCGGCCATGCCGAAGCGCTGGCCGGGGCGGGGTTTGTCGCCGACCCGGCGCTGCAGATCGACGCGATCACCACGGAGGAGTCCGGGGCGGCCGCAGCACAGGCGCTGCTCGATAGCGGCGCGGATTTCGACGCGATCCTCGCGGCGAGCGACCTGATCGCGATCGGCGCGATGCGGGTGCTCCAGGCCGCGGGCAAGCGCATTCCAGAGGATGTTTCGGTGATCGGTTTCGACGATATTCCCGCGGCGAGCTCGGCGAGCCCGCCGCTCACCACCGTCATGCAGGATGCCCGGCTCGCGGGCCGCACGCTGGTGGAGACGCTGATCGGGCGGATCCGCGAGCGGCCGGTGGGTCCGGCGCTGCTCCCCACCAAGCTGATCGTCCGCAAGTCGTGCGGGGCATGAGGGTGGAGAAGCCGCGCCAGTCCTTCGCGGGCCTGTGGAACATCAGCTTCGGCTTTTTCGGCATCCAGATCGGCTTCGCGCTGCAGAATGCGAACATGAGCCGGATCTTCCAGTCGCTGGGTACGCGGCTGGACGACTTGCCGGCCTTGTGGGTGGCGGCGCCGCTCACCGGGCTGCTGGTCCAGCCGATCATCGGGCACCTCAGCGACAAGACCTGGCTGGGGCGGCTCGGGCGCCGGCGCCCCTATTTTCTCGGCGGCGCGATTCTCGCGGCGCTCGCGCTGCTGCTGATGCCGGAGAGCCCGGCCTTGTGGTTTGCCGCGGGGCTGCTCTGGGTGCTCGACGCCTCGCTCAACATCTCGATGGAGCCGTTCCGCGCCTTCGTCGGCGACATGCTGCGCAAGGACCAGCACAGCGCCGGCTATGCGGTGCAGACCGCCTTCATCGGCATGGGCGCGGTACTGGGGTCGATCTTCCCCTGGGCGCTCGAGCATCTCGGCGTCTCGAATGCGGCGGTGGCGCACGGCGTGCCCGATACGGTGCGCTACGCCTTCTGGTTCGGTGGTGCGGCGCTGTTCTGCTCGGTGCTGTGGACGGTGCTGACCACCCGCGAATACAGCCCGGCGGAGATGGCGGCCTTCGACGGTCCGGCGGTCGAGGATCATGACGCGGCGGTGCGGCTGCTCGCGGCACGCCGTCCGACGGCGGGGCTGTCGTGGATCGTTCTGGGCGCGCTGGTGGTGATCGGCGTCTGGCGGTTCGCGCTGGAGAAGGAAGTCTATCTGCTGGGCGGCCTGCTGGCTGCCTATGGCCTGGCGCAGATCGTCGCGGTCCTGCGGTCGCGGGCGGGTAGGGCGAGCATGCTCGGCCATATCGTCGGCGATTTTGCCGGCATGCCGGTGCTGATGAAGCGGCTGGCGGTGGCGCAGTTCTTCAGCTGGTCGGCGCTGTTCATCATGTGGATCAACACCACCCCGATCGTAGCGGGTGCCTTTTACGGTTCGCCCGATCCCAAGAGCGCCGGCTATCAGGAAGGCGCCAACTGGGTGGACGTGCTGTTCGCCACCTATAACGGCGTCGCGGCGGTGGCGGCGCTGACGCTGCTGCCGCTGCTCTCGACGCGCTTCGGCAAGGCGCGCACGCATATCTTCGGGCTGCTGTGCGGCGCGGCGGGCTATGCGAGCTTCTTCCTGGTGCGCGACCCCCAATGGCTGATCGCCAGCGAGATCGGCATCGGCATCGCCTGGGCGTCGATCCTCGCCATGCCCTATGCGATTCTCGCCTCCAGCCTGCCCCAGGCCAAGCTGGGCATCTATATGGGGCTGTTCAACGTCTTCGTGGTCGTGCCGCAGCTGCTCGTGGCGACGGTGATGGGTTCGATCATGAACCGCTTCTTCCCCGGGGAGCCGATCTGGACCATGGCATTCGCCAGCGGAACGCTGCTGCTGGCGGCGCTGGCGATGTTGCGGGTGGCGGCGCTGTCGCGGGAGTGAGGGCAACTGCCGTCGTGCCTGGTTCCGGGTGGACGGTCCCAGCCACGACGGCAGCGATCTGCAGTTTCGTCCGCAAGGCCGGCGCCGCTCGAGACGCGGCAGGCGCGCCCCGAAATCACCGCATCCGAGCGGCGGCGAGAGGGCAGCATCCGCAGCAGCCTCCTCCCGCCTACGCCGGCATGCGATGAAATCCCGCACGCGACGATGATGCTCAAGCAATCCGGCGGATGGACGCCCAGGTGAACGCGGCTCTAAACAGACCCTTCCGTTGAGGATTCAGGCCTCCGGCACATCAGGCACACGCGGACCGCATCTTTTCGCTGCGGCGACGGCGCAAGGCTGCACCGGCGATACCAGCGCCGGCGATCATCATCGCCCAACTGGCCGGTTCGGGTACAGCACCCGACTCGGTGCCAAAGAACACCAAGTGTGAAGCTTCGCGGGGGTTGCTCTCGTACGGAATATCCATCGTGCTCCAGCTTCCGCTGCTGGTTGGAGCGATCTTGTAGAGGACGAAATTGGGCCCGGCGCCGACCGCGACATAGTCCACCAGGAAGCCGGGCGTCGACCATGACCCGAATGCCTTGCCGGTAAACAGGCCGGGCGTCGTTCTCGTATCGAAAAGGAAGGAAAGCGCGATGTCGGGAGTTCCGCTTCCCATCGCGTGAAGGAAAGCATTATATGCGTTCTGAGCGTTGATGTAGCTCTTCGCGTTCATTGCATCAGGATCGCTCGTGATGTCGCCTTCGAATAGGCAGCCCGACGAAGAGGACACGGACACGCATTTCTGCGAGATAACCGTGGAAGCGCTCGCGATGCTAGGGGTGGCAATTAGTGCAACGGCGGCTGCCGCTGCCCGCATATATGAAGAGTTCATACCGTCCGCTCCCTGGAAATTATCCATCTCAGGCTGCGATGTTAGCCGAACCGCATTTTTCTCAACAAGGCGAGCAAAGGGGGTAACCCGTGCCGAACGCCGTCATCGCAAAGCGGCTACGCGCCGGACCGGCAGGGCCGATGGCTACCCCGAAATGGCGAAGTTCCCCAGGATGCGGGGCGCTTGGGTGAAGGCAATGCCGTGGAACATGCCTAGCAATGAGCGCCGCGATAGAAATCGATGATGCTGTCGGGATCGACAGTGACGAGGGAGCGCCTTCCTAGAAAATAGACCCCGCTTGCCGCGTCCGAGGCATAGCTCGGGGGTATGAACTGGTCGAACAAGCGTAGCCAGGCGAAAGCCAGCTTGCACATTTTGCCTGCCAATCTCGAGCGGAACAAGGAGCGGGCGAAATAGTCCAGAGACCAGATGAGCTGCGTTCCCGGTCCGCCACTGACGCCCGAATCGATCATCTCGAATTGCTTGAACAGATAGCGGTGGCCGCTTTCCGTGAAGCGGGTGAAGTCATAGGCGCCCTCGTGCACCTGCTGCAGAAACGGTGTTTCGGCGTAAACGAGGCCATTCGGCTTCAGCACGCGCCAGATTTCCTGGACGACCCGCTGCGGCTCCAGCACATGTTCCAGCACCGCCTGAATCACCACGGCGTCGCAGGAAGACTCGGCCAGCGGAATCTGGTGTGCATCGGCGACGAACTGGACGTTGGGCGAGGCGTACAGGTCGAAGGCGATCACCCGAAGGTCGGGATCGTCGTAGAGCGCGCCTAGGCCTTGTCCGATCGTCCCGCCGCCAATGACGAGCACCGTTGCCCCGCCACGACGCGGCAACGCATGGATCAGGCGATCGATGTTTCGCCTGGTCGACTCTTTCTCCGGCGAAACCAGGCGTTTGACGTGGTGAAGAACGCCGCGATGGCTGGGGCGCGCGATCGCGCTTTGGGCAGCCTGTGCAAGCAGTTCTTCTCGCTTTCGGACCGAACACCGGAAATCGATCAATACCGGGGTGCCGCCGACCTCAGGATAGCATTGGGCGCCGGCGTGGCTGCGCAGCACATCGCCGTCGCGGACCAGCGGGTGCAAGCTGACCGGGCAGCGCAGGATCGATTCCAAGTCACAAAGTTGCGCCAGCATCTTCCTCACCAATGCAAACGCGCCGATCGCTTCGGGCGCGGGCACGTTTGTAGGCCAGGAACGGCGCCGACAAATCTATCGCGGGATATACCTCTTGGGAGGCAGTTGGCCCGATGTGGCTAGTCGCGATATTGCGCCCGGACGCCGGGTCGCCTGCTCGCGGCGATGGCAAGCGCTGTGCGGTTGTCGACCTGAAGTTTCGCATAGATGCTGTGCAGGTGAATCTTGACGGTCCCTTGCGCCAGGCCAAGTTGGTCGGCCACCTCCCGGTTGGACAGTCCGGCGGCTACCCGTTCTGCCACCGAACGCTCCCGTGCGGTGAGCATGTCGAACCCGCCGCTGACTTTCGTGGCCTCCGCGGTTTCTCGGATTGCGGGCTGGACGATGGCATGCGGGAGCCAGCGGCCGCCCTTGGCAACGCGCGCCAAGCACGAGAGCAGATCCGCGGACGGTGAATCCTTGAGCACGATGCCGTGCACGCCCGCCGCGATGGCCCGGACAACCTGCTCTGCATGGATGCATCCGGACAAGAGGATCACGCGGATCGGCCAGCGGTTGCGCGCGATCCGGCTCATTACTTCGAGGCCGTCCAGATCTGGCATCGCCACGTCCAGCAATGCCAGATCGGGCTGATGCCGTGCCAAGGCATCGAGCGTATCCCGCCCGTCATAGCAGCTCGCCAGAACGCCGATATCCGTGCTTCCGGCAATGAGATCGCGGAGGCCGCGGCGGATCAGCGGGTGATCGTCTGCGATAACGATCGTCGTCATCCCACGCACTCCGCGGTGGGAATCTGAAGATGGACGCGCAGCGCACCATCGGTCGCGGTGACATCCATTCTGCCGCCCAGGTCCGTCACGCGGCTTTCCAGCGATCGCGGCCTTGGCAGCGTGTCTCGCCGGCCGCCATTGCCATTGTCCCGGATCATTACGTCGACGAGATGACCGCGTCCGGTGACCGCGATATCCACCGCAGTGGCGGCGCCGTGCCGTGCCGCGTTCGCCGTGGCTTCCGAGATCATCAGGCAGAGCTCGGCGAGAACGGGCTCCCGCACGGTCAGATCGGGAGGATCTACCTTGAGCGACAGATTGCAGTCCCACTGCGCCCTGAGCGGATGGGCGAACAGGTTCAGCTGATCCGCGAGATGGTGGTGGCAATCAGGCATCGAGGGCGTGCCGGCGACGTGACGTCGGATGCTCCGCTGGCGCTGGCGGAGCACATCCGATGTCCGGGCCAGGGTTTCACGCGGCGCCCCGTGCAGCGCACGCTCCGCGGCGTCGATCTGCAGGATTGCGGCAGTGAGGTCCTGGAGGACGCTGTCGTGGAGGTCGCGGGCGACCCGCATGCGCTCCTTGATCGCGGCGGTCGACACATGTTCTTGGATCAACGCGAATTGCTCGAGCTCCATCGCAATGCGCGACGCGACGATCCGCATCAGCAGCATTGCGTCCTGATCGGTGACGGCGGGGTCGATGACGACGATGGCGCCGCGAAAGCGGATCGATGCAAAGCCCGTGACGAAGGCGGCGGTCCATTCGGAGCCGATAAGGGCGTCGATCAGGCGCCGTCTCCTGCCCTGAACGATCTTGAGCGTTCGGCCCAGCGCATCGTTGAACAACGAATCGTCCACGATGGCGGGGGCATCCTCAAAGCGCATGCAGCCATCGGACGACATGGCCATGTGCGTTTCTGCCTGATCCTGGTCCCGCCAGATGACGACGATCTGCCGCGCGCTCAGCACGCTGGCTGCGTGCCGCAGCGATGAGGCGAACCAGGGGCGGTTTTCCTCGACAAGGATGTCGTGCGGCCAGGAAGCCAGTTCCCGCAGGCGGGCGTTGCTGCGGTCGCGGTGGGTAGCGAAATAGCCGAGCATGATCACGGTCAGCCAAACCGAGACCGAGCGCAGGATCAGGAAGTTGGTTTCGGGGTCGCCGTCGGGGGCAGTGGTCAGCGCGGCGATAATCAGGATACCCTGCAGCGCTGTCGCGACGGCAAGAATTCCGCGCCATCGCCAGCGTAGCGCCGTCGAGATCAGGGCGTATGAATAAAGCGCAAAGACAGGGCTTTCCAGTTCGCCGGTGACTTCCACCAGCAGCCCGATCATCAGCGTGTCGACCAGCGTGCACGCCAGATCGCCCATGCCCTGCAGCAGGCGGGTGCAGAGCTTCAGCAGCGCGAACAGCACGTACGCGATCAGGATCGCATAGGCCTGCTGGACGAAATTGGAGGGCTGGGTCGGGTCCAGATAGATGGCGAACAGCACGAACAACGCGGTGACAACCCTGCCAGCCTTGACCAGCATCTCCGCATCGTCGCCGTACAGCGCCAGCCATCGCGCGGCAGGATTGAGATTTCGCCGCCGCCTGGCGAAAGGAGAGCTGGGCGCGGTCACCGCCATCGGCGCTCCCCGGACCGGGTGCCGAGCACATCCTCGTACAGATCCATGATCGCAGTCGCATGGTGCTGTTCGCCGAACCGACGATGGGCGGCGATCGCCGCCGCATGCACGGCGGCGTTGCGGCGCTCGCTGTCCGCCCGAAGCGAGAGCGCGGCACGCGCCATGGCCTCCGCATCATCGGGTTCGACGAGGGTGCCGAACCGCCCTTCTTCGAGCGCCTCCGCATTGCCACCCGACCGCGTCGCGACGATCGACGTGCCCACCAGCATCGCCTCGGCCAGCGTGCGCCCGAGCGGCTCGTCCACGGCGGGCACCATGAGCAGGTCGCAACCAGCGATCCAGTCGATGCCGGGATAGCGGAAGCCCATCAGCCGGATCGCGGATTCCGCGCCGCGGGCCCTGGCATGTTCCGCCAGCGCGGACTCGTCAATTTCCAGCGGCTCGCCGAAAAGGGCGCCGACCACGGGCGTTCCCGGCTCGATCCGCTGCATCGCGGCGACCGCATCGATGAAGGCGAAGGGGCGCTTGCGTGGAATCAGGACGCCGAAGAACCCGATGATGAAAGTCTCGGGAGGGCATCCGAGCTCCGTGACCAATCGCGCCCGGGCCTCGGTACGGTTCAGGCTGAGCTGGGCACTGATCGGGCTGTAGACCACGCGCGCCCGACGAAGCTTCCTTTCGGCCGGACCGAGCGCGAAGCGGGACACGGACACCACCGCATCGGCAAGGTGCGGAGCGACGAGGCGGAGTCCGCGTGAATTTGGCGAGCCGCGGTGGTGCCAGACGAGCTTCGCGCCCGACATCTTGGTAGCGAGGCTCCATGTGGCGCAGCTCCGCCCATCGTTCAGATGGACGAGGTCGATCCCTTGCCGAGCCAGCTGCCGCGCCAATGCCCCCGAGCAGCGGCCGATGCGCGCCAGCTCCTGCAAGCCGACGCTCCTGCCATGGCGAAGCGCGGCGCCGGCGGCTGCCACTTCGACGCGGACATCAGCACCGCGCATCAGGTTCGCGATCCTGCCTTCCGCAGATTCCACGAGCACGACAGGGTCGAAGCGGCTCCGGTCCAGCCTCTTGAGAAGTCCGAGGACGGACAAGTGGCTCCCGCCGATCTCGTCCCCGCACAGCGGGAAACAAATCCTTGGTCGCTCGCGGGCAGCTCGGTTGCGCATGGAATGCATGTCGCATGGGTATCAGCACAGTCTCGGCCGAGGCAGCCGGAATAACAGTCCGACGACGCCGGTCCGTTGGAGTACCTCTTCCGGGCTATCCGGCCGGAACCCCATGAAGAGGCGGCGCGCCCGCACCAAATGGGTCTGCGCCATCATGCAAAAGGCTAGGTGCTACTCCGCTTGCGCATGCATCTCCGCGCGCTGCAGCAGCTATACTGGCCGCGTCAGGTGAGAAAAGCTCACCATAGGCCTGGGGGGCTGGCAATGAAAACGGTGTTGTTGGCAGGAGGTTTCGGGTCAAGGCTGTCCGAGGAGACGGTTTCGACTCCAAAGCCGATGGTAGAGGTGAACGGAAAGCCGATCATCTTGCATGTCATGGACATTTATAGCCACTGGGGCCATCAGGATTTCATCGTGGCTTGTGGATACAAGGCCATGATGATGAAAAAGTTCTTTCATGATCTGCCTTTCATGGCCAACGATTTCACCATCAAGGTCGGGGATGGCGCCATCGCCCTGCGACCCTCGCGCACCGTGGACTGGAACGTCTCCGTCGTGGATACCGGGCTGACGACGATGACCGGCGGACGTCTGCGGCGGCTGCGCGAATGGATCGGCGGCGAGACCTTCATGGTCACCTATTCCGACGGCGTCGGCAATATCGACATGGAGGCGCTGCTCGCCTTTCATCGTTCGCATGGCGGGCTCGCCACGGTCACGGCGGTGCAACCGCCCGCGCGCTTCGGCAATCTGGAATTGGCGGGCGACCGTGTCGCCGAGTTCACCGAGAAGGTGCGGAAGCACGAGACCTGGATCAATGGCGGCTTCTTCGTCTTCGAGCCGGAAGTCTTGGACTATCTTTCCGGCGACGAGGATGTGCTCGAGCAGGAGCCGCTGGCCGCGCTTGCGCGCAACGGCGAGCTTTTCGCCTATCGCCACACCGGCTTCTGGCACCCGATGGATACGGTGCGGGATCGGGATCACCTCAGCGCGCTTTGTGCCACCGGCGAGATTCCCTGGCTGGACCTGCGCCCCGCCATGGCGCCGGTCGGCGCGGCCCCCGTCGGCCTGACCAATGGGTAAGCTGCCGTTGGACGAGAGCCGGCTGCGACAGGCCTTCGCCGGCCGCCGCATTCTCTTGACCGGGCATAGCGGGTTCAAGGGCGGCTGGCTGGCATTGTGGCTTCGGCGACTGGGCGCCGATATAACGGCCGTCGCACTCCCCCCCATAGGCGACGGCCGACCCAGCTTTTTCGATGCTGCCGGCATCGAAACTCTCGTCGACCACCGCGTTGCCGATATCCGCGACCAGGCTGGGTTCGACGCGGCTGTGGCGGATTGCGATCCCGAACTCGTCGTCCACATGGCCGCCCAGGCGCTGGTGCGGCAATCCTATGCCGAGCCCGTCGAGACGTTCGCCACCAACGTGACCGGGACGGCGATCGTGCTCGACGCGGCGCGTCGAATGCCGAACCTGCGGGGGGCGCTGATCGTCACCAGCGACAAATGCTATGACAATCGCGAATGGGTGTGGGGCTATCGCGAGCAGGACCGGCTCGGCGGCGCCGATCCCTATAGCGCGTCGAAGGGTTGTGCGGAAATCGTGGTCGACGCCTACCGGCGCTCCTTCTTCCACGGCGCCAACAGTCCGCAGATCGCCAGCGTCCGCGCGGGCAACGTGTTCGGCGGGGGCGACTGGTCCGCCGATCGGCTGATTCCGGACCTGATCCGCGCCGCAACGAGCAACGCCCCCGTGCGTATCCGCAACCCCGCCAGCATACGCCCCTGGCAGCATGTGCTGGAGCCGTTGGCTGGCTATCTGATGCTCGGCGCTCGGATCCTCGGCGGCGATCCCGAAGCTGCGGGGGCTTGGAATTTCGGCCCCGACGCCGACGCCGTTGTGGATGTGGAGACCCTGGTGGCGACCTTCCGGCGCCATTGGGGACCGGACCTCGACATTATCTTCGATCAGAGAAACCAGCACCCGCCGGAAGCGGGCATCCTGCGTCTGGACAGCACCAAGGCCCGGGTTGCGCTTGGCTGGAGGCCCCGTCTCTCGCTGGACCTTGCCCTGGATCTGACGGCGGGTTGGTACCGGGCCTTCTACGCCGGAAGCGCCGACATGCGGGCATTCAGCGAGGCGCAGATCGCGCGCTACCTCTCGGCTGCCGGCGACACTCTCCTCTCCAAGACAGGTCTAAACAAGCAAGTGGAGACAGCTTCATCATGCGGGTGAATTATGGCCAGAGCGTCCACGGCGAAGCCGAGATCGACGCGGTCGTCGCGGTGCTTCGCGGCTCGACCCAGATGGGCGATGCCGTCCGGCGGATGCAGCAGGCGGTGGCTGCGCTCTTCTCCAAACGCCACGGGATCATGGTGAATTCAGGCTCGTCGGCCAATTATCTGGCGTTCGAGCTGCTCGACCTGCCGCTCGGCAGCGAAGTCATCACCCCCGCGCTGACCTTCGCGACCACGGTCGCGCCGATCATCCGCAAGGGGCTCGTGCCCGCCTTCGTCGACGTCCGTCCCGGAACCTATAATATCGACGAGAACGCGATCGAGGCGATGATAACGCCGCGGACGCGCGCGATGATGATCCCGTCGCTGATCGGCAACCTGCCGGACTGGGACCGCATTCGCGCGCTGGCCGATGCCCATGGCCTGATTGTCGTGGAGGACAGCGCCGATACGCTCGGTGCGACGCTGCGGGGCACGAGCACCGGCAAGCGATCGGAGATCAGCACGACAAGCTTCTACGGGTCGCATGTGATCAACGCGGCGGGTAACGGCGGCATGCTGTGCGTGAACGACGAAGCGCTGGCGCAGCGCGGGCTGTTGCTGCGTTCCTGGGGGCGCTCCTCCTCGCTGTTCGCCGACTCCGAAAGCATCGAGCGACGTTTCAACGTTCAATTGCAGGGCATTCCCTACGACGCCAAGTTCGTGTTCGAGGAACTCGGCTTCAATCTGGAGCCATCCGAGATCGGCGCTGCCTTCGGCTTGGTCCAGCTGGAGAAGCTGCGCGCCAACATCGCCGCACGCGAGCGGAATTTCGAGCGGCACTACAGCTTTTTTGCCGATTATGCCGAGTGGTTCATCCTGCCGGACCAGCTTGCCGAGGCGCGAACCGGCTGGCTGGCGTTTCCGCTCACGTTGAAGCCGGATGCGCCGTTCACCCGCCGCGATCTGCAGATCCATCTGGAGCAGTGCGATATCCAGACGCGCGTCGTCTTCACCGGCAATATCCTGCGGCAGCCGGCCATGCGCGATGTGGAGGCCCGGGTCGATCCGGCGGGCTATCCGCACGCGGACGCAGTGATGCGGGGCGGCATTCTGCTCGCCTGCCATCATGGACTGAACGACGCGCAGATCCGCCAAATTCACCAATCGTTCGCCGCATTCGCGCACCGGGTCGCATCTCCGCACGCGGGCCGCGCTCGAACCCGCGCCTGATCCATCACATTCAAAGGGGGCCAATTATGGAACAGCTTGATCATTGCCGCGCTTGTCTGGCGCCGAAGCCCTATCTTTTCCTGCCGCTGGGCGCGCATCCGCCTGCGAACATGTTCGTTCGTCCGTCCGAGCTGGAGGAAGCGCAGCCCAGCTTCGCGCTGAATACCCAGGCCTGTCTGCATTGCGGGCTGATCCAGGTCGCCGACCAGATTCCGGCCGACTTCTTCCGACAGTATCTGTACGTTCCCTCCGGGGCCACGACGATGCACCACCATTTCGACGAGCTCGCCGCGACCCTGTCCCGCGTGGCGGAGGGCGGGCTGATCGTCGATATCGGCTGCAATGACGGGTTGCTGCTGCGTGCCTGCAACGCGCTAGGCTGCCGGACGCTCGGCATCGATCCCGCGGCAAATCTCGCCGAGATCGCCAACGGGCGTGGGGTGGAGGTGCACGTCGCCTATTTCGACCCGGCGGTGGCCAAGGCGCTGCGTACGGAGCGCGGCCCGGCCAAGGTGATCGTCACGACCAACACGTTCAACCATATCGGGGATCTGCACCTGTTCATGGAAGGCATCGAGCGCCTTCTCGCCGACGACGGCGTGTTCGTGATCGAAGTGCCTTGGGCCAAGGATCTGCTCGAGAAGAACGAGTTCGATACGGTCTATCACGAGCATGTATCGGAATTCAGCCTGTTGTCGATCGCCGAACTCGGCCGCTACTTCGGGCTCGACGTCGTCGACGTCACGCGACTGCCGATCCATGGCGGGTCGATGCGCGTGTTTCTTCGTCCGGCAGGCATTGCCGAACCGACGCCGGAAGTAGGCCAGATGCTGGCCGAAGAACGTGACGGCGGCATGCTGGTCGCCGCAACCTATGATGCATTCGCCGATCGGATCGGCCGGGTGCGCACCGATCTGACCATGATGCTGGAGGACCTGAAGCGGCAAGGGCTCAAGGTCGCGGGATATGGCGCGCCCGCCAAGGGCAACACCCTGCTCAACTATTTCGGCATCGGGACCGATGCACTCAACTTTCTGGTGGATCGCAACCCCCTGAAGCAGGGCCTCTATTCGCCCGGGATGAAGATCCCGGTCTTGTCACCGGACGCGATCGCGCGCGAGCAACCGGACGTCCTGCTGGTGCTGGCGTGGAACTTCTTCGACGAGATTCGCGAGCAGCAGTCCGAATTCACCTCCCGTGGCGGCCGCTTCCTCGTGCCTTTGCCGGAGCCGGTCCTGGTGGGTTGAAGGGCGGGGGGAAGCAGGCATGGCAGAACGGGTTCTGATAACCGGCGGGGGCGGCTTCATCGGCTCGCGTCTGGCGATCGCGCATGCGCGGGAGGGCGACGATGTGCACGTGCTCGTTCGCCCGCGCGGTCTTCTGGACGAACGGCGATTGTCGCCCGGCATCGATGTGGCGCGGGTGCATCTCGACGATCTCGACGCGCTTTGCGACTGCCTGCTCAAGATTAGACCCAGCATCATCTACCATCTCGCCAGTGGAACCGGTCGCGATGCGGACCAAAGAAATATCGCACGTCCGAAGCGGCTGACCGAAGACCTGAGCAACTTCCTCAACCTGCTGACGGCTGCGAACGAGGCCCGACCCCGCGTGCTCGTGCGCACGGGGTCGCTGGCTGAATATGGCAGGGGGGCGGCACCCTCTCGCGAGTGGCAGCGGGAACAGCCGCTGGCGGATTATACCACGGCGATGGTGGCGGCCACCCACTATGCCGCCGCCCTGCAGCCCCGACTGCCGTTCCGCATCGCCACTGCCCGCCTGGGATTGACCTATGGCGTTGGCCAGGACGACAGCTTCTTCTTGCCCTGGATCCTGCAGCGCTGCCTGGACGGCAGGGAAAGCCTGGTGCGACACCCGCATTGGCGGCGCGATCTCGTTCATGTCGACGACGTTGTCGCAGGCTTGCGCGCACTCGCCCGGTGCGAGATCGAGGGCGGCGCTGTCGTGAATCTCTGTACGGGCGAGGCGCCGAGCATGCGCGAGGTTGCCGAACTCGCTGTCGAGCTGACCGGCGCGCGCGCCGACCTGATCAGCTTTGGCGATCCCGCCAAGGAAGCCTTTGGCAATCCCATTCTGTGGGGCTCGCCGGAGGTAGCCTTCGCCAAGCTCGGCTGGGCGGCGAAAATCGGCTTGCGAGAAGGGCTGGTGGGGATGATCGCGGCCATGACGCAGCGGGTGCCCGCATGATGGACCGCCGTCCGCTCGTCTCGATCCTCGTCCCGGCCTTCAACGAGGAGGCCAATGTCGACCGTGCCTATGGAGAGATCCGCCAGGTGTTCGCCGGGCTGGAAGCATATGACTATGAGATCCTCTTCACCGACAATCACTCCACGGATTCGACGTTCCAGCGGCTGCAGGCGATCGCGCGGCACGATCCCCGCGTCCGGATCATCCGCTTCTCGCGCAACGTCGGCTATCAGCGCTCGCTGCTGGTCGCCTACCAGCACGCGCGCGGGGCGTGTTCGGTTCAGATCGATTGCGATCTTCAAGACCCGCCCTGCCTGATCCCCCACATGCTGAAGCTCTGGCGTGAAGGGCACCAGGTCGTCTACGGCGTGCGTCGTTCCTTGTCCGACGGCTGGTTCACGGCGGCGCTGAGACGCCTGTTCTATCGCGGGGTCAACGCGCTCAGCGAGGACGAACTGCCGCTGAATGCCGGCGAGTTCCGCCTCGTCGATGCGCGCCTGCTCGCCGAACTTCGACAGGTGCGGGACACCAGCCCCTATCTGCGCGGGCTGATCAGTTCGATGGGCTTTTCGCAGATCGGCTTCGAATATGATCGTGCCGCCCGGCTGGCTGGGGAAAGCAAGTTTCCGCTCAGCAAGATGCTGGCGCTGGCGACCGATGGGGTGCTGAACCATTCGCTGGTGCCGTTGCGGGTCGCCTCCGGCGTTGGCCTGTTGGTCGGGCTCAGTGCAACGGTCTTGCTCGCGGTCTATCTCCTGGGGCGCCTGGTGTTCGGACAGGCTTGGCCCGCCGGCTTCGCGACCACCACGATGCTGCTGTTGTTGGGCATCACCCTCAACGCGCTGTTCCTGGGTATCATCGGCGAATATCTGGGACGCATCTTCCTGCAGGTGAAGCGGCGGCCCGCCCCGATCATCGAGGCCTATGTGGGCCCGGTAACTGCGGACCCTGGAGATCTGCGAAACCCGGCGACGCCGCCGGCGATCGTCCGGGCGATGGCGCCAAGCGAGGTCTCGTAAGCAAGAGCGGCGCTTCGAACCCGGCACCCGGCAGGTCGACGCTGTGCATCTCGAAGCCATGGCGGAGCGCATAGCGCAGCAGCGGGGCGTCGAGCGCGCCCTCCGCGCCCACGAGGACGGCGGCCGGCACCTGGTGATCCAACTGCGCCTCGATCGTGGTGGGCGAGGCGAGGAAGCGATAATGGCGCCTGTCCTCCGCAGGTATCCAGTCGGCTGCGCGGTATACGAACGGCCCCAGCGCGAGCGAGGGATCGATCGTCAGCCCGCCCTCCAGCACATGCACCGGCGACAGGGTGACCACCATGGTGCCGCGCCCGTTCGCTCGGACCAGCTGCGCGATCCGACGGCCATCAGCATGGACCCGAACGCCCGTCCAAGCCGAAATGCTGGCGGCGCGCGGGAGGGTGGAGAGCAGCGCGGGCGCGCCGAGCACCACTGCCACGCCCAGCGCTGCTATCAGCCAGGGCCGCGCCGCATCGCGCGACGGCGCATCGAGACGGCCATGGAGCAGCGCGAGCAGCAGCACCGCGAAGGGAATCGGCGCCGTGTAATATTGCGGAAACGCTGGCGTCGGGAGGAACGACGCCAGCGCAGTGACGACGACGATACCCGCCAGCATCAGCGCCGCGCCGTCCGCGAGAGTCGCGTCGCGGCGTCTGCGCGGCCAGGCGAGGGGGGACACGGCTGCCAGCGCCAGCACCAGCATCAGGTTGGTCCCGCCAAGCCAGAGCCGGGCTGCCAGCGCCAACTTGGCAGGCATGCTGAGGATTTTGGGGTCAAACGGATCCCCATGGGCGTCCCAATAGGCGATCTGCGGGCCACGGTGGAAGTGGAAGACATGGGCAAGGAAGCCCATCGGATCGGCGGCGAGGAACAACAGGGTCGGCGCGGCGCCGATCAGCGCTCCCGCCGCGAGCGGCAACGCGGTGCGGCGCAAGCGGCGGTGGAGCGGGGCGCTCCGCGGCAAGAGCAGGACAGCGGCGATCACCGGCAGGGCCAGCACCACGTAGTTGGCCTTGAACCCCATGGCGATGGCCAGCAGGAACCCGGCCAGCGCGGCCTGCCGGGCCGAGCCGCCCGGTCGCTCCAGCGCCTCCAGTAGTGCAAGCAGGCCGAACAGTGCGAAGGGCGTGGCGATGAAGTTGTTGGTCACCGCCATGCCGGTCGCGTCCGTCAGACCGGGGTTGCAGACCAGCAGTGCGACCATCAGCGCCGTCAGCAACCCGCTATTGGCGTAGCGGCGACCGGCGAGGATCAGTGCGGCAATGGTCGCGAACCAGGCGGCGATGATGACGATCCTGCCAACAAGCAGATAGGGTCCATGCGGTGCCAGCGCGAAAACGCCGTGCAGCAGGATCGGCAGGTTCGGCAAATGGCTGAACCCGATTCCGGGATAAAGATCCTGGAACCGGAACAGGATCGATGCTGGCAGATAGAATTGCTCGTCATGCTGCAGCGGATAGACCAGGATCCGCGCTGTGATGCAGGTCAACGCCGTGGCGAGAGAGATCCTCGGCAGCCACGCCCACAGCCAGCCCCATCGCGTCGATTTCGCCCGCTCCGGGGCCCTGAACTCGACGGGTCGCGTACCAGTCCATTCCATCGTATTTTCTCCCCCCTGATGCTCCGCGCAGGATAGTCGCCGCGAACGCGTCGCCAGCCCTGTGCAGGGGGAGTAGTCCGTTGTTGAACGCGCATCGCGCCGCGCGCGCCGGCTAGATGGCGGCAAGCGACATCGAACGTCGCCCGCCAGCGAGGGGACATCGTGCAGACCGCTTCCAGGTTTCTCTCCACTGATCCGGCACGTGTATCCGCGCGATCGGAAGCCGCATTCTTCGGCGCCCTGAAGACGGCAAACAACACGTTCAAGAGCACGGCGACGGGCCGGCTTGCGACAATCGACCAGGCCATCATCCGGCGGCTCGATGCTGCGGGGGCGCAGCCGCGCAGGGTGCTTGATCTCGGCATCTCGTCGGGCGTCACGACACTCGAACTGGCGCAGGCGCTATGGCGATCGGGTCGACCGGTGGCGGTGACCGGGACCGATCGGTCGATGACCGGCTATCTCGTCGATCTACCCTGGGGGTGCCGTGCCCTGGTCGAACCCGGCGGCCACATCCTGCAATATGACCTGCGTGGCGTACCGCTGCGGCCCTGGAACCGCCGGCTGGACTTTGTCACAGGCATGGCGCTGGTGCGTCGCCTCATCGACCGCCAATTGGCGCCGCGCGCACGTGCGCGGCTTGGCGTCCGCCGCGCCTGTTCGCCCGTACCGCTCGTCAGCCCGCGTCTGGCCCGGGCGGGGGGGGTGGAACTGGTGGAAGACGATATTGCCGTGGCCAATCGGCGCTTCGCCGCACGTTTCGAGCTGATCCGCGCCGCCAACATCCTCAACCGCCATTATTTCAGCGAAGCCGGCTTGGCGGCGGCGGTGTGCAACGTGCGATCCTATCTGGCGGGCGCGGGATCCTGGCTGGCCGTGGTGCGCACGCACGGCGGCGGCGATCACCGCGGCACCTTGTTCCGGATGAACGATGCCGGCGGCCTCGATCCGGTCGAGCGCTGGGGCGGGGGATCGGAGATCGAGGCGGAGTTCCTGTCGGCCCCCGTCTCAGACAGGGGCGCGACCCGCTAGCCGCTCGCGGTGCGCATAGTCGAGAAAACGCTCGAGGCAGGACCAGCCGCTCGCATCCATTTTCCAGGGGTCCGATACGCGCGGGTCGCATCCATGCGCCTGTTCCCACCGATCGGACATGCCGTCGCCGTCTCGGTCGGCATAGGGGGCGCCACCCGCGATTGCCGGCAGCACCCGATTGGGCCGACCGATCGCGCCGCCACGGTCGCGCACCTCCTGCACGATACGCGCATCGACGCCATCGCGCGGGAAGGCGCCAGCGCCGGCTAGCACCGCATCATAGGCGGCGGCCGCCGGAATGGGCTTGGTCGCCAAGCCGCACACCGGGTTGTCGACAAGCGCGTCTTGCGCAGCTGGCGCGATGACAATGCCGCTTCCATCCATGATGTTGTCGTGCTGATAGATGCGGGCCTTCCCGGTGGATCCGACCAGTACCCGGTCGATGCCGAACGCCAGTCGCGGCGTGTTGGGACCCCGGCGATAATAATTGCCGATGACGTTCACCGGGCTGCCGCCGTTGCTCTCCCAGATCTCGGTGAACTGCACCTGGGCGTTGTAGAGCACGTTGTTCACCACCTCGACACAGGAGGCGGGCGGGAAGTTCACATCGGGCGCACGATCGCCATTGTGCGCGCACAGATTGCGCACGAAGCTCAGCTGCTGCGGGCCCGCGGGATCGCTTGCCAGCAGGCCGCATTTGTCGTGGCGCGGCACACCCTCGGCGAAGATCGACCAGGAGACGGTGATTGCGTCATTCTGGGCATAGCCGCCGAAATTCTCGTCGCGCGCCCAGGAGCTGCTGACGTGATCCAGGATCACGTTGCGGCTCCCTTCGATGATGAAGGCGCTGTCAGCTCGGCGGATGGCGCCGAACCGATCCATTCGCACGCGGACATGGCGGGCGACCACGTCATGCGTGTTCTTGATCACGAAGGGCGTGAAGGCGTCTGGGCCGCCGGCGTGCGTGATCAGGATGCCGCCGCCGGGCGCGGTCTCGCCCGCAATCGTGATATACGGATTGCGGATCTCCGGCCGCTTGGTCGTGTAGCGGATGACCCCACCCACCCGGAAAATGCAGATGCGAGGCCCCGACGCATCGATGCAGGCGCGCAGCGATCCCGGCCCGGAATCGGCCAGCGTCGTCACCATCAGGACGCGCCCGCCGCGGCCGCCGGCGGCGAAGCGGCCGAAGCCCTCGGCACCTTGGAACGCGAGGCGTTGCGTCGCCGCGCCGGGCTGGGCGGCGCCATCCGCTACCAGGAGGCTGAGGATCGCGATCGTCGCCGCGCTCCAGGCAAGACTCCGCGTCCTCACCATACCGGTTCCCCTCGGCATCATCTTCTCCCCTCAAAAGCGGAAACGAAGGCCCAGCTCCACCATGGGCCGGGTAAAGCGATCGGTGATCAGGCGCCCGTCGCGGCGCGTGAAGGTGCCGGCGGCGAAAGCGGACATCGTGCCGCTGAAGAGATATTCGCCCTCTATCCGTGCGGCATAGGTGGTCAGCGAACGCTGCGAGGGTCCGCGGTACAGAATGTCGCTGAAGGACAGCTGCGCCTCCAGCAGCAGATTGTGCCGCACCTCTTGCTCTAATCGAAGCGCAACATCGGTATCGATGCGATTGGTAGCGCCGACGCGCACCGTGGCGACATCGCCGCGGAATACCGTGAGCACCACGGCCGTGCGGGGTCGCGGCGACCAGGTCAGCTGGCCGTCGACGGCTAGTCCGGTGAAGGCCGGGAGACCGGGCGCGTCTGGTTGAAACCGGAAGATACCCACCCCGATCTTGCCCTGCACGAGACCCGACCCCCCATGGCTGAGCCCCAGCAATGCCCCGATAGTGGTGGCGTCACGGTCCACCCCGCTGAAATCGACCGCGCGGACGAAATCGCGGCGCGCGACATAGCCCTGAAAGAAGAAAGAAAGCGGGGCGTTCGGACGCAGCTCGAATGTAGCCGATCCGCGGTACAGCCGCATGTTCCGATCGCTTTCGAGCGGATCGAGATAGTTGTAGCTTTGATAGCCGCCAGCCAGCGCGAGCGCGACATTTGCGCCTTTCACCGCATAGCCGACCTCCCCCGCCAGAGCATCGATCTTGCGTGGCGGCTGGTTGAGGTTGCGTCGGCTTTCCGGATCGGTGCGGCTCTCGCGCACCCGATCGAAGCGCAGGCTGCTTGTGATCGTCTGTTGCCGGCTGACGCGGAGCGCGCCGGCCAGCGCGCCGCCGAAGCTCGCCATGTCTTCCTGCGTGACATCGACATGCTTGAACACCGCGGCATAGGCTTCGCCGTGGAGAGTAGCCGCATTGCTGCTCCAGTCCAGATTCGCGCGGGGGCGGGTGACGACGATCACGTCGTTCACCGGTTTGCGAGACGTCGCGAACACGTTGGAATCATCGAGCGCCGAGATGTCGACCTCGACGCGGGCGGTGGCGTTGCCGATCCGCGTCACATGCGGCTCATAGCCCGGCCGCGGCAGGTTCCGCGGCGAGACGCCGCGGCGTTCGACCTGCTGCGCCCCAGAGGGTGCGCCGATCGCCAGCCCCAGCGGCAGCAGTGCCGCTGCAATGCACCGCCGCCGTCGCGCTCCCCGCCGGCGCCCCCTGACAAGGGGAGCGCCATCGATCAAAACGACTTCTCCCCGACGGAGATGATGTCACCGGGAAGGACGGGCGTGTTCGGGTCGGCGCGGCCATGCTGGTGCATGCCGTTATGTGCGCGCCGCAGTTCGGCGGCGTGCGTCTGCGCACGGAACGTATAGCCGCCGGCGATCGACACGGCGGTCAGCAAGGTCATTCCCGGCACATAGGGATATTGGCCGGGCCGCTGCACTTCGCCGAGGATGAAGAAGGGGCGGGTCTTCTGCACCTGGACACTGACGCTCGGATTCGGCGCCAGATCGCGGCTGCGCAGCCGCTCTGCGATCGCCTGCTCCAGAAGCGCGGGCGTCAACCCGCCTACCGTGATCGTCTCGAGCAGCGGAAGCGAGATACTGTCCGTGTCGCTGACGACATATGTGTTGGTGATGCTGTCGAAGCCGTACACGGTGATCCGGATCTCGTCCCCCGCGGCGAGCCGGTATGCCTGATCCGGCGCAGTGGTGATTTGCGGCAGGCGGTTCACGCCGGACGCGCATCCCCCGAGGATCAGCAACGACATGCAAGCCAATGTCTGTCGGGCATTCATATGATCTTCCCCCGCATCTGCCATGCCGATGATTGTACGCGATGCTGCGGTGGCCGGACGGGTACTTCCGGGCATCCAGGCTGTCCCAAAAGGGGTAGTCAGTCGGGATGAGGTGCTTCCCTGCGCTGTGGTAGCTGCCGCGAGGCCATGATGGCGACGGCGGCGAGAACGGGCACGATCCAGCTGCGCGCATACATATGCGGCGCGGCCAAGGTGAAGCCGTAGAAGGGGAGCAGCACCGCCAGGCCCAGCGCCGCCGCCAGGCGATCGGTGCGCAATCGGGCAAGGCCGATGGCCAGCGGGACGAGCAGCATCAGGATCCAGCCCAGTGCGGCCGCCAGCCCCCCTTCCGCCCAGAGCAGAAGATACACATTGTGAACGGGCGCCTGGAAGCGGCTGACCACGCGATATTGATCCGCGCCGAGACCGACTAGCGTCGTACCGTCGACAATGGTCCAGGCTTCCTGCATCAGCGCGACCCGGCCGGTAAACGTGCCCGCCCGCGCCAGATCCTGCTCCTCCAGCGCGCCGAGCACGCGGCGTTCGAACGCCGCCGGAACGCCCAGGTTGGAGGTGACGACAATCCCGCCCAGCAGCAGCAAGGGCAGTGCCAATCGCAGCGATCTGCCGCCGCCTGCCACGATCAGGAACAACAGCCCGGCCGCGGCCGTGGAGAGGACGCCGGTGACCGACCCGGAGAAGAGTGTCCCGGCCGCCAGGATGCTTACTGCCCCCGCCGCCGCGACATGCCCCAGCCGCTGCACGCGGTGCAGGTACAGGACGAAGGGCAGCGTCATCGCGATCATCGAGGCATTCCAGTTGGCGTCCGCCATGAAGGCGCCGAGGCGGTGCTCGCCGGTGATGAACTCGGCGCCCAATATCTTGGCGGCTTCATAGCTGCCCCGCAGCCAGAGATAGGCACAGATGCCAAATGCCTCCATGCCAACCACGCCCAGCACCAGCGCTTGTGCCTGGCGGGTCGCGGCTGCGGGCGGTAGACCCAGCATCACCATCGGCACGAGCGCCAGCGCGAAGTTATATTGCGCGGCCACGATAATCCAGCGGAGCGGATCGCCATGCGCGACGCTGCCGATCAGAAGGCCGGCCAGCAGCAGCGCCAGGCCCAAAAACCACATCGCCGACAAGCGGCCGAAGGGGCGCGGCGCCAAGCGGTTGCCGCCCAGTGCGGCGAGGAGGGCGAAGCAGAAGGCGGCATCGCTGAAGGTGAACAGAAATGCGTTCACCGGCCGCCAGGTCGTGCAGCAGGCGAGTGCCACGGCAAGCAGCGTCGCCGCGATGCCCGCTTGCCGCAGCTTCGGCACACGCGCGCTCCGGCCCGGTGTCGGCGCGTAGAGGAGAGCCGTTGCGGCGCTCACACCGGTAGCCTGGCCGGCATCCAGGCGGTCAGATCGCGACCGACCAAATGGCTCAGCACCTCGACGTCGTCGAGATAGAAATCCGTCAGCTTCTCGCGCAGCGCATCGCTCAGCGGTGGATAGCGAACGGGGCGGGCAATCGTGTTGCGCAGATTCTCGAACAACCTGTTGCCGCGCAACGGCGCTACCAGTGCCTTCACCGGCGACGGCAGGCGGCGCAGTGCCATCGGCACCAGTGGCGCCTCGCTGTCGTTCTTGCGCTCGCGGACCTGCGCCCGGTCCACCGGCACCGAGGGAATCGACAGGAGGGTGCAGACCTCACCGAGTACCTGTTCGGGGGCGCCGCGGATATCGTCGTAGAGGATCACCTTCAGGGCCTCCGCCGGATAGCGGTCCAGCCAGCGTGCGAAGTGGCGCGCATAGAGGCCGTCGTCGAGAAACCGCGGCGTGCGGGTGAGATGTCGATCGAGATAGCGGTCGATGTCCGGCCCTACCTGGCCGCGCCGATACAGCATGCAGTAATCGGAATAGGCCCGTTCCACGGGGTTGCGCAGTTGCGCTACGAGCTTGGCGCGCGGGAGCAGCGCTGCGGCACGAGCAGGCGCCTCCGGGCTGGCCAGATAGTCCGCGGACTTTTCGCCGATCAGCTGCCCTGGCCGTGCCGCCGCAAACAGCGATTCGTACCACGCGGTCCCACGGTCATAGGCACGGCTGAAATAATGGGGCTCCGGGCCGGGCAGGAAAACGTCGTCGCGTGACCGCAGCTGGTGCGCGATCCAGGTCGTGGCCGCCTTGGCCGCGCCGATGATGATGAAGCTGGGAAGAAGCCGGTGGTGCACGATGGTCCCCTGTCAATTGGTCGCCTGCGCGAGGACCTCGGCGACGAGGTCGCCCATGCGATCGATGGCGCGGGTGTCGAGGGTCGGATCGCAGGGGAGCATGAGGCTCGTCTCGCCCAGCATCGCCGCGACGGGCAGGCGGGACGGCGGCACGGATACGCTGCTTAGAAATGCCTGCTCGCGGTAAATCTCCGGACATATCCCGGACCCGGCGGGTACGCCCGCTTTGATGAGGGTCGCGAGGACCCGGTCCCGCGACCATCCGCGCTGCAGTCGCTCCGGCCGGACGAAGGCATAATATTTGTAATAGGCGTGCAGCGTGTCGCGAGGCGGCAGCGTCCGCCGTACGGCGACCAGGTCGGCGAGGCGATCGTTCAACCGCTGCGCGTTCTCCCCCCGGATTTTCACCCAGTGCGGCAGCTTCGCAAGCTGGCGCAGGCCGATGGCGGCCTGGAGTTCCGTCAATCGATAATTGCTCCCCAGCGAGCTGTGCAGCCAGCGGAACGTGCCATCCGGCGCCCCACCTGCCATCGCGGAGGGGTGCTTGCCATGGTCCTTGAAAGCCCAGGCGCGTGCCCAGGTCGCTTCGTCCTTCAGCACCAGCAGACCGCCTTCGCCTCCGGTCGAGATGATCTTGTCGGTGCAGAAGGAGAAGGCCGCGGCGTCGCCGAACCCGCCCGCCGGGCGGCCCCGCAGCATCGCGCCATGCGCCTGCGCGCAATCCTCGACGATCTTGAGTCCGAGCGCCTCCGCCAACGCGACGATTTCGTCCATGGGTGCCGGCCAACCGGCCAGATGCACCACGATCACGGCACGGGTGGCATCCGTCAGCGCGGCAAGGATGGTCTCGGCGCTGAGATTCTGCGTGATCGGGTCGACATCGGCGAAGATCGGGCGCGCACCGACTGCCGCGACGCAGCTCGCGGTGGCGATGAAGCTCCGCGCGGGAACGATCACGTCGTCCCCCGGCCCGATGCCGAGCGCACGCAGCGCCAGCTCCAGCGCGACCGTGCCGTTGGCAACGGCGATCGCGTGGGAACGCCCGCACCGCTGTGCGAACCTTTCCTCGAGGCGCTTGCAACGCTCGCCGTGGTGCAGTG
The DNA here is from genome assembly GCF_900114095.1 of Sphingomonas sp. NFR04. Taxonomy (GTDB): domain Bacteria; phylum Pseudomonadota; class Alphaproteobacteria; order Sphingomonadales; family Sphingomonadaceae; genus Sphingomonas. The sequence continues at coordinate 436,229 of NZ_FORV01000001.1, read as the reverse complement.
CGTTGACCCGGCCCGAGCGCAGCACCGCCAGGACTTCCTCGATCTCGTCCTCGCCATAGATCGGCCAACGCGAACGGATGGGCGGATCGGTCGGCTCCGGCGGGGCAGGTTCGGTCTGGAGGAATGCCGACGTCGGCTCGCTGGGCGTCAGGGTTGCTGCGGAGTCTCGCATGATTCCTCCTGCTGTCAGAAGCTGTGCGCGAGCAGTTCGCGCTGCGCGACGTGCGCCACCTGCGGCAGCGCGGGCAGAGGCTGCGGCTCCGCTTCCTTCGTGAGCAAGGCAACCGCAATCGCCCGGCACGCCGCGTCATCCCCTTGCTCCGCCGCCTCCGCCAGCTGGCGGAACACGCGCTGCAGCATCGGCTTCGGCATGATGTGGGAGGCTGCCTCGAACACGCCTTTGAGTGGCGAAGGACTGCGCTTCTCGCGCGTGTCGAACAGCTCCTCGTACAGCTTCTCGCCAGGCCGGAGACCGACGATCTCGATATCCACATCGACCCCGGGGCGCAGGCCGGACAGGCGGATCATGCGGCGGGCAATGTCCATCACCCGCACCGGCTCTCCCATGTCGAGGACGAAGATGCGGCCTCGGGTTTCTTGGTCCGTCATCCCGCGCGCCGCGCTGTGCAGCACCAGCTGCACGGCTTCGTGGACCGTCATGAAGAACCGCGTGATCTCCGGATGGGTGACGGTCAGCGGCCCACCTTTCTTCAGCTGGCGCTGGAAGAGAGGGATAAGGGATCCGCTCGACCCCAGCACATTGCCGAACCGCACGGTCATGAACCGCGGCGCCCGCGGCCGATCGCGTCCCTCCAGATCCAGCGCCTGGCAGTAGAGCTCGCCAAGACGCTTCGTCACGCCCATGAAGCCCACCGGATTGACCGCCTTGTCGGTCGACACCTGGACCATGGCGGTCGCGCCATAGCGAAGCGCTGCGTCGGCGACGTTGCGCGTGCCGAGCACGTTGGTCTGCACCGCGGCGGCGGGATGCTCCTCCACGATCGGCACATGCTTGAGCGCGGCGGCGTGGAAAACCAGATCGGGACGGTGCTCGGCAAACACCTGCATCAGCTGGGCGCGCTGGCGGATGGAGCAAAGCACGGCCACGCGCGGCACGCCGGCATGGTTCTCCCGCATTTCGAGATCCGCCTCGTACAGGTTGATCTCGCTGGCATCGAGCAGGATCAGCTTGCGCGGCCCGAAGGCGGCGATCTGGCGTACCAACTCACGGCCGATTGTGCCGCCGGCGCCGGTCACGAGTACGGAGCGGCCGCGCAGCGCCTCGCCGACGAGCTGTGCGTCGAGCTCGACCTGCGGGCGGCCGAGCAGATCAGCAGCATCGACGAAGCGGAGGTCGATCTTCCTCCCGTGCGCCGGATCATATCCCGTGACGCCGGGCAGATAGGCGATCTCGAGGCCGAGCGTATGCGCGGCCGCCACCATGGAGACGAGCGGGCCATCATGCAGCTGTCCCGGGTCGCCGGCGAAGAGCAGGCAATCGGGCCGGCGCTCGGTGGCTTCCAGCGCCTGGACGACCCGGGCGAGTTCGCCGATCGCGCCCAGAATCGGCACGCCGCGAACGCGCAGGCTGGCGCGGGCCTCGACATGGTCGAGAATGCCGACCGGATCCAGCAGCGTTCCACGCTCGCGTTCGATATAGCGCAACACGCGCTCGACCTGATCACCCGAGCCCGCGACGAGCACGCGGCGCGAATGGCCGGCAACGGCACCCAAGGGGCGCGGAGGGCGGACGATTCCGCCGAGATAGTCGGCCGCGGCGCGGCGCACCACGCGTACTCCGCCCATCAGCGTTACCAGCACCAGCCAAAGGAGAACCGGGATCGAGCGGGGCATCCAGCCGAGCTTGCCGATCGTCGCCAGGAGCAATACGAAGCCGGAGACGGCCAGCGTCGCGGCCGCGATGATCGCGACCAGATCGGAAACCGACGAGAACCGCCAGAGGCGCCGGTGCAATCGAAAGATCGCAAACGCGCCAACCGAAACGACCACGAACAGCGGCAGTGCAGCGGGAAAGGCCTGTAGATAGGAGCCTGCCCGCTCCCCATCGGTGCGCAGCGCCAGCGCGATGACCAATGCGAGCGCTGCCGACACGGCGTCGCCCAGGATGATGGCGGCGGCGCGCGCGGAAATCGAGTGCCAATACCGTCGTTGAAGCGGTCGCATACTCTTCCCCCAGATTCTGCTTGCAGCGCGAAGCGATGCGCGCCGATCGGCAAAGGAAATCTTCCGTTTGGCAGCGATGCCGGCACGATCCGGCAGGGATGCCCCCACGTCACCGGATCGTGGACGAGACTGTATCTTTGGCGGGTGCGGGCATGAAGCCGAGCAGAGGGTCCCATACTTCCGAGTATGCGGAATACCCCGGATGGGATCGGCTAACAGAAATGGGAGGGGCAATACCCCGTCCTGGAAGATCGGCTAACGCCTTCGCGCCCGACCTGCCCCATCGTGCATCATCCTAATCCGAAAGGGGATGGCCGAAGTAGCAATGCGCCGAATCCCATGACACCGCTACGTTTCGCCTCAAGCAGGGGGGCGATCGGAGATGCTGGATTCCATCGGATCTGCAACGCAGAAAGCGCGACCATGTACCGCCACCGCGGCCCGATATACAGGGCGGGCGCCGGCGCGGCGACCATGCGGGGACCGGCGTGAACCGGGGGCCCTGAAGCGGTCCGCGGCCGCCGCCCGGTGCGCCCGGAAGGGCAGGGTGGTGGTGGTCGCCGCCGACGCCGATGGAGTAGCCGGGCAATGAGCCGGGCGAGCGAGGCCGCTACGGCTCGACGTTCCATCGCGACACAGCACATCGCGACCAGCCTCGACATGGGTGGCGCGCAGATGATGCTCGCCAAGCTGATCGCCGCCGAAGCGGGCGCGCGCGGCAGCGGAGCGAGTGTTCTGTCGCTCCTGCAGCCCGGCGTGCTGGCGCCGCAGCTGCGCGATGCCGGCTGCCCGATCTATACCTTGGGGATGCGGCGCGGGATCATGAACCCGCTGGCGCTGTTGCGGCTGGTCCGGATCACGGCACGCCTCTCCCCGGATATCCTCCAGGGCTGGATGTACCACGGCAATCTGGCCGCCACCGCCGCAGGCTTTTTCCACGGCGGCAACGTGCCGGTGATCTGGAACGTGCGCCATTCGCTCCACGATCCGGCGAACGAAACCCGCATGACCCGGCGTCTGCTGGCGCTGAGCCGCCATTTCGCGGCGTCGACGGCCGCCATCATCTACAATTCGCATGCGGCCGCCCGCGAGCATGCCGCGTTCGGCTTCCCGGCCGATCGTGCGGTGCATATCCCCAACGGATTTGATTGCGATCGCTTTCGGCCCGACGGCGCAAAGCGGGCGCTTCTGCGCCAGCGCTTCGGGATCGTCTCGGAAGATCCGGTTGTGGGAATGGTCGCACGCCTGCACCCGATGAAGGATCATCGCATGCTCGTGGAAGCTGCGGCGCGGGCGCGTTCGCTGGGCAGCAAGGTCCATCTGCTGCTCGTCGGCACGGGCCTCGACAGTCCATCGGAACCGCTGGCTTCGGCCCTGCGCGATCTCCCGCCGAGCTCCTATACGCTCGCCGGAGAGCGAACCGACGTCGCCGATTGGTTGCCCGGCGTGGACCTGCTCGCGCTCTCCTCGGCTTGGGGAGAGGCCTTTCCCAACATCCTCGGCGAAGGCATGGCGTGTGGCGTGCCGTGCATCGCTACGGACGTCGGAGACTGCGCCGCGATCCTCGGCGAGGCTGGGGTGATCGTCCCGCCAGGCGATCGCGAGGCCATGGCGCAGGCGTTGGTGCAGCTGGTGCGGCTTGGCCGCTCGGGATGGGATCGGCTGGGCGCACTGGGCCGCGAGCGGGTGGTTGCGGAATATGATATGGCTCGGGTCGCCGGCCAATATCGGCGGCTCTATGCGTCCGTGCTGGACCGAAGCTCGTCGCCGTCTTCCGGACTTCCGGCTGCCGTCGCCACCCTGTTGCCGGTGCAATCGGCATGAAGGTCCTCGTCGTCGCCAGCCTTGCATATTCCCTGGTGAACTTTCGCGGGGCGCTGCTCGCGAGCATGGTCGCACACGGTCACGACGTCGTTGCCTGCGCGCCGGATGAGGATGCCGAAACGCAGGCGGCGCTCGCGGCAATGGGGGTCGCCTACCATCGCGTGCCAATGGATCGGACCGGCACCAACCCGCTCCGGGATGTCGCCACGTTTGGCGCGTTGGTGCGGCTGATCCGCCGCGAGCGGCCGGACGTGGTGCTCGCCTATACGCAAAAGCCGATCCTCTATGCCGGCCTGGCATGCCGCCTGACGCGCCGAAAGACCGCGTTCTTCGCGATGGTGAGCGGCCTGGGTCACGTTTATGGCAGTGATTTCGATCGCCCGGCGCTACGCAAGCTGATCTCGGCGCTCTACCGCGCCGCAGTGGCGCGCGCTGCGGGCATCTTCGTCTTCAATGCGGACGACCGGGCGGAGATGGTCCGGCATGGCATCGTCCGGTCGGACCAGCGGGTCGAGCAAGTGCCGGGATCGGGCGTCGACATTCATCGCTTCCGGCCTGCTTCGCTTCCGGTGGACGGTCCCGTCTTCCTGATGATCGCTCGGCTGATGCGGGACAAGGGGCTGCTCGAGTTCGTGGCAGCAGCGCGTACGCTGCGCGCGGAATACCCGAATGCCCGGTTCCGCATCCTCGGCCCGCGAGACAGCAATCCTACCGCCGTGACCGAGGCGGAAATCGCGGCTTGGTCCGAAGAGGGCGTGGTCGAGTATCTTGGGGAATGCCGCGACGTCGCGCCGCATCTCCAGAATGCCAGTGTCTTCGTGCTGCCCAGCTATTATCGCGAAGGGCTGCCGCGCACGATCCTCGAGGCGCTGGCGTCCGGACGCCCGGTCGTCACCACTTCCATGCCGGGCTGCCGGGATGCAGTGACCGACGGGTGGAACGGTTTCCTGGTGCCGCCGCGCGACGGCGATGCGCTTGCGGCTGCGCTACGCAGGTTCATCGAGAATCCTGGCCGCGTTGCGCAGATGGGCGCGCGGGCGCGCGAAGCCGCTGTCCAGACCTACGATGTCGAAAAGGTCAATGCGCAGCTGTTGAGCGCCATGGGGCTGGCGGGTCAGCGGCCGGTCCAGGGCGGAAGCGGGCTGGGTGACTGGCCGCTTCTGGAGCGAGCCGTGGCGCTGACGGCGCTGCTGGCGCTCGCTCCCCTCTTTGCCTGCGTGGGTATTGCCGTTCTCCTCTCGCTGTCGACTCCCGTTCTGTTTCGGCAACGCCGCACCGGCCGGTTCGGCAGGACGTTCGTCCTCGTGAAGTTCCGCTCGATGCGACCCGTTCGCGCGGGGGACATCCGGGACGATGCGGCGCGGCTGACGCCCTTCGGGCGGGCGCTCCGCCGCAGCCGCCTCGATGAACTGCCCCAGCTTTGGAACGTGCTGCGCGGCGATCTCAGCCTGGTCGGTCCACGACCGCTGCTCCCCGAAACGATCGCGGCAATGGGGCAGGGGGGCATCGACCGCAGCTCGGTCCGGCCCGGCCTGACCGGCTGGTCGCAAATCCATGGCAACAGCCTGCTGGACGATGCCGACAAGTTGGCGCTGGACCTTTGGTACGTCCGCAACCGCAGCTGGCGGATCGATATCGCCATCCTGTTCCGCACCCTCGTCACGCTGGTGCGTGGCGAACGAGTAGATTCACGCCAAATCGAGCATTGTCATGCAAGCCATTCTCATCGGCGCGGTTGAGGGCTCCCGCGTGGCGCTGGATGCCTTCCTGCGCGCGCCGGACTGGCGCCTTGCGGCCGTCGCCACGCTCCCACCGGATCTGTCGCACCGGCATTCGGACTTTGTCGATCTGGCCGCCCCGGCGGCCGCGGCCGGCGTCGATACGATCTTCGTCCGCAACGTCAACAGTCCCGAATTCATCGATACGCTGGATACGCTGGCGGCGGACATGGTGTTCGTCATCGGCTGGTCCCAGCTTTGCGGGCCGGCGTTCCGCGCTGCCGCCGGCGGGCGCGTCGTCGGCTACCACCCCGCGCCGCTGCCACGCCTGCGGGGGCGCGCGGTGATCCCGTGGACGATCCTGCTCGACGAGAAAATCACAGCCTCGACGCTGTTCTACATCGACGAAGACGTCGACAGCGGCGATATCCTGGGCCAGCGCTTCTTCCACGTCGCGCCGGACGAGACGGCGGGCAGCCTGTACCGCAAGCACATGGCCGCCCTGGCCGATCTGCTCGACGAGACGCTGCCCAGATTGGCGCGCGGCAACATGTCGGGAACGGTCCAGGATCCACGGTTCGCCACATGGGCGACGCGGCGGCGGCCGGAGGATGGCCGGATCGACTGGAACAGGCCGGCGCACGAAGTGCAACGCCTCATTCGCGCGGCCGGCCGGCCGTATCCCGGCGCCTTCTCGACGTGCGGCGGCACACGCATCATCCTGTGGTCGGCCGAGCCGGCCCCCGCCGCGGACCGGCATCATGCAGTGCCGGGGCAGGTCCTCGCGCGGTCCGGGGAAGGCTTCACGGTGCGGTGCGGGGACGGCGGCGCTCTGGTCATCACCGAGTGGGAAACGCCGGACGGGTCGCCGCCCCGTCCGCACAGCATCCTGGGTGCAGCATGAAGCGGACCGCCTTCCCCGCAGGCGCACGTGCGCTCGTCGTTGCGCCGCATCCGGACGACGAGGTGCTTGGCTGTGGCGGCACGATCGCGCGGCTGCACGACGAGGGCGTGCTGGTGGAAGTCGTTGTGGTCACTCGCGGAACGGCGCCGCGCTATTCAGACGAGCGGGTGCAACAGGTGCGTGCCGAAGCGCGCGCTGCCCACGCAATGCTGAACGTGACGGCAACCTATTTCCTCGACTTGCCCGCGGCCGAGCTCGACCAGGTGCCGCAGGCGGCGATCAACGCGCATATCGGCGCAGCGATCGACGCGGTCCGTCCCACCATCGTCTTCCTGCCGTTCCCCGGCGACATCCATGTAGATCACCAGCGGGTGTTCCAGTCGGCGATGGTCGCGCTTCGCCCAAGGCGGGCCGACTATCCAACCCAAGTGTTCGCCTATGAAACGCTGTCGGAGACGAACTGGTCCACACCGGTGCTGCATCCGCCGTTCGTTCCCAACGTCTATATCGATATCGGCGCTACCCTGGAGCGCAAGCTCGCCGCGTTCGCATGCTTCCATTCGCAGGCCTGCGCTTTTCCCAACGAGCGGTCTCTGGAAGCCATCCGCGCACTTGCCACGCTGCGCGGCGCCACGGTGCACCGCGACGCCGCCGAAGCCTTCGTCGCCATTCGGGAGGTTCTTTAGCCATGCTCCATCTCAACGCGTCCACGCTCGACCGGCACGGATCGCGGCGCAGGATGCAGCACCATCTGACCATCCTGATCACCTCGGCCGGCCGACGCGCGGGGTTGATCGAGGCATTCCGCCGCGGCGGTGCGGAGCTCGGCATCGATCTGGAGGTGCTGGCGTGCGACAAGCAGCCGCTTCTCAGCGCCGCCTGCCATCTCGCCGATGGGGCCTATCCGGTGCCCGAAGCGACCGCGCCCGGCTATGTCGACGCCCTGTTGGCGATCGTCCGCGATCGGAAGGTGGCGCTCGTGGTGCCGACGATCGATCCCGAATTGCTGCCCCTGGCGCGAGCCAGGGAGCGCTTCGAGCAGGCCGGCGCCCGCGTCGCGATCAGCGCGCCCGACGTGGTGGGCATGGCGCGGGACAAGCTGGCCACCGCGCAGTTCCTCGATCGTTGTGGCGTCGCCAACCCCCGCACGGTCACGCTCGACGAGGTGCGGGAGAAACCCGGTGACTGGACCTGGCCGGCCATCGTCAAACCGCGGCACGGGAGCGCCAGCCGCGCGATCCTGATCGCTCGTGGGCCGGACGAACTGCCGCGCGACGAAGCCGAACCGATGATCGTGCAGGCGCTGCTGACCGGCGACGAGTGGACGGTGAACATGTATTTCGACGATGCGGGCCGGCTTCGGGCCGTCGTGCCGCATCGCCGGATCAGCGTGCGCGCGGGGGAGGTGGAGAAGGGCGTCACGCGGCGCGCCCCCCGGCTCATCGAGGCTGCCGAGGCGATGGCCGCCCAGCTGCCGGACGCGTCGGGGGTGCTCTGCTACCAGGCGATGATCAACCCGGACGCGACAGCGAGCGTCTTCGAGATCAATGCCAGGTTCGGCGGCGGCTTCCCGCTGGCGGACCACGCCGGCGCGCATTTCGCCCGCTGGCTGCTCGAAAGCCGGCTGGGGATGCCAAGCACCGCGGGCAACGACTGGGCGGAGGGGGTCATGATGCTGCGCTACGATGCAGCGGTGTTCGTCCAGTCATGACGACCACCATCGTTCTCGATCTGGACGACACGCTCTACCTGGAGGAGGGCTATATCCGGAGCGGGCTCGCCGCCGTCGGGGAATGGGCGGACGCCACCCTGGGCACGCACGGTTTCCGCGAAACCGCATGCAGCCTGCGACGCCAGGGCGTCACCACCAGGCTGTTCGACGCCACGCTGGCTGCGCTGGGGGTTACGCCGGAACCCGGACTGATCGATCAATGCGTCATCCGCTATCGCGCGCACCTGCCGGACATCGCGCTGGAGCCCGACGCGCTCGCATTCCTGCAATTGCCCTGCGATTGGTCGATGGCGCTCATCACCGACGGCGCTGCGGAAAGCCAGCGGCGAAAGATCGACGCGCTCGGCCTGCGCCGTTTCAACATTGATCCGATCATCTGCACCGATGATTGGGGGCGCTGCTTCTGGAAGCCGCATCGGCGCGCCTTCGAGGTGGTTCACGCCAGCCGCAAGGGGACAGCGACCGGATTTCTTTACGTCGCCGACAACCCGGCCAAGGATTTCATAACACCGGCCCGGCTCGGGTGGAGCACCGTCCAGATCAATCGGCCCGGCGCGATCCACCCCCGGGTGCCGCCGAGCCCGCATCACGCGGCCGACGCAGAGATCGCCTCGCTGGAAGCGCTGACGCCGGGCCTGGTCGAGGACCTGCTTGCGGTCAGGCGGAGGAGGTGGGCGTGACGGTTCACGTCGCCTTTGTCCTGGCAGGCCTTCATGCCGGGGGCGCCGAACGCGTGATCGAGATCGTCTCGCGTGCCGCGATCGAGCGGGGCTGGCAGGTAACGGTCGTGGCGTTCGACAGCCCCGCGTCACCGCCCTTCAACAGCTTTCATCCCGACGTGCGGCTTGAGAGGCTGGACCTGCCGCCGCACAGCGGCGGCGTGGCAAAGTGGTGGGCCGTGGCCCGCCGCCTGGCCGCGCTGCGGCGGCTCCTGCGCGCGCGGCAGTTCACGGTGCTCGTATCCTTTCTCACCAAGATCAACGTCCTTTCGCTGATCTCCGCTTCCGGCACGGGCATTCCGACCATCGTGGCCGAGCGCAACAACCCGCAGCGTCAAGCTATGAGCCCAGCGTGGAATTTCGCGCTTCGGGTGCTGTATGCGCGGGCGGCACAGATCGTATTGCAGACCGAGCGCAGCCGCGCCTGCCTGCCAGCAGGGCAGCGCGCACGCGCGGTGGTTCTCCCCAACCCCATGGATCGATCGCGGGGTCCGCAGCCCGTAGCGCCCGATCTCCCCGTACTGGTGGCCGTCGGCAGGCTGACGGCCCAGAAGGGGTTTGACCTGCTGCTCGATGCGTTCTCCGCCATCGCCGGCGCAGTGCCCGCCTGGCAGCTGGTCATTTGGGGCGAAGGGCCCGATCGGCAGCAACTGGAGCGCCAGGTGGAGCGATTGGGTCTCGCCGGACGCGTTCGCCTGCCAGGGCTCAGCGAGGTACCAGGATCCTGGGTCTCGACCGGCTCCTGCTTCGTCCTCCCCTCGCGCTATGAGGGCTTTCCGAACGTGTTGCTCGAAGCGATGAGGGCACGCATGGCCGTGGTGGCCTTTGATTGCGACTACGGACCGAGCGAGTTGATCGAGCACGGACGAAACGGCCTGCTTGTGGCGAATGGCGACGTTCACGCGCTGGGTCAGGCGCTGCTGCAGGTGATGCAGGATCCATCATTTCGCGCCCATTTGGCGGCGCAGGCATCCGGTCAAACATGGGTCAAACGAGCTACTCCAGAGTCGTGGATCGACCTGATTGATGGTCACGTGGCGCCCAGATGTACCAATCTGTGGCAATGAATACCTCAAATTAATGTATACTTAATCATCCAAAAGACTGTATCCGGGTAGAAACGTTTCGAATTTGCGGAACGATATCAAAAAAGGCGACTTTACAGATGCTTATCTGCTAACTGAAACCTAAATGGGGGAGGGGCGCGATGAACCGTCAGTTGCATGTGTCCATTATCGGAAAGAGCGAGATAATTCGAGAAGGGCTCCGTAGAATATTGATAGATCAGAACTTTGTTGTGGACGCCGCCGGCGCGCAGAGTGGGTCTATCGATCTCGTCCGTTCCGATCTTGTGATCGTCGACGCGCATGATGTGGACGAGGGAATAGAGACCTGTCGGCATATTCGAGAAGCGTCAAGTACGACACGTATCGTACTGATGATCGATCAATATCGTCTTGAAGACGTCGGCAAGGCTTTTGCCAGCGGCTCCGTCGATGGATACCTCGTCAAGGCGATCTCCTGCGAACCGCTGGCCGGGGCCCTGCGGCTTGTCGCGATGGGCGAGCGGGTGCTGCCCTCCGAAGTAGCCGACTCGCTGATCCACTCGGTGCCGCAGATCATCTGGAACGAGGGGCAGGTCGGCACCTCCGGGGTGCCGCTGTCGAGCCGTGAGATCGAGATTCTGCGCTGCCTCATGGATGGCGACCCCAACAAGATCATCTCGCGCCGGTTGAATATCGCGGATGCGACCGTGAAGGTGCATATCAAGGCGATCCTTCGTAAGCTGCGCGTGCAAAACCGCACACAGGCAGCGATCTGGGCTGCGAGCCGGGGCTTCAACCTGTCCCGGCCGAAGGAGCTTGCTCGGCCGCTCGCAAGCCCCGACTGCAGATCAGAAGAGATGCAGGCAGCAGAATAAGGTTGAAGGCGATATGGGCCAGGCTGGCGCCGACGACGCCGATCTGCGGGACCGCTAGAAATAGCACCAGGTAGAAAATGCACGCAGCGAGGATCGTGGGGGGCATCATCGCCATCTGCAGTCCCATCGAGGCGAGACCCGGCTTCAGCGCACTGCCGGAGAGGAACAACAGGCCGGCGAAGGTTTGTGCGATAAGCGGATGCACGGCGTCCTCGAATTGCCCGCCACCGAGGATCGCCACGATGCGATCGCTGGCCAGGCAGGCGGATGCGAAGAGCAGCAGACCGAACGTCAGTGTCACCGCTTCCATCTGCCGGATCGTCGAGACAAAGGCGGGGAGGTCCCGGCGAGCCCAGGTTCGCGCCAGATCGGGGTATACCACCTGTTGTACCATCGCTCCCGCCTTGGTGGCGGCGAGCGTGAATTTGCGGACGAGCTGATAGATGCCGGCACCGGTGGGGCCGGCATATGCGGCGACCACCAGCAGATCCAGTTCCTGCGTGCTCTTGCGGATCAGCAGGGTGGCGTTGGCGGCGAACAGATAGCGCCGAAAGCCCGGGAACATCTGCTTCGCGCCCTTCAGGGGTGCCTGGAGTACGCCCGCATGGCCCTGGCGCATCAGTTCTCGCCAGCCGCACCAGCCAAGCACCAGCCGCTGGCAACATTGCAGGGCGATGCCGAGGATGAGCAACGGCCAGATCGAGCCGTTCAACGCCCAGATGACGATGACTCCGCCCAGACGGGCCAGCGCCAGCACCGGCTCGATCCAGGCGACCACGGCAAACCGATCGAACAGACGCAGCACCGCGATGGGTGTGGACGAGATCCCGAACAGAACGGTGATGCAGTAGATCCGCGCCATCGTTGCTTCTGCGGCGCCCCAGCCGAGCCACGGCCCTACCAGCGACACGCCTGCGAGCGCGATCAGCGCGGCCAGTGCGGCGCCGCCGAAATCCAGCACCAGGCCCAGCCGGATCAGGCTGCGAAAGCGGCTGCCGGTGCCTGTCTCGAGCGTCTCTGCGCCGTAGCGGATCAGCGCCTGCCACGTTTCCAGACGAACGACTTGGTCCACCATCCGGCAATAGCCTTCAATCGTTGCCAGGATGCCGAACAAGGCTGGTCCGAGAATCTGCGCGGTGAAGGCGAGGGTGATCATGCCCAGACCGACCGAAGCCGCATTGCCGGTGAGCAAGTGGAGCGCGTTCCGCGCAAAGCGAAGGATCGAGGCGGGTGCGGGGGATGCATCCGCCGCCCGAACGCATGGAGCAGTGCAGTCGGAAGGATTCTCGCTCACCGGCTGCCCCAGTGCGCTGCTGTGGGTTTGCGCTGCAAGCGTTTCTCTCCCGTCGAAGATGCCAGCGCTCCACGCCCGCCGGCTCGAGTTGCCGCGGCCGCTGGCGTTGCGTCGCGCAGCGTCATCGCAGCATTGTGCGGGGATTGGCTATGTCGCTTATGGGATAGCCCGGCGCGTCATGCAGCGTTCGTGTGGAACTGCACCTCATCCCTTTGGGCGAGTGCCCATCGGCGCAAAAAGACGGTCCTATCATCCGTCATGGACCATGCGTGCCTCACCGTCCCGTCGTACGCTCTCGCGGTTCTGAAGCTAGGGGGCGAGACGACCAGTGACCATGCACGAGGCATTGCGGCCGGCAGCGGCGGAAACCATGACCACGGGTTCGACGGAGCTGATCCGCATCCTGCGCCGACGCATGCGAGGCCTGATCGTGACGATCACGCTGACGCTGCTGGGAACGGCGCTGGTGCTCTCGATGATCGCGCCGCGCTACAATGCAACAGCAGTCATGCGGGTCGATACCGCAGATATTGGCATGCCGGACTCGATCGCCGCGTCTACCGCGCCGCCCTCCATCCGCGACATCGAGATGCGCCAGGCGCACCAGATCGACACCCAGATCCAGCTGCTCCAGTCCCGCGCCGTCGCGCGGCAGGTCGTGCGGGATCTGGCGCTGACCGGAGACCCGGAGTTCAACCCGGCGTTGCCGATCCCCAGCACGGGGCTCCTGCGCTGGTTTTCAGACACCTTCTTCCCCGCGGGCCCGCCGGCCAAGCTGATCGTCACGCCGCAGATGAGCGAGAAAGTGACGGACAGGCTTCTTTCCGCCCTGAAGGTCGCGCAGGATTCGACGTCCAACTACATCAATGTCACGGTCAGTTCGACATCGCCTGAAAAGGCGGCGCGGATCGCGAACAAGGTGGCGACGACCTATATGGACACCCAGATCCGGGAGCGCCGCGCGTCGCAGATCCGCGATGCGGAGGCACTGCGGCGGCGCGCGGGCGAGCTTCGGCAGCAATTGGTGTCTACCGAGCTCAAGATCGCGAACTACCGCCGGGCGCACGGGATAGACGCGGAGGTCGGCGGCGCTGGGGATGCGGCGCAGGTCTCGCGCGCTGGCTCCGAACTCGCCGCATCCAAGGCCGCCGTTTCTGAGGCAGCGGCGCGGGTTGCCAGCGGGGATGCGACGGTCTCGCCCCTGCTCACCGAGCTGAAAGCGCGCGAGGGGGTGCTGACGGCACAGATTGCCCAGCTTCGCACATCCTATGGCGGCGGCCATCCCGACGTGCGCAAGGCGGAGGCCGAGCTTGCGCAGGTTCGCCAGACGATATCCGAGGAGGGGGAGCGGGTGCAGCGGCAGCTGCGCGCGGAAGTCAATGCGCAGGCGGCCCGGCGGACGACTCTGGCAGGGGATGTGGCCGGCCTGCGTGCCCAGTCGCTGGACCGCGGGGTCACGGGCGTGCCGCTGGCCGATTATGGTCGCGACGTCACCGCCCTGCAGAGCGTGTATGTGTCGATCTTGTCCCGCCTCAAGCAAACGCTCAGCGACGTCGTCAAGGCCGATGCGGCACTGGCCTCACCCGCGTTGCGCCCCACCCAGGCCAGCTTCCCGCGATCCATGCCGATCATGGGGGCGGCCTCGGCGGCGGCGCTGATTTTCGGCTTTCTCTATGTGATCGTCGCCGAGGCGACCGACAATCACGTCCGCACCGCGGGGCAGGTCTATGAACTGAGCCGTCTCGCCACCTTCGGCATGATCCCGGCGCTGAACCGGCGGGACGATCTCCCCGCGCATCTGATGGTCACCGAACGGCCCTATGCGACCTTTGCCGAGGCTGCCCGATCGGTCGAGCGCAAGCTGGCACGGACGCTGCCACGCGAGAGCGGCAATGTCGTCGTCGTCACCTCCCCGCTGCCCGGCGACGGCAAGACGACCGTGGCCGTCGCGATCGCCGCGGCCGCGACCGCCACAGGGCGATCCGCGATCGTGGTGGAGCTCGACCTGCGGCGGCCGGACCTGAGCACGCTGGCGCAACCCGGCTCGGAGTCGCGGGATTTGCTCGACTATCTGCAGGGCGAGGCGTCGCTGGAGGACATCATCCAGCAGAATGCGGCGCTGCCGGCGCTGAAGTTCATCCATGCCCGCAGGAGCGCGGCCGATCCGCAGGCGTTGCTCGCCTCGCGCAAGGTGGCCGACATGCTGGCGACGCTGCGGCGAACGTTCGACTATGTGATCGTTAACACGCCGCCGATCCTCGCCGCCGGCGATGCCCGACTGGCCGGTCAGCTCGCCGATGCGGTGCTGCTGGTCCTGCCATGGGAGCACACGACGCCGGATCTGGTGCGATCCACCCTCGAACAATTCGACGGCGACATCACCGGCGTTGTGTTCAATCGGGTCAGCTATATCCGGCACGCGCGGCTCGCACTGGGGGACGGGCTGCAATATTACCAGCGGGTACGGGGCTATTACCGTGACCCGCACGATCAACGCCGCCGCCCCCGCCTCCCGATCTTCGACCGCGCCGCGTGACCTCTGCGCTGAGCGTGGTCCGATGAGTGCAGAGGAGGGCGGAGCGTTCGGCGCCGGGGGGCGGGGCGAGGAGCGCCGGAAGGACCCCACTCGGCTGTTGATCATCGATCCGCGGCAACTGCCCCGCGCTTGTCTGGAAGCCGCGCTGGCGGAGACGCAGGACATCGTAACCGTGGGCGCGGTGGCGAATATCGATGAGGCGGTCGCGGTTGTGTGCGAGCGGGGAACGGATGCGGTGCTGGTCAACCTCGCGGCCGACCGGTTCGACGAAGCCGCGCTCTCCCTGATTGTCCGGCGACTGCGGGAGGCCGGGGGCAGCCTTGTGGTGCTGGTGCTGAAGGAAACGATAGAGCCAGAGCAGGCCTTGGCCGCTGCGTGCCAGGGTGTGCGTGTGCTACTCGACGACGCGATTTCGCTGGACCGGGTCGTTCAATCCATCGGCTTCGCGTGTGCGGGTTGGGTGATTTATCCGGCATTCGATTATGGGCGATTGCTTGCCGGGATAGCAGCGACGCGGCAGAGCTACGGCGAGCCGCCCGAGCCCATATTCACGCGTCGGCAGGAACAGGTGCTGGCCTTGCTGGAGCGGGGCGCGACCAACAAGGCGATCGCGATCGAGCTTGGCCTGCGGGAGCGCACGGTGAAAGCCCACGTCAAGGCACTAATGCGGCGGTTGAACGCGAGCAATCGAACACAAGTCGTCGCGATCGTGTCCCGAGACAAGGTCGATCAAGTTTAACGTCTCGTATAAAGATGGCCTATTTCATCTATGGTCGCTGACGGCTGAGGCGCGTTTCGTCCTTCTGGACAATATCCCCGGAAAGCCGTCCATGCTGGTCAAGCGCCGCGCGATATGCTCAGCCTTGCGGGCGCGGACATGTGTCTGGGGATGCCCTGCCGCGACAATGTCGATGCCGTGTACATCGAAGACGTGCGGACGTGCGATCGCGCGGTTTCTCTTCCAGAACGCCTGGCCGTCCATTGTCGCCGAAGCGGGGGCTGGGCGATCCTTCGGCCCACCGCAGCAACGCTGGATTCGGACAAGGTCGGCATGCCCGACGAGTGGGAGCGGCGCTTCCGGCACCCCAACCCCCTGGCTTGGGATGCCAATGAGCATAAGGACGATGACGGCTATCCAAGCATTGAAGAATAGCTGAGCGCGGTGGCGAAGGACGATGTACGATATTGGGGGCAGATCAATGGCGGTATCGGGCCAGTACCGGCCTATAATTGCGGTCGCCCGATGACCTGACCCTGAAGTTCGGCCTGATATATCGGCGCGGACATTCCGTGCCAACTTTTGTACCAGTCGACGAACACAGCCACCCCGACATCGATGGGCGTGGCGGGCACATATTGCGTCAATGCCTTCAGCAGCGAGGGGTCTGCATAGGTTAGGGGGACATCGCCCGGCTGGTTCTCCAGCATGCGGATCGTCGCTCGCCTCCCCAGACAATTCTCGATCGTCCGGACGAACTCGATCAGCGGCACGGGTTTGCCGCCGGCGATGTTCACGGTGCGGAAGGGCGCGTGTTGCGAAAGCGTGTCGGTCGCCGCGCTCGTGCGCACGCGGCTCGCTTCGGTGGGAAGGACCGGGATCAGCCTCACGATCGCCTCCACCAGATCGTCGACATAGGTGAAGTCCCGCGACATCCGGCCGTGGCCGTACACGTCGATCGGGCGATCGTGCAGGATCGCATCGACGAACTTGAACAGCGCCATGTCGGGCCGGCCCCAGGCGCCATAGACGGTGAAGAAGCGGAACGCCGTCGTGGGGATGGAGAAGAGATGCGCATAGCTATGTGCCATCACCTCCATGCTCTTCTTCGTCGCGGCGTACAGGCTCAACGGTTCATCGGTCCCATGCGATTCCGCAAAGGGCGCTATCGGGTTGGCGCCGTATACCGACGAGGTGGAGGCAAGCAGCAGATGGCGGGGTGGTGCTGCACGGGCGGCTTCGAGCACCTGCCAGGATCCGGCCAGATTGCTGTCGATATAGGTACCGGGATGGTCGATCGAGTAGCGGACGCCGGCCTGTGCAGCGAGATGCACGATCACATCGGGTGCGCAGCGTTGGATGGCGCCGGCTATCACCCCCGGCTGCTCGACCATCCCGCGGATCAAGTGGAACGAGGGCCATCTCTCCAGCCGTTCCAGCCGGGCTTGCTTGAGCGCGGGATCGTAATAGCGTGTCATGCCATCGACTCCGCAGACACCGTGCCCATCGGCCAACAAGCGGCTTGCGAGATGATAGCCGATGAACCCGGCAGCACCGGTGATCAAGAACTGGGTCATGCGCCGGCTTCCTCCCGGTGAACCGTCGCACCTTGTGGACCAGGCACGTGGATGCAGTTGACGAGAAGCATGCCGGTTTCCTGCAATGGCGGATTTCGAAAGCAGGGTAGCGACACCCGCGTCCGGCAGTAATTACCGAGATGGGTGGTCTGCATTTCCATCTGCGCTCCAGCATGGCAACGCCTGGAAAATTGGAGGTAGGGGGCCACCTAGAACAGGTGGTGCGCATCGAATGCCGCGAGCGCGTTGGCACCCTGCAGCGTCACCGCCTGATCGAGTGCGCCATCCCCATTTCCATCCCAGAAGACCCAGCCATCCGTAGTCCCGGCGATGAACACCGCCGCTATGCCAGGCGTCGCGGCCGCTTTCGCCGCGGCCAGTGCGGTGCTGTAGTCGTTCGATGCGATCGCCTGTTCGGCATAGGCTGCGTGCGATAGCGCCGATGTGAAGACGTCGATGTCGATAGAGTCCTGCGTCCCGTCGAAATCGGTAATGGTATCGATGAAGCCGCTGTTCGCCGACGTGTCGCCGAACGCGAAGGTAAACGTATCCGCGCCGGCACCGCCGGTCATCACGTCCTTCCCCTTGCCGCCGATCAGGATGTCGTCCCCGGCCTGGCCGAGCAGCGTGTCGTTGCTGGCCCCGCCGTCGAGCAGATCGTTACCGTTTCCTCCGTCCAGCTTGTCGACGCCGTTGCCGCCGAACAGCCGGTCGTCGCCGCCGCTGCCGCTCAGCACGTCATTGCCTTCGCCGCCCTGCAAAATGTCGTTGCCGTCGCCGCCGTCAATCGTGTCGTTGCCGAGATCGCCTGACAACAGGTTGGCGGCACTGTTCCCGGTCATCACATTGTCCAGCGCGTTGCCATAGCCATCAATGGCGGCCGAGCCGGTCAGGGTGAGCCGCTCGACCTGATCGGCGAGGCGGTAGGTGACGGAGGCGTTGACCAGATCGCCGGTGCCGCCGCCGGCGAGCTCGATCGCGACATCGTCGTTCGCCGCGTTGCCGTCATCGGACCAGCTGTCGACATAATAGGTATCGTTCTCGGTGCCGCCTTCCATGTGGTCCGCGCCCGTGCCGCCGTCCAAGACGTCCGATCCCGCGCCGCCGAACAGGCTGTCGTTGCCGGCGTCGCCGTTCAGGACATCGGTTCCGTCGGCGCCGAACAGCGTGTCCGCGCCGTCGCCGCCCAGCAGCCGGTCATTGCCGGCGCCGCCGTCCAGGATATTGTCCAGCGCGTTGCCGGTGATGGTGTTGGCGAGGATGTTTCCCGTCCCCGCAAGCGCGCCGCCGACCAGCGTGAGGTTCTCCACCTCGGCCGTGAGCTGATAACTGACGCTGCTGATGACGAGGTCCGTACCCGCGTTCGGGGTTTCGACGACCAGGTCATCATTGCCCGCAAAGCCGTCGTCGGACCAAGTGTCGACATAATAGGTGTCGTTGCCGGTACCGCCTTCCATGCGATCGGCACCCAGGCCGCCATCGATGACATCGTTTCCTGCCAGCGCGTAGATCGTGTCGTTGAGGTCTGTGGTCTGCAGTGCCCCCGGCGCGGTAGGAGAGAAAATGTTCGCGGCGCTGGTGCCCGTCAGCGTGCGGCCTATTTCGTTCACGTCGAGGATCTGTACGCCCAGCGCCTGCGTGTCGGTGAAGGCACCGTCGCTGGCCGAGACGATCACGTCATAGACGTTGTCGCCATTTGCGTCGCGGACGAACTCGAAGTCGGGCGCCTTCACGAAGCGCAAGGCGCCGGTGGCACCGTCGATGGCGAAGAACGCCGCGTCGGCGCCGCCAACGATGGCGTATGTCGGGATGGTGCCGTCGCCGTCAGTCGCAGTAACGGTCGTCACAAAGCTGCTGTTCTCCAGCATCGCGACCTGCGCCGTCGCGCCAGCGCCGTTGGACTGAATAACCGGCGCGAGGTCATTCACATTCCCGATGCTGATCGAGAGCGCCTGGGTGACCGTCGTGACGCCATCGCTGGCGCCGACGACGACCGAATAGATATTGTCGCCATTTGCATCGAGGGGCTGCTCGAAATCGGGGGCGTTCTTGAAGGACAGCGCCCCGGTGACCGGGTCGATGGCAAAGAGCGCCGCATCGTCGCCGGACAGGATCTGGTAGGTTGCGGCGGTGCCGTCGGCGTCGCTGGCGCTGATCACCGCGACCCCGGTCGTGTTTTCCGCGAGGGACAGCGTGGCTACGGGGGCGCCCCCGAAGGAGGTGAGCACCGGCGGATTGTCGTTCACGTCTGTGACGGTGACAGCCAGCCGCTGATGATCTCCATTGGTCCCATCGCTGACACCGATCACGACGTCGTAGACATTGTCGTGATTGGCGTCGCCTGGCGCCTCCCTGTCGGGCGCGACGGCGAAGGACAGCGCGCCGGTATTTGCGTCGATCACGAATTGCTGAGCATCGGCTCCGCCGACGATCCGGTAGGAGAGGGGAAGTCCGTCGGGCTGAATAGCCTGAACCGTTGTCACCGAGGTGCTGTTCTCCAGTATCGAAATCGATCCGGCTGCCATCCCGCCGTCCGAGGTGATGGTGGGGGCGCTGCCGTCGCTGGCGTCCGCCACCTTGATCGTGAGCGCCTGCCGCGCGACTCCACCAAATCCGTCGTCGGCGATTACCGTGACCTCATAGCTGTTGTCGCCATTCGCGTCGTAGGGGTCCTCGAAATCGGGAGCGGTGACGAAGGACAGCTCGCCGGTAGCGGCGTCTATGCGGAACAGAGCGGCGTCGACGCCGCCGCCGATGGCGTAGCGCAGCGATTGGCCGACATCGACATCGCTGGCGAGTACCGTTGCGAGTACGCCCGTTGCCCCTTCAACGATATCTATGGCAGCGGTCGGGCCGCCCCCGTTGGAGACGATGACGGGCGGCGTACTGAGGTGGTCGGTGGAGACCGTGCCATCGGCAAAGGCGAAATATTCCACGTTCCGGATCGTGTCCGTTCCGTCCGGGCTGCCACTCCGCAGATCGCCGAGGGTCAAGCTGCCGTCGCCGTTGACGGTGAAGCGATAGTCGGTGCGATTTCCGGTGAAGACCACCGTGTCGCTATCGTCGCCGCCGTCGATGGTGTCGTCGCCGGCACCAGCGAGGATCGTATCCGCCCCGGCGTCGCCGCCCAGATAATCCCGGCCGGTACCCCCATCGATCAGATCGTCCCCCGCGTCGCCATGGAGTTCGTCATTGCCGGCGCGGCCGTACAGTTGATCATTGCCCGCGCCGCCGCTCAGCTTGTCGTTGCCGGAGTTGTTCAGGTCGTCGCCATAGAGAATGTCGTCTCCGCTTCCCCCGACCAGCGAATCGTCGTCCGCGCCGCCGTAGAGGATGTCGTTGCCGTCTCCCCCGTCGAGCTTGTCGTTGCGGCCGCCACCGTAGAGAACGTCGTTGCCGCGTTGGCCGTACAGCGTGTCATAGCTGGAGCTGTTGTCGTAGCCGAGGTCCTCGCCATAGAGGATATCGTTCCCGTCGCCGCCATAGATCACATCTGCCCCGGCGAAGCCGAGGATCAGATCGTCGCCCGCTTCACCGTACAGGATGTCCGCGCCCGCACCGCCGACGATGGTGTCGTTGCCGTCGCCGGCATAGATCTTCATGTCCTTGGCATACGCGACGCCGCCAACGCCGTGCGCGGTCAGGTCGACAAAGTCGTCCCCGCCGCCCAGGTACATCAGCTGAATATCTCGGAACCCCCCAAATCCGTCGCCGAAGCCACCATTGTTGTAGACGATGGCGTCGTTAAAGTTGGACCCGTAGAGAGCATCGGTCTTGTCGCCGATGATCAGATCCATCGAAATGTTGACGTTGATGCCGATCAGTTGGAACACGGATCCGTCCGCCCAGTGCAGCGACGTGTTCCAGACGAAATTCGCGACAGTTCCGTCCGCGCGGAGGCGATCCAGGTTCGTATCCTTGTTGAACAGGAAGAACCTGTCGGGTCCGGTTCCACCGGTAACGGTGGAACTGCCCAGGACGTTGAAATAGTCGGCCATTATGCCCTCCCGCGCGGCACGCGAGCCGCTGGGACATCGTACGCCGACACATCGCAGCGCGACACACGCGCAGTTGGGTACTATCGTAACCCCCAAGACCTTCAGCGACGGTGCTTCGGCCGCCTCGGGCAGCAAGTGAGCTAACCCGGAAGAGTGATCACGCGCCGCCGCTGTCGCATGCGATGCATGCGCAAAGGGGCGCGGGCGCCTTCGACAAGGTGTGTTTCCTCACTTCGCGGGTGAAGATGGCGATAATCATTCAGCTAGTGTCGCAGGAACTGCACGATGCCCGCGGATGAGGCGCGTCACTCGACGCCGCTGAACGCAGCCTTCGCGCTATGCAAGTCGCACTTCATCGGCGCAGCCTGCTTCAGCGCGCTGGTCAATTTGCTGTACATCGCGCCTACCGTCTACATGCTGCAGGTATATGATCGTGTGGTGCCCACGCACGGTCTGGCGACATTGGCCGTGCTGACCGTCGCGCTGCTCTTTGCGCTGGTTACGCTGGCCGTGCTCGACCGCATTCGCGTGCGTCTGCTCGTTCGTGCCGGGCTGCGGATCGACGCAGCGCTTGCACCGGCCATTCTCGATGCCACGCTCGCGCGTTCGCAGCCGATCATGGCGCGACAGGCGATGCGAGATTTTGACGCCGCACGGCAAACCTTCACGGGCGCAGGCGCACTGGCGCTCTTCGACGCGCCGTGGATGCCGGTATATCTCCTGATCTGTACGCTGCTGCACCCCTGGATCGGGGCGCTCGCTCTGGTGGGCGTGATGGCGCTTTCGCTGACCGCCTGGTGCTCCGAACGCGCCACGAGAGCCTCGGTTGGCCGCGCGCAGTTGCTTTCCGCGACCGTCTATGCGGGCCAAGATGCCATTCTGGCGCGATCCGACATCGTTCGCGCGCTGGGCATGCGGAAGGCGATGGTGCGGCGCCAGATGCGGCAGCGCGAGGCGTTGCTCCACCAACAGGTCGCGGCAGGCTTCGCGTCCGGAAACTATACATCGTTCGGGCGCTTCCTGAGACTCGCGCTACAATCCTGCGCGCTCGGGCTCGGCGCCTGGCTGGCGGCGGAGGACCAGATATCGGCGGGCGCGATCTTTGCCTCGTCTTTTCTCATCGCGCGGGCGCTCGCCCCTGCCGAACAGTTGATCGCATCGTGGCGGAGCCTACAGCAGGCCCGTAACAGCATGCGCCAGTTGAACGCGCTGCTGGGCGCGACATCGCCGGAACTGCGCCTCACGCCGCTTCCGACCCCGCGCGGCGCCCTGCGGCTGGAAAATGTCACTGTCGTACATGAACGGCGTGAGCTGCCCCTCCTCACTGCCATCCACTGCGACATCGCCGCAGGAGAGGCCATCGGTATCATCGGGCCCAGCGGCGCGGGAAAGTCGACGCTGCTGCGGTTGCTGGCCGGGATCGTCCCGCCGAACCGCGGCACCCTGCGCATCGATGGCGCAGAGTCCAGCCAATGGGACGCGGATCGCCTCGCGCATCACGTCGGCTATCTGCCGCAAGACCCGCAGCTCTTCGGCGGAACGATCAAGGAGAATATCTGCCGTTTCGCCACCGAGCGTCTCAAGGAATCGGGGGGCGCCGATCAGGGCTCGATTGCCGCGGCGCAGGCGGCGGGCATTCACGAGATGATCCTGGGGCTGCCGGGTGGCTATGAGTATGTACTCGATGCGCAGGGCGGGGGGCTGTCGCTGGGCCAGGCGCACCGCATCGCGCTCGCCCGCGCACTCTACGGCGATCCCGTGCTGCTCCTCCTCGACGAACCGAACGCGCATCTCGATGGGGCGGGCGAAGCGCGTCTGCTGGAGGTATTGCAGCAAGCGAAGGCGCGGGGGTGCACGATCGTTCTCGCTTCGCACAAGCGTACGATTCTGCCGGTCCTCGATCGCTTGATCGTGCTCAACAACGGCCGCGTCCAGCACATTGGCCCGCGCGACGCGGTTCTTGCTGCACTTGACGGCAGCACTGCCCGAACGGTGGCGCACGCATGAAACATGCTGGACCAGCCGCGTTCGAGCAGGCCCCTTCGTTGGGCGCCGACCCGGGCGGTTCCGCGCGCGACATACGGTGGGGAGCAATCACGGCGCTCTTGTTCTTCGGGTTGTTTCTTGGCTGGGCGGCGCTGACCCGGCTGGATGCTGCAGCCTACGCGCCCGGCGAAATTGTGGTCGCCGGGGAACGACAGGCCGTGCAGCAACGCGAAGGCGGCGTGATTGAGCAGCTGCTGGTCGCCGAGGGGCAGCATGTCGAGCAAGGGCAGCTTCTGATCCGCCTATCTGCGGAATCGCTACGCGCGCAGGAACGCGGGCTCGTCGGTCAACAGGTCCAGCTGTTGGCCCAGCGCGCGCGGCAGCAGGCCCAGCTGCTCGGACAGAGCAGCTTCGCGCCGCCGGGCGAATTTGCAGGGCTGACCGGCAATGCCCTGCGCGAGGCACAGCAGGCGATGGCGCAACAACACGCCATGCTGGCTGCGCTGACGAGCGAGTTGGCGGCGCGCAAGGCAGAGCTGGCACAAAGATCCAGTCAGTCGCGGCACCAGGCACAGGGGCTGCGCTACCAACGCGCCTCCACCGAAAAGCAGATTGGCCTGCTGACGGCCGAGCTTTCAGCGCTTGCACCGGTGGCGCGCAAGGGCTGGGTCTCGCAGACCCGGCTTCGCGAGCTGGAACGGTCGCATGCCCAACTGGCAGGCCAGCACGACCAGCTGGACCAGGGTGCCTTGCAGGCGGACAGCGCGGTACGAGAAAGCGAGTTGGCGAGCGCCGAAGCGACAAGTGCCTATCGCTCACGCGCGCAAGCCGATTTGTACCAGACTCAGATGGCGCTGAACGATCTCGCACCGCGCCTGTCTGCCGTACGCGAACAGCTGGCCCATGCGGAGATCCGTGCGCCGGTCACGGGTACGGTCATCGGTCTGGCCGTGTTCACCGAGGGCGGAGTCATCGCGCCGGGGCAGACGCTAATGGAGATCGTTCCCGATCATCGATCATTGCTCCTGCGCGTCCGCGTTTCTCCGGACGACGCGGCCGATGTGAAGGTTGGTCAGCGAACGATCATCCGGCTTGGCGCGCTGCGCGACCGAAGCTCTCCAGACCTCACCGGCACCCTGACGCGCATCTCGGCAGATCGGCTGGTGGAACCGCGCACGGGCATCCCCTTTTTCTCGGCGGATGTCATCATCGATCCGTCCGCGCTGGGTCGCGGCGGCTCAGGCAGTACCACCTCCATGGCGAAACCCGGCACTCCCGCGCAGGCATTGATCCAGTTGCGGCAGCGGACGCCGTTGCAATATGCGTTGGCTCCGCTGCTCAGCCCCTTCTGGCGATCGTTGCGGGAGCGTTGAGAATTGTTGGTTTAACGCTGTCCGCGCGGTGAGCTTGTTGCCGTCCGGATTCCCGAGATAGGCAACGAAGGCACCGTTCGGGCGCTCGCACGGTGGCGTTTCGATGGAGGTGCCACCATGCGCGGTGCCGGCGTCGCGCCATGGGCAGCGGCGTCTGCCGCTCGTTCCGTACCCCGCAGCCGATCCGTCGCCTGCGCATATGCCGATAGGGCAAGAGCCCTCGCAGACAGGCTCACTTCGCAGCCCCCGGTTCAACTGAACCAAGGAGCAATAGTCACAAACCCTAAGAAACGGCGGATTTCCGTGGTGCCGGTTGCAGGAATCGAACCCGCGACCTTCGGTTTACAAAACCGCTGCTCTACCAGCTGAGCTAAACCGGCCCTGGCTCGCGCGAAGCTAGGCTGGGCCCGCATCTGCGCGGTTTGCCGCGGCGGGTCAAGCGGGAAGGGGGCGCGCGCATCCCTCAAAAGAAACGCCCGCCCGGCGGACCGGGCAGGCGCAGGTGCTTGGGAACCGGGTTCGGCGCCGGCTCTCACCGGCGCCGAGGATGCGATTACATCCGGAAGCTCGCGCTGAGCGAGAAGGTCCGGCCGTTCTTGTACAGGGCGGTCGGCGCCGACGGCGTCGCGCTGTACTGGTAGTAGGTTTCGTCCAGCAGGTTCGACGCGTTCGCCGTGATCGTGAAGTTCTCCAGCACCTTGTACGATGCCGAGAAGTCCAGCTGGCGATACGAGTCGGTATAGTCCGCCGAAGACAGGCGACCGAAGACGTAGAAGTACTTCGAGCGATAGTTGTAGCTCACGCGCGCCTGGAACGGGCCGCTCTCGAAATACGGCACGATGTTGTAGGTGTTGCGCGAGAGATAGGGCAGGCCCTGGCCGCTGATGCCGGTATCCGCATCGGCGAAGGTGTAGTTCGCCTGGATGCCGAAGCCGTAGGCGATCGGCGTCTGCGCGGTCAGCGAGAAGCCGGTCACCGATGCCTTGCCGCCGTTGACCGGCTGCGAGATCGCATAGGTGCGGCTCTGCTGGGTCAGCGGGTTGGTCAGCTGGACGTTGACGTTGATGTTCGAGATGTAGTTCGAAATGTCGCGGTAGAAGATTTCGCTCGAGACATAGCCCGTCTTACTGAAATACCATTCCGCCGACAGGCCGAAATTGGTCGCGGCATAGGGCTTCAGGTCCGGATTGCCGGCGCTGCCGGTGCTCTGCGTGTCGTCGAGCGACAGGGCGCCTGCCAGCTGCGAATAGCGCGGGCGGGCGATCACCTTCGCCGCGGCTGCACGCAGCACCACGCCGGGGCCGGCATCATAGGCGATGTTGAACGCCGGCAGGAAGCGGTTGTCGGTGCTCTCCGAGTGCTGCAGCGACGCCTGGCCGTTCGAGTTGGCGTAATAATAGCTGTCGTCCTTGGTGCTGACGAAGCGACCGCCGATGTTGCCACGGAACTTGCCGGCCTCGAAATTGGCCTGGACATAGCCGGTGTAGATCTTCTCCTTCACCCGGAAATAGCCGCTGGTGTCGAGCGGGCGGGTGACGTTGAGCACGTTCGAGCCGGTCAACGCCGCGATCATCGCTTCCTTGGTCAGCGTGGCGAAGGGCGTGCCGTTGCCGCTCGTCGACAGGCCGTCATACAGGTCGCTGGCGAGGGTGTAGGGGCCCAGATCGGCCAGGGTGAACGCCGCATTGGTGAAGGTGGCGCCGCCATAGCTGGACTGCTGGTTGCCATGGTCGTTGTAGCGGCCGCCGAACATGATCTTCGTCAGCGGGCCGAAGGCGACGTCGCGCTGGAAATCGATCTGGCCGTACTTCTCGTCGTCGACCGTCTGGTCGGCGTTGGTGATGCCGCCGATCTGTGCGCCGAAATAGCCGGCACCGTTGGTCGCGGCGAGCACCGCCGCTTCGTCCTGCAGCTTCGATTCACCCGGCGAGGTGCTGACCCAGTTCGTGCCGTCGCTGGCCGGATTCTGCCAGTCGAGCGAGGTGTTGCGGCCGTTGGCGCCGACGGTGAAGCCCTGCAGCGTGCGGAAGTTCAGCAGATATTCCGGCTGCTTGCCGCCCGATGCACGGCTGTAGCCGCCGTTACCCGACACGTTCCAGCCGCTCACGTCCCAGTTGAAGGCGAGCGTGCCGCTGTCGTTCTTGATGCGCGTGCGGCGGAAGTTGGTGTCGAGTTCGCCGGTCCAGTTGGTGCCGGTGCCCGGGCCATAGGTGGCCGAGGTGATCAGGCCGTTGCTGACGGTCGCCTGCTGCGCCAGCCCGCCCCGCGTGTTGTAGCTGTACTCGGAGGTGCTGAAATTGTCGTAGTTGCCGCTGATGACAAGACCGGTGGCGGTCAGCGTCAGATTGTCCGCCGGCTTCCACTGCATCGCGCCCGAGAAGCTGAGGCGCTGGCGGGTCTGCTCGAAATATTCGTGCGCGAGGTAGGCCGGGAGACGGGCGTTCAGCAGATCGGTGTAGCTGCCGCCATTGACCTTTAGCGCCGGGTTGATCGGCACCGGGTTGCCGCTGGCATCCTTGATGACGTTATCGTTCTTGTCCTTCTGGAAGAAGGTGTCGCCGGTCATGTAGCCATAGACCGCCACGCCTGCGCGCGCGAGATACTGGCGGTCGAAGCCGACCGAGCCGAGCACGCCGAAGGTGCCGGCGTCATTGTGCCAGCTGTACAGGATCGAAGCGCGCGGGCTGCCGCGGTTCGAGCGATCATTATAGGCATAGCCGCCCGATGCCGTGATCGTGTTCGGCTTGAGGTCCAGCGGCTTGCGGGTGACGACGTCGACGGTGCCGCCGATCGCGCCTTCCTGGAGGCGCGCTTCCGGCGTCTTGTAGACGATCGCCTGGCTGATGATTTCGGGCGAGAGCAGCGAATAGTTGAAGCTGCGGCTCGAACGGTCCGAGGGGTTGCCGCCCCAGTCGGCCGAGGCGATCGAGTGGCCGTCGATCAGGATGCGGTTCAGCGCGGGCTCGACGCCGGCGATCGAGACCTGCTCGCCTTCGCCGAACTGGTGGTCGACGGTCACGCCGGGCAGGTGCGACAGCGATTCCGCGATGTTGCGGTCCGGGAACTTGCCGACGTCTTCGGCGCTGATCACGTCGACGATCGCGTTGGCCTTGCGCTTGGTCGCGGCCGAATCGGCGAGCGAGCGGGCATAGCCGGTGACCACGATCTGATCGCCATCATCGGCCTGCGCAGGCGCCTGCGCGGGTGCCGAAGCGGTTTGCGCCAAGGCAGGTGCCGCCACGGTGACCATGGCGATGCCGAACGCGGCGCGCGTGCTGCTGGAGCACATCAAAGATTTGCGAAAACCCCTCATATTCTTTTCCTTCCTTCGCCCCCAGGCTGATGATTGCTGCGTCAGGTTCTATTTATTTCCCGCGCAGGCTTTCGGCGGCGAGCACGCTCGTCGCCCCCCCAAGATCGGTAACCGCATAGGTAAAGCCGGGCTGGAGCGCATAGGCGCCGACCCGGCCGTGGCGGTCGATCGCGAGGAACGCGACCTGCGCGTCCTTCACGGCATCGCCGCGCAACTTGGCGATGTGCAGCACGGCCTCGCGGCAGGCGGCCATCGGATCCATCCCTGCGCGCATCGACGAGACGACGCGCGCCGAGCCGGCGATGCGGGTCACCTCTTCGCCTACGCCGGTGGACGTCGCGGCGCCGACGTCGGGCTCGACCATCAGGCCGCATCCGGCCTGGGGGGAGTCGCCGACGCGGCCGCGCAGCTTGAACGCCATGCCCGAGGTGGTGCAGGCGCCGGCGAGCCGACCATTGGCATCACAGGCGACAATACCAATCGTGTCATGATCGAGCGCCGAGCCGCGCTGATTTTCTATATTGGCTACAGGCTTGTACTTGGCAGTCTTAAGCCATTCGCGCCACGCCGCCTCGGCCTCGGGCGTCAGCAGGCGCGTCTTCGGGAAGCCCTGTTCGAGCGCGAACTGGCGCGCGCCTTCGCCCACCAGGAAGGTGTGCGGGGTCTTCTCCATGACGCGGCGCGCCACCGAGACCGGGTGGAGGATGTCTTCGAGCGCAGCGACCGCGCCGACATTGCCGCGATCGTCCATGATGATCGCATCGAGCGTCACATGGCCGTCGCGGTCGGGATAGCCGCCCAGACCCACCGAATGGTTCTTGGCGTCTGCCTCAGGCACCCAGCCGCCGGCCTCGACCGCGTCGATCAGCGATCCGGTCTTCTTCCACTGGGCATAGGCGGCGGCATTCGCTGCTGCGCCGAAGTCCCAGGTTGAGACAATCAGCGCGCGCTTGGCAGAGCTTTGCGCCATCGCCGATGCGGAAGGCAGCACGGCTGCGCCCGCCAACCCCAATTTCAAAGCTTCGCGTCGACCCAGTCCCATCGTCGCATCCCCACGCGGCGCCGCTGCGCCGCTCTCCTCGTTGCCCGCGGCGTCACATTGCTGTCACCGCTTGGCAGGGATGCTGTCATAGGTCCCATCGGTATACAATACCAAATAAAGAAACTGGTTTTATATATGGCAGTGGATGGTCTCATCCGTTACGTTTTCATGTGCATTGTTGCCGAAACGCAACGGGCCGGAGCGCGGCGCCCGCGCCCCGGCCCGCTTGGAGCCCGCGATTGCCTCAGCGCGGCGCGGTGAAGCCGCCGATCTCGGCGATGGCGAGCTTGGGCTCGGGCAGCGCGGTCTCGGCGAAGCGGAGGCGCAGATAGCGGGCGTTGCGCGCCTGCGCAAAGGCGATGCGCTGGGTGGAGAGCGCATAGGCGATGTTGCTGAACTCGCCGCTGGCAGCCGGCTGCCAGGTCTTGCCGTCGCTGCTCACCTCGGCCGCATAGCCCTTGGGCGGGGCGGCATCCGTCATCACGTGGCGCGACGGCGTGAGGCTGAAGCCCGCCAGCGCGGTGTCGCCGCCGAGATCGATGGTCAGCTCCACCGGCGCGCCGGGCTTCGGCGCGGGCACGGTCCAGATCGTGCCGGGATCGCGATCGAGCAGCTTCTCGGCGCCGGTGCCGGGCGCGCTCACGATCTTCCAGTTGCGGGTGTCGATCACCGTCGGGTCCGACGAGACGATCGGCGCGACCGGCACCGGCGCCACCGAGCGGAACAGCGCGAACTCGCTGATCGCGGGGCAGGCCGGCGCCTCGAGGATGCGCAGCCGCACGCGGCGCGGCGCGATCGGCTGGGGCAGGCGCAGAATGCGCTGGGCCGAGATGCATTCCTTCTGGGCGAGCTGCTGCCATGTGCCGTCGATCTCCGCATCCACCGCGAACCGCGTCACGCGGACGCCGAGCGGCAGATATTCGCGCAGGCGGATCACGTCGAAGCGCGCGCCGGGCTTGAGGTCCAGCGTCAGCGTCGGCGTGGTGGTGCCGTCGGGCGTGGTCCAATAGGTCTCGCGATTGCCGTCGAGGACGCGCGCGGCCGCGAAGGCGGGGCCGCGGGTGGCGCTGGCATGGGCGACCGCGCCCTTGGCCAGATCCGTCGCGAAGGTGGCGCGGATCGCGTCGCCGAAGCTCTTGAGGATCTTCACGTCCTGATCGGCGATGCGGCCGCGGCGATCGGGCGGGAGGTTGAGGTTGAGATTGGTGCCGCGACCGACCGACTCGTCATAGAGCTGCACCAGCCGCTCGGGGCTCTTCACCCGCGAATCCTCGTCGGCATGGTAGAACCAACCCGGCCGGATCGAGACATCGGTTTCCGCCGGCCACCAGAGCGCGCCGCCGCGCACGCCCGCATTGCCCTCGCTCTGGACGTACGGGTGGTTGGGCATGGTCGGCCAGCAGGGATCGCCCGCCACGCCGTCCTCATTGCCCACCCAGCGAATGTCCGCGCCGAGCGGATCGAAGGTGCAGGCGTCGGGCTGGAGCTGGTGGACAAGTGCCACGATCGACGGCCAGTTGTAATAGGCCGGGGCGTCGATCTTCCGCGTCTCGCGCGCGCCGCCATAATAGCCGTCGCCGCCATTGGCGCCGTCGAACCAGACTTCGAACAGCGTGCCGTACTGGGTGCAGAGCTCGGTCAGCTGGGCGCGGTAATAGGCGATATAGCCGGGGCGGCCGTACTCGGGATGGTTGCGGTCCCAGGGCGAGAGATAGACGCCGAAGGGCAGCCCGGCGCGCTTGCACGCGGCCGACATCTCGCGGACGATGTCGCCCTGGCCGTTCTTGTAGGGGCTGTTGCGGATGCAATGCTCGGTCAGCTTGGTCGGCCACAGGCAGAAGCCGTCATGGTGCTTGCAGACCAGGATCAGGCCCTTGAGCCCGCCCGCCTTGGCCGCGCCTACGATCTGGTCGGCGTTGAAGTCGCTGGGGTTGAAGGTCTTGGGATCCTCGTCGCCATAGCCCCATTCCTTGTCGGTGAAGGTGTTCATCGAGAAGTGGATGAAGGCATATTGCTCGCGCTGATGCCATTTCCACTGGCGGGCGCTTGGCGTGGCGCCATAGGGCTTGGGCGCGGGCGTCCTGGCGGCGGCGCCGGTCGCGGCATGGGCGAGCGCCGGGGTGGCGATGCCGGCGGCGACGAGCGCTCGGCGGGAAAGGGTCGTCATTTGCGTTCTCCGGAGAGGGGTTCGGGAAGGAGCCAGGTCTCGGCGACCTGATGGCCACGGCCGCTGCCGCCCATGCCGGCGGGCCGCGTCCAGGCGAGATCGAGCGTGCCGCCGCGCGTCGCGGCAGCGGGGATGGGGATGTCCACCGTCATCGGGTTGCTGGTGCGATCGCGCGGCGGGTGGAGTTCGATGCTGCCATTGGCGACGAGGCGCATCGGCAGCCAATAGTCCTCGCCGGCATAGGTGGCGACGAGCCGGTAGCGGCGCTTCGGGTCTAGCCCAGCATAATGGAGCCGCAGCGGCGCGTCGTAGAGGCTTTCGGCGTAGCTGATCCACGACATCCGCCAGCCATCGTTCGGGGTGCGATCGGCGATGCCCTCCACCGCGCCGTGAAAGCGCAGCGGATCGGCGACCGGGCTGCTGCCGCGGACGAGGTGCGGCGCGTTCCAGGGATCGCCGAGGTCGTCGTAAAGCGCGCCTTCCTTCTTGCGGGCATAATCGGCGAGCTGCGCCGGTGTGCGTGTGGCGAGCTGCTTCTCGATCCAGACGCGGTCGTTGAGGTCGACATCGACGCGGTCGAGATTGGCGCCGCGCTCGACATTGGAGGCCCCGTAGAGCTTGACGCTGAGCTGGAGCCGCGCGCCCTGCCACAGCTGCTCGGCGAGGGCGAACAGGCGGGTGCGGAGCGCGGGGACGGGCGCAGGATCGGCTTTCGCCAGCTGTGCGCGCGCCGCTACGGCATCCGGGGCGGCGAGCGCGGCGGTTTCGCGGGCGCGCGCGGCGATCAGGCGGTGGCGGACGATCGCGTCGTACACGGCTCGGTAGCGGAGCGCGTCGATCCGCCAATCGGCCCAGGCGGCGGGCTTGAGACCGTCAACCAGTGCGAGGGTGGCGTCGATGCGGGCGTTCGCGGCGGGATCGCCGGTCCAATTGTCTTCGAGCGCGAACAGCGCGTTGGCGGCTGCGGGATCGCCGATGAAGGTCGTCGCATATTCCCGCGCGAACGCTTCGGGCGTGGTCTGCGGATCCCAGCCGAGGCGGAACCAGAGGAACTGGTTCGCATCGTCGTTCACGCCCTCGGAGTAGGTCACGAAGCCGCTGCTGCCGGGATCGAGGTTGCGAAACAGCGACGTCATCGCGCGCGGGCGCGGGTTGATCGGCTCGCGACCCTCGGTGAGGGCGAAGGCGGGGCTCCAGCGGTCGACGGGCACCTGCGCGTGCATGGTGTGGGCGATGTCGGGATAGAGCAGCAGCTGGTACCCGGCGGGCAGATGGCGTCGTTGGGTGGCGACCGGGTCGCGCGTCTGGGGCCCGGCGAAGATGCCGGTCAGCCAGCGGGGGCGGCGGGCAAGCTGCGCGTAGAAGGCGTCGAGCGCCGCCGCGTCGAAGCCCTGGGTGGAGATCCAGACGCTGGCCGCCGGGTTGCGCGCGCGCAATGCCGCGGCTTCGTCGGCGACCAGCGGGAACAGCCGGTCGGGCGCCGCATGGCCGGGATCGCCGCCGGGGACGTAGAGCGCGTCGACCTGCGGCAATGCGCCGAGCAGGAGGCGAAAGCGGCCGAGTTCGTGGTCGCGTTCGGCCTGGGTGTCATAATCGTGCAGGTTGGGGTAATAGAGCGCGAAGTCGATGCCTAGGCTGTGGGCGATCTCGCCGATCCCGCGCAGCGTCTCCAGCGGCGGGGCGGGGAAGAGCGGGCTGGTGGCGTCGTCGTCGGAGACCGGCGCGATGACCTGCACGCCGCTGGCGCCCCATAGCGCGAAATCCTCGATCCGGCGGCGGAACATCGCCAGCGTCCAGGCATCATAGCTGTTGTTCTTGGCGCGGTAGCCGATCTGGGTGAGCCGCACGGGCCGTGCCGGCGCGCTCTCATAGCGCAGCGGCCGCGCGCCGGTGCGGAGATACCAGCCGGCGCCATAGACCAGCCCGCGCGTGCCCTGCGCGGTGATCACCAGCGTGTCGCCGATCCGGCGGACGGCGAAGCCTTCTCGCTGCAGGCGTTTCGGTGCGACCTTGCGCCACGCCGCCCGGCGCGGGGCAGGTAGAGCGGCTTGCACGGCTCCTTGCGGCGCGAGCAATACGCGCGCGCATGGCGCATGCCGTTCCTCCAGCCGCGCACGTAGCAGGTCGGCCGCCACTGCGCCACCGGCACCGGCCGCGACGCAGGGTGCCGTCGTCGTCGTCAGGAGCACGGCGGCGAGGAGCATCAGGCGGGCGTGCGGCCGTTGGAGGGCGGCCGATCGGCGAGCGCGCGTCCGAAGACCGGGTTCGGCTTAGCCGACATGGTGAAACGCAGCGTGCCGCCCTTCACCAGATCGGCGTGCGCGATCCAGCTCCGGGTCCATGGCTTGCCGTTCCAGGTCACCGCCGCAATGTACGGTGTATCGGCGCGGTTGCCCGGCGCTTCGATCACCAGCTTCCGGCCCTTGCCGACCGTTACCTCGGCGCGTTCGAACAGCGGAGAGCCGAACACATAGGCCGCCTCGACCGGATCGACCGGATAGAAGCCCAGCGCCGAAAAGACGAACCACGCGCTCATCTGCCCGCAATCGTCGTTGCCGATGATCCCGTCGGGATCGTTCTTGTACATCTCGGTGCACAGCCGCCGCACCATCGCCTGCGTCTTCCAGGGCGTACCGACATAGGCATAGAGATAGGCGGCGTGCTGGTCGGGCTCGTTGCCGTGGGCGTACTGGCCGACCAGCCCCGAAATGTCCGGCGGCGCATTGTCGGGGAGAGTGGAGGGGGCGTTGAACAGCGCGTCGAGTTTCGCCTCGAACTTGGCGTCGCCGCCCATTTGCCCGATCAGCCCATAGACGTCGTGCTGGTTGAGGAAGGTCGCCTGCCAGCCATTCGCCTCGGTGTAGTCGCGCCACCAGGGCTTGGGCATATGGCCGAGCTGGACCGGGTCATAGGGCGTCCACCAGCTGCCGTCGGCGAAGCGCGGGCGCGCGAAGCCGATGCTGCCGTCGATCACGTTGCGCCAGTTGCCCGAGCGCTTTCGCAACCGCTCGGCATCGCCCTTCTCGCCGATCGCGGCGGCGAGGTGGGACGATGCCCAGTCGTCATAGGCATATTCCTGCGTCCGGCTGACGCTCTCGAACCATTTGTCCGCAGGCACATAGCCCATGCGATCGTAGAGGTCGCGGCCCTTGCTGTTGTCCTTGTCCGGCGCGGTGAAATCGAAGCTGCGGCGCCGGATCGCCGGCCAGGCAGCGGCATAATCCGCCTCGATCCCCTTGGCCTGCGCCTCGGCGAGCGGCACGACGCCGTGCCAGCCGATCATCGTGCCGGTTTCCTTGCCCTGGAGCGGCCAGACCAGCGGGCCATAAGGCGACTGGGCCGTCTGGCGGATCAGATCGTCGACCAGCGACTTGGTGCGATCCGGCGCGATCAGGGTGAGGAGCGGGTGGAGCGCACGATAGGTGTCCCACAGCGAATAGGTGCTGTAGGCCGCGCCGCCCTTGGGAACGCTGTGGATTTGGCCGTCCATGCCGAGATAGCGGCCGTCTGCGTCGGAAAACAGCGTCGGCGCGAGCTGGGCGTGGTAGAGCGCGCTGCTGAGGATCGTGCGCTGGTCGGCCGTGCCGCCCTCGACCGTGACCGCATCGAGTGCCGGATGCCACCGGGCGGTGGCATCGCGGCGGGTGCGATCGAAGTCCCAATGTCCCCCCTCGGTGACCAGATTGGCGCGGGCACCGGCGACATCGACGCCCGAAATCCCGCAACGCACGAGAATCGGGGCCTTTCCTGCGTCCGCATAGTGCAGGACCGCCTTCAGTCGCCGTCCGGTGACCTTGCGGCTGCCGGCGGGCTGTTCGGCATCGTCATCAGCGTAGAAGGTAATGCGATCGGGCTGGCGCGAGAGCTGGAGCGCGAAGAAGATCTTGCGGCCCTTAGCCCAGCGGAAGACTTGTCGCCGGCCGGTGATCGTGCCGTCGGCCTCGATCTCCATCAGCGCGTCGGCGATCAGCGGCGGGCTGTCCGAACTGTCGAGCACCAGATGCGACAGATCGAGCAGGATATGCCCGGCGCCGGCCGGGAAAGTATAGCGATGCCAACCGGTTCGTTCGGTAACGGTCAGCTCCGCCCGCACGCCGTTGTCGAGCGCGACATGGTAATAGCCGGGCTCGGCATGCTCGTCGTGATAGCGCTGGCGATACCCGGTCTTGGGCTTCTCGCGCGTGCCCGGCTGCAGTACCACCGGTCCCCGAGCGGGGACAACGAGCAGATCGAGCATGTCGCCGATGCCGGTGCCCGAGAGATGGGTGTGCGAGAAGCCGAGGATCGAGCCATCGCTGTGATAATAGCCCGAGCAGGTCTCCCAGCGCTCGACGCCCGTATCGGGGCTCAGCTGCACCATGCCGAACGGCAGCGTGGCGCCCGGATAGGTGTGGCCGGTACCGCCGGTGCCGATGAACAGATTTGGTGCAGTGCGGCGCGGCGTTGTCGCCGATAGGGGACGAGGAACAGCGGCGGCGGCTAGGCCGATCGCGCTGGAGCCGAGCAGGTAGCGACGGGAGAGGATCACAGCATTTCCTGCAGCAGCTTGGGTTGCACCTCGGCGAGGTGGACCAGCAGTTCGCCGAACAGGCCATTGGCCCAGGCGAACCAGTCGCGAGTGAATTTGGACGGGTCGTCCTGGTTAACGGCCTCATGGATGAAGCCGGTGCCTGCATCGCTAGTGCTAAGCATTCGCAGGATATTGCGAAGCGTTCGCACGTCGTTGTCGTAGCTGAAACCGCGCATGATCAACGACATCGGCCAGACCTGACCCAGCCCGACATGCGGGCCGCCGATGCCCTCGACGACCTTGCCGCGCGACCAATATGGATTGGCCTCGCTCCACGCGGCGTCGGCAGTGCGTCGCCACAGCGGTTCGTCGCGATCGAAGCAGCGGAGATAGGCGAGGCTCGACAGCGAGGGCACATTGGCGTCGTCCATGAAGATCGCATTGCCGAAGCCGTCGACTTCATAGGCGATCACCTCGCGCCCGTCGCGCAGCCGCATCGTGCCATATTCGCGCAGCGCGGCCTCTACTTCACCGGCGAGGGACGTGGCGTCGTTCGCAAGTGCGGAATCCTGGCGCGTCGCCATTGCGAGTGCGGCAAGTTCGCGCAGGACGGTCACCGCAAAGTAATTGGAGGGGATCAGGAACGGATAGACGCAGGAATCGTCCGAAGGCCGGAATCCGCAATGAATCAGCCCCACGGGACGGCTGGGCGGGCCATAGCCGTCGAGCATCAGCGTTTCGGTCGGCCGGTCGCTGCTGCGGAGGAAGCGGTACGGCCCGGGACCGTCCTTGCGCTGCTGCTCGCGGAAGGTGCGGATCGTCGTGCGCGCGGCTTCCGCCCAGGTTGCGTCGAACGGCGTCGTGTCGCCCGTGGCCTTCCAATAATCATGTGCCAAGCGAATGGGATAGCAGAGGCTGTCGATCTCCCATTTCCGCTCGGCAACGCCCGGCTTCATCTCGGTCTTGTCGTGCAGCGCCCAGCTCAGCTTGGTGTGGGCGTGCGGATCCGCGAGGAACGCGTTGGCGTAAGGATCGAGCAGGATGCAGCGCGCCTGCCGGGCGATAAGCCCTTGATACAGGCGGCGGAGATCGGCGTCTTCCCTGGCGAGGTGCAGATAGGGCCGCACCTGCGCCGAACTGTCGCGCAGCCACAGCGCGTCGATATCGCCGGTGATGACGAAGGCGTCGGGCTTGCCGTCGACCACGCCCATCTTCACCGTGGTGTCGAGCGTGTTGGGATAGCAGTTGCCGAACATCCAGCGCAGCTTGGGATCGGCGATCTTGCTGGAAACACGTGCGATTTCGCGCTCGACCGCCTTGCTGACGAAGCGGCGGTCGGCCGGTGCGGGGCGCTTGCTGACGAACGCGGACGTATCCGTGGCGAAAGCGGGGGTGGCGGCGAGCGCCAGGCCCGAGCCAAGCAGGGTGCGGCGATCGATCATTTCGGCAGCACCTGCGCGTCGCCGTTCAGCGTGAACTCCGCCCATTGGCCCGGACCGTCGCCGGGCTGGCCGCCGCCGACCCAGACGCGATAGGTACCCGGCAGCACCCGGCGGGTGCCGTCGCGCGCCACGCTGCTGATGCTGCGCGGGTCGAGGCTGAACGCCAGGCTGGCCGATTTGCCGGGTGCGAGCGCGGCGCGCTGGAAGCCGGCGAGCTGGCGCTGGAGCACCGGCGTGGTGAACCCGCCTGGTTTGCCCGCACCCGGCGTGACGACATAGACCTGCGCCACTTCCTCACCGCTGCGGTTGCCCGCATTGGTCAGCCTGGCGCTGACCTGCACCGGCTGGCCGATGCCCGTGGCCTTTACCGCAACGTCGCCATAGGCGAACTTGGTGTAGCTCAGCCCATGGCCGAAGCCCCAGAGCGGCTTGCCGGTGAAGTAGCGATAGGTCCGCTCCTTCATGCCGTAATCCACAAAGGCGGGCAGGTCGTCGACCGAGGCATAGAAGGTCAGCGGCAGGCGGCCGGAGGGATTGTTCTTGCCGGCCAGCGTCTCGGCGATGGCGGTGCCGCCTTCCTCGCCCGGATACCATGCCTCGAGGATGGCGTCCGCCAGCGACGGGTCGACCGCCACCGCGCTGCCGCTGGTGAGGACCAGGACGAGCGGCTTGCCGGTCTTGCGCAGCGCCTTGAGCAATTCGAGCTGCGGGCGGGGCAGGGCGATGTCGGTCCGGTCGCCGCCGACGAAACCGGGGATCGAGACGCTGAGCGCCTCGCCTTCCAGATCGGGCGACAGGCCGAGCACCGCGACGATCGTATCGGCGTTCTTCGCAGCGTCGAGCGCCTGGGCGAGCATCGGCTCGGCCGGCGGCTGCCACATCAGTCGGACGCCGAAATCCTCGCTGCGATGGTCGATCTCCATCCGGAAGGGCACCGGCTTGCCGTCGCTGGCGACCTTCACCGCCACCCGCGCCTTGCCGAGCGGGCCGTCGTGGAGGAGCTTGCCGTCCACCCACAGCCGGACCGCGTCGTGCGTATTGCAGTCCTTCCAGCAAGCGGGGATGTCGATTGCGAGCTCATACTCGCCGGCGCCCGGCGCCACGAACTCGCCGCTCCATCGCACGGCGAAGCCGGTGGGGTTCAGCCCCGGCACCGGCGCGGCGCGGGTATAGTTGAAGTCGATCCGGCGGTCCTGCCGGGTGGCGACGGGCGTGCCGGTTACCGTCGGCGAGGCGAAATATTCGGCCTTCAGCCCCGGCTTGCCGTCGGCACGGAAGGCGGTTTCGGGCATGATCACCGCGCCGGCCTCGGCCAGCTGCGAGCCCTGCGCGTACACGACACGATCGGCACCGAACTGGCGGCGGATGCCGTCGAGCGGGGTCACCGGATCCTTGGCGGTGCCATGGTAATTGCCCTCCAGCACGCCGAGATCGTCGGCATTGGCGCCGATCACGGCGATGCGACCGCCGGTCGCGAGCGGCAGGCGGTCGCCGTCATTCTTGAGCAGCACGATCGCCTTGCGTGCGGCCTCGAGCGCCAGCGCGCGGCGGGCAGGGGTGCCGAGCTCGCTGGGCTTGATCTTGCCCCACGGATTGGCGCCGCCGAACGCGATGCCGAGCGCGCGGCGGGCGTCCAGTGCGCGCTTCAGCGCCACGTCGACCCCGGCCTCGCTGACCAGCCCGCGCTTCACCGCCTCGGGCAGTGCCGCATAGGTGGTGCCGCAGTTCAGGTCGTTGCCGCCCTTGATCGCGACGGCGGCAGCCTCGGCGGCGTCGAGGCCGTAATGGTGGAACATGTGGATGTTCGCCACCGCGTCGCAGTCCGAGACGGTGAGGCCGGTAAAGCCCCAGTCCTTGCGCAGCCGATCGTTGAGCAGCCCGCCCGAGGCGCAGGCGGGCGTGCCGTGGATCGAGTTGTAGGCGCACATCAGCGACTGCGCCTTGCCCTCGGTGATCGCGAGGCGGAAGGCGGGCGTGTAGGTCGATTCCAGATCCTGCGGGCTGGGATCGACATCGAAGCCGTCGCGTCCGGCCTCGGGGCCGCTATGCACCGCGAAATGCTTGGGCGTGGCGAGCACCTTGGGATGCGCCGGGTCCGGGCCTTGCAGCCCCTGGATGAAGCCGATCGCGAGATGGCCGGTGAGGAAGGGATCCTCGCCATAGGTCTCCTGGCCGCGGCCCCAGCGCGGATCGCGGAAGATGTTGATGTTGGGCGACCAGATTGTCAGCCCCTCATAGATCTTGCGGTCGGCGGTCACCGGCTTGGCGTTGAACTTGGCGCGCGCCTCGGTAGCGATGGTGTCGCCGACCTTGTGGAGCAGCGGCACGTCCCAGGTCGCGGCGAGGCCGATCGCCTGGGGGAACACGGTGGCATAACCGTCGCGGGCGAGGCCGTGCAGGCCCTCGTTCCACCAGTCATAGGCGGGCAGGCCGATGGTCGGATCGGCGGGCGCGGTGCTCTGGAGCTGCGCGGCCTTCTGCTCGATCGTCATCTTGGCGATCGCGGCGGCGACCGGATCGGGATCGCCGGCGAGGAGGAGCAGCGGAAGGAGGGGCATCAACGGGGTCCCAGCGTACGAAGGGTGAGGGCGCGGGCGAGCGCGGCGGCGCTGGCCTCGGACGTGACGGTGAGGGTGCGGCTCTCGCCGGGCAGCAGGTCGAAGCCATTGTCGCTGGCATGCGCGGCGGTGGCGCCGAAATCGAGCATCACCGCGCGGGCGAGCGCGCCGGCGGTGACCGTCACCTGCTTGCCCTGCCAGCGCACCGACAGGCGCGGGGCGGGATAGGCCATGTCCTTGGGCAGCAACCGCTCGAGGATGGCGCGCGAGACGGGCTTGCCGTCGATCCACAGCTCGGCGACGGCATAGCTTTGTGCAGGCGCCGCATCGCCGAACAGCTCCGCATCGGCAATCGTGGCGAGTTCGAGCGCGCCCGGCGACAAATCGAATTTCTCCGCCTTGGTGCCCAGCGGCTTGCCGTCCATGGTGTAGCCGCGAACGCGCCACTCGGCGGCGATCAGCTGAGTCGCATCGGACACGGCGGCGAGGCGGGTCGCGCCGTCCTTGTGCTCGGCGACGATCGCCTGGGGCGCGAACATCCGGCGCGCTTCGTACTGGAGCAGCTTCCACTGGCCGTCATAGTCGATGCTCGCCCAGCTGATCGCCGGCCAGGCATCGTTGAGCTGCCAGTAGAGCGAGCCCATGGTGATCGGCGCGCAGGCACGGTGGTGGCGCGCGGCCATGCCGATCGCCTGCATCTGGTTCACCTGGGTGAGGTAGACGAGATCGGCGAAGTCGGCGGGCTTGCGCAGCCGCTGGTCGAGATAGAGCTGGAGGCGGCTATTGCCTTCGCCGGCCAGGAACTTCTGGTGCGCCTTGAGCACCGGGCTGTCGATCGCGAGCGGGCCGCTCCCCGCGAAGCCGCGGATCGTCGACAGGTTCGGCATCGCCTGGAAGCCGTACTCCGACATGAAGCGCGCGCAGCCGCTGAGATAGTTCTCGACCGGCTTGGAGCCCGACCAGACGTCCCAGAAATGGCGGTCGCCGGTGGCGTCGGTGTCGACCGGGCCGGTATAGTCGTTGGAGGGCGAGCCCGGCCAATAGGTGGTGCCGGGGGCTTCCTTGAGCACGGCGTCGCGCAGGGTGCGATCGAACAGCACGGCCATGCCGGCGCCGATCCGCTCCTGCTCGTCCGCGCCAACCGCCTTCTTGAACGCCTTGCGATCGGACCAGTTTTCCCAGCCGGACAGGATCTCGTTGCCGCCGTTCCATCCGACGATCGACGGATGCGGCTGGAGCCGCGCGACCTGCTCCTCGGCCTCGATGCGGACATTCTCGCGGAAGGCCGCATCGGGCGGGGTGATCGAGCCGCCGAACATGAAGTCCTGCCACACCATCAGCCCGAGCTCGTCGGCGGCGGCGTAGAAGGCGTCGTCGAGATAATAGCCGCCGCCCCAGACGCGGATCATGTTCATGTTGGTGTCGCGCGCGTCGGTGAGCATGCGGCGCATGCGGGCCTCGGTCACGTTGTTCGGGAACATGTCGAACGGGATCAGGTTCGCGCCCTTGGCGAAGATGCGCAGGCCGTTGACACGGAAGCCGAAGCCGCCGCCCTGGGTGAGCAGCTCGACGGTGCGCAGGCCGATGCGCTGCGAAACGCGGTCGCTGACCTCGCCGTCCTCTTCGAGCGTGGCTTCGACCTTGTAGAGCGGCTGCGCGCCATAGCCGGCCGGCCACCAGAGCTGCGGCTTGGCCAGGGTGAGCGGCACGCTGACCGCGTTCTCGCCGGCGCCGAGGGTGAGCGTGCGGGCCGCTTCGACGGTCTGGCCGTCGGGACCGGTGATGCGGGCGCGGACGGTGACGGCGCGCGCGCGGTCGCCAAGCAGCTTCCAGCGCGCCACGAGGCGTGCCTCGGCGGGGTTGAGCGCTTCCTGGTCGACGCGGAAGCCGTCGATGCGGGCATCGTCCCAGGCTTCCAGCCGCACCGGCCGCCACAGGCCGATCTTGACGATGCGCGGCGCCCAGTCCCAGCTGTAATCGTACTTGGGCTTGCGGATATAGGGCGAGGTCTG
Source organism: Sphingomonas sp. NFR04 (assembly GCF_900114095.1). Lineage (GTDB taxonomy): Bacteria > Pseudomonadota > Alphaproteobacteria > Sphingomonadales > Sphingomonadaceae > Sphingomonas. The sequence goes on along the minus strand of NZ_FORV01000001.1, from coordinate 394,701 downwards.
CTTGCCCTTGGGCTCGTCGCCGAAGGCGGAATCATATTCGCCGGGCAGCGGGAATTTCTCCGCCAGCACCATAGGCTGCAGCGTCCTGATCGGCGAGGCGATGGTGACGACCAGCTCGTTCGCGCCGGCCTTGAGCGCCTGCTTGGCGTCCACCCGCCAGCGGCGATGGGCGTTGTCGGTCTCGATCAGCTTGCGCCCGTTGAGCGTCACCGTGGCAAAGGTGTCGAGCCCGTCGAACACCAGGTCGAGGTGATCGCGCGCCAGCATCGCCGGGGTGACATTGAGGCTGCGGCGGAACTGCCAGCGGGTGAGGCCGGCCCATTGGATCGGCGCCTCGTTGATGCCCTTATAGGGATCGGGCACGCGCTTGGCCGCGATCAGGTCCTGCTGGACGCTGCCGGGTACCTTGGCGGGGAACCAGGTGGCTTCCTTCGGGTGGGCCTTGGCGGCGTCGGCGTCGCTGGGGGCTATGCGGACCTGCCAGGCGCCGTCGAGGGACAGCGACTGGCGCGGGTCGGCCCAGGCGGGGGTGGCGAGGGCGAGTAGCGAGACGAACGCCAAACCCGCCCCCTTGGCCGTCATCCCCGCGAAGGCGGGGATCCATTGGTGGGAACGCCGCGGCTCCTGCTGCGCGCGCACAGGCTGATGGATTCCCGCCTTCGCGGGAATGACGTCGGGAGAGGTGGAGCCGCCGGTCACTTGCCACCCTCCGTCAGCACGACGCGCTCGACCGTGTAGAACGGGTCACTGAGCGGGGACGTGAACTGGAAGCACAAATCCTCGTCGCCGTTCAGCTTGGGGAGCGTGCCCGAGAAGCGGAACTGCTGCGGTGCCTTGGCCGGATCGGGCAACGGGTAGGTGGCGACGACGATCGGCTTGATCGACGCGTCCTTGGCGGCGGCGATGCAGCGCGCGCGGACGATCAGCTCGCCGTAGGTGCTGACATTGTAATGCGCCCGCACCTTGTTGAAATCGTGCGCCAGACCGTAGTTGCGCGGCGTGCGGGCGACGTCGACGGTGAAGCCCGTCGCCACGTCGAGCGGCGCTGCCGGATAGGCGGTGCAGGTGTCGAACAGGTTGACGTTGAACACCGGCGCATTCTCCTGCGCCTCGGAATTGAGCGGCACGCGCAGGCCCAGCGCGCCCTTGGGGCACGCCACCATGTCCGAGCTGGTGCGGGTGAGCAGCGCGGTGCGGCTGGTGTCGAAGGCGCGGGGCGTCGCAGTGGCCACGCCTGCGGCATCGAAGGCAGCGGCGGTGATCGTCGTGCCGGGCTTCAGCGTCAGCGGCGCCTTGTAGACTGGCGACTTGGCGGTGGGCTGCTTGCCGTCGAGCGTGTAGCGGATCGTGCCGAAGCCGGTCTGGGTGGTCAGCGCCACGCTTGCCTGGTTCGCGCGCAGCGCCTCGCCGCGGGTGCCCTGGAGCTTGTAGTCGACCGCGAAAGCGCTGTCGGCGACTTCCATGCCCGAACGGCGCCAGCGCGCCATCTGCGGCTGGAGGCGCGTGACGAAGCCGGTGAAGTCGCGCTTGTCCTTGCCCGACCAGGTGATCTCGGCGATCGCCGCCGCGCGCGGGAACAGCATGTGCTGCACCTGGTAGGGCGTGATCAGATACTCGCTCCACGCATTGCCCTGCGCGCCGAGCACATGGCTCGCCTTGGCGGCGTCGATGCCGGCGGGCATCGGCTCGTACTTGTACACATCAGCCAGCGTCTGGATCGACAGGCGGCCCGGCGGCTCGTCGCGGCGATCGCTCTGCAGGCTGTCGAGATAGAGGGTGGGGGCGGGGGTCAGCACCACGTCATGCCCCTGATTGGCCGCGTCGACCGCGCCCTTCTCGCCGCGCCACGACATCACCGAGGCCGATTGCGGCAGCCCGCCTTCGAGGATCTCGTCCCAGCCGATCAGCCGACGGCCATGCTGCTCGAGATAGGCGCCGAACTGCTCGATCATCCAGCTCTGCAGGGCGTTCTCGTCCTTCAGGCCCAGCGCCTTGATCTGCGCCTGTACCTCCGGCGAGCGCTCCCACTGGTCCTTCACCGCCTCGTCACCGCCGAGATGGACATAGGTGCCGGGGAACACCGCCATCAGCTCGTCGAGGACTTGCCTAACGAAGGCGATGCCCTTGGGGCCGGGGTTGAACAGGTACGGGTTCACGCCCCAGTCGTGCGACACCTCGGTATGGTCGCCGAAGATGCCGAGTTCCGGGTAGGCGGCGACCAGCGCCTGCGCATGGCCCGGCAGGTCGATCTCGGGGACGATCGTCACGCCGCGCTCGGCGGCATAGGCGACCAGCGCCTTAAGCTGCTCTTGCGTGTAGAAGCCGCCGACCTTGCGGCCGGGCGCGCCGCCGGTGCTCGGCGGGGTGCGCCAGCCGCCGATTTCGGTGAGCTTCGGATAGCGCTTCACCTCGAAGCGCCATCCCTGGTCGTCGGTGAGGTGGAGGTGGAGCGTGTTGAGCTTCACCGAGGCCATCTGATCGACCACGCCGTAGACGAACTCGATCGGCTGGAAGTGGCGGGCGACGTCGAGCATCAGCCCGCGCCAGCCGAAGCGCGGCGCGTCCTCGACGCTGAGCGCCGGCAGCTTCACCGGCTTGCCGAAGCCGTGATCGGGGCTGAGCAGCTGGGCGAGCGTCATCGCGCCGTAGAGCAGCCCGCGATCGCCCGAGGCGGCGATGCGGACCCCCTTGGCGTCGACGGTCATGCGATAGGCCTCGGCGCCCTGGATGCTGGCGTCACGCTCGAAGCGGATCGCGCCGCTGGTGCCGGCAGCGCCCAGCGTCAGGCCGCGTTCCACCTTCACATGCGCGCCGAGCAGCCTGGCGGCCGCTGCGGCGGCGTTGTCGCCGGCCGGCACGGCAATCGCGGTGCCGTTCGCCACGGTGAAGCTGCCCTTGCCCAGCGTCATGCTGGCGGGGAGGGGGGTGAGCGGCGGCACGGTCTGGGCGAACGCGGTCGAGGACAGCAGCAGTGCCGCCCAGCCGGAATGCCTTGCCGTTTTCAGGAACGCGCGCATCGGAAACTCCCCTCTTGTCGCGGCCACCGAGCGGGGCCGGAGCAAGGGTGTAACCAATTTAGATCCTATCGGGCAACAGCCTTGCGCAGACGGACATAGTTCTTTGCATTTAGCCTCTTGACCTCGGCCGTTGAGGCTGTTGGTATCATCGTACCAATGTAAGTCCGTAGAGAAGCGGGTTCGCGCTGCGGGAAACCTGCCGTAGATGCGGTTGCCGGGGCTTTGGCAACGGTGTCGGGCAAGGGGGAGAGATGATGACGTTTTCGGACCAGATCGGCCGGTTTCGCGAGGGGAACCCGTCGCCGCTCTATCTGCAGCTGCAGCAACTGATCCGCGAGGCGATCAGCGGCAAGATCCTCGCGCAAGGCGACGCGATCCCGCCGGAGCGCGACCTCGCCGTCGAATATGACGTGTCGCGCATCACCGTGCGCAAGGCGATCGGCGGGCTGGTCGAGGAAGGGCTGCTCACGCGCCGCCGCGGCGCGGGCACCTTCGTCGCCGAGCGCGTCGAGAAGAGCTTCTCCAAGCTCTCGTCGTTCACCGAGGACATGGCCGCGCGCGGCCGCGCCGCCAGCAGCAGCTGGATCGCGCGCTCCACCGGCCAGGTCACGCCCGAGGAGGCGATGGCACTGGGCCTGTCGCCGGGCGCGGCGGTGCTCCGCTTTTCGCGCATCCGCTTTGCCGATGGCGAGCCGATGGCGCTCGAATTCTCGACCATCGCCGGCTACTGCCTGCCCTCGGTCGACGCGGTGGGGGACTCGCTCTACACCGCGCTCGAAGCCGCCGGGAACCGCCCGGTGCGCGCGCTCCAGCGGCTGCGCGCGGTGCCGTTCCTGGGTGAACATGCCAAGATGCTCGGCGTCGATCCCGGCCATGCCGGCTTGCTGATCGAGCGCCGCGCCTTCTTGCGCGACGGTCGCCCGGCCGAAGTGACCCGCTCCTATTATCGGGGCGACGCCTATGATTTCGTGGCGGAACTCAGCGACGTCTGAACCGCCCGACTGACTGCCTGAATTTTGGAGATTGCTGCATGGATCGTCGCCAGTTGCTGCTCGGCAGCGCGGGGTTGGGGGCGCTTGCCTCGCTGGGGCTGCCCGAGGCCGAGGCGGCGGCGCGCGCGGTGGAGGGCGACGCCTTCCCGATGCCCGCGCCCAGGACCGCGCTGATGCCGCGGCTGCCCGACGGCGATCCCACCCGCACCCGCATCGAGCGCGGCTGGCGCTTCCACGAGGGCGAGGTGCTGCCCGCGCCGCTCAAGGACCATGACGATACCTATGGCAGCGTCAAAGCGGGCAACGCCCGCGGCGCCGCCGCCCGCGATTTCGACGACAGCGAGTGGGCCGAGGTCCGCCTGCCGCACGACTGGGCCTCGTTCCAGCCGTTCGAGCAGACCGCCAATGTCTCGCAGGGCTATCGCAAGCGCGGCATCGGCTGGTACCGCCGCCGGCTGACGCTCGATCCTGCCGACCATGGCAAGACGATCGAGCTGCATCTCGACGGCGTCGCCACCAACGCCACCGTGTGGGTCAACGGCAGCGTCGTCGCGCACAGCTGGTCGGGCTATGCCAGCATTATCATCGACATGACGCCGTTCGCGCGCTTCGGCGACGAGGACAATGTCATCGCCATCCGCGTCGATGCCGAGGCGATGGAAGGCTGGTGGTATGAAGGCGCCGGCCTCTACCGCCATGCCTGGCTGGTCCGCCGCGACCCCGTGTCGATCGTCACCGACGGGGTACATTGCGACCCGCGCAAAACCGAGACCGGCTGGAACGTGCCGGTGACGGTGACCGCGGGCAACATCGAACGCGCGCCGGTTGCCGTCACCGTCGAGGCGGAACTGCTCGATCCCAGCGGCAAGCGGGTGGCGTTCGCCACCACCGCCGGCAGCGTGCCCGTCCTCGATTCCGCCGAGCTGTCGATGACGCTGAGCCTGGCTAGTCCCAAGCTCTGGTCGGTCGAGACTCCGACGCTCTACTCCGTCCACACCCGGCTGCTGCGCGACGGCAAGCTGGTCGACGAGCGGCGCACCCCGATCGGCTTCCGCACCGTCCGCTTCGATGCCGACAAGGGGCTGTTCGTCAACGATCACCCCGTGAAGCTCAAGGGCGTGTGCATCCACCAGGACCATGCCGGTACCGGCGTCGCGCAATATGATGCGCTGCTCGGCTGGCGGCTGGAGCGGCTCAAGGCGATGGGCTGCAACGCGATCCGCATGTCGCACAATGCGCCGACCGCCGAGCTGCTCGACTGGTGCGATCGAATGGGCTTCCTCGTCATGGACGAGAACCGCCACTTCAACCCGGCGCCCGATTATCTCGCGCAGCTCAGCTGGATGGTCCGGCGCGACCGCAACCATCCGAGCGTGATCCTCTGGTCGGTGTTCAACGAAGAGCCGATGCAGGGCACCGAATCCGGCATCGAGATGGTCCGCCGCATGGAAGCCGCGGTGCGCAAGCTCGACGACAGCCGCCCGGTCACCTCGGCGATGAACGGGTCCTTCTACAATCCGCAGAACGTCTCCTCGGTCGTCGACGTGATGGGGTTCAACTATTACCAGGGCGAGTACGACAAGTGGCACGCGCTGAACCCGACGCGGCCGAGCACCAGCTCCGAGGATACCAGCGCGTACGAGACGCGCGGCGCCTTCGCCAGCGATCCGGCCAAGCACGTGATCACCTCGTACGACGACGAGGCGGCGCCCTGGGGCAATACCCACCGCAAGGCGTGGCAGCTGATCGCCGCGCGCGAGTTCATCGCCGGCGGGTTCGTCTGGACCGGCTTCGACTATCATGGCGAGCCGACGCCCTATGAATGGCCGACGATCGCCAGCTTCTTCGGCATCATGGACCTGTGCGGCTTCCCCAAGACTGCCTTCGGCATCCACAGCGCCGCCTGGATCGATGACGCGCCGGTGGTGTGGCTGGCGCCGCACTGGACCTGGCCGGGCAAGGAGGGGCAAAACATCAAGGTGTTTGTCGCCTCCAATGCCGAGAGCGTGACGCTGCTGCTCAACGGCAAGGCAATCGGCACGCAGAAGGTCGATCGGCTGCGGGGCAATGAATGGCAGGTGCCCTATGCGCCGGGCCGGCTGGAGGCGCAGGCGCTGCGCGGCGGCAAGGTCGTCGCACGCATGGTGCACGAAACCGTCGGCAAGCCGGTGGCGCTGCGGCTCACCCCGGCGCGGACGGTGATGGCGGGCGACGACGAGGACGTGCAGCCGATCACCATCGATGCGGTCGATGCGCAGGGCCGGCACGTGCCGACCGCCAATCTGATGACCAACTTCACGGTCGACGGCGCCGCCATCCTCGGCGTCGGCAACGGCGATCCCAACAGCCATGAGCCCGAGAAGGGCAATGCCCGCTCGCTGTTCAACGGCCTTGCGCAGATCCTGGTGCAGGCGGGCACCGGCCGCGGCAAGATCACGGTCAAGGCGAGCGCCGAGGGGCTGAAGCTCGCGCTGCTGACCATCGACCGCGCCGACATCGCGCCCCGTCCGCAGGTGGGTGTCACCCCGCCGCTGATGGTGCTGGGCGACTGGCGCCGCTCGGGGTCGACCGCGGACAAGCCCAAGCCGGGCCTGGTGCCGGACAACAACAGCTGGGCGTTCCTGCGCAGCGCGATGCCGACCCCGGCCGAGCCGCAGCCGGGCTGGCGGGTCTACAACAACCGCCTGACGCCGTGGAAGCGCATCGCCGCGGGCGGCGGCACGCTGCGCTTCGCCAGCGTCGGCGGGCGTGCGGAACTGTGGGTCGACGGCAAGAAGATCGCCGAGAAGACCGATGCCGCGCCGGCACCGCTCGAGGCCGCCTTCCCGGCGGGCAGCGGGCAGCGCACCGTCGAACTGATTGTCCAGGCGCCGGCGGGGCAGGCATCGGGGCTGCTCGGTAAGGTTACCCTCACGCCGCGCTGATCGGATCGGGGTGGGGCGTTCGGGGTGGAGCCGCGAACGTCCCCCCCCGCGCCGTTAACCATGGCTGTTCACGCCTGGTTTGGGAACGCCCGATAGGGCTTGCCCTCCAGGGGGACGGCATGAATCTTCTCATCAGGTGGCTGGCCGGCGAGCGCGTCGGGCGTGCCTTTGGTGCGCATGACTTTGCGCGCGGCAATGCGCTTTGGGGCCTGTTCCTGTGGTGGGCGATCGGCTGGATAGGCGCGACCGCGGCCTTCTACAATCTCGGCAAGGCCTGGGTGCTGCCCGGCTGCATCGGCGCGATGGGCGGCGCGCTGCTGCTGTGCCTGCGCCGGCCGCTTGCCTCAGGGGTCAAGCAGGCGATGCTCAACGCGATCGGCTATAGCGCGCGCTGGGTGATGGCGATCAGCGCCGGCTATGTCGCGCTGCGCATCGTCTGTTCCGCGATTTATGGCGAGCTGCAGGCGCATGGGCTCGCCGGGCTGCCCTGGCAGAGCCTGCAATCCGCCTCGCTGCTGTTCGTCGCCAGCGGAAGCGCGACGATCGCGGTGCGCGGGATCTTCGCCGCCGATCGGCTGCGGCTGGAGCGCGAGGGCAAGGCGCGGCTGAGCTGGCGCGAGGCGGAGCGGCAGGCGTCCGGGCGGGCGGAAGCCGCCGCACCGCCGCCTGTCGTGGCGGAGGACAGCTGGTGGGTCGTCCTCGAAGTCGCGCGGGATGCAAGCCGGGCGGAAGTCGAGGCCAAGGGGCGGGCGCTGCTCAAGCAATATCACCCCGATCTCTGGGTCTCCGCCCCGCGCCACCTCAAGGCCCAGGCCGAGCTCCAGACGATCCGCATCCTCCAGGCGCTCGCCGCGGCACGGGCGGCGCGGAAGGCCGATTGCCCGGCTTGATCGGAGCGTCACGTATCTTGGTGTTCAGTTAGTTTCGCCCCAGTTTTCATCGCGAACCAGGCGAACTTTCCCTCTCCCGCCTGCGGGAGAGGGAGGGAGCCGCCGTCAGGCGGCGGAAGGGTGAGGGTGTGTGGGGCGATTGCGGCCCGCTCGTTTGCCCCGAGTCACCCTCACCCCGGCCTCTCCCGCAGGCGGGAGAGGGGGATGGAGACACCGATGCCGCCGTACCTCGACGACAAACCGGCAATGCTCCGCGGCACCGTCCGGGAGTTCGTCGCCGACCGAGCCCCCGTCCGCCACCCGAGGCCGTCTGATCTCAGTTATTCTGACGGGAGCGTGTGTCCTCTTACCGCCATTTCCAGCCGCCCCGCACCCCGCCGCCGGTTAAGCCTTTGCAAAACCATCTGCTGCATAGTCGGCGGCCATGTACACGATCCGCTTCCAGCCCGAGCACAGCCTGCTCGACATCGCCTGGCACCGCATCTTCCTGCCCGATCAGGTGCCGGACTATGCCCGCCAGTGCCTGCAGCAGTTTGTCGCCCAGGGGCTGAAGCCGGGCTACCTGCTGCGCATGGACATGCGGGAGAGTGCCGTCCAGCCGCGCGACACCCTCGATTCCTTCGCAAGCAGCTTTCGCGACTTTCCCAAAGCCTCGCGCATCGCAGTCATCACCGCGAGCGCCCTGCAGCGGATGCAGGTGCTTCGTGTGATGACGCAGCCCTATCTGCGCGTGTTCGACGATGCCGATGCGGGGCTCGACTGGCTGCTCGACGCGCCAGGGAGCGCGACGCAGGCGGATCAGCGCCGCAGCGCCTGAATGACGGGCTGCGGGGTCAGCCCCGCAGCGTCGTCAGGACCGCCGTGTCGCCCAACAGGTGGACCACGTTCTCCGAGGGTCGCGCGAGGCCGCGCAGGCCGAGCGCCAGCAGCGCGTCGCCATCCACTTCGGCCGAGTTGCCGAGTTCGACGCGCAGGCGATTGTCGTGGGCGCTCACCGCACGGACGTTCGCCGCGCCGCCCAGCGCCGCCAGCGCCGCCGGCTGGAGCGCCACTACCGACGCGCCGCCCAGTGCCGCCAGCGCCGCCGGCTGGAGCGCCACCTTCGCTGCGCTGGCCGGAGCCGCGGCCGGTGCCGCGGGCGCCGTCACGCCGCCGCGCGCGGTCGCGTCGCGGATCTCCACTGCCACCACATCGGCGATCGGGCCGAGCACCACCTGCAGCGCGCGCTCCGAGGGGCGCAGGATGCCGTGGGCGCCGAGCGCCTTGAGCGCGGCATCGTCGACCACGCCCTGGTCGGCGACGATCAGACGCAGGCGGGTGGTGCAGGCGCCGATCTCGACCAGATTGGCCGAGCCGCCCAGCGCGCGGGCGAAGGCCTCGCCGCGGCTCGACGGGGGCGTACCGCCAGCGGCCTCCAAGGCCACCGGCGCCTCGGCTTCACGGCCCAGCGTCTTCAGGTCGAAGCGACGGATCGCCCAAGCGAAGATGCCGTAATAGAGCGCGAAATAGACCAGCCCGACCGGGATCAGCAGCAGCGGCCTGGTCGCCTTGCCGAAGTTCAGGACGTAATCGAACAGGCCGGCGGAGAAGCCGAAGCCGAGCTTCACGCCCAGCAGGTCCATCACCACCATCGCCACGCCGGTCAGCACCGCATGGACGACGTAGAGCGCCGGCGCGAGGAACATGAAGCTGTATTCGATCGGCTCGGTCACGCCGGTGAGCAGCGAGGTGAGCGCCAGGCTGAACAACAGGCCGCCCACCGCCTTGCGGCGCTCGGGCAGGGCTGCGCGGTACATGGCGAGGCAGGCGGCGGGCAGGCCGAACATCATCACCGGGAAGAAGCCCGCCATGAACGCGCCCGCATTGGGGTCGCCCGCGAAGAAACGGCGCAGGTCGCCCGTCGCGCCGTTATAGTCGCCCTGGACGAACCAGAACACGTTGTTGAGGATGTGGTGCAGGCCGGTCACCAGCAGCACGCGGTTGAGCACGCCGAAGGCGAACAGGCCGAATGCGCCCGCGCCGGCAATGCCGTGGCTGAGGCCGTCCACACCCGCGCTGATGTGCGGGAAGCCGACGCCGACGATCACCGCGAAGACCAGGCCCGCCAGGCCCGAGGCAATCGGCACGAACCGGCGGCCGCCGAAAAAGGCGAGGTAGGACGGCAATTTGATCGCCGAGAAGCGGTTGTAGAAGGTGCCGCCGATCAGGCCCGAAGCGATGCCGATCGGCACGTCGAGCCGCGCGACCGCCTTGGCCTTCCACGCCGCCACCGCGAGCGCCGCCTGGTCCTTGTCCAGGCCCGCGCCGATGGTGTCGGGCACTGCCAGCAGGCTCTTGCCCGCCTCGGTCGTGACCAGGAAGCAGACGATGCCGGCAAGCGCGGCGGCGCCGTTGCCGTCCTTGGCATAGCCGGTCGCCACGCCGATCGCGAACAGCAGGCCGAGATGCGAGAACAGCGCATCGCCGGCGGCGCTGACAAAGGCGATATTGAGCAGGTCGGGTTGGCCGAGCCGCAGCAACAGGCCCGCCACCGGCAGCACCGCGATCGGCAGCATCAGCGCGCGGCCGAGCGGCTGGAGCGTTTCGAGGATCTGCTTCATGCGGTGAATTCCCGGGCAAGGCGACGGACATCGGCGGCGGTGGCGCAGGCCAGCGCGGCAGCAGCGTGGGCGCGGGCGCGCTCGAGCGTGAGGGTGGCGAGCAGCGCCTTCACTTCCGGCACCACCGACACGGTGGCGGAAAGCTCGGTCACGCCCAGGCCGACCAGGATCGGCACCGCCAGCGGATCGGAGGCGAGGCCCCCGCACACGCCGACCCAGCGGCCCTTGGTGGCGGCGCCCCGGCAGGTATCGGCGATCAGGCGCAGCACGGCCGGATGGAGCCCGTCGATGCCGCTCGCAACCGCCGGATTCCCGCGGTCCATCGCCAGCGTATACTGGGTGAGGTCGTTGGTGCCGATCGACAGGAAGTCGGCTTCGGCCGCGAGCAGGTCGGCGGTGGCGGCGGCGGCCGGCGTCTCGACCATGATGCCGAGTTCCACCTTCTCGCCGATGCCCAGCTCGCCGCGCAGCCGATCGAGCACCGCACGCACCGCGCGCAGCTCGCCGACGCTGGCGATCATCGGCAGCATGATCTTCGCAATGCCGATCGGGCGGACGCCGAGGATCGCGCGGAGCTGGTCCTCCAGCACCTGGGGATGGGCCAGCCCGACGCGGATGCCGCGCAGGCCCAGCGCCGGGTTCTCCTCCGCCGCGATCGGCAGATAGGGCGCGGGCTTGTCGCCGCCGATGTCGAGCAGGCGGATGATCAGCGGGCGGCCCTGGAGCGCGTCGGCGATCGCCTGATACTCGGCGGTCTGTTCGGCGATGCTGGGCGGCGTTTCGCGATCGAGAAACAGGAATTCGGTGCGCAGCAAGCCGCTGCCCTCGGCACCCGCTGCGACGGCGCGCTCGGCATCGCCGACCGAGCCGAGATTGGCGAATACTTCGATGCGCGTGCCGTCGGCGAGCCTGGCTTCCGCCCCGGCCGCCGCGCGGGCAGCCGCGAGCGCGGCCTTGCGAGCATCGACACGGCCCTGCGCCTCGCTGCGCTGCGCCTCGCTTGGGGCGACGCGGAGCGTGCCCGCGCCGGCGTCGAGGATCAGCGTCTCGCCTTCCTGCACCGTGCGCAGCGCCGAACCCACGGCAACGAGTGCCGGAATGCCGAGGCTCGCGGCGAGAATGGCGACGTGCGAGGTCGGGCCGCCGCGCACGGTGGCGAAGCCGCAGACCTGTGCCGGATCGATTGCGGTGACCTGCGAGGGCAGCAGGTCGTCGGCGAGCAGGATCGTCCCCTCGGGGAAGACCAATGGCGCATCCTGCACGCCCTCGATCGCCGAGACGACGCGGCGCTCCAGATCGACCATGTCGTCGGCGCGCTCGGAAAGATGCGCGTCGCCGCTCTGGCGGAGCAGCTCGGCCTGCGGGCGGATCGCCTGGCGCCAGGCCTGGCCGGCGCTGGCGCCGTCGAGCACCGCGGCGCGGGCGGCCTCCAGCAGCTCGGGATCGTCGAGCATCGATCGGTGCGCGGAAAGGATCGAGCGCATCGGCCCGGCGGCGTGGCCGAGATCGCTCTCGATCGCGCGCATCACCTTGGCGATGCCGTCCTCCAGCCGCGCACGCTCCAGGCTCGCGCCCTTGCCGATCGGGTCGATCGTCAGTTCGGGCAGGCGGAAGAAGCGGGCGGTGCCGATCGCAAGGCCCGGCGCGGCGGTTACGCCGGCGAGCACGCCGGGCTCGTCCGAAACCGGCGTGGCGACGGGGGCAGGGGCGGGCGCGGGCGCGGGCGCCGACGCGGGATCGGCCTTCTCGCCCATGCCGCTCTCGATCAGCGCGGCGAGCGTCGCGGCGGCTTCGTCGGCCCGGCCACCCTCGGCGGTGATGCGGATCGTGTCGCCCAGCTTGATGCCCAGCGTCATCAGCCGCACCGGGCTGCGCGCATCGGCGCTCTGCTCGCCCTTGGCGATGGTCACCTTGGCGGCGAAGGGCACCAGCACTTCGCGGAGCTTGGCGGCAGGGCGGGCATGGATGCCATGCGCGAGCGGCACGACCACGGTGCGCGTCGCCGTCTCGCCCACGATGTCGGTAGCAGCCTCGGTAACCGCTCCGGCGCGCTCGATGGTGAAGATCGGCTCGCCCGGCGCGACCAGCCCACTGCCGCGCTTGCCCGTCAGCGCAAGGCCCTCCTGGCTGATCAGCAGCACCGGTGTCACCACCGACGGCGCACCGCATACCACGGCATCCAGGTCGAAGCGGATCAGCACGTCGCCCGCGCGGACGTGATCGCCCACCTTCACCTGCGGATCGAATCCCGCGCCGGCCAGCTGCACCGTGTCGATGCCGATATGCATCAGCAGCTCGACGCCGTCGCCGGCGCGCAGCGTGATCGCATGGCCGGTCGGCTGGAGCACCGTCACTTCGCCGTCGCAGGGGGCGTAGAGGCAGCCCTCGGTCGGGTCGATCGCCACGCCGTCGCCCAGCATCCGCTGCGCGAAGACGGGATCGGGAACCTCCTCCAGCGGCAGCAGCCAGCCCGCCATCGGCGCGCCGATGGCAAGGGCCCCGGCCGAGGCGTCGTCATGGGAAGAGGGCGGCGCGATCGTGCTCAGGGCGGGTCTCCGTGCGATCAGGGGAAGCGGGTTGCGCCGATCCAGCACCCGGCGGGCTGGAAGTCGCGGGTCATTTGTACCCAGTCGGCGCGCAGCCCGGGGGCAAGCGCACCGCGTTCGTGCGACAGGCCGAGGAACGCTGCGGGGCTGGCGGCGGCCATCATCGCGGCGTCCTCGGGCGAGGTGCCGACGTGGGTGACCATGTGGCGGAACGCGCCGGTCATATCGAGCGCCGAGCCCGCCAGCGTGCCGTCGACGCCGAGCAGCCGCCCGCCCTCTACGCGGATATGCTGGCCGTGCAGATCGAACGAGGTCATGTCCGATCCTACGTTGGGCATGGCATCGGTGACCAGCAGGAAGCGGTCGTGCGGCCGGGCCGCCAGCGCGATGCGCAGTGCCGCGTCATGCACGTGGAAGCCGTCCGGAATGATCCCGCAATAGGCGGTCTGGTTCTCCAGCGATGCGCCGACGACGCCGGGTGCACGGTGGAGCAGCGGCGACATCGCGTTGAAGAGGTGGGTCACGCCCGTCATGCCGGCCTCGAAGGCGGCGACCGCGGTCTCGTACGTCGCGTCGCTATGACCGATCGCCAGCAGCACGCCGGTATCGGCGAGGCAACGGACATCGGCGAGGTCGACCATCTCGGGCGCCAGCGTCACCAGCACCTTGCCGCGGCGCGGGCGGCCGAGCAGCTCGACCATGGCAGCGTCCAGCCCGCGGAACTTGTCCGCGTCGTGGATGCCCTTGCGCGCCTTGTTGAGGATCGGGCCTTCGATGTGCACGCCCACCACGCCGGGCACACCCGCCTCGATCGCGGCATCGGTGGCGTCGAGCGCCCTGGCGATCACCTCGGGTACGTCGCTGATCAGCGTCGGCAGGAAGCCGGTGGTGCCGAACTTGGCATGCGCCGCGCCGATCGCGGCGATGCCCTCCACCGTCGGCGCGTCGTTGAACAGCACGCCGCCGCCGCCATTGACCTGGACGTCGATGAAGCCGGGGACGATCCAGCCGCCGTCGAGGTCGATCGTGTCGGTGCCGCTGCCCTCGGCGGCAATCGAGACGATGCGGCCCTGGTCGACCTGGATCACCGCTTCGGGCAGCGTGCCGGCGGCGGTGACGATCTGGCCGTTGACGAAGCGAAAACTGCTCATCGAGTCTCGGTCACCTTGCGGAGATACAGCGGGGCGTCGGGGTTGTTGCCGCGCGCCAGCGAGAGCGCGTTGACCATCGGATAGAAGCTCTGGACCATCAGCAGCGGCTCCAGCGCAGGGTGGCCGGCAAGCACCGGCAGCGGTGAGGCGTCGCCGGCCTTGGCATCGGCCAGGCAGACGCGCGCACCGCGATCGGCGAATTCGGCGCATGCTTCGCGGACGCTGTCGCCGGCGGTGTCGGACGTGCCGAAGGCGAGCACCGGGAAGCCGTCGCCGACGATCGCCATCGGGCCGTGGCGCACTTCCGCGGCGCTGAATGCCTCGGCGTGCAGGCTGCAGGTTTCCTTGAACTTGAGCGCGGCTTCCTGCGCGACGGCGAAGCTGTAGCCGCGGCCGATCACGAACAGGTTGGTCGCGTTGCGCAGCGTGTCCACGACTGGTGACCAGTCGAAATCGCGTGCCTTTTCCAGCTGTTCGGGCAGGGCGGTGAGCGCGGTGGCGAGCGCCTCGTCCTGCGCCCATTCGGCGACCAGCGCGGCGAAGGCGGCGAGCGCGGTGATGTAGGACTTGGTCGCGGCAACCGAGCGTTCCGGGCCTGCCTTGAGGCCGATCGTGGTGTCGGCCATCTCCGCGAGCGGCGATTCCTCGTCGTTGACGAAGGCGACGACGCGGGCGCCGGCCTGCTGGTACGCCTTGACGGTGGCGAGCAGATCCGGGCTGCGGCCGCTCTGCGACACCGCGATGCACAGCGCGCGGGCGGTGGAGACGGGCGCCTCGAACACCGACGCGACCGAGGGTGCCGCGGAGGCGACCGGCACGCCGAGCATCGTCTCGATCAGATATTTGCCATAGGTGGCGGAGTGATCCGACGAACCGCGCGCGCAGGTAACGACCAGAGCCGGCGGATCGGCGCGCAGCTCGCGGGCCAGCGCGGCGAGCGCCGGGCCATTGGCGTCGAGCAGGCGGCGGACCGCGGCACCGGCCTCGGCAGCTTCGGACGCCATCAGCGTCTGACCACCTGCGGGCTTTTCGATTTCAGCGATCATCGTCCCCCATTGCCTCCACTGGCTATGACGAAACCAGGGATAAGTTACATATTGGTATTGTTCAAGCGCTAGCTTCGTGCGTCGAGCAAATTACGCAGGGCGGAAACTTTCGCGGGGTCCGTGGCGAGGCGCGGGCCGGCCTGGAAACCGAAGGCGATTTCGCGGGTATCGGCGCTGCTTTGCGGGCTGCGGCAGGAGGCGTGCACCTCGCGCACACCCGTTTCCAGGATTGGCGGCAGCGTCGTGGCGTCTATCCCGCTACCGGCCAATATGGTGATTCGGTCGCCCGCAGCCTGTACCAGCGCGGCGATTGTCTCGCGTCCGTCAATTGCCTTGGGGGTGCAGCCCGAGGTGAGGATGCGATCGAAGCCGAGCGTGATCGCCGTTTCCAGCGCCGCGAGCGGATCGGGGCAGAGATCGAAGGCGCGGTGCAGCGTCAGCGACAGGCTGGTAGCGGCTTTTCGCGCAACCGCTACCCAGGCCGCGAGCATTTCCGCATCGAGCTGCCGATCGGCACGGCTGGCGCCGATCACCACGCCGGCTAACCCTGCGTCGGCGGCGGTACGAATGTCGGCGGCGACTAGCGCGCCTTCGGCAGCGGTGTAGACGAAGTTGCCGTCGCGGGGACGGGCGAGCAGGTGCACCGGGATCGGCGTCGCCGCCGCCGCCGCGATCAGCGACTCAGGCGGGGTGAGGCCGCCGACAGCCAGCGCGGCGCACAGCTCGATTCGGTCCGCGCCGCCGGCAACCGCAGCGTCGATTCCGGCGACATCTTCCACGCAGACTTCGAGCAAGCGACGCATAAGGTATTCGGCCTCGGGTCTAAGGTTCTAGAAAAGTCCTATTCCTCAGAGCACGCCGAACGTCCAGCCCTCGGTGCGGGCAAGTTCGGGCGTCAGGCCCGCGGGATTCCACAGGCCCGGCTGCCCGGCGGCCACCCGTAGCCACGCGGCGCTGAGGATTGCGTCGGTGGCGTGGTCGTCATAGCGGGGCAGCGGCACATGCGGCGCCGATCCGAAGGCGGCGAGCATCGTATCGAGCGTCTCCGCGTCACGGATCTTCGAGATGCCCTTGCGCATCCCCGCGAGTCTCGCGGCGAGCGAGGTGTAGATTTCCACCAGCACCGGGCCGGTCTCGGGCAGCGGATCGAACGGCCAGAGCCCAACGCGGCCGCGCAGGCGGTGGAGGACGCGCATGCCGGTCAGGCTCGATTTGCCGACCTGGCTCGCTCCGACCAGGTTGAAGCAGCTGTAGGGTGACAGCGCCATCGCCTCTTGCCCGACCTCGCAAACCCGGAACCGGCCGCGCCCGCCTGGGAAGAGGTCGCCGCAATCGCCCATCTGGCGGAAGTGCCGCCGTGCCTCTTCATGCTGGACGAAGCTGGTGGCGGCGAGGTGCGGGTCGGGTGCGGACAGGCGATCGACCAGCGCCCAGAGCGCCGGCCCATCTGCGGGACTCTCTGCCCAGCCCGGGAAATAGGCGCCCGTGTCGGCAAAGGGGAAGGCGGGGGAGAGATCGAGCCCTACAAGCGCGCGGGTGCCGGCGTTCGCAAGCTCCTCCAGAAATGCCAGAATATCCGCACGCGACCAGGGGCGGTCGATCAGCACCGGCGCGGCGTCGCCTAGGCGGGCATGCGCGACGGCAAGCCCCTTGGGCCGCTCGACGGCCTGGCCGGACCAGTCGATCGCGATGAAATCGGTGAAGGTCAGGGGCGCGTTTCCATGCCGGCGGCGAGGCGCTGGGCTTTCTTGGCGCGATCCCACCAGGCGCGCTGGATGTAGAGTTCGATCCGCTCGCGCGCCGGGGTGCCGTAGCGGACCAGCAGCATCGGGAAGTTGCGATAATGGTCGGTCTGCCAGAAGGTCTCCGGATCGGTCTCGAGCAGCAGCGGCTTCTCGTCCTGGCGGATCATCATTCCGAAGCTGCCGGGCTCGCGACCGGGCGACATCAGCCCCTTGCCGTTGATCTTGGGGCAGGGCGTGTTCCACCAGCTGCCGATCTCGACGTCGGGCAGCGTCAGGGCGAAAGCACAGGCGTCGTCCCAATCATCCATCGCGACGTTTTTCCCGCATCTCCGCCCACCAGGCCAGGCGCTCCGAAACCCGCTTCTCGTGCCCGCGATCGGTGGGGGTGTAGAAGGTCTGCGGCTCCATTTCGGCCGGCCAGTAATTGTCGCCCGAGAAGCCGCCCTCGGCGTCATGGTCGTAGGTATAGCCGGTGCCATAGCCGATCTGCTTCATCAGCTTGGTCGGCGCGTTGAGAATGTTCTGCGGCGGCATCAGCGAGCCGGTTTCCTTCGCCACCTTCCATGCTGCCTTCTGCGCCTTGTACGCGGCGTTCGATTTGGGCGCTGTCGCCAGGTAGAGACATGCCTGGACGATAGCCAGTTCGCCCTCGGGCGAGCCGAGAAAGTCGTAGGTGTCCTTGGCCGCCATGCACTGCACCAGCGCGTTGGGATCGGCCATGCCGATATCCTCCACCGCCATGCGGACCAGCCGGCGGAGCAGGTAGAGCGGCTCCTCGCCGGCGGTGAGCATGCGCGCCAGATAATAGAGCGCCGCCTGCGGATCGGAGCCGCGCACCGACTTATGCAGCGCCGAGATCAGGTTGTAATGGCCCTCGCGGTCCTTGTCGTAGACCGCGACCCGGCGCTGCAGGAAACCGGAGAGCGCGGCAGGATCGAGCGGTTCCTCGAACTGGACGGAGAACAGCGTCTCGGCCTGGTTGAGCAGGAAGCGGCCGTCGCCATCCGCGCTGGCGACCAAGGCGTCGCGCGCCTCGGGCGTGAGGGGGAGGGGGCGTTCCTCCAGCGCCTCGGCACGGTCGAGCAGCTGGGTGAGGGCCGCGTGGTCGAGACGGTGCAGGATCAGCACCTGCGCGCGGCTGAGCAATGCGGCGTTGAGCTCGAAAGACGGATTCTCGGTGGTCGCCCCCACCAGCGTGACGGTGCCGTCCTCCACGTAGGGAAGGAAGCCGTCCTGCTGGGCGCGGTTGAAGCGGTGGATCTCGTCCACGAACAGCAAGGTGCGCTTGCCGATCCGGGCATGGTCGCGCGCCTCGGCGAACACCTTCTTGAGGTCCGCGACGCCCGAGAACACCGCCGAGATCGCGACGAAGCGCAGACCTACCGCATCGGCGAGCAGCCGCGACATGGTGGTCTTGCCGGTGCCGGGCGGCCCCCAGAAGATGATCGAGCTGAGCTTGCCCGCCGCGACCATCCGCCCGATCGCGCCCTGCGGGCCGGTGAGATGCTCCTGCCCGACCACTTCGTCGAGCTTCTGCGGGCGCAGGCGGTCGGCGAGCGGGCCGCCGGCGGGGGTGGAGTCGGCGGCGGGTTGTTCGTGGGTCGCAAAAAGGTCGGCCATTGCGGCCAAGATAGGCGGCTGTGGTGCATTTTGCATCCCGGAGGTTGATCGGGCGCAAGGTCCGGGCGGCAGCCTGCGGCCAAACACCCTTTGTCCCGGCGCATGGGGCGCACTGCGCGTGCCACCTGCGCTCCCCTTCCGCTTGCGGGAGGGGGCGGGGGAGGGGATGACGTCATGGCATCGCCGGGCACGTTCAGCCCCTCCCCTAGCCCCTCCCGCAAGCGGAAGGGGGACATGAGCAAGAGGAGGATCGGGCATGGACTGCGACGTCGTCATCGTCGGGGGAGGGCCGGCGGGCCTCGCCTTCGCGCGTTCGCTGGAAGACAGCGGGCTCAGCATCGTATTGCTCGAACGCGCGCCGCTGGAGGCGCTGGCGAGCCCGCGCTTCGACGGGCGCGAAATCGCGCTCACCCATGGCTCGAAGCGGATCCTCGAAGCGCTCGGCGCCTGGGGGCGGCTGCCGGCCGACGAGATCGCGCCGATGCACGCGGCCAAGGTGCTGAACGGCGACTCGCCCTTCGCGCTCAACTTCACCGCGGGGGGC
This sequence comes from Sphingomonas sp. NFR04, assembly GCF_900114095.1. Lineage (GTDB taxonomy): Bacteria > Pseudomonadota > Alphaproteobacteria > Sphingomonadales > Sphingomonadaceae > Sphingomonas. The sequence continues at coordinate 375,626 of NZ_FORV01000001.1, read as the reverse complement.
GGGGCGGACGACCAGCTCGGCTATCTGGTGCCCAACCACCGCATCCGCGCCGCGCTGTACGATGCGGTGAAGCACCAGCCTGGGCTGAAGCTGGTCACCGGCGCCGAGGTGGTCCATGCTCGTTCTGGCGCCACCGGCCCGCGTGCGGAAGTGCTGCTCTCCTCGGGCGAGGTGGTGCGGGCGCGGCTGTTGGTGGTGGCCGACTCGCGGCTTTCCAAGACGCGCGCGGCGCTGGGGATCGATACCGACATCAACCCGCTCGGCCGCTCGATGTTGGTGGTGCGGGTGCGCCACGAGCTGCCACACGGCGCGACCGCGCTCGAATGGTTCGACCATCGCCAGACGCTGGCGCTGCTGCCGCTGGGCGGCAACAGGGCCGGCGCGGTGTTGACTCTGCCCGAGGAGGCGGCGCGGCGGGTGGCGGCGTTCGACGATGCCGCGCTCGGCCGCGACCTTACCCGCCGCTTCCGCCAGCGGCTGGGGCGGATGGAGGTGGTGAGCGATCGCAACGTCTATCCGCTGGTCACCACCTGGGCACATCAGTTCGTGACCGGCCGCGCGGCGCTGATCGGCGACGCGGCGGTGGGGATGCACCCGGTGACGGCGCATGGCTTCAACCTGGGGCTGAGCGGGCAGGCGCTGCTCGCGGCCGAGGTGCGGGACGCGGTGCGGCGGGGCATGGACCCAGCGCTGCCCGCCGTGCTGCGCCGCTTCGAGAACGGCCACCGCGCCGCATGCAAGCCGCTCTATACGGGCACCAACCTGCTGGTGCGGCTGTTCACCGACGAGCGGCTGCCCGCGCGTGCGATGCGCCATGCGGTGCTGCGGCTGGGGGCGGGGCTGCCCTTCGTGCGCCCGACGGTGCGGGCTATGCTGACGCATTGACGAAATTCCTTAGCCCCTCCCCTTCAGGGGAGGGGTTGGGGTGGGGCAGTGTCTCGCAGAGACCAACCAAGGTTCTGGAATCCCTCCACCCCAACCCCTCCTCCGAGGAGGAGGGGCTAAAGTTGCCCCAAAGCCTCTTGCACAATCTCTTTCAAGATATATCTTGTGCGCATCAAGACTCGCACAGGATGCAAAACACCATGTTTTTCCACTTCGGCCGTCACGGCCATCATCACCATCATCCTCGCCATGGCGGACCGCGTGGACGCGGCGGCTGGGGCGCGGGCTTTCCCTTCGGCGTGGAGGTTGAATTCGCCATGGGCGAGCGCGGCAGGGGCGGGCGTGGCCGGCGCATGTTCGGCGGCGACGAGCTCCGCCTCATCCTGCTCAAGCTGATCGAGGAGGCGCCGCGCCACGGCTATGACCTGATCCGCGAGATCGAGGCGCGCTCCAACGGCGCCTATGCGCCGAGCCCGGGCGTCGTATACCCGACGCTGACCATGCTCGACGACATGGACCTGATCGCCGAGCACAAGAGCGAGGGCGCCAAGAAGCAGTTCGCCATCACCGAGGCCGGCACCGCGCATCTCGCGGAGAATGCCGACGAGGTCGCCGCGCTGTTCCAGCGGCTCGCGGATCTGGGCGAGCGTCATGCCCGCACCAGCGGCGGCCCGGTGCGCCGGGCGATGCACAACCTCAAGACCGTGCTCGCCGCCAGCGTGTTCGACGAGGAGGTCGATCCCGAGCGCCTGCACGCGATCGCCGAGATCCTCGACGAAGCCGCGCGCAAGATCGAGCGGCTGTAGGCAACGATGCCCCGGATCGAGGTGTTACGCCGTCGTCTGGGGCTCGTCCCCGCCGCGGCCAAGGAGAGCAGAATGACGATTGCCCCGTTCACCAGCCACGCCCTGGTGCCTACCGAACATGCCAGCCGCTATCTCCAGCAGCTGTGCAAGCACTGGCAGCACAACCTGCAGGTGACCTTCACGCCCGAGAACGGCACCGTGATCTTCCCCAAGGACGCGCGCGGCGCCAATCATCCGGGCGATGCGGCGGTGACGTTCGACGTAGCGGAGACCGGGCTGGAGGTGCGCATCGACGCGACGTCCACCGAGCAGCTGGAAGGGCTTAAGGGCGCCGTCGCCCGGCATCTCGACCGCTTCGCGTTCCGCGAGGGCGAGCTGACGTTCGACTGGCAGTGAGCCACGAAAAAGGGGGCGGGAACCGCGTGGTTCCCGCCCCCTTTTGTCTTGGCCGTACGGATCAGAAGCTGAAGCGAACCGATGCGGTGACGGTGCGGCCGGTCAGCGTCTGCGCGGTGGCGACACCCGAGGCGGGGACCGCCGCCGAGTTGACCGAGACGAAGGCGAGCTTGTCGAACACGTTGTAGACGTTGAGGCCGATCTGCACGCCGTTCACCGGGCGGACCTGCACGAACGGGCTGACGATGGCATAGCCCGGCTGCTTGAGCAGGTTGCCGTCCTGCGCGAAGCTGCTGGTGGTGCCGATCACGTTGGTGCCGATGGTGAAGCGCTTCACCTCGAACTGCGGGGTCGCCTGGAAGATCAGGTCCGGCTGGTGGCGCGGCGTGTTGCCGACCAGCGTCTTGTCCGCCTTGTCCGCATCGATCTTGGCCTTGGTGTAGGTGGCGCCGAGGCGCAGGCTGAGCGGTCCATGCTCGAACAGGCCTTCGAGCTCGACACCCTTGGCGCTGTAGTCGCGATCGATCTGCAGCACCACGGTCTGGCCGGTCGCGTCGGCGCCGATCTGCAGGTTCTTGTCGGTGGTCGAAGCCCAGAAGCCGGTGGCGAACAACGTCACGCCGTCCTTGCGAAACTTGACGCCCGCTTCGGCCTGCTTGACCGGGCCAAAGGCCATTGCCGGATCGGTCAGCTCGCCCGAATTCGGATTTACCGCGGGCGAGAAGAACAGGCGCTCGGCGCTGGCGCGGGCACCGCGGCTGTAGCGGGCGAACACCGACAGCGGCTCGGCGATGCGATAGTTCACGCCGACCGAGTAGGAAGCGTATTTGTAGCTATAGTCCGCCAGGCCCGGCTGCGACAGCGGCAGCACCGCCACGCTGCGTTCGGGCAGCGAGATCGCGCCGTCGCGGTTCATGTCGACCGGCGCCACGCCGACGCGGCCGCCGCCGAGATCGGCGCCGTACAGCGTGCCGCTGACCTTGCCGAAATCATAGCGCAGGCTGCCGCCGACCGAGAGCGCGCCAATCTGGTAGTTCACCGAGCCATAAGGCGCGAAGACGCGATATTGCAGGTCGTATCGCCGGCGATAGCCCGCGCCGCCGCGGATGCCGTAGTTCAGCACGCCGCCCTGGGTCACCGGCACGCCGCCGGCGGTCAGCACATCGACATAGGCCGAATTGCCGCCCGAGGCGATGTCGAACACGTCGTTCAGCAGGTCCAGATTCTGCGCCATCGCCTGCGACGACGCATAGAAACCGGCGGTGGTGGTCAGCTTGCCGTCACCGACGCCCCACACGCGGCTGCCGCGGAAATCATTGGTGAAGTTGTCGAGCTTCTCCAGGTCCGAATGGATCTCCAGCCCGTACATCAGCAAACCGTTGCCGTTCAGCGTCGCGGGATTGGCGATCGTCTTGCCGGCGTTCGGGCCGGTGGCATAGCGCAGCGTCGCGCCAGGGCCGGCAAAGGCCGGTGCGAGCGCGGCGGCGGGCAGCAGCGCCATCGAGCTGCTCTCGTTATAGGTGCCCGAGATCGCGGCGTAGCGCATGCGATCGCTGAACGTCCAACCCGCGACATCGAACTGCGCCTCCAGCCCGATCGAGGCGACCTTGCTGCGATCGCCCTCGCGGAGATCCAGATTCTGGACGTTGTTGTTGCCGTCTAGCGCGAGGATCGAGGTCTTGTAGCGCGAATAGAGCGTGTCCTTGCGCGGATCGAAGCCCGGGATCGTGCTGTAGCTGGGATCGGCATTGGTGCCGCGCACCGCCACCGGCACCATCGCGTAATTGGGCTCGCGGTCGTCGAGATACTTGCCGTACAGGCGGATATAGCCGTTGCCGAACGTCTTGGTGACGTTCATCTTGATCTGGCCGCCCTTGAACGCGTCATAGCCGGTCGCGCGCGGGCCTTCGCCCTGGCGGTAGAACCCGCCGACGTTGAAGCGCACCGTCTTGCTCAGATGGCCGCCATAATCGAAGTCGACGCGGCCGAGTTCATGGTCGATGCCCGACGAAAGCTGCAGCGTGCCGCCGTCTTCCTCGCCGGTCTTGGAGATGAAGTTGACCAGGCCGCCCGGCGAGTTCGACGCGAAGGTCGATGCCGATCCGCCGCGGATCGCCTGGACCTGCGACAGGCTCAGGTCGGTGCGCAGGAACGCGGTCGTCGAGGCGAAGTGGATGTCGCCGAATTCCAGGACGGGCAGGCCGTCTTCCTGGATCTGCAGGAACTTGGAGCCATCCGCCGCCATCGGCAGACCGCGGATCGTCACGGCGGTCAAGCCGTCGGTGCCGGCGGTTTCCGCGCGGATGCCCGGCATGTTGCCCAGCACTTCGGCGATCGAGCGGGTGCCGATCTTCTGGATCTGCTCCTCGTCGATCGAGCTCGCCGAAATGGCCGAATCGAGCAGGTCGCGACCCTTGGCGACGCCGGTGGTGAAGGCCTGCTTCTGCGGCTTGGCCTCGACCGAGTCGCTCTTGTGTGCAGCGGCCGCGTCGGCGCCGGCAGCAGCCTGCTGGGCATGCGCGGGAAGAGCGATCGCCGCGGCGGACAGCGCCAGCGCCAAACGGAAACGAGTATTCATTGCAACCCCATTTGTCTCAATTGTTTCTAGGGTTGAACTGTGCCAGGGCGCGTTAAAGCATTGAAACTCGTGTCATAAGGACATGTACGTGTGCGGAGCCAAAATTATGGCAACGTTTGCGCTAACATGTGCTCGTATGCATCGGAGATGTTACGGAAACATGGCTGCGGCAGGTCGCGCAATGAGCCGTGTGCTTGCTGCTCACCGTCCGCGGCGCGCGAGAATCTCGAAATAGCTGTCAAGCACCGCGTGATTCACGCGGTCCCACACATAGGCCTGCGCCTTTTCGTGCCCGGCCGCACCGGCGGCGGCGGCGAGCGCCGGATCCTCGATCAGTCCGGCGATGGCGCCGGCATAGGCATCGACGTCGCGCGGCGGCACCAGGAAGCCGTTGACGCCTTCCTCTACCAGGTCGATCGCACCCGTCGCGCGTGCGGCGACGATCGGCACGCCGCAGGCCATCGCTTCCGAGGTGACGTTGCCGAAGGTCTCGGTGACCGAGGGATTGAACAGCACGTCCATCGAGGCGACCGCACGGGCGAGATCGTCGCCGCGCTGGAAGCCGGTGAACACCGCCTCCGGCACCTGATCGGCGAACCATTGCCGCGCCGGGCCCTCGCCGATCACCAGCACCTTGTGCGGCACGCCGCGCTCGGTCAGCCGGTTGCAGACCTGCGCGAAGATATCGAGGCCCTTCTCCAGCACCAGCCGGCCCAGAAAGCCGACGGCGAACTCCTCGTCGCCGATACCGAGTGCGCGGCGCCAGGCGAGGTCGCGGCGCGCCGGGTTGAACCGATCGTGATCCACCCCGCGCGACCAGATGCGGATCGGCGTGGTCACGCCCCAGCCGCGGATGAGGTCGGCGGTGGAGTTTCCGGGTGTCACCACCTGGTCGACACGGTTGTAGAACCGGGTCAGCAGCTTGATGATCACGGGCGCCATGAAGCCCAGATGGTAATAGGCCGGGTAGGTCTCGAAGCGCGTGTGGAGCGAGGCGAGCGTCGCGATGTCGTGCTTGCGCGCCCAGCGCACCGCGCCGTGGCAGAGGAATTCGGGCGCCGAGACATGCACCATGTTGGGCGCGAAGGCTTCCAGATCGGCGCGGATGCTCTTGGGCAGGCCGGTGGCGAACTTGTACTCCGCGCGACCGCCCGGCACCGGCCAGGCGGGTACGCTCACCAGCTCGCCGGTCGGCTTGAACGCAGGGGTGTCGGTGGTCGGCGAATAGATTCGGACCCTCACGCCCTGGTCCAGCAGATAGCCGACGAGCTTGTTGAGCGCCTGGTTCGCGCCGTCGCGAACGTAATTGTAATTGCCGCTGAACAGCGCGACGCGAAGATCGGAGGGTTGCATTTGGCTTCGGGCCTTATCCGCCTGTTGCGGGACGGGCAAGCGGACGACTTGTCCCATGCGAGGAACGTGAGGCCCGCTCGCGCGATTAGCCTCGCATGAGCAAGCATTTCGCGAAGGGCGCCGCGGTGCGCTGGAACTGGGGTGGTCACCAGGCGCACGGCAAGGTGGCCGAGCGCTTCGAGCGGCGCGTGCAGCGCACGATCAAGGGCGAGAAGATCGTGCGCAACGGGACCAAGGACAATCCGGCCTATCTGGTCGAGCAGGAAGATGGAGGCCGGGCGCTCAAGCTGGAGAGCGAGCTGGACGCGGGGTGAGGCGCTGAAGCCGGTCTTCTTCATGGGCTGGGCAATCGCACATGCCCAGAATAGGACGTCATCCCCGCGAAGGCGGGGATCCATAGGCGCTGATGCTGAGGTTCTTTCCCCAGGCGCTCAGGGCAATGGATTCCCGCTTTCGCGGGAATGACGACGGTTTTTTGAAGCCGTAGACCTTGGCTATCCTATGCGATAGCCGTCCCTGCAGGGTGGGACTGTGTCTCACCGAGACCAACTTATGGTCTTGAATCCCTCCACCCCAACCCCTCCTCCAAGGAGGAGGGGCTTAAATGTCGGCGTCACCGCGTATACAGCACCCGCGCATCGGCCTTGAACGCCTCCGCGCTCGCCTTGCGCGAATAGAACATGTGCCCGCCGGGATAGACCCCCAGCTTCACCCGCTGCTCCACGCCGAAGCGCGGCATCTGGTCGATGATCAGCCGCGATCCGAAATAGGGGCAGGACAGGTCGTTATAGCCATGGACGATCAGCACCCCCATCTTCGGGTCGTTCGCCACCGCCTTGCGCAGATCGCTCACCGGCGCGTCGTCGGGCGTGCCGCGGTCCCAGGCCGAATTCACCGAGAAGGACAGCGCATTGTAGCGTGCGCTGGTCTTCCAACCCACTTCGCGGGTGATGAAGTCGACCATCGCGCTGGTGGTCGGCGCGATGATGCCTTCCAGGATCGGGTCGCCCGACTTGCGCTCGGCGGCATTGGGGAAGGGGTCGAAGGCATCGACATTCGAATCGTACACGCTGCCGATCTTGCCGTCGTCGCGGTGGACTTCGCGCAGATAGGTGCCCTCGTCGATGCGCCCATCGAGTCGACGGACCAGCTTCGGGTCGAGGCCGGTCAGCTCGGTCACCTTGTCGCTCAGCCGTGCGGTCGCCTGCGGGTCGGAGCGGCCGGCGAGCAGGTCGGTGGCGAAGCCGCCGCGGGTATAGGCTTCCACGCCCGCCATCGCCTGCGGCGTGAGCTTGCCCGCGCGCTCGAGATGCCCTGCCGCCATCGAGGGCAGGGTGATCATCCACGGCAACGGCGACAGCGCATCCGATCCCGCGGTCGCGGCCGGATCGAGATAGGGCGAGACCATCACGATGCCGTTGATGCCGACGCCCAGCTGGGTCTGCAGTTCATAGGCGATGCGCGGCGCGCGATAGCCGCCATAGCTTTCGCCCATCACGAACTTGGGCGAGCGCAGCCGTTCGTTCTTGACCAGCCAGTCATAGACGATGCGCGACAGGTACTTGATGTCCGGCTCGTTGGCGTAGAACGCCTTCTTGGTCGCGTCTTCGTCGACCAGGCTGCGGCTGAAGCCGGTGCCGATGGGGTCGATGAACACCAGGTCGGTCATGTCGAGCCAGCTGGCCGGATTGTCGACGAGCAGCGGGGCATCGGACGGCGCATCGCCCTTGTCGCCGAACTGGACACGCTTGGGACCCACCGCGCCGAGGTTGAGATAGACTGACGACGCGCCGGGGCCGCCATTGAACGCGAAGGTCACCGGCCGCTGCGCGCCGCCGCCGGGCACGACATAGGCGGTGTAGACCACCTCGCCGATCTTCTTCCCCTTGGCGTCATAGACCGGCAGCTTGCCCACGGTCGCCTGATAGCGGATCGGCTTGCCGCCGATCACCGCGGTCTGCGCGATCGTCTTGTCGTCGGGCAGCGGCGGCAGGTCGGTCTTGCCGGCCTTGTCGTCGCTCTTTTCGGCGGCGGCGTCGGCCTTCTTGTCCTGCGCTTGTGCCTGCGGGGCGAGGAGCAGGGCGGCGACAGATGCGGCGATCAGGGTACTGTGGCGCAAGAAAAGGGTCCCCCCGGAGATGGTTGATAGTCCAGCCTAGCGGCGCCCTCGCGCCGAATCCATGGGTCTGGCCCTACAAAGCGCGCCACATCCACTGCGCCGCCGGGCCGTACTGCGCCACCTTGGCGGCGAGGGCGGCGGAGGGGCTGCCGGACTCGAAACCCAGCCGACGCCAATAGTCCGCGGCGCCGTCGATCGCGATCAGTTCGGCACGGGTGAGGCCCACGGCAACCGCGTCCCTGAAGGCCGCCTCGACCAGCAGGCGACCGATGCCGGTCCCGCGGGCTGCCGCCGACACGGCGAGGTCGTGCAGGTACAGCGTGTCGCCGTGCGTCGTGGGATCGAGCACCGCGCCCACCGACGGCGGCGATTCGCGCGTCCAGCCATGCGCCAGCAGATAGGCGAGCAGGATGCCCCCGTGCTCGGCCGCCAGGTTGAACGGCGTGGCAACATGGAGTCGGCTGGCAAAGGCGGGCTCAGGTTCGACGAGGAAGGCGGGATAAGCCTGTGCCTGCAGGGCAAGCGCCTGGGGAAGGTGGCGGGGCTGCAGCGGGGTGAGGATCGGAGCCGGCATGTGACAGGCTGTGCCATCGTGGATCCGGCTGGGCCAGTGCGGCGGCGATTTACGCGACTTTTCGGGGATCGGTGAAATACCGTAACGATCTTCCTACTTACCCGTAAACGGGCGAGAATCTATAGTTAACGAGCGCTTATCCTTACCCGATAACTATAGTGCTGAACCAGATATTTCCACCATCTGCGACAGAAGAACTGCACTTGTTCGGCTGACAACAGCCGGTTGGTGCGGAGCCTGTTGTGTCTTCTGTGCGTTTGCTTTGTTGCGGTATCTTGTCTGTGGCTGGATTGCTGCTGTGCGCGGCAAATGATTCGCCGAGCCTTGAAGACCAGGTGCTCGATCGGATCAACCATCTCCGCGAGAATCCTGCCGCCTATGCCGACCGCCTTCGTCAGCTGCGACCGCATTTTCGCGGCAACACCCTGTACCTGCCGGATCGGCCGCGCGGGCTGGTCACGCGCGAAGGCGTCGACGCCGTCGAAGAGGCGATCGCCTTCCTCGAACTCCAGGCGCCGCTGCCACCGCTGAGCCGGGCGGAGTTGCTGGGCCTCGCGGCGCGGGACCATGCCGTGATGCAGGGCGCGCTCGGCACCCGCGGCCATTTTTCGCCCGACGGCGCTTCGCCCGGCGACCGGGTGCAGCGCCGCGGCGGCGGCCGGCTGGTGGGGGAGGACATCTCCTATGGCTATGCCGATGCCGACGAAGTGGTGCGGCAGCTCGTGATCGACGATGGCGTGCCGGATCGCGGCCACCGCGAGCTGCTGTTCAACCGCGAGCTGCGCTATGCCGGGGTCGGCTGCGGCAGCCACAGCGCCTATGGGCATATGTGCGTGATCGACGTGAGCCGCACCCGCAACGGCATGTCGGTCTACGCCACGCTGGCGCAGAACGAGGGGCGGTAAGCGCGGCGCTGGAGCGACAGCGGTGGCGCGCGGCCCGCAGCGTCCGGTCAGGCGCGCGCAGGGTGCGCCGGGTCGCAGGGGCCCAAGGCGCCGTTCAGCGTTGCAGGTTGCCGACGCAGGACGCGGCATGCGGTCGGTTCGCAAGCAGCGGCGCGATCATGTGCCAAGCGAATTTCGTCCGGACAGCTGCGAGATGGGCGTCGGATTTGTCGCAGCACCGGAAGACACGGCGTGATCGGGCTGATTTTTGGCTGCGCTGCGATGGGAAGGGGAGGTGATGTGGACGTTCGGTTTATCGGTCGCGATGACGACAATCTCACGCAAGGCCTCTGTAGCGAATATGAAATTCGCGACGTGCAGAACTTTGTCGAATTGATCGAGGCTCGGCGGAAGTTCATCCGGGAGAATCCCGATGCCTGGCCTCTGCTTTCGCTCGATGAACCGTGGCAGGCTAGCTACACCTCCATGCACACGGAGATGAGCCTGGATCTGGAAGACAAGAACTCCGTAATTCGAAGCGGGGAGTATGAAGAGGGGTTCGACATCGAGGAATATTGGACGAGGTTCACGGCGAAAGAGCGGCTGTCTTTTCGCATGCGGAGCCTCGATCGGCTTGCTGATGGCACAGGCTTTGAGGATGCCTGCGGTTTTGGCCTTGGGATCGACGATAGCGCTCTGGACAAATGGTGTGGGTTCCAGCGCGATCCGCTGACCCTGCTCGAAAAGGTTGTCTTCGCTGTCCTCGTACCCGCGAGCAGCGGCGAAGCGGCTTTTGCTGCGTTCCCCAACGGCTATTTTTCGTGCGACCTCAGCCCGCCGCTCAATCTGGCAGTCATCCGGCATTTCCATACGGCGCACGGCTATGATCTGATTGGCATGGGCGCGTTGTATCTGGGCTTTTGGCGAGAAACGCTGCCCGACGAAACGGCAGCGGCCATAATCGCCGACGATTTCAGATTGCTATACAATGTTGGTGACGCGGCGTGGGGTGCGATGCGGCCGCGCGTTATCGAAGCGATCGCCGGGCGCTCGCATCTTTGGCTGCGATACTCGGAATAGACGTTCGGGCTTCCTTGCGTTGACGATTGCCGTCGGTCTTTGTCGGACGCAGGCGGGCGCCGGGCATCAGCGCAATATCGGCTTCGCGCTCGGCATCTTCCTGACAGCGCGGGGAGCGTCCGGAAGCCCGTTCGGCTGCACGAAGGTGTCGCTGTAGAACAGATAGTCGGACCAGGCCGGCTGGGTGCTAAAGAAGGCGATGCCACCGGTGATCGGCTGCTCTTCTTCTTTGATCCGGGAGGCGGCGAGAAGGCGCTCGAGCAACGCGATCAGCTTGGTCCTTGCCGCCAATTGCCTCCGCCGGTCGCAGTGCCTGTAGCGCAAGGTGACGCTGTCCTTCAGCGTCGGTCGAGAGATGCAGCGCCATTTGTTTTTGGCGCCCCGGCAGGTCGAGAATTGCATGTCGACAAATTCATGGTGACCGACGTCATGGACGGAGCACGCCGTGATCTCGTTGCTACGACTGCGACAGGCGAAGCGAGCGCGGCCATGGACGTGATGGAAGGCGCTTTGTCGATGCACGGACGTTGCGTGATCCTTCCACGGCCGGAAGCGCTTTTCTAATCGGGCAGTCGATTTGATCTGGGGTACCCCACCGCTGCACGTCGGGCACGAGCCCGACGCGCGTCGCGATTGCGTTCCTCCTCGACCGTACAGGCCGCGATCAGCGCACCACGGTTACCAGGTCGCCGCGCTTGACCACGCCGAACAGTCGCTGTGCGAAATCCTGCGGCACGCCGATGCAGCCATGCGTCGCCAGCCCCTGGCGGACGTTGCTGCCGTGGATCGCGACGCCGTCGCTGGTCAGCCACAGCGTGTAGGGCATCATCGCGTCATAGGTATTCGAGCGATGGTTCTTCTCCATCCCCCGGATCGGGAAGTTGCCGATCGGCGTCGGCGTCTCGTCCTGGCCGTAGAGGATCACGCTGGTGGCAATCTCGTCCTCACCGCGAAACACCGAGAGGATCTGGCGTGTCAGGTCGATGCGCAGCCAGATCCTCCCCGGGGGAACGCCATGATCGTTCCAGGCAAACTCGCCGAACTGCATGTGATCCGGCACCCGCAGCAGGCTGCGGATCACCCGCGTGCTGCCGTCCCCAATCCGCAACTGCTGCTGGTCCCCATCGGAGAACCGAATGCGCTCGGTATTCAAGGCCGGGATCATGCGGCCCGCTGGGCTATCCTGCTTGACGTACCGCGGGACGAACGCCTTGGCGGCCAGCGTGACGAGCAACAGCGAAGCCGCGCCCAGCGAGATCCAGATACCGAGCTTCGATCGACCGCGCATCAGGCCTTGGCTTCGATCCGGTTTCGCCGCCGCATCTCGGCACCGATCAGTCCGAACGCGGTAACCAGCATCAGCCACTCCGCCGGTTCCGGAACCGGGGAAGAGGGGGTCGGCGTGGGCGTCGGCGGCGGTGGCGGCGGCGGCGTGGGAGTTGGCGTCGGCGTGGGGGCCGGCGTCGGCGTCGGCGTCGGGGCCGGCGTCGGAGTCGGAGTGGGCGACGGCGTCGGCGTTTGGATGCCGAGCGGCGGCGCGCCACCGGGACCGCCAAAGCCGCTGGGCGGAAGCGAATTGCCCGTGAAGCTTGCCGGGCCCGGTGCGGTCCCGACATCGGCGAACGGCGACAGCGAGTCGAAGCTCGAGGGCAGGCCCGCCAGATCAATCGGCGCGTCTGACGGTAGCGGCAGCGATGCCGGGATTGGCGCCTGATCGGCAGAGAGGTCGAACGCCTTGGGAGTCGCTACGCCGTTCTTGGCCAGCGAGTCGGGCGTCATCCCTTCACGCGGGCCCTTCGCGACTCGACTATACTTCCGCTTGCCCTTCACACTGTGGGCGCCCGCTTCGCGTACGCCAGGCGAGCGTGCCGACAGGACCGAAAGCGCTTTCGAGGCATCTTGCACTGCGGCAGCAACCACGGGCACCGCGATCCCGGCGGAGGTCGCCGAAAGAAGCGAAATGGTGGCTGCGGAAGCGCTTAGCCTGCGAAGCGCACGTGATCCGAAGGTTTCCTTCCCTGTCTTCAAGTTACTGCTCCCACCCCCTGTTGCTCGCATTTGCGAAGAGCCCCCTTAACTCTTTTGCAAACGCGGCAAATATTAACGACAATGAACCAAGTAGCAGCTAAATAGTTCCTTCGAGCCATGACGGCAACACCATAACGAGCTGCCGCATCCCCGATCTGTTCCCAGCTGTATCAAAACGGCCATGCCTGCACCAGCATAATTACGCATTTATGCAGATATGGAGCTATTTACCCAAGAGCTGATCGACCAAGCTATTGAGATTCCTGTAATCCGATACACGCAATGGCAAGGGTTCACCAGCTTTTGTGTGCGGTGCCGCAGGGGCCAGCGCGCGCTCGAACCCCAATTTGGCGGATTCGCGCATCCGAAGCGCCGCATGGGCAACCGGACGGATCTCGCCCGACAGCGCGATCTCGCCGAACACCACGGCGTCGGCGGGAATCGGGCGCTCGGACAGTGCCGACACCAATGCCGCCGCTACTGCCAGATCGGCCGCAGGATCCTGAACGCGGTAGCCGCCGGCGATGTTGAGATAGACTTCGCACGCCGAGAAGCTGAGCCCGCAGCGCGCCTCCAGCACCGCCAGCACCATCGAGAGGCGCGGCGAGTCCCAGCCCACCACCGATCGCCGCGGCGTGGCGCCCGAGGCCAGCCGCACGGTGAGCGCCTGTACCTCGACCAGCACCGGCCGCGTTCCCTCCAGCGCGGGGAAGACGACGGTGCCGGTGACGTTCTCGTCGCGCTGGGTAAGGAACAGCGAAGAGGGGTTGGCGACTTCGGCCAGCCCCTCGGTCTGCATCGAGAAGACCCCGATCTCGTCGGTGCCGCCGAAACGGTTCTTCACCGCACGCAGGATGCGGTAGAGGTGGCTGCGCTCGCCCTCGAAGGCCAGCACGGTGTCGACCATGTGCTCCAGCACGCGCGGGCCGGCGATCGAGCCGTCCTTGGTGACATGGCCCACCATCACCAGCGCGGTGCCGCGCTCCTTGGCGAAGCGGATCAGTTCCTGCGCGCTGGCACGGACCTGGCTGACGGTGCCGGGCGCGCCTTCGATCAGGTCCGAATGCATCGTCTGGATCGAATCGATGATCAGCAGGTCGGGCGGGGTGGCCATGCTCAGCGTCGTCAGGATGTCGCGCACCGACGTCGCGGCGGCGAGCTGCACCGGGGACTGGCCGAGCCCCAGTCGCCGCGCGCGCAGCCGCACCTGGTCGGCCGCTTCCTCGCCCGAGACATAGGCGACCGAGAGCCCACGGCTGGCGATCTTGGCGGCCGCCTGGAGCAGCAGCGTCGACTTGCCGATGCCCGGATCGCCGCCGATCAGCGTGGCGGAGCCCTCGACGAAGCCGCCGCCCAGCGCGCGATCGAATTCGGCGATGCCGCTCGGCATCCGCTCCGGCAGCGTCACTTCGGCGTCGAGCCCCGAGAGCAGGATCATTCGCCCGCCCGATTGCAGGTGATGCTTGGCCTGGAACGGCGTGGCGGGGCCGGAGGCTTCCTCGACCAGCGTGTTCCATTCCGCGCAATCGGCACATTGCCCCGCCCATTTCGAGGTCACCGAGCCGCAGGCCTGGCACACATAGCGCTTCTGGAGTTTTGCCATGGCGGTGCTGTAGCGCGACGGAAACGAAAAGGGAACGGGGCGCGCGGCGCCCGCACCCGCACGCAGCCTCTTTTCCCGGTGCGGGAGGCTGCTATGGAGCGGGCATGACCGGGCTCGACATCGTCACGCTTCTCATCATTGCAGGCGCGGCCATTCTCGGCTTCCTGCGCGGCTTCACCACGGAGGTGCTTGCCTTCCTCGCCTGGATCCTCGTCGTGGTGGCAGTGAAGTTCTTCCATGCCGGTTTTACCGCATTGCTCGCGCCGATGATCGGCACCGCGGGCGGGGCGGCGGTGCTGGCGTTCGCGCTGCTCGCCGGGATCAGCTATTTCGGCGGGCGACTGATCGCCAACACGCTGGGCGGTCAGATGCGCAACTCGGTGCTCGGGCCGATCGACCGCGCACTGGGCGTCGGCTTCGGTGTCGCCAAGGGGCTGATCCTGGTCAGCATGGGCTTTTTGGTGCTGATGCTGGTGCTCGACACGTTCGAAGGCGGGCGGGCGCATCGGCCGAAATGGATCACCAGGTCCGTTACCTATCCGCTGCTCGACACCACCAGCGCGGCGATCGGCGATTTCGTCGACCGTCGCCGCAAGGGCGAGCCGGTGTTCGGCGGGGACAATGCGAGCACGGGGGCAGAGGGTAGCGACGAGGTCCGGCCGCGCAAGCGCAAGGTGGATTGACCTACTATCCTCCCCTGCAAGGGGAGGTGGCAGGCCGAAGGCCTGACGGAGGGGTGTCCCCGTTGCAGCGGCAGGGCTCTATCGAAGCGGTGACACCCCTCCGGCGCTGCGCGCCACCTCCCCTGCAAGGGAGGATCGAGTCTGGCGACATGCGTGCGCCGCCCGTGCAACCCATACGATAGGCGGGCAATTGGCGCTCGCAACTGCGGGACGGCTATCCTAGATCAAAGGGCATGAACGCCCCGCTCTACAATATGGAAATCCTGCGCCTCGCGGCCGCGATCCCGCACCATGAACGGCTGGAACGGCCCGGCGGCACGTCCGAGAAACGTTCGCCGGTGTGCGGCAGCCGGGTCACCGTCGACATCGCCGTCGATGAAGCCGGCAAGGTGGCGGAGGTCGGCATGCTGGTCCGCGCTTGTGCGCTGGGCCAGGCCTCGGCGGCGCTGATGGGGGAGGCGGTGCTCGGCCGCACGCCCGCCGAACTCTCTACTGCGCGCGACCAACTCACTGCCTGGCTCGCCGGGGAACGCGATGCGCTCCCCGACTGGCCCGGCATGGAACTGTTCGTCCCCGCGCTGCCGCACCGCGGCCGCCACGCCTCGATCCGGCTCGCCTTCGAGGCCGCGGCCGAGGCGGCGGCACAGGCGGCGGAGGCCCGGGTCTGATGGAGCATGCTTCGGACGGCTCGGTGCTCGCGGATGCGGTGCCGATGCTGGGCTTCGCGCTGTTCTTCGTGCTGCTGTTCCGGCGGCTCGGACTCGGTGCGACGCTTGGCTTCCTCGTTGCCGGCGCGCTGGTGGGGCCGCATGTGCTGCGGCTGGTCGGTGACGCCGAGGGCAAGATGGGCATCGCCGAGCTCGGCATCGCGCTCCTGCTGTTTCTCGTCGGGCTCGAACTGAGCCCGACGCGTCTGTGGCGCATGCGGCGCGACATCTTCGGTCTCGGCTTCCTGCAGGTTGCCCTGTGCGGCATCGCGATCGCGGCGATCGTGTGGGCGGTGACGGGCTCCACGCTGGCGGCGGCGCTGTCGCTGGGCCTGCCGATGGGGCTGTCGTCGACCGCGCAGGTGCTGCCGCTGCTGCAATCCGCCGGTCGCCTTCGCACCCCCTTCGGCGAGCGCGCCTTCGCGATCCTGCTGTTCCAGGACCTGTCGATCGTGCCGCTGATCACGATCGTCGCGGCATTGTCGCGCAACCCGGCCGACCAGGGCGGGCCGCCGGGGTGGCTGCTCGGGCTCTACACCGTCGGCGCGATCGTCGGGCTGGTGGTGGCGGGACGCTTCCTGCTGCGCCCGCTGTTCCGGCTGATCGGCAATCTCGACGAGCGCGAGATGTTCGTCTTCGCCGGGCTGCTGACCGTGATCGCCAGCGCCGCAGTAATGGAGGCGCTGGGCCTCTCCGCCGCGCTCGGCGCATTCATCGCGGGCGTGATGCTCGCGGACTCGCCCTTCCGCCACGAGATCGAGGCCGATGTCGAGCCGTTTCGCGCGATCCTGCTCGGGCTGTTCTTCGTCGCGGTGGGCATGACGCTCGACCTCCACGCCATCGCCGAGCGGCCCTTCTTCGTCGCGGGCATGGCGCTGGCGCTGATCGCCGCCAAGGCCGCGCTGATCATGGGACTCGCGCTCCTGTTCGGGATGAAGCCGCGCGGCGCGTTCGCGCTGGGCGTGCTGCTGTCCCAGGGTGGTGAGTTCGGCTTCGTGCTGTTCGCCCAGGCGCAGAAGGCGCTCCTGATCGAACCGCAGGCTGCCAGCGTGTTCAGCGCGATCGTCACGCTCTCGATGGCGACCACGCCGTTCCTGATGATGGCCACCAGGCGGCTGCGTGCGGAGCCGGTCAAGGCTGGTGCGACGCCCGATGGGCCGCGCCAGGAAGGCGCCAATGCCGTGGTCGTCGGCTATGGCCGCTTCGGCCAGACGGTAGCGCAGATGCTGATCGCGCAAGGAATTCCCGTGACGATCATCGACCGCGACGTGGAGATGATCGAGACCGCCGGCAGCTTCGGCATGAAGGTCTATTATGGCGACGGCACCCGCATCGATCTGCTTCGTCAGGCCGGCGCAGCGGAGGCCGAGCTGATCCTGTTCTGCCAGGACGGCGACGCGATGGACACCGAGGTGGTGGAGGGCGTGCATGCCGCCTTCCCGAATGCGAGCATCTTCGTGCGCGCCTATGATCGCCGCAGCGTGATAAAGCTCAAGGGTGCGCCGTTGGCCGGGATCGTGCGCGAGGTGCTGGAGAGCGCGATCGTGATGGCGCGGCGCGCGATGGACGCCGTCGGCGTCGACGGTGCCGAGATCGACCGGACCGAGGCCGAATATCGCCGGACCGATATCGCTCGGCTGAAGGCGCAGAAGGAAACCGGCGACCTCTATGCCGGGCGTGACGGCCTGTTCAGCCAGGGGGCGGCCGCAGCCGCGGCGGGGCAGGATCGCGGCGATGGTTGATCGGGGAGCGGGCGCATGAACTGGATCGCGGTGCTGGCGGCGCTCTCGGGCGCGATGGCGGTGGCGGCGGGTGCCTTCGGTGCGCACGGCGCGCAGGGGCAGGCGGTCGAGTGGCTCAAGACCGGCGGGCACTATCAACTGGTGCACGCGGTCGCGGCGCTCGTCGCGCTGCAGCTCGGCGCGCGTGGGCCTGCGGCGCTGTTCGTCGGCGGCGGGTTCGTCTTCGCCGGCACGCTCTACCTGATGGCGCTGGGCTTGCCGCGCTGGCTTGGCGCGGTGACGCCGATCGGCGGGGCGGCGTTGATCGCGGGTTGGCTGTGGCTGGCCTGGGTGCTCGCCTCGAAGGTGACGAAATGAGCGCCCCGCAGGCGCCGTGGGATCCGGCGCAGGTCCGCCTCTGGCTCGAGCGCCGCATCAAGGCCGCCCGCTCGGACCAGGACGTCGCGGATCGCTACGGCCGCGACCGCGAGGACGACTATGACAAGGCCGCCGCCGAGGAATGGGTGTGCGAGCAATTGCGGCACAGCGACGCGATCGAGGACCAGGCGCGGCTCGGCGAGGCACTCAAGGCGCTGCTGGCGAAGGACGACTTCTACCGTGCCGGGGTGCGTAGCGAGCAGCGGTTCGAGCGCGAGGTGAAAACCTATCTGCGCAAGCTGATCAAGATGGCCGCAAGCAACACAGGCTTCGGCAAAATGCTGCGCTACCAGTGAGCGAAATGCAGCAGTTTCTCGGCGTCGCGTGAGGGGGATTCTGAAAACAAGGCTATCCCCGCCACAGTGCCTCTATGATCAAGGCGGTAATTAGCAGGCTATCAAAGGTTAATGGGATTTTAGCCGATCTATTTCGTGCTGCAGGTGTAACGAACTAACCATTGATATTTCAACATATTTCATCAAGTGTCGGTCTGCGTCGATCGCGATGTATGCGATGGAGAGGGGCTGCACGATTATGAAAATTGCTGTTTTTGGTATCGGAAGTGCCGCCAAAGATTTTTTAAGCATCGTTCCCAGTGATGTTGAAATCGTCGGGCTTTTCGACAACGATTCGGCCAAGCATGGTCGCCAGGTTGATGGGCGTATGGTCCTGCCTCCGGAGGAAATCGCTGATTGCGGTGCGGATTACATAGTCATCGCGGCGCGGGATGTGGATGGAATACGCCAGCAGTTAATTGACCGGGAAATTTCCTTCGATCGAATCGTTGCATTTTATCCAAGCTATAGTGCTACCTTGGCTTCGGAGGCCAATCGCGACATTGCGCTGCTGAACAAGATCGGCGTACCCATTGCACCGATTGGCCTGGCGACCATGTATCTGGACCGAACCGCAGCGGTCGAGCGGGTGGATTCAGGGGAGGGGGAAGCAGCGGATTTCGTGCGCAACAAGGCATTTGCGCTTGCTGCACGCCAAATTCGGGATCGTGATGTACAGGGCGCAGTTGCAGAGCTTGGCGTATACCGCGGCTACCAGGCCCAACTGATCAATCGCCTGTTCCCCGACCGGACGCTGTATCTGTTCGATACCTTTACCGGATTCGCAGCGCAGGACCTCGGGGCCGAACGTGACAACGGCTTGTCGGGGGCGGTGACCGGCGATTTCGAAAATACCAGCGTCGACCTCGTCCTGGGCAAGCTGCCGCACCGGGAGCAGGCCCGCGTGATGCAGGGCTTCTTCCCGGACACCGCGGCCGGCCTCGAAGAAACCTTCGCATTCGTCAGCCTCGACGTCGACCTCTACGACCCCATCCGGGCGGGTCTGCACTGGTTCTACGAGCGGTTGAGCGCGGGCGGTTTCATCTTCGTCCACGATTACAACAACGTTCGCTACCTGGGCGTGCGCAAGGCCGTCGACGAATTCGTCGAGGAGAGGGGCGCCAGCTTCGTGCCGCTGCCGGACTTCGCCGGGTCGGTCGTCATCGCCAAATAAGACGCGTGGCGAGCCAGGATCGTTCGACGCTGTCGAGCGATCCTGGCTCAGCTGTCGGTGCCGGCCGGGCGCGTGCGCCTGCACCTGTCGGAGCAGTAGACGACATTCGCCCAGTCCCGCTCCCACTTCTTCCGCCAGGCGAAGGGGCGCTGGCAGACCGGGCAGGTCTTGGTGGGCAGATCCCGCTTGGCGACGCCGCGCGGCATGGGATCACTCCGCCCCGACGATCTTGGCCACGCCCGCCGCGACGGTGGGGTGGTAGCTCGCCTTCGAGGCCTCGTAGAAGCGCCGCGCGATCGGCTTGCCCCAGTCGCCCTGCGCCATCAGGTCCTTGTAGATCGGGTAGATGAGCAGCCCGCGGCCGACGCTGCCGACCAGCTTTTCGATGCTCGGCACGGCCGGATCATAGCGGTTGGCGATCGCCAGCTCGCCCCAGGCCGAGCGGACATAGGCGTTGTTCGACGCCGACAGCCCCAGCGTCTCGTCCAGCTCCTTGAGCCGCGCCGGCGTCTGCTGGCGGTTCAGGCCGTTGAGGAAGCGCAGCCATTGCTGGGTCGCCCAGCCCTGCGGATGCACCGCCGAGATCGGCCCACCGGCGTTCACCGCGGCGAGCGCGGCATCGACCGCCTTCAGCGTCGCCGACTGGACGTGCACCGCGTTGTTCGGCAGCCCGGCGGCATAGGCCCATTTGTCGAGCTGGAGATTGGCCTCGAGCCCGGCATCGCCCTTCACCAGGTTGGCGCGCAGGTCCGCCAGGAAGCCCGCGGTGGTCTGCGGCTGGAAGGCGTGGCGGTCGAAATAGCCGCGCAGATACACGTCCCAGCGTGTACGGCCCACCGTTCGCTCGATCGTGCGCAGGAAGGTGGAGCCCTTGAAATAGTCGAGCTGGCCGAAGGTCGCGCCGGGATCGCCGTGCAGCCGCGTCGTCGGCGCCTCCATGCCGCCGGCATCGGCGATGTCCTTCTGGAGGCCGTCCCATTCCAGATCGGCGTCGGTCGCGGCGCGCTCCTTGCCGTACACCGCCTCCATGATGCGGTTCTCGAAATAGGTCGTGAACCCCTCGTTGAGCCACGAATCCGACCAGGTCGCGTTGGTGACGAGATTGCCCGACCAGCTATGCGCAAGCTCGTGCGCCACCACGTCGACGTTCGAGCGGTCGCCGGTGAGGATCGTCGGCGTCAGGAAGGTGAGGGTGGGGTTCTCCATGCCACCATAGGGGAAGCTCGGCGGTAGGACGAGCATGTCGTAGCGGCCCCAGCGATAGGGGCCGTAGAGCGCCTGCGCCGCGTCGATCATCTTCTCGACATCGGCGACCTCCTTCGCGGCGGCGGCGAGCATGCTCGGCTCGGTCCACACGCCGGCGCGCGGGCCGACGGGCTGGAAGGCGAGGTCGCCGACCGCGAAGGCGATCAGGTACGGCGGCACCGGCTTGTCCATGCGGAAGCGGAAGCTGTGCCAGCCCTTGGCCGCCGGTACGCCCTTGGCGCCGTCGAGCCGCGTACCGCTCGCCACCGCGACGAGATCGGCGGGGACGGTGAGCGTGGTGGACCAGGTCTGGCGGATGCCGGGGCTGTCCTGGGTGGGGATCCAGCTGCGGTTGTTGATCGGCTGGCCCTGGCTGAACAGGTAGGGTTTCTTCTTGCCCGCGGTGAGCGCGGGCGCGAGCCATTGCAGCGCCGAGGCACCGGGCGCAGTCGCATAGTGAAGCACGATCCTGCGCGCGCCCTGCAGCTGCACCGTCAGCGGCGCCCCGAGATCGGGCTTGGCCGCGCCGATCGCGAAGGGCAGCGGTTTGCCGGTGGCGTCGGTCACCTTGGCGATGACGAGCCCGTCGTCGTCGAGCACGATCTCGGTCGCGTTCGCCGCGGCGAGGATGTCGAGCGTCGCGGTACCGCTGAGCGTCTTGCGCGCGAAATCCGCTTTCAGGTCGAGCGCGACATGGGTGACGCGGGCGACTTCGGGCTTCGCATAGGTCCACACGTCCTTCGCCTCGGGCGTGGTGAGGATCGGCGCGGGGGCGGTCTGCTGGGCGAAGGCGGGGGAGACGAGCATGGTCGAAGCGGCGAGGGCGAGAGCTAGAATGCGCATGGCACGGAGCTAGGCCTTGGGGCGGCGGGGGGCAAGCGCTTGCCATGGATCAATCACATGGCGCCGGACCCTCTGCGAACCCGTAACGTTGATGCGCAACGATATTCAGGGGGTACGCATGGTAACGATGGTGGCGGAGCGGCCGGTGGCGGCGGAGGACGAGGCGACCGTGTTGGGCGACCTGATCGCTTACCTCAAGCAGCAGGACTACCACTTCATCACCCCGACGCCCGCCACCCATGCGCGGGTGCTCGCCCGGGCAGACCGGCAGCGCGCCACCGACCTGCGCGACGTCTTCGGCTGGAGCCTGCCCTTTGCGCGTGATCTGCTCGACGCATCGCTGCTGGAGGCGCTGGAGGCGGCTGGGCTGATCGAGGGGGCGGGCGCGCTTCTGCGCAGCAAGGTCCGCGTCTCGACGCTGGGTCCCGACCTGCTGGTACATTCCGCCTATCCGACCGACGACACCGATGCGGTGTTCTTCGGGCCGGACAGCTACCGCTTCACCCGCTTCATCGCCAACGAGCTAAGGCGGTGTCCCGAGCGCGAAGGTTCGACGCTGGTCGATATCGGCACGGGCGCTGGGGCGGGAGCAATCGCCGCCGCACATCGCTGCCCGAAGGTCGACATCGTGATGACCGACATCAACCCGGCGGCGCTGCGGCTGGCGCGGGTGAATGCACGGGCGGCGGGCATCGAGGCGCGGTTCGTGGAGGGCGAAGATCTGTCCGGTATCACGGGCGAACTCGATCTGGTGCTGGCCAACCCGCCCTACATCATCGATCCCGCCGGCCGTGCCTATCGCGACGGCGGGGATCTGCACGGCGCCGGCGTGGCGCTGGCGATGGCGTGCGAGGCGGTGCCGCGGTTGGCCGCGGGCGGGCGGTTCCTGCTCTACACCGGCAGCGCGATCGTGCGCGGGGCGGACGGGTTGCACGATCGGCTCATGCAGCTCGCCGCAGCGGAAGGCTGCCGGCTACGCTACGAAGAGATCGACCCCGATGTGTTCGGCGAGGAGCTGGAGACGGCAGCCTATGCGGATGTGGAGCGCATCGCGCTGGTGACGGCGGTGATCGAGCGAGGGCGCCGCTAAAATCCTTCCCGGTACGGGGAGGGGGACCGCGCGGCGTAGCCGCGGGGTGGAGGGGCCGCGCCGTCAGGCGCGGGGCGCGCTCCACCCGCGGGAACCCCGCCGCTGGCGCGGCGGCCCCTCCACCAAGCCGCTGCGCGTCTTGGTCCCCCTCCCCGTACCGGGGAGGAATTCAGGGGCGCTGCGTGTCCAGGAAGGCCGCGACCTTGGTCAGGTCCACGGTCTTGTCGAGATAGGTCCGCCCGAGGCCGCGGGCGAGCAGGAAGGGCAGGGTGCTGCCCTCCATCTTCTTGTCGTGGAGCATGTGCCCGACCAGCGTCGCGCCGTCCGCTGTTACGCCCGCCGCGGCAAGCCCGTCCGGCAGCCCCACCGACTGCAGATGTGCCGCCACGCGCTCGGCGTCCTCCGCCGGGCACAGGCCCATCTCCGCCGAGAAGGCGAAGGCGAGCGCCATACCCGCCGCTACCGCCTCGCCGTGGAGCAGCTTGTCGGAGAAGCCGGTCTCGGCCTCCAGCGCATGCCCGAAGGTATGGCCCAGGTTGAGCAGTGCCCGCGTGCCGGTCGTCTCGCGCTCGTCAGCGGCGACGATCCGCGCCTTGGCGGCTACCGAATGGCCGATCGCATGCGCTCGCGCCGCCGGATCGCCCGCGAACAGCGCGGCGGCATTGGCCTCGCACCAGGCGAAGAACCCGGCATCGTCGATCAGCCCGTATTTCGCCACTTCGGCATAGCCCGCGCGCAGCTCGCGCTGGGGCAGGCTGTCGAGCACCTGCGGGTCGATCAGCACCACCGAGGGCTGGTGGAATGCGCCGATCAGGTTCTTGCCCGCCCTGGAATTGATCGCTGTCTTGCCGCCCACGGAGCTGTCGACCTGCGCCAGCAGCGTGGTGGGGATCTGGACGAAGTTGCAGCCGCGCTTGAGGATGCTCGTCGCGAAGCCGACCAGATCGCCGATCACGCCGCCGCCCAGCGCGATCACGTGATCGCTGCGGACCACGCCCTGTTCGAGCAGCCAGTCGGTCACCGATTCGAGTTGTGCCCAGCTCTTGGTGCTTTCGCCCGCCGGGAGCGTCAGCACCGGCGCGCTCACACCCGCCGCGGCGAGGCTCGCGACCAGCGTCTCGCAATGCGCCGACAGGTTGGTGTCGGTGATGATCGGCATCGCACGACCGCGCGACAGCGGGGCGAGGACTTCGCCGGCACGCGCGAGCAAGCCGGGTTCGATGCGCACGTCATAGCTGCGTGCGCCCAGGGCTACGGGGATGGTGGTCACTTGCGCAGGGCCTTCAGGATCGCTTCGACGGTGGTTTCGTGCGGTGCGGCTACGCTGGAGACGCGGATCTGCGCAAGCGCGTAAAACGGGTTTCGTGCCCTGGCGAGCTCGGTCAGCGTCGCCAGCGGGTCCTTGCCGCGGAGTAGCGGGCGCGTATCCCGCCGCCGCACCCGGTCCGCCAGCACCGAAGGCTCGGCATCGAGCCAGATCGAAATCGCCTGGTCGAGGATCAGCGCCCGCGTCTCGTCGTTGATGAACGCGCCGCCGCCGGTGGCGATCACCTTGGGCGTGCCGTCGACCAGCCGGGCGATCACCCGCCGTTCGCCGTCGCGGAAATGCGGTTCGCCGAATTTGGCGAAGATGTCCGAGACCGACATGCCCGCCGCCGATTCGATTTCCGCATCGGCATCGACGAAGGGCAGCCGCAGGCGCTGGGCGAGGCGGCGCCCCACCGTGGTTTTGCCGGCACCCATCAGCCCCACCAATACGATCGGCTTGCCGGTCCAGCTGTTCAATTGCGCATGCGTTTGTAACATCGTGCGAAGGGCTATACAGCGAGGACCCGTCTCGGGCAAAAGGCCCGTACCGCTCAAGGAATGGACTGTTTTTCATGCCGCGTATGCTTGTCGTGTTGCTCGTGATTCTGGTGGTTCTGGTGGGCGGCATGTTCGCGCTGGCCGGCCGCAACACCGTCAAGGAGCCGGTGCGCATGGAGAAGGCGGTCGCGCTTGAAAACCTCGCCAACTAGGGCGTCCCGGCTCGCGATCGCCGCGGCGCTGCTCGCCGCGATCGGCGTGCCGGCGTTCAGCCAGCAGCAGAAAGCGCCCGAATCGCTGTTGCCGCCCGGCTTCGACCAGCCGACGCCGCGGCCGCAGCCTTCTGCGCGTCCGAGCCCGAGTCCCACGTCCAGCGCAGCACCGGCCGCGGCGCCGTCGCCGAGCGGTGACGTGGCGCCGGTCGGCGTCGACATGGGGCCCGACGCGTTCGACGTGGAGGAAAGCAACGCCACCGCCGTGGCGGCGCCCGCGGTCGACCTCTCGCAATATGACCTGCCCAAGGGCGTGCGTCGGCCGCTGAACCGCATCGGTATCCTGGCGGCGGGCAATGCGCCGTTCCCGGCCGATGCGTTCGGGGACGTGGCGGGCGCCACCCAGGTGACGCTGATGCGCCGGCTCGACGCGCCGGTCGCTTCGCGCTGGGTGTCGATCGCGCTGCGCCGCGCGCTGATGTCGCCGCTCGATACCCCGCGCGGGGTCGACGGCGCCGACTATGCCGCCGAGCGTGCCTGGCTGCTGCTCCGCATGGGCGAGGCAACCGCCGCGCGCGGGCTCGTCAGCTATGTCGACATCGACGATTACACCAATGCGCTCGATCGCGTCGCGATGCAGGTCGCGCTGGCGACCGGCGATCCGGCGTCGGTCTGCCCGATTGTCGACGATGCGGCGTCCAACATTCCCGATCGTGGCTGGGCGCTGGCGCAGGCGATCTGCGCAGGGCTGGCCGGCAAGCCAAGCGAGGCGGACCAGCGGCTCGATGCGGCAAGCAAGGGCAAGCCTCGCAACGACCTTGATACGCTGCTCGCCACCAAGGTGGTGGGCATGGGCGCCGATTCGCGGCGCGCGGTGACGATCGACTGGGTGGGCGTGCCCGCGCTCTCCGCCTGGCGCTTCGGCATGGCGACCGCGGCGGGGGTGGACATCCCTGACAATCTCTTTGCCACGGTGGGTCCGGAATTCCGCTACTGGCAGGCGCTGTCGCCCGCGGTGTCGCCGGTGAACCGCGCCGGCGCGGCCGAACTGGCGGCGGCGGCGGGCGTGCTGTCCAACGCCGCGCTGGTCGATCTCTATGCCGAGCTCGACCAGGCGAGCGATGTGCCCGATCCGCTGCAGAAGACCGTGCGCGCCCTGCGTGCCGCCTATACCGGCTCGGCGGCCGAGCGGGTGCAGGCGATGAAGAGCCTGTGGGACGCTCCCGATAGCCCGCGTCTGCGCTACGCCCGGCTGGTGCTGACCGCCAAGGCAGCTGCCTGGATCCCGGCGAACAAGAACGCCGCCGAGCCCGACCGGCTGATCGCGTCGATGCTCTCTGCCGGCTATGATTCGGCCGCGCTCCAGTGGCGCGGCGTGGTCGCGCCGGGCAGCGAGGGCTGGGCGCTGCTCGCGCTCGCCGAGGGCGGTGGCCCGATCGGCTACAGCGATTTCGAGCGCTACGCAGGCGCTGCCAGCCCACGCAAGGCGGCGATGCTGCTCGCCGGGCTGGCGGGGCTCGGTCGGTTGTCCTCTTCCGATGCGCAGCGCGGGGCGGAGGCGACCAAGGTCGGCATCGGCGGCGTCAACGCCTGGACCCAGGCGATCGATCGCGCGGGCGCGGCCAACCAGCCCGGCATGGTCGCGCTGCTCGCCGGGGTCGGCATGCAGTCGCCGCGCTGGGATCAGGTAACGCCCGAGGCCCTCTACCACATCGTCGCGGCGATGCGGGCGGCGGGGATGGCCAATTACGCCCGGATGATCGCCGTGGAGGCGGTCACGCGCGCCGAGTGAGCGCCGATCGCGATCTGATCGAGCGTTTCCTCGAAATGCTGCGCGCCGAGACCGGGGCGGCGGCGAACACGATCGCCGCGTACGGCACGGACCTGCGCCTCGCCTCGGAGACACTGGGCGGTGACTTGGCCGGTGCAGGCCGCGCGGAGATCGAGCGGCTCGCCGGCGGCTGGGCCGAGCTCGCGCGCGCGACGGTGGCGCGCAAGTCCTCGGCGTTGCGGCGTTTCTTTGCCTTCCTCGCGGAGGAGGGGCACCGCGCCGACGATCCTGGCGCCGCGCTTCCGCGCCCCGGGGCCGCGCGGCGGCTGCCCAAGATCCTCAGCACCGGCGATGTCGAGGCGATGTTCGCCGCGATCGCCGAGCGTCAGGCGCGGGTGCCGCCCGATCCGCTCGACCTGCGGCTCGCCGCGCTGATCGAGCTGCTCTACGGCTCCGGGCTTCGCGCCACCGAGCTGGTGTCGCTGCCGCGCAACGCGATCCATCCCGATCGACCGTTCCTGATCCTCAAGGGCAAGGGCGGGCGCGAGCGGCTGGTGCCGATCTCCGATCGCGCGCGTGCCGCCGTCGCGTTGTGGCGGGGGCAGGTGCCGCCGGACAGCCCCTGGCTGTTCCCCTCGGGCAAGAAGCACCTCACGCGCGTCCGCCTCTACCAGATCGTCCGCGCACTGGCGGCGATGGCGGGAATTCCGCCCGAGCGCGCGAGCCCGCACGTCCTCCGCCACGCTTTCGCCACGCATCTGCTGGAAGGGGGCGCCGACCTGCGCGCGCTCCAGGCGATGCTCGGCCATGCCGATATCGCGACGACCGAAATCTATACCCATGTCGACAGCCGCCGCCTGGTCGAACTGGTCAATGCGCGGCACCCGCTGGGCGAGGCGCTGGCGAAAGGGACTCACCGAAACAGGTAGGTTTTGCGATCGGGGGCGGCCGTGCGTCTGCGCCCCGCGTTGACGCGAAGCGCGGCGGCCGTTAGCGCCTGCGGCATGACGACATTCCTCGACTTCGAGAAGCCGATCGCCGAGCTCCAGGGCAAGATCGACGAGCTGCGCAGCGCCGCCCAGGGCGGCGACGTGGACATCGCCGCCGAGATCGCCCCGCTCCAGGCCAAGTCGGACAAGCTGCTGCTCGACACCTATGCCCGGCTGACGCCGTGGCAGAAGACGCAGGTCGCCCGCCATCCCGAGCGCCCGCACTTCAAGCATTATGTCGCCGGGCTGATCGAAGACTTCATGCCGCTGGGCGGCGACCGCGCCTTTGCCGACGACGCTGCGATCATCGGCGGGCTCGGCCGGTTCCGCGGCCGCCGCGTGATGGTGATCGGGCATGAGAAGGGCGACGATACCGCCAGCCGGCTCAAGCATAATTTCGGCATGGGCAAGCCCGAGGGCTATCGCAAGGCGATCCGCCTGATGAAGCTCGCCGACCGTTTCGGCATCCCGGTGATCACTTTGGTCGACACCTCGGGCGCGTTCCCCGGCGTCCAGGCCGAAGAGCGCGGCCAGGCCGAGGCGATCGCGCGCTCGACCGAGACCTGCCTGTCGCTGGGCGTGCCGCTGGTCGCCTCGATCCTCGGCGAGGGCGGCTCGGGCGGCGCGGTGGCGCTCGCCGCGGGCAACCAGGTGCTGATGATGGAGCATGCGGTCTATTCGGTGATCTCGCCGGAGGGCTGCGCCTCGATCCTGTGGCGCACCGCCGACAAGGCGGCCGACGCCGCCGAGGCGATGAAGGTCACCGCGCAGCACCTGAAGGAGCTGAAGGTGATCGACGGCATCGTCCCCGAGCCGCTGGGCGGGGCGCATCGCGCGCCGGGCCAGGCGGTGCAGGGGCTGGGCGACGCGATCGAGAAGGCGCTGGCCGACCTCGCGGCGATGTCGCCCGAGTCGCTGCGCCAGGCCCGCCGCGCCAAGTTCCTGGCGATGGGCCGCCTCTGAAAACAGAAAAGGGGCTGACGCGCTGCTCAGCCCCTTTTTCCGTCGAAGCGAAGGCGTCGCTTAGGACGGCTTCATTTCGTTGCTGACCGTCGTGAAGGTGTTGTTGAGGCTGCCGCCCAAACCCTGCATCGCGGCAATCGCCGCAACGGCGATCAGGGCGGCGATCAGGCCATATTCGATCGCCGTCGCGCCCTTGCGTTGGGCGACCAGCTTGCGAAGCGTCTTCATCCGAAAAACCTTTCTCGTGATCGCGGTGAGGAGATGCCCGGCAGCGCCTCCATCACCGGATCGATCGAAATGACGGCGATCAGCCCTTCATGCTGTTGCTGACGGTCGTGAAGGTGTTGTTGAGGCTGCTGCCCAGACCCTTCATCGCGGCGATCGCGGCGACGGCGATCAGCGCGGCGATCAGGCCGTACTCGATGGCCGTGGCGGCCTTGGAATTCTTGATGAACTTGCGAATCTTAAGCATAGCCGTCTCCATCGTCCCAGAAACTTCAAACACCGGCCCGTCGGGACACCGACAGGGCCATGCGACCTTAGAGAAGAGGGGTTAAGAACCAGCTAAATCGCGTGCTTACCGAATGGTTTACGCGGTTTAGTGCCCGGCGTCCTGAACCTGTTGCGAAACATTGTTCCACATCGAGGTCGCGGTGTTGCCGAACAGGCTGAGCGCGCCGACCATCGCCAGCACGATCATCGCGATGATCAGTCCGTATTCGACGGCGGTGGCGCCGCGATCGGCGTGGAAAAGCGCGCGCAGGGCGTGGATCAAGGCTCGCATCGACAACCAATCTCAGTCAATAACCGCTGGAGATTCTGTCAGGATTTGGTTGCGAAGTGATTAGCGAGAGGCGGTGGTGAGCGCGGCAGGGCCGATGCTGCTGGTGGTGGCAGCGGCGATGATCGAGGACGGACGCGTGCTGGTGCAGCAGCGCCCGGAGGGCACGGCGCTGGCGGGACTGTGGGAGTTCCCCGGCGGCAAGATCGAGCCGGGCGAAAGCCCCGAGGCCGCGCTCGCCCGCGAGCTGGACGAGGAACTGGGCGTCACCGTCGATCCCGCCGCGCTGGTGCCGCTCACTTTCGCCAGCGTACCGCTCGCCGACCGGCACCTGGTGCTGCTGCTCTACCGGCTGGATCGCTGGGAGGGGGTGCCGGAGCCCCGCCATGCCAGCGCGCTGGCGTGGGCGGACATGGCGACGCTGCAGCGCCTGCCGATGCCGCCGGCGGATTTGCCGTTCCTGGAGGTATTGGCGCCGGTGCTCATTCGCTAAGGCCCGCCTGAAAGCGCAGGATGTTCGACGGAGTGACTGGTCTATCTCAGGCGCGGCAGAGTTGCTCTTCGCTCAGCATGATACGGCGTATGGCTTCCTGTTCGCGGCCGTACCCGCGCTCGTGTCTGCTCTTTCGGTGATCCCAGCTGCTCGATGGGCGAGCGGCAGTAGCGCGCAACTGCGGGGAGGGGAGACGGCTCGGGATCAGCATGCTGTCACCAACCGCAACTTCGGCGCCCAGGGTGTCGTCGATTGCGACTATTAGACGACGCCCTCCTCTCTTAATTGGCGACGGCAGTTCGCGGCCCTGCCCGTCGCCGGCGCATTGCGCCGCCAGCAAGTGCGATGCCGCCAATGAGCGTGGCCCAAGACTGGGGTTCCGGGACTGCATTGGAATTGACAAAGGTAATCGTGACATCCGTCATCGCGAGTTCAACAGACCTGATTTGCGCCGCGCCGCCAAGCCACCCATTGAGGTGCCCAGTCAAGGCGGTAGCCTGGTAGCCTTGTGATCCAGTGCTATTTACGACGCCAGCGAGTGAAAAGTTGAAATTATAGCCGGCGTCGGAAAAACTGAACTGCTTGCCAACAACAGTCGGCTGCGACCCTGAATAGAAATCATACGTCAATAACTGCGAATAGCTATCGCCGCAGTTGCAGTCATAGGGCTCAGAACCCGGCAAAAATGGCGTGGTCACCGTCACAGCGGGCGGATCCATCTTGAAATTGAATATGATCATCGGATCCACAGGATCGTTCTGAATATCATACGCAAAAGAGAACGAGAGACCAGCCAGGTCTGCGTTGTAGTAGTTGTACTCGCAGCACTCGTCCGTCAGATATCCTGAAACAATTTTCCCACTGCCATGGATGCTTTGCAACACAGGCGCAGCGCCAGCCTGGCTGGCACATCCGAGGGAGATGATACACGCGATGGCGATATAAAATTTCTTTTTCATCAGGCCCCCTGTTGCCTTACGAGATATCGTCTTTCGACGAGCAACCATATACCCAGGACATCGCAAATCAATGTGATCGAAGGAGCTTTTCGCGCCCAGGCAAATGACCTGCCCCCCCGGTGGTCGACGGTTTATTCAGAGCAACGGATTCCAGGGAGGGCCATTGCTCCCATCAACAACGGTGAAGGACCTTTTTTGCCGCTGTCTCCGACATGCAGATCGCCGGCGCCAAGCGGCGATGCTGGGCGGCAACGATGACAGGCGCAGGTCCCACGCATCGACCGGAAGGTATGGGACCATCCCTAGTCCGTGAAGTAGATCGGGTTGCCGATGAGGAGAAGGCGCCCGTCACCGTCTCGCACCTCAGCGCGGATCCAGTGGGTGCGGCCATCGGTGCGCCAAAGCCAGGGAGATGCTGGACGGTCCCTGGCAAAGGTGGTGCGGAAGGGCGCGTCGGCCTTGCCGTCGATGACCAGCTGCACGACCCCCTCCGTCATGCCCTGGAGCGACGCGGTGAAGAGGATCGTCTCGCCTGCACGGGCTTGTAGCGTCTGCCCCATGGTCGCGCGGCGGCCGTCTATGGTTGCCACCAGGTCCAGGACGCGATCGCGTGTACCCTCGACGTCGATGAATACGCGGCCGGCGCGAACGCCGTCGAGGAATCCCCGCACCGACAGGTCCCGCATGTAGACCACGGTGGTGGGGCTGCCGATCGAACCCGCCTCGGCGGCAGGGCGGTCGGCCTCGTGGCTGTCGCTTCCGCCGATGCCGGTGACGTGATGGCCCGCGTTCAACAAGCTGTTCCAGGCGGCGAAGCCTTGCAGCGCACCGTCGGCGGATCGCGTCTCGCGCATCGTACCGCCATTGACCACCTCGATCGAATCCACTGCACCGTCCGGCAGGTCGCCGAAACGCCACCCGCAGCCCATGCAGATTTCGCCGGAGGGCGCGCCGGGGTGATTGACCGAGACGATCCCGCCTTCGCGGTGGACGGGATCGATCCACTTGCGCGCCTCGCTCCAGGTCGGCCCTACCATGCGGAAATCGAGGAAATCGGTGGGCCCGAACACGTTGGCATGGCCCCAGAAGGTGGTGATCTCGCGGCCGGGGATCAGCAGCATCTTGTCGAACGCGCCCTGCAGCTCGCGGAGCGCGTTGTAATGGGCGGTGGTGTTGTGATCGCTGAGCGCGATGAAATCGAGCCCGCGTGCCGCCGCAGCCTCTACCGTGCGGTAGACGGGGCAGGCAATGCTCGCCCCCGACTGGGCCTTGCACCGCCCATCGCTGTCGCCGCTATGGAGGTGCAGGTCACCGCGGTACCAGCCGGCGGTGGCCGAGATCGGCGCATCGGCGAATTCGATGGCGGTCGGCTGCCGCTCGATGAAGATCGCCGCTTCATAGGGCGCCTCGGCACCTTCGCGGATATTGGGCGCGCCGAGGATCAGGTTCCAGCACCCGGCGGGCAGCGGGCCGGGAAGATAGCCTGGCGTCGCATCCTCGGTGCTGAGCGTCATGCTGCTGCGCGTGCCGCCGCTCCAGCCGCGAAAGCGGTGCGGATCGCGCAGGCCCAGATCGATCACCGAGCGCTGTTCCTTGCCGCCATAGCGAAACCGGATCGTCAGGCGCGCGACGCCTTCCGGCAGGTCGAACGGCAGCTCCGTGTAGCGTTCATACGCCGCACGGGTGAGTCTGCCCTTGATCACGCGCCAGGGCACACGCGCCTCCTCGCGCGATGGCGGCGTCTCCATCCGGCCGCCCTGCGCATGTGCAGGAACGGCGAGGGCGAAAAGCAGGGCAAGCGCGGCGGAGGCGGTACGCACCGTCATCGCTCAGAACTTGTACATCAGCGCGGCCCGGAAATTCCGGCCGATCAACGGACGCGCGATGAAGGTGTTGGCACCCGCATCGCCGTTCTGGAGCTCGCCCGCGCGCGGATTGCCTTCGGTGAGACCCAGCGAATTGTTGAGGTTGTCGACATAGCCGTACAGCGACAATGCCTGCGACACGTTGAACCGCGCGCTCAGATTGACGGTGGCATAGGCCGGCAGCCGCACCGAATTGGCGGTGTCGACATAGCGCTTGCCTTCATATTCCCACGACGCCTGCAGGCGCAGACGGTCGCCCAGCAGGTTGAGGCCGGGGACGAGACGCAGGCTGACGGTCGGAATGCGGATCAGGCGATTGCCGTCGAAATCGAAATTCTTGCCGGTCGCATCGACATAGGTGAGCCCCTTGTACTTGGGATCCTGCAGCGTGGCGGTGCCGGACAGGTCGAACCAGCGCATCGGGCGCAGCGTCCCTTCCAGTTCCAGGCCGAAGGTCTGGGTGTCGGCGTAGCGCGCCTCGCTCACCGCCGGTCCGTTCAGGTCGAAGCGATAGTTGGTGAACGAGACGTTGTTATACTTGGTCCAGAAGCCGGTCGCATAGAGCGAGACCAGCGCGCTCGCATATTTCACGCCCACTTCGCCCAGGTCCATCGTCTGGATGATCGGCTTGGCGGTGGGGCTGGTGATATAGTTGCCGAGGCTCGGCAGGCGATTGGCCGAGGTGTAGCGGGCGAACAGGCCGGCGTTGCGCCCGAACTGATAGTCGACGCCCAGCGTCCAGGTCGCGTGGCTGAAATTGTCGTCATGATTGGCGTAAACGCCGCTTTCCGTCTGGATCGACGAGGTCGCGAAGGTGCCGAGGTTGACGGTCTTCTTGAGTGCGACCGTGCCGCGGGTGCGCATCGTCTCCCAGCGCACGCCGCCGTCGATGCGGAGCCGCGGCGTCACCTGCCATTCGTCGGCGAGATACAGCGCATGCGAGGTCTGCTCGCCATGTGCGTCTTCCCACTCATAGCCATATTTGTAGATGCCGTGATCGGTGAACGTCCGCACGACATTTCCCGCCCCGTCGACCGCGACCAGATCGAGCAGCCGCGCATTGTCCTGCACATCCAGCAGCGCGGTCGACGAATAGCGGCCGAACGTCTCGTCGATATGGGCGAAATAATAGCCGAAGGTCACGTCGTGCGTGGTCGAACCCAGGTCGAAGCGGTGCGACACGCGGGTGTCGCTCATGAATTCCTTTACCGGAAGCGTGAGCCCGCGCAGGCCGCCGACGATCGCCAGTCCGTTGCCGTTCTGGTTGGCGGTGTCGAAGCGCTGGGTCGGCGTCGTCGCATAGCGCAGCTGCAGCGCAGTCGCGCCGGGCGCCTGGCCCAGCAGCGATGCCGATTGGGCCAGCAGGCTGGACGCGCTCTGCAGCGTGTTGGGATAGACGCCGTTCCGCTGGGTGGTCGTGTCGTTGTAGCGCGAGGTGTTGGTGATCTTCCAGTCGTCCCACGGCTCGAACGCGAACTTGCCGGTCACCTGGGTACGCTTGACCTGCGTGCCGACGCTGTTGTCGAAATCATAGGTGCTGCCGTCGCCCATGATCATCTTCACGCGCTCGGTCTCGGGCCCTGCAACCGTGCCATAATGGCCATCGAACCCCGGTACCGCGCGGATCTTGCCGTCCGGATAGGTCCGCATCGGGATGCCGGTGTAGAAGCCGACAATGTCGTCCATATGCTTGACGTCGAGGCTGAACTTGGCGCGCTCCCAATCGCGGGACACCGTCGCGCGCAGCTGGCCGCCATGGTTTGCCGTGAAGCCCGGATCGCGCACTCCACCTTCGGAGCGGTAGAAGCCACCCAGCGCGAGCTTCCACTCGCCGACCGGCGCGCCCACCCAGAAATCCATGCGGTACATGCTGTCCGCACCGACCGTCGCCTTGACGATGCCGGATGCGGTGTCGCCCACCTGGCGCGGGATGAAATTGACCGCGCCGGCGGGTGCGTTCGAGTAGAAGAGCGAGGCGGGGCCGCCGCGAACCACCTCGATCCGCTCGATCGTCTCGTCGAGGCGGAACACCTGGTCGCCGTTGAGATAGCCGAGCGCGGGATCGTGCTGGACGGGAACGCCGTCCTCGAGCAGCTGGATCGAGCCATAGCCGTCGACCGGCACGCCGCGTGCGCGGACGTTGCCGCTCGCCTCGCCGCCGGATGCCTCGACCCAGAAGCCCGGGACGGACTTCAGCGCCTCGGTGACGCTGGTCGGGGCCTGGAGGCGCAGCGCTTCTTCGTCGATGCGGGTGACCGAATAGCTCATCTCGGCCTTGGTCCGCTCACCGGTACCGGCGCGCCCGGTGACGATGATCGCCTCGCCGGGCGCGGCCTCGTCTGCCGCCTCCGGGCGCTGATCCTGCGCCCAGGTGGGCGCGGCGGTTGCGCAGAGGATGGCGAGCAGTGACGCGCTGAGCAGCGAAGGCTTCATGATGTTCCCTTTTGGATTGCGGACGCGCGACATCCTCCGGCCGCGCCGGATGCGCGATCGGTTGGCCCACCGCGCGACCGCGCGTCGGGGGATGCGTTGCAAGGTGCTTTCGCGACGAAGACGGCTTGGGCGGACGGTTCCGCTACTCGGCGGCGAAATTTTTTGTGCGTCCGCGAAAACGCAGTGGCGACGGCACCCCTGTCAATTCCCTGTCATACGCGGGTCCTAGTCGCAGCCCGGCGGCTGAAGCGACGGAGGGCGACACGGGATGGCATGGCTACGCGACATCGACGTCTGGTTTGCCGATCACGTCTTTGCGTATCACGCGCAGACGCTCCGCTACGCGACGCGCCTGGTTCGCCGGGCCGACGAGGCCGAGGAACTGGTGCAGGAAGCCTATGCGCGGCTGTTCGCGCTTGATGGCTGGGCGGCCATCGCCAACCCGCACGCCTTCACGATCCGGATCGTGCGGAACCTCGCGATCGAGCGGTTCCGTCGCGCGGAAGTGGTGCAGCTCGCCCAGGGCGCGCTGCTCCAGGCTCTGGAGACCACGGACCAGGATCCGACGCCCGACGTGGTGGCGATGGACCGATCGGAGCTCCAGCATGTCGCCCGTGTGCTGCAGGAAATGCCGCCGCGGATGCGCGAGGCGATGATTCTGCGGAGAATCGACGGCTTGCCCCCGGCGCAAGTAGCGGAGAGAATGAACATCTCCGTCTCCACGGTGGAGACACATCTGGTAAAGGCCCTTCGCCTGTTGATGCAGCGGCTGAACCGAACGGAAGCACGGGCGAAGACGGAGCACGCATCTTGGGAGACGAAGGAAAGGCTGGAGCGGATCTGAAGGCGCAGGCGATCGATTGGCTGGTGGCGCTCGATTGCGGCACCGCCGACGAGCAGGCATTCGCCGCCTGGCGCGATTCCGACCCCCGCCACGCTTCGGTCTTCGCGCAGGTCGCCGCGACATGGCGGCGAACCGCCGATCCGCAACTTGCCATGCTGATAGATCCGATAGCGCCGCCGCCGCCAATGGCTGCGCCGGTTGCACCGCATCGCGTGTCGCGCCGGGCCGTGACGGCGGGCGCGGCAGCGTTGCTGGGCGTGGGTGGTGCGGGCGCGTTCCTCGCCTGGCCGCGCCGGAGCTATGCCGCGACGGCGGTGGGCGAACGGCGCACCCTGCGCCTGCCCGATGGCAGCCTGGCGATGCTGAATACCGATACACAGCTGGCATGGCGGTTCGGCCGCGATCGGCAATTGTGGGTCGAGCGCGGCGAGGCGGCGCTGCTGGTCCGGGCGGGGGCAACGCCGGTCCGCCTCTACAGCGATCCCATAGAAGCAGGGCTCAGCGACGGCAGGTTCAACCTTCGGCTTGCCCCGGAAGGTGGGCAGCTGCTCGTCGTCACCGGTAGCGCGACAGCGGCTTATCGGGGTGCGCCGAGCGAGACGATTGGAGCCGGCAGCGCGCTGACCGTCGCCGATGGCAAGGCGCAGGTGAGCCGATGGTTGCCCGACGCGCTCGCGGCCGCGACGGCCTGGGAGCAGGGCCGGATCATATTTGACGGCATGCGGCTGGACCGTGCGATCGCCGAGTTCAATCGCTACCTGCCGGAGAAGATGGTGCTGCGACAGGCCGATCTTGCCGGCACCCGACTGGGCGGCGCGTTCCAGATCGACGATCCGGACAGCTTTCTGCTCGCCTTGCGCGAAGGCTTCGCGATCGATCACCGCCGCGCGGGTGATCGGATCGAGCTGTTCCGCCGTTCCAACTGACGCACGACTATTCCGCAAGCGGCGCGTGACACGAAGCTGTCGCGTGCGGGCGGCACGGACGCTTCATGCGCCTGAGTCGGAGCCTGTTTCCCATCCGCATGCCCTTGCGTGCCTGCCGGCTGGCGTGCGGCGCGGCGGTGGTCGTGGTCGCGCCCGCACAGGCGCAGCCGCAGCGGGAAGCCCTGTTCGACATCCCGGCACAAAGCCTGGCGACCGCTCTGGATAGCTTCGCTCGGCAGGCGGGCGTGCAGATCCTCTACCCATACCGCCTGGCTGCCCCTCGCCATTGCGCCGGCGTGCGCGGCAGGATGACGGCCCGCGCGGCGCTCGATCGACTGCTGCGCAACAGCGGTCTTGCGGTCGCACGCATGTCCGATCGCGTCGTCATCCTGCGGGCGGCGCCGGCACGGAGCACCCGGCCCATTCCCAAGCCGCAGGCTCGACCCAAACCAGCAATGCCCCCGGAACCGCTCCCCCCGCCCGAGGAGCTTGTGGTCACCGGGCGCGCTGCCGGCACGCCGCTACGCGATACCGCGCTCAGCTACGCGGTGACGCCGATCGACGCCGACACGCTGGCACGGGCCGGGCCGCGATCCACGGCAGACCTGTTCAGGCAGATTCCCGGCTTCTGGGTCGAGTCCACGGGCGGCGAGGCGAGCAACAATGTGCGTTCGCGTGGCATCCCCACCGACGGCTATTCGTCGGTCGCGCTGCTCGAGGACGGGCTACCGGTCCAATATGACGGAGGGCTGGGATATCTCAACACCGATCAGGTTTTTCGCGCCGACTCGACGATCGACAGGGTGGAGGCGGTCCGCGGCGGCCCCTCTGCGGTATTCATGCCCAATGCACCCGGCGGCAGCGTCAATTTCCTTACGCGCTCCGGCCTGCATAGGCCGGGCACGACGCTTTCCGCCACGCTGGGAAGCTTCGGCTACCAGCGGATCGACGGCTTCGCAGGCGCCGCCCTCGCGCCGCATCTCGGTCTGTCGGTGGGAGGCTTTTACCGCCGCGACGATGGTTTGCGCGATCCGGGCTATCCCGCCGACCGCGGCGGCCAGCTTCGCGGCGCCATCGAGTATGACGACGGGGGCGTGCGCCTTGCGTTCAACGTCAAGCACCTCGACGACCGTGTCATCCTGTACCTGCCGGTGCCGCTCCAGGCCGGTGCTGACGGTGCCATCCGCGCCATTCCCGGCTTTGATCCATTGTTCGACACGCTGGCCGGCCCGCAGGCGGTGCACGTGCCCATGAAGACCGCTGCCGGCACCACGGACTTCGATCTTTCCGAAGGCACGCACAGCCGCGTCACGTTCTACACGTTTACCGCACGGCTGGCGCTGGGGCAGGGGCTTGCGCTGGAGAGCAAGGCGCGCCTGCGCACTGGAAGCACCCTGCGCAATGGGCTGTTCCCGATCGGACGCCCGATGTCCGGCGCCGCCTATCTCGACGGCGTCCGCACCCAGCTGGTGTCTGCCTTTCCCGGCACCGCCGCGACTCAGATCCGCTACACGGGCAGCAGCATGCCGTTCCTTCCAGATAGCAACGGCAACGGCCTTGTCGTGAGCGCAAACCTGCTTTCAGTGCGGATGCCGATGACCGAGTTCGTCTCCGACACGCGTCTGACGCAGCGACTGGATGCGCTGGGCAGCCACGAAGCGGCGGTTGGCCTAAGCTATGATCACATGCGGCTTGGCTTCGATCGGGAAATGGGCTCGGTGCTGCTGGACGTGCGCGGCCGGGCGCAGCGTCTGGATGTCGTGGCGCTCGACGGGACGGGGCAGCTGCTCGGCGCGCTCACCGACAATGGATTTCTCCGCTACGGCTCGCTGTTCGACCATGTCGACCTGCGCGCGTCGGACGTCGCGATCTATGGGGCGGACGAATGGAAGCTGTCGTCGCGCTGGCGGCTGGATCTGGGCGCGCGCTGGGAGCGTACCCGGATAGGCGGGGGCGTCGAAGGCGCGGTGGCGGTGGATCTCGGCGATCCGGCGACCTTGGCGGACGACGCGGTGCTGACCGGAACAGGTGCGATCACGCCGATCCACCGCAGCTTTTCTGGCGTGAGTTGGACCGCTGGCGCAAACTTCAATCCCACGCCCCGCAGCGGCATGTTCGCGCGTGTGTCGCGGATCGCACGGCTGCCGAGCGCAACCGAATTCAACGGAAATCCCAACCGAGCCGACGAAGCGGCGGTTCCGATCGCCATGATCGAGGCGGGGCTGCTGCTGCGGCACCGGCGCTGGAACCTATCCGCCGTGGCATTCCGGACCCATTTCACACGGCTGCCCTTCGCCGACTATCGCTTCGATCCTGCGTCCTACAGCTATGTCGAACGGACCTCGATCGCCGATACCACGACGCGGGGCCTTGAGCTGGACGGCCATGCCGAACTCGTGGGACCGGTACATCTGGATGTGCAGGCAACGCTGCAAGACCCGCGCTACCGCAATTTCCGCTATGTCGATCTCGTGGACGGCGCGCCGGTAACCTTCGATGTGACCGGCAACCATCTGATCCGCGTGCCGAAGCTTGCGGTCCGCGCAACCCCAAGCCTCGTCCTGTTTGGCGGCGATCTTCGTCTCGCATCCGAAATCGTCCATTATTCCGAGCGCTTCGCGGATATCGCCAACACTCAGCGCCTGCCGCCCTTTTCGCTCCTCAATCTCCACGTGGACGCCCAGCTCTCGGAGAGGCTGAAGCTCGTCGTCCGCATCACGAACCTGACGAACACGCTCGGGCTGACTGAAGGGAACCCGAGAGGCGGGTCCTTCAATGCAGACGGCCGGGGCAGTGGCTACTTCTTCGCCCGGCCAGAATTCGGCCGAGCCCTGCGCGCGACGATCATTGTCCGCCCATAGCGTTAGCGCATGCGGAGAAATTGCAGCACACCGTGGATTGCTGCCGGGGCTTTTGGGACGAAGCTGTCGTTCGCGGCGAGCTTGGCGAATGGCAACTCGCGCACCAGCGGACATTCAACCTCGTGGCCCGCGATCCGAAAAGATGCCCTCGCTCAACGAAGCAATTCCCGCCCGCTGTTGAGCGGATTCTAGACACTAGATGGCTGGTCTCGCCGGCGAACCTCACGCCCCGAGCGCCACGGCGTCAAAATAGTCATTGCCCCCACCATCCCGATGGCACCCCACTATTTCGCATCCCGCCGCACGGAGCAGCTTGCCGTACGCCGCTTCGCCCAGCGACCGCGAGCGCCGGCCGGTAAGGCTGTCCTGCCATGCGCAGCGCTCGCGGGGCGCGCTGAACAGGAAGCGGCCGCGGGGGCATAGCGCGCGGGCGACGCGGGCGATCACCGCGGCCTGGGCGGCCTCCGGCAGCAGGAACAATATGCCCACCGCCACTACGCCGTCGAATCGGCGGTCGAAGAAGCGGCTGGTTTCCGCCGGCTCGCAGGCCGCGGTCGCCTCGGGCACGTTGTCGCGGAAAGCCGCGATCATCCGCGTTGCGGGGTCGATGCCGAACAGCGTGAAGCCTTCGGCCGCCAGGCAGGCACCGATCGGCACCCCGGTGCCGCAGCCGATGTCGAGCACCGCGCCGCCGCGTGGCAGGTGGCGGGACCAGTGGAGGACGATGTCGGTGCCGACATCCGAGCGCAGCGCCGCGAACCGGTCCGCGACCGCGTCCCAGCCGGCGGAGGCGTCGTCGTTGGTCACCGACGCCTCGCCACCGTCTAGCTCTTCGGCTTGAGCGCGTCGGCCAGCGAGGCGGTCGCGCTGCCCGGGCGGGCGGGCTTGGGCTGGGACGGGTCGGGGGCCCAGCCGGTCAGGTAGACGATCGAATATTTCTCGGGCGTGCGGCCGTCCGGGTCGGCGCGCTCGGCGAAGGCGGCGGCGGTGCCGAGGAGGGTCTCGCGGCGGAGCGGCGGGGTGTTTGGCAGCAGGTTCGTCGCCGCCATGCCGCGCAGGTCGCGGATCAGCCCGCCCAGGCCGCCATAGCGCACCGTCAGCGTCTCGACATCGGCGACCGGCAGGGTGAAGCCGGCGCGCGACAGCAGGTCGCCGGCGGCGCGCACGTCGATCTGCGGGTGGAAGCGCGCGACCGGCCGGTCGGCCTCGGCGGCGAGCAGGCAGGCGCGCAGCGTCGCGAGGCTGCCGGCGCCCAGGAACGCGCCGAGGAACAGCCCGTCGGGCTTGAGCGCGCGGCGGGCGAGGGCGAGCGCGCCGGGGACGTCGTTCACCGTGTCGAGCACGCCGGCGGAGATCACCAGGTCGAAGCTCGCCTCGGGGAAGGGGTGCATGTCCTCGTCGGCGTGGATCGCGCCGCTCGCGGCGGCGAAGGCCGCGCCGGCCTCGAGCCGGGTGATGGTGGCACCGGGCCAGACGAAGCTGCCGTCAGCGCTGCCCAGGTCGAGCACATTGCGGAATTCGCGCTTCACGCCTTCCAGCCGCTCGTACAGCCCATCGAGCATGTGATCGCGCAGGAAGCTCTCGTAGCTGCGCGCGGCGCGATCCCGGCGCTTGCGGCGCAGCGCGCGGTCGAAGATTTCGGAGTCGGACACGGCGCGCTTGTGCAGCGGCGCGGGGCTTGGAACAAGAGGCGCGTGGATCCGCGCGCGCCTTTCCTCCGTATCCTCGACCTGGCGCTGCCGCCGCGCTGCCCGGGCTGCGGCGCGATCGTCGAGGCCGATCATCGTTTCTGTGCAAGCTGCTGGGACAGCCTGCATTTTCTGGGGCCGCCCTGGTGTGCGACCTGCCATCTGCCGTTCGAGTACGACCGCGGGGCGGGGGCGCAGTGCGGCGACTGCCTCGCCCATCCGCCGCCGCATGACGGGGTGCGCGCGGCGGTGGCCTATGGGGATGTCGCGCGACGGCTGGCGCTCAAGCTCAAATATGGCGGGCGATTGGCGGTGGCGGAGACGATGGCACGGGCGATGGCGCGGCTGGTGCCCGACGGCGTCGATCTGGTGGTGCCGGTGCCGCTCCACCGTTGGCGGCTCTGGTCGCGCGGGTTCAACCAGGCGGTGCTGATCGCGCGGAGCGTGGCTAAGGGGCGCGGGCTGCCGGTCGAGACCGATCTGCTGCGCCGGGTGAAGGCGACGCCCAAGCTCCAGGGGCTCGGGCGGCGGGCGCGGGCCAAGGTGGTCGCGGGCGCCTTTGCGCTGGCGCCCGATGGGCGGGCGCGGCTCCAGGGGCGGACGGTGCTGCTGGTCGACGACGTCCATACCAGCGGTGCGACGGGCGATGCCTGCGCCCGGCTGCTCAAACGCGGCGGGGCTTCGCGCGTTGTGGTTCTTTGCTGGGCACGCGTTCTCGCCGAGGACGCTACGGATTGACAAGCCGGGACCCCGCGCACACCTCTGGAGGCATTATGGCAAAGGTCGAAATCTACACCAAGGCGTTCTGCCCCTATTGCACGCGCGCCAAGCAGCTCCTCACCGCCAAGGGCGCGGACTATGAGGAGTATGACATCACCATGGGCGGGCCCAAGCGCGCCGAGATGCTGGAGCGCGCGCCGGGCCGCACGACGGTGCCGCAGATCTTCATCCACGGGCAGCATATCGGCGGCTCGGACGATCTCGCCGCGCTCGATCGCAAGGGCGGACTGGACCCGCTGCTCGCCGCATGAGCCGCGCCGCGCTGCTCCAGATGACCAGCGGGATCGATCCCGCCGTGAACGCGGCCGCGCTGGTCGAGGCGGTGGCGCAGGCCAGGGCGGGCGGGGCGGCGATGCTGTTCACCCCCGAAATGTCCGGCCTGGTCGACGGCAACCGCGAGCGCGCCCAACGCCACTATGCGCATGAGCGCGACGATCATGTACTTTCCGCCGTCCGCGATGCCGCCGCGAAGCAGGGCATCTGGGTGCATCTCGGCAGCCTTGCGGTGCTGCGCGAGGACGGCAAACTCGCCAACCGCGCCTTCGTCATCGACGACCAGGGCGAGATCCGCGCGCGCTACGACAAGATGCATTTGTTCGATGTCGACCTGCCGACCGGCGAGAGCTGGCGCGAGTCGAACAGCTATACGGCGGGTGCGGGCCCGGTGGTGGTCGATACGCCGCTGGGCAAGCTCGGCCTCGCCATCTGCTACGACCTGCGCTTCCCGGACCTGTTCCGCACGATGAGCGATGCGGGTGCGACCATCCTGGCGGTGCCGGCGGCGTTCACGCGGCCGACCGGCGCGGCGCATTGGCACGTGCTGCTGCGCGCCCGCGCGATCGAGGCGGCGGCGTTCGTGATCGCCGCGGCGCAGACCGGCGAACATGAAGACGGCCGCGCCACCTATGGCCACAGCCTCGCCATCGATTCCTGGGGCGACGTGTTGCTCGACATGGGCGAGGCGGCGGGGCTTGGCTTCGCCGAGCTCGACATCGCGCGGCTGGAGGATGTGCGGACCCGCGTGCCGGTGCTCCGCCATCGGCGCGCGATCCCAGAGGCGAGGACGGCGTGATCGTCTTCGACCTGAAGTGCGGCGGCGATCATGTGTTCGAGGCGTGGTTCAAGTCGAGCGGCGCCTATGAGGAACAACGCACGCAGGGGCTGATCGCATGCCCCTTCTGCGGCGACGTCAACGTGAACAAGGCGGTGATGGCACCGGCAGTGGCGGCCAAGGGCAACCAGGCGCCCGACAAGCCGCCGGTCGCTCCGGCCGCGTTCAAGGCCGCGCTGGCTGCGATCGCGCAGCTCCAGGCCAAGCAGCTCGAAACCTCGACCTGGGTGGGCGGCGCGTTCGCCGAAAAGGCGCGCGCCATGCATCTGGGGGACGCGCCGGAGGCACCGATCCACGGCCAGGCGACACTCGCGGAGGCGAAGTCGCTGGTCGAGGACGGCGTGCCCGTCGCGCCGCTGCTGGTTCCCGTCGTCCCGCCTGCGGCGCGCAATTGATTTGGGCGGCATAGGCCGGTACGAGCGCTCGCGTGGCCCGGTAGCTCAGCAGGATAGAGCAAGCGATTCCTAATCGAGAGGTCGGAGGTTCGAATCCTCTCCGGGCCACCACGCAAAGCCGCATAAAACCTCGCTTTTTGCACGTCCGGCGCACCTCAGCGCCGGAGCGTTTTGACACGCGTTTTGATATTCTTGCTTCGTTCTCCGCCTGCGATATCATGTCGCTCGGGGG
Source organism: Sphingomonas sp. NFR04 (assembly GCF_900114095.1). Taxonomy (GTDB): domain Bacteria; phylum Pseudomonadota; class Alphaproteobacteria; order Sphingomonadales; family Sphingomonadaceae; genus Sphingomonas. Next base: position 331,975 of record NZ_FORV01000001.1, on the reverse strand, counting down.
GCGAAGATGCACTGTTCGAATTCGATCGATTGGGCCGCGACAGGCTCTATGCTGCAAGGGATCGGCACACTTGCTGGCGTCGCTGCGGTGATTATCGGAGCGCACATCGGCGCAAATGCCTGGCGTCAACAGAAGTTGGCAGAGCGGCGGTTGGAAATGGCCGAGCGCATCCTCACCGCCACTCACAAAGGCCGCGCCGCGCTCTCATATATCCGCACACCTATGATGTTCGGTGGCGAGATCGATAAGGCACTAGAGGAATTGAAGAAATTCGAAGGCTACTCGGATTGGCCACGTGAGAGAAGAGAACGGATGCCTCTTGCTCAAGCTTATCTCAACAGGGTGGTGAACTGCCGGCCGCAAGTGGAAGCATTGGATGACTGCCTTCCGCTCGCACGAGCTATGTTCGGTGAGAGCGTGGAGAATTCCCTAGAAATAATTAGGCAGCAGTTTTGGGCACTTCGCACTTGGTATGAGGCTTATGCGAATGATTGGAATGGCACCGACCCTGCCTTCACTATTAGAATTCGTCGGGCAATGTACGAGATCGAACCGAGAGATGGGGAGCCGAACGAAATCTCAGAAGCGATCACGAACGCCGTTACAGTGATCGAATCGGCGCTTGAGCCAGCGCTCCGCCTAGAGCAAGTTGGCCTCGCCAAAGCTAGCTCGTCCGCCCCATAACATCGTCAATCGGCGAGGGCAGCAAGCGTCTCGCTATTAAGGACGCGCGCGATGTGTTCTCGCCGGGCTCGTGCGATCCGGAGGGCCTTCTCCCGGTTCGCCTTGTCGTAGATCTTCGTCGTCTTGATCTCGGTGTGGCCGGGCACCGCGCGAATATCGACCTCACCCGAATCACCCAGCTCGGTGAGGCCGCCTGCCGGAAGCTGGTGAACCGCAGGTCCTTCGGCAGCCCGGCTTTGATCCGGATGCGCTTGTGCAGCTTCTGCATGTAGTCGATGCCGTATGCCTTGCCGGTCCGCTCATCCCGCACGATCATCTCGCGCTCGGCGCCTTCGGTGCGCGGCGTGCGCGCCAGCTCGGCCTCAAGCTCGGGGTATAGCTCGACCGCATCCGCCCCCTTGCCGTCGACCAGCGGCAGCGTGATCGACTTACCCGTCTTCGACTGAATGACGGCGATCTGCTCGCCCGGGCGATAATCGCCCCAGTAGAAGCCTCGCACGACCTTCTTGTCCGGATCCTCGAACCCGAACACGTCCGTGACGCGCTGGCAGGTCTCGAAGCAGAGCGCCGCGGCGGTCGCCATCGACTGGCGGCCCATCGCGCGCGCAGTCTCGCGATAGAGGTCGTACTCCTCGCGCGTGGCCGCCCGGTTGCCCTTGCCGACGCCGGTGCTGATCTTGATGCCCATGCCCTTGAAGGGGTTCACCTTCACGCCGGTGTGCTTCGAATAGCCCGGCCGGCAGGCGAGGCTCCACACCAGGCGGCAGACCTGCATCATGTAGGAGCCCTGACGCTCGCCGTGCTTGGCCATCGCGCGCTGGTAAAGCTTGTCGGCCGCCGGCCCGTCGACGGCGCCCGCCTGGCGCTGGCCGAACGTGCCGGTCTTCATCTCCATCTCCTCGACGTACCGCATGGCGCGCTCGTAGCCGATCCGCGTCTGGTGGCGCTTCTCGGTGAAGCGATCCTGCTTGCGATACCAGTCGAAGAGCCACGCGATCGTGCCGTGCGGGATCTCCTTCTGATCGCCCAAGCGCCAGGCTGCGAACGCCTCGTTCAGCACGCGTGCGCGAACGATCACCTCGGCGACGTCGGTGCCGAGCGGCGTGCTGGCGACCGGGCACGTCTTGCCGTTCCGCAGCGCCTTGCGGCGGACCTTCTCGTCGGGGGAGGTGGCGAGCTTCGGATCTGCCCAGGCGGGGCGGCACCAGAAATAGGCGCGCTGGCCGCCGGCGAGCCGACGCACGTTCACATAGGCGGGCAGCCGTTCAGTCGCCATCGCCGAAGTCCATGTCGTCGGCGACCTCGCCGAACAGCTTGCGGAGCGCCCCGTCCAGCTGCGCGCGCTCGGTGATCATCGAACCGTGCGGCCCGCGCGCCCGGAAGCGCACGGTGCCCTCGCGCTCCCACTGGCGCATCTGAGCCTCGGACACGCTGGTATAGGCCAGCGACATCGCGCGCGTCATCGCGGCGGGCCAGAAGGGCAGGGGGCCGTCGATCTTTTCAGCTGCGCCCTTGCTCAGCCTCTCTGTTCCGCCGCGCCTGCTCCCATTCGCGGCTGACGCTCGCCATTTGGCCCACGTCTTCTGGGAATTCCCGTCTGGCAGTGGGGACAGGCCGGAACCATGTTGCGGCGGCGGAAGTGCTCGTCCATCTGCCGTGCCGCGATGCGAATGATGTTGTGCGCGCGGGCTTGCTCATCCTCGTGCGCGGCATGGAGGAGGGATGGTTCACCGGTAAGGCGCTGCGCGACTATCTGCCGGGTCAGACGGGCGCGGCCGATCAGTTCGCCGCCGCCCGCCGCATCATCAATGGAACCGACCGCGCCGACATGATCGCGGCCTATGCCATCAAGTTCCAAGCGGCGCTGACCGCTGGGGGGTGGTCATGAGCATCCTCAATGCCCTGCGCGGCATCAACGGCGAGTACGAGGTGCAACGCGTCCTCGGCGCCTTCGGCACGCTGACCTACATCGTCACGCCGCCGGCGCTGATCTGGGCGGGCAAGGTGCAGGTGTCGATCACGGAGTTCTGCGTTGCCTATCCGGCCGGCCTCGCCGCCTGCATCACGGCCACCGCGGGCGCGATCGCCATCAAAGACCGCCAGGTCGCCAAGGCCAAGGCAGAGACGGAGGCCTCGGCATGATCGGCTGGCTGATCCCCCTCGTCGGCGAGCGCTACGCCAAGCGCGTCGCCATCGGCGCCGGCGCGTTCGCCGGCCTCATCGTCCTAGCGGCTGGCCTGTGGCTCTGGCTGCACTTCCATGATCGCCGCGTGGTCACGAACGACCGCGCCGCGGCGAACGCCGAGGTCGGGCAGCGGCAGGTCCGCGCCGAGCGCGCGGCCGGCGCCGCCCAGGCCAACCGCGACACCGAGATCCGTGACGACCAAGCCCAACAGGAGGAACGTGCCCATGAAGCGCGCCGCAATCGCAGCTCTGCTCTCGATGGCCTGCATAACGGCCTGTAGTACCCCGCGCGCGATCCCCGTCACTCCGGATCCCGCGAAGCTCGCCGCCTGCCCAGCAACCGACGAGACGTTCCCCGTGCTGCCGCCGCTGCTGCCGGTGACCATCCCGGCAGGCACCCAGGTGACCGACGCCAGCGGCGCAAAGCGGATCCTGGCCGCGCCGCTGGATGTCGTCGACTTCGATATGTTGCTCGACCGCGACGAGGCTACGGCCGTGTTCGTGGTGCGCGAGCGCGCCGACAAGAAGCTCTGCCGATCGGCCGTCCAGTACGTCCGCGACTGGTCGATTGAGATCGCGAAGAAGCCCTGATCAGCTGACCGCCGCGGCGCACGGCACTCTCTCCCTCACCCCAACATAGGAGCGCGGCCATGCGCCTTAGCGCCTTGAATCTGTCTGTCTCCAGCCGGGCTCTGTTCGCGGCGCGGCCGGCGCTGCCCGCCGCGCCGGTGATCGACGGCCTGGTGGCGCTATCCTCGGTGGCTGGCGCCGTCGCCAACGACAACGGCTCGTTCCCTGATCTCACCGGCTGCGCGGTTGCGCTGACGATCAACAACATGCCGCTCCGGCATCCGATCAACGACCCGCCGCTGGATGCGACCAAGCTGGTGATGCTGGTCGAAGATGTGTCTTATGACGTCATTGGCGGCGTAATCACCGAGCAGCGTATTACCCGCGCGGTCAGGGGCACGTTGCCCGCTAAGCGCCCGTGGCCCAAGGACTGGCTGAGCCTTGGTTCTACTGTGCCGGCGCGCTCTTATTGCTCTTCGGTCACCTCGGGGGGAGTGACGCGGGCATATTACACCGAGCTGGGCGGTACCAAGGGTACGACGGCGCCGACGCACTCGGCCGACGGCCAGACCGTTTCCGACGGCGGTGTCCTGTGGAAGCTGATCCCGCTGACCCAGGACACCGGCTATATCGAGCAGCAATCTAGCGGCGACGTGATCGCGCACGTCATGACGGACATGCCCATCTACAAGAGCACGGTCATCAAGAGCGTCAGCCTGGGGGCTGGTGCCTATGTGTCGGGCATCGCGGCCTCGCTCGCCTCGATCGGGTCCGGCGCAACCGTCACCAACCTGTCGACCATGCCCTATCCATCGCCGATCGTGACGATCATCACGCCGCCGCATCAGCGGTCGACCGGCACGCTCCGTGTTGAGGTTGTCGTCGATCATGGATGGGGGATCCACATCGGTGGCCGCCGGCCGGTTGCCGGCATCCGGGCCACCGCTTGGAACATGGCACGCACCGCAAGCGTGGTGCTGGCCGATGTCGTCGATACCGAGCTGTCGACCCAGTACACGACGTCCGGGCCAGGAGGTTGCGCGGTCGAGGTTTTCCCGCTGACGTTCAACACGTCCTCGCTCCCCGCCGGCGACTGTTTCATCGAGCTCGAGGTGTGCCCCTGGCTGGGAACGTCGTTCAACACGAGGTTTGGTGGCGAGGGCGCCGACTGGCGCGCGTCGCAGGCCTATACCTTCGTCGGCACCATCGTCCGCAACGGCTCGAACTATTATCAGCTGAAGACGGCCGGCGTCTCCGCCTCCTCTGGCGGGCCAACCGGCACGATCGTGTCAACCGACGTGACCGACGGGACGTGCACCTGGGCCTATATCGGCAGCGACAACCTGATCGTGAACAGCCGCAACATCCAGGCGCGCTGGCACTTCTACAACGACCCATCCAACCTCCTGAAGATCGGCTATTGCTTCATCGATCCTTCGGGAACCGCGACGGGCACCACGGGCGTGTTCAGCACCTTTGCCGCGGCCGATGCTGCCAAGGGCACGCTGTCGAATTGCTACGCCACCCCTGCGGCAGCGGAGACGGCGCTGCAGAGCTACCACAACACGGCAAGCGGCGGCCTGACCACGCACAACGACAGCGGCGGCGGGCATGCCTACATGAAGGCGGGCACCCACAACGGCTTCGGCACCGCGATGGGCACCAGGACGCGAGGCAGCGTGTGGTTCTACCTGCAGGCGGACCCGTCAGCTGCGCCCGGCACCGTCATCTTCGGGAATGGTCCGGTGAAGGCCGGGCACCCGCGCATGTGGTTCGGCGACGGCGTGACCATGACCGCGACCGCGACAAGCTCGGCCAACATCTTCTTCGACCGCGCGACCGACAACACCGCGATCGTGAAGCAGGCGACCGGCGAGCTGGTGATCAGCGGCGTGACCTACACAGCTTTCGACACCACGTTCGGCTTGCAGTGGCGGAACGGTTGGGTGTGGCTGCTGAATAGCAGCATCCTCAACGCGGCGGTGATCGGCGAGCCGAAGCAGCAGCAGTCCGGCTATGCCCTTGTTGCCGGGAACAATCTCAATGGCCCGAACGGCGGCTATGTCAGCACGCCGAACACCATCGGCAACACGATCTTCCTGCTGACCGCTATCCGCGACTTCGCTGCACCGACCGTGCCGGTGATGTTCTCGGTGATCCGGGACAACCGTATTCACGGGCCGGTTAACTCGAACGGCGGCGTCCTAATCTTCCTCTACACGTACAATGCCGGCGGCAATTATGGCTATCCGGTTCTCGGCATGTCGCTGGACGGCAACCTGGCGAAGTCCGCCTATTATGTCGGCTGCAAGGTCGCGCAGATCGGCGCGGATGGCTCCTCGGTGCCGATCTATAACCTGGTCGAGGCGTACAACTCATTCTTGGGGCAGCGCCACAACCTTGCCTATAACGACAGCAATGGGCCCTATCACACGCAATTATTCCGCGGTTTCAATCTCTCGACCACGGATAATATCGTCTGGGACAGCACGGGTCACGGCAACAATCCGCCCGCCGGCTCGCGCTGCCAGAACTATTGGCCGGTATATGGCGTTGCGTCGGCGCTGAACGTCAACCTGAACGGTTCGGAATCCGGGAATGCGCCCGGGATCAGCAGCTATCTGGGCATGTGGATCGACCCGTCCTCGACCTATTTCGCGCTGGGTGGGACGAGCACCTTCTCGTCGCAGTTCGTCAGCGACACGACCGGCGTGACCAACGCGGCCAACCAGGCCGAAACCGTGGGCGACTTCCGCCCGGTCGCCGGCTCGGTGATCGTCAACCGCGCGTCGCGGCAGGCGCGAAAGTTCGACATCCTTGGCGTCACCCGGCGCACCGACGGCAGCGGCGCCGTGGGTGCGTATGAGCGAGCATCCTGACGCCGCCGCTCCAGCTCCAGAAGGAAATCACCATGCTCCGTTTCCTCCTCGCCATGATCCTGCTCATGGCGCCCGCCGCCGCACACGCGGCAACGATCCCCGTCGCCACGCCCGCGCAGCTCACCGCCGCGATCAAGGCGGCAAAGCCCGGCGATACCATCGCGCTTGCCCCCGGCGCTTACGGGGCGCTGGTCATCAACGACCAGGTGTTCGCGAAGCCGGTGATGATCACCAGCGCGGACCTGGCGCGGCCGGCGGTGATCGCGCAGATCGTCCTCAACCGCTCGGCCAACATCACCTTCTCCAACCTTGAGGTGACGTCGGTCACGCGGATCTATGACTACCTGATCCGGGTCAATGGTGGGTCGGGCATCACGCTCGACAAGCTCTTCATTCACGGCCTCCTCGATGGGGTGGTGGACGAGCGCAACGGGGTCATGGTGGCGCAGAGCGACGGCTTCACGCTCTCTGGTTCGCGCATCGTCGAGATCGGGGTCGGCATCAACGCCAAGCAGAGCACCAACATCGTCATCCGCGACAACGACATCAGCTGGATCGGCGTCGACGCGATCGAGATCCCCGGCGTTGCCGGGGCCCTGATCGCCTGGAACAAGTTCTCCAAATTTCGCACCATCGGCACGTACCACCCGGACGGCATTCAGTGCTGGACGACGGGGATGCCTGCGGCCTGCAAGAACATCCGCATCATCTCCAACCAGTTCATCGGCGATGCGCAGCCAGGGTCAGCCTATGTCTACCCGCAGGGCATCTGGTTTGGGGACGAGGAAAAGCGCGGCGATTACACGAACATCGAGATCGCGGGAAACCTGTTCAGGTGCGTCAACTGGCAGGCCATCGCGCTCTATGTGACCCAGGCCCGAGGTACGATCGTTCGGTTCAACCGCATCGATGCCTGCCCGGGCGTGACGCCGTGGATCAAGATCAACGACCCCGGTGCAGTAGTCGAGGGCAACGTAGCGCCGGTCTTCTACGTGAATAGCACCGTCAAATCGCTGCCGGCGGGCAACTACGTCGGCGGGGTGGCTGGGCAATAGGTAGCCTCAGGCAGGTCTTAGAGAGCGCCGCTACCTATCAGAGCTGACGAGAGAAGTAGCAGTCGTCACACTCGCCGTGTTCTACGCAGCCGACAGAGGGGCAATCAGGAGTGATGCACTTCTCAGGCGTGACGGCGGTCCGCGAAGCGATCGTTTTGCGAGTAATAGTCGCCAAAATGCGAGAGACTAGCCCCGGCCGCGACTCGCGAAACGCGAAGTTCATCTCATTTCTCCAAAAAGCTAGTCTGCCCCATGCTTGGTCTGAGTCGCCTGAGGCGCTTTGTTCACTGCGATGTTAAAATAAGTGTTACTTACGATGGAAGCAACAGAATAGATTCCAGGATTGTTTCCAATGTAGACGCGGTCATCCGTTCTCGTCATGTTCCGCAGACGCGAGTCGCCAAAGACCGAGCGATCTTTCACGCGCTGTGCGTGGTGGACGAGGCGCAGGAGCGCGCCCGATCCGGGCCCGTGCCGCCGACGGCCGGGCTCCGGCTGGGGCTCGCGTTCCTGCACCTATGCGGCGCGGAGCGGAACTGGATCGACCAATTCTGGAAAGCCGCGGTTGGTCGGTCGGAGGTAGGGCAGGGCGCCGATGCGTTCGGCCGCAGCCAGGAGATGACGGCGGCCGTGAATGCGATCACGCGCGCGGTTGGTGTCGAGCGATCGACAGCATTCCTCGATGCGCTTCGCGCAGCGCGGGGGGACTAGGATCAATCCTCCACTGGCCTAGCCGCATCGAGCACCAATCGCACGACTGGCAGGTACGCCCGCCAGGCCGGGCCATCCTTCGTCTCGCTGTCAGGAAAATGCCCGTAATACTCGCATAGCTTTCGAGCAGCCCGCTCTTCGGGGTCGGTGGCCTTGAGGCCTATTCTATCCATCCCCGCCGCCCACTGCTTGGCCGCCAGCGCCGTGCGCAGCTCGATCGGCTTCTCGCCGCGCTCCATCATCCCGATGAACACGGCCGACAGTCCGATCGCGGTACCAAATTCCTTCTGAGAAACGCCGCGGGCGGTGCGCAGCTGCTTCAGCTCTTCCGGTTGCATCGTCACGCCAAGCCCTCTATTTTAAGGCCCGGCCCCCGTCCCGCTTCTTCTGGCGGTTCCGAGGACCGGTCACTTTAGAAGCGGATTTCGAGGATCAGTCTGATCCGCTTCCATTTGAACCGGAGTTTGAGATGTAAGAGCATCTCTTCACTCCGTTTTTCGTCGGTGGGGACCATCCCCGCCGACGAATGTTCTATAACTCAGTTATACTGAGTGCGCAAGCTGAAATATAACTCAGTTATGTTTTTCTGCGCGGTCAGGTCGCGCGGCGCAACACGGTCCGATAGTTCGGACGGAAGCGGCGCTGCTCCGCGCGTGCCTGCCGCTCGCTCTTGCGCGGCGGGGCGTCCAGGTAGGGACCAGGCACCCCAAAGAACTCGGCAGCACGGGCGCGCTCGGTCTGCGCCAGCTCATATGGGACCTGCTCGCGGATGTGCCGGGCGATGTAACCTTCGGGGCGGCCGAGGATCCGGGACAGCTGCGCGTAGGAGAGGCCGGTGCTGGCGCACTGCTCCGCAATGCGCTGGCGAATGACGTCCGGCGATGGTCCCATGGTGCGCGCGCCCCGATCTCGTTCTTATCGGATCTATATAGCGGTCGTTCTGGATGTGTTCCACCTGCGCGCGGCCCCTGAGGCGTGCCGCTCCGGGACGGGACGGCAATTCGAATCGCCAGTCGACCGGCCGACTTGGCGCGGCATGGTCGCGCGCGCCGCCCGGTTCGAGGTCCCGAAAGCGCCGTTTCAGCCTCGGGGTACAAGTCGGGGTATCATTTCAGCCGCTGGCGGCAGAAACGACGGTAATCTGCGGCGCAGCGTCACCAGTTCGACGGGCTCCCTCTCGATCCAATAGGCGGCTCGATCCGGCTCGAATCGTCCCGCGGAAGCGCTCATCATGCTAGGTTGCTGGCGGCAGCGCACCAAGCTTGGGGAGCAGCCAGATGGGGAGGGTGCACTTGACGCTGATACTGGGGCCGAATGGCCAGACCTCAACTGCTCACCGGAAGTTGTCCGAGCCAGAGTGGAGTTGGCGTCCGTTCTCCGCCACTGACGTTCCGCTAAGCGACAGCGAGCTCGCGCAGCTGGGCCTGTTCTCGCAGTTGGAAGCCCAGTGTAAAGTGAGCGTCGCTGCATCGATCAAGGGCCTCGAAGGGCTCGATTACGATCAATTTCGCAAGATCGAGGGGCAACAGTTCGGCCAGCTTCTCGCCCGATTGGCGAAGGCTGCCGCGGGGATAGATCAAATACTGGACGGCCGTATCTCGATGACGCAGGAGCTTCACGAAGCCGCGCTTACCCATAGAAACCAGAGCCTTCACAGTTGGTGGGCCTGGAGCGAGGATGAGGGGGAGGCGATCGCCTTCGATCTTAAGCGCCGCCAGAGATTGGCTGCCGGCGGTTTGGAGGTGGCGCTCCGGGAAATGTCCGCGCTGACGTTTCCCACAAAAGCGTGTCTGATCCGGGTGGTAGACCTGATTGCCGGCGGCATCATCCCAGGCAGCGCCGACGGCCGAATCAAGATGTTCACCGCTGGCAGGTGGGTTTCGGTGTGATCGCCTCGGTCCCAGCTTGTATAGCGTGGGGGTATCGGTGGGGGTATCGTCGCAGAGCGGCCGCGGCATAGCGACGGTATCCGGCCAAAAACCTGCTGTAGGCCGGTAGGTGCCGGGCCAGCAGCAATGGCTTCTCAGAAAGTTGCATGCGTTCTCACGGCGCGAGCCCAGCCACGTCGTGACCGTTAGTCTAGAGCGTCGGAGTGCCCGGTGTTATAGCCGCTCTGCGCGTTCTGGATCCCCTCGATCAGATCTTCGAAGAGGTCGGCAACGGTGCCATGCGGCACTCTCACTTCATTATCATCGGCGAGTGAGATCACGATGCCGCCATCGGTTTCGCGGGCCTGGATGATCTGGTCCGTGTTGATGATGACTTGGCCCCTCGGCAAAGCGTCGATCGAGATCAATGGCATGATGTTCCCCTGTTTAGCCGGGAGCGCTTAGGCCCCCGCGACATGATGGTGCCTCCGCCCGTCCTCGGTCAACGGGCGCCGAGCTGGCGATTGGCTCAGTTTCGGAACAGTGGTAGAACATCGGCAGGGATCGGCGTTTTGACAAATCCCGGAACGCCGCAGGATACCGTACGGGAACGGAGCGTGAATATGTAGAAAGCAATGTTGAAAAATAAGGCTTTCCTCTCGATTCCTAATCGAGAGGTCGGAGGTTCGAATCCTCTCCGGGTCACCATTACTCAGGCGCTAAGGCTTTATCTCTTGAGCGAGATTTCGCGGGTGCAGGGGGCGCGCCGTGCGAGCGATGGCGAGCATTCGCGCCAGCGTTGCCGCGGTCCGTAAGCGTCGGAACCGAGATATCGCGTAGGCCCATTCCCTTCGCGAGGGACTGGCACCCAGGCAGGTCCTTTTGCATTCCAAACGCGGGCGCGAATGGACCGAAGGGAGGTCCCGCATGGGGAGCGCTGCCGGCCCTCTTCGGGCACCATATCGACCAGCCGATCGATGGGCGGCGCAAGCGTCGCGCCGAATGGGCGTTTTCGCTCGCATCGCCAAAGTTCTGGTTCGCCATGCAACCGGCGGCGCTGGCGGGCTTTCTACCAGCAACTGCGTGGACTGGTGGTCGATCCAAGCTGGGTTGAAGGGGAAGATGTGACCGGTCGCTGTGACAATATGCCCGGCGGATGGTGGGCCCCGGTGGCGGGCGTACTCTTCCGCGAGGCGCACCCGCGATTGTGCTTCCTGCAATGGTATCAAGAGGTTGCTGGGCATATCCTTTGTTCGGCCCGGCTTGGAAGGAGCATGTCTCTCGCGAGCAGCGGGTGTGACCATCATCCACGGCAGAGATCCGGGAAGGCCCATGGCAGAGGACTCCAAGACCGAACTGCATCATTCCCTCAATCTCGCGGGTTTCCGCGCGCTGGCGACCGCCGCCGGCCTGTTGCAGCTTTGCCGGGAGCTCGAAGCGGCGAAGCTTCTATCTCCCGATGCGATCGATCGCGTGCGCGACTCCATGTTCAACGAGCTGATGGAGCAGGCTGCCCCCGCGCGTCGGCACGACGCGGCGTTTGCGGCGCATCTCCGGCGCAGGTTGGAAGGCCTGTTTTCAGGCGCGGAGCGGCTCGGCGACACGCCCATCCTGCCGTCCTGACGCCGGACAAGGCGCTCAAAGGGCCGCTGTGCTGCCCGACGAGCGGCAGGTTGTGGGCGGAGGGTTTGCCATGAGCGCGCGTCCATCCGCCGTTGACACCCGTGCCTACCATGCGGGCGGCGTGGGTATGCTCACCGTCGCCATCAGTGGTTCGCCGCATTCCGAGTGGCTCGTCGAGCAGGCGGAAGCGCTTGCGGCGCGGCTGGGTGTTCCCTGGGAAGCGCTGCATGTCGAGACGCCAAGAGCCGATCGCGATTCGCCGCGGGGGCAACGGGCAGCGGTGGCGCTTGCGACGGCGGCGCGGCTGGGGGCCACCATTGCGCGGGTGCCCGCCGCGTCTGCAGCCGATGGCATCCAGGCGCATCTTCGAACCATGCCGATTCGGCATCTCGTGCTGGGCCACGCCGCGGAGGGACGTCGCACCTGGTTCCGCGGCCCCGGGACCGCCGACCGCCTGCTCGCGGACGAAGAGGGGCTGGCGATCCACCGCTTCACCCATGCCCGTGAGGAGAGCCGCGGCCGATTGAACGGCGCCGCGCGGCCGGCGGCCTCCGTGCCCGTCCGCCACTATCTGCTTTCCGCCGCTGCGGTTGCGCTTACCCTGGTAATCGCCGGCTTGTTGCAGGCCTTTGTGGGGCTTCGGCCGCTGGACCTGCTGTTCCTGTTTCCGGTGATCGCGGTGGCGGCGCGGCTTGGACTTGGCCCGGCACTGCTGGCGGTGGCGCTTGCCGTTCTCGGCTATAACTACTTCCTGATGCGCCCCCTGAACGCATTCAGCCTGCAGGCCCCGCTCAACGTCGTGATGGGCGCGGTCCTCGGGGCGGTCGCGATCTATACCAGCACGATCACCGCACGGCTGCGCGGCCGGCTGGTGCTCAGCGACCGCAGCGCGCACGAGAATGCGAGCATCGCCGCGCTTGCCCAGAAGCTGACGCGGGACGCCGATTGGGAGACGACGGCGCGCACGGTGTGCGAACACGTCCACCGCCTGTTCGACGTGCAGGCGACGATGTACCGCGAAGTCGATGGCGTGATTTGCCACGTTGCCTCGATCCCGAGCGAGACCCGGCTCGGCCCGGTCAACCAGGCGGCGCTCGACTGGGCGTGGGCGGAAGGGGAGGCGGCCGGTGTGGGAACCGCCGTACTCGGCGCAGCGGACTGGCAGTTCCATCCGCTGAAGACCTCGCTGGGAACGCTCGCCGTGCTCGGCATCGCGCGCGATGATGGCCGGGACCCGGTGAATGCGGTGCAGAAACTGCTGCTGCACACGCTGATCGCCCAGGCTGCCCTGGCGCATGAGCGGCTGCGGCTCGAAGACAGAATGCGCGGATCGTCAAGAGCATAGGCGATCGGTCCCGGCGCCTTCCGGCCGGAGGATGCGTTGGGGCGCGGAAGGAGAAGCACGCATGCTGTTCGTTGTGCCAGCGCTCGATCGGAACCTGGCATGAAGGCCGCGCTGATCCGCCTCGCCGACCAGCTCCGCCAGAGCTACTGGTTCATCCCGGCGCTGATGACGTTCGCCGCGGTGCTGCTCGCCGGCGGCATGGTATGGCTGGACGGACAGGACGGATCGGGCTGGATGGACCGCTTTGCCTGGCTGCACGCCTCGCGGCCCAGCGGCGCGCGGCAATTGCTCTCCGCGATCGGCGGGTCGATGATCACCGTTGCGGGCACGGTCTTCTCGGTGACGATCGCCGCGGTCGTCTATGCCTCGGGCGAATATGGGCCGCGGCTGCTCAGCAACTTCATGCGCGATCGCGGCAACCAGATCACGCTCGGCACCTTCATCGCAACCTTTCTCTATTGCATCATCGTGCTGCGGACGGTGCGCTCGCCCGAGGAATCGGGCGCGGCCGCGTTCGTGCCGAACCTTGCGGTGCTGGTGGCGCTGCTGCTTGCGATCTGCTCGGTGGGGGTGCTGATCTTCTTCATCCACCATGTGCCGCAGCGCATCCATATCAACAGCGTGATCGAGGATATCGGCCGGCGCCTGCTGCGCGAGATCGATCGGCGCTTCCCGAGCTTCATCGGCGATGCGGTAACCGAAGACGCCACGGGGACCGACGACGCCCGGCCGCCATGCGGTGACGCTTGCACGGTCCCGGCGCGCGGCACCGGCTATGTCCAGCTGATCGACGAGGACCTGTTGATGCGCCTGTCGCAGGAACGCGACCTGGTCTGCCGCGTGCGCTACCAGCCGGGCGACTTCGTCCACGCCGGCCGGCCGCTGCTGGAGCTGTGGCCATCCAGCAGCTGTGACAAGGACTGCGTACGTCAGCTGCAGGGCGCCTTTGCACTCGGGGCGCAGCGTACTGCCCTGCAGGATCTGCGCTTCCTGATCGACGAACTTGTCGAGATTGCCGATCGCGCGCTTTCGCCGGGTATCAACGACCCGTTCACGGCGGTCACGTGCATGGACTGGCTGGGCGCGGCGCTCACCGAACTTTGCCGCAGGAAGCTGCCCAAACCGTCGCGCCGGGACGAGGCAGGGACGGTGCGGGTGATCGCTCCTCCGCTCAATTTCGCGGCACTGCTCGATCGGTCGTTCGGCGCCCTGCTCCAGCATGCGGGAACCAGCACCATCGCGGCGCTGCACTACCTGCAGACACTGGGCGAGATCGCTGCGGACTGCGACAATGCAGACCGCCGGGCGCTCCTGGTGCAATGGGTGGAGCGGATGGAGCGCAGGGCAGGCGATGTCCTTGCCGATCACGATGCGCGCCGCGTGTCCGAAGCGGCGTCGGCACTGAGCCGGTCCCTGGTAAACGACGACGAATGACGGCTGTCGGGCGACGAACCGAGGGGTTTCACCCTGCATCTCGCGGCCTTCCCTTGTAAGCGGTCTGGCAAAGGGAGAGTTGTTTGCCGTTCATCGTCACTGCCGCCCGTATCGGCGCACACGTCGCGCCGATCGTTCTGCTCGCTGCCTGTGTTCCTGCCGCGCCCCCTGCCGCCGTCCAGGCTCCGCCGTCGCCGCCACCCCGGCCGGCGCTGGTCGCACCACCGATCGACGCAACCTCCGCGACACCAAGGCCGAGGCGATCCGACGAGCCTCCGGCGGCGCTGCTCAATGCGGTGCAGGCGCTCGGCACCGGGTTCCAGGGGCAGGTCGCGATCTCCGTGCGCGACGTCGATCGCGGCTGGATGGTCGCGTGGAACGGCGAGCGGCCGCATCCGCAGCAGAGCGTCAGCAAGCTGTGGGTGGCGATCGCGGTGTTCGACGCGATCGATCACCAGCGCCTGTCGCTTGCCACGCCGGTGACCGTGACCCGTGCGGACCTCACCGTCTTCCACCAGCCGATCCGCGCGCTGGTCGGCCCAACCGGCTATGGCACCACGATAGGCGCGCTGCTCGAATGCGCGCTGACCCGCAGCGACAATACCTGCAACGACGTGCTGCTGTGGAAGGTCGGCGGCCCGACGGCGATCCGCCGGATGCTGAAGGAGAAAGGCGTCGACGGCGTCGGGTTCGGCCCCGGCGAGCGCGAACTCCAGGCAAAGACCGCCGGTCTGGCCTGGCGCAAGGAATGGGCGGGAGGCGAGGGTTTTCTCCAGGCGCGTGCTGCAATGCCCGCCGCCGAACGCCGCAGGGCGCTCGATCGCTACCTGGCTGCGCCCTATGACGGCGCGACCGCCAATGGCATCACGCTGGGATTGTCGCTACTCGCCCGGGACAAGCTGCTGAGCCACGGATCCACCGATCGGCTGTTCCGGATCATGCTCGCGAGCAAGACGGGGCCGTTGCGGCTGAAGTCCGGCCTGCAGCCGGGGTGGAAGATGGCGCACAAGACCGGCACCGGCCAGGAACTCGGCAACCTCGCCACCGGCTATAACGACGTCGGCCTGCTCACCGCGCCCAATGGGCACCGCTACGCGGTTGCGGTGATGATCGCCAGCACGCGTCAGCCGATCCCGGTGCGGATGCGACTGATGGGCGATGTGACCCGGGCCGTGATCCGCACGGCCGAATGAGAACCGATTTCGCGTTCCGGGTGAAGTTCGCCTAGCGTCCGCGCAACGGGTATAAAAGGGACGAGGACCGCCTTGAACGACGCCATCGAAGCAGCAGCGGATCGCCGTGCCCGGCTCCGCGAGCGCCTGTTGCACCTGACCTTGTACCGCTGGTGGCGTCAGTCGGTCGTCGCACCGATCGACCATGCGGCGGTCGTTGCGCGGATCGTCGAGGACAGCGGCTGGTCGGGGCGCTTCGCCTTCATGACGATGATGTCTGCCGGCATCGCGGTGCTGGGCCTGCTGCTGTCCTCCCCCGCCGTGGTGATCGGCGCGATGCTGATCTCGCCGCTGATGAACCCGATCCTCGGTTTCGGCTTCAGTCTGGCGCTGTTCGATTTCGTCGAGCTGCGAAGGTCGCTCAAGGCGCTGGCGATCGGCGCGTTCGCCGCCGTCGCGTTCACGGCGCTGATCGTCACCATCTCGCCGCTCCAGGCTCCGACCTCGGAGATCGTGGCGCGCACCCGGCCCAACCTGTTCGACCTTGCCGTCGCGCTGTTCGCCGCGCTGGCGGGTACCTATGCGATCATCCGCGGCCGCGGCGAGACGGTCGTCGGCGTCGCCATCGCCACTGCGCTGATGCCGCCGCTGGCGGTCGTCGGCTATGGCATCGCCACCTGGAACGCGCCGGTGGGGATGGGGGCGCTGGCGTTGTTCGTGACCAATTTCATCACCATCGCGCTCTCGGCTACGGCGATGGCCCGCTTCTATGGCTTCGGACACCATCTCTCCAGCCGCCAGACCTGGACGCAGACGACGATCCTGATCCTCGTCTTCGCCGGGATGGCGATACCGCTCGGCATCTCGCTCAACCGCATCGGTCGTGAGGCGGTGGCGGTTACCCAGGCACGGTCGTTCCTCGCCGAGCGTTTCGGCGCCAAGGCGCGGGTGACGCAGCTCGACCTCGATTTCAGCCGCGAGCCGCTCGTGGTGCGCGCGGTGGTGATCACCCCCCAGGATGCGATGCAGAAGACCGCGCCGCTCCAGAAGGCAATGGCGGCGCAGCTCGGCCGGCCGGTGCGCCTCAATCTCGACCAGGTGCTGCTCGGCGCGGGCGCCGACGCGCTGGCGGCGCAGCGTGAAGAATTGCGACGGGCGGGCGAGGCCTCGAACCAGGAGACGCAGCGCGCGACGGAGATCGCGCAGATGGTGGCGCTGATCGCCGGCCTGAAGCCCGACGACGTCACGGTCGACCGCGACCATCACCGCGCCACTGCCGCCGCGATGCCGCTGCCGGGTGCGGGGATCGAGGCCTATCGCATGCTCGAGACGCGGGCGGCACAGCGCGCTGGCGACTGGACGGTGGCGATCGTCCCGCCCCAGGGGCCGTTGCCGGAGATTGGCTTCGCGGACAATGTCGATACGCTGGATCCGCGGGCTGCAGAGGCAGTGGCCGCGTCGATCTGGGCGGCGAAGCGCTGGAACATCGCGGCGCTCGGCGTGCCGGGCCTGCCCCCCGGTACGCCGCCGGCAAAGCCCAATCTCACGCAGCGCAGGGCGCTTGCCATTGCCGAGCAACTGCGGCGCGCAGACCTGGTCGCCCGTGCAGCGCCGCCCGCCGGCCAACGCTTTGCCCTCGTCCCCACACCGGTTCTGCCCTAGGGATTGATCTCGCCCAGCCGCCCCCCGCGCAAGGAGCGCCCGCTTTGAACCATATCGGTCTTCCCGAACTCGGCACCTTGCTGATCGTCGCGTCCATGGTGGCGATGATCTCGCGGCGCATAGGGCTGCCCTATACCGCCGGGCTGGTGCTGGCCGGGATTGCGCTTGCCTTCCTGCCGGTCGGCGCGAACCTGCCCCTGTCGCGCGAGCTGATCTTCAACGTCTTTCTGCCGCCGCTGATCTTCGAGGCGGCGTTGCAGCTGCGCTGGCGGCGCTTCCGCGAGGAGCTGCCGCTCACCGTGGTGCTGGCGTTTCTCGGCGTCGCCATTTCCGCGCTGCTGGTCACCGCGGGTATGCACTGGCTGCTCGGCTGGAGCTGGCTGGGCGCGGCGTTCTTCGGCGTGCTGATCGCCGCGACAGACCCGGTCTCGGTGATCGCCGCCTTCAAGGAGATGAAGGCCGAGCCGCGGCTGAGCATGGTCGTGGAATCGGAAAGCCTGCTCAACGACGGCGTGGCCGCGGTGGGCTTCGCGATCCTGATCGCGGTGGCGGAGGGCGGGGGGCTCAGCGTTGGCGGTATTGCAACGTCGATGCTCTGGACGGTGTTCGGTGGCGTGGCGATCGGCGCCGCGATCGCTTTCGTGGTGCTGACGGTGGCGGGGCGGACCGAGGACCATCTGGTCGAGGTGACGTTGACCACCGTCATCGCCTGGGCGAGCTTCCTGCTCGCCGAGCATGTCCATGCCTCGGGCGTGTTCGCGGCGCTCGCCGCCGGGATCATCGTCGGGGCGATCGGGCCGCGCGGCTCGATCTCGGTTGCCGGTCGCCAGCATGTCCAGGATTTCTGGGCCTATGCAGCCTTTCTCGCCAACTCCTGCCTCTTCCTGCTGATCGGCAGCCACGAGGCGCATCAGCCGATCGCATTGGTGAGCGGCGCGCTGGTCGCGGGAATCCTGCTCACGCTGCTCGGTCGGGCAGCGGCGGTCTATCCGCTGGCGGCGCTGTTCGCGCGCACCAGATTGCGGCTGCCCGCCACCTATCAGCATGTGCTGGTCTGGGGCGGGCTGCGCGGCGCGGTGGGGCTGGCGCTGGCGCTGGCGGTGCCGGAGAGCGTCGCAGAGCGCGGCGCGATCGTGGTGGTCACCTTCGGTGTCGTCGCCTTCTCGATCTTCGCGCAAGGCCTCACCATGCCGCCGCTGCTTCGCCGCTGGAAGCTGACCGGCGCAGAGGATGCCGAGCATTGACCTCAGGGGCCGATGTCGATGGCGTCGGCCTGCGTCCTGGTGTGTGTACCGTCGTCGAAGCCCAGCGCCCGCGCTACCGGGCCGTTCCAGTCATAGGGATCGGTGCGGACCGTCACCCGGCCCGTCTCGTCGACAAAGGCATTCTGGTAGAGCAGCCGCACCGGAATGCGCGTCGGCAACGGCACAAAGGTCTGCTCGCCACTCGCGCTCGCCGCCTGCCAGCGATCGGCCACGCCCTCGTCCTCGGCGAGCAGTTGCGCAAAGCCTAGCGCATCCTCCACCCGCACGCAGCCATGGCTGAGATGCCGCTGGCTGCGCTCGAACAGGCCCGGTGCACTGGTATCGTGAAGATAGATCGCCTCATCGTCGATCATGTCGAACTTGACCATCCCCAGCGCATTGTCCGGCCCCGGCTGCTGGACGATATAGCCGCCCCGACGCACCATGTTGTGGCTGGCGAGATAGTCGGGGCCGACATGCGCCAGCTCGCTATTCTCGATCGACTTGGGGATCGTCCAGGTGGGGTTGGCGACCAGGCGGTAGATCGGCGCATAGAGAAGCGGCGTCTCCCGCCCGGGCTTGCCGACGATCACCTTGCGCGTGTCGGCCAGCACGCCGTTCCGATAGTAATAGAGGCGCGCGGCCGCGATGTTGACGTCGATGCGCGTCGCCGGTGGATTGCGCGCCAGCCAGCGCAGCCGCTCGAGCGCGACGGCGAGCGCCCGGGCGCGATCCGCGGGGCCGAGATTGAGCACTTCGACGGTGCGTGGCCCGATCACGCCGTCTTCGGACAGACCATAGTCGCGCTGCAGGGACCGCACCGCGTCGGCAATTGCGTCGGTATAGAGGCCGGGAGCGGCGGCGGCCTCCGGCTGCCCTGTTGTGGGTTCGAGCAAATAGCCCTCGGCCGCGAGTTGCTTGGCGATCGCCGGGATTCGATCGTCATGGTCGCCGGGGCGGATCAGCCCCACTGCGGCGATGGGGATCATATGCCCGCTGGCGGCGCGCTGCTCTGCGACGGCGGCACGATATGCTTCGGACAGGCGGGCATAGTCGGTGTCGCCAGGGGCCAGCCCGGCCAGCCAAGGTTGCAGGTCACCGCGTTCGATCGCCTTGGCCAGTTCCTGGACGAGATCGATGTCGGGGCGGGGCAGCGTGTAGACACCATGCAGCGCCTTGGGATCCACCACCCCCTTCGCCAGTGCACCGGCATAGAGAAGCGCGGCGCGCGTCAAGGCTAGTTCGCGGGCGGCGGGCGCTCCGGCGTGGGCCGTTTCGGGCAGGAACTGGAGACGGTCCAGCCCGTGGTCGGCGCGCCGGGCAATCGCAGCTTCCAGTGCTTGCACGGCGGCTTCGGTCCACACCGGTCGCCAGCCCATGCGCGCATAGAAGCGCTGCACGTCCGGCTCCGCGGCCAGCGCCCGCAGCGAGGCGGCCGTGGCTTCTGCCGAATGTTGCGCAGCACCGCTCGAGCTTGCCTGCATGGCAAGGACCGGGGAGGCGCACGACAAGGCGGTGCAAGCCGCAAGCGCGGAGCAGAGACGAAGCTTCCTGATGTTCATGTCTCTGCCAACGCCTTCCGCCCGCCGATCGCTCCCGCGGCGCCAGTCCGTCAGCCTTTCCCCCAGCGGATCGGATCGTGCGGCAAGTCGCCGCTGATCTGCTGGGTGGCGGAGGGCGGCGCTCGGCACACGTGCCTGGAGAGCCGCCGACCCGCTCAGTGTGGCGCCAGTCCCAGTTCGACGCCGGTCTTGTCGTGGAGCGCGAAGCGATCCACGATATCGGCGCTCGCTCGATTGTAGCCGACCACGTCGACCGCGCGGCCATCGCGACGTAGCCGTGCAACGATCTTGTCGAGCGCGCCAACGGCGGAGATGTCCCAGAAATGGGCTGCCGTCACGTCGATCACCACCCGGTCCGCGCGATCTTCTGCCTGAAAGGCGCGGGTGAAGCGGTTCACCGAGGCGAAGAAGATCTCGCCGGTGACCCGGTAGACGGCGCGCGTGCCGTCTGCGGAGAGATCGCGCTCCACCGAGAACATGCGCTGCACCTTGCCGGCGAAGAAGATCCCGGAAAGCAGGACGCCCGCAAGGACGCCCAGCGACAGGTCGTGCGTCGCGACGACCACCACCACGGTGATCAGCATCACGATGGACGAGGTCGGCGGGTGACGGCGAAGGTTCGGGATCGAATTCCAGCTGAAGGTGCCGATCGATACCATGATCATCACCGCTACGAGCGCCGCCATCGGGACGCGCCCGACATAGGGGCCTAGCACGGCGAGGAGGAAGAGCAGGAAGGCGCCGGCCACGAAGGTGGACAAGCGCCCACGCCCTCCCGACGTGACGTTGATGACCGACTGGCCGATCATCGCGCAGCCGCCCATCCCGCCGAACAGGGCCGCGACGATATTTGATCCACCTTGTCCGGCACATTCCCCGCGCTTGTCGCTCTCGGTGTCGGTCATGTCATCGACGATCTGGGCCGTGAGCAGCGATTCCAGCAGTCCCACCGCCGCCATGGTGAGCGAATAGGGCAGGATGATCCGGAGCGTCTCGAGGCTTAGCGGGACGTGCGGCAAGGCGAAGCTCGGCAGCCCCTGCGGCAGCTTGCCCATGTCGCCCACCGTATGCACCGGCAGCGACAGGGCGATGCTGACCGCGCTCAGCACGAGGATGGCGATCAGCGGCGACGGCACCGCTTTCGTGATGCGTGGAAGGCCGTAGATGATCGCCAGCCCGGCGGCGACCATGGCGTAGGTCTGCCAGCCGACATTCGTCAGCTGGGGGAGCTGGGCCAGGAAGATCAGAATGGCGAGCGCGTTGACGAAGCCGGTGATGACCGAGCGCGAGACGAACTGCATGACCAGATCGAGCCGCAGCAGGCCGGCTACGATCTGGATCACGCCCATCAGGATCGTCGCCGCGAGGAGATATTCGACGCCGTGCTGGCGCACGAGCGGCCCGACAAGGACGGCGACTGCCGCTGTCGCGGCCGATATCATGCCGGGACGCCCCCCGATCAGGGCTATGGTCATCGCGATTGCGACAGATGCGTAGAGTCCCACGCGCGGGTCGACGCCGGCGATGATGGAGAAGCCGATCGCTTCCGGGATCAACGCCAGGGCGACGACGATGCCGGCCAGCAGGTCTCGGCGAGCGGTGATGCCGTCAGTGAACCACTGGCGGCGGTACGCGGTAAAATCGAAGGTCATTGAATATCCACAACAGGGCACAGGGCGCCAAGCAGCGCCGACAGGATGGGTGCGTGTTGTTGTCCGGCGGATCGGCGGCCGGAATAGCCACCCGGAATTTCACCGGGTCCTTGCGAATGCTGCGGCTCATAAATGCTTGGCGGGCTGGAAGCAACACGCCCGCCATGGGAAAGCTTCCGCGAGCGCGCGACCAGTGGACCGACCGGCCCACGCGACGCCAAGTCCGGGAAGGGGAGGCGCGGCGCCATGATGGCCGTTGTGGCCCAGGAGGGGCGTCAGGCCAGCCCCAGCAGGTGGATGAGGCCGAGGCTGATCGCCCCGAGCACGAGGAGCGAAAGCACCACCGCGGCGGTGACGCGGCCGCCGGCATGGGCGACCGTGCGAACGTCGACTCCCAGGCCCAGCGCCGCCATCGAGACGACGGTGAGCAGCGTCGCAGCTTCGTTTGCCGGGGCGAGCGCGGCATGTGGGATCAGGCCGCAAGACCGCAGGCCGACCAAGCCGAGAAAGCCGAGGATGAACCAGGGCACCAGGTGGTGCAGCGGCGGCCGGCCGCGGGCGGGGCGTTCGCCGGTGGTGACGTGTGGGGGCAGTTCGTCCGTCTCGTCGCGCAGCTTGGGCGCGATCAGCGAGAGGATCAGGCAGACCGGGCCGAGCATCAGCACGCGCACCAGCTTGACGAGCGTGCCCATCTGGACGGCGAGGGCACCTCCGGGCGCGGCGGCGGCGATCACCTGCGGGACGGCATAGACGGTAAGGCCGGCAAGCGCGCCGAATTGGTGGCCGCTCAGGTGGAGGCCGAAGGCGATCAGCGGCAGCGTCAGCACGACGACCACGCCCAGCACGGCCGTGAAGCCGATCGAGGCGGCGACATCGTCGCCATCCGCACCGATCACCGGCGCGACCGCGGCGATTGCCGAATTGCCGCAGATCGAGTTGCCGCAGGCGACGAGCAGCGCCATGCGGGTCGGCAGCCCCAGCATCCGCCCGATCAGGTAGCTGCTGGCGATCGCCACGCAGACCACGCCGGCGATGCCGAGCAACAAGCCCGGTCCGGCAGCAAGGATCGTCGCCGCGCTTACCGACGCGCCGAGCAGGACGACGGCAAACTCGAGCAGGAACTTGGCGCTGAAGCCGATGCCGGGGAACCAGCGCCTGTCCGGCGTCCAGGCGGTGCGCACCGCGGTGCCGATCAGAATGGCGAGGACAAGCGCTTCCAGCCAGGCGCGCCCGAACACCGCCTCCTCGATCCGTTGCAGCACGAAAGCACCGGCGGTGACGCCCAGGCAAAGCGCGAGCCCCGGCAATATGGTGCTGCCGGGCAGTGTGGGGTAGCGGGACGGGCTCAGCGTAGTCACATCGTGTCTCCTTGGTGAGGCACAGATGCTGAGGTAGGACTGCTCCATCCAACGATCAGTTCCTATGATTTTGATCGGCGGAGATGATTGATAAGCGATGGTGCTCGCGCTGTTCGGGCATGTTTGAACCTGGACGTGCGCTCATCCTCAGAAAAGCGTGCCACGCTGCCGGTGAGATGTGATCGAACCGATCGTTCCGTTGACTAAATGCCCGAGTCTTGATGCGCGTCGACGCTCTTGATGTCGTCGAGAGGCGGCTGCTGACAGGTATGGGCGATCGCCTCCGCTGGCGTGCTACGGACCAGCAGTATCGGTTCGCGGACCGCCTATCCAGCGAGCGACAGATCGCTCGCGGCGTCTTCAGCATTCGCCTCATCGAGAAAGAAAGGGGGGGTCGGTCGGCTCAATGCCGAGGCGTCGCGGTGGAACAACTCGACGGCGTGCGCGGCTCCGGTGGGATGAACGCGGCGGAAGCGGCGGACCCGGTACCGCCCACCACTCCCGCCGCGCGTCAGATGCTCGGCTCCTGCAATTGCAACGAAGCTGCGAAGCCGTTCGGGGTCATGCCGCGGGCGTAGCGCTATCCACGGGTACGTCATCGTCGCCAGCCGACGGGGTGCGCGGCCGGCGGTGGCCCGTGGTCATGCTCCGCAGCACGCCGTCGCGCCGCACCAGGCCGTGCATCAGCGCCGCGGCGAGGTGGAGCAGGATCAGCGCGAAGAAGGCAAGCGCGACCGCGGTGTGCGCCGCGCGCAGCAGCGCGTAGAGCGCGAGGTCGTGCGGCAAGATCGGCGGCAGCACGATGCCGCCGCCCAGCCGAACGGGGTAGCCGCCGGCGGACAACATGCCCCAGCCGATCAGCGGCAGGGCGAACAGCGTGGCGTAGAGCAGCACATGCGATCCCCAGGCGATCCGCTTCTGCAGCGGCGCAAGGTCGTCGGGGAGGGCGGGCGCCCCGGTGGCGAGGCGGAGCGGCAGGCGCAACAGCACGAGGACGAGGATGAGGATGCCGATCGGACGATGCAGATCGAGCAACGCCACATAGGCCGGGCCAGTGGTGGAAACCATGAAGACGCCGATGAACAGCATCGCGAGCACCAGGGTCGCCATCACCCAGTGCAGCACGCGCAGGGCGAGGTGGAAATCGGGGGAAGGGCGGGTCATTGCTGCGCTCCCTTGGCCGGGCCTTCACCGATCGCGCTCGGATGCGGGCCTTCGCCGGCGCGTCGCGTGAAGGAAGAGGAATAGGCCTTGGAGCGGGCGGCGAGCAGCGGATCGTCGGACAAGGCAATGCCCTCCGGCAGGATGGTGGGATCGAAGTTGAGGTCGCGGCAGCTGCCGGTTTCCTCCGGCTGGGTAGCGCGGATCGTCAGCGTGCCGGCATCGATCGTGCGATGCGGCCCCTGCCAGGCAACCGTTGCCTTGTCCGTGACGTCGCCCGGATTGGCCTCGACGAGCAGCAGGTGCCAGCGCGAAGGCCCCTTGGCGGTGCGGTCGATCATCTCCCGGAACAGCGCGTCGCGGGGGAACTGGTCGAGATGCTGCTTGTCGAGCTCGGCAAGCGGCGCCTCGGGAGCGAACTGCCAGCGCACGAAGCGGGTGGTGCCGCTGGCATCGGTGAAGCGGAAGGCATTGATGCTGTAATAGGTCGCATTGGCAAAGCTGTTCGGCAGCACCGCCTTGGCCATATAGGCCTGGAACACCTTCACTTCCGGATGCGCCGCCAGGAAGGGCTTCATCGCGGCAGGATCGGGCTTGCCGGTCTTCGGATCGGGCGTGGTCGCACGCTGGAGGGCGACGAAGGAGGCGACATCGGCGACCGGGAAGATCGGGGTATGGTCCAGCGCCATTCGCCATTCCTCGCCGTCGGGCGTCTTCAGCAGCAGCGCCATCGAGTGGAACACGTTGCGCCCGTCGCCGGCCAGCGGGTTGCCGCCAGCCAGCGAGACTCGGCCGAGCACCGGCAGCGTGCCGGTGCGCAGCGGCTGCGCCGTGGTGAGCGCGCTCCCCTTGCCGTTCGCTGCGAAGTCGCCGGTGAAGCACAGGCCCTTGGCATGGGCGCGGCGATAGCCGGGCTTGGCTCCGCCGCTGTTCGCCTCCAGTGCGGTGGTGACGTCGCCGCCGCTGATGCGCCGCTGACCGAGCCAGCCCGCGGCCCAGCCAAAGCCGGCGAGCAATGCCAGTATGATTGCGCCGATCAGGGCGAAAGCGCTGGAGGTGCGCCGGTTGAGCATGGGCATATCGATTCCGGTCCAAGCTGATGTTGCTGGGGTAGACGACGCAGCGTTGATACTATTCCCGTCGCGCCGAAGAAAAAATTAGACGATGGAATAATTGCGCCGTCGACGCGTCTCTCGCTCAGGATGGTTTCGATGTCGGTCAGCGAGCAGATGATTGCCGAAGTTCAGCCGCTGATCCCAGCGATGCGGCGCTATGCGCGCGCCATGCTGCGGCATCGCGACGATGCGGACGATCTGGTGCAAGACGTTCTGGAGCGTGCGCTCGCCCATTGGCGCAGCCGCCGTGGCGCCGCCAGGCTGCGTGCCTGGCTGTTCGCCATCCTGCACAATCTTGCGCTCGATCGGCTGCGTCGCCGCGCACGCCGAGGCCCGGAAGCGGCGATCGATTCGGTGCCCGAGCAGTGGCTGGCGGTGCCGGCGGAGCAGGAACGCGCCATCGCCCAGCAGGATTTGCTGGCGCAACTCGCGCTGCTGCCGGAAGACCAGCGCGCGGTGCTGCTGCTCGTGGGCGTGGAGGATCTCAGCTATGCCGAGGCCGCGGCGGTGCTCGACGTGCCGCTGGGCACGGTGATGTCCCGGCTCTCCCGGGCCCGCGAGCGTCTGCGCCGGCAACTGGAGGAAGGGGGGCGGCCAAGCCCCGCACTAAGGGTGGTACGATGAGCAACGGGCCCATTACCGAAGCGGATCTCCAGGCCCATGTGGATGGCCGCCTCGCGCCCGAGCGCGAGCAGGAGGTTCGCGTCTGGCTCGCTGCGCATCCCGAAGACGCCGAGCGGCTCTCCGCCTATCGCGTCCAGATGGGCGCGCTGCGGGAAGCACTGCGCGGCGTTGCAGAGGAACCCTTGCCGGCCGCGCTCGACCTGCGGGTGCGGGTACCGCGTCGAACGCGTTGGACCGCATTGCGGGCGGCAGCCGTTGCCGCAGGTGCCGCGGGCCTGATGCTGCTCGGGGGCGCGGGGGGCTGGGCGCTTCGCGACCGAAGCATCCCTCCGCAGGCAGGCACCGCCGCTCTCGCCCGGGAAGCGGTGTCGAGCTACGCCGTCTATGCCAGCGACACCGCCCGCCCGGTGGAACTGCCGGCTACCCAGTTGGAGACCCTCGATCGCTGGTTCTCACAGCGTCTCGGTCGCGCCATTCGCGCACCGGACCTTCGCGCCGCATCACTGACGTTGATCGGCGGTCGACTGGTGCCGTCCGCGCACGGCGCAGCCGCGCTTTATCTGTACCAGGATCCGGAGGGACGTCGTCTGGTAGTGTACCTGCGGCCTATGGCAGTGGAGGGCACCGATCGCATGCAAGCGCGGCGTGCGGAAGGGGTGACGGGCTGGACCTGGGCCAATGCAGGCCTCGGGTTTGGCGTCTTCGGAACGGCGCCGGAGTCGGATCTGCACGGCGCTGCCGACATCGTTCGATCGCAGCTGGCCCGCATCTAGGCGAAGAGCAGCTCCATCGCGGCTTGGGGCCTCGCGGCGTGAAAGTGTCGTCTCGGGTACTCGCCCAAGCCGCCTCAGCAAGCGGTAGGAGTGGCGCGCGATGGTTCGTCCGAGCGCTCGGCACTGAAAATGTGACTGATAGCCACAAAAATCGGGCAATTCGGTCCCATTGTCATGCGGCGTCCATATTGCTGCGGTAGCGCCTGCCCGAACCGGCGACAGCACAGGCTCGGGCACGAAGGTTTGGAATGGAAATCGATCGCAGACGCTTTCTTCTCGGCGCCTCCGGCGCCGCCGCGAGCGAGGCCGTCGCCGCGCCCGCTTTGGCCCGGCCTGCCGAGCGCGGCTCGCTCCAGGACATCGAGCATGTCGTGATCCTGATGCAGGAAAATCGCTCGTTCGATCATTATTTTGGGATGCTGCGCGGCGTGCGCGGGTTCGGCGATCCCCGGCCGGTCACGCTCCCCAGCGGCAAGCCGGTCTGGGCGCAGCGCCGCGCCGATCGCGACGGCGGGCAGATCGCCTGGCCGTTCCGGCTCGACTATACCGCCAGCAACGCGCGCTGTTTCACCGGCCTGGACCATAGCTGGAAGGACAGCCAGGCACGTTGGCGCAACTGGGATGTCTGGGCGGAGCAGAAGGGTGCGCTGACCATGGCGCACCTCACCCGCGACGACATTCCCTATTATTACGCGCTGGCCGACCAGTTCACCATCTGCGACAGCTATCACTGCTCGCTCCAGGGGCCGACCGGGCCCAACCGCCTCTATCATTTCACCGGCACCAACGGCCTCAGCGTCGGACAGACCGGGGAATATTGCGTCACCAACGGCGGCTCGGATCCCAATCCCGGCGCCGACATGGCCAGGGACGACGACAGCGACGGCCTGCCCTGGCGCACCTATGCCGGCCGGCTGGAGGAGGCCGGCGTGTCGTGGCGGGTCTATCAGGAACTCGCCAATTATTCGGACAATCCGCTCGGCTATTTCCAGGAGTTCCGCAAGCTCGACCGCGCCTCGTCGCGCTATCGTCGCGGTCGCGCCTTCGTTCCCTGGAGCGATGGCATCGCCCCCGCCGATCCCGAGAAAACCCGTGCCCAGCACCTGATCGCCGCCTTCGCCGCCGATGTCGCCGCCGATCGCCTGCCCGCGGTCTCCTGGATCGTGCCGATGATGGAGATGAGCGAGCATCCGGACGCGCCGGTACCCTTTGGCGAAGTGCTGATCTCCAGCCTGGTGGCGGCGCTCGCGGCCAATCCCAAGGTCTGGGCGAAGACCGTCTTCATCCTCAACTATGACGAGAATGACGGCTTCTTCGATCACGTGCCCGCGCCGATGCCAGCGATCGCCCCGCGCTACGGCGCGAGCAACGTCGATGTCCGCAGCGAAACCTATCAGGGCGAGCCGGTGGGCCTCGGCCCGCGCGTGCCGGTGCTGGTGATCTCGCCCTGGACACGGGGCGGCTGGGTCAATTCGCAGCTGTTCGACCACACCTCGGTGCTGCGCTTCCTCGAGAAGCGCTTCGGGGTGGCGGAGCCGAACATCTCGCCCTGGCGTCGCGCCGTGTGCGGCGATCTGACCTCGATCTTCGATTTCGACGTGCCGCGAAAGGCCCGGCTCGATACGCGCTGGGCGACGGCGCTGCCCTCGGTCGCGGACTATGTCGAAGAGACGCAGCGTCTCTGTCGCACCGCGCCTAACCCAAGGATCGCCACGGGGACCGGCGTGCCCGTGCAGGAAGCCGGGACGCGCCCGGCGCGCGCGCTGCCCTACCGCTTCGAACTGGTGCCGACCTGGTCCGACGCCGGGCTGACGCTGCGCTTCGACAATAGCGGCCCCGACGGGATCGTGTTCAGCGTGCAGGACGAAACGGCGTTTCCCGGCTGGCGATACTTCACTGTCGCGTCGAACAGTCGGCTGGAGGAACATTGGCCGATCGCGCCGGATCGCCCCCACGCGCTGGTGGTCCGCGGGCCCAATGGCTTCCAGCGGGAGTTCCGCGGGGAGGGGGCGATCCGGATCGAGCCGAACCTCGCCTGGCATGCGGGGGAGGCCGGTGGAACCTTGCACCTGCTCAACCGAAGCCCGACACCGGCCGCGCTCAGTCTGCACTGCGCGCATAGCGATGCGCAGGCGCAGGTCGAGATCGCCTCGAACGGGCGTGCCGCGCTGCCCGTGGCGCTTGCCGAGCATCGCTGGTACGATCTGTTGCTCCGGGCGCCCGGCGGCACGCGGCTGCGCCTCGCCGGCCATGTCGAGAACGGCACGCCGGGCCTGAGCGAGCCCGCTGCCGCCTTCCCGCATCCCTCCTGACGGCGCTGTCATCAGCTTGTTGTGAACCGCGCCTAGGGCGCTCGCTCGATCAAGGGCGGGCAGATGGAATCAGGCAGGGCGGCAGACCAGACGCTGTGGAGCACGCGCTTCCTCGCGCTGGCGGCGATGGAGTTCTGGGAGCGCTTCGCCATGTCCGGCATGAAGTCGCTGCTCGTGCTGCTGCTGGTCGATCATGTGCTCGCCGGCGACCTCTCCCATGTGCTGGGCGCGACCACCGTGCGCGACGCGAGCGCGGCGCTGTTCGGAGAGGTTTCGGTCACCGGCCTCGCCTCGCAACTTTACGGCTACGCCAATGCGCTGATCTATCTGTCGATACCGCTGGGCGGCCTGGCCGGTGACATGATGGGGCGCCGGGGCAGGCTGGTACTGGGCGGCGGCGCGCTGATGCTGCTGGGGCTGCTATTGCTGCTCGACGCCCGCAGCTTCCTGATCGGGCTGGTGCCGTTCGCGATCGGGACCGGGCTGCTGAAAGGCAATCTGTCCGCTCAGGTCGGCCTGCTGTTCCGCGACGAGGCGCAGCGGCGGCGGGGCTATGCGCTGTACCTTGCGGCGCTTAACGCCGGCATCATCTGCGGGCCGCTGGTATGTGGCGGGCTGGTGGTGGTCGCCGGACCGGCTTCCGCGATCGCGGCTGCGATGGGTGCGCTGGTGATCGGCCTCGTGCTCTATGCGCGCAGCGGCAGCGCACGCGATCGTGCCACGCCCGGGCCGGTGGCCGGCGGGGCTTCCACGCCACGCGTCGCGGCCACGGCACTGCTCGTGGTGGCGCTGACGGCGGTGTATCTCTGCTATGCGGCCTATGACCAGCTGACCAACATCTTCCTGGTCTGGGCGCGCGCGCATGTCGACCTGCGGCTCAGCGGCTGGACGATGCCGGTCGCGTGGTTCGCCTCGATTGACGGTGCCTTCACGCTTGCGCTGATCGGCCTGTCGCAGCTGGCGATGCGCCTGCTCGAGCGGCGCAGCGTATCGATCAGCGCGGTGACGCAGATCCTGCTCGGCGGGCTGTGCTGCGCCGCCGGCTATTTGCTGCTCGCGATCGGGGCGGCGACGCATGGCGGCGCGACGCTGCCGCTGCCTTGGGCGCTCGGCTATCTGCTGCTGATCGACGCGGCGGTGGTATTCCTGTGGCCGTCAGCGCTCAGCCTCATCGCCGCAGTGGCGCCAGGGCGGCTTGTCGGCTTCTGGATGGGGCTGTTCTACCTGCACGGCTTCTTCGCGAGCCTGTGGGTAGGCTTCAGCGGGGTGTTCTACGAGCGTATGGCTGCCAGCAGCTTCTGGCTGCTCCACGCTGGCGTTGCGGGTGCAGGGGCGCTGCTCATGCTCGTCGCCGGCCTGCCGCTGGTGCGGGCCACGCGTCGGCAGGCCGCCAACGGCGCCATCTGACCGCCGTCAGGCGATCACGACCTCGGCATGCGCGAAGGCGCGGGCGAAGTCGTCGTCCAGCGGCTTGTCCGTCACCAGAATGTCGACGTCGCTCAGCGTCGCGGTCTGGACCAGCGCATAGCGCCCGAACTTGGAGGCATCGGCGGCGAGCAACACGCGTTGCGAGGTCGCATAGGCGATCTTGCTCATCTCCGCCTCGCCGGGGTGGAAGTCCATCAGCCCGCGATCCAGGCTGATCCCGCCCACCGAGAGGATCGCCAGGTGCGGCGTCAGTCCACGGACAAAGGCCTGGGCGCTGTGATCGGAAAAGGCACGATAGTCATAGTCCATCTGCCCGCCGGCGAGGAACAGCCGGTTGTTGTTGATGCCGCCGAGATCGCTCGCGACGTTGAGCGAATTGGTAATGACGGTCAGGGCGCGGCGATCGAGCAATTGGCGCGCGATGAAGCAGCTCGTCGTGCCGGAATCGATGAACACGATGCCGCCATCGGGGACCAGGTCCGCCGCGGCGCGGGCGATGCGCTGCTTGGCATCGGCATTCTCCTCCATCCGCTGGTGGAGCGGGCCCTCGTGCACCTGGGTGGCGATGCGGGCGCCGCCATGTTCGCGGATGATGACGCCCTGGTCTTCCAGCGCGCGAAGCTCCCGGCGGACCGTCTCCTCGGATACTTCCAGGTCGACGGCGAGCGCCGCCACCGACAGGGTGCGCCCGCTGCGCAGCCGCGCGATGATCTCGCGCTGGCGGTGTGATCGCTTTTCTATCATGCCCTCCATCGCCGTCGTCCCGCTCAGCACGCGATCCATGCGGGCCGCGCGCGATTTTGCAAGCCGGGATCTGCCGGGACGGGCCGCTGCCCGCCCCGGCATCCTGCCTCAGAAGCCGAGGCGTGCGGTCAGCCGCATCGAGCGCGGCGACTGATAATTGACCGGCAGGCGATAATCGGGATTGGCCGACCCGTCGCCCTGCTCGCCGAAATTATTGTACGAGCTCACGGCCTTGCTGTTGAGAATGTTGAAGATGTCCAGACGTACCGAGGCGTCGACCTTGTAGGGCAGCGGCAGGTGCACGACGGCGCTGACGTCGAACTGGGTGCGCCATTCGCCGTCGAAGGCAGTGCCGCGCGGGATCAGCTGGCCGCGACAATAATAGCCATAGCCGTGATAGGTGTTGGCATAGGCATCGACGCTGAGCGGCACCGCGCCGATGCAGCTATAATGCGCAGGCGACTGGATGACCGCGTTGGCGCCGAGATCGAGTTCCTCGAACAGCCGGTAGCTGCCAAAGGCCTTGATGCTGTGCCGCCGATCATTGGGCAGATAGCCATAGGCGCCGTTGACGAAGCCCGGCGAGTCGAAGTCCGCGGTGCGGTTGATCGCCAGCTGGCCGTTCTCGGACCGCACGCCGCCCTCGTAATTCCCTTTGTCGAACGCCAGCGTGTAGGAGGCGGAGAGGCTCCATTTCTGGTCGAAGGTGCGATCGAAGGTGAGCGTCAACGCGTTGTAGTTCCGGCTCGGCTTGGGATAGCCGAGATCGGCTGCCTTGAGCGTCGCCACCGGAGTCGATCCGTCGGGCAGCTTGTTGAGCTGCACCGTCACGTCGCGACCCGGATTGGCGATGACGAACTGGCTGCCGCCCGGGAAGGCCGCCTGGCACGCGCTGGCCGAAAAGCCCTTGCCGGCGCAATAGGCGCGGGCACCGCCGTCGATCGAGATATCCTCGATCACATTCTGCAGCTGGCGGTGGGTGAAATAGGCGCCGAGGCGGACATGGTCGCCGAACTGGTGCTCGGCGCCGATGATGAATTCATTGTCCGATTGCGGCTTGATGTTGTCGGCGATCGCGCCGGCCGGGTTGAACGCCGATCCGTCGGCCGAGACCTCGCAGTTCTTCACCTTGGTATCCGGGCAGGCGGCGGTGTTCGCCACGGTGAGGATCGGCGCGCCCTCCGCGGGGATGTTGCCCGCGCCGCTCGTCGCGGTGAAGAAATTGTAGCGTGTATAGGTCACCAAGCTGCCGGCGACGTTGAGATTGATGTCGCCCGCCATCGGCAGATAATATTTGGCGTAGGATCCGAAGATCTTGGTGTGGCCATCGCCGAGAGGATCGAACGACGCGCCCAGGCGCGGCGCCCATTGGTTGCCCGATTCGAAGAAGGACTGGCCGTTCACGCCCTGGTTGCTGAAGCGATCGTTGCGCAGGCCGAGATCGAGCCGCAGCCGGTTGTCGAGCAGCGACCATTGATCCTGCACGTAGAAGGCGTCGTTGCGGACATGCGCGGTGCCGTTCTGCGCATAGACGCGGGTCGTGTAATATTGCGTGCCGACCGGCTGGCCGATCCGCGCCGCAGAGTCCTTGGTGACGTTGTAGATCTTGAACGCGCCGCCGCCGATCGTCTCGAAGGTCTGGACCTGTGTGTCCTTCTCGTGATCATAGCCGCCGCGGACATGGTGCGCGCCGAACAGGTGGAACTGCAGATCGGCGTCGAAGCGGTAGAATTCGCGCTTGTCATCGGTCTGGCTGAACGCGTCGGTGACCTTGTTGAGTCCGATCTGGATGCCGGCCGGATCGTTCCGGTAATCGGTCACCTGCGGGTTGGTGATGTCGAGCGGCACGTTGCCCGAGCGCAGCTTGTTGACGCCATAGGCGCCGGACAGCGTCAGCCAGGGGGTGAAGGTGCCGGTATAGCGACCGACATAGTTGATGCCGCCCGCACGCGCATTGGTGCCACCGGTCTTCGCACCCAGCGTGAAGTTGGTGCGATCCCAATTATAGCTGCGGTTGTGCGTGTCGTTGGTCGTGTCGAAATAGGTGAATTCGAGGTGGTGGTCGCCGGTGATATGGGCGTCTACCTTGCCGCCCCAGAACGGGCTGGTGTTCGACACGCCGGTGGCATTGTTCTGGTTGGCCTGGGGCGTCATCGAGCGGATGTCGCGGAAATTGTACAGGCCGTAGACGAACAGATGGTCCTTGATGATCGGGCCGCTCGCCTGGAGGATCAGCTCCTGCCGGCTCGCCGTGGCGTGGCGATAGTCGGTGGTGCGCGTGGACGGCGAATGGTCGCGCAGGCCGTTGGGTTCCCAGATACCGGTGACGCTGGCGTGATATTGGTTGGAGCCCGACTTGGTGGTCGCGACGACATAGCCGCCCGTCGCGCGGCCGAATTCCGCCGGTGCGCCGCCCGTCTTCACTTCCACCGTCTCGTAAAAGTCGAAGGGTACCTCCGTCGGCTGGCCCCCCGAAACGAAATCGGTGACGTTGAGGCCGTTGATGTAGAAGGCGTTCTCGGTGAAGGCGGCGCCTGCGATCGACACCTGGCTGGCGAAGCCGCCATTGGACGGGGAGGAACCCTGCACCGTGCCGGGGGCGAGCAACATCACGTCGCGCAGCGAGCGGCTGATCGGCACGCGCTGGGTCAGCGAGGCGAGATTGATGCTGCTGCCGACGGTGGTGTCCTGGAAGTCGGCGACGCGGCGCCGCGAGCCGATCACCACGATCTCGTTGCTCTGGGCGGGCGTAGCGAGGCGGAAGCTGTTGGCACCACCGGTATCGCGGGTCAGCGCGATCGCGCGTTCGGTATAGGTGTCATAGCCCGCCGCGCTGACGGTAAAGTCGTAATTGCCCGGGGTGAGCTGGGGGAAGACATAGGCGCCCGCGCCGTCGGTCGTGACCGAACGGCTGACGCCGCGGTCCGACGAGGTGATCTTGACTTCCGCGCCCGCCAGCGGCGCGCCGTCCGCGGTGGTGACCCGCCCCGAAGCCGTGATGTTCGTATAGTCCTGCGCATGCACCACAGGAACGGCGAACAAGGCGACCGGGGTGGTCGAACCGAGCATCAATAGCGCGCGCAAGGCTGCGCGCGACGAACGTCGCGTGTGACGAAGCATCGTACCCCCTGACAATGAAGACCTGGACGCACAGTCTGGCTGTGTCGTGAGGGGGCTCTAGGAGTGTCGCGTTTATATTTTGTGACAAACGGGCATAAAATCCACACACAAGGCGGGTCGGAGCCGTACGGCAGGCCATGGCAACGTGCTGGCGTCAACAGCGGCGCGCCGGAGGTGCCATCCAGATGGGCGATAGCGGGCGTAGCGAACGACCTTCCAGGCGTCTTCGCGCCTGCGAGCGGATCCGGAACCGAGACGCGATGGTGCGGGAGAGGTCGCGCGCGCAAAGGAGCATCCTAAATCGTCCCTGCCGGCAACAGATGAGATGCGAGATGTAGAGGCCGCGCTAACATGAAGAGGCTTGCACATATGGAAATCGCAAGATGTCGATTTCGATTCTCCTGCGTAACGACGAACCGTAGAAATACCTATCAGCGTAGATTTACCAATTGCTCGCTATAAGTCTTTGTGAGTGTGGGCAGTTGATGCCTTCACCGTAGACATTGGCGGGGGTAATCGAAATGTTTGTACGACTATTCGCTTGTGTGTCTGCCATGTTGCTGCCGACGGCGGTAATGGCGCAGACCTCTGCTTCTGGTACGGGTTCGTTGACCGTCATTCAGCCGCTCACGATCACCAAGAACGCCGATCTGCAGTTCGGCAGCGTCGTTCGCCCGGTTTCGGCTGCGGGATCGGTCGCGGTTGCGGTGACGGGCGGACGCACCGTGACGGGCGACATCCAGGCGCTCGCGTCCGGCGACACGCCGCAGGCCGCGCGCTTCACCATCTCGGGCGAAGGCGGCCATGCGCTGTCGGTGACGATCCCGGCATCCTTCACCCTGGCCAACGGCTCACAGTCGCTGGTCGTGACGACCACCAACAACCTGTCCGGTACCCTCAGCGCACAGACGCTCAGCGGAACCGCCGGGGGCGCGGGGACTCTGGACGTTCGCGTTGGCGGCACGGTTGCGCTTGCCACCACCACGCCGGCCGGCCTCTATACCGGCGCCTTCACCGTCTCGACGGCGTACAACTAAGATGGTGCGGGTTACCGCGGCGCTGCGGCTGAGCGGCTTCGCGATCGGGACGGCGATGCTGCTCGCGGCGGCGCCGGCAGCGGCGCAGGCGGGCAATCTGGGCCTGTCGCACCACCGGGTCGTGTTCGACGGCACGTCGCGCACGGCGACCATCTACCTGTTCAACCGCGGCAGCGTACCCGCCGCGTTCCGGATCGACCTGATCGACATGACGATGTCCAGCGACGGCGTCATTCGGCCGGTGGCTGCCGATGCGCCCGCGCCCGAGCATTCGGCGCGCGACGTGCTGGAGTTCACGCCGCGGCGGGTCCTGCTCGGCCCGCAGCAGAGTCAGGCGGTGCGTATCCGGGTCCGGCCGCCCGAGGCTTCGGGCGAATTGCGTAGCCACCTGGCGATCACCGCCCTGCCAGCCAGCGACGGCGCACCGACCGTCTCTCGTCTCGACAATGGCGTGGCGAACGGCGTTGCGGTGCAGATCTCGACGCTGTTCAGCGTCAGCATCCCGATCGTGGTGCGGACCAACGCCAAGGCTGCCTCGGCGCATATCGAAAAGCTCCAGGTGGCGCGCAGTGGCACGTCCGCGGGGGCGATGCTCAGCTTCGACCTCGTCCGCGACGGGCCGGGATCGGTGTATGGCGATGTCGAGCTTGTATCCGGCCGCGGCCGGGACCAGCGCGTGCTCGGCAGCATGCGCGGCATCGCGCTCTATCCCGAGACGGACCACCGCACGGTACAGCTGGCCGCGCCCGCGGTGGCGCCCGGGCAGGTCGCGCGGCTGGTGTTCAGCAATCGTGAAGCGCCCGCTTCGGTAGAGGTCGCTTCGGCGAACCTCACAATCCCGTGAAACCCGCCCGAGCGGCCGGTTGCGGGCTGCTCCTCGCCACGATCAGCGCCCCGGCAATGGCCAGCGCACAGGCGAGCGGCTCGGCAGGCGTGACCGCCTGCCCGTCGGAGGACATGCTCCTCTGGCTAGAAGTCCGCACCGATACCGATCTTCTTGCCGAGACGATGGATGCCTATGCGGGCACGGGCGGCACGCTGCTGCCGCTCGGCCAGTTCGCGCGGATCCTCGATCTGGGCATCGTCGTCGCCGCTGATGGCCGGCATGCGAGCGGTACGATCGATCCGCGAACGCGCGTCACCGTCGATCTCGATGCCGGTACCGCGCAGGTCGGCGCGACCAAGATCGCGCTCGGCCCGGGCGCGTGCGTTCGCAAGGGCGACATCTATCTTGCCGCGGAGACGATGGAGAAGCTGCTGCCGGTGCGCCTGCGCGTTGCCGCCGACGCGCAGCTGTTGCAGGTGACGCCGACGGGCACGCTCCCATTGGTCCGCAATCGGCAGGTCGCCGAGCGGCGCGCCGCCTTGTCGCAATTGGCGCCTCCCGAGACTACAGTGATGGCCAGGGATCCCTATCGGGCGTTCAGCATCCCCGCGGTGGAGGTAAATGCCGGGCAGCGCTTCGGCAGCGGCGAGGTGCTGCAATCGCGCTGGCTGGGGGTTCGAGCGGCCGGGGACCTCGCCTTCGCCGGATTTCGCGGCTTTGTCGGTCTGGACTCGGCGGGGGCGACCAATATCCAGCTCACCCTGGAGCGCACCAGCGCAGACAATCGCGCGCTCGGCATGCTCGGCGGCAGCCGAGTCGCGGTCGGCGACGTGGCGACCCCCGATGCCCAGCTCGGCGCGCGCAGCGTGGCGGGTCGCGGCATCTTCTATTCCTCGGCGCCGCTGCAGGCCTATGACTTCTCGCATCCGCTCGTCCTCGAGGGCGATGTGGCGGATGGCGAGCAGATCGAAGTCTATGTCGACGGCACGCTTCGCGCCGCCCGCGCCGCATCGGAGGGCGGCCGCTACCGCTTCGACAATCTCTCGCTGGGCATCGGAGATCATCAGGTCCGCATCCTGTTCTATGGTCCGCAGGGGCAGGTGCGCGAGGATGTCCGGTCGTTCCAGCTGGGTTCCGGGCTGCTGCAGCCGGGGCAGACCGCAGTGCGCTTCAGCGTGGTCCAGCCCGAGCGACCATTGCTGCGAATGGAGGACGGCCCCTGGCCGCGTACGGGCGATGCGCTGCGGGTGGTCGCTCTGATCGATCGCGGCTTGAGCCGCAGGGTCACCGCGCATGCGGGCCTCACGCGATTTCGCCCCTGGTACGGGCAGGAGCGCCTTGCCGGTACCGCGGGGATCAAGGCAATGCTGGCAGGCGCGGCACTCGACGGCGTGGTGGGCCTCGACAGCCGGGGTGGACGCGCCGCCAGCCTGCTGGCCGGATCGCGGATCCGCGGCGTCAGCGTGCGGATGCTGCACGCAGAATATGCCGGCGGCTTCGTCGACGAAACGCGGGATCCGATGTCGGGCGGCGTGGCCCTGCGGCGCGCGACCGAGGCGCAGGTCGATCTCGCCGCAGCCTTCCCCGGCGGGCAGAAAATGCCGATCGCCTTCGATATCCGGCGCATCGAGCAGCAGGACGGGACGCACCGTGTCGAGGCGAATGCGCGCGCTGCCGCCATGCTCGGCATCAGCTACGTCAACGTCATGGTCAGTCGCCAGGCCTGGGGCGGCGGCCTGGCAGGTGCCCAGCACCTCGCCTCCATCGAGACCTCGACGCCGCTGGCAGCAGCCCTCCAGCTGCGCACGGGCCTGGCCTATCGGATCACCGGCAGGCCCGGCATCGAGAGCGCCTATGTGTCGACGCAGGTTGCGATGCCGCAGGGCGACCTGCAGTTCACGGTGTCGCGCCAGGGCGGGATGCCTTCGCGGCTGCGGCTGGACGCCTCGTATCGCCACCGTTTCCGCCGCTTCGATCTGTCGACAGCAGCGGGCTATGACGTTCGCACCCGCAGCTGGCGCGCGGCGCTGCAGGTCACCTTCGCCTTCGCGCAGACCGCGCGGCAGGGCTATGGCTTCGCGCCGACAAGCGTGGGCATCAGCGGCCGGGCGGCGATCCGCACCTTCCTCGACACCAATGGCGATGGCCATTGGCAGCCGGGCGAGAAGCCGGTGGGCGGCGTTCAAGTCTACACGCCCGCGGGCACCGTCACCACCGATGCGCAGGGGCGAGTGCTGGCGGAGGATCTGGGCGACACGCTGCCGGCCCAGCTCCGGATCGACGCGTCGCAGAGCAGCGAGCTGTATCTCGCCGAGATGCCCGACGCGATCCGGCTCGTGCCCCGCCGCGGCCGGACGACGCCGCTGGAGATCCCGTTGCGGGCGGCGGGCGAAGTGGAAGTGAAGCTGCAGTTCGCCACGGCGGACGGCGCCCAGCCGCTCACTGCGGTGACCGTCGAACTGGTGGCCGAACGCGGCGGCACCGCTTTCCCCGCGCGGACCGACAATCTGGGGACGGCGATGTTCGAAGGCATCCCGCCCGGCCGCTACCAGCTGCGGCTTCTGCCCGCCCAGGCGTCGCAACTGCATCTGGCATTGCAGGCATCGGAAGCGGTAGAGGTGCCGGCGCAGGGCGGTTTCCTGCGCGTTAGGCCCCTTCTGGCCCATCGAGTGGACGACGAATGATGCGACGTTCCAGGGTGTCCGGCGGCCTTGCCGCATCGTGCCTCTGCCTCGCAGCGGTCCCTGCCGCAGGCGAGGTGACGGTGAACCTGCCGGCCCCGACCACGCCTGCGCTCGGCGAGATCGTGGCGGGAACGGTGCCGACGGTGTTTCGCATCGGGGTGGACGGGTCGGTGACGCGGATCTCGGGCGACGCCGTCCGCCTCAGCAACGCGCCGGTGACGCCACCGACGATGCGGCTGACGTGCGGCTTGCTCAACCTGGCCAATCTATGCGTCGTCCGCAATATCCGCATCACCATGACACCGCAGTCCAGCGGGACCGTCGCGTCGGTGACCATGTTCCACATCGGGGCGATTTCCGGGACCAGCTTCGTCGGCGGGGCGCCGGCGGATGCGAGCACGATGAACTTCCAGCTCACTCCGATGGGGCTTGGCGTCGTCACCATCCAGTTCGGCGTGGATATCACGGTCGCGCCGGGGCAGAGGGGCGCGACCGTCACCCGCTATACCGTGAATGCGGATTTCGTCTGAGCGGGCGGGCACTGTCCTTTCGAACAGGTGCCGGGATAAACCATTTTTACGCAGGCATTTGTAACCGACGCGCGTCTAACGCGTTTCTCGTGGTCGCAGGCAGACCGAAGATTGGCTGCCACTATAACGAGAATGATAGATGCTCCTCCGCAAACTATGCCCGGCGCTCGCGCTTCTTCTGCCGCACGCCGCGATGGCGCAGGCTGCCGACACCGCAACGGGATCGCTGACGATCGTGCAGCCGCTCACGATCACGAAGGACGCGGATCTTCGGTTCGGCAGCATCGTGAAGCCGTCGACCAGCGGATCGGTCGCGATCTCCACGGCGGGCGCGCGGAGCGTCACCGACGGGGTACAGGCATTGAGCGCAGGGGACACGCCGCAAGCCGCGCGGTTCACGGTCGCAGGCGCCGGCGGCCGCGCGCTGTCGATCCAGATTCCGCCTTCGATCACGCTCAGCAGCGGCACGCATGCGTTGCTGGTCACCACGACGAGCAATCTCACCGGGTCATTGGCGGCGCAGGTGCTCAGCGGCACGCCGGAAGCGTCGGGGAGCCTGGAAGTCCGGGTGGGCGGCAGCGTCGCCCTCACCAGCACCACCGAGCCGGGAACCTATATGGGCGTACTGACGGTGTCGGCGGCGTATAACTGAGAGAGACTCTCCGAGCGTCGTCTGGCACGCCGAATGGCGACGGTCCTCTTGCGTCCTCGCGGGCACAGCGGCCGGCCTTTCTCCAGCGCTACAGAAGCGCGCGCCGGATCCGACCCGAACGCGTGATCCCGTGAAGACGCAGCGGCCTCCAGCCCGCACGATGCTTTGCGTCTACCAAGTCCGCGGAAATAGGATAGACAGTCGGCCGAAGACTTGAGGGGGCAAGTATGACGCTATCGGCGCGGGGTGGGGCTCGCAACTCTGGCTGTGCACCTGGTGTCCAGGCCTCGAGCGCGCCACCGTCGGCAAGGCATCCCGGAGCGCCGGAGGATCGGTGAAGAGATGACCGCGCCTACGGTCCTGCACATCAGCTTCGATTTCCCGAGCCCCCTGGCAGCCCCTCACATGACCCGCGCGGTCGAGCGGCTGGTCGACAGCGCCGACGGGTTTCGCAACATCGTCTACAGCATGACGCGCGTGGGCAATCTCGGTCGCGAGATCGCCGCCCTGCGCTACGCACCCGATCGGGTCGCCATCGCCTATCGTGCGCTGCCCAAGGGGCTGGGGTTGCGCCACGCGATGGCACGGCTGGCGCAGTGGATCGCCGCCGATCTGCGTGGCCAGGGTATCGGCGTCGATCTCATCCATGCGCACAAGCTGACGACCGACGGGATCGTCGCCAGCCTGCTCGCCCGCGAGTTCGGCGTGCCCTATCTGTGCAGCATCTGGGGCGATGCGGACGGCTGGGTGTGGCGCGGACGCCCCGACCTGCACGGCCAGTGGCGCGAGATCGCAGCCTCGGCGCGCGCGCGCATTGCCACCGCGCCCTGGGCGGTCAAGCGCTTTTCGAAGATGCTGCGTCTGCCGCCGGACGCTTTCGCCGTGCTGCCGGTCATGGGCGGGGTGGCGGAGCCGACTCCATCGACCGTCTCCAGCGACCGCATCATATCGCTCTTCCATCTTGCGCATTGGCGGCGGAAGGGCGTCACCCAGTTGATCCCGGCGATGCAGGCCGCCGCCGATGCAGGCGCAGGCTGGCAGCTCGACATCGTCGGCGGGGGCAATGCGCGCAGCCATCTCGAGGTAGACCGGCTGATCGCGCGTGCCGGCGCGCGCGCGCGGGTGCAACTGTGCGGACCGGTACCCAACGGATCGGTACGCGAACTGCTCGGCGGCAGTGCGATGCTGGCGCTGCCGAGCCAGCAGGAGACGTTCGGCATGGTTTTCGTCGAGGCGCTGTTCGCCGGCATTCCCGTGCTCTATCCCGCCGGCTGGGCGATCGACGGCTATCTGCCGCCCGAACGGATCGGCTATGCCTGCCGCGCCGACGATCCCGCCGACATCGCCGCAGGCCTGCGGCACGTCATGGCGAACCAGCAGCCATTGAAGGAGTCGATCGCCCGGCTGCAAGCCGAGGGCGCGCTGACGCGGTTTGCCCCGCACAGTATCGCCCTCGACTATCGCCGCCACCTGTCAGCGGCGCTTGGCTGAGGTTACTTCAGCGCCGTGCACCAGGTACGCAGGCAGGGCACGAGGTGCTCGAGATAGGGGCGCAGCATGCCGCTGGCGCCGCCGGCGCGCGACGCCACATTCTCGGTGAACTCGGCCATCATCGTCAGATAGTCGGCGGGCGCGACCTCGGCCGACAGGCTGAAGATCTCGATCGCCTCCTGGTTGACCATGTGGGCGATATGCTCCTGCCAGATGTTGCGCTGCATGTCCCCGGCCTTGCGATGGCCGATCATCGGGGCGCCGACGGTGAGCGTATCGCCGGCACGATCGACCAGCATCTTCAGAATGAAGCCGCCCCAGATGTCGCCATAGCGGTCGATCATCCAGTGCGGCAGCACCGGCACGTGCATCGGCAGCTGGTAGACCGCCGGGGTCACCTTGCGCCGGAACTGCATGTTCATCGAGCAGACCGAGACCAGCGCGCCGGGCGCGATTGCCGCAGAGGGGATGGCGAGATCGACTTCGGGCCAGCGCCACTGCGGCCCGTTGATCTTGTCGATGCCGTTGACGTCGAACGCATCGGTCCACAAGCCGAGGTTGAAGATCGGCGCCTTCGCGTTGGTCGCGTCGCCAACCGAGGCCCGCTGATAGTC
The DNA here is from genome assembly GCF_900114095.1 of Sphingomonas sp. NFR04. Classification (GTDB taxonomy): domain Bacteria; phylum Pseudomonadota; class Alphaproteobacteria; order Sphingomonadales; family Sphingomonadaceae; genus Sphingomonas. Next base: position 289,861 of record NZ_FORV01000001.1, on the reverse strand, counting down.
GCCGCGGCACTCATAGGGAAAGCCGCGCGGGAACAGATTGTCCGGCGTGCCTGCATACAGGTCGAGGATGTTGAGGTGGCGCATGCCTTCGCCGACCACCGGGCGCGGCGCGGCGGTGAGCGCCTCCGTCACTTCGGCGAAGAAGTTCTGCGACGTGACTTCGCAGTCGTCGTCCAGCGCGACAATGATCTCGTCATCATCGCTCTCGTGCCACGCGACGTAGAAGCCGAAGTCGCGGCAGGCGCCGTTGCGGCGCGGGAACCATGCATCGGCATCGCCGAGCATCCGCTTCCGATCTTCCCAGGTGTAGATGCGGAAGCTCGGATGATCGACCGTGACCGTGCCCGGCGAATCGTCGACGACGACGAAGCGCGCGCCAGCATCGATCAGCGGGGCGAGATATTCCAGCGATACCGAACGATTGGAGGGAACCACAACGATCATGGTTTAAAGCCCTTTATGTTGGATGAGATGAATGGGGAGTACGCATACTGATATTTGCGACCCTTCAAGTTCTTTTGAGTAGTTGTAAGGGTGTTTGATGCGAGCATGCGCTCACGCCTTGGAAACTGTTCCGATGTGAGCGGCGGTTATGCTGGTTTCAGCCGATGAAATGCTGACAGTAGTCGAGGATAGTAGAGGCGAGGTGCCTCAAATCGCATCCACGCTTGGCGCGATCAGCTTCCCCGGGTTTCCGCGGACCGTGGCTCCGTCCGGCACGTCTTCCGTCACCACGCTGCCGGGAAGCACGACCGCGCCCTTGCCGACCTTGAGCCCCGGCAGGACGATGGCGCGGGCGCCGAGCGTCGCGCCCTCGCCGATATAGGTGTGCAGCCAGACCCTGGTGGCGATGTCGTGCGTCAGCACGACGGCCTGTTCGCCGATCGCGGCACCGGCCGCGATGTGCACGCCTTTCGGAAAGGTGCGGTCGATGAGCGCGCTGTTAGCGATGTCCGCGCTCGGATGAATATCCATCCCCCAGACGCGCGTCTGGACAAAGCGCCGCAATTTGCGAGCGAACATGTGATCTGGAAGCCCCCCCCGGAGTAATCGCATATCCGAGTAAGGCTCTTCCCGATTCGCCTCAACCCGGAATATGCTGGCGCATCATGTTGCGCTCGCTCGATCAATTGGATTTCATCCGCCTGCCATTATACGCCCTGCGACGATGGTGGCTGCAGCGGCGGTACGGCGTCGTGATCCATCCGAGTTCGCGCATTTCGTTGCAGGGCAGGATCATTTCCGGCGGGCCTGGCTGCATTCTGGTGGGACGCGACACGATGATCGCGTTCAAGACGCTGCTCGTCGCGCGCGAAGGGAAGGGCGTCGTTCGGCCGATCGTGATCGGGGACCGCTGCCTGATCGGCGGCGGGGCGATGATCCTGCCCGGCGTGACGATCGGCGACGGCTGCGTGATCGGCGCCGGCGCCGTCGTGGCGGACGACGTGCCGTCCGGATGCATCGCAGTCGGCAACCCCGCGCGTGTCGTGCGCCGCGGGATCGAGACCGCAAGGTTCGGGCGGCTTCAGGGGGTGGTCGGCAATGAAGGCCGTGATCCGCTTCCGGAATAGCCGCTGGACTGCGGCTCCCGCGTGGCGCCGAAACGCCTTGCCGCCCGGAGCGAAGAAGGGGAGCCGCGCGCCCCGGCACACGGCTCCCCAGTCACTCCCCCGCTGGAGGGGTAAGCGGTCGCAAGCGGGGGAAAGCGCCGATCAGAAGCGGGTGCCGACGCCGAAGCCGAACACCAGCGGGTTGATGTCGACCTTGGTCTGGTTGATCGCGCCGCCGGTGTTGAGCCGGGCGGTGGTGCTCATGTCGATGTACTTCACGTCGAGGTTCAGGAAGAACTTCTTGTTGAGATCGATGTCCACACCCGCCTGCAGTGCATAGCCGACGCTGTCCTTCAGCGAGAGGCTGGTTTGGCCGATCGCCTTGTTGAGCGAGTCGCTGGTCTTCGCCGAATAGAAGGTGGTGTAGTTGATGCCCGCGCCGAGATAAGGGCGCACCGCCGCCTTGGGCAGGAAGTGATATTGCAGCGTCAGCGTCGGCGGCAGCACCCAGGTGTGGCCGACCTTGCCGAGCGCGGAGATCGCCTCGCGGCCCTGGATGTCGTGGCGGGTGCTGGAGACGATCAGCTCGGCGCCGATATTGTCGGTGGCCATATAGGTGAAGTCGACTTCGGGCATCACCGCATCGCCGACGCCGACCCGGGCGGTGGGCAGGGCGGGGGTGATGCCGGTCGACGATTCATTCGGGGCGACGACGATGCCGCGCAGGCGGACCAGCCAGTCGCCGGCTGCGATGCCCGCTCGGTCCTGTGCCTGGGCGCTCGCAGTGGAGGCCAGCAGACCGGCAGCGGCCAGACCGACAAAAAGCGAAGTACGCATGGTTCATTTCTCCTCGTGTTCGACGAGGCACCGGGTAGCCGCAAGCATCTCGTGCGGTTTTGATCGGGCGCAACGTTGCGCGTAGGTAATGTTCCCACGGCGGTCCATTGGCCCGCTTGGGACCACTACGTAACGACAATCCGCTCACCCCAGGCGCATGCCACGCGCGGAGGCGGATATGTACATGGATCGAAACCGGCCGGACCTGGGTGCTGCGGAATGGAGCCTGCCGTCGCGCTGCGCGGCGTGCGGCGTGCGGATGGCGTCGCTGTGCGGCGGCATTTCGGCGGGCGCGCTGGAGGCGCTTCATCGGATCGGCCGCAAGCGCGTGCTGCGCCGGGGCGAGGCGCTGATCTGGCAGGGCGACATCGCCGAGCAGGTCGGCATTCTCCACCACGGGCTGGTCAAGCTCTCCGCCTCGCTGGAGGACGGGCGCGAGCAGATGCTGGGGCTCGCCTTTCCGGCGGATTTCGTCGGCGCGATCGGCGATCGGCCGTCGAGCCACTGCGTCACCGCACTGACCGAGACCGAGCTTTGCGTCTTTCCGCGCAGCGCGCTGCCAGGCCTGGTCGAGGCGCATCCCGATGTCGGCCAGGCGCTGCTGACCCGCGCCTATGACGAGCTCGACCAGCTGCGGAAATGGATGCTGCTGCTCGGCCGCAAGTCCGCCGAGGAGCGCGTCGCCAGCCTGCTGCTGCAGTTTGCGGCGCGCGGCACCTGCAGCCCGGGCGCGCCGGTCGCGCTGCCGCTCACCCGCCAGCAGATGGCCGAGCTGCTCGGGCTGACGATCGAGACGGTCAGCCGCAAGCTGACCGCGATGAAGCGCGACGGCGTCATCGCGCTGCCCGATCTGCGCAGCTTCGTGATCCTCGATGCCACGGCGCTCGCCGTGTTGGCGGCCGAGACTCCGTAACTAACCGCATGTCGGCGTGCAGTGCATCTGCCTAGCCTGGCTTCATCCACGAAGAAGACCGGATGAAATGGAGGCGACCATGAAGAATATACTCGTTCTGATGCATGACGACGCCGGACAGGAGGCGCGGTTCCAGGCCGCGCTCGACTTGACGCGCGGGCTGGAAGGGCATCTGCGCTGCGTCGATATCGCGATGGTGCCGGCCTATGTCGGCGATTATGTCGAATTCGGCGGCGGTGCGGCATTGCTCGCCGACGAGCAGACCCGCGAAGCGGCCAACCGCGTGCGGATGGAAGGGCGGCTGAAGATCGAGGACGTGCCCTATGACTGGGTGGACGCGACCGGCTTCGCCCGCGAATGCCTGCGCGACGCGACCGCGCTCGCCGACCTGGTGGTGCTCAACCGCGAGCTCGACAAGGTCGACTATCCGGACATGCGCGACCTGATCTGCGATACCATCCTCAAGACCGGCAAGCCGATCGTCGCGGTGCCGGAAAAGACGCTGGGGTTCGATCTCTACGGCCATGCGGTGGTGGCGTGGGACGGTTCGCGCACGGCCGAGGCGGCGCTGCAGGCGACGGTGTCGCTGCTCAAGCACGCTGGGACGGTGACGATCCTGGTGGTCGACGAAGGTTCGCTGCGATTACCGGCGGCGGAGGCAGCGGAATATCTGTCGCGCCACGGTATCCGGCCGGAGGTGCAGGTGGTGCCCAAGACCGATACGGTGGGCGGCGCGATCCTCGGCGTCGTCGGGGCGTTCAAGGCTGCCTATCTGGTGATGGGCGGGTTCGGTCACAGCCGCTTCCTTGAAGCGGCATTCGGCGGGGTGACGCGGCGGATGCTGGTCGAAAGTCCCGTGCCGCTGGTGCTGGCGCACTGACGCGGGCGAATCGGGAACAGTCTCCCACATCTCGAAAAAGAAAAGGGGCAGGCAACCCTGGATGCCTGCCCCTCTTGCTGTTCGCGCGGCCCGAACAGGCCGCTACGTCCTCGCTTACTTGACGTGCTTGGCGAGGTGCTTGTTCATTTCGAACATGGTGGCCTTGTCGCCGCCGAAGATCGGCTTCAGCGTGTCGTCGGCCAGGATTTCGCGCTTGTTCGCAGGGTTCTGCAGGTTGTTCTTCTTGATATATTCCCACACCTTGCTGACGATCTCGCTGCGCGGCAGATCGGCGGTGCCCACAATCTTCGCCAGTTCGGGCGAAGGGGTAACCGGCTTGGCAATGCCACCGCGTGCTTTGGTCTCGGCCATCGTGTCTAACTCCTGTTCGTACCCCTTATTGGGGCTATTCCTTCGTCAGCGCCTCGGGATTGAGAGGCTTCCTCCCCCTTGTCGCAACCAACGATGTACTGCGGTTCGTGCGGTGATGCACGCCCCTGTACGCCTTTGATCGTGCGAAACGGCTTCTGTCCAGCGCAGACCGCACCGAAGCGCGGCGAACCGCTGTTTTGCGGCGCTGCGGTGGTGCAGCCGGGCAACACTTTGCGGGGAAGACGCAGTAATATTGCGCGTTCAGGCCAGGACGCGAGCCTGGACAAGCCCTTCGAAGGTGCCGCGGACGTCCGGCGACGCGCCCGCCGTAAGCCGTTGGACATCCGCAAAGAAGCCGGCTGCGTCCGCACCGGGTGCGCGATGCGCCATTTCCCAGTGGCCGAACTCGCGCCGATCGACGATCCGGCGGGAGAGCAATACGATCGCACGATGCCGCGGATCGCGGTTGATGCGGGCATAGGCCGCTTCGACCGCGTCCTCGGGGCCTTCGAGCGCCTGGAGGAAGCGGCCGCCATCCGCGTAGAGAAGGCCGCTGATCCGATCGCGCGCGTTGTTGCGGCGGGAGACGGTCAGTATGTCCTGCGTAGGGCATGGGGCGGCCGGATTGGCGGAACTGATATAGACGAGCTGCAGCATGGAAATCCTCTCCTGCGAGCACGCTTCTTCGGCGTATATTGGTTAATAACAGATCAAGATCGCAAAAGCTCCCTTGTTTTGCAGGTGTTTAGTCCAAGCTGGACAAAATCCGACAATTGCGGCACATGGATCCGGTGATCGACGCCCTGCGCCTTACCCTGCGACTTATCCGCCCTTAGGGGCCGATTTCGCACGCGCGCGTCTCCCCTAAGGGCAAACCGGAACTTCCCTATCGCATCACGGCTGCGCTAGGCGCGGCCAGACCTTGAAGAGAGACACGGCCCATGTTGCGCGATCCCAGCGTCAAATATCGTCCCTTCCCCCAGGTGGATCTGCCCGATCGCCAATGGCCCAGCCGCACCATCACCAAGGCGCCGCGCTGGCTCTCCACCGACATGCGCGACGGCAACCAGGCGCTGATCGATCCGATGGACGGCGAGAAGAAGACGCGCTTCTTCGAACTGCTGGTGAAGGTAGGCCTCAAGGAAATCGAAGTCGGCTTCCCGAGCGCGGGGGCGACCGAGTTCGACTTCATCTCCGGGCTGGTGCGCGAAGGCAAGGTGCCCGACGACGTGATCGTCCAGGTGCTCACCCAGTCGCGCCGCGACCTGATCGAGACCAGCTTCCAGTCGCTGAAGGGCGCCAAGCAGGCGATCGTCCACCTCTACAACGCGGTCTCGCCCGCCTGGCGCCGCATCGTGTTCGGCATGAGCCGCGACGAAGTCCGCCAGATCGCCATCGAGGGCGCCAAGGTACTGCGCGACGAAGCCGCCAAGCAGCCCGATACCGAATGGCATTTCGAATATAGCCCCGAGACCTTCTCCACCGCCGAGCTCGATTTCTCGGTCGAGGTCTGCGAGGCGGTGATGGACATCCTGCGCCCGACGCCGGAGCGCCCGCTGATCCTCAACCTGCCGGCGACGGTGGAGGCGGCGACGCCCAACATCTATGCCGACCAGATCGAATGGTTTGGCCGCAACATCCGCAACCGCGACAGCGTCGTCATCAGCTTGCACACGCATAACGACCGCGGCACCGGCGTTGCTGCGTCCGAACTGGGCCTGCTGGCGGGTGCCGACCGCGTCGAAGGCTGCCTGTTCGGCAATGGCGAGCGCACCGGCAATGTCGATCTGGTGACGCTGGCGCTCAACATGTACACCCAGGGGCTCAACCCCGGTCTCGACTTCTCTGACATCGACGAGGTGATCCAGACCGTCGAATATTGCAACCAGCTCCCCGTCCATCCGCGCCACCCCTATGCCGGCGACCTGGTGTTCACCGCCTTCTCGGGCAGCCACCAGGACGCGATCAAGAAGGGCTTCGCCTCCCAGGCGGCGCGCAACGACCAGGTCTGGGATGTGCCGTATCTGCCGATCGATCCCAAGGATCTCGGCCGCGACTATGAGGCGGTGATCCGCGTCAATTCGCAGTCGGGCAAGGGTGGCGTCGCCTGGGTGCTCGAGCAGGACAAGGGCCTCAAGCTGCCCAAGCGGATGCAGGCCGAATTCTCCAAGCACGTCCAGGCACTGGCCGACGAGACCAGCCGCGAGCTCAACGCCGCCGATATCTGGGGCCTGTTCGAGCGGGTGTACCTGCCCGGTGAAAAGGATCAGATCACCCTGGTCGATTATGAGGAAACGGGCGCCGCGGGCAGCCGCGTGTTCGTGGGGCGCATCTCGATCGATGGCGCTGCGCAGTCGATCTCGGGACGGGGCAACGGCCTGATCTCTGGCGTGGTCGATGCGCTGGCGGGCTCCACCGGGCCCCGGTTCGACGTGGTGGACTATAGCGAGCACGCGATCGGCGGTGGTGCCGATGCGCAGGCGGCAGCCTATGTCGAGTGCCGTACCGAGGATGGCCGTACCGTGTTCGGCGTAGGCATCGATGCGGATATCGCCACCGCTTCGGTGCGCGCAGTGCTCAGCGCCGCCAACCGAGCCTGACCCGAAATCCTCCCCCGCCAGGGGGAGGTGGCGCCGAAGGCGACGGAGGGGGAGGGCTGCGACCAACTAGCCGTCCTACTTCCTCCCCCTCCGTCAGGCTGCGCCTGACACCTCCCCCTGGCGGGGGAGGATGGTCGCGAGTCGACCTGCCCACGAGCGGGGGTGACCAGGTATTTGGGCATTAGCGGTTGCGCTGCGCCGGCGGGCCAGGATTTCTGGATCGTGATCCTCCCCCGCCAGGGGGAGGTGGCGCCGAAGGCGACGGAGGGGGAGGGCTGCGACCAACTAGCCGTCCTGCTTCCTCCCCCTCCGTCAGGCTGCGCCTGACACCTCCCCCTGGCGGAAAGGGCAATCGCACCCGGCCAGAATACGACGTCATCCCGCGAAGGCGGGGATCCATTGGCGCTGTTGCCCAGGTTCTTTCCCCCAGCGCTCAGGGCAATGGATTCCCGCCTTCGCGGGAATGACGATGGTATTTTGAAGCCGCAAACCAGTGGCTTCCAACGTGATCGCCCTGCCGTGGCGGAGGAGGACCGTAGGGGTCAGTGCACCGTCGCCAGCTCACCCGTGTGGACAGCGGCGCGCGTGCCAGTGGTGCGGTCGAAGCGGAAGGCGCCGGCGCGCTGGGCGAGGGCGTTGACCTCGCTCGACAGGTTGCGGATCGCCGCCGAGGTTTCCTCGACCATCGCCGCGTTCTGCTGCGTCACCAGGTCCATGCCCTTCATTGCGGTCGAGACCTGGCTTACCGCCGCCGACTGGGCGTGGTTGTCATGGTCGATCGCGGCGATCAGGTTGTGCACCGCCTCGACGTCGCCGGAGATCGTATCCAGTGCCGTATCCGTGTCGTGCACGGCATCGGCGGCCTGGAGAATGTCGGCCTGGGTCTCGCTGAGCATGTCGCGGGCCTGCTTGGCCTGGTCCTCGGCGCGGAGTGCCAGCGCGGCGACGAGGTCGGCGACGACCATGAAGCCGCGCCCCGCCTCGCCGGCACGGCCGGCCTCGACCGCTGCGTTCATCGCGAGCACGCGGGTCTGGAAGGCGATCTTGTCGAGGCCTTCGATCACGCCGTCGATATTCTTGGCGCTGCCGCTCGCGCGGTCCATCGCCTGCACGGCGCGGGCGGTGGTGCCGCGGCCGTCGCGGAGCGCCGTGGTCGCCTCGCCGGCGCGCTTCACTGTGTTGTCGGCGGCGATCATCGTGGCGCGCAGCCGTTCCTCGATCTTCGCCAGCGCTTCGGTCGCCTGGGCGAGATTGGCCGCGCTCTTTTCGGTGCGGTGTGCCAGATCCTCGGAGCCGTGCGCGACCTCGGACGAGGTGTTGCGGATATTGTCGGCGCTCTCGCTGACCAGCTGCACGCGGGCGCGCAGCGAGGCGATCGCCTCGTTGATGTTCTGCCGCAGCACTTCATATTCGGCCGGGAAGCGCTGGTCGATCGTGCGGCTGAGATCGCCTTCGCGCAGCGCCAGCAGGCCGTTGCCGAGCACCTCGGTGACTTCCCGCTGCTCCTCGAGCTTGCGCGCGTCGGCCTCGCTCTGCGCGGCGGCGGCCGCGCGGTAATGTTCGAGCCCGGAGGCGATACGGCCCATTTCGTCGGTGCGATCCTGATAGGGGATCGCCGCCACTTCGCCCTTGGCGAGACGATCGGTGAGCGCGGACAGCGTGCCGACGGGCTCCAGCACCCGGCGATACATGGTGATGTAGAAATGCGCCGCCTGGCCGCCGACGATCAGCGCCAGCACCAGCACGATGCCGATGGCGAGGTAGAATTCGGATGCGCCGCTGGCGGAGACACGCTGCTGCTCGGCCAGCGCCATGGTGACGAGCTTGTCGACCGCGGCGCGGTGCGTTTCGTAGATGCCGGCGAGCTTGGCGTAGCTGGCTTCCACCGCCGCACGGTCGCCCTTGCGGGCGGCGGGCAGGAAGTTCTGGTCGAGCTCGTTCCAGAAGGCCTGGGCTGCCGGGTGCGCCTGCTGGAGCAGCTGGCTGCGCAGGCTCTCGTCTACCCGTGCCTTCTGCCAATAGGTGTTGCGCTCCAGGTAGAGCTTGTGCAGCCCCTCCAGCTTCTCGGCATGCGTGCCCACCGTTTCGGGACTGCGTGCGATCAGCGTCGCTTCGAGGAACGGCTCGATGATATATTCGGGGGGCGGGAGGATGTCAGCGATCAGTTCGGCATTGACCTGCTGCTGCAGCTGCACCTCGCCGCCCATGCGGATGCGATCCAGCCGCCAGGCCGCCAGCGAGCCGCCGACAACCAGAAGCGCCATCATGGCTAGGGCGCTGTTGCGAACGAAACTTGCAATCGACATCCACGATCCTCTGGTGACAGGCGCACGCGTCCCCCAAGCGGACCTTCGACGGGGAAGGCCTTTCGGTAGATTATAGGGGGGAGGATCGGGGCGAGATGCCCTGATTCGGGATTATTCCTGCATATTCGTAAGAATACGGACCACCTCGCAACCGACCCGCGCGTCCGGGTAGATGTCCTGCTTGGCGGAGCGCACGCGGACCTGGACGACGCGCGGATCGCGCATCGCCAGCGCCGCGACTTCCTCGCACAGCACTTCCTGCAATTCGAAATGGCGCGAGCGGACAAGGGCGTGGATGCCTTCGCGGAGAAAGTCGTAATCGACCACCGCGTCGATCCGGTCCTCGGGCACCGCAGGATAGCGGCAGGTCATCGCCACGTCGATGCGGACGCGCTGGGGGGCGGCGCGCTCATGCGCATGGATGCCGAGGCCCATCGAAACCTCCAGCGCTTCGAGATGGATCACATAGTCAGGCATCGGGGCGGGTCTCGCGTCCTTCAAACATCACGTCGCTGTCGCGCGTGAGGAAATGCTGGCCGCAATCGACATAGACATTCTGCCCGGTGATGCTGCGGCATTCGAGCAGATGCGCGACCGTCGCGGCGATGTCAGCCGGATCGACCGGGCGGCGCAGCAGGTTCTGGGTGCCGGTACGGGCGAATTCTTCCTCGCTCTGGTCGAGGCTGGGCAGGGTAAGGCCCGGGGACACCGCGTTCACCCGCACCCGCGGCGCCAGCTTCTGCGCGAGCATGTGCGTCGCGCCCTGCAGCGCCAGCTTCGAGCAGGTGTAGCTGAAGAAATCCGGATTGAGGTTGCCCACCTTCTGGTCGAGCAGGTTCACGACGGCGCCCTCCGCCAGATCGGCCTGCGCGGCGAGCGCCATGGCGAGCCCTACGGGTGCCGCGAGGTTCACATGCATGTGCCGGTCGAGCAGCGCATAGTCGGCGATCGGCGCCTGATCATAGGCGAACAGCGAGGCGTTGTTGACCACCGCATCGAGGGGGGCGCCGAACGCGGTGCGGCACGCCTCCACCAGCGCGGCGGGGGCAACCGGGTCGGCAAGCTCGGCGCAGACGATCGCGGTCGTAGCGCCGCCCGCGCGCAGTTCGGCGGCGAACGCCTCGGCTTCGTCGGGCGCGTGATGGTGGTGGATCGCTACCGCCCAGCCGCGCGCGGCCAGGCCCCGGCTGATCGCCGCGCCGATCCGTCGTGCACCGCCCGTGACCAGCACCCGCTTCGGCATCAATAGCCCATCAGCTTGAGCACTTCGGCGCGGCTGCGCTCGTCCTCGCGGAACACGCCCATCATCCGGCTGGTGACCATGCCCACGCCCGGCGTGCGCACGCCGCGACCGGTCATGCAGCCATGCTGCGCCTCGATCACCACCGCGACCCCCACCGGGTGGAGGTGGTTCCAGATGCAATCGGCCACTTCCGCGGTGAGCCGCTCCTGCACCTGCAGGCGGCGGGCGAAGGCGTGGAGGACGCGCGCGAGTTTGGAGATGCCGACAACGTGATTCCTGGGCAGATAGGCGATCGATGCCTTGCCGGTAATCGGTGCCATGTGGTGCTCGCAATGTGACTGGAAGGGAATGTCCTTCAGCAGCACGATCTCGTCATAGCCGCCGACTTCCTCGAACACGCGCGAAAGGTGGTGGGCGGGATCCTCGCCATAGCCGGCGCAATATTCCTTCCAGGCACGCGCGACGCGCTGGGGCGTGTCGAGCAGGCCCTCGCGATCGGGATCGTCGCCGGTCCAACGGATCAGGGTGCGGATCGCCTCGGCGACATGCTCGGGTACGGGGATCTTGGGCGGCGGGGCGACGATGTCACCGTCTATGGGGTCATGGTGATGCTCGTGCATGTCTGTCTGTCCTTTCGCCGCGCATGGCGGGTTCGGACCGCAGAAACAGCAAAGTGGCTACAGGTGCAACCCAAGCTCAGCGTTCGAACAGCCGATCGAGCGGCCCGTCGGCAAGGCACCAGAGCAGCGCGACGAGCGCGGCGCAGGCAAGGCCGGCGGCGGGGGAGGCGATCGCTACGGCGAGGCCCGCCAGGTACAGGCCGCAGGCAAGCATGCTCTTGCGCAGCGTGCGGCGGTGGTAGCGCTGCGCTTCGGCCGACTGGGCGCCGGTACGCCGGATCACCCGCTGCAGCCAATTATAGGCGAAGGAGGGAAGGAGCATCACCAGCATGTAGAGCAGGGTCGCCTCGCCGCTGAAATGCTGCTCGCCGAGATAGGCGGTGGCGAAGGGGATCAGCGACAGGGTGAACAGCAGCACGATGTTCGACCAGAGCAGCGCGTTGCCGGCGCGGGTGGCGAACTGGAACAGCTTGTGGTGGTTCACCCAGTAGATCGCCACATAGGCGTAGCTGAGCGCATAGGCGAGGAAGACGGGCCATTGCGCCGCCAGCGCAGCGAGCCCGGGCCGTTCGGGCGCGTGCAGCTCCAACACCATGATCGTGACGATGATGGCGATCACGCCATCCGAAAACGCCTCGACTCGCTTGGCGCCGTCGCGGCCTTCCTGGTCCTGCATATCCGTTCTCCTGCCCGCGCCGGTGGTGGCGCAGGCAGGAGGGCAGGGCAACTAAACCAAGGGTTTACTTGGCCGAGAACGCCGCGTTGATGTGCAGCTTCACTTCGTCCGAGACGAAGGGGACATATTTGTCCATGCCGAACGCGCTGCGGCTGATCGTGGTGGTCGCCTCGAAGCCGAAGTTCAGCTTCTTCATCATCGGGTTGGTGCCCGCGCCGACCAGCGTGGTGTCGAGCGTGACGGGCTTGGTGACGCCGTGCAGCGTCAGGTCGCCGGTGATCTGCGCCTTGGTGCCGCTGACGACGACCTTGGTCGAGACGAAGCGGATCGTCGGATACTTGGCCGCATCGAAGAAGTCCGGCGAAGCCAGGTGCTTGTCGAGCGCCGCGACGGTGGTGACGATGCCGCTGGTCGGGATGGTGATGTCCAGCTTGGCGTCGTTCGGCTTGGCCGGATCGATCGTCAGCGAGCCCGTCGCGCCGCCGGCCTGGCCGGTGAACTGGCTGAAGCCGAAGTGGTTGACGGTGAAGTCGACCTGGGTGTGGCCGGTATCGACCGCATAGGTGCCGGCGGGAACGCGGCTGGCGTCGGCCTGGCCGGGCAGTTCCTGGGCGAAGGCGACCGGAGCGGCCGCGAAAAGAGCGAGAGCAAGGAGAGCGCGCATGGATGTTCCCTTCGGGGTGGTTGCGTCGCTCCCGTAATGAGGCCGCCGGCCGCGCAAAGCTAGTGCGCAGCCGGCAACCGAGTGTTTCCGCTTGTGATCAGTTCTTCGACTGGTCGACCAGCTTGTTGGCGCCGATCCACGGCATCATCGCGCGCAGCTCGCTGCCGACCTGCTCGATCTGGTGGCGCTTGGCGGCGATGCGGCTGGCCTTCAGCTCGGGCTGGCCGGCGCGGTTGTCGAGCACGAAGTCCTTCACGAAGCGGCCCGACTGGATGTCGGCGAGCACGCGCTTCATTTCCTTCTTGGTCTCTTCGGTGATGATGCGAGGACCGGTCTTGATGTCACCGTACTCGGCGGTGTTCGAGATCGAGTAGCGCATGTTGGCGATGCCGCCCTCATACATCAGGTCGACGATCAGCTTGAGCTCGTGCAGGCACTCGAAATAGGCCATTTCGGGGGCGTAGCCCGCCTCGACCAGCGTTTCGAAGCCGGCTTGGACCAGCGCGGTCGCGCCGCCGCACAGCACGGCCTGCTCGCCGAACAGGTCGGTTTCGCACTCTTCGCGGAAGTTGGTCTCGATGATGCCCGAGCGGCCGCCGCCGACGCCCGACGCATAGGCCAGCGCCACGTCATGCGCGTTGCCCGAGGCGTCCTGGTGGATCGCGATGAGGCAGGGGACGCCGCCGCCGCGGACATATTCGCTGCGCACGGTATGGCCGGGGCCCTTGGGGGCGATCATGATCACGTCGATGTCCGCCGGCGGCTCGATCAGGCCGAAATGCACGTTGAGGCCATGCGCGAAGGCGATCGCCGAACCCGGCTTCATGTTGCCCTTGAGATCGGCCTCCCAGATCGCGGCCTGGTGCTCGTCGGGCGCCAGGATCATCAGGATGTCGGCCCAGGCGGCCGCTTCCTTGTTCGGCAGCACCTTGAAGCCGGCCGCTTCGGCCTTGGCGGCCGAGGCCGAACCCGGGCGGAGCGCGATCGCGACTTCCTTGACGCCCGAATCGCGCAGATTCTGCGCGTGCGCATGGCCCTGGCTGCCATAGCCGAGGATGGCGATCTTCTTGTCGGTGATCAGGTTCAGATCGGCGTCGCGATCATAATAGACACGCATGGTGGTATTCTTCCCTTTCAAATCTGCGGTGCGCGGGTGCGCGGAAAATGTCAGGCGGCTTCGCGGCCGCGCGAGATCGCGACGATACCGGTGCGGGCGACTTCGACCAGCCCCACTTCGCGCATCAGTTCGACGAACTTGTCGATCTTGTCGATCGTGCCGGTGACCTCGAAGACGAAGCTGGAGATGGTCGCATCGACCACGCGGGCGCGATACACTTCGGCGAGGCGCAGCGCCTCGATCCGGTGATCGCCGGTGCCGACAACCTTGATCAGCGCCAGCTCACGCTCGACATGCTCGCCCTTGGCCGTGAGATCGACCACCTTGTGCACCGGCACCAGCCGATCGAGCTGGGCGATGATCTGCTCCATCACCGGCGCCGACGCGAAAGTGACGATGGTGATGCGGCTGATCAGATCGTCGTCACTGACCTCCGACACGGTGAGCGACGAGATATTGTAGCCGCGCGCCGTGAACAGGCCGGCGATCCGCGCGAGGATGCCGGGCTCGTTATCGACGATGACCGCCAGCGTGTGGCGCTCGATGGCTTCTTCCTTGATGTGCATTTCTACCCCTTCGATCCTGCCCTGTCAGGAGCGGACCTATGTTCCGGTCAAACCAGCGCCTTGGCCTCGTCGTCCATTTCGCCGGAGACTTCGCTCGCCTGGAGCAGCATCTCGGTATGGGCCGCGCCCGACGGGATCATCGGGAAGCAATTGGCCAGCTTGGCCACGCGGCAATCGACCAGCACCGGGCCGTCATGGTCGAGCATCGCCTGGATGCCGTCGTCCAGCTCCGCGCGCTTCTCGATGCGGATGCCCTTCCAGCCATAGGCTTCGGCCAGCTTCACGAAGTCGGGCAGCGCATCGGAATAGCTCTCCGAATAGCGCGACTGGTAGGTCAGCTCCTGCCACTGGCGGACCATGCCCATATATTCGTTGTTGAGAATGAAGATCTTCACCGGCAGCCGATATTGCGTAGCGGTCGCAAGTTCCTGAATGTTCATCTGGATCGAGGCCTCGCCGGCGATGTCGATGACGAGATCGTCCGGATTGCCCAGCTGCGCACCGATCGCCGCCGGCAGGCCATAGCCCATCGTGCCGAGACCGCCGCTGGTCAGCCACTTGTTCGGCGCCTCGAAGCCGAAATGCTGGGCCGCCCACATCTGGTGCTGGCCGACCTCCGTCGTGATGATCGGCGCGCGGTGCTTGGTCGCCTCGTACAGCGCACGGATCGCCCGCTGCGGCATGATCGTCTCGCCCGCCTCGGGGAAGTCGAGGCAGCGCTGGGCGCGCCAGCCCTGGATGCGGCTCCACCATTCGCCCAGATCGGGCTTGGGATGGGCGCGCGCCTTCCAGCTCGCCACCATCGCGTCGAGCGCACGGGCGCAATCGGCGATGATCGGCAGGTCGACGCGGACATTCTTGTTCACGCTCGACCGATCGATATCGATATGGACCTTGCGGCTGTTCGGCGCGAATGCGTCCAGCCGGCCGGTGACGCGATCGTCGAAGCGCGAGCCGACCGCGATGATCAGGTCGGCCTGGTTCATCGCCATATTGGCTTCATAGGTGCCGTGCATGCCCAGCATGCCCAGCCACTGGTCCGACGAGGCGGGCAGGGCGCCCAGGCCCATCAGCGTGGAGGTGACCGGCGCACCGGTGAGCGCCGCCAATTCGCGCAGCAGGCGCGTGGCTTCCGGCCCGGAATTGATGATGCCGCCGCCGGTATAGAAGATCGGACGCTCGGCCGCCGCCAGCATGTCCACCGCTTCCTGGATCTTCGCCGCGTCGGGCTCGGTCTGCGGGCGATAGGTCTTGTGCTGGATCGGGCCCGGCGCCTCGTAGCGCGCGGTGGCGACCTGGACGTCCTTGGGGATGTCGATCACAACCGGGCCCGGACGGCCCGAGGTGGCGATGTGGAACGCCTCATGGACCGTCGCGCCCAGCAGCTCCGGCCGCTTCACGAGGTAATTATGCTTGGTACAGTGGCGGGTGATGCCGACGGTGTCCGCTTCCTGGAACGCGTCGGTGCCGATCAGCGCCGTCGGCACCTGGCCGGTGATGACGACCATCGGGATAGAATCCATCAGCGCGTCGGTGATGCCGGTGATCGCGTTGGTAGCCCCCGGGCCCGAGGTGACGAGGACGACGCCCGGCTTGCCGGTCGAACGGGCATAGCCTTCGGCTGCATGGGTCGCGGCTTGCTCGTGGCGGACCAGGATGTGCTTGATCCGGCCCTGCTTGAACAGGGCATCGTAAATCGGAAGCACGGCACCGCCCGGATAGCCGAACACGACTTCCACCCCGAGATCGGTCAAAGCCTCGATCAGGATGTCTGCGCCGCTCTTCTCGGTCACCTTTGCCTCCACGCCATCGCAAATGAGTTACTGTACGGAAACTATCCGTCGGAGAGGGGCTGCTAACCGCACGAATATGATAGGTCAACCCCTAAAGAAATAATTTCGTTTCAATTTGTAGAAGATTTTTGTACGTATCCGTCTCCGCCGTCACCTCCCACCCCCCTGGAGGCTGGCGGCGGAACCAGGTGTACTGGCGTTTGGCATATTGGCGGGTGGCGGTGGCGCCCGCTTCCTGCGCCTGTTCCGCTTCCCATTCGCCCCGCAGCACCTTGCCGATCTCGTCGACGCCGATCGCGCGCAGCACGGGCGCATCGGCGGGAATGTCGGTACGGGCGAGCAGGGCGCGGACCTCGTCTTCCGCGGTGGCGAGCATCGTGGCGAAGCGGCGATCGATCCGCTCGCCCAGCCAGGCGCGATCGGGCAGCAGGATCATCGCGGCAAGCTGGACTGCGTCGCCGATGCCGCCCTCGCGGCGATCCTGCCAGTCGGCAAGCGTGCGGCCGGTCGAGCGGACGACCTCAAGGGCTCGGGCAACGCGGGTGGTGTCGGTCGCGTGCAGACGCGCGGCAGCGGCCGGGTCGGCGAGGGTGAGCGCTGCGTGTGCCTCGGCGACAGGCATGGCGCGGATCTCGGCGCGGATCTCGGGGGCGATCTCAGGGATCGGCGCGATGCCGTCGATCAGCGTGCGCAGATAGAGCCCGGTGCCCCCGACCAGGATCGGCAGGCGATCTGCTGCATGGGCCTCGGCGATCACGGCGCGGGCTTCGGCTGCCCAGCGCGCGGCGGAACAGGCTTCCGCGCCGTCGATATGGCCGAACAGCCGATGCGGCGCGCGCGCCTCTTCCTCCTCGGAAGGGCGAGCGGTGAGGATGCGGAGATCGGCGTAGACCTGCATCGAGTCGGCATTGATCACGGTGCCGCGGTGCTTTTCGGCGAGCGCGAGCGCCAGCGCGGACTTGCCGCTGGCCGTCGGCCCTGCAATGAGCGCAACGCGCGGAAGTCCAGGGGAAATCATGTTCATTGCGACGCTGATAGCAGAAGGTCTCACGTCAGGGCAGCTGGAGGCGGCCAGGGATCGCCTCGCGTCTGCGGGGTGCGCGCCCGGCAGCTGGCGCTGGCTCGATGCGGGCTTCGCGGCGGACCTGCCCTTCGATGCGCAGCCCGACGCTGCTCGCGCCGCGCTGGAAGATGCGGTCGCCGGTGCCGACGTGATCGTGCAGGTGGAGGCGCACCGCGCGAAGAAGCTGCTCGTCGCCGACATGGATTCGACGATGATCACCGTCGAGTGCATCGACGAGCTCGCCGACTATGCCGGCATCAAGCCGCAGATCGCCGAAGTGACCGAGCGGGCGATGCGCGGCGAGCTGGACTTTGCCGAGGCGCTCGATGCGCGTGTCGCGCTGCTCAAGGGGCTGGCCGAGACCGCGATCGACCAGTGTCTCGAAGAACGCGTGCGGCTGATGCCGGGTGCCGAGGCGCTGGTGAAAACCATGCGTGCCCGCGGGGCTCATACCATCCTCGTCTCGGGCGGCTTCACCCGCTTCGCCGAGCCGGTGGGCAAGCAGATCGGCTTCGATCGCCGCATCGCCAATGTGCTGGAGATCGACGGTGGCAAGCTCACCGGCACCGTCACCAGGCCGATCGTCGACAGCAGCACCAAGGAGACGACGCTGCTCGGCGCGATGGCCGAGCTGGGCCTCGCGCCGGAGCAGACCATGGCGGTGGGCGACGGCGCCAACGACCTGGCGATGATCCGCAAAGCCGGGCTGGGCGTCGCCTATCATGCCAAGCCGATCGTCGCCGCCGCTGCCGGCGCGCGGATCGACCATGGCGACCTGACGGCTTTGCTCTATGCCCAGGGCATCGCCCGCGCCGATTGGGTCGTCGCCTGAGGCCTTATCGTACCCCGCGCCCGAAGGTATAGCTGAGCGCGAGACCGCCGTAGAACTGGTTCTTCGAGCCGTAGCGTTCGGTGATCGGCGAGCGCGACGCATCGCCGGTCAGCCGGTCATAGGCGAGATAGCCATAGAGGCCCCAGCGCGTCGTCAGCTGGCGGATGCCGGTGGTGGCGAGGCCGACGCTGTGCACGACATTGTCGCCGACCCGGTAGACCGAAAGCCCGGCGGCGGCGTCGCGTTGGGTGACGCCGAAATAGGCGCGGCGATATTTGGCGTCGGACAGGCCCAGGCGCGGGCCGACCGAGATCAGCCAGCGGTCGCCGTCGCGCTGGACGTAGTCGAGCGCGAGCATGCTCACCACGCCCTCATGCCCGCCCGCGCCCTTGCGCAGCTCGGCATAGGCGCGGAGCTTGGGGAGAAGATAATAGCCGGCGAACACCCCCGGCTCGACCGTGAAATCGACCTTGGCGAGGTCCGCGCCGGCGCGCTTGCGGGTGCGGGCGCTCTGGAAGCCGACCACGATGCCAGCCTCCAGTCCATGGCGATTATAGATCGCGATGTTGGGGTTCTCGTCCGCCGCTTCGAATTCGAACTGGTCGTCGCCGCGCGCGCTGGAGAAGTCGAACAGCGGGCGCACCGCATCGTGATCGGCGCCCGGATAGCTTGGCGTCCCCTGCGCACCCACGGCGATGCGATAGCGGCGCGGCGCCTTCTCGCCCGTGTCGGACTGGGCATGGGCGGGCATTGCCAGCGCGAGCAACAGGCCCGCGCTCAAGATGGATCGTTGCATGTTCTTTCTCCCCGTCAATGCTGCACTGCCATGCAGGGTTTGATCGCGCCACAGGCTTTTTCAGCCTCCGCCTGTGACGGGAAGGGTCCGATGAGTAAGCGGGTGAGCTGACCGGACTTGGGATAGAAGGGCTGGCGACCGGGGAAGCGGGTGCGGACCTGCCCCCAGAGCCGTTCGGCGTTGCCTGGCGTGGCGAAGGCGCCGAGCTGGAGCCGCCAGCTGCCGGTGGCGCGCGGTGGCGGCGTCGTTGCCGCGACGGTCGGCTTGGACGCATGGGCGACCGCGACCGGTGGAGCTTGACGAGCAGGGGCGCTCTTCGCGGCCGGGACAGCGGCCGTGCGCGTCTCCCTGGCATAGCGCTGCGCCAGGGCCTGCGCCTGCTGGCGATCGGCAGCCGGAATATACTGGTCCATCTGCGCCAGCGTGCGCGTGGCAGCGTCGAGCC
Organism: Sphingomonas sp. NFR04; assembly: GCF_900114095.1. Classification (GTDB taxonomy): domain Bacteria; phylum Pseudomonadota; class Alphaproteobacteria; order Sphingomonadales; family Sphingomonadaceae; genus Sphingomonas. The sequence goes on along the minus strand of NZ_FORV01000001.1, from coordinate 270,588 downwards.
CGCCGGCCGAGGCGCGGAGCATCAGCGCATAGGCACGCACCCAATTCCTGGCGACGCCGTCGCCGTTGAACAACATCACGCCGAGCAGATATTGCGCGCGCGGCTCGCCATGCGCGACGGCACGTTCCAGCCACGGCACTGCGGCCTCGCGCTTGCCGTTCTCGAACAGCATCATGCCGTAATTCGCCTCGCCCAGGTCATGCCCCTGCAGCGCGGCGAGGCGATACCATTTCTCGGCTTCGACCATGTCGACCGGCACGCCGCGCCCGAGCTTGTAGATCTGGCCAACATTATACTGGGCGTCCGGGTCCCCCTTTTCCGCGGCCGGGCGCCAGGCCTGCAGCGCGCCGGCATAGTCGCCGCGATTATAGGCATCGACCCCCGCCTTTACGGCGGCGTCCTGCGCCAGCGCGGGCGGGGTCAGGCCAAGGCTGGCGAGGAGCAACAGGGCGGCAGGCAGGCGCATTGGCGAATCCCCTCTTTGACGGCCGTTCGGACGCGGCGCCCGTGGCTTAGCGGCTTAGAGGGCCCCCGTTAACTCGATCTTATCCGCGGCCGTGGCAGACGGGGCCCGGGTATCCGTCGACGTCGAGAGGGTAGATGCGCGTTCTGGCGCTGGCTTCGCAAAAGGGTGGATCGGGCAAGACGACCTTGTCCGGCCATCTGGCGGTGCAGGCGCAACGCAGCGGCGCCGGCCCGGTGGCGATGATCGACCTCGATCCGCAAGGCTCGCTGACCGACTGGTGGAACGAGCGCGAAGCCGAACTGCCGGCGCTCGCCCAGACCAGCGTGGCCCGGCTTGCCGCCGATCTCGAGCTGCTGCGCCAACAGGGCTTCAAGCTGGTGGTGATCGACACGCCGCCGGCGATTACGCCCGCGATCCTCACCGTGATCCAGGTCGCCGAACTGATCGTCATCCCCACGCGGCCCAGCCCGCACGACCTGCGCGCGGTGGGCGCCACGGTCGAGCTGTGCGAGCGCGCGCACAAGCCGCTGCTGTTCGTGGTCAACGCTGCGACGGCCAATGCCCGGATCACCGCCGAGGCGGCGCTGGCCCTTTCGCAGCACGGCACTGTCGCGCCCATCACGCTCCACCATCGCACCGATTTCGCCGGCTCGATGATCGACGGGCGGACGGTGATGGAGGTCGATGGCGGCAGCAAGTCCGCCGCCGAGGTGGAGAGCCTCTGGGCCTATGTCTCGGACCGGCTCGAGAAGAATTTCCGCCGCACCGTCTTCGCCGCCCCCGCCGCAGCGGCTCCGTTCGCCGCCGCGCGCCCCGCGGGCGGCTTCGGTCGCCGGGTGGTGAATTGAGCGCGATGGACAAGCCGATTGCCTCGCTGAGCGCCGGGCTGCTCGCCCGCAAGGGGCGGGCGCGCAAACCGGTGTTGGCACTCACCGACGGCGACGCCGTGGCCGAACAACTGGCCCGCACCGCGCGCGCGACCAAGGACAAGGCCGCGTTCACCCTCCGCCTCGATGCCGAACGCCGGCTGCGGCTGCGGCTGGCGGCGGCGGTTAGCGGCCGCTCGGCGCAGCAGCTGGTGACCGAGGCGATCGACACGATGCTGGCCGACATGGCCGAACTGGAACCGCTCGCGCGCCGGATCGCCGCGCTCGAAGGACGAGAAACCGCATGAAGTCCCGCAAACTCCTCTCGATCGGCGCGGCGTTGCTCGCGCTGGGCGGCACCGCCGCGACGGGCGTGCTGATGCACGGCGCCGCCTTCGCCAGCGTTGCGCCCAACGCCAAGAAGGCGGCGCGCGAGGCGAAGGCCGCGCAGAAGGCGCTCGCCGCGCACAAGGCGGCCGCCGCCGTCGCCCATGCCGAACAGGCCGTGGCGAACGATCCGCAGCGCGGCGACTATCGCACGCTGCTCGGCCAGGCCTATCTGCTCGCGGGTCGCTTCACCTCGGCCGGACAGGCGCTGCGCGACGCACTGGCGCTGAACCCCGAGGATGGCCGCGCCGCGCTCAACCTCGCGCTTGCCAGCATCGGCACCGGCGACTGGGGCGGGGCGCGGACGCTGCTCCAGGCCCATGCCGCGCGCATCCCCGCGACCGACCTCGGCCTGGCGACCGCGCTCGCTGGCGATCCGAACGCCGCACTCGAGATTCTCGCGCCGGCCGTCCGTGCTCCCGAAGCCACCGCCCGCACCCGGCAGAACTTTGCGCTGGCGCTGGCGCTTGCCGGTCGCTGGGGCGAGGCCAAGGCGGTCGCGGCGATGGACGTCGCGCCCGACCAGCTCAACGCGCGCATGCTGCAATGGGCGAGCTTTGCCCGGCCGGCCAACGCCTATGACCAGGTCGCGGCGGTGCTCGGCGTGCAGGCGGTGCAGGATGGCGGCCAGCCGGTGGCGCTCGCGCTGGCCAAGCAGCCGGATTTTGCCGCCCTGACGCCCACGCCTGTAGTCTCCCCGGAGCCGGAACCGCAACCGGAGCCGATCCCGGTCAGCGAACCCGCGCCCGTGCCGGTGTTCAAGCCGGTGCCGGTCCGCATGGCCAAGCCCAAGACGGTCAAGCCGCTGCCGCCCAAGCCCGCACCGGTCACGGTGGCGAGCGGGCCCTATGTCGTCCAGCTCGGCGCCTTCGCCAATGCAGGCGTCGCGCGCGACGCCTGGCAGAAGCTCAGTGGTCGCGTCGCGGCGCTCCGTCCGCTCAAGCCGCAGGGCGCCACCGTGCCGAGCGGCAAGGCGACGCTCTATCGCCTCTCGGTCGGCGGCTTTGCCCGCAGCGATGCCGACGGCGTGTGCCGCGCGGTCAAGACCGGCGGCGGCAGCTGCTTCGTCCGCATGGCAGCGGGCGACGCGGTGGCGAGCTGGTACAAGCCCGCCGGTCGCGTCGGCATCGCCGCGAGGTGATCGCTCAGACCAGCGTGCCGCCCTTGTAGAGCTGCAGCACCCGGCCCTGTGTCGGCAGGCGATCGAACGGCGTGTTGCCGGCGCGCGCGTTCATCTTGCGCGCATCGATGATCCAGGGCGTTTCCGGATCGAGCACGATCAGGTCGGCCGGCAGCCCCGGCTTGAGCGTGCCGCTCTCCAGCCCGAGGATCTTCGCCGGATTGGCGGCGAGCAGGGCGAACAGCCGGTCGAGGCTCAGCTTGCCGTCGCGCACCAGCGTGAGCGACAGCGCGAGCAGCGTTTCCGCCCCCGCCATGCCAGGCTCGGCATCGGCGAAGGGCAGGCGCTTGGCCTCGGGGCCACGCGGATCATGGCCGGAGGCGATCACGTCGATCGTGCCGTCCGTCACCGCCGCCAGCGCCGCCTGGCGGTCGCTTTCGTCCCGCAGCGGCGGCGAGAGGCGGGCGAAGGTGCGGAAGTCGCTGATCGCGATGTCCGACAGCAGCAGATGCGCCGGCGTGATGCCGCAGGTAACCTGCACGCCGCGGCGCTTGGCGGCGCGGATCAGGTCGAAGCCGGCCGCCGTGGTCACCTGGCGGAAGTGAAGCTTGGCGCCCGTCTCTTCGGCGAGCATCAGGTCGCGGGCGATGGCGAGCGGCTCGGCGATCGAGGGCGCGCTCGGCAGGCCGAGGCGCGCGGCGGTCTCGCCCGCGGTCGCAACGGTGCCGTCCGCCAGCCCGCCATCCTCGGCATGGGCGACCACCGTCAGGTTTAGGTCGCGCGCGTAGAGCAGTGCCTTGCGCATCGTGCCGGTGTTGGCGATCCAGCGCCGGCCCGTGGCGATGGCGCGGGCACCCGCCGAGGCGTTGATCGCGATCTCGGCCAGATCCTCGCCCTTTAAGCCCTGCGTCGCCGCGGCGAGCGGGTGGACCCAGAGCTGCGGCTTGCCCGAGACGGCGGCACGGCGGACGATACCGGGGTCGTCGAGCACCGGCGACTGATCGGGCATGAGGCCGACGCGGGCGATCCCGCCGAAGCGGCAGGCGCCCTTGTCGACCGCGAACACGCCGAGATCGATCAGCGCCGGCGCGAGCATCTTGCCGGCGACGTCGACCACCTCGGCATCACCCGGCGCATCGACCTTGCCGACCGCGGCGATGGTGTCGCCCTCGACGAGCAGGTCGCCTTCGGTAACCCCGCCCTCGGGGCAGACCAGCTTGGCGTTGCGGAAGAGGATGCTGCTCATGCCCAGCCCTCCACGCCGCGCGATCGTCGGGTCAGCACATCGAGGCACGCCATGCGCACCGCCACGCCCATCTCGACCTGTTCGGTGATCGCGCTGCGTTCGGGATGGTCGGCGACGATCGAGTCGATCTCGACGCCGCGGTTCATCGGGCCGGGGTGCATCACCAGCGCGTCGGGCTTGGCGCGGGCGAGGCGTTCGGGGGTGAGGCCGTAGCGCATGTGGAACTCGCGAGTCGAAGGGATGTAGCCGCCGGCCATGCGCTCGTTCTGGACGCGGAGCATCATCACCACGTCGGCGCCTTCCAGCGCGGCATCGAAATCGGTGAAGGGGGTGACGAACATCCGGTCCATCGCCGGCGGCATCAGCGTCGAGGGCGCGACGACGCGCACCTCGGCGGCCAGCGCGGTGAGGGCGAGGATGTTCGATCGCGCGACGCGGCTGTGGAGGATATCGCCGCAAATCACCACCCGTTGACCTGCGACCGAACCGCGGCGGCGGCGGATGGTGAGCGCGTCGAGCAGGGCCTGCGTCGGGTGCTCGTGCCAGCCGTCGCCGGCGTTGAGCACGGGACAGTCGACCTTGTCCGCGATCAGCCGAACCGCGCCCGAGCTGGCATGGCGGATCACGATCACGTCGGCGCGCATCGCGTTGAGCGTCACCGCGGTGTCGATCAGCGTCTCGCCCTTCTTCACGCTGCTCTGCGCGGCGTGCATGTTGACGACGTCGGCGCCCAGCCGCTTGCCCGCGATCTCGAACGACAAGAGCGTGCGCGTCGAGTTCTCGAAGAAGGCGTTGATCTGGGTGAGGCCTTCGAGGCGCTTGTCGCTCTTGGCGCGCGTGCGATTGGCCTCCACCCATTGTTCCGCTTCGTCGAGCAGGAACATGATCTCGTGGGGCTGGAGTCCCGAAATGCCGGTGAGGTGCCGGTGCGGGAAAACGGCGCTGCCCTGTATCTGGGCACCGGGGCGATGATCGGAGGTGTGCATTAAAGCCGCCGCCTAGAGCGGGGGCGGGCCGGGCGCAAGGCCGCGACTCCGCCCCGCCCGCGTTATGCGGCCTTCTTGTCGAACAGCGAGAGCAGGATCTTGGGCTGATCGTTGGCGATCGACAGCGCCTTGGCGGCGAGCTGCTGCTTGATCTGGGCGGACTGGAGCTTGGCCGCTTCGACGCCGAGATCGGCATCGACGATGTTGCCGACGGCGATGCCGAGCACGTCACCCAGCTTGGTGTTGAACAGGCTGGCAATGTCGAACGACCGCGCCTTGGTGCCGAAATGGCCGAGCGCTTCGTTGACGCGCCCCTTGGCCCCGTCGACCGCGCCGATGGCGCTGCCCAGCGCGCCGAGCCAGTCGACCGAATCGAGCCCGAGCCCCGCGGTGAAAAGGTCGCGCGAGCCGATGCTGATTTTCTCGCCCTTGAGGCCCACCGAGACGTCATAGTTGAACGGAACGGCGCCCTTTGCCTGGCTCGTCGTGGCGCTGGTCGACACGCCGGCGATCGGTGCCGTCTTGTCGTAGAGCGCGACGCCGGTGACCGCCCAGGCGGTGCCCGAGTCGGCGCCGTTCGGATTGAAGCGGAAGGTGAGGTCGCCCTTGCCCGGATCATAGTCGAAACTGACGATATTCTCGCCGCTTACCGCCTTGCCGGCCGAGACCATGCCGCCACCTGCGGCATAGCTCTGCCCGGTGGCGGCGATGCGGGTGCCGTTCTGCCAAACTTCCATCACGTCGCCGTCGCCGAACGCGTTGAACGCGACGTCCATGCGGCCGGCCTGGGAACCGCCGGCGACGGTGTAGCTGGCGCTGGCATTCTCCTGCGGCATTCCCAGTGCGTTGGTGGCGAGTTCGGGGTCGCCCGCGTTCGCGCTTGGGGCGTCGGTGGTGACGGTCTGCAGCGTGCTGCCGGTGCCGGTGCTGGTCAATGTCGATCCCGGCGGCAGCGCGGCCATGGTCGGCAGCGCGGGCGGGGGATAGCTGGACGGCGACATCGTCGTCACGGTCTTGGTGGTCGTCACCGTCGCCGGGCGGCCGGTCAGCAGGTTGATGCCGTTGAGATTGCTGTTCTTGGCGATGGTGTTGATCTGGTCGACCAGCGCCTTCACGTCCTTGGCGATCGAGTTCTTGGAGCCTGCGTCGTTGCCGCTCAGGCTCAGCGCCTTGTCGCGGATGCTGTTGAGGACGTTGCTGATCTGCTCCGCACCCAGATTGGCGACATCGAGCACCGACCCGGCATTGGCCATGCTCTTGCCGATCGCGCGGCGGCCGTCGGCATCGCTGCGCAGCTGCTGGGCGGTGATATAGTCGGCGCTGTCGTCCTTGGTGCTGTTGACGCGCTTGCCGGTCGAGATCCGCTCCTGGTGGACCTGCACCTCGGCGGTCGCGGCGTTGAGCGCGCGGACCGCGTCCGCCGCGCCGGTGTTGGTCAAGATCGACAGCATCTTTCGACGTCCCCCCTGTTGATTGGGGGCGAGTCTAGCGTGCCAAGGGTAAACGGATCGTGCTCTTCAATGTATGCAGCAAGAAAAAATCACGCGTTTACCAGACCATCGATGGCACCTTGCAAAATATAGGCGGCCGCCATCTTGTCGATCAGCTCGGCGCGTTTGGCGCGGCTGGCATCCTGTTCGATCAGCGTACGCTCGACCGCGACGGTGGACCAACGCTCGTCCCACATCAGGATCGGAAAGCCCAAGTCCTCGCAATTACGAGCGAAAGCACGCGTCGACTGGGTGCGCGGGCTGTCGGTGCCATCCAGGTTGAGCGGTAGGCCGATCACCATGCCGCGGACCTGCTGGGCGGTGATCAGCTCGACCAGCGCCGCCTTGTCCTTGGTGAACTTGGTACGCCGGATCAGTTGGGCGGGGCTCGCGAAGCTCCAGCCCGCGTCGCACAGCGCGGTGCCGATCGTCTTGGTGCCGACATCGAGGCCGATCAGGCGGCCGCCTTCCGGCAGGGCTGCGCGAAAATCGCTGGGAACGGTGGTGATCACGGCTTCGCTATACGGCGCTCTTCCGGCGGGGGCGAGGGCTCAGATCGGCAATTCGGTGGTGGACTTGATCTCGGAAAGCGCGACCACCGAGTTGATTTCCTGCACGCCGGGCAACTTGCTCAGCTTGTCGAAGAAGAAGCGTTCATAGGCGTCGATGTCCTCGGCCACGATCCGCAGCATGAAGTCCATCACGCCCATCAGCACATAGGCCTCCAGCACCTCGGGAAATCCGCGGATCGCGGCGCTGAATTCGTCGAGGTTGGCGCGACCATGCGCGTTCAGCTTCACCTGGGCGAACACATGGGCGTTGAGCCCCACCTTGCGGCGATCGATCAGCGCCACCCGCTTGCGGATCACGCCTTCACGCTCCAGCCGGTCGACGCGGCGCCAGCAGGGGGAGGGGGACAGGCCGATCCGATCCGCCAGTTCGGCCGTCGTCAGGCTCGCGTCGCCCTGTAGTTCGCGGAGAATCTTTCGCTCATATGCGTCAAGGTCGGTCATATTATCCCGCATGTACAAGGATCGGGAACAATATAGCCCGCATTCGTCCCTGGCGAGCCGAAATCAGGCAAGCATCACCGCGGCGCCCCTGTCAGATTCCCGACATCGGAAAAAGGAGCGTTCGAGATGGTGTTGCAGGTGCGGGGCGAAAGCCTGGTCGACGAAGTGGTGGTGCTGAAGGATGCCGATGCGGGGCTCGACGGCGTGATCGCGATCCACTCCACGGTGCTCGGGCCGGGCGCGGGCGGTTGCCGGTTCTGGCACTATGCCGATGGCGAAGCGGCGTTCGCGGATGCCGCGCGGCTCGCCGAAGGCATGAGCTACAAGAATGCGATGGCGGGCCTGCCGCTGGGCGGTGCCAAGGCGGTGCTGCGCCGGCCGCAGGGCGATTTCGACCGGGTCGCGCTGTTCCGCGCATTCGGCCGCGCCGTCGCGCGTCTGGGCGGACGCTATGTTACTGCCGAGGACGTCGGCACCAGCGTGGCGGACATGGAGACGGTGGCGGGCGAGACGCGGCATGTCGCGGGGCTAACCCAGCGCGCGGGGCGGCCGGGCGGGGATCCGTCGCCGCACACCGCGCTTGGCGTTTTCGTATCGATGGCGCATGCCGCGCGGCGGCGGCTGGGGCGCGAGCTTGGCGACTGCACCGTCGCCATCCAGGGCGTCGGCCATGTCGGCGAGGCGCTGGCGCATCTGCTGCACGGCGTCGGCGCGCGGCTGATCGTTGCGGACGTCGATTCGGATCGGGTGGCGCGCGTTGCCGTCGCGACCGGGGCCGAAATTGTCTCCACGCGCCAGGTGCTGGCGGCGCAGGCGGACATTGTTGCGCCCTGTGCGCTCGGGGCCGTTCTCAACGCGGACGCGGTCGAGGTGCTGCGGGCGCGCGTGGTATGCGGCGCGGCGAACAACCAGCTGGCGACGGCGGCGGACGGCGAGCGACTGGCGCGCCGGGGAATCCTGTATGCGCCCGATTACGTCGTGAACGCTGGTGGGATCATCAACGTGGCGGGGGAATATCTCGGCTGGACCTCCGAGGACGTGGCCGCTCGCGTCGAAGCGACCGGCACTCGCCTCGCAGCGGTGCTGGACCACGCCGAAGCCGGGGACGTGCCGCCGCATTTCGCCGCCGACACCCTCGCGCGGTCGGCGATCGCCGCAGGTCGGGTGCGCATGCCGGTCCTTGCCTGACCGGGATCAGTCGGCGCTTTTCTCGAAGGCCGCCAGCCGGCGCGCCGCATCCGCGCGGACATTGGCCCAGAACAGGCTGTAGTCGAACACGTGATAATTGTTCCCCGGCAGCACATATTGGCCGAAGTCCGGCGGAGTCGCGCCGATCTTGAGGATGCCGCGCCCGTCGCAGCGGGCGGGCACCCGGCCGGCTTCGAGATGCGCGGACTGCAGCTTGAGGTCCGGGATCAGCGTACCGAGATTGGCGCTGGCTGGGGCCGAGTCGTTCGGCTTGCCCGTCAGGGGATTGGTGCAGAGCATCTTGGTGCCCGCGCGCGGCTGGCCGGTGAAGCCGTTGGTCGCATCGAAGGTGTCGATGATGAGTGCCGGGTCGGCGGGCTCGGCGAAGCTCTGCCAGGAAAGGATGCACCCGGCTTGGTCCGGTCCGGTGCACGCGGGCAGGCCCATCTTCGGCAGGTCGGCGGTGAGCGAGACCGGCCATCCCACCACATAGGCGGCGACCACGCGCTTCGCGATCGGCGTGCCGGCGACTCGCTCGGCGAGCAGCCGCGCGAGGTGCAGCGCACCCTGGCTATGCCCGGCGAGGATGATCGGGCGGTCACCGGCCTCGTGCAGGAACTCCTCGAACGCCGCGGCGACGTCGCGATAGGCGAGGTCGAGTGCCTTTTGCGCCTGTGCCTTGCTGGTGAGGAAGGCGCCGAACGTCGCCTGGCGATAGCGCGGCGCCCAGATCGCGGCGCTTTCGTTGAACGCGCTCGCCTGGCCGCGCAGGAACAGCTCGGCGCGGGCGTTCGCGTCGGGGTTGTCGAGCGGGGCGTTCCACTGCTTGGTGTCGAGGAACGAGGTCGGGTGGATGAAGAACAGCGCCGCGCGGGGATTGGCTGCGGGCGTGTGCCCCGCAGGCGTCCACAGCGCGGGGTTGCCCGGCTTGTCCGGACGCGCGATCCACATATCGGCCCTGGCATAGTCGCGCGGCGAGGCTGGCGGCAGGTCCGCGGCATCGCCGGCGGGCACCATGAACTGGCGCATCAGCTGGATGCCGTAGAGCCGATAGGCGAACATGGATGCAACGCCGAGCATGATCAGGATCGCAACCGCATACAGAAACTTTCGGGCCAATCGGCCTCTCCATTGTGCAATGCAGCATTAACGGGCGGCGACGCAATCGCGTTCCGGCCAGTGTTGCGTGCGAAGGATGCAACCGCAAGTGCCGATCGATCGATGCAGGCGCTTGAAGGGGCGCGGCTCGGCTGATAGGCGCAAGCGCATGTCCGTAGACACCGCAACCGTGAAGAAAGTGGCGAGCCTGGCGCGTATCGCGATCAGCGACGCCGACGCCGAGCGCCTGGCGCCCGAACTCAACAACATCCTCGGCTGGATCGAGCAGCTCGGCGAGGTCGACACGAAGGATGTCGCGCCGATGACCGCCGTGATCCCGAACACGCTGCGCCTGCGCGCCGACGTGATCACCGAGGGCAACCAGCGCGAGGCGGTGCTGGCGAACGCGCCGCAGGGCGAATTTGGCTTCTTCACAGTTCCGAAGGTGGTGGAATGAGCACGCTGACCGATCTGGGCGTCGCCGCCATCCGCAACGGCGTTCGCGACGGCGAATTCTCCGCGCGCGAAGTCGCCGAGGCGTTCAACACCGCCGTGGCCGGTGCCGACGCGCTCAACGCGTTCATCGTCAAGACTCCCGAGCATGCGCTCGCCGCCGCCGACGTCGCCGACAAGGCGCGCGCCGCGGGCGAGACGCTCAAGCCGCTCGCCGGCGTGCCGATCGGCATGAAGGACCTGTTCGCCACCAAGGGCGTGCAGACCACCGCCGCCAGCCACATGCTCGAAGGCTTCAAGCCGGAATATGAGTCCACCGTCTCGCATCGGCTGTGGGAAGCGGGCGCCGGCATGCTCGGCAAGCTCAACCTCGACCAGTTCGCGATGGGCTCGTCGAACGAGACCAGCTATTTCGGCAACGTGATCTCGCCCTGGCGGCGCGGCGCGGGCGACAACACGCCGCTGGCACCCGGCGGCTCTTCGGGCGGCAGCTCGGCGGCGATTTCGGCGCGGCTCTGCCCGGCGGCGACCGGCACCGATACCGGCGGCTCGATCCGCCAGCCGGCCGCGTTCACTGGCATCTCGGGCATCAAGCCCACCTATGGCCGCTGCTCGCGCTGGGGCGTGGTGGCGTTCGCCTCCTCGCTCGACCAGGCGGGCCCGATGGCGCGCGACGTGCGCGACTGCGCGATCATGCTCGAGGCGATGGCCGGCTTCGATCCGAAGGATTCGACCTCGCTCGACATGCCCGTGCCGCAGTGGGAGGCGGGCCTCTCCGCCGATCTGCGCGGCAAGCGCGTCGGCATTCCGGCGGAGTATCGGATGGACGGCACGCCCGCCGAGATCGAGGCGCTGTGGCAGCAGGGCATCGCCTGGCTGAAGGACGCGGGTGCCGAGATCGTCGAGGTGAGCCTGCCGCACACCAAGTACGCGCTGCCGGCCTATTACATCATTGCGCCGGCCGAGGCTTCGTCGAACCTCGCCCGCTATGACGGCGTCCGCTACGGCCTGCGCGAACTGGCCGAGGGCCAGAACCTGCAGGAAATGTACGCCGCTACCCGCGCCGCCGGCTTCGGCGACGAGGTGAAGCGCCGCATCCTGATCGGCACTTATGTGCTCTCGGCGGGCTTCTACGACGCCTATTACACCCAGGCGCAGAAGGTTCGCACGCTGATCGCGCGCGACTTCGACAATGCCTGGAGCCAGTGCGACCTGCTGCTCACGCCTACGGCGCCTAGCGCTGCGTTCGGGCTGGGTGAGAAGCAGGAAGACCCGCTGGCGATGTACCTCAACGACGTGTTCACCGTGCCGGCGAGCCTCGCAGGCGTGCCTGCGATGAGCGTGCCGGGCGGGCTGGACGCGGGCGGCCTGCCGCTCGGCCTGCAGATCATCGGCAAGCCGTTCGACGAACAGGGCGTGCTCAACGCCGGCCTCGCGCTTGAGCAGCGCGCGGGCTTCACCGCGCGGCCGCAGGCCTGGTGGTAATCTAAAGATCCTCCCCTGCAAGTGGAAGGTGGCAGGCTGAAGGCCTGACGGAGGGGTGTCCCCGCTGATTGGGCGGGGCGCCCCTTCGCCGTTTTCACCCCTCCGTCGCTGCGCGACACCTCCCCTTGCAGGGGAGGATTTGTCAGTCCTGCACGATCGGCACGGCCAGATAGGCCAGCCGCCGTACCTCGCGCCGGCCGCGCACCACCGTGTCCAGGATCAGCCCGGTGAAGAAGCTGAGCGTCGCGACGATCGACAGGCCGGTGACCAGCACCGCGGTGGGAAGGCGGGGCACCTGGCCGGTGTGCCAGTAGGTAACGCCCAGCGGGATGGCGAGCAGCACCGCCAGCACTGCCAGCACGCCGGCAATGCTGCCGAAGAACAGGATCGGCCGCTCGATACGGAACAGCGTCACGATCGTGCGCAGGATCCGCCAGCCGTCGCGATAGGTGGAGAGCTTCGAGGTGGAACCCTCGGGCCGCGCGGCATAGGCGGTGATGATCTCCGCCACGGGCATGCGCAGTTCCAGCGCGTGGATGCTGATCTCGGTCTCGATCTCGAAGCCGGCGGAGAGCACCGGGAAGCTCTTCACGAACCGCCGCGAGAATACCCGATAGCCCGACAGGATGTCGCTGAAGCTGCGGCCGAACAGCCGCGCCAGCATGCCGGTGAGCATCCGGTTGCCGAGGCGGTGGCCACGCCGATAGGCCAATTCCACCTCGGACTTGCGCGCCCCCACGACCATGTCGAGCTGTTCGTCGAGCAGCCGCTCGATCAGTGCCGGGGCGGCATCGGCGTCATAGGTCAGGTCGCCGTCGGAGAGGACGTACACGTCCGCCTCGATATCGGCGAACATCCGGCGGACGACATTGCCCTTGCCCTGCATCCGCTCGCTGCGCACCACCGCGCCGGCTGCGGCTGCGACGTCCATGGTCCGGTCGCGGCTGTTGTTGTCGTAGACATACACCGTGGCGCCGGGCAGGCTGGCGCGAAACGCCTCGACGGTGCGGGCGATCGCCACCTCTTCGTTGTAGCAGGGCAGCAGCACAGCTACCCGCAGACCCGCCACCCGATCCTGAAATTCAGCCTTCACCGCCATGGTCCCCGACGCTTCCCGATCGGCGGCGCCTAATCGACTCGGGGGCTGCGCGCAATTGGGCGCTGGACCTGAGGGCGGCGACGCGCGATAGGCGGAACCACGCATATTCCCATTACCTTGTGAAGAGCACATGGCGACCAAGACTGCATCGAGCTACCGAATCCAGGGCGAGACCGGCGAATGGGAGGTCGTGATCGGCCTCGAAGTGCATGCGCAGGTAACGTCGAACGCCAAGCTGTTCTCCGGCGCGGCGACGGCGTTCGGCGCGGATCCGAACAGCCAGGTGAGCCTGATCGACGCGGCAATGCCTGGCATGCTGCCCACGCTCAACCGCGAGTGCATCCGCCAGGCGGTGCGCACCGGCATGGCGATCGGTGCGGTGATCAACAAATGGTCGCGCTTCGATCGCAAGAACTACTTCTACGCCGATCTGCCGCAGGGCTATCAGATCAGCCAGCTGTTCCACCCGCTGGTGGGCGAGGGCGAAGTCACGATCAGCCTCGACGACAAGGATCCCGAGGCCGAGGTGAAGTCGATCGGCGTGGAGCGCATCCATGTCGAGCAGGATGCCGGCAAGCTGATCCACGACCAGCATCCGAACCGCTCGTACGTCGACCTCAACCGCGCCGGCGTGGCGCTGATGGAGATCGTGTCGAAGCCGGACATGCGCTCGCCGGCCGAGGCGGGGGCGTATCTGTCCAAGCTGCGCGCGATCCTGCGCTATGTCGGTTCGTGCGACGGCAACATGGACCAGGGCTCGATGCGCGCCGACGTCAACGTTTCGGTGCGCAAGCCCGGCGAGCCGTTCGGCACGCGGACCGAGACCAAGAACGTCAACTCGGTCCGCTTCGTCATGCAGGCGATCGAAGTCGAGGCGCGTCGCCAGGTCGAGGTGCTGGAGAGCGGCGGCCGCATCGTCCAGGAAACCCGCCTATTCGATCCGGACCGCGCCGAGACCCGCTCGATGCGCTCGAAGGAAGATGCGCATGATTACCGCTACTTCCCCGATCCCGACCTGCTGCCGCTCGAACTCGACGACAGCTTCCTCGAGGAGTGCCGCCAGAGCCTGCCCGAGCTGCCCGACGCCAAGCGCCGCCGCTACGAGGAGTCGCTCGGCCTGACGCCGTACAACGCCGCGGTGCTGACCGCCGAGGCGGAGACCGCGCGCTGGTTCGAGGCGCTGCTCGCCGAAAGCGCGCGGATCCAGAAGAAAGGCGAACAGGAAGTCGCGCGTTCCGCGGCGAACTGGCTGCTCTCGGACCTGTACGGGGCGCTCAACCGCCTCGGCAAGGGCATCGAGGAAAGCCCGGTGAGCCCCGAGGCGGGTGCCGAACTGCTGTCGCTGATCGCCGACGGGACGATCTCCAACACGCTGGGCAAGCAGGTGTTCGAGATCATGCTGGAGACCGGCGATGCGCCGGGCAAGATCGTCGAAGAGCGCGGCATGAAGCAGACCAGCGACACCGGCGCCATCGAGGCGGTGATCGCCGAGATCCTGGCGAAGAACCCTAACCAGCTGGAACAGTATCGCGCCGGCAAGGAAGCGCTGTTCGGCTTCTTCGTCGGCCAGACGATGAAGGCGATGGCAGGCAAGGCCAATCCGGCCGTTGTCAACGAGCTGCTCAAGAAGGCGCTGAGCTAAGGGAGGCGAGGGGATGCTGCGTAGACTGGTCGTCCTGGCCTTGTGCCTGGTTCCGCTGGCCGCTTCGGCGCAGACTGCGCCGTCGCCGGCATCCACGACCGCCAACCCCAAGGTCGAGATCGAGACCAGCGCCGGGCCGATGGTGGTCGAGGTCTATCTCGACAAGGCGCCGGTCTCCGCGCGCAACTTCCTGCGCTATGTCGATGCCAAGCGACTGGACGGCGTGGTGTTCTACCGCACCGTCAAGCCGGCGGAGAAGTTCGGCTTCGTCCAGTTCGGCATCCAGAATTCGCCGGCCAAGATGTTCCCGCCGATCAAGCATGAGCCGACGACCGAGACGGGCATCAAGCATCTCGACGGCACGCTCTCGCTGCCGCGCCTCGCCCCCGGCACCGCGCGCGGCGAGTTCACCATCATGGTCGGCGACCAGCCCTCCTTCGATGCCGATCCCAGCAAGCCCGGCGACAATCTCGGCTATGCGGCGTTCGGGCGGGTGATCGAGGGCAAGGACGTGCTGCTCAAGATCCTCGACGCGCCGACCTCGCCGACCAAGACGCTGGGCGGCAGCTTCAAGGGCGAAGTGCCTGAGGTGCCGGTGAAGATCGTCTCGGCCCACCGCATCGCCGGCTGATCCGCCTCAGAGCGGGTGGGGATCGAGATAGAGATACCCCGGATCGAACTCGGCGAGCCGCTTCAGGCCGGGCAGGTCCTGGAACGCGACGCGGCCGTTGCGGAACTCCACCAGCCCGCGCTCGCGCAATTCGCGCAGCACGCGGTTCACATGCACCGGGGTAAGACCGAGGCACTCAGCGAGCTCGGCTTGGCTGATCGCCAGCCGGTACCCGTTCTCTTCTGCAAGCCCCACAACGCCTAACCGGACATGCAATTCGCAAAAGAAGTGCGCGGCGCGCTGGATCGCCGATCGGCGGCCGAGTGACACTTCCCACTCCCGATGGATCGCCGCATCGACATTGGTCGAGAACCACATGATCCTGGTGAGGTGCGGCAACGTCTCGGTGATCTCGCGGAGCCGCGTGTGCGAGGCCCGCGCGATCGTGCAGGGCGTCAGCGCCAGCAGCGAATGGTCGAGTCGCTTGAGCGTGAAGCCATGCAGATCGGCGAAATCGCCGGCGACATGGACATGGGTGATCTGCCGCTGACCGTTCTTCAGGTCCTTGTACCGGCCGATCAGGCCGTCGAGCAGCAGGGTGGAATAGTTCAGCTCCTCCCCCGCGCGGACGATGGTGCGACCGGCGGCATGGGTGACCGTATCGACGATCGTCCCGCGCAGCGCAGCCTCTTCGGCCGCGTCGATCGTGTCGCGGAGTCGGAGCTTGAGCAGGTGGCGTTCGATCATCGCGGCATGCATCTCCAAAGGACGACAGCGGCTCTACCATGCTGGGGTCGGGCCGCTGCCATCGCAGATTTGGGGGAGGGGGTTATTGCTGGTTGAGGTCCTGGTTCTTCACGACGCCGTCGGCACCGTTCTCGCCGCCTGCACCCAGCGGCACCGCCTTGGTGAGCGGTGTGCCGTCCTTGGCCGCGGCATCGGCGGCGTCGGAGCGGGCTTCCACCGCCTGCTGGATGTCGGAGCGCGGATCTTCGCGATCGTCGTTGCTGATATTGGGCATGGGAGGTTCTCCTGGTTCAGGCGACGGGCTGGCCGGGGGTGATGCCCGGATCGATGCTCGGCGTCGTGTCGGGCGCCGGCACGTCGATGTCGGGCCCCGGCGGAGCGATCTCGGGCGGCGGGCCGCCGGGCTGGCCGGGGTTGGGCGCCGGCGCTTCGGGCGGCGGCGTGGTAGGCTGGATGGGGGGCTCTACCGGCATGGGACATCTCCTGTTCGTTTCAGCCCCAACGCGTTGCGACGCCCAATCGTTGCTTCGTACTTGCCCCGAACCCCATGACTGCTATAGAGCCCGCCGACCGGCGGTGTCCCCTGCGGGCGTGGCGGAACTGGTAGACGCGCTGGATTTAGGTTCCAGTATCGAAAGATGTGGGGGTTCGACTCCCTTCGCCCGCACCAGTCCCTCGCGGCTGTTGTGTGGTACACCGCAATTCCGATTCTTTGAGAAAGCGTGAGAATGCAGACTGTCGAGACGTTGAACGAGGGCCTGAAGCGCGCCTTCACGCTGAAGATCACCGCCCAGGACATCGACTCGAAGGTCGATGCCGAGGTCAAGCGGGTCGCTCCGCAGATTCGCATGCCCGGCTTCCGCCCCGGCAAGGTGCCGATCAACCTGGTCCGCAAGATGCACGGCGAGGCCCTGACGCAGGACGCGCTCAACAGCTCGATCCAGGAAGGCATCCAGCAGCTGATCGCCGATCACAAGCTGCGCCCGGCGATGCAGCCGTCGGTGAGCCTCGAGGGCGAATATGCCCCCGGAGGCGACGCGGAAGTGAAGGTCGAGCTCGAAGTGCTCCCCGACGTTCCGACGCCCTCGATCGAAGGCCTGAAGCTCGAGCGCCTGACGGTGCCGGTGCAGGATTCGGAAGTCCAGGAGCAGCTCAAGCAGCTCGCCGACCAGCAGAAGCGCTGGGACGATGCCGCCGAGGGCCATGCCGCGACCAAGGGTGACCAGGTCGTGATGGACTTCGTCGGCAAGGTCGACGGCGTTGCCTTCGACGGCGGTACCGGCGAGGGCATGGCCGTCGAGCTCGGCTCGGGCCGCCTGATCCCGGGCTTCGAGGAGCAGCTCGAAGGCGTAAAGGTCGGCGACGAGAAGCAGCTCAACGTCACCTTCCCGGACGATTACGGCGCCAAGGATCTGGCCGGCAAGGCCGCGACCTTCGACGTCAAGATCACCGCGGTGCAGACCGCCGGCGAGACCGTGATCGACGACGACATGGCGAAGGCGTTCGGCCTCCAGGACCTGGAGCAGCTGACCGGCCTGCTGAAGGGCCAGATCGAGCAGCAGCTCAACGGCCTGACCCGCACGCACATGAAGCGCAAGCTGCTCGACCAGCTCGCCGCCGGCCACGACTTCCCGGTCCCGCCGTCGATGGTGGAAGCCGAGTTCGACCAGATCTGGCACCAGCTCGTCCACGAGACCGAGCATGAGGAAGATCCGGCCGCCGCGCTTGCCGAGCTCGAGAGCGAGCGCGACGAGTATCGCGCGATCGCCGAGCGCCGCGTGCGCCTGGGCCTGCTGCTCAGCGAGATCGGTACCGCCAACGGCGTCGAAGTGACCGCGCAGGAAATGAACCGCCTGATCGCGCAGGCCGCGCAGCAGTACGGCCCGCAGGATCGCCAGCGCTTCATCCAGTATGTCCAGCAGGAGCCGATGGCGGCTGCCCAGCTGCGCGCGCCGCTCTTCGAGGACAAGGTCGTCGACTTCCTGTTCGACAAGGCCGAGATCACCGATCGCGAAGTGACCAAGGAAGAGCTGGAAGCCGCGATCGAGAGCGAAGACGGCTTCTCGTCGGGCACCCATGTCCACGATCACGACAACCACAAGCCGAAGAAGAAGGCCGCCAAGAAGGCCGACGCTTCGGACGAGGCCGGTGAAGAAAAGCCCGCCAAGAAGCCGGCTGCCAAGAAGGCCAAGGCCGAGGAGGCTCCGGCCGCCGAGGGCGATGCGCTGGTCGAGGCCGAGCCGGTGAAGAAGGCGGCGACCAAGAAGGCGCCGAAGGCGGCCGAAGGCGAGGGCGAGGAAGCCGCGCCGAAGCCGAAAAAGGCAGCGGCCAAGAAGAAGGCCGACGCAGAGTGATTTGAGAAGGGCCGGAACGGAAGTTCCGGCCCTTTTTCTTTCTACTCAAATCCACCCCTGAAAGGGGAGGTGGCGCGCGGAGCGCGACGGAGGGGTGTAGACGCTGGTGTGTCGGACGCTCGGCCAGCCGGGACACCCCTCCACCACCGCCTTCGGCGGCGGTCCCCCTCCCCCTCAGGGGGAGGGTTTCTTGGTTCAGCGCAGCGCGATGACGAGCGTGGTGATCGCTTCGGGCTCCCCGAGCGCTTCCACCGATACCGCCGCGGCGTCGCGCGTGGCATCGGTGACGACCCGCTCCACCACCCGCGCGCCCGGCACGCCGAGCGTCAGCCGCCGCGGCACCACGCCGCCATTGACGTGGACCAGCACCAGCCGCTTCCCGTCCGGCGACACCGCGCCCACCGTGTCGGCATCGTCCACCGGCACGAGCCGATAGCCGGGCCGGATATAGCGGCTGAACTGTGCCATCGCCCAATATTTGCGGGTGACGTGGAAGGGATGCTCGGCGCTCGCGGGCGTGTACGCCATCTTGACGATGCCCCAGTTGCTGCCGCCCGCGGTGCCGTCGCCTTTGTCGCTGCTCTGCCGCTCGACGGCCTGCCAGAACACCCAGGCGACCGGCTCCAGCCGCTTGAGATCGTGGACGACATGCTCGGCAAAGGCGAGTGGGCTCGCCATGCCGTCGAAGCTTTCGGGATCCTTGTCGAGCGGGGTGTCGTTCTCGCTCATCCACAGCCGGATGCCATGTGCGCGGGCGATGTCGCGCACCGCGGTCTGGTGGACGGTGCCGTAGCTGTGGACGTTGAGCTGGCCGATCCGCGCGCGCGTCGCCGCCGGATAACCCTCCCAGTCGCGGACGAAGAGGTGCGAGTTGGTCTCGTCCGGCGCGGCGATCACCGTCTTCAGCCCATGCGCCTTGAGCGCGCGGTCCGAGGCGTCGATCATCATCGCCTGGCGCGCAGGGCTCCAGTGCGCGCCTTCCTGGGTGTTCTTCGCGAACCAGTAATCGGTGTTCGGCTCGTTGACCGGCGACAGCGTGCGGAAGCTGATGCCATGGGCCTGTTGCAGCCTGTCCACCACGGTCGCCAGATACTCGGCGAAGCGCGCCTCCTGGCCGGGGCGGAGATTGTCATCGGTGCCCTTCTCGGCGCCCGAGACCTTGCCGCTGACGGTCATGAACCAGGGCGGCGAGTTGGAAAAGGCCTCGAAGATCGGCTTCTTCACCCGGCGCTTGATCGCGTCCAGCCACCAGCGCTGGTTGGCGTCGGCCGACCAGTCCCACATCGCCGGATCGGCCGGGTTCCACCAGTCGGTGCCGGTCGCCCCCGCCGGGCGGCGCCAGAAGCCGGGCACATCGGCGCCGGGGCGGAGATAGGGCGCCGTCTCGGGCGCGTCGCCGCCGCCGATATTGTAGCGCGCGATCGTCCAGCCGAGCCCCTGCGGCCCGTAGAACAGGTCGGCCAGCTTCTCGCGCACCGGATCGGGGTAGCCGCCGGTGACGTGCGCGAACCAGGCGAGCGCCGTGCCCCAGCCCTCGAAGGGCTGGCCGGGGCGCTGGAGATCGGGTCGCAGCGTCAGCGTCACCGCAGGCTCGGCGGCGGGGGGCGGGGCGCTGGTTTGGGCGAGCGCGGCGGGGGAGGCTGCGAGCAGCAGCGAGAGGGCAAAGGTGCGGATCATGCGGGGATTACTCGGTAGAGGGCGGCACCATGGGGCGGCAGCGTGCGGGCGAGGCGGAGCGGGCCGGGGCCTTCGTCCTTGCCCTCCCACAGGTTGCGCACCTGCACCTTGCCCGACAGGCCGAGCAGCCGCAGGTCGAACGCCGCCTCGCCCGGCTTGTCGCCGGTGTTGAACAGCGCGACATAATGGCCGCCCTTGGCCGCACGGGCGGTCCAGACGCGGCGATCATCGGCGACGAACCAGGGGCGGTTCTCGCTGCTCGCCTGGTTGACGGCGAGCACCTCGCGGTTGGTGAGCAGTGCGCGGGTGGGGGCGTCGAGATGCCGCAGGTCGCCGCCCATGATCAGCGGCGAGCGGGCGATCGACCACAAGGTCATCAGCGTGCGCTGCTCGTCGGGCGTGAACTTGGTGTCGCGCTGGCCGAGCGCGAGGCGGCCGAGCGGCAGCATGTCGGCATCGGGCCAGGCGCCGGGGCGCGTGTGCGGGCTCCAATTCTCCAGGCGGGTGAACTGGGCCTCGAGCATCTTCCAGTCGTCCCAGAAGTCGTCGGAGATGCGCCACATCTGCGCGTGCCGGGCGACGTGGGCGGCGCGCGGCACCGGCGTTTCCCCCGGCGAGAGGCTCAGCAGGATCGGGCGGCCGCTCGCATGGATCGCCTTAGCCGCGGCCTCGATCTCGGGCGAATGCGCGTCATAGGGGCGGCTCATGTCGTCCATCTTGACGAAGTCGACGCCCCAGGACGCGAGCAGCGCGAAGACGCTGTTATAATAGGCCTGCGCACCGGGCTTGCGCATGTCGACGCCGTACATGTCCGGGTTCCACGGGCAGATGCTCGTGATGTCGGCAATGTCGGCGGCGCGGACGCCGCTCGTGCCGAGCACCGGCAGGTTGCGCTCCACCGCCAGCCGGGGAATCCCGCGCATCAGGTGCACGCCGAACTTCATGCCGAGCGCGTGGACCTTGGCGGCGATCGGCGCGAAGCCCTTGCCGTTCGCGGCCGAGGGGAAGCGGTTGGGCGCGGGTAGGAGGCGGCCATGCCCGTCCAGCGTCGGCACGGGCTTGGCATTGTAGGTGTAGCTGCTCGCCTCGGGCTCGTACCACTGGATGTCGATGGTGAACACGTCATAGCCGAAGGGGAGCAGCTCGCGCGCCTGGATCGCCGCGGTCTCCAGCGCCTGGGCCTCGGTGATCGTCGTGGCGAAGCTGTTCCAGCTGTTCCAGCCCATCGGCGGGGTGGGGGCGAGCAGCGGGGCCTTTGCCGCGGCAGTCGCGCGGGGACCTGCCGCGAGGCCGCCCATAAGTGCGGCACCCTTCAATATGCCGCGCCGACCGATCTCTCCTTTGCGTACGATCGTGTCAGGCATCGGCGTCTCCCTGTTGTTTTGTCTGACTATAAATGAGCCGAGGATGACGTCAACGCTTGCCCTTTACCCTTTCAGCGACGATTCCGTATCTTCCTGCGCTTGGAGAATCAGCGTGATCGTGGCCGCCCGTGCGGCCGCCGGATCGCCGTCGGTGATCGCTGCGAACAGGTCGCGGTGCAGTGGGATCGAATCGCGCAGCTGCTTGGCCTTTCGGTGCTTGAACAGCGTCGTCGCGCGCACCGCCGCCCCGATGCTGCCGGACAGGCTGATCAGCAGATCATTGGCCGTCGCCTCCAGGATGATGTTGTGGAACTGCTGGTCCGCCGCTTGGCCCTCGGGGCTCGACAAGCCTTCTTCCTCCATCACCTCCATCGCATGGCCCAGCCGGCCGACGTGCCGGCTCGAGCGCAGGCGTGCCGCCAGCTCGGCAGCGGCAGGTTCAACGATCATGCGGAGTTGAAACAGGCTTTCCACGAACGCCATGGGTGGCTCGCCTTCGAACATCCAGGCGAGCAGATCGGGATCGAGCAGGTTCCAGTCCGCCCGCGCCCGCACCCGCGTGCCTGCCTTGGGACGGCTTTCGATCAACCCCTTTGCCGCAAGCATGCGCAGCGCTTCGCGCACAACGCTGCGCGACACGCCGCGCGACTCGGCGAGATCGAGTTCGCCGGGGAGAATCACGCCCGGCAGATATCGGCCCGTCGCAATGGCAATGCCGATCTCGCGTGCAATCGATTGGTGCGCTGGGTTGCGCTTTCGCTGTTCCGTCAATGGTTTGCCCCCGTGTGATGGGACGATTTTGGAGGCAGTTCAGGCGCTGCGCCAGCCCCAATCCTGCCCTACGAAAAGCACTTGTCTTACAAATACGACAGGATATGTTGTCGGACAACTGGTCGGCACCGCGCGGAGATGCGGCATTTCGGACCAGCGCATTTGGGGAGGTTTTTCATGAGAATGCACCATCGTACTTCGTTGCTCGGCGTCTCGGCGCTCGCCCTCGCGATCGCCGGGGGGGGCGCGCCGGCCTTCGCCCAGGACGGCGCGCCGGCGGGCGGCAGCGGGGACGATATCGTCGTCACCGGCGTGCGCGAGAGCCTGCGCTCGGCTGCGGCGCTGAAGCGCAATGCCGATCAGATCGTCGATTCGGTCCAGGCGCAGGATATCGGCAAGCTGCCCGATGCCAACACCACCGAGGCACTGCAGCGCATCACCGGCGTGCAGATCCAGCGCCGCTACGGCGAAGGCGCGACGGACTTCGACCACCGCACCCAGCCGGCGATCACCGTCCGCGGCCTCACCCAGGTGCAGAATTTCCTCGACGGCCGCGCGGTCTACTCGGCCTCGGGCGGGCGCGCGTTCGACCTTGAAGGCGTGCCGCCCGAACTGCTCTCGGGCATCGACGTGTACAAGAACGCGCCGGCCAACATCATCGAGGGCGGCGTCGGCGGGGCGGTGAACCTGCGCACGCGCAAGCCGTTCGATTCACCCGGCCAGGTGATCAGCGCCACGATCCGCGGCAATTACTACGACCGCATCGACAAGCCGGGCTATGCCGTGTCGGGCCTGTACAGCAACCGTTTCAAGGCAGGCGAGGGCGAGATCGGCGTTCTGATCAACGCCGTCTATTCGAAGAGCCGCTATCGCCAGGACGGCCTGCTGATCGGCCCGTTCGATACCGTCGCGCCCGGCTCGATCGCGGGTGCGCCGGCCAATGCGCAGATCCCCTATGGTCCTGAAATCTATGACGACAGCGGCGATCGCAAACGCCTCGGCGTTGCCGGCGCGATCCAGTGGAAGCCGAGCGATGCGCTGCTGGTCACTGCGCAGGCGCAGGTCACCAAATACTGGTTCAACCGTACGGGCGCCTATTATTACGACCTCAGCAACCGCTCGAACGTGCGCGACAGCAACGGCAACGTCACCAGCTATGGCACCGCGCCGGCGCCGGGCGCAGCCTTCACCTTCAACAACGAAGGCTATGCGACCAGCGGCACGCTGTCGCCGATCGCGTTCGAGACCGGCCGCTACGACCAGCAGCTGTGGAGCGCGAGCAAGAACTTCACGCTCAACGCGGCGTGGAAGCCGACCGACCGGCTCAAGGTCAATCTGGATGCGCAGTATCTGACATCCTATTACAACGCCGATCGCAACGGCCATGTGCTGTCGCTCTACACTCAGTCCGGCCAGACCTCGCTGACCACGCCGCATCCGCTGACGGTCGATTTCGACCTGCGTGGCAAATATCCGCGCTGGGACGTGCGCGAGCAGGGCGTGCTCAACAACCCGGCCAACTACACCACGCCCTATATCGCGGACTCGCTCCAGCGGAACGACGCCGACACCTGGGCCTTTGCCGGCGACATCGAATATGACGTCGATGGCGGCCTGCTGAAGAAGCTGCGTGCCGGCGCGCGCTATGCCGACAACAGCATCGACCTGCGTGGCACCTGGCACGCCGCCTGCATCACGTCGCTCGGTGCCGATCCGAACTGCGGTGCGCCGGCCGGCACCCCGCTGGTGCCGCTTACCCAGAATCCGCAGCTGGCGATGCCCGGGCCCTCCAAGAATTGGTTCGACGGCAACAGCGTGAAGGGCGGCCTGCTCTATCCGGCCTTTCCGGCGGGTGACGGCGTGTGGGCGCAGACCAAGGCGCTCTACGCGCTGCTCGGCGCCACGACGCAGGACAGCTTCAAGCCCGGCGACCTCAACAGCCAGACCGAGAAGACCTATACCGGCTGGGCCATCGCCGATTACGGCTTCGAGCTCGGCGGCATCGCCTTCGACGGCGGCGTCGGCGTGCGCGTGGTGAAGACCAAGGCGACGTCGATCGGCACCCAGTTCAACAATGACGGCAGCTCGGCGCCGATCAGCGTGAGCAAGGACTATACCAAGGCGCTGCCGAGCTTTAACCTCCGCGCCAAGCTGACCGACAGTTTCCAGATGCGCTTCGCCTATTCGAAGGGCCTCGCGCGACCGAACTTCGACCAGCTTTCGACCAACCTGACGCTCAACAATCCGAACCAGATCAATCCGGTCACCGGCCACCCCAGCGCCAGCTCGGGCAACCCGCTGCTCAACCCGATCCGCTCGGACAATTTCGACGTCACGGCGGAATGGTACTTCGCCCCCACCGGCTCGCTGACCGGCGGCCTGTTCTACAAGAAGGTCAACGGCTTTCTGGCGGGCGGCATCGTGCCCGGCGTGTATAACGGCGTGACCTACGACATCAGCACGCAGGTCAATTCCGGCAACGGCACGGTGAAGGGCGCCGAGATCGGCTACAACCAATTCTTCGACTTCCTGCCGGGGCCGCTGAGCGGGCTGGGGCTGCAGGCCAACTACACCTATGTCGACTCGAGCGTGTCCAACCCCTTCGCGGTGGCGGGGACCAACACGCCGACGCAGTTGCCGCTCGAAAAGCTGTCGAAGCACAGCTACAATATCGTCGGCCTGTACGAGAAGGGCCCGGTCACTGCGCGCGTGGCGTGGACCTGGCGGTCGAGCTATCTTGATCAGACCCAGGGCAGTGGTGCCAACGGCATCCCGCAATATGCCGCGCCCTATGCCTCGCTCGACGCCTCAATCAGCGTGAACCTGACCAAGCAGGTCGCGGTGTCGGCCGACGTGGTGAATCTCAACAACCGGATGAACAAGATCTACATCGGCACGCCGGCCGCACCGCTGCGCTACGAGCTCAACGACCGGCGCTTCGGCCTGTCGCTGCGGGCGACCTATTGACCCTGTAGGCCGGGGCAGGCGACTGCTCCGGCCATCTTCTATCGGAGGACGGCGCAGGGTGACGGCTTTCCACCTTTCGATTTTCAACAAGCGGCGCGCGGCATGAGCGCGCCGCTTTCGCATATCGCGATCATTGGCGGCGGTACCGCGGGCTGGATGGCGGCGGCGGCGCTGTCGCGCGTGCTGGATACCCGCGCCATCGCAATCACCCTGGTCGAGTCCGAGGCGATCGGCACCGTCGGCGTGGGCGAGGCGACGATCCCGCCGATCCAGGCGTTCAACGCGCTGCTCGGCATCGACGAGGCCGAGTTCCTCCGCGCGACCAAGGGCACGGCCAAGCTCGGCATCGAGTTCGTCGACTGGCAGGCGAAGGGCACGCGCTACTTCCACCCGTTCGGCATCCACGGCATCGATTTCGGCGCGATCCCCTTCGAGGCGCTGTGGCAGCGCGCGCGGCTGGCCGGCGAGGCGGCGCCGCTCGAGGCCTATTCGATCTGCGCAGAGGCGGCGCGGCTGGGCCGCTTCCAGCGCCCGGCGACCAGCGGCAACAACCCGCTGACCCATCTCGGCTATGCCTATCATTTCGATGCGGCGCTCTATGCCGGCTTCCTGCGCGAGAAGGCCGAGCAATGGGGTGTGCGGCGGCAGGAAGGCCGGATCGTCACCGTCGCGCGCGACGCGGACGGCGCCATCGCGAGCGTGGTGCTGGAGAACGGGACGCGCATCGCCGCCGACTTCTACATCGACTGTTCGGGCTTTCGCTCGCTGCTGCTCGGCGAGACGCTGGGCGTGGCATTCGAGGATTGGGCGCAGTGGCTGCCCAACGACCGCGCCGTCGCGGTACCCTGCGCACTGGGGCCGGAGGGCCGCTCGCCCTTCACCCGTTCCACCGCGCGCGGGGCAGGGTGGCAGTGGCGCATTCCGCTCCAGCACCGGGTCGGCAACGGGCTGGTCTATGCCAGCGCGCACTGCTCGGATGCCGAAGCCGAGGCGCAATTGCTGGGCAGCCTCGAAGGCGCACCACTCGCCGAACCACGCCTGCTGCGCTTCCAGGCGGGGCGCCGCGCGCGCTTCTGGGAGAAGAACTGCGTCGCGCTGGGGCTCGCCAGCGGCTTTCTCGAGCCGCTGGAATCGACCAGCATCCATCTCGTCCAAGCGGGCATCGCGCGGCTGCTGGAGATGCTGCCGGTCGGCGGCGGCACGCCCGCGGACATCCGCCGCTACAACCGGCTGATGGCGGCGGAGTTCGAGACGATCCGCGACTTCCTCGTCCTCCACTTCCACGTCACCGCGCGCGACGACACCGACTATTGGCGCCACCTGCGCACCATGGCACTGCCCGATACACTGGCGGAGCGCATCGCCATCTACCGTGCCAGCGGCCGGCTGTACCGCGAGGCGGACGAGCTGTTCTCCAAGACCAGCTGGCTGGCGGTGCTCCACGGGCAGGGCGTCGACCCCAGCGGCTACGACCCGATCGCTGATGGCATGCCGCGCGACGAGGCGGCGGCGCGGCTGGCGCGGATCGCCGAGGTGACGGCGCTGGCCGCCTCGCGCATGCCCACACATGAGGCATTCCTGCACGAGAGCGGAGCGCTGCAACGATAAATTACACGAAAATTACTCCGAGAAATTTGACTGAAACAATCAGCCTTTGCAGTATGCCCTTATGGGGCGGGAGGAATCAGCGTGAACAAGTTGGGGTTGCTGGCGACGGTGGGCAGTGTAGCGCTCGCCTCCGGCATGGGGATGGCGCAGGACGGTCCGAAGATCGGCGACGCGCCGCAGGTCCAGCCGGTGCAGGTCGATCCGCGCCGCCCCGACTGGGAGAACCCGGCGGTGTTCGCGCGCGGCAAGATGCCGGCCAGCGCCACGCATTTCCCCTACGAGAGCCGCGCCGCTGCGCTGGCGGGCGATCCCGCCAGGTCGAGCCGCTATCTGCTGCTCGACGGCCAATGGTCGTTCCACTTCTCGCCTTCCTCGGACGCGGTGCCCAACGGCTTCGAGAAGCCGGACTATGACGTCGCCAAGTGGAAGCGCATCAAGGTCCCGGCCGACTGGCAGACCGAGGGCTATGACCAGGCACGCTATTTCAACATTACCTATCCGTTCCCCGCCAACCGCCCGCTGATCCCGCACGCCACCAATCCGGTCGGTTCCTATCGCCGCGACGTGCAGCTGCCGGCGAACTGGTCCGGGCAGGACGTGATCCTGCACATCGGTGCGGCGGGTTCGGCCTATCAGGTGTGGGTGAACGGCGTCGAGGCGGGCTATTCGCAGGATTCCAAGCTCCCCTCCGAGTTCGACGTGACCAAGCTGGTCCATGCGGGCCGCAACACCATCGCGATCCAGATCCATCGCTGGTCGGACGGCAGCTATCTGGAGGACCAGGACTTCTGGCGCGTCTCGGGCATCGAGCGTTCGGTCTATCTGGCGGCGGCCCCCAGGGCGCGCGTGGCCGACCTGTTCGTCCATGCCGGGCTCGACACGGCGTACCAGGACGGCAAGCTGTCGACCGAGCTGACGCTCACCGATCGCACCGCGCCGCTCACCGCACGGATGACGCTGCTCGACGGCGACAAGCAGGTGCTGGTGCGCGAGACGCAGCTCCCCGCGGGCGCGGCGCAGAAGGTGACGCTCGCCGCCGACGTGCCGGGCGTTCGCCCCTGGACCGCCGAGACGCCCAATCTCTACACGCTGCTCGTCGAGCTGGTCGATGCCGAGGGCAAGGTGGTGCAGGCCACCCCGCAGCACATCGGCTTCCGCACCGTCGAGATCAGGAACGGCCTGGTCAGCGTCAACGGCAAGCCGATCACGATCCGCGGCGTCAATCGCCACGAGCATGATCCGGAGACCTTCCACGTCGTCAGCCACGCGTCGATGGAGCACGACATCCAGCTGATGAAGCGGGCGAACATCAACGCGATCCGCACCTCGCACTATCCGAACGACCCGTATCTGTACGAGCTCGCCGATCGCTACGGCCTCTATGTGATGGACGAAGCGGACATCGAGAGCCACGCCTACATGGATTACGCCAACAAGCATGGCGAACTCCGCTCCCAGCTCCAGGTCGGCTTCGATCCGGCGTGGAAGGACGCGCATGTCTCGCGCGTGGTCAACATGGTCCAGCGCGACAAGAACCACCCCTCGGTGATCTTCTGGTCGCTGGGCAACGAGGCGGGCATCGGCCCGAATTTCGAGGCGGCGGCCGCGGCGGCCAAGGCGGTCGATCCGGGTCGGCTGGTCTCCTATCTCGGCTGGGGCACCTGGGACGGCATCCAAGATCACCGCCCGAACTATTACGCCGACATCTACGCGCCGATGTACGATCCGGCGGTGAAGCTGGAGGACTACGCCACCAACTGGAACTTCAAGCAGCCGGTAATCCAGTGCGAATACGCCCATATGATGGGCAATTCGGGCGGCAATCTGAAGGAATATTGGGACACCATCTACGCCCACCCGAACAAGCTGCAGGGCGGCTTCGCCTGGGACTGGGTCGACCAGTCGATGTACCGCTACACCAAGGGCGGGCGGCGCTATTGGGGCGATGGCAGCGAATACGGCCCCAACCCCGGCGGCGAGATCGAGTTCGGCGACGGGCTGCTCCAGTCCGACCGCACGCCGAACCCGCAGCTCTATGAGCTCCGCAAGGTCTATGCGCCGATCCAGTTCGACGGCTTCGATGCTGCGGGCGGCACGGTGACGGTGCGCAACCGCCACGACTTCCGCGACCTGTCCGGCTTCACCTTCGACTGGGAAGTGCAGGAGAACGGCGTTGCGGTGGCGAACGGCACGCTGGCGACCCCGGACGTGGCGGCGCACGGCGCTGGCACGATCGCGCTGCCGCTGACGGGCATTACCCGCAAGCCCGGCGCCGAGTATTTCGTCACGGTCCGCGCGCGCGCCAAGGCGGACGCGGTGCCGCTGGTGCCAGGCGGCACGGTGATCGGCTGGGAGCAGTTCGCGCTCGATCCGGTCTATCGCACGTCAGATGTCGCGGCGCCCAAGGGCAAGGTAACGACGCAGGACGGGCAGGGGGCGATCACCCTCTCGGCCGGCGGCGCGACGCTGGTGGTGAACCGCGCGACCGGGCTGGTCGATCGCTACGCGGCCAGGGGCAAGACGCTGCTCAGCGGCGGCGCGCCGCACTTCTGGCGGGCGGTGACCGACAACGACATCGGCATCGGTACCGACAAGCAGCTCGCTGCCTGGAAGGGGATGAGCGAGACCCGCACCGTCTCCGCGGTGCAGGTGCAGGATCTGGGTGAGGACGGCGCCGAGGTGCGCGTCGCCTACATCATGGGCGCGGGCGCGGTGCGCTTCACCAGCGTGTATCGGATGGCGGGCGACGGCTCGGTCGCGGTCGACGGCAAGTTCGAGCCGGTCTCGGGCCAGTTGCCCCCGCCGTTCCGCATCGGCCTCACCTTCACCACCCCGGGCAGCCTCAAGACGGTCGAATGGTATGGCCGCGGCCCGCACGAAAGCTATGTCGACCGCAAGACCTCGGCGCCGATCGGGCTGTGGCGCGGCGCGATCGCCGAGCAGAACCATGATTACATCCGCCCGCAGGAGACCGGCAACAAGGTCGATGTCCGCTGGATGGAGCTGATCGGCGGCGGCGCCGGCCTGCGGGTGCAGGGCGATACGCCGCTGATGATGAACGCGCTCGCCTTCCCCTATGCCGATCTGGACCGGCACGAACCCGGCACCTGGAAGAGCACCGAAGTGGTGCCCAGGAGCCAGGGCACGCTGCTGATCGATGCCGCGCAATGGGGCATCGGCGGCGACACCCAGTGGAGCGAGTTCGGCAAGCCGCTCCCCAAATACCGCACCCAGCTGGTGCCCACCTCGATACGTTTCCGCCTCACCCCGTTCGCGGGCGAGGGCACTACCCCAGCCAAGGCGCGCCCGGCGCGCGCGACGGAGAAAGAATGATGCGAAGCCTCATCAGCGCGATCGCGCTCATCGCGGCGCTGCCTGCCATGGCCCAGACCGGCGGCGACGCCGTGACCGTGCATGGCGACAAGCCCGGCGCGAAATATGACAAGCGCCTGTTCGGCCAGTTCGCCGAGCACCTGGGCAGCGGCATCTATGGCGGGCTCTATGTCGGCGCCGACAGCAAGATCCCGAACGTGAAGGGCTTCCGCCGCGACGTGATCGATGCGCTCAAGGCGATCAAGGTGCCGGTGATCCGCTGGCCGGGCGGCTGCTTCGCCGATGAATATCACTGGCGGGAAGGCATCGGGCCGCGCGCCAAGCGCCCGGTCAAGGTCAACACCAACTGGGGTGGCGTGACCGAGGACAATGCCGTGGGGACCAACGAGTTCATGGACTTCACCGAAGTGGTGGGCGCCGAGCCTTATGTCTCGGGCAATGTCGGTACGGCTGCCCCCAGCGAGATGGCGGAGTGGGTCGAATATATGACCTCGCCGACCAAATCGACCATCGCCAACCAACGCCGCGCCAATGGCCGCGACAAGCCGTGGAAGCTGACGATGTTCGGCATCGGCAACGAGCTGTGGGGCTGCGGCGGCGACATGCTGCCCGAATATGGCGCCGACGTAACGCGTCGCTACGCCACCTTCCTCAAGGTGCCCGAAGGCCAGAAGCTGATGAAGATCGCCAGCGGCGCCAATACGGATGACTACAACTGGACCGACGTGATGATGCGCAAGGCCGGCGACAAGATCGACGGTATCGGCGTGCATTACTACACGGTGCCCGGGCCCTGGAGCAAGAAGGGCGCCGCCACCGGCTTCGACGAGGAAGGCTGGGCGCGCACGCTCTCCAAGACGCTGAAGATGGACGAGCTGCTGACCGAGCACAGCAAGGTCATGGACAAGTACGATCCGTCCAAGCGGGTCGCGCTGCTCGTCGACGAATGGGGCACCTGGTATGATGTCGAGCCGGGCACCAACCCGGGCTTCCTCTACCAGCAGAACAGCCTGCGCGACGCGATGGTCGCGGCGCTCAACTTCAACATCTTCGCGGCCCATGCCGACCGCGTGCGCGGCGCCAACATCGCCCAGATGGTCAACGTGCTCCAGGCGATGCTGCTCACCGATGGCGCCAAGATGGTGAAGACGCCGACCTATTGGGCGTTCGACCTGTACAAGGACTATATGGACGGCACGGTGCTGCCGGTCGACGTGACGTCGCGCTGGTACAACAAGGACCAGTGGACGATGCGCGCGGTGAGCGCCAGCGCGGTGCGGGGCACCGACGGCGTGGTCCATGTCGGCCTGGTCAATGTCGATCCCAACCAGCCGGCGAGCGTCAGCATGAAGCTGGACGGGGTGACCGGCACGCAGGTGACGGGCCGCATCCTCACCGGCGCGGCGATGGATGCGCATAACGACTTCCAGGCGCCGGACGTCGTGAAGCCGGCGGCATTCACCGGCGCGACGCTCTCGGGCGGCACCCTCACCGTACAGGTGCCGGCCAAGGCGATCGTGATGCTCGACATCAAGTGAGCAAGGCGGTCCTTCTGATGGTGGCGGCGGGCTTGCTCGCCGCCGCCGACGCGCCCACGCCGCGCTGGGATACGCCGGGGGACGGCAATCCGCTGCTCCCCGGCTATTTCGCCGATCCGTCGATCGTCCATGACGGCGGCAAATGGTATATCTACGCCACCATCGATCCCTGGGGCGCCGACACGCTGGGGATTTGGACCTCCGCCAACGGACGGGACTGGACCTTCTCCACCCCGGCCTGGCCGACCAAGGCGGCGGCGACCAGCCCGACCTCGGGTGACTCCAAGGTCTGGGCGCCCTCGGTCGTCAAGGCGAAGAACGGGCGCTGGTACATGTATGTCTCGGTGGGGTCCGAGGTGTGGGTAGGCAGTGCGCCGTCGCCTGCGGGTCCCTGGGCGGATGCGAACGGCGGCAAGCCGCTGATCGCCAAGGATTTCGCACCCGCCTATCACATGATCGATGCCGAGGCATTCATCGACGACGACGGCACCGCGTATCTGTATTGGGGCTCGGGGCTGAACTGGACCAACGGCCATTGCTTCGTCGTCAAGCTGAAGCCGGACATGGTGACCTTCGACGGCGAACCCAAGGACGTCACCCCCGCCAATTACTTCGAGGGCCCGTTCCTGGTGAAGGCCGGACGGCACTATGTCCTCACCTATAGCGACGGCAAGACCACGGAGGACACCTACAAGGTGCGGTATGCGATCGGCGACACGCCCTTCGGCCCGTTCCGAGAGGGGTCGGACAGCCCGATCCTGTCCACCGACAAGACGCGCGACGTGATCAGCCCGGGCCATCACGCGATCTTCCGCGTCGGCCAGCAGCCCTACATCCTTTACCATCGCCAGTCGTTGCCCTGGCCGCGTCCTGGGGATGATGCGACGCTCCGCCAGATCGCCGTCGACCCGCTGACGATCCGCGACGACGGTACCATCGCGAAGGTAGTGCCGAGCCATGGCAGCGCGGTCGCGGGGTTCGTCCCCCGCCGCACGCGCGGCCTCCCGGTCACGCTCAAGGGCGCGGCCGTGGATGCAGTACATGGGGCTGAGCGGGCAGGGGACGACAATTACGCGACGCTCTGGCGCCCCGCGCCCGGCGCCGCGCCGCTGCTCGTCGCCGATCTCGGCAAGGTGCAGACCGTCCACACGGCGCAGCTGCGAATGGAATATGCCAACCGCGCTTATGACGTGGCGGTCGAGGCGTCGGCCGATGGTACGCACTGGCGGCAGGTCGCGACCACGCCCGGTGCCAGCGGCTCGCCGATCGTGCTGCCGCTCAACGTAACCGCGCGGTATCTCCGCCTTCGCGTGCCTGCGGGCGCCGGCGTCTGGGAGTGGCAGCTCTTCTGATCGCCAGCATCGATCAGGGGCGAAACAAAAAATGTTGCGGCGCGCCGCGCTCCCATGCGTTAGGCGGGCGGACAAGCTTTCCAATCCCAAGAGGAGCATGACATGGCCTTCGAACTTCCCGAACTGCCGTACGCCAAGGACGCGCTCGCGCCGCACATGTCGGCCGAGACCTTCGACTTCCACCATGGCAAGCACCACAAGGCCTATGTCGACAATTGCAACAAGCTGGTTGCCGACATTCCCGAGCTGGCCGGCGCGAAGCTGACGGACGTGATCGCCTATGCCAAGGACAAGGGCATCAAGGGCCTGTTCAACAACAGCTCGCAGATCTGGAACCACAGCTTCTTCTGGCAGTGCCTGACGCCCAACTATGCTGCGCCGACCGGCAAGCTGGCCGAGATGATCACCCGCGACTTCGGCAGCCACGATGCGCTGCTCGAGAAGCTCAAGGCGGAGTCCGTCGGCCACTTCGCCAGCGGCTGGGGCTGGCTGGTGCTCGACGGCGACACGCTGAAGGTCACCTCGTTCCATGACGGCGACTCGCCCGTCGCGCACGGCGTGAAGCCGCTGTTCACGATCGACGTGTGGGAACACGCCTATTACATCGACTATCGCAATGCGCGCCCGTCGTTCGTCGACACCATCCTGACCAAGCTGGTGAACTGGGACTTCGTCGCCCAGAATCTCGACGGCGAAGGCGCGAGCCGCGCCGACCAGCAGGGCTGAGGCAGACAACCACCCTCACCCTTCCGGCGCTTCGCGCCTCCCTCCCTCTCCCGATGGGAGAGGGAAGGGGTCCATCGCGGAGCGATGGGAAGGGTGAGGGGGACCTGCCCTAACTTTCTCCGTACAAATCGCGCTGGGCTTTCTCCAGCTCCTCGGCATAGCGGCGGCGCGCATGGCTCTCGGTGATGAGCCCCAGCACCTGCCCGTCGCTCGACAACACCGCCAGATCGTCCGCCACGCTCGCGTCGAAGGCCTCGAGCACTTCCGCGATCGTCATGTCCGGCGACAGCGCGGTATCGACGAACTTCGCCATGCTGATGACGCGGTCCGCCTGATCCGCGGAGGGGCTCCAAACTGCTGCGGTCTCGGCGATCCCGGCATAATGACCCTTGGCGTCGAGGAGCACGACGCGCTTGGTCGAGCCCAGCGGGAAGCGGTCGCGGAAGGCCGCCACATCGGTATCCGCGGCGATGGTCGCCACGTCGCGTCGCATCATTCGCGCGGCGGTGAGCGCGCGGACCCAGCCCACATCGCGGCCGCTCCGCAGCGTCTCGCCGCGCAGATGCAGCCGCCAGGTGGAGAAGCTGTAGCCGAACGCCTCGCGCACGATCGTGCTCGCGATCAGCGTCGCGGCAATGGTGACGCCGGTGATGCTGAAGTCGTGCGTCACCTCCAGCACCAGCAGCGACATCGTCATCGGCCCGCCGACCACCGCCACCGCCAGCGCCGCCATGCCGACCACGGCCGCATCATCCGGCGCGAGGTGGTGCAGGCCGGGGATCTCGGCGAGCGTCAGCTGATAGAAGCGCCCGATCAGCGCGCCGAGGAACAGAGAGGCGAAGAACAGGCCGCCACGAAAGCCGAAACCCAGCGACACGGCCGAGCCGAGCAGCTTGAGCAGGATCACCACGCCCAGCGAGGCGAGCGTCGCCGTCGCGGCGAGGTTGATGTCCAGCGCGCCGTGCCCGCTCGACAGCACCTGCGGCGAGAGCAGGGCGAGCGGGATCATCAGCAAGCCCCCGATCAGCGGTGCCCAGGCAGGACGGATCGGGCTGCGGCGCACGCCCGCCTCGACCAGCGCCACCAGCCGCATCAGCGCGATGCCGAAGCCGGCGCAGACCACGCCGAGCAGCGCGTAGAGGGCGTAATCCGCCGTCCCGATCGGATGTCCGCCGCCGGCGCTGATCACATAGGGATGAATGCCCAGCGTCCGGGCAATGGTCGCGGCGGTCAGCGAGGCGAGCACCACCGGGGCGACGATCGCGGGCGTGTAGGCACCCAGCACGATCTCGAACGCGTAGAAGGCGCCGGTCAGGGGCGCGCCGAACGCGGCGCCCAGGCCCGCGCCAGCGCCGGCCGCCATCAGCGTGCGCAGGTCCGCGCGCCGCAGCTTCAGCCGCTGGCCGAGCAGCGAGGCGAGCCCGCCGCCCGCCTGCGCATAGGCCGCCTCCAGTCCCACCGAGGCGCCGAAGCCGTTGGAGAGCAGCGTCTGGCCCACCACCGTTGCGGTATCGCGCGCAGGGATGCGGCCGCCGTGGAGCGCATTGGCCTCGACCACGTCGATGGTCTTGCGGCGGCGGAGCAGCCAGAGCGTGCAGCCGAGCAGCGCGCCGCCGATCGGCAGGGCCAGCAGCCGCAGCGGCGCCACATGGCTCGCGGCGCTGAG
The DNA here is from genome assembly GCF_900114095.1 of Sphingomonas sp. NFR04. GTDB lineage: Bacteria > Pseudomonadota > Alphaproteobacteria > Sphingomonadales > Sphingomonadaceae > Sphingomonas. The sequence continues at coordinate 235,336 of NZ_FORV01000001.1, read as the reverse complement.
GTGCTCGCCCACCGCCAGCCCGAACAGCACGCGCTGCATGCCGCGTGCGCTCTGGCCGATCGCGATGGCGGCGAGGCTCGCCGCAGCACCCACGCCGATCGCCAGCAGCAGGAACAGCAGCGTGTTGGAACGGATCTGCCGGCGCAGTCCGTTGGCCGCGCGCACCGCGTGGAAGGTCGCCGGGTGGCGCGGCAGGCCCATATGGGATCAGCCTTCCGGCGGGACGGGCGCGTCCTCGGGCTTCTCCAGCTGCAGGCCGTGGCGGAGCAGCATCGGGATATTGGCGATGGCGAACACCAACGTCAGCGGGATCACCACCCAGGTCTTGAACGTCACCCAGCGATCCCAGTCCAGCATGTGCCGCATGACTTCGTTGAGCACCGCCATCGCGACGAAGAAGACGGTCCAGTTGATCGTCAGCAGCCGCCAGCCCTTGGCGCTGAGCCCGGGATAGGCGGACTCCAGCATCGTCTGGAGGAGCGGCTTGTTGGTGACGAGGCCATAGCCGAGGATCACCGCGAACATCGCATAGACGATGGTCGGCTTGACCTGGATGAAGGTCTGGTCGTGATAATAAAGCGTCAGCCCGCCGAACACGAGCACCAGCACGCCGGTGATCCACAGCATCGGCGAGACGTGGCGGGTCTTCCACCAGGAAACCGCGATCGCCGCCGCCATCGCGATCATGAAGGCGAGGGTGGCGGTGAAGATGCGCTGGAGCTGCACGCCGGGCGCGAGGCTGTTGACCGCGAAGAACACGACCAGCGGGCCGTAATCGAGCGCCATGCGCAGGCCGGCGGAAGCCTTGGGGCGGGTGGCTGCATCAGCCATGGGTCAGTTCCTCCACGCCGGCGATGATGCGGGCGACTTCGTTCGCGTCGAAGCCGCGCAGGTCGTCGACCTTCTCGCCGACGCCGATCGCGTGGATGGGCAGGCCGTATTTCTCGGCCGCCGCGACCAGCACGCCGCCGCGCGCGGTGCCGTCGAGCTTGGTCATGACGAGGCCGGTGACGCCCGCCACTTCCTTGAACACCTCGATCTGGTTGAGCGCGTTCTGGCCGGTGGTGGCATCCAGCACCAGCACCACGTCGTGCGGGGACGCGGGGTTGAGGCGGCCGAGTACGCGGCGGACCTTGGCCAGCTCGTCCATCAGCTCGCGCTTGTTCTGCAGGCGGCCGGCGGTGTCGACGATCAGCACGTCGGTGCCGATCTCGGTCGCGCGCTTCACCGCTTCGAACACGATGCCGGCGGCGTCGCCGCCTTCGGCGCCCGAGACGATCGGCACGCCGATCCTATCGGCCCAGGTCTTGAGCTGGCCGATCGCGGCGGCGCGGAAGGTGTCGCCCGCGGCGACCATCACGCTGTAATCCTGCTCGAGCAGCTGGTTGGCGAGCTTGGCGATCGTCGTCGTCTTGCCGGAGCCGTTGACTCCAATGACGAGGATCACCTGCGGGCGCGGAAACGCCTCGATCTCGAGCGGCTTGGCGACCGGCTCCAGCACCTTGGCGACTTCCTCGGCGACGATCACGCGGATGCCGAGCTCTTCCAGATTGCGCTCGAACTGCCCTTCGGCAAGCCGCGCGCGCACCTTGGCGGCGGTGGCCGGGCCGAGGTCCGAGGCGATCAGCGCCTCCTCGATCTCGTCCAGCGTCGCCTCGTCCAGACGGGCGAGCGACAGGCCGGCGAGGTTGCCGAGCAGCCGGTCCGACGTCTTGCGAAAGCCGCCGAGCAGCTTTTCATGCCATCCGGGTCCGCTCATGCGACCAGCTTTCCGTCTTCGACGCGTGCAATCGTCACGTTCACCGTTTCTCCAGTCTGCCGGGGGGCGGTCAGCCGCACCTCGGCGAAATTCTCTGCATGGCCGCGGTCGCCCGGGCGCTCGACCAGCACCTGCTGGCGGCTGCCGACCAGGGTCTCCATCCAGTTCGCCCGCTGCTCGGCCGCCGCCGCGCGCAGCCGGGCGGCGCGGTCGCGGATCGTGGCGGGGGCCACCTGCGGCATGCGCGCGGCGGGCGTGCCGGCGCGCGGGCTATAGGGGAAGATATGCGCATGCACCACGCTGCAATCGGCGATCAGGGCGAGCGTGTTGGCGAACATTGTCTCGTCTTCGGTCGGAAAGCCGGCGATCAGGTCCGCGCCGATCGCGATCTCCGGCCGCGCCGCGCGCAGGCGCTCGGCGAGCGCGACCGATTGTGCGCGGCTGTGGCGGCGCTTCATCCGCTTGAGGATCATGTCGTCGCCCGCCTGGAGCGACAGATGGACGTGCGGCATCACGCGCGGCTCCTGGGTGAGCAGCGCGAACAGCCGATCGTCGACTTCGATCCCGTCGAGGGAGGAAAGTCGTAGCCGATGGAGGCGGGGGACATGGCGGAGGATGCGCTCGACCAGCGCGCCCAGCGTGGGAGCGCCGGGCAGATCATGACCATAGCTGGTGAGATCGACGCCGGTCAGCACCACTTCGCCGTGCGCTTCGGCGAGCATGGCGATGCGATCTATCACCGCCCCGGCGGGCACCGAGCGGCTGTTGCCGCGTCCGAAGGGGATCGCGCAGAAGGTGCAGCGATGGTCGCAGCCATTCTGCACTTCCACGAAGGCGCGGGCGTGGGTGGAGAAGCTGGCGGCAAGATGCGGCGCGGTCTCGCGCACGGCGAGGATGTCCTGCACCTGCACTTTCGCCTCGGCTGCCCAGGCCTCGGGCCGCAGCTTCTCGGCGTTGCCGATCACGCGGTCCACCTCGGGCATCGCGGCGAACGCGGCCGGATCGATCTGCGCCGCGCAGCCGGTGACGACCAGTTCCGCATTGGGCCGCTCGCGCCGCGCGCGGCGGATCGCCTGGCGGGTCTGCTTCACCGCTTCGTTGGTCACCGCGCAGCTGTTCACCACGACCGCGTCCCGCCCGGTGAGCAGCGCACGGATCGACTCACCTTCGGCTAGGTTCAGCCGGCAGCCCATGTTAAGGATGAGAGGCGAGGAGAGGGACATTGGCCAGCGATCTAAGGACGCCGACCGCAGAAGTCCAACACCGGGCGGGCCAAGTGCTGGCCTTCTGGTTCGACGCGCTGCTGCCCGAACAATGGTTCCTGAAGTCCGCGGGGCTCGATCGCGAGATCGCCGACCTGTTCGGAAACCTGCGCGATCGCGTGCTGGCGAGCGACGCGGCGGGCTGGGACGAGGATCCCGAAACGCTGCTCGCGGCCGTCATCCTGCTCGACCAGTTCTCGCGCAACATCTATCGCGGGCAGGCCGAAGCATTTGCCGGCGATGCGCTGGCGCAGCATCTGGCCAGGCTGGCCGTGAAGCGTAGCTGGGACCGGCGGCTGACCAAGGAGCAGCGCCAGTTCCTCTACATGCCGTTCGAGCATGCCGAGGATGCCGAGCTTCAGGCGCTCAGCCTGCGCTGCTTCGCGGCACTCGAAGACGACGAACTGCTGGCCTATGCCCTGGAGCATGCCGAGGTCTTCCGCCGCTTCGGCCGCTTCCCCGCGCGGAACGAAGCACTGGGGCGCATCTCCACCTCCGAGGAGCTCGACTATCTCAGCCAGCCTGGAGCTGGCTGGTAGCATCGCCGCCCTCAAGCCGCGGGCCGGGCTGGAGGATCAGCCGCCGTTCGGCGAGGAGGCGGCGTGCACCCGCGATCGACAGCGGCTTGCCGTATAGCCAGCCCTGCGCCTTGGCGCAGCCGATCGCGCGCAGTCGCTCCTCGATCGCCGCGTCTTCCACGCCCTCGGCGGTGATCGGCAGGTTGAGGCTCTCGCCCAGCCGCAGGATGGTATGGACGATCGCCGCGGAGTCCGCGTTCTGGTTGAGCGAGAGGATGAAGCTCTTGTCGATCTTGATCCGATCGAACGGCAGCGCGCGAAGATGGGCGAGCGACGAATAGCCGGTGCCGAAATCGTCGAGCGCCAGCCGCACGCCCTGGTTCTTGAGGCTGCCGACGATCGACTGGGCGAGCGCGAGATTGTCGAACAGCGCGCTTTCGGTGATCTCCACTTCGAGGCGGTGGGCGGGGAAGCCGGTTTCGGTAAGGACCTTGATGATCTTCTGCGCCAGCCAGGCGTCGCGCAGCTGCACCGGCGAGATGTTGACCGACAGGCTTAGCCCCGGATCCCAGTCGCGCGCAGCATGGAAGGCCTGCCGCATGATCGACAGCGACAGGTCCCCGATCAGACCCGTGTCCTCGGCTACCGGAATGAACCGGTCGGGCGGGATCATGCCGTGCGTCGGATGCTCCCAGCGGGCCAGTACCTCGAAGCCGTGCAGCCGGCCGCTCGCGAGATCGACCTGCTGCTCGAAATAGGGGGTGATCTCCTCGCGCGGGATCGCGACGCGCAACCCGCTTTCGAGTGCGCTGCGCACCTGCAGCGCCCGCTCCATCGCCGGATCGAACCAGGCGAAGCGGTTCTTTCCGGCCTTTTGCGCCTGATGCATCGCGATGTCGGCGGTGCGCAGCAGCGCATCGCTGCTCGGGCAGTCGAAGTCGGATCGGGCGATCCCGAGCGAGCAGCTGATGTGCAGCGCAAGCCCGTTCACCTCGAACGGCTGGGCGAGGCGGGTGACGATCCGCTCGGCGATTCGCTCGACGGTTGCCGGTTCGCGCGGATCGAAGGCGAAGGCGCAGGCGAATTCGTCGACGCCAAGCCGTCCGGCCAAGGCCATCTGCGGCAATGCATGGGCGACTTCCCGCGCGACCTTGCAAATCAGCGCGTCGCCGATGGCGTGGCCGTGCAGGTCGTTGATCGCCTTGAACCGATCGAGGTCGAGCACGAGCATCGCCACTGCCTGGTTGCGGCGATGCGCCCGAGCGAACATCTCGGCGCCCTCCTCGGTGAGGCTGGTGCGCTGGAGGAAGCCGGTCAGCAGATCCCGGCTGGCGACGCTCTGCGCGCGCTCGCCCACGTTGCGCCGCGCGGAATGCGCGAGGAGGCGGCGGCCGCAGAGGAGAATGAGGACCAGGTTCACGGCCTGCGCGGCAAGCAGCCAGGCGGCCGGCGCCATCTGCTCCATGTAATCGAACGCCAGCCCCGCACCGATCGCGAGCGCAAGCAGCGCGGAGACCACGCCCAGCGCATTGAAGAGCGCCGCGGTGCGATCCGTCCGCGCGTTCTCCCGGTTCTGATGCTGCTGCCGCGTCATCGACGCACTACGCCCCTCGTACTAACGAGGCGGTGTTTTCCCATGCAAGGCGTGTAGATCGGGTTAAACCCGTAGAGGTTGCTTTCCGCCGCCGCCGCGGCTAAGGGGACCCACCGTTCCTCCGTGGACGCGAGACATATGCCACCCCAAGGGGTGACGCCGGCCGACGAGGTTTCGTCCGCCGGCGTGTTTTGCGTTTGGCGGAACAGAGGCTGAATTTGGAGTGACCTGGGCATCATGTTCGAGAGTTTGAGCGATCGGCTGGGCGGCGTCTTCGAGCGCCTGCGCGGACGTGGCGCGCTCAGCGAGGCCGATGTCCGGACCGCAATGCGCGAAGTGCGCGTGGCGCTGCTGGAAGCGGACGTCGCGCTGCCCGTCGCCCGCGAGTTCGTCGACAAGGTAACCGAGCAGGCCGTCGGCCAGCAGGTGCTGCGGTCGGTCACGCCGGGCCAGCAGGTCGTCAAGATCGTCCATGACGCGCTGGTCGACATGCTCGGCGCGGACACGGCGGAGCTGGCGATCGACGTCACGCCGCCGGCCGTCGTGATGCTCGTCGGTCTGCAGGGCTCGGGCAAGACCACCACCACCGCCAAGCTTGCCAAGCTGCTCAAGAAGCAGGGCAAGAAGGTGATGATGGCGTCGCTGGACGTCAATCGCCCGGCTGCGCAGGAACAGCTCGCCGTGCTCGGCACGCAGACTGAGGTGGCGACGCTGCCGATCGTCACCGGCCAGCAGCCGGTCGAGATCGCCCGCCGTGCGCTCCAGTCGGCGAAGCTCCAGGGCTTCGACGTGGTGATGCTCGACACCGCCGGCCGTCTCCACGTCGACCAGGCGCTGATGGACGAGATGAAGGCGGTGGCCGACATCTCGAAGCCCCAGGAAATCCTGCTCGTCGTCGACTCGCTCACCGGCCAGGACGCGGTGAACGTCGCCAGCAACTTCTCGGCGCAGGTGCCGCTGACCGGCGTGATCCTCACCCGTATGGACGGCGATGCGCGCGGTGGTGCGGCGCTGTCGATGCGCGCCGTCACCGGCCAGCCGATCAAGTTCGCCGGCATGGGCGAAAAGCTCGACCAGATCGAACCCTTCCACCCGAAGCGCGTCGCCGGCCGCATCCTGGGCATGGGCGACGTCGTCAGCCTCGTCGAAAAGGCCGCGGCCGCGATCGACCAGGAAGACGCCGAGCGGATGGCGAACCGGCTCGCCAAGGGCCAGTTCGACATGAACGACCTGCGCTCGCAGCTGGCGCAGATGCGCAAGATGGGCGGCATCGGCGCGCTGGCGGGGATGATCCCCGGCATGAAGAAGGCGCAGGCCGCGGTCGACCAGGTGGGCGGCGACAAGGTGCTGATCCGCATGGACGCGATCATCGGTTCGATGACGCCCAAGGAGCGCGCCAAGCCCGAACTGCTCAACGCCAAGCGCAAGATCCGCATCGCCAAGGGCAGCGGCCTGACCGTGCAGGACGTCAACAAGCTCATCAAGATGCATCAGGAGATGCAGACCGCGATGAAGCGCCTGAAGAAGATGGGCGGCCTGAAGGGCATGATGGGCATGCTCGCCAAGGGCGGCCCGGGCGGCGGCATGGGCGGCATCGGCAATGCCCTGGGCGGCGCCGAGATGGGCGACATGATGGACAAGGTGGGCGCGGGCCTGCCGGGTCTGCCGGGCGGCGCCAAGCTGCCGCCGGGCTTCGAGAATTTGCTGAAGAAGAAGTAATTCAACCCAAACTCTATCAATCGTATCTTTAGAAGGAAGTGAAGTAGAATGGCTCTCTCCATGCGTCTGTCGCGCGGCGGCTCCAAGAAGCGCCCCTATTACCGGATCGTCGTTGCCGACGGCCGTGCACCGCGTGACGGCAAGTTCATCGAGAAGATCGGCACCTACAACCCGCTGCTCGCCAAGGATTCGCCCGAGCGCGTGAAGCTGGACGACGAGCGCGCCAAGTATTGGCTGAGCGTCGGTGCGCAGCCGACCGACCGCGTTGCCCGCTTCCTCGACGCCATGGGTGTCAAGGAGCGTGCGGCTCGCAACAACCCGAACAAGGCGGTTCCGGGCGAAAAGGCCAAGGAGCGCGCCGAGGAGCGTGCCGAGAAGGCCAAGGCAGCTGCCGAAGCCGCTGCCGCCCCGGCCGAAGAGACCGCCGAGGCCTGAGCTTGAACATCCCTCCCGCGCGCTGGTGCGGGAGGGATGGCTCGTGCGTCGCTGCATCCCGTCATGGCAGAACCTTCCGCTCCCTCGAACCGCGGCGATCGCCCGGTGACGCTCGCCGTCGTTATCGGCGCGCACGCCGTAGCGGGCGAGGTGCGGCTGAAGGTGTTCGCCGAGGATCTGGCAGCGCACAAAAGCTTCAACGGCGGCACGCTGACGCTCAAGTCGGTGCGCGGGGGATCCAATGGCGTGATCGCCCGCTTCGCCGAAGTGGTCGACCGCAATGCCGCCGAGGCACTGCGCGGCACCGAACTGACGGTGCCGCGTTCCGCCCTCCCGCCGCTGGGCGAGGGCGAATATTACCATATCGACCTGCTCGACCTCCCCGTGCTGGGCGAGGGCGGGGCGCCGATCGGCCGCGTCGTCGCGATCGACGATTATGGCGCGGGCGACGTGATCGAGATCGAGCGGCCCGACGGCAAGCGCTTCATGGTGCCGATGCGGCCCGAGGCGGTGCCGAGCTGGGATGCTGAAAAGCTCGTCGTCGCGAACGCTTTCCTGGAAAGCTGACCTGTCCTTCTGCTATGCCGCCCGCATGATATTGCTTGGCGGATGGGCGGTTCTAGGCTTCCTGGCCTTCCTTTGCTGGACAGGCGCAGGCAAGCTGCTCGCCTGCCGCTATACCGGTCGCCTGATCGCGACGCTTGCCATCCCCTCGATTCTGGCCGGAGCCTGTTTTTGGCTGTATTCGGGCGGTCCTGCCGTGGCCGACGATCCGTGGACGGGGGTTCTGCTCGTCGTCACGCTGATGGTGGCAGGTGCTACGATGATCGCGGTGCTCCCCGTCTGGTTTATCGCGGAGGAACGGCTGGGCGGCCTTATGCCTTAGCGCCAGAGCGGCGTTTCGGCGTTCAACATGTTGCGGATCGTCGTCGCGGCGACACCGGCTTCGCCCATCGCATGGCTGATCTGGTCCAGACCCTTGGCGACGTCTCCTGCGGCGAACAGGCCCGGGAGCGACGTCCGCTGGTGATCGTCCACTTCCAGGCAGCCGCTGTCGTCGGCACGCGCGCCGGCCTCGACAGCCAGTTCCGAGCGGATGTGCGAACCGAGCGCGGGATAGAGGCTGTCGAAGCGGAGCTGGCCGCTCGGCACCGTGAGCAAGATCTGGTCGTCCTCCAGCGCCCAGTCGGCGGCCGGACCCTCCACGCGCGCCACGCCAGCGTCCTCCAGCTGCTCGATCTGCTCCGGTGGCAGATCGTGGCGATCGGGGGCGATCAGCGTCACGTCCTGGGTGAAGCTGCGGACGAACAGCGCCTCGCGTGCGCCGTGCTCGCCCGTGCCGTAGACCGCGACGCGCCTGTCGGTGACCTCGTATCCGTCGCACACGGGGCAGTAGCGGATCTGCCCTTTTGCCAGTGCGATATCATGCAACGCGTCTGGCATCGGCGGTCGATGGTTGACCACGCCCGTCGCCAGCAGCACCGATCGCGCACGCACCTCGCGCTCGCCGATCCGCGCGGCGAACCCGCCTTCGATGGCGCGCAGGCCCATCACCTTCGCAGCCTCTCGCACGGTACCATATTTCTCCGCCTGCGCGCGCATCGCCGCAAGCAGGTCGAGACCGGAAATCCCCTCCGGATAGCCGGCATGGTTATGGGTGCAGGGGATCAGCGCAGCGCGGCTCGATCCGCAGTCGAACAGGCGGATCTTCAGATGGTAGCGGCTGAGATAGATGGCCGCGGTGAGGCCCGCGGGCCCACCGCCGATGATGATGCAATCGTCCATCGCGCGCCAGCGCGTGGGGGCGCGACAGGTTCCCCGTCGCAATGCTAGGGCACGACATGGCCGCGCCCGATTACCTGCTCGACACCTGTGTCTGCATCCGTCTGCTGCGCGGGGGCGGTGCCCCGGTCGCCCGGCGGATTGCGGCGGCGGCAGAGGGTGCGATCGCGATCTCGGCGATCAGCCATGCCGAACTGATGGATGGAACAGGGTGGACCGCGGCGCTCGAGGCGCTGCTTCATCGGCTACCCGTACTGCCGTTCGACTCGTCGGCCGCGCGCGCCTTTTCCACGGCCCGCGCCGCTCGGGGGCGGCATGATCGGCTGATCGCGGCCCATGCCCTCGCGCTCGATGCAACGCTGGTCACCCATAATGGTCGCGATTTCCGCGCCGTGCCGGGGCTGCGGGTCGAGGCCTGGTTCTGATCGCATTGCGCTTTGCCGGCCTCCGTATATACAGGGTGTATATACGGAGGCGATACATGGGCGAGGAATATCGCGCCAGGATCTTCAAGTCGGGTAATTCGCTGGCGCTGCGCCTGCCCAAGGCACTGGGCCTGAAGGAAGGCGCGGAAGTGGTGCTGCGCGAGGAACGCCGCGGCTTTTCCGTGGAGCCGGTGGACGGCGAGGAAAAGATCGGCGGTGACTGGATCGGCGCACTTCCGCATCTGAAGCTCATCGCGAACGAAGATCGAGAGCTGGAGGAGCGTGAACTCGACTGGAACCTGGGCAAGCTTCGGCGCGATGATTGACCCGCTGTTTCTGCTCGACAGCAACATTTGTATCTATCTGCTCCAAGGCTCGGTGGAGCGGCTGAACGTGCGCGTCCGCGCGCAAGCCAGAGGTAGCCTTGCGGTCTCGGCGATCAGCTATGCGGAGGTTCGGCTGGGTGTTCGCGACGCGCGGGGCGAAGCGGCGCTGCAAGCCTTTTTGCGCGATGTCCCAGTGATGCCGTTCGACGCCGCCGCCGCCGAGGCCTATGCCCGGTTGCCATTTCGCCGTGCCCGGCTCGACCGGTTGATCGCAGCGCAGGCGCTTGCGGCGGGCCTTACGCTGATCACCAACAATGAACGGGATTTCGCCGACATCCCCGACCTCAAGCTCGAGAACTGGACGCTGTGACCTTTGCTGCAACCGTTTTGACGCTCTACCCAGAGATGTTCCCCGGACCGCTCGGCATCTCTCTGGCGGGTCGGGGCCTGCGCGAGGGGCTGTGGTCCCTCGATACGGTGCAGATCCGCGACTTCGCCACCGACAAGCATCGCTCGGTCGACGATACGCCCGCCGGGGGCGGGGCGGGGATGGTGCTGCGCGCCGATGTGCTGGCGGCGGCAATCGACAGTGTCCCTCGCGACGGGCGCCCGCTTCTCGCCATGACCCCGCGCGGCCGAACGCTGACGCAGGATCGCGTGCGGGCGCTCGCGGCAGGTCCCGGTGCCATCGTGCTGTGCGGCCGCTTCGAGGGATTCGACGAGCGCATCTTTGCGGCGCGCGACATCGAGGAAGTATCGATCGGGGACTACATCCTTTCCGGTGGAGAAATGGCGGCGCTGACGCTGCTCGATGCTTGCATTCGGCTCGTTCCCGGCGTAATGGGCGCGGCTTCCAGCGGCATGGACGAGAGCTTCGAAACGGGGCTGCTCGAATATCCGCAATATACCCGACCTGTCGAATGGGAAGGGCGCACGATCCCCGAAGTGCTGCGATCGGGGGATCATGCGAGGATCGAAGCCTGGCGTCGCGCCATGGCGGAGACCGATACACGGCTAAGGAGGCCAGACCTTTGGGAACGCCATGAGGGCGTTCGGGTCCAGTCTCCCTCTGGCGCGCGGCGAAAACATGGGACTGACTGAGATGAACCTCATCCAGACGCTCGAAGCCGAGCAGATTGCCAAGTTCAACGAAGCCAAGAAGATTCCGGAATTCCGCCCGGGCGACACCGTCCGCATCGGTGTGAAGGTCGTCGAAGGCGAGCGTACCCGCGTGCAGAACTTCGAAGGCGTGTGCATCGCGCGCGCCAACAAGGGCATGGGTTCGAACTTCACCGTCCGCAAGATCTCGTTCGGTGAAGGCGTGGAGCGCGTGTTTCCGCTCTATTCGCCGAACATCGATTCGATCGATGTCGTGCGTCGCGGTGTCGTGCGTCGTGCGAAGCTCTACTATCTGCGTGGTCGTACCGGTAAGTCGGCGCGTATCGCCGAGCGCCGCGACACCCGCACCGAGGCGCAGGCCGCCGAATAAGGCTGGTCTTCCCAGAACGCGAAAGGCGTGCGGACCTCGCGGTTCGCGCGCCTTTTTCGTGTCTGGCAGGACGTGCAGCCTGCCGCTGGCTTGGCGCAGTGCGACATAACAAAAGCGCCGCGAACGGTATCCGTCACGGCGCATCCGGTGTGGCGATGAATGGCGCCGTTCAGGCGGCGGCGCGGAAACCGTCATTCTGGAGGAGCGCCCGCCCGCGCGCGGTGAGCGCGGCATCGCGCACTTCGGGTCCGGTGATACCGATCAGCAGCGCCTCATAGGCGAGCAGGCCGCGATCGCAGAGGCCCTGCACAGCGGCGACGAAGGCGTGATGGCGATCCAGCGAGGCGCCGAGGTCGAGCGCCGTCGGGGTGAGCGTGGCACTGCCCGGCCAGCTGCGCTGCAGCGCATCGGCGATCGCGACAATGCAGCGCGAATCGAGGGCGCCCAGCACCTCACGATTTTCCCCGCTCATCGACATCACGCCCTCCTCAGCAACATGGTTCGAATGCCTTTGTGCATCCCGAGGATCCATCGCGACCCACCGAGCTTCTGCGCAAAACTGCATTTATCAGAACCACGCCATCGACCCTTGGCCGGCTCCGCAACATTCCTATGCGCACGTACGCCGAATCGGTTTTTTCCGATCCCGGAGTCGTGCTGTGACGCAGCATTTACGCGACTAGGCAAATTCTGCCTAGACGTGGATTGCATCCGAAACGAATTTACCAGTTGATAACTTCTTCATTCGTCTCGTTCTGGAACATCCGGCACCGCGCCAACCGGTAGATGTGCCGGTGGTAAAACTCCGTACTGCCCGGAACTGCGCGAGTCGCTTACGATACAACCGTTTTCATCAGGGTGTAGTCATGTCGGCTTGGGGCGTTGGAGCGTTGGGACTGGAGCGGTTCGGCCAGTGTGCCGCGGGGGACATGATGCCCGAGGAAAGCCGGATCGTGCGGGCCGCGGTGGTGTTGCTGCGCGGCGAAGTTGCGGTGCTGCATACCGGATCGCGCGCTGTCCTCGCGGCGGCCGACGGCATCGAGGCGGCGGACTCCGCCCGGCGACTGTCCGACCCGCTCGAGGCCCTGGCGCTCGGCTATCGCAGCCAGTTGTCGGTGCCCTTGTGGCGTGACGGTCGCCGTGTCGGAGCGCTGGCAGTGCTCGACCGCGACGAGCGCCATTTCGGGAACGCGGACATCGCGTTGCTGCAGGCACTTGCCAATCGCATGGACCGCGCGCAGCCCAGCATCCACTGATCGGCGGCAGAGATCCGGAGCGCTTTCAGTTCGCCCGGTTCGCCTCGCTTGCCAGCATCGCGCGTCCGCGGGCGGTAAGGGTGGCATCGACCAGCATCGGGCCTTCGCTGTTGAATACCAGCGCCTCATAGGCGAGGAATCCGGCGTCGCTGAGCGATTCGACCATGCCGAGAAATTCGGCCACGGCCGTTTCCCGGCCGCCCAATCCGATATCGGCGGGTGTAAGAAGCGTCGAACGCGGCCAGTTCTGCTCTAGCAAACGCGTGGCGCACTCTACCGGAACACCCGAACCTATCCTGCCAAGACGGTCCACCGACATGCGGTACTTCTCCTGATCGATCGAGCGCGTCCCGCTTCGCGGCTCCACCGCGGCTGCCGTGTTCCCGGCAACTTGTGTGGTTCAGACTTTACCATAATCTTGTCTCACGTCGAGTATATTCATTCCGGAAATTGAAGGTGTTTGATTAGACCTTGCCTTTCGTAAGCATTCTAAACAACTTGCTTCTGACTTTGCGGAAGTGCGCGATCGTTCGCCCACGGAGGGCGATGCTTGTCGCCTCGCGTGCGCTGCCTCTTTACGCGTCGGTCGGGGCCGATAAACCAGCCGCTACCGGCCATTGGATGCCGGGATGGAGTGTTGGATGCGCAAATGGATGCTGGGCGTTGCCGGTGCGGCGATCGCGATGGGAGTAAGCATGGCTGATGCCGCCGCGCAGGCACAGACCGTGCAGCCGCTGACGTTGCAACGAATTTTCGGGAGCCCTGCGCTCGACGGCCCGGCGCCGCGCGCGGTCCAGCTGTCGCCGGACGGCACCTACCTCACGCTGCTGCGCAACCGCGACGACGATCGCGAGCGCTACGATCTCTGGGCGCTCGATACCGCCAACGGCCAGTGGCGGATGCTGGTCGATTCCAAGAAGCTCGGCTCGGGTGCGGAGCTGTCCGAAGCCGAGAAGATGCAGCGCGAGCGCGCCCGCATCGGCGGCACCAAGGGTATCGTCCGTTATGACTGGGCGCCCGACGGCAAGTCGATCCTGGTGCCGCTGGAGGGCGAGCTTTACCGCGCGCGGCTGAGCGGCGAGGTCGACAAGCTGCCCGCCGCTGCCGGGCCGAAGCTCAACGCGGCGCTCAGCCCGGCGGGCAATTTCGCCAGCTATGTGCAGGGCCAGAACCTTGTTGTCATGGACCTGACCAGTGGCAAGGCCACCCGCGTCACGCAGGACGGCGCCGGCACGGTGCATTGGGGCGAGGCCGAGTTCGTCGCGCAGGAAGAAATGGCGCGCAGCGAGGGCTATTGGTGGGCGCCGAACGACGCCTATGTCGCAGTCGAGCGCTTCGACGAGGCGCCGGTGGGCATCGTCACCCGCGCCGCGATCGGGGCCGAGGGGACAAGCATCGTCCAGCAGCGCTACCCCAAGGCGGGCACGGCCAACGCGCTGGTCGAGCTGTACGTGCTCGATCCGCAGGGGCGGAAGCGGGTGAAGGTCGATCTCGGGCCCGACACCGACATTTATCTCGCCCGCGTCGACTGGGCCCCCGACGGCAAGACCCTCTACGTCCAGCGCGAGAACCGCGCGCAAACCCAGCTCGACCTGCTCGCGGTGGATCCCGCCACCGGCACGTCGCGCGTGCTGTTCAGCGAGAAGGCGGCCCCGAAGAGCTGGATCAACCTCAGCTACGGCTTCAAGCCGCTCGACGACGGCGGCCTGATCTGGTGGTCGGAGCGCGATGGACACGGCCACATCTATCGCTGGCAGGCGGGCAAGTTCACCCAGCTGACCAAGGGCCCGTGGGAAGTGGCGCCCGAAGGCATCAGCGTCGACCAGAAGCACGGTCGCCTCTACTTCCAGGGCAACAAGGACGATCCGCTCGAACGCCACCTCTACTGGATCGACTATCGCAAGCCCGCCGCGATCACCCGGCTGACCGAGCGCGGCTGGTGGAACGCCGCGAGCATGGACGCCAGCGGCACCCGCGCGATCGTCAGCCGTTCCAGCCCGGATCAGCCGCGCCAGGTCTATCTCGCCGATGCCGACGGCAAGCGGATCGCCTGGGTGCAGGAAAACGCGGTCGGCGATGCCGGCCACCCCTATCACCCCTACCTGGCAGCGCATCGCGAGCGGACCTTCGGCACCGTCAAGGGACCCGACGGCACCGAGCTGCACTGGGAGATGATCACGCCGAAGCTGGAGCCCGGCAAGCGCTACCCGGTGTTCTTTCAGCATTATGGCGGCCCGCATGTGCAGACGGTCAGCCGCGCCTGGGGTGGGGCGCTCCAGCAATATCTGGTCCAGCACGGCTATATCTGGTTCCAGATCGACAATCGCGGCTCGGCCAATCGCGGCGTCGCGTTCGAAAGCGCAATCTCGCACGCGATGGGCAGCGTGGAAGTGCAGGACCAGCTGGCCGGCGCGGCCTATCTGAAGTCGCTGCCCTTCGTCGATCCCAGGCGCATCGCCACCTATGGCTGGTCGTACGGCGGCTATATGACGCTGAAGATGCTGGAGGCGGCGCCCGGCACCTTCGCGGCGGGCGTCTCCGGCGCGCCGGTGACGAAGTGGGAACTGTACGACACCCATTATACCGAGCGCTACATGGGCGATCCGCGCCAGGTGCCGGACGCATACAAGGCGTCGAGCACGCTGGGCGACGCGGCGAAGATCGCCGATCCGCTGCTGATGATCCACGGCATGTCGGACGATAATGTCGTACTGGAGAACGGCACCGCAATGTACGCCGCGCTCCAGCAGCAAAAGGTGCCGTTCGAGATGATGCTCTATCCCGGGCAGACCCACCGGGTGGGCGGCCCCGGGATCAGCGAACATTTGTGGAATACTATCCTGAACTTCCTTGATCGCACGTTGACCAAGTAACGACCCAAGAATACAACAGGATACGTAAAAATCCGGGGGCGTGTCGCGGCAGTGCGGCACGCCCCGTCTTCTATAATGCGCAGGTGGGAGATCTGCGCGCCTCCGGGCTGCGCCTAGGAGGAACTGAGCGTGCAATTCCTGGCCAATCTCAAAATCCAGTTCAAGATCATGGCGATGCTAGGCCTTCTTGGCATTGTTACCGTGGGTGTCGCTTGGTACGGCAGCAGGGTCATGGCGTCGATCGATGCCGACTATTCGCAGCTTACCGACGTTGTGCATCCAGACACGGCTAAGCTGATCCGGGTCAACCGCTTGAGCCAGACGATGATGTACGCGGCGTACAAGACGCTCGTCTACGAAGGCTCGTCCACGGAGGCGAAAAAGGCCGCAGTCGACGAAGCGGCGGCGTACAAGCAGGCCAGCGATTATTTGAACGAGGTCGAAGCCACCGAGAAGGGCGCCATTAACGTGGCGCCCGTCCGGGCCAGCCTTGATGACCTCCAAAAAGTCTTGGCGCCGGCGCTTGAACAGGGGCTCGCCAACAATGATGCCGAAGCGAAGGCGCAGCTTGCCAAGGCAGACGAGGCCGCGGCCGCTTTCACGGCGAAGATCAAGTCGTTCAATGACGGACGGGTTGCTGAGGCGAAAAAGGAGTCGGACGCTCTGTCCGCCAGCGTCGCCACGGCGGGCTTGACGCTGGTCGGCATCGCGCTGGCCGCAGTTGCCGGCAGCATGGGCGTCGCCATCTTTGTCACGCGCTCGCAGATCGCTGCGCCGCTGACCGGCCTGCAGGACACGATGCGGGCTCTGGCCGGCGGCAACAACCATGTCGACGTGCCCGGCACCGAGCGGGGCGACGAAGTTGGCGGCATGGCCAAGTCGGTGCTCGTCTTCAAGGAAGCCGCGCTGCGTCAGGAAGAACTGGCGGATGCCAAGAAGCGCGCCGATGCCGCGCAGCAGGTGGTCGTCGAGACGCTCGAGGATCGCCTGGGCAAGCTCGCCAGTGGCGATCTGACCGCCTCCATCGAGACGCGCTTCGACCCCGAATATGAAGGGCTGAAGCAGAACTTCAACGCCGCGGTCACGTCGCTGCGCGAACTGATCACCGCGGTGATCGAGAGCGCTGAGACGATCTCCACCGGCTCGGCCGAAATCGCCCAGGCCAGCGAGGATCTCGCCCGCCGCACCGAAGGCGCGGCCGCCAGCCTCGAGGAAACCTCGGCCGCGGTCCACGAGATGGACCAGCGCATCAAGGCGACCGCCGCCGCTTCGACCAAGACCGTCGAGCGCGCCACCGGTGCCATCGGCGTGGTCGATTCCGGCCGCACCGTGGCGGACGAGGCGATGCAGGCGATGAGCCGCGTGTCGGAGAGCGCCAAGGGTATCGACAACGTCATCGAGGGTCTCGACAAGATCGCCTTCCAGACCCGGGTTCTCGCGATGAACGCGGCGGTGGAAGCAGGCCGGGCAGGGGAAGCAGGCCGCGGCTTCGCGGTCGTCGCGGACCTCGTCTCCGCCCTGGCGATGCGCGCCGAAGAGGAAGCGGGCCGCGCCCGCGACCAGCTGACCGCGACGCAGACCGACATCAACGCCGCGGTCGACATGGTCCGCCGCGTCGACAGCGCGCTCGGCGCGATCGTCGGCGACGTCAACGAAGTCCACTCGCTGCTCGAGACCATGGCCCAGGACAATCAGGTCCAGGCCACGGCGGTCACCCAGGTGGCGACGGCGGTCAACAGCATCGACCAGACCACCCAGCAGAACGCGGCGATGGTGGAACAGACGTCGGCCGCCGCGCGCAACCTGAGCTCGGAAGTGAATGCGCTGACCGAGCAGGCCTCGCGCTTCAACGCCGGCGATCGCAGCCACCGCAAGCCGGTCCGCTCCAAGGTTCATGCGCTGCCGGTCGCTTCGAACAAGGCGCATGCCACCAGCGTCAACACCGTGCGCCAGACCGGTGCCGAAGTCGAAGAGTGGGCAAGCTTCTAACGTCCGATTCTTTCGACTCGACGCACTATTGACTACACTATAGGCTCGCCTTCGTCTTACGACGGGGGCGAGCCATGACATTGGAGGGGGTGGCGCAACTTGCGCCGGTACAGGGCAAGGCGCGGATCGACATACTCGACATCTTGCGCGGACTCGCCATCCTCGGCATATTTTTCATGAACATACCGTTCGAAGGTCAGACGGCGTTGGTGATGCTCAACCACCCGCAGATCATCGGATGGTCCCCGCTGGACCAATGGAGTTGGGCCTTCGTCGATGTCGCGCTGGAAGGCACGCAGCGCGGCGTGCTGGAGATCCTGTTCGGCTGCGGCCTGATGGTGCTCGCCGCGCGGGCGATGCGGCCGGACGGACCGGTGGCGATCGCCGATCTGTATTGGCGGCGCAATTTGTGGCTGCTCGGCTTCGGGCTGCTCGACATCTTCATCTTCCTGTGGACCGGCGACATCCTCCACATTTATGCGCTTGCCGCCCTGTTCCTCTTCCCGTTCCGCCTGCTGGGGCCACGGGTGCTGCTGGCGCTCGGATCGCTGTTCGCGCTGGGCATGGTCGTGACCGGCGTGCCGATCTATGTCGAGCGCGCCGCCCTCGTCGCCGCCGCGCCGGTGATCGAGAAGAAGGTCGCCGCGCACCAGCCGCTGACCAAGGACGAGCAGGCCAAGCAGAAGGACTGGCAGAAGCTGCTCGACCGCCGCGCGACCGGCGGCGAGATGGGCAAGAAGATCCGCGAGATGGAGAAGAAGGGCCATGCCGGCGGCTTCCTCGCCTACGCCGCGATGAATATCGGCTTCTATTTCGAGTTCATGCTGCCCGAACTGGGCCTGTCCATCGCCGAGGCCTTTTGCATGATGCTGATCGGCATCGCGCTGTGGAAATGGCAGGTGGTGCAGGGCGGGCGCAGCACGCGCTTCTATGCGATCCTGATGCTGTGCTGCTACGTGCCCGGCATGATCGCTCGGGCGATCGGGGCGCACGAGATGCTGTCGCCGGTGCCGATCGTCCACACCGCCTGGATCACCCAGGAGCCGGCGCGGATCCTGGTATCGATCGGCCATGTCGCGCTGGTCAACCTCGCGGTGCGCAGCGCGGTGGGGCAGGCGGTGCTCGCGCTGTTCAAGGCCGCGGGGCGAACGGCCTTCTCGCTCTATTTCCTCCAGCAGTTCCTCGCCATCTACATCCTGTTCGCGCCCTGGGGGCCGGGGCTGTTCGGCAAGCTCAGCTGGAGCGGGCTGTACGGGGTGGCACTGGCGGTGCTGGTGTTCGAGGTGGTGCTCGCCAATCTCTGGCTGCGGGCATTTGCGATGGGGCCGATGGAATGGGCGTGGCGCTCGCTCGCTTATGTCCGGTGGCAGCCCTTCCGGCGCGCCCGCGCGGTGGCGCCGGAGGGGACATTGGCCGCGGCATGAAATTGCGCAAATAGGGGCTCGCCACGCAAGCATGTTTCTGCTAGCGGAGCTCCCGATGCTTCGAAAACGCGCCAAATCCACGCGAATTACGCCGCGCCCGTAATCCGGACGCGATAGCTGCGCTTTATGCAGCGAAGCAGCGGAATGCTGGTGCATTCCACCCTCCATCCCCACTAAAGAGCCTCCACGCCGCAGGTGTCGGCGCGGGCAAGAAAGAGGTACAAATGGGTTACCGTGTCGTCGTCGCAGGCGCCACCGGCAATGTCGGTCGCGAAATGCTCAACATCCTGGCCGAGCGGGAATTCCCGATCGACGATCTCGCCGTACTGGCGTCGTCGCGCTCGACCGGCGACATGGTCGACTATGGCGAGACCGGCAAACAGTACAAGGTCCAGAATATCGAGCATTTCGATCCCACCGGCTGGGACATGGCGCTGTTCGCGATCGGCTCCGAAGGCAGCGCCAAGTACGCGCCGAAGTTCGCCGCCGCCGGCTGCACCGTGATCGACAATGCCTCGCTCTACCGCATGGACCCGGACGTGCCGCTGATCGTGCCCGAGGTGAACCCCGAGGCGATCGACAGCTACAAGGCGCGCAACATCATCGCCAACCCCAACTGCTCGACCGCGCAGATGGTGGTGGCGCTCAAGCCGCTGCACGATGCCGCCAAGATCAAGCGCGTGGTGGTCGCGACCTACCAGTCGGTCTCGGGCGCGGGCAAGGCGGGCATGGACGAGTTGTTCAACCAGAGCCGCGCGATCTTCGTCGGCGACCAGGTGGAGCCGGCCAAGTTCACCAAGCAGATTGCCTTCAACGTGATCCCGCACATCGACAGCTTCCTCGACGACGGCTCGACCAAGGAAGAGTGGAAGATGGTCGTCGAGACCAAGAAGATCCTTGATCCCAAGATCAAGGTGACCGCAACTTGCGTGCGCGTACCGGTGTTCGTCGGCCACTCCGAGGCGATCAACATCGAGTTCGAGGACGAGATCTCGGCCGAGGAGGCGCAGAACATCCTGCGCGAGGCGCCGGGCATCATGCTCGTCGATAAGCGCGAGAATGGCGGCTATGTCACCCCGATCGAGAGCGTCGGCGAATATGCCACCTATATCAGCCGCGTGCGCGAGGATTCGACCGTCGAGAACGGCCTGTCGCTGTGGTGCGTGTCGGACAATCTTCGCAAGGGCGCGGCACTGAACGCGGTGCAGATCGCCGAGCTGCTGGGGCGGCGCCACCTGCAGAAGGCCTGAGCTTCAGTGTTTCCTCCCCCGCGAAAGGGGGGGAGGGTGACCACTCGGCGCAGCCGAGTGGTGGAGGGGGAATGCCCGGATTTCGCCGCAAACCCCCTCCACCACCGCCTTCGGCGGCGGTCCCCCTCCCCCGGCTTCGCCGAGGGAGGAAACACCTATCTTTGACCGTTCAGTTCAAATCCGCGGCAGGGTCACCCCGCGCTGGCCCATATATTTGCCCGCACGGTCGGCATAGCTCGTCTCGCAGGGCTGCTCGCCCTTGAGGAACAGGAACTGGCACGCGCCCTCATTGGCGTAGATCTTGGCCGGGAGCGGCGTGGTGTTGGAAAACTCCAGCGTCACATGGCCTTCCCATTCGGGCTCCAGAGGCGTGACGTTCACGATGATGCCGCAACGTGCATAGGTCGACTTGCCGAGGCAGATCACCAGCACGTCGCGCGGCACTCGGAAATACTCCACGGTCCGGGCGAGGGCGAAGCTGTTGGGCGGGATCACGCAGACATCGGTCTTGCGGTCGACGAAGCTGTTCGCGTCGAAATTCTTCGGGTCGACCACCGCGCTGTCGACATTGGTGAAGATCTTGAATTCGTCCGCCACGCGCGCGTCATAGCCGTAGGAGGACAGGCCGTAGCTGATGCAGCCCTCGCGCCGCTGGCTCTCGACGAAGGGCTCGATCATATTGTGGTTGAGCGCCTGCTCGCGAATCCAGCGGTCGGATAGAATGGACATGGGCGCGGGTAGTGCGGGGCGGGGCGGTCCTCGTCAAGCGGACCGCCGCGCAATCCCTCCTCCCTGCGGCTGCGGGGAGGAGGAGGGGCCGATCAAAGCTTGCTCAGCACATATTCCGCCGAGCTGACTTCAAACGCGCCGGGCGCTTCGACGAACAGCTGCTCGACGACGCCGTCATTGACGATCATCGCGAAGCGCTGGCCGCGCTTGCCCAGGCCGAAGCCGGTGCCGTCCAGCGTCAGGCCCAGCGCCTCGGCGAACGCGCCGTTGCCGTCGGCGAGCATCGTCACCTTGTCGGCCACGCCATTGGCCTCGCCCCAGGCCTTCATCACGAAGAAGTCGTTGACCGCGGTGCAGGCGATCTCGTCGACGCCCTTGGCCTTGATCTCGTCCGCCTTCTCGACGAAGCCCGGCAGGTGCTTGGCCGAGCAGGTGGGGGTGAAGGCGCCGGGTACCGAGAACAGCGCGACCTTGCGGCCGGCGAAATAGCTGGGCGCGCTCACCTGGTCCGGCCCGTCGGCGGTTACCTTGACGAGCGTGGCGTCGGGGATGCGATCTCCGGTCTGGATCGTCATGCTGCTCTCTCCTTGTACGAATTTGTACGAATCCTGCGGCCGCACGGCCGCGCCGCCTCCATCGCATCCCGCGCAACAAATTCAAGCGTGGCCCGTAGGGAGGGCGAACGATATGGTGGATAGCATGGATTCGACGCCTTCCCTTACCGGCCAGTTCCTGCTGGCCATGCCCGGCATCGGCGACCCGCGCTTCGAGCGCGCGGTGATCGCGATGTGCGCCCATGATACCGAGGGTGCGCTGGGCATCGGCATCGGCGCGACGATCGAGGGGCTGGGGCTGCACGACCTGCTCGAACAGTTCGAGATCGATCCGGGCGAGGTGCCGGACGTGCCGGTGCATTTCGGCGGGCCGGTCGAGCCGCGTCGCGGCTTCGTGCTCCATACGGCGGACTGGAGCGGGCAGGACACGATCGACGTCGCCGGCCGCTGGCAGCTCTCCGGCACGATCGACGTGCTGCGCGCGATCGCCGGGGGGAAGGGGCCGAGCCGCTGGCTGGTGGCGCTCGGCTATGCCGGCTGGGGCGAGGGGCAGCTGGAGACCGAACTGACCCGCCATGGCTGGTTCAACACGCCCGCCGATCTCGCGCTGCTCTACGATACCGACGTGTACGAGCGCTGGGCCGAAGGCTTTGTCGGCGCGGGCATCGATCCGCGGCTGCTGGCAAATAGCACGGGTACCGCTTGAATTCGCCCGAACGGCATATAAAGATATCTTTATATTAACATTGCGCGCCTGACCCGAAGCGGGTAGGGGCGCACCCATGCGGCCGGGAGGATTCCCGGTGCGCCAGCATTTGCCTGCAACTGGAGAAGCAGCCCGTGGCTACCAACGACTATGTCATCAAGGACATCGCCCTCGCCGATTTCGGCCGCGCCGAAATCAACATCGCCGAGACCGAGATGCCCGGCCTGATGGCGCTCCGCAAGGAATTCGGCGCATCGCAGCCGCTCAAGGGCGCGCGCATCACCGGTTCGCTGCACATGACGATCCAGACCGCCGTGCTGATCGAGACGCTGACCGCGCTCGGCGCGCAGGTCCGCTGGGCGACCTGCAACATCTTCTCGACGCAGGACCACGCCGCTGCCGCCATCGCCGCGACCGGCGTTCCGGTGTTCGCGGTGAAGGGCGAGAGCCTGGCCGACTATTGGGACTATGTCGGCGACATCTTCAACTGGGGCGCCGATGGTGACGGCACCACCGCCAACATCATCCTCGACGACGGCGGCGACGCGACCATGTTCGCGCTGTGGGGCGCCAAGCTCGAAGCCGGCGCGACGCTGGGCGAGCCGGAGAACGACGAGGAAGTCGAATTCCAGCGCGCGCTGAAGGCGTTCATCGCCAAGTATCCGGGCTACCTCACCAAGACCGTGCAGAACCTGAAGGGCGTTTCGGAAGAGACCACCACCGGCGTGCACCGCCTGTACGAGATCGCCAAGAAGGGCGAGCTGCCGTTCCCGGCGATCAACGTCAACGACAGCGTCACCAAGTCGAAGTTCGACAATCTCTATGGCTGCAAGGAATCGCTGGTCGACGCGATCCGTCGCGCCACCGACGTGATGCTCGCCGGCAAGGTTGCCGCGGTTGCCGGCTTCGGTGACGTGGGCAAGGGCTCGGCCCAGTCGCTGCGCAACGGCGGCGCCCGCGTGCTCGTGACCGAGATCGATCCGATCTGCGCGCTGCAGGCGGCGATGGAAGGCTTCGAGGTCGTCACCATGGACGAGGCCGTCAAGCGCGCCGACATCTTCGTGACCGCCACGGGTAACGCCGACGTGATCACCGCCGATCACATGAAGGCGATGAAGCCGATGTCGATCGTCTGCAACATCGGCCACTTCGACAGCGAGATCCAGATCTCGGCGCTGTCGAACTACAAGTGGACCGAAGTGAAGCCGGGCACCGACCTGGTCGAGTTCCCGGACGGCAAGCAGATCATCGTCCTCGCCAAGGGCCGCTTGGTGAACCTTGGCTGCGCCACCGGCCACCCGAGCTTCGTGATGTCGGCCAGCTTCACCAACCAGACGCTGGCGCAGATCGAGCTCTGGACCAAGGGCGAGAACTACAAGAACGAAGTCTACGTCCTGCCGAAGCACCTCGACGAGAAGGTCGCCGCGCTTCACCTCGAGAAGCTGGGCGTGCACCTGTCGAAGCTGAGCGAGAAGCAGGCTTCGTACATCGGCGTGCCGGTCGAAGGCCCGTTCAAGCCGGACCATTACCGCTACTGATCCGTCTGGACAGTTCGGCGTTCAGAAGGGCCGTCCCCGGCAGGGGGCGGCCTTTTTGCTGCACTGCAGGCATGTTACGTTCGTGTTGCATGCAAGCAACGGTGCCGGAAAAACCGTGCCCAATGTGTCGCCCCGCGCATCCTGCCCGTCCTTTCGCGCGTTTTCGGAAACGTGCCTGCAACTTCGGCAAAACCCCAGATGCAACAATGGGTTCGACCGGCGGCAGCATCATTAGAAGCGTGCAAAAAGGGGTTCATAGATGCGTTTCAGTGTTTCCGGCCGCGTTCCCGGCCTGCGTTTCACGGCTTCGGCCGCCGTCCTCGCGTTCGCGCACCTCGCCACACCCGCTCTGGCCCAGACCAGCACCGGCACGGCGCAGGATGGGGCAGCGCCTGCCCAGGAGCCGACAGAAATCGTCGTGACCGGCTCGCGCATCGCGCGCCCTGAGTTCGATACGGTGCAGCCGACCCAGGTGGTCGGCGCCGCGCAGATCGAGTCGCGCGGCTACACCAATGTCGGCCAGGCGCTGCGCGAAATCCCCGCCTTCGGCCCGCCGGGCAACAGCTCGGTCGGTGCGCAGTCCTCGTTCGGCCCGTCGCAGACCTTCGTCGACTTTTTCGGGCTCGGCACCCAGCGCACGCTGGTGCTGGTGAACGGCCGCCGCTTCGTCTCGTCGAACACGGCCAGCATCTTCGGCCCGGTTAACCCGGGTACCCAGGTCGATCTCAACAACATCCCGACCACGCTGGTCCAGCGCATCGAAACCGTCGCGATCGGCGGTGCGCCGATCTATGGCTCGGATGCGATCGCCGGTACCGTCAACATCATCCTCAAGAAGGACTATCAAGGGCTCGAGGTCGGCGGCCAGTACGGCGTCTCCGAGCGCGGCGACGCGCCCGAGGCACGGCTGAACTTCCTGGCTGGCAAGAACTTCGCCGAGGGCCGCGGCAACATCGTGGTGTCGGGCGAGTACAACCACACCACCGGCATCGTCGCCAATGATCGCGCGGTCACCGCGCGCGGCAATTTCTTCGGCACGCCGCCGGCGTCGGCGGGATCGCCGTTCGCGCGCCTGCTCTACCCGCAGCAGCGCTATTCGGCGTTCACCTCGGGCGGTGTGCCGTTCGTCGATGACGACTATTCGGTGCAGCGCTCCGGCCTTCAGAACGCCGCGGGCCAGTATCTGCAGTTCGGGCCCAACGGCACGCTGGTGCCGCTCGATCTCGGCACCGTGCTGCGGCAGGGCTATATCAGCAGCGGCGGCAACGGCTTCAACCTGCCGGCGCAGAGCAACCTGCTGACCAGCTCGGAGCGCTACATCGCCAGCGCCCAGCTCAACTATGCCTTCACCGATCACGTCCGCTTCTTCGGCGAGGGCTGGTACACGCACACCAAGGGCGTGAACCTGATCGACCAGCCTAACTACAATACCGCGCTGTTCGACGATGCCGGCACCCCCGACGGCAACCTGATCGTCTCGCTCAACAATCCCTATCTGAACGCGGCCGACCGGGCGACGATCGCCTCGCAGCTGCCGGCCGGCCAGAACGAATTCTATGTCGGCCGCGCGCTCAACGACCTCACCACCGGCCGCGCCGAAGCGCGGATCGAGACCTATCGCTTCGTCGGCGGCCTCGCGGGCGATTTCGGCATCGGCGATCGCAACTTCACCTGGGAAGCATCGGCCAACTATGGCCGGTCGCAGACCCGCGGCCGAAACTACGAGCTCGACAACCAGAATTTCTTCAACGCGATCGATGCCGTCGCCGACGCCAACGGCAACATCACCTGCCGCCCCGGCGTGACCAACTCGACCGCCGACACGATCAGCAAGACCTGCGCACCGCTGAACGTCCTCGGCTCGGGCCAGGCGAGCCAGGCCGCGCGCGACTATATCTTCGCGATCGCGCGTCCGGTCTCGACCAACGAGCAGCTGGTGTTCAACGCCAACGTCACGGGCGCCGTGGCCAAGCTGTTCGGCAACGACGTCAGCATCTCGGCGGGCTATGAGCATCGCCGCGAGAAGACCTCGTTCGATCCGGGCAGCTTCTATTACGGCCAGGACAATGGCGACGGCACGCGCACCCAATATGGCCGTAGCATCCCGATCGATCCGATCAGCGGCCGCTTCCACACCAACGAGGCGTTCGGCGAGCTCGTCATTCCGTTCGTCACCGCGCAGAACGGCGTCAGCTGGCTGAAGACCGTCGAGTTCGACGGCGCGGCCCGCTATGTCGACAACTCGCTTTCGGGCGGCGACTGGGCCTGGACCGCGGGTGGCCGCCTCGGCTTCATCTCGGACCTGACCTTCCGCGGCAACTATACGCGCTCGATCCGCTCGCCCGCGATCACCGAGGCGTTCAACCCGACCTCGCGTGCGTTCGACAACGGCCGCGATCCTTGCGACGCGAACTATTCGACCAGCGGTCCGAACCCGTCGGTGCGCCAGGCGAACTGCCGCGCCGCCGGCATCGACCCGACCAGCTTCGTGTCCAACTACAGCAACTTCACCATTCCGGTGACGGTCTCGGGCAATCCGGGGCTGCGCAACGAAGTGGCGAACAGCTGGACGGTCGGCGCGATCGTGCAGCCGCGCTTCGCCAAGAGCCTGACGGTGGCGGTCGACTGGATCAATATCAAGCTGAAGGACGCGATCGTCTCGCTGGGCGGCGACGACATCCTCAACGCCTGCTATGATTCGTCGGCCTATCCGAACAGCTTCTGCGGCCTCGTCACGCGCGATGCCAACGGCCAGATCACCGGCATCCAGGAAGGCTATTACAACGCCTCGTCCTACGAGACGACGGGCCTGACGGTAACCGCCGCCTATCGCCTGCCGCTGTCGCGCCTCGGCATGTCGAGCAACGGCGTCGCTGGGCTGTCGGTGAATTATTTCTACCGGGACAAGCTGCAGCAGCGCGTCGGCATCGGCGACATCAACCATCTCGCGGGCGAGATCGGCTATCCGCACCATTCGGGTACCGCCAACCTCACCTATGAGGGCGACCGGTTCAACGGCCTGATCCAGGCCCAGTATATCGGCAAGGGCGCCTATGACGTCGACGAGGCAGCTAATGCCCGCAACATCATGGGCGTGAGCGATTGGTGGGTGTTCAACGCGACGCTGGGCGTGCGCGTGAACCAGCAGTTCGGCATGAAGCTGATCGTCGACAATGTGTTCGACGTGAAGCCGCCTTTCCCGGCGCCGGCTGGTGCAGGAACGACTACCTACTTCTCCGGCATCCTCGGGCGTTATGCGCGCGTGGCTGCGAGCGTGAAGTTCTGAGCCGAGGCCAGAAAACAGGTGCGGAAGGGGCTCGGCATCGCCGGGCCCCTTTTCGTATGGGGGCGCCTTCGCCTAAAGGTGGGACGATGGCTTGCCGGCGTCTTCCCCGATGATCGTACTTTCGCAGAGTGGCGCGGCCATTGTCGGCGCGGTGCTGGCGTTCGTGCTGATCGCGGCAGTGTGGGCGCTCTATGCCGGGCTGGCCGCGCGGGCCGCTGCGCGCACCGCCTATGAGCAGAACCGGCGGCTGCTCCGTTTCGCCCGTACCTCGCCGGCGCTGCCGATGCTGGTGCGCGCCGATGGCCGGATCGAGATGTCGCCGCGCCTCGCCGCCTGGCTGGGGCTGGAGGGCCCCGTCGAATCGCTCGCCCGCCTGTCGCAAAAGGATTCGGGGCTCGATCCCGAAGACGTCGCCCTGCTTGGCGAGCAGGTGGAGGCCGCACAGCGGGCCGGGCAATCCTTCCGCCTCTCGCTGCCGGTGCGCGGCTCCGAGCGGATGCTGCTGGTGCTCGGCGAGCGCGCATCGGAGGCGGTCGAGACGCCAGGCAGTGTGCTGCTCTGGGTGCTGGACGCGACCGACAGCCAGGCCGAAGTCGGCTCGCTGGAACGCGAAGCCGATCGGCTGCGCGCCGCCTTCGACGCGCTCACCGCACTGATCGAGGCGGCGCCGATGCCGATGTGGTATCGCGGACCCGATCTGCGGCTGCTGATGGTCAACACCGCCTATGTCCGCGCCGTCGAGGGGCGCGACGCCGAGGACGTGGTGTCGCGCGGGGTGGAACTGGTCGACGGGGCGGGGCTGGGCGGTCCGCTCGCCAACGCCGCGATCGCGCGTGATACGCAGGAGCCGCAATCGGCGGCGATGCCTGCTACCATTGCGGGCGCTCGGCGGATGCTGCGCCTTCACGACGTGCCGCTGCCCACCGGCGGGATCGCCGGCTTCGCCGTCGACATCGAGGAGCTGGAGCGCGCCCGCGGCGGCCTCAAGCGCTTCGCCGAGGCGCAGCGGGCGATGCTCGACCGGATGTCCGCCGGCGTCGCGCAGTTCGGCTCGGACCGCAGCCTGGTGTTCTGCAACCAGCCCTTCCGCCGCCTGTTCGCGATGAAGAACGAGTGGCTGGCGGATCGGCCGGAGTTCGACCGCGTGCTCGAGCGGATGCGCGAGGCGCGCAAGCTGCCCGACGTGCGCGATTTCCCCCATTGGAAGGCCGAGCGCCGCGAATGGTTCACCGCGCCCGATGCGGTGGAGGAAAGCTGGAGCATCGGCACCACCCATCTCCGCGTCGTCGCCCAGCCGCTGCCCGAAGGCGGGCTGCTGCTGATCTTCGAGGATCAGACGCAACAGCTCGAACTCCAGCGCGAGCATGGCGAGATGCAGCAGGTCCGCACCGCGACGCTGGACAGCCTGGCCGAGGCGGTCGCGGTGTTCGGCAAGGGGCGGCTGCAGCTGTGGAACCGCAAGTTCCGCCAGGTCTGGGGCTTCGAGGACGGCTTCCTCGACGGGCACCCGCAGATCGCCACGATCGTCAAGGCGGCAGGCGGCAAGCTGGTCAATGCGGCGCGCGCCGAGATCATCGGCGACCTGATCCGGCTCGCCGCCAAGGACCGCCAGCAACGCGGCTCCAGCATCACCTTCGCCAATGGCCGCCATTTCGACATCGCGGCGGTGCCGCTGCCCGACGGCAATGCGCTGGTGACGATGCTCGACACCACCGATCGTCAGCGCGTGGAGCGCGCGCTGCGCGACCGCAACGAGGCGCTGGAAGCGGCCGACCGCGTCCGCACCGCCTTCGTCGCCAATATGAGCTATGAGCTGCGCACGCCGCTCACCTCGATCAAGGGGTTCGGCGAGATGTTGCAGGGCGGGTTTGCCGGCAAGCTGAGCGCCGACGGCAAGGAATATGTCGAGGCGATCCTGATGTCGGTGGATCGGCTGGGCGGGCTGATCGACGACGTGCTCGACCTCACCCAGAGCGAAGGCCAGCCGATCGAGCGCGAGACGGTGGACGTCGAGCTTGCCGCCACCAGCGCGGCGGACGTGATCGCGCCGCTCGCCAAGGGCAAGGCGATCGAGCTGGTGATCGAGGATGCGGGGACGGCGGGCGTGGTCCAGGGCGATGCCCGGCGCATTCGCCAGACCGTCGAGCATCTGCTGCGCCACGCGGTATCGCATACGTCCGAGGGCGGCCGCGTGCTGCTCCATCTCGACGGCAATGCGCGGGTCGCGCGGGTGATCGTCAGCGACGACGGCCCCGGCATGCCGCCCGAGGCGGTGGCGCGGGCGTTCGACCGGTTCGCGCAGGTCGGCACCTCGCGCGGCGGCGATCGCGCGCTGGGGCTGGGCCTGCCGCTCGCCAAGCAGTTCGTCGAGGCGCATGGCGGGCGGATCGAGCTGATCTCCGAGCCGGGGCAGGGGACGCTCGTCACGGTGGAGTTGCCGCGCGGATGAGGAGCAGCACGACGGGCGTTTCGATACCATGCTCCCCCCGCACCCGCCGTCATCCCCGCGAAGGCGGGGATCCATTCGCCTGTGCGCTTGGGGAAAGAACCGCAGTATCAGCGCCAATGAATCCCCGCCTGCGCGGGGATGACGGCGTGTTTTGGAACAAGGGCATCGCGAACCCATGACGGCCGAAACCCTCCTGCTCGCCTCGCTCGAAGAGGCGCTGGCGTTGGGCGCCAAGCTCGCGGCCGTCGTCGGCCCCGGCGACGTCATCGCGCTGTCGGGGCCCTTGGGGGCGGGCAAGACCAGCATCGCGCGGGGGCTGCTCGCGGCGCTTGGGCTGGAGGGCGAGGCACCCTCGCCGAGCTTCGCGATCGTCCAGCCCTATGACGTTCCCGAGGTGCGGCTGCCGGTGCTGCACGTCGACCTGTACCGGATCGAGGATCCGGACGAGGCGGAGGAACTGGGGCTCGACGATGCGCGCGATGATTCGCTGCTGCTGGTCGAATGGCCCGAGCGGCTGCCCGCCTCGGCATGGCACGACGCCTTGTGGCTGACGCTGGCGGTCGCGGCGGATGGCACCCGCGCCTTGACAGCGCGCGTGCCGGCGGCATGGGAAGGCCGATGGCCGTTGACATGACTCCGCCGCCCGCGGCGCCCGCTTTCCTCGCTTCCGCCGGTTGGGCGGGAGCAGACATCCTCCCCGTCGCCGGCGACGCCTCGTTCCGCCGCTATTTCCGCGTGGTGGACGGTAGCCGCAGCGCGATCCTGATGGACGCGCCGCCGCCGCACGAGGATCCGCGCCCGTTCCTGGCGGTCGCGCGCTGGCTGAGCGATCATGGCTTTGCCGCACCCGCGGTCCTTCACGAGGACCTGGCGCAGGGCCTGGTGCTGCTTGAGGATTTCGGCGACGTGCGGCTGCGCGAGACGGTGGATGCCGAGCCCGCGCGCGAGCTGGGCCTGTACGGCGCCGCGGTGGACCTGCTGGTGCGCCTGCACGATGCGCCGGCGGGGGTGGAGGCGCCGTACGACCTCGCCGTCTATCAGCGCGAAGCCGGGCTGTTCGTCGAATGGTATTGCCCCGCCGTCGGGCTGGAGGTGGATGCGGCCGGCTATCGCGATGCCTGGGATGCGGTGCTGGTGCCGCTGCTCGGTGGTCATCGCCCCGTCACGGTGCTGCGCGACTACCATGCCGAGAATCTGATGCTGATCGAAGGTGGCGAAGGCTTGGGACTGCTCGACTTCCAGGACGCGCTCGCCGGCCATCCTGCCTATGACCTCGTCTCGCTGCTCCAGGATGCACGCCGCGACGTGCCCGCGGCAACCGAGGCGGCGATGCTGGCCCATTACCGTGACGCCACCGGGGCGGGGGAGGCGTTCGACATCGCCTATCATGTGCTCGGCGCCCAGCGGAACGCGAAGATCCTCGGCATCTTCACCCGGCTGTGGAAGCGCGACGGCAAGCCGCGCTACCCGTCGCTCTGCCCGCGCGTATGGGCCTATCTCGAGCGCGACCTCGCCCATCCCGCGCTCAAGCCGGTGGCAGACTGGTTCGCGGCCAATGTACCGCCCGAGAAGCGCGGCGATCCGATGCAGGTGGCGGCATGACGATCTATTCGCTCCGCCCGCAGCCGGCGGCGCCGGTGCCGAAGACCGCGATGGTGATGGCCGCCGGCCTCGGCAAGCGGATGCGCCCGCTCACCGTCACCCGGCCCAAGCCGCTGATCGACGTCGCCGGCAAGCCGCTGATCGACCATGTCTTCGATCGGCTGGCGGCGGCCGGGGTCGAGCGCGCGGTGGTCAACGTCCATTACCTCGCCGACCAGCTCGAGGCGCATCTGCGCGCGCGGGTGAAGGGCATGGAACTGCGGATCTCGGACGAGCGCAAGCAGCTGCTGGAGACCGGCGGCGGCCTCGTCCAGGCGCGCGACCTGCTGGGCGACGCGCCCTTCCTGTGCGTCAACAGCGACAATCTGTGGGTGGACGGCCCCAGCGATGCGATCCGGCTACTAGCGGCGCAGTGGGACGACGCCAGGATGGATGCGCTGCTGCTGCTGGTGCCGCTGGCGCGCGCGACCTGCCACCGTGGGCAGGGCGACTTCCGGCTGGATGCCTTCGGGCGGATCACCGAGCGCCGCAAGCCGGGCCGGCTGGCGCCGTTCGTGTTCACCGGCATCCAGATCCTGTCGCCGCGGGTGATCCGCGACTGGCCCGAAGGGCCGTTCTCGACCAATCTGTTCTGGGACCGCGCGATCAAGGCCGGGCGCTTGTGGGGCGCAGTGCATCAGGGCCTGTGGTTCGACGTCGGCTCCCCCAAGGCCATTCGCGAGACCGAGTTGGCGCTGGCCGAACTCTGAGCCGTGAGTGCCGCGCGCCGGGCCAGGTGCAGGGCTCCCTCCTCGGGGCTGCCTGAGTCGCGGCGGCGCTTCACGCCTTGAGCGTGAGGAACGCCGTCACGCCCGCTGCGACGGCCAACCCCGCGCACACCAGCGCGGCGACGTGGAATCCGCCGACCAGCGCCGCGCCGGTCTGCGACAGCACCGCGCCGGCAAGCGCGGTCGCGACCAGGCCGCCGGTCCGCGCAATGGCGCTGTTGAAGCCCGAGGCGGTGCCGGTGAAGCGATCGTCGACCGAGGCGAGCACCGCCGTGGTCAGCGGGGCCACCGCGCCCGCCATGCCGAGCGACAGCACCAGCATCCCCGGCAGGATGCTCGTCCAATAGCTCGCCTGCGGGTCGGCGCCCGAGAGCAGCCAGAAGCCGATGCCCGTCACGATCGGCCCGACCGAGAGCGGCCAACGCCCGCCGATCCGCGCCGCCAATCGCCCGGCGAAGCGCGAGGAAATGCCGATCACGATCGAAAAGGGAAGGAGGGCGACTCCGGCCTGCGCCGGCGGATAGCCGCCACCGACGATCAGCAGATAGGGCAGCAGCAGGATCAGCCCGCCCAGTGCGCCATAGAGCAGCAGCGT
Organism: Sphingomonas sp. NFR04; assembly: GCF_900114095.1. Lineage (GTDB taxonomy): Bacteria > Pseudomonadota > Alphaproteobacteria > Sphingomonadales > Sphingomonadaceae > Sphingomonas. The sequence continues at coordinate 203,009 of NZ_FORV01000001.1, read as the reverse complement.
CAGCACGGTGAGGCCGACGAAGGGCAGCGAGCCGAACAGCGCCAGCGGCATCATCGCGCGCTCCCCCAGCCGGTGCTGATGGAGCACGAATCCGCCGAGCAGCGCGACGCCACCCACCAGGCCGATGGTGGATTGCGTGGAGACGGCATGGCTGCTCGACCAGAGGGTCAGCGCCCAGGTCAGGCTGCCCAGCCCTGCGGTGGCGAGCGCCGCGCCCAGCCAGTCGAGCCCGCCCTTGCCACGCGGGCTCTCGGGCACGAACCGCCAGGCGATCGCGATCGCCGCGGCGGCGACGGGCAGGTTGAGGTAGAAGATCGCACGCCAGCCGACGGCGTTGACCAGCCAGCCGCCGAGCGGCGGTCCGACGGCGGAGGCGATCGCGCCGGCCGAGGCCCAGGTGCCGATCGCGCGGCCGCGCGCCTCGCCGTGGAAGCTGCTGCCGAGCAGGCCGAGGCTGTTGGGCATCAGGATCGCCGCGCCGACTCCCTGCAATGCCCGCGAGGCGAGCAGCAGGTCGGTGCCCTTCGAAAGCGCGCAGCCGAGCGAGGCGAGCGCGAAGATCATAACGCCAAGGACCAGCATCCGGCGGCGGCCGAAATAGTCGCCGGTAGCGCCCCCGAACAGCAGCAGCGCGGACAGCGGGAGGAGATAGGCGTTGATGATCCAGGGCAGCGTCGCCGGGTCGGCAGCCAGCGTCCTGCCGATCGTCGGCAAGGCGACATTGGTCACCGATCCGTCCAGAAAGGCGAGGCTGGAGGCGCACATGCAAGCCGCGATGATCCAGCCGCCGTGGCGGGGGGCGGGCGGGGTGGTGTCGCTCATCGGCGGGGCAGGCCTTGCATGGCGCAGGCTGTAGCGGCGCACGCGCGCGAGGGCCAGCTAGCCCGACGATCTCGCGTGACCGCATCCTAACGGATGACGCCGCCGCAATCGCCCGCTACACCCCGGCCCCCATGTCGATCCACATCCTCCATCTTCATTCGACCTTCGCGCTCGGCGGCAAGGAAGCGCGGGCGGTGCAGCTGATGAACGCGTTCGGCGACCGCGCGCGGCACACCATCGTCTCGGCGATGCCCGACCAGCTCGGCGCGCGCGAGGCGATCGACAAGCACATCAAATACGAGATCGCGCTCGATCCGCCGCCGCTCAGCGGCAAGCCCTCGGTCAAGCGCTACGAGGAGATCGCGCGCTTCATGCGGCGCTTCGACCTGGTGCTCACCTATAACTGGGGCGCGATCGACGGGGTGATGGCGGCGCGGGTGTTCGGCAAGGGCCTGCCACCGATCATCCACCACGAGGACGGGTTCAACGCCGACGAGGCGGAGAAGTTGAGCACCGTGCGCAACATGTATCGCCGGATGGCACTGCCCGCCGCCAATGCGCTGGTGGTGCCCTCCGAAAAGCTCGAACAGGTCGCGACCAGGTTCTGGAAGCAGCCAGCGGAGCGGCTGGTGCGGATCGCCAATGGCGTGCCGACCGCGCGCTACAGCGGCCGTCTCGACCCGTCGCTGCTTCCGATGCTGGAGAAGCGCCGCAAGGGTGAGGTGTTCATCGGCTGCCTGGCCGGGCTGCGGCCGGTGAAGGATCTGCCGATGCTGGTCCGCGCTGCCGCCGGCATGAGCTCGCGCTTCAAGCTGGTGATCCTTGGGGAGGGGCCCGAGCGCCAGGCGATCCTCGACCAGGCCGAGGCGATGGCGATCGAGGATCAGGTGTTCCTGCCCGGCTTCATCGCCAATCCGCATCGCTATCTGGGGCTGTTCGATATCTTCGCGCTGTCGTCGAAGAGCGAGCAGGCGCCGGTTTCCGTGCTGGAGGCGATGGCGGCGGGGCTGCCGATCGTCGCGCCGCAGGTAGGGGATATTGCGGCAATGGTCTCCGAACCCAATCAGCGATATCTTTCCGCCGATCGGACCGAAGTTTCGCTGCGGGATCGGCTCGACATCCTGGCGCAGCACCCGGACGAACGGAAGCGCGTCGGCGAGGCGAACCGTCTGCGTGTATCCGCGTTGTACGACGAGGCTGAGATGGTCGCGGCCTATGCGCGGCTCTATGCCCAGGCGATGGGGCGGCCGGGCGCGCTGGGCTGAGGCCAGCATTTGTTACTCGCTTGTCGCGGCCGATCCGGCTAGCGTCGCGCGGCAATTTTTGTGGAGGCAATGTGTTCAAGGGTCTTTCGCCCATCAACTACAACGGTCGCGAGGTTTGGCCGCTGGTCGAGGGTGGGAAGGGCGTCGCAGCGACCAACCATGCAAGCGCGGGGGCCTGGGCGGCCGCCGGCGGTATCGGCACGGTCAGCGCGGTCAACGCCGACAGCTATGACGCGGATGGCAAGATCATCCCGCAGATCTACCGTGCCCTCACGCGCCGCGAGCGCCACGAAGAGCTGATCCAGTACGCGATCGAAGGCGCCGTCCAGCAGGTGAAGCGCGCCTTCGAGATCGCCGGCGGCAAGGGTGCGATCAACATCAACGTGCTCTGGGAAATGGGCGGCGCGCAGCGCGTCCTGCAGGGCGTGCTGGAGCGGACCAGGGGCATGGTGGCCGGCGTCACCTGCGGCGCGGGCATGCCGTACAAGCTCAGCGAGATCGCCGCGCACCACGAGGTGAGCTACCTGCCGATCGTCAGCTCCGGCCGCGCCTTCCGTGCGCTGTGGAAGCGGGCCTATTCGAAGGCGCAGGAATGGCTGGCGGCGGTGGTCTATGAGGACCCCTGGCTCGCCGGCGGCCATAACGGCCTGTCCAACGCCGAGGACCCGCGCGCCCCGCAGGATCCCTATCCGCGCGTCAAGGCGCTGCGCGAAGTGATGCGCGAAGGCGGGTTGCCGGACAGTGTGCCGATCGTGATGGCCGGCGGCGTCTGGTATCTGCGCGACTGGAACGACTGGATCGACAATCCCGAGCTGGGTGCGATCGCCTTCCAGTTCGGTACGCGTCCGCTGCTCACGCAGGAAAGCCCGATCCCGGAGGGCTGGAAGGCCAAGCTGATGGAGATCGACGAAGGCGACGTGCTGCTGCACCGCTTCTCGCCGACCGGCTTCTATTCCAGCGCGGTGCGCAATCCGTTCCTGCGCCATCTCGAGGCCCGCAGCGAGCGCCAGATCCCCTATTCGACCGAGGCGGCGGGGGATCACACCTTCCAGCTCGACGTGGGCGTGAAGGGCAAGAATTTCTGGGTGACGCGCAACGACCTGCTGCGCGCGCGCGAATGGCACGGCCTGGGCTTCACCAGCGCGCTCAAGACGCCGGACAACACGCTGGTGTTCGTGACCCTCGAGGACCAGCAGATCATCCGCAAGGACCAGGCCGACTGCATGGGCTGCCTCAGCCAGTGCCAGTTCTCGTCCTGGGCGGACACCGAGACCAACTCGACCGGCCGGTTGGCCGATCCGCGCAGCTTCTGCATCCAGAAGACGCTGCAGGACATCGCCCATGGCGGCGATACCGACCAGAACCTGATGTTCGCCGGCCATGCCGCGTACAACTTCAAGCGCGATCCCTTCTATTCGAACGGGTTCGTGCCGACGGTGAAGCAGCTGGTGGACCGGATCCTGACCGGGGATTGAGGAACACACTTCTAGCCCCTCCCCTTCAGGAGAGGGGTTGGGGTGGGGCAGTGTCTCACCGAGACCAACAGATGGTCTGGAATCCCTCCACCCCCAACCCCTCCTCCAAGGAGGAGGGGCTTAGAAATGGTTGATTACAACCACCCCTCGAACACCTGGTCCGGGGGGCGATGCCCGTCCGCCCAGCTGCGGATATTGGCGATGACCTTCATCCCCATCGCCTCGCGCGCCTCGAAGGTCGCCGAGCCGAGGTGCGGCAGCAGCACGACATTCTCCAGCCCCATCAGTCGCGGGTCGACCTTGGGCTCGTCGACATAGACGTCGAGCCCGGCGCCTGCGATCCGGCGCTCCTGCAGCGCGGTCACCAGCGCTTGCGGATCGACGATCTCGCCGCGCGCGGTGTTGACCAGCCAAGCGTCGGGCCCGAGCAGGTCCAGCCGCCGCGCATCGATCAGCCCGCTGGTGGTGGCGGTATGCGGCGTGTGGATCGTCAGGATGTCGATCGCTTCGAGCATCGCGTCGAGATCGGCGTGATAGGTCGCGCCCAGCTGGTGCTCCAGCACCTCGTGGACGCGGTGCCGCCCGTGATAATGGATCTGCAGCCCGAACGCCCGCGCGCGCTGCGCGACGGCCTGGCCGATCCGCCCCATGCCGAGGATGCCGAGCTTGCGCCCGCCGATCCGGTGGCCGCGCATGCTGGTAGGGCTCCAGCCGCGCCAGGCGCCCGAACGGACGAGCTTGTCGCCTTCGACCAGCCGTCGCGGCACGGCGAGGATCAGCGCCATCGCCATGTCGGCGGTATCGTCGGTCAGCACGCCCGGGGTGTTGGTGACGATGATCCCGCGAGCGCGCGCTGCCTTGAGGTCGATATGGCCGACGCCCGCGCCGTAATTGGCGATCAGCCGCAGGCGTTCGGGTGCGGCGGCGAGGAGGTCGGCGGTAATGCGGTCGGTGACCGTCGGCACCAGCACGTCCGCATCGGCCATGGCGGCGGCGATCGCGGCTCCGTCCATCGGCACATCGTCGGAATTCGGGACCGAGTCGAACAACGCCGCCATCCGCGCCTCGCTGGCTTGCGGCAGCGCGCGGGTGAGGATCACCCGGGGGCGGGACGGTCGCTTGGGATCGGCCATGGCAAAGGATTGGCCGGTGGCGCGGATACAGTCAACGGTTGAAGCGCGAGGCCGGCTGGTCGATAGACGCGGCATGCAGCAGCGGTGTTTCTCGATCGGTATCGCAGCCCTGGCGCTCGTCGCCCTGGCCACCCCCGCGCATGCGGAGCGCAAGCCGCCTTATTATGCCTCGCTCAAGGCCAGCAAGGCGCGGATGCGCACCGGGCCGGGGCGCAACTATCCGACCAATTGGTTCTACCAGCGGCGCGGGCTGCCGATCAAGGTGCTCGCCAGCTATGGGGCCTGGGTGAAGGTCCGCGATCCCGATGGGGCAGAGGGCTGGATGCAGGCCAATCTGCTCGACGACAAGCGGACCGCCATCGTCGCGGGCGGCGTTGCGGAACTGCACAGCAGCCCCTCGGGCGATTCGCACATTAGCTGGCGCGCGGCGCCGGGTGTGGTCGGCAAGATCAGCGCGTGCAGCGGCGGCTGGTGCTGGTTCGATGCCGGTGGCCGTGCGGGTTATGTCGAGCAGGCGCGGATCTGGGGGACCGATCCCGGCGAGACGGTGCGGTAAATACTTCCCTTAAGCCCCTCCCCTTCAGGGGAGGGGTTGGGGTGGGGCTGTGTCTCACCGAGACCAACTTGCGTTCTGGAATCCCTCCACCCCCAAACCCCTCCTCCAAGGAGGAGGGGCTTACGAAGAGTGCATCAATCCATCAGTTCCACCGCGACCGCGGTAGCCTCGCCGCCGCCGATGCAGAGCGAGGCAAGCCCGCGCTTCTGGCCTTGGGTCTCCAGTGCCGACAGCAGCGTCGCCAGAACCCGCGCGCCGCTCGCGCCGATCGGGTGGCCGAGCGCGCAGGCGCCGCCATGGATGTTCACCGCGTCATGGCCGAGGCCGAGTTCCTGCATCGCGATCATCGTCACGCAGGCGAACGCCTCATTGACTTCGAACAGGTCGACATCGCCGGTTTCCCAGCCCGCCTTTTCCAGCGCCTTGCGCATCGCGAACACCGGCGCCGTCGTGAAGCGAGCGGGCGCGTGCGCGTGGGCCGCATGGCTCACGATCCGCGCGATCGGCGTCAGCCCCAGCTTTTCCGCCACGGAGGCGCGCGCCAGCACCAGCGCCGCCGCGCCGTCCGAGATCGAGGAGGCATTCGCCGCGGTGATCGTGCCGTCCTTGGCGAAGGCGGGCTTGAGCGTCGGGATCTTGGCCGGATCGGCCTTGGTCGGTTGCTCGTCGAGCGCCACCGTCACCACGCCCTTGCGACCCTGCAGCTCGACGGGGACGATCTCGCGATCGAACGCGCCGCCGGTCTGCGCCGCCTTGGCGCGCTCCAGGCTGGCGATGGCGAAGGCGTCCTGCGCCTCGCGGGTGAACTGATATTCCTTGGCCGTCTCCTCGGCGAAGCTGCCCATCAGCCGGCCGGGCTCATAGGCGTCCTCCAGCCCGTCGAGGAACATGTGATCCTTGAGCACGTCATGCCCGATCCGTGCGCCGCTGCGGTGGCGCATCGAGAGATAGGGCGCATTGGTCATGCTCTCCATGCCGCCGGCGATCAGCAGGTCGACCGAACCGGCGGCGAGCGCCTCGGCGGCCATGATCGTCGCCTGCATGCCCGATCCGCACATCTTGTTGATCGTCGTCGCCTCGATGTGCTGGGGCAGCCCGGCCTTGAGGGCAGCCTGGCGGGCAGGGGCCTGGCCGAGCCCGGCGGGGAGCACGCACCCCATATAGATGCGCTCGATCGCGTCGCCCTTGAGTCCCGCGCGCTCCACCGCGGCGCCGACGGCGGTAGCGCCGAGATCGGTGGCGGAGGCGTCGCCGAGGCTGCCCTGAAAGCTCCCCATCGGCGTGCGGGCATAGGACAGGATGACGATGGGGTCGGCGGACATGCAGGTTCCTCTCGATGTTTGGCGCTGATCTAGGGCGTCGGCGGCGGGTTTGCAAAAGCCGGGACGTTCCCGCAGGAAGAGTGCCGTGCGTACCGCTTGCCGACCTCCTCGAATGCGACGCCCCGCTCGGCGTGCGAACCCCGCATGACACCGCTGGAACTCTGGGGGTGGCCGATCCTGCTCGGCGTGCTCGGCGCGGTGTTCGGCAGCTTCATCGCCACGATCGCGATCCGCTGGCCGGAGGGGCGGAGCGTCGCCCGCGGGCGCTCGGCCTGCGATTCCTGCGGTACCCCGCTCGGTGCGGCCGAGCTGGTGCCGGTACTCAGCTATCTCGTGCAGCGGGGGCGGTGCAGCCACTGCTCGGCTCGCATCGCGCCCAGCCACTGGTTGACCGAGGTCTTGGGGTTGGCGATCGGCGGCATCGCCGGGCTCGCCGCGCCGGGCGTCGAGGGAGCCGCGGGCGCGGTGTTCGGGTGGTTGCTGCTGGCGCTGGCAGCGCTGGACCTTGCGGCGTTCTGGTTGCCGAACGGTCTCAATGCGGCGCTCGCCCTTGTCGGGCTTGGCGTCGGAGCAATGGGCATCGGCGCGCCGCTGCCCGAGCGCGTGATCGGCGGGATCGCCGGCTTCGCGGTGCTGTGGCTGGTGGCGCGGGGCTACAAGGCGCTGCGCGGGCGGCAAGGATTGGGCGGGGGAGACCCCAAGCTGTTCGGGGCGATCGGCTGCTGGCTTGGCTGGGAGAATCTGCCGATGGTGCTGCTCGCCGCGAGCCTGATCGGGCTGGCCGCGGTGCTGGCGCTGTTGGTGGTGGGGCGGCGCGTGCGGGCAAGCGACCGGCTGCCCTTTGGCGTGATGCTGGCGCTCGGCGCCTGGGCGGTGTGGCTCGCCCCGCAGCTTGTGCCGCCAGCGACTTCATCCGGGGAGGTGCCGACGTGGCAGCTTGCACCGATCGAGCATTGATCCCCGGCCAGACGCAGGCCAAAAAAAAGGCCGCCCCGAAGGACGGCCTTTGAAAGTCTTAGGAGAGGATGCCTGAAAGGCCCGATCTTTCTGCACCGCAGGGGCATCTGCTGCAAGTGCGAACTGTTACCGGTATCATTGCAAAAATTGCAACCTGCCAGCGTTGTCACATGCGTAAAGGTTAACTGGATCTTAGGGGGGTAAATGAACGCGTTGAAATTGAACGACTTTCTTCCGTATCAGATGTCCATTGCCTCCAACGCGGTGTCGGACGCCGTCGCCACCGCCTATCGGAACCTTTTCGGATTGCGCATTCCCGAATGGCGTCTCGTCGCGGTGCTGGCCGAAGGCGGGGCGATGAGCCAGCAGGCGCTGTGCGGCCGGACTCGGATGGACAAGGTGACGGTGAGTCGCGCCGCGATCGGCCTGGTCGAGCGCGGGCTGATCGCACGTGCCGCGAATCCGATCGACCAGCGCTCGCACCTTGTCGCCCTCACACCTGAGGGTTGGCAGCTTTACGAGCAGGTCGCGCCCAAGGCGCTGGAGCTCGAGCGGCGGCTGTTCGCAAGCTTTTCCGAGGAGGAGAAGGCGCTGCTCGCCGCAATGCTGGCGCGGATCGAAGCGGCGGCTACGGCATTCGACGGGGGTTGATCGCGCGGCGTGGCCTCGCGTAAGCAGGGTGGGCCCTCCCCAGGCGTGTAGCGAAGAACCGCAAGGAGGACTCCGTTGACCGACTATACCGATCGCGCCGGACTGCAGGTTGCCACGACGCTGGCGCGCTTCGTCGAGGAGGCGGTGCTGCCGCCGCTCGGCATCGATGCGGACGGGTTCTGGGCCGGTGTCGCAGCGATCTTCGCCGAGCATGCGCCGGTAAACCGCACGCTGCTGGCGAAGCGCGACGCGTTGCAGTCCGCGATCGACGCGCGGCTGGCCAGCGGCGCGGCGGCGGACGAGCCCTTTCTGCGCGAGATCGGCTATCTGGTGCCCGAACCCGCGCCGTTCTCGATCGGCACCGCCAATGTCGACGCGGAGATCGCGACCCTCGCTGGGCCGCAGCTGGTCGTGCCGGCGCTCAACGCCCGCTTCGTGCTCAACGCCGCCAATGCGCGCTGGGGCAGTCTGTACGACGCGCTGTACGGCACCGATGCGATCCCCGGCGAGGCGAGCCCCGGCGGCTATGATGCGGTGCGCGGCACGCAGGTGATCGCCTGGGCACGGGCGTTCCTCGACCAGGTGCTGCCGTCCGCCACCGAGATCGGCAGCACGGCGGAGGGCGCCCGGCAGACCATCTATTATCGTGGCGCCCATGGCCTGCACTTCGCGATCGTGCGCGATCCCGGCCATCCGATCGGCCGCGACGATCCCCAGCATATCGCCGATGTCCTGCTCGAATCGGCACTGACCGCGATCATCGATCTCGAGGATTCCGTCGCCGCGGTCGACGCCGAGGACAAGGTGCTGGGCTATGCCAATTGGCTCGGCCTGATGCACGGCAATCTGGCCGAGACGTTCGAGAAGAACGGCCGCAGCCTAACTCGTACGCTGGCCCCCGATCGGGTGCTCGCCGACGGCACCACGCTCCCCGGCCGCGCGCTGCTGCTCGTCCGCAATGTCGGGCACCTGATGACCACGCCGGCGGTGCTGCTGCCCGATGGCGGCGAGGCGCCCGAGGGCATTCTCGATGCGATCGTCACCGGCGCGATCGGGCTGCACGACGTGCAGGGCCTGGGCCGCTTCCGCAACAGCCGCGCGGGGTCGATCTACGTCGTGAAGCCGAAGATGCACGGGCCGGAGGAATGCGCCTTCGCCGACCGGCTGTACGGCGCGGTCGAAGGGCTGCTCGGCCTTGCGCCCAACACGATCAAGATCGGCCTGATGGACGAGGAGCGGCGCACCTCCGCCAATCTTGCCGCGTGCATCCATGCGCTCAAGGACCGGCTGTTCTTCATCAATACCGGCTTCCTCGATCGCACCGGCGACGAGATCCACACCAGCATGCACGCCGGCGCGATGGTGCCCAAGAGCGAGATGAAGGCAACGCGCTGGATCGCCGCCTATGAGGCACGCAACGTCCGCATCGGGCTTGATTGCGGGCTGGCGGGGCGCGCGCAGATCGGCAAGGGCATGTGGGCGGCGCCCGATCGCATGGCGGACATGCTCGCGCAGAAGAGCGCGCATCCCAAGAGCGGCGCCACCACCGCCTGGGTGCCGAGCCCCGCTGCCGCGACGCTGCACGCGACGCACTACCACCAGGTCGACGTCGCCGCCTGCCAGCGGGCGCTGCCGCCCGAGGTGCCGCCGCTCGCCGATCTGCTGACCGTGCCGCTGGCGGAGGGACGCAACTGGACCGCCGAGGAGATCGAGCGCGAGCTGGACAACAATGCCCAGGGCATCCTCGGCTATGTGGTCCGCTGGATCGACCAGGGCGTCGGCTGCTCCAAGGTGCCTGACATCCACGATGTCGGGCTGATGGAGGATCGCGCGACGCTGCGCATCTCCTCGCAGCACATCGCCAACTGGCTGCTACACGGCGTGGCCACGCCCGATCAGGTCGACGCGGCGCTGCGCCGCATGGCGGCGAAGGTCGATGCGCAGAACGCCGGCGATCCGCTGTACCGGCCGATGGCCGGGCACGAGGCGCAGAGCCTGGCCTTTCAGGCGGCGCGTGCGCTGATCTTCGAGGGCGTGGCGCAGCCGAGCGGCTATACCGAGCCCCTGCTGCACCGCTTCAGGGCACGCGCCAAGGCGCTCGAACCTTGCGTTTGATCGCAAGCGTTGCTTGGAACGAAGGAAGCGGGGAGCCAAATCGGCAGCGGACCGTTACGGAAGCGGGAGGGCCGGATGCAATCGCGGCTCCCGAAGGAGGCGCGTGGGTAAAGGGGTTCGGGTGGTTTGGGTCGCGGCGCTGGCCGGGGCGGGGTTCGTGCCAGCAGTCGCGCATGCCCAGCTGAACGATCCCAAGCCGGGGCAGGGCGCCCCGCAATCCGCGCCGCCTGCGGCAAACCAGACGGGTACCCCGGATCCGCAGCAGGACGCGCCGATCGTCACCGACAAGGCGTTCGAGGCGGCACTGCCCAAGCTGAGCGACGATATCAATGCGCCGCTGGAGCCGATCGGCGGTTTCCAGAAGCCGGCGAGCACGACGCCGAACGCTGCCCCTTCTGCCCAGCCGACGGCGCCCGTCACGCCGCCGCAGCAGACCCCGGTGGTCGTCGACGAGCAGGGGTTCGCACCGGCCGGGCCCGAGGCGCCTGAAATGGCGGCGCCGCTGCCGCCGCTCGCCGAATTCAAGGTGGAGCCGGTCGCCGACACTGCCGACGACAGCGAAAAGGCGCCGACCATACGCTACACCACCGAGGTGGACGGACTCGCCGAACTGCGGCTGGACGACGAATTCCGCAGCCTTTCCGCGCTCCAGCACGGCAAGGGCAAGGCAGCCAATGCGGCGATGGTCACGGCCCGCGCCCGCGAGGACGAGAAGCTGGCGCTGCGGCTGATGAAGTCGCTCGGCTATTATGACGGCACCGCGTCGTCCTCGATCGCGCAGAACCCGCCCAACTCGGGCAGTCTCCGCGCGACGATCATCGCCTCGCCGGGCAAGCTCTATCGTCTGGGCTCCGTGCGCATCGAAAGCGATCCCACGGTGCCGCCGGGGCTGCTCGACCGCGAACTGAACCTCAATCCGGGCGATCCGATCCAGGCCGATCGCGTGCTCGGTGCCGAGGCCAATGTGTCGCTGCGCATGCCGCAGCAGGGCTATCCGTTCATCGAGCTCGGCCAGCGCGACATCGTCCTCGACGACGCCACCCACACGGGCGACTATACGCTGCCGGTAACGCTCGGCCCGCGCGCGAGCTTCGGCCGGATCCAGACCGCCGGACGCCGGCAGGTGTTCACGCCCGAGCATATCGACATCTTCCGCCGCTATCGCGAGGGCCAGATCTACGACAGCCGCAAGGTGGACGACCTGCGTCAGGCGCTGATCGCGACGGGGCTGTTCTCCACCGTGTCGGTCGAGCCGCAGCGGACCGGCAGGCCCGGGCCGGAGGGTACCGAGGAAGTGGACCTGCTGGTGCGGCAGGTGGCGGGCAAGGCGCGCACGCTGGCGGGCGAGCTCGGCTACAGCACCGGCCAGGGCATCAAGGCGCAGGCGAGCTGGGCGCACCGCAACCTGTTTCCGCCCGAAGGCGCGCTGACCGTCAGCAGCATCCTCGGCACCCAGGAGCAGGCGCTGACCACCACCTTCCGCCGTTCCAACGCCGGCAAGCGGGATCGCACCTTCCTGCTCACCGCCTCGCTCAACCACCAGGATTATGACGCGTTCGAGGCGTTCACCAGCACGCTGTCCGCCCGCATCTCGCGCGACTCGACGCCGATCTGGCAGAAGCGCTGGACCTATTATTACGGCGCCGAGCTCGTCGGCTCGAACGAGGACCGGTACAATTTCAACCGGGGCAAGCGCGATCGCGGGACCTGGCTGATCGCAGCAATCCCGACCTTCCTCGGCTATGACACGTCGGACGACCTGCTCAATCCGACGCGCGGTTATCGCATCAAGGGCAATCTCAGCGCCGAGACGTCGGTGCGCGGGTCCGTGCGGCCCTATGCGCGCATGATGCTGGAAGTTGACGGCTATTACCCGATCACCAGCAGCATCGTGCTGGCGGGCCGCGCACGCGCGGGCTCGATCACCGGGGTGTCGCGCGACGATTTGCCGCCGTCGCGGCGCTATTATGGCGGGGGCGGCGGCTCGGTCCGCGGCTTCGGCTATCAGGAACTCGGCCCCCGCTCGCCCGACGACAAGCCGGTCGGCGGGCGTTCGTTCAACGAGTTCGGGATCGAGGCGCGCTATCGCTTCGGCAATTACGGCATCGTGCCGTTCCTCGATGCCGGCCAGGTCTATGAAGGCACGGCGCCGACGGGCCGCAACCTGCGCTTCGGCGCGGGCATCGGCGGGCGGCTCTACACCAATTTCGGCCCGCTGCGCATCGACGTGGCGACGCCGATCGCACGCAAGAAGGGCGAGTCGAAGATCGCGCTCTACATTTCGATCGGACAGGCATTCTGATGGTGGACGAAGTGCCTGAAACCGAGACCGTCACGGTCGTGCGTACCGGCAAGCCGCTTTGGGTGAAGATCGCCCAGTGGGTGGCGCTGGGGCTGGTGTCGCTCGCCGCGCTGGCGGGGCTGGCCGTGCTGGGGCTCGATACCCAGCCGGGGCGGCGGCTGATCGCGGATCAGCTTGCCAGGCTGAAGCTCGACTCCGGCCTGGGCTTCCGCATTGGCCGGATCGACGGTTCGATCTATGGCGGCATGGTGCTGCGCGACGTGCGGGTGAGCGACACCAAGGGCGTGTTCGCCACCGCGCAGGAGATCAGGCTCGACTGGCGGCCGCTCTCCTATCTCAAGAACCGCATCGATATCCGCAACCTCGAGAGCCCGGAAATTCGGCTCGCGCGGCTTCCCGAGCTCAAGCCTTCGGGCGATCCGAACGCGCCTTTGCTGCCCGATCTGAATATCGACGTCGCGCGGCTGAACGTCGCGCGGATCGACATTGCCCCGGCGGTGGACGGCCAGCGCCACATCGCGCAGCTTCGCGGCTCGGCGCATCTGTCGGACGGGCGCGCGCAATTGGTGGCCGATGCGGGCACGATCGCGGCACGGGGCGTCGCCGGCGGCGACCGGCTGACCCTCAAGCTCGACGCGGTGCCTGAGGCCAATCGGCTCGACATCGACCTGCGGCTGAACGCTCCCAAGGGCGGCCTCGTCGCCGGTCTCGCCAAGCTGCAGGCGCCGCTGGTGGCGACCGTGCAGGGCAAGGGCGACTGGAAGCACTGGGCCGGCAAGGGCGTCGCGACGCTCGGCGGCGGCAGCCTCGCCGATCTTGACGTGACGGCGGATAACGGCCGCTTCCAGATCCGTGGGATGACGCATCCCGGCCTGTACATGCAGGGTCCGGTCGAGCGGCTGACCGCGCCGGGGCTGCGGCTCGACACCGATTTCCGCTGGGCCGACCGCAAGGCGGACGGCGTGATCAAGCTCAAGTCCGATGCGCTCTCGGCGCAGGCCCAGGGCCTGGTGGATCTCGGCAACAACCAGTTCCACGGCGTGCATGTCGATGCGCTGCTGCTCAAGCCGGGCACGATCGCGCCCAAGCTGGTCGGCCGCTCGGTCCGCGCCTCGCTGGCGCTCGAAGGCGCCTTCGCGACGCCGATGGTCGACTACAAGCTCTCCGCCGGCGCGATCGGCTTTGGCGAGACGGTGGTCGAGCAGCTCTATGCCGAAGGCCGCGCGCGCGTGGATTCAGATCGCATCCTGGTGCCGGTGCGCGCCAAGGCGGCGCGGGTTTCCGGGCTCAACGCGGCGGCGGGCGGCCTCGTCACCAATGTGACGATCAACGGCGGCATCGCCATCTCGGGCAGTCGCATCCTTTCGGACAACCTCCGGCTGAAATCCGACAAGATCGACGCCACTGCGATTGTCGCCGCCGACATGGCCACAGGTCGCTATACCGGCGCGCTCAAGGGCCGGATCAACGACTATACCATCGCCGGTGTCGGCGTCGTCGATCTCAACACCGATGCCGAGCTGTACACCGCCCCCGGCGGCGGCTGGGGCATCCGCGGCAAGGTGGCGGGCCGTAGCCGGAAGCTGTTCAACGAAGGCGTCCGCAATTTCCTGGGCGGCAACACCGTCGCGTCGGCCCGGCTCAACCTCGACCCCAAGGGCGTGATCGGCATCGCCGATGTCCGCATGAAGGCGCCGCAGTTCCGCGTGCTGCGCGGGCAGGGGACCTATGATCCCGCCGGGCCGATCCGGATCACGGCCGATGCCGTTTCCGATCAGTACGGTCCGCTCAGCGCCCAGGTGACCGGCACGCTCAACGCGCCGCAACTGCTGCTGCGCGCCGAGAAGCCGGGGCTGGGCGTGGGGCTCGCCAAGGTCGAGGCCAAGGTGGTCGGTCGCGGCGATGCCTATGCGGTGGTCGCCACCGGCGAAAGCAACTACGGGCCGTTCAACGCCGATGTGCTGGTCCGCACCGGCAAGGCGCTGGCGATCCAGGTCAATGCCGCGCGCTTCGCCGGCATGGACATCGCCGGCCAGCTGCAGGCGACCCCCGCGGGGCCGTTCGCAGGACAGCTTACCTTCCGCGGCTCGGGCGTCGACGGCATCGCCACGCTCGGTGCGGAGGGCAAGTACCAGCGCGCCGACGTGCGGGCGACGGCGGCGAACGCCGCCATCCCCGGCGTCGCCGAGCTGACCATCGGCCGCGCCATTGCCAATGCGAGCATCGTGCTGGCAGACCAGCCGCAGGTCGTCGCGGACGTGCAGATCGCCAACCTCAAGCGCGGCGAATTCCTGCTGCGGACCGCGCGCGCCAAGATCGACTATCGCGGCGGCAACGGCACCGTGCAGGCGGTGGCCAGCGGCTCCTCGGGCGTGGCGTTCGACGTCGCGCTCAACGGCCGGATGACCCCGAGCTTGTGGACGGCGGCGCTGCAGGGCCAAGCTAGCGGCGTGAAGTTCCGCACGCCGCAGGCGGCGCGGATCGCGATCGAGAACGGCACCTATCGCCTGCTCCCGACGCAGATCGACTTCGATCAGGGCAGCATCCGCCTTGCCGGCCGCTATGGCGACGGCACGGTGCTCCAGGCGCGGCTCGACAAGCTCGACCTGGCGATCATCAATGCGTTCGTGCCCGATCTCGGCATCGGCGGTACCGCGACCGGTAGCCTCGACTTCGCCCAGACCTCGGCCGATGCGTTCCCGAGCGCGGACATGCGGCTGGAGATCGACGATCTCACCCGCTCCAGCCTCGTCCGCGTCTCGGCGCCGGTGCATATCAGCATGGTCGGCAAGCTGCTGCCGGACGGCGGTGACCTGCGCGCGCTGATCCGGCGGGGCACCGACACCATCGGTCGTGTCGTCACCACGTTGCGGCCGCTCGGGCCGGGTGCCGGCAGCTGGACCGAGCGGCTGATGGCGGCCCCGCTCTCCGGCGGCATCCGCTACAACGGCCCGGCGGCGCTGCCCTTCGCCTTTGCGGGGCTGCCCAACCAGCAGCTCACCGGCGCGGTCGGCATGGCGGCGGACTTCACCGGTCGGGTCGACCGCCCGCTGCTCAACGGCGTCGTCCGTGCCGACAACCTGACCTACGACAATGAAGGCACCGGCACGCGGCTGACCAACCTCAAGATCGACGGCCAGTTCTCCAACGACGCCTTCGTGCTCAACCAGGTAACGGCGCGCGCCGGCGACGGCAGCGTCAGCGCCAGCGGCCGAGTGGGCCTGTCCTCGGCGGACGGGTTCCCGATGGCGATCACCGTCAAGCTGGACAATGCCCGGCTCGCGCGCAGCGAGGCGCTGGGGGCGACGGCGAGCGGTACGCTGACCATCACCAAGAGCGCCGACGTCCAGAAGATTGAAGGCCAGATCAACATCCCGGAGGCGAACTACCAGATCATCCGCCAGGGCGCGGCCGAGATCCCGGAACTCACCGGTGTGCGGCGCAAGGGCGACGTCGATCCCAACCAGCAGGCGCAGGCGAAGAAACCGGCGCGCGCCTTCGGCAATTTCGATCTCGCGATCCGTGTCCGCGCCGACAATCGCCTGATGGTGAGCGGCATGGGCCTCGAATCCGAATGGCAGGCGAACATCACCATCGGCGGCACCACGCTCAACCCGCAGATCCGCGGGACGATGGAGGTGGTGCGCGGCACCTACAGCTTCGCCAGCCGCCGCTTCGATCTGACCAAGGGTATCATCAGCTTCCAGGGTTCGGAGCTGACCAACCCGACGATCGACATCTCGGCGAACACCACGGCCGAGGGCGTGACGGCGATCCTCAACATCACGGGTACGGCGCAGAAGCCGCAGATCGCTTTCACCTCCAACCCGGCGCTGCCGCAGGACGAGGTGCTGTCGCGGCTGTTCTTCGGCACCAACGTGACCAACCTATCCGCGACCGAGGCGATCCAGCTGGCGGCGGCGCTCAACTCGCTGCGGGCGACGGGCGGCGGGCTCAACCCGCTCGGCCAGCTCAAGTCCGCGACCGGCATCGACCGGCTCCGCGTGCTCGGCGCCGACGATACCACCGGGCGCGGCACGTCGCTGGCGGCGGGCAAGTACATCACGAACAACATCTATATCGAGATCATCACCGACGCCCGCGGCTTCACCGCGACGCAGCTGGAGGTGTCGCTGTCGCGGGCGCTGAGCGTGCTTTCGCAGACGAGTTCGTTCGGCGGGTCGGGTGCGACGCTGCGCTATTCGCGGGATTATTGAGGTGGCGCGCACCGAATAGTCGTGCAACCATGCCTCCCGGAGAGGCAGAAAAGATGCGCGAACATTTCGACGTGCTCGTCGTCGGCGCGGGGATTTCGGGGATCGGCGCGGGCTATCACCTGCAGACGCAGAGCCCCGGTCGCACCTATGCGATCCTCGAGGGGCGCGAGCGGATGGGGGGTACCTGGGACCTGTTTCGCTACCCCGGCATCCGTTCGGATTCCGACATGTACACGCTGGGCTTCCCGTTCCGCCCGTGGACCGATGCCAAGGCGATCGCCGATGGCGACGCCATCCTGCGCTATCTGGTGGATACAGCCCGCGAATTCGGCATCGATCGGCACATCCGCTATCGCCACAAGGTCGTCGGTGCCGCTTGGTCGAGCGAGGAGGCGCTGTGGACGGTCGCCGTCGAGACGGGCGGACAGACGCGCCAGTTCAGCTGCAGCTTCCTGTTCCTCTGCTCGGGCTATTACAATTACGCGCAGGGCCACCTGCCGGACTTCCCGGGCCGCGAGGAGTTTCACGGCCGGATCGTCCATCCGCAATTCTGGACGCCCGACATCGACTATGCCGGCAAGCGCGTCGTCGTGATCGGCAGCGGGGCGACCGCAGTGACGCTGGTGCCCGAACTCGCGCGCGAAGCGGCACACGTCACCATGTTGCAGCGCTCGCCCAGCTATGTCGTCGCCCGGCCCTCGCAGGACCGGATCGCCAACTGGCTGCGGCGCATTCTCCCCGCCAAGGCGGCCTATGGCCTGACGCGGTGGAAGAATGTGCTGCTCGGCCAGTATTTCTACGGCCTCGCGCGCAAGCACCCCGCCAAGGCCAAGGAGCGGCTGGTCGAGATGGTCCGCTGCGAGCTCGACCCCGGATACGATGTCGCCACCCACTTTACGCCGAGCTACGATCCCTGGGACCAGCGGCTGTGCCTCGTGCCCGATGCCGACCTGTTCGCGGCGATCCGCAGCGGAAAGGCCGATGTCGTCACCGATCGGATCGAGCGGTTCACCGCCGAGGGGCTCAAGCTGCAGTCAGGACGCGAACTCGCCGCCGACCTCGTGGTGACTGCAACCGGGCTCGAAGTGCAGCTGATGGGCGGCGTGCCGGTGACGGTGGACGGCGAAGCGGTCGATTGGTCGCAGCGGCTTACCTACAAGGGCATGATGTTCTCCGGCGTGCCGAACTTCGCGATCGCCTTCGGCTATACCAATGCGAGCTGGACGCTGAAGGCGGACCTCACCGCGCGCTACGTCACCCGGCTGCTGGCCGCGATGGCGAAGCGGGGCATGCGGCAGGTGACCCCGCAGCCCTCCGCGCCGGTGGAGCCGCAGCCCTTCCTCGACTTCACCTCGGGCTATGTCCAGCGCGCGCTGCACCTGCTGCCGCGGCAGGGCCATCGCAAGCCGTGGCGGGTGCACCAGAGCTATACCCGCGACCTGCTGGCGCTGAAATATGGCGGGATCGACGACGACATGGTCTTCTCCAACCCCGAGCCCGCCAAGCGCAAGGCCGCCTAGGCGAGCAGCGCCCGGGCGGCGGCGACGCCGGTCTTGTAGGCGCCGTGGACGGTGGAGAATTCGGTGGCCGAGCAGGCCTCGCCGGCAAAGCGGATGCGCGGGTCGATGGGGGTGCCGAGCACCTGCCGGGCCGAGGCGCGGCCGGGCAGGGCATGGCTGTAGCCGCCGCGGATATACGTCTCGCGGCTCCAGGCCGAGCCCGCGAGCAGCCGCAATCGCCGTCGCCATTTGCCGCCGAGCAGCGCGCACAATTCCTCGATCGCAAAGTCGGCAGCGCCCTGCAGCCCGCGCGCGGCCAGTTCGCGCGCGCCGTCTCCCCCGAACATCGCTTCGATGATCGGGCGGCCGAAGGGGCGCAGCGTATAGGTGCCGGTGATGACGCTGCGCGGATCGCCGAGCAGATGCGCGTTGGCCTCCAGTTCGTCGGCGCCCTGATCGATCGCGAGGAACAGCTTGTCGGCAAGGCCCAGCGGCAGCGCCGCGGCGGCATGGAGCAGGTCGTCATGGCCCGCGAGCATGATGTCGCCGCGCGCGAGAATGTCGGTGGAGACCGTCACGATGACCTGCGCCGCCTCCAGCGTGCCGCGCGGCGTCTGCAGCTTGAGGCGGATGCTCGAGCGGTCGATCGCGGTGATCGGCGTGGCGAGCGCGGTGCGCAGACAGCCGGCCTGTGCGGTCACCAGCGCGCCATAGCCGGCGGGCACGCGCCAGTCGGTTTCGGTCGCGGCGTCCTCATAGGCGAGATAGTCGGCGATCGAGAGCTTGGCGGTGTCGACGCCGTTGACGAAGCCGCTGATCGCATCGATCCAGACGCTCCACGCGCTGTCCGGCACCAGCGCCGCGCCGGCGCGGTCACCCGGGGGCGGATCCTTGCGCAGCCGGGTCTCGAACGCGTCATAAGCCCTGGCGGCGTCGCGCTGCTCGGCCTGCGAGAAGCCGAGTTCGCGCCATTGCTCCCGCCAGCGGGGGAGCGTCTGGTCGAGTTCGAAGCCGTGCAGCGCGGCGATCTCGACCCAGGGGTTGTGCTCCGCCGAATGGAGCCAGCCCGCACCCAGGTCGAGCGCCATGCCGTCGACATGCTCGGTCCGCGCCCGCCCGCCGAGGCGGGTGTCCGCCTCGACCAGCAGCACTTCCTTGCCGGCATCGGCAAGGGTGCGGGCGGCCCCGATGCCGGCGGCGCCGCCGCCGACCACGATCACGTCGAACTGTTGCATCCCCTGCCGAACGCCCGTCAGGCCGAACGGCTGCGCAGCAATGCCGATCGCAGGCATTCGCAGACCAGCTCGTCGCGCTGGTTGTGCATCTGGTGGCGCCAGGTGACGATGCCCTGGCCCGGGCGCGACTTGCTCGGGCGCAGCTCGACCACCTCGGAGCTGGCGCGCAGCGTGTCGCCCAGGAACACCGGCTTGGGCATGACCAGCTTGTCATAGCCGAGATTGGCGACCAGCGAGCCGGCGGTCGTGTCCGCCACGGTGACGCCGATCATCAGGCTGAACGTATAGGTGCCGTTGACCAGGATCTGCCCGAACTCGGAGGCACGCGCCGCCTCGGCGTCGAGGTGCAGCGGCTGGGTGTTGTGGGTGAGCGCGGTGAACAGGAGATTGTCGGTCTCGGTCACTGTGCGCCGCAGCGCGTGCTCGATCCGGTCGCCAAGCTGCCATTCGTTGTAAAAGCGTGCCATTCAGCCTTGATCCTGTTCCAGTTTCAGCTTGAAGCCGAAATGGCTCTTGGTCCAGCCGAGCTTTTCGTAGAAGCGGTGCGCATCGATGCGGTCGCGCATCGAGGTGAGCTGCACCATCCGGCAGCCCCGGGCGCGGCACTCCGCGACGGCCCAGTCTATCATCTGCGCGCCATGTCCTTGCCCGCGCACGGAAGCGGCGATGCGCACCGCCTCGATCTGGCCGCGCCAGGCGCCGCGAAAGGCAATGCCGGGGAGGAAGCTCAGCTGCATCGTGCCGATCACGTCTCCGTCCCGTTCTGCGACGATCAGCCGCTGGTTGGGATCGCGATCGATGTCGGCGAAGGCCATCTCGTAGCGCGGGTCGAGCGGCAGCGAGGCATCCTCCCGCCCGCGGCTGAGGTCGTCGTCGTCGAGCATCGTGACAATCGTGGGCAGGTCGGCGAGGGTCGCGTCGCGGAAGATCATGCCGTCTTCTCCACGCGGACGAGCAGCGTGCCTTCGGTGACCTGACCGCCCGCGGTGACGGGGAGCTCGGCGACGGTGCCGTCGAACGGGGCGGTGAGCGCATGCTCCATCTTCATCGCCTCCAGCGTGACGAGCCGCTGGCCCTTGGTGACCTGCGCGCCGGGGGTGACGTCAACCGCGGTGATGCGGCCGGGCATGGGGGCGAGCAGGGCGCCGTCGGCGGCAGTGCCGGTGCCGCTGCCGTCGGTTCGCAGCGCGCCCACCCGAAATGCCGCGCCGCCTTCGCAGATGAGATCGCCGTCGAAGTAGATGTCTTCGCGATCGTGGAAGGCATAGACCTCGGCCGGGTCATACGCGACGTCGACTGGTGCGCCGTTGACGGCGAAGCGGATGTGGCGGTTCGGCGCCGCGTTGACGCGGAACCCCTGGAGCTTGGCAAAGCGGTCGGTTCGAAGCCGCGGATCGGCAATGGACATCAGCCGCTCCGCGGCGAAGTGCAGCAGGTTCGTGCTGGGCTGAGGAGCCGCCGTTAGGCGTTCCAGATGGTCGCCGATAAAGCCGGTCGTCTGCATCCCTTCGCGAAATACGCGCTCGTTCAGCAGGCGGCGCAGGAACCAGGCATTGGTTTTAACGGGATCGACGGCGATCCATCCGCACGTTTTCGCCAGCTCGTCGATGGCGGCGTCGCGGGTCTCGGCGTGGACGACTAGTTTGGCGATCATGGGATCGTAGAAGGGGGATACGGCGCCTCCCTCTTCGACGCCCGTCTCGACGCGCCCGGTCGGCGCCAGGAACAGCGTTTCCAGCCGCCCCACGCTGGGCAGGAACCCCTTGGCCGGATCCTCCGCATAGAGCCGCGCCTCCATCGCCCAGCCGTTAATCGACAGCTCGTCCTGCCGCCGGGGCAGCGGCTCGCCGCTGGCGACGCGGAGCTGCCATTCCACGAGATCCTGCCCGGTGATCTCCTCGGTCACCGGATGCTCGACCTGGAGCCGGGTGTTCATTTCCATGAACCAGATCCGGTCGGCGCGCAGGCCTTCGCTGGCGTCGGCGATGAACTCGATCGTCCCTGCGCCGACATAATCGACCGCCTTGGCCGCCCGCACCGCCGCCGCGCAGATCGCTTCGCGCGTCCCGGCGTCCATGCCGGGGGCGGGGGCTTCCTCGATCACCTTCTGGTGGCGGCGCTGGAGCGAGCAGTCGCGCTCGAACAGGTGGACGACATTGCCGAGCGTGTCGCCGAACACCTGCACTTCGATGTGACGAGGCGAGAGGATGTATTTCTCCAGCAGCACCCGGTCGTCGCCGAACGAGGAGGCAGCCTCGCGCTTGCAGCTGGCGAGCGCGTCGGCGAAGTCGGCGGCGCTTTCGACCCGCCGCATGCCCTTGCCGCCGCCGCCGGCGACCGCCTTGATCAGAACCGGATAGCCGATCGCATCGGCCTCCGCCTGCAGCCGCGCGGGCGACTGGTCCTCGCCCAGATAGCCGGGGGTGACCGGCACGCCGGCCGCGATCATCCGCGACTTGGCGGCATCCTTGAGCCCCATCGCGCGGATGCTGTCCGGCTTGGGCCCGACCCAGACCAGCCCGGCGGCGAGCACCGCCTCGGCGAAGTCGGCGTTCTCCGAGAGGAAGCCATAGCCGGGGTGGATCGCCTCGGCGCCGGTCGCCTTGGCCGCGGCGATGATCTTGTCGCCCACCAGATAGCTTTCGCGCGCCGGGGAGGGCCCGATATGCACGGCTTCGTCGGCCTGGCGGACGTGGAGTGCGTTCGAGTCGGCGTCCGAATAGACCGCGATCGTCCGCAAACCCATCGCGCGGGCGGTGCGGATGATGCGGCAGGCGATTTCGCCGCGATTGGCGATGAGCAGGGACTGGATCACGGGTGGCGCTCCGGAAAGCCGTGGCGGGTGTGGAGCGCGGCAAGCACGCCCTCGATGTCGTTCGCGAACCCGCCCTCGGCAAAGGCGAGCGCGGGGAGGTTCTGGTTGTCCTCGCCCAGCCGCGCCACCACCGCCGCGCGCGGGCGGGGCCAGGGGACGCGGACCACGTCGATGTTCGCAGCGCGCTCGGGGAAGGCGGCGAGCAGGCCTTCCACGGTGATGCAGTCCTTGCAGTAGAAGCGTCGCGTGCCGCCATAGGCCGGGTCGGCCCAGTCGGTGTCGAGGATGAACAGCGTGTCGCGGCTCATGCGGCGCATCCCGTGGTGCGCGATGTCCAGGCGAGGCTGGCGATCTTCCAGGCGCCGTTCTCGCGGACCAGGCTGAAATGATCGGTGCCGCAATGATGGACCTTGCCGTTCATTCGGAACACATAGGGCGCCCAGACCATGGCGAGATCGCCGTCGATCTCCACCGCGGGGCTGGAGATGCGTTCGTCGAACGTCTCGGGACCGGGCTGGAAGCGGGCGAGCAGCTCGGCGTTGGTCAGGGTGCGGACGGTGCTGGGGCCGTTGGCGGCTTCGGTGACGATCGTCGCACCGGCACTCGGGTGGAGGACGGCGCCGATCGCGGCGGCGTCGCGCGTGTTGATCCCGCCCAGCAGCCTGTCGACCGTCGCGAGCACGGCGCGCTCGTCGCTGCCGTCGGGCGGGGCGAGCGGGTTGGCGGGCGGCAGCTTAGCCGGGGACGGTACGCTGCGCGTGGGGTTTGCGGCGGGCGGCGGCAGGCCCGCGGTCTGCGGGGCCAGGGTGAGGGCGAGGAGGGTGAGAAGCATGGGGTTCAGCCTTCAACGATCATTGGGCGGTACACGGCACGGGCGCTCCGACGCCTGCGGCGCCGGCCCCTCCACCACCGGACTGCGTCCGGCGGTCCCCCTCCCCGGCGGGGCCGGGGAGGATCTTGGCGTGGTGCATTCCTCCCCCAGCTTGCTGGGGGAGGGGGATCATGCGTAGCATGGTGGAGGGGCGCGCGAAGCGCGAAAGGGGGCAGCGATGCTCAAGGGCAACGGCAGATCGTACCGTCGAGCGAAGCGCTTGCGGCGGGAGATGACGCTGCCGGAAGTGCTGCTGTGGCAGCAACTGCGCGGGCGCGACGGGGAAAAGTGGCGCAAGCAGCATCCGGCCGGTCCGTACGTACTCGACTTCTACTGCGATGCGGCGCGGCTGTGTGTCGAGGTCGACGGCGAGATTCATGCGCGCGGCACTGCACCCGCTGCGGACGCGAGGCGGGATGCGTGGCTCGCGGTGCAGGGCGTGGCGACGATGCGGGTCCGGGCGGCGGAGGTGCTGAACAACCTCGCCGGGGTGGCGGTGTGGATCGGCGCGGTAGTGGCCGAGCGCCGTCGGGATAGCCGCGACGGGTAGAGCGGGGAGAAGGGCTTCCGACGCCTGCGGCGTCGGCCCCTCCACCACCGGCCTGCGGCCGGCGGTCCCCCTCCCCCGGCAGTGCCGGGGGAGGATCTCGGCGGCGTACAATCCTCCCCCAGCTTGCTGGGGGCGGGGGACCATGCGCAGCATGGTGGAGGGGCGCGCGAAGCGCGGATGTCGGGCGCGATGCCGAAGGGAGTCGGCGAGAGGCAACCGATCCCCGCTCACATCCGGAACACGCCGAACTGCGGCCGCTCGGGGATCGGCGCGTTGAGCGTCGCCGCCAGCGCGAGGCCGAGCACGTCTCGGGTTTGCGCCGGATCGATGATGCCGTCGTCCCACAGCCGCGCGGTCGCGTGCCAGGGGTTGCCCTCGTCCTCGTATTTCTGGCGGATCGGCGCCTTGAACGCCTCGGCTTCCTCCGGCGACCAGTTCGCGGCGTCGCGGTGGACCGTCGCCAGCACGCTCGCCGCCTGCTCGCCGCCCATCACGCTGATCCGGCTGTTGGGCCAGCTGAACAGGAAGCGGGGCGAATAGGCGCGGCCGCACATGCCGTAATTGCCCGCGCCGAAGCTGCCGCCGATCAGGATGGTGAGCTTGGGCACCGTCGCCGTCGCGACCGCCGTCACCAGCTTCGCGCCATGTTTCGCAATGCCTTCCGCCTCATATTTGCCGCCGACCATGAAGCCGGAGATGTTCTGGAGGAAGAGCAGGGGGATACGGCGCTGGCAGGCGAGCTCGATGAAATGCGCGCCCTTCTGCGCGCTCTCCGAGAACAGCACGCCGTTATTGGCGAGGATCGCGACCGGCATGCCCCAGATATGCGCGAAGCCGCACACCAGCGAGCTGCCATAGAGCGCCTTGAACTCGTGGAACTCGGAGCCATCGACGAGGCGCGCGATAACCTCGTGCACGTCGTACGGTGCACGCACGTCGGCGGGGAGGATGCCGTACAGCTCCTCGGGCGCATATTTGGGCGGGCGCGGGTCCTTCAGCGCCACATCGGGGACGCGATCGGCGGGGAGGTGGCTGACGATGTCGCGGACGATGGTCAGCGCATGTTCGTCATTCTCGGCGAGATGGTCGACCACGCCCGAGCGGCGGGCATGGAGATCGCCGCCGCCGAGATCCTCGGCGCTGATCTCCTCGCCGGTCGCCGCCTTCACCAGTGGCGGGCCGGCGAGGAAGATCGTGCCCTGGTTGCGGACGATCACGCTCTCGTCGGACATGGCCGGCACATAGGCACCGCCCGCGGTGCAGCTGCCCATCACGCAGGCGATCTGCGGGATGCCCTGCGCGCTCATGTTCGCCTGGTTAAAGAAGATCCGGCCGAAATGCTCCTTGTCCGGGAACACCTCGGCCTGGTGGGGCAGGTTGGCGCCGCCGCTGTCGACCAGGTAGATGCAGGGGAGGCGGTTGGCCTCGGCGATCTCCTGCGCGCGGAGATGCTTCTTCACCGTCATCGGATAATAGGTGCCGCCCTTCACGGTGGCGTCGTTGCAGACGATCATCACCATGCGGCCCGAGACGAGGCCGATGCCGGCGATCACCCCCGCGCCGGGGACTTCGCCGTCATAGAGGTCGCAGGCGGCGAGTTGGCCGATCTCGAGGAAGGGACTGCCGGGATCGAGCAGCCGCTCGACCCGCTCGCGGGGGAGCAGCTTGCCGCGGGCGACATGCTTGGCGCGGGCGGACTCGCTGCCGCCGAGCGCGGCCTGTGCGACATCGGCGCGGAGCTTCTCGGCCAGCGCGCGGTGGTGCGCGGCCTGGGTGCGGAACTGGTCGCTGTCCGGGTTGACGGCGGTGGGGAGGATGGGGGCGGTCATAATGCTTAGCCCCTCCCCTTTAGGGGAGGGGTTGGGGTGGGGCACGACGCCCACAGCGCCGGACTCGCTCCCAGCTCATTCCCCACCCCAACCCCTCCCCTGAAGGGGAGGGGCTTAGGAAGAAGCGCGCTCACGCCGCAGCCCCCAGCAGTTCGCGGCCGATCAGCATGCGGCGGATCTCGTTGGTTCCCGCGCCGATGTCGAGCAGCTTGGCGTCGCGGAGGAAGCGTTCGACCGGCCAGTCCTTGGTATAGCCGGCGCCGCCCATCGCCTGGACCGCCTCGCCGGCGACGCGGAAGGCGTTCTCGCTCGCCAGCAGGATCGCGCCGGCCGCGTCGAAGCGCGTGGTCTTGCCCGCATCGCAGCTGCGCGCCACGGCATAGACATAGGCCCGCGCGGAATTAAGCGCGACATACATGTCGGCGATCTTGGCCTGCATCAGCTGGAAGCTGCCGATCGCCTGGCCGAATTGCTTGCGCTCGCGCAAGTACGGCAGGACCACGTCGAGGCACGCCTGCATGATGCCGAGCTGGATGCCGGCGAGTACGGTGCGCTCATAGTCCAGCCCGCTCATCAGCACCGCGACGCCACCGTTGAGCGGGCCCATGACGTTCGCTTCCGGCACTTCGCAATCGGTGAACACCAGTTCCGAGGTGGGCGAGCCGCGCATGCCCATCTTGTCGATCTTCTGGCCGATCGCGAAGCCCGGCATGTCGTTCTCGATCAGGAAGGTGGTGATGCCGCGCGAGCCTTCGCCGGTCTTGGCGTAGACGACCAGCGTGTCGGCATAGGCCGCGTTGGTGATCCAGAACTTGGTGCCGTTGAGCACATAGCCGCCCTGGACCTTCTCGGCCTTGAGCTTCATCGAGACGACGTCGGAACCCGCGCCCGCCTCGGACATCGCCAGGCTGCCGACATGCTCGCCCGAGATCAGCTTGGGGAGATACTTGGCCTTCTGGTCTTCATTGCCCCAGCGGGCGATCTGGTTGACGCAGAGGTTCGAATGCGCGCCATAGCTGAGCCCGATCGAGGCCGAGGCGCGGGCGACTTCCTCGCAGGCAATGACATGTTCGAGATAGCCGAGGCCGAGGCCGCCATCGGCCTCCGGCACGGTGATGCCGTGCAGCCCCAGCTCGCCCATTGCCGCCCAGAGCTCGTCGCGCGGAAACCAGTCCTCGGCGTCGATTCGCGCAGCGAGCGGCGCGATCTTGTCGCGGGCGAAGCGCGCGGTGGTGTCGCGGATCATGTCGGCGGAATCGCCGAGGGCGAAGTCGAAGTCCGGGGTCATGCTTGTTCCTCTCCAACGGTCACGATCATGCCGTCGATTGTTGTTACGGGCCATGGAAGCAGTCGCGCGCCGACGCAAGGGCCGCCGACGCAGCGGCCCTCCTCCACGGTGTAGAGCGCGCCGTGCCAGCTGCACTGGATATGGGTGGCATCGGGGGTGAGATAGGCGTCGAGCTGCTGGGTCAGCGGCACCGGCATGTGCGCGCAGCGATCGACATAGCCATAGACGCGGGTACCGCGGCGGACGACGAAGCCGTGGAAGCGGCCGGCGCGCATCTCCAGCACGAAGTTGCGGGCGGCGCCGTCGGGGATCAGGTCCAGCGGGCCGAGCGTCACGCCGGCGGGGGTGGCAGTGAGGCGGTCCACTTCAGATCCTACAGAGGACGCGGAGCGCTGCCACCTGCGAAACACGCCGTTCGTCATCCCCGCGAAGGCGGGGATCCATTGGCGCTGCATCGTCGGTTCTTTCCCCCAGCGTCGAGGGCAATGGATTCCCGCCTTCGCGGGAATGACGGTATTTTGTGAAGGCGTGGCCCTTCCTTTGATCCCAATGCTGCTGCCATGCGACGCCGGTATGCCTCACGGCAGCTGCGCCTTGGGAAAGCCCTCCCACACCGCGTCATAGTCCGGCTGGGCGTGGGCCAGCGCATGCTCGGTCGGGCGATAGGGCCAGCAGGTCTCGACCATGAACGCCATGGTGCCCTCGATCTTGTGCGGCTTGAGGTCCGCGTTCGTGGCGCCGTGCCAGCTGGCGACGTCGGGGCCATGGCCAGCCATCAGGTTGTGGAGCGACAGGCCGCCCGGCGCGAAGCCCTCTGCCTTGGCGTCATAGGCGCCGTTGATCAGCCCCATCGCCTCGCTCATCACGTTGCGGTGGAACCAGGGCGGGCGGAACGTGTCTTCCGCCACCATCCAGCGCGGCGGGAAGATCACGAAATCCGCATTCGCCCGACCCGCGACGGTGCTGGGCGAGGTGAGGACGGTGAAGATCGAGGGATCGGGATGGTCGAAGCTGACCGTGTTCATCGCGTTGAACCGGGCGAGATCGTAGCGATAGGGGGCGAGGTTGCCGTGCCATGCCACCACGTCGAGCGGGCTGTGGGGCAGCGAGGTTATCCACAGACTTGCCAACGACTTCTGCACAAGCTGGAACGCCGTGTCTCGATCCTCGAACCAGGCGGCGGGAGTCTCGAAATCGCGCGGGTTGGCAAGGCCGTTGGCGCCGATCGGCCCAAGATCGGGCAGGCGGAAGGGTGCGCCGTAGTTCTCGGCGACATAGCCGGCGGCGCTGCCCTCTGGCAGCAGCACACGGAAGCGGACGCCGCGGGGGATCACCGCGATCTGCCCGGGGGCGATGTCGATCCGGCCGAGCTCGGTCAGCAGCGCCAGCGCCCCGGCCTGGGGGATGAACAGCAGCTCGCCGTCCGCATTGACGAAGGCCCGCGCGTCCATGTCGCGGTTGGCGGCGTAGCGGTGGACGACCACGCCTTCCAGATCGGCGGGGTCGCGGGTCGCCAGCATCGTCTCCATGCCGTCGATCCAGTCGACCGGCGCGGCGGGAGCGGGGATCGGGTCCCAGCGGAGGCGGTTCGGGGCGAGCGGCTTCAGCGGGGTGTGCGGCCAGAAGCGCGGCGCACCGTCATAAGGCCGGTAGGGCGGATGCTCGGCGCTGGGGCGCAGGCGGTACAGCCAGCTGCGGCGGTTCTCGGCGCGCGGCGCGGTGAAGGCGGTGCCGGAGAGCTGCTCGGCGTAGAGGCCATAAGGCGGCCGCTGCGGACTGTTGCGGCCGATCGGCAAGGCACCGGGGACCGCCTCGGTGGAGACATGGTTGCCGAAGCCGGGAAAATAGGTGGTCACGGTCCAGTCCTCTCCAACACGCCTCTCCCGAGGAAACGCGATCAAACCTGCATTACGATGCCGCGTCCACCTTCGTCATTCCCGCGAAGGCGGGAATCCATTTGCCAGGATGCTCGGGGCAGGAACCGCAGCTTCAGCGCCATTGGATCCCAGCCTTCGCGGGGATGACGGTGGGTGTGGTGTTGGCGGCGGCGCTCCCCGGGGCGCCGGAGTGGGGCCGGGGTATGCCATCGTTCCTGCGGCGGCACCCCCGGCTCTCTCCCTCTCCGAACGGGTCAGGCGTCGACCTTGATCACGCCGCGGCGGATCTGGTCGAGCTCGATGCTCTCGAACAGCGCCTGGAAATTGCCGTTGCCGAAGCCCTCATTGCCCTTGCGCTGGATGATCTCGAAGAAGATCGGGCCGAACATCGTCTCGGTGAAGATCTGGAGCAGGATGCCCTCGTTGTTCTCCACCGAACCGTCGAGCAGGATGCGGTTCTTGCGCAGCCGCTCGACATCCTCGCCGTGCCCGGGCACGCGCTTGTCGATCAGCTCGTAATAGGTCTCGATCGTGTCCTGCAGCCGCACGCCGCGGGCACGCAGGCGCTCGACGGTGTCGTAGATGTCGTCGGTGGTCAGCGCGAGGTGCTGGATGCCCTCGCCATTATATTCGCGGAGGAACTCCTCGATCTGGCTGGCGTCGTCCTGGCTCTCGTTGAGCGGAATGCGGATCGCCTTGTCGGGCGCGATCATCGCCTGGCTGAACAGGCCGGTGGCCTTGCCCTTGATGTCGAAATACTTCTGCTCCTCGAAGCCGAAGAGCGTGCGGTAGAACTCGCTCCACACCCGCATCTGGCCGCGGCGGACATTGTGGGTGAGGTGGTCGAGCAGGTCGAGCCCGACGCTGTTCTCCGCCTCCGCCTGCCGCCAGCCGGGGAACTCGGCCCAGTCGGCATAGAGGTCGGTCTCGTCCTGGATGAAATAGAGATAGGAGCCGCCGATGCCCTGGATGACGGTATCGTCCTCATCGGTGGGCTTGCCGCCATGGGCGAGCGCCCATTCCATCGCCTTTTTCGGGTCCGACACCCGAAACGCCATCGCACTCGCCGAGGGGCCGTGCTCGCCGCGGAAGGCGGCGACGCGGCCGGCATCGTCGCGGTTGAGCATCAGGTTGATGCGGCCCTGCTTGTAGCGCGTGATGTTCTTGCGCGGATGGCGATGGGTGGGGACGAAGCCCAGCTGCTCGAACTGGCGCGCCATCGCGTCCGGATCGGGCGAGGTGAACTCGACGAACTCGAAGCCGTTGAGGCCGAGCGGATTGGCGGTATCGGTCATGGCGGACCTGATACCCCAACTTCCGATTTAGTGTCAAATGTTACCAGTTCGCTACAAACCCTCGCCGCCGACCCAATGGGCGTTGGAGAGGCGGCGGGCGACGGCCCAGGTCTGGGTCCGGATGTCGGGCACCGCGACGATCTCCCAGAAGGCGCCACGGGTCATCGGGCCGAGCGCGTAAAGAGTCGCGTTGGCGCGGCCATCGGCGGCGATGGTCTGGCCCTGGTTGTCGACGTCGATGCCGATATGCGCCGGGTCGGGACGGATCACCCCGCGCGCGGCGAGCCGCTGGAGCAGCGGCTCGCGCGACCGTGCGAGGTCGCCGAGCGGGCCGGTGCAGTTGACGATGCGCTGGGCGAGGATCGTCTCGGACGCATCCTGGCCGCGCGGGCGCAGCGTGACGGCAATGCCGTCCGGCCCTTCGACGAAGCCTAATGTCTTGGCGGCGCGCACTTCCAGCTGGCCGCGGTCGATCAGCGCCTGGAGCCGGGAATGGACCTCGGGCGCGAGCCGGTGGCGGTGGACGTCCCACCAGGGGCGCAGGTGGCGGAGGAAGCGCGCGCGCTCGTCCTCGCTGGCATTGGCCCACATCGGCTGGGTGAAGGGGCGGAGTTCGTCGACCGCGTTGCGCCAGCCGACCTGCTCGGCGCGGTCGCGCACGGTACGGACCAGTTCGGATGCCTTGGTGCGGGTGCGTTCGCGGATCTTGTCCCAGTCCTGCCCCGGACCATGGGGGCGGGGGAGCAGGCCGCGGCGCGACACCGCGACGATCTTGCCGCCGAACCCGCGCGCCTCCAGCAGCAACGCGACGTCGACCATGGTGAGGCCGGTGCCGATCACCAGCACCGTATCGTCGCCCGACAGACCTTCGGGGACGCTCGGGTCCCAAGGATCGCCCTTGTAGCGTTCGGCCGAGAGCGTTGCGGGATCGAGCCCCGGCGGATCGTGCGGCGGCAGGTTGCCGACCGCGAGCACCGCGGCATCGGCGCGCAGCGTGCCGTCGGACAGCTGGAGCGTCGCGCCGTCGGCGTCGAAGGTCACGTCCGCCACTTCGCCGCGAACGAGGCGCAGGCGATCGGGATAGCGAGCCAGCGCCTGCTCCAGCATTTCGCGGAGATACTCGCCATAGACGCGGCGCGGCACGAAGCTGGCGGCGGCATTCTCCACGCCGCGCGCTTCCAGCCAGCGGACAAGGTGCCCCGGATCGTCGGGAAAGGCGCTCATGTTCGCAGCGCGCACGTTGAGCAGGTGCGACGGGTGCGCCGCGCCATAGGCGAGCCCGGTGCCCGCCACCGGCGCGCGCTCGATCAGCGTGGCGCGCGGGCCTTCGTGGCGGATGAGGTTGATCGCCTGGAGCGTGCCCGAAAAGCCCGCGCCGATGATGGCGACGTGTTCGATCATGGTTGCGGCTCCCCCGATGCCGGCGTCAGATTTCGTAGTCGAGCTGCCACTCGGGCTGGCGGAAGGCGGGCTGCTGCTCGGCAAAGGCGGGCTGGCGCGCCTTCATCTGGGCGTAGAGCCGCTTCACCGAGTCGCTCGCCGTCCGCACGAACAGGAAGGGCAGCACCGCATGGACGATGCAGGCGGCGCCACCCACCATCATCGTCGCGCCGAACCTGGCCGCGGTGGCGGCATGCTCGCCGTAGCTTTCGCCGACGCTGCGCGGATGGGCGAGGAAAAGCCGAGTGATCATATGGGAAATGTACGCGGGATCGGGGCAGGGGGGAAGGGCGTCCCGTCCCGATTCCACGTCTTCTGGTGCGAGAGGGAGGACGCGGCTGTACCTCACTACCACGTCATCCCCGCGAAGGCGGGGATCCATTGGCGCTGAAGTCGCGGTTCCTTCCCCCAGCGTCGAGGGCAATGGATTCCGCCTTCGCGGGGAATGACGACGGTCCAGAGGCGGCGCTGCCCATCACCGCGACCGCAGTTCCCCTCCCGCCAGCGGGAGGGGAGCGCAGGCTCACAGCTTGGCGATGGTCTCGGCCAGCGCGGTCACGTCGACGTCGCTGCCTTCGGTCTTCACGGTCTCGGTGAGGTGCGCACGGACCAGGTCGAGCAGCGGCAGCTTCGCGCCCACCGCATCGGCGGCTTCCCCCGCGAGGCGCATGTCCTTGAGGCCCAGCGGCGCGGCGAAGCCCGCCGGGCGGTGGCGGCGCTCGGCGATCGGCGGGCCATAGACCTTGTGGATCGCGCCGTCGAAGATGGTGCCCGAGAACACCTCGAGCATCTTCTCGCGGGCGACGCCGCCCTTCTCGCCGAGCGACATCGCCTCGCCATAGGCCTCGACGGTCGCCATGATCATGAAATTGCCCGCGAGCTTCACCAGGTTCGCCGCCGAGGGCTTGTCGCCCATCGGGAAGGTGACGCGGCCGAGCGCCTCGAGGATCGGCGCGGCGGCCTCCATCGCCTCGGGCGCGCCGGCGGCGACGATGGCGAGCTTGCCCTGCGCGGCGACGGGCGGGCGGCCGAAAACCGGTGCCGAGACGAAGTGGTGCCCGGCCTCCGCATGGCGCTCCGCCAGCTTGTCGGCGGTGGCGATCGCGATGGTGCTGTGCGAGAGATGCAGCGCGCCCGGTGCCATGCCGGCGAGCACGCCGTCCTCGCCGTCGAGGATCGCTTCCAGCGCGGCATCGTCCGCCACCATGGTCAGCACGGCCTGGGCGCCGTCGGCGGCCTCACGCGGCGTGCGGGCGAGGCGGGCGCCGCGTTCGGTGAGCGATGCGGCCTTGTCGGGCGAGCGGTTCCAGACGGTGAGCGTATGCCCGGCATCGAGCAGCGCGCCGGCCATGCCGATGCCCATCTGTCCGAGCCCGAGAAATGCGAGGTCCATGCGTGTCTCCCTTGAATGCGCCGCAGCATGTGGGGTCGCGGCCGGAGAACCCAAGACCATTATCCGCCGATCAGCACCGCCGCGTCGATCAATGCCCTTGGGACGGACACGCCCGGCGTGGTGCCGATATAGCGCGGCACCCAGCTGGGGCCGAACTTCTGCTTGAACGACCGCAGCCCGGAAAAGCCATAGATCCGCTCGCCATGGCCATAGACCGCCGCGCCGAGCCGCGACCAGATCGGCGCGAGCGGGCCGGGTTTGAGGCCGGAGAGCGGCGCCATGCCCAGGTTGAAGCGCTGAAAGCCCTGCGCCGCGCCATATTGCAGCAGCCGCACGAACAGCAGGTCCATCGCGCCATAGGGCGTGTCCGGCCGGTGCCGCATCAGGTCGACCGAGATTTCCTCGCGGTTGGGCGTCTCCCACAGATTGGCGAAGGCGACGATCTCGCCCGCCAGCCGCAGCACCGCGCAATCGAAGTGGGACAGATAGTCGGGGTCGAAGCGACCGAGGCTGAAGCGCTTCTCGGCGCCGGTCTTGTCCGCCAGCCACGCATCGGAGACGCGCTGGAGGTCCGGAAGCACCTCCGGGATCTGCGCCGCGGGGATCACCTCGAACACCAGCCCTTCGCTGGTCGCGCGCTTCACCGAATAGCGCAGTGACTTGAACTGGCCGCCCTTGAGGTCATAGCCTTGGCGGAGATCGACCACCGCCTCCTCGCCATATTTGAGCGGCTGGAGGCCGAGCTCCACGACCAGCGGCAGCATCGCCGCGCTGACCTGAAACAGGCAGAGCCGGCCGCGCGCGGCGTCGCAGCGGCGGCGGATCTCCCAGATCAGCTCGGACCAGGCCTCTTCCGGGCCGACGGGGTCGCCCATCACGATCCAGGTGCGGCCCTGCACGCGGTACATCAGGAAGGCGTCGCCCGAGGTGGAGACGAGGAAGTCCTTGTCGCCGGTATAGGCCAGCATCGCGTCGGCGCGGCTGGTGGCGGCGAGTGCGCGCGTCGCGACCTCGGGGCCGAGCGCCTGATGCTCGCGCACCCGGGGTGCTGCGGACATCAGCCGCCAGAAGGCCCAGCCGACCAGCAGCATCGTCGCGCCCAGCGTCGCGCGGAGGAAGCGGGGGGCATTGCCGCGCCAGGCGAAATCCCACCACAGATCGTCGCTGTACGGCACGCGCTTGTAGGCGAAGAAGCCGGCCCAGGCGCTGAGCAGCAGCGCGATCAGCGCCGCCGCCCACCACCAGCGCGCGACCGGCGCCGAGCCGATCCCGGCGCTGCGGTAGAAGCCGGGGCGGGCATATTGGAGGAGACCGGCGACGATCAGCAGCACCGTCGCTTCCTCGACATCGATGCCCTTCGCGATCGAGAACACCGCGCCCGCCACCAGCAGCAGCCGCGCGGCATAGAAGCCGCTCTTCAGCCGCGCCTGCACCGCCGGGGCGATCAGCAGCAGCGCGGTGCCGACCAGGCTGGCGGCGAAGTGCGAGCCTTCGACGAAGGGCAGCGGCAGGATGTCGTGGAGCGGATGCATCCGGCCATGCGCGGGTGGCAGCGCACCCGAGACGAGCAGCACCAGCCCGCCGCCGAACACCAGCAGCGCCAGCAGCGGCGGCACCAGCGTCTGGCCGATACGGTGGGCGACGCTCAGCCCCGCCGCGATCGGGTGGCGCAGCCGCCGTCCCTCGATGCCGACCAGCAGCCCGCCGGCGACCAGCAGCGGGAGGAGATAATAGACCAGCCGGTAGAGCAGCAGCGCCGCGAACAGGTCGCTGCGGCCGATCGGCACCAGCGCAAGCATCACCGCCTCGAACACGCCGATCCCGCCCGGCACATGAGTGACCAGCGCGATGACGATGGCGAGCGCATAGGCAAGGTAGAAGCCGCCGATCAGCGCCGGATCGGCATGGGGGATCAGCACGAAGAGCGCGCCAGAGGCGCAGGCGAGGTCGAGCGCGGCAATGCCGATCTGTGCCGCCATCAGCGGCACCGGCGGCAGCGGCAGGCCCGCGGTGCCGAGGCGGAGCTCGGCCAGCCCGCGGGCGCGTGCCACGAACAACGCGGCGAAGGCGAGCAGCACGGCCAGCCCCGCGCCGTGGAGCAGCGCCAGCGGCACGGTCTGGCCGAACAGCAGGAGCGGCTGCGGCGCGGCGAGTAGCGCGACCGCAGTCACCGCGAACACCCCGCTCCAGAAGGTGGCGCCGGCGATCAGCGTGATCCGCGCGACATCGGCGAAGTCGAGCCCCGCCGCGCCATAGGCGCGCAGCCGCGCGGTACCCCCGGTGAGCAGCGACAGGCCGAGATTATGGCTGATCGTGTAGCTGGTGAAGGAGGCGAGTGCCGCGGTCCGCCACGGCAGCCGCTCGCCGATCGCGCGCACCGCAAACCAGTCGTAGAGGGTGAGCGCGAGATAGGAAGCGGTAGTCAGCCCCAGCGCCGCCGCCAGCCGTACGGGCTCGATCTGGTGCAGCGCGCGGCGCACGTCGCGCAGATGCACCTCGGCGAGGATCGTCCGCACCGCCTCGAAGCCGATCGCGGCGAGCGCCAGCGTGACGAGGATCAGCATCGGTCGCCGATGCCGCGCGAGCCAGGCGCGAAGACCGGTTACGGTCGACGTCTCTTCCTCCGGCGCCTCTGCTTCGGCGATCTGCATCCAACTCCCCCGACGGCGCCTTTCCCGTGCGCCGATCCGCCTTTATCCGTGCCACCCGCGCCGGGCAATCGACCGCCCGATCATGATGCTGGCGCGTCGAGATGGGTACCGAGCACCGGGGCGAGCGCGGCGAACACGGTGCGGACCAGCAGGTCGTGGTCCATGCGGAGGAAATGGCCGCCGGGCAGGGTTATGCGGCGCACGTTCGGCGCGAGCAGCGTGGGGCACAGGCTGTCGGTCTCGTCTTCGCCGCGGATGCAGGTGACCGGCAGCCAGTCGAGCGCGCGCGCCGAGGCGGCACCGGCATCGGGCGCGCCGACATAGGCGAAGCCGAGCGGATCGGCGCGGAAATAGGCATCGGTGCCGGGCACGACGAGCACCAGCGCGGCGATCTGGCCACGAAGCGCCGGGGGGAGCGCCGCAAGGGCTACCCGCGCCATGTCGGCGCCGAAGGACTGGCCGATGACGATCACCCTGGCCGCCCCCGAGCGGCGGCGCGCCTCCCGGATCGCGTTGGTCAGCAGCGCCAGCACCTCGGCATGGGTCTGGCGCCGCGCGAAGGCGGTCGAGCTCGCCACCGCATAGACCGGCACCCCGGCACCGGCGAGTGCCTCGACCACATAGGAACCCATGCCGTAGCGGATGCCCATGTCCCCCGAGAGGAACACCGCCGCGACCGGGGCGGTGCCGGGGCGCTCGGGCATGCCGTAGAGGTGGACCGGATCGCGATCGAGGAAGCCGGCGCTCCAATAGATCCCGAAGGCGATCGCGGCGAGCAGCGCGACGAGGGCGGCCGCCCAGCGCTTCCAGGCGAGACGGCGGGTGCGGGAGGAGGGTGTCGCCATCGTTGCGCCTTAGGCTGGGGGAGATGAAGGGGGGCTGAAGGGGGACACGTTCTTAGCCCCTCCCCTTCAGGGGAGGGGTTGGGGTGGGGCTGTGTCTCACAGAGACCAACATGCGTTCTGGCATCCCTCCACCCCAACCCCTCCTCCCAGGAGGAGGGGCTTAAAAATGGTCAAAACTTGTTCCGCCCCGCCCGGATCTCCGCCCGCGACGTGAACAGCGCCCGTGCGCCGGCGGCGACGTCGCGCATCACCACTACCGCCTTGTCGCCCGCCTCCAGCCGCTCGTCGCGGGCGGGGCGGGGGATCGAGCGGCCGTCGGCGCGGTCGATCTGGACGATGAAGACGCTGCCTTCGGCGCGCCGCTCGGCTTCCTCGATGCTGAGCCCGGCCATGGTCGACCCCTTGGCCACCTCGATCAGCTCCACCTCCAGCCCCAGCGCGCCGAGCTCGCGCCGCAACTGCCCCAGCTGTGCGTCGCCCTGTACTTGCTGGCTGTGCGGATAGAGGATCATCCGCGCCATCGCCTCGGCGCCGATATGGGTGGGGAAGACGACGCGGTCGGCGCCGGCATGGATCAGCTTGCGCTCGGTGGTCGGCGCCTCGCCGCGGGCGATGATCTCCAGCCCGGCGTTGAGGTTGCGCGCGCTGAGCGTGATGAAGACGTTCGCCGCATCGTCGGGCAGCACCGTCGCGAGTGCGCGGGCTCGCTGGATGCCGGCGGCGATCAGCACCTCCTCCTCGGTAGCGTCGCCGGGCAGCGTGCACAGCCCCGCCGCCTCCGCCTCGGCTCGGCGTTCGGGGCCGCGCTCGATCACCACCACCGGCACCGCGGCGCGGGAGAGATCGCGGGCGAGCATCACGCCGATCCGGCCATAGCCGCAGATCACGACATGGTCGGCGAGCTTGTCGATGCGGCTCTGCATGCGGGTTGCTCCGAAAATACTCTGCAATTGCAGGACGGTGAAGAACTGGACGAGCGCGCTGGTGAGCAGGATCATGCCCGTGCAGCCGAGCACCATCGTGCCCATGGTCAGCGCGTGGAGATAGGGCGTGTCGATCGGGCGGACTTCGCCATAGCCGACGGTGTAGATGGTCAGCACGACCATGTAGCTCGCATCGGCGAAGCTCCACCCCGCCGCCATGTAGCCGATCGTCGCCAGCACCGCGACCGCGAGCACGAACAGCAGGATCGAAACCAGGTTGCGCACGGGCGAGCCGAGCACTTGTTCCGCTTCTGAAAATATCCCCCGCATTGCGTCGATAAGGGCATGCGAAACGCCGCTTGTCCATCGGGGTTTGCCCGCAGCGGCAACCGCAACGCCCATGCGAACGTTTAGCCTGGATCAGGTGAAGGATCGGGAGAGGCTGCATGCGGAAATGGGTGTTCGGAGTTGCCGCGTTGTTCGCCGCGCCGGCCATGGCGCAGTCCCCGAGCCCCAAGCCGCCGGTCGACCTCAATATCCTCCACGCGCAGGTGATCCTCGAGCATCTCGGCTTCGGGCCCGGCATCCTCGATGGGCGCGCGGGGCAGTCGCTGACTGCCGCAGTGCGCGGGCTGCAGGAATCGCGCGGGCTGAAGGTTACCGGGGTGATCGATCCCGCCACGCTGGCGGTGCTCCACCAGTATCGCGCGCTGCGGCCGGTGCGGACGCTCGCGGTCGGCGCGACGACGATGCAGGGGCCGTTCGTCGATCCGATCCCCAAGGATCTCGACCAGCAGGCCAAGCTCAAGACACTGGGCTATCGCAATCCGCTCGAGAAGTTGGCGGAGATGTTTCATACCACGCCTGAAGTCATCACGGCGCTGAACCCGGGCGTGACGACGATCAAGACCGGCACGATGCTGCGGCTGCCGAACGCGCTGCCCGGCTCGCGGGACTATCCCACCGACTGGAAGCCCGAGTGGCGCCAGACGCTGAGCATGCTCAATGTCGACCCGCGCCAGCCCCAGGCCGACCATATCGTCGTCGACAAGTCCGAAGGCGTGCTGAAGGTCTATGGCGCGGGCAACCGGCTGGTCGCGCAGTTCAGCGCCACGATGGGCAGCGAGCATGATCCGCTGCCGATAGGCCGCTGGAAAATCAATGGTGTGGATACCAACCCTAAGTTTCATTATAACCCGAAACTGTTCTGGGACGCGAAGCAGGGCGACGATCCCGCGATGCTGCCGCCGGGGCCCAACGGCCCGGTCGGTGTGGTGTGGATCGACCTGTCCAAGGACCATTACGGCATTCACGGCACCCCCGAGCCGCAGACGATCGGCCGCACCGAAAGCCATGGCTGCATCCGCCTGACCAACTGGGATGCCGCGCGCGTCGCGCTGATGGTGAAGCCGGGCACCCCGGCGATCTTCCAGGAATAGGCCGGTGCGCCGTTTCGGCCTGATCGCGGGTCTGGTGCTGGTGGCGCTGGTCGCGCTGCTGGTGTCGCGCGTGCGGTTCCTGCCGGCCGGGCAGGCGCCGCGCACCCAAGCAGCCCCAGCCAAGCCGGCAGTCTCGCCCGCGGCCGCCTCCGGGCTGGTCATCCCCGTGCAGGGCGTCCCCGCCACGGCGCTCAGCGACAATTGGGGCGAACCCCGCGGCGACGGCGACCGCGTGCACCATGCGATCGACATCCTAGCGCCCAGGGGCACGCCGGTGCTCGCCGCCGCGGCCGGCACGGTCGAGAAGCAGTTCGAGAGCGATCTCGGCGGGCACACGCTCTATGTCCGAACGTCCGACGGCGGGACGGTCCATTATTATGCCCATCTCGATACAATGGGCGTGGCAGAGGGCGCTACGGTCCGCCAGGGGCAGCCGATCGCCACCGTCGGCACCAGCGGCAGCGCCGATGGCGGGGCGCCGCACCTCCATTTCGAGGTCAAGCGCATGGCGCCCGGCGAGGGCTGGTGGCAGGGGGCCAACGTCGATCCCTATCCCCTGCTTGCGGGAAAGCCCGGGCGGAGCTAAAGGGCCCCGCTCAGCTCTTTCTCACATACAGGCACGATCCATGAAGATCAGCGGCGTGGACATCCGTCCCGGCAACATCATCGAATATGAGGGCGGCATCTGGCGCGCCGTCAAGATTCAGCACACCCAGCCCGGCAAGGGCGGCGCCTATATGCAGGTCGAACTCAAGAACCTGCGCGACGGCCGCAAGAACAATGTCCGCTTCCGCTCGGCCGAGACCGTGGAGCGCGTGCGCCTCGACACCAAGGATTTCCAGTTCCTGTATCCGGAAGGCGACATGCTCGTGTTCATGGACAAGGAAACCTACGACCAGACCACGCTGCCGCGCGACCTGCTCGGCGAGGCGGCTGCCTTCCTGCAGGACGGCATGGACGTGGTGATGGAACTCTATGACGACGAGGCGATTAGCGTCCAGCTGCCCGACACGATCGAAGCGACGATCGTCGAGGCCGACGCGGTGGTGAAGGGCCAGACGGCCTCCTCCTCGTACAAGCCGGCCGTGCTCGACAACGGCGTGCGCGTGATGGTGCCGCCGCATATCGGAAGCGGCACGCGCATCGTCGTCGACGTGTACGAGCAGACCTACGTCCGCCGCGCGGACTGATCTGCCCGGCTTCGGCCGAACATGCGAAGGGAAGGGGACGGCAGGCCTGCGTCCCCTTTTCCCG
Source organism: Sphingomonas sp. NFR04 (assembly GCF_900114095.1). Classification (GTDB taxonomy): domain Bacteria; phylum Pseudomonadota; class Alphaproteobacteria; order Sphingomonadales; family Sphingomonadaceae; genus Sphingomonas. The sequence continues at coordinate 162,990 of NZ_FORV01000001.1, read as the reverse complement.
TTTCGGGTCAGGCCTTCCTTAGTCCCCCGCAGTGAGCGGCAGGGAGAGAGATTGATATGGCAGCCTTTTCCGGCCTTCTCACCGTCATGGACCGTGCCGCACGCAAGGCGGCCCCCCGCCTGCGTCGCGACTTCAACGAGGTCACGCACCTGCAGGTCAGCCGCAAGGGCCCGGCCGATTTCGTGAGCATGGCCGATAAGCGCGCCGAGCAGACGCTGATCGAGGAACTGCGCAAGGCGCGGCCCGACTGGCGCATCCTGGCCGAGGAGGGCGGCGAACTGCCGGGCGATCCGGACAAGCCGCGCTTCATCGTCGATCCGCTCGACGGCACCACCAACTTCCTCCACGGCATCCCGCATTTCTCGATCGCGATCGCGGTCGAGGATCCGAACGGTGCCCAGGGCAAGCCCGAGATCACCCACGGCCTGGTCTACCAGCCGCTCACCGACGAGAGCTTCTGGGCCGAGAAGGGCCGCGGCGCCTGGCTGCAGGACCAGCGGCTGCGCGTCTCGGCGCGGCGGGACCTGTCCGAGGCGCTGATCGCGACGGGCATCCCGTTCATGGGCCATGGCAATTTTGCCGAATGGAGCCGCATCTTCGGCGCGGTGGCGCCCGAAGTGGCGGGCATCCGCCGCCTCGGCTCGGCCGCGCTCGACCTCGCCTGGGTCGCGGCGGGCCGGTTCGACGGCTATTGGGAGTCGGATCTGAAGCCGTGGGACGTCGCGGCGGGCATGCTGCTGGTCAAGGAAGCCGGCGGCTTCGTCACCGACTATCGCGGCCAGGACATGGCCATGCAGCGCAACCAGTTCCTTGCTGCGAATGACGGGCTGCATTCGAAGCTGCACAAGCTGGTCGCCAACGCCCTGCGCTGAGGCTTTCCGTACGACTACGGAGTCGGGAAATTGACCATGTTTCCCGGCTCTTTCCGTCGCGTTGCGCCCTATAAGTTCCTTAAAATGCTTTCGGCTATCGGGCCGGGCAAATTGGGACTAGCGGCGCATGAACATGGAAGTGACGGGCCTGGGCAAGGGACGGGGCGGCGTGCAGGCGGACGAGGCGTTCAGCCATGCGGTTGGAGCCGTATTTGACCGACTCTACGCGGTCGCCGAATTCAGCCCGGACGGCACGCTGACGCGCGCGAACCAGCACTTCCTCGACGCGATGGGATGCCTTCTCGAGACCGTGATCGGGCAGAATCACCGCTTCTTCTGCGATCCGGAACGCGCCGCAAGCCCCGACTATGCGGCGTTCTGGGAACGGCTGCGCGCCGGCGAGACGATCGAGGAGACCGAGCGTCGCAAGGGGTGCGACGGCAAGGATGCGTGGCTCGCCGGTTATTATGCGCCCGTTCTCGACGACAAGGGCAAGGTGAAGAACATCATCCTCATCGCCCGTGACGTACGCGGCGCACGGATGGAGGCCGCGCTCAACAGCAACACGCTCAAGGCCTTTAGCCGCGGGACGGCGATGATCGAGTTCGATCTTGCCGGTCGCGTGCTCAGCGCCAACGAGAATTTCTGCACGCTGATGGGCTACAAGGCCGAGGAGATCGTCGGCCAGCAGCACCGCATCTTCTGCACCGAGGACTATGCACGCTCGCCCGCCTATCGCCAGTTCTGGGATCGTCTCGGGCGCGGCGAATTCGACGGCGGCCTGTACAAGCGGGTGGCGAAGGACGGCACCGATCGCTGGATCCAGGCGACCTACAGCCCGATCCTCGATCACGAGGGGCAGCCGGTGAAGGTCATCAAGTTCGCGATGGACGTCACCAAGCAGCAAGTCGAAAGCGCCGAGGCCGCCGGCAAGCTCGCGGCGATCGATCGCTCGACCGCAGTGATCGAGTTCGACACCAACGGCTATGCCATCGGTGCAAACGACATGTTCCTCCAGATCATGGGCTATGAGCGCAGCGAGCTGATCGGCAAGCACCACCGCACCTGCTGCGACCCGGACCATGTGAAGGGCGAGGAGTATAATAATTTCTGGCGCGCGCTGGCCGCCGGCGAATATCAGGCAGGCATCTTTCCGCGGATCGGCAAGGACGGCCGGCGCGTGTGGATCCGCGCCACCTACAACCCGATCGTCGATGCCGACGGCAAGCTGATCAAGGTTGTCAAATACGCCTATGACATCACCGATCAGAAGCAGCGCGCCGCCGATGCCGAAGGCAAGGTCGCTGCGATCAGCCGCGCCCAGGCGGTGATCGAATTCACCCCCGAAGGCGTCGTGCTGGAAGCGAACGACAATTTCCTGACTACTACCGGCTATCGCCGCGAAGACGTGGTCGGCAAGCACCACAAGATGTTCTGCGATGCCGAGCTGGTCAATTCGCAGGAATATTCGCGCTTCTGGGCGGATCTGGCGCACGGCGAATATGTCGCCGGGGATTTCCGCCGCCGCAACAAAGCGGGCGAGGAGATCTGGCTCAACGCGACCTACAACCCGATCTTTGACGGGCTCGGCAACGTCGTGAAGGTCGTCAAGTTCGCCCACGACATCACCGAGCGCAAGAAGGCCGCGATCGAGGGCAAGAGCCGTGCCCAGGCGGTGGATCGCAGCCTGGCCACGATCGAATTCAGCCTCGACGGCGAGATCCTCACCGCCAACGAGAATTTCCTCTCGACCATGGGCTATACCCTGCGCGAGATCCAGGGCCGGCACCACTCGATGTTCGTCGACCCGGCGCACCTCAAGTCCAAGGAATATGGCGACTTCTGGCGCGCGCTTGGCCGCGGCGAGGGCCAGTCCGGGCGCTTCCACCGGATCGGCAAATATGATCGCGACGTGTTCATCCAGGCAAGCTACTCGCCGGTGTTCGATCTGCAGGGCAATCCGGCGCGGGTGATCAAATATGCCTATGACGTTACCGACCAGGTGATGCTCGAGCGCAAGATCGCGGCCAAGACCGAGCAGATGCAGGGCGTCGTCGGCGACCTTTCCGAGGCGATCAAGACGATCAGCGACGGCGCATCGAGCGCGACGGGCCTCGCCAGCGAGACCCAGGCTGCCGCCGATCGCGGTACCAGCGCGATCGAGGGCACGATTGAATCGATGGAGCTGATGGCGGCATCGTCGAAGAAGATCGCCAGCATCGTCGACGTGATTGGCGACCTTGCCGGCCAGACCAACCTGCTCGCCTTCAACGCCGCGATCGAGGCCGCGCGCGCCGGCGAGCATGGCGTCGGCTTCTCGATCGTCGCTGAAGAGGTGCGCAAGCTTGCCGAGCGCAGCGCCTCGGCGGCCGAGGAAATCAATCGCCTGATCGGGGAATCTAGCGAGCGCGTCACCCAGGGCACCGAACGCTCGCGCTCGGCGCGCGACGCCTTCGCAGCCATTGCGGGATGCGTCGACAAGACGACCGGCGCAATCTCGGGCATCGCCCAGTCGGTCGGTGCGCAGCGTGAGACGTCGCGCCAGGTGGTGGCGATGATCGACGAACTCGCGACCTCCACCCACAGCAAGATCTGAGCAGGACCATGGGGACCGAGCTCACCGCACCGGTCGGGGAGGCGGGGCGGCGCCATATCGATGTCGGGTTGCTCCGGCTGTGCGGGATCGAACTCGCGGTGCCAGTAGACTGGGTGCGCGAAGTCGTACCGTGTTCGGCAGCGATGGGGCCGTGCTTCGGCAGCCATCCGGCGCTGATCGGCTCAATCGGGGTTCGCGGCGACGTCATCCCGGTTGTCGATGTGACCGTGCTGCTCGGCTTTGGCGAGCGGACGGGCAGGGGCGGCACGATCGTGGTGCTGCGTAAGGACGACGTGCTGCTCGGGCTGCGGATCGACACGGTCTCGGGCCTGTACCGGGTGCCGGTGTCGGCGGTGCGCGAATTGGTCGACTCGGGCGGGGCGGCACGGCTGGTCGATCGGGCCTTTGTCCGCGAGGAGCATCTTGTCGGCATCCTCGATCCCGAGGCGCTGTTCGCGATGCCCGACCTGCCGCTGGTGCGCTGCCATGCGCGCGAAGGCGACAGCACCGCGCTCTCGCGCGCCCGACCATTCGTGCTGGTGACCGTCGCTGGGGTCGACATCGCGATCGACAGCCATCTGGTGGAGAGCACCGCGCCGGCAGTCAGCCTGCGGCGCTGCGCCGTCCCGGCCCCCGGCTGGGCGCGCAACGTCAATTATCTCGGTCGCGACGTCCGCGTCTTCGACCAGCTGGCGACGCTCGGCCTCGACGGCGCGACTCCGGAGGAGTCGCCGGGTCCAGTGATCCTGCTGCGCATCGCTCCGGACAAGCTGGTCGGCTGGCATGTCGAAAGCGTGCGCAGCGTCGCCCGCATTCCCGACGACAGGTTCGGCCCGGTCCCGGCGGGGCTTGCTGCGCGCAGCGCGCTGTTCGCGGGCATCGCCACCGATCCGGCGGGCGGCCAGAACCTGGTGCTCGACACCGAGGCGGTGCGTGCCGATCCGGCGATCAAGGCAATGGCGGCGCTGTGCCGTGCGCCGGCACAGGCGGAGGGGCGCACGACCATCGCGGCGCGCGAGGGCGCGGCGTCGAACAACGCCTTCCTGATCTTCGATACCGGCGCACGCCTGCTCGCCACCCCGTTGGACGCGATCCGCGAGGTCGTGCCGTTTCGCGGGCTTTCCTCGCGAGTCGAGGATTATTCGGGCCTGTGCGGTCTTGCTGATCATCGCGGCGCACCGGTCTCCGTCTATGGCGTCGAACCGGATGTCGCTCCCGACGACGCCAAGCTGCTGATCATCGCCCGCGACGAGGCGGGGCAGGGGGCACGCGGCTTCCTAGCGCAGCGCCTGGCGACGATCATCAACGCCCCTGCGCTCCCTGTCCCGGGGGGCAGTCCGGGCGCTCGATTCATTCCCGCAACGATCGACGGCACCGCCCATTCCATCCGAATTCATACGCTTGGCTGAAGCCCCGCCGGACGCGTTCAGCGGTGCTTAACAATTGCGAATGATTCTCAGCGGTTCCAGGCCTTGCCGCACCGGGATCATGGTCCTAGAAGCCGCTCAAGATTCCGCAGTCGCGAGAAGAGAAGGCCATTGGTCGACCTGTCACAATATCTGCCGATCCTGATATTCCTCGGGATTGCCCTGTTGCTCTCGGGCACGTTCGTGTTCCTGCCGATGCTCGTGTCGCGCCTCACCGGCACGAACAAGCCGACGCCGGAGAAGCTCACCGAATATGAGTGCGGCTTTCCCGCCTTCGAGGATTCGCGCAGTCAGTTCGACGTGCGCTTCTACCTCGTCGCGATCCTGTTCATCGTCTTCGATCTGGAAGCTGCCTTCCTGTATCCGTGGGCGGTGAGCGTGTTCAAGCTGGGCTGGACGGCCTGGTTCTCGATGATGATCTTCGTTGCCGAGCTGGCGCTCGGCCTGATTTATGCGTGGAAGAAGGGAGCCCTGGAATGGGAGTAGAGCTTTCGTCGGCGCCTCCGGCCGGTACGCTCCCGGACGTCGGTTTCCTCAACGACATCAATGCCGAGATTTCGGACAAGGGTTTCCTGGTCACCTCCACCGAGGAGCTGTTCCAGTGGGCCCGTACCGGCTCGCTCTGGTGGATGACCTTCGGCCTGGCGTGCTGTGCGGTGGAGATGATCCACGTCAACATGCCGCGCTACGACATGGAGCGGTTCGGTGCCGCCCCGCGCGCCAGCCCGCGCCAGTCGGACGTGATGATCGTCGCGGGCACGCTGTGCAACAAGATGGCGCCGGCACTGCGCCGGGTCTATGACCAGATGTCGGAACCGAAATACGTGATTTCGATGGGCAGCTGCGCCAATGGCGGCGGCTATTACCACTATAGCTACAGCGTCGTGCGCGGCTGCGATCGCGTGGTGCCCGTGGACATCTACGTCCCCGGCTGCCCGCCGACCGCCGAGGCGCTGCTCTACGGCGTGATGCAGCTGCAGCGGAAGATCCGCCGCATCGGGAGCCTGGACCGGTGAGGGCGCCGGCTCCCCGCTATGCCGCAAACGACGGCGTGATCGAGGCGGCCACGGCCGCGCTCGGTGACATGCTGGTCGAGGCGAAGGATGCCGTGGGCGAGGTGTCGCTCACCGTCGTCCGCGAGAAGCTGTGCGACGCGATGATCGCGCTGCGCGACACGCCGGGCCTGGAATACCAGCAGCTCAGCGAGATCGCCGGTGTCGACTATCCGCAGCGCGCGGAGCGGTTCGACGTCGTCTACCAGCTGCTCTCGTTCACCCGGAACCATCGCATCCGCGTCCGCGTCACCACCGACGAGGAAAAGCCCGTGCCGAGCGTGACGGATATCTGGCCGGTGGCCGGCTGGCTCGAGCGCGAGACGTACGACATGTACGGCGTGCTGTTCTCGGGCAATGACGACCTCCGCCGCATCCTGACCGACTATGGCTTCCAGGGGCATCCGCTGCGCAAGGACTTCCCGATGACCGGGTATGTCGAAGTGCGCTACTCGGAAGAGGCGAAGCGCGTGGTCTATGAGCCGGTCAGCCTGGCCCAGGACTTCCGCAACTTCGACTTCATGAGCCCGTGGGAAGGCGCCAAATACGTCCTCCCCGGCGACGAGAAGGCCGCGCAGCCGGAAGCCAAGGGCGCACCGACGCCGGCCAAGGCCGATGATGTCGTCAAGGCCGACACCGCTGCCGCCAAGAGCGAGCCTGCGCAGGGCAAGGACAGCAAGACCACCGACAGCCCGGCCCAGACCGGTGCCGGTCAGCCGCACCCGGGCAACCAGCCCGGCGAGAAGCCCAAGGATCCGGACGTCGTCCCGACCAAGGGCGAAGGGCAGAACAAATGAGCGATACCGTCGACAAGATCATGGAGCGCGATATCGACCCGGCGACGGGCGATACCTCGATTGCGAACTACACGATCAACTTCGGCCCGCAGCATCCCGCGGCGCACGGCGTGCTCCGTCTCGTCACCGAACTGGACGGCGAGATCATCGAGCGCATCGATCCGCATGTCGGCCTGCTCCACCGCGGCACCGAGAAGCTGATCGAGTACAAGACCTACACCCAGGCGCTGCCGTACTTCGATCGCTTCGATTACTGCTCGCCGCTGGCGATGGAGCACAGCTATGTGCTCGCGGTCGAGAAGCTGCTCGATCTCGAGGTGCCGCTGCGCGGCCAGTATCTGCGCGTGCTGTTCGCCGAGCTGACCCGCATCTGCAATCACATGCTGAACCTGGGTTCGCACGTGATGGACGTCGGCGCGATGACGCCGAACCTGTGGATGTTCGAGATCCGCGAGGACTGCCTGAACTTCTTCGAGCGGGCCTCGGGTGCGCGCATGCACTCGAACTATTACCGCGTCGGCGGGGTTCGCCAGGACGTGCCGATCAAGCTGCTCAACGACATCGCGGAATGGCTCGACACGCGCCTGCCGCGGCTGTTCGGCGACGCGATCAGCCTGGTCGCCGAGAACCGCATCTTCAAGCAGCGCAACGTCGACATCGCGACGGTGAGCCGCGAGGACGCGATCAAGTGGGGCTTCTCCGGCCCGATGATCCGCGCCGCCGGCATTCCTTGGGACATCCGCCGCTCGCAGCCCTATGACGTGTACGACCGCGTCGACTTCGAAATCCCGGTCGGCACCCGCGGCGATTGCTATGATCGCTTCATGGTCCGCGTCGAGGAAGTCTACCAGTCGGCCCGCATCATCAAGCAGTGCATCCAGGACATGCCGGAAGGCCCGGTCCTGACGCTCGACCGCAAGGTCGGCGCGCCGAAGCGCGGCGAGATGAAGCAGTCGATGGAAGCGCTGATCCATCACTTCAAGCTCTTCACCGAAGGCTATCACGTGCCGGCCGGCGAAGTGTATGTCGCGACCGAAAGCCCCAAGGGCGAGTTCGGCGTGTATCTGGTGTCCGACGGCACCAACAAACCCTATCGCTGCAAGGTGCGCCCGACCGCGTTCAGCCACCTGCAGGCGATGGACTTCATGTCCAAGGGGCACATGCTGGCGGACATCACCGCCATCCTGGGCGCCATGGATATCGTTTTCGGTGAATGTGACCGCTGATGGCTGACGCTCCTCAACTCCCCGACGAAGCCGAAGTGCGCGCGCGCTGGGGCGCTTTCGCCTGGACGCCGGCCAATGCCGAGAAGGCGCGCGAGATCATGGCGCGCTATCCGGCGGGTCGCCAGATGTCGTGCACCATCCCGTTCCTCGACCTGGCGCAGCGCCAGGTGGGTGCCGAGACGAACACGCAGGGCTGGCTGCCGGTTCCGGTGATCGAGTTCGTCGCGCGCCAACTGGACATGCCCTATATCCGCGTGTTCGAGGTCGCGACTTTCTACACCATGTTCAACCTGGTGCCGGTCGGCCGCTACCATGTGCAGGTCTGCGGCACGACGCCGTGCATGCTGCGCGGGTCGGACGACGTGATGGCCGCGTGCAAGTCGCGCGGGCTCAAGAAGGGCCACACCACCGCGGACGGGCTGTTCACGCTCACCGAGGTCGAGTGCATGGGCAATTGCTCGTCGGCGCCGATGGTGCAGATCAACGACGACAATTTCGAAGATCTCGATTATGATCGCACGCTCGCGATCCTGGATGCGCTGGCCAAGGGCGAGAGCCCCAAGACCGGCACGCAGGAGCCGGGCCGCCACACCGTCGAGCCGCTGGGCGGACCGACGACGCTTACCGCGATGGTGAGCGAGAATCATGACTATCGGGGCGAATGGTGATGCGGGGCAACAGCCTCATCGTCACCATCCTGGCCATCATCGGCGGCATCGTCGTGCTCGGCTGGGTGCTCAAGCTTGCATTTAACTTGATCGGGACGCTCGTCCTGATCGGTCTGGCCGTAGTCTTCTATCTGTTCGTACAGAAGCTGGTCGGGAAGGGACGCTAAGGTGCTTCAGGACAAGGACCGCATCTTCACCAATCTCTACGGCTACCAGTCGTGGCATCTCGACGCGGCGCGTGCGCGCGGCGCCTGGGATAACACCAAGGCGCTGCTGGAGCTTGGGCAGGACACCATCATCGACCGCATCAAGGCCTCGGGCCTGCGCGGGCGCGGCGGTGCCGGCTTCCCGACGGGCATGAAGTGGAGCTTCATGCCGAAGAACCCGACGCCCGAGCGTCCGAGCTTCCTCGTCATCAACGCCGACGAGTCCGAGCCCGGTTCGTGCAAGGACCGCGAGATCATCCGCCACGATCCGCACCTGCTGATCGAAGGCGCGCTGGTCGCGGGCTTCGCGATGCGCGCGCGTGCGGCGTACATCTACATCCGCGGCGAATATATCCGCGAGGCCGAGACGCTGTTCGCGGCGGTCGCCGAGGCCTATGCCGCCGGCCTGCTGGGCAAGAATGCCTGCGGTTCGGGCTACGACTTCGACGTCTTCGTCCATCGCGGCGCCGGCGCGTATATCTGCGGCGAAGAAACCGCGATGATCGAGAGCCTGGAAGGCAAGAAGGGCCAGCCGCGCCTCAAGCCGCCATTCCCGGCGGGTGCAGGCCTCTATGGCTGCCCGACGACGGTCAACAATGTCGAGTCGATCGCGGTCGCGCCGACGATCCTGCGCCGCAGCCCCGAATGGTTCGCCAGCTTTGGCAACGAGAACAACAAGGGCACCAAGCTCTTCCAGATCTCGGGCCATGTCGAGAAGCCCTGCGTGGTCGAGGAGTCGATGTCGATCTCCTTCCGCGAGCTGATCGAGAAGCATTGCGGCGGCATCCGCGGCGGCTGGGACAATCTGCTCGCGGTGATCCCGGGCGGTTCGTCGGTGCCGCTGGTGCCGGCAGCCCAGATCATGGACTGCGCGATGGATTTCGACGGCCTCAAGGCAGTCGGGTCGGGCCTCGGCACCGCCGCGGTGATCGTGATGGACAAGTCGACCGACATTGTCCGCGCGATTAGCCGGCTCTCCTACTTCTACAAGCATGAGAGCTGCGGCCAGTGCACCCCGTGCCGCGAAGGCACCGGCTGGATGTGGCGCGTGATGGAGCGGCTGCGCACCGGCGACGCCGACATCAGCGAGATCGACACGCTGCAGCAGGTGACCAAGCAGGTCGAAGGCCACACCATCTGCGCCCTGGGCGACGCGGCCGCCTGGCCGATCCAGGGCCTGATCAAGCATTTCCGCCCGGAAATGGAGCGCCGTATCAACGAGCGCCGTTCGGGCGGCCTCGAAACCATGCAAGAGGCGGCAGAGTAATGCCCAAGCTCAAGGTTGACGGAATCGAAGTCGAGGTGCCGCAGGGCGCCACCGTGCTCCAGGCCTGCGAGGCCGCGGGCAAGGAGATTCCGCGTTTCTGCTATCATGAACGGCTGAGCATCGCCGGCAATTGCCGCATGTGCCTGGTCGAGGTGAAGCCCGGACCGCCCAAGCCCCAGGCTTCGTGCGCGCTGCCGGCCGCCGACAATCAGGAAGTCCGCACCGACAGCCCGATGGTGAAGGCCGCGCGCGAAGGCGTGATGGAATTCCTGCTGATCAACCACCCGCTCGATTGCCCGATCTGCGATCAGGGCGGCGAGTGCGACCTGCAGGACCAGTCGGTTGCGTACGGTCGCGGCCAGTCGCGCTATGAGGAAAACAAGCGCGCGGTCACCGAGAAGTATATGGGCCCCATCATCAAGACGGTGATGACCCGCTGCATCCAGTGCACCCGCTGCGTTCGCTTCGGCGAGGAAGTGGCCGGCGTGGAGGATATCGGCGCGATCTATCGCGGCGAGAACATGCAGATCACGACCTATCTCGAAAAGGCGTTCAAGAGCGAGCTTTCGGGCAATGTCGCGGACCTGTGCCCGGTCGGCGCGCTGACCCACAAGCCGGTCGCGTTCGAATATCGCCCCTGGGAGCTCAAGCGGAACCTGTCGATCGACGTGATGGACGCGGTCGGCACCAACATCCGCCTCGACAGCCGTGGCCGTCAGGTGATGCGCGTCCTGCCGCGCATCAACGAGGACGTGAACGAGGAGTGGGCGCACGACAAGACCCGCTACCATGTCGACGCGCTGGTCCGCCGCCGTCTCGACCGCCCGTTCGTCCGCAAGGACGGCAAGCTGGTCCCGGCGACGTGGGAAGAAGCGTTCGACGCGATTGCGGGCGTGGCGGCGACTGCGGGTTCGAGCGTCGCGGCGATCGCCGGCGACCTGCTCGACGCCGAGACTATGTATGCCGCCAAGGCGCTGGTGAAGGCGTTCGGTTCGGACCTGCTCGAAGGCCGCCAGACCGGCATGGCCTATGACACGTCGAGCCTGTCGGCGGTGGCGTTCAACACCACCATCGCGGCGCTCGAAGACGCCGATGCGATCCTGCTGGTCGGCACCAACCTGCGCTGGGAAGCGCCGCTGGTGAACACCCGCGTGCGCAAGGCGATCAAGCGCGGCGCCAAGGTGTTCGCGATCGGGCCGGAAGTCGATCTCACCTACAAGGTCGAGTGGCTGGGTGACGATCTGGGGCTGCTGAACAGCCTGCCGGAGAATCTCGCCCAGGCGATCGACAATGCCAAGAAGCCGGCGCTGATCCTCGGCCCCGGCGCGCTCAAGAACGGCCATGGTGCCGCACTCGCGATCGCCGGTGCCTTCCAGCGCGCCGCGACCGAGACCGAAGCGGCATGGAACGGCTTCAACGTCGTCCACACCGCGGCGGCGCGGATGGCCGGCCTGATGCTCGGCTATGCGCAGAAGGGCGGCATTGCCGACATCGTCGCGGCCGCGCCGAAGCTCGCCTTCTTCCTGGGCGCCGACGAAGTGGACTTCTCCAAGTTCGCCGGCAGCTTCAAGGTCTATATCGGCCATCATGGCGACCAGGGCGCGCATCATGCCGATGTGATCCTGCCGGGCGCCACCTATGCCGAGAAGCCGGGCACCTATGTGAACCTGGAAGGCCGCGTGCAGCGCGCCGATCGCGCGGTGTTCGCACCGGGCGAGGCGCGCGAGGACTGGACGATCCTGCGCGCGCTCTCCGAGAAGCTCGGCCGCACGCTGCCGTTCGACAGCTTCGACGAGCTGCGCGCCGCGATGGCGAGCGAGGTTCCGGCGCTGGGCCAGGAAGGTCTGGCCGAACTCGCGTGGAACCCGCCCTCGCTGGCGGCCCAGGCATCGGGTCCGGTGACTTATCCGGTCGCCGACTTCTATCTCACCAACGCCATCTGCCGTGCGTCGCCGACGATGCAGCGCTGCTCGGCCGAACTGCTCCATGGCGAAGACTTCGCAGAGGCCGCAGAATGACCTCCTGGTTCACCTATCTCGGCCTGCCGTACGGACTGGCCTGGACCGTCGCCACGGTCATCGACATCCTGGTCATCGCGCTGCCGGTGATGCTGGCCGTCGCCATGATCATCTACGCCGATCGCAAGATCTGGGCGGCGATGGCGCTGCGCCGCGGTCCGAACGTCGTCGGCCCGCTCGGCCTGATGCAGTCCTTCGCCGACGGCCTGAAGGTGTTCCTACAGGAAACCATCGTGCCGTCGGGCGCGAACAAGGGCCTGTTCCTGCTCGCGCCGATCATCACCTTCACGGTCGCGCTGATCGTGTGGGCAGTGGTGCCGTTCCAGGCGGGCGTCGCGCTGTCGAACATCAATGTCGGCCTGCTCTATGTGCTCGCGGCCTCGTCGCTGGGCGTGTACGGCATCATCCTCGCCGGCTGGTCGTCCAACTCCAAGTACCCGTTCTACTCGGCGATCCGCGCGGCCGCGCAGATGGTGAGCTACGAAGTCTCGATCGGCTTCGTGCTGATCTCGGTGATCCTGTGGGCCGGCACCTTCAATCTCGGCGGCATCGTCGAGGCGCAGAAGGGCTATTACGGCTTCGTCAACGGCAACTTCGTCAACCCGCTGCTCTTCCCGATGGCGATCGTGTTCTTCATCTCGTCGCTCGCCGAGACGCAGCGCGCGCCGTTCGACCTGACCGAAGCGGAGTCGGAACTGGTCGCGGGCTATCAAACCGAATATTCGTCGATGGCTTTCGCGCTCTACTGGCTCGGCGAGTATGCCAATGTCATCCTGATGTGCGCGCTCAACGCGACGCTGTTCTGGGGTGGCTATCTGCCGCCGTTCGACTGGGCGCCGCTCTACATGGTGCCGGGCATCCTGTGGCTGTTCGCCAAGATGCTGTTCTTCTTCTTCTGCTTCAGCTGGGTGAAGGCTACCGTCCCGCGCTATCGCTATGACCAGCTGATGCGCCTGGGCTGGAAGATCTTCCTGCCGCTGTCGCTTCTCTTCGTCTTCCTCGTTTCCGGGTACCTGATGCTGACCCGGGTTGGAGTGCCCGCATGAGCGTCGGTAGTTTCATTCGCACCTGGACTCTGTGGGAGTTCGTGAAGGCGCATGCCCTGACCTTGAAGTATTTCTTCAAGCCCAAGGCGACGATCAACTATCCGTACGAGAAGAACCCGCTCTCGCCCCGCTTCCGCGGCGAGCATGCGCTGCGCCGCTATCCCAACGGCGAAGAGCGCTGCATCGCGTGCAAGCTGTGCGAGGCGGTGTGCCCGGCGCTGGCGATCACGATCGAGGCCGAACCGCGCGACGACGGCAGCCGCCGCACGACGCGCTACGACATCGACATGACCAAGTGCATTTACTGCGGCCTGTGCCAGGAAGCGTGCCCGGTCGATGCGATCGTCGAGGGGCCGAATTTCGAATTTTCTACCGAGACGCGGGAAGAGCTGATTTATCAGAAGGATAAGCTGCTCGCGAACGGCGACCGCTGGGAACGCGCCATTGCGGCGAACCTTGCCGCCGACGCGCCGTACCGTTAAGCGCCGCACCATTCAAAGGGGCCATCCGATTCCGTGATCCAGCTTCTCGCCTTTTACCTGTTCGCGATCATCGTGTGCGTCTCCGGCGCCTGCACGATCCTGTCGCGTAACCCGGTACATTCCGTCCTCTGGCTCATCCTGGCGTTCTTCAACGCCGCGGGCCTGATGGTGCTCGTGGGCGCCGAATTCATCGCCATGCTGCTGGTGATCGTCTATGTCGGCGCGGTCGCGGTGCTCTTCCTGTTCGTCGTGATGATGCTCGACATCGACTTCACCGAGCTCCGCGCGGGCGTGATGAAGTACGCCGCCGTGGGCGCGCTGCTCGCCATCGCGCTGGTCGCCGAGATCATCGTCGCGGTGGGCGCGTGGAGCGCCGGCACGCTGGCGCTCGGCCGTCGCGTCGCCCCGGTGGCGGACGGCGTGCCCAACATTGAGGCGATCGGTGCGCTGCTCTATACGCGCTATCTGTTCGTGTTCGAAGGCGCCGGCCTGGTGCTGCTCGTCGCGATGATCGGTGCGATCGTGCTGACCTACCGCAAGCGCAGCGACGTGCGGCCGCAGAATGTCGGCCGCCAGAACGCCCGTCGCGCCAAGGATGCCACCCGCAACATGAACCCGGCAGTCGGGCAGGGGATGGATCTGTGATCACGCTCACCCATTATCTGGTCGTCTCGGCCATCCTGTTCACCATGGGGGTGCTCGGCATCTTCATGAACCGGAAGAACCTGATCGTCATCCTGATGGCGATCGAGCTCATCCTGCTTGCCGTGAACCTCAATTTCGTCGCCTTCTCGTCGTTCCTGCACGACCTGGTGGGCCAGGTGTTCGCGATGTTCGTCCTGACCGTCGCTGCCGGTGAGGCCGCGATCGGCCTTGCCATCCTGGTCATCTATTTCCGCGGTCGCGGCACGATTTCGGTCGACGACGTCAATCGGATGAAGGGCTGATGTCGTCCATTCTGATCATCGTATTCCTGCCGCTCCTCGCGGCAGCCGTTGCGGGGCTCGTGAACAAGTCGTTCGGCGCCGCGGTCCCCAAGATCCTCACCACGGGCTCGCTGTTCGTGGCGTGCGGCCTCTCCTGGCCGATCTTCCTCTCGTACCTGGCCGGCACTGCCGCGCCGACGGTCACCCCGGTGCTGCACTGGATGACCTCGGGCACGATGAGCTTCGCCTGGGAACTGCGCGTCGACGCGCTGACCGCGGTGATGCTGGTGGTGGTCACCAGCGTTTCGGCGCTCGTCCACCTCTATAGCTGGGGCTATATGAGCGAGGAGCCGGATCAGCCGCGCTTCTTCGCGTATCTGAGCCTGTTCACCTTCGCGATGCTGATGCTCGTGACCGCGAACAACCTGGTGCAGATGTTCTTCGGCTGGGAAGGCGTGGGTCTCGCGTCCTACCTGCTGATCGGCTTCTGGTTCCGCAAGCCCAGCGCCAATGCCGCCGCGATCAAGGCCTTCGTGGTCAACCGCGTCGGCGACCTTGGCTTCATGCTCGGCATCTTCGGCGTGTTCCTGGTGTTCGGCACCGTCGACATCCCGACGATCCTGGCGGCGGCGCCGAACCATGCGGGTTCGACGATCGGCTTCCTCGGCCACCGCTTCGACACGATCACCGTGCTCTGCCTGCTGCTGTTCGTCGGCGCCATGGGCAAGTCGGCCCAACTCGGCCTGCACACCTGGTTGCCGGACGCGATGGAAGGCCCGACGCCTGTGTCGGCGCTGATCCACGCCGCCACCATGGTGACCGCGGGCGTGTTCATGGTCTGCCGCATGTCGCCGCTGTTCGAGCAGAGCGCGGTCGCGATGCACGTCGTGATGGTGATCGGCGCAGCCACCTGCTTCTTCGCCGCCACCGTCGGCACGACGCAGACCGACATCAAGCGCGTGATCGCCTATTCGACCTGTTCGCAGCTCGGCTATATGTTCTTCGCAGCGGGCGTCGGCGCCTATGGCGCGGCGATGTTCCACCTGTTCACGCACGCCTTCTTCAAGGCGCTGCTGTTCCTCGGCGCCGGCTCGGTGATCCATGCGATGCACCACGAGCAGGACATGCGCTACTATGGCGGCCTCTGGAAGAAGATCCCGATCACCTACACGGCGATGATGGCGGGCACGCTCGCGATCACCGGCGTCGGCATCCCCGCGCTGTTCGGCAACCCGGTGGCGTTCGGCTTCGCCGGCTTCCACTCGAAGGACGCGATCATCGAGGCGAGCTTCGCCTCGGGCAACACCGGCGTGTTCTGGGTCGGCGTGGTCGTCGCGCTGCTGACGAGCTTCTACTCGTGGCGCGTGGTGTTCCTTACCTTCCACGGCAAGCCGCGCTGGGCCGCTTCCGAGCACATCCAGCATGCGGTGCACGACGCGCACGGCCATGGTCATCACGACGATCATGCCCACGACACGCACGGCCATGGCAGCGAGCATGCCAATGCGCCGGCGCAGGAGGATGCGGGTCACACGCCGCACGGCAGCCATGCGCTCCACGCGCACGAGGCCGAGGGCACGGCGGGCTACCACCCGCACGAGAGCCCGCTGGTCATGCTGATCCCGCTGATCCTGCTGTCGATCGGCGCGGTCGCCGCTGGCTTCGTCTTCCACGGCGCGTTCATCGAACCGACCGCGGGCGAGACCTACTGGCACGGCGCGCTCGCCTTCAACGAGCATTTGATGCACGCGATGCACGAGGTGCCGGTGTGGGTGAAGCTCTCGGCCACGGTGGCGATGCTGCTGGGCCTGGGCACCGCGATCTTCGCCTATATCGTTTCGCCGGGCTTCCCGGCGGCCTTCGCCGAGCAGGTGCGTCCGCTGTATCTGTTCCTGCTCAACAAGTGGTATTTCGACGAGCTCTACAATCTGCTCTTCGTGCGTCCCGCATTCGCCATCGGGCGGCTGTTCTGGAAGCGCGGCGACGAGCAGACGATCGACCGGTTCGGCCCCAATGGCGCGGCGCGCCTGGTGCAGTTCGGAAGCTTCGGGGCCGTCAAGCTGCAATCGGGGTATCTCTACACCTATGCCTTCGTCATGCTGATCGGGCTCACGGCCGCGCTCACCTGGGTCATTGCGAGGTGATGGACAAATGACCGGCTTTCCGATCCTTTCCGTCCTGCTCGCCGTGCCCGCGATTGCCGCGGTGCTCTGCCTGTTCGTCGGTGCACAGGGGGCGCGGTGGACCGCGCTCCTCGCGACCCTCGTCAACCTGGCGCTGGGTGCCTGGCTCTGGACCCAGTTCCAGCATGGCGACGGCGCCGCGCAGTGGCAGTTCGTCGAGCATGTGACGCTGTTCAAGATGGGCGGCGTCGAGTTCTCCTGGGCGCTCGGCATCGACGGCTTCGCCTTCCTGCTGATCGAGCTTTCGCTGTTCCTGATGCCGATCTGCATCGGCGCCAGCTGGCTCTCGGTCACCAAGCGCGTGCCCGAATATATGGCGGCATTCCTCGCGACCGAAGTGCTGATGATCGGCACCTTCGCCGCGCAGGACCTGTTCCTGTTCTACGTCTTCTTCGAAGGCGGCCTGATCCCGATGTACCTGATCATCGGCATCTGGGGCGGCGTGAACCGCATCTACGCGTCGTACAAGTTCTTCCTGTACACGCTGCTCGGCTCGCTGCTGATGCTGATCGCCATGATCTTCATGGTGCTGAGCACCGGCACCGCTTCGATCCCGGTGCTGATGGCGCACGACTTCCCGGCCAACTGGCAGACCTGGCTGTGGCTGGCCTTCTTCGCCTCGTTCGCGGTGAAGATGCCGATGTGGCCGGTCCACACCTGGCTTCCCGACGCGCACGTGCAGGCGCCGACCGCAGGCTCGGTCATCCTGGCGGGCGTGCTGCTGAAGCTCGGCGGCTACGGCTTCCTGCGCTTCTCGCTGCCGATGTTCCCGGTCGCCTCGGTGCAGTTCATGGGGCTGGTGTTCGCGCTGTCCTGCGTGGCGGTGGTCTACACCTCGCTCGTTGCCCTGGTTCAGAGCGACATGAAGAAGCTGATCGCCTATTCGTCGGTGGCGCACATGGCGATCGTCACCATGGGTCTGTTCGCCTTCAACGCGAACGGCATCGACGGTGCGATGATGGTGATGCTGGGCCACGGCGTGGTCTCGGGCGCGCTGTTCCTGTGCGTCGGCATCATCTATGATCGCCTGCACACCCGCGAGATCGACCGCTATGGCGGTCTGGCGATCAACATGCCGCGCTATGCCGTGCTGTTCCTGCTGTTCACCATGGCCTCGATCGGCCTGCCGGGCACCAGCAACTTCGTCGGCGAATTCTTCAGCCTCGCCGGCGTGTACCAGGTCTCGACCTGGACCG
Source organism: Sphingomonas sp. NFR04 (assembly GCF_900114095.1). Classification (GTDB taxonomy): domain Bacteria; phylum Pseudomonadota; class Alphaproteobacteria; order Sphingomonadales; family Sphingomonadaceae; genus Sphingomonas. The sequence continues at coordinate 145,028 of NZ_FORV01000001.1, read as the reverse complement.
CGCTGATCGGCACCACCGGCATCATCCTCGGCGCCGCCTATATGCTCTACCTGTTCCGTCGGGTGGTGTGGGGCGACCTGACCAAGGACGATGTGAAGGCGATGCCGGATCTCGACGGTCGCGAAGTGGCGATGCTCGTTGCGCTGGCTGCCGTGGTGCTGTGGATGGGCGTGTACCCGACCAGCTTCACCGCACCGATGCGCGCGGACGTCGCGCGGCTGACGCAGCGTCTCGATGTCGCCGCGCACACCGCGTCGATCAGCGACTCCAAGCCCACGCCGGGTTCGCCGCAGGCGGCGCCCGCCCATGAAGCCTCCGCGCACGGGGAGGCGCACTGATGTCCTATTCGATGCAACTAATGATGACGCTGCCCGAGCTGGTGCTCGCGGCCGGTTCGATCGTCCTGATGCTGGTCGCCGCCTGGGGCGGCCAGGCATCGACCAAGCTGGTGAGCTGGGCCTCGGTGGCGCTGCTCGCCGGTGCCGGCATCGCGCTGGCGGGGCCGGCCTCGACCGGCGGCGTCGCGTTCGGCGGCCTGTTCCGCGCGGACGCCTTCGCGACCTTCGCCAAGGTGGTGATCTATGCCGCCGCAGCGGTGTCGATCCTCGTCGCGCCGGGCTTCTTTCAGCGCACCTCGGGTGAGGATCTGCGTCCGGAATATCCGGTGCTGATCCTGCTCTCCACGGTCGGCATGGGCATGATGGTGTCGGCGGGCGATCTGCTGACCCTCTATGTCGGTCTCGAGCTGCAGAGCCTCTCGGCGTACATCCTCGCCAGCTTCATGCGGCGGGACACGCGCTCGGCGGAAGCGGGCCTCAAGTACTTCGTTTTGGGCGCGCTGGCCTCGGGCATCCTGCTCTACGGCATCAGCCTGGTCTATGGCTTCGCCGGCACGACGCTGTTCGACGGCATTGCCGACGCCTATAGCGTCGCGACCAGCGGCAGCCAGCATACCGGCTTGCTGTTCGGCCTGGTGTTCGTGTTCGCCGGTCTTGCCTTCAAGATCTCGGCCGTGCCGTTCCACATGTGGACGCCGGACGTGTATGAAGGCGCGCCGACCCCGGTCACCGCCTATTTCGCCTCGGCGCCCAAGGTGGCGGCGGTGGCGATGGCGGTGCGTGTCGCGGTCGATGCGATGGGCCCGGCGATCCTCGAATGGCGCCAGATCGTGATCTTCGCCTCGCTCGCGTCGATCATCTTCGGTGCCGTGGCGGCGATCGGCCAGACGAACATCAAGCGCCTGCTCGCCTATTCGTCGATCAACAATGTCGGCTTCGCGCTGATCGGCCTTGCCGCCGGTGGCGAGGAAGGCGTGGCGAGCGTGCTCGTCTACATGGCGATCTATGTCGTCATGACGATCGGCGGCTTCCTGGTGGTGCTGCAGATGCGCGGCGAGGATGGCGAGCAGATCGAGACGATCGCGAGCCTTTCGGGCATGTCGCGCACGCGGCCGGGCCTGGCGCTGGCGCTGGCGATCTTCATGTTCAGCCTTGCCGGCATCCCGCCGCTGCTCGGCTTCTTCGCCAAGCTGGGCGTGTTCATCGCCGCGGTGCATGCGGGCCTGACCGCGTTCGCCACGGTGGGTGCCGCTGCCTCGACGATCGGTGCCTATTATTACCTCAAGATCGTCAAGACGATGTACTTCGACGAGCCGGCCCCGGCCTTTGCCGGCAAGACCAATCTGGTCGAGGGCGGTCTGATCGCGGTCAGCGCGGTCGTGATCTCGCCGATCGGGTGGCTGGTGTTCGGTGCGCTCGGCACCTGGTCGCTGGTCGCTGCGAAGGCGCTGTTCTGACGCCTGTGATACGTACCGTCGCCGAGACGGGATCGACCAATGCCGACATCCTTTCCCTGGCGCTTACGGGCGCTGGGGAAGGGCTGTGGCTCCGGGCCGAACGCCAGACCGCCGGCAAGGGCCGGCAGGGGCGTGCCTGGGTCTCGCCTGCGGGCAATCTCTACATTTCGACATTGGCCCGGGTGCGGCCGACCGATCCCTCGCCGGCGACGCTGGCGCTGCTGTCGGCCGTGGCGCTGGAAGAGGCGGTGCGGGCGTTCGGCGTAGCGCCGATGCTCAAATGGCCCAACGACCTGCTGGTAGAGGGCGCCAAGCTCTCCGGCATCCTGCTCGAGCGGGCTGGGGACGCGATCGCGGTCGGCATCGGCGTCAACCTGGCCGCCGCGCCAGAGGGGCTCGATCGCGCCGCGACCAGCCTCGCCGCGCAGGGCGTCACCGTCGCGCCCGACATCTTCGCCGAGGTACTTGCCGAGAGCTTCGCCCGTTGGCTGGAGCGCTGGCGGGGCGAGGGCATGTGGCCGGTGCGCGAGCGCTGGCTCGCCAAGGCGCATTCCGAAGGCACCGCGCTCACCGCCCGGCTTGCCGACGGCTCCAGTTTCGACGGGCTGTTCGGTGGGCTGGATTCGAGCGGGGCGCTGATCCTGCGCTTGGCCGACGGCACGACCCGTGCCATTCACGCGGGCGACGTGTTCCTGCTGTAACGAGGAAGAGGGAAGGGCGATGCTGCTCGCGATCGACGCCGGCAATACCAATGTCGTGTTCGCGCTGGTGGACGGCGGCGAGATTCGCGCCCGCTGGCGCATCGCCACCGATCCGCGCCGCACCGCCGACGAATATGCCGTGTGGCTCAGCCAGTTGCTGGCGCTGGAGGGCTTTGATCGGGCCGCGGTGACCGGCGTGATCGTCGGCACGGTGGTGCCGCGGGCGCTCCACAACCTGCAGGTGCTCGCCAGCAAATATTTCAAGACCGAAGCGGTGATCGCCGGCAAGGGCAATGCCGAATGGGGCTTCCCGCTAGACGTCGACGAGCCGCAGAATCTCGGCGCCGACCGCGCGCTCAACGTGCTCGCCGGCCATGCGCGCCACGCCGGCGACCTGATCATCATCGATTTCGGCACGGCGACCACGTTCGACGTGGTCGATTATCGCGGCGCCTATAAGGGCGGGATCATCGCGCCAGGCATCAACCTGTCGCTCGACGCACTGGTCACCGCCGCGGCCAAGCTGCCGCGCATCGCCATCTCGGCGCCAGAGACCGCCAGCGTGGTCGGCCGCAACACCGTCGACCAGATGCATATTGGCATCTACTGGGGCTATGTGGCGATGATCGAGGGGCTGGTCGCGCGGCTGAAGGCCGAAGTGGGCAGGCCGCTCAAGGTTATTGCGACGGGTGGGCTGGCGATTCTCTTCGAAACGCATACATCGGTATTCGATACGATCGAGCCCGACCTCACCATCCAGGGCTTGGCGATGCTGTGGGAACGCAGCCAGCAAGGAAATTAAGTGACTCCAAGAAACGAACTGCTCTTCCTCGCCCTTGGTGGCTCGGGCGAGATTGGCATGAACGTCAATCTCTATGGCTGCGACGGCAAGTGGCTGATGGTCGATTGCGGCATCACCTTCGGCGACGCCAGCTATCCGGGCATCGACGTGATCCTGCCCGACCTCCAGTTCATCGAGGACCGGGTGGACGACCTGCTCGGCATCGTGCTGACGCACGGGCATGAGGACCATATCGGCGCGCTGCCCTATCTCGCCGCCGATCTCGGCGTGCCGCTCTACGCGACGCCGTTCACCGCCGGGCTGATCCACGGCAAGCTGGCCGAAGAGGGCATCGACGACCGCGTCGAGCTGAACGTGGTCAAGGAAGAGGGGCCGTTCGATATCGGCCCGTTCACGATCACCTATACCCCGCTCGCCCACTCGATCCCCGAGGGCAATGCGGTGCTGATCGAGACGCCGTACGGCAAGGTGTTCCACACCGGCGACTGGAAGCTCGACGAAGCGCCCTCGCTGGGCGGATCGGCGACCGCCGAGGAACTGACCGCGATCGGCGACAAGGGCGTGCTCGCGCTCGTCTGCGATTCGACCAACGTGTTCAATCCCGAAGCCTCGGGCTCGGAAGCGGACGTGCGCAAGGGCTTGGACGAGGTGGTGGCCGGCGCCAAGGGCCGCGTGCTCGTCACCACCTTCGCCTCGAACGCGGCGCGGCTGCAGACGCTGGGCGAGGTCGCCCGCGACACCGGGCGCGAGCTTTGCGTCGCCGGGCGCTCGCTCGACCGCATCATCCGCGTCGCCAAGGCGACCGGCTATCTGCGCGATTTCCCCGAGCTGATCGACTTCGACAAGGCGATGACGCTGCCGGCCTCGCGCGTGCTGATCGTCGCCACCGGCGGCCAGGGCGAGCCCCGCGCCGCGCTCAACCGCATCGCCGAGGGCAGCCATGTGCTCAAGCTCCACCAGGGCGACCTGGTGGTGTTCTCCTCGCGCCAGATCCCGGGCAACGAAATCGCGATCGGCAAGATCATGAACACGCTCGCTGACAAGGGCGTCGACATCATCACCGACCGCCAGGCCTTCGTGCACGTGTCGGGCCATCCGGGGCGGCCCGAGCTGGCCGAGATGTACAAGTGGATCCGGCCGGAGATCATCGTGCCGGTGCACGGCGAGATCCGCCACATGCACGAACAGGCGCGTTTCGCGCTGGAGCAGGGCGTGCCCAAGGCGGTGAAGCAGCAGAATGGCGAGATCATCCGCCTCGCGCCCAACGGCCCGGCCAAGATCGGTCATGCGCCGGTCGGCCGTCTCGTGCTCGACGGTGACGTGATCCTGCCCGCCGACGGCGCGACAATGAGCGAGCGCCGCCGGATTGCGCTGTACGGCCAGATGTCGGTCGCGGTGGCGATCGATCGCAAGTGCAAGCTGCTCGGTGCCCCCCAGATCCGCGTACAGGGCGTGCCGGTGGAAGAGGACCGCGAGGACCTGATCGAAGCCGCAGCAGATGCCGCTGCCGAGGCGGTGAAGAAGGACTGGCGCGATCGCGAGAAGCTGCGCGAGTCGCTGCGGCTCGCGGTACGGCGGGTTGCGGTGCGCTTCACCGGGAAGAAGCCGGTGGTGGACGTGCTGCTGATCGAGGCGTAACCTCCGCCCATGAAGTGGCAGTCGGCGCTCGCGATCTATACGCTCTTCTGGGCGATGTCGGTGTTCTTCGTGCTGCCCTTCGGGGTGCGGACCAGCGAGGAGGCGGGCGTGCCGCTTGTCCCCGGACAGGCGCCGAGCGCGCCGCACAGCTTCAATCCGATGCGGATCGTCGTGCGCACCACGATCCTCTCGGCGGTGCTCTTCACGGCCTTCTACCTCAACTATGTCTATGGCTGGGTGACCGCCGACATGCTCGACTGGACGCGGTAACTAACAGCAAAATAACCTTTTATGGGCGCTAGGCTGCTCCGGTTGCCTATAAGAGCTGGATGGAAGACCTGCGCCGCCACCATGCCCAGATGCTCGCCGCGCTCGACGAACTCGAGCAACTTACCCAAGCTCCAGATTGCGACGAGAAGGTTGTAACGGCGGTACGCTACCGCCTGACCCGTGCGAGCAGCGCGCGGCGGCGCGAAGTGGTCGCGCTGTGCGAGCGTCTCCTTGCGGCGGGGGCAAGCGACCCCGCGCTGAAGGCCCTACGCGATGCGACCAATGCCTCGCGCGGTACCTCCAGCAGCCATATCGGTACCTGGACGCTGCGCCAGGTGGTCGCGGACTGGCCCGGCTATGTCCGCGCGTCGAACGCGATGCGCGCGGCGCTGCGTCGGGAAGTCGAGCGCGAAGTTGCGGTGCTCACCCCGCATTTCGTCGAGGCTATGTGAACGTTCACATTGATGTCATCTTCGCTTGCCATGCGCTGCGGATGAGGTTTGCATCTCCCCGCTGACGGCGGTGGCCGGGTGCCTGCCGCACCGCGCTAGGGAGACGAAGGATGCACACTACACGACGCGAGCTGTTGCTGGGCGCCGCCGGATCGCTGCTGATACTGGGCGCGCCGGGCATCGTCCGCGCACAGCAGGTTTTCCGCGCCTATCCCTTCACCCTCGGCATCGCGGCGGGCGACGCCTCTTCCGACGGCTTCGTGCTTTGGACGCGACTCGCCCCCGAACCGCTCGAGCCGCATGGCGGCATGCCGATGGCGCCGATCGCGGTGCAGTGGGAAGTCGGCGCCGAACCCGCGTTCAAGACGATCGCCGCCAAGGGCGAGGCGCTGGCCCGGCCCGAGCTCGGCCACTCGGTGCATGTCGAAGTAGCGGGGCTGCAGCCCGACCGGCCCTATTGGTATCGCTTCACCTGCGGCCGCGAGCGCTCGATGCGCGGCCGGGTCAAGACGCTGCCCGCTGCGGGGGCGTCCGTCGAGAAGGCGCGCTTCCTGGTCGCCGGCTGCCAGCATTATGAGCAGGGGCTCTACACGGCCTATGCGCATGCCGCGCGCGAAGAGGCGGATTTCCTCTTCCACTATGGCGATTACATCTACGAAGGCCGCGGCAATCCGGTGGCGTTCGACTATGGCGGCAACCCCAAGAAGTTCCTCCGCGCGCATGCCGGCGAGGAGCCGTTCAGCCTCGACGACTATCGCTGCCGCTATGCCCAGTACAAGACCGACACCGATCTGCAGGCCGCGCACGCCGCCACCGGCTGGTACGCGACCTTCGACGACCACGAGATCCAGAACAACTGGGTGAGCGATCGCGACCAGAACGGCACCCCGCCCGAGGCCTTCCTGCTGCGCCGCGCGGCCGCCTTCCAGGCCTGGTACGAGCATATGCCGGTGCGCAGCAGCTCGATCCCGCATGGGGACAGCATCCAGGCCTATCGCCGCGCCCGCGTCGGCGACCTGCTCGACCTGCATCTGCTCGACACACGCCAGTTCCGCACCGACCAACCCTGCGACGACGGGTTCAAGGCGAAGTGCGCGGGCTGGGCTGCGGCCGATGCGCAGGTGCTGGGCACCACCCAAGAGGCCTGGCTCGCCCGCAACCTCGCCGAGGGCAAGGCGCGCTGGAATGCCATTGCCCAGCAGGTGATGATGATGCCGCTCGATCGCCGCATGGGCGACGAGCCCGCACCGATCCGCAACATGGACAGCTGGGGCGGCTATGACCTGCCCCGAGAGCGGCTGTTCTCGAAGTTCGCCGGGCACGGCAATGTCGTGGTGCTGACCGGCGACGAGCATCAGAATTATGCCGGCGAGCTGCGCACCCGCGCCGGCCAGGGCGAGGCAGTGGCGGTGGAGTTCGTCTCCACCTCGATCAGCTCGGGGGGCGACGGGGCCGATGTGCGTGCGGGCAGCGACAAGATCCTCGGCCGCAATCCCTATCTCAAATACATGAACGACCGGCGCGGCTATCTGCTGTGCGACGTCACCCGCGACCAGTGGCAGGCGCAGTTCCGTACCGTCGACACGGTCAGCGTGCCCGGCGCGCCGGTGAAGACCGCCCGGACGGCGATCGTGCAGCATGGCCGGTCCCAGCTCGATTTCGCCTGACGGGGACGGCGATTGCACGAAACGGAGGGGGCTGCCTGCCCGATGCGGGCCGGCGCACGGTGATCCGTCGCGCCGGCGATGCCGGGCTGGCAGCGATGGCAGTGGTCGCGGGGGCGCCGCTGCCGGTATGCGCGGGGGAAGCGGTGGCGCCGGAAACCATGCCCGATTTCGGGCCCAACGTGCTGGTGATCGATCCGTCGATGCCCGGCGGGGAGATCCAGGCGCGGATCGACGCGATCTTCGCGCAGCAGGAGGCGGCGCATTTCACCGACCGCCGCTTCGCGATCCTGTTCAAGCCCGGCCGCTACACCACCGACGTCCGCGTGGGCTTCTTCACCCAGGTGCTGGGGCTGGGCACGATGCCGGGCGCGGTGACGATCGACGGGCATGTCCGCGTCAACGCCGATTGGCTTAAGGGCGACGCGCTCGCCAATTTCTGGCGCGGCGCGGAGAACCTCACCGTGCGCCCGCCCGAGGGGTGGGACCGCTGGGCGGTCTCGCAGGCAGCGCCCTATCGGCGCATGCATGTGCTCGGCGACCTGGTGCTCGACGATGGCGGCTCGTCGAGCGGCGGCTTTCTCGCCGATTGCCGGATCGAAGGCACGATCCGCGCCGGCAGCCAGCAGCAATGGTATAGCCGCAGCAGCCGCATCGGCGGCTGGCAGGGGGTGAACTGGAACATGATGTTCCAAGGCGTCCAGGGCGCGCCGGCGACCAGCTTTCCCGATCCTGCGGTGACGACGCTGTTGCGCGTGCCGCTGCTCCGCGAAAAGCCGTTCCTGCAGGTCGATGCGGCCGGTAGCTGGTCGGTGTTCGTGCCCGCGCTGCGGCGCGACGCGGAGGGGACGAGCTGGGCCGATGGGCCGACAGCCGGCAGTGCGCTGCCGCTGGCGCATTTCTTCCTCGCGCGGCCAGGGATGGACGCCGCCACGCTCAACGCCGCGCTCGCTCGCGGCCAGCATCTGCTGTTCACGCCCGGCGTCTACCGGCTCGACGCACCGCTGCGGGTGACCGCAGCCAACCGCGTGCTGCTCGGCATCTGGCTGGCGACGCTGCAGGCGGTGCAGGGCAATGCCGTGCTGGAGATCGACGACGTGCCCGGCGTCACCATCGCCGGGCTGATGATCGACGCGGGCGCCGTGCGCTCGCTGGTGCTGGTGCAGGTGGGGCCACGCGGCTGCACCGGCGACCATCGCCACAATCCGGTGCTGCTCGCCGACCTGTTCTTCCGGGTCGACGGCGGCACCGGCAGCCAGGGCAATCCGGGGCTGCTGCCGTACAAGTCGAAGAACCTCGATTTCTCGGCGGAGTGGTATTACCGGCCGGACAGCTACATCTCGGTCGGCTATTTCCACAAGTCGGTGGTGAACTTCATCGGCACCGGCCAGGTGAAGAAGCCGGTGTTCGGGCTGACCAACCCGGCCGATGGCCCGCGCTACAAGGCGGCGCTGGAGGCTCTGGGTGCGGGGGCGACCTCGAACGACATCCGCCAGTATATCTTCGCCAACTATCCGGGCTCGGTGAAGATCACCGGCGGGACGCCCGGCAACTATACCGGTGACATCCTGGGCCTGCCCGAGGACGCTCCGGTGCTGTTCACCGTCAACACGCCGGTCAACAACAACCAGACCGCCAACGTCCATGGCTGGGAATTCGCCGTCCAGCACAGCTTCTGGGAGACCGGGCTGGGGATGATCCTCAATTACACGATCGTCGACGGCGACGTGCACTATCGCAACGACCAGCCGGCCACGGTCAACCAGTTCGCGCTGGTCGGGCTGAGCGATACCGCCAATGTGATCGGCTATTACGACAAGAACGGCATCCAGGCGCGCGTCGCCTATAACTGGCGTGCCGAGTTCCTGTCGGGCGCGGGGTCGAACCCGAGCTATACCGAGCCCTATGGTCAGATCGATGCCAGCGCGAGCTGGGAGGCCCTGCCGCGCACGACCCTGTTCTTCGAAGGCATCAACCTGACCGGCGAAGGCCGCCGCGCGCACCAGCGCACCGATCGGTACGTGACCGTCACCGCGCCGGGCTATGCCCGCTACACGGTGGGTGTGCGCTACCGCTTCTGACGACGGGGGCTTTGGGGAGCCTATACCCCAAGGCCCTTCCGCCCCGCCGCGCGACGTGCCAACGCCGCCGGTGGGGAACGGGGATTGCCACGCATGAACGATCAACAGCTCGTGACCATCGACGATCACCGCGCGATCCGCATCGACCGGCGGCGCGGCGCCGCGCTGGGCGATGCCGTCCAGCTCTGCCTGGTCGTGCCGGGCGAGTTCCGCCAGGTGCAGAATGCCTATCCGATCCTGTTCCAGCGCACGGCCGCGCGAGACGGGTTCCAGGCGATCGCGCTGTTCGGCTTCGCGCCCGAGGAAAACCTCTATCTGGAGGGCGATCGCTGGGATGCGCCCTATCTGCCGCTGGCGATGGCGACCCGGCCCTTCCTGATCGGCCCGCCGCCTGCCGGTGGCGACGTGCCGCAGCTCCATCTGTCCGCGGCGAGCCCGCGCGTGCTGGCACCGGGCGATCCGGGCTATGCCGAGGCGTCGCCGCTGTTCGAGGCGGACGGTGCGCCGAGCAGCTATCTCGTCGCCGTACTCGACGGTCTCGCCCAGCTCGATCGCGGCTACCGCGCCACGCCTGACTTTTTCGACGCGCTGGAGCAGCACGACCTGCTCGAGCCCGTCTCGATCCGCTTCGACGATGCCGCGGGCAATGCCCGGCAGATCGTCGACGACTTCCACGGCATCCACGAGGAGCAGTTCGCCGCCCTCGACGGCGCGGCGCTGGGCGAGCTGCACCGCGACGGCCATCTGCTGCCGATCACCATGGCGCTGGCCTCGCTCGCCAACCTGCCGCTGCTGATCGCGCGGCTCCAGCGCCGGGGTGCCGATGCCTGATCCCGCGGACCTGTTCGACGGGCTGCGGCCGGTGCCCGAGATCGTCGCCGCCGATTGCTGGGCGCTCGACCATGCGCTGGCGGCTTCGGCCGAGCCGTTCGTGGTGCGCGGGCTGGTCGCCGACTGGCCGCTGGTCGCGGTGGGCGGGACGGGGGCGGCGGAAGCCCGCACCTATCTCGCCAACTTCGCACGCGATACCGACTTCACCTATGCGGAGGGCGCGCCCGGTGCCGGCGCCCGCATCTTCTACGACGACACCATGGCGATGAACCACCGAACCCGCCGCGCGCGAATCGGCCAGATCTTCGCCGACATGGCCGCGGATGAGGGACGGGTCGATGCGCCGCTCCGCTATATCGCCTCCACGGACGTGCCGCGCTTCTTCCCCGGTCTGGCCGAGGCCAATCCGATGCCGCTGGGACCGCGCGACGGGCTCGCCGCGACGATCTGGATCGGCACCGCGACGCGCGTCGCCGCGCATTGCGACGAGCCCGACAATCTGGTCTGCACCGCGGTGGGCCACCGCCGCTTCACGCTGTTCCCGCCCGACCAGTTCGCCAATCTCTATCCCGGCCCGCTCGACAATACGCCGGGCGGCCGCGCTATCAGCATGGTCGATTTCCACGCGCCCGATTTTGCGCGCTTCCCCCGGTTCCGCGAGGCGCTGCGCCATGCTCGCACGGTAGTGTTGGCGCCCGGCGACGCGCTGCGCATCCCGAGCCTGTGGGGGCACCATGTCGAGGCGCTCGACGGCTTCAACGTGATGATCAACTATTGGTGGCGGACGCGCCCGGCCTGGCTCGCCGAGCCCAACGACGCGCTGCTCGCCGCGCTGCTCGCGATCCGCGACCTGCCGGCGGCGGAGCGGGCGCATTGGCGGCAGGTGTTCGACCATTATGTCTTCTCGCCCGGCGACGCGGTGACCGCGCATCTCCCCGAGGGCGGCCGCGGCATCCTCGATCCGCTCACGCCCGAAACGGCGGGGCAGTTGTGTGCGTATCTGTTGCGGCAGCTCAGCCGCTAAGCAAAAACGATGCAGGAGAGGAAGTTGCATGTCTCGTAGACGCCAGTCCGTGACGATCCGCCATGTCGCGGCCGATGCCGGCGTCTCGCTGCAGACGGTCAGCCGCGTCATCAACAAGGAGCCCGGCGTGCGGCCGGAGATGCTCCACCGCGTCCAGGCGTCGATCGCCAAGCTCGGCTATGTGCCCTCGCTGGCGGCGCAGCGGATGAGCGGGTCGCGCTCCTATCTGATCCTCGCGCTCAACGATCGCGAGCGGACGATCGCCGACTGGCGCGCACGCGAGGGGCGCGACTGGGTCGACCAGATGCTGCTCGGCGGCATGCTCGCCTGCGCGGCGCACGGCTATCGGATGATCGTCGAGCTGGTCGACACCCAGAGCGACCAGATCGAGCGCGAGATCTCCGCCGCGATCGCCGCGCTCCAGCCCGACGGCGCGATCCTCACCCCGCCGCATTCGCAGAACCTGGTGATCCTCAAGTTGCTGGCGGAGAAGGGGATCGAGATCGCCCGGATCGGCTCGGTCGTCGAGGGGCCGGGGCATATGCTGGTGCAGGACGATCGCGGCAGCGCGCGGCTGGCGACCGAGCATCTGCTGGCGCTGGGGCATCGGCGCATCGGCTTTATCGCGGGCCCTGCGGAATATGAGCTCAGCGCCTGGCGCGTCGAGGGCTGGCGCGCGGCGATGGCGGCGGCGGGGCTGTCCTCGGACGGGCTGCTCGAGACCGGCGACTTCTCCTACGATGCCGGGCTGATCGCGGCGCGGACACTGCTCGACCGGTCGGAGGTGACCGCGGTGATTGCCGCCAACGACCAGACCGCGCTGGCGACGATAGCGGCGGTCCGGGGGCGGGGGCGCAGCGTGCCCGAGGACGTATCGCTGGTCAGCTTCGACGACACGCCGATCGTCCGCTTCGCCACCCCGGCGCTGACGGCGGTGTCCCAGCCGATCGCCGACATCACGGCCAAGGCGGTCGAGCGGATCATCGATGCGTGCGCGGGCCGCGCGCCCGCGTCGGCTGAGCCGGTGGTGCTGCCCTCGACGCTGATCGTCCGCGACTCCACCCGTCCGCCGTCGAAGCGGTAGGAGCCGCCGCCCAGGCCGTCATTCCGGCGAAAGCCGGAATCCATTGGGGTCTCCGGCGCGGCTCCTTCTGAGAGCGCGTGGCGTCTGGATCCCGGCTTTCGCCGGGATGACGACTTGGGCGGGGATCAGCCCCCCAAACCTCAGTTGCGCAGCCGCTCGATCGCCTGGGCGAGCGCGACGTAGAGCTTGCCCGCGTCGGACGAGAGCAGGGTCACCGCCAGCGGATTGCCTTCGCGCAGGCTCAGCACCTGGCGCAGCATCGTCTCGAAATCATGGACATAGCGGTGGACGTTCTCGCGGAACGTTTCGTCATGATCGTAGAGCCGGTGGATCTCGCGGGCCTCGTGGGGCGCGAGCAGGCGCACCGCGCGGCGGGTGAACACGCCCCGATCACCCTTGAGATAGGCGCCCCAGGCACCGTCGGTCACTTCGGTTGAGAAGGTCTTGGCGATGTCGATCGAGGTCGAGTGCAGCGCGTCGATCAGCAGCGCCATGTGGTGGGCGAAGCCGTCGCTGTCGGCGCGTTCCTGCGCGTCCTGCGCCTCGGCGATGCGCGCCTCTGCGAGCTGGTTGGCCTCTTCCAGCACGGTCATCTGCGCGCGGAGATGCTCGGCGGCGCGGGCGGCGGCACCGATCGCGGCGTCGGCGGCTTTGGTCAGCGTCTCGACCTGGCGGCGGACCGAGAGCTCCACCGCATGCTCGATCACCTGGTCGGTCGCGTCCTGGAGCACGCGGTTGACCGCGGGCACGATGCCGTCGATCGCCTCGCGGGCATGGTCGGCGGCCTTGTTGGCGCTGTCGCGGACGCGGAGTAGCGTCTCGATCAGCTCGGGCGCGGCGTCGCTGGTGAAGCTCCTGGCGTGGAGGATCGCGCCGTCGACCGCGCGGCTGAGCGTCTCGGCCTGGTCGGCAGCGGTCGCCAGCGTCTCGGCGAGCGCTGCGCGGCCGCGTTCGAGCGCAGTCTGCTGGTGGGTGACCGAGGCGGCAATGCCCGCCACGGCATCGTGCGTGGTCTCTGCGGCGGTGACCAGCCCGAGCAGCTCGGGCTTGGAGGCGGCGATGCGCTTGCGGGTGGCGTCGATCCGCTCGTCGAGCCGGCCGAGCGCGGCAGGCATCGTCTCGTCGATCTCGCGCGCGGCCGCGTCGAGCGCGGTGAGCAAATTCTCGGCGGTGGCGATCACCTCGCGCGCCGTGCCTTCGCCGGTGCGCATCGACTGGGTCATGCCGTCCATCGACTGGTGCAGCCCGTGGATTGCGGCGGCTAGCGCCTCGGTGCGGCGGGTCCCGGCGGCGTGGAGCACTTCGAGCTCGCCGTCGAAATGCGCGGCGCCTTCGGAGAGGCGAGCGAACAGCGCGTCGCCGCGCCGCTGCTCCTCGCTGAGCCGCGACGAGATGCGGATGATCGCATCCTCGATCAGCGCCATGCGCTGCGCCATCGCCGTGCTGCTGTCCTCGGTGGCGCGTTCGAGCGCGGCCTGGTTGGCGCCGAGCATCGCCAGCATCGCGTCGCCTTGCGCGGCGATGCCCTGGCGGGACTGGTCGATGGCGGCGGCGGCGCGATCGAGCACCGCGTCGACCTGGGCGGACATCTGGTCGCTCACCTGTTCGAGCCGGCTGCTCGCCGCCTCGCTGGTCGCTTCCATGCGGGAGATATGGGCGGCGAGGCGCTCGGCAGCGCCCCCGGCGATGCGATCGGCTTCGCGACCACGCTCGGCGAGCACGGTCAGCTGGATGTCGAGCGCGGCGGCGGTCTGGCCGGCCTGGAGACCGGCCTGGTCGACCCGGTCGGCCAGCCCGCGCATCTCCTCATGCGCCTTGGGCAGCGAGGCGAGGATCACGGAGACGCTGTGCTCGGCGGCGCTGGTCATGGCGCTCAGCTGCTGGGTGCCGGCAGCGACCATCTCCGCCTGGCGCTGGGCGCTGGCGGCGGCATGGGCGAGGCGCTCCGCGGCGGCGTCGCTCAGTACCGACAGGCTGGTTTCCTGCTCGGCAAGCGCGTTGCGCTGGGCGAGGAGGCGATCAGTGAGCGCGGCGGTGCGCGCTTCGAGTTCCTCGGCCGCCACGCGCATCGCCCGGGCAGTATAGGCATGGCGGCGCGCCTCGGTGGTGCTGGTGCGCATCGCGATCAGGTAGAGCAGCGCGACCACCGCGGCGGGCACGCAGAGCGAGGCGAGCAGCTGGACGCGCTGGAAATTGCTCAGCGGCTCGTCCCAGGCGGGCAGGGCGAGTGCGGCCATGCCATAGGTCGCGCCGACCCCGGCGGCGACGGCGAGCAAGGTGAGGATCCAGCCGAGGCGCGGCGCTTCGATCGCATCGTGCGGTGCCACGGGTGCGGGTTCGTCGATCACCAGGCTCTCCGCGAGCACGGGCGGCTCGGCGGCGTGGGTGTCGAACGGTACGGCGGATTCAGCGGTGGAGCCCCCAGTCATCGGGCCACTGTACCAGCTTTGCCGCGCGGACCAAGACCGGGTTGGCAACGAACGGTTAACGATCGCGCGTTAGGGTTTCTGCATGGCCTATGATCCCGGTGCAATCGACACGAGCCTTGCCGCCGCCGTGGGCGACGACCCCGCGCTGATCGCCGAGCTGCGCGACGCGTTCCTCGAGAGCGTCAACCGTTCGGTCGACATGATGAAAACCTCCAAGGGTGCCGAGCAATGGGCGGGCGCCGCGCTGCGGCTGCAGAGCCTGGCCGGCAGCTTCGGCGCGACCAGCCTGATGGGGCTTGCCGAAGAGGCGGTGCGCCGCAGCGCCCAGGACGGCGCGCTGTTGCGGCGTATCGACAAGGCGGTGGAGAAGCTTTGAGTTTGCGGCATTAACCGGGAGCGAGAAAGTGATCGCTGCTGAGGAACTGCTCGGCAAACTGCCGAACCAGCTTCCACAGCTGGGTGAGATAACGTACGAGCGCTTAGACGATCGAGACTATCTCAGTTCAATCGCGTTCGGGATCTCCTTGGTGGTCGTGGACGGTCACGTCGCGGCTGTGTTTCTCTATGGCGGTGGGAAGGAAGGCTTCGCGCGCTTCCCATTCCGCGTTCCGCTCGACCTGACCTTTGACATGTCGCGGGAGGTGGTCCGCTCTCGCCTGGGAAGTCCTGAAGAAAGCGCTGAAGCTGGCCAAATGCCAGTATTAGGATGGAAGCCGGCATGGGACCGCTTCGTCCGCGATGGTTTCGAACTGCACGCGGAGTACTCGGAGGACCTAACCTCTGTACAGATGTTTACCGTACTGCCAATCTAATGAGCTGCTTTGGCGAACATCGCTTTTCAGAGGTGGCGTTAGTTATCCGTCTTCAATCCGCTGCCGCGGACTCCGGCTCGAAAACATCCTTCTCCCAGTTCCGCACATAGGCCGAACCGGTGGGGGCATCGATCAGGTGGACCCAGCTGTCGTCGATGTTGAGCACCCGGCCGAGCGCGACGCACTCGATCGCGCGGGCGCCGATCGCCTCGTCTTCCAGCCCGCGATAGTCGCCGCGGATGCGCCAGCCGCTGTCGGGCGCGTCGCCGACGCTGGGGGGCAGCGGCAGCTCGCGGTAGAGATAATGGACAGCCGCGCCCTGTTCGAGCACGCAGCTGTCGACCAGGCAGCGCGCGTCGTAATGGCGTCGCGCCGGAGCCGAGGGCGGGCGGACCGGGCGGTCCTCGCCCCAGCGCAGGTCGATCACGTCGCCGCGGCGGAACGCCACTTCGCGGCCGGGGCGGAGCTGGGGCATGTCGAGGGGGACGTTGTCGAGCCGGCCCCACAGCTTCTCGCCCTCGGCGCGGGTGATTTCCACCCACATCCGCTCGGCGGCATAGTCGCGCGAGGGCGGGGTGGACTGGAAGATCAGCTTGGCGAGGTCGCCCGGGCGCAGCGCCAGCACCTCGTTCTCGCTGGGCAGGAAGAAGGTGTAGGGCGCGGCCTCGGCCATCGGCCGGGGATCGGCGATCGTGTAGCTACCGAACAGGCGCCGGTGCCAACGGTGGAGCATGTCGCGGATCTTGGTCATCGCTTTTTACTCAACTCGCGCATCGCCGCATCGATCCCCGCAATCGTGAGGGGATACATGCGATCGCGCATCAGCTCGCGGATCATCGTCACCGAGTGGGAATAGCCCCATTGCGCCTCGGGCAGGACGTTCAACCACACGGTGGCGGGCCAGGTGTCGGTCACCCGCTGGAGCCAGGTGGCACCGGGCTCGTCGTTCAGATGCTCGACCGAGCCGCCGACCTGGGTGATCTCATAGGGGCTCATCGACGCGTCGCCGACGAAGATCACTTTGTAATCCTGGCCATATTTGTGGAGGAGATCGGCGGTGCGGGTGCGCTCGGTGAACCGCCGGCGATTGTCCTTCCATACGCCTTCGTAGAGGCAGTTGTGGAAGTAGAAGAACTCCAGGTTCTTGAACTCGCTGGTCGCCGCCGAGAACAGCTCCTCGCAGAGCTTGACGAACGGGTCCATCGATCCGCCGACGTCGAGGAAGAGCAGCAGCTTGACCGCATTGTGCCGCTCGGGCCGCATCTTGACGTCGAGCCAGCCCTGCCGTGCGGTGCCGGCGATCGTGCCGTCTATGTCGAGCTCTTCCGCCGCGCCTTCGCGGGCGAAGCGGCGGAGGCGGCGGAGCGCCACCTTGATGTTGCGGGTGCCGAGCTCGCGGGTGGAATCGAGGTTGCGATAATCGCGCGCCTCCCACACCTTCACCGCGCGCTGGTGCTTGCCCTCGCCGCCGATCCGCACGCCTTCGGGATTATAGCCGCCATTGCCGAAGGGCGAGGTGCCGCCGGTGCCGATCCACTTGCTGCCGCCCTGGTGCCGTTCGTGCTGCTCGTTCAGCCGCTGCTGGAGCGTCTCCATCAGCTTTTCCCAGGAGCCGAGCGCTTCGATCTGCGCCTTTTCCTCGTCGGTCAGATATTTCTCGGCAATCGCGCGGAGCCATTCCTCCGGGATTTCGGCGGGCGCCACGCCATAGGTCGACGCGACCCCGCGGAACACCTTGGCGAAGACCTGGTCGAACCGGTCGAGCAGCCCCTCGTCCTTCACATAGGTGGCGCGGGCGAGGAAGTAGAAGGCCTCGGGGGTAGGCTCGATCACCTGCGCGTCGAGCGCTTCGAGCAGCAGCAGATGTTCCTTGAGGCTGGCAGGGATGCCCGCGGCGCGCAGTTCGTCGAGAAAGGCGAGGAACATGGCGCTAGACTACGCCCCAGGGGTGGAGCGCGTCCATTACGTTAGGCGCCGGAGGACATCGGCCGAGCGCATCGTCAGCGCTGCCGCCGCGCCATGAAGGCCAGCCGTTCGAACAGCATCACGTCCTGCTCGTTCTTGAGCAGCGCGCCGTGAAGCGGGGGGATCGCCTTGGTGGGGTCGCGCGACTGGAGCACCTCCAGCGGCATCTCCTCGTGGAGCAGCAGCTTCAGCCAGTCGAGCAGCTCGCTGGTCGACGGCTTCTTCTTGAGGCCGGGGACTTCGCGGATCTCGTAGAACAGGTCCATCGCGCGGCTGACCAGCAGCTTCTGGATGCCGGGAAAGTGGACGTCGACGATCGCCTGCATCGTCTCGCGATCGGGGAATTTGATGTAGTGGAAGAAGCAGCGGCGCAGGAAGGCGTCGGGCAG
This sequence comes from Sphingomonas sp. NFR04, assembly GCF_900114095.1. Classification (GTDB taxonomy): domain Bacteria; phylum Pseudomonadota; class Alphaproteobacteria; order Sphingomonadales; family Sphingomonadaceae; genus Sphingomonas. Next base: position 127,091 of record NZ_FORV01000001.1, on the reverse strand, counting down.
CTCCTTCTCGTTGTTCGAGGTGATCACGACGATCGGGCGCTCGGCGGCGCGGACATTCTCGCCGGTCTCGTAGACATGGAATTCCATGCGATCGAGTTCCTGGAGCAGGTCGTTCGGGAACTCGATATCGGCCTTGTCGATCTCGTCGATCAGCAGCACGGGGAGGGTGGGGCTGGTGAACGCCTCCCACAGCTTGCCCTTGCGGATATAGTTGCCGATCTCATGGACGCGCGGATCGCCGAGCTGGCCGTCGCGCAGCCGTGCCACCGCGTCATATTCGTAGAGACCCTGCTGCGCTTTGGTGGTGGACTTGACGTTCCACTCGATCAGCGGCGCGCCGACCGCCTTGGCGATCTCGCTGGCGAGCACGGTCTTGCCGGTGCCGGGCTCGCCCTTGACGAGCAGCGGGCGCCGCAGCGTCACGGCGGCGTTGACCGCGACCTTCAGGTCCGCGGTGGCGACATAGCTCTGGGTACCTTCGAAGCGCATGGGCAGAAGGTGGGACGAACGGTGGCTGGATGCAACCCATCCCGAGGGGCAGGGGGTGGGGTCTTTGCTACCGCCAAACCGCAGTCATTCCCGCCAAGGCGGGAATCCATTTGCCAGGGCGCTGGGGGAAAGAACCTCGGCTTCAGCGCCAATGGATCCCCGCCTTCGCGGGGATGACGATGGGAGTGTGTGGCGGAGGTCAGCCCCGGCTGCGGGCGCTCGCCCGGGCCTCGAGCAGATCCCACAGCCCGCGATGCTGGGCGAAGACCTGTTGCGCGCCGAACAGCATCGCGCGCTCGTGCGCGGCTTCGCGGGCCAGCGCGTCGACGACGCTCACCGTCTCCTCGGGGATCGGCAGGCCGGCGGGCTTGGGATCGATGCCGAAGCTGGTGGCGGCGCGGTCGAGCACCGCGCGGATCGCGACCCATTCGATCGCCAGCGCGATTGCGGCGCCGGTCGCGCAGCCGGCACGATCGGACTGGGCGAGCATGTCGAGCGCGTGGCGCTGCGCGGCGGCGGCGGCCTCGCTCTCGGCATGGCCGGGGGTGCTGGGCAGGGGCCCCACCGCGGCGACGAGGCGGACGAGATAGGCACGCTCGGCGACGAAGGCGTCGGCGGCGGCTTCCAGCCACTCGCATTCGATCGGGCGTCGGGCATGGCCGGCGGCGTAATCGATCAGGCCCGGATGGCGGCCATGAAGGCGCGCGATGTGGTGGACCGCGTCCGCCAGGTCACGACGAGGCAGGGCGGCGGTGCGGAGCGCACGCAGATGCGGGTGCCGGGCGCTGCCGTCGGTGCCCGCCAAAGCGCCCATCGGGCCCCAAGCGCCCGATAAATGCTCCATCGGTGCGGTATCCAAGAGCATGACCTTCCTCATCTGGACAATACCGCCCGCCATCGGCCGGTCCGGATGGGATCGCATAGCGACCATACCGAAGCGCATAGAAAGATGGTTACGCCAAAATTAATCTTGAAAGACAGGATTCCGGCTCCCACGCATCCTTGTCCCAAATGAAAACGGCCCCGGGGGGGTACCCGAGGCCGTTGTCCTTGTTCGTGGCGGATGCGCTTACTGGTCGAGGAAGCTGCGCATCTTGCGGCTGCGGCTCGGGTGCTTCAGCTTGCGGAGCGCCTTGGCCTCGATCTGGCGGATACGCTCGCGCGTCACCGAGAATTGCTGGCCGACTTCTTCCAGCGTGTGATCGGTGTTCATGCCGATGCCGAAGCGCATGCGCAGCACGCGCTCCTCGCGCGGCGTGAGACTGGCCAGGACGCGGGTGACCGTTTCCTTGAGGTTCGCCTGGATCGCCGCGTCGACCGGGATGATCGCGTTCTTGTCCTCGATGAAGTCGCCGAGGTGGCTGTCTTCCTCGTCGCCGATCGGCGTTTCGAGCGAGATCGGCTCCTTGGCGATCTTCATCACCTTGCGCACCTTCTCGAGCGGCATGCTCAGGCGCTCGGCCATTTCCTCCGGCGTGGGCTCGCGGCCCTGCTCGTGGAGGAACTGGCGGCTGGTGCGGACCAGCTTGTTGATCGTCTCGATCATGTGCACCGGAATACGAATGGTGCGCGCCTGATCGGCGATCGAGCGGGTGATCGCCTGGCGAATCCACCAGGTCGCATAGGTGCTGAACTTGTAGCCGCGGCGATATTCGAACTTATCCACCGCCTTCATCAGGCCGATATTGCCCTCCTGGATGAGATCCAGGAACTGCAGGCCGCGATTGGTATACTTCTTGGCGATCGAGATCACGAGGCGGAGATTGGCCTCAACCATCTCCTTCTTCGCAATGCGCGCCTCGCGCTCGCCCTTCTGCACCATGTTGACGATGCGGCGGAACTCGGTGAGCGTCATGCCCGTCGACTGGGCGATTTCGCTCATCTCGGTGCGGATGCGATCGACCGAATCGGACTCGTTCTCGACGAACGCCTTCCACTTCTTGTCGACGCCGACCACGGTAGGCAGCCAGTTCTCGTCGAGCTCGTGATCGACATAGCGATCGAGGAAGTCCTTGCGGCTGACCTTGTGGCGCTCGGCGAGACGCAGCATCTGACCGCCCAGTGCCGTCAGGCGCCGGTTGAAGCTGTAGAGCTGGTCGACGAGATACTCGATCTTCGCCTGGTGGAACTGGACGCTCTCCACCTCGGCGGTCAGCTCCTCGCGAAGCTTGTTGTACTTCTTCTCTTCCGCCGCCGGGAAGTCCTCGCCGGCCGACATGGTGTCGAGCCGCTGCTGCTGGACCTTGCCGAACTTCTTGTAGATCGCGGTGATGTTGGCGAACTTCTCGAGCGCCTGCGGCTTGAGCTGCTCTTCCATCTGGGCGAGCGAGAGGGTGTTGTCCTCCTCCTCGTCGTCCGAGGGGCGGCGGGCGCGGCGCTCGGTCAGCTCGTCATCCTCATCGGACGCGACTTCCTCGGGCTCTTCCTCTTCCTTGAAGCTGGGGCCGGTGCTCGATTCGCTGATCTCGCCATTGTCGTCCTCGGCGCCTTCGACCTGCTCGGCCGACGGACCCTTGGAGAGCATCGCGTCGAGATCAAGGATCTCGCGCAGCTGCATCGTGCCTTCGTTGAGCGCGGTCGACCAGCCGATGATCGCGTTGAACGTGATCGGCGACTCGCAGAGCCCCAGGATCATCGTGTCGCGTCCGGCCTCGATTCGCTTGGCGATGGCGATTTCGCCCTCGCGGCTGAGCAGCTCGACGGCGCCCATCTCGCGCAGGTACATGCGCACCGGATCGTCGGTGCGATCGACGGTTTCCTTCTTCTTCGCGACTTCAAAGGCAGGCGCGGAATCGTCGCTGCTGTCCGCGGTCTCGGCGTCGTCGGCCGAGTCGTCCTCGGCCTCGCTGTCCTCGCCGGCGTCCTCGTTCTCGACGACGTTGATGCCCATGTCGTTAAGCGCGGCCATCACATCCTCGATCTGCTCCGAGGACATCTGGTCCTGTGGCAGCATCTCGTTGAGCTGGTCGACGGTGATGTACCCGCGCTTTTTGGCACGCGCGACCAGCTTCTTGATCGAACCCTCGTTCAGATCGATCAGCGGCGCGTCACTCGTGTCTGCCGTGTCCGTGACGTCTGCCATGTTCGCCTTCGCCATCAAATCCCTCGAAACTCAGATGGCGGCAATTTTACACCGCCTCTATTCCTCAAAAACGCCGTCTTCCGCAAGCATCAGATTGGCAAGCCGATCCTGAAGCTCCTGCCGCTGCCGCGAAAGCGCCACCTGGCGGGCGAACGCTTCCTCGGTGCCGTCGCGCATCAGCGCAGCGGTCGCCTCGGCGAGAGCCACATCGACGGCGGGCTGCGCCGCCATCACCGCGATCGCCTCGCCCAGATCTTCGCGCGCCTTCGCCACGTCGGCTGCGGGCCGCGTGAAGGAGAAGGGGAGCGTGTCTGCACGGAGCAACTCGCTTGCCACTGAATCGAAACCGGACCGAGCCAATATGGTGAGGAAATCCTCGCTATCAAGTTGACGAGACGCCGGATTGGTAAGGGCGACCTCGACAACGGCTTCGAATAGCCGGCCCAGCGCCCCCGATGCACTACGCAAACTCCCCAGTATCTCCATATGCCGGGCGATCTCGGCCGGGTGGCGGATCAGCCCGGCAAGCACCGCGCGTGCCAAGATGGGATCGAGCCCGCTGGCATGCACGCCCTTGATCAAATGCGAGGGCGGCGGCTCGGGCGGCTGCCAGCCGCCGCGGGCGTTGCGGGTGCCGCGCTGCTGTTGGCGGGCAGGGGCGGGGCCGCGCTGGTCCTTGCGGAACTCCCGGGGCCCCCGGCCGAACTGCTGGTCGGTCCGCGCACGAAATTCCGAGAGATATTCGTGCTTTACGTTCGGATCTTGAATCTGCTCTGCAAGCTCGGTGAGGCGGCGCTTGAGGCCTGCGCGCTGCTCCGGCGTATCGAGCGGACCGGCGGCGACTTCGCTGGCCCAGAGGCGATCGACCAGCGGCTCGGGTCTGGCGAGCAGCGCCTCGAACGCGGCGGGCCCCTGCGCGCGGACGAGATCGTCCGGGTCGAGGCCCTGGGGCAGGGTGACGAAGGCGAGGCTGCGGCCCGGCGCGAGCATCGGCAGTGCGCGGTGCGCAGCGCGCAGGGCGGCCTTCTGTCCGGCGCTGTCGCCGTCGAAGCAGAGCAGGGGGACTTCCGACAGCCGCCACAGCCGCTCGAGCTGGTGCTCGGTCAGCGCGGTGCCGAGCGGGGCGACCACCTCGCCGAACCCGGCCTGGGCGAGCGCGATCACGTCCATATAGCCTTCGACCGCGATCACCCGATCGGCCTTGCGCGCGGCGGCCTGGGCGCGATCGAGATTGTAGAGCGTACGGCCCTTGTCGAAGAGCGGGGTCTCGGGGGAGTTGAGATATTTGGGCTCGCCCTCGCCGATGATGCGGCCGCCGAATGCGATCGTCCGCCCGCGCACGTCGCGGATCGGGATCATCAGCCGGCCGCGGAAGCGGTCGTACGGTTCCTTGCCTTCGACCGCGATCAGCATGCCGGATTCGACCAGCATCGGATCGCCATACGCCTTCAGCGCCTCCTTGAGCTTGCCGCGCGAATCGGGGGCGAAGCCGAGGCCGAAGCTGCGGGCGATCTCGGGGGTGATGCCGCGGCGCTGGAGCACGGCGCGTGCCTCGGCACCTTCGATGCCGTTCAGCCGCTCGGTGAACCAGGTCGCGGCGTCGCCCATCAGCTCGTGCAGGCCCTTGGCGCGCTCGGCCTTCTCTGCGGCGCGGCGGTCCTGCTCGGGCATGTCGAGCCCAGCGGTCTGGGCGAGTTCCTTCACCGCATCGATGAAGGGCAGGCCGCGCTGGTCGGTCATCCAGCGGATGGCATCGCCATGCGCGCCACAGCCGAAGCAATGGTAGAAGCCCTTGTCGTCGTTGACGTAGAAGCTGGGCGTCTTCTCGTTGTGGAACGGGCAGCAGGCGCGAAACTCCTTGCCCGCGCGCTGGAGCTTCACCGACTTGGCAATGAGGGTGGACAGCGTGGTGCGGGCGCGGAGCTCGTCGAGGAAGGCGGGGGTGAGGGACATTATTGGCTTCCCCGGGGGGGCTTGCTCAGCCCCTCCCCCGACCCCTCCCGCAAGCGGAAGGGGTGCGCAGGCCGCGACGCTTCGGCTCCATCGCTCCCCTCCCGCATGCGGGAGGGGTTGGGGGAGGGGAGTTCGCCGCTTGGTACTGGCTGTCGCGATGGCCGCGCCTGCGCCATCGCGGCGATCACCCGCTCGATCTCGGCAACCACGCCGTCCAAATTGCCGAGCACGTCGTTGTTCCAGAACCGCACCACGCGATACCCTTTCGCTTCTAGATATCGCGTCCGTCGCGCGTCCTCTGCGGCGTTCACTGCATGTTGCCCGCCATCGACCTCGACGACCAGCTTCAAACTTCGCGCCACGAAGTCACAAACATAGGGCGGGACCTTCACCTGTCGGTTGAACCGCACCCCGCCGACTTTCCGCGCGCTCAATGCCTGCCACAGCGCCAGTTCGGCATCCGTGGGGTTGTTTCGCATATGGCGGGCGTGGGTGCCTGGTTCCATTCCCTCCCCCGAACTCTCCCGCAAGCGGGAGGGGAGCGCAGGTTGTGATCGTCAGGAAAGCGCCGCCTTCACCAGCGCGCTGGCCTTGCTCATGTCGAGCTGCGCCGCGTGGCGCGCCTTCAGCTCGGCCATCACCCGGCCCATGTCCTTCATGCCGGCCGCGCCCAGCTCGGCCTTGATCGCCTCGATTGCCGCCGTCGTTTCCGGCTCGCTCATCTGCGTCGGCAGGAAGCGCTCGATCACCACCACCTCGGCGGCTTCGGCATCGGCGAGCTCCTGCCGGTTGCCCTTCACATACATCTCGATCGATTCGCGGCGCTGCTTGACCATCTTCTGCAGCACCTCGACCACCAGCACGTCGTCGTCCTCGGGGGCCTTGCCGGTGCGGGCCTCGATGTCGCGGTTCTTGATCGCGCTCTGGATCAGGCGGATCGTGGCGGTGGACGCCTTGTCGCCGCCCTTCATGGCGGTCACCAGCGCAGCCTTGATGTCGTCGCGAATCATCGTTTCTCTCGATCTTTTTACGGTAAGCCGGGAACCATAGCGGACCTGCAAAAAACTTAACAGATTGACGCATCCGGCCATGGGGGCTAGCGGGCGGCCCTTAGCGACATCGTCAAAACCCTATGCAGGAGTGCCCGCCCCAAATGGCCGACGCCAAACCCTTGTCCATGCCCGTTGGAGCCACGGGCGTTCTGGTTCTGGCGAGCGGCGAGATATTGTGGGGTCGAGGATTCGGTGCCGAAGGCGATGCCGTCGGCGAGGTGTGCTTCCACACCGCGATGACCGGCTACCAGGAGATCATGACCGACCCGAGCTTCGCCGGTCAGATCATCAATTTCACCTTCCCCCACATCGGCAATGTCGGCGCCAACCCCGACGACATCGAGGCCGATGACCCCCATGCGCTGGGCATGATCGTCCGCGAGGACGTGACCGAGCCGTCGAACTTCCGCAGCACCGAGCATCTCGATGCCTGGATGGCGAAGCACAAGCGGATCGGCCTGTCCGGCATCGACACCCGCGCGCTCACCCGCCGCATCCGGGTGGGCGGCGCGCCGAACGGCGTGATCGCGCACTCGAAGTCCGGCAATTTCGACCTCGACGCGCTGCTCGAAAAGGCACGCGCCTGGCCGGGGCTGGAGGGCATGGACCTCGCCGTCACCGTCTCGTGCGAGACGCATTTCGGCTGGGAAGGCGGCGTGTGGAAGCTCGGCGCCGGCTATGAGAACACCTCTCCCCTCCCGCTTGCGGGAGGGGCCGGGGGTGGGCGCTCGGCCTCCTCGACGAACACCGCTGGTGGAGAGGGTGGGCCCACCCCCAACCCCCTCCCGCAGGCGGGAGGGGGCTCGAAGAAGCGCCCGCAGGTCGTCGCGATCGACTATGGTTCGAAGCGCAACATCTTCCGCAACCTGGTGAAAGCCGGCGCGGACGTGACCGTGCTGCCCGCCACCGCGACCTTCGAGCAGGTGATGGCGTTCAATCCGGACGGCTTCTTCCTCTCCAACGGCCCTGGCGATCCCGCTGCGACCGGCGAGTACGCCGTGCCGGTGATCCGCCAGCTGCTCGAGACCGGCAAGCCGCTGTTCGGCATCTGCCTCGGCCACCAGCTGCTTGGCCTCGCGGTGGGTGCTGAGACCACCAAGATGTTCCAGGGCCATCGCGGCGCCAACCATCCGGTCAAGCGACTGGAAGACGGCGCGGTCGAGATCACCAGCATGAACCACGGCTTCGCCGTCGAGCGCGAGAGCCTGCCGGCCAATGCGCGCGAGACGCATGTGTCGCTGTTCGACGGCTCCAACGCCGGCATCGAACTCACCGACCGACCCGCGTTCAGCGTGCAATACCACCCCGAGGCCAGCCCGGGCCCGCAGGACAGCCTCTATCTGTTCGAGCGGTTCGTGGGGATGATGGCGTGAACCTGCCCCCGTTCGATCCCGCCCGCTTCGAGGAAGAATGGGCGCAGGATCAGGACGTGCTGCAGAGTCTCGCTGCCAACGGTGACAACCCGGCGATTGCCCGCCCCGTGGACGTCAGCTTCCAAGGCTCAGGCAAGGCGCTTGCTTCGCTCGAAGAGGCCGCCGAGGAGCTGGGTTTCACCGTGCTGGGCGACGAGCGAAGCGAGGACGGAACCCTCTCGCTCTTCCTTGAACGAGAACAACGCACCGACGAAGCATCGATACGCGCTCTAACCGAGCTCTGCCTGCGGATAGAGGCGTATTTCGGCCTGGAATATGATGGCTGGGGCTGCGTCGCAGAAACTGGAATGAAACACTGATGCCCAAGCGCACCGACATCTCCTCCATCCTCGTCATCGGCGCGGGGCCGATCGTCATCGGTCAGGCGTGCGAGTTCGATTATTCGGGCACGCAGGCGATCAAGGCCCTGAAGGAAGAGGGCTATCGCATCGTCCTGGTCAATTCGAACCCGGCGACGATCATGACCGATCCCGAGCTGGCCGACGCGACCTATATCGAGCCGATCACGCCCGTGGTCGTCGCCAAGATCATCGAGAAGGAGCGGCCCGACGCCGTCCTGCCGACGATGGGCGGCCAGACCGCGCTCAACACCGCGCTCGCGCTGTTCCGCGACGGCACGCTGGAGAAGTTCGGCGTGACGATGATCGGCGCCGATGCCGATGCGATCGACAAGGCCGAGGACCGGCTGAAGTTCAAGGACGCGATGACCAAGATCGGGCTCGAAAGCGCCCGCTCGGCGATCGCGCACACCGAGGCCGAGGCGCTGACCGCGCTCGACTATGTCGGCCTGCCGGCGATCATCCGCCCCAGCTTCACCATGGGCGGCTCGGGCGGCGGCATCGCGTACAACCGCGAGGAATTCATCGCGATTGTGCGCTCGGGGCTCGACCTGTCGCCGACCACCGAGGTGCTGATCGAGGAATCGCTGCTCGGCTGGAAGGAATATGAGATGGAGGTCGTCCGGGATCGGAACGACAATGCCATCATCGTCTGCTCGATCGAGAATATCGATCCGATGGGCACGCACACCGGCGATTCGATCACCGTCGCGCCGGCGCTGACGCTGACCGACAAGGAATACCAGATCATGCGCAACGCATCGATCGCGTGTCTCCGGGAGATCGGCGTCGAGACCGGCGGTTCGAACGTGCAGTTCGCGGTCAATCCCAAGGACGGCCGCCTGATCGTCATCGAGATGAACCCGCGCGTCAGCCGTTCCTCGGCACTGGCGTCCAAGGCGACCGGCTTCCCGATCGCCAAGGTCGCGGCCAAGCTGGCGGTGGGCTATACGCTCGACGAGATTGACAACGACATCACGGGCGCGACGCCTGCGAGCTTCGAGCCGACGATCGATTACGTCGTCACCAAGATCCCGCGCTTCGCCTTCGAGAAGTTCAAGGGCGCCGAGGCGGTGCTGGGCACGGCGATGAAGTCGGTCGGCGAAGTGATGGCGATCGGGCGCTCGATCCACGAATCGCTGCAGAAGGCGCTGCGCGGGCTGGAAACCGGCCTCAGCGGCTTCAACGATGTCGACCGGCTGGTCGGCGCGCCGCGCGACGTGATCGAGGCGGCGCTGACCGTCCGCTCGCCCGACCGGCTGCTGATCGCGGCGCAGGCGATGCGTGAGGGCTTCAGCGTCAAGGACGTCCAGCGCTTCACCAGCTACGACCCCTGGTTCCTCGAGCGGATCGCCGAGATCCTCGACGCCGAGAAGGACGTCGCCACCAACGGCCTGCCGCAGGACACGGCCGGCATGCGCCGCCTGAAGGCGATGGGCTTCAGCGACAAGCGCCTGGCCTATCTGGCGCTCAAGTCGGTCAATCTCCGCGCGGGCAGCGAAGTGATGGCGCGCAGCTCGGGCCTGATCGGCGAGGTGGCCAATGCCATCTCGGGCGGCGTGACCGAGGCCGAGGTGCGCAAGCTGCGCCACCGGCTGGGCGTGCGCCCCGTGTTCAAGCGGATCGACACCTGCGCGGCCGAGTTCGAGGCGAAGACGCCGTACATGTACTCGACCTATGAGGCGCCCAGCTTCGGCGAGCCCGAGAACGAGGCCGAGCCGAGCGACCGCCGCAAGATCGTGATCCTGGGCGGCGGCCCGAACCGGATCGGGCAGGGCATCGAGTTCGACTATTGCTGCTGCCACGCCTGCTTTGCGCTGGCCGATGCCGGCTATGAGACGATCATGGTCAACTGCAACCCGGAGACGGTGAGCACCGACTATGACACCTCGGACCGGCTCTATTTCGAGCCGCTGACCGCCGAGGACGTGCTCGAGATCCTCGAAGTCGAGAAGTCGAAGGGCGAGCTGGTCGGCGTGATCGTCCAGTTCGGCGGCCAGACCCCGCTCAACCTCGCCAAGGCGCTGGAGGATGCGGGCATCCCGATCCTCGGCACCAGCCCCGACGCGATCGACCTGGCCGAGGACCGCGAGCGCTTCGCCGATCTCGTCGCCAAGCTGGGCCTCAAGCAGCCGGCCAACGGCATCGCGCGCAGCCGCGACGAGGCGGTGCGCGTGGCCGAGCGGATCGGCTATCCGGTGCTGATGCGGCCGAGCTATGTGCTCGGCGGCCGGGCGATGGAAATCGTCGACAGCCTCCAGCAGCTCGACGACTATATCCAGACCGCGGTGCAGGTCTCAGGCGACTCGCCGGTGCTGATCGACCAGTATCTGCGCGACGCGATCGAGGTGGACGTGGACGCGATCGCCGACGGCACCGATGTGGTCGTGGCGGGCGTGCTCCAGCATATCGAGGAAGCCGGCGTCCATTCGGGCGACAGCGCCTGCTCGATCCCGCCCTACAGCCTGCCCGCCGAGATCATCGCCGAGATCGAGCGCCAGACGGTGGCGCTGGCCCGCGCGCTCAAGGTCAAGGGGCTGATGAACATCCAGTTCGCGGTCAAGGACGGCGAGGTCTACCTCATCGAGGTGAACCCGCGCGCCAGCCGCACGGTGCCCTTCGTCGCCAAGGCGATCGGTGCGCCGATCGCCAAGATCGCCAGCCGGGTCATGGCGGGCGAGAAGCTGGCGAACCTGCCGGTGATCGATCGCGACATCGATTATATCGCGGTGAAGGAAGCGGTGTTCCCCTGGGCGCGCTTCCCCGGCGTCGATCCGGTGCTGTCGCCCGAGATGAAGTCGACCGGCGAGGTGATGGGCATCGACAAGGACTTTGCGACCGCCTTCGCCAAGTCGCAGCTCGGCGCCGGCACCATCCTGCCCGATGGCGGCACGGTGTTCGTCAGCGTCAAGCAGGGTGACAAGGCCGTGGTGCTGCCGGGCGTGAAGATCCTGGCCGATCTCGGCTTCAAGATCATCGCGACCAGCGGCACCGCCGAGTTCCTCGCCGCCGAGGGGATCGCGGTGGAGACGGTGAACAAGGTGGCGCAGGGCCGCCCGCACATCGTCGATCGCATCCAGGACGGCGATGTCGCGCTGATCTTCAACACCACCGAAGGCTGGCAGTCGCTCAAGGACTCGATGAGCATCCGCGCTTCCGCCCTGGCGCAGAAGGTGCCGTATTTCACCACGGCCCCGGGCAGCGTCGCGGCGGCACGGGCGATCGCGGCGATGCGCAGCAACCCGATCGAGGTGCAGCCGATCCAGGCCTATTTCGCCTCGAGGGGGTGAGGGGACACTCTAAAGCCCCTCCCCTTCAGGGGAGGGGTTGGGGTGGGGCAGGGTCTCACCGAGACCAACCGATGTTCTGGAATCCCTCCACCCCAACCCCTCCTCCGAGGAGGAGGGGCTAAGTGCAGGCAGTCCGCTCAATTATTGCGTTTTCCTCCCCCCGCCTTGATGTTTTTCGTCTCGCATCTTAATATTCGCGTTCGCACAATGGATTTCCCCAACCGATGTAAGTGTGCGGACGTCGTTTTCGGGCGACGGTCGGTACCGGGGGTGTATTGAAGGACAAGGGCGTTATGGCGACCGTCGAGAAGATGCCGATGCTGGCGGAAGGCTATCAGAAGCTCAACGAGGAGTTGAAGCGGCTGAAGGCCGAGCGGCCGTTGATCGTGGACGCGATCGAGGAAGCGCGCGCACACGGCGATCTCTCCGAAAACGCCGAGTACCATGCCGCCAAGGAGCGGCAGGGCCAGGTCGAGGCGACCATTGCCGACATCGAGGACAAGCTGAGCCGCGCCCAGATCATCGATCCCAAGGAGCTTTCGGGCGACAAGATCGTGTTCGGTGCGACCGTGACGCTGCTCGACGAGGACGACAAGCCCGTCACCTACCAGATCGTCGGCCAGACCGAGGCGGATGCGAGCAAGGGCCGCATCTCGTACAACTCGCCGATCGGGCGGGCGCTGATCGGCCGCAAGGTCGATGAAGAGGTCGAGGTGTCGGTGCCGGCGGGCGACCGCTATTATCTGGTCTCGAAGGTCGAGTTCATCTGAGGCCTGCCATGCCGAAGCTCAGCGCCACGACGGTGATCGTCGCCGTCACGGTGGCGGTGAGCCTGATCGCCAATTTCGCGCCCAATGCGGTGCAGATCCAGTTCGCGGCGGGGTTCATCCCGGCGCGGCTTTCGGGCGGTCTGCTCCTGTCGGGGCCGCTGGTGCCGGTGTGGCTGACGCCGCTCAGCTCGGCGCTGATCCATGGCGGGCTCGCCCATCTCGGCATGAACATGCTGATGCTCGGCTTTACCGGCCGCGAGGCCGAGCGTGCGATCGGTGCCAAGGGCATCGTCGCGCTCTATCTGATCGGCGCCTATGTCGCATGCGGCGCGCAGTGGCTGGCGGGCCCGATGTCGACCGCGCCGATGATCGGCGCCAGCGGAGCGAGTTCCGCGGTGGTCGGCGCCTATTCGCTGCTCTACGGCCGCCAGCGCGCCAAGGCGATTGGGCCGATCCCGGCGCAGGTGGTCCACATCGCCTGGCTCGCCGCTGCCTGGGTGGGCGTCAACCTCCTGATGGGTTTCGCCTTCCTGCAGGGCGGCGTGACCGTCGCGATCTGGGCGCATATCGGCGGCTTCCTGCTCGGCCTGGCGCTGGCCCGGCCGATGCTGCTCTGGCGCTGGCGCCACGCGTAAGGGCGTCGAGCGCCAGCCTTTTCAGCCGTCATCCCGGCGAAAGCCGGGATCCAGTCGCCTCTCCCTATCAGCAAGAGCTGCAGCGGTGACCCCAATGGATCCCGGCTTTCGCCGGGATGACCTTTGGAGGAGAGGGGCTCACCCCTTCCGCTGTGCGATGTGCCGGTCGATCACATGGCCGAGCACCGTCATCGGCACGTTCCCGCCGAGCAGCACCGCATCGTTGAACGCCCGGAAGTCGAACCGCTCGCCCAGCGCAGTCTTGGCCTGGGTGCGCAGCCGGTTGATCGCGGTATGGCCAACCTTGTAGCCGCAGGCCTGGCCCGGCCAGGAGCAATAGCGATCGACTTCGCCCTGCACCTCGTCCTCGGACGAGCCGTTGGCCTCGACGAACCAGCGGATCGCCTGTTCGCGGGTCCAGCGCTTCGCATGAAGGCCGCTGTCGACCACCAGCCGGCAGGCGCGGAAGCCCAGTGACTGGAGATAGCCCAGCTTCGCCGCCGGGTTCGCGGCATAGACGCCCAGCTCGTCGGCCAGCTGCTCGGCATAGAGCGCCCAGCCTTCCGAATAGGCGTTGAACTGCAGGAGCGAACGGATCAGCGGCATCTTGAAGGTATATTCGCCCTGCCAGGCATGGCCGGGGATCGCCTCGTGATAGGCGAGGTCGGGCAGGCTGAACCGCGTCCAGATGCCGGTCGAGCGCAGATTGACCCAGAGGCGGCCGGGCACCTTGCCGTCGATCGTGCCGGGGCCGCCATAGGCGCCGGCCGCACCTTCCTCCTCGACGATCGGAATGCGCTTCACCTCGACATTGCCCGGCACCAGCGTGTGGAAGGCCTGGGGCATGCGGGTGCGCATGTCGTCGATGCTCTTCTGAAGGATCTGGATGATCTCCGCGCGGCCGGCATCGGTCTCCGGAAAGGCGAAGCGCTTGTCGGTGGCGAGCCCGCGCATGCGCGCGCCGACCGAGCCCTGCGTATAGCCGAGCGTCTTGAGGATCGTGTCCATTTCGGTCTGGAGCTCGGCGAGCTGCGCCTTGCCCATCGCATGGACCTCGTCGGGCGACATGGTCGTGGTGGTGCCCGCGCTCAGCGCCCAGGCATAATAGGCGTCGCCGTCCTTGAACTTCCACACGCCGGCATCGGAGGTGGCATGGGCGCGCTGCTTCTCCAGCTCGGCGATCTGGCGATCGAGCGCGGGGGCGATCTGCTCGGCGGCGATCTTGGTCGCGCGCGCGTCATAGCCGCCCGGCATCTTGGTGGTGCGCTTGGCGAGCGAGGTCACCACGTCCCATTTCGCCGGATCGCCGCTGCGGGCGAGGCGGATCTGCTTGAGGCATTTGTCGAGCAGGAAGTCGGGCGCGATCACCCCCACGCTCGCCGCCTGCTGGAGACGCACCGTCTCGCCGTCGAGCGCACCGGCATAGGCGACAAGTCGGTCGCAATAGGCATCGGCATCGTCGCGCGTCGCGATCTGGTGATCGCTGTCGAGCGTCTTGGGGATGTCGATATAGGCGCCGACATTCTGGATCACGACATAGGGCGTGTTCCGCCAGCTCCCCACCGCGACGTCGCCATAGGGGAAGGCCATGCCCCTGAGGCCGCTTGCATAGGCGGTCTGGATCACGTCGAGATGGACGCGCATCTCGGGGCTGACCGCGTTCACGTCAATCCGCTCGATCTCGGCCAGCGTCGCCTTGAGGTGCGCCGCCATCTTGGCGACGCCTGCGGGCGTGCGGTCGCCGAGCCGGTGCTTGAGCGCGGCGCGTGCGCCCTTGTCGATGCCGAGACTGGTCGCGCCCTCGGGGTTGAGGACCAGCAGCGCCTCGGCGGTGCGGTCGATCAGCGCCTGGGCCTGGGCTTCGGCGGGACCGGCAGCGGCGAGCGCGGGGCGCGCGGCCGCGGAGGTGGCGAGCAGGGCGCTCGATCCGAGCAGCACGTCGCGACGGGTAGGTTGCATCAATTCGACCTCGGTTTGTTTTCAGTTCTGGGGAAGGGTGGGAAGCGGCTCGACACGGAGCGTCGCGCCGGTGGCGCCGGTGATCCGCACGCGGGCGCCGGTGGGAGCATCGGGCCCGCGTGCCGGCCATTCGCCGTCGCCGACGCGCACCCGGCCGCCATGGTCGCTCACCGGCTCGACCACGGTGACGACCTCGCCAACTAGCCGCGCGACGCGGTCGTTGAGCAGCGGATCGGCGCTCTGCACGGGGAAGTCATGATACCAGCGCCGGCCGATCAGCACCGCAACAGCCGACCAGCCGGCGAAGCCGAGCAGTTGCCCGGCAAGCGGCAGGTCCGGGAACAGCAGCGCGAGGCCGCCCATGATCGCCGCCGCGGCCGCGAGGAACACCAGGAACACGCCCGGCACCGCCAGTTCGGCGATCCCCAGCACGACCGCGGCGATCAGCCAGAGCAGGGGCGGGTGCTGCAGCCAGTCCACCTAGGCGATCAATCCTGCTGGTCGAACGGACCGGGACGGCGGGCCGGCGGCGCGGGCGGGGCGGGGGCCTTGGGGGCGCCGCCAGACAGCGCGTCCCGGGCCAGCTCGCCGATGCCGCCCAGCGTGCCGATCAGCTGGGTCGCCTCGACCGGGAACAGGATGGTCTTGGCATTGGGCGAGGTCGCGAACTTGCCGACCGCCTCGACATATTTCTGCGCGATGAAATAGTTGAGCGACTGGGCGCTGCCGGACTCGATCGCGTCGGACACCAGCCGGGTCGCCTCGGCTTCGGCCTGGGCGGCGCGCTCGCGGGCCTCGGCGTCGCGGAACGCCGACTCGCGGCGGCCTTCGGCCTCCAGGATGCGTGCCTGCTTCTGGCCCTCGGCGCGCAGGATCTCCGACTGGCGGCTGCCCTCGGCCTCGAGGATGTTGGCGCGCTTCTCGCGCTCGGCCTTCATCTGTCGCCCCATTGCGTTGACGATATCGGCGGGTGGGCGGATGTCCTTGATCTCGACGCGGGTGATCTTCACGCCCCAGGGGGTGGTCGCATGGTCGACCACCGAGAGCAGGCGCGCATTGATCTCGTCGCGCTTGGACAGCGTCTCGTCCAAGTCCATCGAGCCCATCACGGTGCGCAGATTGGTCGTGGTCAGCTGGAGCAGCGCGACATACAGGTCCGACACTTCATAGGCAGCCTTGGCGGCATCGAGCACCTGGAAGAACACCACCCCGTCGGTGGAGATCATCGCATTGTCCTTGGTGATGATCTCCTGGCCGGGAATGTCGATCACCTGCTCCATCATGTTCACCTTGCGGCCGACACGGTAGAAAAAGGCGGGGTAGAAGTTGAAGCCGGGTGCGGCGACGGTGGTGAACCGGCCGAAATGCTCGATCGTGTACTGATAGCCCTGGGTCACGATCTTGACGCTGGCCAGCAGGTAGAAGAGCACCAGCGCCACCAGACCGGCCAGAAACACGAAAAGCACGTCCATACGCCCCGACTCCCCTCGCAATGGGGCCTAGTGCTAGCATAGAGAGGCGCGATGACCAGCATGGCTCTCGCCCCCCGCACCGCCCTGTTCCTGCCCGCATCGAACCCGCGTGCGATCGCCAAGGCGCGCACGCTCGCCTGCGACATGGTGATCCTCGACCTCGAAGATGCGGTGAAGCCCAAGGACAAGGATGCGGCGCGCGACGCGGCCGTGGCGGCAGTGGCGGAAGGCTTTGACGGGCGGATCGCGGCCATTCGGTTGAACGGCGCCGACACGGCGGAGCATGAGGCAGATCTCGCCGCGGCCGCGCGCTCGGCGGCGGATCTCATCGTCGTGCCGAAGGTAGAGGATGCCGCCAGCATCGCGCGGATCGCCCCGGCGGCCGGCAAGCCGATCCTCGCGATGATCGAAACGCCGGCCAGCGTTCTTGCCGCCGCTTCCATCGCGGCGGTGCCGGGTGTCGCCGGGCTGATCGCCGGGACCAACGATCTCAAGGCAAGCCTCGGCATTCCCTCGGCGGCGGGGCGGGGCGGACTTTCGCTGGCGCTGCAGACCGTGGTGCTGGCGGCGCGCGCCGGAAATGCCTGGGCGCTCGACGGCGTGTTCAACGCGCTCGCCGATGCCGAGGGGCTCGCTGCCGAATGCCGCGAGGGCCGCGCGCTAGGCTTTGACGGCAAGACGCTGATCCATCCGGGACAGATCGCGATCGCGGCGGAGGCGTTTGGCGCGACCAACGACGAGATCGCCGATGCGCGCGCCTTGCTCGCTGCCGCCCAGGGCGGTGCAGAGCGCTTCCGCGACCGGATGATCGAGGCGATGCACGTGGCCCAGGCGCGGGCTCTTCTGCAACGTGCTCGGGAGGCCGAATAAATCTTCCTGCTCGCGACCGTCCCGTCTGCCGTTCTTCTATGTCTATTGTATGGGCAATCTGCACGAGCTCGACAGCACGCTGCTCCAGGCGATCGGGGCGATCGAAGCGCTGCTCGCCTTGCCCTGCTGCGATGTCGCCGAGCTTTCCCGCATCCGCTACCAGACCGCGCGGGCCGTCGCGGCCCGCCGCCGGGCGATGGACCTGCTGTTCAATGGCGCAATGGCGGAAGGTGGTGCCCGCGCAGAGGCGGTGCAGTCGTTGCGCGCCGGCAATTTCGAAATGCGGATGTTCTACACCGACCATACCATCGCCTGGCCCACGGCGCGTGCCGTCGCGGAGTGGCCGGCCTATGTCGCGGCCTCGCGCAAGCTGGCCGCGGTGATCCGCCGGCAGGTGGAGGTGGAACGCGCGCTGCTCTACCCGGAACAGCCTCGCGTCGACGCCTGACGCTCCCCCTCTAGCGCATCCGCACCCTTGCGGTTACATGGGCCGCCAACATTCGACTCAAGGATTTGGCGCACCCCCATGGAAATCCCTCTCGGCTTAACGTTCGACGACGTCCTCCTCTATCCGGGCGAATCCGAAATCGTGCCGAGCATGGCGGATACGCGCACCCAGGTGACCAAGGGCCTCGCGCTCAATATCCCGATCCTCTCCTCGGCGATGGACACCGTCACGGAAGCCGACATGGCGATCGTGATGGCGCAGCTCGGCGGCATCGGCGTGCTCCACCGCAACATGGAAGTGGAGGAGCAGGTCGAGGCGGTTCGCCTGGTTAAGCGCTTCGAGAGCGGCATGGTCGTCAATCCGATCACCATGGCGCCCAATGGCACGCTCGCCGACGCACAGGCGCTGATGGCGCGCCACCGGATCAGCGGCATCCCGATCGTCGAGGCCGACGGCAAGCTGGTCGGCATACTCACCAACCGCGACGTCCGTTTCGCCGAGAACCCGGCGCAGCGCGTCTCCGAGCTGATGACGCACCAGAACCTCGCTACGGTGAAGCTGGGCGTGGCGCAGGAGGAGGCACGCCGCCTGCTCCACCAGCGCCGCATCGAGAAGCTGCTGGTGGTGGACGACGCCTATCGCTGTGTCGGCCTGATCACGGTGAAGGACATCGAAAAGGCCGTCACCTATCCGCACGCTACCAAGGATGCGACCGGCCGCCTGTGCGTCGCCGCGGCGACGACCGTGGGTGACAAGGGCTTTGCGCGCACCGAGGCGCTGGTCGACGCCGAAGTCGACTTGATCGTCATCGATACCGCGCACGGCCATAACAAGGACGTCAGCCGCGCGGTCGAGCGGGTGAAGAAGCTCTCCAACCGCGTCCAGGTGATCGCCGGCAACATCGCGACCGCCGAAGCCGCACGCGCGCTGATCGGCGCGGGCGCGGACGGCCTCAAGGTCGGCATCGGCCCGGGCTCGATCTGCACCACCCGCGTCGTCGCAGGCGTCGGCGTGCCGCAGCTCACCGCGGTGATGGATGCGGCCAACGAAGCCGCCAAGTCGGGCATCCCGGTGATCGCAGACGGCGGCATCCGCACTTCGGGCGACATCGCCAAGGCACTGGCCGCCGGTGCGAGCGCGGCGATGATCGGTTCGCTGCTCGCGGGCACCGAGGAAGCGCCGGGCGAGACCTTCCTGTACCAGGGGCGTGCCTACAAGTCGTATCGCGGCATGGGCTCGGTGGGCGCGATGGCCAAGGGCTCGGCCGACCGCTATTTCCAGCAGGACATCAAGGACCAGCTCAAGCTCGTCCCGGAAGGCATCGAGGGCCAGGTCCCGTACAAGGGCCCGGCACGCGACGTGATCCACCAGCTGGTCGGCGGCGTGAAGGCGTCGATGGGCTATGTCGGCGCGGCGACGCTGCCCGAGTTCCAGCAGAAGGCGCGCTTCGTGCGCATCACCAATGCGGGCCTCAAGGAAAGCCACGTCCACGACGTGACGATCACCCGCGAGGCACCCAACTACCCGACGCGCTGAGCGCGCTAGCCGGTCGCGGCGGGCCTTTGCGCGCTCGCGACCGGCGGCGGCACCGTTTCGGCATGGCGGACCTGGTTGCGGCCGCCGCCCTTCGCTGCATAGAGCGCGCGGTCTGCTTCGCGATACAGCTTGGCGAGGTCGACGCGGTTGCGTCCTTCGGCCACCCCGATGCTGATCGTAACCCGCTGGTCGCCGATCGCGGCGCGATGATCGCAGGCGGCAATTTCCTCGCGCACCAGCTCGGCAAAGTCGAGCACGGGCGGGACCCCGGATATGGTCAACAGCGCGAACTCCTCGCCGCCCAGCCGGGCGACGGTGCACAGCGGGCTCTCCCATTGCGCCAGCCGTGCGGCGATCGTGCACAGCACGATATCCCCGGCGTCATGGCCATGCTCGTCGTTGATCGCCTTGAAACGGTCGATGTCGACCAGCAGCAATGCCACGGTGGCCTGGCTGCGCGCCGCGGTGGCGATCAGCGCTTCGGCCGCATCGAAAAAACCCCGGCGGTTGCGGATCGCCGTCAGCGGATCATGCTCGGCGAGCCGGCTGGCGCGCGCCTCGGCGGCGCGGGCAAGGTCGCGCTCGGTGCGCATGCGGGCGAGCCGGCGGCTCGCGGCGAACGATAGCCACAGCGTCTGCCAGGCCGAGGCGAACAGCACCAGGATCTGCGCGCCGCCGCCCCAGAAGAAGGTGCCGATATCGATCACTTGCGTGAGCGCCAGCGCTGCCATCGGCACCGACCAGGCCGCAAGCAGGTCGCGCGCCTCCGCGCTGCCGCGGCGGGCGCCGACGATCAGGCATGCCAGCACCGCCACCAGATTGCCCAGCACCGCAGCGGCGAGGGGCGGCGCGATGCTCTCGATCAGCGGGCCGCGCGCCAGCGTCGCCGGGATGCCGATCACCGCGACGGCGATGCCGAGGGCGAGTGCGGTAGCGCGCAGCACACTCGGGATCCGCTCCTTCTCCAGCGCGCTCGTTGCGCTTAGCGTGGCGAGCAGGATGGAGAGGGCGGACAGCGCGGTGCAGGTCTGCGCCGCCAGCGTCCCCGCCAGGCCCGGCGCGAGCAACAAGCCGAATTGCGACCAGATCGCGCCCCATACGCAAACCGTTGCGGCCCAGGCGCCCTGCCAGCCCAGATAGGCACGGCGCGTTCCGAAGGCGAGCGACAGGTTGTACACCGCGCCCGTCAGCAGCAGCGTAAGTGCGGCTCCGATCAGGGCGCCGAGGACGGCGGTTTCGATGCCCGCTTCGCCTGTGTGCACCAACCGCAGCCGCAACAGCTGGGCACTCGCCAGCCGGTCGATCCGCATCGTGATCGAGCGCAACGGGGTCTTCAGGTCGCGCGGCGTGAAGGCGATCTGGGCGCCGGGGCGCCAATGGTCGCCGAAGTTACCGGCGCGAACCTCTTGCCACTCGATGCTGCCATCGGCGTAGCGAAAGGCGACGGCGAGCCGATCGAACCGCGTCTGGTGAACAAGCAGCGTCGCGGCCTCGCCGCGGATGTCATAGCGCTGCGGATCCAGCTGCAGCCATAGCCGCGCCGGCTGGTAGCCGGCGGGCTTTTCCCCGCAGCGGAAGCGGATCGCAGACAGCGCCGCGCTCGGCCCGTCCATAGGCGACGCGGCGGTACACATGCGCGAGTCGAGCGGGATCGGCACCGCATAAGCCGCCGCCGGCACGAGCAAGCAGCCCAGCAGCAGCACCCGCCAGCCACGAAGCAGAGCCCGAATCGCCACGCCACGCACCGAACTCTTCCCCACGATCCCCAAATCGCACCCCATGCGAAACCCGGGGTGTACAAAGGATTGCGCTCGCTGGCTATCCGCCATGAGGGGCGGGCGCTTTGCATTCCGCGGGCGTTCGGCCTAGCGCTGCCGCCATGACTCCTGCCGCACGTGTGCAAATGGCGATCGAGCTGCTCGATCAGGTGATCGCGGCTGCGCGCAACCGCGGTGCCGCGGCCGACATAATCCTGGCGCGCTGGTTTGCCGAGCGGCGCTTCGCGGGCTCGAAAGACCGGAGGGCGGTCCGCGCGCTAGTCTATGATGCGATCCGGCGCTGCGGCGAGGTGCCGGTGTCCGGCCGCGCGGCGATGCTGGCGCTCGCCCAGACGCAGCCGGCACTGGCGGCGCTGTTCGACGGCTCGCGCTACGGCCCCGCTGCGATCGCCGAGGGCGAGCCGGTGGCGGGGCAGGGCATCGCGCCGGCCTGGCTCGAAGCGGCGTTCGAGGCTTCGGGGCTCGATGCGGACGAGCGCGCAGCCTTGCTCGATCGCGCCCCGCTGGACCTGCGGGTCAACCGCCTGAAGACGACACCCGAAACCGTGGCAGCGCTGTTCGACGGCGCCGAGCGCCTCGCCTTCGCGCCCGATGCGCTGCGGCTGCCCGAGGACACGCCGGTCGATCGCAGCGAAGCCTATGCCGAGGGCGCCTTTGAGGTGCAGGATGCCGGCAGCCAGCTGGTCAGCGCGCTGGCGGGTGCGGCGCCGGGGATGACGGTGATCGATCTCTGCGCGGGCGGCGGCGGCAAGACGCTGGCGCTGGCGGCGGCGATGGCGAACCAGGGCAAGATTTTAGCCTGCGACGTCGACCGGCCGCGCCTTTCCAAGCTGATGCCGCGGGCCGAGCGCGCCGGCGTGACCATCGCCGAGACGCTGCTGCTCAACCCCGGTCGCGAAGCCGAAGCGCTGGCGGATTGGCGGGAGCAGGCGGATCTCGTGGTTGTGGACGCGCCCTGTTCGGGCACCGGCACCTGGCGGCGCAACCCGGAGGCGCGCTGGCGGCTGACCCCGGCGCAGCTCGATCGCTATGTCGATACCCAGGCGCATCTGCTCGATGTGGCCGCGCGGCTGGTGCGGCCGGGCGGTGCGCTGGTGCACATCGTCTGCTCGCTGCTCGATGCCGAGGGTGCGGGGCAGGTCGAGCGGTTCGTCGCGGCGCAACCGGGCTGGGTGCCCGTGCGGCTCGACGCGACGGCAGGGAGTCCGCGCGGCGAGGGGCTGCGGCTCACGCCGCTGCACGACACGACCGACGGGTTTTTTGTCGCGAAGCTGGTGCGGCAATGCTAGCCCATCGCCATGGAGTTTCGGAGATGTTGATGCGGTTCACGACGATCTCGGTAGCGGCGGCGCTGCTGGTGCTGACGGTTTCGACCAGCCTGAGCGCGCAGCGGCCCGACAGCCAGCTCGAACCCCGCTCGGTCGAGCTGGTGCGCCAGGCGCGCAGTGCGCAAGGCGCGGGCAACCTCGGCGGTGCCAATGATCTGCTCGAAAGCGCGCTGGCGGTCGATCCGCGCAACCGCGAGGCGTTCGTGCTGCTCGCCGACATCGCGCGGACGCAGAACCTGCCCGGCAAGGCGATCCGCTTCTATGGCGAGGCGCTCAAGCTCGATCCCAACGACGTGACCGCGCTGCGCGGCCAGGGCGAGGCGATGGTCGCCAAGGGTGCGATGACCCGCGCCAAGGACAATCTCGCCAAGATCAAGACGATCTGCAAGACGGGCTGCGCCGATGCGACGATCGCCAAGGGCCCGCCGCCGACCCCGACGCCCGTTGCCGCCAACGACAACGCCGCCAAGGACGCGGCCAAGCCCTAACGGGTTCAGCCGGGGGCGATCGCCGCCTCCAGCGCCCGCGCGCGGCTTTCCTGCGCAGCGACGATGGCGGCGCCGCGATCCATGGCGGTCTGGAGCGCCGGATAATCGGGCTGGCCGCTCTGGGCGCGCTCGATGCGCAGCTGGTCCATATCGGCAAGCGTCACCGCGGTGCGCGAGCGCAGCCCGTCGAGCACGCTCAGCGCGGTCTGCGCGTCGAGCCATGGGCTCGTACCCGCCGCCTGTCCGTGGGCGCGGGTGACCTTCGCCTCGGCATCCTTCGCCGCTGTCTGGAAATCGCGGTCGGCCGACTCGATTGCGGCAGTGAGCGCGGCGATTCGCGCGTCGAGTGCCGCATCGGGAGTCGCCTGCGGGATGGGGCGCTCCGGCTCCGTAAAATTCAGCCCTTCGTTCGCGCGCGGCAGCAGCGAGGGATAGCGCGTGGTGGGCTGGGCGCAGCCGGTGAGCAGCGCGGCGCCGACGGCGAGAAGGGGGAGCGATCGCATGGGCTTGCCATATGCTTGTGGAAAACTTGGCGCAACGGGGTTGCGCTCCCTGACATCCGCCGATAAACGCTCGCCTCCACCAGGCGCCCGTAGCTCAGCTGGATAGAGCATCAGACTACGAATCTGAGGGTCGGACGTTCGAATCGTTCCGGGCGCGCCACTCCCCCGCCAGAGCATCTGCTCGGCGGGGGTTTGTGTTTCTGGGCTCAGGCGCGCACTTCGAGGCTGTCGAGGATCTTGCCGCCGGCCATGAACACCGCGATCGGGCACACCGCGAACAGCAGCTTGCCGCCCAGGCCCGGATACAGGCTCATATAATGGAAGCCGCGTTCCACGGCGCCGTTGGCGAGCCCGAAGATCACCAGGAAGGCTTCGAACTTCGACTTGATCACGAAGAGGCGGCCGATGCGGTACAGCATGGCCGCCACGCAGCAAGCCGCGTGCCAAGCGCCGAAAAGCGTCGGTTCTCAGACGGTGATCATGGTAAAGTGTCAATTAACCCGACAAGGTCGAGCACATCGAGCAGTGCCGCGCGGGCGGCTTCGATGCGGGCGACCAGCGCCGGGTCGGCAATGGCGCTCGGGTCAATCGCCACGGGCCAATGCGCATCGATGACCGCAGCGATGCGGTCGAGCTTGGCGGCATCGACGAGGAAGCGCGGGTCGACAGTTGCCGGATCGGCGACGACGCGCAGCCGCAGGCACGCAGGGCCGCCGCCATTGGCCATGGATTCGCGCACATCGACCACCTCGACCCGCCGGATCGGGCCGTTGCCGGCGACGTGCGCCTCCAGCCAGTTCCACACGGCCGGGGTGTCGCGGGCCTCGGTGGGTACGATCAGCACGGTGTCGCCGCCGGGCGCGGTGACCAGCTGGGCGTTGAACAGATAGGAGGCGATGGTGTCGGCGAGGCTCACCTGGTCGGCGGGCACTTCGACGATCTCGACCTCGGGCATTGCTGTGCGGAGGCGCTCATAGAAGCGCTCCTTGTCGGCAAAAGCCTGTTCGTGCGCGAACAGCACCCTGCCGTTCGCCACCGCGACGACATCGTTATGGAAGGCACCGGCGGCGATCGCTTCTTCCGATTGCTGGACGAACAGGGTGCGTTCCGGATCGAGCAGGTGCCGCCGCGTGACCGCAGCGCTTGCATCGGGATGCTGGCGGGCGGGGAAGGGGCCCCCAGCGATGCCATAGACGAACACCTCCACGCCCGGCGCGTCGTGCGCAGGTGCGAGGCGCATATGGTTGGCCGCGCCTTCGTCGCCAAAGGGTGCCGGCACCGGTCCGTGCACGGCAAAGGCAGGATCAGCAAAGGCGAGGCGGAGCTGCGCCAGCGTCTCGGGCCATTCGTGGCTGCGATGGGGCATCGTCACCAGATTGGCGACGCTCAGATGGCAGCGGCCGTCGGCGGTATCAGGCGCGGGCGAGACGGTGGCGGCATTGGCTGCCCACATCGGCGAGGCGGAGAGCGCCTGCGCCTGGCTGTGCGGCGGCGCCTGCTCGTAGCGGAGCCCGAGCTGGGCCAGCCAGCGATGGTCGGGGCGAGCATGCGGGAGCAAAATGCCCTGGTGCAGCCCGAACGCGAGATTGGCGCGCATCTTGGCGATGCCCTGCAGCGCCGCCGCGCGCGGGTGCGCCACGGCGCCACGGTTGCGCGTCGCGGCCAGGTTGCCGGGGCTGAGGCCGGCATAATTGTGGCTGGGCCCGACGATCCCGTCGAAATTGATCTCCATCAGCATCAGCGGGCTACCCACAGCACGCTGTCGCCCACCGACAGCCGCAGCGCCTCGGCCGAGACCGGATCCAGCACGATCCCGCCTTCCGACGGGGTGATCTGCGCGAGCGCCGACTGGAACTCGGACAGGTTCCCCGAGGCGACTAGCGACGGCTCGCCGCCGCCGGCGACTGCGGTGATGGTCGCGCGCTGCGTCTCGCGCACCGTCTTCACCTGGTCGGTGCGCGCGGTCATGGTCGGACCGCCATCGAAGATGTCGATATAGCTTTCGAACGCAAAGCCTTCATTTTCCAGCATCCGCATCGCGGCACGGCCGGAGGGGTGGGGCAAGCCGATCACCGCGCGTGCATTCTCGGGGAGCATTGCGGTGTAGACCGGGTGCTTGGGCATCAGGTCGGCGATGAATTGGTTGCCATGGGTGGCGTTGAACTCGTCCGCCTGCTGGAAATTCATCCCGAAGAAGCGTCCGGCGACGCCGTCCCAGAAGGGCGAGCCACCGGCCTCGTCAATCACGCCGCGCAGTTCGGCGAGGATGCGGTCGGCGAAGCGCGCGCGGTGCTGGGCGATGAACAGGTAGCGCGAGCGTGCGAGCAACAGCCCCAGCCCGCCGGCGCGCTCGCCCGGGTGGAGGAACAGGCCGCCGACTTCGCTGCACCCTTCCAGATCGTTTACCAGACTTAAGATCTCGGCGCGGAAAGTGCGCTTAAGCTCCTGACTATGCTTGGTAACCGTGCCGATGCGATAGCTGTAGAACGGCCATTTGTCGCCGACCCGGGTGAAGATCTGGCAGGTGCCGCGCACCTCCCCGGTCTCTACATTTTCGAGAATCAGCACGAACAGGTCGTCGGAGACCTCCGCATCCTCGCCGCGCGCAAAGGCCGCATGGCTGCGGTCAAGCTTGGCGCGCAGGGCGGGCTTGTCGGGCGGCAAATTGGTGAAACCGCCGCCGGTTAGCTTTGCCATTTCATACAGATGCTGAAGATCCTCGTCGCGGGCGGCGCGGATGCGGAAGCTGCTCATGGCCGGCCCCGCTCGGCGAGACGGAGGAGGGTGAGGACCGAGAGCGCGGCGCGCTCGGGCAGGCTTTCGCAGATCAGAAATTCCTCCGTGGAATGGATGGCGCCGCCGCGGGCGCCCATGGTGTCGACCACCGGCACCCCGCAGGCGGCGATGTTGTTGCCATCGCACACGCCGCCTGTCGCCTTCCAGGCGATCGGGATGCCCATATCGGCGCCGGCATCGCGGACAAGATCGAACAGGCGGGCGGCGGCGGGGTCGATCGGCTTGGGCGGACGGTTGAAGCTGCCGTGCAGTTCGATGCGCACCTCGTGCGCGGCCGAGACCTGCGCGATCGCCGCGTCGAGCGCGGCCTGGGCGCGGGCGGTTGCGGTCGCGTCGCTGGGGCGGAAATTCACGCGCAGGATAGCGAGGTCGGGCACGACATTGTTCGGGCCGCCGCCATCGATCCGCGCGGGATTCACCGATAGCCCGGGTGCTTTCGCGTCCGCCAGCATCACCGCCAGCGCCGCCGCGGCGACGAGCGCATTGCGGCCTTCTTCGGGGTTGCGCCCGGCATGGGCGCTGCGGCCATGGACGACGAGCGAGAAATTGCCTGTCCCACCTCGGGCGCCCGCGAGCGTTCCGTCGGGCAGCGCCGGCTCATAGGTGAGGGCTGCGGCCTTGCCCTGGGCAACGCGGGCGATCAGCCCCCGCGAGGAGAGCGATCCCGTCTCCTCGTCCGAATTGATCAGCACCGTGTACCCGAAGCGCTCCGCCAGCGGGCTCGCCTCGGCAGCTTCGAGTGCGGCGAGCATCAGCGACAGGCCGCCCTTCATGTCTGCGGCTCCGGGGGCGTTGAGGCGGCCGTCCTCCAACCACTGCGCCTGCTGGAAGGGGTGGTCGGCGGCGAACACCGTGTCCATATGGCCGGTGAGCAGCAGCTGTACCGGCGCCTCGGGGCGCACCTTCAGAAACAGGTGGCGGCCATGGACCAGCGGCTCGACGACGCCGCCCGGGGTCACCGTCTCCACCGGCTCCGGCTCAACCAGCGCAAGCGCACCGGGCAGCACAGAAAAGGCGTCCGCCAGCGTCGCCGCCATGGCGGACAGCCCCGCCAGGTTGCGGGTGCCGCTGTTGATCGCCGCCCACTCCAAGGTCCTCTCCAGCATCGGCGCGGCTTGCGCGCGCTCGATCGCCGTCCGTTCGATCGCGGATAGCATGGTCATGGGTGGGTGGTAGCGCGGAACCGGGGCGGTTGAACACCCCCGGGTCGGCTGCCGGATCAGAAATCGACGACGAGCGCGGCGCGGCTGGTGGTGTCGGTGGTCAGGCGCCCCAGCGGCGGCGCGCTTTCATACTGCACCGTGTAGCTGAACTGCGCCGAGAGCGGCCCGATCAGCTTGGCCAGCAGCGCCGACTTGGTCGCGACCGTGCTGTTGTCCTTCTCGACATAGGCCGAGGCCTGCTGGGTGATCGACATGCCGCGCGACAGCTTCCAGGCGAAGTCGAGCGAGCCGCGCGCGGCGATATTGTTCTCGGTCGGCGCGCCGATGAAGCGGGTGTAGCGATAGGCGGGCCCGAGTTCGACATCGAGCTTGATCGCCGAGGTCTTGATCGCGCTGTAGCCGGCGCCGACCGACATCGAGACGCGGTCGCCGAAGCCCGAGAAGCGATCGCTTTCATATTGGGCGGCGCCGTACATATAGGCGCGATTGTCGAACTTCCAGTTGGGCTCGTAAGCCGCGAGGTAGCGCTCGCGCGTGGTGAGGCCCAGGCTCTCCTGATAATCGGCCTGAACGCGGACCTTGTGCCGCCACTCGATGCCTTCGCGCTTCACCTCGGCGGCGGCGGTGACGCCGATATTCTCCGAATTGCCGGTCTGCACATAGCCGCCGAGCTCGACATGGCCCTTCACCAGCTGGAGGAAATGCGCCTCGCGCAGCGCCTGCTGGGCCACCTCGCGGCGGCTCGAGCGCCATTCGCCGGCGATCTTGGCGACGAGCGGGGCGCTCGCCGGATCGGCGGTCTTGGCGTATTTGACGATGACCGCGACATCGGCCTCGTTGCCCGAGCTCATCGCGGCGTCGAGCATCGCCTTGATCGTCGGCGGGATCGGCGGATCCTCCGCGTTCGCGAGCAGGAGCGGAAAGGCGAGGAGAAGGGCACGCATCACGCATTCGTCCTAGCCATGATTTCGCGGCGCAAAAAGGGCAGGCGGTCGTATCTGCACCACGCATGGCCTCAGCGGCGGCCCCGCGGACAGGTTGCGGGGCGGTGGCGAGGCGCAGACGATGGTGCCTATGGACAAGCAGGCAGTGGTGTTCGGGGCTTCGGGCGGGATCGGTGGCGCGATCGTGGCGCAGCTCGCCGCCGATCCTTTGATCGGGCGAATTCACGCGGGCAGCCGTCGTCCTGGCGCATCGGCGGACGCGAAGCTGGTGCCGTTCGCCTTTGACCTGACCGACGAGGCGAGCATCGCCGCAGCGGCAGAGGGAGTGGAGGGGCAGGTGGACCTGGTGTTCGTGGCGACGGGCACGTTGCACCGCCCCGGAGGCCCTTCGCCGGAAAAGGCGCTGCGGGCGCTGGACGGCGCAGCGATGGCCGAGCTGTTCGCGGTCAACACGATCGGGCCGGCACTGATCGCCAAGTATTTCGCGCCGCTGCTGCCGCGCGATCGGCGCGGGGTGTTCGCGGCGCTATCGGCGCGGGTCGGGTCGATCGCCGACAACCGGCTCGGCGGCTGGCACAGCTATCGCGCGTCCAAGGCGGCGCTCAATATGCTGCTGGTCAATCTCGCCATCGAGCTGCGGCGGACGCATCCGCAGGCGATCGTCGCCGCGCTGCATCCGGGCACGGTCGATACCGGACTATCAGCGCCGTTCCAGCGCGGTGTCGCGCCGGAAAAGCTTTTCGATGCAGATAGAAGTGCAGGTTATCTGCTAGATGTTCTCAACCGCCTCGGCCCCGAGGATTCGGGCGGGCTGTTCGCCTGGGACGGCGCCCGCATTCCTTATTGACCGAGGCGCGTCTCGACCAGCTCGCGCAGAGCGACACGAGCCTTAAGCCGGGCGGCGAGAAGCGCCATGCCGCTGATCTTGCGCTGGACGAACAATGTGTCCGCGGGCGGCACGTGCCACACCGCGCGATCCTCGACCATCTGCATGCCTTCGCCGCGCACCGCCTGCAGGAAACTGCGATCGCCGAAGTCGAAATCGTCGGCGCGGTCGGTCTGTTCGAGGATCAGCCCGATCATCCGGTCGATCACCGCAGGATGCCGCTCCAGCGCGGCTGCACTGAAGAAGCCGAGGTCAAGCGCGGCATCGCGTACGGCAGCACGATCACTGTTCAGTCCGGCTTTCAGAAGGTTGCGATATCCATCTGTGATCGTGTCTGAAACCGGCATGGCCGCACCGAAGTCGAGCAGCACCAGCCGCCCGGTTTCGGGTTGGTAGCGGTAATTGGCGAAGTTGGGATCGGTCTGGATGAAGGCGAAGGCGAAAAGCTCCTGCAGCACCAGGTCGATCAGCGCAGTGGTGACGCGGTTGCGCTCGTCTTGGTCCGCCGTCTCCAGAATCTCGATCGGCTTGGCGGCGATATAGTCCATCGCCAGCACGTTGGGGGTGGAGAGTTCGGGCACGGGGCGCGGCACCAGATAGCGGTCGTCGCCGGCGAGATGATCGGCATAGCGCGTCATCATCGCCGCCTCGCGGACATAATCCGCTTCGTCATGGAGCTGGCGCTTCGCCTCGCCGAGCAGCGGCGCGACGTCGAGCCCCTTGGGCAGCAGCCCGGAGAGGCGGAGCAGGGTCGCGACATTGTCGACATCGGCGTCGATGCTCTCGCGCACGCCGGGATATTGCACCTTGATTGCCAGCATCCGCCCGTCGGGCAGCCGCGCGCGATGGACCTGGCCGATCGAGGCGGCGGCCATCGGGTGCGCCTCGAACAGCGCGAAGCGGCGGCGCCAGTCGGCACCCCATTCCTTTGCCAGCACCTGCTGGAGCTGGGCAGGGGGCATGTGATGCGCGCGGTCGCGCAGGCGGGCGAGGATCTGGGTGAGCTCGTCGGGCAGCACGTCGCCGGCGTCGAGCGAGATCATCTGCCCCAGCTTCATCGCCGCACCACGCAGCTGGGCCAGCTGCTCGGTGGCGCGCGCGACGTTGCCGGGGGTGAGGACGAGGTCGCGCAGCTGCGGGCGCTCGCCGGCGACGAGCCGCTTGGCGCCCTCGGCGAGGACGTTGCCGGCGACGCCGCCCGCCAGCCGGCCCATCACCCCGAAGCGGGCGAGGCGCCCCTTCGGCACTGCGCGCGAGCGGCCGTCATATCCCTCATCATCCGCCATGCCGTTCCCTTTCGCGCATCCAGCGCTGGAGTGTGGGCCGAACGCGCAGGAAGGCGCGATAGAGCCGTTCGAGGAGCCAGGTCATCCCCGGTAGGAGCGCCAGCAGCCCCAGCGGCCGCAGCAGCGGGATCTGCCGCCACATCGCCGCGAAGGCCGCCGCGCCGCTGTAGAAGCGGCCTTGTGCGTCGCTGACATGGAAGCGGGCGAGCAGGTCGCCGCGGTCGAGCGGGCAACTGCTGGCGTCGTCGCTAACGTCGACGAAACGCAGCCGGCTGCGGTGATCGAGCCGGCGCATCAGCGCGATCTCGCGCGTGCACAAGGGGCAGCCGCCATCGTACCAGACGGTGAGTGGCTCAGCCATTCCAGCGGCTCCCGGCGGGCACCAGCGCGTCGAGGAAGCGGGCGGAGTCCGCGCGGATCTCGGCCTTGCGTTCGTCGGTCATGCGATCGAAATTGCGGACGATCGGTCCCATCCGCTGGTTGCGCGCGAAGCGGTCGCGGTGACGGGCGACGAAATCCCAGTAGAGATAGTTGAACGGGCAGGCATCGGGCCCGGCCTTCAGCTTCACCTTGTAGCGGCAGCCGGCGCAGTAATCGGACATGCGATCGATATAGGCGCCGCTCGCCGCATAGGGCTTGGAGCCCATGATCCCGCCATCGGCGAACAGCGCCATGCCGATGGTGTTGGGCATCTCCACCCATTCATAGGCATCGGCATAGACGGCCATGTACCAGATATGGACCAGATAGGGGTCGATGCCCGCGAGCAGCGCGAAATTACCGGTGACCATCAGCCGCTGGATATGGTGCGCATAGGCATGGGCGTGGGTCTGCTCGACCGCGTCGCGCACGCACGCCATGTCGGTTTCGGCGGTCCAGTAGAAGTCGGGGAGCGGGCGCCGGGCCTCCAGTGCGTTCACATCCGCATAGCGCGGCATGTGAAGCCAGTAGATTCCCCGTACATATTCGCGCCAGCCGAGGATCTGGCGGATGAAGCCTTCGGCCGAGTTGATCGGTACGCGGCCGGCGCGCCATTCGGCCTCGGCGCGGCGGCAGAGGTCGAGCGGATCGAGAAGGCCGATGTTCATGTAGAGCGCGAGATGCGCGTGGAACAGCACGGGCTCGCCGCGCCGCATCGCGTCCTGATAGTCGCCGAAGCGGGGCAGGGCATGGGCGAGGAAATGGTCGCGCGCCTTCTCTGCATCGGCGCGGGTGACGGCGAGTGCGAATGGCTGCAGGTCGCCGAAATTGTCGGGGAAGCGGCGCTCGACCAGCGCCAGAACCTCGCGGGTGATCGTATCGGGCTCGAACGCCGGGAGCGACGGCGTCTCGGTGCCGGGCGGCGGGGTCCCGCGATTGTCGTGATCGTAATTCCATTCGCCGCCGGCGGGCTGGTCGCCGTCCATCAGCAGGCGGGTGCGGCGGCGCATGTCGCGGTAGAAATACTCCATCCGCAGCTGGCGGCGGCCCTGCGCCCAGGCGCGGAATCCTGCGGGATCGATCAGGAAGCGGGTGTCGGGGAGGAGGGTGAGGTCGGGCACCGCCGCCAGGGCCTGGCGGAGGCGCCATTCGCCCGGCTCGGTGCAGAGCACCTCGTCCACGTCGATCTCGGCGCGCGCGCGCTCGATCTCGCCGATCAGGCTGCCGCTATTTTCCGGATCGTCGAGCCGGGTGTAGCGGACCTGCCAGCCGTCGCAACGCAGCTCCTCGGCGAAGTGGCGCATCGCGGAAAAGACGAAGGCGAGCTTCTTCTTGTGGTGGGGGACATAGTGCGCCTCTTCGGCGACCTCCGCCATGAGCACGACATCTTCGCCCGGATCGGCTTCGGCGAGCGAGGAAAGGCCAGCACTGAGCTGGTCGCCGAGCAGGAGGATCAGGCGGGCCATGGATGCCATGTGGGGCCGGGGGCGGCGGCGGGCGCGATGTCTTTTCGGACAGGTTGAGCGCTGGCGACGTGCAGGCGATCCCGATGCGATGGAAAACCACGCCTCGCTCGCCCCCGCCGCGCGGATCCTCGGCTATGCCGGGCTGCTGCCGCTGATCGGCTGCGCCGCGGGGCTGGTGCTGCTGCCGCTGCACCGTGCACTGCTGCTCGACGCCGGGTTCGGCTATGCCGCGCTGATCTTCAGCTTCCTCGGCGGGCTGTGGTGGGGGCAGGGTGTCGCGAAAGGCACCGCTTCTCCTGCGCTGTTCACCATCGCGGTGCTGCCGTCGCTGATCGCCTGGGGACTGATGCTGCTCCGGCTGCTCGGCTGGACGACGGAAGCGGCGCTGCTCGTGCTGGGCGCGGCGATCCTGCTCTCGCCGATCGTCGACCTCGCGCTGGCCCGCAAGCAGCCGAGCATTAGCGGCTGGATCGCGCTGCGCCTCCAGCTCTCCATCGGCCTCGGCGCGCTGACGCTGGCGCTCGCGTTGTTGTAATTACGCGGCTGCCGCCGCGCTGCCGATCATCGTGCCGAGATGGTGGCCGGAGAGCCAGGCGAGCTCCACCCGCGGCCCCTGCAGCCAGTCTCCGCACGCGCCGAGGCGAAGCGATCCGTTCCACAGCGCACCCTTGTCGATTCCCGGCGTCATCGCGAACCGCCAGCGGTGCGCAGCGAGGTAGCGGACCGCCGGCACCGCGCCGTCGGCATATGCGAGCAGCGCCTCCAGCAGCGCCTGCGCCACATTGTCGGCGGCGTCTTCGAGATGCTGGGTCGACCAGGAGCCATGGCCCTGCACCACCCAGGTCTCGCCGTCGCGGCGACCGGGCTTGGCGCCGTCGCGTGCGGCCCAGCCGATGATGCCATGCTGGCGGATGCTGTCGGCGGCGATCGGCACGCGATCCTCGAACGCGATCATCGCCGTCCAGCAGGGCTGCGAGCGGGCGGCCATGGCATCGGCCGCCATCATCAGGTCGTGCGTGCCGAGGATCGCCGCCGCCTGCTCCGCCGGCAGCGCGATGATCGCCGCGTCGAACGGTCCATGCTGCCGTTCCTGCAGCCGCACATGCCAGCCCTGCGCGTTGCGCGTGAGACCGACGACATGCTGGCCGAAATGGACCTGATGGGCCGACGCCATGTGGCGGACCGGCGCGTTCATCGTCGGCGTGCCGACCCAGGCGTCCGGGCCGGCTTCGTGCCAGGGGCTGGCGACGCCCTGCGCCTGCCAATCCTGCACGAGTCGCCGGAAGCGATCGTCGCGGACGGTGAAATACTGGGCGCCGTGGTCGAACTGCAGCACCTCGCCGTCCAGCTCGATCCGCCGCGTCGACATCCGCCCGCCGGGGCCGCGACCCTTGTCGAACAGGGTCACGCGGTGCCCGGCGGCACGCAACTGATCGGCGCAGGCCAGGCCGGCGATGCCGGCACCGAGGATCACGACGTCCATCTCCGCGTGCCCGCTCAATAGCCCATCAGCGACATCAGCTCGGCGCGGCTGCTGCGATCCTCGAGGAAGCAGCCCAGCATCCGGCTGGTGACCATGCCGACGCCATGGGTTTTCACCCCGCGCCCGGTCATGCAGCCATGCTGGGCCTCGATCACCACCGCGACGCCGGCGGGCTTCAGATGCGTCCAGATCGCCTGGGCGACCTCGGCAGTCAGCCGCTCCTGGATCTGCAGGCGCCGGGCATAGCCGTGGAGCACGCGGGCGAGCTTGGAAATGCCGACCACGCGGTCCTTGGGCAGATAGGCGATCGAGGCCTTGCCGGTGATCGGCGCGAGATGGTGCTCGCAATGCGACTGGAACGGGATGTCCTTCAGCAGCACGATCTCGTCATAGCCGGCCACTTCCTCGAAGGTGCGGGCGAGGTGCATGCCGGGATCCTCGTCATAGCCCGCGCAATATTCGCGCCAGGCCTTGGCATGGCGCAACGGCGTATCGCGCAGGCCCTCGCGCTCGGGATCCTCGCCGACCCAGCGCAGCAGGGTACGAACCGCTTCCTGCACTTCGTCGGGGACCAATTCGGCGCCGGTTTCGTTGTCGGCCCGTTCTATATCGTTGCAGAAGAAGTTCATCGGGCCTACCTTTTGTTTCACCGGCAGCATTTGCGTGGCACGCCGGCGTCGAGTGTCCTCCACATGAGGAACCCGGGTGAAACCGGGAACATGGACAAAAGGGTATGCAGATTTGCGGCCCCAAAAGGATGCGGAAAGCCGACCAATGCCACTAGCCGACATGATCGCCGGAAGCGCCGTCGCCGCGGTGCTCAGCAACCCCCGACTGCCCGACAATCCAATTGTCGATTGCAACGATGCCTTCATTGCGCTGACCGGCTATCAGCGCGACGAGATTCTCGGCCGCAACTGCCGCTTCCTCTCGGGCGACAAGACCGAGCCCTGGCTCAGCGAAGCCCTGAGCGCCGGCGTGCGCGAGAAGCGCCCGGTGATGGTGGAGATCCTCAACTACAAGAAGGACGGCACGCCGTTCCGCAACGCGGTGCTGGTCGCGCCCATCTTCGGCGAGGATGGCGAGCTTGAATATTTCCTCGGCTCGCAGATGGAGGTCGAGGGGCCGAAGGAAGGCACCGCGCACCGCGCCACGATCGCACGCGAGAAGATCGATGGACTGTCACCGCGCCAGCGCGCGGTGCTGATCGCGATGGCAGCGGGCAAGCTCAACAAGCAGATCGCCTACGACCTCGGCCTGACCGAGCGGACGATCAAGATGCACCGCGCGGCGATGTTCCGGGCGCTGGGCGTGCGCACCGCGGCGGATGCCGTGCGCATGGCGATCGAAGCCGGCTACTGAGCCACGAAAAAGGGGCGCCCCCGAAGGGACGCCCCTGATCTGACGGTTCGTGCAGGCTTACTGCGCGTTGGCGGCCGGCACATCGGCACCGTTGTCCGGCGCGGCGTTGCCGATCATCGCATCGGCCTCGGCATTGGCGCGATCCTCGGCGTCGTTCTGGTAGATCATCGCATTGGCCTCCGGCGCGACGTTCGCGCCGTCGGACAGATTGCCTTCGCTGCCGCCGCATGCCGCAAGCGGCGTCAGCAGGGCTGCCGCGGCCATCAGGCGAAGCTTGGTCATCCGGGTGCTCCTACGTACAAATCCGTTGCGCAGCCGAAAGGGGCTGCGCGTCAAGCCCGCTGCATGGGGCACGGCGAGCAACGCGTCAAACGCAAATATGTCGCATCGCCGTGACTTTGCCATGTTTCTGCCCGATTTCGGGACCTGCCGTCACTCGCCCTTTTCGGCGGGAACGGCGGCAATGTTCTCCGGTGCGTTCGCCGCGATCGCCAGCATCGATGCCCAGGCGGCGACGTTCTGGCGGAGCTGCGCGGGATCGATCTTGTCGAGCGTATCGTCGGGCGTGTGGTGCAGGTCGAAATAGCGCAGCCCGTCCTGGTTGAGCCCGATCGTGCCGACGCCGAGCGCCAGGATGCCCTCCACATCGGTACCGCCATGCGCGGTGCCGCGGCCGCGCTCGATGCCCAGCGGATAGAGCGCGGTCTCCAGCCGGTCGGCGATCGGCTTGGCGCCCTCGGGCAGGTTGGTCTCGAACTTCCAGACGCGATCGGCGCCGAAATCCGATTCCATCGCGAGCACATGGCGCTCCTTGACATGCGCCTTGGCATAGGCGGCACCCCCGAAGCCGCCGACTTCCTCCGCGCCGAACCAGACGACGCGGATCGTGCGGCGCGGCTGACCGAGCTTGGCGGCCTGGAGCGCGGCGGCGGTGGTGATCGCTACGCCCGAGGCATCGTCGATTGCGCCGGTGCCGAGGTCCCAGCTGTCGAGATGGCCGCCGACGACGATGATGCCGGCGCTCGGATCGCTGCCGGGGATGTCGGCGACGACGTTGCCGGACTCGGCCTCGCCCTTGAACTGCGGCGTTACGCTCAGCCGCAGCTTGACCGGGCCGCGCTTGACGAGGCGCACCAGCTGCTCGGCATCGGGTACGGACAGCGCAGCGGCGGCGATCGGCGAGACGCCCTTGGCCCAGGTGGTGACGCCGGTGTGCGGGTTACGGTGATGGTCGGTGCCGATCGAGCGGATCAGCACCGCGGCGGCACCCTTGGTCGCCGCGATGCTCGGGCCGGCGCGGCGGACGGCGCCGTAATAGCCGTACTGCGAGCCGTCCTGCGTAGGCACCATCGCATGGTCGATAAAGGCGATCTTGCCCTTGAGGCTGCCCGCGGGCGCGGCCTGGAGCTCGGCCAGCGAAGCGAAATAGACGATCTCGGCTTCGAGCGGCTGCGCGCCGGTCGAGCCCGAATAGCCAAGCGCGGCGATCGTCAGCTTCTGTGCCGAGCCGCCGAGCACCTCAGCGGTTTCCGCGCCGCGCACCCATACCGGCATGCGATAGGTCTCGACATGGACGTTCTGGAAGCCGAGCGCGGTCAGCTTCTTGACGCCCCAGGCGCGGGCGCGTGCCTCGGCCTCGGTGGCGGCGAGGCGCTGGCCGATCTCGGTGGTGAGGCCCTCCACCACGTCCCAGGCGACATCGTCCTGCAGCGCGGCGTCGCGCACCTTCGCCACTTGGGCGGCGGTCTGCGCGAGAGCGGGAAAGGGAAGGGCGAGCGCGGCAGCGGCCGCGAGCAGGAGGCGCTTTGTCATGCTGCGGATGCTAACCAGCGGTGGAACGATTGCAATGGGGGATGAAGCGTTTCCATTACTTAGCCCCTCCTCCTCGGAGGAGGGGTTGGGGTGGAGGGATTCCAGAACAGAGGCTGGTCTCCGCGAGACACAGCCCCACCCCAACCCCTCCCCTGAAGGGGAGGGGCTTAGAACCTCCGCCAACCCCCGCGTTGCCAATCCGCGCCCGCATCGCTACATGCCACGCGTCTTTCCAGCATCCAGAATTCTCGCAACGGAGATCCGCCACCGTGGCTGCGCAGTACGCCTTCGTCATGAAGGACATGACCAAAACCTTCCCCGGCGCCCCCAAGCCGGTGCTCAACAACATCAACCTGCAATTCTACCAGGGCGCCAAGATCGGCATCGTCGGTCCGAACGGCGCGGGCAAGTCGACGCTCATGAAGATCATGGCGGGCATCGACAAGGATTTCTCGGGCGAGGCTTGGCCGGGCGAGAACATCACCGTCGGCTATCTGCCCCAGGAGCCGCAGCTCGATCCGACCAAGAACGTGCTCGAGAACGTCAAGGACGGCGCGCGTGAGACGGCGGACATGGTCGATCGCTTCAACGCCATTTCGGCGGAGATGGGCGATCCCAAGGACGATACCGATTTCGACGCGCTGATGGAGGAGATGGGCGATCTCCAGGCCAAGATCGACGCGGTCGATGGCTGGAGCCTCGACAACCAGCTCGAGATCGCGATGGAGGCATTGCGCTGCCCGCCGTCCGACTGGCCGGTCGAGAACCTCTCGGGTGGTGAAAAGCGCCGCATCGCGCTGACCCGCCTGCTGATCCAGAAGCCGTCGATCCTGCTGCTCGACGAGCCGACCAACCATCTCGACGCCGAAAGCGTCAACTGGCTGGAAAATCACCTCAAGGAATATGCCGGCGCGGTGCTGATGATCACCCACGACCGCTACTTCCTCGACAATGTCGTCGAATGGATCCTCGAGATCGATCGCGGCAAGTATTTCCCGTACGAGGGCAATTACTCGACCTACCTGGAGAAGAAGGGCAAGCGCCTGGAGCAGGAGGACCGCGAGGCCTCGGGTCGCCAGAAGGCAATCCAGGACGAGCTTGCCTGGATCCGGCAGGGCGCCAAGGCCCGCCAGACCAAGTCCAAGGCGCGTATCGCCAAGTTCGAACAGCTGGTCGCCAGCCAGGAGAACCGCACGCCGGGCAAGGCCCAGATCGTCATCCAGGTGCCCGAGCGCCTGGGCGGCAAGGTGATCGAGGCCAAGAACATCTCCAAGGCGTACGGCGACAAGCTGCTGTTCGAGAATCTCTCGTTCATGCTGCCGCCGGGCGGCATCGTCGGCGTGATCGGGCCGAACGGCGCGGGCAAGTCGACGCTGTTCAAGCTGATCACCGGCCAGGAAACGCCGGACACCGGCGAGATCGACATCGGCTCGACCGTGCGCCTCGGCTATGTCGACCAGAGCCGCGATCACCTCGACGACAGCAAGAACGTCTGGCAGGAAATCTCCGACGGTCTCGATTACATGAAGATCAACGGCCACGACCAGTCGACGCGTGCTTATGTCGGCGCGTTCAACTTCAAGGGCGCGGACCAGCAGAAGATCGTCGGCAAGCTTTCGGGCGGTGAGCGCAACCGCGTCAACATCGCCAAGATGCTGAAGCGCGGCGGCAACGTGCTGCTGCTCGACGAGCCGACCAACGATCTCGACGTGGAAACGCTGGGCGCGCTGGAAGAGGCGATCGAGAATTTCGCGGGCTGCGCCGTGGTGATCAGCCACGATCGCTTCTTCCTCGATCGTCTCGCCACCCACATCCTCGCCTTCGAAGGCAACAGCCATGTCGAATGGTTCGAGGGCAATTTCGAAGCCTATGAGGAAGACAAGCGCCGCCGCCTGGGCGATGCCGCGGATCGTCCGACCGCGCTGTCGTACAAGAAGCTGACGCGCTGATACTGAACGCGCCGGGTCGAGCCCCAGAGGCTTGATCCGGCGCTTGCTTTTCTGCGGTGTATTGCTGCTATAGTACGGCCCTGTACCAGAGGGGAGCCGTACGATGCTTGCACTGATGCTGATCGCCGCCATGCCGTTGCCGGACGTAGCGGTGCCCGATGGATCACGGCTCCGTGAAGGCAGTGCCTGCTACGCGCTGACCCGCGCCGACAAGCCGATCGGCCAGACCTGGCAGCGCGTCCGTGCCGCGATGGACGGGAGCACCCCCGTCTGGGACATCATCGTCCACCAGCGCGTCGGCGACGGCAAGTTCGACATGCGCGATCATTTCGTGCTGCGACGTAGCGATCTCCGCCCGCTCCGCATGGACAGCCGCCGCAACGGGGTGGAGCATGTCCGCGTCCGCTACGATGGGGCGGAGATCCAGGTGGCGCGGCCGGACAAGGCCGAGACGCAGATCTCCGCTCCGGACGCGGTATGGGACGGCAATCTCTGGGGTTTGACCTTTGCGGCGCTGCCGCTGGCTGACGGGCAAACGTACGAGCTGCCGTTCTTCCAGTATGACAAGGGGCTGGGGCGCTTCACGCTCAAGGTCGTCGGCAGTGCGAAGGTGGACGGCGTCGATGCCTGGCTGGTCGACGCGGATGCCGGCGACGGCCATGCCGTGCGCTATCGGATCGGCAAGAGCCCGGCAGCGGAACTGGGTACCGAAACCCCGATGTTCGGCCAGCGCGGCGGTGATTGCAGCGCGCTGGCCGAACCCTGATCCCGCGGATCAGGCGGTGAATCGCTTGGTGAAGCCCTTGTGCGCCTTGTCCTCGGGCACTGCCTCGCTGTCGACATGCTCCACCCGCGCCATGGGCGGGCCTTCGCGGCAGGCCTCGACGAACAGGCCGAGCGCGGTGTCTTCCCCCGCAGCGAGAATCTCCACGCGTCCGTCACGCAGATTGCGTACCCAACCGGTGAGCCCGCCACGCTGTGCCGTGCGAACGACCCAGTCGCGATAGCCGACCCCCTGTACCCGTCCCGAAACCAGGATTCGCTGCTGCGCCATATGCTCCCTTTGTACACGCCCATGATGTCGGGCTGCGATTACCTGTAGCAGTCTGGGACAGAGGGGAAGCGGGGCAGGGGAACGGTCCGCCGCAAACCCGGCAGACCCCGGCGCGTCAGGGATAGGTTATCGCCATCACTTCATATTCGCGCTCGCCCGCGGGCAGGGTCACGCGGCGGAGATCGCCGACGCGCGCGCCGCGCAGTGCCCGCGCAAGCGGCGCGTTCCAGCCGACCAGCCCCTTGGCGGCATCGGCCTCGTCGTCGCCGACCAGCGTGAGGGTACGGTGGTTGTCGTCCTCGTCGGCAATGGTCACGCAGGCGCCGAAAAACACGCCGCTGCGATCCTCCTGCCGCGTAGGATCGACCACCTTGGCCGCTTTCATCCGCCGGGCGAGGAAGCCCAGCCGCCGATCGATTTCGCGCAGGCGCTTGCGGCCGTAGATGTAATCGCCGTTCTCCGAGCGATCGCCATTGCCCGCCGCCCAGGAAATCGTCTCGACCAGCTTGGGGCGTTCCTGCCCGAACAGCTGGTCATATTCGGCCTTGAGCGCGGCATAGCCGGCGGGAGTGATATAGTTGGGGCGATCGTTCATGATCGGCCCGCGCTATCAGCCCGGCCGGCTCTTGCCCAGATACCAGCTGAGGTTCGCCGTACCCTTGCTGCGCGCATAGGACGGGTTCATCAGGTCGTAGACCACGGCGTTCTCCAGCACGCGCTGGACATAGTTCTTGGTCTCGAAGATCGGGATCTGCTCGATCCAGCGGACCATGTCGCCGCCGGGCAGGCGCGGGTCGCCATAGGCGTTGAGCCATTTGTTCACATTGCCCGGCCCGGCATTGTACGCCGCCACCGCCAGCGGATAGCAGCCGCCATAATAAGTCAGCATCCGCTGAAAATAGCTGGAGCCGAGCTGGATGTTGTAATCGGTATCGGCGTTGAGCGCGCCGGGATCATAGCCCATGCCGAGCTTGGTCGCCGTCTCGCGAGCGGTGCCGGGCATCAGCTGCATCAGGCCGCGGGCGCCAGCGCGGCTGACCGCGTCGCGGTTGAACTGGCTTTCCTGGCGCGCAATCGCGTGAATGATCGTCCAGTAATCACGCTGCCCCTCGGGCACCTTCACCGACGGGTAGCCGGCGGCGCTATAGTCGGACAGGCCGTTCTGGAGCGCGCTGCGGCCGACCATCACGCCCAGGTCCGGGCGGCCCAACGTGCGGCTGAGATCGGCGGCGAGGAGATGGTCGTCCTCGGTCGTCGCATCCTCTGCGATCTTGCGGAGGAACAGGCTCTGGTCGCTGCGATTGCCCATCTGGCCGAGCAACTGCGCGGCGCGGACCAGCTCGCCGCGGTAAAAGGCCTCGCGCGCACCGGGCGACGCGGTCTTGCCGGTGAGGTCGCGCGGCCCCCGCAGCGGCTGGCCAAGGCGCTCGACCGCGAGCTGGCCGTAGAACAGGTCCGGGAAACCGCTCGCACTCGCATAATAGGTGCGCGCGCTGGTCGCGTTTCCGGCGGCCTCGGCGGCGCGACCGGCCCAGTACAGGCCTTTGGACTGCGTGCCCGGCGTCTTCGAGCCATGGCCGTAGCGCGCGAACATGCCCACGGCATCGCTGGGCCGCCCGAGATTGTAGAGCGCCACCGTTCCGGCGAGCCAGGTGAGGCTGGTATAATCGTCGCGCACCCCGAGCGAGAGCTCGCTGACGTCGGTGCCCGAGGGGAAGGCGTCGTCTACCTGCGAAGCGATGCGATAGGCGAGGTCGTACTGCCCGTCCGCCAGCGCGCCGCGCGCGGCCGAGAGCAGTACCTCGTACCATTTCTCCGGATCGCCCGGGAAGCCCGCCATGCGGCGCGGCTGGGCGAGATAGGAGCGCATGAGCTGGGTCTGGCCGGTCTGCCCGAGCCAGCGCGCGCGATCGGCAATATAGCCATGGTCGGCGCCGCCGCGCGCCTCCGCCAGGCTGGCCTTGGTCGCCGCGTCATAGGCATTGGTACGATAGGCGATCCGCGCGTCGAACACCGGGCGCAGCTCGGGCGAGGTATAGACGAGCTGCCGCGTCGCGATGCTGGTCGCGCCCTGCCAGAGCAGCATATCCTCGCGCGCGTCATGGTCAGCGGGACGGAGCGCGGTGCCGAAGGACGCCAGCAGCTTGCTCTCGTCGGTCGTGCGCAGGATGCCGGCGCGCCAAGCACGACGGGCCTGGTCCTCCCCCTCGGCGCGGCGGCCGGTGGCGGCGAGCGCCTCGGCATAGCGCAGGCGTCCGGCGGGGGTGATCGGCGGAAAGCGGGTGAAGAAGCGAACGGCGAGGTCCGGC
This sequence comes from Sphingomonas sp. NFR04, assembly GCF_900114095.1. Taxonomy (GTDB): domain Bacteria; phylum Pseudomonadota; class Alphaproteobacteria; order Sphingomonadales; family Sphingomonadaceae; genus Sphingomonas. The sequence continues at coordinate 84,737 of NZ_FORV01000001.1, read as the reverse complement.
ATCGTCGCGCCGCTGTCGAGGATCGTCTCGGCGGCCGCGCGGCGGCTCTTCTCGCCCGGCCAGCCGGGATGGGCGAGCAGGAAATTGGCATAGTCGGAAAAGGCGTAATTGTCCGATTGCTGCAGGCGCTTCCATTCGACCAGCGCCGTGCTCACCGGATCATATTGCGCCTGGGCCTGCGGCACGAAGCCGCCCGCCAGGGCCGCCAGCATCGCAGGGGTTACCTGCGAGGAGGCCGCCAGTCCCGAAACACCGGCGAACACCAACGCGCCTTTGAGTACCGTACCGACCATCTGGACATGATAGGAGATCCGCCCGTATCTGCCACCCCGTTTCTACCGAAAAAAGAGGATGATTCCGCGCGATGTTTTCTGGATCGATCCCTGCGCTCGTGACGCCGTTCCGCAGCGGCGCGTTCGCGGAGGAGGATTTCCGCGCGCTCGTCGAATGGCAGATTACCGAAGGCTCGTCGGCGCTGGTGCCCTGCGGCACCACCGGCGAGGCCGCGACCATGCCCAAGGACGAGCATTTCCACATCGTGCGGGTCTGTGCCGATCAGGCGAAAGGCCGGGTGAAGATCCTCGCGGGCGCCGGCTCCAACGACACCAAGGTGGCTATCGACAACGTCCGTGCCGCCACGGATGCCGGCGCGGACGCCGCGCTGATGGTGCCGCCCTACTACAACCGTCCGAGCCAGGAAGGCATCTTCCGCCACTTCGCCGCGGTGGCCGAGGCGACCGACTTGCCGATCGTGCTCTACAACGTGCCCGGCCGTACCGTGACCGACATCCAGCCCGCCACCATGGCGCGGATCGTAAAGGCGTATCCGGAGACCTTCGTCGGCGTGAAGGACGCGACCGGCAACCTTGGCCGCGTCTCCGAGCAGCGCGCGGGCTGCGGCACCGGCTTCGTTCAGCTCTCGGGCAATGACGAGACCGCGCTGGCGTTCAACGCGATGGGGGGCGTCGGCTGCGTGTCGGTGACGGCCAATGTCGCGCCCAAGCTGTGCGCCGAGTTCCAGGCGGCCTGGGCGGCGGGAGACACCAAAAAGGCGCTCGAACTGCATGACAGGCTCTACCCGCTCCACATCGCGATGTTCACCGATGCCTCACCGGGGCCGGTCAAGTATGCGATGGGCCGGGTGCGCCCGGGCTTCCCGCAGGAACTCCGCCTGCCGATGACCGAGGCGGGGGAGGCCAGCCGCAAGGCGGTCGACGCCGCACTGGAATTCGCCGGGCTCCTCTGAGCTTCGGACCGGAGCGCCAACAAACGGCTGGCGCTCCGGGCTATGCGTCCCTACATCCCGCGGTCTTATGGCCCGTCCACGTCCCCAGGAATTCGACAAGGTAAAGACCGTCGCCGAGAACCGGCGCGCGCGTTTCGACTATTTCATCGAGCAGGTCTATGAGGCTGGCCTGGTGCTCACCGGCACCGAGGTGAAGTCGCTGCGCTTCGGCGAGGGCTCGATCGCCGAGGCCTATGCCGAGATCAAGAGCGACGCGGTATGGCTGGTCAACGCCAACATTCCCGAATTCAGCCACGGCAATCGCTTCAACCATGAGCCCAAGCGGCCGCGTAAACTGCTCCTCAACGAGCGCCAGATAAACAAGCTGCATGGCGCCGTCGCGCGCGAGGGCATGACGCTGGTCCCGCTGTCGGTCTATTTCAACGCCAAGGGGCGTGCGAAGGTCGAACTGGCACTGGCGAAGGGCAAGAAGACGCATGACAAGCGCGAGACCATCAAGGAACGCGACTGGAAGCGCGAACAGTCGCGCATCCTCCGCGACCGCGGCTGACGGCGTGCGACCGGGGCGCCTGCAACGTCTGGCGGCCAGGGCGATCCCTAGCAGGGAGTCGATCGAGACCAATCGCTGGCTGAAGCCCATTGCCGGGCGGGTGATGCATGCATCGCTGTGGCGGTTCACGCGGCGTTCGGTTCCGCGTGGCGTGGCGCTCGGCATGCTGACCGGGATCCTGGTGCCGATGGGGCAGATCCCCGCCTCGGCCGTCCTCGCGCTGCCGCTGCGCGCCAACATTCCGGCTGCGGCGGCAACCACCTTTCTCACCAACCCCTTCACCACGCCGCCGCTCTGGATCGCAGCCTATGGCCTCGGCAGCTGGATGCTCGGAGTTCGCGTGGGGGGAGAGGTGTTCGAGGGCAACGCGTCGGCGTGGCTCGATTGGTTGCTGCATAACGGCGGGCCCGCATTGCTAACCGGGCTGGTCACGCTCGCGGTTGCGCTCGCCATTCTGGGCTATTTCGGTAGCGGTCTGGCCTGGCGCTGGTGGATTCTCCGCAAGCGGCGTCGGCGGCTGAGCCTGCGTGCGGCAGCTTGATGTAACGCAACGCAGCATCCAAGGTGACGCGATCGGCGCTTGACGCTGGCGCGGGGACGGAACATCGGTGAACGATGGCTAGTCTGCCCGACGCCGAACTGCCCAAGCCGTCGCTGCTGCTGCCGATCGTGGCCGTGGTGGTCACCGGCGTCGCCGCGGCTGGCGTCATCCTCACCAGCCTCAACGATCACGCGATTGCGATGGGCTTCCTCGCCGCGGCGCTGCTCGCGGCCGGCATGATGCTCGCAATGGGGCGGCTGTTCCGATCGCCCACGACCAGCATCGAACGCTATACCGACTGGGCGATCGCCCATGCGCTCGCTTCGGCCAGCGACGATGCGCTGGCGGTGACCGACCGCAGCGGCCGGCTGGTCTGCGCCAATCCGCGCTACGAGGCGCTGTTCGGCGGCTGGCCAACCCCGCCCAATCTGCCGATCGGCGACGAGGGTGAGCGCGCGCTTGGCGCCTGCGCCCGCGCCGCCTGGCGCGACGGCGAGAGCCGCTGCAGCGACGTCCAGGTGTTCGGCGCGCAGGTGGCGGTGCGAGTCGTCCGCGTCGGCGACGAATCGCTGGTGTGGCGGTTCATCGGTATCCACGCGCTCGACCTGGCGGTGCAGGTGCAGGGGCTGCTCGCGGGCCCGACGGGCGATCGATTGGGCGGCGCGGGGGTGATGGTGGTGCTGGTGGCGCCCGACGGCCGCATCCGTTCGGCCAACCGCGTGTTTCGCCACCGCGCGCTCGGCAGCGCCGATGCGATCGCCGACGGGCGCGATTTTGCCGGGCTGCTGATCACGGACTCGATCGGCCAGGTGCGCTTCGAGCGCGAGGGCATCGAGGGCACGCCGCTGCGCGTGCTGCAGATCCCGTTTCTCGAAGGCGATGAGGCGCCGCTGCTGGTGGCGCTGCTCGACGAGGAGCCTACGGCGATCGCGGCGCCCGCGCTCGCCGGCAGCGCCGCGGGGCATGTCCACGCGCTGATCTCGCTGCTCCCGACCGGCCTCGCGCTGATCGACCGCGACGGCCGCTTCCTGACGATGAACGAGGCGTTCGTCCGCACCGCCCGGGTGCATCCTGCAGCGCCGCCGCTCTATCCGGGCGACCTGGTGGTTCGCGAGGACAAGGCGACGCTGGCCGATGCCGTTCGCCGCTTCGCCGGCGGCGCGCCGCAGTCGCTCGAGATCACGGTCCGGCTGAAGGACGCCTCGGAAGAGCCGGTGGCGATCACCATCGCCGGCGCGCGCGGGCTGGGCGACGCGGCGGTGCTGCTGAGCCTGCGGGACTCGGGCGAGGAGGGCAAGCTCAAGCGCCAGATCGCGCAGGCGACCAAGATGCAGGCGGTGGGCCAGCTCGCCGGCGGCGTGGCGCACGATTTCAACAACATCCTCACCGCGATCATCGGGCATTGCGACTTGATGCTGATGCGCCACTCGCCCGGCGACAGCGATTATGACGACATCCAGCAGATCCGCGCCAATTCGAACCGTGCTGCCAGCCTGACCCGGCAGCTGCTTGCCTTTTCGCGCCAGCAGACGCTGCGGCCGCAGGTGCTGCAGTTGCCGGACATCATCTCCGAAGTGTCCAACCTGCTCAAGCGGCTGCTCGGCGAAACGGTGTCGCTCGACGTTAAGCACGGTCGCAACCTGGGGCCGGTGCGCGCCGATCCGGGGCAGCTCGAGCAGGTGGTGGTCAACCTCGCGGTCAACGCGCGCGATTCGATGATCAGCAAGAATCCCAGCGGCGGCGGCTCGCTGACGATCGAGACGCTGGCGGTCTCGTCCGCAGACGTCCGGCGCATGGACGACGACGTGCTGCCGGTGGGCGACTATACCGCACTGCGCATCTCGGACACCGGCACCGGCATCCCGCCCGAAATCCTGCCCAAGATCTGGGAGCCTTTCTTCACCACCAAGGAAGTGGGCAAGGGCACGGGGCTGGGCCTGTCGACCGTCTACGGCATCATCAAGCAGTCGGGCGGCTATATCTTCGCGGAGAACAATCCCGGCGGCGGGGCGGCGTTCACCATCTACCTGCCGGTGCATACCGCGCCCGAGGCGACGGTGGCGAAGCTGCCGGTGGTCAAGGAAAAGCCCGCCGATCTGTGGGGCACGGGCACGATCCTCGTCGTCGAGGACGAGGACATGGTTCGGGCGATCGCCGAACGTGCGCTGACGCGGCAGGGCTACTCGGTGGTCACCGCCGAAAATGGCGAGGTCGCGCTTGAAACGATCGAGACGATGGAGAAGCCGGATCTGTTGGTTTCCGACGTGGTGATGCCGGTGATGGATGGCCCCAGCATGGCGCGCAAGGTGCGCGAGCGCTGGCCCGACCTGCCGATCCTGTTCATGTCCGGCTATGCGGAGGAACAATTGCGCCGTTCGATCGATCTCGACAATGTCGCCTTTCTCCCAAAACCCTTTTCCGTGCAACAACTTGCAGAAGCGGTTCAGGAGATCTTGGTGGTCAAATAAGTGCTTGGCACGAAACCATTTTCCTGCAAAGGGGGTAGCATGCAGGGTCCGCGTAACATTCTCATCGTCGAAGACGAGCCGTTGATCGCGATGATGCTCGAGGATTTTCTTGATGCATTGGATCGCGTGCCGGCGGGCACGGCCGACAATGTCGCCGAAGCGCTCGACCGGATTGGTGCCGGGGGCATCGATGCCGCGATCCTCGACGTCAACCTGCGTGGCGGCGAGCAGAGCTGGCCGATCGCCGACAAGCTTGCCGAACTCGGCATTCCCTTCGTGCTCGCGACTGGCGGCGCCGACGACAGCATCGCCCATTCGCATCGCGACCGGCCGGTGCTCTCCAAGCCGTTCACGCTGGACCGGGTCGACAAGGTGCTCAGCAACCTCAGCTGAGCTTTCAGCGCCAAGGGTTGTGCGCGGGGCAGGGGCGACGCTAAAGCCCCTGTCATCATGACCGAACTCCCCAAGACCTTCGACCCCGCCGACATCGAAGCCCGCTGGTATGCCCATTGGGAAGACGAAGGCCTGTTCCGCCCCGAGCGCCAGGGCGCCGAGCCCTGGACGATCGTCAACCCGCCGCCCAACGTGACGGGCAGCCTGCACATCGGCCACGCGCTCGACAACACGCTGCAGGACATCCTCGTCCGCCATGCGCGGCTGAAGGGCAAGGACGCGCGCTGGGTGGTCGGCACCGACCATGCCGGCATCGCGACGCAGATGGTGGTCGAGCGCCAGCTCAACGCCGCCGGGCAGAAGCGTACCGACTTCACCCGCGAGGCGTTCGTCGACAAGGTATGGGAGTGGAAAGCCGAGAGCGGCGGCCAGATCACCCGCCAGCTGCGCCGGCTCGGCTGCTCGATGGACTGGGCCAACGAGCGCTTCACCATGGACGAGGGCTTCTCCAAGGCCGTCCTCAAGGTGTTTGTCGAGCTCCACCGCCAGGGGCTGCTCTATCGCGACAAGCGGCTGGTGAACTGGGACCCGGGCCTCGGCACCGCGATCTCGGATCTCGAGGTCGAGACCAAGGAAGTCCGCGGCAATTTCTGGCATTTGCGCTATCCGCTGGCGGACGGCTCGGGCTTCATCCAGGTCGCGACGACGCGGCCCGAGACGATGCTGGCCGACATGGCGGTTGCCGTGCACCCCGAGGACGAGCGCTACAAGGCGCTGATCGGCAAGCAGGTCAAGCTGCCGATCACCGGCCGGCTGATCCCGATCGTCGGCGACGAGCATGCCGATCCGGCGCTCGGCTCGGGTGCGGTGAAGATCACGCCGGGCCATGATTTCAACGACTTCGAAGTGGGTGTTCGCGCCGGCATCAAGGCCGGCGAGATGCTCAACATGCTCGATGCCAAGGCGGCGATCTGTCAGACCCAGGACGGGCTGGTGCCGGCCGAACTGATCGGGCTCGACCGCTTCGAGGCGCGCAAGACGATCGTTGCGCGGCTGAAGGACGAGGGCTTCCTCGTGCCCTTCGTCGACAAGGAAGGCGCCGAGCACGACGCAGAGCCGCGCACGATCCAGACGCCCTATGGCGACCGTTCGGGCCAGGTGATCGAGCCGTGGCTGACCGATCAGTGGTATGTCGATGCCGCGAGGCTCGCCAAGCCGGCGATCGAGGCGGTCCGCTCGGGCGCGACCAGGATCGTGCCGAAGAGCTGGGAAAAGACGTACTTCAACTGGATGGAGAACATCCAGCCCTGGTGCGTCAGCCGCCAGCTCTGGTGGGGGCATCGCATCCCGGCGTGGTTCGATGCCGACGGCAAGGCCTATGTCGCCGAAACCGAGGAAGAGGCACAGGCGCAGGCGGGCGAGGGCGTTGCGCTCACCCGCGATCCCGATGTGCTCGACACCTGGTTCTCCTCGGCGCTGTGGCCGTTCGCGACGCTCGGCTGGCCCGAGAATAGCGACCCCACGCTCGGCGGCCGCTATTCGAACGATGTGCTCATTTCCGGCTTCGACATCCTGTTCTTCTGGGATGCGCGGATGATGATGCAGGGTTTGCACTTCATGAAGGAAGTGCCGTTCAAGACCCTGTATCTGCACGGTCTTGTCCGCGCCGCGGATGGCCAGAAGATGTCCAAGTCCAAGGGCAACACGGTCGACCCGCTGGGCATGATCGACAAATACGGCGCCGATGCGCTGCGCTTCTTCATGGCGGCGATGGAGAGCCAGGGCCGCGACATCAAGATGGATGAGAAGCGGCTCGAGGGCTATCGCAACTTCGCGACCAAGCTGTGGAACGCGGCGCGCTTCTGCCAGTCCAATGGCATTGCCGCGAGCAAGCATCTTGAGGCGCCGACGGCGGAACTGGCCGTAAACCGCTGGATCATCGCGGAAACCATCGCGACGGTGCAAGCGCTGGACCTGGCGCTGGCCGACCTGCGCTTCGACGAGGCGGCGAACAGCATCTACCAGTTCGTGTGGAGCCGCTTCTGCGATTGGTATCTCGAGCTGATCAAGCCGGTGCTGCAGGGCGAGGGCGTCGCTGCTGCGGACGCGGAAGAGACCCGTGCCGTCGCCGGCTGGGCGCTCGACCAGATCCTCGTCATGCTCCACCCGTTCATGCCCTTCATCACCGAAGAGCTGTGGTCGAAGATGGGCCCGCGCGACCATGACCTGATCGTCGCGCACTGGCCGATGGCCGATGCCCGCGCGCTCGATCCGTCGGCGGCGCAGGAGATCGACTGGCTGATCCGGCTGGTGAGCGAGATCCGTGCGGCGCGGACCGAACTCAACGTGCCGCCGGGCGCGCGGCTGGCGCTGCACATCCGCGATGCGTCTGCGGAGACCGTTGCCCGTCTGGCGCGGCAGGAGGCGGCGCTGGCCCGGCTTGGTCGCGTCGACCAGGCGCAGGGCGATGCCCCCAGCGGCGGTGCGCTGCAGCTGGTGGTGGACGAGGCTACCTTCGTGATGCCGCTGGGCGACGTGGTAGATCTGGAAGCCGAGCGTGCGCGCCTCACCAAGGCGATCGCGGCGGCCGAGAAGGAGCGCGACGGGCTTGCCGGGCGGCTCGGCAATCCGAGCTTCGTCGAGCGGGCCAAGCCCGAGGCGGTCGAGAAGGCGCGGGCGGATCATGCCGAGAAGGCTGCGGAAGCCGAGCGGCTTTCGGCGGCGCTGGCGCGGTTGGGGTAAGTTCTAGCCCGACTGACCCTCACCCTCCCATCGCTAGCGCGATGGGCCCCTCCCTCTCCCGCAGGCGGGAGAGGGGTTCTGGTCCCTCTCCCGCCTGCGGGAGAGGGAGGGAGCCGCGAAGCGGCGGAAGGGTGAGGGTGACTCTACCAGGCTACTCCGCCGCGTGCGGCACCATCACGTCGATCACCGCCGCTGCCACCGTCGCCGTCACCGGCGTCTTGGCCAGCACCTCGCCGTCGATCGAGATCGGCAGCGACGGCTCGGTAGCCACCCGCAACGATTGCCCGCGGAACGTCACCGTATCCTCCTTGCGCGCCTCCAGCCGCAGCACCGAGGCTGCCCAGTTGCGCACCAGCCGTGACTTGGTCGGGCCCTTCACCACCTGCACGACGATCTCGCCCGAGGCGACCCCGGCCTCGTCGACCAACTCGGTGCCGCCATGGAACGGCCCGTTCGAGATCCGCACCTCCACCGCGCGCAGGCGCTTGGCCTCGGCACCCTCGCCGACGATCACCGTGAACGGCTTGAACTTCACGAACTGCAGCGCCGCCCAGCTGAGATAGCCCATCCGTCCGAACCAGCGCTTGGCGTTGTGCGGCACGGTCTCGGCGATCTGCGGCGACAGGCCGATCGCGGCGGTGCTGGCATAATAATCGTCGTCGATCATGCCGAGGTCGATCCGCTTGGGTCGCCCCTGGAGGATTGCATCGATGGCGCCGTCGACGTCGAGCGGAATGCCTAGCGACCGCGCAAAGCTGTTGGCGGTGCCGAGCGGCAGCACGCCCAGCGTCACGCCCTTGCCGACCAGCTTGTCGACGAGCCCGCTGACCGTGCCGTCGCCGCCCCCCAGGATCACCAGCTCGGGCTTTTTCGCAAGCACCTCGTCCAGCACCGTCTCCAGCCGGTCGGGATCCTCGACTGCATGCGCGTCGACCGGCATGTCTTGTTCCCCGAACCGGGCGCAGGCGCGGTCGAACCAATCCTGGCCGTGGCGGGACTTGGTGTTGACGACCATCGCCGCCGATTTGAATGCCATGGGAGCCCCTCGATTGATGACGGAAGCGTAACGCCCGCCCGCGCGGATCGGGTCCATGCCCCCTGTTCCAGCGGACAGGTCGCCTTCGCCGAGACTTGCGCGTTTGTGCGCCTATGACCGCACCCGTCCTGCTCTGGTTCCGCCGCGACCTCCGCCTTGCCGATCAACCCGCGCTCGCCGCTGCAGTGGAGGAGGGGGCGGTCATCCCGGTCTATGTGCTCGACGACGAGACGGCGAAGCACCGCGCGATGGGCGGTGCTTCGCGCTGGTGGCTGCACCACAGCCTTGATGCACTCGACGCGGCCCTGCGCGACAAGGGTTCGCGGCTGATCCTCCGCCGGGGGAAGAGCGACGAGGAACTCGCGCGGCTCGCCGAGGAGACGGGCGCCACGACCGTCCACTGCATCCGCCATTACGAGCCCTGGTGGCGCAATGCCGAGCGGGCGGTGGCGCAGCGGCTCACGCTCTGCTGCCACGACGGCAATTACCTGCTCCCCCCAGGCGCGGTGACGACCGGCGCGGGCAAGCCTTACAAGATCTTCACGCCCTTCTGGCGCGCGTTGCGCGAGCGCTTGCCGCCGGCGCCGCCGCTACGGGTGCCGCAGAAGATCCACGCGCCGTCCAAATGGCCGAAGAGCGACAAGCTGGAAGACTGGGACCTGCTCCCGACCGCGCCGGATTGGGCCGCGGGCTTCCGCGAGGAATGGACGCCCGGCGAGGCCGGCGCCCATAAGCGGCTGCAACGCTTCCAGGAGCATGCCGCGCGCTATGACGACACCCGCAACCTGCCCTCTATCGAAGGCAGCTCGCGCCTGTCGCCGCACCTCCATTTCGGCGAGGTCTCGCCGGCGCAGGTCTGGCACGCGGTCGAGGATGCAGGCGGGCAGGTCGAGGAATATCTGCGCGAGCTGGGCTGGCGGGACTTCACCCAGAACCTGATCTGCCAGTTTCCCGATTATGCCGCGAAGAACGGTCGCCCCGCCTTCGACAAGCTCGAATGGCGGAGCGGTCGAGAAGCCAAGGCCGATCTCCGCGCCTGGCAGCGCGGGCAGACCGGCTACCCGATCGTCGACGCGGGCATGCGCCAGCTCTGGACGAGCGGCTGGATGCACAATCGCGTGCGGATGATCGCGGCGAGCTTCCTGATCAAGCACCTGCTGATCGACTGGCGCGAGGGCGAGCGCTGGTTCTGGGACACGCTGGTCGACGCCGATTACGGCAACAACGCGGTCAACTGGCAATGGGTCTCGGGCTCGGGTGTCGATTCGAGCCAGTGGAGCCGGGTGATGGCACCGCTCACCCAGTCCGAGAAGTTCGATGCGGCGGGCTATATCCGGCAATGGGTGCCGGAGCTCGCCAAGCTGCCCGATAGCGTGATCCACGATCCGGATGCGGCGGGATGCCGTCCCGCCGCCTATCCGCCCAAGCGCATCGACCACCGCGAGGCGCGGGAGCGCGCGCTTGCGGCGGGCCGGGCGGTTCGCTGAGGGGCCTCAGCCGCAGCGGGCGTCGGTGATGGTGCCGCTTGCGTCGACATGGAGGTTCAGCCGGTCGACGCGGAAGTCCATCGTCACCGCCGAGCCCGGCTCTACCCAGCGGACGCGCTTGGCGCCCGAGCGGGCGAGCGCATCGGCCTCGATCGCGGGCGAGCGCTGCTTGCCCTTGAGGTCCTGGATGCGGTTGGCGTCGCATTCGACCATTGCGGGCAGCGGCTCGGCCTTCTTCTGCGGCGCGCAGCCGGCGGCGGCGCCGGCAAGCGCGAGCAGGGCGAGGGCACGGATCATGCCGGGTCCTCGGTGCGGGTCATCTTGAGCTTGCCGTTGCGCACCGCAAAGCCGAGCTGGCCTTCGACCAGCGCCAGCGCATCGCGGCCGAACTGTTCGTAGCGCCAGCCCTCCAGGATCGGCAGGTCCTTGCGGACCCCGGAAGCCAGCGCCTCGAGATCCTCCGACCGCGCGAGCAGACGGGGGGCCACATTCACTTCCTTGGCGCGGATCTTGAGCAGCAGCTTGAGCAGATCGGCGACCAGCGCGCCGTCCTTGCCGAGCGAGGGCTTGCGCTCCTCGCGACCCGGCATCTCGTCCGCCGGCATCGGCTTCGATTCGGCAATGGCCGCCATCATCCGCCCGCCGATGTCGTTGCCCGCCCAGGCGGCGGAGAGGCCGCGGACCTTGGCGAGGTCGGCCTGCTTGCGCGGCGGGTTGGCGGCGATGTCGGCCAGCGTCTCGTCCTTGACGATGCGGCCGCGCGGCAGGTCCTTGCCCTGCGCCTCCAGCTCCCGCCAGCGGGCCAGCGCCTTGAGGCGGCCGAGCACTTCGGGCTTGCGGCTGTTGATGCGGACGCGCTGCCACACCTGGTCGGGATCGTTGCGATAGTTTTCGGGGTCGGAGATCCGCTCCATCTCCTGGTCCAGCCACACGCCGCGGCCGGACTTGCGGAGCTTCTCGAGCATCTTGGGGAAGATTGCGGAGAGGTGCGTCACGTCGGCGATGGCATAGTCGATCTGGCGCTTGTCCAGCGGGCGGCGCGCCCAGTCGGTGAAGCGAGCGCCCTTGTCGACGACGATGCCGAGATAGGTGTCGACAAGGTTGGAATAGCCGATCTGCTCGCCCTGGCCGAGCGCCATCGCGGCGACCTGGGTGTCGAACATCGGGTGCGGGGTCTTGCCGGTTAGGTTGTAGACGATCTCGATGTCCTGGCCGCCGGCGTGGAAGACCTTCAGCACGTCCTCGTTGTTGACCATCAGCTCGAGCAGGGGGCCCATGTCGAGGTTCGGGGCCATCGGATCGATCGCCGCGGCCTCCTTGTCGTTCGCCACCTGGATCAGGCAGAGCTCGGGCCAGTAGCTGTTTTCGCGCATGAACTCGGTGTCGACTGTGATGAAGTCGGACTTCGCGAGGCGTTTGCAGAGTTCGGCGAGGGTGACGCTGTCTTCGATCAGACCATGAATGTGCATCGCATGCCCATATACCGGTCTTCGGGTTGACAAAAGTGGGGTGTGACCGGAATGCGCGCGGTCATAGTGTTTCAATATCGTCGCGCCGGCCCGTTCCGGCACCGCCCCACCGGGCGGCGATGACGACAAGGTGAGAAGAACCGCAACATGCACGCCTATCGCACCCACACCTGCGCCCAGCTCCGCTCCGCGGACGTCGGGCAAACCGTCCGCCTGTCGGGCTGGGTGCACCGCAAGCGCGACCATGGCGACCTGGTGTTCGTCGACCTGCGCGACCATTACGGCATCACCCAGATCGTCACCGACGCAAGCGGCCCGGCCTTCGAAGCGATCGAGTCGCTGCGCTCCGAATCGGTGATCACCGTCACCGGCACGGTCGTTGCGCGCGACGCCAGCGTGGTGAACCCGAACCTGCCGACCGGCGAGATCGAGGTCCGCGCCGCCGAGGTGACCGTCCAGTCGGCCGCCGCCGACCTGCCGATGCCGGTGTTCGGCGACCAGGAATATCCGGAAGAGATCCGCCTGCGGAACCGCTATCTCGATCTGCGCCGCGAGAAGGTCCACAAGAACATCCTGCTGCGCTCGAACGTGATCGCGTCGCTGCGCCGCCGGATGATCGACCAGGGCTTCACCGAGTTCCAGACGCCGATCCTCACCGCGTCGAGCCCCGAGGGCGCGCGCGACTATCTCGTCCCCAGCCGGGTCCATCCGGGCAAGTTCTACGCGCTGCCGCAGGCACCGCAGATGTTCAAGCAGCTGCTGATGGTCGCCGGCTTCGACCGCTATTTTCAGATCGCGCCCTGCTTCCGCGACGAGGACGCCCGCGCCGATCGCAGCCCGGGTGAATTCTACCAGCTCGATTTCGAGATGAGCTTCGTCACCCAGGACGACGTGTTCGCCGCGATCGAGCCGGTGCTGCACGGTGTGTTCGAGGAATTCGCCGACTGGGAGGGCATGGGCCGCAGCGTCAGCGCGCTGCCGTTCAAGCGCATTCCGTACCGCGAATCGATGCTCAAATACGGCAACGACAAGCCGGACCTGCGCAACCCGCTGGTGATCACCGACGTGTCGGACTTCTTCAAGGGTTCGGGCTTCGGCCGCTTCGCCTCGATCGTCGAGGGCGGCGACGTCGTCCGTGCGATCCCGGCGCCGGGCACGCATGAGAAGAGCCGCAAGTTCTTCGACGACATGAACAGCTGGGCGCAGAGCGAAGGCTTCCCGGGCCTTGGCTATGCGACGCAGAAGGACGGCGTGTTCGGCGGCCCGATCGCCAACAACCATGGCCAGGACGGCATGAAGGCGATGGCGGAAGCCATGGGCCTGGGCCCCAACGACGGCATCTTCTTCGCCGCCGGCAAGGAAGCGCAGGCCGCCAAGCTCGCCGGCTTGGCGCGCACCCGCGTCGCCGACCAGCTGGAACTGATCGACAAGAAGCGCTTCGAGTTCTGCTGGATCGTCGACTTCCCGATGTTCGAATATGACGAGGACGCGAAGAAGGTCGACTTCAGCCACAACCCCTTCTCGATGCCGCAGGGCGAGCTGGAGGCGCTGGAGACCAAGGATCCGCTCGACATCCTCGCCTATCAGTATGACATCGTCTGCAACGGCATCGAGCTGTCCTCGGGCGCGATCCGGAACCACAAGCCGGAGATCATGTACAAGGCGTTCGAGATCGCCGGCTACACGCAGGCCGATGTCGACACCAACTTCGCGGGTATGATCAACGCCTTCAAGTTCGGCGCGCCGCCGCACGGTGGCTCGGCCCCGGGCGTCGACCGCATCGTGATGCTGCTCGCCGACGAGCCGAACATCCGCGAGGTGATCGCCTTCCCGATGACGCAGAAGGCCGAGGACCTGATGATGCACGCGCCGTCGGCGGTGAGCGACAAGCAGCTCAAGGAGCTGCACATCCGCCTGGCACCGGGCGTCGACGGCCCCAAGGCTGGCTGAGCGGAGACCGGCGGTCATGCGAGTCGCGGTGTTCAACACCAAGGCCTATGACCGCCGCTTCCTTTCCGAAGCGAACGCCCGCTTCGGGCACGACCTGACCTTCCTCGAACCCCGCCTCGATGCGCTGACCGCCACGCTGGCGGCGGGGCACGAGGCGGTGTGCGTGTTCGTCAATGACGGCGTCGATGGGACGGTGCTGGAAGCGCTGGCCAAGGTTGGCGTGCGGCTGGTGGCGCTGCGTTGCGCCGGGTTCAACAATGTCGATCTCCTCGCGGCCGAGCGGCTGGGCATTGCCGTGGTGCGGGTGCCCGCCTATTCGCCGCACGCGGTGGCGGAGTTCACCGTCGGGCTGCTGCTGGCGGTGGACCGCCAGATCCCGCGTGCCTGGTCGCGGGTGCGGGAGAATAATTTCGCGCTCGACGGGCTGATCGGTCGCAACCTCCACGGGCGCACCGTCGGCGTCGTCGGCACCGGCAAGATCGGCGCGCTGGTCGCCCGGGCGTTGCGGGCCGGGTTCGGCTGCACCGTGCTGGCGAGCGACCTTCATGCGGACCCCGAACTGGAAGCGATCGGCGTCCGCTACGTGGCCCGAGAGGAGCTGCTGCGCAGCGTCGAGATCGTCACGCTGCATTGTCCGCTGACGCCCTATACGCACCGCCTGATCGACGCACAGGTGATCGCGGAGGCGCGAGACGGACTGGTGATCGTCAACACCAGTCGCGGCGCGCTGATCGACACGGCCGCGCTGATCGACGGGCTCAAGGCGCGTAAGATTCGGGCAGTGGCGCTCGATGTCTATGAGCAGGAGGCCGACCTGTTCTTCGAGGACCTCTCCAACGAGATCATCGCCGATGACCAGTTCCAGCGGCTGCTCACTTTCCCCAACGTGCTCGTGACCGGCCATCAGGCCTTCCTTACCGAAGAAGCGCTGGCGGCAATCGCCGAGACGACGCTGGCCAGCATCGCCGATTTTGAAGGCGGCCGGCCGCTCGCCAATCGAGTCGATGCAGCCTTGATCGCCGCGCCGCGTTGAGCAGCCCCATGACCATCGATCTTTCCGACTACGAGGCCGGCGACCATTTCGACGGCGATTATGAAACCGAACTCGCCAAGCTGCAGAAGCGGCTGAGCCATATCCAGACCGCGCACATCATCCACAAGCGCCGCGCGATCATTGCGCTGGAGGGCTGGGATGCGGCAGGGAAGGGCGGGGTGATCAAGCGCCTCACTGCCGAATGGGACCCCCGCTATTATGAGGTCTGGCCGATTTCCGCGCCGACCCAGGAAGAGCTCGCGCACCATTTCCTCTGGCGCTTCTGGCAGCGACTGCCGGCGCAGCACAATATCGCGGTGTTCGACCGGACCTGGTATGGCCGTGTGCTGGTCGAACGGGTCGAGGGCTATGCCAGCGAGACCGACTGGCGGCGCGGCTATGCCGAGATCAACGACTTCGAGGCGCAGCAGGTCAACAACGGCGCTACGCTGATCAAGATCTTCCTCCACGTCACGCAGAAGACCCAGGACAAGCGCCTCCGCGACCGGCTGACCCATCCGTGGAAGCGCTGGAAGACCGGCATGGACGATTTCCGCAACCGTGCGCGCCGGGCCGATTATCTCGATGCGATGCACGAGATGTTCCACGAGACCGACACCCCGCACGCGCGCTGGACGGTGATCGACGGCAACAACAAGAAGGCCGCACGGATCGCGGCGCTGACCGCCATCGCCGAGCAACTGGAGAAGCACGTGCCGATGGTGCCGCCGGAGCTCGACCCGGAAGTGTTGAAGGTGGCGACCGAAGCGCTGGGTAAGTTCTGACCCTAAATTCCTCCCCGGAACGGGGAGGGGGACCATGCGCAGCATGGTGGAGGGGCCGCCGCGCCAGCGGCGGTAGGACCTGAAGCTCCCGGAAGACCGCGCCTCCGGCGCGGCCCCTCCACCACCGCCTTCGGCGGCGGTCCCCCTCCCCGTGCCGGGGAGGAGTTTAGACGCTACGCCGCCGCGAACATCCCGTCGTCGCCCATTACGTGCAGCACGCCGTCGGCGATCGCGAAATACGCGCCGTGGATCTTCAGTGTGCCCGCGGCCTCGCGCTCGGCGACGAAGGGGAAGGTGCGCAGGTTGCGGATCGAGACGCGGACGGTCTCCTGTTCCATCGCGCGCACCGCTGCCGGGCCCTCGCCATGCTCCGCCACGATCTTCTCGCGGGCGCCATCCAGCATGTCGACCCAATGGGCGATGAACCCGCCTTCGCCATTCTCGGCATCGGCGAAGCGCTGGGTGAGCGCCGCATGCGCGCCGCCGCAGGCGCCGTGCCCCATCACCACGATCTCGGGCACTTCGAGCTGCGTCACCGCGAACTCCAGCGCCGCCGACACGCCGTGACGACCGCCGCCCATCTCGAAGGGCGGCACAAGATTCGCGACGTTGCGCACCACGAAGATCTCGCCGGGCGAAGTATCGAAGATCTGCGCCGGGTCGACCCGGCTGTCGGAGCAGGCGATCACCATCACCTTGGGGCTCTGCCCTTCGGACAGCTCGGCCCAGCGGGCGCGCTGGGTGCTCCAGCCTTCGTTGCGGAAGCGGCGATAGCCGCTGAGGAGTGCGTCGAATCCAGCCATTCGTTTCGCCTATCCATCCTTTTTGCTCTTGTCGACCGCCCCAACGTTCACGCGCCGCTTACGCTCCGTGCAACCCCATGCGCAATTTCCGGGACTGGCGAAACGCGTTCGGGCGCTCTATCTGCCCCCCATGAACGAGCAGACTCCGCTGGCCCGGCCCGAACGCCTCCGCAAGCCCGATTGGATCCGCGTCAAGGCGCCCACGTCCGAAGGGTTCGCCAAGACCCGTGCGCTGATGCGCTCCAAGAACCTCACGACGGTTTGCGAGGAAGCCGCCTGTCCGAATATCGGCGAGTGCTGGACCAAGAAACACGCGACGGTGATGATCCTGGGCGACGTCTGCACGCGCGCCTGCCGCTTCTGCAACGTCAAGACCGGCATGCCGCGCAAGGTCGATCCGCTCGAGCCCCAGCACGTCGCCGAGGCGGCGGTGCAGATGGGCCTGGAGCACATCGTCATCACCTCGGTGGACCGCGACGACCTGCCCGACGGGGGTGCGAGCCAGTTCGTCAAGGTGATCGAGGCGATCCGCAAGGCGAGCCCGACTACCACGATCGAGATCCTGACGCCCGATTTCCGCAACAAGCACGAGGCTGCCGTCGAGGCGATCGTCGCGGCGCGCCCGGACGTGTACAACCACAATCTGGAGACGGTCCCCAGGCTCTATCCGATGATCCGCCCGGGCGCGCGCTACTACGCGTCGCTGCGCCTGCTGGAGACGGTGAAGCGGCTCGATCCGTCGATCTTCACCAAGTCGGGCATCATGCTGGGCCTGGGCGAGCAACGCCTGGAAGTGCACCAGGTGATGGACGACATGCGCTCGGCCGACATCGATTTCCTGACCATGGGCCAGTATCTCCAGCCGACGCCGAAGCACGCCAAGGTCGAGGAGTTCG
Source organism: Sphingomonas sp. NFR04 (assembly GCF_900114095.1). Taxonomy (GTDB): domain Bacteria; phylum Pseudomonadota; class Alphaproteobacteria; order Sphingomonadales; family Sphingomonadaceae; genus Sphingomonas. The sequence continues at coordinate 67,338 of NZ_FORV01000001.1, read as the reverse complement.
TGACGCCGCAGAATTTCCAGGCGTACGGCGCGATCGCCCGTGCCAAGGGCTTCCTGCAGGTTGCATCGACCCCGCTCACGCGTTCCAGCTACCACGCCGGCGAGGATTTCGCCGAAATGCGCGCGGCCCGCGAGGCCAAGCTGGCGAAGGCGAGCGCCAAGGCCTGATGCCCAAGCACAGCGAAACCCGGCAGCTTCCTTACTCGCCGGAACAGATGTTCGATCTGGTCGCCGACGTCGCGCGCTACCCCGAGTTCCTGCCCTGGGTGAGCGCGATGCGCGTCCGCTCGTCGAGCGACACCCAGGTCGTGGCCGACATGATCGTCGGCTTCAAGGGGCTGCGCGAGACCTTCACCTCGCGCGTCACCAAGGCGCGGCCCGAGACCGTTCATGTCGAATATGTCGATGGGCCGCTCAAGCATCTGTCGAACGACTGGAAGTTCCGGCCGGACGGGCAGGGCGGTTGCTATGTCGATTTCTGCGTCGACTTCGCGTTCAAGAACCGGGTGTTCGAGATGCTGGCCGGCCAGGTGTTCGACCGCGCGCTCCGCAAGATGATCGGTGCGTTCGAGGAGCGCGCGGCGAAGCTTTATGCGGCTTCGGGTTCCTCGACCGGCACTTCGGGCGACGGCATCAACAGGTCGAGCGCGCACAACGCCGCCTGAAGGCGGATGCCGCCGCGGCCGTTATCCTCGAAATGGCGCGCGTCGGCGACGACGTGCTTGGGATCGGCGCCGCGGATCGCCTGGGCGAACACGACGGTGCCCACCGGCTTGTTTTCGGTCGCCCCGCCAGGGCCGGCGATGCCGGTGATGGCGACGGCGACATCGGCCTTGGTGCGCTCCAGCACGCCCTGCGCCATGCTCCAGGCAACCGCGATCGAGACGGCGCCGAAGGTTTCGAGCACGTCGAGGCTCACCTTCAGCACGTCCATCTTGGCATCGTTGGAATAGGTGACGAAGCCGGCGTCGAAGACGTCGGACGAACCCGGCAATTCGGTCAGCGCGGCGGAGACCAGGCCGCCGGTGCAGCTCTCGGCAACGGCGACGCGGCGGCCGGCGGCGCGGTTTGCGTCGATGACCTTACGCGCGGCTTCTACGAGCTCGGTGGGAAGAATCGTGTCCATAACGGCGCCCCCTTGCCATTGGATGAAGGGTGTTACGAGTCAGTTCCTTGCAGGTACGCGTACGGTTGCGACAGCCTGCGCCGCCATGCCCTCGCCGCGGCCGGTGAAACCCAGGCGTTCGGTGGTGGTCGCCTTCACGCTCACCTGCCCCGGATCGAGACCGAGGATCGCGGCGATCGAGGCGCGGATCGCCTCGCGGTGCGGGCCGATCTTGGGCGCCTCGCAGATCAGCGTCACGTCGATGAAGTCGAGGATGCCGCCTTCGGATGCGACCAGCGAGGCGGCATGTTCGAGGAAGCGGGCCGAGGCCGCGCCGCGCCACTGCGGGTCGCTGGGCGGAAAATGCATGCCGATATCGCCTGCGCCGATCGTGCCGAGCAGCGCATCCGTGATCGCGTGGAGCGCCACGTCCGCGTCGCTATGCCCGGACAGGCCCTTGCTGTGGGGGATACGCACGCCGCCGAGCCACAGCGCCTCGCCCTCCGCGAAGCGGTGGACATCATAGCCGGTCGCGGTGCGGACGCGCATGGCGGCGGCCAGCCGCGTCTCGGCGGCGGCGAAATCTGCGGGATGGGTGATCTTTTCGAGCATCGGGTCTCCGGGGACGAGCGCGACCTGGCCGCCGATCGCGCGCAGCATCTGCGCGTCGTCGGTCGCGTCCACCTCGGCGGGCCAGCGGCGGTGCGCATCGAGAATGGCGTCGAAAGCAAAGGCCTGTGGGGTCTGGACGCGGTAAAGAGCGTCGCGCGGCACGGTGTCGCCGATCAGTTCGCCTTCGCCGCGGACCAGCGTGTCGGCGACGGGGAGGGCAGGGATCGCCCCGCCGGTAGTGCCTAGGCTCGTCAGCAAATCGTCGATCACCCGAGCCGCGAGGAAGGGCCGGGCGGCATCGTGGATCAGGACATGGGTGAAGCCGCCGGCGAGCAACGCTTCCAGCCCGTTGCGCACCGACTCGCGCCGGGTGGCGCCGCCGGTGACGAAGGGCGTGGTGCCCAGCGCCGCTTCGAGCAGCGCTTCCTGGCCTTCGCCGATCACGGTCAGTACTGCGTCGATCTTGGGATGACTGCTCAGCGCCTGATGGGCATAAGCGAGCAGCGGCTTGCCGCCGAGCAGCGCATATTGCTTGGGCACGCTGCCACCTGCGCGGGTGCCGCTGCCGGCGGCGACAAGGATGGCGGCGGTCCTGAACGCGGTCATGGCGGAGCGCCTAGCCGAGTTTGCGGGACAGCGGTAGGGCCGACCCAATTCCTCCCCGGCACGGGGGAGGGGGACCGCGCGGCGCAGCCGCGTGGTGGAGGGGCCGCGCCGCGAGGCGCGGGACTCAGCTCGCGCGTTGGACACCGCCGCGTGCCGCGGCGGCCCCTCCACCATTTGCTGGCGCAAATGGTCCCCCTCCCCGTGCCGGCGAGGAATTGGGCACCTTGCCCTTCGCGCCCCGGATCGCTACATGCGCTGCCTGATTTTCAGGCAGAATTGATGCGCGAACTCGCCCCCATCCAGATCGGCCCCGTCACGGTCGAAGCCCCGGTGCTGCTTGCGCCGATGACCGGCGTTACGGACCTGCCGTTCCGGCGCGCAGTGCGGCGCTTCGGCTCGGGCCTCAACGTCACCGAGATGATCGCCAGCGCCGCCGCGATCCGCGAGACGCGGCAATCGGTGCAGAAGGCGGCCTGGGATCCGATCGAGGAGCCCGTCTCGATGCAGCTCGTCGGCTGCACCCCGCACGAGATGGCGGAGGCGGCCAAGCTCAACGAGGATCGCGGCGCCTCGATCATCGACATCAACATGGGCTGCCCGGTCCGCAAGGTCACCAACGGTGACGCAGGCTCGGCGCTGATGCGCGACCTGGACCATGCCGGCGCGATCATTCGCGCCTGTGTCGATGCCGTAAAGGCGCCGGTGACGGTCAAGATGCGGATGGGCTGGGATCTCGACAGCCTCAACGCCCCCGAGCTGGCGAATATCGCGCAGGATCTCGGCGCCAAGCTGGTGACCGTCCATGGCCGCACCCGCAACCAGATGTATCGCGGGTCGGCCGACTGGAGCTTCGTGCGCCGGGTGAAGGATGCCGTGTCGATCCCGGTGATCGTCAACGGCGACATCTGCTCGGTGGCCGATGCCCGCGAGGCGCTGGCGCAGTCCGGCGCGGACGGCGTGATGATCGGCCGCGGCGCCTATGGCAAGCCGTGGATCCTCCGCCAGGTGATGGACGCGCTGACCGGCAAGGGCGACAAGCCCGAGCCGTCGATCGAAGAACAATATCGCGTGATCACCGAGCATTATGTCGAGACGCTCGGCCACTATGGCAACGAGGTCGGGGTCAACGTGATGCGCAAGCATCTCGGCTGGTACACCAAGGGGCTGCACGGCTCGGCGGAGTTCCGCAACAAGGTCAACCAGGTCGTCGATCCGGTGAAGGTGCTCGACATGCTGGCGGAGTTCTACGAGCCGTGGCTTTCCCGCGCGGCGGCCTGAGGCGGTTTCGCCCCCAGACCGTCGAGGGACCGAGCTTCGCCGAGCTGTTCGGCGCACTGCCGGTGGCGGTGCTCGTGCTCGATCCAGACGGGCGCATCGCCCATGCCAACCCCGCTTGTGAGGTGCTGCTCAACCACAGCGAGACCAGCATGGTCGGCCAGCCCTATGACGCGGTGCTGCTGCCGCCAGAGGACTATGCCGACCGGCGGGACGGGCGCGGTTTCGCGGCGTTCGACGCCGAGATCGAGGCGGTGCGGGGCACGCGGCTGCGCGTCGATTTTCTCGAGAGCCAGGTGCCCGATCATCCCGGCTGGCGGATCGTGACGCTCCATCATGCCCCCCAGGCCCGCAAGATGAACCACGGCCTCGACCGCACCGCCGGCGCGCGCGCGGCGATCGGCGCGGCGGCGATGCTGGGGCATGAGATCAAGAACCCGCTGTCCGGCATCCGCGGGGCGGCGCAGCTGCTCCAGAGCGGCGGCGATCCCGAAACCAACGACGAGCTCACCCGCCTGATCACCACCGAAGTCGACCGCATCGCCGCGCTGATCGACCGGATGCAGGACTTCACCGACACCCGGCCGCTCGACCTCGCGCCGACCAACATCTACCCGCTGCTCGACCATGGTCGCCGCGTGGCGCTGGCGGGGTTCGCACGCGGGATCGTGATCGAGGAATGGTTCGACCCCTCGCTGCCGCCGGTGCTGGTCGACCGCGATGCTTTCCTGCAGGTGCTGATCAACCTGCTCAAGAACGCGGCCGAGGCGCTGAGGGGCCTGGCCCAGCCGCGCATCATCCTGTCGACCGCCTTTCGCCACGGCATGTCGGTCAATGCGGGCCCCGGCCAGCCGCGCCGGCCGCTGCCGATCGAGATCTGCGTGATGGACAATGGTCCCGGCGCCCCCGCCGACATTGCCGAGCATCTGTTCGAGCCGTTCGTCTCGGGCAAGCCGGAGGGAAAGGGGCTGGGGCTGCCGCTGGTCGAGAAACTGGTGCGGGACATGGGCGGGATCGTCCAATATGCCCGCGAACGCGAACCGGAGGTCACAGTGTTCCGCATCCTGTTGCCGCGAGCCGCGGCATGACGCCGGGCTCGGTTCTGGTCGTCGATGACGACGCCGCGATTCGCACCGTGGTTGCCGCCGCGCTCAAGCGCGAGGGGCACCGCGTCGCCACCGCCGCCAGCGTCGCCGAGCTGCGCCGCGCGCTCACCACCGGCGTGCCCGACGTGCTGGTGACCGACGTGGTGCTGCCCGACGGCAACGGGCTGGACGTCGTCTCCGGGCTGATGGCCGAGCATCCCACGCTGCCGGTAATCGTCTTCTCCGCCCAGAACACGCTGGCGACGGCGGTCCGCGCCACCGAAGTCGGCGCCTTCGACTATCTTCCCAAGCCGTTCGACCTCGATGCGTTGACCCATGCGGTGCAGAGCGCGATGGCGCGCGGCCGCCGTCGCCCCGCCGATCAAACCGATGCGGAGCAGACCGGCGGCCCGTCGCTGATCGGCCGCTCGCCGGCGATGCAGGAGGTATACCGGGTGATCGCCCGCGTCGTCTCCAACGATCTCACCGTGCTAATCAGCGGCGAGTCGGGGACCGGCAAGGAGCTGGTCGCCAAGGCGATCCATGATCTCGGGCCCCGCCGTCGCGCGCCGTTCGTGGCGCTCAACATGGCCGCGATCCCGCGCGAGCTGATCGAAGCCGAGCTGTTCGGCCATGAACGCGGCGCCTTCACCGGCGCCCAGGCGCGCGTCGCCGGCAAGTTCGAGCAGGCGGCGGGCGGCACGCTGTTCCTCGACGAGATCGGCGACATGCCGATGGACGCGCAGACGCGGCTGCTCCGCGTGCTGCAGTCGGGCGAATTCACCACCGTGGGCGGCGCGCGGACGATCCGCGCGGACGTCCGCATCGTCGCGGCGACCAACAAGGACCTGGCGCAGCTGGTGCAACTCGGCCAGTTTCGCGAGGATCTGTTCTACCGGCTCAACGTCGTGCCGATCAGCCTGCCGGCCCTGCGCGAGCGCCGTCAGGATATTCCGCTGCTCGCCCGCCACTTCCTCGACCGCGCCGCCGAGGACGGGCTGCCGCGCAAGCAGCTCGACAAGGATGCGGTGGCGCTGCTCGAGACGCTCGACTGGCCGGGCAATGTCCGCGAACTCGAGAACCTGATGCGCCGCATCGCCGCGCTCTCGCGCGACGAATGGATCGATGCCGCAGCACTGCGCCGGGCGCTGGGCGACGGCGGCGGCGTGCTGCCCGTCGCCCGCGATGCCGGGATCGAGGCGGCGATCCGTGCCCGGCTGGAGCGGATCGCGCTGGAGGAGCCGCGCGCGCTCGACGACGGCACGCTCTACGACCGGATCATCAGCGAGGTGGAGCGTCCGCTGATCGAGATGATGCTCGCGCGGCACCAGCAGAACCAGCTGCGCGCGGCGCGGGCGCTGGGGATCAACCGGAACACGCTGCGCAAGCGTCTGGATACGCTGGGGATCGCGACGCGAGGGGACGATCCGACCAGCTGAGACACGCGATCTGCGGCGAACCGATGCGTGTGAGTGACAATAGGGCAATATTATGTGTTCTTTTGGCCACAATCCCCGTGTACACAGGGGGTAATGGTCGCCGTAGCTCCAACGAGTCTCGATAGCCCTGAAGATTGGTCGCGCCCCGGACGGGCGTTTCGGCTGGTCGAGATGCTGGTGGTCGCGCTGGCCGTCGCCACCCCCGTCATCACCTACTGGTTCGTCCGGCATCAATCGAACCAGCAATTGTTCAGCCCGGGCGTCGCCGCGGCGCTGCTGCTGATCAACCTGCTCCCCTATGTCGCCCTGATCGTGTTGATCGGGCGGCGGATCGCACTCCAGCGAACCGCGCGCTCGGCGCTGGCGGGCGGGGGACGGCTGCACGTCCGGCTGGTCGCAGTGTTCTCGCTGATGGCGAGCGTGCCGATCGTGCTCGCGGTGATTGCGGCCTCGATCATGTTCCAGTCGGGCATTCAGCTCTGGGGATCGGAGCGGGCGCGCGCCGCCCTCACTTCCACCCAGGCGCTGGCCAATGAAGGCAAGGCGCTGGTCATCCAGCGCTGGAAGAGCGAGGCACGGCAGATGGTGAGCGACATGCTCGAAACCGCGCCCAAGGTGCCGGAGCGCTCGCCTGTGTTCGAGGACTGGTTCCTCCGCCAGACCTATTTCCGCCAGTTTTATCAATCGGTGCTGTTCCGCGTGATAGACGGCAAGCGGGTCGAGGCGCTCTACGCCTATGAGGCGCCCTCTTCGCCGACCTTCACCCGCCGCGTCTCGGGCAAGGTGCTGAAGGTGCTGCGCGACGAGGACAGCTATATCAACTACGACTCCGAGGTGGTGTGGGTGGTGACCCCGGTCGACCGCTCGGCGAACCTGTTCCTCTATGTCGCCACGCCGAACAATGTAGACTTCCTCAACCGGCAGAATCTGGCCTCGGATCGGATCGGCCACGAATATACCGCGCTGATCGCTCGGTCGCGCTCGCTCCAGCTGCAGTTCAACGCCGTGCTGTTCGGGGTCGCGCTGCTGATCGTCGGCATCGCCACCTGGATCGCGCTGGCCGTCGCGGATCGGCTTGTGCGCCCGGTCGACCAGCTCGTCCAGGCGGCGGGGCAGGTGGCGGACGGCGACCTCAGCGCGCGGGTGCCCACGCCGGAGCGGATCGACGAGATCGCCACGCTCGGCATCGCCTTCAACAGCATGACCGAGCGGCTGCAGGACCAGACCAACGCGCTGGTCACCGCCAACGCCCAGCTCGACAGCCGCCGCGCGCTGATCGAGGCGGTGCTGTCGGGTGTGTCGGCGGGCGTGATCGCGATCGGCGGCGACCATCGCGTGCGGCTGATCAATGCCTCGGCGATCGCGCTGCTGCGCAACGCCGCCGAGCAACCGGTCGGCCAGCCGCTGGAGGCGCTCGCCCCCGAGCTGGAGACGATGCTGGCCAGCGGCGAGCGCGAGGGGATCGTGCAGATCGCCAGCGGCAGTGAAGCCCGGACGCTGGCGGTGAAGGTCACTAGCGACGAGGGCGGTCAGGTGCTCACCTTCGACGACATCACCCAGCAGCTCAACGACCAGCGCCGCGCCGCCTGGGCGGACGTCGCCCGCCGCATTGCGCACGAGATCAAGAACCCGCTCACCCCGATCCAGCTCGCGGCCGAACGCCTCCAGCGCCGCTATGGCAAGCAGGTCGACCAGAGCGATGGCGTGTTCGCGCGGCTGACCGAGACGATCGTCCGCCAGGTCGGCGATCTGCGGCGGATGGTCGACGAATTCTCGTCCTTCGCGCGGATGCCCAAGCCGATGTTCCGCCGCGAGTCGCTGCTCGACATCGCCCGCCAGGCGATGTTCCTGCACGAAGTCGCGCATCCGGCGCTGCGCTTCACGCTCGACGCGCCCGACCCCGCCCCCTCGCTGGTATGCGACCGCCGCCAGATCGGCCAGGCGCTGACCAATGTCGTCAAGAACGCCGTGGAAGCGATCGAGGCGCGCAACGAGGCGGCGGGGCAGGGGGCGGAGCTGCCGCAGGGCGAGGTGCATCTCACCATCCAGCCCGAGGGCGACGACAAGCTTATCCTCACCCTTGGCGACAACGGCGTCGGTCTGCCGGTCGAGCGTGACCGGATCGTCGAGCCCTATATGACGACGCGCAGCCGGGGTACCGGGCTGGGCCTCGCCATCGTCAAGAAGATCGTCGAAGAACATTGCGGCACGATCGGCTTTGCCGACCGCCCCGGCGGCGGCACGCTCGTGACGCTGTGCTTCGATACCGCGATGCTCGCCAGCGTCGCACTCACGGAGACGCCGGACGACGCGAAGGACGCGCGCCCGGCCATGCTCACCCGGATCGGAAGCAGAACATGAGCCTGGACATTCTCGTCGTCGACGACGAGCGCGACATCCGCGAACTGGTAGCCGGCGTGCTGGAGGACGAGGGGTACGCCACCCGCAACGCCGCCGACAGCGACTCGGCACTGGAGGCCATCGCCGAGCGCCGGCCTAGCCTGGTGCTGCTCGACGTGTGGCTGCAGGGCTCGCGGCTCGACGGGCTGGAACTGCTCGACGAGATCAAGCGGCGCGATCCCTCGATCCCGGTGCTGGTCATCTCGGGCCATGGCAATCTGGACACCGCCGTGGCGGCGATCCGCCGCGGCGCCTCCGACTTCATCGAGAAGCCCTTCGAGGCCGAGCGGCTGCTGCTGATGGTGGCGCGTGCGACGGAGACCGAGCGGCTGCGTCGCGAAGTCGCCTCGCTGCGCGCGGTGACGGGGCGGGGGACCGACCTGCAGGGCACCTCGACCGCGATCAACACGGTGCGCGCCACCCTCAAGCGCGTCGCCTCGACCGGCAGCCGGGTGCTGATCACCGGCGGTGCGGGCGTCGGCAAGGAAGTCGCCGCACGGCTGCTCCATGGCTGGAGCCAGCGCGCCGACGCGCCCTTCGTGATCGTCAGTGCCGCGCGGATGACGCCCGACCGGGTCGACGACGAACTGTTCGGCGTCGAGGAAAGCGGCGACCTCGTCCGCCCCGGCCTGCTCGAACAGGCGCATGGCGGCACGCTGTTCCTCGACGAGATCGCCGACATGCCGGTTGCCACCCAGGCGCGGATCCTGCGCGTGCTCACCGACCAGAGTTTCAGCCGCGTCGGCGGCACCCGCGTGGTGAAGGTGGACGTCCGCGTCGTCTCGGCCACCGCCCGCGACCTCATGGCGGAGATCGCCGCGGGCCGCTTCCGCGAGGACCTCTATTACCGGCTCAACGTGGTGCCGGTGCCGATCCCGGCGCTGACCGATCGCCGCGAGGACATCCCCGCGCTGGTCGAGCATTATGTGGCGCACTATGCCTCCGAGCGGCGTGTGCCGACGCCCGAGATCGCCGCCGACGCAATGGTGGCGCTGCAGAGCTATGACTGGCCGGGTAATGTCCGCCAGCTGCGCAACGTCGTCGAGCGCACCGTGATCCTGGCGCCCGGCGACCGGATCGGCCGGATCGACGTCGACCTGCTGCCCCCCGAGGTGCTGGGTCGACAGAACGACAGCGGCGGCGGCATGGCCTCCAACGCGATCATGGGCGCGCCGCTCAAGGAAGCGCGCGAGAGCTTCGAGCGCGAATATCTGCGGGTGCAGATCCGCCGCTTCTCGGGCAACATCTCGCGCACGGCGAGCTTCATCGGGATGGAGCGCTCGGCGCTGCACCGCAAGCTCAAGCTGCTCGGCATCACCGACGCGCGCGAGGATTGAGCGGCACCAGGCCTCAGCGATAGGTGACGCGCAGCCGCGCCTCGGAGGTGTAGCCCTTCAGGTAGGTCGGCATGCGCAGGGCGGTGTCGTGCAACGTCGGCACCGTTGCCTGTCGGCTGCCTTCGATCAGCACTGCCGACGCGATCGGGCGGCCCAGTTCCTGGTACAGCGCGATCTTCGCGCTCGCGCAGCCGCCGATCATGTCGAACATGCCCGCGACCATGAATGAGGCAGACTGCCGCGCGATGGCCCAGCCGACCCGGCATTGCACCTGCAGGTCGCCCAGGCGAAGATTACCGGGGTCGGTTCGCGGGGAGACCACCCAAGGGCGGATCCGGATCGGCGCCGGCCGGCCGGCATGAACGAGGCGCCAGCCTTCGCCGGCGAGGTCCGGGATTCGGATGCGGTGATCGGTGCCCATCGCCAGCGGGAGGCGGGCCCGCCCGTCGGTCAATGCCAGTTGCACACCCGTGAGCGATGGATCCCCGCCGCGTGCCGAAACCTCGAACCAGAGCCCGCTATCGCGTGCGAAGGACGGCCGATACTTGCGAAAGGCCTTCAAGGCCGCGGCAAATTCTTCGCCGGTCAGCTTGTAGTCGCGGCTGCTGCCGGTCACGACGATCTCGTCGTCGGTTGAACCCGCATCCTGTGGCGACGCCGTTGCTGCGCACACGAGAACAATCGCACCGACGATCCTGAGCATGGCCTTCTCCCCCAAATGCTGTTCATTGCACCAGCGGAACTTGGCGGAAGTGCGACGCAATCCTGTCCCGAACCGGCCGCAGCGGAGCTATGGACGGAAGCGCCACAAGCCCCTAGATTGGATCCCGGCGCCGGGGTGGCGCCGACCCTGACGCCGGGAACGGCGCACCGCGGGACAAATCCCGCCAAGAATAAATGGAGCCACCATATGGCAGAGAAGCAGACTTCGCTTCAGGACCTGTTCCTCAACTCACTACGCCGGTCGAAGACGCCGGTGACGATGTTCCTCGTCAAGGGCGTCAAGCTCCAGGGGATCGTCACCTGGTTCGATAATTTTTCGGTGCTGCTCCGCCGCGACGGCCAGTCGCAGCTGATCTACAAGCATGCCATTTCCACCATCATGCCGTCGGGCCCGATGGACCTTGCCGCGCTGCTCACGGCTGCGGGCGAATATCAGCACAAGAACCCGGTGCTGCAGGAGATCTTCCTGAACGCGGTCCGCAAGCAGCAGGAAAACGTCACCATGTTCCTGGTGAACGGCGTGATGCTGCAGGGCCAGATCGCCGCGTTCGACCTGTTCTGCATGCTGCTCCAGCGCGAGGGCATGGCCCAGCTGGTCTACAAGCATGCGGTTTCCACCGTACAGCCCGCGCACCCGCTGAACCTCGCCGAGGAAACCAACGGCGGCGACGAGGATTGATCCTCGCATGAGCACTGGTTTCGAGCGCGACCCCGACGAATTCGCGCGGGGCGCACGCGCGCTCGTCGTCTATCCGGACATGGGCGGAAGCTCGCGCGACGCCGAGGCGCGGCTGGAGGAAACGGCCGGCCTCGCCGCGGCGATCGGCGTGGACGTGGTCGAGCGGGTTGCCGTTCGACTGCGCCAGCCCAAGCCGGGCACGCTGATCGGCTCGGGCCAGGTGGAAGCCCTGGCCGAGACGGTGCGCGACGGCGAGCTTCAGCTTGCGGTGTTCGACGCGGGCCTCACGCCCGTGCAGCAGCGCAATCTGGAGACGGCGCTCGGCTGCAAGGTGATCGACCGGACGGGCCTGATCCTCGAAATCTTCGGCGAGCGCGCGCGTACCGCCGAAGGGCGATTGCAGGTCGAACTCGCCCATCTCGACTATCAGGCGGGCCGACTGGTGCGCAGCTGGACCCACCTCGAGCGCCAGCGCGGCGGCTTCGGCTTCCTCGGTGGCCCGGGCGAAACCCAGATCGAGGCCGATCGCCGGCTGATCCGCGACCGCATGGCGCGGCTGCGGCGCGAGCTCGACCAGGTCAGCCGCACCCGCACCCTCCACCGCGACCGACGACAGCGTGCGCCCTGGCCGGTGGTGGCGCTGGTCGGCTATACCAATGCCGGCAAGTCGACGCTGTTCAACCGGCTGACCGGTGCCGGGGTGATGGCGGAAAATTTGCTGTTCGCCACGCTCGACCCGACGCTGCGCCAGATTTCGCTGCCGGGAATCGACAAGGCGATCCTGTCGGATACGGTGGGCTTCGTCTCCGAACTGCCGACCCAGCTGGTCGCGGCCTTCAAGGCGACGCTGGAAGAGGTGGTCTCGGCCGACCTGCTGATTCATGTCCGCGACATCGCGCATCCTGACACCGAGGCGCAGCGCGTCGATGTCGAGAAGGTGCTCCAGGAAATCGGCGTGTCCGAGCAGACGCCGCGCTTCGAGGCGTGGAACAAGCTCGACCTGCTCGACGAGGAGCAGCGCGAGGAGGCGCTGGCGATGGCTGCGCGCCGGACCGATGAGGTGCGGGTGATCTCGGCGCTGACGGGCGAGGGCGTCGACTCGCTGGTGGAAGCCGTCGCCGGGCGGCTCACCGAAGGGCATCGCCGCTACACGTTGCGGCTCGATCCCGCCGATGGCGCGGCTGCGGCATGGCTGCACCAGCATGGCGACGTGATCGAGCAGCATATCGAGGACGAGCAGGCGGTCTACGAAGTCCGCATGGCGCCGCGCGATTACGAGCGGTTCGTCACGCGGGGGTAACCTCCGCTCGGTTTCTCACCCTCACCCTTCCGCGGCTTCGCCGCTCCCTCCCTCTCCCAAAGGGAGAGGGAATATGGCCCTATCCCTTTGGGAGAGGGAGGGGACCCGCCGCCGAAGGCGGTGGGGGGGTGAGGGTGACTTACGCCATCACCCCCGCTTCACCTCTTGCCAGAGCGCTTCCTTGCCCTCCAGGTCGAGTCCCACGAACGCCTCGCCGGCGCGCTCCTCCATTGCCTTGAACCGCCCCTCGAACTTTGCGTTCGCCGCCCGCAATGCCGCCTCGGGCTCCACCCCCAGCTTGCGGGCATAGTTCACCACCGCGAAGAGCAGGTCGCCCACCTCCTCGGCACGGTGCGCGTCATTCTCGGCGGTCTCGACTTCCTCCAGTTCCTCCAGGATCTTCGCCCGCGCGCCCGTCGCATCGGGCCAGTCGAACCCGGTCCGCGCCGCGCGCTTCTGGAGCTTCTCGGCGCGGAGCAGGGCGGGGAGGCCGATCGCCACGCCATCGAGCGCGCTCGACGCCCCCTTGGCGCCGCGCTCCTCTGCCTTGATGACTTCCCAGAGATGGTGGCCGCCCTCGGCGACGTCGCCGAAGATGTGCGGATGGCGGCGCTCCATCTTGTCGCTGATCGAGGTGACCACGTCGGCGAGCGCGAACTGGCCGGCTTCCTCGGCGATGCGGGCGTGGAACACCACCTGCAGCAGCAGGTCGCCCAGTTCGTCCTTCAGCTCGGCGATGTCGCCGCGCTCGATCGCGTCGGCCACCTCATAGGCTTCCTCGATCGTGTAGGGCGCGATCGTCTCGAAGGTCTGCGCCACGTCCCATTCGCAGCCGCGCTCAGGGTCGCGCAGCCGCTCCATGATGGCGACCAGGCGTTCAATACCAGTGGGGGCGATGCCGGTGGGGGACGTCATGCAAAAGGCCTCCTGAACGCGGGTGCGGACAGGAGGCCTTTGAAGGTCGCGCGTGGCTTAGGCAAGCCGCGCCGAGGTCAGTCGAGACGGCGACCGAGTTCCTTGTTGAAGAACAGCGCGATCAGCGTGCCGGCAGCGCCCGAGAGCAGGTACAGGCCCGAGGCGATCACCCCCCAGTTGGCGGCCAGCAGCAGCGCGCCCAGCGGGGCGAAGCCGGCACCGAACAGCCAGGCGAGGTCAGAGGTCAGCGCCGCGCCGGTGTAGCGAGCGCGCTTCGGGAAGTTGCTTGCGACCGCACCCGAGGACTGGCCGAAGGCCAAGCCGAGCAGGATGAAGCCGAGCACCATGAACACCGTCTCGCCCGCATTGCCCTTTTCGAGCAACTGCGGCGCAAAGCCCGAATAGGCGGCGATCGCGGCGGCGGTATAGCCGAGCAGCGAACGGCGACCAATGCGATCGGCAAGGATACCCGAGATCACGATCGCGACGACGCCGCAGGCAGCCGCACCGACTTCGATCAGCAGGAAGCGGGTGAGGTCCTCGTTGGTGTAGAGCGCGATCCAGGAGAGCGGGAACACCGTGACCATGTGGAACAGCGCGAAGCTCGCCAGCGGTGCGAAGGCGCCGATGATGATGTTGCGCCACTGCGCCTTGATCGTCGCGGTGACGCGCGAGGGGGTCAGTTCGCGGCTCTCGAACAGCTTCACATATTCGGGTGCCACGACCATGCGCAGGCGGGCGAACAGCGCGACCACGTTGAGCGCGAAGGCCACGAAGAACGGATAGCGCCAGCCCCAGCTCATGAAGTCGGCCGAGTCGAGTGCGCTGATGAAATAGGCGAACAGGCCGCTCGCTACCATCAGTCCGAGGGGGGCACCGAGCTGCGGCACCATGGCGTACCAGCCACGACGCGAGGGCGGGGCATTCAGCGCCAGCAGCGAGGCGAGGCCGTCCCAGGCGCCGCCGAGGGCGAGGCCCTGCAGCACGCGGAGCGCCGCCAGCAGGATCGCCGACCAGATACCGACCTGCTCGTAGCCGGGCAGGAACGCCATGGTCACCGTCGCGGTGCCGAGCAGGAACAGCGCCAGGGTGAGCTTCGCCCCGCGTCCATGACGGCGGTCAACGCGCATGAAGATCTGCGTGCCGATAGGACGAGCGATGAACGCAAGCGGGAAGAGGGCGAACGACCAGAGCGTGCCGCTAACCCGGTCCATGTAGGGGAACACCAGCGCCGGGAAGACCAGCACCGAGGCGATCGCGTAGACGAAGAAGTCGAAAAACTCGGATGTTCGCCCGATGATCACGCCGATGGCGATATCGCCGGGGCGGAGGTGATCGTCACCGTGCGAGGTGTTGATCAGGCGGGCGTCATGTTCGATCTGCGTCGAACCAAGCTGAGCATTGGCCATAGGGATATGTCTACCGCAAAGCTTTGGGGAAAGCACCTAGGGAAACTCTCGGGTTGCAGCCATGGGACAAATTGTCCTATTTCGCACCCGCACAACCCCTCCTAACTCGCGGCCGCTATGTTTCGATCCATGACCCCGTTCCGTCGTGCCCTCAGGCCGACGGCCCTGATCGCTACCCTCGCTGCCCCGCTGATCCTCGGCGGGTGCGACCTTGTCGTGATGAATCCATCCGGCGATGTTGCACGGCAGCAGGCCGACCTGATCCTCTGGTCGGTGTTTTTGATGCTGCTCATCATCGTGCCGGTGATGGTCCTGACGGTGGTTTTCGCGATCAAGTATCGCGCGAGCAACACCGAGTCGGAGTACGCTCCGGACTGGGATCACTCCACCCGGATCGAGCTGGTGATCTGGTCGGCACCGCTGCTGATCATCATCGCGCTCGGCGCGCTGACCTGGCTCACGACGCACCAGCTGGACCCGTATCGTCCGCTGGACCGCATCGCGCCGGGCAAGCCGATCCCGGCGGACCAGAAGCCGCTGGAGATCCAGGTCGTCTCGCTCGACTGGAAGTGGCTGTTCATCTATCCCGAGCAGGGCGTCGCCACGGTCAACGAGCTGGTGCTTCCGGCCGATCGCCAGGTGCGTTTCCGCCTGACCTCGTCGAGCGTGATGAACACCTTCTACGTGCCGGCGCTGGCGGGCATGATCTACACGATGCCGGGCATGGAAACGAAGCTCCACGCGGTGATGAACCGCGTCGGCACCTTCGAGGGCCAGAGCGCCAACTATAGCGGCGCGGGCTTCTCCTACATGCACTTCCCGACCCAGTCGGTGGACGCCGCGGGCTTCGACCAGTGGGTCGCCAAGACCAAGGCTTCCGCGAGGGCGCTCGATACCGCCCAGTATCTCACGCTCGAAAAGCCGAGCGAGAAGGTGCCCGCTATGCACTTCGGCACGGTCGAGGGCGGCCTGTTCGATCGCGTCGTGCAAATGTGCGTGAAGCCCGGCACCGCCTGCGGCCACGGCATGATGCACCATAGTGCGGGTGCCCAGGAAGTCGCGCCTGCGGTAAACGATCGCCCGGGCGAAGGCGCCGATGGCGCGCTGATGAAGTCGCCGGACGAGATGAAGACCAGTCCGCACCTGACCCATCCGCACGGCGCTCCCGCCGGGCACAGCGAGCCCGGCGCGGATTCGAACCGTAACATGACCCGCACGGACGCGCCGGCCTATCCCGGCCGCGCGGCGGCGGGCGAGGCTTGAGCACTGCCATGTCTGACACTTTGAAGATGATCTTCGGCCGGCTCTCGATCGAGAGCCTGCCGATCCACGAGCCGATCGTCGTCGCCACCTTCTGTGGCGTGGCGCTCGGCGGCATCGCGCTTCTCGGCGCGCTGACCTATTTCCGCCTGTGGGGCTATCTCTGGAAGGAGTGGTTCACCACCGTCGACCACAAGCGCATCGGTATCATGTACATGGTGCTGGGCCTGGTGATGCTGCTGCGCGGCTTCGCCGACGCGATCATGATGCGCGGCCAGCAGGCGATGGCGTTCGGCGCCAACGAGGGCTATCTCAACGCGCATCACTATGATCAAGTGTTCACCGCCCACGGCGTGATCATGATCTTCTTCGTGGCGATGCCCTTCGTCACCGGCCTGATGAACTTCGTCGTGCCGCTGCAGATCGGCGCGCGCGACGTCAGCTTCCCGTTCCTGAACAATTTCAGCTTCTGGATGACGGCGGCGGGTGCGGCGCTGGTGATGGCGAGCCTCTTCATCGGCGAGTTCGCGCGGACCGGCTGGCTGGCGATGGCGCCGCTGTCGGGCCTCGACTATTCGCCGGACGTGGGCGTCGACTATTATGTCTGGGCCCTGCAGATCGCGGGTGTCGGCACGCTGCTCTCGGGCGTCAACCTGGTCGCCACCATCGTCAAGATGCGCGCGCCGGGCATGGGCCTGATGAAAATGCCGATCTTCACCTGGACCGCGCTTGCTACCAACATCCTGATCGTCGCTGCCTTCCCGGTGCTGACCGCGGTGCTGGCGATGCTCAGCCTCGACCGCTATGTCGGCACGCACTTCTTCACGAACACCGCCGGCGGCAACCCGATGATGTACGTGAACATGATCTGGATCTGGGGCCACCCGGAGGTCTACATCCTGATCCTGCCCGCATTCGGCGTCTTCTCTGAAGTTACCTCCACCTTCTCGAGCAAGCGCCTGTTCGGCTACACCTCGATGGTCTACGCCGTGCTGGTCATCACCATTTTGTCCTACCTCGTCTGGCTCCATCACTTCTTCACGATGGGCTCGGGCGCGAGCGTGAACAGCTTCTTCGGCATCACCACGATGATCATCTCGATCCCGACAGGTGCCAAGATCTTCAACTGGCTGTTCACCATGTACAAGGGCCGCATCCGCTTCGAACTGCCGATGATGTGGACCATCGCGTTCATGCTGACCTTCGTGATCGGCGGCATGACCGGCGTGATGCTGGCGGTGCCCCCGGCCGACTTCGTCCTGCACAACTCGCTGTTCCTAGTCGCGCACTTCCACAACGTGATCATCGGCGGCGTGCTGTTCGGCATGTTCGCGGGCATCAACTACTGGTGGCCCAAGGCCTTCGGCTTCAAGCTCGACAAGAAATGGGGCCTGGTCTCCTTCTGGTGCTGGGTCGTCGGCTTCTGGGTCGCCTTCACGCCGCTCTATGTCCTGGGCCTGATGGGCGTGACGCGTCGCCTGCGCCACTTCGACGATCCGAGCCTGCAGATCTGGTTCGTGGTCGCCGCGATCGGCGCCGCGATCATCGCGGTCGGCATCGCCGCCTTCCTGCTCCAGATATTCGTCAGCATCCGCAACCGCGAGGCGCTGCGCGACGAGACCGGCGACCCCTGGAACGCACGTACGCTGGAATGGGCGACCTCGTCGCCGCCGCCGGCCTACAACTTTGCGTTCTCGCCGGTCATCCACGACCTGGATGCCTGGTATGACATGAAGTCGCGCGGCGCGGTGCGTCCGGTCTCCGGCTATCTGCCGATCCACATGCCGAAGAACACCTGGGCTGGTATCGTCCTGGCGGGCTTCTCGCTGGCGTTCGGCTTCGCGATGATCTGGTACATCTGGTGGCTCGCGGCCGCATCGTTCCTGGGCCTGCTCGTCACGGCGATCACCCATACTTTCAACTATGATCGCGACTTCTACATCTCTGCGGAAGAAGTGACCGAAACCGAGAATGCGCGCACCACGGTGCTCGCGCGCCATGGAGCCTGACGCGATGAGCGCCACGACCGTACCGACGGGCGACACGCCCGTCTTCTACCAGCTCGAGGAGGAGCATCACGAACCCGGCGGCAGCACGCTGCTCGGCTTCTGGATGTACCTGATGAGCGACTGCCTCATCTTCGCGATGCTGTTCGCGGCATGGGGCGTCTATGGCACCAGCTATGCGGGAGGCCCCACCTCCCACGAGCTGTTCGAGCTGCCGCTGGTGGCGGTGAACACGGCGATGCTGCTGTTCTCGTCGATCACCTATGGCTTCGCGATGATCGCCATGCAGGAACAGCGCAAGGGTGCCGTCCAGGCTTGGCTGCTGCTGACCGCACTGTTCGGCGCCGCCTTCCTCGGCATCGAGCTCTACGAGTTCTCGAACCTCATCCATGAAGGTGCGGGTCCGTGGCGCTCGGCGTTTCTCTCCTCCTTCTTCACCCTGGTGGGCACCCACGGCCTGCACGTCACGTTCGGCCTGATCTGGCTGTTCACGCTGATGGTGCAGATCGGCCGCAAGGGCCTGATCCCGGCCAATGTCCGTCGCCTGCAGTGCCTGTCGCTGTTCTGGCACTTCCTTGACGTGATCTGGATCGGCGTGTTCACATTCGTATACCTGTTTGGAGCCATGCGATGAGCGCGGACACCCACACCCACGCCCATGGGCACGCCCACGGGCATGACCATGGCCACGACGCGCCGCACTCGACCCGCGGCGGCTACATCACCGGCTTCCTGCTCTCGGTCGTCCTCACCGCGATCCCCTTCGGGATCGTGATGGGCGGCTGGATTGCCGACACCCGCGTGGCGGTGGCGATCTGCGCGGCGCTGGCGATGGTGCAGATCGTCGTCCACATGATCTACTTCCTCCACATGAACAGCAAGTCGGAGCAGGGCTGGACCCTGATGGCGCTGGTGTTCACGATCATCATCATCGTCATCGCGCTCGCGGGCTCGCTTTGGGTGATGTTCAACATGAACCTCAACATGATGCCCGGGATGGCTTCCGGCGCCGGCATGTGAGCCGGCCGGCTTCCCGCAACTGGATGGCGATCGCGCTGCTGCCGATGATCGCCATCCTCCTCGGCCTCGGCATCTGGCAGGTCGAGCGGCGCGCCTGGAAGCTGGCACTGATCGACCGGGTAGAGCGGGGGCTGGCCATGGCGCCGGTTCCCGCCCCCGGGCCCGCCGAATGGCCGGGTGTGAATGCCGAAGCGACGTATCGCCGGGTCAGCGTCTCCGGCACCTTTCTTCCCTGCCGCACCAAGCTGGCCCAGGCCGTTACCGAATTGGGGCCGGGCAAGTGGGTGATGACCCCGCTGGTCACCGCACGCGGCTTCACCGTCTTCGTCAATCGCGGCTTCCTGCCCGAGGGCCAGCAGCTGCCCGATTGCATCACCACCAGCGTGAAGCCGGTCAGCATCACCGGCCTGCTCCGCCTGAGTGAGCCCAAGGGCGGCTTCCTCCGTTCCAACGATCCCGCCGCCAATCGCTGGTATTCGCGTGACGTGGCTGCGATGGGGCAGGGGCTGCCGCAGCTCGCGCCCTATTTCATCGATGCCGATCGCAGTGGCGACGGGTGGCCGCGCGGCGGCATGACCGTCGTCCGCTTCACCAACAACCATCTCGTCTACGCACTGACCTGGTTCGGCCTCGCCTTGCTGACCGCCTGGTTTGCCTGGCGGGCATGGCGCGGGCGCGGAGACGCATGACCACGGCGACGCCGGAGGACGCCGCCCGCCGCAACCTGTTGCTGCTGGTCCAGCTGCGCTGGCTGGCGGTTGCCGGTCAGCTGACCACGATCCTCGGCGTCCACCTGTTTTTCGACGTGCGCCTGCCGCTGGTGCCGATGCTCGTCACGGTGGGCGTGCTGGTCTCGCTCAACCTGGCGATGTACCCGGCGCGCGCGCTCCGCCCCGCGACCAACGCGCAGGTGATGGCCGGGCTGCTGGTCGACGTGATGTGCCTTACCGTTCTGCTCTACCTCAGCGGCGGTGCGACCAATCCCTTCGTTTCGCTCTATCTGCTGCAGGTGGTGCTGGGCGCGGTGCTGCTGGAGACTGCCTCCAGCTGGGCGCTGGTATTTCTCACAAGCGCCGCCTTCGCCTTTTTGGCCGTGGTGCATCGGCCGCTGTCGCTGCCGCCGATGCTGTCGACGTCGCTGTCGGGCGCGTTCCTGTTCGCGCTGTGGTTCAACTATACGCTCACCGCGACGCTGATCGTTCAGTTCGTCACGCGGATCGCCCGCAACCTCCGTGATCGCGACGCACGCCTTGCCGAGCTGCGCCAGCGCGCCGCGGAGGAGGAGCATATCGTCCGCATGGGTCTGCTCGCCAGCGGGGCCGCGCATGAACTGGGCACGCCGCTCGCCTCGATCTCGGTCGCGCTGGGCGATTGGCGCGCGGACCGGAAGATCGCCAAGGACCCGCAGCTCAGCGCCGAAGTGGCCGACATGCAGGCCGAGGTGGCGCGCTGCAAGGCGATCGTCGCCGGCATCCTGTTCGCAGCCGGCGAGATCAGCGGCGAGGCGCCCGAGCGTACGACGCTGCGCCGCTTCGTCACCGGCTTGGTGGAGGCTTGGCCGCGCAACGATAGCGTGATCTTGGACTATCGCCTCGGCAGCGATCTGCCGATCGTCGCGGATCGCGCGCTCGGCCAGTCGATCGTGAACCTGCTCGACAATGCCGTGGAGGCCGGGGCGACTCGGATCCGGCTGTCGGTCGGGCAGCAGGACGAGGCGCTGGTCCTGTCCGTCCGCGACGATGGCCGCGGCTTTCCCGACGAGATCCTGCCGCGCATCGGCGACCCTTATAACAGCAGCAAGGGCAAGCAGGGCGCCGGTCTGGGGCTGTTCCTGACCCACAATGTGCTACGGACGCTGGGCGGCACGCTGACCGCGCGCAACTGCGAAGCGGGCGGCGCCGAGGTGCTGCTCCGCGTGCCGCAGGCGGCGCTCGCACTTGAGGATGAAGGCGAATGACCGCGCACAAGCTCTTGATCATCGAAGACGATGCGGTGTTTGCCCGCACCCTCGGGCGTTCGTTCGAGCGGCGCGGTTATACGGTCGAGGTGCGCAACGGCCCTGAGGATCTAGAGCCGCTCGCGCGGGAGTTCGCCCCCGATCGCGCCGTGGTGGACCTGCGGCTCGGCGGCAGTTCGGGGCTGATCTGCGTCAAGCAGCTCCACGAGATCGATCCCGAAATGCGGATTGTGGTGCTGACCGGCTTCGCCAGCATCAGCACGGCGGTGGAGGCGGTGAAGCTGGGTGCCACCAACTATCTGATGAAGCCGGCGAACACCGACGATATCGAAGCGGCATTCGACCGCGTCGACGGCGATGTCGATACCGAGCTCAAGGCGCGGCCGACCTCGATCAAGACGCTGGAATGGGAGCATATCCACCAGACGCTGGCGGACACCAACTACAACCTCTCCGAAGCGGCGCGGCGGCTGGGGCTGCACCGGCGCACCCTGGCCCGCAAGCTGGACAAGAAGCACCTCTGACGGGCGGTCAGCCCTCCAGCCCGCGATCGTCGAACAGGCCATAGGCGAGGGTGGAGGCATAGAAGGCCACCGCCCGCTCGCGCGGCATCGTGCCCGCCCATTTGCGCATGTCGAACGCCGCATTCTGCAGCGCCATCAGCGCCTGGCTGGCGACCAGCGGATCGATCGGCCGGATCGTCCCCTCGGCGATACCGTCCGACAGCATGCCGGCGAAGCGTCGCGCGATCCGGTTCGAGCGGTCGAGCATCGTGTTGCGGACATGCGGGGGCAGGCCGGACAGCGCGGTCGTGCGCAGCAGCGGGCCGCGCTCGGAAAACTGATAGTCGAGCAGCGTCGCCAGCGTGCTCTCGATCCGCTGCCACTGGCTGCCGGCATGGCCCTCGGCCAGCCGCTGCGCATCGGCGAGGATGTCGAAGCTGCGCTTGTAGCAGGCGATCACCAGATCGTCCTTGGCGTCGAGATGGTGGTAGAAGCTACCCTTGGTGACGTTGAGCTCCGAGGCTATCCGCTGCACCGAGGCGCCGCGATAGCCGAGCTCGTTGATCAGCCGGGTGGCGGCGAGCAGGAAGGCCTCGCGGCCGGGCTCGGGCTCGTCATGGACCAGTTCGAACAATTCGGGCGCCCAGCTTTGGCCGGGTGCGGCGATGCCGTGGCGGAACACGTCCATCAGCCGCGCCTCGACGCGCGGATATTCGTCGATCTCGTAGCGGGTGATCCAGGCGTTCAGCCAGAAGCTGTTCTCGAGCAGCACATGTGCGCGGGCGCCGCGCAGATCGGTCTCGGCGCGATTGCCGTCGCTGCCCCAGAGGCTGCGCGTCTTGCGGAACACGTTGCGCCAGCCGGTGAGCAGCTTGCCCTTGAGCGGCTCCTCCATCGCGCGCAGGTCGGACAGCATCGCCACGGCCTGTTCCTCGCCCCGGCCGATCCGCGCCAGCCGCTCCATGTTGATGCTGAGGAACCGTGCGACGCGCGCCTCGGGCGTGGGTTCGGCGAGCGCCTGGTCGAGAATGTCGTGCAGCCAGGCGAGCGTCTGCTCGAACGCGGCGGCGGCGAGGTCTTCCTTGCGCTTGAAATAATAGGTGACCGAGGTGGTGTTGAGCCCCACCCGCCGCGCGACATCGGCGAAGGTCATGCCCTTCGCGCTCTGCTCGTTGATCGCGGCGGCGGCGGCGGCCAGGATGGCGTCGCGCTTGGCCTGGAACCGCTTGGTGTTGGTGGTCTCGGTCTTGGGCGGCGATTGCATCCCCTCAGCTTAGCCGTTTCCGTGGCGCGCCCAAATGGTTTTTTGATGTCGGTATGCGGGAATTTCATCGGTAGCCACCCTTTACCGAATATCGGGTACGGGTTAGGCTCGCTCCAAAGAACGACAGGAGAGCGATGCCATGGACTTCACGCTGAACGCGCGCGAAACCCATTTCCGCGACCGGGTGAAGGCCTTCATGGACGCCGAGATCCGCCCGCGCGAGGCCGAATATCGCGCCGCGGCTGCTGCGGGCGAGCGCTGGTCGGTCAATCCGGTGCTGGAGGCGGTGAAGGGCCGCGCCAAGGCGGCGGGGCTGTGGAATTTTTTCATGCCACCCCAGTCCGGCCGCGCGCATGTCGACGACAGCTTCGTCTTCGAGGGCGAGCAGCTCACCAATCTGGAATATGCGCTGTGCGCCGAGGAGATGGGTCGGGTTGGCTGGGCGTCGGAGGTGTTCAACTGCTCGGCGCCCGATACCGGCAACATGGAAGTGCTCCACCGCTACGGCACGCGGGCGCAGAAAGATGCCTGGCTGGCCCCGCTGATGCGCGGCGAGATCCGCTCGGCCTTCCTGATGACCGAGCCGGCGGTCGCCTCGTCCGACGCCACCAATATCGAGACGCGGATCGAGCGCGACGGCGATCACTATGTGATCAACGGGCGCAAATGGTGGTCCTCGGGGGCGGGCGATCCGCGCTGCAAGATCGCCATCCTGATGGGCAAGACCGATTTTGGCGCGGCGAAACATGCCCAGCAGAGCATGATTCTGGTGCCGCTCGACACCCCCGGCGTTACCATCGAGCGGATGCTTTCGGTTTTCGGGTATGATCACGCGCCCCACGGCCATGCCGCGATCGTGCTCCGCGACGTGCGGGTGCCAGCGGACAATCTGCTGCTCGGCGAAGGCCGCGGGTTCGAGATCGCGCAGGGCCGGCTCGGGCCCGGCCGTATCCACCATTGCATGCGCACGATCGGGGTGGCGGAGGAGGCGATCGGCGCGATGGCCAAGCGCCTCGTCAGCCGCGTCGCCTTCGGCAAGCGTATCTCCGACCATTCGATCTGGGAGCAGCGCATCGCCCGCGCGCGGATCGACATCGAAATGACGCGGCTGCTCTGCCTCAAGGCGGCGGACATGATGGACAAGGCCGGCAACAAGGCCGCCCAACTCGAGATCGCGATGATCAAGGTGCAAGCGCCCGCCATGGCGCTGCAGATCCTCGACGACGCCATCCAGGCGCATGGCGGGGCAGGGGTGAGCGACGATTTCGACCTCGCGCATAATTGGGGCAGCGTCCGCACGCTGCGGCTCGCCGACGGCCCGGACGAGGTCCATGCCCGCGCGATCGCCCGCGCCGAGTTCGGGAAATATGCCGAGTTCAAGGCGGATCGTGCCTCGTCCCGCGATCTCGGCGTGAGCCGGTAGGAGGGGGCGATGAAAGCAGCCGTCCTGTTCGAGGCCAAGACCCCGCTCGCGATTGAGGAGGTGCAAGTCTCGAAGCCCGGCCCACGCGAGGTACTGATCCGCACCGCTGCGGTGGGCGTGTGCCGTTCCGATCTCCACTTCGTCGACGGCGCCTTCCCGCACCCGGTGCCGACCGTGCCGGGGCATGAGGCGGCGGGGGTGGTGGAGGCGGTCGGCTCGGATGTCGCCCATCTGCGGCCCGGCGACCATGTCATCACCTTCCTCACCGCCTTTTGCGGGTCGTGCGAATATTGCGTGACCGGCCGGCCCTCGCTCTGCGTCGATCCCTCGACACGGCGGCCCGCCGACGCCGAGCCGCGGCTGAAGCTGGCCGATGGCAGGCCGCTCGCGCCGTTCCTCAACCTCTCCGCCTTCGCCGAAATGATGCTGGTGCACGAAAATGCCTGTGTCGCGATAGCCAAGGACATGCCGCTGGACCGGGCCGCACTGCTCGGCTGCGCGGTGATCACCGGCGCGGGCTCGATCTTCAACGACAGCCGGCTGCGGCCGGGCGAGAGCGTCGCGGTGATCGGCGCGGGCGGGATCGGGCTCGCCGCGATCAACGCCGCCAGGATCGCCGGCGCCGGGCAGATCCTCGCGCTCGACCCGGTGCCCGAGAAGCGGGCGCTTGCCGAGAAGATGGGCGCGACGCACACGCTTGATCCCACCGAGGAGGGCATCGCCAAGCAGGTGCTCGCGCTGACCGGCGGTGGGGTGCACTATGCGATCGAAGCGGTCGGCCGGCCCGCGACGGCGGAACTCGCCTGGCAGATTTTGCGGCGTGGCGGCACCGCGACGATCCTCGGCATGATCGCACCGGGGCAGAGCGTTAGTCTGCCGGGCCACACCTTCCTGACCGGCAAGAAGATCCAGGGCTCGCTGCTCGGCAGCACGCGCTTCCCGATCGACATGCCGCGGCTGGTGCAGCTCTATCTCGACGGCAAGCTCGACCTCGACACGCTGGTCGCCGAGCGCATCCAGCTGCCGCAGGTCAACGAAGCGCTGGAAAAGCTGCGACAGGGCACGAGCGTCCGCTCCGTGATCACCTTCGCATGAGCGACCTCGACGAAACCCGCCTCGCTACCTGGGCGACCGCGCAGATCCCCGGATTTGCCGGACCAGTCACCATCACGAAGTTCCCGGGCGGACAGAGCAACCCGACCTATCGTGTTGAAAGCGCTAGCGGAGCCTATGTGCTCAGACGCAAGCCATTCGGCACGATCCTGCCTTCTGCCCATGCCGTCGAGCGCGAATATCGGCTGATCGCCGCGCTGCATCCTACAGGCTTTCCGGTCGCGCGGCCTTATGCGCTGTGCGAGGACCGGCAGGTGATCGGTGCACCCTTCTACCTGATGGAGATGGTCGAGGGTCGCACCTTCTGGGACGGCTCGCTGCCGGACATGGCGCCGGCCGAGCGCACCGCCATCTACGAGGCGATTGTCGATACGCTCGCGGCACTCCACCGGATCGACCCGCAGACCGTCGGCCTCGGCGACTATGGCAAGCCGGGCAATTATTTCGCCCGCCAGGTCGAGCGCTGGACGCGGCAGTATCGCGCCAGCCAGACCGACGACCTGCCCGAGGTGGAGGCGCTGATCGAGTTCCTGCCGCGCACCGTTCCGCCGCAGACCCGGACGAGCATCGTCCATGGCGATTATCGCATCGACAACATGATCTTCGCCGCCGATCGCCCGCAGGTGCTGGCGGTGCTCGACTGGGAATTGTCTACGCTCGGCGATCCGCTCGCCGATTTCTCCTATTTCCTGATGAACTGGGTGACCGAGCCGGAAGGCCGATCGGGCGTGAAGGGGCTGGCGGGGCCGGAAACGGGCATCCCGACGATCGAGGACATGGTCGCGCGCTACTGCGCCGCGACCGGGCAGGACGGCGTGCCCGATCTCGACTGGTATTTCGCCTACAACCTGTTCCGCCTGACGGGCATCGTCCAGGGCATCAAGAAGCGGATGCTCGACGGCAATGCGTCGAGCGCGCAGGCGGCGAAGACGGTCGAGCGCTTGCCCGGATTGGCGTCGGCGGCCTGGCATTTCGCGCAAAGGGCAGGGGCATGAGCAGCGGGTTCGATTTCACCGGCAAGGTGGCGGTGGTGACGGGTGCTGCGTCAGGCATCGGTCGGGCGACGGTGCGGGCGTTTGCCGCACAGGGGGCGAAGGTGGTGGCGGCGGATCGCGACGCTGGCGTTCACGAGACTATTGCAGGTCTCGGCGGCGCGTTGGCGATCGAGATGGATGCAGGCGAAGAATGCGATGTGCAGCGCCTTGTTGAGACTGCATGTGAGCAGTTCAGCGGGATCGACATCTTCTACGCCAATGCCGGTATCTCCGGCGGCACTGCGGGTATTTTTGACGCCGACGTAGCACTTTGGGCGGAAGTGCTACGGGTCAATCTCATCGGCCCTGCGCTTGCCATCAAGCACGCGGCGCCGCGCATTGTGGAGAGAGGCGGCGGGGCGATCCTGTGCACGGCAAGCGTTGCCGGGCTTCGCTCAGGCGCAGGCGGCACGCCCTATTCGGCGTCCAAGGCCGGGGTGATCAACCTGGTGCAGACCGCGGCGCAGCAGCTCGCCACCTCCGGCGTGCGGGTCAATGCGATCTGCCCGGGGCTGATCGAGACCGGCATGACCCAGCGGGCGTTCGACTATGCCCGCGAGCAGGGCAAGGAGGAGAGGCTCGGACAGCTCAATCCGCTGCGCCGCGCCGGGCGGCCCGAAGAGATTGCCCAGGTGGCGCTGTTCCTCGCCTCCGATGCGGCCAGCTATGTCAACGGCCAGGCGATTGCGGTGGATGGCGGCCTCAGCAGCAGCCACCCGGTGACGCGGCAGGTGTTTGGCAAGCCGGCATTTTGAGCCGGGACATACCTCTTGGCGTTGACGAAAATTTCAATCTGGGCGGCCTAGGGTATGCACCGGAGGTCTGGCCAATCTCTTGACATAGGCGCGCGGATTGGTCAGGCCAGCGGCAACAAACAGCCTATAGAGGTAGCTCGATGAAGATCGTTTCGGCCAAGGTTATCGTGACCTGCCCCGGCCGCAATTTCGTGACGCTGAAGATCCACACCGATCAGGGCGTCTACGGCATCGGCGACGGCACGCTCAACGGCCGCGAACTGGCCGTGGTCTCCTATCTGGAAGACCATGTCATCCCGTGCCTGATCGGGATGGACCCGCGCCGGATCGAGGATATCTGGCAGTATCTCTATCGCGGTGCCTATTGGCGCCGTGGCCCGGTGACGATGCGCGCGATCGCCGCGGTCGACATGGCGCTGTGGGACATCAAGGGCAAGATGGCCGGGATGCCGGTCTACCAGCTGCTCGGCGGCCGCAGCCGCGACGGCGTGATGGTCTATGGCCACGCCAACGGCGCCGATATCGAGCAGACCGTCGACGCCGTCGGCAAATATATCGACCTGGGCTACAAGGCGATCCGCGCCCAGACTGGCGTGCCGGGCATCAAGGATGCGTACGGCGTCGGCCGCGGCACCATGTATTACGAGCCCGCCGATGCGGCGCTTCCCTCGGTCACCGGCTGGGATACGCGCAAGGCGCTCAACTATGTGCCCAAGCTGTTCGAGAAGCTGCGCGCGACCTATGGCTTCGACCATCACCTGCTGCATGACGGCCACCACCGCTACACCCCGCAGGAAGCCGCCAATCTCGGCAAGATGCTCGAGCCCTACCAGCTGTTCTGGCTCGAGGACGTGACTCCGGCCGAGAACCAGGAAGCGTTCAAGCTGATCCGCCAGCACACCGTCACCCCGCTGGCGGTGGGCGAGATCTTCAACACGATCTGGGACGCCAAGGACCTGATCCAGAACCAGCTGATCGACTATCTGCGCGCCACCGTGGTCGGCGCCGGCGGTCTGACGCATCTGCGCCGCCTGGCCGACCTAGCCAGCCTCTACCAGGTCCGCACCGGCTGCCACGGCGCGACCGACCTGTCGCCGGTGACGATGGGCTGCGCGCTCCACTTCGACACCTGGGTCCCGAACTTCGGCATCCAGGAATATATGCGCCACTCCGAAGAGACCGACGCAGTGTTCCCGCACGATTACAGCTTCGACAAGGGCTATCTGTTCTGCGGCGAGGCCCCCGGCCACGGCGTCGACATCGACGAGGAATTGGCGGCCAAGTATCCGTACAAGCCGGCCTATCTGCCGGTCGCCCGCCTCGAAGACGGGACGATGTGGAACTGGTGAGCCGAGCCGGGGCGGCCGTGCCGCCGCCCCGCTGCTTCGATCAAGAAAAAGGCGGCCGTGGAACCCTATGGCCGCCTTTTTTCATGTTTGGTGCGAAGGTTCAGTCCTTCCAGGCCCACCAGAGCTGGGCCGGCGGGATGTTCCACCACTCCATCTCGTGCTCGATATGGTTCCAGTGCGGCGTCAGGAAGTTCCGGACATTGGGGTTGTACTGGTAGACCAGGAACGCGCCGCCCGGTCGCAGGATGTCGCGGGTCGCCTTGGCGATCGCGTCGCCGACACCCTCGGGCAGCGTCGAGAAGGGCAGGCCCGAAGCGATATAGTCGGCCTGCTCGAAGCCGTTGTCGCGCACGATCTTCTGCACATCCGATGCCGAACCGAGCACCGCGACGAAGCGCGGATCGTCGATCGACTGGCGAAGATAGCGGATGAAATCGGGGTTGGTATCGATCACGATCAGCTTGCCGTCGGGCGCGAGGCGCTCGAGAATCGGTCGGCTGAAAGTGCCGACGCCCGGGCCATATTCGACGAACAGCTTGGTGTTCGCCCAATCGACCTTGCTCAGCATGCGGCGAATCAGTCGCCCCGAAGATTGCGCGACCGCGCCAACCATTACCGGGCGCTTGAGGAACTGCTGCAGGAAGAACATCGTCGGCGAGGGCACACCGGCCGGGCGGGTGCGACGGGCGCTCCGGCGTTTTGCGGTGGCGGTCGAAGGGGGCATGGGCTTCCTTACGAAAATATGACGCTTCGGGGACATCGGTTGCGCAAATTCCGGCGGATATGCAAGCGACCGTCGTCGAAAAGGATCCCGATCCTGGCCAGGGCAACAACGCCGCAGACGCGCTTTGTTGCCCCGGATTTTGCTGGCGCAGGGCCTGGCGTGCAGGAGTGTCTAGGAAAACCGTGGCCGCACGGGTACACCTGCGGCCATGACATCGCTCGACAAGCCTCCGGTCGGTACCTCGACGGTGAAGTGGCGTTTTCCCGATATCCACCCCGAAGGCCGCAAATATGTGCTGATCGCCGCTGCGGTCGCGCTGCTGAGCCTCTGGGTGTGGGACGTCCTCACCTGGCCGCTGCTGTTCCTAACGCTCGGCATCGCCGCCTTCTTCCGCGACCCCGTCCGCGTGACGCCGGTGGAGGAGGGGGTACTCGTTTCCCCCGCCGACGGCCTGGTCACGATGATCCAGCGCATGCCCTTGCCGCCGGAACTCGCCGGCCCCCACGCGCTCGGCACCGCGCCGATGGTACGCGTGTCGATCTTCATGAGCGTGTTCGACGTGCATGTGAACCGGACGCCGATCACCGGCACGATCCGCCACGTCATCTACATCTCGGGCAAGTTCATGAACGCGGACCTCGACAAGGCGAGCGACGAGAATGAGCGCCAGCACCTGGTGGTCGAGGATCGTGACGGGCTGCGCATCGGCTTCACCCAGATCGCCGGGCTGGTCGCGCGGCGCATCGTCGCTTTCGTCAAGCCGGGCGACATGGTGGTGGCCGGACAACGCATCGGGCTGATCCGCTTCGGCAGCCGCGTCGATATCTTCCTGCCCGAGGAATATGGCGCCCAGGTCATCCTCGGCCAGCGCACCATCGCCGGCGAGACGATCATCGCGCGCCGCGGAATTCCGAACGCCGCCGGGGTGGCACAATGACCGACCGTCGCCCGCGCATCGGGCGCGGGTTGGGGCGCAGGCCGGCGCTTCCGCGCGGCATCCCGCTTCGCGCGGTGCTTCCCAACGCCGTCACCGCCCTTGCCCTTTGCTCCGGCCTTACCGGCATCCGTTTCGCCATCCTCGGCAATTGGGAAACGGCGGTGCTGATGGTGCTCGCCGCCGCGGTGCTCGACGGCATCGACGGGCGCATCGCCCGGCTGGTTCGCGCCGAAAGCCGCTTCGGTGCCGAGCTCGACAGTCTGTCCGATGCGATCTCGTTCGGCGTCGCCCCGGCGCTGATCCTGTACCTCTGGTCGCTCCAGGCGCTCGGCCGCTTCGGGTGGCTCGTCGCGCTGCTCCACGCGCTGTTCTGCGCGTTGCGGCTGGCCCGCTTCAACGCGCAGATCGATCTCGCGGAGCAGCCGCACAAGTCGGCGGGCTTCCTCACCGGTGTGCCGGCACCGGCCGGTGCGGCGCTGGCGCTCACTCCCGTCTACCTCTGGCTGTGGACCGGCGAGGCCGTCACGCGTGCGCCGATCATCATCGCCGTGTGGACGGTGCTGATCGCGATCCTGATGGTCTCCAGCGTCGCGACCTTCGGACCGAAGATCCGGCTGCGCCAGAACGTTCGCTTCGAAGCAATCGCAGTGCTCGTAGCCCTTGCCGCGGCACTGGTTTCGGCACCCTGGACGACGCTGGCGATCGTCGCCATCGCCTATCTCGCGAGCATCCCGTTCAGCATCCGCTCCTACCGCCGCATCAGGCGGCTGCGCGCTGCGGCTGGGGACGCGGCATCCGTGCCGGGACCGATCGCACCCTGACGCGCGACAGGCGCGGCGACGGGGCGGGAAGCGCTACCGGCCGCACCATGCCGAACAATTCGACGAAGCGGTGCAGTTGCGGACGAATGCTTGTGTAGAGCGTCCAGACGGCGGCCGTGAAAGCCGACCCGAACAGAAAAAAGACAGCGAATCCAGTCATTACCCGGCTCCTGATCTTCAACGCCGATCCCAGCGGAACCCAAGAACCTCGAACCGCCGAGACTCCTGCCTGTTCCATCAATCGCGTTCTGATCGCTATATGTTCCATTCCTGTTCCGCCGTCAAGCGATGTTCCGATAATGTTCCAGCTTGTGCCCGGCCGCGCAATCGACTAAGCGGCCCGCCTCAACCCCGCATGGGAAGCATCATAACCCGGTGTTCGGACGCGTTCCGAATTCCCGCTTCCCAGAGGATCAACCGGAAGGAGTTATCCCTATGGCGGCACCCGTCGTCACCATGCAGCAGCTGCTCGAGTCGGGCGCACACTTCGGTCACCAGACCCATCGCTGGAACCCGAAGATGAAGCCCTACATCTTCGGTGATCGCAACGGCGTTCACATCATCGACCTGTCGCAGACCGTTCCGCTGTTCGCGCGCGCGCTCGAGTTCGTCAGCTCCACCGTCGCCGCAGGCGGCAAGGTGCTGTTCGTCGGCACCAAGCGCCAAGCGCAGGAGCCGATCGCCGAGGCAGCGCGCCGCGCCGGCCAGCACTTCGTCAACCACCGTTGGCTGGGCGGCATGCTGACCAACTGGAAGACCATCAGCAACTCGATCAAGCGCCTCAAGACGCTCGAAGAGCAGCTGTCGGGCGACACGCACGGCCTCACCAAGAAGGAAGTGCTGCAGCTCACCCGTGAGCGCGACAAGCTCGAGCTCTCGCTCGGCGGCATCCGCGACATGGGCGGCATTCCCGACATCATGTTCGTGATCGACGCGAACAAGGAAGAGCTGGCGATCAAGGAAGCCAACACGCTTGGCATTCCCGTCGTCGCCGTGCTCGACTCGAACGTTTCGCCGGACGGCATCGCGTTCCCGGTTCCGGGCAATGACGACGCCAGCCGCGCCATCCGCCTCTACTGCGAAGCCATCGCCATCGCCGCGACCCGTGGCGGCCGCGAAGCGCTGATGCAGCAGGGCTACGACTTCGGTGCTGCCGAGCAGCCGCCGGTCGAGGAAGCCGTCGAAGGCTGATCGCCCGCGTCATCGAACCGTAATCGGGGCGGGGCAGGGCGCACGCACTGCTCCGCCCGACTTTTAACTGAGGAATAGAGACATGGCCGAGATCACTGCAGCCGCCGTCAAGGAACTCCGCGAAAAGAGCGGCGCCGGCATGATGGATTGCAAGAAGGCGCTCTCCGAGACCAATGGCGACATGGAAGCCGCTGCCGACTGGCTGCGCGCCAAGGGCCTCGCCGCCGCCGCCAAGAAGTCGAGCCGCACCGCTGCCGAAGGCCTGGTTGGCCTGGCCGTTGCCGGCACCAAGGGTGTCGCGGTCGAGGTGAACTCGCAGACCGACTTCGTCGCCAAGAACGAGATCTTCCAGAACTTCGTCCGCGAGACCACCGCGCTGGCGCTGGAAGCCGGTGACGACGTTGCGGCGCTGAAGGGCACCAAGATGGCGTCGGGCCAGACCGTCGACGAGGCGCTGACCGCCAACATCGCTACGATCGGCGAGAACCAGGTGCTGCGCCGCGCCAAGAAGGTGGAAGTCGCCAAGGGCGCGGTGATCCCGTACGTCCACAATGCGGCCGCCCCGGGCCTCGGCAAGATTGGCGTGCTCGTCGCGCTTGAGTCGGAAGCTGGTGTCGACGTGCTCGAGCCGCTCGGCAAGCAGCTGGCGATGCACATCGCCGCCGCCTTCCCGCTGGCGCTCGATGAGAGCGGCCTGGACCAGGACGTGCTCGCCCGTGAGCGTGCGATTGCGGCCGAAAAGGCGTCCGAGAGCGGCAAGCCGGCCGAGATCATCGAGAAGATGGTGGACGGCGCGGTGAAGAAGTTCGCCAAGGAGAACGCCCTGCTCAGCCAGCTGTTCGTGATGGACGGCAAGACTCCGGTTTCGGACGTCATCGCCAAGGCGGCGAAGGATTCGGGCTCGGCGATCGTGCTGAAGGACTATGTCCGCTTCCAGCTCGGCGAAGGCATCGAGAAGGAAGAGAGCGACTTCGCTGCCGAAGTGGCGGCGACCGCCGGTCTCACCAAGTAATCAGGCGCGCCGGGAGGGGCCGTTTCGACGGCTTTTCCCCGGCATCCACGCTTGTTCGCGCGGCGCGGCTCCTCTAGGGTCCGCGCCGCTTCGCTGTCCGCTTCTCAAGATATCAGGAACCTCATGACCGCTCCGACCATCCGCCGCATCCTTCTCAAGCTGTCGGGGGAGGTCCTGATGGGCCAGGGTCAGTTCGGCATCGATCCCGAGACCTGCGAGCGCGTCGCGCTCGAGGTGAAGGAGGCCAAGGAAAGCGGCCTCGAAATCTGCATGACCGTGGGCGGCGGCAACATCTTCCGCGGCATCGCCGGCGCCGCGCAGGGCTTCGACCGCGCCAGCGCCGATTACATGGGCATGCTCGCCACGGTGATGAACGCGCTCGCCATGCAGAACGCGCTCGAGAAGGTGGGCGTCGAGACCCGCGTCCAGTCCGCCATCCCGATGGCCAGCGTGTGCGAGCCCTATATCCGCCGTCGCGCCGAGCGGCACATGGAGAAGGGCCGGGTCGTGCTGTTCGCCGCGGGCACCGGCCTGCCGTTCTTCACCACCGACACCACCGCCGCGCTGCGCGCCGCCGAGATGAAGTGCGACGCGCTGTTCAAGGGCACCTCGGTCGATGGCGTGTACGACGCCGATCCCAAGAAGGTGCCGACCGCCAAGCGCTACGAGACGCTCAGCTATGATCGCGTCCTCGCCGACAATCTGAAGGTGATGGACGCGTCCGCCGTGGCGCTGTGCCGCGACAACCATATCCCGATCGTGGTGTTCAACATCCGCGGCGAGGGCAATCTCGCTTCGGTGCTCCGGGGCGAGGGGACTTCCACCATCGTCCAGGACGCGGACGCCGCGTAACCCACCGCAACCAAGCTTCAAGGAGAGCCGAAATGGCCGCTTACGACAAGGCAGACCTCGAGCGCCGCATGGCCGGCGCCGTGGAATCGCTCAAGCATGATCTGACCGGTCTCCGCACCGGCCGCGCCTCGACCACGCTGCTCGATCCGGTGACCGTCGAGGTCTATGGCTCGCACATGCCGATCACCCAGGTGGCGACCGTCTCGGCCCCTGAGCCGCGGATGCTCTCGGTGCAGGTGTGGGACAAGTCGAACGTCGGCCCCGTCGACAAGGCGATCCGCTCGGCCGGCCTCGGCCTCAATCCGATCGTCGACGGCCAGACGCTGCGCCTGCCGATCCCCGATCTGACCGAGGAGCGCCGCAAGGAGCTCGCCAAGCTCGCCAACCAATATGCCGAGAAGGCCCGCATCGCCGCGCGCAACGTGCGCCGCGACGGCATGGACAATCTCAAGACCGACGAGAAGAAGGGCGTGTTCGGCGAGGACGAGCGCAAGCGCCACGAGACCGAAGTCCAGAAGCTGACCGACGCGACGATCGCCGATATCGACGCGGCGGCGTCGGCCAAGGAAAAGGAAATCCTGGGCAAGTGATCCGCCCGGGAGCTTCTGGTGCGGCCCGAAGGGCAGGGCGCGGTGGCCGTTAAGCTGGCCTCCGCTTCGGGCGGCGAGACCCCGCCGCCCCGCCATGTCGCGATCATCATGGACGGTAATGGGCGCTGGGCGAAGAAGCGCCTGCTGCCGCGCGTCGCCGGGCATCGCCAGGGCGTGGAGGCGGTGCGCCGCGTCGCGCGCGCGGCCCGCACGCTCGGGATCGAGGTGCTGACGCTCTACGCCTTCTCGTCCGAGAACTGGCGCCGCCCGGAAGAGGAAGTCGGGGCGCTGATGGGACTGCTGCGGCAGTTCCTCGAGCGCGAGCTCGACCAGATCGTCGCCGACGGCGTAAAGCTGCGGGTGATCGGCGATTGGCGCCAGCTCTCGCCCGATCTGGTGACGATGATCGACGCCGCGATCGCGCGCACCGCGGTCAATACCGGGCCCACGCTGGTGCTGGCGCTCAACTATGGCGCGCAGGCGGAACTGCTCGCGGCCGCGCGGCGGCTGGCCGAACAGGCGCGCGACGGCACGCTGGATCCCGCCGCGATCGACGAGGCGCGCTTCGAAAGCGAGCTGGAAACGGCAGGCCTGCCGCCGCTCGACCTGATGATCCGCACCTCGGGCGAGCAGCGCCTCTCCAATTTCCTGCTGTGGCAGGCGGCCTATGCCGAGCTGCTGTTCGTCGACACGCTGTGGCCCGATTTCGACGAGCGTGCGCTGGCCGATGCGCTGGCCCAGTTCGGGCGGCGTCAGCGGCGCTTTGGGGGCCTGTGAGCAAGAATTCCGATCTTCCGAAACGTGCCGTCGTCGGGCTTGCGCTGGTCGGGCTCGCGCTCGCCGCCTTGTGGGCGGGCGGCTGGGGCTTCTGGCTGGTCATCACGGTGATGGCCGTGCTGATGATTGGCGAATGGGCGCTGCTGGCCCAGGACGAGAGCAAGCGCCGCCTCACCCAATATGTGATGACGGTGCCGCTGGCCATCCTGAGCCCGGCGGCGGCAGGGCCGGGTTTCCTGGCGCTGGGCCTGATCTTCGGCGCCTTCTTCTTCGTCGCGATCGTCACCCGCAACGCCAAGCTGGCGGCGGGGCAGGTCTATGTCGGGTTGCCCGTCCTGGCCCTGCTGCTGCTTCGCGACCATCCGCAGGGCTTCGCCGCGACGCTGTGGACGATGGCCATCGTTTGGGTGTGCGACAGCGGCGCCTATTTCGCGGGACGGGCGATCGGCGGACCCAAGCTGGCGCCGTCGATCAGCCCGAACAAGACCTGGGCCGGGCTGGTCGGCGGCCTGGTTGCCGCGATCCTGTTCTCGGCGGGGTTCGTCGCGGTCGCGCCGGGTACGGCGATCGGCTGGTGGTTGGTGGCGCTGTCGCCACTCGTCGCCTTCGCCTCGCAGATCGGCGACCTCTATGAGAGCCATCTCAAGCGCGTTGCGGGCGTGAAGGATTCGAGCAATTTGCTGCCCGGCCATGGCGGCATTCTCGATCGGCTGGACGGCCTCGTCTTCGCGGCCCCGGTTGCAGCTTTGTTTTTTGCGATCCATCATCAGGTGGTTGTGGGAGGATACTGGTGGTGAAGCGCGTCACGGTGTTGGGGGCGACCGGCTCGGTCGGTACCTCGACGCTGGATCTGATCGAACGAAATCCGCACGCCTTCGAAGTCGTGGCGCTGACTGCCAATTGCGATGTCGAGAAGCTGGCCGCGGCCGCGATCCGCACGCGGGCGCGCTGCGCCGTGGTCGCCGACGAGACATGCCTGCCGGCATTGCAGGAGCGACTGGCCGGCAGCGGCGTCGAAGCGATGGGCGGCGCACATTCGGTGTGCGACGTCGCACGCATGGGCGCGGACTGGACGATGGCGGCGATCGTCGGCAGCGCCGGGCTCAAGCCGGTGATGGCGGCGCTGGAGGCGGGCGGCACGGTGGCGCTGGCCAACAAGGAATCGCTGGTTTCGGCGGGCGAGGTGATGATGGCCGCCGCCCGTGCCCATGGCGCGACGCTGCTGCCGGTCGATTCGGAGCATAACGCCGTGTTCCAGTGCCTCGATCGCACCGCGCCCAAGGGCGTCCGCCGCATCATCCTCACGGCAAGCGGCGGCCCGTTCCGGTCGACGCCCAAGGAGGCGATGCGCGCGATCACCCCGGCCCAGGCGGTGGCGCATCCCAACTGGTCGATGGGTGCCAAGATCTCGGTCGATTCGGCGACGATGATGAACAAGGGGCTCGAACTGATCGAGGCCTTCCACCTGTTCCCGGTCGCCGCCGAGCAGCTGGCGGTGCTGGTTCATGCCCAGTCCGTCGTCCACTCGATGGTGGAGTATGTCGACGGATCGGTGCTGGCCCAGCTCGGCACCCCCGACATGCGGACGCCGATCGCCTTTGCGCTGGCCTGGCCCGAGCGGATGGAGACGCCGTGCCCGGCGCTCGATCTCGCAGCGGTCGGCAAGCTGGAGTTCGAAAATCCCGATCTCGATCGCTTCCCGGCGCTTGCGCTGGCGATCGACGTGCTCAAGGCAGGCGGCGCGCGGCCGGCGATCCTCAATGCCGCCAACGAGGTCGCCGTCGCGGCCTTTCTCGCCGGGCGGATCGGATTTCTTGAAATTGCCGCAATCTCTGCCGATACGCTGTCTCGCTATGACCCGGCCGCTCCGGAAACGCTCGACGCCGTGCTGGCGATCGATGAGGAGGCGCGGCTTTATGCGGCTGAGCGAGTGAAGGACTGCGTCGCTTGATCCAATCCCCCGGCATCCTGCTCACCATTCTGGCGTTCGCGCTGGTGATCGGGCCGCTCGTGTTCCTGCACGAGCTGGGACATTATCTGGCGGGCCGCCTCTTCGGGGTGAAGGCCGAGGAATTCTCGATCGGCTTCGGCCGCGAGATCGCCGGCATCACCGATCGCCGCGGCACGCGCTGGAAGTTCAGCCTGTTGCCGCTGGGCGGCTATGTCCGCTTCGCGGGCGACATGAACCCGGCGAGCCAGCCTTCGCCCGAATGGCTGCAGCTGCCGGCGAGCGAGCGCGCCAAGACCTTCCAGGCAAAACCGCTGTGGCAGCGCGCGATCATCGTCGCGGCGGGTCCGATCATGAACTTCCTGATCGCGATCGTGATCCTGTCGACCTTCGCCTTCATGTTCGGCGAGAACCGCACGCCGTCGGTGATCGGCACGGTCCTCCAGGGCAGCGCCGCCGCAAAGGCCGGCCTGGAGCCCGGCGACCGGATCACCGGCCTGGGCGGCCGCTCGGTCGAGACCTATGCCGACATGGTGCAGTTCACCCAGTTGCGGCCGAATGAGCCGGTACGGATCGAATTCGTTCGTGGTGGTGCATCGCGCAGCGTCGACGCGGTGATCGGTACGCGGCTGGAGCGCGATCGCTTCGGCAACGAATTCAAGATCGGCCAGCTCGGCATCGGTGCGGCGGGATCGACCCAGGTGCCGGTGGGGCTGCTCGAAGCGCCGCTGGTCGGCCTGCGCACGACCGCCGACATCGTCCGCATGACGGTGGACGGGCTCGGCCAGATCATTACCGGGCGTCGCTCGGTGTCTGAGCTGGGCGGACCGCTCAAGATCGCCCAGGTTTCGGGCGAACGACTCTCCATGGGGCCGATCGAGTTCGCGTTCCTGATCGCGCTCGTCTCCATTAATCTGGGATTCATCAACCTGTTGCCAGTTCCGGTACTGGATGGTGGTCATCTCCTGTTCTACGCCGTCGAGGCGGTCCGCCGGCGCCCGGTGGAGCCGCAGGTGATGGAATGGGCGTTCCGGGGCGGCATGCTCGCGATCCTCGCGCTGATGCTGTTCGTGACGCTCAACGATCTGGGCGCTTTCGGTGTGTGGAGACATCTGGCCGGCTTGATCGGTTGAGGGGGTTCGTGCAGGGCGGCAATATGCCGCGCGCGTTCCGGCAATATTTGGATTCCGACTGGGGTGGGATGGTGACTGCGATCAAGGCAAGCAATTTGGGCGCGCGGGCGACGGCTACGCTGTTGGCAGGGACGATCCTGTCGGGCGTGGTAGCGCCGGCAGAGGCGCAGACCGCGGCAAAGCCCGCGGCGCCGGCGACCCAGCCTCAGGCTGCGCCCGCACCGGTTACGCCGGCGGTGGTGCGCACGATCAAGTCGCTGCGGGTGGAAGGCTCGCAGCGCATCGAGCCGGAAACGGTGCTCAGCTACACGCGCCTGCGCGTGGGCGACAGCTATACCAACGAGACGATCGACCAGGCGATCAAGGACCTGCTCGCCTCCGAACTGCTCGCCGATGTGGCGATCGAAGGCGTCGAGGACGGCAATCTGGTGCTCCGCATCCGCGAGAACCCGGTGATCAACCGCGTCGTCTTCGAAGGCAACAAGCGGCTGAAGCAGGACAAGATCGACAAGGAGATCAAGCTCAAGCCGCGTCAGATCTTCACCCGCACCGCGGTGCGTGCGGACATCGCGCGGATCATCGAGCTGTATCGCCGCCAGGGCCGCTTCGCCGCGCGCGTCGAGCCGAAGATGGTCAGCCTCGACCAGAACCGCGTCGACGTGATCTTCGAGATCCACGAGGGCGCGAAGTCGAAGGTCCGCCAGATCAACATCATCGGCAACGAGGTGTTTGGCGACAAGAAGCTGCGCGCGCAGATGGCGACCAAGGTCGCCAGCTTCTCGCACTTCCTCAGCTCGAACACGTCGTACGACCAGGATCGCCTGGCCTATGACCAGCAGAAGCTGCGCCAGTTCTACCTGACCGAAGGCTATGCCGACTTCCGCGTGATCTCGGCGGTGGCCGAGCTGACGCCGGACAAGAAGGACTTCATCATCACCTATGTGGTGGAGGAAGGTCCGCGCTACAAGTTCGGCCCGGTGACGGTGGACAGTGCGATCCGCGACTTCGACGACAAGAAGCTCGCCGCCGCGCTGCCGATCAAGGAAGGCCAATGGTATAACGCCAAGGCCGTCGAGGACACGGTCGAGCAGCTGAGCGAGACCGCCGGCCTGTTCGGCTATGCCTTTGCCGACGTTCGCCCCGACTTCCAGCGCAACAAGGATGCGCTGACGATGTCGATGAACTTCCACATCGGCGAGGCGAACCGCACCTATATCGAGCGGGTCGACATCACCGGCAACCGCCAGACCCAGGACAAGGTGATCCGCCGCGAAATGCGCGTGGCCGAGGGCGACGCCTTCAACACCTTCCTGGTCAAGCGCTCGCAGGACCGCATCAACAGCCTGGGCTATTTCCAGGACAAGTTCGAGATCGAGCGCAAGGAAGGCTCGGCGCCCGATCGCATCGTGCTGGGCGCGAATGTGGAAGAGAAGCCGAACGGCGAACTGACGCTGTCGGCCGGTTTCTCGAGCCTCGAGCGCTTCATCCTCCAGGCCTCGATCCGCCAGCGCAACTTCCGCGGCATGGGCCAGACGGCGAGCATCTCGGCCGATTATTCGAGCTATTCGAAGTCGGTGGAACTCGGCTTCACCGAGCCGTACCTGTTCGACAGCAACATCGCGCTGGGTGCGACGATCTTCCGCCGCGACTATAACTCGTTCAACTATCTAGGCACCAACCGCAACACCACCTATCGCCAGGTGTCGACCGGTTTCCAGCTGGTCGCGGGCCTGCCGCTCACCGAATACTGGACGCTGTCGGGCCGTTACTATCTCGCCAAGGACGACGTCACGCTCGATCAGTCGACCTTCTACACCAACGGCCAGTGCGATCCGTTCAAGGCCGGCCGCTATTATTGCGAAGCGGTGGGCAACCGCCTGACCTCGCTGGTCGGCCTGTCGCTGATCTATGACAGCCTCAACAGCCGCCTGCGCCCGACGCGCGGCCAGCGCATCTCGTTCGGCGCCGACGTGGCCGGGCTGGGCGGCGACGTCCATTATGTCCGCGGCCGGGTCGACGGCGCGAAATATTGGGGCCTGGGAAGCGGCTTCGTCTTCTCGGTCACCGGCGAAGGCGGCGTGATCAAGAGCCTCGACGGCACCGAGGTCCGCATCACCGATCGCTTTTACCTGGGCGAGCCGCAGTTCCGCGGCTTCGACATCCGCGGCGTCGGCCCGCGGGTGCAGCGCTACCAGTATAGCGGCGACCCCACGGCGGGCACCCAGGCGCTGATCACCGATCGCGACCAGGTCATCGACGACGCGCTGGGCGGCAAGGCCTATTACCTGACCAAGGCGGAGCTCGAGCTGCCGCTGGGCTCGGGCGCGGCGGAGCTCGGCCTGCGTCCGTCCATCTATGTCCAGATGGGCTCGCTGTTCTCGATCCGCCAGCCGACGACGAACAACTATTTCACCCAGGCGACCGATGCCTCGGGCAAGAAGCTGTTCAACGCCGACGGCTCGCCGACGCTGCTGGTCAAGCAGGATGCGGTGTTCGACAGCGCGGGGAACCCGCTGTACACGGTTAGCTCGGGCACCAACTCGGGCCTGCTGACGCGGTGCACCGTCGGCTATGCCGCGGGGACGACCGATTCCTGCGTCGGCACTTCGGTCAACACGCAATATTTCACCTCGACCTCGCCCTTCTACGAGGCCTATCGCGGCAGCACTGCGTCGCCGCGCATCTCGGTGGGCGTCGGCGTCAACTGGAATTCGCCGTTCGGCCCGCTGCGGATCGACCTTGCCAAGGCGATCGTCAGCCAGCCCGGCGACGACAAGAAGCTCATCACTTTCAACGTAGGGACTCAGTTCTAATGACGAAGAACCGTGTATTCGCGGCGGCGCTTGCCGCCTCCGCGGCGATGGCCGTCGCTGCGCCGGCCTCGGCGCAGGTCAACGGCATCGCCACCATCAACACGATGGAGGTGATCACCCGCTCGAAGGCATTCACCGCCGCCGAGGCGCAGCTGGACACCACCTTCAAGCCGGTGCGCGACCAGATCCAGGCGCGCCAGACCAAGTTCCAGACCGACGCCCGGACGCTGATCACCACGATCGACACCAACAAGGACGGCCAGGTTTCGGAAGCCGAGGAGCAGGCCGCGGCCGCGCGCAAGGATCCGAACTACACCCAGCTCATGACCCTGCAGAACCAGGCGAACGAGGAAATCCAGAAGCTGCAGATGCCGTCGATCCTGGCGGAGCTGTTCGCGTTCGAGAAGATCCTGGCGCTGTATGACGCGGCGCAGATCTCGGTCGTCAACGCGCGCAAGGTCAACGTGATCCTGCAGCCGGAAGCGATCGTCTACGCCCCTGACGCGGTGGACATCAGCGACACCGTCGTCGCCGAACTGAACAAGACGCCGACCGTTTCGATCACGCCGCCGGCCAACTGGCAGCCGCAGCAGCGCACCGTGCAGTTCCAGCAGCAGGTGAACGAGCTGAAGCGCCGTGCCTATCAGCTCGCCGCCGCCCGCGCGCAGCAGCAACAGCAGCAGGGCGCGGCTGCGGCTCCGGGTGCGGCCGCTCCGGCAGCCCGTCCGGCCGCCGGCGCGACCAAGCCGGCCAAGCCCGAACCGCGGTGAGCGGGGAAGAGCAGGGGGGCAGCAACATCGGTCCGCTCGATATCGGGCGGGTGATGGCGGCGCTGCCCCACCGCTTTCCGATGCTGCTGGTCGACCGCGTGGAGGAGCTGATCCTCCACAAGTCGATCGTGGCGGTGAAGGCGGTGACGATCAACGAGCCCTTCTTCCAGGGCCATTTCCCGGGTCGTCCGATCATGCCGGGCGTGCTCATCGTCGAGGCGCTCGCCCAGGCCTCGGGCGTGCTGGCGGTCGAGTCGATGGAGCTCGCCGGCTCGGGCAAGCTCGTCTACTTCATGGCGATCGACAACGTGAAGTTCCGCAAGCCGGTGGAGCCGGGCGTGCTGCTCAAGCTCCATGTCGAATTCTTGCAGAAGCGGTCGCGCGTCAGCAAGTTCGCGGGCAAGGCGATGATCGACGGCGAAGTGGCGGCGGAATGCGAGTTCACCGCGATGATCGCCGATCCGCCCAGCGCCTGAGGCGGCTGGTCGACGACGAAAGGGCCGGACCATGGACGCACTGACCTGGTTCGGCCTGTTCGCGGTGACGGCGATGCTGGTCACCTATGCGCTGGAGGCGCGCTCGACCTGGTGGGTGCTCGGCTTTGCCGGTGCCTGTCTGCTCGGCTCGGCCTATGGCTTCCTCCAGGGGGCCTGGCCGTTCGGTGTGGTCGAGGCGATCTGGTCGCTCGTCGCGCTCCGCCGCTGGTGGGGCATGCGGCAATGAGGTTGCGTTGGCGCCTGGCCTCTGCTAGGCGCGCGCGTCCGCTGCCGGTCGGAAACCGGCGGCTTTTTCCAAGGAATTCGATGTGAAGCAGAACACCCACCCCGACTACCACATGATCAAGGTGCAGATGACCGACGGCACCGTGTACGAGACGCGCTCCACCTGGGGCAAG
The DNA here is from genome assembly GCF_900114095.1 of Sphingomonas sp. NFR04. Classification (GTDB taxonomy): domain Bacteria; phylum Pseudomonadota; class Alphaproteobacteria; order Sphingomonadales; family Sphingomonadaceae; genus Sphingomonas. The sequence continues at coordinate 24,307 of NZ_FORV01000001.1, read as the reverse complement.
GAAGGCGATCTCATGCAGCTCGAGATCGATCCGCTCGCGCACCCGGCCTGGACCGGCGGTCGCGGTCAGCTGCTCGACCAGGGTGGCCAGGTCGCGCGCTTCAACAAGCGCTTCGGCGGCCTCACGCTCGGCAAGAAGTAAGCCGTTCACGCCGGGTCTTTCGGGGCCCGGCGTCTACCGATCCTGCGGGGTCGGTCTATCGCTCGCGCCGCAGCGGCGCGACCGGGTGCGCCATGTCCACAGGCGCCAAGCTGCTCGCGGTCGCGGGCAGCCAGATCCTTTCCTTCCTCTCCGGCCCAACGATCCGACGTCGATTGCGGACGCGACCGATGCGCTCGCCCCTGCGACATCGCGCTGCCCGTCCGGCAGGCGCCATGCGCGGGCGCCTGCCCGCCAAACCTTCACAATTGCTGCCTAGCCAGCAACGGGAGGTCCGCAGCGAAGCGGGTGTCCTCGCCCGCGCTGGTCGCTCTCGATCCCGGCACATGCGCGCTCCGGCGAGCGCAAGGACGACCGAATTGCCCGTCACCCGCAAGGGTTAAGGGCGATTGATCCAATCCGGCCCGGATGTGCTGCCTTCGCTCACAGGCCGATGGTCAGCGCCGACCTGCGGCGCAGGCGCGGCTGCGGCGGGTTGCGATGCTGCACCGCGATGAAGGATGCGGTGACGCCGGCGGGTGCATGATCACCATGCGCCACGACGCGAACCACCGTCCCGACAAGACTGGGGATCTGATCGACTCCGCTCGGCCAGCCGAAGCCCAGCTGTCCGTGATAGTGATAGCGCCAGCCGGCTGTCGGTGTCCCTGCGATGCCGATGCCAATCATCGAAAATTGGACGGGATCGCCGCCTAGAAGCTTCCCTTCGAGCGACAGCGCATGGTTCTGGCCCAGGCCGAGCCCGCCACCGAACATGTCCGTACTGCGCATCTCTAGATCGAGTACGCCTTCGTCCATGATTTGCGCAAGCGCTGTCGCCGCGTCTTTCCCGACAAAATCGGAATCGTTCCGGTAGCTTCTATACGTCCATTTCCCTTCCAGCATAAATAGATCCATTCGGGACGAAGTCTGCTGCACGCACCTCTATAGCATCATAGTTGTGCTGTGATCATATGGTGAAAATCTACCTCTGTGTAGAATGACCATATTCCCAAATGAAGATCGTTCCGATACATTTGTATGCATGCATTGAGTCGCACGGTCTGGATCCTTGTCAGATCGTACCGCGCTAATTTTACATGAACTATGCATGTCGATGTGCGATCGTTTGCAGGATCATGGGGGGAGGAGCTTGTCATGAAGGTGGGGGTTCGCCGTTCGCTTGCAGATATTCAGGCTGATTACGACCGTGGGAATAAGACCGAACTCGAAACACTGATGCGTGCCTGGAAGGGCATCAAGGAACTCGATCCGGAAGATCCCCGGTCGTTCTTTATTCTGGGTGGCTATCACGGGGAGCCGTTTCGCGGTCCCGGCGAGACCGATCCCACCTGGTGGGGCGGCTATTGTCAGCATGGGACCGTGCTTTTCCCAACCTGGCACCGCGCGTATCTCCATTCGCTGGAGAAGGCGCTGCAGAGCATCCCGGGCTGCGAGAGCGTGATGCTGCCATTCTGGGACGAGTGCAGCGAAGATTCCCGGAGCAACGGTATCCCGCATGCCCTTACCGACGAGTTCTTCGAACTGGACGGGGTGAAGATCGACAATCCCCTGCGCTCTTTCAAGCTGCCGGTGTCGATCGTAGACAATGTCAAAGGCGACAATGCGCTCTACAGCAAGCCCGCAGGCTATGAGACCGTGCGCTATCCATTATCGGGATTGGTCGGCACACCGGCGGATCAGGCCGCGACGGCAGCCCATAACGCCAAGTTCCCGGACTATGCCGAGAATGTGAAAATCCTGAATGGCAACATCGTGAACTGGTTGACCTCCACGATCACGATCGACGGGCATGTGATGGGAGAAGTCTACAGCAAGTTCGTCGCCTGTCTGAATGCGCCCAATTACACGCTGTTTTCCAACACGACGTCGCAAGGCGCGTGGAACGACGCGCACCCTAAAAAACCGGTGCGATCGCTGGAGAGTCCGCATAACAGCATGCATCTGGCCGTAGGCGGCTTCGACGTGCCGGGGCAGGGGGACATGTCTCCCATCCCGGGCGCCAATGGTGACATGGGAGAGAATGATACGGCGGGGCTCGACCCGATCTTCTTCTTCCACCACTGCTTCATCGATTACACCTTCTGGATTTGGCAACGCCGCCACGGAGCGACGACCAGCTTCACCATCGATTCGAACGATCCCGGGGCGGTGTACGGCGCCAACAATCCGCCACCGGCTGGCGGCGACCCCGATGCGCCCATCACGATGGAAACGCCGCTGAACCCATTCAAGATGCGGGAAGGCGGCGTCTACACCTCCAACGACTGTATCGATATCGAATCGCAGCTCGGCTACACCTACGGCCCCGGGTCGCTGGATAGCTATGCCCATGCGGCAGCTACCCCAAGCGACGCTCTGCTGCTGACCACGCTGGCCGAGGAAGAGCGGACGCTGCACGTCGCCGGCGTCGATCGTTCCAAGATCCGTGGATCGTTCCTGATTACCGCCTATGCGGAGGTGGACGGCGAGCGCCGCTTGCTGGGGCGGGAGGCAGTGCTGAGCCGCTGGCATGTGGAGGGCTGCGCCAATTGCCAGACCCATCTGAAAAGCTCCGCGGACTTCCGGCTTCCGGCCGAAGCCGCGGAGCAGGGCAATGTCGAAGTAGAGATACGCACGCGCCAAGGCGAACTGGGCGGCGGCCCGCGCATGCTCCGTAAATCCGGAATTGCCGCGGCCGCGCTGGCGGAGGCGCCGGAGCCGTTCACGATGGAGATACGTTGATGGTGGCCGTATCCGCCCAGCCGAAGATATTGATCCCCGTCTACGAAGGCGTCGATCTGCTCGACGTCTGCGGGCCATCGGAAATGTTCTTTTGGGCGGGGCTGCAGGTGGACCTGGTAGCGCTGCAGCCCGGCCCGGTCCGCAGCGGCTGCGGGATCGTGCTGGACGTACCGAATGGCTTGCCCGTCCCCGCGCCGTACGACGCGCTCTGGGTGCCCGGCGCGAGTTCGGCGACGTTGACGCCGATGGTTCGGGGGCCGGATCGCACCTATCTGGATTTCCTGGTCGGGCAGGCCGCACAGAGCCGCTGGATCTGCTCGGTATGTACGGGCGCGCTTCTGCTTGCCGCGGCCGGGCTGCTCGACGGGTACACCGCCACGACCCACTGGTCGACCATCCCCGATCTGCTGGCGAGCTTCCCCCTGGTGAAAGTCGCCGATGGCCATCCCCGTTTCACGAAGGACCGCGACCGGCTCACCGGCGGCGGCATCTCCTCCGGGCTGGACGAGGCGCTGCGCCTGATCGAGCTGCTACGTGGTACGGCAGCAGCGCAGGAAGCGCAGCAGACCGCGCAATATTATCCTGATCCACCCGTGACGAGCGCTATCCCCAATGTGATCCGGCCGACGCTGGGATGAGCGGCGGGGCGGCGGAGGGCTGAGACAAGCCACCTGGCGCCCACCAAGGCATACGTCCATCGATCGCTTGTATCATTCCGGGGATCGTTGGCGGACGTGGCGGTGGAGTCCGAAGCGGTGGTGTATGCGGCGGCTGCATCTTAAGCACGGACGCAGCTGCTTCTCAGCGCGGCATTCGACAAGCGCCCCGGAGTCCTTCAAGTCGGATGTCCGGCGCCCACACCGATCGCAGGCGGGAACGACTGCGCCAGATGGTCGATCAATGCCCGCACCGCTGGGGGCAGGCCCCGTCGGGTCGTGAAGACGAGGTGGACGATGCCGACCTGCCCGTGCCAGGCCGGGAGTACGCGGACAAGCTGGCCGGCATTCAGCGCGGGCCGACAGACACGATCCGGCAGCAGCGCTACGCCGTGTCCGGCCAAGGCGACCTTGAGGAGCTGATCCATGTCGGTGCAGCCCATGCGCGGCTCGACCTGCACCGTCTGCTTCGCACCCTCGTCGGTCGTCAGATTCCATTCGACCACGTCATGTTCGTCGTTGGTCGATAGCGTCGGCACCGTCGCGAGCTGCTCGACCGAGGCAATCTGGCTGGCGAGGTGCGGGGCGGCGACAAGGATGCGGACCGAACGCCCGAGCGACCGAACCGTCAGCTCCGCGTCGCTGGTCAGCTCCGTTCTCACCCGCAGCGCCACATCGATACGCTCCTCGATGAGATCGACGCCCCGGTCGCTAGCGATCAGTTGCAGGCGCACTTTCGGGTATCGCGCGAGAAAGGTCGTCATCACCTCGGACACCGGCGCCACCATGCCGGTGGGGCAGCTGAACCGGATGCGGCCGTGCGGCTCCGCCTGCGCCTGCAGCACCAGCGCCTCGGCCTGATCGGCTTCGGCGAGCATCGCGCGACAGCGTTCGTAAAATGCCTGACCAACATCCGTCACTCGGAACCGCCGGCTGGAGCGCTCGATCAACCGCAGTCCCAGACGCTCTTCCAGCCCTGCGACGCGCCGGCTGAGCTTGGACTTGGGCTCGCGGAGCGCGCGTCCCGCGGCGGCGAAGCCGCCATGGCGCACCACCTCCGCGAAATAAGCCAGATTGTTGAGGTCCGTTCGCATCATCGTTCCTTTCCTGGAACGCTACGTGCCGGAACTGCTGACTACAAGACCCAGCGTTCAGGGTGCATCTCAGCGGGACAGCGGCGCTTCCGCCGCCGATATGCAGGAGATTCACCATGACGGAGCGGTTCAACCAGAAGGTCGTCGTCGTTACCGGCGGGACCAGCGGCATCGGCCTCGCGACTGCCAAGGCATTTATTGCGGAAGGTGCCACGGTATTCATCACCGGCCGGCGGCAGGACGTGCTCGATGCCGCGGTGAAGGAGATCGGCGGCGGAGTCACCGGGGTGCGCGCGGACATGTCCAACCTGGGCGACATCGACAAGGTCTATGACGCCGTCCAGCAGCGGCACGTCCAGATCGACGTCCTGTTCGCCAATGCCGGCGGCGGCGACATGCTTCCGCTCGGCGCCATCACCGAGGAACAGTATCAGCGGACGTTCGACACGAACGTGAAAGGGACGATCTTCACCGTGCAGAAGGCGCTGCCGCTGCTGAAGGACGGTGCTTCGATCGTGCTGACCAGTTCCAACGCCGGCTCTTCGGGAACGCCCGCGTTCAGCGTCTATGGTGCGAGCAAGGCCGCGGTGCGCGCTCTGGCGCGGAGCTGGATCCTCGACCTCAAGGAGCGTCGCATCCGTGTGAACGTGGTCAGCCCCGGGCCGACCGAGACGATCGGCCTGAACGACGTGTTCGGTGGCGGCGATCAGGCGCAGGGGATCAAGGACTATCTCGCCACCCAGATCCCCGTCGGCCGGGTCGGTCGGCCCGAGGAGATCGCCAAGGCCGCATTGTTCCTGGCGTCGGACGATGCGAGCTTCATCAACGGCGCGGAGCTGTTCGTCGACGGGGGCCTGACGCAGATCTGAACCGCCGGCGCCGACCGACCGGGGGCGCCTGGACGGTCGGCATATCGACGCTGGAAGATCTTCACCTGCGCCGCCGCGGGGCCACGGTGCAGCACGATCACCGGCAGCTTCGCCGTGAGCGCGCCATAGATGCGGACATAGACATCGCCGTTCGGGCCGGGCACCATCGGTTCGGTGAGCGGAGTGACGGGCGTATCTCAGTAGGCGGGATCGGGATCGGCCGGCATTGCCGCTCGGACCGGCGTCGCACCCGCGCAGGGCATGTTCTGGAATGCCTTGGGAAGGCAATTTGGTGACCCCTACGGGTGCCGCGAAAGTGATTTAAGCCATTGATAATAGGTGATAATTGTGCAGTGGTGATTGCCTTGGTGCCATCAAAAATACCATCAACTCTCGGCGCCATTTTGTCTCGATGAACGGGGAAGGGGGCAACGTTTCAGAGAGGAGACGGGAGCCAAGCGCACGAATCGTGGGACAGGGAGTTTTCAGGCATCTCCGTCGGACTGAATATGCCGCGCTGATCTTTGTTTGGCGGCTGCTCCCGACCAAGGTCGGTCGTTCGCCGGTCTCGTTTGAAGGGCAGCTTCTGACAGAACCCGCCATCCACTCGGCGCGAAGCCGTATGGCAGCAAGGCGCCCACTTCCTGCCGTTCAAAGGTGCCCGCCGGCTTCCCAGAAGCGGACATGTCGGGACTTTGGATCGCAATTTGTTAGGTCCGCCGAAGGGGAAAGGGCCGGCGGTTGCGCGTCCGGCTCATTGCGATCCGCGGGGCTTCAGGACCTTCCTAAATGCGCACTGCTCGATGCGGTGGGAAGTCGGCTCCGCCGGTTCTATCTATCGACCGCCGGGTTTTGATAATCCGGTGAGCCTACTAGCCGGGTAAGTGGATGCGAAGCTTTGGAATGCAGGATGCTTGACAGCATCGCGCCCACTTCCTGCCGCTCAGAGGCTCCGTAGCGCTCCCTTAAAGCGGTCATGGATAGCCCTCCGTCGGACGACGTGAAACCCCTATGCCATATCGCCGTTGAGCGAGTCCCACTTGCAATCAGAATAAAGCGGAGAAAAAATCGATAGCTGCCGAGATTGCGCCAAACCGAGACCAGTCTGCAATCAGCGGGCAGCCGCCAACTCTGCCCAAGGGCATTAAGCGAAACTAGCCTTTGGCCAAAACTACATCCCTTGCCAGTAATCCTTCAGCGCTGTGGATTGATAGTGCACATCGCTGAACCGAGCTGCGTAGTGATGGCCGCTAGGCGCCTGACTCACGAAGCCGACTTCCACTGCTGCGGAAGCGGCAAGCGGGAAGTCCCGGAGTATCTCCCAACGTTGGCCATCTTCTGAGGCATATAGCATCACTGAGCCGCCCACTCGCACGATCTTGAGCCAAACAGCGGGTGCCCCTGCCGGAATTCGCATGTGATAAGAATTGTCGCTGACCGGAGATGCCACGCTTGAACTGACCGCATGCGTCGTCTCGGTCAACCGCTCGAATAGCACCTTGGCCCATTGGTGGGGTGAGGCTGAAATGATCAAGGCGCCACCTTCATACTTTCCGCTCTCCGGTCGGGCGACCCGAGCCGAGAAGATGAAGTCGCCGCGAGGCGTAAAGGTCACACGGGGAGCTGTGTCCTTCGCCGGCCCATCAGCTGGTGCATAAAGGTCACTGCCGGCCGGAGCTACGACGGTAAGGCTGTCTCCAGCGACAGTGACGTTCTCCGCCTGACCGGCTAATTTCAATGCAAACGGAAGAGAGCTCAGGCGGTTGAGCAGCATGCGATTAGATACCGGAGTGCTTCTGGGCCGGGCTGTGCCGAGAGCCGTCGCGCCGCCAGTCTGCTGAACAGGTTCGCGGAACGCCAGTGCTGCGGACGCGGCACTAACCAGCAGCGCCATGGCGGTCGATAGCGACGCTGCCTTCGACACAAACCTTCCAGAAGCCATTTGCATTGGACCTTCTCACCCTAAGCGTGGAAGGCGAACATGTCTGCTTAGCCAGACGCCGGCAAGCGCTGGCAGCATCTGCGCCGCATCGGCCGCGGCGCTAACCACGTTACGGCTATGCGCCCACTCCTGCCGCTAGAACGCTAATCCGTGCTTCCTGAAAGCAGCCTCTAGCGCGCTGCGTTCGCGCGCCATTCGTCGACTGCCTAGGCGGAGGGGTCTAAGAGGGCGTCAACGAGCCTGATCAGCTGCGAGTTGCCGCGAGCAAAGGCCTTGAGGCTTCCACGCCTGCGTTAGAGTTGTAGGAGGCTGGCTGGCATCATGAAGGATGAGCGCAAACCCCTTCCGAGGGACTTTCCCTATCGCCATCAAGAGCATCGGCGGGCCTGCCTCGATCATCATGTTGTTGCCCGCACCCCGCCCGGTACGCACCCCTGCGGGAGTCTCCAGACAGGTATCGCCTTCAACCGCGAAGAAGGCCTCAGGACCAGAGTGGACGTGTAACGGCGCAGTCGTGCCAGGGTTGAAGACGGATCGAATATATTCCGCAGTATAGGCGGATGCTGGCCCGGTCGGGAGCGGCCCAACGGTGGAGACGTGCTTGCCGCCACGAGCATGCCAACCTCGTGTTGCGATGGTGAAAAGCCAGATTGAGCCAAACGCCTCCGCAACAACGCTCGCCGGCGCAGCAGCTCGCTCGGCAGCGGCTCTCGACGGAAATCGGTCGAGATACCAGTATATCTTGCCAGGAGGCAAAGTTGGCAGGGCGGTTCGAGCAAGCAAGCAGGCCGGGCCTGCAACCTCGACTGGTCCACACGGGCGAGTAGTCGCTTGAGCAAGCACTGCAGAGGGCCACCCCCCTGCTACAGCAAAAAAGAGGCCCCAGAGCACCTTTCGCATGAAGCTTTCCCATCTGGATAGCGGGACTTCAGCATGTCCGTTTTTGGAATCCAGGACAAGTGGCGCCTGCACGGCAACTTATAGGATCCAGACCCATCAAGCAAAATCCTGGGCGGCTGCGCGCCCACTTCCTGCCGCTCAGAGGCTCCGTAGCGCTCCCTAAAAGCGGTCATAAGGAGCCCTCCGTCGGACGACGTGAAACCCCCTTTGCCATATCGCCGTTGAGCGGCGATGGCAGCTATTGCACATCTTTCGGATATCCACTTCGGAGCCAACGACCCCAAGATTGTAGCCGCGACCGAGGCTTGGCTGCAGGCGCGCCAGCCTGATCTGGTGATCATAAGCGGAGACTTCACGCAGCGTGCGCGCGTCAGCCAGTTTCGTCAGGCCGCCGCTTATGTGAATCGCCTTCGCGCAGCCGGCCACAACCTGTTGGTGGTACCCGGAAACCATGATGTACCGCTCTATGACGTCGTTCGGCGGTTTGCGGCACCGCTTCAGCGGTACAAGCGCTACATCTCAAACGATCTTTGCCCGTGGTTTGAGAATGACGAGATCAGCGTCCTCGGGATCAACACCGCCCGTTCGCTTACGATCAAAGACGGTCGCATCAATCGCGAGCAGATCGCCTTGATGAAAGGGCGCTTCGCGGCGGTCAGCTCAAGCAAAACGAAGATTCTGGTCACCCACCACCCGCTCTTCTCGATGCCGATCGGCGCCGGCGGCGAACTAAGCGAAGCGGTCGGTCGACATGATGAGGCAGTCAAGGGCGCGTGCGAAGCCGGGGTGCACATAGCCCTCGCGGGGCACTTCCACAGGACCTATGCCGAGTCCGCGCGGAAGATGGCTGAGAAGGCGGGCTCCGCGATCATCATCCAGGCAGGGACCGCTACCTCGACCAGGCTACGAAATGCGGAGCCGCAGAGCTTCAATTGGCTTGAAGTAGCCAGCCATGACCGCTTCAGCCTCCAAGTGATCGCGTGGGGCGGCACGTCTTTCCTCGAAGGCAGCAAGGTTGCCTTCACGTACGACGGTGGGGAGTGGCAATCCCGTAAGGACCTCTGATCACCCGCGGGCTCTCGCCGCAGGGGGTGCGGCTCTACGCCTGCGTTTGCGTGTGAGAAGGCCGTGATGCCGGTCGGATAACGAAGATGCGCGCGGACGTTACCCGTCGGCGGGCCTGGGTCGCTGGACAGTTTGCCACCTCCGCCAGGAGTGGGGGATCTCGGAGGTGGCGAGAACCTGTTTAGGGGCTCGATCTTAACGAACTTCCCCGCGGCGTATTCGGGTTGTTCCGCGCGCGCAGGGTGGCGGCGGGCCCTCGATGTCATCAGTAGTGTGAACAGGCCAAGCCGGCGAGCGGAGGGTGCTAGGCAGCTGCGCACCCACTTTCGGCCGTTGATCGGCATAGGCGTCCCCTCCCAGAACGCGACATAAGCTAGCGGCGCTCGATCGTCGGCGCCCCAGGCAAGAGGTGGAGGTAACTGCCGCTGGCGTGCGCCCAGAATTTCGCCTTTCCAACGTTCAACACATGGGTACGGTGAACAAATGGATCTTGAGCGACGCGCATTTTTGGCCGGGACAGCGGCCGTTACGATCGCTGGGCAGGCAATAGCAATGGAAAAGGGGCAAACCATGTACGGCCTAATCGGCAAGATGACGGCGCAGCCAGGCAAACGTGAAGCTCTCACCGCGATTCTCGTGAAAGGGGTAAGCGGGATGCCCGGTTGCTTGAGCTATGTTGTTGCCAACGACCCCCAACTCCCGGAGGTAATTTGGATAACCGAGGTGTGGGAGTCCAAAGAGGCCCACATGGCGTCGCTATCACTCCCCTCTGTCCGCGGTGCAATCGCGAAAGGTCGTCCTCTGATTGCCGGGATGGAGCGGATCGCTGAAACCGCGCCAGTTGGTGGTTCCGGGCTCTCCTCCGGACACTAACCGTGCGCCAATGAGGCTGGTATCGAGATCCCGCAAGGGCTGAGCCCGTTAAGCCTGGAGCACGAATGGCTTAAGGAGAGCTTGGTTGACGAGGAAGGCTGCTGCGCGCCCAGTTTCGGACATTCAGAGGGCCGATCGGCCTTCCTGAAAGCGGACGCAACACGCATTGCAACCGCACCGATTGCGAGACCCATCGTGATCATCGACATCCCCGCTCGAAGAAGCCGCGATGGTCGTGTTCTGTGTTAGCTTATGCAGCCCGCCAGGCGTCGGCTATCGCAGTCACGACCTGCTCAGGAACCTCGTAATGAAATAGGTGTCCTTGCTCGGGCACGATCCGCAACTCAGCGCCTTTGACCTCGCCGACAAGCCTCTCGCCGTGCTTACCGACGTGCGCGATGAGATCGCCCTGTCCGGCCATGATGATCACCGGAAGGTCGAACTCGCCGTACCGCTTGCTCAGCGCGATCGCACCCGGGATCATCATCGCGGTGTCGGCAGCCGTCGCGCGCACCTGTGACGGACGTAACGCCATGGCTTTCGGGAAGGACGCGAACTTTTCCGAGATCTGGGCGGGTGCGAAGCTCGCCTTGACCGCTGCCGGTCCGATCAGGAGGCCGGTCAGCGGTGCTGTTGTGTTGGCGATTAGATCTCCCAGCAGCGGAATGGCTGGGATAGAAGACGGAAGGACGTCCGGGCGCGCGGAACCGTAATAGTAGCCCGACAGCAGCACCAAACCGGCGGTCGCCTCACGATGATCAAGCCCCATCGCCAGTGCGACCAGCGTCCCCCAGCTGTGACCCACGACGATTGCCGGCCCCACACCGATCTGCTTAAGTGCTTTCGCGATCAGATCGGCCTGCGCTGCCGCGGTCCAAACTTTTGAGCGCGGACGATCGCTGTAGCCGAAGCCAGCCCGATCGAAGGCGATGACGCGGTGATGCTCCGCGGCCAGTTAGAGCACACCGCTTACCTCGAAGTCCTGCAGCATCACGCCGTTGCCGTGGAGAAGCACCACGGCCGGGCCCTCACCACGATCCACATAGTGGAGCGTCACGCCATCGACCTCGACGAAATGGCCCGTCGGCGGGCAATCCGCTTCAGCACGTTTCGTGCTCGCGCGATTGAACAGGGCGAGTGCCGCTAGCGCTGCTGCGCCAGAGCCGCCAGCAAGCCACCCCTTATTGTGCTTGATGGTGGCGGGCCAGGACGCCTTGGAAGACGCGGGCTGCTCAGCATGTTGGTGAGACTTCTCGTTCGGCTTCTGTGTCATCTTGGGTCAACCATTGTGCATTGCACAAAGTTGCGCCGAGCTTCCGCGATGAAGCGAGGATCTCGCGTCGCAAGCGCAGCACCACCTCAGTGATTGAGGTTTGACGTCCGGGTTGTTCCAACCGCCATACAATCCGGGCTGTCGGCGATGCAGAGAGCGGCAGCTATTGCCTTACCAGTGGCGGGTAGCCGCCTGTCGGCTTTGTCGCACGAACGGCCGGCGGCGGATTTGGATCACGGCTGATCGAGCGTGCCTTGTCGGCGGAGTTGCGCGGCTCCGTTCGGATCGAATTTCGTCCCACGGGTCTCGTCTGCGAGATCGATGCGCCGGTGCCGCAATCCTAGCGAAGCCGCCTAGTCACCGGCACCGATTTTGGCGCACCCCGTGCTAGACGAAGGCACCAGGGCTGACTGGTGCCCGCCATTGGGTCGGCAAGGATTGGCTGGATCTTCGGTGAGTATCGAAGGGAACCGCTCTTGTCGTGCTGCATTGATCTTCAATGATCTCAGGGGCTTCCCGCTGGCCGCGCCGTTTGTGGCTGATCCGCCATGGCCAAAGCGCCGGCAACGTCGCCAGAGACGCAGCCCACGCCGCAGGCGCGGAGCGGATCGCGCTTGATCAGCGGGACGTGGATGTGCCGCTATCGCCGCTGGGCGAGCGGCAGGCGGTAGCGCTCGGGCGGTGGTTTGCCGCGGGGGAGGGGAATGGCAGGCCGGCCGTGATCCTTTGCAGCCCCTATGCGCGCGCCCATGCGACAGCGCGACTGCTCCGCGATGCGGGGGGTGCCCTGCCGGACGCCATGCTGTGCAGCGACGAGCGGCTGCGGGAGAAGGAATTCGGGATTCTGGATGGGCTCACCACCGCAGGAATCGCGGCGCAGATGCCCCAGCAGGCCGAATTTCGGCGCCTGCTGGGCAAGTTCTATCATCGTCCGCCCGGCGGGGAGAGCTGGTGCGACGTGATCCTGCGGCTCCGCTCGCTGCTCGACACCGTGTCGCTGCACTATGCGGGCAAGCCCGTCATGATCGTGGCGCACCAGGTCGTGGTGCTGTGCATGCGCTACATTCTCGAAGGCATGAGCGAGGCGGAGATACTGGCGATCGATCGGGAGGGAGACGTCGCCAACTGCTCGGTCACCGAATATGCCTGCGGCCCGCGTGGACTCGAGCTGGTGCGCTACAATGTCGTCACGCCGATGGAAGCGGATGCTGCGGTTACCGCAGCGCCCGACGCCATGGTGGGAGCACGCGGATGATCGCGCTGGACCGGGCCTGGCTCGCCGCCAACCCGCTGCCGCCCTGCGACGTTGCAACCGACAAGAATGCGCGCGGCAGGGTGCTGGTCGCTGGCGGATCGGAACGCGTGCCGGGTGCCTTGCGGCTGACGGGCGAAGCGGCGCTGCGAACCGGCGCCGGCAAGGTCCAGCTCGCCACCGTGGAGCGGGCGGCGCTGGCCCTCGGCGTGGCCATGCCGGAAGCGGCGCTGTTCGGACTGCCCGCGAACGGCGCGGGCGAACTGGGTAGCGAGGCAGGGCATGCGCTAGCTGCCTTGCTGGAACGGTGCGACGCGCTCGTGTTGGGGCCGGGGATGGGCATCGACGCCGATGCTGCGCCGCTGCTCGATGCTATACTGGCCGGGGGGGGGGACGGGATCGCGCTGTTGCTCGACGCCGCGATACTGGCGGTGGTCAGCAGCCGGCCCGAGGCGATCATCGCCCGGAGCGGCGCCACCGTGCTGACACCGCATCCCGGCGAGATGGCTAAGATGATGGACGAGGATCCCGAGCGGATCGTTCGGGAGGCTGCAGCGGTCGCGTGCGAAGCTGCCGCGCGGTTCGGCGCGGTGGTGGCGCTAAAGGGTCCGGAGACGTATGTCGCGACGCCCGAGGGTATCGTGCTGCACTATACCGGCGGCGGGCCGGGCCTGGCCACAGGCGGATCGGGTGACGTGCTGGCCGGCGCGATCGGCGGCCTGTTGGCGCGGGGCGCGGCGCCGCTGGTCGCGATCGGCTGGGGCGTGTGGCTGCACGGCGAAGCGGGCCGGCGGCTCGCCGAGCGGATGGGGACGATCGGCTTCCTGGGACGGGAACTGGCACCCGAGATCCCGGCGCTGATGGAGTCGGTCTAGCGCGCGCCGCTCTATCGCCGCAGCGTGTACAGATAGGCGGCGATGTCTCGCGCGCATCCAGCGCTCCACATTGGCCGAGCGTTCGGCAAGATGCCGGCGATGAAGATGCCGGGGACGGGGTGGCAGGCGCCGCAATGGTATCGCTCGTCGTGGCCTTGCCGGCGCGTACGCTGCCGCCGACGGCCGCAATAATGGCGACGATTCCCGGGAAGTACCGGCTCAGCGGCTTCCCCGATTTCGACTGGATCTCGACCAGATCGCCGCGGTCGAACACGAGCTCGCGGAGCCGTGCCATTTGGGCTGGAACTGCCAGCCGGGCTCCTCGGGCAGCGTCGCGACCAGCTTGGCCTCCATCGGCGACAGGTCGGGCATGGCCAGAATGCTCCCTTGCGCAGCCGCGCGAAGACCGAAGGCGCGGTGTCCCACCCGATTAGGGAGCGGATTACGGCCGCGCTCGTTCCGCAAGTCGGTGAGGCAGTGGGAGCGAAGCGCGGGTGAAGATCGCTACCTACAATGTGAACGGCGTGAACGGCCGCTTGCCGGTGCTGCTGCGCTGGCTGGAGGAAGAGGCGCCCGACATCGTCTGCCTGCAGGAGTTAAAGGCACCGCAGGAGAAATTCCCCGAGGCCCCGATCAGAGACCTCGGCTATGACGCGCTCTGGCATGGCCAGAAAAGCTGGAACGGCGTCGCGCTGCTCAGCCGGGTGGGCGAGATCCACGAAACGCGGCGCGGGCTGCCGGACGATCCCGATCCGGCGCAGAGCCGCTATATCGAGGCGGCGGTCAATGGGATCCTCATCGGTGCCCTCTACCTGCCCAATGGCAATCCCCGGCCGGGCCCCAAGTTCGATTACAAGCTCGCCTGGTTCGAGCGCCTGATCGATCATGCCGCCACGCTGATGGAAAGCGGGCTTCCCGTGGTGCTCGCCGGCGACTTCAACGTGATGCCGACCGAGCGTGACGTCTACAAGCCGGAGCGCTGGCTGGATGACGCGCTGTTCGCGCCCGAGGTGCGGGCGCTCTTTGCCCGGTTGCTCGCGCAGGGGTGGACCGACGCCCTGCGCAGCCTGTATCCCGAAGCAACTCTCTACACCTTCTGGGACTATTTCCGGAACGCCTTCGCGCGAAACGCGGGACTGCGCATCGACCATCTGCTGCTGAGCACCGTGCTCGCCGGCCGGCTCGCAGACGCGGGCGTGGATCGGCAGGTGCGGGGCTGGGAAAAGTCCAGCGATCACGCCCCGACCTGGATCCGGCTCCGCGACGGCTGACCTTCGTCAGCCGTCGCTTTCGGCCCTGTGCACCAGTTCGGTGATGCTCGCCGCCAGCGTTTCCAGCCTGTAGGGCTTGCGGAGGATCGGAAATTCGCGCTCGTCGCGCGGGATGAACTGCTTGCTGCTATAGCCGCTGGCCAGCAGTACCGGCATGTCCCCGTAGCCTTCTCGCACCGCGCTGGCGAGCTCCAGCCCGCTCATCCCCGGCATCACGATGTCCGAAAACACCAGGTCGACCGGTTCCTCGCGCAACAGCGCGAGCGCTTCCTCGCCGTCGGCCGCTTCGAACACCGTGCAGCCCAGATCGTCGAGCAACTGGTTCGCGAAGTACCGGACATGCTCGCTGTCCTCCACCAGCAGGACCCGAAGCCCTTCGGGTAGCGCGATCTGCGCGTCGGGCGCCGCCTCGCGCTGCAGCGGCTTGAAACTGCGCGGGATCCACAGCTCTACCCGGGTGCCCTTGCCCAACTCGGATTCGATCCGCGCGGTGCCGCCCGATTGCACCGCATAGCCATGGATCTGCGACAGCCCCAGGCCGGTGCCCTTGCCGGTCGGTTTGGTGGTGAAAAAGGGTTCGAACACGCGCTTCAGAGTCTCGGGCGGGATGCCTTCGCCGGTGTCCTCCACCGACAGCAGCACGCCGTCGCCCTCGGGGCGCGGCATGTTGCGCGTCGCGATGGTGATCCGCCCGCCCATCGGCATGGCGTCGCGCGCATTGAGTACAGCGTTGAGCAGCGCCGCCTCGAGCCCGGTGGGATCGATCTCCACCGGCCACAGGGCCGGCGTCAGGTCGAGGCGCAGTTCGTACGGGCTGCCGAGCGTCCGCTGGAGCATCTCGCTCAGCGCATCCAGCCGGACGCTGAGATCGATAACCTCGGGCTCCAGTGGCTGGCGTCGCGCGAAGGCGAGCAGTTGCGAGGTGAGGCTGGTCGCGCGCTCGGCGGTCTCCAACATGACGCTGAGATAGCGCGTGCGCTTTTCCAGCGGCATCTCGGGCTGCTTCAGCATGAAGTCCGCCGACCCGCGCATCACGGTCATCAGGTTGTTGAAGTCATGCGCGATTCCTCCCGCCAGCTCGCCCAACGCCTGCAATTTCTGCGACTGCAGCAACGCTTCCTGGGTGCGGCGGAGTTCCTCTTCGGCCTGCTTCCGCTCGCTGACGTCGCGGGTGATCTTGGCGAAGCCGACATGCGCGCCGGCCTCGTCGTAGATCGGGTCGATCAGCACATGCGCCCAGAACAGGGAGCCGTCTTTGCGGACGCGCTGCGCCTCGGCCTCGAACTTGCCTTCCGCCAGCGCGGTTCGAAGGGCGATTTCCGGTATACCGCGCGCGCGGTCCGCGGGGGTATAGAATAGCGAGAAATGCTGCCCGAGCACCTCGCTTTCGGCATAGCCCTTGATCGCCTGCGCCCCGGAATTCCAGCTGGTGATCCGCCCGTACGTGTCGAGCATGTAGATCGCATAGTCGCGCACGCCCTGGACCAGCAGCTTCAGCTGCAGCGCGCTTTCATAGGTCGCCTGTTCTAGCCGTCGCTTTTCAGTGATGTCACGGGTGATCTTGGCGAAGCCGAGCAGCGTGCCGTCCTCGCTGCGGATCGCGTCGAGGATCGCGTGGGCCCAGAAGCGGCTGCCGTCCTTTCGAATACGCCAGCCTTCGGCTTCGAAGCGGCCCTCGCGCGCTGCGGTGGCGAGGGCGCGGGCCGGCAATGCCGACGCCTGATCCTCGGCCGAGAAGAAGCGGGCGAAATGCTCGCCCACGATCTCTGGCGCCGTATAGCCTTTGAAGCGTGCCGCCCCGCTGTTCCAGGTGACGATCCTGCCCTCGGGATCGAGCATGTACAGGGCGTAATCGGTGACCGCATCCACAAGCAGCTGGAAGATGTCTGCTGAGGGGTGCGACTTGGCATCGGCTGCGTGCAAAACCTGATCCTGTGCAAAGTCCCCCCGGACTCACTACGGACCAAAGTCTGTATCGCCATCGGTGCTGCATGCAACAGGTTCATTTTTCAGGATAGATGCAGAAGGGTGGGCGATTAGAGCCCTGCCTCGATCGCCAGGCGCATCGCTTCGCCGGACGTTGATACTCCTAGTCGACGCACCAGGGCGCTCCGGTGCATCTTGATCGTCTTTTCCGCCAGGCCGAGCTCCGCACCGATCTGCCGGCTGCGCAGGCCGCGCGCCATAAGGTGCAGGACTGCCCGCTGCTGGTGGGTGAGGCAGGCGATGCGCCGGGCCGCGTGTGCCTGAACAAGCCCATGGGCGGATGCGCCGACTTCCATCTGCGTACCGAGGAAGAAGAGGACGTCGCCGTCGTCGCCGAGCACGGGTGCGACCATCACCGCGTTGCGGAAGCAGCTGCCATCCTTGCGATAGTTGGTCAGTTCCACGACCTGGGGCGTCGCCGTGGCTATCGCATGGGCAAGCGCGTTCGAATGCATCGGCTCGGTTCCGGGACCGGCGAGAATGCGGCAATTGCGGCCGAGCAACTCCGCTTCGCCATAGCCGGTCAGGCGCTCGAAAGCGGTGTTGGCCGCGACGATCGGATTGTCGGGGCGGCGCGGGTCGGTCACGATCGAGGCAATCGGCGAAAGCCGGATGGAAGCTAATAGGGCGTGTTTGTCCATGCGCGGGTCCAGTCGGCTCCTCCGGCTGAGGGGGGCGATACGGTGATCACCCCCATAACGACTTTCTCCCGGTCCGGCTCCGACGCGACTGAAGGGCGGTGGCGCAGCGGATGTATCCGGCTTGCCGACTTGCGACGCCCCTGCAGCGGGCCGTTGACGGCGCTGCAGCCATGTCGGACCGGCGTCAGGTCGGCTCCCTACAACCGATTGGGATATCTTGAAATTCGTGGCGGGGCGCCGATATTGCCGGTCTTGTTCAACAACAGAAAGGAGGTGGTCGAATGTCTCATTGTCATATGCCGCTGAACACGGATCCTATGAGCATGGCGAACCTCGTCGAGGCTTGCCGCTTCTGACCTCCCGCCTTCAGTGGCAGGCAATGGAAGGGCCGCTCCAGCGATGGGCGGCCCTTCGTGCTTCCGGGTCCCGGCAGCGGGGCGAGGACAGAGCAGTTCGTAGCCGGGCGGCAGGATGGCCGATGCCAGGCAGACGAAAACGGCGCGACGCTGGCTTATGGGAACCTTGGCCGAGCCGATGCGCTCGGTTTGTCTGGCCGCCGCCACCCCGGCGACGCCGGCCCCGTTCCCTTGGCGCGAAGGTGACCCATGCCGATCCAAGCCGTTCTGTTCGATATTGACGGCACCCTTGTCGACAGCAACGACTTCCATGTCGCCGCGTGGCAGGAGGCGTTTGCGACGATCGGTGCGCGCTTCGACGCGCAGGTGATCCACGATCAGATCGGCAAGGGCACCGACATGCTGGTTCCCGCGCTGGTGCCCGACGTCGACTAGGACGGCCAGGAAAAGCTGGGCGAGACCCATGGCGAGATATTCAAGGCCAAGTTCCTGGACAGGGTCGAGCCATTTCCCGGCGCCCGCGAGATGCTTGCGCGGGTGCATGCCGATGGCCGGCGCGTCGTACTGGCGTCATCCGCCTCGAAGGCCGAGCTAGAGCACTATCTTGCGTTGCTCGATGCCCAAGCTCTCGTTTCGAAGACGACCAGCGCCGACGATGTCGAGCGAACCAAGCCCGCCCCGGATATCTTCTCGACCGCACTCGAAAAGGTCGCGCCGCTTGCGGCCGATGCGGTGATGGTCGTCGGGGACACGCCCTATGATGTCGAGGCCGCCGGCAAATGCGGCATTGCCGCGATCGGCCTGCGGTCGGTCGGATTTGCCGACGATGCCTTGCTCGGCGCCGGTGCCGTGGCGCTGTACGACGATGTAGCGCATCTGCTGCGTGAATATGCTCAATCGCCGATCGCCCGCTGATCTGCGAGGTTCGGGCCGCGTGGTGCGGGGAGCGCCTTTGGAAGGAGGGAGATGATCTTGGCCACTTCTGCATCCACCGATGCGATCGTCCAGATCGACCTGATGGAAGACGAGGCGATCGATATCGATGCGGCGGCGCTCCAGCTGGCGGCGCTAGACCATCCCGATACGGACCTGAGCCCCTATGTGGCCCAGCTGAACGCCTTTACCGAAAGCCTGGCAGCGGCCGGCGTGGATGCCGAAACCGTTGAGGAACGTGCGCAGGCGCTTGCCCGCGTCATGGCGGGGACCTTCGGCTTCAGCGGCGACCGGAACCAGTATGACGATCCGGCCAATGCCGATCTCCTCCGCGTGATCGATCGGAGGCGCGGGCTGCCTGTAAGCCTGACCATTCTCTACGCCGCCGCGCCCCGGCGGCTCGGCTGGCGGGTGGATCCGCTGAATACGCCCGGCCATGTGCTCGCCCGCGTCGGCTCGGAGACCGACGCCGTGTTGATCGACCCGTTCAACGATGGCCGCATCGTCGCAGCGGACGAATTGGCCGCCCTGCTTCGCGGCGTGCTGGGGCCGGCTACGGTGCCTACGATCGAGCATGTCACCCCGATGTCGAACCGGTCGGTGCTGGTGCGGCTGCTGATGAACCAGGCGAGCAGGGCGGAAGCTTCGGGCGACGCCGCCCGGGCGTCGACGCTGTACGAGCGCATGACCGTGATCGCACCGGCGCATGGCCAGGGCTGGTGGGAACGCGCCCGTCTGCTGCTGCACGCAGGCGATGTGAGCGGCGCCCGATGCAGCCTGAGCGCCATGCTGGAAATCACCCGCGATCCAGCGCTTCGCACGCATATCTGCTCGGCCTTGGATTCGTTGAGCGGGCGCGATTGAAGCGGCCTACGACAGGGGCCAGTAGCCACGGCCGGGGCTGCGTCCAACTTCGATGCCCGACCGACACCTTGCGACCGAGGCTGTGTAGAAACGCGCCGAAGGGGGAATGCGCGCGGTGGGCTCAGAAGGCCGCGGTTATGGATTACCCGGCCTTCGCGCCGGCCTTCTGGTGCCAATCGACCCGTCAGCCACATCAGTTCGATATTGCGCTGGGCTTCGCGCTCCAGCCGCCGGCTCGACTGGATCCGGTTCAGATAGCCGTGAAGGTAGATCTTGAGCATCGTCGAAGAATGATATGCCGCGCCCGGTATGCGCTGGTGTCGCTCCGGCAAAGCCAACTGCCACCAGATCTAGCTCGTCGACGGATGCCTCCACGACCCGAACCGCTCTCGAACGGCCGTAATTGGGGCGGTAACGGTCGCGCGGAGGAGGGCAGGGGCGCCAGGCAGCAGCGCGCCCAGTTCCGGACGTTCAGGAGGTCAATCGAGCTCCCCAAGAGCAGACGCGAACGTGCGGGCCTTGGTCAGCCCTAACAGCGGCTGAGAGTGGGTGGGCAGCGGACATGATCGCTTTCGCGGAGGAGATAGGCATAGCTGCCGCTGGTGAGCCCCGGCACGGGGGCAGCTCTCGACCATGCTAGGTCATTTACACCCGTGGCTGTAATGTCGGCCAAAGGCAGAAGCCGCCGATCTGCGCGCGTTTGGCGCGATCGCACAATGGCTCGGCAAGACCTAGCTGGCGGCGCGATGTCGCTCTTGGCCTTGACACTCCGCTGGCCAATCTGCTCAATCGCGACATGGGGAATGCGATCTCCCCACGAGGCGTCAGGCTGAAGCATCGTGTCCCCGACTATTAGAGGACGCGTCATGCCTTTTACGAACGCCATCACGGCGGACAAGCTCGTCCGTCTGATCGCCACGCCCCGCAGCCCCGCCATCATCGATATTCGCGGGCCTTCCGACTTCGATGCATTGCCGCAGCTGATCCCCGGCGCGACCCGGCGCAGCCTTGCGCAGCTTGAACACTGGGCTGCTGGAACTCCCGTCCTGCTCGTCTGCAGCGATGGACGGGCCGTGAGCCAGGGGGCAGCGGCGTGGCTGCGGCAGGCGGGCATCGCTGCAGAGGTACTCGAAGGCGGCATGGCCGCTTGGGTCGCCGCAGGCCGGCCTACCATTGATATCGCCGCGCTGCCGAAGCGCGACGCCGTCGGGCGCACGCTCTGGGTTACACGCGCGCGGCCTAAAGTGGATCGGATAGCGTGCCCGTGGCTAATCCGACGCTTCGTCGATCCGCAGGCGCAGTTCCTGTTCGTGCCCGCACCGGATGTACTCGACGTCGCCGAGCGCATGGCCGCGACGCCGTTCGACATCCAGGCGGAAGGCCTACGATGGACGCATCAAGGCGAACGCTGCACTTTCGACGCGATGATCGAGGGCTTCGGCCTGGCCGGGTTCACGCCGCTCGAACGGCTGGCGACGATTGTCCGCGGTGCCGATACCAACCGTCTTGATTTCGCGCCGGAGGCGGCAGGATTGCTGGCGATCTCGCTGGGTCTATCCCGCGCCTATGCGGACGATCTCGAACAGCTTGAAGCCGGGCTGCTCGTCTATGACGCGCTCTACCGTTGGAGCCGCGACGCAACCAGCGAGACGCATGACTGGGCATCGCACACTCCTTCGACCAAGCGGGTGCCGGCATGAGCTCGGCCGGGGCTTCCGAGGTGGCGGCACGCGGGAGGCCGGAGCCAGTGACGCTCGGACAGGCATTCTGGGTCTGGCTGCGCATTGCGGCGCTTTCGTTCGGCGGTCCCGCTGGCCAGATCGCCGTGATGCACCGCATCCTGGTCGAGGAGAAGCGGTGGATCGGCGAGCATCGCTTCCTCCACGCTCTCAACTACTGCATGTTGCTGCCCGGCCCGGAGGCGCAGCAGCTTGCGACCTATATCGGCTGGCTGCTTCACCGCACGCGCGGGGGCATCGTTGCGGGTGTGCTGTTCATCCTGCCCGGTGTGGTCGCCATCATGGTGCTCTCTTCGATCTACGCGCTCTACGGCCGTGTCGGTATCGTGTCGGCGTTGTTCTTCGGTCTCAAGGCCGCGGTGCTGGCGATCGTGCTGCAGGCCGTGACGCGGATCAGCGCGAGGGCGCTCAAGACTCGGGTGATGCAGGCGCTGGCCGCGATCGCCTTCGTGCTGATCTTCTTTATGGGCGTGCCTTTCCCGCTGATCGTACTGGCGGCAGGACTGATCGGCTTTCTGGGGGGCCGCGCCGGCATGGCCGTGTTCCGCGTTGGCGGGGGGCACGGCACTGGCAAGGGCGCCATCGTCGAAGATGCTGACACTCTGCTTGGCGAAGAGCTGCCGGCGCATGCTTGCATATCGTGGCGCGAAGCTTTGCGGACCGGGGCGATATGGCTCGCGCTCTGGCTGGTGCCGGTGGCGGCATTGCTGGTCGGCCTTGGGCCGGACCATGTCTTCAGCCAGATCGCAACATTCTTCTCCAAGCTGGCGATGGTCACGTTTGGCGGCGCCTATGCCGTACTGGCCTATGTCGCGCAGGCTGCGGTGCAATCCTACCCCTGGCTGCAGCCCGGCGAGATGCTGGACGGACTCGGCATGGCGGAAACGACACCGGGACCGTTGATCATGGTGCTGCAGTTCGTCGGCTTCATGGGGGCCTATCGTGCACCGGGCATGCTCCATCCCCTGCTCGCCGCGAGTCTTGGTGGGTTGATCGCGACCTGGGTGACCTTTGTCCCCTGCTTCCTGTGGATCTTCCTGGGCGCTCCCTTCATCGAGCGGCTGCGCGGCAATGCCGCGGTGGCAGGCGCGCTCTCGGCAATCACGGCGGCCGTGGTTGGCGTGGTACTGAACCTCGCCTTGTGGTTCGCCATCCACACGCTGTTCCTCGAGGCCCGGCCTTTCGCGGCGGGACCTGTCCACCTCGACGTGCCGGTGCTGGCGAGCGTCGATCCTTGGGCGTTGCTCCTGTCTGCTGCAGCCATTCTCGCGATGCTGCGCTTCAAGGTCAGTGCGATCCCGACGCTGGTCGTTGCCGCTGCTGCAGGCGTCCTTCTGCATCTCGCCGGTCTCACCGGCTAGCCTCTTAGTCCAAGGAGTTGATCATGAAGGAAGCCAGCCTCCATCGTCGCCGCCTCCTTGCCGTCGGCGCCTCACTTGGTGTCGGCGCCGTGGCGGGCATTGTCCGCGATGCGGCTGCAGCGCCAACCGCACCCGCTGCGCCGGGCGCAGCTTCTCGCCGCGGCCATTGCCGTTCAATCCGGCGACGATCCCCGGTCTGTCCGAGAAGCTTCTCGTTAGCCACCATGACAACAACTATGTCGGTGCGGTGAAGCGGCTCGGTGCGATCACCGCGCAGTTCGCGAGCCTCGACCCGTCGACGGCACCCGGCTTCGACCTCAACGGGCTGAAGCGTGAGGAGCTGATCGCCTGGAACTCGATGATCCTGCACGAGCTGTATTTCGCGGGCTTCGGCACGGCCACTGCGCCCGCCGCACCGCTTGCGCGGGCGATCGAGCGCGACTTTGGCAGCTTCGATCGCTGGTCGGCGGAGTTTGCCGGAATGGGCAAGGCGCTGGCGGGCGGCTCGGGCTGGGTGCTACTCACCTGGAGCCACCGCGACAACTGCCTGGTCAATCAATGGGCCGCCGATCACACGATGACGCTGGCCGGCGCGACGCCGATCCTCGCGCTCGACATGTACGAGCATGCCTATGCGATCGACTATGGCGCCAAGGCCGGTGCCTATGTCGACGCCTATATGAAGGTGATTGATTGGCGGAATGCGGCTCGTCGATTCAAGAGCTTCGCCTGAGCATAGGGCCGGGTGGCACGGTGCCGCCTGTAATCGCGCCGTCGGAGATGAACAAACGGCAGGTTTTGATTTGACGAATGCGACGCGGAACGACCGGGATTGGGTGGGAGCGGTCGAAACGGCCGGGCCATAGGAGCCAGGCAGCTGCGCGCCTAATAGCGGTCATCGCCGGCCTACAGCCGAGATCCCAAAAGCTGCCACTGGTTTACGACCGCTAAGGGTGGAGGCTGTGTGAAAACTCGGACTATGGCAGCTGATGGGCTATTATGATTCACGCCGGAGGCGGCTTTGATTCTGTTCGTACGCCAGCGACGGCACTGTGATTCAGATGTTGCCAAGCCTGAGTGCGACGAAGCGTTTTCTTACAGCCTCGGTGGTTTGCTGCCGGTCGTTCGGGTTGCGAGTGACGTGCTCCCCTGAAACTCCTCCAGTTTGAGGTAGAGTCCTCGATCAAGGAGGACGAAGATGAAGCGCAGCAGGTTTTCAGAAGAGCAGATCATCGGGATCCTGCGCGAGCAGGAGGCCGGTTCGTCGACGGCAGACGTGTGCCGGAAGCACGGTGTAAGCAGCGCGACGTTCTACAAGTGGAAGGCGACGTACGGGGGCATGGATGTGTCGCAGGCGCGCAAGTTGAAGGTACTCGAGGACGAGAACGCGCGGCTGAAACGGCTGCTGGCCGATGCGATGCTCGACAATGCGGTGCTGAAGGAAGTTGCCGCAAAAAACTGGTGAAGCCTGCCG
>NZ_FORV01000011.1 GCF_900114095.1 Sphingomonas sp. NFR04 | reverse complement strand
TCATGTATGGTTTCATGACGAACGAATTCATCCGACGATGTTTTCCGTACATTTTCCGTACGGCCGTCGCGATGCTTCGCTAAGTCATTGAAAAGATGGCGCACCCGACAGGATTCGAACCTGTGGACTCTGCCTTCGGAGAGACAAATTCAGGTATTTTGACGTCCATGGCCATCCAACTACATCCATGTATATCAATATGTTAACGAAATAAGTGCGCGCTTGTGCAGAGCGATCCGGAGGGGTATATTTGACGTATATTTGACGTATATTTGACGTATATTTGACGTATATTTGACGTATATTTGACAAGTTTTCAGGTCCAACATGCCGAAAAACCTGAGAGAAACGCCAATCACCACTCGAGCATCGCGGGCGAATTTGACGCCGGGTGTACACTGGCGCCTGCTCGATCCGGACACGCATCTTGGCTACCGCAAGGCGAAGCGGGGCGGGCGATGGCTGGTACGCAGCTACGAAGGGGATGGTGCGTATCGGCAGCAGACCATCGGCACAGCCGATGATGTGATTACCGAAGGGACGCTCACGTTCGAAGGTGCTTGCAAGGCGGCACGCGAGGCTGTCGCGAGCGGTCGCCGCGCTGCTGCGGCTGAAGCGGCTGGCCCCGCCATAACCGTGCGGGCTGCGGTGAAGAGCTACATCGTTCGGCAGAACGCACGGGCCAGTGTGCGCGCTGGACGAACGGTGCGGTCGACTGCCGACACCCGCCTCACAAAGCACGTCTTGTGCAACGATGCTCTTTGCAACGTGCCCTTGCACGCGCTGACGGAAGAGATGCTGCGGGGTTGGCGCGAGGCGCTCACCAGCGGGAAAGCAAGTTCCCGGACGCGCTTAGCGGCCGATCTGAAGGCAGCGCTGAATGCGGCCGCCTTGGAAGGGCGTCGCGGGCTTCCGGCCGATCTTCCCCTAACCATCAAGAATGGACTGAAAGCACCCTGCGCCGAGGCAGTCGAGCCGGCGGAGATTGTCGCTCGGGACAGTCAAATCCTAAGCGATCAAGAGGTGCGTTGGATCATTGAGGCCGCCCGACAAATCGACAATGAGCGGGATTGGGACGGCGACCTCCTGCGAATGGTCATTATCTTGGCCGCCACGGGCGCCCGATTTAGTCAGGTGCAACGCCTTGCGGTGCAAGACTTGCAGATCATCGCATCGCGCATCATGATGTCGTCAAGTGCCAAGGGGCGCAAGAAGAGCGCGCGCTACGTTCCGATTCCAGTTGGAAAGGACGTAATTGAGATGTTGCAGCCCGCTATCGATGGGCGGGACAAAACTGCCCATCTGGTGGAACGCTGGCATCATCGCCAAAAAGGACCTGGCAGATGGGTTCGCGAGGGACGTCGACCGTGGCGGGCCTCCCACGAGATCACCAAGGTGTTCAGGCTCGTCGCCGAACGTGCTGGCCTTCCTGGGTATGGACCCTACAGTCTCCGCCACTCGTCAATCGTCCGCCACTTGCGCTTGTGCAGTCCCATTCGACTTGTTGCCGCTCTGCACGACACCAGTGTCGAGATGATCGAGAAGCACTACAGCTTTTGGATTGCGGACGGCTTGGAGGAGATCGCGGCACGTGCCGTAGTTCCACTTTTGTCCGATAAGTGTCAGCCAACGTCCGGGAACGCATAATGGTTGGCTACCTGATCCATGGGCGGGCACCTCGGTAATCGCCGTAAGACTTAGCTGCCATCGCTCGCTGCTCTCGCGCATTTGCAGGTATGCAGACGTTTGGGCAAATCTACTGGATTTGCAATCATGGGGTGCACTGCGCAAACGCACTAGCTTTCGGTCTCGACAACGGAGACCCTCATATGAAAATAACGTCGACCCTGCTCGCCATATGCACCGCTCTAGCTAGCCTGCCCGCGATAGCGCGACCCGAGCCAAAGCCCGACATTGTGCTCGTGCACGGAGCATTCGAGACTGCCGCCATCTGGAATGGCGTGGAGGTGGCGCTGCGACACGACGGCTATCGCGTGCTTTCCGTAGATCTGCCCGGCAGGCCAGGCAGCCCGGAGCACTCTGACGCCGTTAGTTTGGATGTCTATCGACGCGTAGTGCTGGAGGCGATCAACAAGGCTCGTCGCCCCGTCATCCTCGTCGGGCACAGCTTCGGAGGGATAATTATCTCGAGCGTTGCAGACGCGGCGCCAGAGAAGGTCCGCACCTTGGTCTATGTGGCGGCTCTACTGCCGCGCGACGGCGACTCGCTGCTCTCGCTGGCGACGGCCGATCCGGGCTCGCAAGTTGCGCCGCACTTGATCGTCGACAAGGCGAACGGCATCGCCTCAATCGCGGAGGATGCTCGCGGCGAACTGTTTGCTAATGATGCCGATGCGGGTGTCCAGGCGGTGGTTGCGAAGGCAGTCGTGCCAGAGCCGCTGGCGCCGCTGGCTGAGCCGATCCACCTTTCCGGCAGGCTCGCCGGTGTCGACAAGGTCTATGTCCACACCGCTCGCGATCAGGTCGTAAGCCCTGC
Source organism: Sphingomonas sp. NFR04 (assembly GCF_900114095.1). Taxonomy (GTDB): domain Bacteria; phylum Pseudomonadota; class Alphaproteobacteria; order Sphingomonadales; family Sphingomonadaceae; genus Sphingomonas. Next base: position 39,144 of record NZ_FORV01000011.1, on the reverse strand, counting down.
AGGACAGGCGGCAATGGTGGCTGCGACGCCGGTGCGCAAGGAAGTGTCCCTCGATACGGGGCATACGCCTTTCGTCACCAACCCGGCCGCGCTCGTTGCAGCGATCGAGCAGGCGACGATGTGAGCACCTTGGCCCGGCGCTATTCGCCGGGCCCTTCGTCATTCTGACGCGCCGGGCTCTCCAGCCCGACAGCCGCCTCCCTGGCTGCGGCTAGGATCTCTTCAGAAAGCGCGGGATCGTCCACGGCTCTAGCGAGCTGGAGGCAGCCTATCAGCATCCCGAAGGTGGCAATTGCCCGGCTACGGGCCCCCTTGTCGTCTGCGGAGCGGCACGCAGGCGTGAGCTGATCGATCAACGTGCGGAGCTGCGCGGTATAGCCCTCGCGCACCGGCCCCGGCTGGCGTGCGATCTCCGCGACAAGCGCCGCGTTAGCGCAGCCTTGCCCCGGCGCGTCGCGGTGCGCTGGCGACAAATAGGCGTCGATCAGCGCAGGAAGTAGGTTGGACCCGGCATCGGATGACAGCGCCGACCGCTGCTGATCGAGCGCCGCGTCGAGGGCGTGGCTGACCAAATCCTCCTTCGATTGGAAGTGCGCATAGAAGGCACCTACGGTCAGCCCGGCTTCGGCCATGATGCCAGCCAGGCCCGTGGCAGCGATTCCCTGGTCGCGAAACTGCCGCCCGGCGGCCGCCACGATCCGCTCCCGCGAGGCGGCTTTCTCAAGCGACGATCGTCGCATGCGCGTGCTCCTTCTTCAGCATTGTATTATGGCCATACTATAATATGATGATCATACTATAAACGAGTCGAGCAGGAGGCAAGAGGCTGTATATGCAGGAGAATGACAGGGTTGCGCTGGTAACGGGTGCATCGACCGGGATCGGGCTGGCGACCGCGAAGCTGCTCGCCGCGAGCGGCTACCGCGTGTTTGGCACCAGCCGGCGTCCGCGCGAGAATATCGATAGGGTGACTATGCTCGCCTGCGACGTGACCGACACCGCGTCGGTGGAGGCGGCCGTTGCCGCAGCCTCGCAGGCTGGCCCTATCCGCCTTCTCGTTAACAACGCGGGAGTGGGGCTGCTTGGCGGCCTTGAAGAATCGTCGATCGCGCAGGCGGAAGATTTGTTTGCGGTCAACTTGTTCGGCGTCATTCGCGCAGTGAAGGCGGTGCTGCCGCAGATGCGGGCGCAGGGAGAGGGCAGGATCCTAAACATCAGTTCTGTGCTGGGCTTCTTGCCGGCGCCCTATTCGGCGCTGTACGCAGCGTCCAAGCACGCGCTCGAGGGGCTGTCGGAATCGCTGGATCACGAGCTTCGCGGCTTCGGTATTCGGGTCAGCCTGATCGAGCCTGCTTATACCCAGACTGCGTTCGAAGCGAACCTCGTCGTGCCGGACACACCGCTGGATGCCTATGCTGAGGCCCGCGCTAATGCTCAGGCGCTGATGCGGGATGTGATGGTACAGGCGGATCCGCCCGAGCTTGTTGCAGCGGCGGTGTTGAAAGCGGCGACTGCGCGGGCGCCCCGGCATCGTTATACGGTGGGCAAGGTCGCTCGCCAGGTCAGCCTGCTTCGCCGCTTCGTGCCCGAAGGCGCCTTCGACAAAAGCTTTCGCAAGCAGATGCGGCTCCCGGCCTGAAAAAAGGTGGATCGGCGGCCGAGGGATCGGCCGTCGATCCAAAGTCTTCAGGAGACGATCAGCCTGCCCAGCGGGAGCCGCGGATCACCGAGCAGAAATTGCCGCGGTGGAAATGCGGCTCCTTGTCCGCGATGACATCCGCCTTGACGTTGCCGAAAGTCGTGTCCGGCTTGTGGCGGATGCCTTCGTAGAACGCCTGGAGAATGTCTTCCTTGAAATGCGCCGTGCGCGGAAAGGCGGCAACCACCGCGTCGCGCGTGGCATCGTCATAGTCGTCATAGGTCAGGCCGAGCACGTCCATTTCCACACCGGCAGTCGTCAGCGCGACCACCGGATGCATGAAGGCGGGGATGCCGGGCGTGGTGTGCAGCGCAATGGCGGTCCATACCAGAGTGACCTCGCCCGGATCGACGCCATGCCCAAGCAGGAAGTCCTGCGCGGTATTCGCGCCGTCCACCTCGAAACGCAGATCCGGGCTGCTGTGCGAGGGCATCAGGCCGATGTCGTGGAACATCGCAGCTGCATAGAGCAGTTCGCGATCCACGCTCAGTTCGCGCTGAAGCCCGGCGAGCGCGCCGAAGAGGAAGACGCGGCTGGAATGGTTGAACAACAGCTCGCTTTCGGTGTCGCGCACGAACGCGGTGATCGCGCGGCCTAAGCGGGAATCGGGCACCGCGATTCCGTGGATCGCGGCACTGTTGCGCAGGGTATCGGTCATGCGGAGTTCTCCGGTGTGGGGGCGGCCAAGGCGGGAAGGCCGAGGGCGGCGGCGACGCCGGCGCCATAGGCGGGATCTGCGCGCGTGCAGTTGTCGACATGGCGTTGCTTGATGTGCGGCGCCGCGTCGCCCATCGCGCGTGCGGTGTTGTCGAAGAGCACTTGCTGCTGGGCCGGCGTCATCTTGCGGAACAGATTGCCTGGCTGCTCCCAGTGATCATCATCGACCCGGTGGTCCCAATGGGCGGCGGCACCGTCCACCGGCAGCGGCGGTTCGTCGAAATCGGGCTGGTTGGCCCACAGGCCGCTGCTGTTGGGGTGATAGGGCGTGGTCGCACCCAGATTGCCGTCGGTCCGCATTGCGCCGTCGCGGTGATAGACGTGCACCGGACATTTCGGCGCATTGACGGGAATAAGGGCGAAGTTGACGCCCAGCCGGTAGCGCTGCGCATCTGAATAGGAGAAGAGCCGCGCCTGCAGCATCTTGTCCGGCGAGAAGCCGATGCCCGGCACGACGTTTGCCGGTGAGAAGGCGGATTGTTCGACTTCGGCGAAATAGTTCTCCTGGTTCCGGTTCAGCTCCAGCACGCCCACTTCGATCAGCGGGAACTCCGCCTTGGGCCATACCTTGGTCAGGTCGAACGGATTGTGCCGGTGCAACTGGGCCTGCGCTTCGGTCATTACCTGGATGAACAGGGTCCAGCGGGGATAGTCGCCGGTCTCGATCGCAGTGAACAGGTCGCGGCCATGGCTCTCGCGGTCGTTCTTGACGATCTCGCCGGCCTCGACGTCGGTGAGGTTTGCGATGCCCTGTTGGGTCCGGAAGTGGAACTTGACCCACACGCGCTCGCGCGCGGCGTTGATCATCGAGTAGGTGTGGCTGCCGAAGCCGTGCATATGACGGAAGCTCTTCGGCACGCCACGCTCCGACATCACAATCGTAACCTGGTGCAGCGCTTCGGGCAGCAGCGTCCAGAAGTCCCAATTGTTGTCCGCCGAGCGCAGTCCGGTGCGGGGATCGCGCTTGATCGCGTGGTTGAGGTCGGGGAAGCGCAGCGGATCGCGGAAGAAGAAGACCGGCGTGTTGTTGCCCACCAGGTCCCAGTTGCCCTGTTCTGTATAAAACTTCACCGCGAAGCCGCGAATGTCCCGTTCCGCATCTGCGGCGCCACGCTCGCCGGCAACCGACGAGAAGCGCAGGAACAGATCCGTCTTCTTGCCGACCTCCGAGAAGATCGCCGCCTTGGTGTAGCGCGTGATGTCGTGCGTGACCGTGAAATGGCCATACGCCCCCCAACCTTTCGCATGCATCCGGCGTTCCGGAATCACCTCGCGATCGAAATGGGCGAGCTTTTCGAGCAGCCACACGTCCTGCAGCAGCGCAGGGCCGCGGGGGCCCGCGGTGAGGATGTTGGTGTTGTCTGCCACCGGCGCGCCGGCAGCGGTGGTGAAATGCCTGTCGTCAGCCATCGGATAGGCTCCTGTGGAAGCGCGCCTGGGGCGCGGCGGCGGACCGCTCCGCCGGAAGATCGGGTGTCGGCACGGGCGATTGCGGGGTGGACAACCCGTGCCGACCCCGCGGTTTTCGCAAGATGCGGGCCTGGCAGCAATCGCGCGCTTGCTGGAAATTCTGCCAATGCTGTGTGATATGATGCCGCGCGGTTCGGATAGGCGATCACGGTGATCGGAAGGGGAGGATAGCGTGGCGAAGCGGCAGATCGCGGTGCTGATTCAGGATGGAGTGCAGGCGCTCGACGTCGCTGGGCCGCTCGATGTCTTCGCCGAAGCAAACGGCTTTCTTCCCCAATCCGAGTACTATGACGGCCTGCTCGTAGCGCCGTCGCATGCGCCGGTGCGCGCTTCGAACGGCATGGCGCTGATGCCGCATCTTTCGCTGGGGGAGGCGGAGCGGCGGTTCCACACCGTGCTGGTGGCGGGCGGGCCTACGCTGCCGGACGCAGCAGCAGATCCGATGGTGTCGGGGTGGCTACAAAGCTGCGGGGCGCGCGCCGAGCGCTATGGATCGGTTTGCACAGGCGCTTTCGCGCTTGGCCATGCCGGGTTGCTCGACGGTCGGACCGTGACGACGCATTGGCAGAATGCGGCTTTACTCGCCGCGCGCTTCCCGAAGGCGCGGGTCGAGCCTGACCGCATCTTCGCCCGCGATGGGGCGCTGATTACTTCGGCGGGCGTCACGGCGGGGATCGACATGGCGTTGGCGCTGGTCAGCGAGGACCATGGCGAGGCACTGGCACTAGCCTGCGCGAAGCGGCTGGTTGTCGTAGCGCAGCGTCAGGGCGGCCAATCCCAATTCAGCCCATTGCTCACCGCCCGCATCGATGCGGACTCGCCCGTCGGCAAGGTGCAGGACTATGTCCTCGGGCACTTGGACGAGCCGCTTCACGTAAAGCGCTTGGCGGAAATAGGCGGCACCAGCCCGCGCAGCATCGCGCGGCTGTTCGTCACCCAACTGGGAGTGACCCCACATGACTTCGTTGAAAGCGTGCGAATCGATCAGGCGCGCAAGCTGCTGGAGATGAGTGACCGGCCGCTCAAGGCCATCGCATTCGACTGCGGCTTTGCCAGCACCGAACAGATGCGGGGAGCGTTTCAGCGCAGGGTGGGCCTTAACCCCGCGCGCTACCGGGAAAGTTTCCGCGGCCACCGGCAGGCGGATTCAGCCGCCGCACCAGCTCGCCGGTAGCGGGAACCAGATAGGTCGCGCTGTCGACGAGCAACAGCGGTTCGCTCGTCGACAAGCGCCACGCCCGCGCGCCCAGCAAGCGTCGCGGTCCGCGCGGCGTGTCCAGGGTGTCGACCAGCCGATAGGCGATGACGGTCAGCCAACTGCCGTCATCGCCTATGGCGGCGAAGCGGTCGAGTTCCTCCTCGATCGCCATCACGCCTCAGCGCTGAAGAAAAGCGAGCAGGTCAGCGTTGAGGCGCTCCTTGTCGATGTGCAGCAGGCCGTGCGAGCCGCCCTTGTAGACCAGCAACTGAGCATGCGGCACCAGTTGCGCCGTTAGCTTGCCCGAGATTTCAATGGGTACGATTTGGTCGTCATCGCCGTGAACGACGAGGGTAGGCACTGTGATCTTGGCGAGATCTGCGCGGAAGTCGGTCTCCGAGAAGGCGCCGAGCGCGTGATAGGCCGCCTGGATGCCGGTGGCCTGACCTTGCCGCCAGTAATTCTCGCGCAACCCGTCGGAAGGCTTCGCGCCTGGCCGGTTGAAGCTGTAATAGGGGATCGTCACGTCGCGATTCCATTGCGCGCGATTCTCCAGCACCGCTGCCCGGAAGGTGTCGAACAGGGCCTTGGGCGCACCGTTGGGGTTGTCGGCCGTCTTCAACAGGAACGGCGTGACGGCCGCGACGAAGGCGGCGCGGGCGATGCGCCCCTCGCCGTGGCGGCCGATATAGCGCGCGACCTCTCCGCCACCCATCGAATGACCGATCAGCGTTACCGCGCGGAGGTCGAGCGCTTCGATCAGCGTGGCGAGATCGTCGGCGAAGGTATCATAGTCATAGCCATGGGACGGCTGGCTGGAACGCCCGAAGCCGCGACGATCATATGCCACAACGCGGAAACCGCGCGCTGCTAGGAAGAACATCTGGTCTTCCCACGCATCCGACGAGAGCGGATAGCCGTGGCAGAAAACTACAGCGGGACCCTTGCCCCAGTCCTTGTAGTAGAGCTCGGTCCCGTCCGAGAGGCGGAGCGTGCTGGCGGTACGGTTGATCACACGCGTACTTCCGGGGAAGCGGGGATCGGCCGCCACCGGGGTCGCGGCCTGACTGGAGGCGGCAAAGCCGATCGCGGCAGCGCCGCCGGTGCCAGCGGCCAGGAAGGAACGGCGGCTGCCGTCAAAAAAGGCATTGGACATGCGTGGTCTCCCTTGGCGGGCGGAGCAGGGGCTCCGCCCGCGATGGATCAGAAGCCGAGACGGCGGAGGTCTTCGGCCTCGAAGGCTTGGCCGCTTCGGTTGGCGACGTACGGAAGCGCCGAGACGCGGCTGCGCCAGTCGGCGAGGGCGGTCAGGTCCTGGGGCGCGCTGATGCCGGCGGCATCGGCGAACATCAGTCCCGCGAGCAGCGTGGCATCGGCCATCGAGAAGGCGTCCCCGGCAACGAACGGCCGCGTTGCGAGAACGCCATCGAAATAGCGCATGCCTGCAAAGGCACGATCGCGTTCACGCTCGCCCCAGGCGGTACGGCCCTCCCAGTCGAGGCTCTTGTGGGGCTGCAGCGCGGCGCCGAGTCCAGGCGTGGCATAATGGAAATAGTGGCCGACGGCCTCGCTCACCTCGGCTTCTGCTCGGCGCTGCATCATGTGGATCATCGCCTTCTCGCGCGGCGTGCGGCCGGTCAGCAGCGGCGCGCCGTCAAGATTGTCGAGATACTCCGTGATTGCGGTGACTTCGGAGATGAACGTGCCGTCGTCGAGCTCGAGCACCGGCAGGACACCCGATGGGTTCTTCGCGAGAAATTCGGGCTGCTTGTGGGCAGCGCCGATCAGGTCGACGGGAACGAATTCGATCTGATCCTCAAGACCCTTCGCAGCGACGACGATGCGGACCCGGGCAGGATTGGGGAAGCCTGAACGGTCATAGATTCGCATGTGAGTATACTCCCTATCTATCGATAGGTAGATAGTGAGCGTTGTTGTCGGCGGAGTCAATGTCTATCTATCAGTCGATAGGGAGATTGATGATGTCCGATACGAGACAGGCGATTTTGGCAGCGGCCCGCTCTGCGGTGCAGGCGCGCGGCTATAACGCCTTGAGCTTCCGCGAAATCGGCAAGGAAATTGGTGTGAAAAGCGCCAGCATTCACTACCATTTCCCGACAAAGGGCGACCTTGGAGCAGAGCTCGCCCGCGATTATACCGCGCAGGGCAAAGCCTATCTGGACGAGCTGTCGGCTTGCGACTCGGCTGTCGGCTGCTTCGACGGGTATCTGGCGATTTTCCGTAAGGCGCTGGAAGACGACAACCGGATGTGCCTGTGCGGCATCATGGCGGCGGAGCAGCATGATTTGCCGGAGCAAGTGCGTGTCGAAGTGTCGCGGTTCACCGACATGAACGTCGCGTGGCTGGAGTCTCGATTGGAAAGCCTGCTGCCGGAGCTGCGTGCGGATGCCCGGCATGACCGGGCAATCGCGATTTTCGCGGCTATCGAAGGCGCGCAACTTGTCGCGCGCGGACGAAGCGACGCCACGATGTACGACCGGGCGATCCAGTCGTACCGCGCAAGTCGTCTCATTCCAGCGTAAAAGGTGATGGTGACGGCTTCAGCCGAGCCGTCAGGCCCAGGCCCGCATCCCACGTTGAACGGCCGTCCTGGTGTCCATCCGCTGGTACCAAGCAACAAAGTTGGCGAATTTCCCTGGATCCAGCACCGTGCGGTAGGAGCCTGCGATGGTGAACGCTGCAATGTCGGCAAGCGTCACGTTGTCGCCGGCCATGTAGCCGCCCGGCGCCGGAAAGGCATTGGCTGCCGCGAGGGCCATTACCGCAACCCCGTCGAGATGGTCTGCCGCGTCGTCGTCACCAAGCTGACGCGCACGAAACGCCGCATGGCTGGGTCCGATAACATCCGTGACGAAGTAGAAGAAGCGTTCTAGCGCCAGCGCATGTCGTGCAGGATCCTCCGGCAACAGCAGCCCGTAGGTGGTACGGGCAAGGTGCAGCAGGATGGCGTTCGATTGTGAGATCGTGAGCATCTCGGGCCCACGTCGATCGATCAACGTCGGAACCTTGCCGGCGGGATTCAACCGGAGATGAGACGGAGAGCGCTGCTCCCCGTCCCGAAGGTTCAGTCGCCGGACTGCATAGGCTAGCCCCGCCTCTTCCATTGCGATCGCCACCCTGAGGCAGTTGCCGGTGCGGGCGCCGATCAGCTCAAGCGCGGGCGGCTGCGGGACCGTCTGCGGCATTTCAGGGCAAAACCGTAGAGATATAGGCCTGCAGCCCCTTGGGATCAGACGCGAACATCGCCGCCGGACCCTTGGTCGGTTCTCCCGGGAAGACGTCGTCGAGACCTTCGGCCAGCGCATCGAGCGTTTCGGTAGCCACCTCGGCAGGCGTGACTTTGGCGTCGGACGACCAGGCGCCCATCGCCGTGTCAACCTGCACGGGCATGCTCGCAACCACGGCGATTGACTGATCGGCGAGTTCGGCGCGCAGGCTCCGCGTCAGTGCCAGTGCGGCCGATTTGGATGCGGAGTAGGTGCCCATCTTCGGCATGGTAACCAGCGACAGGAACGACAGGATGTTGATGACGGTGGCCTCGTTGGCCCGTTTCAGCACGGGCAGAAACGCGCGGGACAGTGCAAGTGGCGCGAAATAGTTCACTTCCATCTCGCGGCGCGCGGCGGCATCGGCGCCTTCGGAGAGCACGCCGGTCATTTCGCAGACGCCGGCATTGTTGACGAGCAGCTGTACGTCGCTCGCGGTGCGAGCTGCCGCCTCGATCTGCGCCGGATCGGTGAGGTCCAGAAGGACGGGTACGACCTTGCCGCCGCCTTCGGCAACGAGCTGGGCGAGTTGTTCGTGCGAACGCCCGGCGGCATAGACTTTTGCCGCCCCGCGGCGGAGCAGTTCAGCGACGAGCGCGCGACCGATGCCGCCGTTGGCGCCCGTGACGAAGGCGACAGTATCTTGGATGTTCATTGTGGATCTCCGATCGTAAACGTGGGGCAAGCGGGACGCCGTAGAGTCAAGGCTTGGGCAGATACGGTGCGACCGCCGCGGCTGAAGTATCCACCGGCGTCAGCATCATGTTGGTGGTGGAGCTGCCGATGTAGCGCTCCGCGATCTTCCAGCCTTTCTCGGTCTTCTCCAATCGATCGAGCATCGGCGAGTAGAGCCACAGCGCGGGCAGTAATTCGCTCTCGTGCACCTGTCCGTCGCCCAGCTTGGGGGCATCCTCCAGGGTCGCATAGCGGACCAGCAGGTTCTGGTAGCGCACCGCCACCAGTCCGCTCTCTTCGACATCGACGATGTGATTGGAGGCGTGCCGACTGACGCCCGGAATGAGATAGGGGTATACCTCGCTCAGGAAGTGCCGGATCTCCGCTTCCCCGTGCAGCGAACCGTGGAAATGATATACCCGGGCGTCGCTCGTGAAGGCGGCGATCGCGCCTTCAAGGTCCCACGTCTCGAACAGCCAGTTGACCCGGTTCACATAATCGATGGCGTCGGCGCGGACTTCAGGAGCGACAACGCTGCTGGCACGAATCTTTGGAAAGAAGCCCATTCAAAATTCCTAAAACAGTGTGTAATTGCACATCATGAGGTACAAGTGAGGTGCGTCTTATCGCTCGAACCCGATTGCCAGGATCAGGTCACGAAGCTGCGCTGCGCGGTCCGGGCCGGCGCTTCTCTCGAATGCCTGTTGCGCAGCCTCCCAAAGCGGGGCCGCAAGATGCAGCCGCGCGGCGCCGGCGTCTGTTAGGGCGAGCGCGTTGGCACGCTGTCGCTCCACCGGGCGCCGTTCGATCAGACGCGCCTTTTCCAATGGGCCGAGCGCGCGCATCAACGTCGTGCGTTCCATGACCATCTGCTCGGCAAGATCGGCGATGGTGATCGACCCGCGCGCATCGATCACGGCAAGGATCGAATATTGCGACGCAGAAAGACCGGATGATGCGAGATGCTGGTCGTACAGCCGTGTCAGGCTGCGCGCGCTACGGCGCGCAGCAAAGTTGTGGCAGAGGTCGGGTCCAAAACCGCTCGTCATGGTCGAAACATATATGTGCAATTGCACTATTCAAGAGGGTCACCAGAAATTTGTAACAATCAGCGCGCTGCCAATCAGCGCCACCAGGTCCTCGACCAATGCCGCAGGCCGGTCGGCACGGAAGGCACGAGCAAGCGCGGCACGGGCGGCGCGCCCGGCCAACGTGCCGATCACCGCTCCGAACAGACCGCAAACGATTCCGGCTACAAGGCTTCCCTGTGCTGCGCCCAATGCTGCTCCGCTGAGGCTGCCCATCACGATCCGCGCGCCGAACTGTGGCGGTACCGTGCGGGCAGGGGTGGTCGGGCGCTTGTCGGATATGAGTTCTGCGACTGCCGCGATCGAGAGAACAGCCGCGGCCCAGATAGATCCGAGAAACGCCAAAGGCGTGCCGGTGAGATCAATCGCGCCGGAATAGGCAGCCCAGCTGACTGCGGCAGGTGCCATCATCGCGCGCAGCCCGGCTACAAACCCGAGCAGGAAAGGAGGAAGTATCAACATCGAAAAGGTCCTTGCGCTTCATATGCTTTGAAGAAAGAGGGGCGGTCTGCGCGACCCGCGCACATCGACTGGGGGCATATCGCCGTGACACCGCTCGTCCGTTTCGAATATGCGTATGCCGTTTGAAGAAGCCCATGACGGTGCATCCGCAGATCTTGCCCGATCGTCTGCGGACGCGCGCAGCAGCGATCTTCTGTCGGAACTATTGTCGCCGCTGCGGATGCGCGGTGAGTCCATTGCGGCCTCCAGCCTAGAGGCAGGGGCGCTAAAGCGGGTTGCAGCCGGTGCCTCGACCTTCCATTTGGTGGCCGAGGGGCGCGTCACCCTGAGCCTCGGCGCGACCTTCCACGAAGCGACCGCAGGCGATCTGATCATGGTGCCGCTGGGCAATGCCCATGCCATCGCCGCGATCGACGACACGCGACTGGTGAGCGGCACGTTCCGCTTCGACGATCGAACGCAGGAATCGATCTTCCGCACGTTGCCGTCCTTCATCCGCATCGCTCGGGATCAGGGCGGCAATGCCGCCTGGCTTGAGCCGCTCGTCCACTTCCTGCTGGCCGAGGCGACAGCACCAGGGCCGGGCGCGGCCATCATGATCTCTCGATTGATTGACGTGCTGGTGGTGCGGACGCTGCGCTCCTGGGCGGCAGCGCTGCCGGAAGGCGCGAACGGGTGGATCGGCGGCCTAGCGGACCCGCGGATCGAGCGTGCGCTCAGTGCCATCCATGCTGATCCGCATCGCCCCTGGACTCTCGAGCAGCTTGCTGCCGCAGCGGCGATGTCGCGCTCGGCGTTCGCCGCACGGTTTCTCGCCTGTACCGGTGAGCCGCCGCTTCGCTACCTGAAGAACTGGCGGCTGCACCTGGCGCGTGACCTGCTGCGGATTGAGGGCGCTCGGGTGAACGTGGTGGCCCGCACCATCGGTTATGATTCCGATGCGGCATTTAGCCGGGCCTACAAAGCGCGTTTCGGAGTCCCGCCGAGCGAAGCGCGTCAGGAACCTTGAGCAGTGTTCGCTTCTGGTGGCGCCTGGAATCGATTCTCGGCCTCCAGGCGGCGAAGCGCGTCGGCGAGACCAGCGACGATGGCCATATTCCTTCCGCGGAGGGAAGATAACAATACCGGAGAAAAGATGCCTGGCAGCGGCAGATAGACGATGCCTTGCGAGCGCATTCGCCGCGCAAGCGCAGGTACCACAATGACACCGGCGCCGCCGGCCACCAGCGCCAACGCCGCCCCGGGCTCGGTGACCGTGAGTGTCCTTCCGATCCGCACGCCCAATGCGCGTAGGGCTTTGGCGAAGTGTTCGTCACGCCCGGCCTTGCGTGTCTCGATCTGGATTAAAACGTCCTCTTCTGGCTCGCGGCCGGCCGGTGGAAGCAGCAGGCGGTGGCCCTCCGGCACCGCCAGGACGAAGGCCTCCTCCCGGATCTGTATCTGTTCGATCGCAGCGTCCTGGCTGGGTTCGTCTCCCACGGTCAGGTCCAGCTCGTTGCGCCGTAAGCGGGCTTCCAGTTCCTCGGTAGGATGAACCGAAAGACTCACCTCCAGATCGGGATGCGCGCGGCGGAGATAGGCGATGCCATCAGGCATCCTGCCGTGCAGCAGCCATGGCGTCGCGCCGATGCGGAACAGGCTGCGGCCATCAATGGGGAGCGCGGCGACGTCCTGTTCCAGCCGCCGGATGCTGCCCAGTATTTCTTCGGCGCGGGTAGCCACCAGAGCGCCGGCCGCCGTGAGAGACATGCCGCGCGCCTCGCGGTTCAGCAACTGGGCGCCCAGTTCCGCCTCGAGCGCAGCGATCTGTCGGCCGAAGGGCGGCTGCGCGATATGCACCTCCCGCGCGGCGCGCGTGAAGTTCAGATGACGCGAAGCTGCGAGGAAATAGCGGAGCTGCCGTAATTCCATCAGTGCTCTACCCAACAAGTTGTGGCCAGGACCGCGAAGGTTTTGGACGAAGTGGAAGGCTCTGCGTACGTCTGCTGCCGCCGACCAATTAGGTCGCCGCTCCCGAACTCTTCCGAGGAACGATGGATACCGACACCAACCCGCAGGGCGCGGCTGGGACCCTGGCGGGCCCTGCGCTTGCCGTCACCGCCATGGCATTGGCGCTGGGCACCTTCATGCAGGTGCTCGATGGTTCGATTGCCAATGTCTCGCTTCCCACCATTGTCGGCAATCTGGGCCATTCGACCGATGATGGGACCTGGATCATCACCTCGTTCGCCGTCGCCAATGCGGTGATGGTGCCGCTGACCGGATGGTTCACTCAGCGCTATGGCGTGGTGCGCACCTTCGTTACCTCGGTGATCCTGTTCACGATGGCGTCCTTTTTGTGCGGCATCGCGTGGGACCTGCCTTCGCTGATCCTGTTCAGAGTGCTGCAGGGCGGGGTCTCCGGGCCAATGATCCCGGGTAGCCAGGCGCTGCTGATCTCGGTCTTCCCGCCCCAGCGGCGCGGCCTTGCGCTGTCGATCTGGTCGGCGACGACCCTGTCCGCGCCAGCGCTGGGGCCAGTGCTCGGCGGCTATATCTCGGACAACTACTTCTGGGGCTGGATCTTCCTGATCAACGTGCCGTTCGGCATCGCTACTGCGTTTATCACTCGCCGAAACCTGGCCGGCATGGCCGAAAACACCCGCAAGCTGAAGGTCGATACGGTCGGCCTGGCGCTGCTTGCCTTCTGGGTGTTCAGTTTGCAGATCGTGCTCGACCTCGGCAAGAACCGTGACTGGTTCGAGGACCCGCTCGTCACCGCCTTCGCGATCTGCGCGGTGATCGGCTTTGCGCTGTGGATCGTCTGGGAATTGACCGACGCGCACCCGGCCGTCGATCTTCGCCTGTTCCGCAGCCGCAATTTCGCGCTGGGTTCGCTGTCGATCTGCCTTGGTTATGCGCTGTTGTTCGCCAATAACCTGCTGCTGCCGCTTCTGCTGCAGGAGCATTTGCGCTACACCGCCACCTGGGCGGGACTGGTCGCAGCACCGAGCGGCGTGCTGGCGGTGCTGGCCACGCCTTTCGCCGGGCGGTTGCGGGTCGACCCGAGGTTGGGCGCCAGCCTGTCCTTTCTTTGCTTCGGCTGCTCCTTCCTGATGCGTGCGAACTACACGCCGGATGCCGACTTTCTCTCGCTCGCGCTGCCGCTCTTCGTGCAGGGCGTTGCGACAGCGCTGTTTTTCGTGCCGCTGCTGACCATCTCGCTGGACGGCATCCCGCCGGAAAAGCTCGCCTCGGCGAGCGGCCTGTCCAACTTCGCGCGGATCACCGCCGGCAGCTTTGCGGCCTCGCTGGTCACGACCTTCTGGGATCGCCGCGAAGCGCTTCACCAGACGGCGCTGGTGGAGGCGATTTCGACGCAGGGAGCGGGATGGCCCGGCGACCAGCTCGATCTCGGCGCGCGGGGTGTCTCGCATGCGCAGAGCATTGGGCTGCTCTACCAGGAAGTCATCAAGCAGGCGTATCTGCTCTCTGCCACTGACATTTTCTGGCTGTGCGGCTGGGTTTCGTTCGCACTCATAGCGATCTTGTGGTTCTGCAAGCGCCCGGCACCCAGCGACCATGTCGTGGCGGCGGACTGAGCGTCCGCGCCACGAACGCAGGGCAGGGCTCATTGCCCTGCGCTGTGCCCAAGCTGCACTGCGATCTTGCCGACAGGCGCAGTCCCCGCCTTCAGTTCCGCGAGGCCGTGGCTGATCGCCTCGGTTGTTCCCGGCAGCGTGGCGCCGATATGCGGCGTGACCCGCCCAAGCGCGGTCCAGCGCGCGAGATCGCGCATGCCGGCTTCAAGTGGCGCGAAATGCTGAGCCCTGCCGGACGCCGGCGTGCTGAAAAAGCTGAGCACATTGGCATTGAGTAGTGTCGCTTCCCGCGCCGCGAGGATGTCCGTGACTGGGCTCTTCGTTTCGCTGGTGCGGGTCGTACGGCCCGGGCCGACGCCCAGCACGGACCAAGCACCGCCGCGGCGGACCAGCCCGGCGGTTTCGACGAAGCCGATCTCGCTATAGGTCGCGTCAAACACAAAATCGACACCCTGTCCGGCGGTAAGACCCGTAACCTCGCGGGGGATATCCTGTAACTGACGATCCAGCACGATATCGGCGCCCGACTTTTCCGCCAGCGTGCGCGAGTCTGCTCGGCCGGCGCTGCTGATCACCAGCGGCACATCGAACACCTTCTTGGCGATCTGCACGGCCAGGTGCCCGACACCGCCACCGCCACCCGGAATATAGATCGACTGCACGCCCGCAAGATGCTCCGTAAGCGCCAGGTGCGCGGCGAGAAAACAGGCCGGCAGCGTGCCTGCTGCTGCGAAGCTGAGCGCACTCGGCTTGCGTACGGTAAGAGCGGCGCGGGCGATGGCATAGCCCGCACCGCCTTCCGCCCAGCCGCCGTCGCCGTCGCAATCGGCCATTGCCGCCACCGGATCGCCAACTTCGAAGGTCTCGACGCCAGGCCCCACCGCCGCGACATACCCGGCTAGATCGAAGCCGAGGGGCACTGGCGCTGCGCGGCCCATGAAGTTGAGTTCGGCGAGCTTGTACTCCAGCGGGTTGAGCGAAGAGGCCAGCACCTGCACGAGGACTTCGCCGGCACCGGGCACGGGGATCGGGTGATCGAAGGCGACGAGCGGCAGTCCGGCGCGCGCCTCCGTATAGCCGATCGCGCGAAAGTTGGTGCTTGCCATGATTCAGATCCTTCCGTCCGTCGGGCCAAGTATGTCCCAGCCGCCGCCGAGCGCGCGGTAAGTGGCGATGGCGGCGCGGGCCGCCTCGGTCTGCGCCTGGGCGCGGGCATCGCGTGTGCCGAGCAGGCGGCTGTCGGCATCGAGCACTTCGATCAGGCTGACGACGCCGCCCTTGTAGGCGGCGAAGGATGCGTCCCGCGCACGCGCAAGGGCGCGCTCGCCGCCAGCCAGCGTCTCCTGCTGCTGCGATCGCCGGGTCAGTGCGGACAGTGCGTTCTCGACATCCTCGGAGGCGCGCAGCACGCTCAGCCGATAAACGGCCAGCGCCTCGGCGTTCTGCCCGCGCGCAACCTTGATCTCCGCATCGACGCGGCCGAAGTCGAAAAGCCGCCAGCGTAGGCCCGCCACGCCCTGCGCCTGAAACGCGCCGCCGGTGAACAATGTGCTCGTGGCGGTGGTCGCCGTGCCGATCAGGCCGCCGATGGAGAGCTTCGGGAAATACTCGGCGATCGCGCTGCCGATCCGCGCATTGGATGCCGCGAGGTGGCGCTCGGCCGCAATCAAATCCGGCCGTCGCCGTAGAAGATCGGCCGGCGTGCCAATGCCCCCAAGCGCGGGAACGGCGGGGATCGGTTGAACTTCCGCCAATTCCTGCCTGCACGTCCCTGGCTGCTGGCCGAGCAGGATATCGAGCGCGTTCAATGCCACGTCGCGCGCATTTTCGAGCACCGGCACGGTGGCCTCGATCTGGGCAAGCGCGCCTTCGACCTGGCGCAGCTGCAGTTCGGCGGCGACACCCTTGGCGTATTGCAGCGCGACGGTCTGCACGAGCCGCCTTTGCGTTTCGACCTGATCGCGCGCGATCGCCAGGCGCGCCTGGAGCCCGCGAATGATCACATAGGTATCTGCCGTCTGCGCCGCGACGCTCAGCCGGGCAGCGGCGACGCCCGCGCGCGATGCCTGATAGTCGGCGATCGCTGCCTCGCGACCGCGCCGCAAGCCGCCGAACAGGTCCAGTTCCCACCCGGCATTCGCGTTCAGTTCGTACGTCTCCAGATCGCGGCCAGCGTCGGCAACCTGGGTGACGATACGCCCCGTCGGCGTATCGGTAGAAAGATGCGCAGTGGCCGCCTGCCCGGAGATGGTGCCGGAGGGCAGCAGCGCGGACGTCGCCTGCTGAAGGCCAGCTCGGGCTTGGCGAACGCGCGCCAATGCCTGGGCTACATCGAGATTTTGGGCTTCCGCCCTGACGACGAAGGTGGTGAGCATGGGATCACCAAAGGCGTTCCACCAGTCGGCACGAGGCGCAGCGGCATCATTCGACACCTGCGTGCTCACAAAGGAGGGCGGCGCGGCCAGGTCTGGCTTTTGGTAGTCCGGGCCGACGGCGCAAGCGGAGAGGAGCGCGCACAGCGCCAGGCTTCTCGACGGGAGGGAGAGAGTTCGCATGTCGTCCTCGGTCAATGATTGTGACCAAATTCCATTATAGACACTCGTTGTCAAGCTGGGCCGGCTGTCCTATCAGCCTTCGAATGAGCAATGTGGAACCCCAGGCGTCCGATCGGACGGAAAACGCGGCGCGCCTGCGCCAGCAGATCATTGCTGCAGCGGGTGAGCATTTCAGCCGCTACGGCTATGACAAGACCACCGTGTCCGACCTCGCTCGTGAAATCGGGTTTTCCAAGGCCTATATCTACAAGTTCTTTGGCTCCAAGCAGGCGATTGGCGAGGCAATCTGCTGGAATTTCTTATCAGTTATCCTCGATGCGGTTGATTTCGCTCTCGCTGATGCGCCTAGTGCCACGGAAAAGATGCGGCGACTCATTGGCGTCGTTGCTACGGAAGGGGTGCGGCTTTTCTTTGAAGATCGCAAGCTGTACGAGATCGCATCCTATTCCTCTGCGGAGCAATGGCAGACAACGGTTCGCTATGGGGAGGGACTACAGGCGCGGCTGGAGACGATCCTGCAGGAAGGACGAGCAGCCGGCGAGTTCGAGCGCAAGACGCCGGCGGACGAGGTGTGTCGCGCGATCCTGCGTGTGGTGCAGCCATTCACCAACCCGCTGATTCTCCAATATGGTCTGGATGACGCAGCCGAGGCGGCCACGGAGGTGTCCGCTCTTATCTTGCGCAGTCTGGCGCCATAGAGTGACTGATGACGAGTGACGCATTGACATAATAGTCACTATCGCGCAGATGGGAGCCGATCCAGGAGGCTCCCGTGTCGCAAACCCTTTCGCCTGTCGCTCTTCCCCTTTTAGCCCTTCTCTCCCTTTCAGCATGTGGCGCAGAAGCGCCGGATCCCCGGGCCGGGCCGCCGCTGGTGCGAGTCGCGCAGGCCGGGAATGCGGCGGAAGGAACTGCCGCGTTCACCGGCGTAATAACGGCGCGGGTGCAGAGCGACCTCGGCTTTCGCGTGGCGGGCAAGGTGGTGCAGCGTCTTGTAGACACGGGGCAGTTGGTGCGCCGCGGCCAGCCGCTGATGCGGCTCGATCCTGCCGATTTGGTGCTGGCCACGAATGCCCGCCAAGGCACTGTTGCCGCAGCACAAGCCAAGGCTGCGCAGACGGCCGCCGATGAGCGGCGGTACCGCGACCTCGTTTCGGCCGGTGCCGTGTCCGCCTCCGCGTATGACCAAGCCAAGGCGGCGGCCGATTCTGCCCGTGCGGAGCTGCGCGCGGCACAAGCGTTGGCGCGGGTCGCAACCAACGAAGCCGAATATGCGATCCTGCGTGCCGACGCGGACGGCGTCGTGGTGCAGACACTGGCCGAGCCCGGCGCGGTGGTTGCCGCTGGCCAGCCGGTCGTCAAGCTCGCACATGCTGGTCCACGCGAGGCGTTGGTGGCTTTGCCCGAGACGGTGCGCCCATCGATTGGATCGGCGGCGCGAGCCCAGCTTTTCCAGACGGGACAACAGGCCGAAGCCCGCCTGCGCGAGCTTTCGAACGCGGCCGACCCGGCAACCCGCACCTATTCCGCGCGCTACGTGCTGAGCGGTGACGCTGCCCGCGCCCCGCTGGGGGCGACCGTTTCCGTCACGATATCGTCGCCGCAAGCGCTGCACGGTGTTCAGGTGCCGATCGCTGCGGTGTTCGATCGCGGGCAGGGGCCGGGCCTGTGGATCCTAGACAGCGCATCACGCCAAGTGCACTGGCGGCCGGTCCGTATTGCGGCGATCGGTGAGGAGACCGCGACGGTCGCAGAGGGTCTGCGGGCTGCCGATCGGTTCGTCGCCCTTGGTGCGCATCTGCTGCACGAGGGCCAGATCGTGCGTGTCGGAGCGACCGCACAGTGAGCGGCTTCAACCTTTCCGCGATCGCGGTCCGGGAACGCGCGGTGACGCTGTTCCTGATCATCGCCATTTCGCTCGCCGGCATCTTTGCCTTTCTCAATCTCGGCCGTGCCGAGGATCCCAACTTCACCGTAAAGGTGATGACCTTCGTCACCGTCTGGCCCGGTGCGACTGCGCAGGAGATGCAGGAGCAGGTGGCCGAGCCGCTGGAGAAGCGGATGCAGGAACTCACCTGGTACGATCGCACCGAGACCTTCACCCGGCCCGGGCTGGCCTTCACTACGTTGACGCTCCGCGACATGACGCCGCCGGCCCAGGTGCAGAGCGAATTCTATCAGGCGCGCAAGAAGCTGCAGGACGAGACTTCCCGGCTACCGCGCGGGGTGTTGGCGCCGATCGTCAACGACGAATATGGGGACGTCACCTTCGCACTCTATGCGCTGAAGGCGCATGGCGAGCCGCAGCGGCTGCTGGTTCGAGAGGCCGAGGCCATCCGCCAGCGACTGCTGCACGTGTCGGGCGTGAAAAAGGTGAACATCATCGGGGAACGGCCCGAGCGGATCTTCGTCGAGTTCTCCTACGCGCGTCTCGCCAACCTCGGCATCAGCCCGCGGGACATTTTCGCGGCGCTGAACAACCAGAATCTCGTGACGCCGGCGGGATCGATTGACAGCAAGGGGCCGCAGGTGTTGGTGCGCTTGGACGGAGCGTTCGACGATCTACAGAAGATCAAGGACACGCCCATCATCGCCGCGGGCAAGACGCTCAAGCTCTCGGACGTCGCCGAGGTTCGGCGCGGCTATGAGGATCCTGCCACCTTTCTGATCCGCAATCAGGGCGAGCCGTCGCTGCTGCTCGGCGTCGTGATGCGGGAGCGGTATAATGGCCTGGATCTTGGTCGAGACCTTGCCAAGGAGGCGAAATCGATCGCTGCGGAGACCCCGCTCGGCATGTCGTTCACCAAGGTGAGCGATCAGGCGGTGAACATTCAGGAAGCGTACGGCGAGTTCATGCTGAAATTCTTCGTCGCGCTCGTCGTGGTGATCGTGGTCAGCCTGGTGAGCCTAGGCTGGCGCGTCGGCATTGTTGTCGCGCTGGCGGTGCCGCTCACGCTTGCGGCGGTGTTCGTGATCATGCTGGCGACGGGCCGCGACTTCGATAGGATCACGCTCGGTGCGCTGATCCTCTCGCTTGGCCTCCTGGTCGACGACGCGATCATCATCATCGAAGCGATGGTGGTGAAGATGGAGGAGGGGGTTGACCGTATCCGCGCCGCCACTTGGGCGTGGGGACATACTGCCGCGCCCATGCTCGCGGGCACGTTGCTCACGGCGATCGGACTGATGCCGGTGGGCTTTGCTAAGTCGAGCGCCGGTGAATATGCCGGCAACATCTTCTGGGTGGTGATGTTCGCGCTACTCACGTCTTGGGTCGTCGCGGTGGTTTTCACACCGTATATGGGTGTTAAGCTGCTGCCGCAGATCGGCCGCGTGGCGGGTGGCCATGCCGCCATTTACGGCACGCCGCGCTATCGGCGTGTCCGTCGACTGATCGCTGGCGCCGTGCGCCGGCGCAAGACGGTGCTGGCGGTGGTGATCGCCCTTCTGATCGGCGCGTTCGTGCTGATGGGATCGGTCAAGCAGCAATTCTTTCCCATTTCCGATCGACCCGAAGTGCTGATCGAAGTGCAGATGCCCGAAGGATCGAGCATTGAGGCGACCAACACTGCCACCGCCAAGGTCGAGGCTTGGCTGCGCAGGCAGCCTGAGGCCAAAATCGTCACCAGCTATGTCGGGCAGGGTGCGCCGCGCTTCTACCTGGCGATGGCGCCCGAGCTTCCCGATCCCTCCTTCGCGAAAATCGTCGTACTGACGCCGAACGAGAAGACGCGCGAGGCGCTCAAGCTGCGCGTGCGACAGGCAGCGGCTGACGGGCTGGTGCCCGAGGCGCGTATCCGCGCCACCCAGCTCGTTTTCGGCCCATATTCGCCGTTCCCCGTCGCCTTCCGGGTCATGGGCCCCGACGCAGAGAAGGTTCGCGGTATCGCCGAACAGGTACGCGCCGTGATGCTCGCCAATGCTTCGATGCGGCAGGTCAACACCGACTGGGGGGAGCGCGTGCCGACCGTGCATCTGGTGCTAGATCAGGATCGCCTCCAGGCGATTGGCCTGAGCAGTCATGATGCTGCAGAGCAGCTGCAGTTCCTGCTGACTGGGGTGTCGGTAACCCAGATCCGCGAAGACATACGCGCTGTGGACGTCGTCGCGCGCAGCGAGGGGCCGGACCGGCTCGATCCCGCACGGCTCCATGGGTTTACGTTCACCGGCAGTGCCGGCCAGCGCATCCCGCTCGACCAGATCGGCCGACTGGAAGTCCGCATGGAAGAGCCGATCCTCCGCCGTCGAGACCGTTTCACCACCATCACCGTGCGCGGCGACATCGACGAGCGGTTCCAGCCGCCGGAAATCTCGACTCAGATCGCCAAGGCGCTTGCGCCGGTAAGCGCCAAGCTGCCGGCAGGGTACAAGATCGAGACGGCCGCTGCGATCGAGGAGTCCGGCAAGGCCAACAAGGCGCTGGCGGCAGTCTTTCCGATCATGCTGGTGCTGATGATGATTGTGATCATCGTCCAGGTCCGCTCGCTGTCGGCGATGGCGATGGTGCTGCTCACCGCACCGCTCGCGCTAGTGGGGGTGGTGCCCACGTTGCTGCTGTTCCATCAGCCGTTCGGCTTCAACGCCATCCTAGGCCTGATCGGGCTCGCCGGGATCATCATGCGAAACACGCTGATCCTGGTGGGGCAGATCCATCAGAACGAGTCTGAAGGACTGGATCCGTATCACGCTGTAGTGGAGGCCACCGTCCAGCGCGCGCGCCCAGTGATCTTGACCGCGCTGGCGGCGGTGCTGGCGTTCATTCCGCTTACCCAGTCGGTGTTCTGGGGCTCGCTGGCCTTCACCCTGATCGGCGGCACGATCGGTGGCACGGCGCTGACGCTGGTGTTCTTGCCGGCTCTCTACGCGCTTTGGTTCCGCATCCAGCCCCTACTTGACCGCGACCCGGGTGAGCCACCGGAGCACCACGAGCCCGCGACCCACGACATCGTAGTGGCGTGACCATTCTCCCATCCTCCGTTCCCCAGGAGATCAGCGTGAGCGACCAAGACTCCATTGTTATTGTTGGCGCGGCTCGGACGCCGCTCGGTAGGTTTCAAGGCGACCTCGCGACGGTTTCCGCGGCCGAACTGGGCGCGGTGGCCATCCGCGCGGCGCTGGAGCGATCTGGCGTCGCTTTCGATCGCCCGCAGGAAGTGCTGATGGGGTGTGTACTCCCCGCGGGCCAAGGGCAGGCGCCCGCGCGCCAGGCAGCGAAGCGCGCGGGACTGCCGGACGCGATCGGCGCGACCACTGTCAACAAGGTGTGCGGTTCAGGCATGAAGGCGGCGATGCTGGCGCACGACCTGTTGGTCGCCGGTTCCGCTGATCTAATCGTCGCCGGCGGCATGGAGTCGATGTCTGGCGCGCCGTATCTTCTGGCCAAGGCGCGTACTGGCTATCGCGTCGGCCACGATCGCGTGCTCGATCACATGATGCTCGACGGGCTGGAAGATGCCTATGAGCCCGGTCGGGCCATGGGAGATTTCGGGGAGGCGGCGGCAGAAGCATATGGCTTCGATCGCGCGGCGCAGGACGCCTATGCGGTGGAGACGCTCACGCGCGCTCGCGCAGCCATCGCCAGCGGGCAGTTTGCAGCGGAGATTGCGCCGGTAACGGTGCCGACCAAGGCCAGCCCGCTGACGATCGATACCGACGAGCATCCGCTGAAGGTTTCCCCCGATCGCATTCCCACGCTGCGGCCGGCATTCCGCCCGGATGGAACGATCACCGCCGCCAGCGCCTCCGCCAATGCAGATGGTGCAGCCGCGCTAGTGCTCACCCGCCGATCGGTGGCGGAGCGCGAAGGGTTGCCGATCCGCGCGATCCTTCGTGGCCATGCCACGCACAGCCAGGATCCCGCATGGTACACGACCGCGCCTGCGCCAGCGGTGCGCAAGCTGCTGAAAAAGCTGGAATGGAGTTTGGCGGACGTGGACCTGATGGAGGTCAATGAAGCATTCGCGGTGGTGGCGATGGTCGCGGCCAAGGAGCTCGAATTTCCGCTGCAGAGGCTGAACGTCAACGGCGGCGCCTGCGCGCTGGGCCACCCGATCGGCGCGACCGGCGCTAGGCTGTTGGTGACGCTGCTTCACGCGCTGGAAGCCCGCAATGGCAAGCGCGGCGTCGCGACGCTGTGCATCGGCGGGGGCGAGGCCACTGCGGTGGCGATAGAGCGGCCGTGAAGGTCGCCGCCGGAAGAACAGGAGTGTCGGACGTGAAATTTGCCATTACTGCCTTGTGTGGCTTTACTCTGGCTGCAGGCGCGATCGAGCCTGCGCTGTCCAAGACCAGCTATGTGCCGTTCGTTATCCGGCAGGTGTCGGGTAAACGCCCCTTCGTCCAGGCGAAGCTGAACGGCGTTCCACTGCTGCTGATGGTGCATTCAAATGCCGATTTCTTCGTGATGACCACGCATGCGAATGCGGCGCGGGCCGGATTGAAGAAGCTCAAGAGCGTGGGACATTATGGCATTGTCGCGCATGGCAAGGTCAGCGCCTTGGGGCGCGCGGAAACGACTTTGGGATCGCTGCGCGTAGGCGCTGTCGAGAACAAGGATGTGGCGCTCTCGGTCTTCGAGACGCCGCAGAAGCCGGTGATGCAGGGGATGTTAGGAGTGCAGTGGTTGCGCGCCAACCACGTGATCGTCGATTACGCGCAGCGGCGGCTCGGCTTCGCCGAAACCGACGCGGATGCGGCGCAGCTGGCGGAGGCGCTTCGCGGGCGTGGCTACATCGCATTGCGGATGACCTGGCATCCGGAGCGCCGCAACTACACCGTTGAAGGTACTGCGGCGGGCGCAGCGGACCCGGTGCTGGTGTCGACCGTCTCGGAGAATATCATCGGTCTGCCGATTGCGCAGCGGCTCAACCTGCCCCTAGCAGATCGGGGTGAAACAGCGGGCGGGCCAGCTGGCTCGGTGCAGCCGAGCTTTACTTCGTCCCGCGCAGTGCCGCTGTGCATGGACGGGCACCGTTGGCCGGTGGGCGGCGCCGTGATCTATGATCAGGCGATCTATGCGGGCAAGCCAGGTATCCCCGCCAACGTTCCGGCGTCGATTACCCTTGGTGCGGACTTCATGCTCCAGAACGGCGCCGTGATCGACTATGCGTCCGGTACCCTCTATGTCCGTCCGAGCGCGGCCGGCGGCACGTGCTGATTGTGCTGCATTAGGTTGAGCGTGGGAGGCGGGCACTCGCCTCCCACGCGTACATCGCCGCGATCAGGCTGAGGCGGGACGCTCGAAAGCGGTCCGGTGCAGGTCGATGAAGGCCTGGACGGTCATCGGCGGTGTGCCCGTGACCGTCGCAATTGCCGTGTCCGCGCCAGCGAAGATTCCGTTCTGATAATCGACAGCGATCGCGCAGAAATGCTGGATAAGGAATGCCGGCAGCCCTGCCTGCTCGAGCCGCGCGCGATAGGCGTCGATCGAGGAGGGAGCATAGCGGACGTCCCGCCCGAGCGCCTCGCTGATCGCTTCGGCGATCTGCGCCTGCGACAGTTCGATCGGGCCGTGCAGAGTGTAGGTGCTGCCCAGATGCGGCTGCGGATCCGCGAGCACCGCTGCGATGAAACGTGCCTGGTCCTCCGCCGCGATCGGCGCATGTCGTCCGTCGCCATAGGGTAGGTCGATCTCGCCGCGCTCGACGATGCTCGCCTTCGCGTGGCGGTAGAGAAACCACTGCGCAAAGAAGGTAGGTCGCAAATGTACAACGGGTACGCCCGCGCGATCGAACAGCCGCTCGGCGATCCAGTGATCGCGCGCAGCATGACTCTTCGAATCCTCGCGCGCCGAGATCTGCGACATGTTGACAAGCACTTCCAGACCGGCGCGCAGCGCGGCATCGGCAAAATAGGCTGTCGCCTGTATCAGGCCGGGGCGGACCGGGTAGCAGAAATAGGCAGCGCGCGCGCCGTCGACTGCGCGCAGCACGTCGTCGTGCTCCAGCAGATCGCCGACGACCACTTCTGCGCCCGCCGCGCGAAGTTGCGCGGCGCGATCGTCGTCCTTGTGTGCCAATGCACGTACCGCAAGGCCGCGCGCGAGCAATCGATCTACCGTATAGCGACCGGTCTCACCGGTCGCTCCGGTCACGAGAATGGGCTGAGACATGGGGATTCCTTATCGGCAAAGAGGAAGATTACAGGCTGTCGACCACGCCGCCGTCGACGCGGAGGGCTGCCCCGGTCGTGGCCGATGCTTGTGGCGACGCGGCAAAGACGACCATGTTGGCCACCTCTTCAGGCGTGGCAGGCCTGCGCAGGATCGAACTGGGACGGTGCGTGGTGACGAAGTCGACACCCACCTCCTCGAAGCTCTTGCCAGAGGCGGTTACGGCCTCCTGCAGCATCGCCGCCGCGCCTTCCGTGAACGTCGGGCCGGGCAGGACCGAGTTGACGGTGACGCCGCTACCCGCCATCCGCTTGGCGAGCCCGCGTGCAAGAGCTACGTCCGCAGTCTTGCTGACACCATAGTGCAGCATCTCCACCGGTAGGTTGAAGGCGGATTCGGATGCAAGGAAGATGACTCGCCCCCAACCGCGATCCGCCATACCGGGCAGATAGGCGCGCGACAGTCGCATTCCGGCCATCACGTTCACCTGCCAGTGCAGGTCCCACATCGCATCGTCCGCGTCGAAGAAGTCCGCCGGCTGGTAGATGCCGGCATTGTTGACGAGGATGTCGATATGCGGCTCGGCAGCGATGAGCGCGGCGCAGCCTTCTGCCGAACCGATGTCGGCCGCAAGGCCGCGCGCCGATCCGCCCAACTTCGCCGCCGCTGCTTGCGTCTTCTGCTCGGTGCGACCGTTGACGATCACTTCGGCTCCTGCGGCGTGAAGTCCTTGCGCGATCGCGAAGCCGATGCCTTCGGTGGATCCCGTCACCAGCGCCGTCTTGCCGTTCAGATCAATTTTCATGCGTGAATTCCTTGCAGGTGTGTAATTGCACATATCGGTGCAAACTCGGGATGTTCCAGAAGTATCATCCCGCCGGGATGGCGATGTCGGACGCGATTTTCCAATTTCCGCGCTCCCGTACCCAATTGAGGATCAGGAGGAATGGCCGCGGTTTCCCGCTCTGGCCTGCATAGGCGACACGGATCAACACCGGAGCGTAGAGTTGTGCGACGCCATGCCCAAGGCGTGTGACACGCGGCGGCGCGCGCTCGGCAATGGCGAAGCCGCCGGCGTGCCAAAGGGCGCTGATCTGCGTAGTCGCCGCCTCGCCCCAAAAGCCGCCCCAACTGTCGGCCGCACCAGGCGGCGTCTTGCCGACGAACAGCGTGTCCTCGGAGTCGCGGAACAGCGCGCGGGTGGCGGGCAGGTCCCGCGCATTTTCGGCCTTCAACAAAGCATCGAAGCGGCAAAGGATCGCATGCTCGAGAGCAGACGGGTGTTTCGTCCCTGCGGCTGCTGCCGGCACCGGGGCGAGGGTCGGCGTCATCAGCAGGAGCGCGAGCGACTGTTGCAGGCGGAAGCGGCGATTTGGGGAGATCGCCGACATTATTCGAACCGCATGTCGGCGATATCGATGGAGACGAGCAGCGGATCACGCACGGCCTGCCAACCGTCATCGGCGGCGAAGACGCGGCGTTGCGTTGGAACCAAAATCCCATCGAAGCTCCGATAGGCGTGCGCATAGTTGACGCCGCGCGCGCCGCCCAGAATGTCCACTGTATAGTCGTGGCGGCGGATCAGCCCGTCGGGGCCGAACCGGGTGATCTGGGTTCGCGTGTGGCTGACGAGCGTGTCGGGGAAGGTGACCTGCAGGCTGCGCCATGTCTCCCCTGTCTCAACCCATGGCGCGATTTCCTCCACGATCATGCCGGGATAGGCGTAGAGGAATGGTTGCGTCAGATAGGTCCACAGAGCCTCGCCGCTGAAGAAGGTGGCGTGCAGTCGATCCCACGGGGTCTCCAGAGTCTGTCCGGCAAAGGCTGCGGCAGGATCGTCGCGAGATTCCAGCACCGCACCATGCCGATCCTCGGTCCAGACGCGCGACGGGGTGAAGAGGAGGCGCTCCCCGTCGTCCACCGCGAAGGAGAGGTGCTGTGCGGTTCGGTCGGCAATGATCTCGCGGCCGGTCAGAAAGCCCGGCCGTTTGATGTCCCACAGCGCCCCGCCGGTCGTCAGTCTGGCAGAGATCGAGCGGATCGCCTGCCACCTCTCCCATCCGCCATGAGCGTCGATGGCGCGTTTCAACAAGTCGATCATGTTCGCGTGTTCCTTTGGACAAGAGCTCCATCGGGGAGGCGCTCGCTGCGCCGGGCCCGCTCCGCCTCGCCACGGGCGAGCCGCCATTGCATGTGCGCGTCGCCCCCGGGACCTGCCTCAAGCGCGATTGCGCCGGAGGAGGGGCTGGCGCCGGATTCCATGTCTACCAGTTCCAACTTCAGGCGACGGCGGGTCTGCGCATCGACGATATGCAAGGGGGCCTCTTCATGCTGCGCGCGGCGCCACTTGTCGCCGATCTGCACCATCGCCTGCAGCAGCAAGCCGAGATCGCGGCCCTTCTCGGTCGGCAGATATTCGTGCCGAACCGGGCGGACCTGATATTCCCGCCGTTCGACGAGGCCGGATCGTTCCAGCTGCTTCAGTCGATCGGACAATGTGGCATTGGTCGCGCCTGTCGAGTGGCGCAGGTCCTCGTAGCGCGTGAGCCCCAGCAGCAGGTCGCGCATGACGAGTGCTCCCCAGCGGTCCCCTAGCGCGCCCATCACCTCGGCCATCGAACAGGCCATTCCCTCAAAACCCTTTGATCGCATCGCTTCGTTCTCACTCCGGCAACGCCGATGAACTCTTATCGTAGGAGTTATAGACTCTGATTATGAGAGCTACTACGGAAAGGCAAGCGCAGGAGATTGGGAAATGGCTGGAATTTCGCGGATATTCGTTATCGGCGCGACGGGAGCACAGGGCATGCCGGTTGTCCGCGGGCTGATTTCGAACGGCGGCTACGACGTCGTCGCACTTACACGTGACAGCAGCGCGCCGCGCGCCCAAGCGCTGCGGGATATGGGCGATGTCACGTTGCTGGAAGGCAGCTTTGCCGATGAGGCCACCCTTCGAGAGGGCTTCCGTGCTTGCGATGGGGCGTTCGTGAACATCGACGGCTTCAATGCCGGCGAACGGACGGAGATGTACTGGGCGATCCGCAGCTACGAGATCGCATTGGAGGAAGGCGTCAAGTTCTTTGTCTATGGGAACCTGGACTACGGCCTGAAGAAGTCGGGGTACCGATCAATGTTCCGCACCGGTCATTATGACGGCAAGGGCCGCATCGGCGACTGGATCCTCGCCCAGAATCGGGTGAACGGCGACCGCATGGGTGCCGCGCTGTTCACCACCGGACCCTATATGGAGATGGCGTTCTCCGCGCAGACCCCGATGACGCCCTGGGTCGAAGACGGCGTGCTGACCTGGCGCGTGCCGCTGGGGACCGGCGCCGTGGTCCATGTCGCACTGGAAGATTGCAGCCACTATGTCCGCTGGCTGTTCGATCACTCGGAGCGTGCCAACGGCATGAACCTCGAAGTTGCGATCGAGCATGTTCGCTATGCCGATCTCGCCACAGCCTTCGAACGCGTGACTGGCCATCCCGCCCGGTTCGTGGACACCAGCCTGGAGGCCTATTTCGCGCCACTCGCCGCCGTCACAGATCTGCCCGCTGGCTATAATGCAGATCCGGCAGACAAGAGCACGATGAGCTTCCGCGACAACTTCACCGGGTTCTGGAACCTCTGGAAGCAGGACATCATCACCCGCGACTATGCGCTGCTCGACGAGATACATCCGACGCGGATCCGCAGTGCGGAGGACTGGCTGCAGCGCTGGGAACAGCGGGCCGCTATCGAAGGTTCGGAATCGCTGTGGGCGAGGCTGCAACCCGCAACCTTACCCCAGCGCACCATTCTCAAGCTAAGCGAAGATCGGCGCCGCGGCAGGCTGTGAAGACTGCACCACCCCGGCGGCAATCATTCCGTGGTCGATCGTCAACGCACTCCGAGCAAACGGTGTTCAAAGAAGCGAAGGATTTCATCGCGAGCGGCTATCGTCGGCTGCCCCTCCGCGTCGATCAGGTGAACGGTTACGACGTTGTGGGGCGTCTGCACCACCTTCTCGAAGAACTCGGGGACGTCGCGATTGGCGGCGCTGTCGGGGAGAACCCGGCCGATGAAGCGCTTCCCGAGCGCCCTCTCATAGGCTGCGAACCGCTCCGCCTTGCAGAAGCGGTCGCCGTCGAACCGATAGGCGAGAACCGAAAGGTCTTCATGGTCCAAGCGTTCGCGGATCGCTTCGAGCTCTTCCGGTGCGATCTGCAACCCGGCGTCATCGTCGAGCGGGAGCGCGGGCTGGGACAGGACCGGGGCCAACATTGCCGGCTCCAGCATCATGCTGAGCGCGAAATTGCCCGAGAAGCACATGCCGATCGCACCCACGCCAGGGCCGCCGCATTCTTCATGCGCCGTCCGCGCCAGGGCACGAAGCCACTGCGTCACCGGCGCCGATCCTCCCGATCCGAACGCCCGGAATTCAGCGCTGATGCACACCCGCTTGAAGATCGCCTGGCCGACCTCCAGGTCGACCGGCTCGCCGTCTCGCCCGTACAGCGAGGGCATGTAAACGGTGAACCCCGCGTCGCGCGTCCAGCGCGCGAACCGCGCGACGTGCGGGCTGATCCCGGGCACTTCCGGAATGACGATCACCGCCGGCCCAGTGCCGGAGACATGCACCGTCTTGGTCGTATCAAGTTCGGTGATTTTCCTGGCCTCGAAATCCTCGAGCGGATCATAGGCGTCGAGCGGTCTCTTCTTCATGATTCCATCGCTTTCCCGGTTGGGCCAACCGCCGCGGGATCGATCGCGACCTCCGTCGGCACGCGCGCAGTGGACTACAGTGTGCTCGGTTTAACGAGGGCCATTCCGGCCATTTTGCGGGCGCGATCGGCCGATGGTTGATGTTACCATTCTGGCGCTTCCGGGCGCATTCGCATCAGGCGTGGCTGCTGCGCTCGACATTATGGCGACGGCAGCCCGGCTGGCTCCGTCCTGCGGCTGCGGGCCGATCCGGTGCAACGTCGTCTCGTCACACCCGATGGTCACGTTGAGCAACGGCGTGAAGATCGAAGCGACGGCGCTGGCGCAGAGCGACCAGACCTCGGACCATTCCATCTGGTTCGTTGCGGGCCTTGAGACTGACAGTGTGGAGTCTGCTGCGGCACGCATGTCGGAACCGGATGCGGTCACGGCCGCCGAGGCGATACACCTGCATGGCGCGCGTGGCGGAACGGTGGCGTGCGCGTGCTCCGCCGTTCTGCTGTTGGAAAGGGCCGGACTGCTTCGGGGCAGACGCGCGACGACGACTTGGTGGTTGGGAGAGTATCTCCAGAGACTGCAGCCGGATTGCGTGGTCGACGTCGAACAGACCGTGATCGTTGATGGCAATATCGTGACCGCGGGAGCAGCGTTCGCCCATCTCGACCTCATGCTGCATCTTCTGCGGACGCACTTCCCCCCCGCATTGGCAAAGGCCGTTGCCAAGGCCATGATCCTGGACGGGCGGCAACTTGAAGCGCCTCGCCCGGCCGTGCGGGCATCGGCGGGAAGGCTGGATCTCGTCAGCAAGGTGGCTGCATCCTTTGAGGCAGCACTACCCGACCCACCGACGATTACCCAACTCGCGGCCGAGCTCGGTATGTCCGGTCGGACACTTTCCCGACGAATAAAGCGTGAGACCGGCGGGAATGTCTCTGCAATTTTGCAGAGCGTGCGCCTCCATCGCGCTCGCCAGTTACTTCAGGACAGAGGGTTGTCGATCGAGCAGGTCGCAGCCGAGCTGGGCTATGCCGACGCCACGTCATTGCGACGAATGATGCGAAAGCTGGCGCACGCGACGCCGGGACAATTCAGGCCGAGGCTTGCCTGAACTGCCCTGCGCGGTGCGGCGATAGGCTCAATGTTCCAGTTTGGCCGCTAAGCTGTCATTGCCTTGCGCTCGGGCGACAGACGCTGCGGTCCTTCCTTCCATGTCGGAAATGTCCGTTTTGGCGCCGGCGGTCAGCAAAAGGTCGACCTGCGCCTTGCGATTGAACATCGCTGCCATCATGAGCGCCGTCTGTCCCTGCTTGTTGCGCGCATCAACCGCACAGCCAGTGGAGAGCAGCCTTGCTGCGAGCGCGTCCAAGCCCTTGAAGGCAAAGCCCATTTGCGCGGTATTGCCCTGGGTCGCGTCGGGCTTGCAGGGGTCTGCCTTGGCCTTCAGCAAGGCCTCTACCGTGTCCGCATTTCCGTCATATGCAGCGAGGATCAGCGCCGTGTAGCCTCGCGGATCATATGCATTCACATCGGCGCCCGCGGCAACCAGCGCGGGGATGAGATCGGTACGGCCGAGCCGAGCCGCATCAAACAGCAGTTCCTGCGCTCGCGCGCTTGTCAGCGTAGCTTGCGCTGCCTGCCCATTCGCGGTTGCGGGTAGGGGGGCGACCACGGCCAGTGACATCCCAATGGTCAACAGAGATCGAAACATCTCAAAATCCTAGTGTAGTGAGACCCCGGCACCGCAGAGGGCGCCGGGGCCTTGCCGCTTCTGCGTTACTGCTGGTTCGGGAACTGCTCGGGGTGCGCCGACATCGTCTGGCGAACGTCCTCCACAG
Organism: Sphingomonas sp. NFR04; assembly: GCF_900114095.1. Lineage (GTDB taxonomy): Bacteria > Pseudomonadota > Alphaproteobacteria > Sphingomonadales > Sphingomonadaceae > Sphingomonas. The sequence continues at coordinate 7,763 of NZ_FORV01000011.1, read as the reverse complement.
TCACGTTCACTGCCTTGGCGAGGCGCGTTCCATAGTCCGCATCTGCGGCATAAAAGTGCCCGACCATCAGTCGACGAACCTCGGGACTGTTCACCCGTCCAAGGTCGGACGCCAGATTCTTGACCAGGTGCTCCTTCTCGACAGCGCTCAACGTGCGGTAAAGCGCACCGGCCTGTCGGAAATTATCCAATTTGCTGATGACGCGGATTTGCGCAGTGGGGCCGACCGGGTATTCAGCCGCCTTGTACCGCGCATCGGCGCGCGGCGTGGGCTTAGTGAGCGAGGGCTCATAATTGATGTCGTCATTACGGCCGCTCGCAGCCATGAACCCGTCCTGATTGTTGTTTGCTACAGCGGCCAGTGGACGGTTCACGGGAAGCTGCGCGAAGTTGACGCCCAGACGGTACCGCTGGGTATCCGCATAGGCGAACAATCGGCCTTGCAGCATCCGATCAGGTGAGGCTTCTACGCCGGGTATCAGGTTTGACGGGGCGAAGGCAGACTCCTCGCTATATTCAAAATAGTTATCTGGCACCTTGTTAAGCGTCATCGTGCCGAGCTTCACTTCCGGCACATCTTCCCAGATCTTGCTGTCGTCAAAAGCGTCGTAGGTGAGCTGGCCAACCCTCTCCGCCGGCATCAACTGGACGTATAGGTCCCAGCTCGGGAAATTGCCGGCCCGGATCTGGTCGTAAAGATCGCGCGTCGCATAGTCGGCATCGGCGGCACGCGTCTGTTCGAGGGTCATGCCCTTCAGGCCCTGCCGGCTCTTCCAGTGAAACTTTGCGAACACCTGCTTGCCTTGCGCGTTGACGAGACGAAACGCGTGAACACCATAGCCGTCCATCATGCGATAGTTGATCGGCATCCCGAACGTGTCCGTGTACAGCCAGGTCAGAACGTGCGTTGATTCTGGGACATTGGCGAAAAAGTCGAACGCGCGGTTTGGGTCCTGGATGTTCGTGACCGGCGACGGCTTATTCGCGTGCACGAAGTCGGGAAACTTTATGGCGTCCCGGATGAAGAAGACGGGGAAATTGATCCCGACAATGTCCCAGTTGCCCTGATCGCTGTAGAACTTGACAGCGAAGCCCCGGGGATCACGGGCTGCTTCGGGAGAGCCGCGATACGGCATAACCGTGGAGAAGCGAACGAAGACGGGGGTTTGCTTTCCGGCAGCGGAAAAGACGGTGTTTTCTGAGTAGGCTGAAAAATTTCCGTCAGACACGAACACTCCCTGTGCGCCAGTGCCTCGCGCGTGAACTACGCGTTCAGGAATTCGCTCGCGGTCAAATCGTTGTAATTTCTCAATAAGTCTTGCGTCTTCCAGCAGCACTGGACCGTCCTCGCCGACAGTCTGACTGTTTTGATTGTCTCCCACCGGCGCACCGGTATCTCGGGTTAATGTGGTCTGGGCGTACGCGGCGGGAGCCAGCCCGGCGAGCGCCGCGACCATACCGAGGATACGTTTATGCTTCATGTTCGCTCCCTTAGCTCCATTGAGGGTTGGGGCGGCGTTATGCTGAGCAGAAGGATGACAGAAATTGACGTCTTTGATCATCGTGATCGAAACTAATCGCTTTCAAGTCCTGTGGGGTAAAGCGAGCCAATTTCATAGTGTTAGGTAGCTGCACGCGCATCCTTTCATTGTTAATGAAAGAGCAGTTAGCGGTAATCGATAATTGTCGTTTGGCGTTGCGACAGGAATGTGACGCCGATCGCAGTGACTTCTGGCTCGAGCGAAACGGACTGGCATTCCTCTTTGAGCTCCCCTCGTCCAATCGCAAAAACCGCTAAATGCGAGGGTGGCGATCGTCAGGGTAGGTGCGCCTCTTGAACGACGGGCGGAATAGGGAGTCAGCGTTGGGCGTGTGACGCCCGATATGATGCGTTCGCATGCCGCTGTGCGGTCCCAAGTTGGCTGGCCGCCTTGTTATCGTGGACGCGAGCGCCGATCCTGCGGATCGGCTACCGGCAGGTGCCGGCAGCGGAACGCTGGTACAGTGCGCGCGCTGGCGCACGCCTGCGGCGACACCAGGGCGCGCGATGTGTTCGTGCCCGCGTGGCACACTTGCCCGGGCGGGAGGCACGGGCGGCGGCTGGCGCACGTGCTGGCGCACGCACGCCGCCCGCGCGGGCCCGCCCGGTTGCAAGGGTGCGGTTCTTGTCCGGGCGCGATGACGCCCGGCAGCGCGGTCGCGCTGACAGGATGGTCGCCGCGCGGAGGCGCGGCGGCATTGGTGCGCCGGCACGCGGACAGGGCAGGGGGAGCGTCGCTTCCCTGTAGGCCTGCCGCGGCATGCCGCAAGCCGGGCGGTGCCCGGCTCCTCCACGTTGTTTCGGCCCTGCGGGTGCAGCCTGCCTCTGACGGCAGGACTGTCGGTTCGCTCCTGCCGCTCCCCCCGCCCTTCCGGCGCCGGTTGCGGTGTTTTGGAAGGAGCAGGATCATGGGTGTTGGACGCGAGAGCCGGGCGAGCCTCTATGCCGAGGTGACGGGACGGGTGATTGCCGAGCTGGAACAGGGACGGCTGCCCTGGGTGCAGACTTGGGATGCTGCGGCGTGTGGCTGTGCGATGCCGGCCAATGCGGTGACCGGGCGGCGCTATTCGGGGATCAATGTACTAATCCTATGGGCGGCGGTGATCGAGGGGCGGTATGCCTCGCAGCGCTGGCTGACCTTTCGGCAGGCGCAGGCCGAGGGGGGCAGCGTCCGGCGCGGCGAGCGGGGGACGACGATCTGCTATGCGGATCGCTTCACGCCCAAGGACGAGGCGGAGCGGGCGCGCGACGAGGACCGGGAAGCGCGGCAGCTGGCGTTTCTCAAGCGATTCACCGTGTTCAATGTCGACCAGTGCGAGGGGTTGCCCGATCGGCTGACGGTGGTGGCGCAGGGCGAACCCGTGGCAGAAGCCGACCGCATTCCGGCCGCGCATGCGCTGATGGAAGCATGCGGGGCAGATATCCGGATCGGGGGTGGCGAAGCCTATTACAGCCCAGGCGGCGACTATGTCGCGGTGCCGCCGCAGCTCGCCTTTTACAACCGCATCAACTGGTATCGCACTGTGCTGCACGAACTGGGGCACTGGACCGGGCATCGCTCCCGCCTTGACCGCGACCAGTCCGGCGCATTCGGCAGTGCCGCCTATGCCCGCGAGGAACTGGCTGCCGAGATGGCGAGCGCGTTTACCTGCGCATCGCTGGCGATCCGGCCAACGGTTCGGCACGCCGATTATATCGGCAGCTGGCTGGCGGTGCTGCGCGAGGACGAAAAGGCGATCTTTCGGGCGGCGAGCGCGGCCAGCAAGGCGGCCGATTACCTGCTCGGCTTCACGTCGGATGGGGAGGCGGGGCAATGATGCGCTGGCTTCGCCTGCGGCGGATGCGCCGCACCTTTCGCGCCCTCCCCGAGCGAGACCGGGCAATCTTCGGATCTGTGCGGTTCGATGATTGCGATTACATCGAAACGGCCCAGCGGCATGGCTGCACCGTGGAAGAGGTCGACCAAACCGTCGCCCGCGTGCTGATCGCCCTCGACCGTGCTGCGCGGGGCAAATGACGATGAGCGGCGTACACCTCGCCCGGGGGTTCCGGGCGAGGTGTACGCCGCGGCATCAGCGCGTTAGGATCGATCCATGAGGACCAGCCTCGACCACCTGCCCCCAGCCAAGCAGCGCGAGCTGGAGCGTGTCGTCCAAATCCTGTTCGAGGAGTTTGGCGACGCGATTGCCATCGCGACCTCGGACTGGAAGAAGCAGGCGCGCATCCTCAAGGTTATCCTCTACGGCAGCTATGCGCGCGGGGGCTGGGTCGACGAGCCCCATACCGCCAAGGGCTATCAGTCAGACTTTGACCTTCTGGTTATCGTCAACAACGACAAGCTCACCGATCGCGCCCAGTTTTGGACCACCGCCGACGACCGGCTCAACCGCGAACTGGCGATCATCAAGACGCTCCGCACGCCCGTCAATTTCATCGTCCACACCCTGCAGGAGGTGAACGACGGCTTGGCGCACGGGCGCTATTTCTTCATGGATGTCGCCCGCGACGGTATCGCGTTGTACCAGAGCGATGACACCGAATTACATCAGCCCAAGCCTAAGACGCCGAAGCAGGCGTTGGCCATGGCGCAGGAGTATTTCGGAGAATGGTTTCCAACAGCAGCCGGGTTCAAACGGAATGCTGGGTACGCTGAGCGTGATGGCGACCTAAAGCTGGCCGCTTTCTTGCTGCACCAGACGGCTGAACGCCTCTACCACTGCGTGCTTCTGGTCTGCACTTTCTACACCCCCCACGTGCATAATCTGGGCTTCCTCCGCACCCAGGCGGAGCGCATCGACCCGCGTCTGGTCGATGCCTGGCCGCGTGACCAGCGCACCGATCGTGCCCGCTTCGAGAAGCTGAAAGAGGCCTATGTGAAGGCGCGCTATTCGAAGCACTACCGCATCAGCGAGGAAGAACTGGCGTGGCTCGGCGAGCGTGTCGAGGCACTTGGTCAGGCGGTGCAGGTGATCTGCGAAGAGCGGATCGCAGTATTGGAACGCAGCGCCGCCGCCTGATCTAGGCGGCGATTTTCCCGGCGTCCGCGAACGACAATTCGCGCCGCAACTGCGGCGCTTCGCGGCGTTCGGCGCAGCGCATATCGCGGGCGATCGCGACGCTGATCCACTCGATTTTCCACGCCAGATCGAGCACGTCGCCGCGCTCCGCGCGGCTGATTGTAGCGATACCGGCGCCCTCGACGTCGACCGAAAATCGGCACTCGTCGACCCAATTATCGAAGCGTCCCTGCACCAGCGTGTCGTCCGAAATCGCTATGGCAAAGCCCTCATCTAGCGCCCGCGCGGACAGGCAAATCTCGTCCTCCACGTCACCGGAAAGCTTCAGCCGGCCATTCTCCAGTGGTTCGATTCTGATCGACATATCGGACTCTTTCTGGCGACTCGGAAGGGCTGTGATGATAGAACGTAACAGGAACAATCGAAAGGCGCGCGGGGATCGGTAGGGGAGAGGAGAGAGGGCAAGATAAAAGCGGTGCCTCCAAGCGGCCCCGGAGGTGGCGTCTGCACGTCGTTTTTGATGGAGGCATGGCCATGGCCGTGCCTCCATCGGGAAGGCGCGATCGCCGGAATGCCGGCATTTCTGCGGCTTTCCGGCTCCGCCGAATGGAGGCCCTTGATGGGCGGCGCTGGCACACCCTCATCTGGCGCTTTCCAGCATGGGATAGCGTCATGGCCGAGGATCCATTCGAGCTATGTTGGGGCGGGTCGGCGCGGATCGCTCGTTCGCGCACCAGCTTCGCAAGGCGACCAATCTCGCTGGCGGCGCAGCGCGGTCTTCGGCCGCGCGCGCCCGGCATTTCGACGGCAGCAGGATCGGTCGCGGTTCGGGCGTCGGCCGGGTGCTCGGGGCATCCGATCGTTTTGCCGGAATTCGCGCGCGCCGCGTCGTCGTGAAGGCCCGCTTCGTGAAGCTGGCGGGGAAGGGGGCAAAGGGCGCTGCCGCGCACCTGCGGTATCTGCAGCGCGACGGCACCACGCGGGAGGGGGAGCGCGGAACGCTCTATGCTGCTTATCACGATGTCGCCGACGGCAAAGCATTCCTCGAACGCAGCACCGGCGACCGGCACCAGTTTCGCTTTATCGCCGCGCCCGAAGGCGGCGCGCAGTACGAAGATCTGAAGCCGCTGGTGCGGCGCTGGATGGCGCAGGTTGAACACGACCTCGGCACGAAGCTCGACTGGGTGGCTGTCGACCATTTCAACACCGGTCATCCGCATGCCCATGTGCTGGTGCGCGGGATCGACGATCGCGGCAAGGACCTGATCATCGCCCGCGAATATATCAGCCAAGGGCTCGCCGCGCGGGCAGCTGAGCTGGTCAATCTTGATCTGGGACCGCGCACTGACCGCGAAATTTTCGAGGGGCGTCAGCGCGAGGTCGGCCAGGAGCGGTTCACCAGCATCGACCGCAGGTTGCTGCTCGCGCGCGAGACCGACGGGCTGGTGTCGTCCTGGCATGGCGACAGCGTCGAGCAGGGACTGCGCGCCGCGCGCCTCGGCACGCTGGTGCGGATGGTGCTGGCGACCGACGAGGGGAAAGGTCGCTACCGGCTCGCCGACGATCTGGAACCGACGCTGCGCGCCATGGGGCGGCGCGGCGACATCATCGCGACCATGCACGCGCAACTGAAGGCGCGTGCGCCCGAGGTGCATCCGCAGGACTATGCGATCTACGAACCAGCCGAGGGCAAGCCGCTGGTCGGCCGCGTCGTGGCGACGGGACTGGCGGACGAGCATCGTGATCGCCATTACCTGATCGTGGCCGCGACCGACGGGCGCTGCCACTATGTCGACCTGGGCAATCAGTCGCTCTCGGAAGTGAGTGATCGCCCCGAAATCGTGCGTGTGACGCCGGTCGTCGCAGGCATCCGTGATGTCGACCGGACGGTGGCCGAGGTCGCTGCCGCCAATAGCGGCATCTACAGCGTCGACCGGCACCTGCGCCATGACGCCAGCGCCAGCCAGCGTTTCGCCGAAGCCCATGTCCGGCGGCTGGAAGCGCTGCGACGGGGAGGGGGCGAGGTCGCGCGCATGCCGGATGGCAGCTGGAAGATCGGCGCCGATTATCTCGACAAGGTCCTGGCCTTCGAGCGACGGGCGGCTGCGGCACGGCCCGTCGAGATCGAAACGCTTGCCGAGCGCCCGGTCCTTGAGCTGGTTCGCCACAACGGCGTGACCTGGCTCGACGAGCAGCATGTCGCCAAAGAACCGGAAGTGCTGGGCGGCGGGTTCGGGGCCCAGGTGCGGCAGGCATTGGTACTTCGCCGCCAGTGGCTGATCGAGGAGGACCTCGCCTGGCGCGACGGCGATACCGTCCGCTTCCGCGCCAATTTGCTGGCCGAGCTCCGCCGCCGCGAACTGCGACAGGTGGCGGATCAGCTCTCGAAGGAAATGGGTCTCGGCTATGCCGAGCATCGCGGCGGCGCGATTGAGGGTATCTATCGCAGGGCGGTACAGGTCGGCGCCGCGAAATATGCGGTGATCGAGAAATCGCGGGAATTCACGCTGGTGCCTTGGCGGCCGGTGCTGGAAAAGCAGATCGGTCGAACCGTTTCCGGCATCGATCGCGGCAGCGCAATCAGCTGGACATTTGGGCGCCAGCGTTCGGGTCCGGAGATCGGCGGGTTCTGAGATGCTCCGAAGAGGTACCGGGATTCACCAGCGAGGACCTGTAACGGAAGCGGGAACAGGCGGATTCTGCACCACGTGCAGACGCGCAAGACCCGCCACCAATTCTATCTTCCCGACGAGCTGTCGGCGAAGCTCGACGCGATGGCTGCGCAGCCGGGATCGTCGAAGACCGCGATCCTGACCGACGCGCTGACCGCCTGGTTCGATCGCCGTGCCGGTCATGAACTCGACCAGCGCTTCGGCGCCCGGCTGGACCGCCAGAACCGCGCCGCCGACCGGATGGAGCAGAAGCTCGACTATCTGACCGAGGCTCTCGGGCTCTTCGTCCGCCACCAGCTCACCCTTACGGCGCACCAGCCAGCCTTTGATACCGAGACGCAGCGCCTCGGCCGGCTTCGCTACGACGCCTTCGTCGAACTCGTCGGTCGAGCAATCGCCCGGGGCGACACGAACAACCGCATCGCTAACCGTCAATCCCCAGAACAGGGGAGGGGCAGATGAAGGAGCATACCATGCGCCCTACTCCGCGTCGGCCGAATGCCGATCTGTCGCCCATCACGCTGCGGATTGCTGA
>NZ_FORV01000012.1 GCF_900114095.1 Sphingomonas sp. NFR04 | reverse complement strand
CGGGTGGATGAATTCCCAGCCTTTGACAGTGCACGATTTGAAAACCCCCTGTTTCCCCAAACGCCACACCGGCTTCATTGCTTGGTGGCCATAGCGTCTGTGACCCACCCGATCCCATCCCGAACTCGGCCGTGAAACCAGACAGCGCCGATGGTACTATTGCTCAAGCAATGGAAGAGTAGGTCGCCGCCAGGCATTGAAGCCGGTGTCGCGTTTGCCGAAGCACGGAAAACCCATTCACATGTCCCCCGTTCGCCCTACCAAGGGCACCAGCATTGGCGCGGGGTGGAGCAGCCCGGTAGCTCGTCAGGCTCATAACCTGAAGGCCGCAGGTTCAAATCCTGCCCCCGCAACCACCGCTACAGAACACCACACGCCGCCCTCACGGGCGGCGTTGTCGTTTGTGGCATACGCCACCAGATCCGCCACCTTCGCAACCACTTCTGCCTGCGGGCCACGCTCTCCGGCAGGGTAGATTGTCGCATGCTCGAGCGACTGGGCCAACGCTGCGTTCACGGAAGCCCGGTCTGCTGTCGTTGAGACAGCAGGCGGAGATTCGCGACGTTCGCTTCGAACCCTTCCACGAACTCCGTGTGCCGCTCCCGCGCCGATCAACTCGCTGGCGCAAGAGAAAGGGGTGATGCATCGTCGCGCGACAAGGGGAGCATTTCATTCGTGCGAATCGCGGGAAGGTGGAGCGATGTGCAAGTTCCGAATCTGAGCGCGCGCATGGCGACGCGATCAACGTTCCAAAATTGTCGAAGACGATACACCTTTGCCCGGGCCGCAATCGCAGCTGGTTTCACCGCGCTGAGTTCGATCGGCGTCGCGCAAGTGCCGCGTAGCGCAGTGTCGACGAACGACGCGTCGGACTGGCGGCGTCAGCATATCGGTATGACCAACGGCGTTCCGGCAGCCATCCGCGCGATGGTCCAGAGTGCCGACGGGTTCATCTGGATTGCCGCCAGAGACGGCGTGTTCCGGTTCGACGGGGTACGGTTCGAGCGGATTGGCATCGAGCAAACCAAGCGGATGCCATCGGACACCGTCAACTTTCTCTTCGCGGCGCCCGACGGCGCGGTCTGGGCCGGCCATGACTGGGGCGGTGTATCGGTGATCCGAGCCGGCCAACACACCACGGTGTCTGATAGACGCCTGAACTCGATCATCGGCTTCGCGGCAGCCCCGGACGGCGCTTTTTGGGCGGCCAGTGCCAGTGACAAGGGACAGCTCCTGGCGCGCATCGTTGGAACGAAGGTCACCAGGATTCTGCAACTGCCCGGCGATGGCGGGGATTATTTCTGGGACCTGGCGTTTACCAGCGACGGGACGCTTTGGCTGGTGATCGAGACCAAATTGTTTGCGATCGCGCCAGGCGGCAACCACATGACGCTTGTGCGGAACGACGTGTCGGGCTTCGTTCGCTTCTCCAAGGGCGACGGCGCGAACGCGTTACTGCTCGGAGGTGGAAAGCTGTGGCGGCTCATACCGCCGACCCGATCGGCAGGCGCGCGGACAGTTGAAGTCGCGCATGGCATGTCCACGAGCGTAAGTTCGCTGGCGTGGGACGGTCATGGCGAGCTTTGGCAGGCGGATCAAACGGGGAAACTCGTCCGGTTCAGAAAGTCAAGTGACATCGGTGCGGTGGAACGTTGGGTGGCCGACATAACCCTGCGTACCGGCGCCATTGATCCCATCGCCTTGCCACCGCTGCTCAGCGACCGGGAGGGCACCGTTTGGGTAGGGACTGCGACCGGACTCGACCGCTACAGGCGCGTCAACTTCTACCCCTTCCAAGGCCTTTCGAACCAGCCTTCGGCCAACGGATATGGCGACCCCATCGCACTGCCAGATGGTAGCGGGGACATGTGGATCCGTCGGCTCGGCGCGCTCTACAAGGTCGACAAGGCTGGCGGCCTGAAAAGATGGAATGGTCGAGTTCCCCCTAAATTCATGCCTTGCACTGCGTCGGACAAGGGGGTGTGGGTACCCGACGGCAAAGGCAATATCTCGCTGGTAGGAGGCGGCAGGGCCGCCTCCCGCCCGATGGCCGGCCTGAGGTTATTCGGCCAAGACCCCGTTGAGCCGTGTTTTGAGGACATGTCCGGCCAGCTGTGGGTGCATGACTGGGCGTTCATGAAGATCCTGGAAACAAGCGGCCCGCGCGTCGTCGAATTCGGATCGGAAACTGCGAAGATAGGACCCGTCACCATCTCCCACGATGGCCGGGGAGGCATATTCCTATACATCGGCCGCAAAGGGCTGTGGCGCTCCGACGGGAGAAAAAGCGCCGAGGTGCTGACGCGCAATCGCATACCGTTGGGCTTTGTCGAGGCCATGACGTGGACAGCGCCCCACCTCTATATGGGCGGTGACCATGGCCTTGCGCGCTTCGACGGTCGTGAGGTCAGGCTGCTTTCACGGGACCGATTCCCTTTCCTGACCTTCGTCTCGGGAATTGTCCACACCCGAGCCGGGGAGACATGGCTGCAGACCGGTTCGGGCGTGATCCGCATGAAGACCGCCGACGTGGACCGCGCGTTCGCCGATCCCAATGCGCATCTTCACCCGATCGTGTACGATATGGGGGATGGGCTGCCCGGTAGCGCCGCCTTCGCGCCTCCGACCATCACGGGCGACAGCGCCGGACGTATTTACGTCATGACCAATGCCGGACTGGTCACACACGACCCGAAACGTGCTCCCTCGGCGTATGGCCCTCCTTCCGTGGCGATCACCCATGTCCTTGCGGATTCGCGCGACCTTGGTTCCGCAACGGAGGTCCGACTTCCGTTGGGCGCCGTGCGTGTCGCGATCGAATTCGCCGGCCTCAGCTTCGCAGATCCGGCGAAACTGCGTTTCCGCTATCGCATGGACGGCGTCGACAAGGATTGGGTCGACGCCGGCAACGCTCGGACCGCCGTCTACACCGCTCCCCGACCCGGGACGCATGTCTTCCTGGTCGAAGCGGCCTACAATGGCGGGCCATGGAGCCGAGAGGCGCAACGCGTCGCGCTGACCGTTCCGGCACGGTTCTATCAAACATGGACCTTCGTGGCACTGTGCGGCGTCGTCGCCGCCGCGGCGCTCGCGCTCCTGCACAGGCTGAGGCTGCGACAGATCTCAAGTCGGATCCGGACTCGCATTCAGATCCAGCTTTCCGAGCGCGAACGCATTGCGCAGGAGCTTCATGACACGCTTTTGCAGAGTGTGCAGGGACTGCTCATCCGCCTTCACGGACTCTCCCTGCGGCCAGAGCTCGATGGGAAGACGCGCCAAACGTTGAACGAGACAATGAATGACACCGAGAATGCGCTAATCGAGAGCCGCGAGCATGTGGCGGGGCTGAGGCGCGAGAGGATAATCGGGCTGCATCGCCGGATCGAGGAATTTGTCGGCAAGCTCGACCGTGCAGAGGCGCAGACGATCACCGTCAGCGTCGCTGGGCAGGATCGGCTGCTCCAACCCGTGGCGGCCGACGAACTGGAGAGGATCGCCGCGGAAGCGCTGCTCAACGCGGTCAGGCATGCCGGTGCCGGCAGGATCGACGTCGTGCTGGACTATGGGCTCGAGCGGCTGACGCTGACCGTAACCGACGATGGCGGCGGAATCGCACCCGACATTCTGGCCAAGGGAGGGCGCGATGGTCACTTCGGACTCCGGGGCATGCGAGAACGTGCCAAGAGGGTTGGCGGACGCCTGGAGATTCGAAGCACGATCGGTGCAGGAAGCACTGTCGTTACAACCGTTCCGGCATCGACCGCCTATACACAAGCCGCGCGACCCCGATCCTGGTTGCGGACGCTTATCGGTCGCTTTGGTCTCTCCCGAGGTTGAATATATCTGACATTAGTCTTCGCAGGTCGGCTCCGTGACCGGCACCGCAATTCGGAAGACCGTGCCACCCAAAGCACCCGCGTGGGCGTTGATTTCCCCGCCATGGGCGCGAATGATGCTCCTTGACACAGAAAGGCCCATGCCCATCCCGTTTGGCTTTGTGGTGAAGAAGGCTTCGAAAATGCGATCCGGATGCGGTCCTACGCCAGGGCCGGTATCGCGTACCTCGATGATGAGGTCGTCACCGTCCCGTCCCGTGCTGAGCTCGATGGCTCGACGGCCGCTCTGGCCGGCCATGGCCTGAGCTGCGTTCACGACAAGATTGATGATCACCTGCTGAATCTGGGTTCGGTCGGCGACCAGAGGCGGCAGACCGGGCATGAGCCTGGCCGTCAGGCTGACGCCGAGCGTTGCCGCCTGCCGACGGGTGATGTCGATGGACTCGTCGATCATGCGGTTGACGTCGAACGCGGTGCGCGTTGGTGTGCCCTTCATTGCGAACTGGCGGGCGCTATTGATGATCTCGGAGGCGCGGGTGGCTTCGCGCATGATGCGCTGAATGGCGGCTTTGGCTTCCTCGGGGTCCGGTTCGCTGCGATCGAGCCAGCGCAACGAGGCGTTCGCGTTCGCCAATACGGCCGCGAGCGGCTGGCTCACCTCATGCGCGATCGACGCCATGAGCTCGCCGAGCATTGCCACGCGCGCCGCATGTTCGGGAATGGCGTCGTTGTTCGAGCGAAAATCTTCGCCGTCATCAAGGGAAAACGGAGCATCATCCATGCGTATAGGTCCCGTTGACGTGGGCCAGCGGCGCGGCCAGTCCGTGCAAATGGTGAGCGCGCTCGCGAACAATTCCGATACCGCACACGCTGCTTCTTTCAGCATCAACCATGGTGATGGACTTGGCGCCGTGTTGGACGTGGCACTCTGCCACCGCATCCGTGCACACGTCGCTGGTCACGGGTGGACGGCGCATCATCGACATCCTTCAAGCAGGGTTGGCGTGCCGCCTCGGGTCGCTGACAGGCGCCTTCTTCCACAACACGAGGCTAGTCTAGACTTTGGTCGGAGCCGGGCAATTCCCCAGCAGAGGTGCACCCGGCATCCCTCGACAGGGGGATCGACTTCTACCCTTATCCGCGTCAGCCCTGTGCACCGCAGCGCCGATGTTACCGCACGCGTGGCGATTCCCTGACGCATCCGGCTCGGAAGAAGTGCCAAGCACATGATCGAAGACAAACCGATAAGCGTCCTCGTCGCGGACGACCACGCGCTCATTCGTCTGGGTGTGGCGTCCGTGATCGACCTTCAGCCCGACATGGAACTCGTCGGCGAGGCCGAAGACGGCATTGCCGCTGTGGAGGCGTATCGCCGACTGCGCCCGGACTTGGCGCTGATCGACCTGCAGATGCCGAACATGACCGGGCTCGACGCGATCGTCGCGATCCGGGAGGAGTTCCCTTCCGCGCGCCTGATCGTGCTTACTACCTATGCGGGCGACGTGCAGGCGCTGAAGGCGCTCAGGGCGGGCGCCTCGGGCTACTTGCTGAAGAGTACGCTACGGCGCGAACTGCTGGAGGTGATCCGTGCCGTACATGCCGGGCGCTTCCATGTGCCGCCCGACATCGCCAGCGAAATCGGCATGAACGCAATGCGCGAGATGCTCAGCGAGCGGGAGCTGGAGGTGCTGCTGGCAGTGGCCCGCGGCCTCCCCAACAAAGGCGTGGCCCGCGATTTGGGCATCAGCGAGGAAACGGTGAAGGCGCATGTGAAGAGCATCTTCTCGAAGCTCAACGTCGCTGACCGGACAGAGGCAGTTACGGTAGCTGCCCGCCGCGGTATCATCGACCTGACACCCGGTAGCGGCAAGCTCTGACCCGCAGTGCCAACCGTTTTCGGTATTTTTACGACACGAGGTGTATGTTGCTTATCGGGTTTATCATCGCTGCGTTCGTGTACCGTTTCGTGATGCTCGCCGTTTCAGTCCGCAACGAGAAGGCGCTTCGGCGCGACGGCGCTGTAGAATGTGGTGCGCGGAACTCAACGGCGCTGGCGGCGGCGCACGTCGCCTTTTACTTGACGGCCGCGGCAGAGGGTATCGTTCGAAACGATCCCTTCGACGCGGTGTCCGCCATCGGTCTTTGTATCTACCTGTTCGGGGCAGTCATGCTGCTGGTCGTGTCGCGCATGCTCGGGCCGTTGTGGACGGTCAAGCTCCTCGTGGCCCGCAACCATCGCCTCGTCACGAACCGGCTGTTCCGAATGGTGCGTCACCCCAATTACTATCTCAACATACTGCCCGAGCTGATCGGCTTCGCGCTCACGCTGCATGCCTATGGGACGCTGCTGGTCGGCATGGTGGTCTATGCCGTTCCGCTCACGCTCCGCATTCGACTGGAGGAGCAGGTGATGCGAGGGAATTTTGCCGAGTACTGAAGGCGTGCGGAGGCCTGGCGGGTGCGACCTCGACATGGCGCGAAAGCGGTGACCTAGCTCGGCAAGTGGGATCAGTCGCGTCGACTTTTTGGCCACCGCGATCGCATTGCGTCATCGCGCAGGCGAACACCTTCGGTCGGACTGGGCGGTCTCGCATGGAAACCTATGAGATTGCTCGGGTCAGCCTCGCGTATAATTCCGCTGTAGCACGGGCTCGTGCGATCAGGCTTTGTCGGACTGGCGACACCGGGGTAAAAAGGACCGTTAGTTTGACCCATTCACCGCTGATATCGATCGTCGATGACGATGAGGGCATTCGCTCCTCCCTCGACGGATTGATGCGGAGCCTGGGCTATCGGGTAGCCTTGTTCGAAAGCGCTGAAGCCTTTCTGGGTTCGGGGGCCGCCAAGGACAGCCAATGCATCGTCAGCGACGTCCAGATGCCGGGTGGCATGAGCGGGCTGGAGCTGCTGTCCCAGGTCAGGGGCAGCGGCAGCACCGTTCCGGTGATCCTCATCTCGTCGTTCACGGCTCCGGATTCGCGTGAAGCAGCCCAGCGGGCGGGAGCATATTGCACGCTGCGAAAGCCTTTCAACGGCGACGATCTTGTCCATTCCGTCGAGCGCGCCGTGTCCGGCTGACCACTTTCGGTTGTCGCGGCCGCCTTACAAGGGGACGCGCGACGCCAGCTCGCCGCGAACCCAATCGCGTGTCTTATGGAGTGTCGAGCCAGTAGAATGGATGCTCGGCGCCCAGGTGGCGCCGAGTTGCCGGGGGCGCCATCAGACTGCACCGCGGTTTCCGGGCGCAAGCGTGCCGGATCGCCGCGCTCAGCTGTCCAGAAGGTCCATCTCAGGCGCGCTCGCGCCGCCTTGTGCCTGCGAGACGAGGCTGTAGGTGGTCAGCGGGCCGCCGAACTGGGACAGCAGGCCACCTTCGTCGGTGCGGCCGAGGTCGATCGCCGCGAAGCCCATCCTGGTCATCAGCTCGATCACTGCAGCCTTGGAAGCACCCTCGTTGCCGGAGACGAAGAGGACGCGTTTGCCGCCCTTGCCGTCGCTGGGATCGCGGCCGAGCACCTTCGCCCAGTTATGGTTGAAGCCCTTGACGAAGTGCGCGCCCGGTGCGGCTTCGGCGAGCAGCTCGATCGAGGGGCGACCGCCAAGGTCGAGCGGCGAGAAGTCCGAATAGTTGAGTGCGTTCGTAGCATCAACGACGATACGGCCGGTCCAGTCGCCACCCGCCTTCAGCACGTCGAACGCTGCTTCGTACGGCGTTGCGAGAATGACCATGTCGGCGTTGACTGCGTCCTCGATCGCCGCCGGGAGGATGCTCGCGCCCAGCTCCGCTGCCAGCGCTTCGACCGCTGCGGGCCCGCGCGAATTGGTGATGGCGACAGGCGTCGCGATGCGGGCGAACTGCCGCGCCAGGGCGGTGCCGATCGCACCGGATCCGATGATGGCGTACTTCATGGGTCTTCTCCTTCGAAGCGGTGCGCCGGAAGCGTTCGGCCTCCGCGACGCGATGGTCCATGCGCCCGCCTTTGGCACGCGGCCAGTCACCCGTGCGTCGCCCCGATCATACGCGCGTATGCTCGTATCCACGCGGCCGGGAGAGGATAACTGCTGGGCCGCGTGCCGTTGGCCCGACAGCGCGCGCGAGGTCCGCCATGAGGGCGATATGGGATGTGGGGCTCAAAGGGGCTCGACTGCTATGGAGCAACGGTGCGCGGAGCGATCATCCGCAGCCCTGGTCGATGTTTTTCATGACCCCACGGATCGGCTTCGCACCGCTATCGGGGATGCGTCGATCCTGGCGAGCCGCTCGACCTCCGCTGCCTTGGGTGCAACGGTGACGGTGTCGACCCCGCCGGCCGATGCCTTTGGCCTCGCCTATTGGTTGAAGCCGGTCCTTACCCACGAGTTCTGGAACGAGGACGGATTCCGCAATCTGCCCCAGTCGCCGAAAGCGGCGATGACGATTGTCGATCTGCGCGCCGGCGGAAATGTTCGCTATGACGCGGCGGAGTTCGACGCGCTGAACATCTACATCCCGGCCGAGGTGCTTCGGTCGCTTGCCGACCAGATCGGCGCGGCGCAGGTCCAGGACTTGCGTGTCCCCGATCCCTGGCAGACCTTCGATCCGTTCGTGACCGCGCTCGAACCTAGCCTTTTGTACATGCTGGACCAAAAGAACGACGTTGAGCCCCTGGCGGCGCAGCACTTGATGCTCAGCCTGGTCTCCCACCTCGCCCATCGCTATGGCGGCATGCACGCGGCGCCGGCCGCGCTGCGAGGGGCCTTGTCGGGCGCGCGGCTGCGGCACGCGATGGCGCTGCTGGCGGACGATCTGAGCCTGCACATGCCATTGTCGGAAATCGCCCAGCTTTGCCAGCTGTCGCCGAGTTACTTCTCGACGGCGTTCAAGCGCGCCACCGGCAAATCGCCGAGCGCGTGGCTGATGGAGCAACGTCTGGCACGAGCGAAGGATCTTCTCTGCAGGAGCGATGAAAGCCTCATCGACATCGCGCTTCGTTGCGGTTTCGCGGATCAGAGCCACTTCACCCGCTGCTTCACCCGCGCCTTTGGCAGCGCACCCGGCGCCTGGCGTCGGCAACGGCGATAGACGGTCCGTTGACTGCCGCTGCAGAAGCGCGCGCTGCGTCGGCATCCTTCATACGTACGTATGAGCAGCGAAACCCCGCGGCTCATGGCCGGCGGAAGGGGCCGGACGTACCGTTGCTCCTCACCGATCCAGGGAGCCCGCCATGTTCGATCCGAGCTTTTCCAGGCGCGATGTCATCGGCACCGGTGTTGCCCTGACGGCGCTTGCCGGAACCGCAAATGCGGCCTTTCCGGCTGCCGCTTCGAGCGCGGTCACACCGTTCAAGATCCGCATACCCGAAGCCGAGCTTCACGATCTTCGAAGCCGGCTGCAGCGAGCCCGGTGGCCCGACAAGGAACCGGTGGACGACCTCAGCCAGGGCGTGCCGTTGGCGCGCATGCGCGTGCTCACCGATCATTGGCTGCAT
Source organism: Sphingomonas sp. NFR04 (assembly GCF_900114095.1). Classification (GTDB taxonomy): domain Bacteria; phylum Pseudomonadota; class Alphaproteobacteria; order Sphingomonadales; family Sphingomonadaceae; genus Sphingomonas. The sequence goes on along the minus strand of NZ_FORV01000012.1, from coordinate 32,246 downwards.
CGCTACGACTGGCGGAAGGTCGAACGGGAGATCAACGGCTATTCACAGTTCAGGACCGCGATCGACGGAGTCGATATCCATTTCCTGCATATCCGCTCGAAACATGCGGACGCGATGCCGCTGATCATGACGCATGGCTGGCCCGGGTCGATCGTCGAACTGCTCAAGTGCATCGGCCCGCTCACGGATCCGACCGCCCATGGCGGCAATGCATCGGACGCCTTCCACCTGGTGCTGCCGAGCCTGCCCGGCTTCGGCTTTTCGGGGAAGGCGGTCGAGAAGGGGTGGGGCCGCCGGCGTATCGCCCGCGCCTGGGCGACGCTGATGCAGCGGCTGGGCTATGCGCGTTATGTCGCGCAAGGCGGCGACTGGGGATCGATCGTCTCGCAGACCATGGCGCAGATCGCCCCTCCGGGCCTGCTCGCGATCCATGTGAACATGCCGGCTGCCAAGCCGAAGCAATTGCCGGCAAGGCTGGCACCGGACGAACAGATCGCCTTGCAGCAGATCGAGCAGTTCTTCGCCACCGGCTCCGCCTATGCCGCGATGATGTTCACGCGGCCGCAGACGCTGGGCTATGCCCTCGCCGATTCCCCGATCGGGCAGGCGGCATGGATCTACGACAAGTTCCTGGCGTGGACCGACAGCGGCGGTGTGCCGGAACGCGTCCTCACCATGGACGAGATGCTCGACGACATCATGTTCTACTGGCTGACCAACGATTCTGCCTCGTCAGGGCGTATCTATTGGGAGAATCCCGGCTTGAGCTATGACCAGTTCGGCGGGATCGACCTGCCCGTCGCCGTCAGCATCTTTCCGGCCGAAATCTATCAGGCGCCGAGAAGCTGGTGCGAACAGGCGTTTCCCCAGCTCTTTTACTATAACCGGGCGGCCAAGGGCGGCCATTTCGCGGCGTTCGAGCAGTCGCAGATCTTCAGCCAGGAAGTACGCGCGGCCTTTCGCCGGTTTCGCGCGCCTGCGTGAGCATGATCAGGCCTGCTGCAGGAACATCCTCGTGTATCGCACCGCAGTCTTGAAGAAGGACGTACCCCATCGCCTATCGGGCGCGCAGTCCGTTCAGGGCGACGTCGACCACGTCGTGCAGTGCCGCGCGGGCAGCCCCGCTCGCCGCCTGCACCGCCAGGCCCTGGACCAGCGTCGACACGAACCTGGCGACCTTGGCCGGGTCCCCGGGAACGCTCTCGTCACCTGCGGCCTTTGCCTGTTCGATCCGCGCCTGGAGAACGGGTTCGAGCGACAGGCGCCGGCCGGCGAGATCCGCACGGACGTCCGCCGCCTTGTCGCTGCACGTCAATGCGCCCTGGACGAACAGGCATCCGCCGGGCCGGGACGGATCGGTGTCCGCATCCGCCGTATCCCGCAGGAGCGCCTCGATCGCCTCGAACGCCGTCGGTCGCGCCAGCGCTTCTGCGACGATCGCGCTGCCGCGTTGCGCATAGAGATCGATCACGCGCTGGAACAGCTGCTCCTTGCTGCCGAAGGCGGCGTAGAAGCTCGGCGGCTTGATGCCCATCGCCGCGATCAGCTCGCCGAACGTCGCGCCCTCATAGCCCTTGGCCATGAAGATCGGGAGCACGGCGGCAACCGCCTGCTCGGTGTCGAAACTGCGGGGCCTGCCCATCGTCATGTGCGTCTCTGCATTTATCTAGTCGCATCTACATAATGCGCTTGACACCCCATGTCCACCGCAACATATGTAGTCACAACTACACAACTGGAAGGAACCTCCCATGAGCCTGCCCCTTGAAGGAAAAGTCGCCGTCGTCACCGGCGGATCGCGCGGCATCGGTGCTGCGATCGTCGAGCGACTGGCGAGAGACGGCGCCGATGTGGCGTTCAGCTATTCCAACTCGAAGGAGCGGGCGGACCAGATCGTCGCCAAGGTAGAAGCGCATGGCCGCAAGGCGCTGGCGGTGAAGGCCGACCAGGCGGTGGCGGTCGAGGTGCAGGACTTCGTGCGGACGGCACATGCGACGTTCGGGCGGCTCGACATCCTGGTCAATTCGGCCGGCGTCTTCATTACCGGCCATGTCGCGGACGAAGCGGCGGACCTCGCCGCGTTCGACCGCCAGATCGACATCAACGTCAAGGGTGTGGTGACGGCAGTTCGGACGGCAGCGCCGCTGCTCAGCGATGGCGGCCGGATCGTCTCGATCGGGACGACCGGCGCCGACCGTATCCCGTTCCCGGGCGTCGGCGACTATATCGCGACCAAGGCGGCGGTACAGGCCTATACCCGCGGCTGGTCGCGGGATCTGGGCGCGCGCAACATCACCGTCAACGTCGTGCAGCCCGGCGCCATCAACACCGAGATGAACCCCGAGGATGCCGGTCATGCCGATGCGCTGCGCTCGCTCACGTCGCTCGGGCGTTATGGGCAACCTGAGGAGGTCGCGGGAGCCGTGGCATTCCTCGTCGGGCCCGACGCCGCCTACATCACCGGCGCCACGCTGAACGTCGATGGCGGCCAGATCGCCTGATACCGTCGAAGGACAAGGGTGGGCCACGCCCATCCTTGCAGGCAAGGGAAAAGTTAACATGGCCAAAGTCATCCGCATCCATGAAACGGGTGGACCAGAGGTGCTGCGCGTCGAAACCGAGCAAGTGGGAGCGCCCGGCCGTGGCGAGGTCCGCCTCCGCCAGGAGGCGGTGGGGATCAACGCCGTCGACGCTCTGGTGCGTCAGGGCCTCTATCCCATGCCGCTGCCCGCCATTCCGGGCTTTGAGGCGGCTGGCGTGATCGACGCCGTCGGGGAAGGCGTGTCGGACTTCGCGCCCGGCGACCGCGTCGCCTATTTCTTCGCGGAGGGCGGCTATGCGACGGAGAAGCGTACCTCCATCGCGCCGCTCGTCCGTCTTCCTGACGATATCAGCACCGAGACGGCGGGCGCCTTTCTCGCCAAGGGACTGACGGCATGGATGGGCCTGCGGGCGCTTTCTTCGGTCAAGTCCGGAGACAAGGTTCTCGTTCTCGGCGCGTCGGGCAGCGTCGGCTCGATCCTATCCCGCTGGGCGAAGGCATTGGGCGCCGAGGTCATCGGGGTCGCCGGCTCGGCGAGCAAGCTGGACAAGGTCCGCGCCGGCGCCACGCACGCGCTGCTCGCAACGGACCCGGACGCCGCCGGCAAGATCCGGGACATCGCGCCCGACGGCGTGGATGTGGTCTACGACTTTGTCGGGGCGGCGACGTTCGGGCTTGCGGCCGCAGCCATTCGCGACGGCGGCACCATCGCGGCGATCGGGCAGGCATCGGGCCAGCCAGCCGGCGCGGCGGACCTGGCGCAGCGCGGGGTGGTGATCCGAGGGGGCGGCACGCCGCAATATGTCAACGGCCAGACCGTGACGACGGCGACGGAAGCGCTCTGGGACGTCATCCGATCGGGCATCTTGGCGGACCTGCCCATCGTTCGATACCCCTTTGACGAGATCGCCCGTGCGCATGCCGATCTGGCCGCGCGACGACTGGAGGGTATCCCCGTCGCGATCGTCTGAAGCCGAAGGCCGCTCGACCGACCACCTCGTCGAGCGGCCTGCTCCCGCAGCGCGTCAGAACCGGAAGTTGGCGGCAGCGCCCAGCATCCGGATCGACTTGGCCGGGCCGGTTTCGCGGATGAAGGCCCCCGGCGCGAAGGTGCTGAGCTGCGTGGAAAGGTTGAGCTCGCGCGTCGCCTGCCAGGCGATGGCGAGCTCGAGCTGCTTGCCGATGAAGCGCGCGGAGGCGTCGCGGCCGCTGCGCACCAGGAAGCCCGGGATGTTGTAGATGCCGTCGCCTTTGCTTTCGCGCCAATAGGCGACCCCGGTCAGCGAGAGCGCCACGTTCGCCGCCGGATGCACGGTCGTCGAGGGGCGCAGGTGGATCAGGTTGCGCGGGCCGACCGGCGTCAGCGCGCCGAAATATTTGCCGCGCGGGAACATCGGGTTGAACGTGCCGAGAACATGGTCGTTCGGATTCCTGTCGCCCGAGATGACATCCGACAGCAGCGCGACTTCCGGCTTCCACGGCAGGGCAGGGAAGCGCCTGCCGACTTCTCCCCCTGCACCCCAGGCCCGCACCGGCATGCCGGCAAAGCTTCCCCGCTGCAGCACGCCCTCGACATTCCAGTACCAGCGGCCGGTATCGCCGAACAGGCGAGTGCCAATGGTGTGCGCAACCTCGCGCCCGAGCCCCTGGTCGAACACGGCATGGCGATCGCGATAGCCGAGATAATAGACGTCGACCCCCTGCGCGCGATCGCTCCCGAACCAGCGCGTCGCATAGGCGCCCCAAGCGGAGCGATCGGATTCGGTGCGGTCGTTGAAATTCCCCGGCATCGTCGAAACCGGGCGCAGATAGAGCAGCGTTACCTGCGATCGCCCCCGGTTGGCAGTTGCCTGCACGCCGTCGAAGGGCAGGGGAACGCCCGGTCCGTAGCGCGTATCGATGAAGCGCCCGGCGCCGAGGCTGAGCAGACGGCGCCCGGCCGCCACCTTCAATACCGTGTCCTTCGCCACGTCGATCTCGACTTCGCCGAACGCCTGGGTGACGTCGATTCCGGTCGTGTCGACCGGCCGTTTAGGGGCATCGGCGCCCGAGATGGTCGAGAGGATCGGCTGGGCGAAAAGCCGGACCTTGCCGACATGCAGGTCGGCATAGGGCATCAGCCGGTGCCAGACATAGCCCTGGTCCGGCGACGCCCCCCAATTGGTGTTCCGATAGCCTTCATAGCGCGACCGGGCTTCGATGCCGGTCGTAAGATAGGCACCGTCATCGTCGCCAAGCGGGATATATTTGGCCCCTTCGGTCCAATGTCCCGTCCGCTTTGCCGGGTCGGCGAGCACGGCCCAATCCTCGTCATAGCGCTCGATCGTCAGCGTTGGTGCCCGTGACGCGTCGGTGGTCTGCGCCGCCGCGGGAACAGCAGCGTAAAGCGCGAGCGCGGCAGCGCCGAGCGATTGCGCGCACCGGTACTGAGCGGCCAAAGTGGTCATGCCATGGAGCGCATTCACAGGGGAGATCGGGCGAGCAGACGCGGGCGCGGATCCCTTCATCGGTAGATCGGCACGTTCCCGCCGGTGGTCCGGCGGTCGCCCGCCTGCTGCAGCTTCGCGCCCAGTTCGGCGATGCGCGCCTCGCCGCGGGCAAGCGCCTCGGCGGTCGTGTGCACCGAATAATAGCCGAGGTGCAGCGGATGCGCGTGCGGCTTTGACGAGGCGATCACGAACGTCGCGCCTTCCGCTCCCGCGGTCACTGCGATCGGCGCCGCCCCGTCCTCGAAGATCGCGATCTCTCCGGGCAGGATGGGCCGGCCGGCATCGACGCTGCCCTTCGCCACGGCGATCCACCCGACTTGATGGTCCTCGGGCGGCGCGTAGGACCAGGGCTCGCCTGCTACGAGACGGACGAGAAGATAGTTCATCCCCTCGGGCGCGCGTACCGGGCTGGTGGCACCTGCATGGCTTCCGAGGATCAGCGTCGCCGGCCCCACGCGCGGCATCTGCGCGGCTTCGATATACTGGCTCTCGACCGGCCCGTTCTCCAGTTCCGGCGGAAGCGCGACCCAGAGCTGGAACCCCTGGATCCGCGGCGACTGACCCGCCGACAATTCCTTGCCGTGCCAGACGCCGCCACCTGCGCGCATCCATTCGACTGCGCCGAAGGCAAGCGTGCCCGTGCCCGCGCCCGGATCGTCGAAGCGGACATCGCCCTCGGTGAATACCGTCACCGTCGCGATGCCGGAATGGGGATGGATCGGCATCGCTTGCTGCATCAGGCGCATGTCGCCGGCGAAGAGGTCGAGGAAGACGAAGGGCTTCAGATGCTCGCCCAGGTCCGACGGGCTCATCAGCCGCAGGATGTCGCCGTGGCCGCGGCCTTTGGCGACATGGACCACCGCGCGCCGTTCGCCGGCCTCGGGAGCGTTCGAAGGTTCAAGCATGGTGTTTCTCACAGGATAGGAGGGGCGCGGCGATGGCGGTCAGGCGGTCAGGCGGTCGGGACCGGCGTGTTGAGGAGCTGCTGCTCCCAAAGATAGGCGATGCCGCTGCCGCCGCTGTGCTGCTTCACGACGTCGGTGAGGGCGACGACATGCTCGGTGCGCGCCCAGTCACGCTGCCACTCGCTGGCGACCGAGAGCCAGGTCATCACGTTCGCGCCTGCCGCGATCATCCGCTGGATGCCCACCTGGTGCGCCTCTACGGAGACGCCGCCCGATGCGTCGGTCACCACCGTCACGTCCCAGCCCTCGCCCAGCGCCTGGATGGTCGGCATCGCGACGCACACTTCTGTCCACAGCCCGGCAAGGATCAGCTGCTTGCGGCCGGTGGCTTCCACCGCATCGACTACCCCCCGGTCTTCCCAGGTATTGATCAGGGTACGATCGATGACCTGCTGGTCGGGAAAGACGTCGGTGATCTGCGGGAAGATCTTGCCGCCGCGTTCGACGACGACGCTGGTCAGGATGGTCGGCACGCCGAACACCTTCGCCGCCTTGGCGAGGCCAGCCGCATTGTTGACGACCATCGTCGGCTCGTGGCTGTTCACGTTCGCCAGCTGGAACGGTTGATGGTCGATCAGGACCAGGACCGAATCCTCGGGGCGGAGCAGTGAAGAAAGTCCGTTGCGGGCCATGGCAGTATCCTCATTCACGTTTCTAATGAGAGGCTTACTGGCATTGGAACCGGCTGGCGTCCTTTGTACCTCGGGTAATTGCCGTCATACCCAGGCATGAGCCGCCCGCTCAGGCGGGCGGGGCGTCGAAGAAGAAATAATGCTCGATCAGCTTGCCGTCGGCGATCTTCGCGGCATCGGCGCCGCTGACGATCACCTTGTCCGGCGTGCCACCCTGCCACCGCGCGAGGGCGACGCCGTGATGCCCCAGCGTCGGGACGGTCTCTTCGAAGCGGAAGCCTTCGGGCATGTCGCGCAGCACGCCGGCGACGACATCCGAAATCGCCTGGTGGCCCGTCACTTGCCGCGTAGGCTCGAAGATCGTCGCGTCCGGATGGTAGATGTCGGCGATGGCCGCGAGGCGTACAGCGTCGTCGCGCTCGTTCCAGACGCGGGCGATGCTGGCGTTGAGAAGCGTGACCTCGAGCGGCTCGGACATGGTGACTTGCCTTTTCTGATGACGGGCCGTCGGCACTGCCGACGCTAGTTACTGCAGCGCACTACCCTATCCGTGCGACTTCGACGCTCAACTCATACACGAGGATGAGCCGCTTACCTCGGCGTAGAATGGGAAGGATCGGCAAAGGCGCGCACCAACGGCAATCGCCGGAGGAAAAGATGGAAAAGCCTGCAATCGAAAGTTCGACGAACGGCACGTCGCGCCGCGCCGCGTTGCGTGGCGCGTTCGGCAGCGTGGCTGCGGCCGCGTTCGGGAGTGCCGTCCTGCACGGTCCGGATGCGTTTGCAGCCGCGCCTATGCCGCCCGCGGACGAGGACATCACGCCTTTCAAGGTCGCGGTGCCGCAGGTCGCCATCGACGATTTGCATCTGCGTCTTCGCATGACCCGCTACCCCGATCGGGAGACGGTGCCCGGCTGGAGCCAAGGCGTCCCGCTGGAGCAGGCAACCCGTCTGGTACGCCATTGGCGCGAACGCTATGACTGGCGCCGCTTCGAGCAGCGGCTGAACGCCTTCCCGCAATATCGCACGCAGATCGACGGGCTCGGCATCCACTTCCTCCACGCCCGCTCGAAGCACGAAGATGCGTTGCCGATCATCCTGACGCATGGCTGGCCGGGCTCGATCGTCGAATTCCTGAAGGTCATCGCGCCGTTGTCCGACCCGACGAACCATGGCGGGCGCGCGGAAGACGCGTTTCACGTCGTCATTCCCTCGCTGCCGGGCTTCGGATGGTCAGACAAGCCGACGCAGACCGGCTGGAATGTCGATCGCACCGCTGCTGCCTGGGGCGTGCTGATGCGGCGGCTGGGCTATCGCAAATGGGTCGCCCAGGGCGGTGACTGGGGCTCGGGCGTGACCCATGCGCTGGGACGCAATCCCCCGGAAGGGCTGGTGGCTGCGCACGTCAACTGGCCCTTCGTCTTCCCCGCCAAGTTTCCGGAAAAGCCGAGCGACAGCGAGGCGGCGGCGATGGCCGCCGCTGCCCGGTTCGTCGCCGATCAATCGGGATATTACAAGGAACAGGCCACGCGGCCGCAAACGATCGGCTATGGCCTGGCGGACTCCCCGGTCGGGCAGGCCACCTGGATCTACGAGAAATTCCAGGCCTGGACGGACAATCGCGGCGCGCCCGAGGATGCGCTGACGATGGACGAGATGCTGGATAACATCTCTCTTTACTGGTTCACCGATACGGCGGCCTCGTCCGCGCGCATCTATTGGGAGAATGCGACCCACAGCTATGATGGCGGTCGCATCACCCTGCCGATGGCCGCGACGATCTTCCCGAAGGACATCTATCGCGCGCCCAAGGCCTGGGCGCAGGAACACTGGCCGAACCTGTTCTACTGGAACGAGGTAGACCGCGGCGGCCACTTCGCCGCATTCGAGCAACCGCAGCTGTTCACGGCGGAATTGCGGAGCGCGTTCAGGAGCATCCGCGAGAAGGCGTGAGGTCGCGCTGAACGCGCGTGGCATCGACCCGTGTCCCCGCGTCAGGTCCGTCAGCCTTATACATGCGTATGGCGCAGGCATCTCCGCGGGCAATTTCGTCGGACCGAACGATCTGAAAAACCACGGGAAACGGGGCGCGGTGCGCCGCATTGGGGAGAGCCTGCCATGGAAACGATCGAGATGAACCGCCGCACCATGTTGTCGATGGCGGCCGCAGGCGCTGCGCTCGCGGCACCGGCTGTCGCACATGCAGGCGCTTCGGCGGCCGGCGCGCAAGCCCACAGGTCGCAGCCGCCATCGAAGCAGAATGCGGTATGGAATCACGACCAGGTCGCGTTGCTGATCATCGACTATCAGCCGGAAATGCTGGCGGCGATCCGATCGGAAACGCCGGCGGACATGATCCAGCTGAACACGATCTACATGATCCGCATCGCCAAGGCGCTCAACATCCCGATCGTGCTGACGTCGGTCGGCGTCGAACTCGGCGTCAACTCCCCCACCGCCCCGGCGATCGCCGCCGAGCTGCCCGGCGTGAAGGCGATTGACCGCGGGACGATGGACGCCTGGGAGCATCCGGGCTTTCTCGCCGCGGTGAAGGCTACCGGCAAGAAGCGGCTGATCTTCGCCGCGCTGTTCACCGAAGTCTGTCTGGCGTTTCCGGTCGTGGACGCGATCAAGGAAGGCTATGAGACGATGTTCGTCGAAGACATGGTCGGCGGCCAGTCGCCCGTTTCGCACAAGGCGGCGATCGCCCGGATCACGCAGGCCGGCTCGATCCCGAATTCGGTGCTGGGCCTCAGCGCCGAACTGTTCCGCGACTGGGGATCGCTCGAGGCCGAGAAGGCCAAGCCGATCATCATCTGGTATCTGACCGAGCTCAAGAAGCGCAACCTGCGATAAGCCGGGCGCGCCGCCGAAAATTCCCGCTGGAGTATGATAATGGCGGAAAAGGCTTCAGTCACGGTGGACGACAAACGGCCCGGACCGCTGGCCAACCCCCTATTCCGGGCGTTGTGGATCGCCAGCATCGCGTCGAACGTCGGCACCTGGATGCAGGACGCGGGCTCGGGCTGGCTGATGACGTCGCTCACCTCCAGCCCGCTTCTCGTCGCCTTGATCCAGGCGGCGACGACGCTGCCGATCTTCGTCTTCGCGCTGCCGGCCGGTGCGCTCGCCGATATGGTCGATCGGCGGAAGCTGCTGATCCTGTCCCAGATCCTCGCCGTCGGTGCTGCCGCTGCTCTGGCCGTGCTGACCTGGGCCGGGCTCACCGACGCGCTGACGCTGCTCTGCATCGAAGCGACGCTCGGCTTCGCTGCGGGCCTCAGCGGTCCGGCTTTCCAGGCGATCACGCCCGAACTGGTGGATCGGGACATCATGCCGCGCGCGATCGCGCTCAACAGCATCGGCGTGAACATCGCGCGGACGATCGGGCCTGCGCTGGGCGGCCTGACGATCGCCGCCTTCGGCCCGGCGGCGGTGTTCGCGGCGAACGCGATGCTCACTGCGAGCGTCGCCATGGTCCTTTTCCGGTGGGACCGCCGTGTCACGCCCTCGAAGCTCCCGCCGGAGCATTTCGTAAGCGCCATGCTGGCCGGCCTCCGCTATGTGCGCGGCGCACCGCTGCTCAGGGCCGTGCTGGTCCGGACCTTCGTGTTGTTCCTGTTCGCCAGTGCCTTGCTGGCGCTGCTGCCGCTCATCGGTCGGCGGACGCTCGGGCTGCGCGCGGACCAATATGGGCTGCTGCTCGGCGCAATGGGGATCGGCGCGCTGGCCGCGGCGTTCGTCATGAAGCGCCTTCTGGCGGGCATCACGCCCGATCGGCTCCTGACCGCCTCTGCGGCGGTTCTGGGCGCGGCGATGCTCGGCCTGGCCTTTTCGCGCAGCCTGCTGCCGGCGCTCGGCGCGATGGCGGTGGCGGGTGCCGCGTGGATCATCATCGTGTCGACGTTGAACGGCGCCGCCCAGAGCGCGACGGCGGGCTGGGTCCGCGCGCGGTCGCTGGCCATCTATCTCGTCTTCTTCCAGGGCGCGCTGGCGGCCGGGGCGCTGCTATGGGGCAGCCTGGCATCCTATACCGGCACCGCGCTCGCAATCGCTGCCGCCGCGCTGGGCCTGCTTGCGTCGCTGCCGCTGGCATGGATCTTCCCGCTGGCCGGCCGCATGGATCTGGAGCCATCGCTGGACTGGCAGATGCCGGTGGTGCGGCTCGACGATCCGGCGGACCGGGGGCCGGTGATGATCACGGTCGAATATCGCATCGATCCTGAGCAGCGCGGCGCCTTCGCGGACGCGATGCGCCTGCTCGAGCGTGCACGCCGCCGCGACGGCGCCTATCAATGGGGCTTGTTCGAAGACACGAGTGCGCCCGGCACCATGGTCGAATATTTCCTGGTCGCAAGCTGGCTGGAACATCTGCGCCAGCACGAGCGGCGCACCCAGGACGATGTGCCGGTCCAGGCGAGAGTCACGGCATTTCACCGCGACGCCGATCCACCGCGCGTGCGTCACCTGATCGCGCCGGGCCGCACCTTGGCGGCGCACCTGCCGCTCTCAGCGGCGTCGACGTGCCCAGTTGGCGGGTGACTGGCCGATGTGTCGGGAAAAGGCCCGGGTGAAGTGACTCTGGTCGGCAAAGCCGGAAAGCAGGGCGATCTCCGCGATCGAATGCTCGTCGCCGCGCAGCAGCTTCTGTGCGCGATCGAGCCGGCGGTCCATGCGCCATTCGCTGGGCGTCTTGCCGGTCGCCAGCCTGAATGCCCTCGAGAAATGGCTGGGCGAAAGATCGCATCGGCGGGCGATCTCTGCCAGCGCCACGGGGTTCTCGAGACTCTCCAGAATCGCTTCCTGCGCGTGCCGGAGCTGGGCGCCGGACAGCGCCCCGCGCATGCCGGGCGACGGCATCCGCATCTCGCCATATGTCACCGCGACATGGGTCAGCAGCGCCATGAGCAGATGGTCGAAGACCAGATTGTCCACCTCGCCCCCGGCCGCAATCGACTGGGCGATGGCGGCCTGCATGCCGTCCATGATCGGATCGCGCCAGTCCCACGCCTGGGGGACGCGCAAATCCTTGGGCGCGCCGGTGCCGATCTGCTCCGCCAGTGTGTCGAGGGCACTGCGCGGGATGGCGATGTTCATCGTGTCGAACGACGAGTGGAAGCGGGCGTTGCCGCTGGGCCGCAGGTCCATGATGTGCATCGAGCCGCGCGGCAGATCGGGTACGTTGATATGCCCCTCGTCCGACCAGAACTCGTGCGACGGGAGCGGATCGAACAGGTAGATGAGGGAGAAGCTTTCCTGCGGCGCCGCATGGATTTCCGCATCGGGACCCAGGGTCGCGCCGCGCGTGTGGCTGGCGACCAGCGTCGCCGACCCGATCGTCGTCGACCGGGCTTCGTCATGATCCTTGTAGATATCGACCGCGGCGGATCGCTTCATCGTCCCTTCGACCTCCTAATCGCCGTGTTTTGGTCCGCCACCGCACGGCTGCCGGCGCGGAGCAATGAAACATATAGGGGGCCACCGGCATAATGGCGCAGCAACCCGATCTGGATGTCTTTGCGGAGCACCCCCGGCGGCTGGTGAGCAGCCTGTCCGGTGCGATGGTAACCGTCAGCCATGTCTCTTCCCAGCACTATGATCCCGACGCGCTTTTCGGCGCCGCGCCGGAGGACGGCTTCGCGCTGGTATACCGACTGGCCGACATGCCCGCCCATGATTTCTGGAACGACGACGGCTATTCGCGCGTGGCGCCTACCGCAAAGGGAACGCTGCAGATCGTCGACCTGGCGGGCGGGGCGAACAGCCGCTTCGAGAGCGGTTTCGACAATCTGCATGTCAGCATCCCGCGCCAGGCGCTGGCGGCGCTTGCGGAGCAGGCCGGCGCAGCGCCCGTCCGGACGCTGGCGGTGCCCGACCCCTGGGAGACCCGCGACCCGATGTTCGCTGCCCTGACCACCAGCTTCCTTCGCGCGCTCCACCATCCCGACGCGGTGGCGCCGCTGGTCTCCGATCACCTGCTGCAGGCGATGCTGGCCCATGTCGCGGCGGCCTATGGCGGCATGCGGCGCCTGTCGCCCGACCCGCGCGGCGGGCTCGACCCGCGGCAGCTGGCCCGGGCCAAGGAACTGCTCTCCGCCGACCTGACTGCAACGCCGTCGATGGCCGATGTCGCGCGCGAGATCGGCACGCTGCCGAGCCACTTCTCGCGCGGGTTCAAGGTCGCGACGGGCGTGTCGCCCAGCGCCTGGCTGCTGCGCTACCGCGTCGAGCAGGCGATGATCCTCTTGCGCGCGTCGGACCTGCCGCTGGTGGACATCGCGATACGCAGCGGCTTTTCCGACCAGAGTCATTTTACCAGAACCTTCACCAAATGGGCCGGGGTCGCGCCCGGCGCCTGGCGCAGGCGGGCGCGCTAAGCTTGCCGCGGGCTTGCCGGCGGCCTTACCCGGCCGCTTGCACCGTCGCTGCGGGATAATCGGTGTAGCCCTCGCTCCCCTGCGTGAACCACGTCGCCACGTCGCCCGGCGCCAGCGGCGTGCCGTCGCGCACCCGATGGACGAAATCGGGGTTCGAGATGAAGGGCCGGCCGAACGTCACCGCATCACCGGTGCCGGCGTCGAGTGCGGCCTGCGCCTGCGCCGCATCGAAGTCCGAGTTGAGCAGCAGCGGGCCGTTGAAATGGGGGCGCAGCTGGTCGGCGAGGGGAGCGGTTTCCCCGACGCCGAACGATCCATGGACCGGCGGCTCGCGCAGCTCGACATGGCCGATGCCGAGTCCTGACAGCATCTCCAGCGCGGCGGTGAACAGCGGGAGCGGATCGCTGTCGCGCACGCCCTGCGTCTCGCCATTGGGCGAGAGGCGAACGCCGGTGCGATCGGCGCCGATTGCGTCCGCTACCGCGACCGTCGCTTCGCGCAGCAGGCGGAGGCGGTTCGGGATCGAGCCGCCATAGGCATCGTCGCGATGGTTGGCGCTGTCGCGGAGGAATTGATCGATCAGATAGCCGTTGGCGGCGTGGATCTGCGCGCCGTCAAAGCCTGCTTCGATGGCGTTCCGCGCGCTATGATGGAAATCGCCGAGGATCCGCGGGATCTCGTCCAGCCGCAGCGGCGCCGCTTCGTCATAGGGCTGGCGGCCGTCATAGGTATGGGCGTGGCCGGGGGCGGTCGTCGCCGAGGCGGACACCGGCGGCTGGCCGCCCAGAAAGCTCGAATGCACCGCGCGGCCCATGTGCCAGAGCTGCACCATGATCCTGCCGCCGGCATCATGCACGGCATCGGTGATCTTGCGCCATCCGGCGATCTGTTCCGGTGTCCACAGCCCGGTCGCATAGGGCCAGCCGAGCCCCTCGCGGCTGATGCCGACTGCCTCGGTGAGGATGAGCCCGGCGTCCGCACGTGCACGGTAATAGTCGACCATGATCTCGGTGGGGACGTGGTCCCGCGTTCCGCGCGCGCGGGTCATGGGCGCCATGAAGATCCGGTTGGGGGCAGTGATCGCGCCGAGCTGGAGCGGGTCGAACAGGGAGGGCATGGCGGGCGTCCTTACAGGGGGTAACATTGGCGGCGACGCGGTTCGGCGTCGGCAAAGGCGATCCGGGTCATTCCTTGCGAAGCTCGCCGACCTTCGCGGCGGTCAGCGTCGAGCGTGTGCCGCCGTACCGGTGGGTGACGTAGTTCACGACCGCGGCGATCTCCGTGTCGGAATAGCTTGCGCGGAAGCTGGGCATGTAGCGGCGGGGCTGGTCCGGGCGGCCCATGCCGTTCAGCACCATCAGCGCGGCGTTGGCGGCGGTGCGATCGTTGACCGCGCGGTTGCCGGCCAGCTGAGCCTCGCCGACCAGCGCGCCGGTACCGTTCCAGGCGTGGCAGCCGCCGCAGGCGCTGGCGAAGATCTGCGCGCCGGGCGTGCCGAGGGCCGCGTCGGCAACGGCCGGTCCGCTCGCGGTCTTGGCGATCGCCACCGCCGCAGAGGACGGGCGTGCCGGGATCGAGCGCAGATAGGTGACCATCGCCGCGATGTCGCTGTCGGTCAGCTTGCTGGTGCTGCGCTCCACCGCCTCGGCCATCGGCCCGGACGCGACGCCGTGCCCTTTCGCATAGCCCTGCTTCATATAGCTGGCGAGCTGCTCGGGCGACCATCCGCCGATCCCGTGCGCCACGTCCGAGGTGATGTTGTACGCGTTCCAGCCCTCCGCGACGCCGCCGGCGAATTTCTCGCGCATGTTCATTGCCTGGGCGAGCGTGCGGGGGGTGTGGCACTCGCCGCAATGGCCGGCAGCCTCGACCAGATAGGCGCCGCGATTCCATACGGCGCTGCGCTCCGCCACCGGCCGGAACGGCTCGCCGGGAACGAAGAATGCCGACCAGAATCCCATCAGCCAGCGCTGGTTGTAGGGGAAGGTGAAGCTGTTCGGCAGGTTCGCCTGCTTCACGGCCGGTACCGTCGCCAGATAGCGTCGGATCAGCCGCACATCGCCATCGCTCATCAGCGCATAGGAGGCGTAGGGGAAGGCCGGATAGAGCCGCGAGCCATCGCGCGAAATGCCCTGGTGCATGGCACGCAGAAACTGCGCATCGGTCCAGGAGCCGATGCCCGTTTCCCGGTCTGGCGTGATGTTGGGGGCGTAGAGCGTGCCGAAGGGCAGGCGGAACGCGCGACCGCCGGCATAGGGCTGCCCGCCCTTGGCGGTGTGGCACGCTACGCAATCGGCCGCCGACGCGAGATAGCGGCCCTTGGTCAGGTCGTCCGCGCCGGCCAGTTCGGGCGGTACGCCGACTGGAGATGCGCCCCGATAGGCAGATAGCGACACCTGCGTGCCACCCGCGAACGCCAGCGGCGCCGGCAGGACCAGCATTCGCCAAGCAATCACGGCGAGTACGACTGCCGCAGCGCCGAGGAAGACGAAGATATTGCGTCGCGTGCCCGTCGTCATCTTGGCGTTGTCCCTGGCTGATTTCCTGGGGCGTCGATCCACGCAACGCCCTGCTCCGGGGGTGCTACGCGGGTCGGGGCGATCGCTCGATTATACGCGCGGGTTAGTGGGGCTCGTGCGCGTATGATTGTGAGCACCCCCGAAAAGGCCGGACAAGAACCGTGATTTCGGGACGGTGGCGCAGCCTCGCGTCTCGGCGACGGAGGTGACGATCAGATGGTGCATTTCGAAGTGAACGGGCAGCCGGCATCCGTCGACGTCGATCCGGAGACGCCGCTGCTCTGGGTGCTGCGCGAGGATCTGGGCCTCACCGGTACGAAATATGGCTGCGGCATCACCGAGTGCGGCGCCTGCACGGTCCATGTCGATGGCGAGGCGAAGCGGTGCTGCATGCTCCCCGTCGGCGAGGTCGAGGGCCGCCATGTCACCACCATCGAGGGACTTGGCGCGAAGGGCCTGCACCCGGTGCAGCGGCTGTGGCTGGAGCACCAGGTGCCGCAATGCGGCTATTGCCAGTCGGGCATGATCATGGCCGCCGCGGCATTGCTCGCCGCCAACCCGCATCCGAACGACGACGAGATGCTCGCCGCGATGACCAATATCTGCCGGTGCGGCACCTATCCCCGCGTCCGCGCGGCACTGGACGAGGCCCGCCGGCCTGGGGCGAAGGCGGCATGAGCGCGCTCGCACCCTCCCGGCGCGGCTTCCTCGGCGCGGCGCTGGCCGCGATCCCGGGCGCCTATTTGCTCAGCTTCACCACGCCTGCCGTCGGCAAGGCAGGATCGGACGTGCTGGTGACGCACTTCCTCCAGATCACCCCCGCGGACGAGATCATCCTCACCTCGCCGGTCGCCGAGATCGGGCAGGGCACGTCGACCGCCTATGCGATGCTGGTCGGCGATGCGCTGGATGCCGACTGGAGCCGCATCCGCATCGAACTCGCGCCGGTGGGCGAGGAATATAACAACCCGCGCTTCTTCTCCCAGCTGACGGGGTCCAGCACGGGCACCTCGTCGTTCCACCAGGCCTTCACCAAGGCCGGCGCGACCGCGCGGACCATGCTGCTCCAGGCCGCCGCGCGGCGCTGGCACGTCGATTCCGCGGCGGTGACCACCGACAATGGTGTCGTGATCGGCCCGCAGGCGGAGCAACGCCTCCGCTATGGCGAACTGGCGGCAATTGCTGCCCGGCTGCCCGAGCCCAAGGCCCTGATCGAGCGGACCGACACCCGGCCGCGCTATGCGACCAAGCGGATGATCCGCCTCGATCTGCCGCAAAAGGTCGATGGGTCCGCGCAATTTGCGATCGATCTGCGGATGCCGGGCATGCTCAGCGCCGCAGTGGTCACCGCGCCGGTGTTCGGCGGTGCGCTGGCGTCGGATCGCCGCGCCGAAGTGCTCAAAATGCCTGGGGTCCAGGGCGTGGTCGACCTGCCTGGCGGCCTCGCCGTGGTCGCCGATCGTTGGTGGACCGCGCGGCGGGCGCTCGAAACGCTCGAACCCGTCTGGGCCGCGACGCCGCACGACAAGGCGGACGATGCGGCGATCCGCGCGCAGTTCGACCGCGCGCTCGCGACGCCCGGCGTCGTGGCCGAAGAGGTGCGCGGCAAGGGCATGGCCGGGCTCCGCGATGCCGAGAAGGTCTTCACCCAGCGCTATGCCGTGCCCTATCTCGCGCACACCACGATGGAGCCGATGGCCTGCGTGGCGAAGGTGCAGGGCGGAACATGCGATTTCTGGATGGGATCGCAGCAGCCGCAAAAGGCGCGGGACACGATCGCGTCCCTGCTCGGCCTGCCCAAGGAGGCGGTGACCTACCACCCGCTGATTGCCGGCGGCGGTTTCGGACGGCGGCAGGAGACCGACGTTGTCGAGCAGACCGTACGGATCGCCAGGGCGTTTCCGGGGCGGCCGATCAAGCTGATCTGGACGCGCGAGGAAGATGTGCGCCACGATTTTTATCGGCCGGCGGGCGTCTCCGAACTGTCGGCGGGCGTGCGCGGGCGCACGATCGAAACCTATGTCCACAAGCAGGCGACGCCGTCGATCCTGCCGCGCATGTATCCCGCCGCGATGAAGACCTATGACGAGGTCGTCACCGATGCGATCCAGTCGCCCTATGGCTTCCCCAATCGGGAAACCCGCTGGGTGCGCAGCGAGACGCATGTGCCCACTGGCATGTGGCGATCAGTCGGCGCCTCGCACACGGTGTTCGCGATCGAAAGCTTCGTCGACGAGGTCGCCCATGAAATCGGCGCGGACCCGGTCGAGATCCGCCGCGGACTGCTGCGGAACGCACCGCGCGAACTCGCCGCGCTGAACCGGGTGGTCGAGATTTCGGGCTGGCCGGGCACGGGCGGCGGCTCCGCGATGGGCCTGGCGATCAGCCACAAGCGCGACGACTGCCTTACCGCGCAGGTGGCGCAGGTCGCCATCCGCGACGGCCGGCTCGCCGTCGAGCAGCTGTGGACGGTGTCCAACCCGGGCAAGGTGATCAATCGCGATGCCGTCGTCGCCCAGCTGGAAGGCGCGGCGATTTGGGGGCTGACGGCTGCGCTGTACGGCCGGGTGACGATCGCCGGCGGCGCCGTGCAGGAGAGCAACTTCCACGATTACCGCATGGTGCGCCTCGCCGACGCGCCGATCTTCCACACCGAGGTGCAGGAATCCGGCGACATGGAAGGGGTTGGGGAAGGCGGCGCGCCCAATGTCGCGCCGGCCGTGTGCAACGCGATTTTCCGTCTCACCGGAAAGCGCATCCGCACGCTTCCGATCCTCGAACAATTCGCATGATCCGCCCGCTGCGTCGGGCGCACCCGTCGGACTTACCCGCGCCTGCGATCAGGCGATTCAGGAGCAAACCCATGAAGTTTTTACCGCGTGCTATCCCCCTTTTCGTTGGAGCCATGATCATGACCGAGCCCGCCTTCGCGCAGGACGTCGCCACCGACCCGCATCTCGATCCGGCCGTCCGCGCCTATCTCATCGAGGTGAACAAGAATCCCAGCCCGACGCCGCTCTGGGAACTGCCGCAGCCTCAGCCGCAGGACGCGATCACCGGCCTGCAGAACAAGACGCCGGTCGACATGTCCGGCGTGACGATTACGGAGCGCACGATCAGCCAGAACGGCGTGTCGGTAAAGCTCTTCATCATGAAGCCGGAGCATGTCGCGGGCACCCCCGGCGTGCTGTTCTTCATCCATGGCGGGGTGTGGATCGTCGGCAATTTCGCCAACCATCAGCGGCTGCTGCGCGACATGGTGGTGGATTCCGGGCAGATCGGCGTCTTCGTCGAATATACGCCGCTGCCCAAGGCCAAATTCCCGACCCAGCTCGACGAATCCTATGCGGCACTTCAGTGGGTTGCGGCGCATGCCGGCGAGCTGGGCGCCGATGGCAACCGGATCGCGGTGGCCGGCAACTCGGTCGGCGGCAACATGGCCGCGGCGCTGTCGCTGATGACCAAGGACCGCAAGGGTCCGAAGATCGCCTATCAGGTGCTGCTGATTCCGGCGACCGATGCCAGCGTCGACACCGAAAGCTACAAGCAGTTCGCCAATGATCGCTTCCTCGCCCGCGCGTTCATGAAATATGGCTGGGACCTCTATGCGCCCGACGCCAAGACCCGCGACAACCCCTATGTATCGCCGCTGCGCGCCAGTCTCGAGGCGATGAAGGGCCTGCCGCCGGCGCTGGTCATCACCGCGGAGAATGACCCGCTGCGCGACGAGGGCGAGGCCTATGCCCGCAAGCTCAAGGAAGCCGGTGTGGTCGTGACGGCCGTGCGCTACAACGGCACGATCCACGATTTCGTGCTGCTCAACGGCTTGCGCCACGTGCCGTCGACCGAGGCGGCGCTGCAACAGATTGGCGAGGGCATTCGCCAGCACATCGGGAAATAAAAGGGGTGGATGCGGCCGGCTGGATGCCGGCCGCACCGGCTCAGTCGGCGTCGGGCCGGGCGCGATGCTGGGGCACGTCCAGTGCCTTGGTCCAGACCAGCCGGCGCTTGGTGAAGATCTCCATGAGCGGGGGCGTGATCCGCTCCGGATGATCGAGCGCCCCGAGCATCACGAAGATGGTTCCGGGAAAGCCTTCGAGCTGATCGGTGTACACGCGCGCGCCGCATTCCGGGCAGAATCGCCGCCGCAGCTTGTTGCCGGTGTCCGCGACATAGCCGAAGCCGTTGGGATTACCGCTGAGCAGCGTGAAGTCCGCTTCCGGTACCGAGAAATAAGTTGCCATCACACCGCCGGAAGATTTCTGGCAGTCAAGGCAGTAACAGTCTGCGACAAACGTCGGGTCCGTATCGAACGCGAACCGGACAGAACCGCAGGCACATTGTCCCGTATATTTTGATGGCATTTCCTGATCTCCTTGGCTGGGTACGTAATTTCGTAGCCAGACTGTAGAAGCAGGTGCGGATCGGTGGCAGTGTCAGCTATTATACACGCGTATGAATGCCGACCCGCTGGTGCGTGCATGCGTGTCGTGATTGGCACGTTCGTGCAGTATCAGGACCTGACTGATGATTTTCTGAGCGATTGCCGGCCTTTAGCGTCGCTGAGGGTCGTCCTGCCGCGCGCAGAGCAAATGCGAACAATTGTTGAAAATGCGTTCAAGGCTGGCGACGCGCAACGCGTTAATTTCCGTAATGTTCCACCGGAGATTGACGCGTGAACCTGTCGCTTATTCGGCCACTGAACCCACAATGTACGAGCCACTGATGGCGATGGTCGGTGACGTTCAGGACAATCGCGTGCTGGCCAAAGGTCTGGATCAGCCTGAGGGACCGGCGATACTGCCGAATGGCGACCTCCTTCTGGTCGAAATGGGGGAGGCGCGCGCCTGCGTCACCCGGGTCGATCGCAATGGCGGGCACATGCCGTTCGCCAGGCCGGGCGGCCGTCCGACGGGGCTGGCGATCGACGGGGACGGATGCATCTGGGCGGCCGGCGGGACCGGCAATTCGCTGGTCCGGCTGTCGCCCACCGGCGAGCTGCTCCTAACCATCGCCGGCGATGAGCATGGGCCGTTCCTCTTCCCGAACGATCTGGCCTTCGGTCCCGACGGCATGCTCTACATGACCGATTCCGGCATGATCCCCGGCGACCTCATCCAGGGTCTCGTCATCCGACCCGACTTCGCCGATGCCCCCTATGACGGACGCGTCTTCCAGATCGATCCACGCGCGGGGCGCGTGACGCGCCGGCTGGCGACCGGTTTGCGGTTTGCCAACGGCGTCGCCTTTGGGAGCGATGGCGCGCTCTACTATAACGAGACGCTGACCAGCGTGATCTACCGGCAGGAACCTGGCCGAGAGGCGACGCCCTTCGCCCGGCTCGACCGGCAGGCGGCGCCCGATCGCTTTGCCGGGCCCGACGGGATGGCGTTCGACGCGGCCGGGCGGCTCTACTGCGCGGTTTATGGCGAGGGACGGGTGGCGGTGCTGGACCCGAGCGGGAAGGCGATGCCGTCGATCCGCACCAATGGCGATCGCCCGACCAATGTCGCGTTTGCGCGTGAAGGCACTGCGTTGTTCATCACCGAAGTGCAGCATGGGGCGGTCGAAGTCGTGTCCGCCGACGATGTCGGGCTCGCGCTCCACCAGCCGCTGATCTCCACCTCGGAAAAGGGCTGTGCGCATGGCCTGTGACACCCTGCACTGGGGCGACGAGATCCGCCAGGCGACGACCGACGCGATCCCCGCGCTGGTATCGTTCTTCGATGCGGATCACATCTGCCGCTACGCGAACGATCACCATTTGTCGTGGTATGGACGCCCCGCAGAGAGCCTGGTCGGCCTGCACATGCGCGAGTTTCTGGGCGACGCCGCCTATACAGAGCGTCTCCCGTTCCTCGACCGCGTGGCACGCGGCGAGCAGGTATCGTTCCAGGCGCCGGTGCCGCACCGTTTCGGCGGCTGGCGCGAGGCGGCGATTCGCTATGTCCCGCGCATGGGGCCGGGCGGGTTCGAAGGCTTTCACACCCTGGTCTTCGATCTCTCGCGCGAGCAGAGCCGGTTTCACAGCGTGTTCGACGGCACCGCCGTCGGCTTCTGGGAGATCGATCTCACGGCAATGCGGGCGATGCTCGAGCAGATTTCGCCGGACCCCAGCCAGGTTGCCGCACTGGCCGCGTCGGACCCCATGCTCGTGCGACGCTGCCTGGCGCTTACCCCGGTCCTCGGCCTCAATGCGAAGGCAGGGCAGATGTTCAGGGTCGATCGTTCGGCGGCGGTCGGGCGTCCGCTCGGAGACTGGGTGCCGGATGCTGGCATCGCGGCGTGGAACGCGAATCTGATCGCCTATCTGAACGGCGAGGACAGCTACGAGGCCGAGACGGTGATGCGGCGGGAGGACGGCACCATGGTGGACGTCCTCCTCAGCTGCGCCTTTCCCAAGCAGCGCGAGGCCGAGGTTCTCGTCACCGTCGGCGTCGTCGACATCAGCAGCAGGGTCAGCAAGGAGCAGGAACTTGCCCGCGTCCAGGCGCATCTGGCGCACGCCGCGCGCGTCGCGACGCTCGGCGAACTGATGGCATCGATCGCGCACGAGGTGAACCAGCCGCTGGCGGCGATCCTCGCCAATGGCAACGCGGCGGTTCGCTGGCTGCGCCGCGACGAACCCGATATCGATGAGGCACTGGCCGCGCTGGGGCGCATGATCAGCGAAGGCGCGCGCGCATCCGAAGTGATTGCCCGCACCCGCAAGATGGCAATCCGCGGCGAGCAGACCCGGGCGCCGCTGGCGATCGCCGAGATGATCGAGGATGCGGTCCAGATCACCCAGCGCCAGGTGTCCTCGCTCGGAGGGACGCTGGCCACGCGGTTCGCGCCCGACCTCCCGGAGATCCTGGGCGACCGCGTCCAGCTGCAGCAGGTCCTCATCAACCTGATCGTCAATGCGGCGCAGGCGATGGCCTCGGGCGAGGTGGATCGGCGCGACATCCTGGTGCAGGCGTCGCCGGCGCCCCACGGCGTGCTGATCGAGGTGTCCGATACCGGCCCGGGGCTCGGCACGGTCGGGGGCGAGCAGCTGTTCGAGGCCTTTTACTCGACCAAGTCGGACGGCATGGGCATGGGTCTTTCGATCGCGCGAACGATCGTGCGGGCGCATGGCGGCACGATCGCCGCCGAGTCCCCTGCCGAAGGCGGCACACACTTCCAGATCACACTGCCGGTGACCTGCCCGCGGGAGTGAGCGGCATGAAGCGTCCGGCTGCGTAGCGGCCGGCTTTTGCCGAAGGCCGCCGGCGCTGTGCCGGCGGCCCAGGGCTTAGCTGTTGATGAAGTCCAGCACGTCTTGGTTGAACGCATCCGGGGTCAATTGCGCAAGGCCGTGGCTGCCGCCCGGATAGGTCTTGAGCACGCCGTTCGGCACCAGCTTGATCGTCTTGTAGGCGGCGGCGGCGATCGGCACGATCTGGTCGTCCTCGCCATGCGCCACCAGCGTCGGCACATCCATCTTCTTCAGGTCTTCGGAAAAGTCGGTTTCCGAGAACTGCTCGATACAGTCATAGGCGGCCTTCACGCCGGCCATCACGCCCTGCAGCTCGAACGTGTCTTTCAGGCCCGGCGCCTGCTTGGCACCCTCGCGGTTGAAACCGTAGAACGCCATCGACAGCTCCTTGAAGAAGCTCGCCCGGTCCGTCAGCGTCCCCTCGCGGATCGAATCGAACACCTCGCGCGGCGTGCCTTCCGGGTTCGACTCGCTCTTGAGCATGATCGGGGGAACGGCGCTCAGCAGCACCGCCTTCTTCACCCGCGACGTGCCGTGCCGGCCGATATAGCGCGCCACTTCGCCGCCGCCGGTCGAATGCCCGATCATCACGATGTCCTTGAGGTCGAGCTGTTCGATGAGCTCGGCCAGATCATCGGCATATCGGTCCATGTTGTTGCCGTCCCAGGTCTGGTCCGAACGCCCGTGACCGCGGCGATCATGCGCGATGACGCGGAAGCCGCGGCTGCCGAAGAACATCATCTGGCGGTCCCAGGCGTCGCTCGACAGCGGCCAGCCGTGCGAGAAGGTGATCGGCTGGCCGGAGCCCCAATCCCGGTAGAAGATGTTGGTGCCATCCTTGGTCGTGATCGTGCTCATGCTGTCCTCCGCAAAACGGGCGGGGAGCGTCCCGCCGACCCTGAACTTCTAGCGTTTGCGCGGTGTGGTGATGCTTCGACCCGCGTATCAAGCGCAGAGACGAAGAGGTGCGCGGACCATACGCGCGTCTGAGTTGTGCGGCACGGACGCAGGCTGATGCGCTTCATGCCGTGCCCGACCGGCCGAACCGGTCCAGGATCGCGTTTGCTTCCGGTCACCCCGCTCGAAGCTTCACAACCGCCTGATCTGCTTCCGGTAATGCACGGATCAGCCTCGCGTATGATTCCAGGACCGCACGGTCCCATGCGATCGATCTCTCGCGAACCGGCGATCTCCGGGACATTCGAGGACGACGAGTTTGAAGCAACAACCGCTGATATCCATCGTCGATGACGACGAGGGCATCCGCTCCTCCCTGGATGGATTGATGCGGAGCCTGGGCTATCGCGTTGCCGTGTTCGAAAGCGCTGAACGCTTCCTGGAGTCGGAACTGGCCAGGGACAGCAAATGCGTCGTGAGCGATATCCAGATGCCGGGCGGTATGAGCGGCCTGGAGCTGCTTTCCAAAGTTCGCGGCAGCGACAGCATCGTTCCCGTGATCCTGATCTCCGCCTTCACGACCGCCGAAGCGCGGGAAGAGGCCGATCGTGCTGGCGCCTATTGCACGCTGCGCAAGCCGTTCGACGGCGACGATCTTGCGCGGTGTGTCGACCGGGCGCTTTCTTCGCAGGCGTAGCCGTCAGCTGGCGAAATAGGCGTACCAGGCGACCAGCAACACCATCCGCGGCGCGAAGGCGGAGCGCGCGACGGTGGCGATCAGGCCGGCGATGATCGCGGCGCCCGCGCCGGTCGCAAGGGCGAGAAGGAGCGACGCTGTCGAGGCCCAGATTGCTGCATGCGGCAAGGCCATCAGCAACGCCCAGGCGGCACCGGCCACGACGAACGCCGCGCGCCGCAACGTGGGAGAGGTCGGCATGGTCGCGGTGAGACGCTGCAGCCCGGGCGCTTCATCCCGGCCCGCCTGCGCGCTGAGCGCGAAGACGAGGAGCAGCAACGCCGCGGGGCTGCCGATATGGCGATACTCCGAAGCAAGTCCGAGCGCGGCGGCACCGATGGCCAGGAAGGGGAAGGCCACTCCGTGCCCGATCAGGCGGAATTGGGAAAGGAACACGGCCACCGATGCCGAACGTTCGGGTCCGGCGGGAACGGTGGTGGCGGGCACCGCTACCGTGCGACGCAGCCAGCGCGGCGCGGCGCGGGATCGCGGGCGCCGATGCGATATGCGCGCGGGCCGGTCGATCAGTCCGGCGAAGAGTGCGGTGACCAGCCCGATTGCCAGCCATGCGAGGCGGGCACCGACATAACCCGGCGCGTGCAGGCCGGCATCGACATCCAGCGGCACCCGACCGGGCAGCACCGGACCGCCTCCGACGGCGAAGTCCGTCGCGAACAGTGCGCCGCTGCCGATGATCGGGCGGATGTAACCGCCCGGATCGCGCAGGTTCACCGCGAAACTCGACGGGGCTGCCCCCATCGTCGAGGGCATCGCCAGAATGGCGAACCAGCAGCAGAACGCGAGCACGTCGCCGAGCGCGCCGCGCGTTGCGGGCACCGCGTTGAGCACGTGGCGGAGCGCGACCAGGCAGACCAGGCTCGGCCCCGCGATCAACCAGACCGCCAGGGTGAGCCGGCCCGGATCGACCGGCCCCTGCTGGGCGCGCCATGCCAGGATCCCCCCGGCGAGCGTCGCGACCGCCAGTGCGCCGAGCAGCACGACGCAATCGGCGCCGAAGCGGCCGAGCACCATGGCGATGCGCGGGGTGGGTGACACGTCCTCCACTTGCCAGGGGCGGCGGCGGGTGACGTTCGATCGCAGGTAGAGAAATCCGATCGGTAGCAACATGGTCGATGCCACCACGCCGATGGTGACGCCCACCGCGCCCCAGGTCATCGACAGAAGATGCTGCCGGAGCGCGATATGGACGGCCGAGCCTACCACCAGATACCGTGCGGCGATCGGCACGACGAGCAGGAGGAGCCACAACCCGCGGCTCCGCCCGTAGCGACGCAGCTCGTCCGCGAACACCGCCCGCGCCGCTCTCATAGCGCGCGCACCTCACCGCCCTCGACATGGAGCGTGGTGATCGCGGCGTCGTCGAGGCCTTCCGCGAGATGCGTCGTCATGATCACGACGGCGGCCTGGGCACGCTCGTGGATCAGCCCCATCACGCGCTCGATACTGGCGGCGTCGAGTTCCGCCGTCGGCTCGTCGAGAGCGAGCAGGCGCGGCGCTCCGAGCAGGGCCTGGGCCAGCACGAGGCGCCGCCGCATGCCGCCCGAATAGGTCGAGATCCGGCCATCGAGATCCGAAGCCAGCCCCAGCCGCTCGCCCAGATAGCTTAGCTGTCCGTTACTCGCAGCGTGATCCAGCCCCTTCAGCGCGGCCATGTGCAGGCCGAACTCTCGCCCGGTCAGCTCCTCGGGCAAGTCGACGGCCTGGGGCGCATAGCCGAGCTGGGCGCGCAGCGTTCGCCGCGCGGCGGGGAGGGCGTTTCCGTCCCAGCGGAGGGTGCCGCGCGTCGGCCGCTCGGCGGTGGCGATGAGGCGCAGCAGCGTCGATTTGCCCGCACCGCTCGGCCCGACCAGCAGGGTCAGGCCGGCGGCGAAGGTCCAGTCGACCTGCCCGAGGACGGTCTTGCGCCCATAGCGCTTGGAAACGGCGTCCAGAGTCAGGCTTGGCAACGCGGTATTCCCCCTGTCGTCGGCATTATCGGGCTTGAACCTGCACGATCCGGCCATCTTCTTCCAGGATCACCAGATAGCGCACGGGGGCCGTGGCCGGCGCCTGGAGGATCTGCCGGATCGGCCCCGTCGCGTTGACGATCGCGCCGCCGGCCGGGTTGGTCATGAACCGGGCGAGCGCCTGATGGGGGCCGGAACCGTCCGCCTTGTCGGACAATGCAAGCACATATGCGTGCTTCGGCTGGAGGCCGGTAGCCGCCGCCTGCACGATCTGCGTCAGCCCCTGGTCGAACAGCGTCACGCTGGTCGCAGGCTTGCCATCGGCAACCGCCTTCAAGGTCAGGCTGGTGGTCTCGCCCGCCGTGCCGAGGGGCTGCAGCGTCGCGGTGTCCGCGCCGCCGCGTGCGGCATTGGGGATATAGGCGATCGCCTGGGGCGCCTGCCCGATCGGAATATTGGCGATGACCTTGTTGGTAGCGGTGTCGATCGCTGCCAGCTGGTCGGCATTCTCCAGGCCGACATAGATCCTGCTACCGTCGCCCGAAGGCCAGACGCCATGGGGCAGTGCGCCGACCGGGATCACCGCCTTCTCCTCGAAGCTGTCGGTGGTGAAGACGCGGACCTTGTTCTCGCCGCCGATCGTCACATAGGCGCGCAGGCCGGCCTTGGTCTTCGCGAAGTTGACATGGTTGGTGATGGGGCCCGTGTCCATCACCTTCAGGACAGCGAAAGGCGGCCGGGCGTCGATCACGACGGTGCGGCCGACATCCTTCAGCGTGAACCACACCTGCTTGCCGTCGGGCGTCGCCGCGATATTGGGGCAGAAGGGGCTCGGCTGGGCGACGGTGCCCACCCGCTTGCGGCTCTTCGTCTCGAAAATGGCGAGCTCGGGATTGAACGACGAGCAGACATAAGCAAGCCGACCATCGGGCGAGAAGATCGTCATGCCCGGGCCGCCCGGCGTCTTCACCCGGTCCTTCTCGGCGAAGGTCCTGGCGTCGAGCACCGAGACGTAATCCTCGCCGCGGACGGTGACCCAGACCTCGGACCCGTCCGGCGTGAAGAACGCTTCGTGCGGGCTGCGGCCGACATAGGTAGTGTGCTTGACGGTGTTGGTCGCCGTGTCGATGAAGCTGACCGCGTTGGAGCCGATCGAGACGATCGCGAGCGTCTGGCCGTCGGGCGAGAAGCCCATGCCGTGCACCAGCACCTGCCCCTTGTAGAGCGGCGACATGTTCATCGGCTGCGGATCGCCGAGCTTGATCACGCCCAGCAGCCTGTTCGTCGACGGATCGACGACCGAGACGGTGTTGGAGAATTGCTCGGCGGCGTAGACACGGTCGTGGCCGCTGACGGGCACATCGGGGGCTGCCCAGGGCGCCTGTTGCGCGGAGGCCGGTGCCGCCCAGCTCGCCACGGACGCGAGCAGCGTGGCGGAGGCGAGCGCCAGGCGGCGATGGAAACGGATCATTGGGAGGGATCTCCGTGATGCAGGGGATGGGGGGCGGCGCCGTCCGGCGGGATCGTGGTGGGGGCGGGCGCCGATGGAGGGAGCGGTCGGCCGATCGCGATGCGCATGGCGGCGATCTCCTGCTGCTGCTCGATGATAATCTCCTGCGCGATGCGCCGGAGCTGCGGGTTGCGTCCGTAGCGAAGTTCGGAAACCGCCATGTCGATTGCACCTTGATGATGCGGCTCCATCATCGCGACGAAATCCTTGTCGACATCGCCGGTGGGCGCCGCATCCATCCCGCGCATCATGCGGTCCATCGCGGCGTGCACCTCCTGCTGGAACGCGGTGGCCGCCTCGTTTGCCGCCGCACCGGCGGCGCTGGCGGAGAGCAAGGCTGCCACCAGCAGCACGCCGCGCAGGCGCTTTCGGGTGGATGCGCCGGTATCGCGCTGCGCGGCAGATTGCTTCGCTATCATGGGGACTTACCTAGAGCACGGCGACCGCGCGGTTGAGTATACGCGCGTATGTCGATGCTACGCGCGGGGGCGTTCCCGGGTCACCAGGATGTCGTCGGCTGGCCGACGAGCCTCTCGCTCAAGGCCCAGAGGCGTGTGGCGAGATCGGCATCGGCAGCCCAGGTGCGCACGCCGTCCTTGCGCGGATCGTCGGGCTCGCGCAGCGGCGCCACGTTGCAATCCTCGCAATAGACACCGCCGAGATCCGCCAGGAGCGGGCTGGTCGCGCACCACAGCGCCGTCGCTGCCCCCTGCTGTACGGTCTTCAGGTCGTTGAGAGGGTCGATGCGGATCTCGCCCTTTTCGTCCATCGCGCCGAACGCGCGGACCTGCTCTGGGGAAAGATGCCGCGCGAGATCGGTCAGGATCGAACCCGGATGGACCGAGAAGGCCCGGACGCCAGCGGCGCGCGCGCGGCGATCCAGTTCGACGGCGAACAGGGCATCGGCGGTCTTGGACTGGCCATAGGCAAGCCACGGATCATAGGGGCGTTCCACGAAGTTCGGATCGTTGAAATCGACACCGGCAAGCCGGTGCGCGCGCGAGGAAAGCGAAACCACCCGGGCGGAGCCTGCGGCTTTGAGTGCGGGACCAAGCCGGTCCGTCAGATGAAAGGGTGCCAGATGGTTGATCGCCAGCTGGCTCTCATTGCCGCGGCTGTCCCGCCCAATCGGCGCGGCCATGATGCCGGCGCTATGGATCAGGCAGTCCAGGGGGCGCCGCGCGTCCAGAAATGCATCGGCGAAGCGATCGATCGAGCTTAGATCCATGAGCTCGATCTGGGCGATTTCGATATTCTCCACACCCGCAAGCGCCGCCTGCGCCTTTTCCGGCGATCGGGCGGGAACGATCACCTGCGCGCCGGCGGCGGCCAGCGCTCGGGTCATCTGGAGCCCGAGGCCGGAAGCTCCGCCGGTGACGATGGCGGTACGCCCCGTCAGATCGATGTCCCGAAGGACCTCGTCGGCGGTCGAAAAGGCGTTGAAAGGCGATGCAAGGGGACTTTGTCTGAACATGATTGCTCTCCGGGGTTGCGCAGCATATCGGCGAGCCGGTGCGGACGTGGAATGGGCAAGCGTCCGAGAAACTGTAGAGATCGTCCATGATCGATGTCTTGTCGTCTGTTCTGGCGCTGGCGAACGCCAAAGGCCGTGTCTCGGGGCGGCTGCGCGCGGGTGGAGACTGGGCCGTGCGGCTGCCGGCGCCGGAGATCCCGAAGTTCAATGCGGTGATCGAAGGAAGCTGCTGGCTGGAGACCAGCGCGCTGGAAGCACCGGTACGGCTCGATCGAGGCGATGCCTTCCTGCTCCAGGACGGCCAATCCTATGTGCTCTCGAGTGACCCGGCGCTGGTGCCGGTGGACGCGCGGCGCATCTTCGATGCGGCGGTCGACGGCATCGCGACTGCGGGGGATGGCGAAGGGACTTTCCTGGTTGGCGGGCAGATCGAGCTGGATGCGCGGATGGGTTCTTTCCTGCTCGACCAGCTGCCACGCGTCTTGATCCTGCGTGCCGGCGCGGCGGATAGTGGAAATCTCGGCTGGGCGCTGCAGGCGCTGGCGCAGGAGCTTGGTTCGAGCGAGCCGGGTCAATCGCTGTTGGCGGAGCATCTGGCGCAGATGGTCGTGATCCTGATGATCCGCGGCTATCATGGCGCCGGCGGAACCGCATTCCCCGGCTGGCTGCGTGGGCTGGCGGACGATCGCATCGGGCGTGCGCTGCGTGCCGTGCACCGCGATCCCGCGCGCGGCTGGACCGTCGAACTGCTCGCGGGCGAGGCCGGGATGTCGCGCTCCAGCTTCGCCGACCGCTTTGCCAGGCTCGTCGGCTGTACGCCGATCGCCTATGCCACCGATTGGCGGCTCCAGCGCGCCGCCGGGCATCTCGCGTCCGGTAGGTCCTCCGTCGCGACGATCGCAGCCGATAGCGGTTATGGGTCCGAAAGCGCGTTCGGCTTCGCGTTCCGGCGCCGTTTCGGTACGACGCCGGCCCGCTTCCAGCGCGAAGCGCGGCAGCGGCGCGAAGGCACTATCGCCCAGCTGTCGGCGCCCGCCTGATCGGGTGCGGGGTCGCCGGCAGGCTCAGCACCATCGCTGCGGCCGGGCTACCCGTCGAGGTTCAGCGCGTTGATGATCGTGATGAAATCGGCGAGCGTCTTGGCACCGAGCTTGCGCATCGCATTGCCGCGGTGGATCTTCACCGTGATTTCGCTGAGACCGAGATCGAACGCGATCTGCTTGTTCATCTTGCCCTTGGCGACGCGCACCGTGACTTCCTTCTCGCGGGTGCTGAGCGTGTCTGCGCGCCGTCGGAGATCCTCCTGCTGGCGGCGGCCCTCGCGCTCCCTGGCGTCTCGCGCCAGCGCCGCGGCGACGGCATCGAGCATGTCCTGCTCCCGAAAGGGCTTCGCCAGGAAGTCGACGGCGCCGGCCTTCATGCCGCGAACGCTCATCGGAATGTCGCCATGCCCGGTCATGAGGATCACCGGCATGGTGATCCCCGCCGTCGCCAGCTTCTCCTGAAAATCGAGGCCGCTCAGGCCGGGCAGCCGGACGTCCAGGACGAGGCAACCGGCATTGGCCGTGAGGCCGGACTCCATGAACTCCGCCGCAGATCGGAACTGATGTGTCTGGTATCCGACCGATCGAAACAGCGCGTCCAGGCCAACCCGCAATCCGTCGTCATCGTCGACGATGAAAACGGTCTGCATGTCCGACGCCGGTGGGTTCTGCGCTGTTGCCATAACCCGATAAGCGTGACGTGCCGCCGCAAGCCCGTCAACGGCCCCTATATCGATGGATGAGACCGGCCCCACGCGGCGGATCGACGGACCGTCCGGGACGGCGTCTGTTTGCTAATCTATCAACAATATCAATGTCCTAATCCAATCCTGCAGGGTCCTTCTCGCGTATACGCGCGTATACTTAAAGCCGCCTTCCGCACGAGGCATGCCTCGGCGATGAACGCGTTCGATCCCCTCGCCGCAACCGCGCAGTATCTGCACATGATCGATCCTGTGCGGGAGGCGCGGGCGATCGCCTATACGCAAGGCTCGCACTGGCTGCTGCTGTGGGGCTGGCTTCTGTCGGTCGCGATCGATCTCGTCATCCTGCGCTCGGGACTGCTCGTCCGATTGCGAGACCGGATTCAGCGGAACAAGCCGCGGCCCAATCTGGCGGCGTTCGCGTGCGTGACGGTCTTCATTCTGAGTGCGGCGGTCCTCCGCCTGCCATGGTCGATCTATGCCGATTGGGCGCGGGAGCGTTCATACGGCCTGTCGAGCCAGGATATGGCGGGATGGTTGACCCAGAATGTCACGACGACCATTTTCACGTCCATCCTCGGTGGTCTGGTCGCCATCGCGATCTATGCGCTGATGCGGCGGACGGGGCCTCGCTGGTGGATCTGGTCCAGCGCGGTGTGTGCCGTGCTTGCGTTCCTCGCCCTCGCGGTCGCGCCCTTGCTGTTCCTGGGCGTGTTCAACGATACGCGGCCGGCGCCTGCCGGTCCGGTCCGAAGGGCGATCGAGGGTGTCGCCCAGGAGGCCGGCATGCCGGCGAGCAAGATCGTCGTGTTCAATGGCTCGAAGCAGTCGAACAACTACACGGCGAGCGTCGTCGGCGGCCCGGGTTTCGCTACCATCGTGCTCAGCGACACAATGCTTACGGGCGAGGTGGACCAAAGCGAGATCCGCGCCGTCGTCGCGCACGAGATCGGGCACTATAAGCACAATCACCTGCTGATCCTGGCCGCGGTCGTCGCGGTGTTGGCGGGGGCCGGATTGTGGCTTGTCGACCGCATGCTGGGGGCCGTGCCGCGGAGCCGGGATCGTCAGTCACCCCTGGTCCAGGATCCCGCCGCGATACCGCTCGCGCATCTGGTGTTCATCACCTTCACGCTGCTGACGACGCCGAT
>NZ_FORV01000013.1 GCF_900114095.1 Sphingomonas sp. NFR04 | reverse complement strand
TTCATGACGGCGGCGGAACGCGCGGCGGGGCCGCTGCTCGGGTGGAAGGATGAGCCCGAGGCCAACCCCGAAGCACCTGGCCAGTTTGCCTTCGCGAATGCCACCCACATTTTTCGCATCCTGGCCGCTGCGGGGTGGCGCGATGTCGATATCACGCCCACAGATGTGGCATGTAGCCTCACGGCAGGCGATCTCATTACCTACAGTCGGCGAATGGGGCGCGTTGGCGCGATCCTGCCAGACCTCTACGATGCGCTTCGTGACGACGTCATAGCGACGCTCGATGCGGCGTTTGCCGCCTTTCTTGTCGAAGGACATGCGGCTTTCAACGCTGCGTGCTGGATAATCCGGGCAAAGGCCGGCTCGTCAGAGTAGCACTCGAAAGAACCTTGCCGCTGGGAGGGGAGGCGGTCTCTGGCGACCGGCGTGTTTAGGAACATGCCGCCGCTCCATGCCCTCTCGCCCAGCGACGCATTATGGTCGACTGCCGTCGGAAGGCTGGTCGACGTTTCTTGGGACTAAGCGGTCGTTCCAACGGGCAGGACCCGACGGCAGTCTTGCCCAAGAGCGGACATTGATCAGGTTGTCACAGCTCGGGCCGCGCCCATAGCATAGTTCGCCATCGGCGCTCTGCTCGCAACTGCAATCGCGTCGCCAACCAGGATGAGGGTCGGCTGGTCGTTGGAGAAGCCCGCTACTGCGATGTGCAGAAGATCAAGACGTGTATGCAGCAACCGCTCGCTGTCCAGACTGACGTCGCAGGCGAGCAGCACCGGTGTTGCGCCTGATAGCCCCGCCGCCTGAAGGTTGCGGCTGATTTCCGCCGCCGCGCTGCGGCCCATGTAGAACACGGTGGTGCAATGCGGGTCCGCCAGCTCGGCCCAGTCCAGATCCAGCGGCGCATCACCGCGCTTGTGCGCGGTCGCGAACTGTACCCGGCGCGCCAGTCCGCGCAGCGAGAGCGACACGCCCGCAGAAGCCGCGGCCGCGCTGGCGGCGGTGATGCCGGGGCAGATCCGCACCTGCACGCCCGCCTGGACGAGCGCCGAACTCTCCTCCATCGAGCGGCCGAAGATCGAGGGGTCGCCGCCCTTGAGCCGCACCACCCGCTCGCCTGCCAGCGCTGCAGCGACAAGCAGGTCGTTGATCGTCCACTGCTCCTTGGAATGCCGGCCGGCGCGCTTGCCTACCGACACCAGCCGCACCGATGCGGGGACCAGCGCCAGGACACCCTCGCCCACCAGCGCATCGTAGAAGACGATCGTGGCGGTACGCAGCAGCCGTTCGGCCTTGCGGGTTAGCAGGTCAGGATCGCCGGGACCGGCACCGACCAGCCAGACGCTGCCTGCGGGAAATTCGTCAGCCATGCGCGGCCTCCTTTGGCATGTCGTTGAGAATGCGGGCAAGCGCCGGGCGGCATGATCCGCAATTAGTCCCCGCCCCCAGGGCCGCCCCGATCGCGGCGACATCCTGCAGCTTCTGGTCGCGGATCGCGGCGGTGATGCTGTGCAGACCGATGTCGAAGCAGGCGCAGACGACCGCCCCGCGATCGCTCCTGCGCCCAGGCGCCCGGCCGGCGAGCACCTGCGGGCCCTGCGGCTGGTGAAGCTGGCCGATCAGCCAGTCGCGGCTCGGCAATTCTCCGGTGCGGGTCACGAACAGCACCGCAGCAAGCAGCCCGTCGCGCAGGACGCCCACGCGGAGGGTGCCGCGCGCGGGATCGCTCGCCTCGACCCGCTCTCCGCGAGGCAGCACCCGATCGAGCGCTGCTGGATCGCCGGTGCCGGCCAGTTCGTAGAGCCCGCCCCCGGGTACCGTCACGCGCGTCGCCCACAGACATTCCGGCGCCGGTGCGTCGCCCTGCACGATCAGGAAGCCGCGCCAGTCCACCGCCACAGGCGCCACCCGCGCGGGCGAGAGCTTGAAGCCAGGCTGGCCTGAATGCGGATCGACGAGATCCCGGGCGAGCAGTCCCGTGCGCCCCCCATGCGCCTGCTGGTCGGTCCAGTGGATCGGCGTGAACAGTTCGCCCCGGCGCTGGCCGGGCCCGTGCGCAACGCGGAACAGGCTTTCGCCCTGCGGAGTCGTCACCCGTGCGAGCGCGCCGTCCTCAAGGTGCAGCGCGGCGGCATCTTGCGGGTGGATCTCCACCAGCGGTTCCTCACGGTGCCGCGCGAGCTTCGGCGAAAGGCCGGTCCGCGTCATCGTGTGCCACTGGTCACGGTAGCGGCCGGTGTTGAGCGTCATCGGCCAGTCGCGCAGCGGCGCATCCAGCGGGCGCTGTGCGACCGAAATCAGCCGGGCGCGGCCGCCGCCGGTGGAATAGCGTCCGTCAGCAAAAGGCTGCGGATTCCACGAGAAGGGCGCCATCGCGTCATAGGCTTCGTTGCCGATCGCCGCCTTGGCCCGCAGGTCGAGCATGCGCGCGCCCTCGTTGCGATAGGCGGTAAGCCGGGCATGTTCGCGCCAAATCTCGGCCGGGCGATCATAGGCGAAGGCGGTGCGAAACCCCACGCGCCGGGCGACCTGGGTGACGATCCACCAGTCCGGCTTGGCCTCGCCGGGCAGCGGCAGAAAGGCGCGCTGCCGGCTGATCACGCGTTCGGAGTTGGTGACCGTGCCATCCTTCTCGCCCCAGGCGGCGGCGGGCAGGCGGACATGGGCGTGGACGCTGGTATCGGTCTGGGCGATGACGTCGGAGACGACGACGAACGGGCACGCCGCCAGCGCTTCGCGCACGCGTCCGGCATCAGGCATCGAAACGGCGGGGTTGGTCGCCATGATCCACAGCGCCTTGATCCGCCCCTCGCCCACCGCACGGAACAGGTCGACCGCCTTGAGGCCCGGCTTGGTCGCCATCCGCGCGGCGGCCCAGAAGCGGCCGACATCGGCAATGTCGTCGGCGCCGAAGCCGCGATGCGCCGCCAGCGTCGAGGCAAGCCCGCCTACCTCCCGGCCGCCCATCGCGTTGGGCTGACCGGTGATCGAGAAGGGCGCGGCACCGGGCGTGCCGATCCGGCCGGTGGCGAGGTGCAGGTTGAGGATCGCGTTGACCTGGTCGGTGCCGCTGATCGACTGGTTGATGCCCTGGCTGAACAGCGTGACGGTGCGCGGATGCAGGGCGAAGAGCTGATAGAATCGCTGCAGGTCTGCGGGCCCGAGGTCGCAGGTCTGGGCGGTGGACCAGAGGTCGTGCCCCCGCCCAAGCGCTTCCCAGAAGCCTTTGGGCACGTCGAGGTCGGTCGCGTCGGCCAGCCCCTCGGCGCGACAATGGGCGAGCAGGCCGTTGAACAGCGCCACGTCGCTGCCGGGGCGCAGCGCCAGATGCAGATCCGCCTCCTCCGCCGTCTCGGTGCGGCGCGGATCGATGACGATCAGCTTGGTACCGCGCTCGGCGCGTGCCGCCATGATCCTCTGGTAGACGACCGGATGGCACCAGGCGGTGTTCGATCCGACCAGCACGATCAAATCGGCGGCATCGAGGTCGGCATAGCTGCCCGCGACAACGTCCTCACCGAACGCACGCATGTGTCCCGCAACGGCGCTCGACATGCACAGCCGCGAATTGGTGTCGATATTCGCCGATCCGATGAAGCCCTTCATCAGTTTGTTGGCGACGTAATAGTCCTCGGTCAGCAGCTGGCCGGAGACGTAGAAGGCGACGCTGTCCGGCCCATGCTCGGCGATCGCCTCGCGGAAGCGGCGGGCGACGAGGTCGAGCGCCTTATCCCAGCTGGCGCGGCGGTCGCCGATCATCGGGTGAAGCAGGCGCCCCTCCAGCCCGACCGTGTCGCCGAGATGCGTACCCTTGGAGCAGAGCCGCCCATGGTTGGCAGGGTGCTCGGGATCGCCCTCGATGCGGACGGCGCGCTCGCCGGTGACGGTCGCGCGGATCCCGCAGCCGACGCCGCAATAGGCGCAAGTGGTGCGGACGGTCATAGATCCTCCCCGGCACGGGGAGGGGGACCAGCCGAAGGCTGGTGGAGGGGGGCCTCC
Organism: Sphingomonas sp. NFR04; assembly: GCF_900114095.1. Taxonomy (GTDB): domain Bacteria; phylum Pseudomonadota; class Alphaproteobacteria; order Sphingomonadales; family Sphingomonadaceae; genus Sphingomonas. Next base: position 10,775 of record NZ_FORV01000013.1, on the reverse strand, counting down.
ACACGGGACATCGCTGGTGGAGAGCCCCCTCCACCACCCGCTTCGCGGGCGGTCCCCCTCCCCGTGCCGGGGAGGATCTGAAAGTCCCCCCTCACGCCGCCGCCCGCACCGGCATGGCGATCAGGATCCGTACGCCCTCCAGCCGCACCGGCACCACCGGCGTGCAGCCCGTGTCCTCGCCCATCGCCGCGCCCGTCGCTAGCGCGATCCGCATATTGTGGAGCGGGCACGCCACCGCATGGCCGTGAACGATACCCGCGCTCAGCGGGCCGCCCTTGTGCGGGCAGCGATCAATCAGCGCGAAAACCTGATCGTCATGGGTGCGGAACACCGCGATCGGCTCGCCACCCAGGGTCAGCTTGCGGCTGCCCCGCAGCGGCAGGTCGGCGAGCGTGCCGATATCGATCCAGTCGGTCATGGACATCACTCCGCGGCGGCGAGAAGGGGCTGATGGAGGCCGGCATCGGCGCCGGCGACGCGATCGGCCCAGGGATCGTCCTGGCTAAAGGATTGCGAATGCCAGAAGCGCGCGGCGAGCGCGTCGCGCCCCGCTTCGTCCTCCACCACCCGCGCCTTGATGGTGGCGAGCCCGACCCGCTCGATCCACGGTGCGGTGCGCTCCAGATAGCGCGCCTCCTCGCGGTAGAGCTGCACGAAGGCGGCGGCGTAGTGCATCGCCTCCTCTTCGGTCGCGACCTTGACCAGCAGGTCGGTCGCGCGGACATGGATGCCGCCATTGCCGCCGACATGCAGCTCGTAGCCGGAGTCCACGCACACCACGCCGAAGTCCTTAATCGTCGCCTCGGCGCAGTTCCGCGGGCAGCCGGAGACCGCCATCTTGAATTTGTGCGGCATCCAGCTGCCCCAGAAGCCCCGCTCCAGCTTGATGCCCAGCCCGGTCGAATCCTGCGTGCCGAAGCGGCACCATTCGGAGCCGACGCAGGTCTTCACGGTGCGCAGCGCCTTGGCATAGGCATGGCCGGAGACCATCCCCGCCGCGTTCAGGTCGGCCCAGACCGCAGGCAGGTCCTCCTTGCGGATGCCGAAGATATCCAGCCGCTGGCCGCCGGTGACCTTCACCATCGGCGCATTGTACTTCTCCACCACGTCGGCGATCGCGCGGAGTTCCTGCGGCGTGGTGACGCCACCCCACATCCGCGGCACCACCGAATAGGTGCCGTCCTTCTGGATGTTGGCGTGCAGCCGCTCGTTGACATAGCGGCTCTGCTGGTCGTCGACATACTCCCCCGGCCACGCGCAGAGCAGATAATAGTTGAGCGCCGGGCGGCACGAGGAACAGCCGTCAGGCGTCGACCAGTGCAGCGTCTGCATCACTTCGGGAATGGCGCGCATGCCCTGCTCGACGATCGCGCGGCGCACTTCGTCATGGCCATAGCCGGTGCATTTGCACATCGTCTTCGGGCCGGCTTGCACCCCGTCTTCGCCCAGCGTCAGCGCCAGCAGGTTCTCGACGATGCCGGTGCAGGAACCGCAGCTGGCCGAGGCCTTGCACCCGGCCCGCACCGCATCAAGGCTGCACGCGCCGCCCTGGACCGTCGCAACCACCTGCCCCTTGGAGACGCCGTTGCAGCCGCAGATCTCGGCATCGTCCGAGAGCGCCGCAACGGCCGCCTTAGGGTCCGCCAGCCCCCCTCCCGAGGCGAAGGCCTGGCCGTAGATCAGCACGTCGCGGATAGGGGCGACGTCCTCGCCCTTTTTGAGCAGATCGAAATACCAGCCGCCGTCGCTGGTATCGCCGAACAGCACCGCGCCGATCACGCGGTCATCCTTCAGCACCACCCGCTTGTAGATGCCTCGCGCCGCATCCCGCAGGACAATGTCCTCGCAGCCAGCACCGCCGGAGAAGTCACCGGCGGAGAACACGTCGAGCCCGGCGACCTTGAGCTTGGTCGAGGTAACCGAGCCGCGATAGGGATTGGCGCGAGCCACCAGCCCGTCGGCCAGGCTGCGGCACATGTCCCACAAGGGTGCGACCAGCCCATAGCATTGCCCGTCATGCTCGACGCATTCGCCGACCGCGAGCACATTGGCGTCGCTGGTCACCATATGGTCGTCGACCTGGATGCCGCGCCCGACCGCAAGCCCGGCCTCGCGCGCGAGCTTCACCGAGGGGCGGATGCCCACCGCCATCACCACCAGCTTGGCGGGGATGACGCGCCCGTCCTTTAGCTGCACGCCCTCCACCTTCTCGTCGCCAAGGATGGCGGCGGTGTCCGCACCGGTGAGGATGGTCTGCCCGCGCGCCTCCAGCGCCGACTTGAGCAGCCAGCCCGCCGCCTCGTCGAGCTGGCGTTCCATCAGCGTGGGCATCAAATGGAGCACGGTGACCTTCATGCCGCGCAAGGTCAGGCCGTGTGCCGCCTCCAGGCCGAGCAGACCGCCGCCGATCACCACCGCATCGCCGCCCTCGCCCGCCGCGGCGAGCATCGCATCGACATCGGCCATGTCGCGGAAGCTGATCACGCCGGGCAGGTCGTGCCCCGGCACCGGGATGATGAAGGGATCGGAGCCGGTGGCGATCAGCAGCTTGTCATAGCCGGTGACGCGGCCGGATTTTGCCGTGACGGTCTGCGCGGCGCGGTCGATCGCCACCACGGGATCGCCCGCGACCAGCTCGATGCCATGCTGCGCATACCAGTCATGATCGTTGATCACGATCTCCTGGAACGACTTCTCGCCCGCAAGCACAGGCGAAAGCATGATGCGGTTGTAGTTCACATGCGGCTCGGCACCGAAGATGGTGACCCGGAAGCGCGTGCCGTCGCGCGCCAGCAGTTCCTCTACGGCGCGACACCCGGCCATGCCGTTGCCGATCACCACCAGATGCTGGCGCGTCTCGGCCGCCGGGGTCGCCCCGTTCGGGCTTTCATCAGCGAGGATCGCCGTGGCTTCGAGAAACTCCATCCGCTTCGCTCCAAAACGAAAAAAAGCCGCCATCCGGCGCCCGGATCTTTCGAACCGAGCGCTGGATGGCGGCTTTGCCATCAACAGGACCACGTCGCGCCCATCGGCGGGCTGGCGTGGCTATGTGGGAAGGACAGCCTTGTCCTTCGCATTGCAACATAAACCGATTCGCGGACTCGCTCAAGCGATTCCGCTCAATAGCTCCAGTCCACCTGCAACCAGAACTTGCTGGTATCCGTCGCCAGCCGGTCCGCGTCGTAGCGGGCATAGCGCGCCGAAAACGCCGTCTTTTTCACCTTCACCGTGGCGAGCAGGTCGATCTCGTCGCCATAATGCTGGTCCAGCCGGTCGCTCTCGAAGCGGTGCCACGTCGCCTGCAGCGTCAGCGCATCCACTTTGCCCAGTTTCGTCCAGCCATAGCCGCCGCCGGCATAGAGGTCGCGCACGCCATTGGCCGGGGTCGTCAGGAACTTGTCGGCCCAGCCCTGGAACTTGAAGTTGGTGCCGAGCGGCGTCTGGAAGCTGGTGAGCGCGGCGCCCTTGTCTGCCCCCAGCACCTCATAGCCGGTGTTCAGCTTCCAGCCGCGGACGTCCAGCGTCGCGTCGGCAAGCCAATAGTCGGCGGTGTAGCGGTTCGGATTGCGATGATAGTCCGACTGCGTCGCCCAGCTCAGCTGGTAACTGAGCTTGACCTTCGGGGCCAGCACGCGGCTGCCTGCCAGCCGCCCTCCATAGGTCTGGCTGGCGAGGCGATAGCCCTGCACTTCGGCTTCGTCCTGGTCGACCAGATAGGCGAAGCCGGTCAGCGTGCCGATGGGCGTCGCCGCGCCGATATTGGCGAACAGATTGTCGCCGCCCACGCCCCGCTGCCGCGCCCCCCGACCATCGGTGCCCCAGATGGTCCGTACGTCCCAGGCATAGGTAAGGTCGAGCTTCACGCCCTTGTGGGGCACTAGCTCGGCGCGCACCGCGTCGAAGGTCTGGGCGTTGTTGCGGAAGCCGACATTGCCGACGAAGCGCTCGTCGTCGAGCGCGATCCGCTGGCGCCCGGCGGTAACGGTCAGCGGCTTTGTCCGGTATTGCAGCTGTGCGCGGTAGATCGCGACATCCTGCGGATCGGCGACCAGCGGCCGGGTGGCGGCACCGTGCAGCCCGTCATAATAATCGCCGGCCAGCGCCAGATTGCCCTGTGCTTCGCCCAGCGCCGCCCAGAGGCCGCTGCTGAGTTCGGCACCGGCCCGCACGCGCAGCGTCCAGGCATCGGCCGACGGGTCGAGCCCGTCCTGATCGACATGCTCGTGGCGGCTGCGCGCCTCGATCAGCGGCTTCACCGCAATGTCCTGGGCACAAGCAGGGCCGGCGACGGCCAGCGCGGCCGCCGTGGTGAAGATCATTCGCATGGAAATTGCCCCCGAATGGAGCGGCGCGGTTCGTGCCGCGCCGCCCTCCCTCTCCGATCAGATCCGCGCGCCGCTCGTCCAGCGGGCGCGCCACGACGCCTTGACCCGCATCAGCCCCGCCAATGCCACCAGGGCCAGCCCGGCGAAGATCAGGAAGCCCGGCGCGAAGCTGCCCGCCAGCTGCTTGGCGACGCCGAGCGACGAGGCGAGGTAGAAGCCGCCGATGCCGCCGGCCATGCCGACCAGCCCGGTCATCACGCCGATCTCGGCCTGAAAACGCTGCGGCACCAGCTGGAACACCGATCCGTTGCCGGTGCCCAGCGCCAGCATCGCGACGACGAAGCAGCCGAGCGCCACCGGCAGCGTCGCCGCGACACTCACGCCTGCCAGCGCCGCGGCGGCGACCAGGAACACGCCGGTAAGCGCCTTCACGCCGCCGATCTTGTCGGCCAGCGCGCCGCCCAGCGGCCGCACCAGCGATCCCGCGAACACGCAGGTCGCGGTGCAATAGCCCGCGACGATGGTGGTCAGCTTGAACTGGTCGGTGAAATAGATCGGCAGCGAGGCCGCCAGCCCGACGAACCCGCCGAACGTAACGGCGTAGAAGCTCATCAGCCACCAGGCATCGGCCGATTTCAGCGGGTGCAGATACTCGACCAGTGTCTTCGGCGCGGGCGCGTTCGGTGCATCCTTGGCCAGCGCCAGATAGAGCATAAAGACGATGCCGAGCGGAATGCACGCCAGCCCCAGCACCGCGTTCCAGCCGAACAGCTTGGCGAGCGCGGGCGCGAACAGCGCAGCGAGCACGGTGCCCGAATTGCCCATTCCGGCGAGGCCCATCGCCTTGCCCTGGTGCTCGGCCGGATACCAGCGGCTGGCCAGCGGCAGCGCGATCGCGAAGCTCGCCCCCGCGAAGCCCAGAATTACGCCTAGCGCCAGCGTGCCGCTGAAGCTGTTCACCCCGAGCAGCCACGCGGAGAGCAGCCCCCCAATCACGATCATCTGGCTGATCGCGCCTGAGCGCTTGGGCCCGATGCGGTCCACGAGCAGGCCATTGACGACGCGCAGGAGCGCACCGGCCAGCGTCGGCGTCGCGACCATCAGCCCCTTCTGCGCGGCGGTGAGGTGCAGCGTCCTGGCAATCTCCGGAGCCAAGGGCCCGAGCAGCACCCACACCATGAAGGCGAGGTCGAAATAGAGGAAGGCCGCCACCAGCGTCGGCAAATGTCCGCTGCGCCAGAAGCTGCCGTCTTTTGCCGTGCTGGTCGCTCGATGCACGCTTCGATCCAGAAATGCCGTTGCCATGGTGACTTCCCCAATGCCGATCTGAAAAGGACAAGAAAAAAGCCGCTTGCCGGACGTTCGCATGGGTGCGAAATCCGGTCAGCGGCTTTGCTGCGTTCAGAGGGGGAGGCATGCCCCGGCGTTGGGGTGCTCTCCCGATGGGCGCGCTTCCTTGCGCGACTCGAGGATCATCGCGCGGAATTTGGCTTGCTGCAAGTGCGAATTGCGCAGTCTCTCAACGTGCGATCAGGTGATCCAGCTGCCCAGGCATCGCGCCGACCATGCCTGCCCCGTGCGCCGCGCAATACATAGCATGCCGTAACCAAAGCCGGACGGCACATGCCGGAACGATATTTCGGTCACCGCGATGCGCCCGTCGCTCGAAAAGACCGGGCTTGTGAAGGAGATGGATTGCGCATGTCCTTCGGCGTCCGCGCGGGCGATCGGGGCAGCCGTCGGCACACAAAGCGGTCGATACCCGTCAACGGCGAAGCCACGTTGCCGGCTGACAAGATCGCCGAATTCCCCGTCGTCCAGCGGCAGCTGATTCCTATAATCTCGGTGAAACGTGCCGAGATCGACCGTGCGCCTGGCTGGCGCGATGGTCTGCGGATAGGCCGGCACGTTGCTTTCGATCGCGGCAGTATATGCAGCCTCGAGAACCCGACAGGTCTGCCCGATCGTGGCGGGATCGTCGATTATGGACGAAGTACCCAGCAACAGGATCGTGGTGATCATCATGACCGGCGACTTCGCTTCCCTGGAAAAGATGCTGGCCCAGCGTAACCGGCCGTTCTGCCATCTTCAACGCCCTGCGCCCCCGGGCAATAACCGCAAGTGCAGGCGCTATGCTCGCCCTGGGCTGAAACCCGCCAGATACTCCTCCAACCGCTCGGGATCGAACACGCGGCCGTCGAAGAAGCGGTCCGGCCCCAGCGTCAGCGCGCCGCGATGTGCCCCTACTCCGATCGGCGCGGACACCGCGCCCTCCAGCTTCATGCTCGCGCCCGGCATCGCTTCGCCGCTCGCGCCCAGCGCGCGGCGATACACATCGGGACGAAACACCGCGCCCGCCGCCGCCTCGGCCTCGGCACTCGGTTCCGCCTGGTGCCAGCGAACGAGCTGCGAGTAGATCCACAGCGCCTGGCTGCGCCACGGAAACGCCGTCGCCTCGCGGTGGAACAGCAGGAAATCGAGTTGCTCCACGGCGGGCGTTTCGGCGCGCGGGATCACCTGCCCCGCCAGCCCGGCTTCGATCAGTTCGGCCGGTTCGCCGACATAGGCGGGGCGCGCCAGCAATGCCGCCAGTTCGCCCCGGTTCGCGGGATCGTCGCACCAGCGCGCAGCATGCGCCAGTGCCACCAGCAGCCGGTCTACCGTCTCGGCATTGGCCTCCATCCAGTCGGTGCGCAGCGCCAGCACCTTCTCCACGCCGCGCTGCCAGATCCGCGCGCCGATCGCGACCGCCTCGGCCAGGCCCTGCGCGATCGCCGCCGCCGGCCAGGGATCACCGGCGATGAACCCGTCGATCTCGCCCAGCCGCATTGCCTCGACGGTGAGCGAAGGCGGCAGCACGCGCAGCACCACGTCGCGATCGGGATCGATGCCGACACTGCCCAGCCAATAGCGCAGCATCAGCGCATGGCCGGAGAATCGGTGGACGATGCCGATGATCGGCTTGCGGCGGAACAGCCCGATTGCCGTGGCGAAGTCGTGCCCCGTGCCGAGCGGGTCGGCGAGTCGCGCCGGCAGGTTCTGCTCCAGCGCCGCGGCGAACTCGCCGGACATCACCAGCATGTTGCCGTTGCTGTTGAGCTTGAACGGCGCGGAGAACGCCGCCGGCTGCTGACTCAGCCCCAGCGTCACCGCCACGGCGAGCGGCGCCAGCATCTGCGCCGCCTGCACCTGGCCATAGACCAGGCGATCGCGCAGCGTCGCCCAACTGGTGGTCCGCACCAGTTCCAGATCAATGCCCTGTGCCTCGGCGAAACCCTTCTCATACGCTGCGACCAGCACCGCGCTGTCGGTGAGCGGCAGGAAAGCGGCGCGGACGGGGGTCATGCCGCGCCTCCGCCGAGCAGGCTGCTGGCGGTGATCAGCGCCTCGGCCACGTCGACAAGCCGGCGGCCCTGGTTCATCGCCGCCGAGCGCAGCAGCGCATAGGCATCGGCTTCGTTTAGTCCTCGCTGTTGCATCAGGATCGCCTTGGCCTTGTCGATCGTCTTGCGGTTGGCGAGCGCGGTGCGTGCCTCGTCCAATTCGTTCTGCATCCGGGAGAAGGCCGTGAACCGCCGCACCGCAAGTTCGAGGATCGGCTTCACCCGATCCTTGCGCAACCCGTCCACGACATAGGCGGACACGCCGGCATCGATCGCCGCGCCGATCATCGTGTCGTCGGACTGGTCTACGAACATCGCGATCGGCTTGGCAAGGGCGCGGCTCACGAGCAGCATTTCCTCCAGCGTGTCGCGGCTCGGGCTACCCAGATCCATGAGTACGACGTCGGGTGCCATGCGCTCGATCCTGGCGACGAACGCACCGCGCGGCGGCACGAAATGGATATCGTCATAGCCCGCCTCACGCAGTCCCTCTTCGAGGACCGATGCGCGCGCTCCGCTGTCATCGACAATGACGATCCGCACCTCAGCGCCTTTCGCAGTTGCGGGAGGAATTGGCAGCAAATCACGGGCACGTCAAACCGTTGGAAGCAAGCAGATGCATCGGGTTGCGAGGCCTTCGGTTCGGTCGAGGCCGCCAGGGCTCCCGCCTCGTCAAGGATGCGGCCGCCGCGCAACCCCGTCGATGCGCCGGGACGCGCAATATGTTGACTTGCGCCCATCCCGCCACTGCAAGAAAGCGCGCGGCGGCCCACCATTGCCTAAAGCTTTCGCAAATGTGCGGGTTCGATCAGTCGGCGCCAAGGAAAGCAAGATAACGTGGATCTAATTGCCGAATGGTAGCGCTACCGTTAGCATAGCAAAAAACAAGAACCATCAGGAGAGCGCGGTCGTGATTCGCGAATTTGGCAAAAGGGCTGTGTCGCGCGTCGACATGCATGCGATCGTCCAAGATACGAACCGGCGCGCCTCAACTTCGCTGCGATGGCCGTGCAACGCCCGAAGTCCGGCGCCAGCGGCTTCGATGCGCCGCGAACGGACACCCGGCAGCGGCTGATTCCACGGCATCCATGGCTGCGCGGCCAAGCGTGGCTGGCAGAAACAGGCGCGGCGATACGCGTGCCCGCCCCCCTTCCGACCGGCTGCCCACCCATCGAGCGCGACACCGGCAACGATAAAATCACAGGAGAGATGCATGCACCGTAAGGTTCTGTCCGCCTTGCTCGCCTCGGCAGCGGCCGCCGTCTCGGGCGTGGCCATGGCCCAATCCTTGACGCTCACGCCGGCGGATACGCTCGAGAGGCAGGGCCTGACGGTCATCGCCGACCAGAACCAGTTCAGCCCGATCTTCTTCGACGAGAAGAATGCCGGCATCCAGATCGTGCTGCACGGCAACCGCATCGCTACCGATGGCGCGGTGCGCCTCGACAAGACGCCCGAACAATGGGCCCCCGTCCCCGCCTTTGTCAGCCGCACCCGCGGCACGGAGCCCAACCAGCTGGTGGTCCGTTCCACCTACAAGGACGTGAAGCTCGACTATACGGTGAAGGTCACCGCCGAGGGCGACGGCTTCCGCATCGCCGTCGATCTCGATCGCCCGCTGCCCGCAGCGCTGGTGGGCAAGGCCGGCTTCAACCTCGATTTCCTGCCGAGCGCCTATTTCGGCAAGACCTATCTGATGGACGCCGCCCCCGGGCTGTTCCCGCGCCACCCGACCGGCCCGATGGCCAAGGACGGCTCGGGAGACCCGCTGCCGCTGACGTCGGGCGGGAAATCGGTCACGCTGGCCCCCGAAGACCCGATGACCCGCGTCACCATCACCTCCGATCAGGGCCCGCTGACACTCTATGATGCCCGTGCGCGCGCGCAGAATGGCTGGTTCGTCGTCCGATCGATGATCGCCGAGGGCGCGAAGGAGAATGCCATCGTCTGGCATGTCCGGCCCAATGTCATCAAGGATTGGGTGCGCGCGCCGGTCGTCTCGTTCAACCAGGCGGGCTATACGCCCAACCGGCCCAAGGTAGCGCTGATCGAGCTGGATCCGCACTTCAAGGCACCGGCCGAGGCCGAGCTGGTGCGGCTCACCGCCGATGGCCGCGAAGAGCCGGTGCTGCGCGCGCGCACGCTGCCGCGCGGACACTGGACCCGCTACGACTATGCGGCGTTCGACTTCTCTAGCGTCCGCACGCCCGGCATCTACGCCATCCGCTATGCGGGCGTCACGACCAACCCGTTCCGCATCGCGCCCGATGCCTATGCGCGCATCTGGCAGACCTCGCTCGACACGTTCCTCGCCGAGCAGATGGATCATGTCGGCATCCGCGAGCAATATCGCGTCTGGTCGGCGCCCTCGCATCTCGACGACGCACGCCAGGCACCGCCCAACATCACGCATTTCGACGGCTACAAGATGGGCGCCAACCTGGATTCGCCCTTCAAGGCCGGCGAGCATATCCCCGGCCTCGCCGTGGGCGGCTTCCAGGACGCCGGGGACTATGACATCCAAACCCCCGAAAACGCGATGGTGGTGCGCGACCTGGTCTGGGCCCGCGAGCTGTTCGGTCTCGACTGGGACGAAACCAGTGTCGACGAAGCGGCGCGCGCGGTCGAGATCCGCAAGCCCGACGGCGTCGAGGACTCGCTGCAGCAGATCCGCCACGGCGCGCTGCAGCTGCTCGCGCAGTACAAGGTGTTCGGGCACGCGATCGTCGGGATCGTCGACCCGACGCTGCGCCAATATGCGCATCTCGGCGACGCCGGCTCGCAGACCGACGGGCTGACCTATGATCCGTCGCTCAAGCCCGCCGAGCGCAAGAACGGCGCCTCGGGCGCGCAGGACGACCGCTGGGCGTTCACCACCGACCTTCCGGCCAACAACCTGATGGTCGCGGCGGGGCTCGCCGGTGCGAGCCGCGCGCTTGCCCAGAGCGATCCGGCGATGGCAGCCGAAGCGCTCCACGCCGCCGAGGCACTCTGGGCCAAGCAGCAGCAGGGCGTCATCAAGGCCGGCGACGGCCGCGACGACTCGACTTCGCCGCGCTCTGCGCAG
>NZ_FORV01000014.1 GCF_900114095.1 Sphingomonas sp. NFR04 | reverse complement strand
CAGGCTTCACCAGTTTTTTGCGGCAACTTCCTTCAGCACCGCATTGTCGAGCATCGCATCGGCCAGCAGCCGTTTCAGCCGCGCGTTCTCGTCCTCGAGTACCTTCAACTTGCGCGCCTGCGACACATCCATGCCCCCGTACGTCGCCTTCCACTTGTAGAACGTCGCGCTGCTTACACCGTGCTTCCGGCACACGTCTGCCGTCGACGAACCGGCCTCCTGCTCGCGCAGGATCCCGATGATCTGCTCTTCTGAAAACCTGCTGCGCTTCATCTTCGTCCTCCTTGATCGAGGACTCTACCTCAAACTGGAGGAGTTTCAGGGGAGCACGTCAGGAGGCCAGTTCTTGGCGCCCGCAGACGTTCCGATGTCCGCCGCGGAAGATCAGGAGCAGATGATTTTAGCTGAGAGCGCCTCTGGTGACGCAATCAAGGCCTTTGTCGGCGATTGGGGCGCCTGAGCATCGCACCTCAAGAAGGTGAGGCTCTCTGCCCGCAGCCCTGTCTATGTAGAACTGAGCAGCCCGTGATTTTCTAGACGCCTTCCGCATGCAGTATCTGCTGCCGTTAGAACGCGACGGGCGACAGCATTCCGTTTCCGACCTGCCTGCGCACCGGGGTGGATAACATCTCAATGTAATCAAACGCGCCCTCCCCGGCCGCCCCCCGAATTTTGCATGTTTGGCGCCGGAAGCGCTGCCGCTTGGGCGAGGAGAAGATCCTAACGGAAGTGCAAGCGGTTGATACACTGCAGGTTCCCAAATATGCCGGCTTTCTGAAGCAAGGCGGCGCTTTCGACCAGCTCACGAGTCGCAGGGAAACGCCCGGCGTGGGTATACACGCTACCATCATCGGTCGCCGGGTTTCCCAAGCAAATTCCCAAAATCAACTCCTGCTTGAACGCGAATCGAGCCACCAACATGTGCTGAATCAGCTGGTCCCGACAGTAATCGTCCTGCTGTTCCTGAGTCCAATCTTGGGGACGAGGCGGGAACGTCATACAAACATAGCGGAGATCCGGTGTCGTAGGCGACGGCATCGTGTTAGCCCAGAATATCTTCTGATTCTCCTCTTTGAGCAGGTCAAAAATCTCTTCAGCGATCATTCGACGTGGATAACGCCCCTCGGAGGCAAGCAACCGCATTGCGAACTCATGCTCCGCGATCGTAGGATCGGAGTCGATGAAGCGCCCTTCCCGCAACTCCTCGTACTGGCCGTTCAGATATTCGTCGATCAGCCGGCTCGGTCTATCGAGTTCACGTGTTTGGGCGGCCCGTTCGCTATTCTTATACTGGTTCCAGAGCCCCGGCTTGACCGACTCAAGTGACGGGACAAGCGGCAAAAGTTTGGGATTGCTCTCCCAGCCTATCAGCGCCGCTGCGAGCAGGTCGCTTTCATTGAATGCATAGTCGTTCGTGCTGCGAAGGACTGCCTCTCGCCCCTTGAGATAGGCGATGAAATCCGGAGCAGTATCAAGATACTCCAGCAGCAGATCGATCGTCGGACCATCGAATAAGTGCACGACATGGTCGCCTTCGCGGATTGGACCGATTGTAAACGGCTTATCGATCTCGTGGCCGACGTAAGTAAATGACTTCCAATCATTGGGAACGATGGCCGGGTCTAACGCCGGCCTTGCGATCCCGACTAAATGGATGCGGGCGGTTCTGTCGGCATTCAGCGGCCATGGCGTACCCTCCTTCAGCTTCGGGTCCATGCGAACATTGCCTGGACGTTCGCGGATCGTGCGCATGCCACCCCCGAGCTGCTTCAAGCTCTTTTCCTTCACCCGCCGAAGCCAGCGAGACCAAGCGAGCGCCCCGTGCTCTTCCGGGTTGTAGTGGCAGGCTTTGTCCGAGATGAGCACGATGTCATCACCAAACGGGATGACGAAGTCGGCGGCTTCTTTGCCCTGCTTGTAATGGGTATTGGCCCAAGTCCACAGTTTAAGGAAGGTCCGGTCTCCGACCGTTTTTAGAAATGCCTCTGATTTACTCGCCGTCATGCGCCACCTCGATCAATACGCCACAGCCGGCCCCCGGGCAGCAGCACTAACATGCATTCCTTTTCGCGCAGGAATCGATAGCGAAAGGTTATTAGCACGTGGATTTGGCGGACAAAATTAAGACGGCTCATCCGCCACTATCGGTTTTTGAGTGGCTGGTTGGATCGCTCGGCTAAGGCGCTTCTCGGGCAGAAAGTTGGGAATGCGTCTAGCCATTGTCCGATCCATGAATTTTGCCCAACTCCCGCGGCTCTAGGCGAGGGAATAGCTCGTTCCGCGGGACAGGCTTTGAGACAGCTTCATCGTCCAAACCCAAATTGAGCGGAGGCTCTTCACGCGAACGAGACGCCGCACAGGAAATGCGAACGGCAATTTTTGGGAACCGACGTTCAAAATCCGATGCCGAGGACCTTATGCTGATGGGGTGCACCCATTCCATCGGCCGCATTGGCTTTCAGTGGTCGGGCAAGCCTGACCTCCATTCTTGGCGCTCTTACAAAGCAAGACCCGCCAGCGCCTTCGCTGCCGCATGCCGGCTCAGATGGCCGTAATGCCGTTCGATCATCTCCGCACTGGTGTCGCTGATCTGCGCCACGGCTAGCAACGGCAGGCCTCCATTCACCAGGTCGGTGATCGTACTATGGCGAAGTGTGTAGGCGGTCGTCCCGCATGGCAGTGTAGCAGCGACGACCGCCTCAGCGATCGGCCTCTTCCACGTTTCCTTGTCCCATGGCTTGCCGTTGGCGCGCGCCAGTAACGGGGCATGGGCCAGCTTGCCCTTCGCCTGCGCTGCGAAAAATTTCGCGGCGCCGGCCGGTACAAGGATGCGGCGAGGCTTGCCGCTTTTGTCCTTACCGATGGTCAGCTCCGATGTCCGCTCGTCGAAATTTCCGGCGGTCAGGCTAGCGACAGCCCCCGGCCGCAGCGGAAGAAGACAGAGGGCCCGCACGAAGGGTTCGGCTTCGGCGCCGATTTTCTCCAGAAGGGCGCGCCGCTGGTCGCGGTCCAGGTAGAGGGTTCGTTGCCGGTCAGCGTTGCGGATAGCTTTCAGCGCTTCCTGCCACGCTGCTTCTGTGTCCGGCGCTCCTGGCGCGAGCACCGTGTTCAGTGCTGCGCGGAGCATCGCCATGTCTCGATTAATCGAAGAGGGTGCCCGGTCGCGGGTAACCTGCGGACCTTTCTTGCGCCGCGTGACCAGCGCGGGCTTTTCTTCCAAGCGCTTGCGCCAAGCCTGCAAATGGTGCCAGCGAAGCTTGGCTAGCTTCACCTTGGCTATTGGATCGGAATAGACGTGGCGCTTGAAACGGCCTGCTGCGTCAGGATGAGTCTCAGCATATCGCCGACACACTTCCTCTACGGTTTCAACCTTTTCCTCGATCAGCCCTCCCGACTCCACCAACGCGGCGAAAGCTTCCGCCTCCCGTTTCGCATCGGCAAACCGATCGCGACCGGGGAGCCTGCCAAAGTCGCCAAGCGCCTTGAGACGATAGCAACGCTGCTCCTCGTCATAGGCGCGAGCGATCCACGTTCCCGCCCCTTCCCGTGCCGAGGGTCGATAGCCGAGGAAGCATCCAGGCCGAATGCGTTGCCAGTAGGGCTCGCGCTGATTGCGGAGCGCGTCCCGCTCTTTCACTTTGCTCAGGTCCAGCCCCATGCCAGCCTCCTGCTCATTCCGTACGGAAAAAGTACGGAAAACATGGTCGGAAGTAGCTAGATCGCCTGAGACATAAAACCGACCATTCTCAGCATATTAGCATTTTCAGGAAGGTTCAAAAACCCCCGTTTCTGTGCACTCCGAAGGCAGAGGCCACAGGTTCGAATCCTGTCGGGTGCGCCAATTTTCAATGGCTTAGCTGGATCAGCAGCAAACTTGTCAAATATACGTCAAATATGCACGTGCGGACGCAAGTGGCTGAAGGCGCACGTCCGACCTATCCTCCCGCCAGAATTTTGGTCCGCTCCGCGATCTTGAAGATTAAGCCCGATTCTGCCGCCTTCCGGCGAAGAAGCGCGCGGGCGTACTGCCCAACGCCTTCTGGAACATGGTGATGAACGCGTTGACGGACTCATAGCCCAGATCCGCAGCCACGCCTTGCACGGATGCCCCTCCTGCCAGCTCCCGAAGCGCGATGATCAGATGCAGCTGTTGGCGCCAGCGACCGAAGGTGAGACCGGTTTCGCGGATCATAAGCCGTGACAATGACCGTTCGCCCAACGCCACGCGCTTCGCCCATTCCGCCTGTGTAGCGCGGTCCGACGGGTTGGACGTTAGCGCATCGGCAATGGCCCGGATTTTCGGGTTGGTCGAAACCGGCAGATTGAACCGTTCGTGCGGCATCTCGGCCAATTCATCGAGCAGCACGCGCGCCAGCCGTGCGGCATGGCCGTCCGGCGGATAGCTGGCGCCTTCCTCGGTCAGTCGATCGATCATCGCGCGGATCATCGGGGATATCGACAACGCGCAGCAATGGTCCGGCAGGCTTGCCACCCCCGGTTCGACGAACAGATAGCTCAGCCGCGCGTTGAGCGTGGCGCGGGCACTGTGGGGCGTGCCCCCCGGAATCCAGACTCCGCAGTTCGGCGGTACGATCCAGAGCTGGTCGTCCGCGGTGCAAGTGACCGCACCATGCAGCGCCAGGATCATCTGCCCCTTGCGGTGCACATGCGCGGGCACCTCTGCGGCATAGTCCGCGAAATCGAGATTGCGGGCAATCGCAGGCCGGTCGGTCGCGTCGGGATCGAAGGCGGCGATGGCGGGTTGCGGGGACAGCATGCGATTGACCGAATTCAGGGACTGATTGTCAGGATACCGAATTTATAACGATCTAAGAATCGTTATCAACAAGCCGATGGGTATCTGGCTGTTTTACACTTATGGTTGGGTCGGGCCGCGACTGACGCTGCCGCCGATCGGCACGTTCCTGCGCGCGCCGGCGCTGCGCGCCGATGCGGAGGCGCTGCTGTTCTCCGCCAAGACCTTCGCGGCGGCGATGCTGGCCTATTATATCGCCCTGCGCATCGGGCTTCCCCGCCCGTCCTGGGCAATCATCACGGCCTATCTGGTGTCGCAAGGCTCGGCCGGTGCGTCGCTCAGCCGCGGCGTCTACCGCATGGTGGGCACGCTGATCGGCGCTGCGGCGACGGTGGTGATCCTTCCTACCTTTGTCGCCGAGCCCATCATTTGCAGCCTGGTGCTGGCCGGCTGGATCGGCTTCTGCCTGTTCCTGTCGCTGCTCGACCGCACGCCGCGCGCCTATGCCTTCGTGCTGGCCGGCTATACCGCCAGCCTGATCGGCTTTCCCGGCGTCGCCGAACCGGACGCGATCTTCGACACCGCGCTGGTCCGCGTGCAGGAAATCGGGCTTGGCATTCTCTGTGCTGTGCTGATCCACCGCTTCCTGCTGCCCCGGCCAATGACCGGCCAGCTCGTGGCTAAGGTAACAGCGACATTGCGCGATGCACGGCGTTTGGCCGGCGACCTACTGCGCGGCGAAACGGACCCGCGACAGCAGGCCGACCGCCACCGGCTGGCGCTCGATCTGCTCGCCCTGAACGGGCTGGCAATGCATCTCCCCTACGACCCGGCGATCGCCCGCCCACGCCGTGCGACGCTGCGGCACCTCCACGATCGGCTGGCGCGGCTGCTCCCGCTGGCGACGGAGATCGAGGCCCGGCTGGCAGCGATGCACAACGACGAAGCGCTGGCGGCGCTGCTGCACGCCATCGACCAGTGGATCGACGCTGCGCCCTCGCCGGAGTCGGACGCCACCGCCCGCCATCTGATCGACCGCGCGCATCAGCTACGAGCAGAGGCCTATGCCGAACCGGCGCAAGAGGGACGGCTGCAGACCGGCAATCTCGCCGGCCACCTCGCCGAACTGGTCGGGCTGCTCCACGAGGGTGACCTGCTGGGGCGCGAGTTCGCGAACACCCGTCCGGCCCGAAATTGCACACTGCGGTTCAGTGGCATGTCAGCAACGGGCTATGTCCATCACCGCGACCCGCTTATGGCCACACGTGCTGCAACCGGCGCGACCCTCGGCATCCTGACCGGGTGCTTGTTCTGGATCTGGTCGGCCTGGCCGGACGGCGGGCTGGCGGTATCGGTGCTCGGCGTTACCTGCGCGCTCTTCGGCAATGTCGACGCGCCTGCGCCCAATGTGCGCAAATACATGCTGGGCTCGCTCTACGGCGTGATACTGAGCCTAGCCTACAGCTTCGTCATCCTGCCGCGCGTCACGGATTTCCCAACGCTGGTCGCCGTGCTCGCCCCCGCCTTCCTCTGGGGCGGATCGCTGCAGGCGCGGCCGGCCACGGCCTATATGGCGCTGGGCATCACGCTAACGATCCCGATCCTCTCCGGGCTGGGTGCACAGTATAGCGGCGATTTTGCCGATGCGCTCAACGGCAGCGTGGCGTTGTTCGTGGCAACCGCGTTCGGGGCGGCAAGCATGACCCTGCTCCAGACCTTGCCTGCCGATGCGGCGATCGATCGCCTGCTGCGGCTGAGCCGCCGCGACGTCGCCCGGCGCGCGCGCGGCCATGGCCCAGCCGAGGCGGGCTGGACGAGCCTGATGGTCGACCGCACCGCCCTCCTCCTGCCGCGGCTTGCCGCGTCGAGGCGCTCGCGCACCGACACGCTCGACGCGATGCTGCGCCATCTCCGCATCGGGCATGCGGTCGCCGGGCTGCGTCGCGCGCTGGACCCTGCGGTCGGCGCCATCGACCAGCAGGCGCGGCAACTGCTCGGGGCGCTCGCCGAGAGCGTAGCAGACGGGCGCGATGGCAATGCCGACGCGCTCGCTGCATTGGACCAGCGCCTCAAAACGCTGATCGCGCGTGTCGCGGCCGACGCGGACGAAGGCAGGTGGCGGCTGCTCGATCCGCTGCTCGACCTCCGCTTTGCGCTAACTGCCGCAGCCGCAACCGATCCGAAGCGCGCGGCATGATCCGCGACCTCGACATTGCCGGCGTCCTGGTACCGGGACTGCTGGCGCTCGCCTGCCTCGCCCTGATCGCGACAATACTCCTGCTGCGGCTCTTCGCCGTCACCGGCCTGTCGCGCCGCCTCGCCTGGCCGGCGCTAACCGAGATCGCCGTGTTCCTCCTCCTCTACGGCCTGCTCCTGCGGGCCACCCTGTGACCGGATCCTTGTTATGAAGTCCATTCTCTCCGTCCTCGCGCGCTACGGCATCACGCTTGCCGTCGTCGCTATTGCCGCGCTGGTCGGCTGGCAACTCTGGGACCGGCACCAACAGACGCCCTGGACGCGCGACGGCCGCATCCGCGCAGATGTCGTTCGCGTCTCGACCGACGTCGGCGGGCTGGTGACGCAGGTAACGGTTCGCGACAACCAGACCGTCCGGCCCGGGCAACTCCTGATAGTGCTCGACCGGCCGCGTCTTGCCGCGACAATCGAGCGCGCGGACGCCGCCATTGCAGAGGCGCGGGCGCAGCTCGAACAGGCGCGCAAGGAGGCGCGCCGCGACGTCGCGTTGGGCGACCTCGTCGCGACCGAGGCGCGCGAACAGAGCGCCGCCAGGGTCCGGACCTCGGAGGCCGCGCTGACCCGCGCCATCGCCGACCGCAATGTCGCCAAGGTCGATATCGAGCGGACCGAAATCCGCGCCACCGTGACGGGCATCGTCACCAACCTAGACATCCACCCCGGCGACTATCTTGCCGCGGGCGCGCAGGCGATGGCGTTGGTCGACACGGCCTCGCTGCGGGTCGAGGGCTATTTCGAAGAGACCAAGCTGCACCGGGTGGCGATCGGCGACCGTGCGCGCGTCCGATTGATGGGAGAGGATGGCGAGATCGCTGGGCATGTTGAGAGCATCGCCGCCGCGATCGCCGACGATCAGCGCGACAATACAGGCAATCTGCTGCCGAAGGTCGCACCAACTTTCTCCTGGGTTCGGCTTGCCCAGCGCATTCCCGTTCGCGTGCATATCGACCGGGTGCCTGCCGGCACCCGCCTGATCGCGGGGCGAACGGCGACCGTGGAGCTCCTTCCCGCCCTCGCCGCGCCGGCAGGAGGGCGGCGGTCGTGAAGCGCGTCGTCACCACCCTCCCCGCCCTGCTCCTCGCCGGCTGTGTCGCCGGGCCGGACTATCGCATTCCCCAGGCCTCGATCGTCAACCGACCCGAAGCGGCGGCACCGTTTCTGGGAATCAATGATAGGAGCGTGTCGCAGGCCGCGTTGCCGCCGCGCTGGTGGCGGCTCTACGGCGATCCCCGGCTCGACGGCTATGTCGAGGAGGCGCTGGCCGCCAACACTGATCTGCGCGCTGCCGATGCAAATCTCCGCCGCGCGAGCGCAATCTTTCGCGAAGCCGCCGCCGAGCGGACCATAACCACCGGCCTGAGCGGCCAGGCATCGGGCGGTCGGATTGGCGGCCCTACTGCCTCCCTGCCGGCGCCGTTCAGCTACGCGCTCGGCTTCGATGCCAGCTACCCGCTCGATCTCGCGGGCGGCATCCGGCGCGGGATCGAGGCTGCTTCGGCGCAAACAGAAGTGGCGGTGGCGGCGCGCGATCAGGTGCGCGTCGTGGTCGCGGCAGCCATTGCCCGGAATTATGCACGGGTCTGCACCGATGGCGTGGCCTTAGCAGCGGCGCAGCACATCGCCGCGATCCAGCGCGCGACCTTGGCAGTGGCGGTGCGCACGGCGCGCCGGGGACGCGGGACGCGCTTCGACATCGACCGGGCACGCGCCGCCGCCTTCGCCAGTGAGGCAGCCCTCCCGGACATCCTTGCCGACCGAAAGGCCGCGTTGTTCGAACTGGCCGCGCTGATGGGCCGGACGCCTTCCGACTATCCACGCGAACTCGAGGCCTGCGCCGCGATCCCGGCGCTTGCGCGGCCGATCCCGGTCGGGGACGGTGCGATGCTGCTCCGGCGTCGCCCGGACGTGCGAGGGGCCGAGCGCGTGCTCGCGGCGACCACTGCGGGCATCGGCATCGCCGAGGCCGAGCTCTACCCGAGGGTCAGTATCGGCGGATCGGCAGGCACGGCTGCTTCGATAGGTCGCGCTTTGGGATCGACTTCGTTCGGGTTCAGCCTCGGCCCGCTCGTGTCGTGGTCGTTCCCGAACAGGAAAGCGGTCCGTGCCCGGATCGACCAGGCCGGTGCCGATGCAGACGCTGCGCTGGCGGGCTTCGATGGCGCCGTGCTGTTCGCGCTGCAACAGACCGAGACGGCGCTATCGGCATATGCCCGGGCGACGGACCGGCTGCGGGATCTGGAACGAGCGGCAGACGCCGCATTTCGTGCCAGCCGTGATGCCGACAGGCTCCAGCGGTTCGGCCGCACGCCCTTCCTCGACGTCCTGAACGCACAGGCCGGGTACGCCGATGCCCAGGCAAGTTTGTCCCGCGCCCGCGCCAGTGTCGTCGATCGACAGATCGATCTCTTCCTCGCGCTGGGAGGCGGGTGGGAAGAATGACATCTTTGGGGGCATGTATGTGTAACGCCATGTTTGCTCGATGCCATATCTTGGGAAGTGCCCCCCGGCTCGGATCGCCTAAACCTCGGAAGCGTCGGCAACCTGGCCGGAGGTTGCTTAGCGCAAGACCCGTCTCCGGCTTGACGCTCAGACTAAGCCCTCTAAATTGCAACGCGCCTAAAAAGACAGCGATGCAGGTATGGTGACAACCTGCGGTCTCCCGGGAGACAGTCAAGCTTGAGCGGGTCACGCCGCTCTTGGCCATGGCCGGACACAGCGAGGGTTCACCTCGTGCGTGGCCGGTCGTCGTTGTCTGATCGCGATCGGCTCGTGTCCGTCTAACCAACGGAAAGGCATGACCATGAAGCTGAACCACCTCAACCTATACAGCGATGATGTCGAAGCTGATCGAGCGATGTTCGAGCAGTATTTCGGCCTGCGCACGCTCGTTGTGCGCGGCACAAAGATGGCGATCTTGCAGGATGACGACGGGCTGGTGTTGATCATCAATCACTTCGAAAACAAGCTCGACGGCTTCGACTACCCCAAACAGCTCAACATACTGCATATAGGCTTCATTCAAGAGACCCGCGATGCTGTGGATGCCATGCATGCCCGCTTGCGCGGGGACGGATGGAAAACGCAGGCGCCGCGCGATGCGCACGGCGCTTGGTGCTTCTATTTCCGGGCAAAAGGCGGCTACTTCATCGAAGTGACGACGCTTAGCCGGGTCCGTCCCGAAGAAGCCTATCAGGATAGCCGGCAATAAGGTCCCTCCTGGGTCGGCGGAGCTATCCGCCGACCATTCTCGCCCTTGACGCAGCTCGGACGAAGCAGCGAAAAAGCCACCGATAATTCCCTGTTTTCAAAGCCAATCTTGGGAGAACATATGTTCACGCACATCATGATCGGTAGCAACGACCTGGCACGATCCAGAGCCTTCTATGACGCAACTTTTGCGGCGCTGGGCGGCAAATCGGGCGAGAAGGACGAGAGAGGCCGGCTCATCTACGAACACGACGGTGGAAGATTGATGATCACCCGACCGATCGACGGCCACCCGGCGACGGCGGCCAATGGCGGAACGATCGGCATTGCCGCCCTGAGCGCGGACCATGTCCGCGCATGGCACGAGGCCGGCACCGCGCATGGTGGCACCTCCATAGAAACGCCACCGTGCGAGCGCCCGAACGGTGTCTTTGTTGCCTATCTCCGGGATCCGGACGGCAACAAGCTCACCGCGCGAACGAGAGCGACGCGGTAATGCGCGGCGCTTGGCTATGCGGCTAGCCGAGGACCCTCATGTCCATAGGTATCAGCCTGATCGTCCTGGTCGCTGCGGTCCTCCATGCGAGCTGGAACGCCCTTCTGCGCGGAGGCGGCGACCGGCTCTGGTCGATGACGATCATGTGCATCGCCATCGCGGTTGCCTGTGCCCTGATGGCCCTCTTCTTACCGGTTCCCGCAAGGGCGAGTTGGGGCTGCGTTGCCTTGTCAGCGCTGCTCCATACCGGATACAACCTCTTCCTTGTACGGACCTACCGGGAAGGCGATCTCGGGCAGACCTACCCGATCGCGCGCGGGGCCTCGCCGCTTTTGGTTTCGCTCGGCGCGGCAATCTTCGCGCGCGAGCTGCCCGACGTACTCAGCCTGACGGGCGTGCTGCTGGTATCGGGCGGGATCGTCGCACTGGCCTTCCAAGGCCGAGCCATCGGGCGAAAAACCTTGCTCTTCGCGCTAGGAACCGGCTGCTTCATCGGCGCCTACAGCGTGACCGACGGGCTGGGCGTCCGGCTGTCAGGCGCACCGCTGGGCTACACCGTATGGATGTGCCTGTTGTGGGGCCTGCTCGCGCCGGCGAGCTACATCATGCTGCGCGATGCCCGCACCCTGGTGCGCGGGCGACAGGAGATGCTGGTAGCGGCTGGTGGTGGGCTTGCCTCGCTTTTGGCGTACGGCATCGTCATCTTCGCCATGGCTCGTGGCGCGATGGGACCAGTGTCGGCGCTGCGCGAGACAAGCGTCGTCTTCGCCGCCGTGATTGGACGCATCTTCCTTCGCGAACGCCTGAGCCGCTATCGGATTACGGCCTGCCTGGTAGTTGCAACAGGCGCGATTCTGATCGGCCATGCGGGTTGACGACACATGCGTTTGGATTGAGCCGATCGTACAAAATCGTGCTGCTCGCCATCTCGAACCCGGTTCCTTTCGAGAATATTGGCAATTGCCATCTGCATCATGAGAGCTGCCGCGCAAACTTTCCAACAAAGGCTTGTACCCCGTGCTGAGAAAGCGCCCTCTCACGGCGAAAACACGGGTTCGAGTCCCGTAGGGGTCACCAGCCTTTCAAGGGCTTAGCTGCCGAATAGCTGCACCAACGTGCAACTTACTGCAAATTTACTGCAAAACCGTAGCTGGAAATCGACGGACTTTCACGGATTGTTCTAGGGCCAGTGGCGTTGATATCCGCAGCTGGCGGGACGCTGGCGAGTATATGTTTCGCATCCCAACTCAGCCTTTCCATCTTCCTTCGGGATATCCGCCGGCCACCATCATTGGCGCATCGCTCCCGGCACGTTGCGACCAACTTGCGCCGTTCCGATCCGGCGCTCGGAACGACGGCAAACGCCAGAACTGGTTGTTCGCGTGTTCGATAGCCGCCCGTCAGTGGGGCGGGGCGCGAGGTCGGCTTTCGGCAGGCCAACCGTTCAGGGATAGGCAAGATGCCCCTGAATACGCTCCTCGGAGGTGAAGGTCGACATGGGGAGGCCCGCGGCATTGTACAGGCTGCCCGGCACGACCCCGCTCCAGTTATAGCGGACATAGCGGGGCTGGGGGACGGGCCCCGTCACCACCACCGTCTCGCCCTCGATCCGCGCGGTTGCGGCGACGAACTTGCGGTCCGCGCCGGCGATCTCGAAACCAGGCACGGGCGCACCGCGGCTGGTCAGCCCCGCGGCATGATCGAACCAGACGCGCATCCCGCCCGTTTCGCTCGTTGCCTGGCGGAACAGCGGGCCTTGATAGGCGACGCGTTCGCCATAGGCGATTGCTCGTGCAGCGAGCGCGAGCCGGGCGGCGACCGTCTGCTTGTCGCCCGGATGCACATTGTCCGGGTCGCCGACATCGGTGGTGACGACCATCGCGGTGTTGACCAGCCCCAGCGCCCGGCGCTGCGCGTCGCGCACCAGACCCCATTCCTCCTCGGGCGAGTTGAACGACGAGATCTGGGCGTAGAGGAACGGGAAATCCCCTTGCGCGAAGTTGTGCCGCCAGTCGGTGATCAGGCCACGGAAGAGATCTGCATAATATGGCGCGCGCGCGACGTTGCTGTTGGTCTCGCCCTGGTACCAGATCACGCCCTTGATGCCGTAGCCCGTAAACGGCGCAACCATGGCGTTGTAGAGCGACGAGGGCCGATACGCCTCCTCGGGCGGGTGCCATGGGTGCGAGGGCGGCGTGCCCCCGGACGCGCGGATCGCGGCGTCCTCACGCGCCTCGGCGGCGAGGGCGAGATCGGCGTCGGTCTGGTCCTGCTGGAAGCGGGCGCGCGCGTCGATCGCGGGGGCGAGCGTCGCGTCGCTCGCGAACGCGTCCGTCGAAACCCAGCTGTCGGCGGGCGTGCCGCCCCAGGTGGAGTCGATCACGCCGACCGTCACCTTCTCGCGCGCGGCGATTTCGCGCGCGAAGAAATAGCCGATCGCCGAAAAGTCGGCTGCCGTGGCGGGGGTCGTCTTCGTCCAGGTCGCATCGATATCGCGGAGCGGCGTCGTGCTGCTCTTGTGCTCGAGGCGGAGAAGCCGGATGCGCGGGTTGGTCGCTGCGGCGATCTCCGCGGCGCCGTTGTTCAACGGCGCGCGCCTGAAGCCCTTGAGCGGGAACTCCATGTTCGACTGGCCCGACGCGAACCACACATCGCCGAGCATCACGTCCTGAACCTGCGCCTGCCCCTCGGCCGCGCCGCCGTCGACGGTGAGCACATAGGGGCCGCCCGCCGCCTCGGGCTTCAGCCAGACCTCCCAGCGGCCAAGCCGGTCGGCAATCGCGGTTGCGCGCTGGCCGTGGAGGGCAACGGTGATGGTCGCGCCTGCGCTGGACCAGCCCCAGACGTGCAGCGGCCGATCGCGCTGCAGAACGGCGTGGTCGCTGAACAGATGGGGCAGCTTGAGCTGCGCACTGGCGGGAGAGGCGGTAGCGGCAACGACCAGGGCGGCGGCGAGCAGGCGCTTCATCATCGACTTGTTTCCTATCGCGTCAGGCTGGTGGCCAAGACGGGGGCCTTGGTGTTTCAGCATGGAACCAACCGGCATTGCAACGCGGCCGGCCGCTTGGCTCTACTTCGCCTCCTCCGATGCAGCCATCGCCGCGCGAGCGGCGAGGATGTAGGCAGTGGTGGTGCTGACGGTATATTCGTTCTCGAACCACAGGAACGGCCAGTCCGTCTTGGCTTCCGGGAAATCGGGTTTGACGATCAGCACGCCGGGCACGAGTCCGCCGGGGATGAAGCTGTAGTCGGCGCGGTTATGGCCATAGCCGATCAGCTTCGACGCGGTGCCGACGGTCGAGACCAGCGACAGGTTGTTGGCCGGATGCCGCCCCAGCACATAGTCGATCGCATCGAGCGTGTAGCGGGTGCCGACCAGCTCCGGGAACGCCTTGTGCAGCAGGTACATCGTCGTACCGAAGGCGACCACCTGATTGGAACCCGCCCATGTCCCGGTGGCGATCGGCACGCCGAACGGGTTGTTCGCGTGTTCCTGGTCGACCTTCGCCTTCATCGCGCGGACCAGCGGTACGAGCTGCGCGCGATAATCGGCATCCATGAACGGGATCGCGCGCACGGCCGGGCCGGCGGTCCACTCGAAATTCTCGCGAATGACAGGAAGCAGCGCACGTAGACGATCGGCGTACGTCTTGTCGCCCTTGGTGGTGATCAACAGCTCGACGGTGGCGGTGACGTTGGCGCCCTGCGCAGAGCGCGGCGAAGTCGAGTCGTCGCGGCCGTCGCCGGCCTTGATGACGCCCTGCTGCTGCTTGGCCCAGAGTGCCTCGGCGGCGTGGA
>NZ_FORV01000015.1 GCF_900114095.1 Sphingomonas sp. NFR04 | reverse complement strand
CGGATCCCGGCTGCGCATGCGCTTATGGAAGCGTGCGGCGCCGATATCCGGATCGGGGGAGGGGAGGCCTATTACAGCCCGGCCGGCGACTATGTTGCGGTACCGCCACAGCTCGCCTTCTACAATCGCATCAACTGGTATCGCACAGTGCTGCATGAGCTGGGGCACTGGACTGGGCATAATTCGCGGCTCGATCGCGACCAGTCGGGAGCGTTCGGCAGCGCCGCCTATGCCCGTGAGGAGCTGGTCGCGGAGATGGCGAGCGCGTTCACATGTGCGTCGCTGGCGATCCGGCCGTCGGTGCGGCACGCGGATTACATCGGCAGCTGGCTGGCGGTGCTGCGTGAGGATGAAAAGGCGATCTTCCGCGCGGCCAGCGCTGCCAGCAAGGCGGCAGATTATCTTCTCGGTTTCGTCGCGAATGGGGAGGCGGGGCAATGATGCGCTGGCTTCGTTTGCGGCGAATGCGTCACGCCTTTCGCGCTCTGCCCGACCGTGACCGGGCGATCTTCGGATCGGTGCGGTTTGATGATTGCAACTACGTCGAAGCGGCCGAACGGCATGACTGCAGCGTTGCCGAGGTGGAGCAGACCATTGCCCGTGTGATCCTTGCCCTGGATCGCGCCGAACGCGGCAAATGGCCGAGATAAACGCGACACCTCGCCCGCGACCTGCGGGCGAGGTGTACCTCGCGGCATCAGCGCGTTAGGATCGATCCATGAGGACCGGCCTCGATCATCTGCCGCCAGCCAAGCAGCGCGAGCTGGAGCGTGTCGTCCAAATCCTGTTCCAGGAATTCGGCGACGCGACCGCCGTTGCGACCTCGGACTGGAAGAAGCAGGGGCGCATCCTCAAGGTCATTCTGTACGGCAGCTACGCGCGCGGCGGATGGGTCGACGAGCCCCATACCGCCAAGGGCTATCAGTCAGACTTTGACCTTCTGGTTATCGTCAACAACGACAGGCTCACCGATCGCGCCCAGTTTTGGACGACCGCCGACGACCGGCTCAACCGCGAACTGGCGATCACCAAGACGCTCCGCACGCCAGTGAATTTCATCGTCCACACCCTGCAGGAGGTGAACGACGGCTTGGCGCACGGGCGCTATTTCTTCATGGATGTCGCTCGCGACGGCATCGCGTTGTACCAGAGCGATGACACCGAACTGCATCAGCCCAAGCCTAAGACGCCGAAGCAGGCGTTGGCCATGGCACGCGAGTATTTCGTCGAATGGTTTCCCAGTGCTGCCAGCAAGTTGGACCTCGCTGCCGATGCGCGTCGGAAGGGATATCTGAAAGACGCGGCCTTCCTGACGCATCAGGCCACGGAAAGCCTTTACCATTGCGTGCTGCTGGTCTGCACCTTCTATACGCCCCACGTGCACAATCTGACTTTCCTGCGCACGCAGGCGGAGCGCATCGACCCGCGCTTGGTCGACGCATGGCCGCGTGATCAGCGCGGCGCCCGCGCCCGGTTCGAGAAGTTGAAAGAGGCCTATGTGAAGGCGCGCTACTCGAAACATTACCGTATCAGCGAAGAGGAACTGGCGTGGCTGGGCGAGCGTGTCGAGGCACTTGGTCAGGCGGTGCAGGTGATCTGCGAAGAGCGGATTGCGGCACTGGAACGCAGCGCCGCCGCCTGACCTAGGCGGCGATTTTCCCGGCGTCGATGAACGATAATTCGCGCTGCATCTGCGGCGCTTCGCTGCGTTTGGCGCAGCGCATGTCGCGGGCGATCGCGACGCTGATCCACTCGATTTTCCACGCCAGATCTAGCACGTCGCCGCGCTCCGCGCGGCTGATTGTAGCGATGCCGGCGCCGTCGACAGCGACCGAAAATCGGCACTCGTCGACCCAATTATCGAAGCGTCCCTGCACCAGCGTGCCGTCCGAAATCGCGATGGCAAAGCCCTCGTCGAGAGCCCGTGCGGACAGGCAAATCTCGTCCTCGACGTCGCCGGAAAGCTTCAGCCGACCATTCTCCAGTGGTTCGATCCTGATCGACATATCGGGCCTATTCCTCGCGACTCGGAAAGGCTGCGATAGTAGAACATAAAGGGAACATATAAAAGGCTGGCGGGGATCGGCGGGGGGATAGAAGGGATGGCAAGATAAAAGCGGTGCCTCCAAGCGACCCCGGAAATGGCGTCTGCACGTCGTTTTTGATGGAGCCATACTCACGGCGATGCCTCCATCGGGAAGGCGCGGTCGCCGGAATGCCAGCATTTCTGCGGCTTTCCGGCTCCCCCGAATGGAGGCCCTTGAAGGGCTCCGCTGGGGCACCCTCATCTGACGCTTTCCAGCACAGGATAGCGTCATGGCCGAGGATCCATTCGAGCTATGGTTGGGGCGGGTCGGCGCGGATCGCCCGTTCGCGCACCAGCTTCGCAAGGCGACCAATCTGGCCGGCGGCGCAGCGGGGTCTTCGGCCGCGCGCGCCCGGCATTTCGATGGTAGCAGGATCGGGCGCGGTTCGGGCGTCGGCCGAGTGCTCGGGGCATCCGATCGCTTCGCTGGAATCCGCGCGCGCCGTGTCGTCGTGAAAGCGCGCTTCGTGAAGCTGGCGGGGAAGGGGGCGAAGGGCGCTGTCGCGCACCTGCGCTATCTCCAGCGCGATGGCACCACCCGCGAGGGCGAACGTGGCACGCTCTACGGCGCTGACCATGATGTTGCGGACGGCAAGGCATTCCTCGAACGCGGCACCGGTGACCGGCACCAGTTCCGCTTTATCGTCGCACCCGAGGATGGTGCCCAATATGACGACCTGAAACCGCTGGTGCGGCGCTGGATGGCGCAGGTCGAACAGGACCTCAGCACGAAGCTCGACTGGGTGGCCGTCGACCACTTCAACACCGGTCATCCGCATGCCATGTGCTGGTTCGCGGTGTCGACGATCGTGGACAAGATCTGATCATCGCTCGCGAGTATATCAGCCGAGGGCTCGCCGCGCGGGCGGAGGAGCTGGTCAATCTCGACCTCGGACCGCGCACCGACCGCGAGATTTTCGAGGGGCGTCAGCGCGAGATCGGCCAGGAGCGGTTCACCAGCATCGATCGCAGGCTGCTGCTCGCGCGCGAGGCCGATGGGCTGGTGTCGTCCTCGCATGGTGACAGCATCGAGCAGGGGCTGCGTGCGGCGCGCCTCGGCACGCTGGTGCGGATGGGACTGGCGACCGACGAGGGGAAAGGGCGCTATCGGCTCACCGCCGATCTGGAAGCGACGCTGCGGGCGATGGGCCGGCGCGGCGACATCATCGCGACGATGCACGCGCAACTGAAGGAACGGGCGCCCGAGGTGCATCCGCAGGACTATGCGATCTTCGACCCAGCCGAGGGCAAGCCGCTGGTCGGTCGCATCCTTGCGACCGGACTGGCCGACGAGCATCGCGATCGCCATTACCTGATCGTGGCTGCGATCGACGGGCGCAGCCACTATGTCGAGCTGGGCAACCGGTCGCTCTCGGAAGTGGGCGATCGCCCCGAAATTGTGCGGGTGTCGCCGGTCACCGCTGGCATTCGTGATGCGGACAGAACTTTGGCCGAGGTCGCTGCTGCCAACAACGGCAACTACAGCGTCGACGCGCATCTCCGCCATGACGCCAGTGCCAGTCAGCGCTTCGCCGAAGCCCATGTCCGGCGGCTGGAAGCGATGCGACGGGGAGGGGGCGAGGTTGAACGCATGCCGGATGGCAGCTGGAAGATCGGCGCCGATTATCTCGACAAGGTCCTGGCCTTCGAGCGACGGGCGGCTGCGGCACGGCCCGTCGAGAT
>NZ_FORV01000016.1 GCF_900114095.1 Sphingomonas sp. NFR04 | reverse complement strand
CAACCCAGGGTTGTCGATGGGGGTGTGAAACTCTCAAGCGCGAAAAGAGCAATTAGTATCGGTTAGCTCCACGCGTTACCGCGCTTCCACATCCGATCTATCAAGGTCGTGGTCTTCGACCGCTCTATGAAATCTTATCTCGAGGGAGGCTTCCCGCTTAGATGCTTTCAGCGGTTATCCCGTCCATACATAGCTACCCAGCTGCGCTCCTGGCGGAACGACTGGTACACCAGAGGTATGTTCAACCCGGTCCTCTCGTACTAGGGTCAACTCCTCTCAAATTTCGACGCCCACGGCAGATAGGGACCAAACTGTCTCGCGACGTTCTGAACCCAGCTCACGTACCACTTTAATTGGCGAACAGCCAAACCCTTGGGACCTGCTCCAGCCCCAGGATGTGATGAGCCGACATCGAGGTGCCAAACAACCCCGTCGATATGAGCTCTTGGGGGTTATCAGCCTGTTATCCCCGGCGTACCTTTTATCCGTTGAGCGATGGCCCTTCCACGAGGGACCACCGGATCACTATGACCGACTTTCGTCTCTGCTCGACTTGTCAGTCTCGCAGTCAGGCTGGCTTATGCCATTGCACTCTAACAGCCGGTTTCCAACCGGCCTGAGCCAACCTTCGCGCGCCTCCGTTACTCTTTAGGAGGCGACCGCCCCAGTCAAACTACCCGCCACAGAGGGTCCCTGTACCGGATGACGGTACGAGGTTAGACAGTAAAGAACAACAGGGTGGTATTTCACTTGGTGGCTCCACACCAGCTGGCGCCGGTGCTTCAAAGCCTCCCACCTATTCTACACAGTTGTTCTCCACTGCCACTCTGAAGCTGCAGTAAAGGTGCACGGGGTCTTTCCGTCTAACCGCGGGTACTCCGCATCTTCACGGAGAATTCAATTTCGCTGAGCATGTCCTGGAGACAGTGGGGAAGTCGTTACGCCATTCGTGCAGGTCGGAACTTACCCGACAAGGAATTTCGCTACCTTAGGACCGTTATAGTTACGGCCGCCGTTTACCTGGGCTTCATTTCGGAGCTTGCACTCCTCCACTTAACCTTCAGGCACCGGGCAGGCGTCAGGCCCTATACGTCGTCTTGAAGCCGACTTAGCAGAGCCCTGTGTTTTTGCTAAACAGTCGCTACCCCCTGGCCTGTGCCCCCAACAAGAGCTTGCGCTTATGCTGGGCCTCCTTCTTCCGAAGGTACGGAGGCAATTTGCCGAGTTCCTTCAGGACACTTCTCTCAAGCGCCTTGGTATACTCTACCTGACCACCTGTGTCGGTTTCGGGTACGGTCTATACGGTGGGGCTATTTCCCGGGACTGCTTCGAAGCCAGCTCAATCCGATAAGAGCTGACAACACACGCAATCCGTCACACACCACCAGGCCCACGAATATTAACGTGGTTCCCATCGACTACCCCCTTCGGGCTCGTCTTAGGGGCCGGCTCACCCTGCGCGGATTAGCCTTGCGCAGGAACCCTTGGTCTTTCGGCGAGAGGGCATCTCACCCTCTTTATCGCTACTCATGTCTGCATTCGCACTTCCGATACCTCCATGGTCGGTTACCCTTCCACTTCACAGGCTTACGGAACGCTCCGCTACCGCGTGATCGTAAACGATCACACCCTAAGCTTCGGTGCACGTCTTGAGCCCCGTTACATCTTCGCCGCAGGAACCCTTGTTTAGACCAGTGAGCTGTTACGCTTTCTTTAAAGGATGGCTGCTTCTAAGCCAACCTCCTGGTTGTTTTGGGATTCCCACATGCTTTCCCACTTAGACGTGACTTGGGGACCTTAGCTGTAGGTCAGGGCTGTTTCCCTTTTGACGACGGACCTTAGCACCCGCCGTCTGTCTCCCGGATATCACTCCTAGGTATTCGGAGTTTGGTTAGAGTTGGTAGATCTCGCGACCCCCGCATCCATCCAGTGCTCTACCCCCTAGGGTGTTCATCCGAGGCACTACCTCAATAGTTTTCGCGGAGAACCAGCTATTTCCCGGCTTGATTGGCCTTTCACCCCTAAGCACAACTCATCCGGTAACTTTTCAACGTTAATCGGTTCGGACCTCCAGTGCGTGTTACCGCACCTTCATCCTGGTCATGCATAGATCGCCGGGTTTCGGGTCTAATGCATCAAACTCAGTCGCCCTATTCAGACTCGCTTTCGCTGCGCCTACACCTATCGGCTTAAGCTTGCTTGATACATTAAGTCACAGACCCATTATGCAAGAGGTACGC
>NZ_FORV01000017.1 GCF_900114095.1 Sphingomonas sp. NFR04 | reverse complement strand
TGGCCAGGTGCTTCGGGGTTGGCCTCGGGCTCATCCTTCCACCCGAGCAGCGGCCCCGCCGCGCGTTCCGCCGCCGTCATGAAGGGGTTTTCCTCCCGGCCGCGCCATACCACGCAGGTCATCGTGCCGCCGGTGCGCACTGCGGCGCCGATATTCGCGAAGGCTGCGATAGGATCGTCGAAGAACATGACCCCGA
Organism: Sphingomonas sp. NFR04; assembly: GCF_900114095.1. GTDB lineage: Bacteria > Pseudomonadota > Alphaproteobacteria > Sphingomonadales > Sphingomonadaceae > Sphingomonas. Next base: position 1,490 of record NZ_FORV01000017.1, on the reverse strand, counting down.
AGCGCGACACCACGGCGTCGAAGGTATCGGATGGAAAGCGATGGCGCTGCACATCTCCAGCGATAAAGCGCACGTTATGCGCACCTGTCGCAAGGGCTCGCTGGCGTGCGCGGTCTAGCATCACCTCCGACACATCGACGCCAGTGCAATGCGCCGACGGCCCCAGCCTGTCAGCCAGCGCCAGTGTGATGGCTCCGGTGCCGCAGCCTATATCGAGCACCGCCTGTGCAGGCTCGGTCGTCACGTTATCGAGCAGCATCCGCTCGAACGGCAGGAACAACCGATCGAGTATCGGCTGAAGGTCCACCCAGACGTTTCCACGCTGCTTGTTCCAGCCAAGCCCGCCGCTGTCCTGATCGTGATCGTGGTTCACTGGCTTATCCTTGATGCGGTTGGTGATTCGCTGCACGGTGCCACTTCAAGTCAGCTTGAGGTCAAGGATGGGATTGATCGATATTGCCGAGGTCGCGCGCCGTTCCGGCCTCCCGGCCTCTACCTTGCGCTATTACGAACAACAGGAACTGATTGAGTCACTTGGCCGCCGGGGGCTGCGGCGTACGTTTGCCGCCGACGTGATCGACCGGCTGTCGCTGATCGCGCTGGGCCGGTCCGCCGGCTTGTCGCTTGGCGAGATTGGCGGGATGCTGAGCCCCGATGGCGAGATTCGGATCGATCGTGGGCTACTCGCCGCGAAGGCGGATGAGATCGATCGCACTATTAGGAAGTTGGAGACGCTTCGCGACGGTCTTCGAGGTGCAGCGCGTTGCCCAGCGCCCAGCCATGCCGAATGTCCTACCTTTCGCCGCCTGCAAGGAGCCGCCCTGGGTAGCCGCCGCGGGCACAGAGAATAGCTCGGCAGGATCAAAGTAGCGCGCGCCTTCGCGGACTTCTGCTTCCGCCGGAAACCGTCATTCGAACTGCCCGCCTCTGATGGCGGCATTGTCCCAAATTCAGACTGTCACGCAGGCCACTTTTAGCAAGGCCCCAAAGCTCAGACCCTAGCCAAAGCTAGGACAGCAGAACGACATAAGATGGGATCAACGAACCACGTCGAGCTGGTCGTCTCGATCATAGAGGGCCGAAATCATACGCTCAACAACAAGGTCTTCAGCTTTTCCCCGCCTCCCCTCGTCCGCCGATGACAGATCGCATCGAACCGCCTCGGGGGTCGAGGCAAGGCTCGCCGTCAAAATGGCATTGGCCAGAAACGGGTGCATCACCTCGGCTAAGGGGGGCCGGGCGCCGTCGCCCGCGGTGGGGCCGCCACGCTGAAGCAACGCGTCGATGCTGGTCATCGGCACGAGCGTGATCGCGCCTACCTTGATCACCCCGATCTCGCCGGCCTTGATCAACTCGTAGAACTTCGACCGGCCGATGCCGGTGATGCGGCAGGCATCAGCAATCCGCAGCGTGATGGGCGACAGATCGGCATTCGGCCGACGCGGAGTAGGGCGCATGGTATGCTCCTTCATCTGCCCCTCCCCTGTTCT
>NZ_FORV01000018.1 GCF_900114095.1 Sphingomonas sp. NFR04 | reverse complement strand
GTGACGTGCTCCCCTTTTCTCCTCCACTCATAAGTAGAGTCCGGGGTTGCCAGGATGCCCTGGCGGGTGGGGTTGCGCAACGCGCCTTGCAGCATCGGCGGGCGTCAGCCCGCCTATACCGCTATGCGGCCGCACATGGTTGTAGTCGTCTCGCCAGTTGCTCAGCACCGAGCGGGCATGGCTCAGCGAAGCGAACAGCGTCTCGTTCAGGCACTCGTCGCGCAAGCGACCATTAAAGCTCTCGACATAGCCATTCTGCTGCGGCTTGCCCGGCGCGATGTAATGCCACTCGATCTGCCGGTCCTGCGCCCAGCGCAGGATCGCCAGGCTGGTCAGTTCGGTCCCGTTGTCGCTGACGATCATCAGGGGCCTGCCGCGCACTGCTATGATCGCATCGAGCTCGCGGGCAACACGAGTGCCCGACAACGACGTATCCACCACCAGCGCCAGGTTCTCCCGCGTGAAGTCGTCGACGACGGCAAGGATGCGGATACGCCGGCTACACACCAGCGTGTCGCTCACAAAGTCCAGGCTCCACCGCTGGTTCGGCCCCTGCGGGTGCGCCATCGGCGCCCGCGTGCCCATCGCCCGCTTGCGGCCGCGGCGACGGCGCACCCGCAGATTCTCCTCGCGATACAGCCGCAGCAGCTTCTTGTGGTTCATGACGATGCCTTCTCGGGCGAGCATGATCCCCAGCCGCCGATAGCCGAACCGACGGCGCTCAAGCGCGATCTCGCGAAGCCGCGACCGCAGGTCGCCATCATCACCGCGCCGGTGCGCATAGCGCATCGACGATCGATCCACGCTCAGAATGGCGCACGCCCGACGCTCGCTGATGCCGAAGGCCTGCCGAACATCCTCGACAGCCCTTCGGCGAGCGGCAGGCTTCACCAGTTTTTTGCGGCAACTTCCTTCAGCACCGCATTGTCGAGCATCGCATCGGCCAGCAGCCGTTTCAGCCGCGCGTTCTCGTCCTCGAGTACCTTCAACTTGCGCGCCTGCGACACATCCATGCCCCCGTACGTCGCCTTCCACTTGTAGAACGTCGCGCTGCTTACACCGTGCTTCCGGCACACGTCTGCCGTCGACGAACCGGCCTCCTGCTCGCGCAGGATCCCGATGATCTGCTCTTCTGAAAACCTGCTGCGCTTCATCTTCGTCCTCCTTGATCGAGGACTCTACCTCAAACTGGAGGAGTTTCAGGGGAGCACGTCA